>NZ_BBRG01000008.1 GCF_000975155.1 Demequina globuliformis
CTTCGAGGTAGGCGTCGATTTGGTTGTCGGGGATGGTGTGGTTGTCGGTGCCGTCTGCGTCGGGGTCGGTGAGGGTGGGTGCTGGTTGGTGGGGTGGGGGGTTGTGTGAGGTGCAGTGGCCGTTGAGGTCGCAGTCGACGAGGCGTGGTGTGGGGGTGTAGAGGTGGATGGAGCGTGGGGGGCTGGTGGTGGTTGCGGTGCCGGGGGCGTTGATCCGGGTGGTGCCGTTGAGGGTGTAGGAGCCGGTCCAGGTGGTGGTGAGGTTCCAGCCGATGCGTCGTTCGCCTGGGCTGAAGGTGATGGGGTCGTCGTCTGAGTTGTGGCCGCGTGAGGGTTGGGTGTGGGTGATGTGGTCGCCGTCGGTGGAGGTCCATTCCCAGGTGGTGGGTGTGGCTTTGAGGGTGATGGTGGTGCCGGCGAGGGTGACGGTGGTGGTTTGTGGTGTGGTGTCGGGGATGGCGTAGAAGCCTTGGTGGGTGGTGGCCCAGCCGTGGTTGGGTTGGAGTTCGTAGGTGGTGGGGGTGATGGTCATGGAT
>NZ_BBRG01000007.1 GCF_000975155.1 Demequina globuliformis
AAAATATGTGCCGCAGCGACCTACTCTCCCACACCCTGGCGGGTGCAGTACCATCGGCGCTGAGAGGCTTAGCTTCCGGGTTCGGAATGGGACCGGGCGTTTCCCTCTCGCTATGGCTGCGGCAACTCTATGGAGATGTGGTGGTTGGTTCCGACCGTTTCTCGGGAACCGCATAGTGGACGCATAGCATTATTGATAAAAGTCAAGTTATCGGCCTATTAGTACCGGTCAGCTTCAAGGGTCGTTAGTCCCCTCTTCCACATCCGGCCTATCAACCCCATGGTCTATAGGGGGCCTCTCGGAGCAAGCTCCGTGGAAATCTCATCTTGAGACCGGCTTCCCGCTTAGATGCTTTCAGCGGTTATCCGTTCCGAACGTAGCCAACCAGCCGTGCTCCTGGCGGAACAACTGGCACACCAGAGGTTCGTCCATCCCGGTCCTCTCGTACTAGGGACAGATTCTCTCAAATTTCCTGCGCGCGCAGCGGATAGGGACCGAACTGTCTCACGACGTTCTAAACCCAGCTCGCGTACCGCTTTAATGGGCGAACAGCCCAACCCTTGGGACCAACTCCAGCCCCAGGATGCGACGAGCCGACATCGAGGTGCCAAACCATGCCGTCGATATGGACTCTTGGGCAGGATCAGCCTGTTATCCCCGGGGTACCTTTTATCCGTTGAGCGCTGGCGCTTCCACATGCCACCAGCGGGTCACTAGTCCCGACTTTCGTCCCTGCTCGACCTGTCAGTCTCACAGTCAAGCTCCCTTGTACACTTGCACTCGCCACCTGATTGCCAACCAGGCTGAGGGAACCTTTGGGCGCCTCCGTTACTCTTTGGGAGGCAACCGCCCCAGTTAAACTACCCACCAGGCACTGTCCCTGATCCGGATTACGGACCGAGGTTAGATATCCAGAGTGATCAGAGTGGTATTTCAACAATGACTCCACCAATACTGGCGTATCGGCTTCAAAGTCTCCCACCTATCCTACACAAACCACACCGAATACCAATACCAAGCTATAGTAAAGGTCCCGGGGTCTTTCCGTCCTGCTGCGCGTAACGAGCATCTTTACTCGTAGTGCAATTTCGCCGAGTTCGCGGTTGAGACAGCGGAGAAGTCGTTACGCCATTCGTGCAGGTCGGAACTTACCCGACAAGGAATTTCGCTACCTTAGGATGGTTATAGTTACCACCGCCGTTTACTGGGGCTTAAATTCACAGCTTCGCCTTGCGGCTAACCGTTCCTCTTAACCTTCCAGCACCGGGCAGGCGTCAGTCCGTATACATCGTCTTGCGACTTCGCACGGACCTGTGTTTTTAGTAAACAGTCGCTTCTCCCTGGTCTCTGCGGCCTTCGAACGCTCACAGCAGCAAGTGCTGATCACGCCTCAGGCCCCCCTTCTCCCGAAGTTACGGGGGCATTTTGCCGAGTTCCTTAACCACGATTCACTCGATCGCCTTAGTATTCTCTACCTGACCACCTGAGTCGGTTTGGGGTACGGGCGGCTAGAACCTCGCGCCGAGGTTTTTCTTGACAGCATAGGATCACCGATTTCCCACTAATGTGGTCACCATCAGGTCTCAGGCACATGAACGGCGGATTTGCCTACCGTTCGCCCTACACCCTTAGACGTGGACTACCATCGCCACGCTCGGCTACCTTCCTGCGTCACCCCTGTTAATACGCTTGCCTACTAAGGACTTGGTTCACGCGCTAGCCGCAGCCATCACTCCGAAGAGATCCGGTACGGTTCGGGCGTTTAGCATTATCCGTTCAGCATGGGCGGTTCTTCGCCGGTACGGGAATATCAACCCGTTGTCCATCGACTACGCCTGTCGGCCTCGCCTTAGGTCCCGACTTACCCAGGGCGGATTAACCTGGCCCTGGAACCCTTGGTCATTCGGCGGACGGGTTTCTCACCCGTCTTTCGCTACTCATGCCTGCATTCTCACTCGTGTGGGCTCCACCACTGGGTTACCCCGCAGCTTCACTGCCCACACGACGCTCCCCTACCCATCCACACGCTTGGACCCACAAGGGGCCGGGCGATGTGTGAATGACACAACTTCGGTGGTGTACTTGAGCCCCGCTACATTGTCGGCGCGGAATCACTTGACCAGTGAGCTATTACGCACTCTTTCAAGGGTGGCTGCTTCTAAGCCAACCTCCTGGTTGTCTATGCAACTCCACATCCTTTCCCACTTAGCACACGCTTAGGGACCTTAGTTGGTGTTCTGGGCTGTTTCCCTCTCGACTACGAAGCTTATCCCCCGCAGTCTCACTGCTGCGCTCTGACTTACCGGCATTCGGAGTTTGGCTGACGTCAGTAACCTGGTGGGGCCCATCGGCCATCCAGTAGCTCTACCTCCGGTAAGAAACACGCAACGCTGCACCTAAATGCATTTCGGGGAGAACCAGCTATCACGAAGTTTGATTGGCCTTTCACCCCTATCCACAGCTCATCCCCTCGGTTTTCAACCCAAGTGGGTTCGGTCCTCCACGCGGTCTTACCCGCGCTTCAACCTGGCCATGGATAGATCACTTCGCTTCGGGTCTAGACCCAGCGACTGAATCGCCCTATTCGGACTCGCTTTCGCTACGGCTGCCCCTCACGGGTTAACCTTGCCACTGAGCACTAACTCGCAGGCTCATTCTTCAAAAGGCACGCCGTCACCCCTGCTAGGGAGGCTCCGACGGATTGTAAGCACACGGTTTCAGGTACTATTTCACTCCCCTCTCGGGGTACTTTTCACCTTTCCCTCACGGTACTGTTCCGCTATCGGTCAGTAGGAAGTATTTAGGCTTACACAGTGGTCTGTGCGGATTCACACGGGATTTCTCGGGCCCCGTGCTACTTGGGATAACTCTTCGAAGTGCACGCAATTTCGTCTACGGGGGTCGCACCCTCTATGCCGGGCCTTTCAATGCCCTTCGACTATCACGCACATTTTTGACTTCGTCCACCAGTATCAGCTGGTGATAAAAGGTCCCACAACCCCACATACGCAACGCCTGATAGCTATCACACGTATATGGTTTGGCCTGATCCGCTTTCGCTCGCCACTACTCACGGAATATCTCTTCCTGTCGGTACTGAGATGTTTCACTTCCCGACGTTCCCTCCACTCACCCTATATATTCAGGTGAGGGTCACTGGACATGACTCCAGCGGGGTTTCCCCATTCGGACATCCTCGGATCAAAACTTGTTTGCCAGTTCCCCGAGGCTTATCGCAGGCTACAACGTCCTTCATCGGCTCCTACTGCCAAGGCATCCACCATGTGCTCTTAAAAACTTGACCACAGATATCAAAGATGCTCGCGTCCACTATGCAGTTCTCAAGCTACGGGCGGTTCCACCCTCCATGCCGCCTATCCACACCAGTGGACGGTTCATGCACGTCGGTAAAGGACCAAACCAGAAAAACCTGGATCCCATACGGGCCCCGATCTTTCAGGACCCAACAGTGTGCCAACAGCGACTCTCCAGACTCTTAATCCGTTCCTACCAGCAAAAACCGGCGTACTTAGACCTCGAATCCTTCAAACCACTTCCATGTCGATGTTCCATCCATGAGCTCTCGCCGATCAACACATGTGACCGAAACGAGGCCTGGACAACCAAACCAAAGTCTGACTGCCAGATGCTCCTTAGAAAGGAGGTGATCCAGCCGCACCTTCCGGTACGGCTACCTTGTTACGACTTAGTCCCAATCGCCAATCCCACCTTAGACGTCTCCCTCCCAAAGGGTTAGGCCGACGTCTTCGGGTGTTACCGACTTTCGTGACTTGACGGGCGGTGTGTACAAGGCCCGGGAACGTATTCACCGCAGCGTTGCTGATCTGCGATTACTAGCGACTCCAACTTCATGAGGTCGAGTTGCAGACCTCAATCCGAACTGAGACCGGCTTTTTGGGATTCGCTCCACCTTACGGTATCGCAGCCCTTTGTACCGGCCATTGTAGCATGCGTGAAGCCCAAGACATAAGGGGCATGATGATTTGACGTCATCCCCACCTTCCTCCGAGTTGACCCCGGCAGTCTCCTATGAGTCCCCACCATTACGTGCTGGCAACATAGGACGAGGGTTGCGCTCGTTGCGGGACTTAACCCAACATCTCACGACACGAGCTGACGACAACCATGCACCACCTGTATACGGCGAAAAAATCACTCCCTATCTCTAGGGATAGACCGTATATGTCAAGCCTTGGTAAGGTTCTTCGCGTTGCATCGAATTAATCCGCATGCTCCGCCGCTTGTGCGGGCCCCCGTCAATTCCTTTGAGTTTTAGCCTTGCGGCCGTACTCCCCAGGCGGGGCACTTAATGCGTTAGCTGCGACGCGGAAACCATGGAATAGTCCCCACATCTAGTGCCCACCGTTTACGGCATGGACTACCAGGGTATCTAATCCTGTTCGCTCCCCATGCTTTCGCTCCTCAGCGTCAGTTGTGGCCCAGAGACCTGCCTTCGCCATCGGTGTTCCTCCTGATATCTGCGCATTCCACCGCTACACCAGGAATTCCAGTCTCCCCTACCACACTCTAGCCTGCCCGTACCCACTGCAGACACGAGGTTGAGCCTCGTGCTTTCACAGCAGACGCGACAAGCCGCCTACGAGCTCTTTACGCCCAATAATTCCGGACAACGCTTGCGCCCTACGTATTACCGCGGCTGCTGGCACGTAGTTAGCCGGCGCTTCTTCTGCAGGTACCGTCACTTTCGCTTCTTCCCTGCTGAAAGGGGTTTACAACCCGAAGGCCTTCATCCCCCACGCGGCGTCGCTGCATCAGGCTTTCGCCCATTGTGCAATATTCCCCACTGCTGCCTCCCGTAGGAGTCTGGACCGTGTCTCAGTTCCAGTGTGGCCGGTCGCCCTCTCAGGCCGGCTACCCGTCGTCGCCTTGGTGAGCCATTACCTCACCAACAAGCTGATAGGCCGCGAGTCCATCCCAGACCAAAAAATCTTTCCCAACCCTCACCATGCGGTGGAGTTGCATATCCGGTATTAGACCTCGTTTCCAAGGCTTATCCCAGAGTCTGGGGCAGGTTACTCACGTGTTACTCACCCGTTCGCCACTGATCCACAAGAGCAAGCTCTCGCTTCACCGTTCGACTTGCATGTGTTAAGCACGCCGCCAGCGTTCGTCCTGAGCCAGGATCAAACTCTCCATAAATGTCTTACAGCAAACCCAAACAAAAGTTCAGGATCACAAACACTACAAAGCGACCCGAAGGTCAAGTTCAATCTCTAGCATCGAACAAAATGTCACTGACATTTCGTTGTCTACCAAAGGAATCCAAACACCCCAAAAACATGGGATGCCGGAGATAATTGGCATCGACAATGTGGCACACTGTTGAGTTCTCAAAGATCGGACGCGCACCACCTCCACACCCTCACGGGCCCGGATTTGGGGCAACCCTTCTAACTTACTCCCTT
>NZ_BBRG01000006.1 GCF_000975155.1 Demequina globuliformis
AAAGTCGGACGCGACTAGCGGAGCGGATGTGTCGAGGCGCCAAGCACTACAGGTCCGCGGCTAGGCGCGGGGCGCTCAGCATCCGGTGCGCGTGGTCACGCGCAAGGTGTGCCGCGCTCGGCGCTCAGCGTGCAGTGTGAATGGTCACGCGCAAGCAGTGTGGTGTCCAACGTCCGGCGCTTGCGGCTACGGGACCAGGCCGATCCACTCAGGGGTTGAGAACTTCGACTCCACCAACTCGGCTGCTGCGGCGAGCTCGTCGGGACTGACGGATCCGGTGGTGGTGCGGTAGCGCCCGGCGAAGTGAGCAAGGAACGCGCTGATCACGTCGGCCCGGGCCATGCCCGTCTGACTTCGCAACGGGTCCACGCGCTTGTTCGCGCTCTTGGTGCCCTTGTCTGACATCTTCTCGCGGCCAATGCGAAGCGTCTCCATCATGGCGTCCGCGTCGATGTTGTACGCCATCGTCACGTGGTGAAGCACGGCGCCGGACGAGTATCGCTTCTGGGCCGCTCCAGCAATCTTGCCGGCGTCAGAAGCTATGTCATTCAGCGGCACATAGCGCGCTTGAATGCCGACGTCCGCCAGCGCGCCCAAGACCCAGTCGTCGAGGAAGGCATAGGACTGCTCGAACGACAGTCCCTCGACCAGTGACGACGGCACGGAAAGCGAGTAGGTGATCGTGTTACCAGGCTGGATGAACATGGCTCCGCCGCCCGAGACTCGGCGCGTGACGGTGATGTCGTGCCTATCCGCCCCCTCGGGATCCACCTCGTTGCGCAGCGACTGGAACGATCCGATCACGACAGCGGACGAGGCCCACTCCCAAATGCGGAGCGTGGGGCCCCGGCGGCCCGCAGCGACCTCCCGCGTGATCACGTCGTCGAGCGCCATCTGCATGTGCGGTTCGCGGGGCTCATCGTGCAGCATCTCGAACGTGTGGTCGTGCCAGCCCGTGGCGTGGCCAAGTGCACGGCGGACGGCGATCGCGACGGCCTCGGGAGAGAAACCCACAAAGTGCGCGTCGGGGCCGGCGGCGCGTTCCACGACGGCCGCGAGCGTCGCAACAGAGGAGTCAGCTGGCATCCCAGTGAGCGCAACCCGAATGTCCATGAGGGCCTCGGCGGGTTCCAAGAAGAAGTCGCCAGAGATCACCACCTGCGACAGCGTGTCCGTAGAAACCTCGACGTCGGCGACAACGAGCTTGCCGCCAGGAACCTTGTATTCACCGTGCATGCTCACCATTGTCCCCCGCCGGACGCGGCGGAGGTCGGGACTTCGCTCAGGGCCGAGCCGACGTGGGGACCGCCTCCACCCGTCGCGCGGCAGCGCGTCGCCGTGGAGTAAACACCTACGGCGACGCGCTGGCGACGCTCAGCGGCGGGTGATGCCTTCCTTCAACAGGCCGTACACCATCGAATCGACCAGAGCCTCCCACGAGGCCTCAATGATGTTGGGGCCAACGCCGACGGTGCGCCATGTCTCCCCCGTCTGTCCGTGCACGGTGGTGATCAGGACTCGCGTCACGGCATCGGTACCGTGCGACGCTTCCATGATGCGCACCTTGAAGTCGGTGAGTTCGAAGTGCGCGATCTCGGGGTAGGCGGCACGGAGCGCGGTGCGCAGGGCGTGGTCGAGAGCGTTGACGGGACCGTTTCCTTCGCCAACGGAGACCTGCCGCTTCCCGCCTGCAGCCAGCTTCACGATGGCTTCGGCATCGGCGTCGGTGGGATCGCCCAGCTTCGAGGACACGCGGACCCGCCACGTCTCGACGTCCCAGAAGGTGTTGTCCTCGCCCAGTTCGTCGCGCAGGAGCAGTTCAAAGGAGGCATCGGCGGCGTCGAAGGTGTAGCCCGCGGCCTCGGCGTGCTTGACGCGGTCGGTGACGCGGCCCAGGAGCTCGTTCTGACCCTCGAGGTCGAATCCCAACTCCTTGCCCTTGAGCTCAATCGAGGCGCGTCCGGCCATATCGGACACCAGCATGCGCAGGCCGTTGCCGACCTTCTCGGGCTGAGTGTGCTGGTAAAGGTCGGGGTCTACGCGGATGGCCGACGCGTGGAGGCCAGCCTTGTGCGCGAACGCGGACGCCCCGACGTACGGCTGGCGGGCGAACGGAGCGATGTTCGTGATCTCGGAGATGGCGTGGGCGATCCGTGTGGCTTCGGTGAGCCCCTCGCCCTTGAGGACGGTAAGCCCCTTCTTGATCTCGAGGTTGGCGACCACGGAGACGATGTCAGCGTTGCCGGTGCGCTCGCCGTAGCCATTGATGCACCCCTGCACGTGGGTGGCCCCAGCCGCGACGGCGGCCATGGAGTTTGCGACCGCGCACCCGGAGTCGTTGTGAGCGTGCATGCCGAGCACAGTGTCGACGCGCCCGGCGACTGCACGCACGATCTCAGTGACGTCGTCGGGCAGCATGCCGCCGTTGGTGTCGCACAGGCACACGGTGTCAGCGCCACCTGCGACAGCGGCCTGCAATGCCCTCACTGCGTAGTCGGCGTCGTAGCGGTATCCGTCAAAGAAGTGCTCAGCGTCCATGATGACGCG
Organism: Demequina globuliformis; assembly: GCF_000975155.1. GTDB lineage: Bacteria > Actinomycetota > Actinomycetes > Actinomycetales > Demequinaceae > Demequina > Demequina globuliformis. Next base: position 2,548 of record NZ_BBRG01000006.1, read on the forward strand.
GCGGCCCTCGCCGGTGAGGAAGGCGAAGGTTTCCTCGATCATGCGGAGGTTCTCGTCGGGGCTGACGCGTAGGGCTCGCTCCGCGTGGCGGATGTCCGACTTGCACACGAGCGTGACGATGGGCGCCTCGGAATCAAGCAATGCACGCACTTGGGGGTCGGCCGCGGCGGTGGTCCCGGCCTTGCGCGTCATGCCAAAGGCCGCGAACTGAGCGTTCTTAAACGACAGTTCCTTATTGACCAGCCCAAAGAACTCCGTGTCCTTGGGGACGGCGCCGGGCCAGCCGCCCTCGATGATGCCCACGCCGAGCTCGTCGAGCAGGGGCGCAATCGCCATCTTGTCCGCAACGGACAGGTTCATGCCTTCCTGCTGGGCGCCGTCGCGCAGCGTGGTGTCGTAGACCTCCACAGTGAGATCCGTCATCGTGCCAACTCCTCGTCATGTGTCACAGGGCATGCGGGCGCTCTACGAACGCCTGCCTTCTGTGCGGTCACTTTCCCATCGCGTGTTCTGCGGCGGTGCTTGTGGCGGTGCCGGAGAGCCTTCCCAACAAAAAAGCCCCCCGGGTACGGGAGGCTGCGCATCGGGAGGTTCTCGCCGATGCGCTACGGAATGATGATCGCGGTGTACATCGGGTTCAGTATGGCACACGGCGGACACCAGGGAGAAGCACCTGTGGCCGTACTGTCGAGGACCGCGCAACCGGCGCCTCCCAAGCGTGCGCGCGAGCCAGCACGCCTGAGCCTCGGCCTGTGCGCGGCACGCGCCGACGGGCACCTACACATTCGCGTCGTAACGCGCACGGCCGCCAATCCTGGGCCGCCGCTGAGGATCAACATGCTTGGGCGGCGTGAACCACACTTGCCCCTCCCGCACGTCGATGCTCCACCCATCCGCATGAATCCGATGGTGACAACCGACGCACAGCATCACGCCATTGTCTAGATCGGTCGGGCCAGCATCCCTGCCCCACCAGCGAATATGGTGCGCCTCGCAGTAGCTCGGCGGTGCGTGGCACCACGAGCACCCGCCGTCGCGCTCCAGCAACGCCAGCTTCTGGGCGCGGGTGAACATCCGCTGGGATCTGCCGACGTCCAGCGGTAACGACTCCCCACCCAGGACCGCGGGCAACGCCTCGGCGTCCACGGCCATGCGGCGGAGCGTCCCCGCGCTCAGGGGACTCGCGATGCCGTCGACCTCTCCCACGCCAAGGCCTGACTCAAGATCTGATTGATTGACCCTCACCACTACCGTGGTGGTGACGCCGGTAGGAACGGCATCGCAACCGGCCATATGCCGGCACATGGAGACGAGCTCGTCAGCACGGATCTGCACGGCCGAGCGGTCGTCGACCAGCCCGTCGTCGCCCACTCCCGGCACGGCCGATCCACACGCACCCGCGGGGCGGCCACGCTTTGTCGCGTTGTCGCGCCGCTGCCGGAACACCCGCTTCACGCCCGCCTCCAACACTGCCACCACCGGCGCTGCGGACGCGGCGTCCAACCGCGCGTGAATGGTGACCATCCCGTCCGCCTCATCGCGAATGGTGACGGTGCGGTCATGGAACGCCCTCATCTCCCTCGCCTCGAGGTCCTGTGGGCGGCGTCGCGCTTCTTCGAGCGCGATCATCTTGCGCACCTGGGCCAGCGGGAGTTTCTTCGCTTTGGTGACGAGCCTCGCCTCAGCGCACTTGAGGAGGTCTGGCGAGACCTCCGAGATGCGCTCAAGTGCGCGAGTGAGCAACGCTGCCGGCTCCGCGGACAACGTCCCCGCCTGCACGGCCGCATGCAGGAGCGGAAAGCGCGGGCCCTCGCCGTCGTGGCCCTCCTCCCCCGCCCTCGCGACAGTCAGGAGCCGGTTCGCCTCAGCGTCCGAGCCGCCCAGGGCGTCCGCCACCAGCTTTCCGGGGCTGGCGAAGCCCTTCTTCCGCGAAAGCCCTGCGGGGCCGTCCTCTGGCCTCGAGCGACGCGCCACCTCACCCGCGACGGACACCAGCAGGGCGTCTGCCTGACGTCGCATCTGCGCGAGCGTGGACTGCAACTCGAGTAGCCGCTCGGAGGCCACCGACGCGAGGTCGTCGCCGTCGAACGCACCCGCAGCGGTGACCGCTTGGGCGAGAGCGTTGGTGGAAAACCTCATGCGACGAGTCAATCACCTACCACTGACATCACGCATCAAACAGCAATAAAGGTGAACAAAAGAGGCGCGGGCTATGCCTGGGGACAAGGCCCCGCTGTGCGTGAGGGCGCGCCCGCGCGACCGCGAACACCACGGCCCGCCCCCGCACCTCAGCGCCGCACTTGCGCGCAAGCGACCGCGAATACCGCCGCGAAACCACAGCATTACCGCGCGCGCAAAGCCTTGCGCCGCTGCTTCCAGTCCGGCAAATGCAGGTCCATCAAGGCGTAGAACCCGGGACCATGATTGGACTCAAAGAGGTGCGCCAGTTCGTGCACCAGGACGTACTCGAGCGCGTCGCGGCCCCGGCGCCCCAACTCCACGTTCAACGAAATGGATCGCCGCAGCGCATTGCAACTGCCCCACCGGGACTTCATGATCTTGAGGCTCACGCGCGGCTGCGGCTCCACGCCCATTCGGGCGCACCACACCGGCATCAGGTCGTCGAGCTGCTCCCAGATCCACGTCTTGAGCTGCTCAGCCTCTAGCCCAGCGGTCAAGGGAGCGGGAAGGGTGTCCGCGAGCGCTTGTCGGCGCGCGATCCAAGCGGCCTTCGACGCCACGAACTCATCAATCTCTCGCCTCGCAACCCACGGAGGGGCGCTCACGCGGACCGCCCCGTCTGCGCCAACGCGCAGCACCGTGCGCCGCATGTTCTTGCGGCGCGTCAGCGAGTATTGCGGCACGGGAGCGTTCATATCGCCACCCACCATAAGCGCGCGCCGTACGGCCGCCACGCCCACCGCCAAGAATCTGTGAAAAATCTGCGCCACCGACACAACCTGGGGACGGCGCGTTGCGTTTATACCCGCATGACGCACTGGATACTCAAGCCATGAGCGCGTGGGCACGCACCCTCGACACGTTGATGCAGCAGCGAGCATCAACCCTCTTTGGCTACGCCTACGTGCTGACGGGCAATGCGGACGAGGCCGAGGATCTGCTTCAAGACGCCCTCGTCCGCACCTTCCGCAAAGCGCGCCGGGTGGGTACCGTGAACGAGGCCCACGCGTACGTCAAGCGCGCCATTGGCACGGCCTTCATCGACCGCCACCGCCGCCAGCAATCCCGCCCCCAACGTCACGGAAGTGACCAGGGAGACTTCTCCCGGGCATCGGCCCACAGCGATGACCACTCCACGGCCGTCGCCCAACAGCTAGACCTGCACGAAGCCATCCTGCGCCTACCTCCACGCCAGCGCGCGTGCGTGGTCCTGCGCTACCTCGAAGACATGCCGGTGGCCGCCGTGGCCGAAGAACTTGGCTTAGCGACGGGGACCGTCAAGCGGTATCTGGCCGATGCCGTCGCCACCCTCCGTACACAGGTCGCCGACGTGGACTTTACGGCCGGCGCCGCCCCACCCACCGTACCCGTCACCACCTACTCACGAGGAGGCCAGTCATGACGACGGCACACGATCGACTCGCCGGGATCGCAGCCGAGGGCGCGCGACACTTTTCAGGGACACGCCTCGCCACAAGCCACGACCACGTGACCCGCCGGGTGCGCCGCGACCGGGCCGTCCACACGGGAGTGACCGCTGTCGCGGGAGTGGGAGTCATTGGCGCAGGTGCGTTCGGCCTGATGAACCTTGGCACGGGCAGTGAGTACGCCCCCGCGGGCCCGGCTGCGACCCCGAGCGGGTCCGCTTCCACGGCGCCTACCCCCGAGGCCGCCGCCTCCACACCCGCTCCAAGCCCCGCCTCCTCGTACCTGCCAGTTGACGACACGGAGTACCTCGCTGTGAGCCCTGAGGATCACGCCGACGACGTTGCGGCAAGCGTTGCCACCCGGTTTGGCATCACTCAAGAAGAGGCGACGGCAGCCCTGGCCGCGGCCCTCCCGCCTGAGGCACAGGGCAGCATCGAGGGCTGGGTCGCGGATGGGCAGTACGCAGTCACGGACAGCGACACGCTCGAGGATGTCGCCATCAACCTGACGTCATCCATCAGCGGCTGGCTTGAGGCAACAGGCGTGCCCCGCGACCAGTGGCATGCCACCGTCATCGCGGCGTCGATCGTGGATGCGGAGGTGCCCCTCGACGCCCCGGAAGAGGACTACCAAGTGGTGGCGGACGTCATTGCGAACCGGCTTGCCGCGGACATCATGCTTCAGGTCGACTCTCCGCTGGCATACGCCCTGGACGCGGAAAACACCACCATCAGCGACGACGGCTGGGCGGTGGACTCCCCGTTCAACACCTATAAGTACGAGGGGCTACCGCCCACGGCGATCGGCGTTGTCCAGGCGTGGGCGCTGCGCGCAGTCGTCGACGCCCCCACCAGCGACGTCGAGTTCTTTGTCCTCAACCCCGACACCCAGGGGCTTTCCGGGGCGACAACCTTCGAAGAGTTCCAGCAGCTCCTGTTCGAGGCAGGCTTGCTCGAGCGCGAAGACCTCGAAGGCTAGCGGCGGTTCATCGACCGCCTACGCGATCTGGGTCATCCACCCAAACTGATCGTCACGGCGCCCGTACTGGATGTCGGTCAAGACTGTCCGCAGGTGCATGGTCAGGGTTCCTGGCCCGCCGTCTCCCACCAGCACGTCGAAGTCCGGCGACACCAGGCGGGCGATGGGGGTGATCACGGCAGCGGTCCCGCACGCGAACAGTTCCACAACGGAGCCGTCAGAGATCCCCTCGCGCAGCGCCTCAAGCGAGATGTCGCGCTCGACGACCTCGCGCCCTTCGGCGCGCAGCAACTCGATGACCGATGCGCGGGTGACGCCCTCGAGGATGGTGCCGGTCACGCGCGGGGTCCACACGGTGCCGTCGCGGCGCACCGCGAACACGTTCATGCCACCGAGTTCTTCGATGTACTTGTCCTCGCGTGCGTCGAGGAAGAGCACCTGGTCGCAGCCGTTGTCCTGCGCCTGCTGCTGGGGCAGCAAGGACCCGGCGTAGTTGCCGCCGGTCTTCGCCTGCCCGGTGCCGCCCTCGCCTGCGCGGTGGAAGCCTTGGGCGACCCAGATCGACACGGGGCGCACGCCGCCGGAGAAGTACGCGCCCACCGGGCACGCCATCAGCAGGTACTCCACCTCGTGGGAGGGCCGCACGCCCAGGCAGGGCTCTGTCCCCATCAGGAGAGGTCGCAGGTAGAGGCTGGATTCACCCTCGGTGGGGACCCAGTCGCCGTCAACAGCCAAGAGCGCCTCGATCGAGGCCAGGAAGTCCTGCTCCGAGAGGGCCGGCAGACCCAGCCGCGCGGCGGATGCAGCCATCCGACGCGCGTTGCCCTCGGGACGGAACAGCCGCGTCGAGCCATCGGCCCACCGGTATGCCTTGAGCCCCTCAAACACCTGCTGCGAGTAGTGCAGCACCGTCGCTCCCGGGTGCAGCGCGAGGTCGGCAAAGGGTTCTACACGGCGGTTGCCCCACCCACCGTCGATGGTCCACGTCGCGCGCGCCATGTGGTCGGTGAAGACCATCCCAAATGCAGGCGCCTCCATGAGGCGCGTACGTTCGGCGGCCGATGCCGCGGCTGAGTTGGCAGTGAGCGTGTAGTCGGCGGCGGTGACAGTGGGCGATTCGTCCATTCCGTCACCCTAACCGGGTGTCTCTGTGGCCCCTGGGATGCTCGCCGCATGGGCGCCCTACAACCCGACGAGTTCCTCCGACTGCTCCCACAGGCGCCGCCCCAGCTCCGCGTTGCCCACCGCGGGATTGACCTTGCGCGGAATGGACCGCTTGACGTAGTAGCGGCCGGGCTCAAAGTCAGTGCCGGGGGCCGCCTCGGCGAGCCACACCAACTGATCGGCGCCGCGTTCGGGCGTCACCGTCACGAGGCGCTTGAGTGGCCCGTGGTACATGAACTCCATGGGGCCGCCTGACCCGGCGGCGAAGTTCGAGCCCACGACGCCCGGGTGGAACGCGGCGGCGTTCAGCGAGTCACCGTAGCGCCGCTGGAGTTCCTCGGTGAACAGGATGTTCTCGAGCTTCGCGTTGCCGTACGCGGACATCACCGAGTAGTCCCGGGCGTTCTGCAGGTCCTCGATGTCGAACTTCGCGTAGAGCCTCGCGGCCATTGAGGACGTCTGGATGACTGTCGCGTGCGCAGCCTGCAATGCCGGGAGCAGCTCGAGGGTCAGCAGAAAGGGAGCGAGGTGGTTGACCTGGAAGGTCTTCTCGTTGCCGTCGGCGGTCAGGGACCGCTCCCCCATGACCCCGCCAGCGTTGTTCGCGAGGACGTCGACCTGCGGGTGTTCTGCGCGGAGGCGCTCGGCGAGGTCACGCACCTGGTCAAGTTCGGCAAAGTCGCACACGTGGTGTGACGCGCCGATGCCGCCGGCGACCTCCGCGGTCTTGTCTGGATTGCGGCCTACAAGGACGAGCCGGTGGCCGCGCTTGGCCAGTTCGCGGGCGGCTGCGGCGCCAATTCCGTCGCTAGCGCCCGTAATGACGATGGTCTTCATGCGGGCCAGGATGCCTTACGCGCGCTTCTTCTTCGAATAGATGGACTCGATGACGTCGGAGAAGTGCTCCATCACGACCGCGCGCCGCACCTTGAGCGAGGCGGTGACCTCCTCGCGTGCCTCCGAGAATTCGCGGGGCAGAATGCGGAACTCCTTGATCGCCTCCGCCTTAGATACCTGCTCGTTCGCGGCCGCGATAGCGCGGCCCACGGCCTCGCGGACCTTCTCGTTCATCGAAGCGGTCTCCAGGTCCATCTCCGGCAGGTCGTGCGCGGCGAGCCAGTCCGGCAGCAGCACGGGGTCCAGCGTCACCACCGCGGACACAAAGTGGCGGCCGTCACCGATCACCACGGAATCCTGAATCGCCGGGTGCGACCGAATAAAGTCCTCCAGCATTGCAGGCTGGATGTTCTTGCCAGAGGACAGCACCAGCAGTTCCTTCTTGCGGCCCGTGATCACCAGGTTGCCGTCCTGAATCTCGCCCTGGTCGCCGGTGGCGAACCAACCGTCGCGCATCACCTGCGCGGTCGCCTCGGGCGCGTTCCAGTAGCCCGGGAAAGTGCCGATGCCGCGCACCAGGATCTCGCCGTCGGCGTCGATCTTGGCTTCACATCCCGCGATGGGGCGCCCCACGGTGCCCATGATCTGGCCGCTCACAGGCGTCCCGACCACGGCCGCGGAGGTCTCGGTGAGGCCGTAGCCCTGCATCACGGTGATCCCGAGTCCGCGGAAGAAGTGTCCAAAGGACGGCGTGAGCTTGGCTCCGCCGGCGAGCACGTACTCGAGGTCGCCGCCCAGCAGCGCACGAATCTTGCTCAGCACCAGCTTGTCCGCAATTGCGTAGCGGCGCTTGAGACCACCGGAAGGACCGCCGTTCTCCATCGCGACCGACCATTCGCGGGCAACCTTCGCGGACCAGCGGAACAGCGTCTTCTTCACCCCGTGCATGGACGTGTCCGCACGGTTGTAGACAGTCTCGAGCACGCGCGGCACCAGCGGCATCCACGTGGGCTTGAAGGACTGCAGGTCTGCCGCGAGGGACTTGTGGTTGGGGGTGTAGCCGATGACCGAACCGGTTGCGAGGGCCAGCACCATCGCGAAGCGTGCGAACACGTGAGCGAGCGGCAGGAACAGCAGCACGCGCGTCTCGCCCTGCACAAAGGCGCCAAAGTTGGGGTCTGCCTCCACGTTCGCAGCGTGCTCCACCAGGTTGCGGTGTGTGAGCATCGCGCCCTTGGGTCGACCGGTGGTGCCGGAGGTGTAAATCAGCGTGGCGAGGTCATCCAGGGTGGCGTTCGCGGTGCGGGCGTCGAGGTCGGCGTCGCTGACGTCCGCGCCACGTGCGGCCAGGGCGTCCAGTCCCTCGGCCGTGAGCGGCAGCACCTCGGGGGCGCCCTCAAGGCCCGCAAGCATGGCCTGGTTCTCCTCGGACTCGACGCCCACGAGCGACAGGCCCGCGTCCTCCACAATCCACGCGCACTGCGAGGCCGAGGACGAAGGGTAGATCGGCACCGTCACGCCGCCCGCAGCGATGATCGCGAAGTCCAACTCGGACCACTCGATGCGCGTGTCTCCCATGACGCCCACGCGGTCGCCGATCGCGACTCCTGAGGCGATGAGGCCCTTCGCGAGCGAGCGCACGCGGTCGCGGAACTGCCCAATGGTCACGCCGCTCCACTGGCCCTCAGCATCTTTGACTTCCGCGAACGCAGCACCGGCATTGGCGGAGACGCGCTCGTTCAGCAGCGCAGTGAGGTTCATGGAGGGGTCGAGGTTCACCAGGGAGGGTGAGGACATCACGTTTTCGGCCATGCTCCATCGTAACTTACGCGCGCGTAGGTTACGGAGACGTAGGTCCCGCATGGTGGGCCGATGCCGTGGTTCCGTCACGCACCGGGCTAGGAACGGGCGCAGCGCCCGTTCCTAGCCCGGTGTGTGGTGCGCAGGTTCGGCTGGAGCGCTAGCCGCAGTAGTCGCAGCGCCCCGTCGCGGGAAGGTTCGTGAAGCAGGACGCACAGGTCGCGACGACGGGCTCCTCGTTCTTCTTCTTGCGCGCGGCAGGCTTGGCGAGGGTAGCCGTCGCCGTGCCCGCGCTGAGGGACGAGCGGTACTCGGTGTACTCGCCAGACGGGTCAAGCGAGGACCCGAGGTCCTCCCCCATCGGCAAGTCGAGTTCCCACTGAGCGAGCGGTTCGTCGGAGTCTGCGCCGGCGCGAACTGACGCGTGGGCGGCTGCACGGGAGGCGGCACCGGGTAGCTCGATCCACTGGCTCTCGCCGTCTGCGGGATGCAGGGCAATGTAAAGCTCAGTGATGAAGGCGACGGGCTTGGAGACTCCGAGCGCCTCCAGTGCGATGTAGTCGCGCGAGGCAGGGATGAAGACGTGTTCGTAGGTGAATCCGTGGAGGATGTCGCGAACGCGGTCGACGGCGCCCAGGGGAAGGGCGAAGTCGCCCATGGCGGCGTCGAGCGAGCGGAAGTAGGTACGGCTGTCAGAGTCTGCGGCAGAAGTCACCGGAGAATCTTGCCGCATCCCCGGGGGCCCGGTTGACCACCTGAGCGCGGCGCGCCGGGAACTTGACATGGCCGTTTTTTCATGGCCATGTCAAGCCCCGCGCGACGCCCTCTCAGCGAGCGTTATTTCTACTTGGGGTCGCGGTACTTCCACATCGTGAGCGACCCGAAGACGGCGACCAAAATGACCGCCCACATGAGCGACAACGTCAGGTCGGAGCCTGGTGATACTCCGTCCATGAGAGCCCGTACCGCCGTCACGAGGTGCGAAACCGGGTTGACGTTGACCCACGCTTGCAGCCAGCCGGGCATGGTCGAGGGGTCAACGAAGATGTTGGACGCGAACACGAGGGGCATCATGACCATCATCGCGACTCCCATGATGGAGCCGGCGGTGCGCAGGATGAGCGACAGGAACGTCCACACCCAGCCCAGGGCGAAGGCAAAGATGAGGAGCAGCAGCACGCCTGCCGCCACTCCCGCAATGCCTCCTGCTGGGCGCCACCCGATGAACCAGCACACCACCGCGGTGATGACGGACGCGACCGTGAACCGCACGGCATCGCCCAGCAGCATGCCCACGAGCGCGCTGGGCCGCCAGATGGGCAGCGACCGGAAGCGATCAAAGACGCCCTTGTCGATGTCCGTGCGCAACGTGGTGCCGGTGTACATCGTGATCATCAGCACCGACTGCACAAGGATGCCGGGCGCGAGGTACGCGATGTACCCATCGACCGAACCCGCGATCGCCCCACCAAACAGGTAGGTAAACAACAGGGTCATGACGACCGGGAACACCGTGACGTCGAAGAGCTGCTCGGGTACGTGTTTGATCTTGAGCAGCGCGCGCCACCCGAATGTCACCGACGTGGACAACGCGCTGGGGCGCGGCGGCCGCTCGGTGTTCGCGAGCGCCTGCGCAATGGCGTCTGCTTGCGGCGCGGCCTCAGTGGACGGTGCGGCAGACATGTCGACCGCCGTACTCACGGCCGTGGTGGCCGGGCCTGCGGGCTCGTTGATGGGCTCGCCTTCTTGATTACCGGTGTACGTGCTCATGCCGCTTCCTCCTCGTTCACGGCCGCCTCCGCGACGGGCTTGCCCGTCAGCGCAAGGAATACTTCATCGAGAGTGGGTTGGCCGAGCGAGAACTGCGCAAGACCGACCCCCTCAGAGTCGAGCGCACTGAGCGCCCGGGTCACGCGCCCGCGGTCGTCGATCGCGGCGGTCAGTCCCTGTGGGTCGGCAGACCGCTCCACATCCACGCCCAGCTCGCGGACAAGGATGTCGCGAGCGTTCTCGCGTTCGTCACGGTGCATGACCCGCACGTGCAGCGCGCCCGCGCCAACCGACGCCTTCAGTTCCGTCGCAGAGCCCTCTGCGATGACCTTGCCGCTGTCGATGACGGAGATCCGGTCCGCGAGCTGGTCGGCCTCATCGAGGTACTGGGTTGTCAGCATCACGGTGGTGCCGAAGTCGACCATCGCGCGGATGATGTCCCACACCTCGTTGCGTGAACGGGGGTCGAGGCCAGTCGTGGGCTCGTCTAAGAACAAGAGCTCTGGCGTGACCACAATGGATGCCGCGATGTCGATGCGGCGACGCATGCCGCCCGAATACTTCTTGACTTGCCGGTCCGCGGCGTCTGACAGTCCAAAAGCGTCGAGCAGCTCGTTCGCGCGCCGCACAGCCGCCTTGCCTGAGTGGCCATAGAGCTTGGCGATCAGCCGAAGATTCTCGCTACCGGTCAAGTCCTCATCCACCGACGCGAACTGCCCCGTGAGCGAGACTCGCGAACGTACCTCGTCCGCCTGAGACGAAATGTCGTAGCCGAGTACGGTGCCCGTGCCGGCATCGGCCCTAATCAAGGTCGCGAGCATGCGGATGGTGGTCGTTTTCCCGGCCCCATTGGGGCCAAGGAAGCCGTGCACGCCACCGCGCGTGATCGCGAGGTCCACTCCGTCTACTGCGCGCGTGTCCCCGTAGGTTTTGACGAGCCCATGCGTCTCGATGGCAAGGTCTGCCACGATGCCTCCCCGGCGTCACTCGCGAGGGCCATCCCCTCGCACCCCATCAGAGTAGATCCGGGCACCGACATTGGCCATCGATGCCGGTCAGGTCTGCTGCACGCGCTCCGTGGAGGCGAGCGCCTCGCGAAGTTCGTCCGCCGTCATGCGCGGGCCATACCCAGGCGTGTCGCGCTCAATGCGCCAGCTCTCCGACAGCGGCCCCAGGTCCACGGCGTCGTAGCCGAGCGTGTCCAAGAACTCGGTGACCACCTGCTTGGCGCCAGGGTCGGCACCGGCGATGGCGAGCGCGCGGCGGTCTTCATGCCCGGCCGGCAGGCCGTGCGCGGGGATGTCCTTGGCGTAGATGTGGTTGAACGACTTCACCACGTGAGAGTGCGGCAGGTGCTTTTGCAGCAGCTCCGACGTCGTGGAGACGTTCGTGTCGAGTGCCGGGATGCGGCCGTCGCGCTGCGGGTAGTAGTTGTTGGCGTCCAGCACCACGGTGTCCTCAAGCGGCTCCTTGGGAAGCTTCTCGATCGCGTGCAGCGGGATCGCGATGAGGACAAAGTCGCCCTGACGCGCCGCCGAGTCGACGGTCGCCGCCTTCGCGTGCTCCTCACCCAACTCCGCGATGAGGTCCTTGAGCGTCTCCGGCCCACGCGAGTTCGCGATCACCACATCGTGACCGGCGGCGATGGCCGCCCTGGCCACGTTGGTGCCGATGTTGCCTGCTCCGATAATGCCTACTGTGCTCATGGTTGCGGCAACGTGCTGGGGTGGGTCAGGTATTCCTGCCCATTCTCGCCGCTCGCGAACGCAGCTTCAAGCGCACCGCAGCACGTAGGTCGAGCAGATCGGTACGGATAGGCTTAACCACATGGCCAATCAAATCTTGGAGTGGTACGGGTACGCCCCGGCTAACTCAAGTCTCGTCGCCAGGAACGCAGCAAGCCAAAAACTCTGCCCTTTCGTGCCCGGACCCTGCACGAAAAAAGGTGGAGCTTGCTCAGTCGCCGTCGGACCGTCGGAAGTTCCGGTTTGTCCAAAGAGGCTCTACTTCAGCAATTTCCATATGCTGCGCCGAGTCGCGGAACGCGCGTTCGGCGAGCTCGATATTCGACGCGACCAAGATGATCATCAACCCGCGCTTGTACCCGGGAGCCGAGCGGCAAGTGCCGCTTTGAAACACCGTCAGATTCAAGTCGGAGTCTTTGGCCAGGGTTGGGACGGCGAAGTCAAGCTCCCGCCCGCCAGCCCGGGTGGGGCTCGGTACTCCGTCGACTTCACCCTGATAGCCATCGACGGTCACGGTGGGCTAGTCGGCATCGCCCCTGTCGAGGTTCAAACCATCGACACGACAGGGAGCTACAGGGGCTCGCTCAGCGCGCTGGAGGAAGATCGCTCCAATGTCCCGTCAAAGTTCGGAATGAACTGGGAGAACGTAAACAAACGCATCATTCCACAACTCATATCCAAGGGTTTACTACTTCAAGGCGAGCGTCTGTGTTCTACAGGGCTCTATTTTGTTACTCCTGAAGCAGTCTATGACAAGATAATGCTGCGGCTCGGCGGGCCCGATCGATTTCGGGAGTTACCGCCTCAGCCCGGAAGTATCACATTCATCCGATACGCCTATCGATCGCAGGAGCGGCGAGAATCTGCAGCACTGGAGCTCACCGAGCTCCCGGACCTCACTATTTCCACGAGCGACATGTCACTTGCCTTCATTTCACCTCAGAACTTGCCTCCAGCGGGGGCATACGAAGACGCGGTTAGCGCTCGTCTGCGATAGCCTTGACCGTGGCGCTCGCTACGAATGCTCCAGCTCTGCATGCGCCTCGATGCCTTGCTTAAGGGTCGTTCGCAGCGCAAAGCCGACGGCCGCCGCCAGTTTCGGCGGTACGGCGTTTCCAACCTGCTCGTACTGATCCGCACGCGACCCCAGGAACACGTAGGAGTCAGGGAATGACTGAATGCGCGCAGCTTCCCGCACCGTGAAAACTCTGTCTTGTGCGTAATGGAAGTACGCGCCCCAGTGCGGGTCACATTTAGTGAGAATCGTCGACGCAAGTCCGTCTGGATTCACTCTGCCGTAGCGTTTCGTGTGGTCTGAACGGCGCGCACGTTTCATGCCCGCCGGCAACATTTCGAACGGAATATCTGTCCAGTTGCCGCCTGGCGGAATGTGTCGCAAGCGCGCGAGATTCACAGCCCCGAGGCGCGGCGCCGCGTGATTGAGCACACCGGCGGACGCGTCTCGCATCTCAGACTGATACTTAGTCGTTGGTTCGCTCGCGTAGGGCGCGCCATCCTGCGTAGCTTCACCATTGGCCAATGGCGGCAGGTCTGAGAGCGCTTCTCGCACGGTCACAAACCTGGGCAAGTCAGCTTCCGCCTCTTTCTCGACAAGCGGGCGCCCCCTGAACTTCGATGTGAAGTTGGCGCGGACAGGGCCCTGGTGGGTCGGTCTCGGAAAGAGCTCTGTGGGATCGGCCAGGTCCTTGCCTGCCAGGATAAATGTCCGCCAACGCGTCTGCGGCACCCCGTAGTTGGCTGCGTACAGAATACGAACGTCAGCGCGATAACCCAGGTCCTGTAGCGACTGCAAAATAGCAGCAAGTGTCGATCCGCCCTCGAACGACACTAAGCCCGGAACATTCTCGATCAACACACGCTTGGGCTGGAACTCCTCGACGAACCGCAGGTACTCCCGAAAGAGGTGGTTTCGACGGTCATCGCCCGATCGAGTAGGCGCGTTAATCGAAAAACCCTGACATGGGGGGCCTCCCGCGACCAAGTCGAGCTCGCCGACGCCGAGCCCCACCTTGCGCCTGACCTGAGCAGCGTCAACGTCGCGGATATCGCGCGACTCTACTATCGCCAGCGGATGGTTGGCCGCGTACGTCTCTGCGTACTGGGGCACAACTTCATTGGCGTAGACGGTGGCGAAGCCCGCATGGCTTAGGCCATGAGAGAGGCCACCTGCACCCGCAAACAGGTCAACCGAAGTCAGCATTTAGGCGTCGTCCTCTCGCATCACTTGATCCTACGTCCTGTCTATCGTGATCAGTTACGAGAACACGCTATGGGCAACCACCGACACGCCCGCATTCCGCGCTGGGAGAGGGCAGCACGCGGTAGCGTCGGGAGCGCCCAGCCGGTGCGCCGGGCGTCGACCGCGAAACGCGCGTTGGCACGTCGGCCTCCCTTCAGAAACTTTCCGCAGGGGGCGCGAAGCGTTCACACTCGCGACCTACGAGTGCTTGACGGGAAAGGCAGCATCGGACGAGGCGCGGACGCAGTCTCCCGCCCCGAGGCGTTGGGGTCGAGGGACAGATGCGAGCCAGCTCCAGACAACGACTGAATCAGCACACACTCACTCAGTGACGGGGACCGCGACCTGCGGATGCGGAGTGGCACGCCCTCTGGTGGATCCGGCTTGCACTTCGTAAATGTCAGTGAATGTGTGTGGGGCTTGACTAGAGCCCCCGATGCGTCTTGAGCGCATGTTTGTTGCCGACGGTGCCACCCGCCGGTGCCGGTGCCGGTGCCGGCAATCTTGGCACCGGTGATCACCAAACCTCAAGGGTGTAGTCCGCGCTTCGGTTCGACCCCTCTAGCGTCGTGCCTGCGCGACGCTGGTCAACCCCGCGACCTGCGTAGGGCTTGCGGACGGTGCTCCGCACCAAGGGTGGCCGGATCGCGGGTTTGGGGGTTGACAAGCACCGCTCCAGCGCTTGGGCCTCCGGTATCGAAACGAAGCCCCCGACTGGTCGTAAACAGTCCCCGAGTCATGTTGCCAAATCAAGTGAAGAGCGCGCTACGCGCGCCCCTGTCGGGCTCGCCCATTTTTGATACTTAGGAGTCAACATCCGGACTATCTAATCTCGGAACCCCGGAGTCGTGCCGAAGGACCGTAACCACGTACCTATCTGTGCGTGGCCGCACGTTGACCACACGCTGCACCGTTCGGACTTCGGCAAGGAGCATGTCGCCATCTGCAAATGTCTCTTGTCGATCCCGTACCCGTCGCAAAAAAGCTTTGTCCTCGATCTCCACTGAAAATTCCGCGTCGCCGTCACTCACTCGCCACTTGGAGTCCCTGAACCCGACATTGATAACTTCGAGCAACATCTTGGTTGTCTCGTCGTGAAGCACCTCAGCGCGAAACTCAGCGCCAAATCCGGCGCGGTCTACCGGCTTGACGAGGGCAGATTCAGAGGAACTTGAGATGCTGAGCGTGTCTATTTCTCCTTGATCGAGGGGACTCACAACTTTCTCGAGCCCAACCATGGCCTTTCCATCCTTGTAGATCAACCAAGCGAGTTCGTCGACTTCAAGTACGGTGCCGTCTGGGTACCGAATGCGCACTTGAGGTGTCGACTGAACGTCCGGAAGGGGTGCGACTTCACCTTCAGATTCGATCTCGACCGGCTTACCGCCGTGGCGGATCACTCGCGCAGCAATTTGGATTGCCTTGACTACGCCGGCACCAATGATTGTCAAACCACCGAGTATCTCGGCGGCGTTTACCGCCGCCTGTGCGTTTTCCCCACGGAGCGTGTCCGCAAGGTTCGGTAGGTCGTTCATCCACTCGATCAGAAGTGAAATTTCGAACGACCCCGCTGCCGTTGCTTCTATGTCAAGTTTGACTTTCGACCCAGGCTCAGCCAATGAACCCGCAACCTCAACGGCATCCGCAAGGCCAAGTAGCGCCGGAGCGAGGTCTCGAACATCCATCCGATGCGTCTCAAGCGCAGGGCCATCGTATTTGAGTGCGATGGTGCTTGTCATTACGTTCCCCCAAGGTAGCGGCTGTGCATTGATCATTGCGTGATTTGGCTGGCGTTCGCGCAACTACCGCCTCACCCTAGTCCGTGTAGGAGTCAAAACCATCATGGAGGACTGAGTGTCCTCGGCTTGACAGGGTGTATTAACAGTTCGCGTCATTGGTGGAAGCAGTGCCTCTTAGTAGACCTGCCCCTCGCTAAGCAAGGGGAACGGGGTTGCGGCTGAAGACCTTGCGGCCGTCACCCAGCCGCACCCAAGGGCGCATGTCTCTATAGCGGACCCCGCCCTGGTCGTGTGCTCTGCGCAGCTCTACGACGGGGACCGCGACCTGTACCGGCACACCGCCCGGCTCCGCGGTTGCTGGTAGGCGGTCGCTAATCTCGTGCGGGATGTTCACGGCCATGTTATGAGCGTGGCGACTCCGCCCCATACGCACGCCAAAACCTGTAACGACGACAGGCATGCCTCCTACGTTTGTGACCGTGATCGCAACCTGGTCGTCCCCACGAAGCGGGTTGTCGCCCTCAACGCCATAGATCGGGATTGAGTACACGGACCTGACCTTGACTCGACGCCCACCGAGCCGGTGTGCGCGAATCTGCCACACCAACGTTGCCGCCGCGACGAGTGCAGCCACGACTCCAGTCATCAGGCCCCCCAAGCTAACTGTGTCCATGCTTCAATCCCGTCCCTCACGCATCACTGGGAGAAGGCTACCGGCGGCATGCGGTGACTCCTCGTACGGTGCGCTCGCGTAACCGAAGTTGCGCCGACCGGGTGCATTCGGGAGTTACTCCATCGGGTGCAGCCCTGAATTCTCTGCCAGAAGGTTCGCTCGGGCAATAGCTTGTCAACAGGGCACGTGGGGACACAAAAACGGCATTCGACTTAGCCGCCGCCCGTAGCGGCATTGAGCTCGAACGCGCGCGGGCGCCTTGGATCAACGAGTGTGGACACTTTGGAGTCGACTCCCTTCCGCCGGAAACCGCCGACATTCTCGATTCCATGTTTGAGGCACTTGGCGGCAGCAATGCCGAGCATCGAGCCAAGCGTCTGAGGTCGTTGCCGGGTGACTTTTGCCACCGGCCGTCAGGCAGGTTCAATAAAGTCGATGAGTCGCAACAGTTCACGAGTGCTCGGAGCCTCACCCTGCCCTCTATCCCGATGACGCGGACCTCGGATACTCACTAGGTCGGATACCGAGCGCTGTGCAGCCAGTGGTCTACGAGCGCAGACAGTTTTCGGGCAACAAAGCCGGCTCTGGCGTTCGGGCCTGGCGGGCGACCACGGCAACGCCCCTACTACTACGCCCTCCGTGATCTCGTGACGCCAGCGCTCGGGCACCCGTCACTTATGCGAGTGCCCGCGCCGGAGCGTGACGGTGCGGTCGCATACGAGCGTGTTCGCGACGCCATCGTGCGTCTGAAGCAGAAACGCATCGCGCTCCTTTAAAACTGCGAGACGCCGACCCCTACAACGGATGCGTGAGCCGCCGCACGAACTGCCGGGTCCGCTCCTCGCGAGGCGCGCCGAGCACTTGGGCGGGCGGGCCTACCTCGAGGACGCGCCCGGCGTCGACGAACGCGACCTTGGCGGCCACCTCGCGGGCGAACTGCAGCTCGTGGGTCACGACGACCATGGTCCAGCCCTCGGCTGCGAGGTCGCGCATGAGCAGCAGCACGTCGCCCACCAGTTCTGGGTCGAGCGCGGACGTGGGCTCGTCAAAGAGCAACAGAGAAGGCTTGAGCGCCAGCGCGCGCACAATGCCAACACGCTGCTGCTGCCCGCCAGAGAGCTGATGCGGGTAGGAGTCGGCCTTGTCGGCCAGCCCCACGCGTTCCAGCAAGGCGCGAGCATCCTCCAATGCCTCGGACCGCGACCGGCCCTGCACCACGACCGGGCCTTCGATCACGTTCTCGATGACGGTGCGGTGCGGGAAGAGGTTGTAGTGCTGGAAGACCATGGCGGACTGGTCGCGCAGCGAGCCGCGTGCCCGCTCCAGCTCCTTCGCCCCCGCGCTCCCCACGGAGGCGAAGTCCACCCGGGTGCCGGCGACGGACACCACGCCGGCGTCGGGCGTTTCCAGGCCGTTGAGGCACCGCAGCAGCGTGGTCTTTCCGGAGCCGGAGGCTCCGATCACCGCAACCACGTCTCCGCGCTCCACGGTGAGGTCCACCGAACGCAGAACCTGGTTGTCTCCAAAAGCCTTGGAAACGTCTTCTACGGTCAGCAGCGGAGCATCGGCCCGCTCAGCGTCAGGCGACAGCGACATGACGGTCCGGCCTCCTTTCCAGCCTCAGCTGCCCCGAGGACAGCGCCAAGCAGATCACCCAGTACACCAGGCCCGCCTCGACGTACAGGAGCATGAACTCCTGCGTGAAGGCGGCGATCTCTTGGGCCTTGCGGAACAGCTCGGACATGAGAATCAGCGACGTGAGCGACGTGTCCTTCACGAGTGAGATGAACGTGTTGGACAGCGGCGGCACCGCGACGCGCGCGGCCTGCGGCAGGATCACGCGGCGCAGGGCGGTGCGACGGTTCATGCCCACCATGTAGGCGGCCTCCCACTGCCCCTTGTCGACGGACAAGATGGCGGCGCGCACCACCTCTGCCGCGTAGCCGCCCACGTTGAGCGACAGCGCGATGATGGCGCTGGGCCAGGGGTTGATGACGACCCCTATGGACGGCAGCCCGTAGAACACGACGAACAGTTGCACCAGCAGCGGGGTGCCGCGGATCACCGAGATGTACAGGCGTGCCAGTCCGGACACAAAGCGGTTCTTGGACAGCCGCATCAGCGCCGCCGCGACGGCGAGCACCATTCCCAGCACAAATGACACGAGTGCCAGAGGAATGGTGCCCACCACCGCGGCTAGCGACAGTGGTCCCAGCGATTCCCAGAACAGGGACCAGTCAATGTCCATGAGGTTTAGGATTCCACGGACACGTCGTCACCGAAGAACTGCGCGGACAGTTCGGCCAGCGTGCCATCCTCAGCGAGGGTGCCAAGGGCCTCGGTCACGGCGTCGGCCAGCGCCGAGTCGCCACCGGCGAACGCAAAGGCGCTCTGGGAGCCGTCCTCGGTCTCGAGAGCGACCTTGAGGCCCTCGCCGCCCTTGTCGACCTTGTAGTCCAGCCAGGTGAGCTTGTCGTTGATCGTGGCGTCCACGCGGCCCTGGTTGAGGAGCTCGACTGACTGCGCCCAGCCCTCGACGGCCTCGATGTTGGCGCCGGACTCCTTGGCGAGCGTGCCGTAGGAAGACGTCAGGGACTGCGCCAGGGTCTGGCCCTCGATGTCGTCCCACGTGGCGATCTCGTCGTAGTCCTCGCGCACCACGACCACACCGTTGGAGTAGGTGTAGGGAGCGGAGAACTCGTAGACCTCTTCGCGCTCGGGGGTGATGCCGACCTGGTTGGCGACCGTGTCAAAGCGGCCGGCCTCGAGACCAGTCAACAGCGCGTCCCACTGGGTCTCCTCGAACTGGACCTCGACGCCCAGCTCGTCGGCGACGGCGCGGGCCACCTCGACGTCGTAGCCGGTGAGGTCTCCGGTGCCATCGGCGTGGAAGGTGAAGGGACGGTAGGTGCCCTCGGTGCCGACGACGATCACGCCGGCCTCCTGGACGTCGGTGAGCGACGTGTCGGTGCCTGCCGCGGCGGACGAGGTGGACTCGGCACTGTCACCCTCGGCGGAGCAGGCGGTCAGCGCGAGTGCTGAGGCGACTGCGACGGCGGGAACAATGGCGCGGATCTTCATGGAGGTTGCCTTTCGTGGGGCGTGTCAGGGCGCATCGGGACGCCCGTGGTTCGGGCCGATGCTTGGGGTAAGCCGGCGTTCACCGGCACGTGCCGGAGGGCACGGGAAGACTCAGGCGAGTCAGGGGGCGAGCGCGGGTTTTGCTGCGTTCGCGGGGGCTGCCTGCGGTCAGCGGCGCGCGATGCGGGCCTTCAGCGGCAGCGGGTTGTCGTTAGCGACAACACATGTGAGCGGCGCGACAGCACATCATGCCGGGCGCGACGTGCGCAGGCATGGACATGGGGCTGTTGCGGGTGATGCTCATGAAGGGATTTAACCACGCATCGCGGGCGTCTATTCCCCTCCATCCGCGTTACGGGCAGTACGGCTGCCACTGCACCTGGTAACCGGCGGCTTGGAGTGCGTCAATCATTTGCTCTCCGTGCGTTGCCTCATTGGGTGCTGCGTACCACGTGGCGCCGTCCCCCACGACCTCATAGTCCTGCGCGATGTATCCCTGCTCGCACGCCTCCGCGCGTTCTTGGACGTCAACGTCCCAGTCGAAGGGCACGACGACGGGCATGGGAACGTCGTCGAAGTAGCAGAAGGTGCTGGCCCGGATGAGGTCGCAGTCAAGACCTGCCGCGCCGAACGCCTCTTCGAGGTTGTCTGCCGTCACCGGAGCCGGCTGCGGCTGCGCGTTGGTCTCGCTGCCTGACGGCGCCGGGCTCGCAGTCGCACTCGGAGGGGCCGAGGGCGACGGTGGAGCCGCTTCCTCCGGACCGGCGCATCCGACCACGAATGCGGCGACCACGAAAGCGGACACCGCCATAAGCATGCGAGTCATGAGTCCCGATTCTTCCAGAAGCTGTGGAACAGGTCCGCGTGATCGGCGGGCGCATCCAGCCACGGCTGGTGCCCTTCGCCAGGTCGCACCTCCACGCGCGAACGGGAAACGTGCGCCGCCCACCGAGCCACGGCATCGGCCCGCCCAAAGGGATCCCTCTCCCCCACGATCCACAGCGACGGGGCCTCCACGCGCGCCAGCACCGAGGCGTCCGGCGCCCAGCCCGGGCGCAAGCCGCGCACGGAGGCGAAGGCCCGCAGCAGAGCGAACTCGTGGGCGTACGTGTCGGTGTGGTTCGCGAGCGCCACACGCCAGTCCAACTGCTCGCGGGTGAGGCCGCCGCGATCGATGAGCGCACCGTGCCCCATCCCCCGCAGCGAGCGTACAAAGTCCCGCTCGCTCACGCGCCAGCGCGACACCACGCCTGCGACGGGACGCAGGGTCGCCAGACGCATGGGCGCAGGAAGCGTCATCCCTGCGACCGCAGGCACCCCATCAAGGACCACGGACGCGACCTGCGCGGGCCTGCGGGCGGCGAACTGGATCGCCGCCATGCCACCCGCAGAGTTGCCCACCACATGCACAGGCCCGTCCCCGAGCTCTCCGGCCACGGCGCCCAGGACCGCTGCGATGGCTTCGCCGGCATCGGCCCCCAACGAACCCACCGGGAGCGGGTCGCTCAGCGCACAACCCGGCCTATCCAGCACCAGGCACCGCCGCCCGCCACCTGCCTGAAGCGCAGCGACGAGCGAGGCGAACACTCCCCCGGCCGTGGGCGTGCCGTGCACAAAAAGCGCGGCTGTGCCAGGGACGCCCGCTCCGCATTCGAGGACGCGCACGCGTATGCCGAGGGACGGCACGGTGACCCAGTGCTCTCGCGGCTCCAGGCCGTAGGCAGCCCACAGGGCGCGCTCGGCCTCGCGATAGCGGGCCTCATCGAGTCGTGTGCGCACCTGGCCTCCTTCCCTCAAGCCTGCCACGCGCTCCGCGCGCGCGACCGGGCCCAACGACGTAGCGTCAAGCCATGGGACGCATCATTGTGGAGCAGCACGTCACCGCCGACGGCTTCGCTGCCGGGCCGGGCGGAGAACTGGACTGGGTGGACGGCTCGGTGACGAACACCGCCCCCATGGTCGACCGTGCCCTCGCCGAACTCACGGAGGCCAGCGCGATCCTGCTGGGGCGAGTCACCTACGAGATGTTCATCTCCTACTGGCCCACCGCGACCAACGATCCCCTCGCGGCTCCCATCAACGCGCTGCCGCGACACGTGGTCAGCACCACCCTGGGCGGCGCGCCATGGGGCGACCACGACCCGGCCGTCTTGGAGCCAGGAGACGCGTGCGAAACCGCTGACCGCCTGGCCGCCATGTATGACGGCGACATCATTGTGTGGGGCAGCCTGACCCTCGCCTCCAGCCTTCTCGATGGCGGCTGCGTCAATCAGATCCGGCTGCGCGTCGCCCCCGTATTCCTGGGCGCAGGCCTACCTGTGTGGTCAGGCGCCTACGCGCCGCGACCGGGGCAGTTGGTCGAGAACACGAGGCTGGAGTCCGGCCAAGTGCTGCTGACCTACGACGTGGCGTGAGCGATGACGCGGTACGCCATCGACGCCGCGGTCGCGCTTGAGATCGCGGCCGGCTCGCTGCGTGTTCATGAGGCGCACTCCCTTGTAGGGCCCGGTCGCCTTCGCTCGGACGCGATGGCAATCCTGTTTGCGGCGGTGCGGGCCGGGAGCCTCGAAGCCGACCAGGGGCTCGCGCAGCTGGACGCGCTCGCAACCGTGAAGATGCGCCTGCTCAATGACCGGGTGTCCAGAGCGGTGGCGTGGACAATTGCGGCCGCGCGCGCACGGGACGGCCTCGGTGCTACCGCGGGCGTGCCCGTCTCGGAGTACCTGGGCGCCGCTGAATACTTCGCGGTGGCGTCGCTTCAGGCCGATGCCCTCATCGCTTTGGACCCGACCCTCACGGCGGGTGCTGTTGGGCTCGTGGAGTTAGCTCCAGTCGAGGCACTGGCGCGCGCGTAGCGCCGGCGTTGGCATGCGCGCCGGGCGACTACCCGGTCGCGCCCACCAGCCACACGCCCAGCGCGGCGAAGAGCACACCCCAGGCGACAATCGAGATGCCCATCCACAGGTACACGCGTCCGGCAGCGGCGCCGAGGGCGACCATGGTGGGACCGGTGAACTGGCTAGGCAGGGCGAGCGGGCCCAGCAGCGATACACCGGGAACGCCGTACTTCTCCAGGTATCCGGCGATCTTCTGATTGCGCTTAGATGGCTCGGACTCGTCCTTCGCCTTGCGCCCCGCCAGGATGGCCCTGCGCGTGCGGTCGGCCGCGAAAATCAGCCCAAACGTGCAGACGGCGTTGCCAATGACCGCCGCCGCGAACGCGAGCACGGGGTTCATCCCCAGCACGATCCCCAGGAAGCTTCCCAGGTAGGACTCCACGAACGGGATCGCGCTGATCAGCATCAGCGCACCCACCTGCTGCCACGACTCAAAGCCGGCAACGAAGTCGGAGAGGTTCTCGAAGATATCCATACGTGCGCGGGTCCTTTGTTCGGGGTGAGCGCCACGGTACCAGCGGTGACCCCGAAAACACGTGAGCCCGCCAGGCCCCACGCGTGCCGCCGGGATGCGGCTCATCGTGGGCCCTGACGGGCCGTGTCGCGAGTGCGGCGGGACTACTCCCGCTCGCGGGTGACGCCGGCATGCACGGGCTCGCCGGCGCCGAGCTCGGCGGCGACAATAGCACCGTCCTCCGCGTCCGCCTCAACCGCGTCGTCCACGGTCGTTGCGAGTTCCGTCTGCTTGACGAACAGCAGCGAGATGAACGCCACGACCGCCAGCGGAATCATGAACGCGAAGATGGGCAGCAGCGCCTCGTTGTACGACTCGATGACGGGAACGCGGATAGCGTCCGGGAGAGAGTTGACCAGTGCGGGGGTGAACGAGTTGGAACTGTCGCCAGTGGCTGCTGCCGCATCCCCCAGCCCGTCGAGGTGATCGTGCAGCCCGGTTGTAAGGCGAGTGGCGAACACCGAGCCAACGATCGCGGACCCCACGGTCGCACCCACTTGGCGGAAGTAGTTGGTCGCGGCAGTCGCGGTGCCGACCATCGAGTTCGGGAACGAATTCTGCACAATGAGCACGATGATCTGCATGCCAAGGCCGATCCCCACGCCAAATACGGCCATCGCGGCACACATTGCCCACGTGGGCGAGTCCACCTCGAGAATCGACATCAGGTACAGCCCCGCGCCCATCACGGCCGCGCCGGCCAGCGGGAATGCCTTGTACTGTCCGGTGCGCGAGACCACTTGGCCAGACACAATCGAGGACACAAGTAGGCATCCCATCATGGGCACCATGAGCAGTCCCGCCGTGGTGGCGGAGACGCCCGTCACCATCTGGATGTAGGTGGGCATGTAGCCGATGGCGCCGAACATCGCGACGCCGATCATGAGCGCGGCCAGCGTCGCGGCATTGAAGTTGCGGTCGCGGAACAGCGCCAGCGGGATCACGGGAGCGGCGGCGCGCGACTGGGCCCACACAAAGAGGATCGACAGCACGACGGTGGCTCCGATGAGACTGAGCACCTGCACGCTGTCCCACGCGTATGTGCCACCGCCCCACGTGCACACGAGCACCAGGGTCGTGGTCGCGGCAGACAGTAGCGCCATGCCCAGGTAGTCGATCTTGACGCGGGATTGGGCCCTGCGCGGCGGAAGCTTGAGGAATGCGACGGTGGTGGCGATC
Organism: Demequina globuliformis; assembly: GCF_000975155.1. Lineage (GTDB taxonomy): Bacteria > Actinomycetota > Actinomycetes > Actinomycetales > Demequinaceae > Demequina > Demequina globuliformis. Next base: position 26,794 of record NZ_BBRG01000006.1, read on the forward strand.
GCGACGAGGCCTAGCGGGACTGACATCCAGAAGGCCCAACGCCAGCCCGGGCCTTCCGTGAGCCAGCCGCCCAAGAGCGGCCCCGCCACGGAGGCAACGGCGAACGAGGACCCCATGATCCCCATGTACTTGCCGCGCTCACGAGCCGGAACCACGTCAGCGATGGCCGCCTGGGACAAGATGATGAGCCCGCCACCACCAAGGCCCTGAATCACGCGGGCGGCGATCAGCACCTCGATGTTGGGTGCAAGGCCGCCAACGATGGAGCCGATGATGAACAGCGTGATGGCGGTCAGCAGCGCCGGCTTGCGCCCCACGATGTCGCTCACGCGCCCGTAAATCGGCATCACGACGGTGGAGGCCAGAATGTAACCGGTGATGACCCAGGTCATGTGGTTCATGCCGTTGAGCTCGCCCACGATGGTCGGCAGCGCCGTGGAGAGCACCGTCTGGTTCAGCGACGCCAAGAGCATCGTGACCATGAGGCCAATGAACAACAGGGTGAGGTGGCGCTTCGCTTCCGGAGTGCGCGTGACTCCGGGGCTCGCGACATGGGTGGTCGACACAGGTTCTCCTAGCGAGGTCAGGTGGCGCGTCGGGGACGGCGCGCAGCAGGTTCCAGGCGCCCGTCTGGCGGGCCGGATTCAACTGCCCCATAGCGGCATATGTACTAGTGCAGTTTATGCACTAGTGCAAGATTTGTCCACGCGGATCGACGCTCAAGACCGCGCATCCGCTCCGCCGCGCGCGGCGACGGTCACAGATCGTTCGCGAGAATCCGCTGGAACAGCGCGATCGTTTCCTTCATGTCATCCTCAGGACGGGCCGATGCCCCGGTACCGATGGGCCCGTCTGTCACCTTGAGAGCGGCGCTGGCGAGCAGCACGAGGGAGCGCAGAATGCGAGGGTCGCGGGAGATCTCGACCGCCCACGGCTCGTCAGCGCCGGCAATGAGAGGCGCAATCAACTCCTCCACAATCGCGGTGTGCTCGGCCACGCGCACTCGCAATCCGGGGAACTCCGTCACGAGCGCGCGCCGGGCGGGGCGTCCAATGTCCACCACAATTCCCGCGCGCCACACGACCGAGATGAGGTCAATGACAGCCTCAAAGACGTTGGTGGCAGCCTGCTCGCGGAAACGGTCGAGCACCACGTCGGACACCACGGGAGCGTTGAGCCCCAGCATCGCGTCCTCTTTGGACGGGTAGTAGTTGAAGAACGTCCTGCGCGACACCCCAGCGCGTTTGGCGATCGCGTCGATTGTCGCGCCCTCAAGCCCACCGGTGCGGGCGAGGTCCACAGCGGCCTCGTGCAGGTCTCGCCAGGTCTGCTCACGCTGGCGCTGACGCAGGCCAGGGGTGTCAGTCATGAGTCCATTCTTGCACTGGTGCAGGGAAGCCGAGGAGACTCCCCTGCACCGTTCAGGCTGAGATTCGCTAGCGACGGGCGCGGGAGCGCTGACGCGAGCGCAGGTCGCCCTGCGTGAGGAGCACCGCGCCCGCGATGATCAGCGCCGCCGCGGCGAGCACGAACGCGTTGAGTCCGTCCGGTCCAGTGGTCGGCAGCTCCGCTTCCACGCTGGCCCCAGTGCCAGATGCGCTCGCTCCCGTCCCTGAGCCATCCGGCGCCACGTCGGTTTCGCTGTCCGCGTCGCCGCTGCCGTCTTCCCCCGGGTTCGCCGGTGCAGTCACGTCCGGATCCACAGCCCCGCCGGGGGTTGAGTCGCCGTCGCCGTCCGGTTCTGGGGTGACCGTCGGGTCAGGAGTCACGGTCGGGTCAGGAGTCACGGTCGGATCCGGGTCCACACCAGCTGGCGCCCGGACCGTCACGGGCGCCTCTGCGCGAGCTCCCGAGGCTGCCATCACCACGAGCGTGTGGTCACCCACCGGAGTCCCTGCGGGCACTGCGGCAGACAGCACCAAGGTGCCTGAGGCATCGGCCTGCCCGGTGGCGATCAGCTGCGGATCGCTGTTGAGCCACACCTCGGCGGCATCACCCGGAAGCAGACCCTCGGCTTTCACGCCGATGGTGCCACCCGCCTCGACGCTACTCGCCGACAACTCGACGCTGGCGCTCGGCGCGGCGACCGAGATCGTCACCGGCGCACGGTGCTCACCAGCTACGTTTGTCGCGACAATGGTGAGCGTGACGTCACCGCTCGTGGGAGGTATGCCCACCAATCGTCCACTTGTCGCAGAACCTTCCCACAACAGCCAGTCAGGCGCTCCTTCAAGCACGACCGCAGGCGCGGGGCCGCCGTCGACCGCAACGTCCACCGCAAGCGGCATGCCCGCGACTCCGGACAAGGAGTCCGGAAGCTGGATGGCGGGCACCGTGGGCCGTGCGATCGTCCACTCCATGGTCGCAGTTCCGTCCCCCAGTGAACCAATCAAGGCATAGGTCGCGGTGCCACTCAGGATGTCGACGCCCGGCTCGAGGACGGGAGTACCGGTGAGCGACGCCGTTCTGTCCCGCCCCACGACGGCTGCAAGACCAGGAATGCCGCTATCGACACGTACGTTCCAGATCCCTGCCCCCAGCAAGATCGGATCGATCGGCTCACCTTCCCACAGCTGGATCGCCGGTAGTTGAACATCGTCTGGGTCGCTACCTACCAAGATCTCGATGGCGGTTCCAAAGCCCGATATCGCGTTGCTCGCCGAGATCGCGGGCGCGAACAAGCCGATCGTGGTCGGCGTGCCCGTCACAAGTCCCGAGCTCGAGATGCTGACACCCTCGGGAAATTTAAACCCGATGACCGTTGGCGCAGGGTAACCGGTCAACTTCAATTGGTAGGGGGTCATCTCTTTCCCGACGACCAGCGTCAGCCTCTCAGGCTCGAAAGACACCGGGGCCTGGATCTCAAGAGAAACCGCCACCGGCCCAGTGGTGCCGGCGGAGTTCGTCGCTTCCATCGTGAACTCGAATAGGCCTCCTTCGGTGGGCGTGCCCGCGAGGCGTCCACCACTGTACGCGGACTCCCACGACAACCAGGGCGGCGCCCCGACCAACGTCACGGTCGGCGTGGGAACCCCGGAAACGGGCACAAAAAACGCCAAGGGCGTGTCCACCCGGCTCACGAGCGAGTGCGGGAGTGTCATGGCCGGCACCCGAGGGCGATCAATTCTCAGATCAATCGGAACGCTCGACGTGCCGTAGGCGTTGCGGGCAGTGACCCACAAGACCACTCGCTCCCCGTACGGTCCAGGCGGCAGGGCCGCCGTCCCCTGGAGTGCCAAGAAGTCCCCCCGCCGCTCGAAGGTTAAACCCGCCGGGAGTGTGGTGTGTTCGAACTCCGTGATTCCTTGCCACGAGAACATATCCAAGCTCACCTCATCGCCCGCGAGGACCGTGACTAACCGAGCCCCCAGGAAGACCGGAGGCTCGCCCGCATCGATGGTGAGCGTGCCTTGGTGCCCATTGCTGAAGGTAAGGCCCACGGCAGTGGTGCCAGCAGATGTCGGTGTGCCCGTCACGAGCCCCGTGCTCGACACTGACAACCCATCTGGGACGTTCTCCGCCGTGACCGTCGGGGTGGGGGTCCCGCTCAACTCAATCTGGTACGGAGCCATCGGTTCGCCTACGGTCACAATGACTGTCGCGAGTGCGATGGTGTCCGGCGCTGAGGAGGCGACGGCGTCGCCCCGCACAAGGCCCGCAGTTGCCCCACGATCGGGCGCAACGTGCACCGAGGCAGCCGCCGTCGCCGGGACGGCAACGAGGCCCACTGCGCTGATCCCCAGAACGATTGCTGCAATGGTCGTGCGGGCGCGCCTCAAGCGGATATTCACTCCGTTGTCCCCTCGATAAGGGGGAGCCCCACAGCGTCCACCCGTCGCCAACACTAGCGGTGAAACACCAGGAGCGATACCACTCGTTCGCCGGGACATCGCGTCACGGTGCTGTGAGCGCCGTGCTGTCGTACGGTGCGCTCGACCTCGTCTTGGCCGTCATCGCCATCGCTACCGGGTGGATCCTCTCAGGAGACCTCACACACGAGCCAGGACACCGCGACCCACACCGCGCCGGGCACCCCGCTCAGTCGCGCGAGGGCACCGGCATAGGATCACCGTGGTGCTCGAGTTTCTACACTCCGCTGAGCGCCATCTCGTCGGAATGGGGAGGGTCGGTGAAGACAGGGTGATGAGTCAACGACGTAGTCAACTGCCAGCATGGGGGTCAGCGACTGCGCGCGTGCTCCTCGGCGCATGGGCACTGGTCCTGCTGGTCACACTTTTTCCAGAGAATCTGCGCACGTGGGACGACCCGAATGCGTCTGTGTTGCCGTCTGAACGCACCATGCCCGCATGGGGCAACCTCGCCATGATGGCGATCATGGTCGTGACCGCGGTCGCTCTTGCCGTGGGTTGGAGGGCACGACGGCGCTTGGATCGCCAAGCACCCAGAGCCGCGCAAGTCCTGACATGGGCAACGGTCGCCGGTCAACTGGCGTGGGCCGGTGTCCTGATCGCTTCACTCGTCGTATCGATGGCACCGGCGGCCGAGGAAGCCGTCATCGGCACGGGCCCAGGCATAGTGCTGGACGGGTTCGCTGGGCTCGTCGCGTTGGCCACCGCGTTCGTGGCGGCAAGGGACGCGATACACCTGCGACGTACAGCTGATGCGGCCGGCACCGGCTAAACGGCGGGGCAGTTCGAGGAACCCGAGGCGCAGGCAGCGACAGGTGCCTCCACTCCTCCTGCTACCTAACCGACGCGGTGCATCCAGCCGTAGGTGTCCTCCGCACGGCCGTACTGAATGTCCGTGAGGCGCTTGCGAATCGCCATGGTGACGGCGCCTGCCTCTCCCCCGTTAATGGTGAGGTCAAAGTCCGGGGATGCGAGGCGGCCCACAGGAGTGACGACCGCAGCGGTGCCGCAGGCGAAGACCTCCGCGATGTCCCCTGAGTCGACGCCGGCGCGGATCTCGTCAAGCGTGATGTCCTTCTCGACAACCTTGCGGCTGTCATCATCGAGGAGCTGAATCACGCTTGAGCGCGTGATCCCTTCGAGGATGGTGCCGGTCAGCCGGGGCGTCTCAACGGTGCCATCCTTGCGCACCACGAACACGTTCATGCCGCCCAGCTCTTCCAGATAGCGGCCATCCTTGGCGTCGAGGAAGAGCACCTGCTGGCAGCCGTTCTCGAACGCCTGCTGTTGAGGCAGAAGCGACGCGGCGTAGTTGCCACCACACTTGGCATCACCCGTACCTCCAGGGCCAGCGCGGTGGTAGCCCTGCGCGACCCAAATCGATACCGGCTTCACGCCGCCGGAGAAGTACGGCCCCACAGGCGAGGCAATGAGCAGGTAGTCCATCACGTGTGCCGGTCGCACGCCCAAGAACGACTCCGAGGCAAACATGAAGGGTCGCAAGTACAGGCTGGATTCCTCGGCACTTGGCACCCATGCCTCGTCCACAGCGACAAGCGCCTCGATCGAGCCCAGGAAGTCGTCGATGGCGACCTCCGGCATCGCCAGGCGGCGGGCCGACTTGTTGAAGCGCTCGGCATTGGCTACCGGGCGGAACGACCACACTGAGCCGTCGGCCCAGCGGTACGCCTTCAGCCCCTCGAAAATCTCCTGCGCGTAGTGCAAGACAGCAGCAGCCGGGTCCAACTGAAGCGGACCGTACGGCTCCACGCGGCGCTCGGCCCACCCCTCGCCCTGGCGCCACTGCATCCGGGCCATGTGGTCGGTGAACTGCGTCCCGAACTTGAGGTCAGAGAGCGCCTGTGCCCGAGCATCGGCCGAAAGCGGGTTCGGGTGCGGACGGACAGCGAAAGCCTCAGCGCGTGAGGAGGGAGCGGCGGCGGTCACGTCGGAGCCTTTCTACTGCGTTGTGTGGAGCGTTGGCAGTCACTGAGTGCCGGAAATCAGTCGATTCCGGCACTCAGCGACTGCTCGGACGCAAAGGTGCGGCGTCACACCGCGGGGTGCGGACTAGCCGCGAATACGGGCGGCGAGCGCGTCGCCAATCTGCGCGGTGGTGCGCTGCGAGCCATCCTTAGCCGCGGCATCGGCCGCAACGGCCTCCTCCACGCGAGCAGCAAGCTCGGGGTAGCCAAGGAAGTCCAGCATGAGCCCCACCGACAGCACGGTCGCGGACGGGTCCGCAATACCCTTGCCAGCGATGTCCGGCGCCGAGCCGTGGACCGGCTCGAACATGGACGGTGCGGTCTTGTCAGGGTTGACGTTGCCCGACGCGGCCAGGCCAATGCCACCGGAAATGGCGGCGGCCTGGTCGGTCAGGATGTCGCCGAACAGGTTGTCAGTGACGATCACGTCGAACTTGCCGGGGTTGGTCGTCATCACGATGGTCGCGGCGTCGATGTGCAGGTAGTCCCACGTCACGTCAGGGAACTGAGGCGCCACGGCCTCGACGGTGCGGCGCCACAGGTGACCGGCGTGCACCAGCACGTTGTGCTTGTGCACCAGCGTGAGCTGCTTGCGGTCGCGCTTGGATGCCACCTCGAATGCGTAGCGCACCACGCGCTCCACGCCGTGACGAGTGTTCACCGAGACCTCGGTCGCGATCTCGTGAGGCGTGTCGACGCGCAGTGCGCCGCCGTTGCCCACGTACGGACCTTCGGTGCCCTCGCGGACCACGACGAAGTCGACCTCGTCCACGTCGCGCAGGGGCGACACCTCGCCCGGGTACAGGCGGCTGGGACGCAGGTTGACGTACTGGTCGAGCGCGAAGCGCAGCGGCAGCAGCACGCCACGCTCAAGCACGCCGGACGGCACTGACGGGTCACCGATGGCGCCCAGCAAAATCACGTCGTGGCTCTTGATCGCGCCCAGGTCATCCTCGGTGAGGGTGTCGCCCGTGGCGTGCCAACGCTCAGCACCCAGGTTGAAGTCGGTGGTCTCGAAGGCGATGTCGGTGCCCTCGGTGGCAGCGGTCAGGCACTTCAGGCCCTCCGCGACCACCTCAGGCCCAATGCCGTCCCCCGCGACAACAGCGAGCTTGTAGGTCTGAGTCATCGGGCGGTCTGACCGTCCACGTAGTCGGTGTCCACGTCGTTCTTCCACGCGAAGAGCTTGCGCAGCTCGCGGCCGGTCTCCTCGATGGGGTGGCCCTCACCCTTGGCGCGCAGCTCGGCGAACTCCTCGCCGCCGTTGTCCTGGTCACCAATGAAGCGCTCGGCGAACGCGCCGGACTGAATATCAGCAAGCACGGCCTTCATGTTCTCCTTGACGTCGGGAGTGATGACGCGGGGGCCGGAGACGTAGTCGCCATACTCAGCGGTGTCAGACACGGACCAGCGCTGCTTGGTGATGCCGCCCTCCCACATGAGGTCCACGATGAGCTTGAGCTCGTGCAAGACCTCGAAGTAAGCGATCTGAGGCTGGTAGCCGGCCTCGGTCAGCACCTCGAACCCGTACTGCACCAGCTGGGAGGTGCCGCCGCACAGGACGGCCTGCTCGCCAAAGAGGTCCGTCTCGGTCTCCTCGGTGAAGGTGGTCTTGATCACGCCGGCGCGAGTACCGCCAATGCCCTTGGCGTAGGACAGCGCGAGAGCCCACGCGTTGCCGGAGGCGTCCTTCTCCACGGCGACGATGTCGGGGATACCGCGCCCCGCAACGTACTCGCGGCGCACGGTGTGACCGGGAGCCTTGGGGGCGATCAGCAGCACGTCAACGCCCTCGGGCGCCTCGATGTAGCCAAAGCGAATGTTGAAGCCGTGCGCGAAGGCGAGTGCCTTGCCCTCGGTCAGGTGCGGCTTGATGTCGTTGTTGTAGATCGCGCGCTGGTGCTGGTCCGGCGCGAGGATCATGATGACGTCTGCCCACTGAGCGGCGTCCGCGACGGAGTTGACGGTGAAGCCGTCCTCCTCAGCCTTGGCGGCGGACTTGGAGCCGTCGCGCAGCGCGACGCGCACCTCGACGCCCGAGTCGCGCAGGTTCTGAGCGTGCGCGTGCCCCTGCGAGCCGTAGCCAACGACCGCGACCTTCTTGCCCTGGATCAGGCTCAGGTCGGCGTCGTCCTCGTAGAACATTTCAGCCATGCTGTTTCTCCTTCAGCGGTAGTGCGCTTGTGGTGGCGACGGGCCGATGCCTCGGGGGCAGCGGGCGCCGCACGTTGAGTGGGGTATTCAGTTGAGGTGGAGTGGGGCGTCACGCAGAGGCGCGGTCAAAGGCGCGCTCGGTGATGGACCGGGCGCCCCGGCCGATGGCCACGGTGCCGGACTGGACGATTTCGCGGATGTCGTGAGCGCTGAGCGCCGTGAGGAGCGCCTCGAGCTTCTCTCGCGTGCCGACGGCCTCGATGACCAGCGAGTCCGTGGCCACGTCGACGACGTGTGCGCGGAACAAGTCGACCACCTGGAGGACGTCCGCACGCTGGCGGGCGTCGGCCCTGACCTTCACCAGCAGCAGGTCACGCTGGACCGACTTCTCACGCTCAAGCTCCACGATCTTGAGCACGTGCACCAGTTTGTTGAGCTGCTTGGTGACCTGCTCAAGCGGAAGCTCATCCACGTCAACCACCACGGTGATGCGGGAGATCTCCGGGTGCTCGGTCTGGCCCACCGCGAGCGAGTGGATGTTGAACGCCCGGCGCGAGAACAGGCCGGCGACGCGCGCGAGCACGCCGGGCTTGTTCTCGACGAGGACGGAAAGAGTGTGCCTAGTCATCGTCTTACTCCTCCTCGCCGCGGTCCCACTCGGGGGCAATGCCGCGGGCGTACTGAATCTCGTCGTTTGACGTGCCGGCCGCGACCATGGGCCACACCATTGCGTCGCGCGACACGGTGAAGTCCACGACCACGGGCTGATCATCAATTTCCATGGCTCGCTTGATGGTCGCGTCCACGTCCGCATCGGACTCGCACCGCAGTCCCACACAGCCCATGGCGTCAGCGAGCTTCACGAAGTCGGGGATGCGGCGGGTGCCATGCCCGGTGTGCAAGTCCGTGTTGGAGTACCGCTCGTTGTAGTACAGGGTCTGCCACTGGCGCACCATGCCCAGCGACGAGTTGTTCACGATCGCCACCTTGATGGGGATCTCGTTGATGGCGCACGTCACCAGTTCCTGATTGGTCATCTGGAAGCAGCCGTCGCCATCGATGGACCACACCGTGCGGTCGGGCTCGCCGACCTTCGCTCCCATCGCCGCGGGCACCGAGAATCCCATGGTGCCCAGGCCGCCGGAGTTGATCCACGAGTTGGGGCGCTCATACCTAATGAACTGGCTGGCCCACATCTGGTGCTGCCCCACGCCGGACGTGAAGATCGTGTCCGGTCCGGAGATTTCACCCAGTCGCTGGATCACGTGCTGCGGGCTCGACAGGCCGTCATCGGTGGGGGTGAAGCCCAGGCCGTAGGTGTCGCGCCACTGGTCGATCTGCGTCCACCAGGCCTCGAGGTCGGGCTTGCCGTGCTTGCGGTGCTCCTCCTCCAAGGCGGGCACCAACACCTCAAAGACCTCCTTGAGGTCGCCGACGATAGGAACGTCGACGGCGCGGTTCTTACCAATCTCAGCGGGGTCGATGTCCGCGTGCACGATGGTCGCGTGGGGAGCGAACGATTCCAACTTGCCCGTCACGCGGTCATCGAAGCGAGCGCCAAGCGCGACCACCAGGTCAGCCTTTTGCAGCGAGGCCACCGCGGCTACGGTGCCGTGCATGCCCGGCATTCCGACATGCTGGGGGTGCGAGTCCGGCAGAGCGCCGCGCGCCATCAGCGTGGTTGTCACCGCTGCGCCCGACAGGTCGGTCAACTTGCGCAGTCCGGCAGAGGCTCCCGAACGGATGACGCCACCACCCACGTACAGCACGGGGCGGCGGGCGGTCGCGAGCAGGCGAGCCGCCTCTTGCACCGTCTTGGCGTGCGGACGAGCGCCCGAGTTGAAGCCTGGCAGATCAATCCGCTCGGGCCACTGGAAGTTCATGGTCGACTGCTGCGCGGACTTGGTGATGTCCACGAGCACCGGACCGGGGCGCCCGTGCGTGGCGATGTAGAACGCCTCCGCGATGGCCTGCGGGATCTCGTTGGGGTCCGTCACGAGCACGTTGTGCTTCGTGATGGGCGCCGTGATGCCGACAATGTCCGCCTCTTGGAAGGCGTCCGTGCCGATGAGGCTGGCACCCACCTGCCCGGTGATGGCCACCATGGGAATGGAGTCCATGTTTGCGTCTGCGATGGGCGTGACCAGGTTGGTGGCGCCGGGGCCTGACGTCGCGATGCACACCCCGGGCTTGCCGGTGGCGTGCGCGTACCCCTGCGCTGCGTGGCCGGCGCCCTGCTCGTGCCGCACCAGGATGTGACGGATGCGCTGCGAATCCATCAGCGGGTCATAGGTGGGCAAGATGGCTCCGCCTGGAAGCCCAAAGACATCCGTAGCGCCCGCGCATTCGAGCGACTTGATGATCGCCTGTGCGCCCGTCATCTCCTGGCCATTGTTGGCCTGAGCGAAGGACTGCGGCTGCGCGGCGAGCGCGGAAGGCTTGGGTGCCTTGACCTGTGCCATCTTCTCTCCCATTGAGTCGATCGGTGGTGAGGCGATTCCCGCGTCCGCCTCCACATGGAAAAACCCCTCGGCCTTGGTGGCTGTCGGGGTATGCGCGCGGACGTTGCCTGGGCTTGGACTAGATGTCCGCGCGCCCGGTAACTACGAGAATCGTCTGCATGTGGACGACTCTACGCCCGCTACTGACAGAAAGTCACCATCTGGAGAGATAATCTCACATCGTGGTTCACCGTATCGAATAGTGAGACAGGTGAGGCGCCTCGCAGCCCCTCTCCGCCCCCACTCTCCCCCTGGCCGTACATACACGGCGGGCCTGACCGCTCCCCAGCGTTCTGGCCGAAGACTTCCGGTGGCGCCTCTGCGCCACCCAGCCGTGGCATCGGCCCTCACCGGGCGCTAAGTGCGCTGGGCCGCCACCGTCACCGCGACCTGCCCGCCGGTGCCGGGACCCCTTGGCCGCCGCGTGCGGTAGAGCGCTGCGCCATCGGATATGGACGGCCCTGGGCCCCGAGCCCCGAAATCCCCGCCGAGTATGTTCGGCCAGGGGAAATCGGGAGGGAGAGTGGGAGGGCGGGGAAGCGGGCCGCGCTAGCGCAGCACGGCTCCCGTGGATGCCGACTGCACGAGCTTCGCGTACTTGGCGAGAACTCCGCGCGTGTAGACGGGAGGCAGGGGCTCCCAGCCCTCCTTGCGCGCCTCGAGCTCTTCCTCCGGCACGTGCAGTTCGAGCGCACCGTTGGACACGTCGAGCGTGATCTTGTCTCCGTCCTTCACGAACGCGATGGGCCCGCCGTCCACGGCCTCGGGCGCCATGTGGCCCACACACAGGCCCGTCGTCCCTCCGGAGAAACGGCCGTCAGTGACCAGCAGCACGTCCTTGCCCAGGCCTGCCCCCTTGATCGCGGCGGTGATGGCGAGCATCTCGCGCATACCGGGGCCACCCTTGGGGCCTTCGTAGCGGATGACCACCACGTCACCAGCGGTGATGGTGCCGTCCGCGAGCGCATCCAGCGCGGCGCGCTCACGATCAAACACGCGCGCGGTGCCCTCGAAGACCGACTCGTCGAATCCTGCCGACTTCACGACAGCGCCCTCGGGAGCCAGCGAGCCCTTCAGAATCGTGATGCCGCCGGTCTTGTGGATCGGGTTGTTGAGGGAGCGCACCACGCGGCCGTCAATCGTCGCCGGCTTCAACTCAGCCATGTTCTCCGCGAGAGTCTTACCCGTGACGGTCATGCAGTCGCCGTGCATGAGGCCAGCCTCCAGCAGCGTGTTCATCACCGCGGGGACGCCGCCGACGCGGTCAACGTCGTTCATCACGAACTGACCAAAGGGCTTGAGGTCTCCCAGGTGCGGCACCTTTGCGGCGACGCGCGCGAAGTCGTCGAGCGTCAGGTCAACCTCGGCCTCATTGGCGATCGCGAGCAGGTGGAGCACAGCGTTGGTGGAACCACCGAAGGCCATGACGACGGCAATGGCGTTCTCGAAGGCTTCCTTGGTCATGATGTCGCGTGCCGTGATGCCCAGTCGCAGCATGTTGACGACGGCCTCGCCGGACTTCACTGCAAAGTAGTCGCGGCGGCGGTCGGCAGAGGGCGGCGAGGCCGAGCCGGGGATCGACATCCCGAGCGCCTCGCCAACGGAGGCCATGGTGTTGGCGGTGAACATGCCGCCGCAGGCGCCCTCGCCCGGGCAGATCGCCTTCTCGATGGCGAGTCGGTCTTCCTCCGACATCAACCCACGCTGGCAAGCGCCAACAGCCTCGAAGGCGTCAATGACGGTGACGTCCTTCTCGGTTCCGTCCGAGAGCTTCACGTGGCCGGGCATGATCGACCCCGCATACAAGAACACGGAGGCCAGGTCCAGGCGCGCGGCGGCCATGAGCATGCCGGGCAGAGACTTGTCGCAGCCAGCCAGCAGCACGGATCCGTCCAGGCGCTCAGCGCTCATGACGGTTTCCACCGAGTCCGCGATGAGGTCGCGGGACACGAGCGAGAAGTGCATACCTTCGTGGCCCATCGAGATGCCGTCGGAGACGGAGATGGTCCCGAACTCGAGTGGGTAGCCGCCGCCGGCGTGAACGCCGTTCTTCGAGGCCTTCGCGAGGCGGTCAAGCGACAGGTTGCACGGGGTGATCTCGTTCCATGAACTTGCGATGCCAATCTGGGGCTTCGCGAAGTCATCGTCGCCAAGGCCGACGGCGCGGAGCATGCCGCGAGACGCGGTCGCCTCCAGTCCGTCGGTGACCTGGCGGGAGCGGGGCTTCATGTCGGGCGTCGTCGTCATGTTCACGAGTGTAGGACGGGCACATGCTCGCCCGGGCCGACGCGGGAAAAACGCCGCTTGACATTGACGCTGCGTCAACTTCTACGCTGGTTCACATGAGCACCACTGACCTCTCGTCGCCCACAGATGACGACACCGTCGACATCGCGCGCCTGTCGCGCATGTCAGGCGTGACCTCGCGCACCCTGCGCCACTACGACGCAATCGGGCTCCTCACCCCCGCATTCACGAGCGGCGATGGCCGGCGCCACTACGGCCGCGACGAGGTGTTGCGTTTGCAGCACATTTTGGTCCTGCGCGAGCTGGACACCCCCCTCGCGGACATCTCCCGCATCGTGGACGCCGACGATCCCGCCGTGACGGCCGCAACCCTGCGCGACCACCTCGCGGCCCTGACGGCTGAACGGGACCGCTTTGCGCGCCTCGCCGCCACCGTCGCGCGCACCATCGACTCATTAGAGAAAGGCACCAGCATGACCAACGAAGACATCTTGAACGGGTTCGACCACAAGCGCTACGAGCCCGAGGCCCGCGAGCGCTGGGGAGACGACGCCGTCGATCGCTCCAACGCCAAATGGGAGTCGCTCGGCAAGGAAGGCCAGCAGCGCCACCTCGACACTCACCGCGAGGTAGTTGAGGCGCTCGGCGCGGCAATCCGGGTGGGCTTCTCGCCTGACTCCGCAGAGGTACAGGAGATTGTCGCCAAGCACTACGCGTGGGTCTCCCTCTTTTGGACGCCGACTGCGGAGACCTACCGCGGGCTCACCCAGATGTACGTCGACGACGAGCGGTTCCGGCGCAACTACGACGAGGTGGCTCCCGGCGCGGCAGTCTTGCTGCGCGATGCCGCAGACATCTACGCGGGGCGCGAACTCAAATAAATCCCTACGGGCCGATGCCCTGGTTGCCAGCGCAACCAGGGCATCGGCCCCTACGGCTGTGGGGGACTTCACAAGATGCCTGCAAGAGCCGGGAATAACTGTGAGGTGAGGCGGCGTTGGAGGCCATGACAACCGCAATTTAGACCGGCCTCATGAGGAGACCCACGTGACCACGCTCGGCTTGTTGATTGGCTCTTTGCCCCTCGCCCGCACGCAGCACCACCTCACGCAACTACTGACCGACTCAGCCCCACCCGGCGTAGAGGTCACCCTCCTCGATCCGCACCGCCTCCCGCACCACGCTCCGTACTCAGATGTCCCGACCCCCACAGCCGCACACGAATGGAAGCGCGCCCTCGCCGGCGTCGACGGCCTCGTGGTGCTGACGCCCACGGTCGAGCGGTCGATCCCCGGTTCGCTTAAGAACGCCCTAGACTGGGCGGGCGGCATGAGCGGCGTGAACACGCTTGCCGGCCTTCCCACCGTGATCGCTGGGGTGAGCGTCGGAACGCTCCCCCGCTTTGCCGCAATCCAACACCTGCGCACCGTGCTCGGGGACGCCGGCGCCGCCCTGCGCTCGCAGCCGGAAACAGTGCTGTTCGCAGCGCCCGAGGCCTTCGACGATTCCGACACGCCCGTGGACGCCGACCTGGTGGCCGAGGCCCGCGACCTCATGTCCGCGGCCGCCGGTCTCGCAGTTCACGAGCGCCGCGCAGCCACGGCCCGGGCCGCCACCCAAACCATGGACCCCATCGCAGAGGTGATCGCCGCGCCGCTAGCGCCTATCAGTCCTGCGGACGGCATCAAGGTCGCGTAGCGGTCGCGACGCAGCACCCGCGATCAGTCAGTGGGGTATGAATGCTCACCCGCGCATTCATGCCCCACTGTCGCGTGTAGCCGGCGAATAAATAGATGCGTTGGGAATAGTTGAGGAGTCACGTATTGTTGTCCATGGCGCCGCCATGGATGACGGCGGCCATCCCCTGACTTCTTCCGAAAGGACTCCACCATGCCCCGCATCGGCATCATCGTCGGCTCCATCGCCGAGGCCTCTATCAACCGCACCGTCGCCAACGTCCTGCCCTCGCTCGTGACGGACTCCGACGTCGAGTTCGTGTTCATCGAGATCAAGGACCTGCCCCTGTACAACTACGAGCTCGACGGCGCATGGCCCGAGGCCGCGACGGAGTTCAAGAACCAGGTCGAGTCGGTTGACGGCATCATCATCGTCACCCCCGAGTACTCGCGCTCGCTTCCCGGCGCCCTCAAGAACGCTCTGGACTGGGCCGCCCGCCCCTGGGGTCAGAACTCCTTCACTGGGAAGCCGACCGCCATCATGGGCGCCTCGATCTCTGCCGTCGGAACCGCGGCGGCACAGCAGCACCTGCGCGCCATCTTGGGCCACTTCAACGCCCCCACGATGGGCCAGCCCGAGACCTTCTTCCACTTCGCCGCTGACTCCTTTGGCGCCGACGGCTCGCTGCAGGACGAGGCCCAGCAGGCAGTGCTGTCCAACTTCGTCAACGCTGCGGTGGAGCACGTGAACCAGTTCGCCTCGGTGAACGCGTAACATTTTCTTCTAGGCGTGGGCGCGCCTGTGACCACCCCCTCCACAGGCACAGCGCTCATCGGCGTGCGACGCGACATCCTCGCGCCACGCCACCCCCAGGCAGCGGCCGTTCGGGAACACCCGGGCGGCCGTTGCTGTTGGTGCAGGCATGACTTCGGAAACCGCCCTGTGGTGGGCACGTCGCGACCTGCGCGTCACCGACAACCCTGCCTTGGTCGACGCCACCGCCACCGGGCGTGCGCGCGCCGTGTTCGCGTGGACGCCGGCGCTGCACCGGTGGTCTGGACGACGCACCGCTCATCTGGCGCGCGTGCTGTGGCAGTTGCGCGATGGTTTGGGCGGGTCGCTTGCGGTACGCAAGGGGGACGCGGCCGATGTCGTGTCCCAGGCCGCGCAGGAGGCCGGCGCGACCGTGGTGTTCGCCGCGAAGGAGTACAGCCCTGCGGGCGTCGCCGAGCAAGAGGCCGTGGCGGCTGCGCTGAGGGCCGACGGACGCGAGTTGCGCTTCGTGGGCTCTCCGTACGCGGTAGCCCCTGGGCGGGTCGTCAAGGCAGACGGCACCGAGTACAAGGTCTTCACTCCCTTTCGTGACGCCTGGCGCCAACACGGGTGGCGCGCCCCGGCGGCGGCGCCGAACCTGGATGCGCTCGAGGCCTGGGGTCCGCATGCAGACGACATTGACCTCGACCAACGTGCGGCCCACGGCGACACCAACGACCCGCTAGTCAGCACCCCCGAGTTCCGCGAGGACCGCATCCTCGCCGCGCTCGACGATTTCCTCGATTCAGACATCGCCACCTATGGCACCGACCGGGACAGGCCTGACCTGGATCGCACCTCGCATCTGTCGGTGCCACTGGCGTACGGCCAAGTGCATCCCCGCACCGTGCTGGCACGCACCGCGCGCATCGACGGCGACGGCGCCAGGGTCTTCGAGTCCGAACTTGCTTGGCGCGAGTTTCACGCCGACGTCCTGCACCACTACCCCGACGCGCGGCGCGCGTCGCTGCGCCCCGTGCTCGCGGAGGGTGACTGGGTCACGGGCCGCGAAGCCGACGAGGCCTTCGTGGCCTGGCGCGACGGCCGCACCGGGTTTGGGTTGGTCGATGCCGGCATGCGTCAGCTCCAGCACACAGGCTGGATGCACAACCGCGTCCGCATGGTGGTCGCGAGCTTCCTCGTGAAGGATCTCCTGATTCCGTGGCAGCGCGGCGCGAACCACTTCCGACGCACCCTGATGGACTACGACCACTCCCAGAATCAGCTCAATTGGCAGTGGGTGGCCGGCACCGGCCGGGACGCATCGCCGTTCTTTAGAATCTTCAACCCGTCAACGCAGGCGGACAAGTTCGACCCCCAGCGGCGCTACATCGAGCGATGGGTGCCGGAGATCGACACCCCCGAGTACCCCGCGCCCATGGTGGATCACAAGGAGGCCCGCGCCCACACCCTCGAACTCCACCAACGCGCGAAGGATTCAGGCGCCCGCTAGTGGCAGAGCATGGGCGCGGCGGAGGTCAACGCGTGGGCTCGCGCGTCAGGCCACGCGGTTGACGGGTCCCTCCCCTGCGGTGAATGACGCGATGTGCCGGTGGACGAGGTCGACATAGCGACGGTCCGTCAGTTGGGCAAAGCCCGCCACGTGCGGCGTGAGGATCACCCCGGGAGACGTGTACAAGGGGTGTCCATCCGGGAGCGGCTCGGGGTCCACGACGTCGAGGGCCGCACGTAGCCGTCCGGTCGAGGTCTCTGCGAGCAGCGCGTCCGTGTCCACCACGGCCCCGCGGCCAACATTCACCAGCAACGCACCGTCCGGCATCGCAGCCAAGAAAGCGCGGTCCACGAGGCTGTGCGTGCTGTCGTCATGCGGGGTCACAATGACCACGACGTCAAAGTACGGCAGCAATGCCGGCAGGTCCGCTGCGGCGTGGACTGTGACGCCATCCGGGGCGGTGCGGGCGGATCGAGCAACGCCCTCGACCTGCGCCTCGCACGCCCGCATGCGCGCGCCAATCGCGGTGCCGATCGACCCATAGCCGACCACGAGCACGCGCGTGTCGGCGAGCGACGGCGCCGTCTCATACGGCTCCCACGTCGCACGCGCCTGTGCATCGATGAACTGCGGGAGGGCACGCTGGCTCGCAAGGGTGAGCAGCAGTGCCATCTCTGCCGTGCGGGTGTCGTGCACGCCACGCGCATTGCACAGGGCGACGCCGTCGGGAAGGAACGGCAACGCGTGTTCGTACCCAGCGGAGGGGATCTGAATGGCCGCGAGGTTCGGCAGGTCGGCTAGTCGCCCGTACACGCGCCGCCCGCCCGTCCGGTGGGCCAGGCACGCCAGCGTGATGCGCTCGCGCTCAGCCTCGGGGGCATCGGCCGTCGCCGGGTCCCACACAATGACGCGCGCGCCGTCGCCTACGTGACCCACGGCATCGGCCACAGCCTGGTCAGGGACAGAAACAGTGATCATGAGATCGAGTCTGCCACTGCCCTCCGGCCACGGTGAACCACCGCGGTACCCGCCATCTCCCGCTCAGCCGCGCGGCCGAGCGCAACTAGCGCGCTCGATCAGTTCCGTGGCCAAACGCACATGGGCGTCGTGTTCACGGCCCTCAATCCGGTCAAGCAACATGCGCATGGCGGCCGCGCCCATCGCCTGCAACGGCTGGCGCACCGTTGTCAATGCGGGGGTGGCAAGGCCTGCCTCTGGGATGTCATCAAAGCCCATGATCGACAGGTCACCGGGAACGTCAAACCCCATCTCTGTTGCCACCTCCATGGCGGCCAACGCGGTGAGGTCGTTGGCGCCCTGGATCGCAGTGGGAGGCTCTGGCAGGCTCAGCAGTTCGCGAGTGGCCTCTGCGGCGAGCTCCGGCGCATAGCGTGTCTCGATGATCAGCGAGGCATCGACCTCGACCCCGGCCTCGGCGTGCGCGTGACGGTACCCGGCCTCACGCAGGTGAGACGAGTCAAGTTCGTTGCGCCCGCCCAGGAATGCGATGCGGCGGTGCCCCAGACCTAGCAGGTAGTCCGTGGCCCGCTCGGCGCCCTCGAAGTTGTCGACATCGATGGTGGGCAGGCGGTTAGGACCGTAGTGAGGGTCAATGGCGACGACCGGGACAATGTCCTCGGTGTCCAGCACAGTGGGCGTCACGATCACCGCACCGTCAATGAGCGTGCCGCCCAGTCTCGACAGCGACCGCCGCTCCCAGCCGTGGCGGTCACCGCCCGAATGCGACAACACCTCATACCCGGAGCCGTGCGCCGCCCGCGCGGCCCCCTTGAGCAGCTCCGCGGAGAACGGCTCAAAGTCTGCCACCAGGACTCCCAGCACGTGAGTCTGTTGCGCGCGCAGCGAGGACGCGGAGAGATTGCCGGCGTAACCAAGCTCGTCAATCACCTGCTGCACGGCCGCGACGGTCTCCTTCGAGACGCCGTAACGGCCGTTGACCACTTTCGAGACCGTGGCCACCGACACCCCAGCGCGCTGCGCCACGTCGGAGAGCTTCACGCGCCGTCGAGGTTCCATGCCCCGATAGTAGCGCTTCGCACTTCCGTGTCGAAAACGTTATCGATAACGATTGACACAGCGTTTCGACTGGGCCACACTCAACGTGTTCGACGAGTCAACGAAGACTGAGAGGAACCGAACAATGACCCGATCCCGCATCGCGACCGCGACCCTCGCGTTCGCCTCCGCGGCGCTCCTGCTCACTGCATGTAGCTCCGACGGAGACTCCCCCGACACCTCCTCCGCGCCGGAGGGCTCATCCACCGCTCAAGGCGGCGGAGACGAACCCGTCACCCTCACCTGGTGGCACAACGGCGTGGCAGGAGACACCGGCGAGAACTCGCTGGGCGACTACTGGGACAAGGTGGCAGCTGATTTCACGGCTGAACACCCCAACGTCACCATCGAGATCGAGCAGATCCAGAACGAGGACCTGCAGCGCACTCGCATTCCCACGGCTCTGCAGTCCGGCGACGCCCCCGACATCTTCCAGCAATGGGGCGGCGGCGAACTCGCCGACCAGGCTCAGGCCGGTTACCTCATGGACCTGTCGGAACCCTTGGCGGAGGACATCAGCCGGCTGGGCGGCGCCGTCGCACCCTGGCAGGCAGACGGCACCACGTACGGTGTGCCGTTCCAGTTCGCCGTGGAAGGCATCTGGTACCGCCCCAGCCTGTTCGAAGAAGCAGGCATCGACGGTGAACCGACCACGATGGACGAACTGAACGACGCCGTGCAGAAGCTCAAGGACGCCGACATCACGCCCATCGCTGTAGGCGCAGCTGACAAGTGGCCCGCCGCACACTGGTGGTACAACTTCGCCCTGCGTTCGTGCTCACCCGACACCATGTCGTCGGCGACGTCGGCGCTGGACTTCTCCGACCCCTGCTGGCTGGATGCCGGTCAGCAGCTTGAGGACTTCCTCGGCACGGAGCCCTTCCAAGACCAGTACACCTCCACCGTGGCGCAGACCGGCGCGACGTCCTCCGCTGGCCTTGTCGCCAACGCTGAGGCCGCCATGGAACTCATGGGCCAGTGGAACTACTTCGTCTATGAGGGCTTCACCGACGGCACCGACGAGGGCATCGCGGCCCTGCACGAGGACCTGGACTGGTTCCCCATGCCCGCGACGTCCTCAGGCGAGGGCGACCCCTCCGCATCGATGGGCGGCGGCGACGGCTTCTCTTGCTACGTCGACGCCCCCGCTGAGTGCGCACAGTTCCTGTCCTACCTCGTCAGCGACGACGTGCAGCGTGGCTTTGTCGAGGCAGTGGGTGGCCTCCCCGTGGCTCCCGCCGCCACGGACGCCATCACTGACCCCGTTTTGCAGGAGATCGCGCAGACCTCCTCTGACGCCGCCTACGTGCAGCTGTGGCTGGACACCCTGCTGGGACAGAACGTGGGAGGTGCGCTGAACGACGGCGTCACCGCCCAGTTTGCCGGCACCGGAGACCCGCAGAACACCGTGGATCTCATGACGGCTGCCGCCGCCACCCAGTGACCCGTCCTTTCCGCACTACCCCCTGAAAGCGAGATCTCCTGACGTGACTGCACTGGAGACCTCGGGCACGGGTACCGTCCCCGCCGCCGCCGCTTCGGCGGCGGCGGGTGACGCCCCGCACACGCCCGTCACCCCGAACCCCCGCAAGGCCAAGCTGCGCATGTGGGCCGAGCTCACGCTGTTCCTCGGCCCCGCCCTGGTCCTGTTTCTGACCTTCGTCGTCTATCCGGTCATCTCCGCCGCCCGGTACAGCCTGTACCAGTGGAACGGCGTCGAGCAGTTCTCGGATGCGACCTTCATTGGCTTCGAAAACTACGCACGAGCCCTCTTTGGCGGTACCGACCCGGCCACCAAGAGCGCGTTCATGACGGCCTACACCGAACCGTTCCAGGCCGCTTTCTCGCACACCATTGCGATCCTGGTGCTGTCGCTGCTGATCCAGCTGCCGCTGGGCCTGCTCATTGCGCTCGTGCTCAACCGCCGCTTCCCAGGCCGTGCGAGCGTGCGCGTCATCATGTTCGCGCCCTACGTGCTGAGCGAAGTGATCGCCGGCATCATGTGGCTCATCATCTTTGACCCCAACGGCGTCGCCACCCGGTTGGTTCAGGCCGTGGGCCTCAACCCGCCCGCTGGGGGGTGGCTGGAGGACCAGACCTGGGGCTTCTGGACCGTGTTCTTCATCATCACCTGGAAGTACATTGGGCTCGCCGTCATCTTGTTCCTCGCTGGCCTGTCCGGCGTCCCCCAGGAACTCCAGGACGCGGCCTCTATCGATGGCGCCTCCTGGTGGCAGACCCAGTGGCGCATCAACATTCCGCTCATTGCGCCCACTATCCGCATCTGGGTGTTCCTGTCCCTCATTGGGTCCATCCAACTGTTCGACATGGTGTGGGTCCTCAACCAGGGCGGCACCACGGGACAGTACTCAACGATCGCGACATACATGATGCAGATTGGCTTCTTCCGCTCCGACTGGGGATTCGGCTCAGCCATCGCCGTCATCATGTTTTTGCTGTCCTTCGCCGTCGCCTCGTTCTACATGCTCGTGGTCTTGCGCCGCGACAACGCCGACCGTCCCAAGAAGGTGAAGCAGGCATGACCGCCACCAGTTCCCCCGCGACCGCGCCGCAGCGCCCCGTCTCCCCGCCGCACCGCCGCTACGCCAAGGGCGAGAAGCGTTCGTCGGACCGGTCCGTGTACCTGTCGATCGGCGTCGCCCTCATCGGTGTCGCCGTGACCCTTGGCCCGATCATCTACCTGGTCGTTGGTGGCCTACGTACCCAGCAGGACTTGTCGACCAACCCGACCGGGATTCCCGACCCCATCATGTGGTCGAACTACGGCAACATCCTCACGACGGACATCTTCTGGCGCCAGGCCGCGAACTCGCTCCTGGTCGCGACGTTGACCACCGCCGGAGTGGTCCTCTTCGGAACCATGGCGGCCTACCCGCTCGCCCGCTACCGCTTTCGCGGTCGTGAGGGCATCTTCTTGATGTTCACGACCGGCTTGATGTTCCCGCTCACGGTCGCAGTGCTCCCGCTGTACCTGCTGCTGCGCGACCTTGGCCTCAGCGGGCTGCCAGGGCTGATCATTCCGCAGATCGCGTTCGGTCTGCCCATGACCATCATCATCTTGCGGCCGTTCCTGCGCGCTCTCCCGACGGAGCTGGAGGAGGCGGCGTTTATGGACGGCGTCAGCCGCATCGGGTTCTTCTGGCGCATGCTGTTGCCGCTGGCCAAGCCCGGCATGGTCACAGTGGGCGTGCTGGCATTCATCGCGTCGTGGAATGCGTACCTGCTGCCGCTGCTGCTCCTGACCGGTGACCCGCGCGGCATGACGCTGCCTTTGGGAATCACCACGTTCCAGGGCCAGTACGCGTCCGCGACCACGTTGATCATGGCCTACACGTCACTGGCGATGATTCCCGCGCTCATCTTCTTCCTGGTGATGGAGCGCAGGATTGTCGACGGCCTGACCGGCGCGGTGAAGGGATAGTGCGATGACAGACACGCAGGCACGCGCCTCGCTCAGCGCCCAGGGGGCCGATGCCCGTCCCCCAGTTGGCGACCTCGACGACGGTCGCGTACGCGACCTGATTGCCTCGATGACGCTGGACGAGAAGCTCGCGCAGTTGGTGGGCTTTTGGGAAGGCGAAGAAGGCGACGCCGTCGCGCCACTGCAGGGCGAACTCGCCCACACTGGCCCGGTAGCCGACGCCATGCAGCATGGCCTGGGGCACATCACGCGTGCCTATGGCACCAATCCCGTCGAGCCAGACGAGCGCGCCGCGTGGGTATGGGAGCGCCAGCGGTGGCTCGTGGACAACACCCGCCACGGCATCCCCGCGATTGTCCACGAGGAGTGCCTCACTGGCTTATCCGCGTGGAAGGCGGCCACGTTCCCCGCTCCCCCGGCCTGGGGCGCCTCCTTCGATGCGGAGCTGGTCGAGCGGATGGGTCAGCTGATCGGCGGCTCCATGCGCGAGCTCGGCATCCACCAGGGGCTCGCCCCCGTCCTCGACGTGGTGCGCGATCCACGCTGGGGGCGCGTCGAGGAATCCATCGGTGAGGATCCGTACCTTGTGGGAGCGCTGGGAACGGGGTACGTCCGCGGCGTGCAGTCCCAGGGCGTCGACGCCACCCTCAAGCACTTTGTGGGCTACTCGGCCTCGCAAGCGGGACGCAACTTTGCGCCGGTTCACGCGGGCAGACGTGAGGTCCAGGACGTGCTGCTGATCCCGTTCGAGATGGCACTTCTGGACGGCGGCGCGCAGTCGGTCATGCACTCGTATGCGGAGATCGACGGCGTTCCCGTCGCTGCCGATGCCACCTTGCTGACGGAGCTGTTGCGCGACCGCTGGGGATTCGAGGGCACCGTGGTCGCTGACTACTTTGGGGTCGCGTTCCTCCACTTGCTCCACGCCGTGGCAGACGATCTAGGCGAGGCCGCCGCACTCGCGCTGGCCGCAGGAGTCGACGTCGAGCTGCCTACCGGTGACGCCTACCTGGCGCCGCTCAAGACAGCCGTCGAGGATGGCGCCGTCGACGTAGCGCTCGTGGACCGCGCGCTCGCTCGCGTCCTGCGTCAGAAGGAGCGGTTGGGCTTGCTCGACGCCCGCTTCGACGACGCACCGCCCACCGGCATTGACCTCGACTCGCCTGCGCACCGTGAGGTGGCACGCCAACTTGCGGAGGAGTCCGTGGTGCTGGTCTCCAACGATGGCACCTTGCCGCTTGCTGGCGATCCGTCGCGCACCACGGCGGTCATTGGGCCCAACGCTGACCGGTACGCAGCACTGTTTGGCTGCTACTCCTTCGCCAATCACGTCCTCGCTCAGCGCCCAGGCATCGCCCTCGGAATCGAGGCGCCTACGATCCTCGCCGCGCTGCGAGAGGAACTGACTGGCACCGTCGTGGCCGCTCGCGGATGCGACGTCGACAGCGACGACCGCTCAGGATTCGATGAGGCCGTTGCTGCCGCCGCGAGCGCCCACACCGCGGTCCTTGTCGTGGGCGACCAGGCCGGGCTCTTTGGACGCGGCACCTCCGGAGAAGGCTGCGACACCGACAGCCTGGAGCTGCCCGGCGTGCAACGCGAACTCGTCGAGGCCGTTCTCGCTACCGGGACGCCTGTGGTCTTGGTGATGGTGACCGGTCGCCCGTACTCCGTGGGGTGGGCGCTCGACCGGTGCGCCGCCGTCGTCCAGGCGTTCTTCCCAGGTGAGGAGGGCGCGGGGGCGATCGCGAGGGTTCTGTCCGGCACGGTGAACCCGTCGGGCCGCATGCCGCTGTCGCTTCCGCGCGCGGCGGGAGCGCAGCCGTACACCTACCTGCACCCGCCGCTGGGCGGTGACGGCGAGGTGTCAAACCTAGCGTCGTCACCGGTGGCTCCCTTTGGCCACGGGCTGTCGTACACCACGTTCTCGCACCGCGATCTGACGACCGCCAACACCACCACCGACGGCGTCGTAACCGCCCAGGTGGTGGTCACTAACACGGGCGACCGCGACGGCGTCGAAGTCGTCCAGTTGTATGGCCACGACGTCAAAGGCTCCGTCACCCGGCCGGTGGCGCAATTGCTCGGATTCGCCCGTGTTCCACTGGCCGCCGGTGAGGAACGCACCGTGGAGTTCCGCGTCCCCACCGCGCGACTCGCGCTCAGCGACCGCACCTATCGCCGGGTCGTGGAACCTGGCGACATCGAGTTGTGGACAGGGCATGCGGGCGAGCGCCGCGCGCTCGCATCGCTCGTCCTGACCGGCGACGTCCACGAGGTGACCACGGCATCGGCCCGCCTCACGGAGGTGACGCTCTCCTAGCGGCCGGTGGGCGTGCGCCAACGATGGCGCGGCGCACGCCCACCGCGCGCTCGCTCAGCAGCAATCCGTCGCCGCCGTTAGGCTCGTCCTCACAGGTAAACCGCACACTTCGCGGTGAGCGGAGGGGACGGGACAACGACGTGGACGTCATCTTTATCCTCGAAGTCATGGTGGTGCTCGGCGCCATCGTGATGGGAACGCGCGCCAGCGGCATTGGGGTCGGCGTGTGGGGCGGCGTCGGCACGTTCGTGCTCATCTTCGTCTTTGGCGAGGCCCCGGGCGAGCCACCAACGGACGCGATCGCGATCATTCTTGGCGTCGTGACCGCGGCCGCTCTCATGCAGGCCGCCGGCGGGATTGACTGGATGGTCGCCATGGCAGCCCGGGTCATTGAGCGCCGCCCTCGCCAGATCACTTTCCTCGCGCCGCTGACCGCCTTCCTCTTCTCCGTGGGAGCAGGCACCGGCAACATCATCTATCCGCTGCTACCGGTCATCTACGACGTCTCCTACCGCAATCGCATCCGACCCGCGCGCCCGTTGACCGTCACGGTCGTGCAGTCCGGCATCGCCCTCGCGGCGTCGCCTGTGTCAGCGGCCATGGCGGCGATGCTGACGCTCACCGATGTCGCGCCATACAACCTCGGCCTAGGAAAAATCCTCGCCATCACGTTCCCGTCGTGCGTGATCGGCATACTCGTCACTTCGTTCGTCGTGAACCGGATGTGGCGCGACATGGACGACGACCCTGAGATCCAGGCGCGCATCGCCTCGGGAGCGCTACCCGCTCCCACGGCCGATGCCCACTCAAGCGGCGCATCGGCCCACCTGACGTACACCTCGCGCGGGCGCAATGCTGCGCTCGCGTTTTTGCTGGGAGTGGCGACGATCGTCGTGTTCGGCCTCTTCCCCGACCTACGTCCGTCGTTCACCGTCGACGGAGAGACCACGTCCGTCAGCATGACGGTGACCATCGTGCTGGTCATGCTGGTCGCCGCAGCAGTGATCATGTTCGTGGGCCGGCCCAAGGTCGATTCGGTCCCCGGGCAATCGGTGTTCAAGGCCGGCATGATCTCCGCGATCGCGCTGTTCGGCATCGCCTGGTTGACCGCCACGTTCATCGAGGCCCACGAGGACTACATTGTCTCCACCGTGGGCTCGTGGGTCACGGACTGGAAGTTCCTGTTCGCGGTCGCGGTGTTCCTCGTGGCAGCGATGACCACCAGCCAGTCGACGGCCACGCGCACGATCGTCCCCATCGGCCTCGCGGCTGGACTCCCACCGGGCATCATCACGGGCATGTGGGGCGGCGCGCTCGGAGGCGTGTACACACTCCCCGCGAACGGCCCTCAGATCGCCGCCGCCAACTTTGACCTCACGGGCTCCACCAAACTGGGAACCAAGCTCATTGACCACAGTTTCTTTATCCCGATGCTGGTGCTCGTCGTCACGACCGTGGCCTCGGGCGCGGCCATCGGCGCGTTCTTCTAGTCACCACACCACATGAAAGGCTACCGAGATGACCGACCACGTTGCCTCCACCGTCCGCGAACTGATGCCAGGCGTCATCGCCAACCTGGAAGAACTCATCGCCATCCCGTCGATTGCCTTTCCCGGCTATCCCGCCGAGCCCGTCCATCAGATGGCGGCACGCACCCTTGAACTGATCCGCGAAGCCGGCATTCCTGACGCCCACCTGGCCGACGTCCCGCACGGCTACCCGCCCATCTACGGCGAAGTTCGCGGCCCTGAAGGCTCACCGACCGTGGTCCTGTACGCCCACTACGACGTTCAGCCCGCGCCCGAGTCTCAGGGATGGACCTCCGACCCCTGGACACCGACCCGCAAGGACGACGGCCGCATTTACGGTCGCGGGGCCGCGGACGACAAGTCCGGCCTGGTGTCGCTGCTGGGCACCCTGCGGGCGTTCGAAGGCGACTTCCCCTGCACCCTGCGCATCATCGTGGAAGGGATGGAGGAGACGGAAAGCAACCTCGAAGAATTCGTCGAGGCGCACCCAGAACTGTTCGAGTGCGACCTGTTCGTGATTGCGGACATGGGCAACCTGCGCGTCGGCGAGCCCGTCATGACCACCGCCCTGCGCGGTGACGTCTCCTGCACCGTCACGGTCCGCACGCTCGACCATCCGCTGCACTCCGGCGTTTACGGCGGCCCCGCCCCGGACGCGATGATGGCGCTCGCTCGCCTCCTGTCCACCTTGCACGACGACGCGGGCGATGTCGCGGTCGAAGGCGTCAGCGGCGCGCCCTGGCCGGGGTCTGACATGACAGAAGAGGACTTCCGTGCGGGCGCCGACCTGCTTCCTGGCGTGTCCCTGACCGGCACCGGCACCATCGCCGACCGCCTGTGGTCCAAGCCGTCGATCAACGCGATCGGCATCGACACGACGTCGATCGCGGAGTCATCCAACGTGATCCTCCCTCACGCAAGCGCCAAGATCTCGATGCGCATTGTCCCTGGCAGCGATCCGGAGGCGGAGCTCGACGCGCTCGTGCACCACCTCGAAACCCACGCCCCCTGGGGTGCACAGGTGGAGGTGCAGCGCATCAAGGCCGCCCATCCCTTCACTGTGCCCACCGAGGGGCCCGGCTACGCGGCGGCGCGTGCTGCCATGGAGGAGGCCTTTGGGGCCACGGCAAGCGAGGCAGGGTCAGGTGGGTCCATCCCGCTGCTGCAGACTCTCCAGCACGCCTCGCCCGCAGCCGAGTTTGTGTTGTGGGGCCCGGAAGACGTCGCACTGTCGCGCATTCACGCCTCCGACGAGAGCGTGGACCCAGAGGAGATCGAGCGCATGATCGTGGCCCAGGTCCTCCTCCTCACCCGCCTCGCACGCTAACCCCCACGCCAAATGGCTCCATTTCGCTGTTTTACGCGGCTATAATGGAGGTTTTGTGCCACTCCAGCGGTGAGCGGACGCGGAGCCCGGCCAGCCAACCCTTCGGCCCTCCCCACGCGCCGGCCGTGTTGCTCTGCGCGCTCGGAACCTGTCCCAACGCGACACGCCGGGTCACCCACCTCCTCGAGGCGCGTGACCCGGCGTGTCAGGCGTTATGCGGTTCGCAGTGTCGCAGGGCAGCGGGGTGTCCCCGCCTAGCCCTCTACGCCTGCGCGCTGCAGGATGATCTCGCGCACGCGACCGGCATCCGCCTGTCCGCGCGTCGCCTTCATCACTGCACCCACGATGGCGCCGGCAGCCTGGACCTTCCCGTCCTGGATCTTGGCAAGGACGTCGGGCTGGGCAGCGAGTGCCTCGTCGACGGCCGCTTCGAGCGCGGAGTCGTCAGACACGACCGCAAGCCCGCGCGACTCCACGACCTCGGCGGGCGAGCCCTCCCCTGCCAGCACACCCTCGAGCGCCTGGCGAGCGAGCTTGTCGTTGATCTTGCCCTCATCCACCAGGCCCTGCAGCTGTGCCACGTCCTGCGGCGTCACCGGCAGATCGCGCAGCGTCACGCCCCGGTCGTTAGCGGTACGAGCAAGCTCTCCCATCCACCACTTGCGTGCGGCCTGCGGCTTGGCGCCGGCCGCGACGCTCGCAGCGATGAGGTCCAGCGCATCCGCATTCACGGCATCACGCATATCGGTATCGGAGAAGGCCCACTCCTCCTTAAGACGCGCACGCATCTTGGCGGGGTGCTCGGGGATAGTCCCGCGGAGTTCCTCGACCCACTCACGCGACGGCTCGACGGGCAGGAGGTCGGGCTCCGGGAAGTAGCGGTAGTCCTCGGCCTGTTCCTTTGACCGGCCAGACGTCGTCGACCCCGTGTCCTCGTGCCAGTGACGGGTTTCCTGGACCACCGGCTCTCCAGCCAGAAGCAAGTCCGCCTGGCGTGTGGCCTCGAAGTGAATGGCGCGTTCGATGGCGCGCAGCGAGTTCACGTTCTTGGTCTCGGAGCGCTTGCCGAACGGCACGGCGTTCTGGTCCTCGCCCGCGACCGCCTTGGGACGCAGGGACAGGTTGACGTCCGCGCGGACAGATCCCTGCTCCATGCGCCCGTCGGAGATGCCTAGCGCCTTCACGATGTCGCGAATGGTGGCGACATAGGCGCGCGCGACCTCCGCGGTGCGAGCGCCCGCACCCGTGATGGGATGCGTGACGATCTCCACGAGCGGCACGCCGCCACGGTTGTAGTCGACCAACGAGTGCGACGCGCCCTGGATGCCGCCGGTGCCACCCACGTGGGTGTTCTTGCCGGCGTCCTCTTCCATGTGCGCTCGCTCGATACCGATGGTGAAGACCTCACCGTCATCCAGCACCACGTCCAAGCTGCCCTCAAAGCAGGTCGGCTCGTCGTACTGCGAAATCTGGTAGTCCTTCGCGAGGTCAGGGTAGAAGTAGTTCTTGCGCGCAAACCGGCTGGACTCGCGGATCGAGCATCCAAGCGACAGGCCCAGTCGAATCGCGGACTCGACGGCCTTGTCGTTGACCACCGGCATGGAGCCTGGCAGGCCCAGACACACGGGGCATACCTGCGTGTTGGGCTCGGCGCCGAACTCGTTGGCGCAGCCGCAGAACATCTTGGTCTTGGTGTTCAGTTCGACGTGGACTTCGATGCCGAAGACGGGGTCGAACTGCTCCATCGCCTTGTCATAGGTCATGGCGCTCACTTGGACACCTCCAGCTCGGGGGCCTGCGCGGCCAACGGGCCGCCCCAGTCCTTGGCCAGCTCCTTCTCGAGCGCTGCGCCAATGCGGTACATGCGGGCGTCTTCGTGCGCGGGGGCGAGGATCTGGAAGCCGGCAGGGAGGCCGTCCTCGTCTGCCAGCCCTGACGGCAGCGACATGCCGGGAATGCCGGCAAGGTTTGCTGGAATGGTCGCGACGTCGTTGAGGTACATCGCGAGAGGGTCGTCCAAGCGCTCGCCCAACTTGAACGGCGTAGTGGGCGTGGTGGGGCTCACCAGCACATCGCACTGCTCGAAGGCGGCCGCGAAGTCGCGCTGGATCAGCGTGCGCACCTTCTGCGCGGACCCGTAGTACGCGTCGTAGTAGCCGGCGCTCAGCGCGTAGGTTCCAAGGATAATGCGGCGCTTGACCTCATCGCCGAACCCTTCTGCACGGGTGGCGGCCATGGTCCGCTCGACAGTCCCCTTTTCCACACGCATGCCAAAGCGCACGGAGTCGAACTTGGCGAGGTTGGACGATGCCTCTGACGGAAGGATCAGGTAGTAGGCGGCGAGCGCGTACTGGAAGGAGGGGCATGACACCTCGACGACCTCTGCGCCTAGGGCCTTCAGCTTGTCCAGTCCCTCGTGGAAGCGCCTTTCCACTCCGGCTTGGTATCCCTCGCCCGAAAGTTCCTTGATGACGCCGATGCGCACTCCGGAAAGGTCACCCTCGCGCCCCTGGCGGGCGGCGTCGACACACGACGGCACGGGCTCATCGAGACTGGTGGCGTCCATGGGGTCGTGGCCGCCCATGACCTCGTGCAAGAGCGCAGCATCTTCGACGGTGCGGGCACACGGTCCCAGTTGGTCGAGCGAGCTCGCGAGGGCGATGGCGCCGTAGCGGGACACGCCGCCGTAGGTGGGCTTCACGCCCACGGTGGCGGTGACCGATGCCGGCTGCCGGATGGACCCGCCGGTGTCAGATCCGATCGCCAGCGGCGCCTCGAATGCCGCCAGGCTGGCGGCCGAGCCGCCTCCCGAACCGCCGGGAATGCGGTCCAGGTCCCACGGGTTGTGGGTAGGCCCGTATCCGGAGTGCTCGGTGGACGAGCCCATCGCGAACTCGTCCATGTTGGTCTTGCCAAGGATGGGCATGCGCGCCTCGCGCAGCTTGCGCGTCACAGTCGCGTCGTACTGCGGCTCCCAGCCTTCGAGGATCTTAGAACCGGCAGTGGTGGGCATCCCCTGCGTCACCAGAATGTCTTTGACCGCGATGGGTACGCCTGCGAGCTCCGGGAGTTCCTCGCCGGCGGCGCGTGCCGCGTCGACGTCGCGCGCGGTGGCCAGTGCGCCCTCGGCGTCAACGTGAAGGAAGGCGTGAACGGCGCCGTCCACGGCTGCGATGCGATCGAGGTGGGCTTGCGTGAGCTCGACGGAGGTCACCTCGCCGCTCTTGAGAGCGGCAACCATGTGAGCGGCCGATGCCCGGGTCCAGTCGGTCATGCTTCCTCCCCAAGGATCTGGGGAACGCGGAAGCGCCCGTCTTCTGCCTCGGGCGCGCTCGACAGCGCGGCCTCCTGGCTGAGGGAGGGGCGCACGACGTCCTCGCGGTGCACGTTGCTCATGGGAATGGGGTGACTCGTAGCGGGCACATCTTGGCCCGCTACTTCGGCGACCTTGGCCACGGAGTCCACGATGGCAGCGAGCTGCCCGGACAAGCGATCAAGGTCCTCATCGGTCATGTCAATGCGTGCCAGCGCCGCGAGGCGCGCCACGTCAGAACGTTCGAGGGAAGACATGGCCGCAAGTCTAGTAGCGCGCGCGGGTCCGGCCCACCCCGCTCAGGCTCTACGCCCGTGCGGAACCCGGCTCCCACGAGTAACCCAAGAGGCGAATGGCGGTCGTACCTCGGACCGTGTCACCTGCTTCCGCGTCTGTCACCTTGGTGACAGTGCCGTCGTCGTTGTCGATCACGGTCCAGTCGAGGTCCGTGCGGCGCACGAAGCCCAACTTCTCGTAGAGCTTGTGTGCGATGTGCATGGATTCCATCGTCGACAGCACAATCCGACGCGCGCCGTGGTCGACAGCGCGTTCCATCGCGTAGCGCGTCAGTTCCGCGCCAATCCCCCTGCCGCGCTCGAGCGGGGATACCGCGAGCATCCGCAGTTCGAACTCGTCGTCTCCGGCCAGCTCCGCGAACTCTGAGCCCGGCGGTACGACTGTGATGGTGCCCACGACGGGTCCCGTCCCGTCGGCACCGTTGGTCATCATGAGCAGGTCCGCGGCCTCAGCGCGCGCTCGCGCGTCCTTGAGCTGTGGGATGTACGGATGTGCCTGATCGACAAGCCCATCAGACAAATATGCCAATGCCGTCAGCTGGCCAATTTCGGTCAGACGCGTCGAGTCGTCTGGCTGGACAATGTGGATGCTGGCGCTCATTGCTTCCCTGCCTATCGCGTTCGTGGCTCCACATCGCTGTGAAGTCCCGGACCTCCAATCTAGACGTACGCTCAGCGCCGCGCGCCCCGACGTGCCCGGCTCAGGGAAATACGCGCGGGCGCTCCGCCCACTCGCCGGCGCCGCACAACCGAGGGCAGCCAGAGGGCGTGCGACGTTACAGGAACGGCTCATGGGGAAGTGCCTGATGTCGCGCCAACGCGGGCCAGCACATCAGTCCAGAAATGCCGAAGGCCCCCACCGCAATGGTGGGGGCCTTCGTG
>NZ_BBRG01000005.1 GCF_000975155.1 Demequina globuliformis
CCAAGGGCGGGCAGTGTGACGTCATTGCTCATGATGGGCATTCTCTCCGAAATCAGTCGTGAGCGTGCAGCGGCTTGCCAGCGAGCGCAAGGTGCGCCTCACCGAGAGCCTCGTTCTGGGTGGGGTGGGCGTGGATCAGTGGCGCAACATCCTCAGGGTGTGCATCCCAGCTCACGATGAGCTGTGCTTCACCAATCTGCTCGCCTACGCGGGCGCCGAGCATGTGGACACCAACGACCGGTCCGTTCTTGACGCGGACCAACTTGATGAAGCCCTGCGTCGCGAGAATCTGGCTCTTGCCATTGCCGCCGAGGTTGTAGTCGACAGTCTCGACAGCATCGTCGCCGTGCTTGTCGCGGGCCTGCTTCTCGGTCAGTCCGACTGAGCCCACCTCGGGCTCGCAGTAGGTCACGCGAGGGATGTTCGACTCAACGATGGGCTGCGGCGACATGCCCGCGATGGTCTCGGCCACGAAGATTCCTTGGCCAAAGCCACGGTGGGCGAGCTGCAAGCCGGGCACGATGTCACCGACGGCGTAGATGTTGCCCACCCCGGTGTGGAGGCGCTCATCGGTGAGGACGAACCCACGATCCATGCGGATTCCCTGCTCCTCGTAGCCGAGTCCAGTCGTGCGCGGGCCGCGGCCCACAGCGACCAGCAGGATCTCCGCCTCAAGAACAGTGCCGTCCTCAAGGGAGACCTTGACCCCCTCGTCGGACTGCTCGACGCCCTGGAACTTGACCCCAACCTTGAAGTTGATCTTGCGCTTGCGGAAGGCGCGCTCGAGGCCCTTCGACAGCGCCTCATCCTCGTTGGGGACAAGGTGCGGCAGACCCTCGATGATGGTGACGTCCGAGCCGAACGAGTTCCACACTGACGCGAACTCGACGCCAATAACGCCACCGCCGAGGACGATCGCGGACTTGGGCACCACGTCCAGCTCGAGCGCCTGGTCCGAGGTCATGACGCGACCACCGATTTCCAGGCCAGGCAGCGAGCGGGCGTACGAGCCGGTCGCGAGCACGATGGACTTGCCGGTGTATCGTTCGCCACGCACCTCGATGGCGTCGGGACCCACAAGCGTTCCGTGGCCGTCGATGACGGTCACCTTGCGGGACTTGATGAGGCCCTGGAGGCCCTTGTAGAGGCGGTCGACCACGCCCTGCTTGTACTGGTTGACCACAGACATGTCGATCGACTCGAGCGTCGTGTTGACACCAAACTTGGAGCCTTCGCGAGCGTTGTCAGCGAGTTCTGCGGCGTGCAGGAGGGCCTTGGTGGGGATACAGCCGTTGTGAAGGCAGGTGCCCCCCACCTTGGATTCTTCGACCAAACCGACGGTGAGGCCGAGCTGAGCGGCGCGCAGGGCAGCGGCGTACCCGCCGGAGCCGCCGCCGAGGATGAGAACGTCAAACGAGCGTGGGGTGGACTCGGTCACTATGCAGTACTCCTTGTGAGGATGTGGGTCACTGTCCATCTTGCCACTCGTGAGCGTAGGCGTTGTCACCGACGCGTGACTACCCTGGGCTCATGAGTTTCTTTTCGCGGAAGTTCGGCTCAAAGAAGAATTCCCCTGAGGCTGGCACAGGTTCGCGTCAGGCGCGCGCCGAAACCCTGAAGCACCTCAAGGAGTTCGCGGCCTCGCGGTCCGGCTGTGAGGCTTTCATTGAGCCGCCCACGCGGGTGACGCAAACGACGATGGTCGTGGTGGCTGGCACGGGGGAGTGGACCCGCCGCAAGGTGCCCGACCAGGACAGCGCGCGCAAGGTTGCGCAGGAGCTCGGCATTCCGGCCTTCGACGTCAACTTGTCGGGGTACCCGTCGCGCATGCGCGAGTGGAACCAGCGGCAACGCCGCTAGAACGACAAACGCCGTGCGCGAACGCCGGTGATCACAAGGATCGCCGACGCCCGCGCACGGCTTGGTTCGCGTGAGCGGCTGTCGTTACAGTCCCGCGCGCTTTTCGAGGAAGCGGAACATTGCGCGCACTGACGCGCCGGTGGCTCCCGCAGGGTTGTGGCCCCATGCAGAGCCTTCGTTGAATGCCGGGCGGGCAATGTCGAGGTGCGCCCACGGCGTGTCGCCCACAAACTCCTGGAGGAACAGACCTGCCGACAACATGCCGCCGGACGGTTCACCGATGTTCTTCGTGTCAGCCACCTTGGACTCCATGCCTTCCTTGAGGTGCTCAGGAAGGGGCATGGGCCAGAACGCCTCGTCGGCCTCCGTCGCGGCGTCGACAACCTCAGCGCGAATGTCCTCGGAGCCCATGACCGCGGACGTGCGCGTGCCGAGAGCAACTCCCTGGGCGCCGGTCAGCGTCGCGATGTCGAGTACGGCATCGGGGCCGTCCTCGATGGCACGCGCCAGGCCGTCTGCCATGACCAAGCGGCCTTCGGCATCCGTGTTCATGACCTCGACGGTGCGTCCGCCGTAGATGCGGATCACGTCTGAGGGGCGCTGAGCGGTGCCAGACGGCATGTTCTCCGCCATGCACAACCACCCGGTGACCTTGACCGGCAGCTTTGCCTGCGCGGCGGCCAACACGATGTGCAGGACGGCCGATGCACCGGACATGTCCGACTTCATGGTCTCCATGCCCTTCGGCGGCTTGAGCGAGATGCCGCCGGTGTCGAACGTGATGCCCTTGCCGACGAGCGCCACGTGGGACTTGGCGTCCTCGGGCGCCCACTCCACCTTGATGAGGCGGGGCAGCCGTGACGAGCCCATGCCGACGGCAAGGATGCCTCCAAAGCCTTCATCAGCGAGGCGTTGCGGCTCGTACACGTCGACGTCAACGCCCATGCGCTCGCCGTAGGACTGTGCGATCTCCGCGACTGCGGCAGGGAACATGTCGAGCGGAGGGGTGTTCACGAGGTCGCGGGTGCCGGCGACGGCTGCGGCGATGATCCGGGCGCGCTCCACGGCTGCCTCGGAAGCGCCGGCAAGGTGCCATGCCGCGCCTTCATATGCGGCGAGCGCGTCATCCGACTTGTACTCGTTAAAGGTGTACGAGCCCAGGATCACGCCCTCACCCACCGCTGCAGCCGCAGAGTCGTCTGCTGCGGGCAGTGCGACAACGACGCTCGAGGGGCGGGTGCCGACGGCACGCGACGCTGCGCCGGCCGCCTGGCGGAGGTTGCCCTCCGAGCCATCTCCAATGCCGACGAGCACCACACGGGTAGCACTCACATCGGTACCAGGCAGGACGGTGACCGCGCCGAGCTTGGCCTTGGGTTCCAGCGCCTGCGCGAGCGTCGCGATCGACGCACGGATGTCCTCCGGCAGCTGGGGGTGAGAGGTGACGTCGCCGTCGTACCCAAGGATGAGGGCATCGGCGTCAATGGACGAGACTGTATCGCTTGTGGCGTTCAATGAGGTCATGAAACGAGCCTAACCCGCGCTAGGTTGTACCGCGTGTACACGGCCTTCTACAACCACGTTCTGAGCCACGTTGACGCCGAACGAGCGCACCGTCTCGGAGTGCTCGGTTTCCGCTACGGCGGGTGGGCGTTCCGTGCCGCCCGCGCCACGGGACTCCGCCCCGCCCCTGCCCGCACGGTGACGGCGCTTGGCATCGAGTTTCCCGGCGTGGTAGGACTCGCGGCCGGGATGGACAAGAACGCGGAAGCGGTCGTCGGTTTAGCCGATGCCGGGTTCGCGTTTGTCGAGATCGGTACGGTGACTGCTCAGGGGCAACCGGGTAACGACAAGCCTCGTTCGTGGCGCGAACGCGACGTTCGTGGCATCCGCAACCGCATGGGCTTTAACAATGAGGGGGCCGATGCCGTGGCGCGGCGCCTTCATACCCTGCGCAACAGCGCGCGTGGCCAGCGGGTGGTGCTGGGTGTCAACATCGGAAAAACGAAGGCGACACCGGCGGATCGCGCTGCAGCTGACTACGCGTACTCGGCTACGGTGCTGGCACCCTACGCCGACTACTTGGTCGTGAACGTGTCATCGCCCAACACTCCTGGCCTGCGCGACTTGCAGTCGAGTGAGTCGCTACGCCCCATCCTCAGCGCGGTGCGCGCGGCCGCGGACACGGCGGTGCCCGACCGCCGGGTGCCGCTCCTGGTGAAGATCGCGCCCGACCTCGCTGATGAGGACGTCGATGCGGTCGCCGACCTCGCGATCGAGCTCGGCCTCGACGGGATCACCGCCACCAACACGACCATTGCTCACGACCGAGGAGAGGGCGGATTGTCGGGCCCACCCGTGAGGGAGCGAGCACGCGAGGTGGTCGCCCGCCTGCGGGCACGCCTCGGCCCGGAGATGGTGATTGTGGGTGTGGGTGGCATCGACTCGCTCGAGGACGCACGCGCACTCCTCGATGCCGGAGCGACGCTCCTGCAGACGTACACCGGCTTTGTGTACAACGGCCCTGGCTGGGTCGCACGCCTCAATGCCCAACTGACCTAGGCATCGGCCCTCTCCTACACCGCGGCCCCGACGCGGCCCGCGCTGCTAGGCAGGCGGGCGCTCTTCCCGCGCGCGGCACGGCGGGTCGCCAACGCGCGCGCCGTGCCGACTGCGCTCGCGCACCAGCCCAGGATGAGGAGCACGGCGAAGAAACCAGCCACCCATGCAAAGACGGCTGCGCCTGTGATCGCTGCGAGCCCCGCAGCGCCGGTCACGCACGTGCCGACCGGGAACGTGAACGCCCACCAGCCCATGCTGTAGGGAAGGCGCCGGCCGGCGACGCGGGCGGCGACCACGATGCTCAGTGCTAGCCATGCGAGAGCGAACCCGAGCACGGGAACCCCGTAGAGCACGGCAGCTACGTTCAGTATGGCGGGGTCGAGGCCAAACGCGGCTGGCGCGTAGAGGGCAAGCATGGTGAGCGCCGTTACCGACTGCCCGAGCGGACCCAGCACGATCCACAGGCTAGGCACGGTGGCGGCGTCCGCGTGCTGATGATGCGCGAGGCGCCACCACAGCGACGCCGTGACGAGCGCTGCGGCCAGGCCGGACGCGCCAAAGAGTGCGAGCGACGTGTAGGCAAGCGCTTGCGCGACAGCGGCGCTGTCCACGCGTCCGATCAGCACGGCGCCCGTCGCTGCCGACACCATGGGCCCCACCACGGGAAGGAGCCATGCGGGATTGGCGGCGGCGGTGTCGACCTGATGCGACGTGAACTGCACCGCTGGCACTACGACAGCCACGATGACGGCCAGGACCGAGCCGACGATCCACAAGGCGGCGTCTGCCGAGGTCGCGAGGTGGTCGCCGAGGAAGCGTGGACCAACGGCGGCCGTTGCTCCGCCCACGGCTAGCGGCGCCATCGCGACGGCGCCAAAGAACGGGGCGGTGGTGGGATCGTGAAGATCTGTGCGCAACGCGGAGCGGTCCGTGGTGTAGCGCCATGCCATGTGCGCCGTTGCGACGATGAGTAGCCCGCATGCGAGTATCCAAAAGGCGCTTCCGACCAGGTCCAGCAGCCATGAGTCGACGGGTAGGGCCGCAGTCGACGTCGCCACGATGGCCGTTCCCATGACGGTGGTGAACCATTGCGGTGTGGAGGCCAGTGGTGTCATAGGACGATGGTGTCGCGCTGCCGGGGCGGGCGGTAGAGTGACTTTCGTGGCGATCCACAAGCAAAGGTTGTGGGAGGTGGGATGACGGAGCCCTCAGTCGAGGAGTTGCGGATGCTCCTGGCCGTCCAGGCTCGCGGCTCACTCACCGCGGCGGCGGAGGAACTCGGGGTGACGCAGCAGGCTGTGTCGCAACGCATGCGTGCGCTCGAGCGGCGACTGGGACTCGCACTGTTTGCGCGCGCAGCCCGAGGTACCACGTTGACGGCACACGGTCGGCTTGTCGCTGACTGGGCTCAAGGGGTGGTGGACCAACTCGATGCGCTCAGCGCGGCCGCGGCGTCCTTGCGAGCCGACCGCCAGGCACAACTGCGAGTCGCGGCATCCATGACCATTGCGGAGCACCTGATGCCGGTGTGGATGGTCTCGACAGGGGCCCATGCGATTGACGCTCGCGTCCAACTCACGGCAGTGAACTCCGCAGGAGCAATCGATGCAGTGCGCATAGGTCAGGTCGAACTCGGCTTCATCGAGACTCCGGACGTGCCCCGTCGTCTCGCCAGCCGCACGATCGCTGTCGATGAAGTGGTCATCGTGGTGGCTCCAGGACACCCCTGGGCTAAGCGCCGTCGACTGCCCCTGGCCACCCTTGCCCGCACGCCCCTCGTGATGCGCGAGGCAGGCTCCGGTACCCGTGCGACGGTGGAAGCGGCCTTGGCGCGCGCTGACCTGTCACTGGCACCGCCCGCTGCAGATGTGTCGACCACCGCTGCGATCAGGGCACTCGTGCTGTCCGGGGGAGGGGCCGCGGCGATCAGTGCGCTCGCCGCGCGCGATGACCTCGCGACGGGGCGGTTGCGGCGGGTGCACGTGGATGCGCCGCCTTTCGAGCGACCGCTCACTGCCATCTGGGACGGAGAGCGCGTACTCGCGGAGCCTGCCCGAGACTTTTTGGCGGTCGCGCAGCGGATGGGGCTTGGGTCGGGAACAGGGACCGCCCCGTAGACGTTACCCCTGTGCACGGCACTCCTCGTGGTCCGTGCATTGTTTTCTCCTTTGATGCGCGAAGCCCCGGGAGTCCGTGAGGACTCCCGGGGCTTCGTGTGTTCCAGGGCCTGCGCTATGAGGCGCCGTGGATACGACCAGTCGGGTTGGTCTCGAGGGTCTTGCCGGCGTCGCGCTCCACGACGTTCCCCAAAGCGTCGTCAATGCGAGCCATGAGCTCCGCGGGGATGACCACGCCGGACGCCTTGGCATTCTCGTGGATCTGCTCGGGGCGCGAGGCGCCAATGATCGCCGCGGAGACATTGTCGTTCTGGAGCACCCACGCGAGCGCAAGCTGAGCCATGGTGAGATCAAGTTCTGCTGCGATCGGCTCGAGCTGCTGGACGCGGGACAACACGTCGTCGTTCAGGAAGCGCTTGATCATGTTCGCGCCGCCCTTCTCATCCGTCGCACGGGAGCCCTCTGGCAGGGGAGCGCCAGGCTTGTACTTGCCGGTGAGCACGCCCTGGGCCACGGGTGACCAGACAATCTGACCCAGACCGGCCTCCTTGGAAGCAGGCACCACCTCGTCCTCAATGACGCGCCAAAGCATCGAGTACTGGGGCTGGCTCGACACGAGCGGCACCCGCAGCTCCTTGGCCAACTCGGCGCCGGCGCGAATCTGGTCAGCCGACCATTCGCTCACGCCGATGTACAAGGCCTTGCCCTGGCGCACCACGTCCGCGAATGCCTGCATGGTCTCTTCCAGCGGTGTCCCGTGGTCGAAGCGGTGCGCCTGGTACAGGTCCACATAGTCCGTCTGGAGACGGGACAACGAGCCGTTGATCGACTCCATGATGTGCTTGCGCGACAGGCCCTCGTCATTGGCTCCGCGCGGACCGGTGGGCCAATACACCTTCGTGAAGACCTCGAGCGACTCGCGCCGCTCGCCCTTCAGGATGTCTCCGAGCACGCTCTCAGCTGCAGTGTTGGCATACACATCAGCAGTGTCAAAGGAGGTGATGCCGACGTCGAGTGCCGCCTTGACGCAGGCCGCGGCCTGCTCGTTCGCGACCTGGGAGGCGTGGGTGAGCCAGTTCCCGTAGGTCAGTTCAGTGATCTTGAGTCCGGAGTTGCCGAGGTATCGATAGTTGACCATACGGTCAGACTAAACCGCCCGGGGCGCTACGTCGAAACGTTGCGCCCCGGGCGAAAAACAGGTGTCGGTCCGCGCCTAGACGGGGTGCTCGCCGCGCGCAACCTTGGGGCGGGGCAGTCGGAAGCGGCGCATGTTGAGGGCACGCGAGATCACGTAGAACGACCAGCCACGGGGCAGCTTCTCCACACCAAACTTATTGATGAAGCGCTTCTTGATGCGTCGCGTCGTCACAAACGTCTCAACGCCAGCGATGAGCACGATTCCGTAAAACACCAGGACGAGCAGTCCGCCTACGGCGCCCAGTTGCTGGACAAACAACGACGCGACCACGAACAGGATCGCGAGGGGCAGGAGGAACTCACCGATGCTGTACCTGGCGTCCACACAGTCACGCAAGAAGCGGCGCTCAGGTCCGCGGTGCTCGAGCGGCATGTTGCGCTCGTCACCTTCCCGCAGGGCCTGGTATTCCGAGTTGCGCTGTTCGCGCACCTTCTCTTTGCGTGCCTTCGTGTCCGCCTTGGGATCGGACATGATGGTTTTGCGCCGCGCCGCCTCTTGCTCCTTGCGCTTGGGTGTAGGGCGGCCCTTCTTGTCGTTCGCGGCTGCCGTGGCGTCTGTGGAACTGTCCGCCACAGTCGCGTCGAGGTCAGTGTCCGGCGTGTTCTCGGGGGTCTTGTCAGTCATGAGTTCCTTGTCGGGGCCACGCGGGCCTATGTGAGAGCTACTTGGCGCCAATGCCAGGAAGCGCGAGCATGCGGTCGAGGGCGACCTTCGCCTCTGCCTGCGTTTGGGCATCCACCACGATCTGGTTGGGGACCTCGCCTGCGACGAGCGTCTCGAGAGCCCACACCAGGTGCGGCAAGTCGATGCGGTTCATGGTGGAGCAGAAGCACACCGTGTCCTCGAGGAACAGCACCTCTTTGTCGGGGTGAGCGTTTGCGAGGCGGCGTACGAGGTTGAGTTCGGTGCCAATGACCCACGACGATCCGGGTTCGGCCTCGTCAAGGGCCTTGATGATGTACTCGGTGGAGCCGACATAGTCGGCGGCGTTGACGACCTCGTGGGAGCACTCGGGGTGGACGATCACGTTGATGCCCGGCACCTTCTCCCGCGCCGCGTCGACATTTTCCTTGCGGAAACGACCGTGAACGGAGCAGTGGCCCTTCCACAGGATGATCCGGGCGGCCCGGAGCTCCTCGATGGTGTTGCCGCCGAACGGCTTGCGAGGGTCGTAAACGACGCAGTCGTCCAGGGACATGCCTAGCTTCAGCACGGCGGTGTTGCGGCCCAGGTGCTGATCAGGGAAGAAGAGGACCTTGCCGTCACCGTTGATGCCTCCGACCTGGTCGTATGCCCACCGGAGAGCGACCTCAGCGTTCGATGACGTGCACACGACACCCTCGTGGCGTCCGCAAAAGGCCTTGATGGCCGCCGTGGAGTTCATGTACGTCACCGGCACGGTGGAGTCGGCCACGCCTGCCTCGGCAAGTTGCTCCCAGGCGTCCTCAACCTGGTTGATGTTCGCCATGTCCGCCATTGAGCAACCGGCGGCCATGTCTGGCAGGACTACCTGCTGGGCATCGGTCGTGAGGATGTCGGCGCTCTCCGCCATAAAGTGCACGCCGCAGAACACGATGAACTCGGCCTCGGGGCGGGCGGCGGCCTTCTGCGCGAGCTTGAAGGAGTCGCCTGTGACATCGGCGAACTGGATCACTTCATCGCGCTGATAGTGGTGGCCGAGAATGAACACCCGGTTGCCCAGCGCCTCCTTGGCCGCACGCGCCCGTTCGACGAGGTCGGGGTCAGAGGCGTCAGGAAGTCCGCCAGGACAATCCACACCGCGCTCCGAGAGCGGATCGCGGCGGTTTCCCAGCAGGAGGAGTGCTGGGGACTGGCTCGGTTCGGTGAACGTCGTCTCCATTCGGTTATTGTCTCACGTCCGCGACGGCACACTAGAGGGCATGCACGTCCTTCTGCTGACCGACTCCTGGCCTGACACTTCAGGCCCGATGCTGCCGCAACGCGTCGCCGACATCGCGGCCTCTGCCTGGGGTGACGCTCAACCTGCCGATGCCGTGACGAGTATCGCGGTTGGCGATGGGGGACCGCGCAGTGCGGATGCGCTGTCAGGACCGGTGACGGCGGTGGGCGATGTGGAGGCTGTTGCGGCCGGACAGTCACTGTTCCTGCGGCCGGGCGGCTCGGCCCCGCGGTGGAATCCTGGTCACTTGTCGGACGCATTGTTCGCGCTCGCCCGCGATGCCAGCAGGGGCGAGCGCACGGTGGTGGTCCCGGTCGGGGATGCTGACCTCGCCGGGGACGCGACGGCGGTGTGGGGAGAATCCTTCACTCACGCCCGCCAAGCGCTGCGCCAGCTACCGCTGGAAGTTCTGGTGACGTCCTCACGACCGCTGTTGGGCCTCAAAGGCATGAGTGCGGCCGTGCGCGACCGGCGTGAAAAGGACCACGCCCTCGCCTTGGCCGCCCAGGAACAGGAACGGCGGTGGAGCGAGATCGCCCGCGAGGTCGACGCGGCATTGCCTCGTCCCCTCGTCGGACCAGCTCGCTTGTCTGACGTCCCGGGAAGCGGCGCTGCGCACGGACTCGCGTATTGCTTAGGTGCGGTGGGCGCCCGAGTGCTGCCGGCATCGGCCCGCCTCGCTCGCGCCGCGGGCGCCAGCGATCTGAGCGCGGATCTCGTGATCGCGATCACGGGCAGCCTCACACCTCACACGTTGGATGAGGGAGTGACGCACGCGGCGAGCGCCATCGCCGGCGCGCGCGGAGTCCCGTGCGCGGTGTTAGGTGTCGAGCTGGGAGTCGGCAAACGTGACCTGATGGCTGCGGGTGTGGCGTCGGCGCACGAAGGACAGGTGGGGGCCGATGCGCTCGCGGAGCATGTGCGGCGGGTCGCCCGAACGTGGTCGCCCGCGCGGTGATGCGGCTCGCGTGTGCGCACGGGCGCGCAGGTGGTGGGAATTTCGCACGGGGCCGCGTACATTAGATAGGTAAGACGAGAGATAAGGAGCCGGCCTATGACTGATACCGCGACCGAGGTCCCCACTCACGGCGTGGTCATCACCGATGCCGCCGCGAGCAAGGTGAAGAGCCTTCTTGAGCAGGAGGGTCGTGACGACCTTCGCCTGCGCCTTGCTGTGCAGCCCGGAGGCTGCTCGGGCCTGATCTACCAGCTCTACTTCGACGAGCGTTCGCTCGACGGCGACGCCGTGCGTGACTTCGACGGCGTTGGCGTGGTGGTGGACAAGATGTCGGTTCCGTACCTCGACGGTGCGACCATCGACTTCGCTGACACCATCGAGAAGCAGGGCTTCACGATCGACAACCCGAACGCTTCGAGCTCGTGCGCATGTGGTGATTCCTTCGCCTAAGCGAGACTTCGACCGTTGACACGGGCGGCGGGAGCTGAGCTCCGCCGCCCGTTGTCATGTCCGGCGACGTCACGCCTGCATCTGCTGACGTACCGCCTCGATGATGCGTGGCATCGTCGCCAGAAGGCGCTCGATGTCTTGGTCTGCCACGCCCGGGTGCAGGCCAAACCGTAGATTTCCGTGGGTGAGGGCGCCCATGGCCGCCAATACCGAACTGGGCTGAAACGCGGCTTTGCCGCACGCGGAGCCGGAGCCGACGGAGAAGCCCTCTCGATCCAGGCGCGTCACCAGAGGCTCGCCGTCGAGGTACATGAACGCCGCGGTGAGAAGGTGGGGGAGACGCTCGATGGGGTCCCCGACGACGGTCACGCCCTCGAGTCGCTCCATCCCGGTGCGCAACCTCGCCACGAGGTCGTGCTGACGCTGCGTCTCGCGATCGAGATTCTCCATCCGTTCCTGGAGGGCGACAGCCGCGGCCAATGCGATCGGCACGCTGACGCCGCCTGGCGCCCAGTCGTCGTCCCCATCCGGCCAGGCCTGAAGCCACCGCGTCTGTGGGCGCAGGGCAATCACCGCGAGTCCGTGGGGAGCGCCCCAATCCGAGGGGTCCGCGAGCAATGCGTCCCAGTGCTCAGGGGCATCGATGTGCCCCACGCTCGCGGTCGCGTCAACGAGCATTGGCACTCCGGCGCCCTGGGCGGTTCCGTATAGGGATTCCAGGCGCTGAACTGTGCCGATCTCGTGATTGGCATGCTGGATGACCGCGACCGCCACGTCCGGCTGGCGCAGCGCTGCCGCAAAAGCGACCGGCTCGACATGGCCCTCGCGGTCCACCGGAATGACGTCCACGGCGCCGGGGGCAAGGTAGTGAGCAACATCACTCAGCGCGTCGCGTTCAATCGCAGAAATGACGATGCGCCCGCGTCCCCGCCGGGCTGCCACCATCCCGCGCAAGAGGCGCTCGGCGGCTAGCGGAACTGAATGAGCGAACCGCACGTTGTCTTGATGGACACGCAGAACCTCGGCGATCGCGTGGCGCGCACCATCGAGGAGAGCGCGGGCTTGACGCGACTCGCCGGTCAGGCGGGCAGGATCGGCCCACCCGTCGGTGAGGCCGGCCTGAAGGGCCTGGGAAGTGCGGGCTGTGACGGGGGCACGCCCGCCGGCGTCCAAATAGGTGCGGCGTGCTGGCATGCCCACACGGTATCGCGCGCTAGACTGACCGCGTGTCCTCAAAAGTACGTCCCCGCATGCCCCGAAACGCCGCCGTCGGTGCCGGTGTAGCGGCAGTCTCACTCGTCCTGGCAGGTTGCTCCCAGGGAATCGAAAACGGTGCGCTGCCCTCGACCCCGGAGATCACTGACCAGACCGGCACGATCATCACGCTGTGGAACGGTTCCTGGATCGCTGCATTGGCCGTAGGTGTGCTCACCTGGGGCCTCATGTTGTGGTGCGTTGCCGTGTACCGCAAGCGCAAGGGTGATGAGAAGCTTCCCGTCCAGACGCGCGTGCACCTCCCATTGGAGATCATGTACACGCTGGTGCCCATCATGGCCATCGGCGTGCTGTTCAAGTACACCGCCGAGGACATCGCGGAGATCACCGCGATCCCCGAAGACCCAGACGTGGAGATCCAGGTCGTGGGCAAGCAGTGGAGCTGGGACTTCAACTACCTCAGCGACGACGTCTTTGACCCGGGCGTCCAGGCTCAACTCACCGGTGAGGACGGCGTCGAGGCAACCCTGCCCACGCTGTACTTGCCTGTCGACGAGACCGTCCTCTTCACGCTCAACTCTCGTGACGTGATCCACTCCTTCTGGATCCCCGCGTTCCTCTACAAGGAGGACACGGTCCC
The DNA here is from genome assembly GCF_000975155.1 of Demequina globuliformis. Lineage (GTDB taxonomy): Bacteria > Actinomycetota > Actinomycetes > Actinomycetales > Demequinaceae > Demequina > Demequina globuliformis. Next base: position 12,922 of record NZ_BBRG01000005.1, read on the forward strand.
CGGACGTACCAACGAATGGGCCGTGACGCCCACGCAAACGGGCACCTACCAGGGCAAGTGTGCGGAACTGTGTGGTGAATACCACGCCTCGATGCTTTTCAACGTGAAGGTCGTCGAGCGTCCGGAGTATGACGCCTACATGGAGGAACTGCGAGCCAAGGGCTACGAGGGCAAGTTGGGCCTCGAGTACAGCCGCGACCAGGTTGTCGATTTCGCGACCGAGCACGGAGAGACTGAGTAATGGCGTCCCCCAATAACGAACACTCCCAGGAGATCGGCTCCGTCACTGGCGCCGCCGAGCACCGCTCCGGCTCGATGGTCGTGAAGTGGATCACTTCGACTGACCACAAGACGATCGGGTACATGTACCTGATCACGTCGTTCTTCTTCTTCATCATTGGCGGCGTGCTCGCACTGCTGATCCGTGCAGAGCTGTTTGCCCCCGGTATGCAGGTCGTTCAGTCGGCGGAACAGTACAACCAGTTGTTCACGATGCATGGCACCATCATGCTGTTGCTGTTTGCGACGCCGTTGTTCGCGGGCTTCGCCAACGTCATTACGCCGTTGCAGATCGGCGCGCCCGACGTTGCCTTCCCGCGTCTGAACATGTTCGCGTACTGGCTGTACCTCTTTGGCGGACTCATCGCGGTCGCTGGGTTCTTTACGCCTCAGGGCGCTGCGTCGTTCGGGTGGTTCGCCTACGCGCCGCTGTCGAACGCTGTCTACTCACCCGGTGTGGGTGGCAACCTGTGGGTCTTCGGCCTCGCCCTCGGTGGCTTCGGCACCATTCTTGGAGCCGTGAACTTCATCACCACCATCGTCACGATGCGTGCGCCTGGCATGACGATGTTCCGCATGCCGATCTTCACGTGGAACATCCTCGTGACGTCGATGCTGGTGCTCGTCGCCTTCCCGCCGCTGGCATCCGCGCTGTTCGCGCTCGGCTCCGACCGAGTGCTCGGCTCGCAGGTGTTCAATCCAGACAACGGTGGTGCCATTCTCTGGCAGCACCTGTTCTGGTTCTTCGGTCACCCCGAGGTCTACATCATCGCGCTGCCGTTCTTCGGCATCGTGTCGGAGATCTTCCCGGTCTTCTCTCGTAAGCCCTTGTTCGGCTACCACGGCCTTGTGTACGCCACGATTGCGATTGCTGCGCTGTCCGTCACCGTGTGGGCTCACCACATGTACGTGACGGGTGCGGTCCTGTTGCCGTTCTTCGCCTTCATGACGATGTTGATCGCCGTGCCTACAGGTGTGAAGTTCTTCAACTGGATCGGCACCATGTGGCGTGGCAAGATCACATTCGAGACACCCATGCTGTGGTCGATCGGATTCCTCGTCACCTTCCTCTTCGGTGGTTTGACCGGTGTGATTCTGTCGGCTCCGCCTCTGGACTTCCCGATCTCGGACTCGTACTTCGTCGTCGCGCACTTCCACTACGTGGTGTTCGGCACCGTCGTGTTCGCCATGTTCGCGGGCTTCTACTTCTGGTGGCCTAAGTTCACGGGCAAGATGCTCAACGAGACGTGGGGCAAGATTCACTTCTGGCTGCTCTTCATTGGCTTCCACACCACGTTCCTCGTGCAGCACTGGTTGGGTGCAGAGGGCATGGCGCGCCGCTACGTTGACTACTTGGTCGAAGATGGGTTCACCTGGATGAACCAGCTGTCGACTATTGGCTCCGTGATCCTTGCGCTGTCGACTCTGCCGTTCTTCTGGAACGTCTACATCACGTCCAAGCGCGCGCCGCTGGTGACCGTGGACGACCCCTGGGGCTTCGGCAACTCGCTCGAATGGGCGACCAGCTGCCCGCCGCCGCGTCACAACTTCACGTCCATCCCGCGCATCCGTTCGGAGCGCCCCGCGTTCGACCTCCACCACCCCGAGGCCGCCGCACGCGACCACGCCGCTGCACAGCACGCGCCCGTGGACGCCGCACCCGCGAGCAAGGAGGCCTAAACCATGCGTCTTGAAGCGAATATCTTCGCGTTGCCCTCGATCTTCTTCTTGGGTGCTGCGCTCGTCTACGGCTTCCTCACCGAGTGGACGGAGTGGGTGGGTTTCACTGGCATTCTGTTGACCTTCGGCATGTTCATCATGGTCGGCGTCTACTTCAAGATGCTCCAGAAGCGCCACGGTGCACGCCCCGAGGACCGTGAGGACGGCGACATCGCGGAACTGTCGGGCGAACAGGGCTTCTACGCCCCGTGGAGCTGGTGGCCAATCGTGCTCGCCGCTGGCGCCGCACTCGCGTTCGTCGCTCTCGCTGTGGGCTGGTGGATCCTTGTACCCGCCACGGTGGTAGGCGTGATTGGCCTCGTTGGCTGGGTCATGGAGTTCTCCACGGGACGCCACGCACACTGACGATTGTTCGCACGGGCCCGGCTTCGCTATCGCGAGGCCGGGCCTTTGCGCATGCATGCGGCCACTGGCGCCACGGTGCGGCTCATCTGGCCGCACCGTGCGCTCATGGCAGCGCGGACGCTTGCCAAGGAACGTGCCGCGTCCCGCCGGCCGCCGGAGCGCCTCAGGAATCCCGTGCAGGCCGTCGCGCGATGCCGACCAGCCGGGCGATCACCACGGCGACAAAGAGGGTGCCGAGTACAGCCTCGAGAGAAGACAACGAACGCGCCCACGGCGCGACAGGCACCACGTCGCCGTATCCTAACGTCGACAGCGTCACGTAGCTGTTGTAGAACAGACTGTGCCATTCGACGCCGGCCTGCGTGGCGTGGGGGTCGAGGTAACTTCCGGGTTGAAAGAACTCCAGGAGGCTCGCCACGGCGCCAAAAACGCCGCCCAGCAACAGGTAGGCGCTCACCGCGACAAGAATGAGGTCAATGCTGCCGGCCCTAGGCGGCGGCGAGATGAGGACGGCCGCCAACGCCATGAGCAGCGTGAGCTGTAACAGGCCAATGGTGCCGATGAAGGTCGCCTGTGCCGTTGAGTCGTCCTGCTGGACGGCGAACCAGATCCCTGCGGCCATGAGTAGCACCGAAGCGACTGTCACGGCCCAATAGCGGCCAGGGTCATCATTGGCGATGCGGACGCCAAAGAACAGCACGCCGCCGTACAGCAGAAGGTACGCGATGGTCCATAGGGGACCCTCGAGCGTGATGGGGTACCCGAACTGCAAAAGCACGAGCGATACCAGCAGGACGCCGAGCGCCCACCGCGTGCGCACGGGGGCGTCGCGGTGGCGGCGAGGTGTCGCGACGAGGAAGCGGGGACGGGACTGCGGCATCGACACTCCTGGATTCGTTTACTTGACCTCAATGTAGCGAATACCGGGGGAGAGGGTGCTGGCCCCAGCCGCCACAAGGGCTCGCGCCACGGGCACGAACGCCACGAGGGCGGCATCCCCGCATGGGAATGCCGCCCTCGTGAGTCAGCGAAGGGGTGCTAGGCGATGATGCCCTCGACCGACGTGGCCTTCGCGAAGCGAGCCTGGACGTTTGCCCAGTCCACAACGTTCCACCAAGCCTTGACGTAGTCGCCCTTCACGTTGCGGTACTGGAGGTAGAAGGCGTGCTCCCACATGTCCAGCATCAGCAGCGGAATGAGACCCACGGGGACATTGCCCTGCTGGTCGTACAACTGCACGATGACGAGCTTCTTGCCGAGCGTGTCCCAGGCAAGAATCGACCACCCCGAGCCCAGAATCGTCATGGCGTTCTGCGTGAAGTGGTTCTGGAACTTCTCGAACGAACCAAAGTTGTCGTCAATGGCGGCAGCCAACTCTCCGGTGGGCTTGTCGCCGCCGTCCGGGGACATGTTGGTCCAGAAGATCGAGTGGTTGGTGTGACCACCCAGGTGGAATGCGAGCGCCTTCTCGAGGCCGCCGACGGCGCCAAAGTTGTCGGAGTCGCGGGCCTCGGCCAGCTTCTCGAGGGTGGTGTTCGCGCCGGCCACGTAGGCGGCGTGGTGCTTGCTGTGGTGCAGCTCCATGATCTCGCCGGCAATGTGCGGGTCCAGTGCGCCGTAGTCGTAGGTGAGATCCGGCAGTGCGTAGTCAGCCATGCTTCCTCCTGCTTGGGCGCGGCCCTTCGGTTGCGGCCGCGCGTCGGTTTCCGGGGTACGGGACGAGCCTAGCGCCCTCGAGGGCGGCAGCGTCGCCTAGCCCCAGGCATGTCAACACCGTCAGGTGCTTGCCCATTCCTTGCCTCACCCGGGCATCGGGCCTTTCCAGTCGGCACGACCAGTGCGAGGGCTCCGGACACGCAGAAGGCCCCCACCCAAGAGGGGCGGGGGCCTTCTGACGCGTCGGGATGGCTACTTGGTGGAGTCCTGAGACGACTCGACCTTGTCCCACTCCTCCTTGAGGCGGTCATCTGCCTGCTCGGCTTCCGCAGCTTCCTGCTTGCCCTGAGCCGAAGGTCCGTGCTCGTGGTGGTGAAGCGCCTCTTGGTACTCCTCCCACGTCACGGGCTCCACGCGCTCCTCGTAGTAGAAGTGCGACAGCTTCTGCTTGAAGCGGTCCCACTTGTAGCCCTTACGGCGCACGCCAAGGTCGTTGTACTCGGGTTCAATCTCAAGCGGCTTGTGGTTGGGGTAGTTGACCCGCAGCCACACTTCCTGCTCGTTGAGCGGAGTGTGAACCTCGATGTACTCGCCGTTTTCGTGGCGGACAATCGTGCCGGACTCGTGACCGTGCAGCACCAACTCGCGGTCCTTGCGCTGGAGACCCATGCAGATGCGTTTGGTGATCCAGAAGGACAGCGGCGGCAGAATGAAGATCGCCCACTGGAAGAAGATCGTCAGATCGTTGAGCGACAGGTGGAAGAGGTTCGCGACAATGTCGTTGGAGCCCTCGATCACCAGGATGACGTAGAAGACGATCATCGCAACGCCGATGCCCGTACGGACGGGGACGTTGCGCGGGCGGTCGAGCACGTGGCGCTCACCCTTGTCGCCGGTCGCCCACGCCTCGATCCACGGGTACAGCGCGATGATCGCGAAGAACAGACCGGGGATGATGACGGCGGGGAGCAAGATGTTCATCGACAGCGTGTAGCCGAAGATCTCCCACTCCATCGGCAGACCAAAAACCCAGCCCGGCATCAGGCGCAGAGCACCGTCGACAAACAGGATGTACCAGTCGGGCTGCGTACCTGCGGACACGGGCGAGGGGTCGTAGGGGCCGTAGTTCCACACCGGGTTGATCGTGAACACCGAGGCGACGAGCGCCACGATGCCGAAGACGACGAAGAAGAAGCCGCCGGCCTTGGCCGTGTACACGGGGAAGAGGGGTAGGCCCACGACGTTCTTGTGGGTCTTGCCGCCACCGGGGTACTGCGTGTGCTTGTGCAAGAACACCAAGAACAAGTGCAACCCAATGAGCGCCAGGATGAGCGCGGGCACCAGGAGCACGTGCGCGGTAAAGAGCCTAGGAATGATGTCGACGCCGGGGTACTCGCCACCGAAGAGCCAGTACGAGATGTACGTACCGATCAGGGGAACACCCTTGATCACACCGTCGATGATGCGTAGACCGTTGCCCGACAACACATCGTCAGGCAGTGAATAGCCGGTGAAGCCAGCCGCGAGGCCCAGGATCATCAGCGTGAAGCCGATGAGCCAGTTGAGCTCGCGCGGCTTGCGGAACGCTCCCGTGAAGAAGACACGGCACATGTGGGTCATGATCGCCGCGAGGAACAGCAGCGCAGACCAGTGGTGGATCTGACGGATGAGAAGTCCGCCGGGAACCTCGAAGGAGGTCTTCAGCGTCGAAGCGAAGGCCTCCGTCATGGCCACGCCGTGCATGGTCTCGTATGCGCCTTCGTAGTGCACTTCCGTCATGGACGGCACAAAGAATGCGGTGAGGAAGACACCGGAGATCAGCAAGATGATGAACGCGTACAGTGCGATCTCACCGAGCATGAAGGACCAGTGGTCCGGGAAAAGCTTGCGCGCGAAGAACTTGACGAAGCCGCCGATCGACGTGCGCTCGTCGACGTAGTTCGCGGTACCCGCGGCGGCGGAGTTGACCTTGGCTCCCATTAGTGGCTGTCCTCCTGAACGTCAGCGTTCGAGCTATCGCCCTTGAGCCGGTCCCAATACGACGCGCCAATGGGCTCGTCGAAGTCGTTCTGGGCAACGATGTAGCCCTCGTCGTCAACTGCGATGGGCAGCTGGGGGAGTGGACGCTTGGCTGGGCCGAAGACCACCTTGGCGCCGTCGGCGACGTCGAAGGTGCTCTGGTGGCAGGGGCACAGCAGGTGGTGCGTCTGCTGTTCGTACAGCGCCACCGGGCATCCCACGTGCGTGCAGATCTTCGAGTAGGCGACGATGCCGTCAAAGGACCAGTCCTCGCGGCCGGCGGGGATCTTCATGTCCTCGGGGTTCATGCGAATGAGCAGCACCACGGCCTTGGCCTTCTCGACCATCTTGTGGTGGTGGTCGAGGTCGTTGAGACCATCGGGGATCACGTGGAAGACCGAACCCATGGTGACGTCGGATGCCTTGATGAGTTCTCCGTCGGGGTCGCGTGCCAGACGCGTACCGGGGGACCACATCGTGTGACGGAACTTGGAGACGTTCCAGTCGCCGCCCATGTTGCCGATCTGGGGCACCAACACGGCCAGAGGAGCGATCGCTACGGCAGTGATGAGCGAGCCCTTCAGCACGCTGCGGCGCTTGGTGCCAGTGGACCCCAAACCGGAGTCCTCGGCGCCGTCCTTCAGATTCTGGATAGCGCCGGCACGGCTCTCGTCGGAGCTACGCAGCTCGTGGCGCTCCTCGACCATTTCGTGGTCACGCATGAGCGTCTTCGCCCAGTGGATGGCACCGAACCCGATGGGGGCCATGGCGAGGAAGATGCCAAGACCAATCCACATGTTGACGCTCTGGATCGTGCTGACGTCGCTGCCATCACCGGTGTCCATCGTGAAGTACGCGACCAGGGCGATGACGGTACCGACGATCGAGAGGCCGAAGAGAGCGGCTACCTGGCGCTCAGCACGCTTGTTGGCCTTGGGCTCAACATCGCCACGGCGTGGTCGGTGTTCCGGAAGACCGGGGTCAACGAAACCCTCCTGGGGCTCGTTCTCGGGTGTGTTCTCGGGGGTGCTCATGAAGAACGTGCTCCTACCCAGACAGTGCTAGCAATGATCAGGCCCAGGAGGACCAGCCAGGCCCACAGACCCTCGGACACGGGGCCGATGGCGCCCAACGAGAGGCCGCCGGGCGAACCTTCGTGCTGGGCAGTGATGTAGGCGATGACGTCGCGCTTGTGCTCGGGCGTGATGTTCGCGTCGTTGAACACTGGCATGGACTGCGGTCCGGTCAGCATGGCTTCGTAGATGTGCTCGGGGGTGGTTTCGAGCACCGACGGGGCGAACTTGCCCTGGGTCAGCGCGCCGCCTCCGCCGATGGAGCCGTGGCACATTGCGCAGTTGGTCCGGAAGACCTCCATGCCGTTGGCAGGGTCGCCGAGCGCGGCATCGACCTGCTCAGCTGTGGGGATCGCGGGGCCGGCGCCCAGCGATGCCACCCACGCAGCGAGCTGGTTGATCTCATCCTGCGAGAACTGAACAGGCTTGGCGGGCGCCTGCGGACCAGAGGCCTGCATGGGCATGCGGCCGGTCCCGACCTGGAAGTCGACGGCCGCCGCGCCCACGCCCACGAGGGACGGTGCGACGCCATCCTGGCCCTCGGCGTCGAGGCCGTGGCAGGAGGCGCAGTTGGCGGCGAACAGCTTCTCACCGGCGACGACGTCGTCAGCCGAGGCTTCTGACGTCGCGGTGGCGGAAGGTGCGGAGAACGCCCCAACGGCGGTGATGAGGGCGAGGAGCGCGATCACAAGGAGCAGCGGCGCTGCCTTGTGATGGCGCTTCTTGGCGAGAGCGTGCATCAGGTTGCTTCCCTACTGAACGAGGTAGATCACGGCGAACAGGGCAATCCACACCACGTCAACAAAGTGCCAGTAGTACGACACGACGATGGTGGTGGTTGCCTCATGCGAGCCGAACTTCTTGGCGGCGAACGAGCGAGCGAGGACAAACAGCATGGCGATCAATCCACCAACGACGTGCAGGCCGTGGAAGCCTGTCGCGAGGTAGAAGACCGAGCCGTAAGGGCTCGAAGAGATGGTGAGTCCGTGCATGACGAGTTCGGCGTACTCAAACACCTGGCCGGCCACGAAGACCGAACCCATGATGAAGGTGAGGACGAACCACTCGTGCATTCCCCACTGGCGCACGTTCAACAGTGAGCCAGTGCGGCGGCGCTGGTAGCGCTCGGCCGCGAGCACACCGAACTGTGCGGTGAAAGAGGAAAGCACCAGGACTGTGGTGTTCGCCAGGGCGAAAGGCACGTTCAAGAGAGGCGTCTCATCGGCCCACACTTCGGGGACCTGAGCCCGCAGGGTGAAGTACATCGCGAACAAGCCCGCGAAGAACATCAACTCGGAGGAGAGCCAGACGATCGTGCCTACAGCTACCTGGTTAGGACGCGTGGCATGGATGGGTGACGGCATAGTCGTCGCTTGGGACATAGGTCCCATTATTGCGTACGCGAGCGGGTCCGGGCGCCACGACGCGGCGGGCTTTCACAGACCGTTCTTAATGGTGTCAACGAACCACTGCGCGAGATCGTGCCAGAATGGGCGCCATGAGTGACGTGGCCAAGCACGAGGACCATTCGCCCGCGACGGCGAAGGCTCGCATCCTTCTTTACAGCGACGACCGCAATGTGCGCGAAAAGGTGCGTTTTGCCGTCGGTTCTACTACCCACGGACGCCCCATTGAGTGGCTCGAGACCGCGACCCATGAGGCGGTCATTACCGCAGCAGATACGCAGTCGTTTGACCTCCTCATCCTGGACGGCGAGGCGGCGAAGTCGGGTGGCATGGGAATTTGCCGTCAGCTCAAGCACGAGTTGTATGTGTGCCCGCCCATCCTTTTGCTGGTGGGCCGTCCGGGTGACGCGTGGCTAGCAACGTGGTCGGAGGCCGACGCGGCTGTTGCTCACCCGCTCGATCCTTTCGTGGTGCGCGAAAGCGTCGACGCGTTCTTCGCGACTGCCACTCAGACTTCCTAGCTCAGTTCCGCGCACCGGCGGACGGCAAGAGCGAGACACCATCGAGAGAGGACCTACCGTGGCGACCCTTCAGGAACTGTTGTCGAAGCTCGTGGAGCACCAGGACCTGACGTTTGAGGAGACGGCCGCGGTCATGGATGACGTCCTGACCGACTCTGCCTCTCCGGTCGCGATGGGAGCGTTCTTGGCGGCGCTGCGTGTGAAGCGTGAGACTCCGGCCGAGGTCGCCGGGCTGGCGCAAGCAATGCTGGACCACGCGGTGCGGTTTGACGTTCCGGGCCGCACTGTTGACATCGTTGGTACGGGCGGCGATGGCTTCTCGACGGTGAATATCTCGACGATGGCGTCGATCGTGATTGCCGGAACCGGCACCACTGTTGTCAAGCATGGGAACCGGGCCGCGACGTCCAAGTCCGGCAGCGCGGATGTGCTCGGCGCCTTGGGCGTGCGGCTCGATCTACCGCCTGAGCGAGTCGCGGAGCTCGCGACCGAGGTTGGCATCACCTTCTGCTTTGCACAGGTCTTCCACCCTGCAATGCGATTCGCCATGCCGATCCGCAAGGAACTGGGGGTGCCGACAACGTTCAACATCCTGGGCCCCCTCACGAACCCCGCTCAGCCACAGGCGAGCGCAATCGGATCGTCGAGTATGCGTGTATCCCCAGTGCTCGCCGGAGTGATCGCGTCGCAGGGCCGTGAAGCGTTGATTTTTCACGGGGACGATGGCCTCGATGAGTTGGCAGGCACCGGCGCCGCGACCGTATGGGAAGTGCGCGGGGGAGAGGTGCAGGAACTCCGTCTGGACCCGATTGCTGACCTGGGGCTCGCGCCCATCACTATTGAGCAGCTGCGAGGTGGCACTGCCGAGGAGAACGCCATGGTGGCGAGTCGCGTGCTTGACGGCGAAGCAGGCCCGGTCCGCGAGACTGTCGTGCTCAATGCTGCGGCGGGATTGGTAGCCGACGCGACATTGCCTGGCACCGCGTCCGGAACCCTCGTGGAGCGGTTCTCTGCCGGGTTGGCCCATGCGGAGAACGCGATCGACTCGGGCAATGCCTCCGCGGTCCTCGCGCGTTGGGTTAACGCCACGCACTCGTAGCGGCCACGTGCCTCCTGTCCGGATCCCTAGCGTCCGCGGCGCTGCCCCGTAGCTTCGCGGTCACCCCGACGCGCAGCGACCCACCCGCGATGACGCCCAGCGCCGGCGACGGGGGAACTCCAGGTGCCATCGACGTACAACAGTCGTGTCCCTGGCTTCTCCAACCACGCGAGAATGAGCTCCTGTTCCTCAACCAGTGGTGAGTGGAGCTCGAGCGTGTGCTGAGCGCTGCGGAGGTCGTCCGCGGCGGCCCACACTCCGGACTTGACGCGGCGCGTGCCTGAGAGCGCGCCGCCGACGACCGACACCACGTCCCAGCCGTCGTCGACGCGTCTCACGGCCACAATGCTGCACGCGGCGAGCGATGCCAACCGCGCCGTGCGCATTGATCCGTCCACGACTGCGCTGATGCGGTCGCGGAGGTCCGCCGCCCTCTCGAACTCCTCCGTGAGTGCGAACTCGGCGACATGGTCGGCGAGCGCATTCACTACAGGGGAAACATCGCCGTTCAGAACCTGTTGGACTTGCGCGTGAGTCTGCGCATAGCCACTGTCCACTCCTTTGATGCACGGGGCTGAACACGCGCCTAGGTCATGGAGAATGCACGCCGTTGCGTGGGGTTTGGGCTGGCGAGGCAGCCGCGTGCGGCATGAACGGACACCGAGCGATTGCTGGAGAGCTTCGATGGCGAGTTGAGCATCTGACATGGAGCGCATGGGCCCCCAGTGCGTGCCGTCCGAGGCGCTCGATCGCGACACCACAAGCCGCGGATACGCCTCATCAGTGAGTTTGATCCATGGGGTCCGCTCGGGGTGCGCGGAGCGTCGGTTGTACCGCGGCCGCCATTGATCGATGAGGCGCACCTCGAGGACCGACGCCTCGAGAGCCGTTGGGCAGACCATGGTGTCGACCGAGACCGCGAGTGACACCATGTCACGTATGCGGCCGCGGGTCTCAGCCTTGGTGAAATACGACTTCACTCGCGAGCGAAGATTCTTCGAGGTACCGACGTAGAGGCGTTCGCCGTCTGGGCCGCGAAACACGTACACGCCAGGCTTCGAGGGGACACGGTCGGCCAGCGTGGACTTGGCGCGCACCTCAGGAGGCACCGGCGACTTGAGGGACGCGAGATCCTCACGGTGGGTGATGCCGAACGCAGCGAGGCGCTCAAGCATGCCGTGGAGAATCTCTCCCGTAGCGCGCGCGTCCTCAAGCGCGCGGTGATTGGGAGTGACCTGGGTACCGAAAACGCGCGCGAGGGTGCCGAGCTTCCTATTGGGGGCCTCATCCTTGCTCACGACCCTACGCGCCAAGGTCAGGGTGTCCACTACCTCCACGGCTGGCCACGCATATCCGTGGGCCTTGCAGGCGGCGCGGAGGAAACCCACGTCAAAGCGTGCATTGTGCGCGACGAGGACGGCATCACCCAAGAACTCAAGGAAAGCCGGGAGAACCTCCCGGATCCGTGGCGCCGCCATGACCATGGCGTTGGTGATGCCGGTGAGGGCGATGATCATGGGAGGGATAGGCGCCCCTGGGTCGACAAGGGTCTGAAACTCGCCGATGACCTCACCTCCGCGCATTTTGACAGCGCCGATCTCAGTGATCTCGCACGACGCTGGTGACGCGCCGGTGGTCTCAAGGTCGACCACCACAAAGGTGGTCGAGGACAGCGGTTCGCCGATGTCCTCGAGAGTCACGCCCGTTGCAGCCATGTCCCCACGCTACGTCGGGGGTCTGACATTCGGTGTGCGTGCGCCCGCCGTGGGTTCATGTCAGACCCCCTTCTTACGGTGGTAGGCATGATCATTGATTGCGATACCTGCGAGGTCCGCGGCAAGGCCTGCGGTGACTGCGTCGTGTCTTTCTTGACCATCCCGGTGCGGCCTGGCGCCCGCCCCGCGCCAGCGCCACGCGAGTCGCCGACGCCTGACACCTGGAACGGAGTGCCCATGGACGCGGATCAGCGCCGTGCGGTCGACCTGTTCGTCGCCGGGGGACTGGTCCCACCGTTGAGGCAAGCGCCCCGCGCGGACGAGCTCTCAGCACGTCGCCGCCGGCGGCGCGCAAGTTAGGGCAGCCGTCCTGAAGTCGCGCGTCGCGACAGCTAGCGCGCGCGATGCTTTCCTGCGTAGATCTCGTCGATGACTGGCGCGAAGTCCGCAAGTACGCGGCTGCGCTTCACCTTCAACGACGGAGTGAGATAACCGTTGTCGACGGTGAGGTCCTCGTCGAGAATGCGATACGCACGCACGGACTCGGCACGCGAGACATGAGAGTTGGCACGATCGATTGCCTTCTGAATCCGCGCAACGATGCGCGGATCACGGGCCGCCTCCGCGACCGTCATCGGCTCCATACCTTTGCCCTTCAGCCACCCAGGCAGGGCATCAGCGTCGAGCGTGAGCAATGCCGCGATGAAAGGTTGGTTGTCGCCCACGGCCACGCACTGTGAAATGAGCGCATATCCGCGGATCCCATCCTCGAGTTCTGCCGGCGAGACGTTCTTGCCTCCGGCCGTCACGATGATTTCCTTTTTGCGGCCCGTGATCTTGAGGTAGCCGTCGGCATCCTCGCTACCGAGATCACCGGTGTGGAACCAGCCGCCTTCCATCGCTTGCGCCGTAGCGTCAGCATTGCGGTGATACCCCTGGAAAAGCTGCTCACCGCGCATGAGGATCTCGCCGTCATCCGCGATTTTCACCTCGAGTCCAGGGAGCACTGGCCCCACGGTGCCGATCTTCGACTTCGACGGCAGGTTGACATGCGAAGCTGCGTTCGTCTCCGTCAGGCCATAGCCCTCCAAGACCTTGATGCCCAGACCTCCATAGAAGTAGCCCAGGCGGTCGCCCAAAGGTGACCCGCCGGAGATTGCCCAGCGCACCCGCCCGCCCAGGAGCCCACGAATTTTCTTCAGCACCAGCGCATCGGCCGCAGCGTGGCGCAGCTTGAGGCCCATGCCAGGGCCGCGGTCGCTTTCGAGCGCGCGGGCGTAGTCCATCGACTGCTTGGCAGCCCACCGGAAGATCTTCACCTTGCCGTCCGCCGCAGCCTTCTGCTCAGCGCCGTTGTAGACCTTCTCGAACACGCGCGGGACAGCAAGCAGGAGCGTGGGGCGCATCGTGCCGATGAGGGGGACCAGCCTGGAGGAGTCCGGACAGTAGCCAATGACGAGCCCGCCGTGCAGCAGCGCGAATTGGACAAGGCGCGCGAGCGAATGAGCGAGCGTCAAGAACAGCACAGTCGACGCGTCTTTCTCGTACACGACCTCACTCATGGTGTCGACCAGACCAAGGGTGTGCCGGACGTAGGAGAACTGCGTGAGTTCCACGCCCTTCGGCAGCCCGGTGGTGCCTGACGTGTACATGATCGTGGCCAGAGTGTCGTGTGTCACCGTCGCGAGACGGGCCTCGAGTTCAGCATCGCTGATGGAAGTGCCGGCCGTGGCGAAGGCCTCCATGGCGCCGTCGTCGATCGACACCACCCGCTCCAGCGGCGTCGTGCCTCCATCCAGCACCGCCGTGGCCCGTTCCACGTGCGCGGCCTGCTCGGCTATCACGAGGCTCACGCCAGCGTCGCGGCAGATCCACTCGATCTGACCCACGGAAGACGTGTCGTAAATGGGCACTGGGATGGCCCCGGCTGTCATGATCGCGAGGTCTGCGACAGTCCACTCCCATCGCGTACGCCCCAAAATGGCGACCTTGTCGCCTGCCCCCACACCTGAAGCCATGAGACCCTTGGCGACGGCATCGACCTGCGCCCGCGCCTGCGCACCCGTGACGTCGTCCCACGAGTCGTCGTCACGAGGGTTGCGTACCACCACCTTGTCAGCACGCTCGTGCCAGGTGCGACGCACCACGGCGACAATGTGCGGAGGGTAGACGGAGTCCGGAGAAGGCATGTGCTGACTTTCTGGGCAAACGGGTCGGTCGCGCTCACGATACCCTTTTGTCAGTCCCACCACTTGACCTGCGAGGAGTGCAATCGGCATGCATGCTGTCGGCGTCGACATTGGCGGAACCAAGATCGCCGTAGGGGTCGTGGGGGATGACGGCCAGATCCTGGCCAAGACCCGCCGCCCCACTCACCCAGAGGACCCTGCGAGCATCGATGCTGCTATCGCCGATGCCGTGGCGGAGCTGGCGGCGGAATACGAGTTTCGCTCGATTGGGCTTGCAGCGGCAGGTTTCGTGTCCGCCGACCGCGAGCGAGTGCTGTTCGCGCCGAACATCGCGTGGCGTGAGTACCCCCTTGCACACAAGGTGGCCGCGGCGATTGGGCGCGACGACGTGCACGTGGTTGTCGAAAACGACGCCAATGCCGCCGGATGGGCTGAGTTCATGTACGGCCCGGCCAAGGACGCGGGCAGCATGGTGATGCTCACGATCGGCACAGGACTGGGCGGTGCCATCATCTCGGATGGGGCGCTGGTGCGCGGCTCTGCAGGCTTCGCGGCTGAACTCGGGCACGTGCGCGTGGTTCCGGATGGACACCCGTGTGGCTGCGGTCACCGTGGGTGCTGGGAGCAGTACGCGTCCGGGTCCGCATTGGTGCGCGAAGCCAAGCGCGCGGCGAGCGAGCGCTCAGTCCGCGCAGCGGGTCTGATCCGCCTTGCTGGCGGTGACCCCGCCGCAATCAAGGGGCCCCACGTGACGGAAGCGGCCGCCGAGGGTGACGAACTGGGCGTTGAACTGCTCCACGAGCTTGGCGTGTGGATCGGTGCAGGCGCGGCGTCACTGTCGGCTGTGTTGGATCCGGAGATGTATGTGATCGGCGGGGGAGTAGTCGCCGCCGGGGACATGATCCTTGGCCCAGCGCGAGAGGCCTACAGTTCGCATCTGCCCGCGAGCGGTCACCGTCCCCTCGCACCCATCGTCGCAGCGTCGATGGGTAATGACGCCGGCATCGTGGGCGCCGCAGCGCTCGCGCGCGAAGCGGATCAGCCAGGCGAGTAGTCTGAACCGGGAGGCACACTCGCACTATGTACTACCGCTTGTTCAAACATGCGCTCATCGGTCCGCCGGTGAAGGCGTATTACCGTCCCTGGGTTGAGGGTGAGGACAACGTCCCCGACACCGGGGGCGCGATTCTGGCGAGCAACCACTTGTCGTTCTCTGACTCGGTCTTTCTCCCCCTGGTTCTCAAGCGCAAAGTTGTCTTTCTGGGCAAGGCGGAGTACTTCACAGGCAAGGGCCCCAAGGGATGGGCTACCCGCGCTTTCATGGAGGGAGTGGGCGTCATCCCCGTCCACCGTGGTGGCGGACGTGCCTCCGAGGCCGCCCTCCGGACAGGCCTCCAAGCGCTCCAGGCCGGTGAGTTGCTCGGCATCTATCCCGAAGGGACGCGGAGCCCAGACGGGCGCCTGTACCGCGGCAAAACGGGCGTGGCGCGCATGGCCATCGAGGCCGGTGTGCCGATTGTTCCCGTCGCGATGATCGACACCGACATTGCGCAACCGATCGGCCAGCGGGTGCCTTCCCGCCACCCGATCGGCGTCAAGATCGGTGAACCCATCCGCATCGAGGCCTATGCCGGCCGCCAAGAAGACCGCGACGCCCTGCGCGAGTTGACGGACATCGTCATGCGAGCCATCGCGGACTTGTCCGGTCAGGAGTATGTGGAACGCGACGCCGCGCAGTACAAGCGCGAACTTGAACGTCAGGCCCGTGACGCCGGAATCGCGGGGCCCGAAGACGATCTCCCTGGGGCGTAGGCGCACGTACGAGCGCTCCCCCTAGAATGCTTGCAAGACCACCATCCCTGCCACGAAAGGTAAGTCATGTCGGTTCGCCGCGTCGCCCTGCTCACTGCGGGCGGTTTCGCCCCGTGCCTGTCCTCCGCCGTCGGAGGCCTCATCGAGCGCTACACCGAGATCGCGCCCGAGGTTGAGATCATCGCTTATCAGCACGGCTATTGGGGACTGCTGCAGGGCAAGTACGTCGAGGTGACGGACACGGTCCGCGAGAAGGCCGGCCTGCTGCACGAGTTTGGTGGCTCACCCATTGGCAACTCCCGTGTGAAGTTGACCAACTATGAGGACTGCTTCAAGCGCGGCCTCGTCGAGGAGGGGCAGAACCCGCTGGAGGCTGCCGCCGAGCAGTTGAAGGCCGACGGCGTTGACGTGCTGCACACCATTGGTGGCGACGACACCAACACGACCGCCGCAGACCTCGCGGCATACCTGCACGAGAACGACTACGAGCTCACCGTCGTGGGTCTGCCAAAGACCATCGACAACGACGTGGTGCCCATCAAGCAGTCGCTGGGTGCCTGGACCGCTGCCGAGCAGGCGTCTGAGTTCGCACAGAACGTGATCGGCGAGCACCGTTCCGGACCACGCATGCTGATCATCCACGAGGTGATGGGCCGCGCGTGCGGGTGGCTCACCGCCGCCGCCGGCATGAAGTACCGCCAGTGGCTTGACACCCAGGAGTGGTTGCCCGAGATCGGTCTGTCCAAGGAACGGTGGGACATCCACGCGCTGTACGTCCCCGAGCAGAAGCTCGACTTGGATGCCGAGGCCGAGCGCCTCAAGGCAGTGATGGACGAGGTCGGCAACGTCAACATCTTCCTGTCGGAAGGTGCAGGTGTGCCTGAGATCATCGCCGAGATTGAAGAGGCTGGCGGCGAGGTCGAGAAGGACCCGTTTGGCCACGTCAAGCTCGACACCATCAACCCCGGTCAGTGGTTCGCGAAGCAGTTCGCTGAGCGTCTGGGCGCCGAGAAGGTCATGGTGCAGAAGTCTGGCTACTACTCGCGTGCCGCCAAGGCCAACGCGGAGGACCTGCGCCTCATCAAGTCGATGACGGACCTCGCGGTCGAGTGTGCCCTGCGCGGCGAGGCCGGCGTGATTGGTCACGACGAGGAAGACGGCAACCGTCTCAAGGCGATCGAGTTCCCGCGCATCGCCGGCCACAAGCCTTTCGACACCGAGACCGACTGGTACCGCCAGACCCTCGCTGACATTGGGCAGGCCTAATCGATGAGTGAGGCAGCCCTGGAGGCCGCCGGAGTCGACTCGTACCTCTCGTGCGCCGCGAAGCAGCAGCCCACGTGGCCAGACGCTGACGCGCTTGCGCGTGTGAGCGAGCGGCTGCGTGCGGTGCCGCCGCTTGTGTTTGCGGGAGAGGCAGACGTTCTTCGAGAGCAGCTCGCTGCGGCAGGACGAGGCGAAGCCTTTGTTCTGCAAGGTGGCGACTGCGCGGAGATCTTCGCTGAGGCGACGGCCGATCGGATCCGCAACAAGATCAAGACCATCCTGCAGATGGCCGTCATCCTGACCTACGGTGCCTCGACGCCTGTCGTCAAGCTCGGTCGCATGGCTGGTCAGTATGCCAAGCCGCGCTCGGCAGACACCGAGACGCGTGACGGCGTCACGCTTCCCGCCTATCGCGGCGACATCGTGAACAGTTTCGCGTTCAATGAGGAGTCCCGGGTTCCGAACCCGGAGCGCCTGATGGACGCCTATCATGTCTCCGCGTCCACGCTTAATCTGATGCGCGCGTTCACGCAGGGTGGTTTTGCCGACCTGCGCAGCGTGCATGCGTGGAACCAGGGCTTTGCCTCGAACCCCGCCAACGCCAAGTATGAGGAGATGGCGCGGCAGATCGACCGTGCCGTGCGCTTCATGGCCGCGGCCGGGGGAGACTTCGACGCTCTCAAGACCGTGGAGTTGTTCTCGAGCCACGAGGCCTTGCTGCTCGACTACGAGCGCGCGCTCACCCGCATCGACTCGCGGTCAGGGGAGGCCTACGACACCTCGGCTCACTTCTTGTGGATCGGCGAACGCACCCGCGAGCTGGACGGTGCCCACGTGGAGTTCATGTCGAAGATTCGCAACCCCATTGGGGTCAAGTTGGGGCCCACGGCCACTGGAGCGGATGCGCTCGCGCTGGCGGAGCGCCTCAATCCCGACAACGTTCCCGGACGCCTCACCTTCGTGGCGCGTATGGGTGCGGACAAGGTGCGGGACCAGTTGCCGCCGTTGGTGGAGGCCGTCCGCAACGCGGGAGTCACGGCGACGTGGCTCACTGATCCGATGCATGGCAACACCTTCACCTCGGAGTCCGGCTACAAGACCCGTCGCTTCGACACAATCCTGGACGAGGTCCGCGGTTTCTTCGAGGTGCACCGCGACCTGGGGACTGTCCCAGGCGGCCTCCACGTCGAGCTCACTGGCGACGACGTGACCGAGGTCATGGGTGGGACTGAGGCGATTGACGATGACGGCCTGGCCGCACGCTATGAGACCAAGGTCGACCCGCGCTTGAACCACTGGCAGTCCTTGGAGATGGCGTTCCAGGTCTCTGAGCTCCTGGGCGCACGCTGACACCTGGGTTCCGCGGAACCGCCTTGCTGGAGGGCCGATGCCAGGGTGACCCTGGCATCGGCCCTCCAGAAACGTTTGAGAGCCCCGCGCCGTAACCGGCACGGGGCTCTCAAACGTAGTGGGGTCGCTAGTACTCGAGGTAGATCTCGGAGCCGCGCTCGACCTCAGAATTCGGTGACGGCACCATGTTGTACACGCGAGTAGTGAAGTTCCACGGGTTGTCATCTCCGGATACCGTGAGGCCAAGGCCCTCCAGCTGCGTCACGGCGTCGCTGTACTCGTCGCCGCGCACGTCGGGCACCGTGATGAGGGGGTAGCCCTCGGAGACCGTCAGCGTCAGGTCCTGGGTGCGCACACCCTCTGAGCCGGCTTCCGCGCTTTGCTCGAAGACTTGGCCAGGATCCACAACGTCCGTGCGCGCGTAATCGATGGTGGGCGAGATGGCGTACTCCGCCAGCGTGGCGACGGCCGCCTCCTCCGTCATGCCAGTGAGGTCTGGGATGGTGATGGGTTCGGGACCATCGGAAACCGTGAGCTCGACGGTGGTGTCGTGATCCACGACTTCACCGGCCGCTGGGCTGACCGACAGCACCTCTCCCGCTGGCACCGTGTCCGAATGCTGCAATACGGGGTCTGCCAGGGGGAAACCCGCATCCGCGAGCTGCGCTTCTGCCTCATCCGCCGACGATCCCACCACTGCGGGAACTTCAACCTGCTCCTTGCCCAGCGACACATTGACCGTGATCTGCGCATTGTCGAGCGCGCGTTCTTGCCCGCCGGGATCGGTCGACACCACGTAACCCGTGGCGATCGCATCGTCGTAGACCTCATTGATGTCTACGGTGAAGCCCAAATTCTCAAGGGTGTCGGTGGCTGCTTGCTCCGCCTGTCCGGAGACATCAGGCACGGTGGTGTAGGCGCCAGGGCCTACGGCCTGGTACCACCACAGTGCGGCGACGCCCAAGACGACGACGGTCGCGGTGACTGCGGCGATCCACCAGGCGGTGCGGTGAGAAGAGCGCTCGGGTTCGGTCGCCTCTGGGTCATCGTCCCCGAAAACCTCGCCATACACCGCGACATCCGTAGCGGCGCCATCCAGACCGATGGGCAGTGCGATGGTCGAACCGGAGGGTGGCTCCTCCAGGACCGCGGTGGCGTCGGCGTCTTGCACGGCCTCTGTTGCCCCGGACGGTGGTTCTGCGCGGCGGGCGAGGGTGGGGTCATCCAGTCCCTGATGCATAGTCCGGACCGCGTGCAGCGCTGCTGCGGCGTCCGCTGGCCGAGCGTCAGCGACGCGTGCGGTGAAGGAGGCGATCAGTTCGTCAATGTCGCCTGGAAGCCAGGCAACTTGCGACGACGGCGCGGGAACATCTTCGTGGACGTTGCGCGACGCGAGCGCGAGTGCGGTGTTCGCCGTGAACGGTTGGCGCCCGGTGATGAGCTCGTACAACAGGATGCCGCAGGCGTAGACGTCTGTGCGGGTGTCTGCGGTCCCATGGGTCACCAGCTCGGGAGCCAGATACGCAACCGTGCCCAGCAGCATCCCGGTCGTGGAACTCGTGACCTCGGTGACCGCGCGAGCGAGACCGAAGTCGGTGAGCTTGGGTTCGCCATCGGAGTCAAGGAGGACATTCTCGGGCTTGAGGTCGCGGTGGACAAGTCCCTCTCGATGCGCCGCTGACAGTGCAGTGAGGACCTTCTCAACGACGTCGAGGGCGTCGCCAATCGCGAGTGGGCCCGTACGCGTCATGAACTGACGCAGGTTCTCACCCTCGACGTATTCCATCGTGAGGTAGGAGACGGTGCCATCCACGCCCTGGTCGTAGACGCGCACCATTCCGGGGTGGGTGAGCCGTGCCGCGGCCTTGGCCTCACGGCGGAACCTCGAGGAAAAATCCGCCTCGGACGCGTCGGCAGCGAGGTGCGGATGCATGACCTTGAGGGCGACGGTGCGCTCGAGGTGCTTGTCAAAGGCGACATAGACAGTCGCCATGCCACCCGCTGCGATGCGTTCGCGCACCTCATAGCGGCCGTCGATGAGACGGCCGATCAGCGGATCAGTCATGGTGTCAGACACGGCTACATTCTAGAGGCGGACGACCGCGCAGCCGGGTGGCTACGCGGTGCGCCGCGATAGTGAGGGACAGGGGTATTAGAAGCGCTCCATGAGGGCAAGGACAGAGGCGACATAGCGCTTGGTGTCGGAGTACATTCCGTACTTCCGCACGCCGGCCTCGCCCTGGTAGTAGCCAGCGATCGCGATCTCAAGGTCCCGACCGTTGCGAGTGAGGTGCTTCAGGATGGACACGCCGGCCTCGACATTGTCAGCAGGCACCAGCAGGTTCAGTTCGCGGCCGACCATGTCGGAGGCCCAGGCACCGGAGGTGGGAATGACCTGCATGGTGCCAATGGCGTTAGCAGGGGAGACGGCGCGCATATTGAAGCCGGACTCTTGGTAGGCGATGGCTTGTGCCAGCGACGGGTCCACACCGTACTTCTTGGCGGCCGCGACCACCATGGCCTGCATCTGGTCGCGTGAAGGCACATCCATCGCGTTCAGCGTGGCCTTGTTCTGGTTGGCGGCGCCCACGGTCGGGGCGTCATACGTGCGCCCTGCGAAGCTGTCGCCTACGAGGCCTGACGGCGTCCCTCCGGAGATGGTGAGCTTTTGCCCGACCTTGATCAGCGAGGCGCTCTTGAGTCCGTTGTTCGAGACAATTGCGGCGACGGTGACGCGGTGCTTGCTAGCGATTGCACCCAAAGTGTCGCCCGCCTTGACCGTGTAGGTCACCTGCGCGCCGCCAAAGTTGTCGAGGTTGGCGTCGGTCGCGAGCGTGGGGGCGCCGCCGGAGACGTTGTTTGACACCGTGGTGGCCGTCGATGATCCGACGGCTGCGCCGCCGGGAATGGTGAGCTTTTGGCCTAGGCGGATCATCGCGGAGGAGCCGAGGTTGTTGGCTGACACGATCGATGAGACGGACGTGCCGTACTTGCGGGCCAGGGCCCACACCGTGTCGCCGCTGGTGACCTTGTGGGTCAATGTGGAACCGGACGATGCCGCGGTGCTGGCTCCCTTTGATGTCGCCTTGGAGGCGGTGGTGGCACCGGTTGCTCCGGAGATGGTCAGCGTTTGACCCACACGGATCATCGCGGATGAGCCGAGGTTGTTGGCTGACACGATTGCGGACACCGTGGTGCCGTACTTGCGTGCGAGCGCCCATACGGTTTCTCCGGCCGCGACCTTGTGAGTGCCGGACGCACCGGTGGATGAGGTGGACACTTTGCTGCTTGTTGACCCCGAAGGGATGGTCAGCGTCTGGCCAATCACGATCAGGGCGCGGGAGTTGAGCCCGTTCGCGTCGACGATGCTTGCGACCGAAGTGCCGTACCGGGCGGCGAGGCCACTCACCGTGTCGCCAGAGTTCACCCGGTGCTGGTCGTCGGCGGAGGCTGGCAGTGCGCTGAAGGTGCTGAAGGCGATGGCTGCGGTAGCGGCGGCTGCGGCGCTGCGAAGCGCGCGGCGTGAAGTTGCGATGCGACCCACGGGATTCTCCTCGCTGAGGCTGATGTGCCGGATGTGACAAATGTGACACAAGTGACTGTAGTTACTCGGCGGCGCGTACGCAAGAGGGTTCATGGCTTTGTAATCTGGTGAGGTGAGCGACAACATCGAATGGCTGGCCGTCCCCGACTTCGCAGAGTCCCTCGGAGTCCTCGCGACTCACGTGAGGGACATGATGCGAGACAAGACCATCGTCGCTGTGCGACGTGGGGCCAATGACGCGTGGTACATCCCCGCGGACTTCATCGTCGTCGAAGACGGCGAGCGCCAGTTGCTCAAGACCGTGCCGGGCACCATCACCCTGCTGAAGGACATGGGCCTCACCGACACCGAGATTATCGATTGGCTGTTCGAAGACTCCGATGAACTCGGCACCACGCCCATGGCCGCGTTACGCGAGGGACGTCGCGCGCCAGTGCGTCGAGCAGCGCAAGCACTGGGGTAGCAGCGGGCTCACGGGCACCCGCGAACGCGCCTTAGGCGACGCGGCGGACCACGGCGTCGGTGAGCGACCTCAGCGTTTCCCACCCTGCTTGATCGAGATCGGCGTCTGCGAGCGCGACATTTGCGCGCGTGGCGAGGCGGTCGATCTCTTCCTCTGCTGCGTCGAGCGCGCCCGAGGCAGCGATCGCATCGACGGCCTCCGCGACTGCCGACGCGGAAGCGTCGCGGTGACCGAGCACGTCACGCAACAGTTCACGGGTGGCGTGCGAGCCGTGGCTCCAGGCGTGCCACACCAGGAGGGTGCGCTTACCTTCGCGAATGTCGTCTCCCGCTGGTTTGCCAGTCACTTCTGGCGCGCCCGTGAGGCCCAGGACGTCGTCGCGGAGTTGGAAGGCGACTCCGAGGTCAACGCCGGCTTCGCTGAGGCGCGCGACCCGAGCGTCGCTCGCGTCCGCGAGAGCCGCGCCCATCATGAGGGGGTACTGCGCAGAGTAGGACGCAGTCTTCGATCGCATGACCGTCACGATCTCGTCACGCTGCGATCCGAGGGACTCAAGGGGCTGGACGGCTGCGCGCATGTCGGCGTACTGCCCGGCCGTCACCAGTTCTGCCATCGTCGCGAACAGTGACGCCACGACGGGCCCCTTGGCGTGAGCGGACTCAGCGGCGCGCGCGCACGCACGGTGCGCTGCCATCAGACTCAAGTCGCCGGCCAGAATCGCACCGGCAGTGCCGTAGGCCTGCGAGGACCCTTCCCACTGCGCGCCTCGATGGGCGGCTTCGATCTGCCTGTGAGCCGCTGGTCGCCCGCGGCGCGTGTCCGAGCCATCGAGCACGTCGTCGTGGAGCAGCGCTGCGGTTTGAAAGAGCTCGACCGCCGCCGCCAGGTGAGCCACGGCATCGGCCCGCTGCCCGCGGTGAGCCTCGTGAGAGGCGAACACGAGGAGCGCACGCAGCCTCTTGCCGCCGGCGGCGAATTCTCGCAGCGGCGTCATGATGTCCGCCACCGGCGCTCCGGCAGGTTGGCAGGCCTGAACAGTCGCGTCTAGCGTGGCGGTGATTGTCGCGTCGGTGGCCGAGCGCCAGGTAGTGAGGTCCGCAGTCACCCCGCAAGCCTACGGGTGATCTCCCCAGGCCAGGGCCGCCTGGAGCGGTGTCCACAGATGTCGCATGGACGCTCGGCTGGAAGCAGACCTTCCGTGCACGGTGAACATATGACGATTCCTCTATTGCACTGGCCGGGCCACTTGATCGCCGCCATTCCTCAATTGTTTGGGCACGAGCCACATGAGTGCGTGGTGGTTGTGGGCGTCGCGGAGTCGGGGGAGATGAAGGTCGCCATACGTGTGGAACGCGAGCGGCTGATGTTGCCTGATCTCGGTCCGACCACCGCCGCGGACATCGCGCGCACCATGCACAAGGACGATGTCACGCGTGCCTTCCTGGTGAGTTGGACGCGGGAGCGAGTGGACGTTGAGTGCCCCGCGGCGGCGGTGGCTCGGGAGTACCTCACAGACGTGTACGAGGTGTCGGATGCGTGGGCGACGAACGGGGACTACTACTGGTCTCCCGGGTGCGCAGATCACGAATGTTGCCCGGTAGGGGGCCGGCCCGTGCCCGTCGCACCCCGGATCGACGGAGCTGTACCGCGAGTGTCGATGGCGCACCGGCGCAGTTCCTTGCGTACGACGGAGGCGACGCAGGTCAGACGCAACGCCGCCCGCGCCGCGCAGCGGTGGCTTACCCGGAGGCACGGCGACCGTGATGCCTGGTGCGCGTCCTCATGGGAGCACGTCCAGGCGTCAATGGAGGCTACGGTCCCGCCGCCCACGTGGGGTAAGGCGATGGCGGGCCTGAGTGACGTGCGGGTCCGCGACGCGCTCATCGTGAGCTGGTTGGGTGCGGATGCCGATGTGATTGCGGATGTCCTTGCCGGCAGAGCGACTCAGCGCGTCAACGAGGTCATGGACGGGGCGTTACGACCGTCAGGCGCGCGCCTGCCTCGTGACGAGGAGACCGAACGTGCACTGGTGTGGTGCGACCGCCTGGCTGAATGTTCGCGCACCTCGGACCTGGCCGTAGTCCTGACGCTCAAGGCGGTACTTTCCTGGTGGACCGGCCAGGTGGAGGCGTGCCGCGTGCATGTGTCGCAAGCTCTCGCCGTCGACGACAGCTACACCTTGGCAATGTTGCTGAGGAGCATGTGCGACGCGGGCCTACAGCCCGGATGGATGAGACAATAGATGTCGCGTGAGCGGCCCACATGGCCGCCAAGCGGGGAACGAATCCGTTGACAGCGCCGTTATACTTAAATGTAATTGCGCGCGGCGCTCACCGGGGAAGGTTCTCACCTCCGCCTCGGGAGACCCGAGTTCCGTCGATGTTCCCCACAGCAGAGCCTTCGTGGCGCGGGAGCGTGATCGACAGTCGGGGAGAGAGTGTCCGGGCGTTTCGAGTCCGTCAGGGCTTGGGCGTCCACGTCGACAGACGTGAGTCCAGGTGCCTTGCAATGAGAAGGAGAAGGCCACGACTACCGCAGCCTCGTCCACCCGCAAGACCACTTCAGCGAAGGCCAAGGGCGCCGCCGCGAAGACGCCCGCCGACGAGACCGTCGACGCCGCCGAGTCGGCCGCAGACACGAAGCCCGCCAAGAAGGCGCCAGCGCGTAAGTCAGCGGCCAAGAAGCCCGCCGCCAAGACCGCTCCAAAGAAGGAGACGATCAAGGCCTCGGACGTGCCAGAAGAACGCGAGCTTGAAGAGCCCGCAGAAGAGCCCAAGAAGCCTGCCGCGGAAGATGAGCGTGGCGGCTTTGTTCTTGGCAACGCGGATGACGACGCACCGGTCCAGCAGGTCACGACCGCTGGCGCGACGGCTGACCCCGTCAAGGACTACCTGAAGCAGATCGGCAAGGTTGCCCTGCTGAATGCGGAGCAAGAAGTCGACCTCGCCAAGCGCATCGAGGCAGGCCTGTTTGCCGAAGAGAAGTTGTCCTCCGGCGAGAAGATCGCGCCAAAGATGCGTCGCGAACTGGAGTGGATCGCGAACGACGGCCGGCACGCGAAGAACCACCTCCTTGAGGCGAACTTGCGCCTCGTGGTGTCGCTAGCCAAGCGCTACACAGGCCGCGGCATGCTCTTCCTGGACTTGATCCAGGAAGGCAACCTGGGCCTGATCCGCGCCGTCGAGAAGTTCGACTACACCAAGGGCTACAAGTTCTCGACCTACGCGACGTGGTGGATCCGCCAGGCCATCACGCGCGCCATGGCCGACCAGGCACGCACCATTCGTATCCCGGTCCACATGGTGGAGGTCATCAACAAGCTCGCCCGCGTTCAGCGACAGATGCTCCAGGACCTGGGCCGAGAGCCCACTCCTGAAGAGCTGGCAGAAGAGCTCGACATGACCCCGGAGAAGGTCGTCGAGGTCCAGAAGTACGGCCGCGAGCCCATCTCGCTGCACACTCCTCTGGGCGAGGACGGCGACAGCGAGTTCGGTGACCTCATCGAGGACTCCGAGGCCGTGGTGCCCGCAGACGCCGTCGGTTTCACCCTGCTGCAGGAAGAGCTCACCAAGGTCATGGACACGCTGTCCGAGCGCGAGGCGGGCGTGGTTGGCATGCGCTTTGGCCTCACGGACGGTCAGCCCAAGACTCTTGACGAGATTGGACGCGTGTTTGGCGTGACCCGTGAGCGCATCCGTCAGATCGAGTCCAAGACGATGTCGAAGCTGCGGCACCCGTCGCGCTCGCAGGTCTTGCGCGACTACCTGGACTAACCGCCCCAGCATTCACAGGCCGGAACCCGGCGCCACGAGCGTCGCGGTTCCGGCCTTTGCTATTTCCGAGCGCCGCGCTAGCCGTCTGAGTGCGTGGGCGGCGGCACATCCTGTGGAGGCCGCCCTGTGACGCTCTGCTCGTCCTCCCACACGCTGATCCCTTGGGTGCTTGGCAATGTCGCACGCGTGAACACTGGATCGCGGCCTGCAGCCAGTTGCGCTTTGTAGTCCTTCAGCATCGTGACGACCAGCGGCAGCAAGATCGCGAGGACCGGCAGATTGATGAGCGCGAGAATGCCCAGCGCGCCGTCTGACAGGGTCCACACGACTCCTGCGGATGCGGTGCAGCCCACAAAGACGCAGACGACAACGCCGATGCGGTACGCGGTCATCACCCGCGGCCGCGACGTGATGTAGGCGACGTTGGACTCGCCGTAGTAGTAGCTACCCAAGATGGTCGAGAACGCCAACAGGAAGACGATGAGCGACAGCACGTACCCCGCCCATTCGCCGAGCGTACTGACGACGGCCTGTTCTGTGAGGGTGATGCCCTCGGGCGCGTCAGAGAGGTCGGGCTCTGACACCAACACGATGAATGCGGTGATGGAGCAGACGACGAAGGTGTCGAAGTAGACCCCGAGGGTCTGGACCAGGCCTTGCTTGACCGGGTGCGTGGTCGCCGCTGACGCCGCAGCGTTGGGAGCCGTACCGAGCCCCGCTTCATTCGAGAACATCCCGCGTTGGACTCCCACAACGATCACCGACCCGACTGCGCCCCCTGCGACGGCCTGGCCCGTGAAGGCGTCGTCGACGATCAAGGCAATGACAGGGATGATCTGGTCGGCGTGACTTCCCACGACGAGGACACCGAGCACCAAATAGAGGATCGCCATGCTCGGCACTAGCGAGCTCGTGAACTTCGCGATGCGTCGCACGCCACCAAACACGACGAGCCCGGTAGCAATCGCCAGGAGTGCCCCCACGAGGGGCGGCACGAGGGAGTCCTGAGACGTTCCAGTGCTGGCGGTGACCGTCTCAGCAATCGTGTAGGCCTGCAGGGAGTTGACGATGAAGGGGATGGCGACAATGAGCACGGACGCATAGACAATCCCTAGCCATCGCGCTCCTACGCCTTTCTCGATGTAGAAAGCGGGGCCACCGCGAAAGCCGTCGCGCTCTCGCCTCTTAAAGAGTTGAGCGAGGGTCGCCTCGGCAAAACTCGTCGCGCCATTGATGAGCGCCATTGCCCACATCCAGAACACCGCGCCGGGTCCGCCGACAGCAATCGCAGTCCCCACACCAGCGATGTTGCCGATTCCGACTCGGGAGGCCGCCGACAACGTAAAGGCTTGGAAAGCAGAGAGCGATTGTGGCTTGCCAGCACGGTCGAGCGGTGTGGCATCCGTGAGGGTGCGGAACATGCGCGGCAGGAGTGAGATCTGCACTACGCCGGTGCGCGCGGTGAAGTACAGCCCGAGGAGGAGGATCACCGGGGCAGTGATCCACGTCCACAGGCCGTCGACGGCGGCAGCGACCCACTGGTCCAAGGCACTCATGGTGGTGCCAGGCTAGTGGCCCGCGCGCAGGCGTGCGCCGCGAACTGACTGTGCGCCGGGATACGCGGGCGCGGGTGTGGCACTGCCGAGGCGCGCACGACTCACGATACGATCATGTGCGTCACCATCAGGGAGGACCTGTTTTCCATGGACTACGTGCGCTATGCGCTGCTGATTGCTCACTTCATTGGCCTCGCCGCGATTCTTGGGCCGTTCCTGGATCAATGGCGCGCCGATGTGAAGCGCGTGACCCAAACGATGGTGTGGGGTGCTCGCGCCCAGCTGCTGACGGGTCTCCTTCTGGTGGGCGTCGCAGAAATGAACGACTACGACGTCGATCACGGCAAGATCGCGGTCAAACTCCTCGTCGCGATTGCGGTCGCGGGAGCTGCCGAGGTAGGTGCGAAGCGCACCAAGGCGCTGTCTGGCGAGGCACCCGCGGGCACGGTCACGACCCTGTGGTGGTTGGTGGGCGCGTTGACGGTGGTGAACGTCATCGTCGCCGTCGTGTGGCGCTGACGTGGCTGCTGTCAGGCTCGCTACCTCCGCTGACGCTGCGGAGATCGTGCACCTTGGTGCGCTTATGTATAAGGCCGTCGGCTCCAAGCCCACTCCAACGTGGGCTGTCGATGCCACCCAACTCGTGCGCGACCGCCTAGGCCGGGACCTCATCGGGATGGTCATTGATGCTCCCGAAGGCGGGCTTGCCTGCTGCGCACTCGTCAATGTCGCCCCGCGCTTGCCCAAGCCCGGCGCGATGGCCCACCAGATGGGCTACATCCAGTGGGTCTCGACCGCACCTCAGCACCAGCGCAAGGGATACGCGCGCGCGGTCATGGCGGCGCTGCTGCAGGAAACGGATAAGCGGGGAATCGAGGTCGTCGAGTTGCACGCGACGCCGATGGCGCGCCCCTTGTATCAGGACCTTGGCTTCTACGTGAAGCAGGACAACATTGCGATGCTGACTGTGCGCGGACGGCCCGACATGCCGATTCCCGACGGCGAGGGTCTTTAATCCACGCGCTCGGCCGGATCCGCCTCAGGTGCGGGAGAGGCGACGCGCCTCGCGGGGTCGAAGTCGATCGCGGCAAACGGCGCGGCGAAGCTCACGACTGCCGCTAGGCCTGCCGCCCACATCATCCCCAGGGACTCAGGGCTGTCGGTTGCGCGGCCCACGGCGATCCACGCCAGGCCCCACGCCATGGCCAGCCCCATACCAATCGCGAGCCCCGGGCGCTCCCGCAAGTAGCGAGCAGCGATGATGGCAATCACTCCAAGAGCGCCGGCTGCGATCGCCGTCCACGGCATTCCCGCATCGGCCGTGGCATCGGTGCTGCCAACGGCGAGCGCCGCGAGGTTGGCGGCCGTTGCCACGGTGCTCCACCCGAGGTACAGACCCAGCGTCACGTCCGTGGCGGCCACATCAAGGCCGTTGTGCGCGGGCGTGGCCACCAACGTGATGGCTACCTTCGCGAGCACGAGCACGAGCGAGGCAAGAACGAGGGGCGACAGCCACAAGAGATCCGCCTGGACGACGCCAATCCACACCGCGTTGAGCAGCATTGATGCGAGCACCCACCACGAGATTGCGCGGTATCTGGGCACGTCGGCACGGCTGGGCAGCGCCTGCACCACGGCGAAGAGCGCGAGACCGGCGGAGATCACGCTCCAAATCGCGAACGCGGTGCTCGCGGGAGCCAACAACGTGGCATCAGCCGCGAGGGCGCCGTCGGCGGCCTCCTCGATCGGCGTGCCTCCAAACGCTCCGGAACCCCAGGCGGCGCCGGCAATCGCGACGGCGGCGCCGACGGCAACGACGATCTGTCGGGTGGTATCAGCTACAGCAGGCATGTGCGTTCCTCTCGTCAGTCACCAGGGGAAACGATCCCGGCCGCGGTTCATATTCCGGGCGGCGGGTCAGGACGGCCGATGCCCGCGTGCGAGTCGCTGTCGGTGTGCCTGGCGTGGCGTGTCACAGCGGGGACCTATCCTTGTCGCCGTGGCTGCCTCTGATTACTCTGCACGACACCTATCCGTCCTCGAGGGCCTCGAGGCGGTGCGCAAGCGTCCTGGCATGTACATCGGTACGACCGATTCTCGGGGCTTGATGCACTGCCTGTGGGAAGTCATCGACAACTCGGTCGATGAAGCGCTGGGCGGGCACGGCGACGCCATCGACATCATCTTGCATCCCGATGACTCCGTCGAAGTGCGCGATAGCGGTCGTGGCATTCCTGTCGACATCGAGCCCAAGACCGGCCTGTCCGGCGTCGAAGTCGTCATGACCAAACTGCACGCTGGTGGAAAGTTCGGCGGCAGCTCGTATGCAGCATCGGGCGGTCTCCACGGAGTCGGTGCATCGGTGGTCAATGCACTGAGCGAGCGCCTGGACGTGTGGGTCGATCGCGGAGGAAAGACCCATCACATGGCCTTCCGCCGCGGTGAACCAGGCAACTGGGACGACCCCGAGACCGGACCCAGCCCCCAGGCAGCGTTCAGCCCTTTCCACACAGGTTCCGAACTCGCGGTCGTGGGCAAGGTGGCCAAGGCTCGCACAGGTACCAGGATCCGCTATTGGGCCGACCGTCAGATCTTTAACAAGAATGCTCGCTTCACCTTCGAGGATCTGATCACCCGCGCGCGCCAGACCGCGTTCCTTGTGCCGGGGCTCACCCTCACGGTGCGTGATGAGCGCAACCCCCTTGAGCCCTCCGAGGAGTCCTTCAGGTACGACGGCGGTCCGCGCGACTTCGTGGAGTTCATCGCGAAGGACGCCGGTGTGACGGACACCTGGGAGTTGAAGGGCACGGGGCAGTATTCAGAGACCGTTCCGGTGTTGAAGGCCGACGGGACACTGGTGTCCGAGGAAGTCGACCGTGAATGCCAGGTCGATGTCGCGCTGCGATGGGGCGTGGGCTACGAGTCCGAGGTGCGCTCGTTCGTCAACATCATCTCGACCCCCAAGGGTGGTACCCACCAGGCCGGATTTGAGGCCGGACTGACCAAGGTGATTCGCAAGGTCATCGAGACCAATGCGCGCCGCTTGAAACTCACCGGTAAGGATGGCGCCGAACGCATCGAGAAGGACGACATCATGGCGGGCCTGACCGCCGTGGTGACCGTGCGCATCGCTGAGCCGCAGTTCGAGGGACAGACAAAGGAAGTCCTAGGCACGACCCCGGTGCGAGGCATCGTGGCGAAGGTCGTCGAAAAGGAACTGCACGCCATCTTGACGTCGAGCAAGCGCGACGACAAGGCACAGGCGAACACCGTCCTAGAGAAAATCGTCGCTGAGATGCGCGCACGCGTCGCGGCGCGCAAGCAAAAGGAGATTTCGCGCCGCAAGAACGCGCTGGAGACGTCCTCGTTGCCTGCCAAACTTGCCGACTGCCGTTCCAATGACGTCGAGCGTTCGGAGCTCTTCATCGTCGAGGGTGACTCCGCCCTCGGTACAGCGAAATTGGCGCGCCAGAGCGACTTCCAGGCGTTGCTGCCTATCCGAGGCAAGATCCTTAACGTGCAGAAGGCCTCCGTCACGGACATGCTGCACAACGCCGAGTGCGCGTCCATCATCCAGGTCATCGGTGCAGGGTCGGGGCGCACCTTCGACCTCGAGCAGGCGCGCTACGGGAAGATCATCCTGATGACGGACGCCGACGTTGATGGTGCGCACATTCGCACCCTCCTGCTGACGCTGTTCTTCCGCTACATGCGCCCCATGATTGACGCGGGCCGGGTCTATGCGGCCGTGCCCCCATTGCACCGTATTGAGGTCAAGGGCTCCGCGCGGCGCGAGAAGGAGTACATCTACACGTACTCCGAGAAGGAGCTCGTCGACAACCTGCGGGACCTGCGTCGAGCAGGTCGCAAGTACAACGAGGACATCCAGCGCTACAAAGGCCTGGGTGAGATGGACGCGGACCAGTTGGCGGAGACGACGATGGATCCAGCACACCGCACCCTGCGACGCATCACGGCCGACCACGCCGAGGCCGCCGAGCGCGTGTTTGAACTCCTGATGGGTAACGAGGTGGCGCCGCGTCGCGACTTCATTGTGGCGGGCGCGCAAAAGCTCGACATGGCTCAGATCGACGCCTAGCCAGGAGGCAGGGCGCGTGTCAGGCTAGGGCTATGAACGGTCCTATGCACCTCGCACGCAACGCAGGCCTTCCCACGATGGGCGTGTCGCCTTCGGGACCACGCCAAATGTCGGGAGCCGATGTTGACGCGATCTGCGCATGCGACGACCTGGAGGCCTTGGCCGAGCTCAAGGCGTATGCGCGCTCGTACTTCGCCGCGAGTGGACTGATCGTGATCAGCGTCGGAAGCGCCGCCGTGGCCGCCCTCGCCGGGAAGAGGCCGGTGGCCATGGGTGCGCTGGCAGTCGGAGTCGTAGCCGGGCTGGGCGTGATCGAGGCGCGCCGCCGGGCGCGCGAGTGGGAGGCCGTCGTGGATGCGCGTCTGCTCGCGCTGGCGCAGCCGGCAACCGACTCGCGCCCACCGCGGACCCGGGACTCTTGACCGGGGCCTGAGCCAGCGACACTGCCACAATGGTGCCCGTGAGTGACAGCCAGGAGCCCATCGACGAGACCCGCGTGAGGTCGGTTCACGAGAGCGAAGAGTCCCTCGAGCCGGTGTCGCTCATCGAACAATCCCGTGCGACGCTGCGGACGGGACAGTTGATGCTAGCCGCGGGTACCGCCAGTTACCGGGTGAAGCAGGCCATGCGTGCCGTCGCCGTATCGCTTGGAGTCGACGAACACACGAACCACGTGGCGATGACCGACATCGCCGCGACGTCGCACCGGGGACGGATCTTTCGCACAGAGGTCATCGAGAACCGGTCATTCGCCGTCAACACGGACCGACTGTGGCACCTGGACCGCCTGCGGCGCACCCTGCCCGAGCGGACCACCCCCGCGGAAGTCCACCGTGCGCTCGACGAGATCGAATCCCGCGGGGCGCTGCATCCCGGCTGGATGAACTCGGGAGTCGCCGGTCTTGCGTGCGCGGCCTTCGCGGTCCTCAACGGTGCGCTGGCGTGGGAGGTCGCGATCGTCTTTTTGGCGGCCTCCATGGGGCAGTGGGTGCGGCGCACCCTGGCTCACCGGCACTTCAACGCCTTCGGGACCACGGTCGTGGCGGC
Organism: Demequina globuliformis; assembly: GCF_000975155.1. Taxonomy (GTDB): domain Bacteria; phylum Actinomycetota; class Actinomycetes; order Actinomycetales; family Demequinaceae; genus Demequina; species Demequina globuliformis. The sequence continues at coordinate 45,874 of NZ_BBRG01000005.1, forward strand.
CGCGGTCAGCACGCTGTTGTACGTGGGCGGCATCAACCTCATCGCGCTTAGCGGCCCCGACCTCGGCACGCATGCAGCGGGGTACATCTCCTCCGTGCTGTTTTTGCTGCCTGGCTTTGCTCTCATCACAGGCGCGCTCGACATGGCCAAGTTGGACCTTCAGTCAGGGATCCAGCGCATTGCGTACGGCACCATGATTGTGCTCGCAGCCGGTGTGTCCGTGTGGATCGTGTCCCTGGCGAGCCCTGTCGACACCATTCCCCGGGCCGACGCCGCCACTGGAATCGCCGAACTCGCCCTGTGGGCCGCGCCCTCATTTCTGGGGGTGTTGGGCTTCTCGCTGATGTTTAACAGTCCCTGGAGGATGGCGCTCACCGCGGCGGTCATTGGGGGACTAGCCAATACTGGGCGCCTGGCCGCGATGGATGCCGGGATGGAGACGCAGCTGGCCACCGCCATCGCATGCGTCGGAGTTGGCGTCCTCGCCGCAGCCGCGGCCAGGGGCGGACGGTTCCCGGTCATCACCCTCTCGGTGCCCGCGGTTCTGGTGATGATTCCTGGCGTCGCCGCGCATGAGGCGCTGGTGGCGCTCAACGGCGGTGACTACACCGGCGCCATGGCCGGGATCCTAGAAGTGACCCTGATTGTCCTGTCGATCATGGTGGGCCTCGTCGTCGCAAAACTGGTGACAGATAAAGAGTGGTCCTTCGCTAGGTAAAGAAAAGGTTTTGCGCTTTCAATTTCCACGTATGGCATCACTGCCGCTACCCTCGTGTCCGTGACTATCGACGAGAACCTCAGCTCCCCGGCCGAGCGCTCCCTCGCGCGCCACGACGTTCCTGACCCCTTGCGTGATGACGTCCGCCTCCTTGGCGGACTCCTCGGGCGAGTGATCGAGGAGTCAGGAGGCGCCGACCTCCTGCATGACGTTGAGCGCCTGCGCGAACTCGCGATCCGGGCCCACGACGAGACTGGCACCGAGGCGAAGGAAGCGATGGCGGAGGCAGAAAGCCTCGTCGAGAGCTTCAGCCTTGACCGGGCCGAGCAGGTGGCGCGCGCGTTTACGTGCTACTTCCACCTCGCGAACCTAGCCGAGGAGTCGCACCGTGTGCGCGTCCTGCGGCAACGCCAAGCCGCGACTCTTACCGATGACGACTCGCTGTCGGCGGCGTTCGCACAGCTGACAGAAGAGGTAGGACACGACGAGGCGTTGCGTCGCGTGCAGGCACTGGAGTTCCGTCCGGTGCTCACCGCTCACCCCACGGAGGCCCGCCGGCGTGCAGTCTCGGGTGCGATCAAGCGCATCTCCACGTTGTTGGCGACCCGTGATCAGGCGCACGCGGGGGGAACCTCGCAGGCCGAGAACGACCGCGCTCTCCTCGCGGAGATCGACGCGTTGTGGCGCACGGCTCTGATCCGGGCTTCGAAGCCCACCGTGATCGACGAGGTGAAGTCGGCGTTGGCCGTCTTTGAGTCGACGATGTTCACCACCTTCCCGCAGGTTTACCGCCGGCTCGACGACTTCTTGCTTGGAGACGACGCGGGCCGCGCCGCACCCCTGGCTCGCCCGTTCGTGTCGCTCGGTTCGTGGATTGGTGGCGACCGGGATGGCAACCCGAACGTGACCGCGGAGGTCACGCGGGCCGCCGCCGCACTGGCTGCGGACACTGCGCTGCACGCGCTCGAGCAGGCCGCTTACACGGTGGCGCGCAGTCTCACTCTCGATGAGCGCTCCACTCCGCCGTCACAGGCATTGCTCGCCCTGCGCCAGAGCCAGGCCCAGCTGGACTCGGCCGCTTCGCATGCGGCGGACTCGGAGTCCCCGCGCGAGCCGCACCGTGCCGCATTGATGTTCATCGCCACCAGGATCGCGGCCACGCAGGCTCGCAATGCCGACCTCCAGTACGCGCAGCCCGGTGACCTTGAAGCTGACCTTCAGGTCATTCAGGAGTCTCTGACGGAGGCGGGCGCGCCGCGCACGGCGTTTGGTGAACTCCAGCAGTTCATCTGGCAGGTCCAGACCTTTGGTTTCCACCTTGCCGAGCTTGAGGTGCGACAGCACTCGCAGGTCCACGCAGCCGCGTTGGAGGACATCCGCGCCAACGGCATCCATGGCGACCTCGAAGAGCGGACCGTGGAGGTCCTCGACACGTTCCGTGCAGTGGGCGCGGTACAAAAGCGCTACGGCGTGCGAGCCGCGCGGCGCTACATCGTGTCGTTCACGCAGGCACCCGAGCACCTCTCCGCGGTTTACGAACTCGCCGAGTACGCGTTCGGCGAGCAGGATGCACCAGTAATCGATGCGATTCCGCTGTTCGAGACCTTCGACGACTTGGAGAACTCGGTCCCGATTCTGGAGACCATGCTCGCGCTGCCCCAGGTGCAAAAGCGCCTGGGCGAGAACGGCCGTCGCGTTGAGGTCATGCTGGGCTATTCCGACTCATCCAAGGACGTCGGACCTGTCGCCGCGACTCTCGCGCTTCACGCAGCCCAAGAACGCATCGCGCAGTGGGCCGAGCGCCACGACATCGCCCTGACGCTCTTCCACGGTCGTGGCGGCGCGCTCGGACGCGGGGGCGGTCCTGCGAACCGGGCGGTCATGGCGCAGCCAGCCGGCTCTGTCGAGGGCCGGTTTAAGCTCACGGAGCAAGGTGAGGTCATTCTTGCTCGCTATGGCGATCCCGTGATCGCGCAGCGCCACATCGAGGAGGTGGCCGCCGCGACGCTGCTGCAGTCATCGCCGAGCGTAGAGAAGCGCAACACGACGGCCACTGAGGCCTTCTCTGGGCTTGCATCCCGCCTCGATGAGACGTCGCGTGCGCGTTTCCACTCGCTGGTGAAGGCCGAGGGCTTCCCACAGTGGTTTGCCCAGGTGACCCCGCTTGAAGAACTGGGCATGTTGCAGATCGGTTCACGTCCGGCTAAGCGCGGCCTGTCGGTGAACTCCCTCGACGACCTGCGGGCGATCCCGTGGGTCTTCGCGTGGAGCCAGGCTCGGATCAACCTGGCCGGCTGGTACGGCTTGGGAACTGCTCTGGCGGAGTACGGGGACCTGGAGGAACTGCGTCGCGCCTACCGCGAGTGGCCGTTGTTCGCGACCCTGCTGGACAACATCGAGATGTCGCTCGCGAAGACGGATGAGAACCTTGCCGCGCGCTACCTGGCGCTGGGCGACCGCGACGACCTCGCGGACATGGTTCTCGATGAAATGCGCCTGACCCGCGAGTGGGTGCTGAAGATCACCGAGAGTGAGTGGCCACTGTCGAAGCGGCGTGTGCTCGGGCGCGCGGTGCAGTTGCGTGCGCCATACGTGGACGCATTGTCGTTGATCCAGGTGAGGGCCTTAGCGGCTCTGCGCGACACGTCACAAGAGCAGGCAGACGTTGACGCGATCCGTCAGGTGCTGCTCTTGACAGTGTCCGGAGTGTCCGCAGGGCTGCAGAACACCGGTTGATCCTGTACGTCAACGACGAAGGCCTCGTACCGCGGACCCGCGCGGCACGAGGCCTTCGTCGTTGGCGGTGCCCGCGCGCGGGGATGCTAGCCCAGCGGCGTGCCGGGAGACAGTTCCCACCCGCGCTCGATCCGTTCGTAACCGAGCCTCGGGTAGTACTCCGAGGCCGCGGGAGAAGCGGCCAGCTTGATGCGGCACGCCGGACCGAGGTGGGCGCGCAACTCGCGTTGAAGGGCCAACCCAATGCCGCTGCGGTGCCTATGCTGGTCCACTGCTAGATCCGCCAGATAGCAGGTGAGATGAAAATCCGTGACGGCGCGCGCTGCGCCCACGAGCACCTCGCCGTCACGGGCTTCGACGACGAGGTTGGATCCCGCAAGGGCCGCCGCGATCAGGTCAGGCTGATCCACCGGCCGCCGCAGGGCCAGGGTCGAGCGCTGAAGCAGGCCGAGGTATTCCTCGGGGTCAATCTGCTCGACGCGGGCGACGCTGACTGCCACGGCGCCGTGCCCCTATCCGATGCCGGAGATGGGCGTCGACAGGGTAGTGCCGGAGCCGTCGCGACGCCCGTAGTCCTGCGGAAGGTCGACGTGCTGGCCGGCACCCGAGGACGCCCGCGCCGGTCCAGGACCAATCCATGCGTGAATGAGCACGTCTTCACCCTTGAGGAACCTGTGGGCACGGACGCCACCGGTGGCGCGGCCCTTCGACGGGTACTCCTCAAAGGGAGTGACCTTCGCGGCGCCAGGGATCGTGCCAGGTAGCGCGGTCGAGGAGCCAGCGATCGTCACTACGACCGCGTTCTGCGCATCGGCAACTACGCCAAAGAAGATGGCCTGGACGCCGTCTGGCAACTTGATGCCCGCCACGCCGCCGCCCGTGCGGCCTTGGGGGCGTGCCGAACTCTGGTTCGCCTCAAAGTGCAGCAGTGCCGCTTGATCGGAGACGAACGCCAGTTGCTGTCCGTCGCTGGCGAGCGCCGCGCCCACCACGCGGTCGCCATCCTTGAGGGAGATGACCTCCCAGGCGTCTTTGTTTGGCGCTGGCTCGGGCTTGACACGCTTGACGACACCCTGCGCCGTTCCGAGCGCCAGGGGAGTGTCGGCGTCCAGCGGCACCAGCGTGACGGGGACCTCGTCCCTCTCCAGCGTGACGAGCTCGCTGAGCGGGCTTCCACCGCTGAGCGACGGCGGTTCGCTGGTGGGAGCGAGTGATGGAACGTCGAGCAGCGAGAGCCGCACGATCCTTCCCGCGGATGTCACCACGCCGACGTCCGCGCGCGTGGAGGTGGCGACGCATGCGGCGAGCACGTCGTGCGCACTACGGCGCCCCTCGCGCGCAGGGATCTCGTTGTCGGCGGTCCGCGCCACGAGCCCCGTCGTCGACAGCATCGCGTAGCAGGGAGTGTCTTCGATCTCGAGGGACGGAGCGGCCTTGCGGCCGGCGCCAGAGGCTACGGTCGCTGCGGATGTGACGGCACCTGCGTCTGCCAGCAGGATCGTGCGGCGCGGTGTGCCGTGCGCGGCCGCGACCTCGTCCATTTCTTGACCGACGACAGCGCGCAGCGCGCGATCGGAACCGAGAATCTCTTCAAGCTCCGCGATCTCGGCCAACAGCTGGGACTTCTCGTTCTCGAGCTCCAGGCGCGAGAACTTGGTGAGACGGCGCAGACGTAGCTCGAGGATGTAGTCGGCCTGAATCTCCGACAGTTCGAAGGCCGTCATTAGGCGCTCACGTGCTTCCGAGGCGTCCTCGGAGGCACGGATGATCTGAATGACGTCGTCGATGTCAAGGATCGCGATGAGGAGGCCCTCGACCAGGTGCAGGCGGTCGCGGCGGGCATCGAGGCGGAACTGGCTGCGGCGGCGCGTGACGTCGAGACGGTGCTCCACCCACACACTGAGCATTTCCTTGAGCCCAAGGGTGCGCGGCTGCCCATTGACCAGGGCCACATTGTTGATCGAGAAGTTCTCCTCAAGCGGGGTGACCTTGAAGAGACGCTCGAGGACGGCGTCGGGGTTGAACCCGTTCTTGACCTCGATCACCAGCTTCAGGCCGTTGTGCCGGTCGGTGAGGTCCGTGACCGCAGTGATGCCCTCCAGCTTCTTTGCCGAGACCGCGTCCTTGATCTTTTCGATGACCTTCTCAGGCCCCACGAGGTACGGCAGTTCCGTCACGACAATCCCTTGGCGCCGCGGCGTGACCTTCTCGATGCGGGTCACGGCGCGGGTGACGAACTTGCCACGGCCTGTCTCATAGGCCTCGCGCACGCCGTCGAGGCCGACGATCTTGCCTCCGCCAGGCAGGTCGGGGCCGGGAACAAAGCGCATGAGGTCGTCGAGCTCGGCACGCGGGTTATCCAGGAGGTGCCGAGCCGCGGACACGACTTCAATGAGGTTATGCGGCGCCATGTTGGTGGCCATGCCGACCGCGATGCCGGATGCCCCGTTCACCAGGAGGTTGGGGAACGCCGCGGGGAGCACCTCGGGCTGCTGCAACTTGTTGTCGTAGTTGGCGACCGTGTCGACGACGTTCTCATTGAGGTCGGCAATCATGGCCATCGCGGCTGGTGCCAGGCGAGCCTCGGTGTAGCGCGATGCCGCAGGGCCGTCGTCGAGGGATCCAAAGTTGCCGTGCCCGTCGACAAGCGTGAGCCGCAGGGAGAATGGCTGCGCCATGCGGACCAACGCGTCGTAGATGGCGCTGTCGCCGTGCGGGTGGTACTTACCCATGACCTCGCCTACGACGCGAGACGACTTCACGTGCGCGCGCTCCGGGCGCAATCCCATGTCGCCCATGGAGTACACGATTCTGCGTTGCACTGGCTTGAGTCCGTCGCGGGCGTCGGGAAGCGCACGCGAGTAGATAACCGAGTAGGCGTACTCCAGGAAGGAGGTCTCCATCTCGGAGCTGACGTCGATGTCGATGATCTGTCCATCGGGCGCGTCGGCCATGGAACTCCTCGGTGGGGGATCGTCGGATACGGATTGCACTGCGGGCTATTGTGCCTGGCGCCGCCGACACCATGGGGCTGCCACGCGGCGCGGGTGGCTACCCCACCCGCGAAGTGGAACAATACCCGCATGCCTCAGACACTCGATCAAGCCGTGGCAGTTGCCGGCTATTACCCTGCGCTTTCGAACTCGGTTCTTCGCCAGGCGATCGGAGACGAGCGGGTCGACGCCCACTTTGTGCACGCGGAGACGACCTTTGACGACCGCGAAGTGCGCCGGCACCTGACTGTGCTCGTGTTGACGCCCACCCGCCTCCTGCGTATGCACATCGATGACGGCGCTGGCCACTCGACCGAAGGCACCCACGAGGCCTCCGCGACAATCGAGACCGCGCTGCTTCGCTCCGTGACGAACCTCGCGATGACCCACGTCATCCATCACCCGGAGCACTTCAAGGATGGCGACGCGCCTAGTGAGCTCGTCTTGGCCGTCGGCTGGGGCGTCCACTCGCGGGTCGAGCTAGAGCCCGCCAGCTGTGGCGATGCTAATTGCGAGGCTGATCACGGGTACACGGGCGGCATCACCGGCGACGACACGCTTGTCCGGGTCAGTGCGATCGCCGACGGTGACGACACCGTGCGTGCGCTCAGCGACTTCGCCCAGGCCGTGCAGCGGGCGATTCAGCGCTAGCCACGCGCATCCCGACCGTGACCTTCGCCGACCGCCTCGCGCATGCAGGATTGCGCCTGCCCGACTACGGAGGGCGTGAACTGGGCGCCGTGCTTCCGGCCGCCTTGGATGCGGTGGGCGCTGGCGCAGCGGTCACCGGGAGGGATGCCACGGCCGACCGGCAACGCTTAGGGATTCCGCAGGCACGCCACGTCGTCGTCGTACTGATCGACGGCCTTGGGCACCACCTTCTTGCCGCGCGGCGCGGACACGCGCCTTTTTTGCGCTCGATCGAATCTGGCGTGATCACCACCGGGTACCCCTCGACCACGGCATCGGCCCTCACCCAGTTCGGCACCGGGCAACCGTCCGGACGGACGGGCATGACGGGCTACAGCGTGCGCAACCCCCGGACCGGCGCTCTCGCCAACTTGGTGTCCTGGGAGGGAGCCTTCGAGCCGCATGAGTGGCAAACGCAGCCAGGGTTGTTGCGGCAGGCGGCCGATGCCGGGGTGACGGTGACGACGCTCGGCAAGCGTCGCTTCGCGGGTTCAGGGCTCACGAAGGCGGCGCTGAGCGGTGGCACGTTCGTGGGGGCGGAGTCCCTCGCTGAGCGCATCGACGTGGCGTTGCAGGCCGCGCGGGCACCTGGGGTGTCGTACTGCTACTGGGGGGAGATCGATGCCGCCGGCCACAAGCATGGCTGGCAATCAGATCAGTGGGTCGCCGCGCTCGAAGATGCCGACCGCGAGCTCAGTGGCCTCGCGCGGCGGCTGCCCAAAGGCGCCGCAATGGTCGTCACCGCAGACCACGGCATGGTCGACGTCACCGGCGGTCGCGTGTGGGACGTCGGCGCGCACGCGGGATTGCGTCAGGACGTCGATCTCGTCGCTGGCGAGCCGCGAGCGCTCCATCTGCACCTGGCTCAAGGAGCGGATGCGGTGCAGACGGCCACACGGTGGCAGGACATCTTGGGTACCCTCGCCGCGGTCGGCACCCGCGCGGAGGCGAAGGACGTGGGGCTCTTTGGGGCGTTGGACGATGCGGTGGCTGACCGTGTGGGCGACGTCGTGGTGGCGATGGGGGACAACGCCACCGTCGTGGATTCACGTACCCAGTCTGTGCAGTCTCGCAGCCTCATCGGGGTACATGGCTCGCTGACCAAGCGCGAACGAGACATCCCGCTGTTGGTGGCCACCGCATGACCGGTCCGGACACCATGAGCGACGCGGTGCTGAGCGTGCCGCTCGTTGTGGTGCCAGGCTGGGGCGGTTCCGGACCACTCCACTGGCAAACGCTGTGGCAGGGTGCCCACCCGCGCGCTACCCGCTTTGAACCCGCGAGTGTCGACGACCCCGATCCCCACGACTGGCTCGAGGCGCTCGGGCGCGCGGTTGACGCGCAAGAGGAACCACCACTCATCGTGGCGCACTCACTTGGGACACTCACCACAGCGACGTGGATGAACGACCACCCCGGGCAAGCCAGAGGTGCCTTGCTCGTCGCGCCCCCAGACGTGAGCCGGGAGGGCGCACCTGCAGCGGTGCGCCAGTTCTCTGGGTTGACCGCACGCGCGCTGGCGCAGCCGGCCCGCGTCGTGGCGAGCACCAACGACCCGTACGGGAGTGTCGAGTTCGCCGGAGCATTCGCGCAGCGCCTGGGTGCGCCGCTCACGACCGTCGGTGAGGCCGGCCACATCAACGCCGACTCAGGGCTGGGCCGCTGGGCCTACGGGCTTAGGCTCCTCGACGACCTCGCATGCGCCGCAGGTGCGCGCTAGTCGTTCTTTGCTCCGAAGACGATCTCGTCCCAACTTGGGACGGATGACCGGCCGCGACGGGGCTTCTTAGGCTCCGACGCCGCGTCAGCTTCTGCTGTCGAGGGCGCCGAGGGAGGCTCAGGGGCACTCGCAGAGGAGGACGGGTGCGCCGCTGAGGGGGCATTGAAACCGACCTCCGCTTCGCGCTGTCGCTTCACCGCCGGCCCAAAGCCCTCGAAGGCGCCCTCGTCATCGTCGTCCTCGTCGATGTCCTCGAGATCAACGGTGTCGCGGGTACCGCGGCGCGTTTCGAGATCGTTAAGCAGCAGTTCGGTCTGGTTCGGCTCCGCAGTAGCCGGGGCCGCGTCCGGTGCCGGCGTTGGCTGAGCAGGTCGCACGGCCTCGAGCGGGCGCGCAGGGTCTGCCTCCCGCACGGCACTGAGGTGCCGCTTGGGGATCGGAACGTCGAGCAATTCTGTCTCGGTCAGCCAGCGCGCCTCGTCGTCGAGCGCGGTGATGACGCGCGCCGTGTGATCGAACGACCACTGGGCGCGGACGTTGCGGCCGTTCACGCGGTAGTCGACCGCGACCAACCACGGTTCTTCAGGCTCGCGCCAGGCATCCCAGACAACGGATTCGGCGTCAGCGCCACGACCAGCCAGTCGGTCGGTCACGAGTTCGCCCAACTGGGGTGAATCCGCGTCCCGGCCAATCCGGGTGCTCTGGGCGAGGGCGGAAACGTACGATCGCTCCGCAAGCACCGGTGCCTCGTAGCGCTGCAATGCTTCCACCGGTTGACCCGTGAGTTCCGACAGTTCCGCGGCATTGAGGCCTCCGCGAATGCGCTGTTGAATCTCCCGAGGGCTCATGGTGGGGGCGGAATCGCCCGGCGCATCGTCGGCATGGACGCGCGGGCGGACGGTCGCAGCCGCACGGCGCAACGCATCGTTCAGTTCGAGCTCGTACTCGGTGCCGTCGTCGTCGGCGACGATCAGGTGCTCGCCATCGTCGGCCGGTCGCACAAGTGTCAGTCGCATCATGACCTCAGATTGCCACGCTCACACGCCAATACGCGGCACGCCACGCGGCGCGTGTGGACAGGCTTCCGCGTGCGGGCACGATGGAGGCATGATCGCGCCATCCACGCTCCTGGACACCGCCCGTGCGCTCGCCACGGAAGCGGGTCAGCTCATACGCGACGGTCGCCACGGTGCCCATATCGAGGGAACTAAATCGTCCAGCGTCGACATCGTGACGCAGATGGATACGGCCTCCGAGCGTCTACTGCGGGAGCGACTCGCCCAGTGGCGCCCTGGCGATGCCGTGCACGGGGAGGAGGGCGAGGACAGCAGCGGGAACTCTGGCGTGACGTGGGTCGTGGACCCCATCGACGGCACCGTGAACTACTTGTACGGAATCCCGCACTTTGGGGTGTCCGTTGCCGCAGTGACCGGGGTGCCAACGCCGGGATCATGGCGGCTTGAAGCCGGCGCGGTGTTCGACGCCCAAGGCCGCCTGTGGTCTGCGGCGCGAGGCGAGGGCGCGTGGTGCGATGGCGTGCCGCTGGGCGCGCAAGAAGGACCCGACCTGGCGCACACGCTGCTGGCCACTGGTTTCCAGTACCAACCACACCGTCGGCGCGTGCAAGGGGAGATCGTCGCTCGCATGCTGCCCCAGGTTCGCGACATCAGGCGGCTCGGTTCTGCGGCGATCGACCTGTGCCACGCCGCTGCTGGTCTGGTGGACGCCTACTACGAGCATGGCCTCCACGCCTGGGACTTCGCGGCAGGGGAACTCATCGCCACTGAGGCCGGCCTACGCGTGGCAGGGATCGACGGCGGACCGGCTGACGAGCGCCTCCTGATTGCGGCATCTCCAGGTCGTTGGAATGATGTGCGCGACGCGCTCGTTAAGGCTGGTGCAGACACGACTTGGGCACGCGCCGACGCTTAGAGTCGCGCCCTCGCGTTTTTTGGGGCACAATGCCTGCGCTCGTGGGAACACTTTTTGGCTCACACGAACATTGATGTAGTCGCACGGTGTACACGTGAAGGGAACAACCGCCTGATGGCAACTGACTACGACGCACCTCGCAAGACCGATGACGAGATCTCGGCTGACTCGATCGAGGAGCTCAAGGCCCGACGCAACGACAAAGCGTCTGGAGTGGTGGACGAGGATGAGACCGAGGCCGCGGAAGGCTTCGAGCTGCCCGGCGCCGACCTCTCAGGTGAAGAACTGTCCGTGCGGGTGCTGCCCGCACAGCAGGACGAGTTCACCTGCATGTCGTGCTTCCTGGTTCACCACCGCAGCCAGCTCGCGCAGCTGCGGGGCGACCAGCCCATTTGCTCCGAGTGCGCGGCCTAAACCAAGGCTGACTGTCACTCATGACCGACGTCGAGATCCTCGTCTCTACGACCGACCCCGACGTCCCGCTTCCGCGCTACTCGCATCCGGGTGACGCGGGAGCGGACCTCACGACCCGGCGCGACGTCACACTCGCGCCGGGCCAACGGGAAACTGTCCCCACCGGCCTGCGCATTGCACTCCCCGCAGGCTATGCCGCGTTCGTTCACCCGCGCTCCGGCTTGGCCGCCCGTCACGGCGTGACAGTCGTGAATGCGCCCGGCACCGTCGACGCCGGGTACCGTGGCGAGGTGCAGGTCACGCTCTTGAACACCGATGCTCACAACAGCGTCGAACTCAAGGCCGGCGACCGGATCGCGCAGCTGGTGATTCAGCGCGTGGAACGTGCCGCATTCGTGGCAGTGGCCGATCTCCCGGGATCCCACCGCGGCGAAGGCGGATTTGGATCGACAGGAGTGCAAGGATGACTGAGGACCAAGGCTACGACGACGGGCTCGACGAGCTCACGGGAGCCGACGGCCCGTGGGACTGGGACCAGATTCCTGCTGACCAGGACTTCGTTTACTACGGTCCCTTGCGCCTGCCAGCCATCGCGCACATGAAGGTCCGCGCGGAGATCGATCCGTCGAATGACAAGTGTGGAGCGGTGAGCGTGAAGATCGCTGACTGCCAGGTACAACTCCAAGTCCTCGCGGCACCCCGCGGAACCGGTCAGTGGACGCAGACGCGACGCACCATTACGGAACGGTTGCGTCCCGCGGGCGAGATTCACGTGACGGAGGGCCGCTTCGGTCCCGAGATCGAGGCTCGGCTCACCCGCAAGAACAAGCAGGGCGAGGACGTCATGATCCCCATGCGATTCTTCGGGCCCGAGGGGGACAGGTGGCTGCTCAAGGCGGCCGCGATGGGTCCATCCGTGCACGAGGACTCGACGCGCGAACGCATCGCGGACTTCCTGTCTCGCTGCGCGGTCGAACGCGGACCCCAACCCATGATCGCCGGCACCGTTCTCGTCCTGGACTTCCCGCGCTTCCGCAAGGACGGCGATGAGCCCCAGACTGAGCAGGCGGGCGCGGATTCAGCATCGTGACTTCCCACGCCGACGTCGTGCCCATCAGCGCTGCCCGCGCCAGGACTGAGGCGTCCGTCCGCGGTCGCATCGTCTCGATCAGGGTGGAGCCTCGCGACGCGGCACCGCAGCTGACGGCTCGGATCGACGACGGCTCCGGACGCCTCGACGTGGTCTTCATGGGACGTCGTGAGGTGCCGGGGATCGAGCCCGGGGCCATTGTCTCGGTACACGGCCGCGTGAGTGCCGCTGAGGCCCTTCCGCGCATCTTTAACCCCGAGTACACACTGTGACGCAGGAGCCAGGGCAGCACGCAGACGGGACCGATCCCAGCAACACGGGTGGGGTTGACGAACCGCCACACGGCGGCGGCGCCGCAGACTCCACGGAGAGCGGCGCGCCAGACGCCGCGCAGCAGGCAGTCGCGGGCGGCCGGGTGGGCAAACTCATGTCAGCTGACGAGTTTTCCTTCGCTGACGCGGTCGGCGGCTGGCGAGGCTTTGTGGAATCGGTGGCCCCGGGATTCGTGTTTGTGCTCGCATTCCTCACGGTTGGTGGGATGCGTGTGCCGGTGATCGCGGCGGTAGCCACGATGGTCGTGCTCGTCGTCATCCGACTCATCCAACGCTCGAGCATTCAACAGGCACTCGCCGGCGTGGTCGGCGTGGCGATTGGCGCAATCTGGGCATGGCGCACGGGTGAACCCGAGGACTACTTTGTGCCAGGGCTGTGGATCAACGCCGTGTACGGCATTGCGACGCTGGGCACCATGGTGGTGCGGTGGCCGCTCGTGGGCATTGTGTGGGGTCTGTTTCAGGGGGACTGGAAGGGATGGCGCGACCAGCCGGGCCAGATGCGTGTGATGCAGCGCGCCACAGCCGTGCTCGTGGTCATGTACGCCTTCCGTCTCGCCGTTCAGCTCCCCCTGTACTTGAGCGATCAGGTTGCGGCGTTGGGCACAGCACGCCTCGCCATGGGCGTGCCGCTGTTCGCGCTTACTCTGTGGGTGGTGTGGCTGATGGTGCGCTCCGCAGCACCGCGTCCAACGCCTCCGGATCAGCCTCAGCCGACACAATAAACAGCAGCTCGTCGCGTGCCTCAAGGGTGTCAGCGGGGCTGGGTGCGATGGTGCGGTCTGAGCGCACGATGCATGACAACACCGTCTCCGGCGGCCAGGGGATCTGGCGCACGGTCGCGCCGACCACGGGGGAGTCTGCGGGCAGCGTCACCTCGATGATCGACGCACCCGACTGGTGGAAGGTGAAGACCTTCACGAGGTCTCCCACAGCGACGGCCTCTTCCACCATCGCCGTCATGATCCTCGGTGTGGAGACAGCGACATCCACACCCCATTGGGCGTCGTACATCCACTCGTTGCGGGGGTTGTTGACGCGCGCCACGGTGCGGGGCACACCAAACTCCGTCTTCGCAAGGAAGGACACGACGAGGTTGGACTTGTCGTCACCGGTCGCGGCGACAACCACATCCATGGATTCGGTACCGGCCTCGCGCAATGCGCTCATTTCGCAGGCGTCGGCGAGCATCCAGTCGGCTTCGGCGACCTGCGCGACGCGCATGGCGGCGGGAGTGTTGTCCATCAGGAGGACCTCGTGGCCATGGCTCAAGAGGTCGCGTGCGATCGATCGCCCGACTGAGCCCGCACCCGCAATCAAGACCTTCATGAGGCTGCTCCCGGTGCTCGCGAGATGATCCGCTCCGCCGCGGGTGCGGCGTCGGTCGGAATAACAAAGTGCGCCTCGTCGTCGGACTGCAGCACGGTGGAGTCCTCCGGCAACAGCGCCTTGCCGAACCGCACGAGGTAGGCAATGCGGGTGCCAGTCGCGTGCTCGATTTCCGTGAGCTTGCGCCCCACCCACGCGTGGTTCACCGCAAGGCGACGGATCGACACCCCGGCGTGGGCGTCCGTGAAGGACTCTTCCTTACCGCCGGGGAGCAGGCGCGACACAATCTGGGCGCTCGTCCACGGCACCGGAGCCACGGTGGGAATCCCCAGGCGTCGGTAGACCTCAGCGCGGCCGGAGTCGGCGATGCGTGCGATGACGTTTTCGACTCCGTACGTCTCCCGCACCACCCGCGCGGCCAAGATGTTGGAGTTGTCTCCTGAGGACACGGCGGCAAACGCGTACGCCTGTTCGACTCCAGCAGACACCAGGGTCTCCCGGTCAAAGCCGATGCCCGTGATCTTTTGACCTTGGAAGTCGCTGGGCAGGCGCCGGAACGCGTCTCCTACCCGGTCAATGACCGCGACCGAGTGGCCGCGCGACTCGAATTCGGACGCCAGCGCGGAGCCTGTTCGCCCGCAGCCCATGATGACAATGTGCACGGTCCCCCACGCTATACCCCCTGCGCCTAGGATGGTGCGACGTGCGACGTGTACTGCAGAAGTTAAGGCGCCTGGTGTTCGGGCAGCCGATCGCCACCGATGCGGTCGTGCCCGTCACGTTGCGCACGCGCCTGGCCTTGCCGGTATTCGGCGCGGGTGTCCTCTCAGCAGTCACGTACGCCCCCGATGCTGTGGTCGATGCGCTGCGCCACGGCAGTCAGCAGGGCGCAATTCCCTATATGGCACTGGGCGTCGTGCTCATCATGCTGTTGCTGGGCTTCGCGTATCGCTCCAACGTCCACGCGCGCCCGGACTCGCTGGGAGACTACGGCCTGGTGCGCGACGTCCTGGGGCGCCGGTCCGGGGTCGTCACCGGAGCATCGGTCCTAGTCGACTACCTCTTCACGGTGGCGGTGTCGGTGGCCGCCATCACCCAGCTCGTCGCTTACTTGGTGCCGCAACTCCAAGCGTGGGACGTGCCGCTGTCCGTCGCGATCGTGGGAGTGGTCACGCTCGTGGCGCTGCGCGTCATGCGCGACCGGGCCCGCGTGATGGTGGGCGTGTGGTTTGGCTTCCTCATCGCCGTAGCCGTCATGGTGGTGCTGGGCCTCGCGCGCTTTAACGCGGAGAGCATCAGCCCCATCGGTGCGAACGCGCCGGAGACCTGGTCCGTGTGGTTCTCCTACGCCGGCGCCATCGCATCCGGCGCCGTCATGGTGACGGGCATTGAACACCTGGCCGCCTCAGCGCCCCATCACGCGAAGCCCAGGGGCAAGCGCGCGGGCCGCACGCTGTTGATCGCCGTCGCCGCGTCTGCGATCGCGTTCTTCTCGGTCGCGTACCTTGCCTGGACATATCGCGTGACGGGGTGGGCCAAGGGCCCGGTCATTGCGCAGGTCGCCGACAACGTCTTCAACTACGCCTTCGCTGTGTGGATCGTCGCCGCGATTGCCATGGCCCTCCTGTACGCCGCCGTCGCGGCCGTGTTCCGTCGTTTCTCCGACCTCACGTCGTATCTCGCCAAGGACGCGTACTTGCCGCGCCAGCTCGCGATGCGCAACGACCGTGCGGTCCTGCGCGGCGGGGTGCTGATGATCGCGACCGCCTCGGCTGTCGTCGTGGCATTGGCGGGCGCCGAGGTCGAGACGCTCATCCACCTCTACGTCATTGGCGTCTTCACCTCGATCGTTTTGAGCCAGATCGCGATGGTGCGTTGGACCGATCGCAAACTCAAGCTCGCGACCGACCGCCTGGCCCGCCGCAAGCTGCACGGGCGCAAGGCGCTGCACCTCGTTGCGGCGATTGTGGCTGCCGGCGTGTGGCTCGTCGTCGCGGTCTTCAACTTTGTGAACGGCGCATGGATCGCCATTGCGTTGATCTGCGGGCTCGTCATCGTGATGCACGCCATCAACCGTCACTACGCCGCGGTGCGGGCGGACGTGCGCCTGGACAAGACGGATCTTGAGGTTGCTCTGCCCAGTTCGACGCGTGGGGTGGTGCTGATCGCGCAACTGCACCGCCCGGCGCTGAGGGCGCTCGCCTACGCGAAGGCAGCGCGACACTCCACGCTGGAAGCGGTCGGAGTGCAGATCGAGCGCGAGCCCGCCGCGAAGCTCCAACGGGACTGGGGCAAGATCGACTCCGGCGTCCCATTGGTCATTCTCGATTCGCCTTACCGCGACCTCGTTGGTCCCGTGATGGAATATGTCACCTCCATCCACCGCACGAGCCCCCGAGAGGTGGTCGTGGTCTACGTCCCCGAGTACATCGTGGGACGGTGGTGGGAGCGTGCGCTTCACAACCGCTCGACGACCAAACTGCGACAGCAATTGTTGGGCCTCAAGGGTGTGGTCGTGGCGGCCGTGCCATGGCACTTGGAGTCTGCGCGTGAAGAGGGCATCCACGAGGAGGCCCCGGAACCAGATGAGGACTTGCCATGACGGACCAGGTACTGGAACTAGAGATTGGTGCGCCCGCCCATGGCGGGCACTGCGTGGCCAGGGCCGATGGCCGGGTCGTGTTCGTGCGCCACGCTCTCCCGGGTGAACGGGTCAAGGCGCGGCTCACCGAAGCTGGCGATGACGCGCGTCTGTGGCGGGCCGATGCCGTCGAAATCCTCGAGGGGGCCTCCGACCGCGTGGATCCGGTGTGGCCAGAGGCCGGCGCGGGTGGTGTGGGCGGGGGAGAGCTGTCCCACGTGTCGCTCGACGGCCAACTGCGTTGGAAGCAGGCGGTCATCGACGAGTCGTTTTCCCGCTTTGCTAGGCGCGACTTCCCAGGGCGCATTCACCAGGCCGCCGGCGACGAGTCGCGCGGAGGGTTGCGGTACCGGACTCGCGTGAGCGCGACCACGGACGCTGAGGGCCGGCCAGCCATGCGCGGGCACCGCTCGCGTGAACTCATCGCGCTCACGTCCATGCCGCTCGCTACCGAGGCAATCGAGCGCGCGCTGCTCGACATGCGCGTGGCGGCGGGTTCGCGGATCGCCATCGCGGAGGGCTCGGACGGCGTCCTGCGTACGACGGTCAACGGCGAGCCGTACAACCAAGGCCGCCGCGACAAGCGCTCCAACGCGCCGCGGACCGTGCGGCAGTCCTTTGAGGTCAACGGAACGACCCACGACT
Organism: Demequina globuliformis; assembly: GCF_000975155.1. Lineage (GTDB taxonomy): Bacteria > Actinomycetota > Actinomycetes > Actinomycetales > Demequinaceae > Demequina > Demequina globuliformis. The sequence continues at coordinate 63,114 of NZ_BBRG01000005.1, forward strand.
TCAAGGTCACCGCAGACGGGTTCTGGCAGGTCCACCGCGAAGCACCTCGCACGCTCGCCCAGGAAGTACTGAACCGAGTCGGAGACGCCGAACGCGTGGCCGACCTTTACGCCGGCGCCGGGCTCTTTACCGTCCCGCTCGCGGCCAGCGGCCGCACCGTCGTCTCGATTGAAGCTGACGCCGACGCCTCGCGCGCCGCCAAGCGCAATAGCCACGCCACACCACACGCGACCATCGTCCACGGTGACGTGCGACGCACGCTGGCGTCAGGCATCGGCCCGGTTGACGCGATCGTGCTGGACCCACCGCGGTCTGGAGCGGGGGCAGCGACTGCGGCCCTCATGGCCGCCACCGGCGCCGCACGCATGGTGTACGTCGCGTGCGACCCCGTCGCGCTCGCGCGCGACACCGCGACCCTCGCAGAACACGGCTACGAGCTGACCGATGCGACCGCCTACGACCTTTTCCCGATGACCCACCACGTGGAGGCCATCGCGACGTTTGAGCGCCGCTGAGACGTCCGCATTCGCCCCACGCTATCGCCGGTAGACTGGACGCCGGTCAACACCAATGGAGGATGTGCATGAGCGAGAACACCCTGGGAGCCAAGGCCACGCTAGACGTGGATGGCAAGGCATACGAGATCTACCGACTAGGTGCGGTACCCGGCCTGGAGAAGTTGCCCTTCTCGTTGAAGGTTCTCGCCGAGGCGCTACTGCGGACCGAAGACGGCGCGAACATCACTGCCGACCACGTTCAGGCACTTGCCGCGTGGGACCCCAAGGCTGATCCCGACACGGAGATCCAGTTCACCCCCGCACGTGTGGTCATGCAGGACTTCACCGGCGTTCCCTGCGTCGTCGACCTCGCGACCATGCGCGAGGCGGTCGTGGACCTGGGCGGCGACCCCGCCGTGATCAACCCACTCGCACCCGCGGAAATGGTGATCGACCACTCCGTCGTGATTGACGTGTTCGGCCGCAAGGACGCGCTCGAACTCAACACGGCCCTCGAGTACGAGCGCAACCGCGAGCGCTACCAGTTCCTGCGCTGGGGCCAGACCGCATTCGACAACTTCAAGGTGGTGCCCCCAGGCACCGGAATCGTGCACCAGGTCAACCTCGAGTACCTGGCACGCGGCGTCATGACGGCCGAGGTCGACGGCGCTGTTCGCGCTTACCCCGATTCCTGCGTCGGCACGGACTCGCACACCACCATGATCAACGGTCTGGGTGTGCTCGGCTGGGGCGTGGGTGGCATCGAGGCAGAGGCCGCCATGCTCGGCCAGCCCGTGTCGATGCTGATCCCCAAGGTGGTGGGCTTCAAGCTCACCGGCGCGATCCCCGCCGGCGCCACCGCGACCGACGTCGTGCTCACCATCACGGAAATGCTTCGCCAGCACGGCGTGGTCGGCAAGTTCGTCGAGTTCTACGGTGAAGGTGTGGGCGCGGTGCCGCTGGCTAACCGCGCGACCATCGGCAACATGTCGCCCGAGTTCGGCTCCACCGCCGCGATCTTCCCGATCGACGACGTCACCATCGACTACCTGAAGCTCACCGGTCGCTCTGAAGACCAGGTCAAGTTGGTCGAGGCGTACTGCAAGGAACAGGGCATGTGGCACGACCCCTCGGCTGAGGGCTACGTCGAGCCTGTGTTCTCCGAGTACCTCGAGCTCGACCTGTCGACCGTCGTCCCCTCCATCGCCGGACCCAAGCGCCCCCAGGACCGCATCGCCTTGAGCGACTCGAAGGGGTCCTTCCGCCAGTCCATCCTCGACTACGCGCACCACGAGGACCAGGTCACTCACGGCCTCGACGAGTCCGTCGAAGAGACGTTCCCCGCTTCTGACCCGATCGCCGCTGAGGCACACGCGGGAGATGCTCCGGAGCCCGCGCAGGCGGTGGCGACCTCGGCAGCACCGCGTCCGACCAAGAAGGTGCCGTTCACGCTCGAGGACGGCACTCAGACCGAACTCGACCACGGCGCTGTCGTGATCGCCTCGATTACGTCGTGCACCAACACGTCTAACCCCTCGGTGATGCTCGCGGCAGCTTTGCTCGCCCGCAACGCGAACAAGCGTGGCCTCGAGGTCAAGCCGTGGGTGAAGACCTCGATGGCGCCCGGCTCGCAGGTCGTCACGGACTACTACGAGAAGGCCGGCCTGTGGCCCGACCTCGAGAAGCTTGGCTTCCACCTCGTGGGCTACGGCTGCACCACGTGCATCGGCAACTCGGGTCCGCTGCCGCAGGCGGTCTCCGACACGGTGAATGACCATGATCTTGCAGTGGTGTCTGTGTTGTCCGGTAACCGCAACTTCGAGGGGCGCATCAACCCCGACGTGAAGATGAACTACCTGGCGTCGCCTCCGCTCGTGATTGCGTACGCTCTGGCCGGCACCATGGACTTCGACTTTGAGGCCGATGCGCTTGGTCAGGACGAGGACGGCAACGACGTGTTCCTCGCCGACATCTGGCCGGACGCGACGGAGGTCGAGGAGATTGTGCAGTCCTCGATCACCGAGGAAATGTTCGCGAAGGACTACGCGGACGTGTTCGCCGGTGACGAGCGCTGGCGTGGGCTTCCCACTCCTGACGGCAAGACGTTCGAGTGGGACAGCGAGTCCACCTACGTGCGCAAGCCCCCATACTTCGAGGGCATGGAGGCCACTCCCAAGCCCGTGGAGGACATCTCCGGTGCCCGGGTTCTCGCCCTTTTGGGTGACTCCGTCACGACCGACCACATCTCGCCCGCAGGCGCGATTAAGGCCGACTCACCTGCAGGCAAGTACCTCGCAGATCACGGCATCGAGCGTCGGGACTACAACTCGTACGGTTCGCGTCGCGGTAACCACGAGGTCATGATTCGCGGGACCTTCGCGAACATTCGCCTCAAGAACCTGTTGCTGGATGGTGTGGAAGGTGGTTTCACCTACAACTTCACCAAGGGCGAGCAGGACACCATCTACGACGCGGCGCAGGACTACGCGGCAGCTGAGACGCCGCTCGTGGTGCTCGCGGGCAAGGAGTACGGTTCCGGCTCCTCGCGCGACTGGGCCGCGAAGGGCACCAGCCTGCTGGGCGTGCGCGCCGTCATCACCGAGAGCTTTGAGCGCATCCACCGCTCGAACCTCATCGGTATGGGTGTGCTTCCGCTTCAGTTCCCTGCGGGGCAGTCCGCTGGCTCGCTCGGTCTCGACGGGACCGAGACGTTCGACATTGTCGGAGTCGCGTCGTTCAGTGCAGGCGAACACCCGCGCACCCTTCCGGTGAAGGCGACCAAGGCAGACGGCACGGTCGTCGAGTTCGACGCCGTGGTGCGCATTGACACCCCGGGAGAGGCGGACTACTTCCGCAACGGTGGCATCTTGCAGTACGTGCTGCGCTCGCTGGTGGCATAAACACGCCAACAGCCGCCGCCTGGGGCGTCGCGACGGACACGTCGCGGCGCCCCTTGCCACATCCCGGCCATTCGCCGTCGTAGAGTGGTCGATACATTTGCCACAGGAGGTTGCGTGCTCGAGCGCATCACGTCCCCGCAGGATTTGCAGGGACTCGATTCACAGGAACTGACGGAACTCGCCGCGGAGATCCGCGAGGTACTCGTCGATTCGGTGTCGCGCACCGGCGGACACCTGGGGCCCAACCTCGGCGTGGTGGAATTGACGCTGGGCCTGCACCGCGTCTTTGAGTCGCCCAAGGACACCCTCGTCTTCGATACGGGTCACCAGTCCTACGTCCACAAGCTCCTCACGGGACGGCAGGATTTCTCCGGGCTGCGGAGCCGCGGCGGTCTCGCCGGATACCCGCAGCGCTCCGAGTCGGAGCACGATGTGGTCGAGAACTCGCACGCCTCCACGTCGCTATCGTGGGCGGCCGGCATTGCGCGTGGAAACACGCTGCGGGGACAGACTGACCGTTCCGCAGTAGCCATCATCGGGGACGGGGCCCTGACCGGCGGCATGGCCTGGGAGGCACTCAACTCGATTTCCGCCACCAACGACCGTGTCGTGATTGTGGTGAACGACAACGGCCGCTCGTACGCACCCACGATCGGTGGGCTGGCGCGCAGGCTCGACGGCATCCGTACTGACCCCCGCTACGAACAGTTCCTTGGCTGGGGCAAGCGCACCTTCAAGGACCGTGGAGCATTCCGCACGTTCGCGTACAAGACCGTCATGCACGGCAAGCGTGCGCTCAAGGGGCTGATCACCGAGCAGGGCATGTTCGAGGACTTGGGGCTTAAGTACGTGGGTCCCGTCGACGGGCACGACCTCGAGCAGGTGGAGGCGGCACTGACGCATGCGCGAGACTTCCGCGGCCCGGTGCTTGTCCACGTTCTGACGGAAAAGGGTCGCGGCTACTCGCCGGCGGAGGAAGACGTCGCCGACCGTTTCCACGCCGTCGGCAAGATCCACCCCGAGACCGGTTTGCCTGTTCAACCCAGTAGGTTCGGTTGGACCAAGGTCTTTGCCGAGGAGATGCTCCAGGTGGGGCGCGAGCGCGAGGACGTCGTGGGTATCACTGCCGCGATGTTGGCACCGGTGGGACTGCAGCCGTTCGCTGAGGAGTTCCCCGATCGCGTGATTGATGTCGGCATTGCCGAGCAGCACGCGGTGACATCCGCGGCCGGCCTGTCATTCGCTGGCCTTCACCCGGTGTTTGCCGTGTACGCGACGTTCCTGAATCGCGCGTTCGACCAGGTGCTGTTGGATGTTGCGCTCCATGGCGCAGGTGTCACGTTCATGCTGGACCGCGCAGGTATTACAGGAGACGACGGCCCCAGCCACAACGGCATGTGGGACATGGCGTTGCTGCGTCATGTGCCCGGGCTGCAGATCGCGGCGCCGCGAGACGCCGCCACGCTTCGTGCCGCATTCCGAGACGCCGTCGCGGTCGATGATGCTCCCACGGTGGTGCGCTATCCCAAGGGCCCTGTGGGAGATGACTTGCCCGCTGTCCGGGTGGTGGGCGCGATGGAGGTGCTCGCCGAGCACGGTGAGTCCGCGCGCGTGGCCGTCCTGGGCTTGGGGCCCATGGCGTCCACTGCCGTGGAAGCGGCGGAAAAGATTGCCGCAGACGGCCACAGCGTCGTTGCCGCGACCGCAACCTGGGTCCACCCGGTTCCAGAGGGTCTGGTGGAGCTCGTCTCTGAGTGTGACTGGGTCGTCACGATCGAAGACGGTCTGGCGGATGCCGGTCTAGGGCAGGAGTGGGCCGTTGCCGCGCGTGAGGCCCGCAACAGTGCCGAGTGGCTTCACCGCGGGGTGCCGCGAGAGTTCCTGCAGCATGCGTCGCGAGCGCAGATCGTCGAAGCCTCGGGCTTGGACGCCAGCGCCATTGCCGACGCCGTGCTCGAGCGCCTGAGCGACGCTCCCAGCGCGTCGTAGCGACCAGCACGCACGCGCCGCGCAGGGGAGCGGGCCCGCGTGTGGCGCGCTAGCCGCGACATTCGCGTGTGGCGCATGTGGTCCGCCGATGGCGTTGACCCCTATTGGCGTTCGATGG
>NZ_BBRG01000004.1 GCF_000975155.1 Demequina globuliformis
GGCCAGACTCTGTCAAATCCGCTCGTTGGCGTGTTTGGCAGTGCCTGTGACCTCTCACTGCAGCACTATCAGCAGGCGCTTGAGCGTCTGCTTCTTCGGCTGAGGTGAGCTGTCGTCGGTGCCGCTTGCGGGCCTTATCTGTGGCCCTCCGCGGCGCTTCCGTCCTTGGCAGCGAGGAATACATTACGGGCCGGTGAACCCCGCGTCAAATCGAGGTTTCGCGGCCCTCCCGGGCACTATCGTGCCTGGTAAAACGCATGACGCGGGCCTCTGGAACTCCTGTTTGGCCGCATACTCCTCAAAAAAACTTTCAGCAATTTTTTGGCGTTGGCTGGCACGCCGATGTGGTAGTGCACAACGGCTCGCGAGTGGACGCCTAGGAAGGTGCGCGCGGGCCCTCTTCGAGCAGCGTCACGAACTGCGCCTCGGTGAGGATGGGGACGCCCAATTGCTCGGCCTTGTCTGCCTTAGACCCAGCGTTCGCACCGGCGACCACATAGTCAGTCTTCTTGGACACCGAGCCGGAGGCTTTACCGCCGCGGGAGATGATCGCCTCTTTCACCGAATCGCGGGTGAAGCCCTCCAGTGAACCCGTGGCGACGATGGTGAGTCCCTCAAGGGTGCGCTCGACGGATTGGTCGCGCTCGTCTTCCATGCGCACGCCAGACGCCGCCCACTGCTCCACGATGTCCTGATGCCAGTCAACCTCGAACCACCGCGTGACGGAGTCAGCAATGGTGGGACCCACGCCGTCGACGGCAGAGAGCTCCTCTTCACTCGCGGCACGGATGGCGTGGAGCGAACCAAAGGCGGTCGCGAGCGCGCGGGATGCGGTCGGACCCACGTGGCGCATGCTCAGCGACACGATCACCCGCCATAGTGGCTGAGTCTTCGCTGTGGCGAGGTTGTCGAGCAGCCTCAGTCCGTTGGTGGAGACATCTCCGGCCTTGCGTTCCACTCCATCCTTCTTGGAGTCGGACTCCAAGGTGAACAGCGGCACGCGCGCGAGGTCCTGCTCGGTCAGCGCAAAAAGGCCCGCCTCGTTGGCGAGGACCCCCGCCTCCACGAGCGCCGCAGCCGCCTTCTCGCCGAGCACTTCGACGTCGAGGGCCCCTCGCGATCCAATGAATGCGATCCTGTCGATAATCTGCGCCGGGCAGTTCTTGGCGTTGGGACACCGCATGTCCTTATCTCCCGCCTTCTGCTCCACGAGCGCGCTTGCGCACGAGGGGCACTCGGCGGGCATGGTCCACTCGCGCTCGTCGCCGGTCCGCGCGGCGACCACAGGCCCCACAATCTCCGGAATCACGTCGCCGGCTTTCCTCAGCACCACGGTGTCGCCAATCAAGACCCCCTTGCGCTTGACTTCGTGGCGGTTATGCAGCGTCGCGTACGTCACCGTGGAGCCGGCGACGGTCACGGGAGTCATCACTCCATACGGCGTGACCCGGCCGGTGCGGCCCACGTCGACGCGGATATCTTCGAGCCTGGTGTGGACTTCCTCAGGTGGGAACTTATAGGCGACGGCCCAGCGCGGCGCACGGCTCGTGGATCCCAGTTGCCCTTGGACCGCACGTGAGTTCACCTTCAGCACAGCGCCGTCGATCTCATGGACAAGCGAGTGGCGCTTGTCCTCCAGTTCGCGAAGAAACGCCTCGATCGCGGTGACCCCGGTCAATACCCGGGTGTGCTGTGACACGGGCAAGCCCCACCCAGCCAAGACGTCATAGATTCCGGCCTGGGTCTCAGCCCTGGCATCGGCCCCCTGCTCTCCCCACTCCAGCGCGCCCAACGCGTAGGTGGTCACTTCCAGGGGCCGGGTCGCGGTCACTGCCGGGTCCTTTTGGCGCAGCGAGCCGGCGGCGGTGTTCCGCGGGTTCGCGTAAGGAGGCTTCCCCTCGTCGACAAGTCGCGCGTTGAGCGCGTCGAAGGCGGCTAACGGCAAGAAGACCTCGCCGCGAATCTCGACGACTGCAGGAATGTGCGAGCCCGTGAGGCGCTCAGGGATGTCGCTCATGGTCCGTACGTTGGCGGTGACATCCTCCCCGGTCGTGCCATCGCCGCGCGTCACCCCCCGGACCAAAACGCCGCTCTCGTAGGTCAGGGAGATCGAGAGCCCGTCGATCTTGGGCTCACAGACCACCTCTTGTTCGCCGGCTTCGCGCGAGACACGCGTGAGCCAGGCCTCCACCTCGTCGATGGAGAATGCGTTGTCGAGGCTCATCATGCGCTCGCGGTGCTGCACCGACGCGAATCCGGTCTCCCCGCGCGCGGCCCCGACCGTCTGAGTGGGAGAGTCAGGTTCAGCCAGTTCGGGATGGGCATCCTCGAGGGCCCGCAACTCGCGCTCGAGCGCGTCATAGGCCGCGTCGGAGATCGTGGGCGCGTCGTCACCGTAGTACCGAGCGCGGTGCTCCTCAATCTCCTGAACGAGCTCCTGATGGCGGACACGGGGGTCGGTGCTCTCACTCACGGTCCTATCTCACCATGAACCGGTGACACGGGGCCGATGCCGGGGCAAGTGCCGCTCGAGATTGGCGCATACGACCTGGGCGTGCGCGCGGACACCCCGGAGGAACTGCAGGACCGGCAGTTTGAACCGCGCGAATGGCTACCTGATCCCGAGACGGATGAGTGGTTCGTTGACATTGGGGCCGTGCCTGACGACGTTGCCGAGCGGTCCTCCTGGGTCGAGGGCTGCCCGGCGCCGTTGAGCGACTTGGCCTACGTGGTGATGCCCTACTGGGGCTTTGACGGCGAGGTCCACACGGGCGAGATGATCACGAACGCAAAGCACGCTGAGGACGTCGCGGGTGCGTTCGAGAAGATCTTTGCCGCACAGTTCCCGATCGAAGAGATGCGCGTGATCTCTCTCGAGGAGCACTTGTCGCCCACCACCGGCGACCACAACATCACGTCTTCCTTCACGTGCCGGCGCGTGGTCGCGGCGCCAACCTACTGGTCGGAACACGCGTACGGTCTCGCGATCGACATCAATCCCTTCCACAACCCGTTCGTGAAGGACGACGCTCTGTTCCCAGAGCTCTCGGAGGCCTACTTGGACCGTGACTGGGACCGACCGGGCATGATCCACGACCCGTCCGTGGTGTACGACGCCTTTGCCACCATTGGCTGGGCGTGGGGCGGGCACTGGGCGGGTCGCGAAGACTGGATGCACTTCTCTGTCACGGGCGGCTGATTCGCGGGTTCGCTCTAGGGCCACGCGCTGGCGCACTATAGAGGGGTGACTGCTGTGACCCCTGACCAGATCGACGCCGCCGCGCGGGCCATCGCGCCGCACGTGCGCCGCACCCCCATCATCGAAGTTCCGGGCGACACCCTCGGCATCGACGCCACGTTGGTGTTCAAACTTGAGTATCTGCAAGTCACGGGCGCGTTCAAGGCGCGTGGCGCGGTGCACTACGTCGCGACGCAACCAGTGTCTGCCGCGGGCGTCGTAGCGGCCTCGGGAGGCAATCACGGTGCAGCGGTGGCGTACGCCGCGCACAGGTTCGGGCATGAGGCACACATCTTTGTACCCACGACCGCGAACCCCGCGAAAGTCGAGCGGCTGGTGAGCCTTGAAGCCAACGTTCACAGCATCGGCCACACCTACGGGGATGCCGCAGACGCGGCCCAGGAGTACCTCGCTGAACACGACGCCACCTCCATTGCCGCCTTTGACGACCCGGTCGTGATGGCCGGCGCTGGCACGGTGGCGCGCGAGTTCGAGGCCGACGCTGGGGAGCTCGACGCGATGTTGCTCGCGGTGGGTGGCGGTGGCCTCGCCGGTGGCGCGGCCGCGTGGTGTGGGGACCGCATCCCGATCGTGGGGTGCGAGACCGTGGGCACCGCCTCATACGCGGCGGCAGTCGAGGCCGGCGAGCCTGTGACTGTGCCCGTCAGCGGGGTGGCGGCCGATCATCTGGGCGCACGCCGCGTGGGGCAGACGCCTTGGGAGGCGCTCCAGCATGCGCACGCCGAATCCGTGGTGGTCACCGACGACGAGGTGCTCGATGCACAGGCACGGCTGTGGCGCTTGTTGCGGGTCGTCGTGGAGCCAGGCGTCGCCGCGCCCTTCGCCGCCCTCTACACGGGCCGCTGGAAGCCCCGCCCCGGTGGGCGAGTGGGCGTAGTGCTGTGCGGCGCGAACGTCGTGGTCCCTGGCCTGGGCAGAGCCGAGCCCGTGAGCGCAGGCGACGCGTGACCAGCACCGCACCGTGAGAGGATCGCGCCATGCCATTGGTGAGTGACCGCGTCAGGGAGCGCCTTGTCGACCAGTTCGGCGCCTCCTCCACGCGCATGGTGAGTGCGCTTGAGCGGCTGCCGGTTCCCGGGCAGGTGGATCCTGAGCGGGTTCACGCCGCCGTGGTGATCGCGTCCCGCGCGCACCAAGGACTGTTCGAGGACGCCATGGAGCACGCCGCTGACGACTGGCGGGACTTGCTCGAACGTGCCGGGCTCGATCGCGCGGACTGGCGCGACAACGTTCTGGAGACCTTCGGGCCGGAGTAGCTCTCCGCTGTGCGCACAACGTTGCGTGAGCGCTACAGGCCCGTCACACGCCGGCAACACGCCTTCTCTACTGTCAAGCGCATGAGCCTGATTGATGTGGTGGTGCGCGCCCCCTTCGCCCTCATTGACGGAGACCTCCGCCCGGCTGCCGTGGCCGTATGCGGAGACCTGATCGTGGATATTGCCGGTTTCAACGACGAGTTCGACGCCGAGCACGACATCACCTTGCCCGACTGCGAAGTGCTGGTGTTGGCCGATGCCGGTGACACGGCGCACGCACGCCCCGGCCGCGGCATTCGCGTGGGCGTGCGGGCCGACCTGATCGCATGGGGAGGGCACGACGTCGAGGCGGCCACAGTGCGTCCCATGCCAGCGCGCGACTTTTTGCCGGTTCCGGCCACATAATCCCTAAGTCCTAGAGACGCAGGCCCGCAGGACCACTAACGTGGTGCCTGTGACTGCACCGATCGATCCCACGACCACCTCCGCTTGGGCCGAGCTCACTGCTCACAAGGACGGCTTCGCCCCCGATCTTCGCGGCTGGTTCGCCGCCGACGGCGACCGCGTGTCGCGGCTGTCATTCCCCCTTGCGGACCTGCACGTGGACCTGTCGAAGAACCTCGTCACCGACGACATCCTGGCTAGCCTCATCAGCCTCGCGAAGGAGACGGGTGTTGCCGAACGCTACGAGGCGATGCTCGCCGGCGAGCACATCAACACCACCGAGGACCGCGCGGTGCTGCACACGGCACTTCGCCGCCCCGCGGATGCATCGCCGTCACTGACCGTCGACGGCCAAGACATCGATGGCGACGTCCAGGAGGTCCTGGGCCGCATCAGCGAGTTCTCGGAGCGCGTGCGCTCAGGCGAGTGGACGGGAATCACGGGCAAAAAGGTTGAGACGGTTGTCAACATTGGCATCGGCGGCTCCGACCTTGGACCCGTCATGGTCTACGAGGCGCTCGAGCCGTACGCGAATGCGGGGATCTCCGCGAGGTTCGTCTCCAACATCGACCCCACCGACATGGGCCAGAAGGTCAAGGGCCTTGACCCTGAGACCACGCTGTTCATCGTCGCGTCGAAGACCTTCACGACCCTCGAGACCCTGACCAACGCGCGCCTGGCGCGCACATGGCTATGGGACACGCTCGCCGCGCAGGGCGTCGATGTGTCCACGGATGAGGCCAAGGCCGATGCCGTGGCCCACCACTTTGTCGCCGTCTCCACCGCGCTGGACAAGGTTGCCGACTTCGGCATCGACACTGCCAACGCCTTTGGCTTCTGGGACTGGGTGGGTGGCCGCTACAGCGTGGACTCCGCGATTGGCCTTTCCCTCGCCATCTCCCTGGGCCCGGATGTCTTCGGGGACCTCTTGGCTGGCTTCCACGCGGTCGACGAGCACGTGTCCCAGACCCCGATCGAACGCAACGTCCCCGTCCTGATGGGCCTGCTCAACGTCTGGTACGTCAACTTCTTGGGCGCGCAGTCGCACGCAGTGTTGCCGTATGCGCAGCAACTCCACCGCTTCCCCGCATACCTGCAGCAGCTCACGATGGAGTCGAACGGAAAGTCGGTGCGGTGGGACGGCTCACCTGTCACAACGCAGACGGGTGAGATTTTCTGGGGCGAGCCGGGCACCAACGGCCAGCACGCCTTCTATCAGCTCATTCACCAGGGCACTGCTCTGATCCCTGCCGACTTTATCTCAGTCGTCAATCCTGCCTACGACCTCAAGGACGGGGAGCAGGATGTCCACAGCCTGTTCTTGGCGAACTTCCTCGCCCAGACCAAGGCGCTCGCCTTCGGCAAGACCGCCGAGGAAGTGGAGGCAGAAGGCACCACCGGTCCCCTGGTCGCCGCGCGCACGTTCGCCGGCAACCGGCCAACCACGTCGATCTTCGCGCCGGATCTCACGCCGCAGGTCTTGGGCCAGCTCATCGCGCTGTACGAGCACATCACCTTCACACAGGGAGTGATCTGGGGGATTAACTCCTTTGACCAGTGGGGCGTGGAACTGGGTAAGAAGCTCGCACTAGAGATTGCGCCCGCTATCGAGGGGGACGATGCCGCGTTGCAGTCGCAAGACGCCTCCACCCAGGCGCTGATCGCGTACTACCGGGAGAACCGCCGCTAAGAAGCGGCACCTCCGGCTCCTCTGCGCGGGCTCACGACACACGTCGGCCCCCTCACCACTGCGGTGAGGGGGCCGATGCCGTTGCTACGCGCGATCGAACGTGTCAGGGTCAGGTCCCTGCCGGCCCGCCGCGCCCTTGTCGAGTGCGTCGATGCGCTCCATCTGCTCCTCGCTCAAGCCAAAGTCAAAGATCGCGAAGTTCTCCTCCATGCGCTCGCGGTGCATGGACTTGGGGAACACAATGTCGCCGCGTTGGACATGCCAGCGCAGCGCAACCTGCGACGGTTGCCGCGCGGTCTCAGCAGCAATCTCCCGGATGACGGGGTCCTTCACCGCTTCACCTCTTGCGAGCGGCCCCCATGCCTCGACCGCAATGCCGTGCTCATGGGACGCGATGCGCGCAGCCTCATTTCGGAAGAACGGGTGAACCTCGATTTGGTTCACGACCGGGGCGACCCCGGTCGCGTCAATAATCTGAGCGAGGTGATCGGGCTGAAAGTTCGACACACCTGCGGAGCGGACCCGCCCCTGCTCAACGAACTCAAGCATGACCTTCCACGTGGACACAAAGTCACCGTCGTACAGGGTCGGCAGTGGCCAGTGGATCAAGAAGAGATCAAGCTCGTCGAGACCCAACTTGTCCATGGTGTCGTCGAAAGAACGCAAAGCGTCATCGCGTCGGTGCATGGAGTTGGTCAGCTTCGAGGTGACGTAGATGTCGTCTCGAGCGATGCCGGATTCCGCGATGGCCTGCCCCACACCAGCCTCATTGCCGTATCCCTGAGCGGTGTCGATGTGCCGGTAGCCGACGGAGAGCGCCTCGCCCACCGTCGCGGCAGTGTCCTCGGGCGGCACTTTGAAGGTGCCGAAGCCCAATTGCGGAATGGTTGTGCCGTCGTGAAGCGTGATGGATGCAGTCATGTCTGAGTCAACGCGTCCTGCCCGAACGCCATTCCATGCCACCAGGCTCAGCGGGCCGCGCTCCCGAGGTAGGCGTCGAGCACTGGGCCAAGGCTGTCGAGGAGCACCTCCCGAGGCATGGAGACCATAAAGGGAAGTTGCACCACGTACCGTGCAAGCGCCACGCCGAGCATGTGGGAGCCGACGAGCGCGATGCCCGCCTCATCCGGGGAGTCGCTATAGGTGCGATCCATCACCCCGCCGCCCATCACCCGCCGCAGGGCGGCAGGTACCGCCGCACCTTGCACGCTGGAACGCACCAGTGCCATGAGCAGTGCGCCGCTCTCGGGGTCCTCCCAGAGGTCGAGATACGCCGAGGCGAGCCTGCGCCCGCGCCCGGGGGCGGAATCCATGAGAGCAGCCTGCACCTGCGACACGAGTGGCGTGCGGTCGGCGATCGTCCTCGCGAACAGTCCCTCTTTATTGCCGAACCAGTGGCGGATCATGCCGGGATCCACTCCTGCGTCTGCGGCAATTGCGCGCACGGTCGCGCGCTCGAAGCCGTGCCGCGCGAAGTGCGTGAGGGCCGCGTCCAGGATCGCCTCTCGCGAGGTCTCCTCGCCTGGCCGACGCCCGCGTGGCGCACGTCTGGTCTCATTCACTCCCATGCCGCGATGGTATGCGTTCGGGTTGCACAATTCCACACTTGTGGAGTTAACTGATCGCGTACTACCCGGTTCTCCCCGAGACGAGGTCACCCTTCACATGAATGACTCCACGCCAGTCATCGAGGTCGCTGACCTCACCAAATCGTTCGGCAAGTTCGAAGCGCTGCGCGGCCTCACGCTGAACGTGGCGCGCGGCGAGGTTCACGGCTTCCTCGGCCCCAACGGGGCGGGTAAATCCACCACGATCCGCGTGCTGCTCGGGCTACTCAGAGCCGACTCAGGAACCGTGCGGCTACTCGGCGGCGATCCATGGCGAGACGTGGTGGCGCTGCACCGCCGCCTTGCCTACGTACCCGGCGATGTCTCGCTGTGGCCGGGCATGACCGGAGGCGAAGCCATCGACCTCCTCGGGCACCTGCGTGGCAGTCTCGACGAGGCCCGCCGCGAGGAGCTGGTCGAGCGTTTCGAGCTCGACACCTCCAAGCGCGGGCGGCAGTACTCGAAAGGCAATCGCCAGAAAGTTGCCCTTGTTGCGGCGCTGGCGTCCGACGCCGAGCTGCTCATCCTGGACGAGCCGACATCGGGCCTCGACCCCCTGATGGAACAAGTGTTCCAAGAGACCATCCAAGAGGCGAAGGATCGCGGCGTCTCGGTACTGCTCAGCAGCCACATCATGTCCGAGGTCGAGACGCTCACTGACCGCCTCAGCATCATTCGTGAGGGGCGGATCGTGCAAAGCGGCACCCTGGATGATCTGCGCACGGACACCCGTTCGACCGTGACCGCGACCCTCGCCCGTCTACCGGAGCCCGGCGCGCTCGCTCCCGTGCTGCACGACGTCGCCATGGACGGCCACCGTCTGACGGCGACGGTCGATCCCGACAAGGTCGGCGACGCCATGGCCATACTTGCGGCGCACGGCCTCAGCGACCTCACTGTCGAGCCCCCAAGCCTCGAAAGCCTGTTCCTCCAGTTGTACGCGGAGGCTCGCTCGTGAGCACGGCCACAGCAACCCTGCCCGCTTCCCGCGGGGCAACCACGGGCACCGCGACCCTGCTGCGCACCTCGCTCCACCATGACGGCCGCACCTTCGCGCCATGGCTGGCGATCGTCACCCTGCTGTCCGTGTCATCGGTCCTGATCTACGACTGGATCTTTCCCGACCAGGCCGACCGCGAGGCACTGCAACAAGCCATTGACTCCAACCCCGCCATCGGGCTCATCTTTGGCCCGGCGAACGACCTCCTCACCACAGACGGCTTCAACGCATGGAGGTCACTCGCGCTCGGCGGCTTCCTGACCGCCATGGGTGCCATCTTCATGGTGATCCGCGCGACGCGCCGTCAAGAAGACTCCGGGCAAGCAGAACTCCTGGCATCCGGGGTCATGGGTCGCGCGACTCGCCTCCTTACCGGAGTTGCCATGGCGATGATTGGCTCACTTGCCGTGGGTGTTGTCGCCGGTGGATTGACGGTCCTGTGCGGTGGTGGGGCCGAGGCATCGTGGCTCCTCGCATGCACGTGGACCGTGACCGGGTGGATGTTCACGGCGATCGCCGCGGTCGCGGCACAGATCGGCGCGGACTCACGCACGTCGAGCGCCATCGCCATCGGAACCTTGGGTGCGTTGTTCATTCTGCGCGGCTTCGCGTACTCCATTGAGGCCCCTGAATGGACCATCTGGGTCAACCCATTGGGATGGATGCAGGAGACCTCACCCGCCGGAGACAACATCTGGTGGCCGCTCAGCCTGGGAGTAGGACTGACCGCAGTGCTCCTCGCCATCGCTTTCGCCCTCGAGGGCCGGCGAGACTTTGGCCAGGGACTCATCAAGCCAGGCCCGGGACCCAACCGCGGTCGCGCCCGCAGCCCGTGGGGTCTTGCATGGCGCCTCAATCGCGGATCCGCCATCACCTGGACCGTGGCGTTCGTCCTCCTCGGCTTCGTCTTTGGCTTCTTCGCCACGTCCATTACTGACCTCATCGAAGAAGGCAGCCCACTCGCCGCTGCCCTTGCCTCCGGCGCGGCCGACCCAGAGGAGATCGTCGGCGCGTTCCTTGTCTCCGTGCTGTCGCTCGTGAGCATCTTCGCCGCAATTCCCAGTGTGCAAGTGATCCAGAGGGTACGGAGCGAAGAGATGGACGACCGCGTCGAACCCATCATGGCGACAGCGACGGCGCGAGCCCGCTACTACGCCGCGAACATCGCAGTCGCCCTCGTGTTGCCGGTCCTCTACATGGCGGTTGCTGGCGCGGTGGTCGCGGGGCTCGCCGCGGGAAGCGACCTGGGAGTGGACTTTGGCGAGGTGTGGTTCCAGGCACTCGTCATGGTGCCGGCCATCTGGACCATCATCGGCGTCGCCTCCATGGTCGTGGGCGCGCGCCCGAAGGTCGCCGTGGCGGCATGGGGCGGTGTCGCCGCGACCTTCGTCATCACACTCCTTGGCCCGTCGTTCAAGTTTCCCGACTGGGCCCTGGGCATCAGCCCACTGTGGCACGCACCGCAGGTCATCGGCCCCGACACAGACTGGACCGGACTGGGCTGGGTGTCGCTCTTCACGCTGGGATTCGTGGTGGTCGGCTTCGCTGGCTTCCGACGTCGTGACCTCGCCGTCGAATAGGCCGACGGTACGACCCCGGGTGACTACTGCTGCGGGCTGCGTACCCGCAGGGCCTCAGGCTGCACCGAGAACTCCACCCGAACGCACTCCCCCACGTCGTCGCCATCCAGTTCGAGCACCCGAGGTTCACTGAGCTCGACTGAAACGGACCGCACACGGCGGTGATCGACTGAGGCGCTGCTCTCGGCCTCATCGGTGGCGCCAACGACACGCTTGAGACCGTTGTCCCACACCATCGAGCGCAGCGTGTCCAGCCACCCCCCGACGCCGTCCGCACTGAGGATCAGCATGTCGAGCTCACCATCCGCGGGGTCCGCATCTGGAAGCAGCACCACGCCACCGGTGAGGATCCCGCAATTGCCCACAATGATGGTGTGAGCACGCTCGGACTCTGGCTGACCGCCGTCGGTCACCACCTGGAGGTCAACCACGTCGCTCGCTGCGACCGCTCGCCCCAATGACTCGACATAGGCGAGCCACCCGACCTTGCCCTTCAGGTCCTCGTCAGTCTCCGTGATCATATGGGCGTCGATCCCCATGCCGGCCATCACGGTAAACGCCAAGCGCACGTCGTCGCCGTCGATGTGCGTGTGCGCCCACGCCAAATCAACCGAACGCTCGTGCCCTGACAGCGCGATTCCGAGCGCTTCCGCCGCCGGCAACGGGACTTCAAGATTGCGGGCGAGCAGGTTGCCCGTTCCCATCGGCACAATCGCAAGAGAGACGGGGCGGTCGGCCTCCGCGAGCACCTCAGCCACCGCACGCACGGTGCCGTCTCCGCCAGCGGCAATCACGACATCGACCCCCGCCGCGAGCGCAGAGCGCGCTTGGCCACGCCCCGGGTCCTCAACGGTCGTTTCAAACCAGGACACGCGCGGCGGGGCGGCACCGTCGAGCGCGTCCTCAAGGGCGGCCGCGAGGTCGTCCTTGCTCGTCTTCGACGGATTCCACACTATGCCGAGATACTCTGCGCTCACATCAGGCTCCTCATCGCCGCTGGGTCGCAGCCATCGTCGCCTGGGTGGGTCGCCGCGTCAATACGGGCGCGCCAGATCGGCCACGTTGATGCTGCCGCTCAGCAGGATGTGGGCGCTGCCGCCGATCCACAGGTCCGACCCTTCGGCAGTGACGCTGACCCGGCCGTCCCGGCCCATCGCCGTTCCCTGTCGAGCAACGTAGGGAGCGGTAAGGCGGCCGGACTCGGTGAGCCACTGGCCCAGTGCCGCGTTGAGAGAGCCTGTCACCGGGTCCTCTCTCACAGCGGTACCAGGGTCATAAATGAACGCCCGCACCTCGACCGCGACCCCGTCGGGTCCGCCCGCGCCATATGGGCCGACCACCCCGTAGTGCCCAGCCTCATCGGTGGGACTGGGATCCGGGTCTATCGCAAGAACGCGGTCGGCGTTGGCGAGGACAATGCCGAGCCACCCGGGGCCGTTGTCGACCCAGGCCGTCGCCACGACCTCCTCGCGCGTGAGGCGCAAGCGCTCGCATGCGCGGTCGAGGTCAGCGTCCGCAGGCGTGCCGGACCTCACACGTGGCGGCGCCGCGAATGAGAGTCGATCTCCATCGACGCGCACAGGCACCAGTCCCACCCCGCATTGCTGGATGACGGTGCCGGGCGTGCGCGGCGCATTCCCCGCGTCGAGCCATGCCCGAGCCGTACCAAGCGTGGGGTGGCCCGCGAACGGCAACTCCTGCACCGGCGTGAAGATGCGCACGTGGTAGTCCGCGCCAGGATCCGTGGGGGCCGTCACAAAGGTCGTCTCCGACAGGTTGGTCCACTGCGCGATGGTCTGCATCTGCGTCGCCGTGAGGTCCTCGGCGTCGAGCACAACGGCCACGGGGTTTCCCCCAGAAGGCGCGCGCACCAAAGACATCCACTTGGCGAAAGGGAAGGGCCGTCATGGGTTCACCGTACGGGCCCTTGTCCGGGCCAGTCGAGCCTCGCGTGGCCTCACGTTTGGCCGCTGACCGTGGCATACGCTGATCCGGAGATACCAGGGCGGCTGCGCCCCGGCCACATCAGGCAAGGAGGTCACGTGACCCATACCGCTCGGGGCGACGTGGCTCGCACCCACCTGCTGCTCATGCTCGCGCTGACGTTCTCAACGGGGGTGATCGATGCCGTGGGCTACCTGGGGCTTGATCGCGTCTTCACCGGCAATATGACCGGTAACGTGGTGATCCTCGGGATGGGTCTGACCGGCGTGGATGGCCTGCCCGTCCTTGGCCCGGTCCTCGCGCTTGCAGGATTCATGGCCGGTGCGGCCGTAGGCGGCCGCACCCTGCGCAGCTTCGACGCCGGCTGGTCGGACAAGACCACCGCGCTGTTCGGCGTGGTGGCTGCGACCCTCGCTGCGTGCTCGATCGTGGCCCTCGTGGTCCACGACCCGCCGCAACTCGTCGCCCTGGCGGTGACGACGGCGCTCGGCCTCGCCATGGGCATGCAGGCCGCAGTGGCTCGTCACATTGCGGTGAAGGACATCACGACGGTCGTGGTCACCTCCACAATTACCGGGCTGGCGGCGGATTCAGCCGCAGGAGGCGAGGGCCTAAGTTTCTGGAAGCGACGCATGGGTGCCATTGGGCTCATTGGAGCGGGCGCTTGCGTGGGCGCCTTATTGGTTCAGTGGCACCTCGCGGCAGGCATGGTGCTTGCGATGGCCATCACCCTCACGGTCACCATCGTGGGCCACCGGACGCGTAGCACTGCGGCCTGACCAGTACTGCGCTGCGGCACCTTCAAAGTGCCGCGGCCTGACACCTTTGCGGCGGACCCGACGATGCCAGCGGGGCTGGGCTCACCCCTCAGATGGTCCCGGCCCCGCTGGCGTTAGGACGTGTCAGACGGCCGACCACCCGCCGTCTGAGGGCAGGATCACGCCGTTGAGGTTGTGGGCGTCGTCCGACAACAAGAACGTGATCGACGCCGCGAGGGAGTCCGCTCCCACCGGGGTGGGCAGGACCGCCATGGCCCGCTGGATGCGCTTGGCTCCCAACTCGGAGTCAAAGTTCGCCTCGATCCCGGTGATGGTTGGCCCCGGCGCCACCGCATTGACGCGGATGCCCTGCGGCCAGTACATGAATGCGCTGGACTTCGTGATCCCCACCACCGCATGCTTGGACGCCGTGTAGGCCAGTCCGGCAGCCGAGCCACGCAAGCCGGCCTCTGACGTAATGTTCACGATCGATCCCGCGTTCACTGCGAGCATTGCAGGCAACACAGCACGCGTGAGTTTGAACAGGCCGGTGACGTTCACGGCCATGACCTTCTCCCATACGTCGTCGCCGACCTCATGCAGCGGCGTCATGTTGTCCATGATTCCTGCAATGTTCGCGAGGCCGTCGATGCGCTGTCCGGCGGCTTGGACCACAGCGTCGATGTCGTCCTGCTTGGTGACGTTGGCCACGACCTTCACGATGTCGGCGCCAGCGTGCTCGCCGAGAAAGGCATCGAGGCCGGCCTCGTTGAGGTCAACCGCGATCACGCGCCCACCTTCGCGGGCAATGCGTGACGCCGTGGCGCGGCCAATTCCCGAGCCAGCGCCGGTCACGATGACGGTCTTGCCTGCGAAGCGACCCTCGGTGATCTTCTCCTCGAACTCCGGCAGGTCGACCTCGTCCTCGGGCGCGGCCTCCTGAGCAGCGGCACCTTCGGGCGCGGCCGGCGGCGCGGGCGCCGTCGACGGATCGTAGGCCTCTGCCTTGGCGATCAACTCCGCGATCTTCTCCTCAGAGAACTGGCCCTTGCTCATGGGGATCAGGCGCTTCATTGAGAAGTTGCGCACGGGCTTGAGTTGCGACTCGTCCGCGCCGCCCTCGGCGAGCATCTCGCGGAGCACTGGCCCGCCCTGGGGGTGTGCCAGCCAGTCCTTGAGCTTGGTGTCGGCAGTCAGCCCAGTCGAACCGGCGGCGCCGGCAGCGGGCTGTACCCCGGCATCGGCCGTCTTGTCCTTCTTTCCAAACATGTCAATCCTCCATCGATGTGACGGTCGCGCCTTTGCGCGCCGCTGCGTGCTTCCCTGCCCGGTAACCAAAGACCAGTGCCGGGCCCAACGTGGATCCGGCGCCCGGGTACGTGCGACCCATCACCGAGGCCGAGCAGTTGCCTGCGGCGTAGAGGCCCTCGATGACCACGCCATTGGTGTCGAGGACGCGCGAGTCCTCATCCGTCAGCAGCCCGCCTTTGGTTCCGAGGTCACCCAGCACCACCTTGAGGGCAATGAATGGGCCGCGGGCAATCTCGCCCAGGTTCGGGTTAGGGCCGTGCGTGGGGTCGCCGTAATAGTTGTCGTAGGCGTCGTGGCCGCGGTTGAAATCCTCGTCCGTACCGGTGCGCGCGAATCGGTTGAAACGCTGCACCGTGGCCTTGAATGTTTCCTTGTCGACACCGATTTTCTCGGCGAGCTCCTTCAAGGTGTCCGCCTTGACGGCGACGCCTTCCGCGAACAGCGCTTTCTTGCCTGCCAGGAACGCATTGTTGAGGTACTTGCGGCCAAACCGCGCGTCCGCGATCATCCACGAGTGGTTGGTACGTTCCAACCCGTGCTCAAGCATGGCGTGCCCAAAGTCCACGTATGAGGTGGACTCGTTGACGTACCTGTTGCCCTCTTGGTCCACGATCATGGTGTGCGGCATTGACCGCTCGGACACCATGAAGAGGGCTGGGGAGGACGAGGTGGGCGCGACCGACGGCCCCCACCACGCGTCATCCATCAGCGCGACCTGCGCGCCGTGACGCATGCCGATCTCGATGGCGGAGCCCAGGTTCGCGGGGTTGCCAGAGGAGTATTCGACGTCGATTCCTTGGTATTTCTCGCGCCACTGCAGGTTGTGGTCGAAGCCACCGGCACCCAGGTGAACGCCGCGACGCGTTTTGATCCGGCGCTCGCCGTCGGGGCCTGAAACGACCGCTCCCACGCACACGCCGTCGTCAATGACGAGGTCCGTGACGGGGGTGCTGAGCCGCACCTGGGTGCCCTGCTCTTCGCGGGCGATCCACATGAGGCGAGAGGACAACGAGGCGCCTAGTCCGGTGAGCCTGCGCCCCGTGACGACGCCCCCGAGCGCGCGGAAGACCAAGCGGGCGCCGCCCACGAAGCCGCTCGGGGTCGACCACGCGCGCGCCAGCAGATACGTGTCCCCGGCGAACAAAGGCAGGCCGGGCGGCATAGCAAAGCGGGCGTGATCCCACCAGTCACCAAACCTCTTGACGTTGAAGGGCGCCGGCTCGACCGTGCGGCCCCCCGTCCGCCCGCCAGGTAGGTCCGGGTAGTAGTCGGGATACTTCTTTGCGGTCTTCCACTCCAGGCCGTGGCCCTCCAGCCATGAGTGCACGACGGGCGCGGTCCGTACAAAAGCGCGGCGGCGGTCCATGGAGGAAGCCGGCCCGACCTCATCGGCGGTGCCCACGCACCCGTCCAAGTACGTGAGGACATCCTCCTCTGAGTCCGCCACGCCAATCTTCTTCATCCCTGGGTGCGTCGGCAGCCAACATCCGCCGCCGCTCATGCCCGTCGAGCCGCCCCACTTGTCTGAGCCCTCGACCACGACCACGGAGAGTCCTTCGTCTGCGGCGGCGATGGCGGCGCTCATGGCTGCCGCGCCAGTGCCGGCGACCAGCAGGTCGACTTCCTCGTCCCAATCCTGCATGTCGAATCCCTTCCTCCACGTAAATACCGGACAACGTTGTCCGGTCTCTATCCTAAAGGAATGACGTCGGGGCCAAAAACAAATCGCGGACCGAGCGCGGGGCCGCACAACCGCGCCGCTCTGATCGCCGCAGCACGGGCGGTCTTTGACGAGCGCGGGATCGACGCTCCGCTGTCGGCAGTCGCCAAACGCGCGGGCGTCGGTCAGGGCAGCCTGTACCGCCACTTCCCCGATCGCACCTCACTCGCCGTCGCCGTGTTCGACGAGAACCTGCTGGAGATTGAGGAGTTGGGGGCGCAGCCCGGCTCAACCCTGCGCGAGGTCGTCGACCTCGTCACCTACCAGGCGGAAGCCGCCGCGGCGCTCATTGAGACCATCGCGCAGTCCAGGGACGATGCTCGCGTGGCACAGTTCGATGCGCGGCTCAGGACGGTGTTGGCCCACAAGTGGGCCCAGGCAGAGAAGGCGGGAGAGGTGGCACCTGG
The DNA here is from genome assembly GCF_000975155.1 of Demequina globuliformis. Lineage (GTDB taxonomy): Bacteria > Actinomycetota > Actinomycetes > Actinomycetales > Demequinaceae > Demequina > Demequina globuliformis. Next base: position 16,977 of record NZ_BBRG01000004.1, read on the forward strand.
CACGAGCGCCGACGACCTCATGCTTGCCGTCGGCATGGTCGCCATGAGCGTGAGCCACGCGCCGCGCGAGACCCGGCACCAGATCGCCGAGCGGGCCTGGGAACTCCTCGGTCCCGGACTGGGGCGTATCGCCCAGCGCTAGCTAGGCCGACTCGCGCACGATCAGTTCGGTGGGCATCAGGGTCTCGCGCGGCTTGGAGTCATCCCCCGCAAGAACGGCGAGCAGGATGTCCGCCATCTCCTCCCCCATACGCTCGGAAGGCTGGCGGATCGTCGTCAAAGGAACCTCGGTCGCGACGGCGCTGGGCGAGTCGTCGTAGCCCACCATCGCGACATCGGCCGGGACAGAAATTCCGCGGTCGATGAAGACCGGCTGCGCACCAGAGGCCATGAGGTCAGATGCGACGAAAACCCCGTCGATTGACGAGTCGAGCGCCAGAAGTTCGCGCGCAGCCCGCGTACCACTGGGCAGGGTGTAATCCCCGTGAACCATGGGACCGGGCTCTAGACCCGCCTGTTCCAACGCCTGACGCCAGCCTGCGACGCGATCCAGGCCGCTTTGCATGGTCATGGGGCCCGTGATGGTAGCGATGCGGGTTCTGCCAATGTCGATGAGCCGCTGAGTGGCCTTTGCGGCGCCGGCAACATTGTCGACATCCACCACGTAGCCATCGATATCGCTAAACGCGGGGCGACCGCCAAAGACCATAGGGAGCATGTCCGCGATCTGGTGCACAAAGCGATCCGAGGTGTGGTGGGAGACCACGGCCACGCCGTCAACCACGCCGCCCGCCAGGTAGCGGAGCATCTTTCCCTCTGGGGCGCTCGAGGCGACCATCAGGTTCAGGAGGTAGTCGGAGCGCTCGAGCCTGCGATTGATGCCGGACACGATCGACGCGAAGTACACGTCGCCAAAGAAGCGGGTGGTGTCCTCCGGCACGACGAGTGCGATGGCGTGCGACTGTTGCGAGGCCAGCGAGCGTGCCGCTCGGTTGGGCACGTACCCGAGTTCAGCAATGGCGCGCTTGACTGCGTCCGCGCTGTCGGGGTTGACCGTGGAGGATCCGTTGACGACCCGTGACACGGTCGCCCGCGAGACCCCCGCCATCGCGGCCACCGCCTCCAACGTGGGGGCGGTGGGCCGCGCGGCGTGAGACTTACCGGAGACAGCTGCCGAGCGGCGCGAGGAGGACACCGCGAGGGTGTGATACTCGCGCCGACCCTCCGTTGCGCCGGCGCTCGACGTCGTTGTCATGGTGTTACCCCTTGACGGCACCAGCCATGATGCCCGCGACCAGCTGACGTCCAGTGAAGATGAACATGATCAGCAGCGGCACGGTGGCGAGCAGAGCGCCTGCCAGCACCAGCGAGTAGTCGACGAAGTAGTTCGCCTGGAGCAGCGACAGTGCGACCGGCAGCGTGGGGTTGGACTGATCGAGCACGATCAGCGGCCACAGGAAGTTGTTCCACGCGGTCACAAAGGTGAACAGGAACAGCATCGCGGCAGCGGGGCGCGCGGCAGGAATTGCCACATGCCAGAAGGTTCGCAACATGTTGCACCCGTCGACTCTAGCTGCCTCGATGAGTTCGGTCGGCAAGGACTGCTGCAGGTACTGCGTCATCCAGAACACGCCGAACGCGGTGACCAGCGCGGGCAAGATCACGGCACCAAGGGAGCCGGTCCATCCGAACTGCGCCATCAGGATGTACAGCGGAACAATGCCCAGCTGAACCGGGACGGCCATGGTCGCAATCACCGCGACAAACAGCGGCCCGTTGCCCTTGAAGCGCAGCTTCGCGAACGCGAATCCGGCAAGGGTAGACAGCACCACCGTGGAGATCGACACCGTGGTGGACACGATGATCGAGTTCCACAGCGCCTTCCAGAAGTTGACGGCGGGGTTTTGGATGACCGTCATGGCATTGTCAAAGAAGTTTCCTCCCGGCAGCCACGACATATTGGGGTCGCGCACCGTGGTGGCGTCGCCAGAGCCGATCAGGAAGGACCAATAGAACGGGAAGAACGATGCCAGGAGCACCACGGCGAGTGCCGTGTAGGTGAACCAGGTGGGACGGTTGAGGTGCACCATCGAAGTGCGCTTGAAGACGGCCATGAGTTACTCCCCGCCCTTGTCGGAAGAAATGAACTTGCGCGTGAGCCAGAAGTTGAGCAGGCCGAACACGAGAATGATGAGGAACAACAACCAGGCGATCGCGGAGGCACGACCAAAGTTCAGTTCGCCCCAACCGGTGTTGTACATGTACATCGTGATCGTCAGCCACTGCTGGTCAGCGCCGCCGTTACCGGCAGAGTCGAACATGCGGGGCTCGTCGAAGATCTGGAGACCACCAATGGTCGACGTGATGATCACGAAGATCGCGGTGGGGCGGATCTGCGGCAGCGTTACGGAGAAGAAGCGGCGCGACTTACCAGCCCCGTCAAGGGCGGCTGCCTCGTACAGCTCACGCGGAATTGCCTGCATGGCTGCGAGCAAGATCAGGGTGTTGTATCCGATCCACCGGAAGTTCACCATCGACGCGATGGCCACGTGGGACGGAATGACGTCCTTGTGCCACTGGATGGGATCGATGCCGATCATGCCGAGCCAGTGGTTCACCAGTCCGTAGGAGTCTGCGTACAGCTGCGAGAAGATCAGCGCGACTGCGACGGGCATCATCACGTAGGGAACCAGCACACCCATACGCCAGAAGGTGCGGGCCTTGAGGTGGTGGTCGAGCATCGCAGCCACGAACGTAGCGATCACGATCTGCGGAATCGACGACAGGATGAAGATGGAGAAGGTGTTGCGGAGCGAGACCCAGAACTTGCGGTCATTGAGCACGTACTCGAAGTTGCCAAAACCGATGTACTCACCGGAGTTGCGAATGGTGTCCCAGTCCATCAGCGAGATCACCGCGGTGTAGATGATGGGGAACAGCCCAAAGAGGGCGAAGACTATGAAGAACGGCGCGATGTACAGGTACGGCGATGCCTTGACGTCCCAGCGGCTGAGGCGCTGGCGCCATACCGAATCAGCCCGTGAGGTTTCGAGTTCCGTGGTTGCCATGAGGTTCCTTCTAACGACTGAGATGCCGAGTGTGGGGCCAGTGAACCCGGGCCACCCTCCGCGAGGAGGGTGGCCCGGGGCTCACTTAAGCGGCTTTAGCCAATCGACTCGATGTCGGCGACTGCCTTGTCCCACGATGCCGCGGGGTCGTCGGTGCCGTCTTCGACGCGGGTCAGCGCGTTGTTGATGGCGTCGTTGACCTGGAAGTAGTACTCACCCTTGTAGGGGCTCGGAACCACGGCCTGGGCGCGCTCGGCGAAGATCTCACCGATGGGTGCGTCATTGAAGTAAGCGTTGACGGCGCCGGTCACGGCCGGGTCGTCGTACGCAGCAACCTGCGAGGGGTAGGTACCAGCGTTAGCGAACGCCTTGGCCTGCTGCTCGGGAGCGGTCAGCCAGTTGGCGAATGCAGTAGCGGCCTCGACGTTCTCGCCGTTGGCGGGAACGGTCAGCCACGATCCACCCCAGTTACCGCCACCGTTCGGGTAGACGTTGGCCAGGTTCCAGTCGGTGGTGTCAGTGGCGTTGCCCTCGATCACACCGAGCATCCACGGCGGGCACAGCATCGTGGCGTAAGCGCCGTTCGACAGACCTGCGAACCAGTCCTCGGTCCACTGTCCGAAGTGCGACGACTGCGTCTCGGATGCCGCCATCAGCTGGTCGTAGTTTGCCTTGACGGCCTCGTTGTCCAGGACGATCAGTTCGCCGGACTCGGGGTCTTCGTAGGCCACGTCGAGCTGGTTGGTCATGCCCTGCCAGATGCCGGAGGCCGAGTCGAAGAACGCGCTGCCGCCGGAACCGTCAACGTAGTCGTCACCGACTGCGAAGAAGTTGTCCCAGTCGCCGTCGAGCAGAGTGGCGACCTCGTCAGGCGAGCTGGGCAGGCCAGCGGCCTCGAACAGGTCGGCGCGGTAGCAGACGCCCTGGGGGCCGGTGTCCGTGCCGTAGCCGATCAGACGGCCGTCAGCGTCGGTGGCGCCAGCCTCGACGTAGTCAACCCAGCGGCCCTCGACCTCGGGGTCGGAGAGGTCCGCGAGGAGGTCCGAGTACTGCATGACCTCGGGCATCCAGTCAACCTCGACCATCTCGACGTCGGCGAGACCGCCGGGGCCGAGCTTGGTGAAGAAGTTCTCGCGGGCGTCACCGGACTCGGCCTTGCGGTCGTAGGTGATGGTGACGTTGGGGTTGAGCTCCATGTACTCCTCGATGAGGTCGTACTGGTAGTCGGCGTCGTTCTCGGAGTTCGAGAAGCCGGGGGTGTTGAAGGTCGCGAGGGTCAGCGAGACCGGGTCGCCGCTGCCTTCCGCCTCATCGGTGGCCTCGGCGGTTGCGCCGCCGGTGGCCTCATCGGTGGTGTCGCCGTCGTCTGACGAGCAGGCCGCCAAGGTGAGGGCAAAGATTGCAGTGCCGGCAACTGCGCCGAGCATCTTCTTGCGTCGCGTGAAGCTCACGTTCACTCCTTTGTGAGAAGGGTTGTCATGCCCGGCGAGAGCGCTCTCTCCAACGGTGAGAGCGCTTTCACGAGCTGGCTTCACCGTAGGTCTGCGCAAATGTGGCTGTCAACGCGAAATGGGCTGTAGAAACGTTTCGATACCGAACCGTTACCGACCGCGATGTTCCGTAATCGAAACGATGCGAAAACCCCGCCGTAACGCGCCGAGGCTAGATGTCGCGCTTGGCGAGCGTGGCTTGGCCCAAGACGCGCGTTCCCGCGTAGACCACGAGCGACTGCCCGGCTGCGACGCCGCGCATGGGGCTGTCCAGCTCGACGCTGAGGCGATCCCCGCGCAGGACAACCCGGCCCGGCGTGGTCGAGCCGTGAGCGCGCACCTGTGCCTCGCACGGCGTGGGCTCGGTCGCGGGCACGTCTGGCGCCAGCCACACGGCATCCTCGCCCTCGAGGGTCGTGACGGACAGCAAGGTCTCGGGCCCCACCGTCACCACATTGCGCGCGGTATCCACATCGGTCACGTAGCGCGGTGCACCATCCGCTGCCGGCCGGCCAATTCCCAGCCCACGGCGCTGACCCACGGTGTACGCGTACGCACCCCCGTGGGAACCGACGACTTCGCCTGACTCATCGCGAATCTCGCCGGGCTTCTCCCCCAGTTCCCGCTGCAGGAAGCCCTTGGTGTCGCCGTCTGCCACAAAGCAGATGTCGTAGGAGTCTGGCTTGTTGGACACACCCAGTCCACGGGCGGCCGCTTCCGCACGCACCTCCGCCTTCGACGCCATGTCTCCCAGCGGGAACATGGACTGCGCGACTTTGTCAGGCCCCATCACCGCGAGGACATAGGACTGGTCCTTCAGAGGGTCGCGAGCGCGATGCAGCTCGCGCACTCCGTCATCGCGAATCTCGATGCGCGCGTAGTGGCCGGTCGCCACCGCGTCAAAGCCAAGGGCGTCCGCCCTCTCGAGCAGGGTGTCGAACTTGATGTGCTCGTTGCAGCGCACGCACGGGTTCGGAGTGCGGCCGGCGGCATATTCCGACAGGAAGTCCTTGACGACCAGGTCGTGAAACTCGTCGGACAGGTCCCATACGTAGTACGGAATGCCCAGCTTGTCGGCAGCCCGGCGGGCGTCGTTGGAGTCCTCAATCGAGCAACATCCGCGCGAGCCAGAGCGGAACTGGTCGCGGTTGCGGCTGAGTGCCATGTGAACGCCAACCACGTCGTGGCCGGCGTCGACGGCACGCGCCGCAGCGACGGCGGAGTCGACTCCACCTGACAGGGCAGCTAGGACACGCATGGGGGACCTCCAGAACGATTGCCCATCCATGGTACGCGGCCCGGCGACGGGCCGATGCTGGGGCTAAGCCGCCATCAGTCGCGCCGTCAGAGCGGCGAGGGTCTCGGGGTCGCCGCCGTGGTCGAGGTACCAGCGCTGCGCTCCCCCGGCCTCTTCCCAGCGGTCGAGCACGGCCTCGATGGCATGAGCCGGCGCCTCGAACACCTCGGGCGGCACCGAGCCCAATGCGGCCTGGGCGAACTCGGCGGGGACGCCCCGCATCATGCGCGCGATGACCGCCTCCATGTGGGGGCCAGTGGCGCAGTAGTCCGCGACGATGCGCTCACGCGCCACGCCCACCAGCGACAGCACGAGCGCGGCGAGCACACCGGTGCGGTCCTTCCCCACGGAGCAGTGAAACAGCACGGGGGCGTCTGCCACGGCCAGCTCTCTCGTGGCGCGGGTCAACGCTCGCGCCGCGGCTCCCTCCGTCATGTGTGCGTAGAGAGCCTCGAGTGAGGTGAGTGTCTGATGTGCAGCGTCGCCAGTGAGGTTGGCCTCGTCGAGCACCTCGAGGTCGATGATCGTGCTCGTGCGCGCGAGCCCGTGGGGCCGACCCTTCTCCTGGGCGCCCCTTAGGTCGATGACAGTAGCGGGCGGCCATGGCTCGAGGCCCTCCGGGACGCCGTCCCCTTCGGCTGGCGCATCCGCGCGGAAGAGGACTCCGCGGCGCAGCCCGGCAGCGGCATCGGCGAGATCCCTGGCATTGGCGAGGGCGGGAGGGGCGTCAGGTGTCACGGGCGATCCTTTCCACCACTTCACCGTAGCTGCCGCCCGTTGCGCTGCGCGCCTTTCCCGGTAGTGGCGGCGGACCGGCCAACCTGGAAGAATTCCCCCATGCCCCCACGCGTCCTCGCAGCCACCCTTGCCGCTGGCCTGGTCCTGACCACCGCAGCGTGCTCATCCGACATCGACCCCACGACGGCGAAGGACCCCTTGCGGGAGAGCCAGTGGGGCCTGGACGCCATCGGTGTTCCCGCCGTCTGGGCTCAGGGATACACGGGCGAAGGAATCGTCATTGCGGTCGTCGACACCGGGGTCGACGACACGCACCCCGACCTCCGTGGCCGCACTGTCGACGGTCGGGACTTCGTCGACGACGACCGTAGGCCCAAGGATGAGAACGGGCACGGCACGCACGTCGCGGGGATCGCGGCCGCGGCGGCCAACGACAAGGGCATCATTGGCGCGGCGCCGGGAGCGAAGATCATGCCTTTGCGTGTCCTCGACGCCTCGGGCGCCGGCGGCAACCAGGACATTGCCGATGCGATCGATTGGGCCGTCGACAATGGGGCGGACGTGATCAACCTGTCGTTGGACGAGACGGGCCTGCTGGGCCGCATCGAGAAGGGCGGCGTGATCAATGAGTCCATTAGCGCCGCCTATGAGGCGGGCGTCGCAGTCGTTGCCGCCTCCGGAAACTCCGCCGAAACTGGGCAGCAGTACCAGCTCGATACTGAGGTGCTGGTCGTCAATGCCTCGAACGAACTCGAGCTCCCGGCGGTCTACACCAACTCGGGTGACGTGCGCGCCGTCTCAGCCCCGGGCTCGCGCATCTTGTCCACGGTACCCACGTACGCGACCACGATCTTCCCCGACGGCTCCGACGGCTACGAGACCCTGTCAGGCACGTCCATGGCGTCTCCGCTGGTGGCCGGCGCCACGGCCCTCCTGATGTCCGCGGGACTCACAGTCGACCAGGTCTTTGGCTTGTTGACGGATACCGCGGAAAATCACTGGGAAGCGGAGCGACTTGACGCGGGCATCATCAATGTCGAGGCGGCCCTCAACGAGGCGATCGCTCAGGGCCTCACCGACAGTTGACAAGCGGGCGCCAGCCTCACCGAATACGCCGCGCACGCTCCACTGCCTCCGGCAAGGCCCCCATCAGCGCATCAATGTCGCCGCTGGTCGTGGTGTGGCCAAGCGAGAACCTCATGGTTGAAGACGCGTCTGCGGCGCTGTAGCCCATCGCCATGAGGACGTGACTGGACTGATGCACGCCCGCCGAGCAGGCAGCACCGTTGGACGCGAGGATCCCCTGACTGTCGAGCATGAACATGAGGGCGTCGGGGTCGGCCCCTGGGAAGCACACGTGGACGTTGCCCGGCAACCGGCCAGGCCCCAGTCCTGTGCCCGTCAGCGCCGCATCCGGGATCGTGGCAAGGATGCGTTCGACGGCATGCGCCTGGAGCTCACGTAGGCGCGCGGCCTCGCCCTCCAGGTGATCGACCGCCCAATCGAGAGCGGCCGCGGTGGCCGCAAAGCCAGCCGCGTCCAGCGTGCCCGAACGGATCTGCCGCTCCTGACCGCCGCCGTGCGTCACGGGCATCAGCCGCTCGGTCCGGGTCACGACGAGCGCGCCCACCCCTACGGGCCCGCCCACCTTGTGCGCGCTGAGAGATAGAGCTGTCGCGCCGGAATGAGCAAAGTCCACCGGAACGTGCCCGACGGCCTGCACCGCGTCGGTGTGGAACGGCACCCCGTGGGCCGCCGCGAGCGCGGCCACCTCGGCAACCGGCTGCACCGTCCCGACCTCGTTGTTGGCCCACATGACGGAGATGAGGGCGGTCGACTCGGCGTGGGCAGCGAGTTCATTCTTCACGGCGTCCAGGTCCACGCGCCCATGGGCGTCGACCGGCAGCAGGACCAGCTGTGCGCCATGCTCCGCGGCGAGCCATTCCGCGGGCTCAAGCACCGCGTGGTGCTCAACTGCGCTGATCACAATGCGAGTTCGGCGGGCATCAGCCTGTCGCCGCGCCCAATACAGGCCCTTGATGGCCAGATTGTCCGCCTCCGTGCCGCCAGAGGTCCAGATCACCTCGCTTGGATGCGCGCCAACGGCAGCCGCGACGCGCTCGCGAGCGTCGTCGACAACTGCGCGCGCCCGCCGTCCCCCTGCATGCGAGGCGGAGGGGTTGCCCACCAGTCCCGCATGCGCGGCGAGCGCCTCTGCGGCGACGTCCACCATGGGCGTGGTCGCGGCATGATCAAGGTAGTGGGCCATGCGTCGTCATTGTACGGAGCGCGGCGCTAGCGTGGTGGGCATGGAGATACCTGGCTCGCCCCGCTTGCACGACCTCGCGCTCATGGCGCTCGACCACGGCACGGCGTCCGCGGAAGACGGGCCTGTGATTCCGTTTGTGGTCGCCGAGGATGCCTCGGGCAAGCGCAGTCTCGCCCGGTTCTCCGCAGGCACACTCGAAGCCAGCGTGCAGTTCGCTTTCGATCACGCGAAGACTTCTGACGCTACCCGCATCGCCGTGTGCTTTGACGGCTTCATCACGCTCGAAGACGGGCGCTTTGATGCCGTGTGGGTCGTCGCGCAAGAGCGCTCGGACGAGGCCGCCATCACGTTTTACCAGCGCTACCGCACGGCCCACTCGGCGCTGGGGTTCGCGCCGATCGGCAACGCCGGCTTCGCGGGTGATAACGATCCACTCTTTGCCGCCGACGAGCACCACGAGGGCTGATGCGCCCATAGGTGAGGGCCGATGCCAGGGTGACCCTAGCATCGGCCCTCACCGCGTCGGGGGTGCTACCCGAGGGTGCACGCCTCGCCATTGAGGGTGACGTTCTCCACGCCCTCCGCCCCGGCTGGCGCGCTACCGACGAAGCCGACCGTCACGGACCTCCCTGGCGCGAGCGCACCGTTCCACGACATCGACGCGACGCCCACGCGGTCTCCCTCCTGCCGCCAGGTCCCGGACCAGCCATTGGTGACGACTTCACCTGCGGTGAAGTCGAACCCAAGGTCCCACCCATTCACGGGCTCGTCACCCGTGTTGGTGATCCACAGTTGAGAGATGAACCCACCGGGCCATTGGCCATGGATCTCGTAGGACACCTGGCACGTGGGCTCCGGCGTCACCAGGTCCAGTCCAATCAGCACGGGGTCGTGGTCGGAGGTGCGGTACATGTCCGGCGCGTAGAGCGACTCGACCTGCGCCGCGCTCTTGAACTCCGTGTTGTAGTCAAGCACCCCGGGCTCGTCCGCGTTGATGTGGAGGTGCGCGGAATCCGTCACCTGCTGCGCAAGTGTCGCCGATCCGAACACGTAGTCGAGCGACCCCCACTGGCCGTCGAAGACGTAGGAGTAGTCCTCCGCGAGGTCCACGTAGCCCGCCTCGCGCAGAACATCGATGGGATCCTCCTGGGCATAGGAGTTGAGGTCGCCCATGATGAGGACATCGCCCTCCTCCACCCCCGTGGGGTGCGTCGTGAGCCAGTCGACAAGAGCCTCAGCCCCCAGGCGGCGCGTCTCGTTCCAGCACGCCGCACCGTCGCCCTGATCGGCATCAGGCCCCACCTCGGGGCAAGAACCCTTCGACTTCCAGTGATTCGTGACAACCGTGAAAGTCTCTCCCGTGGCGTTGTCTTCAAATGTTTGCGCAAGCGACGGACGGTTGCGGTCGTCATCGAACCGTTCGTCGACACGTGAGTCGAGGACTGCATGGTCCCCGGCCTCGGATACGGCTTCGGCGTCGTAGAGCAGTCCCACGCGGATCACGTCGGTGCCAATCACCCCCGTGTCCACGTAGGTCCACGTCGTTGTCCCGGTCGCGGTGTTCATCGCATCTGCGAGCGCGGCAAGCGGCTCGACACCTGGGGTGTTTTCCATCTCCATGATTCCCACCACGTCAGCGTCGAGCTCACTCAGGGCCGCGACCAGTTTCGCGGTCTGACGCTCTAACTCCTGCGCACTATCAGCGCCGCGGCAGTACTGTTCGGCTCCGACGGGACCGCACACCGGTCCGTTGCCGTCGACAGTCGTGAAGAAGTTGAGCACGTTGAAGCTCGCCACCTGAAGGTCACCCCCCACGTCCGGGGCGGAGGTGGGACGTTCGTTCGCGGCGACAAAATTCGGTGACGCGGCGTCGACGCTCGGGGGCCTCACCCGCCAGGCGTTGCCGCTGGCGGCATTGCCCGCCCAGGTGTACGTCATCACACCGGTCAGCCCAGTGACGGTGTCCCCACCGCGCAGGGTGTTCGCGGCGCTGAGGGGCTGTCCTCCACGACCCATGGGGTCAACGTTTTGGAGGTTTCGAGCATCGTCGACCTTGATGCGAGCGAGGTCGTTGGTGGCCTGCAAGGCCACGGCGTCAGCACCGGGCTCGGCCACCGCGGTCGGCTGATCCAACTTGCCGGTACCCGAGACCGTCACTTCGTTGAAACGACCAAGCAGATAGATCTCGGTCACCGTCAACTCATCTGCGAAGGTCACTTGCATGCCCTCGTAGCGCTCAGCATAAGAGGCATCGGGAAACGGCAACTCCACCGGCACAGAGGTCACGGAGGCTCCAGAGCGGAGCGTCGACACCGCAGCGTTCGTTAGCTGCGTCTGCCCCTGAAACTCTGAGACGGTGCCGGTCACGGAGACGTCGTCGCCCAGCGCGACCTCGTTTGCACCCCCGTTGAAGACGAAGAGGGCTTCCGACGTGGCGGGGTCGTCGTCATGCTCGCCGTCGCGGGACTGCACGTAAAAACCGCGCAACGCACCCTCGGCTGAGGGGCCCTCGTAGTCACCCACCACGATGCCTTCAACAGTCACGTCGGTTCCCACATACGGCGAGGCATCGGAGGCGCCCTGCACGGTGCCGATGGGCAAGGCGCTGGCGTCACCTCCATCGCCGCCATCACCAGGGTCCCCTCCGTCGCCCCCGTCTCCTGGATCCGTGGAGCCACCCGGACCGCAGGTGGACTCGTGAGTTCCCAAGCCGTCGACCGTGTTCGAGGCGAACGCCTCCCACTCGGACGCGTCGTAGGTCACCGTGCCGTCACAGACCGCGGCATCGCGCCTCAGCGTGACGTTTTCTCCCCACGTGGGCCGCTCCCCCACGACCCCAAGCACGTCGATCACGTTCCCGGCGCTCACAAGCGTGACCGCGTCGTCTCCGTTCCACTGCACGGACCCCGACACTTGGTCTGCGAGCGCAGCCACATCGTTGGTGCCGGACGTGGTCGAACTCGCCAACACGTACACGTCGCCCGGCGCCAAGGTTCCCTCGAGACCAATACGTGAACTTGGGCTCGCCGCCCCGTTCTGGTACGGCTCGACCGCGTAGTCAGACAGGTCGACCGGCGCGCTGGTGCCGTTATAGATTTCGATCGCCTTGTTGAAGCCAGATCCCTCGACGTACTCGGAGACAACGAGGTCGTCGGCGTAGACGGCCGCGGTGGCCGCACTGTCCTCGTCGTGTGCGCTGGCAGGCGCGGCGGCAAGCCCGCCTGCCCCGATCAGCGACACCGTTGTCACCATTGCAGTCAGCATGCGCATGAAAACTCCCTGGTAGTTAATGTTCCTCCACGCTAACGGCATTCGCCCTCAGATTCCCGGCAAACAGGACAAACCTCTCGTGAACGCTCCATGACCGACACGTGGCCGGCCACGTAGGCTGGACGGACCTCGAGGTAAGGAGACCCCATGGCGACCTGGTTCATTTCCGGCTGTTCCACAGGGATTGGACGGGCGACCGCGCATACAGCGGCTGCGGCCGGGCATCGCGTGTTTGCCACCGCGAGGCAACCGGAAACGCTGTCCGGCCTGGCCGAGGAGTACCCCGAGCTGGTCGTGCCGCTCGCGCTGGACGTGACTGATCCTGCCAGCATCCGCTACGCGGTGACGCAGGCGGTGGGTACCGGACCCATCGATGTGGTGGTCAACAATGCCGGGATTGGCTACTTCTCGACCATCGAGGAGTCCGACCCCCAGGAGGCACGCCGCGTCATGGACACCAACTTCTGGGGATCGGCAGACCTCACGACGGCGCTGCTTCCTCACATGCGCGAGCACCGGCAGGGCCACATCATCACGATTTCCTCGATCGCCGGCGTGCGCGGGTCCGCCGGGATGGGCTACTACTGCGCGTCGAAGTGGGCGATCTCAGGATTCATGGAGTCGCTCGCCAAGGAGGTGGCCCACCTTGGCATCAAGGTCACGCTGGTGGAACCCGGCCCGGTCCTGTCGCAGTGGATTCCCTCGGGAGCGAAGGTTCGCGACATTCATCCGGACTACGCAGAAGTGATGGAGCCCTACTGGGAGCGCATCGACGCACTTCCCGGAAACCAGCCAGGCGACCCACACGCTTTGGCGCGCGCCCTGCTCCAGGTGGCGGCTCACGACGCGCCGCCGCTGCACCTCCTGGCCGGCCGCCACGCGATCGTGCAGGGAGCGGCGAAGGCAGCGGGTCTGGCCGAGGAGATTCGGCAGTGGGAGCAACTGGGCCTGTCCATCGACACGCGCGCCTGACGTGGTCGGCGCACTCACTCCACCAGCGTCGCTAGCGCGACCGCGCGATCTCGTCGAGGGCGTCTGACACTGCCTCGCGCGTGGCGCGCCCCAGCCACTCTCCGCCACGGTAAACATTGCTCTCGCCCACGAGCGACACCAGCCGCTCACGCTCGAACTGGTCACGGACGGCCTGACTGGTCACGATGAACTTCACCGTGCCTCCCTGGCCGATGACCCGTGAACTGAAGCGCCTCAGGACCTCCACGTGGGACAACCCCACCTGATCAATCCCGCGCATACGGAAAATGACGATTGCTCCAGCGCTGTGTGCGTCCACCGTCGGCAACTGTTTCTCGAAAATGGGCGCCGAGGCAAAGAACATGCTGCCGTACGGCTGAAGCACCTGAACGTCAGCGCCAGCGAGGTGCGCGGGTGGCTTAGTCTCGCGGATCTCTCCACTGGCATCCACGTCGAGGCCTTTGAGTACAAGCGTGTTCGAGGCCTGCGACACGAAGAGCAAGAAGCCGAGCGCCACGCCCACCAACACCGCGAGGTGGAGCGGAATGAGGAGCGTGAGCACAAACGTCACGGCCATCAGCGAGGTCTGGAAGGCGCCGGTCTTGATGACCGAGCGGACCTTTCCGGGCTTAATGGCCGCGTACCCGACGGTGATGAGCAAGGCCGCCAGCGCAGGCATCGCCACGGCGCTTACGACGTCACCCAGCAGGACGACAATCAGCATCAGGGTCAGCGAAGCGATCAGCAGCGCGGTGCGGCTGCGAGCGCCTGCCTGAGCGACCAGAGTCGACCCGGACATGGACGCACCAACGGGCATTCCCGCGAAGATGCCGGACGCGATGTTACCCGCACCTTGCGCTACGAAGTCCTGGGAGTTGTTGGCGGGCCCTTTGTCTGGGTCGGCGACGCTCGTCGTCACGGCTGCTCCCTGGATGAGGCCCACAAAGGCCAAAGAGAGGGCGGGAACGACGAGTGCGGGGATGAGGCTGAGGTCAGGGAGCGCGAGCGGCGGGAAGCCGGATTCAATGTCGGCCACATCACCAACGACGGCGATGGTCTCCGACTGCCATGCGTTGACGCCCAAGGCCGCCAGTGTTGCCACCACGACCGCGAGGACCATGCCCAAGGGACCGAGCTTGGTCGTACTCAGCCACACGATGAGCGCGATCGACACCAGCCCCAACGCGGTCGACCACCAGTTGAGTTGGAAAGGGTGGGTGAGGATCCAGATGGCGTTGAGAATGCGGTTGCCTTCATCCGGTTCCGTGCCGGTGAGATTCCCGAGCTGCCCCAGGATGATGTTCACGCCGACAGCGGCGACGAATCCCGTCATGACGGCTGTGGGCACAAAGCGCACGAGCTTGCCCAAGCGCGCCGCACCCGCCACGATCATCACCACGCCGGTCAAGAGGCTGAGCGTGACGAGCGCTGCGGTGGGGTCGTCGAATGACGACAGGTTGACGTCTGCCACCACGAGCGCCATGGCCCCAGTGACGCCTACCGCCATCATCGCGGTCCCCGTGAACAGGGCGCCGCCGGTCAGGCCCAGCATGTAGGCGTACAGGCCAGCCATGGGGTTCACCCCGGCAAGGATGGCGTTGGCGAGGCCGTCGGGTACCGACTCGATGCCAAGCACCGCACCTGCCGAGGCGTCCTCCTTGAGATTCCGGCGAGAGAAACGCCTCCCCATGGAGCGCCTGGCAGCGGCCACAGCGCGCCTGAAGCCGGGTGGCGCTTCAGGCGAGTTCATGAGGGCCTGCCGTCGTCGCGGGCCGCTAGGCGCCGCGGTGTTCCTTGATGCGCTCGATCGCCTGCGGGATCACGTCGAAGAGGTTGCCCACCACGCCAAAGTCGGAAATCTCGAAGATGGGGGCCTCGGGGTCCATGTTGATACACACGATGGTGCCGGAGGCTTGCATGCCGCCGCGGTGGTGAACGGCGCCGGAGATGCCACACGCGACATAGAGCGCGGGCGTCACGGTGGTGCCGGTCTGGCCGACCATGTGTTCGTGGCTAATCCAACCCTCGTCGGTGGCGTCGCGAGAGGCCCCCACTGCACCGCCGAGTAGTTCAGCGAAGTCGCTGACCAGCGAGTAATCGCCTGAAGTCCCACGGCCACCCGACACTACGACGGGAGCCTCCGCGAGTGGCACGCTGTCGCCCTGCTCGACGGGCTCGACGGACACGATCCGCTCCCGCGCTTCGGGCAACTCAGCGTCGACGACAACCACCGTCGCCGCTGCGGGCGAGTCGGCCGGAGTGGCGTGCGTCGTGTTGGGGCGCACGCCCACGATCGCCTTGTCGGCGTTAATGCGGGTACGCACGTCCCAGGTCGCGGCGAACACGGTCTGGAAGGTCTCGACCTTGCCGTCAACGAGCTCGGCGCCCGCGGCGTCCACGACCACACCCGCGCCGGTGGCGAGGGCCAGTCGCGTCGCGATTTCCTTGGTGACGAACGTGGAGATCATGACGACCACGTCGGCATCCCCGGACGCCGCACCGACTGCAGCGGCAGCACGCGACGCAACCCTGGCGTCGGCCGCGTCGACCACCCGGACCTCGGTGGCGCCGTACTCGCCCAACTGAGCCGCGGCGTCGGCGCTGGGAGCCTCGCCCAACCAGACGGCGACGGGGGTGCCGAGCGAACGGGCCAACGTGAGGGCCTCGAGCGCGGGCCGCGTGACCGCCCCGTGGCGGTGGTCAATGAGAACTGCGGCGATGGTCATGCCAGTCCCTTCTCGATGAGGAAGTTCGCGAGTTGCGTGCCGGCGTCGCCGGTGTCCGTGACCTTGATGCGGTCGGCGCGCGGAGGCCGCGGGGAGGCGTCAATGACGGTGGTGCGGGCGGCTCCCGCGCCTACCTGGGCGGGATCGAGTGCCAGGTCACTGAGGGTCCACACGGTCACCGGGGCCTTGCGGGCCGCCATGATGAGTTTGAAGTTGGGAAAGCGCGGCTTGTTCGCCTCGTCCGTCACGGAGACGACCGCCGGCAGTGGCGCGCTCACGGTCTCGTGCGAGTCCGGCAGGTGACGCTCGATGGTCACCTCGCCGCCGTCCACAGAGAGCGCCGATGCCAGGGTCAACTGCGACCAGTCAAGCTCGGCAGCAAGCGCGGTGGGCAGCATCGACGTCAGCCCGTCGAGGGCGGCCATGCCCGTCACGACCAGGTCCAGCGGCGCCTCGTCGTGCACCTTGCGCACTGCCGCGGCGATGACCTTGGCGGTGCCGAACACGTCAGAGCCCGCGATGGCCTCGTCGGACACGTGCAGGGCGTGGTGAACGCCCAATTGCAGGGCCTTGCGTACCGCGGCAACCGCGTCGGGCCCGCCCACGGTGAGGGCATAAACCTCGCCCTCGCCGGCCGCCTCAACGAGCTGGAGAGCAGCCTCGACGGCGTTCTCGTCCAACTCGTTCATGGTGCCGTCCTCCGCGGTTCGCGTGACGCGACCGTCAGTGAAGGAACGCTGGGACTGCAGGTCGGGAGTGTGCTTGACCGTGACCAGAATGCGCATGCTCGCCAGCCTAGCGGGAACTCGCGGCGGCGCTACGCGATTCCTGCCCACATAAGTAATGGCTTGGCGCACTTACCAACCATCGGTACTGTCCAGTTTGCGGGCCTGCTGAGGCCCGGCCACCAGCAAAGGGAAAAGATGAAAAAGCTCACGTCAATGCTCGTCAAGGGGGGGGTTGTGGCAGTTGTCGCAGCCAGCCTGACCGCGCCCATCGCACCGACCGCCCCGGCAAGCGCCGGATGCGGCTCTAAGCTCAGCTTCAACAACTACGACCGTGTCAACCATTGGGCGATGTACTGCGACAAGGTCGGGGTGCGGCACCAATACGTCCCGGTTGGCGCGCCCTCTCACTGGCTTTACTGGACGCCGTGGTCAGAGTCGACCCGAATGGCCGAGTCCGGCCCGAAGGCAAAGTATGTCAAGTTCCAGAGCTGGTCCGAGGGATGAGCCGACGAAGTGCTCCCAGACGGGCCGCCCAAGGGATCGCAGCAGTCGCAATCGTGACTGCGGCACCAGGGTGCGCCGGCACGACTGACTCGTTAGACGCTGCGCCGACTCAGTTCGCCGCCACAATCGAGAGGGCCCAACAAGATGGCGCAAGTGAGGATCAGATTGCCCTCATGACGGACGGCGAGTTGACCTTTGAAGAGGTCAGCAGTGCAGTCGACCGGTCCTTGGAATGCATGCGGGAGCTCGGCTTTCACATCATCGACGAGGGCATAGACGACTCAGCCGGCTACCCCAAGCGCATGTACACCTACTCAGGATCGCCAGCCGGCTTTGCGGATGGCGGCGGAGATGAGGGCCAAGCGTGCCTCGAAGAGCACAGCTTCTTCGTCGAGAGCGCGTGGTACGACGCACCGCAATCAGTGGCCGGACGTCACCAGAAGCTGGAGTCTGTCAGGCCCCAGGTGATCGCGTGCCTATCTGACATTGGCATCGACGTCCCGGACACGGCGACCTACGACGAGCTCCTCGACCTCAACCTCGATGGCTACGTCAACAGCGGCACCGACTGCGTCGTCGACGCTGGGATCCCCTCGTATTGACCTACCGGCCACGCGCAACGCCACCCTCAACGCACCTTGGCGGCGGGCCGCGGCTGTGTTCCCTCGACCCGCACGTATGCCCACATAAATGCGGGCTTTGCAGGCATACCAACGGACGGTATTTTACCTTGACGGCGCCATGGTGGCGCCGCACCAAAGGAGGGCACGACATGAGACGGTTCAGCACTACACTCGCCGCGAGCGCGGCGGTCGCACTATTGGCACTGTCCGCTGGGCCAGCAAGTGGAGCGGAGACGTCTTCGTACCGCTCATATTCCGGCTCACAGTATGTCGACGGCTGCCGAGTGACGAGCACCATCAACAGTGGTGTCTCCGCTCAGAGCCACGACAACGGCTGCGCGGGCTCAGTCGGGCAGCGGATCTGGTACATCGACGAGGGCTCACATCGCTACACGCCGACCGTCTGGCACAAGCACCAAGTGACGCACTTTGTTCTCGGTGCGTGGGCGTACCGGGTGTCTCACTAGTGATGACCTCCCGCGCCGGTGGTGTCGCGTCACTGAGCGTTGCTTGCGCGGTCACGACCATTGCTCTAGTCGGCTGCACGACCTCACCAGAAGCGACTCCCCACGCCGAGTCCAGCGACGAGGGATTTGCCGCCATCGTGGAATCCGCAGTGAGGGACGCGGTCGATTCAGGGGCATCCCCGGCGCAACTCGCGTTGCTTGAAGATGCACGCGAAGCAGGAGAGGTCACTTACGAGGCCGCCGCGCGGGCGCGCGACGCGACTGTCGCTTGCCTCACCGAACTCGGACTTGATGCACGCGCCGAGGACCACGAAAACGAATGGGGCTACGTGCTCCCGTTCTGGTCCGTGGCAGCTGACAGCTCAGCACCTGTCGACACGTGCGAAAACCAAGAGTCAATGTGGATAAGTCAGGTCTATCAGACCCAGCCGGCGGCACTATCTGCCCGCGATGTGTGGATCCAGGAGCGTTCCCCACAGCTGCGCGCCTGTCTGAGCGAGCAAGGCGTCGACCTCGACCCTGACACCACAGTCGCAGAACTGCTCTCCGCAACCTCTGATCTGTGGAACGAGACCGAGGGGAGCATTGACTGTGCCGGTGAGATCGGCCTGCATTCGTACTAGCAGCCCTCGCGCGCAGAACTTACCGAACGATCGCACTCGTGACAGGTCACCCGCTCCGGCCAAGTGGCCCCGCTGGGAAGTTTTTTTGACGCGACCACAGGGACGCCCCGTGAGCCGCGCAGATGATCGAGCACCGGCTCGCAACGGGCCATGACTGTTCGGACGAGGTTGCTCTTGGCAGCTACGAGGAGATGGGATTCACAATGACGCGTGTTCGTTCGGCCGGCGTGACTGTGGCGCTGGTGGCTGCGATTGGGGCTCCGCTGTTGGCGGCCGGAGTGTGGGTGTTTGCGGCATCGGAGGAGTCACCGCTCCAGGCGGCGACACCAGCGGCGCCGCTGATGGGCACAGTGGAGACTGCGCAGCGCTCGGGTGAAACCAATGTGAGTGTCAAGGTTCAGTACGCCACGGCGCTGTCCCCCACCACCCAGGCGAGTGGGACCGTCACGGCCATGCACGCATCGGCCGGAAGCGACGTCACCCACGGCGACCTCCTTATGGTCGTCGATGCCGCCGAAGTCTTCGCTTACGCCGCAGACGCGCCACTGTTCAGGGACGTATCCCGCGGAAGTGACGGCGCGGACGTCGCCATCGCCCAGCAACTCCTCATTGACCTGGGCTACCTCGATGGCGAGCCCGATGGCGATGCCGGGTACGTCACCGAGCAAGCGATCAAGGAGTTCAACGAGGAACACGGCTATGGCAAGAACAACACAGTCTTGTCACGCGCTGCAGTGGTGTGGGTTGGACCGTCCGCCGCCACTGTTGACGAGATGAGCGTCGCCGTGGGCGACAGTGTCTCCCCCGGCACCGCGGTGTTTAGCACGACTGCATCGATGAGCGCTATCGAGGTGACCGAGCCACCGACCATGAGCGCAGACGGCCCGCTGGTGTTGGACGTGGGTGGCGCCGTGGTCGACTACGAGGCCGGTTCCGGATACGTCACGGAACCTGAGTCGGTCGCGCTCATCGCGGATGCGCTCGGGGATCTGGGCGAAGGCGTCGGTCTCACGCGCCTGGCGACACCGACCGAGATCGCATCCGTTCCGGCACCGGCGGTCGTCACTGACGACGCCGGCCGCACCTGCATCTTCCCTGACCTCACGGGAGACGCGGTGCCGATCACCCCGCTAGGCGGGACCCTCGGAACCGTGGACGTGGACCTCGCGCTCGCGGGTGAGCCGCTGTTGCTGAACCCACGGGAGGTCCGGGAGAACATCGCATGCGACTAGCGGCGCGCGACGTGTCCTTCACGTACCCGCGCGGCGACCACCAGGTGCTGTCCGGCGTGACCTTCGACATCCCCGACGGCGCATCCGCCGCGATCATCGGCCCATCCGGCTCAGGTAAGACCACCCTGCTGTCCCTGATGGGCCACCTGCTGCCCTTGAAGTCCGGCGCCATCCAGGCAGTCGACACAGATGGTGCTGACCACTCGCTCGCGGACACCGCGTCGTGGGTGCTGCAAACCGTGTCACTCCTACCCGACCGCACCGCGGCAGACAACGTCATGGTTGGCGCCTACTCCGACGGCGCGAGCCGGGCCGATGCTCGGGCCAGGGCACGCGACTACCTCGCCCAGGTGGGGCTCGTCGGCCGCGAAGACGAGCCGGCACGCATCCTGTCAGGCGGAGAAGCTCAGCGGGTGGCCATCGCGCGCGCCTTGGCGTCCCACCGACCCATCATCTTGGCCGACGAACCCACCGGGCAGCTCGACGCGACAACGTCGGCGACCGTGCTTGAAGCAATGATCGGTGCACACGGCGAGCGCACCGTGGTCATCGTCACCCACGACCCGGCGGTGGCGCAGCGGTGCGACGTGGTCCTGGAACTGCGCGACGGAAGCATCATGGACCACGCGGGAGCACCTGCATGAGCGAAGCGTCCCACCGTCGCCGCACCTGGCCGCTGTCCCTCGCAGCTCGCGAGGGCCTCGCCACGGCACGCACCGGACGGTGGACCTCTGCCATCGTCATCGTGGCTACCGCGTGGCTGATCGCCGCCCCCGCTATTGCCGACGCCCTGGGCGTGACCCGGCTCATGGAAGCCGAGCAAGACTGGATCGACGCCGGCGGTCACGTCTACGTCGTCACGGGCGCCACCGTGGACGGAGACCAGTTCCCCATCCCCACGTCCACATGCGAATCATTGGCGGGCTACGACGGGGTCGAGGCCTCCTTCGCTTTGGAACGCTCGGGCGCCACCGGCGCACTCACGTCGGTCCCCGGAGGACGGGCGAGCGTCTACTCCGTCACCTCCGGGGCCCTGCCGTTCCTCGGAATCGAGGGGGACCCCCGCGGCGTCGCGATCCTGTCGAGCGGCTTCAGCGAACGCACCGGCGTCCTCGGCGGCGAAACCATTGAGGTGGTCCGCCAAGCCAGCGACTCCGAGCCCGCCGCACGCACCGGCCTGGTCGCTTCGCGCGTCGCGGACACGGCGCCCATGGGAGACGAATATGACGGCGCCTTGCTCGTGCCGTCACTGCTCGGCGCCACCGCGGACGCGTGCTACGTCGCGACCGACGCCGCACGCCACGACGCGGTCGCCGAGATTCTTCCCGGGGCCCTCGCGCACGAGGGCCGCGCCGCGGTGGTAGCGGACCGTCTGTACTCCAACGAGTTCACCGTCGACTACACCACCGCATACGAAGACCGCCCACTGAGGTGGCTGTGGATCGCGTCCGCACTCGCCTTAGGACTGATGTGGGCACTGGTCCAATGGTTCCGCCGCTCCCATACAGCCATTTACGCCACCTTCGGAGTCCATGCCCCCGCACGCCTCACCATGCAGGTGAGTGAATGGGCCCTGCTCGTTGCCGCCGGAGCCGCGGGCGGTTGGGCGATCGGCATCACGGGGGCCCTGGCGTTCGGAGCCCGCACCGCTCCCACCCTCACCATCGTCAGCACCCACACCGCGCTCACCCTCATCGGCGCCACCCTCATCGTCATTGCAGTCGCACTCACACCCACCGGCACATTGCTCAACGCACTCAAAGACCGCTAGCCGCGCGCGTCAACCCGCCAGGGAACATCGGGCACGCGTTGCGCGTTAGGGCTGAGCCACTTCGAGATGGGAGCCCTGCCATGACCAGCCTTTTGCTCGACGACCAGGTAGACGCGTACATCACCGCCGGCCTGCACCGGCTCGCGGCACTCTCGGAGGGAGACTTCCGCGAAGTCTTCGATCCACTGAGAGGCGCGGCCGCGGAGCTACCTCAGGATGCGTTCCCCGCGGACGGGGTGCTGCCGTACGTCGCCGTCGTCGCGGATGCCCTCATCGATCCCGCTGCACGCGTGCCCGGCCTGCGCTTGCCCGGCTCCGCCAACGAGGGGATTCTGGACCGTAATCACGGCGAGGAGGGCCTGGCGCCGTACCGCGACCGTCCGGAACTCGAGGTGCCCCAGGCACCCGCCTACCTGCTGGTCAACGTGCAGCGTGGCGACGAGTTCAGGGACGTCGCGCCCCTGGATGCCTGCGCGCAGATCGCGGACCGCGGTCGCTCGCCGTTAACGATCGCGGAGGGACTGTCCATCACTGCCGCGCACCCTGGATTCCTCAAGAAGAACCACTGCTTCATGCTGGCGGGGTCATCGCGCGGCGACAAGCGCGTCCCCGCGATCTGGATCTCCCAGAAGGCACCCAAGTTGGGATGGTGCTTTGACAAGGTGCCGCACTCGTGGCTGGGCATTGCATCAGCAGCTGCGCGCCGCCCAGTGAGCGCGTAGGCGCCCGGGCAGCTCACCCCGTTGCCGGAATCTCCCCTCTGTACACGCGGACACTCCCGCACGCGCACCGAAACGTTCCAATCACCCTCAAGATCGGCACAATAGAGACCATGACCATTGATGGAGTCATCCCGTCCCCCACTCCCCACCGCCTGGGGGTCCACCTCACCGATGGCGGCGCCGTCGTGGGCGTCTACTCAGGCCACGCCACCGGAGTAGACCTTTGCCTGTTCGACGACGCCGGCACGGAGACCCGCGTCCCCCTGCACGGCCCCACGGCAGGCGTGTGGCACGCGTTCGTCCCCGGGATCGGTGAGGGTCAGCACTACGGCTTCCGCGCCCACGGCCCCTGGGCTCCCAAGAAGGGACACCGCTACAACGCGAACAAACTCCTCCTCGACCCGTATGGCCGCGGCATCGAGGGCGACCTGATCCCCATGACGCACGAGCGTGCGGCGCAGCTGCTGTCCAATAAGGACGAGGCGGACACGGCAGAACTGATGCCGCGCTCGGTGGTCACCGCGGAACCCGGAGGCTCGTGGCAGACGCCGCACCCGCGCATCCCGTGGGAGGACACCGTCATCTACGAGCTGCATGTTAAGGGCTTCACCCAGCAGATGATGGATGTGCCCGAGCACCTACGCGGCACCTATGCAGGCCTTGCGCACCCCGCCGCCATTGAGTACCTCACGAGCCTGGGTGTCACGACCGTTGAACTATTGCCGGTGCACGCCTTCGCGTCCGAGCCGCACCTGGACCACGCGGGCCTCAGCAACTATTGGGGCTATTCGACGATGGGCTTCTTCGCCCCGCACGCGCCCTACGCGACGCAAGAGGCACAGGCCAAGGGGGCGCAAGGCGTCCTCGACGAGTTCGTCGGGATGGTGGACCTCCTGCACCAGGCCGGCCTCGAGGTCATCCTGGACGTGGTGTACAACCACACCGCAGAGGCGGGCTGGGGCGACCGTGTCCTGTCGTGGCGCGGCCTCGACAACCACGACTACTACCGCAGCCAGCCCAACTCCCCGGGTCACTACGACGACACCACGGGCACGGGCAACACCCTCGACTTCACCCACTCACGTGTAGTGCAGATGGCCATGGATTCGCTGCGCTACTGGACCGAAGAAGTGGGGGTCGACGGATTCCGGTTCGACTTGGCCGCCACGCTGGGGCGCACCGGGCACGGCTTCTCGACACGCCACCCGTTCCTGGTCGGCATCACCATGGACCCGCTCATTGGCGGCACCAAGTTGATCGCAGAGCCGTGGGACACCGGTATGGGCGGCTGGCAGGTCGGCAACTTCCCCGCTCCCATGGCCGAGTGGAACGACCGCTTCCGCGACAAGTTGCGATCCTTCTGGCTCACCGACACGGCGCGCGGTGGACGCAACCACCCGACCGCGCCCGAGCTCGCAACGCGCCTGGCCGGCTCAACGGACCTCTTTGGCCATACGGAGCCGCCATTGATGCGCGGCCCCGTCGCGTCGGTCAACTTCATTACCTGCCATGACGGCTTCACGATGGCTGACCTCACCGCCTACAACGGCAAGCACAACGAGGCCAATGGCGAAGACAACCGCGACGGCACGGACAACAACCGCTCATGGAACCACGGCTACGAGGGAGAGACGGATGAGGTCGAGATCAACGCCTACCGCAGGCGGTCGATCCGCAACCTTTTGGGCTCTCTCCTCCTGAGCGCGGGAACGCCCATGCTGTTGGCTGGCGACGAGTTCGGCAACACACAGAAGGGCAACAACAACGCGTACTGCCAAGACAACGAGATCTCGTGGCTGGACTGGTCCTTCCACCCCTGGCAGGCAGACATCCGTTCCACCGTGCAGCACTTGATTGCTCTGCGCCGCGAGAACCGCGTGCTGCGACCCAGCGAGTTCTACGACGGTCACGATCCGCGCCCGGATGACGACCGCCACCGCGCAGACTCGGCCTGGTTCAGGGCTGACGGCCAGCCCGAGTCGGAGGACTGGTGGGAGGACCCTGCCACTCGCGTGGTGCAGTTCATGCGCTCGCTGTCGGAGGACGGCGAAGCTGATGCCCTGCTCGTCATCAACGGCACTCGCACCCCGGTAGAGGTCACTCTTCCAGCGGACGAAGGCGGCGCCTGGGAGCTGGTGTGGGACTCCGCGTGGGAGTCGCCCGTGGGCGTGGCGGTCGAGACCGTCCAGCCCGGCGACGTGCAAGTAGTCGAGGACCTCACGGTCCAGCTGTACTTGTCCCGATAAACGGGCCGATGCCCGGGTGAGGTGCCGTACGCACCTCACCCGGGCATCGGGCTGTACAGGGGTCTAGCTCCGGCGACGCACCACCAGGGCCGTACCCGCGGCCGCGAACGCAATCGCGACCAGTAGCAGGCCGGCGAGCCGACCGCCATCGGCGCCCGTGACGGGCAGCGCCTCTCCGGTCGCGTCGTCGCCACTGGCGACGGCGTCCTGGGCGGGAGCCTCGACCGTGATGGCGTACTCGGCAAGGATCGCACCGCTCGCGTCACGCACTTGCAGGTGGTGGCGCCCCGGCTCGAGGTCCGCCGGGATCGTCACGGTGACGATCGCGGATCCATCAACGACGTCCACCTGCGCGAGGCGCTGGTAAACGCTAGCGATGCCCACCTCAACCTGGCCGTCGGGAAGACCGGTCAGGCGTAGCGTGATGGTGTCCCCTGCCGTCACCGTTGTCAGGCCACCGCCCACCTCGATGGTGGGGGTACCCGTGGGCTCGGGCGTGGGCTCCTCGGTGGGGACCGGCGTGGGTTCGGCCGTCGGCCCAGTGGTGGGTTCCTCGGTCGGTTCCGGCGTGGTGTCCGTGCTTGGTTCGGGAGTGGGCTCCGGCGTGGGCTCGACGGGGTCCTCGCGCTCCACCAGTGCATCGAGTGCTGACCGCACCCCGGCGGTGGCCCTGGCGATCGCGTCCTGTGCCGGGGCATCAGCCCCCAGCACCACGTGGGCCCGCTCCACGGCGAGGTCCAGGGCTGCGACCGACTCCGTGGTGTACGACTCACGGTCGACCGCAGCAGCCTCGTCAAGCACGGCCGTCAGAGCGGTCGTGTCTGCAGGGTCTGCATCGCTGATCCGCTCGAGCACCACGTTGTCTGCGTAAGACCAGTCACCGCGCACAATCTCTGCCGACAACGAGATGTCAACGGCAGCGGGCTGTGCGAGCGTGAACTCCACGGACTGCGTGTCCTGGTCCGGCCACCCTAGGAGTCCGAGGTCAACGGAATGGTACGCGGCACCATCCCACACACCCAGCTCGTAGGTAGTCGAGGAAGCGCTGTTGTCCAGGCCGAGAACGTTGTTCCCTCCGGCCACCGTGGCCGACACACGGTACGTGCCGGCCTGGAGCTCATCCGTCGTCTGCTTGGCGCTGAGCCAGAAGTCGGGCCCCTCAGAGTCGTCCGACCATCCATTGAGCGCGAAGCTGCCCTCGATCTCGCTGTACTCGGATACCCATGCGGTGCCAACCTCGGCGGCCGGCCACTCGTCGCCTGCGGTGATCTCCCACGGCGACGCGTCCTGCGTGCCATTCTCGAATCCTCCGTTCGCGAGCAACAGCGCCGGTCGCACGGTGATGGTGGCGGTGGCGGTCCACCCGTTTTCCGTCAGGCCGGTCACGGTGTACACGCCGGGTCCGGAAATCCACTCGTACGAGTCGTTCCAGGTCACGGCCTCCGTGCTGGTGGAATCGTCGAAAGCCGTCACGGTGACGGTCTCCGGCAAAACGACGGTGGCGCCGTCCACGATGTCGAGCGACACCGGCACCACGGTCGGGTCGGGAGTGGTGGCGTCACCCGTCTCGAGTCCGTCGATGGCGGCCTGGAGTGCAGCGGTAGCACCGTCGACCGTCGCTTGGCTGGGGTTTCCTGCGCCGAGCGCGAAGTCCGCACGCTGGAGGGCGCGCTCAAGTGCCAGCACCGAGACCGCCGTGTAACCCTCGGTATCGATGTCACGCGCTTGAGCCGCCAGGTCGGCGAGCTCAGTGGTGTGGGCGACGGGCAGTTCAGAACCGAGAGCAAACGTGACGTCGTCGAGGGTTCCCCACGCACCGGGGCCCATGTCCCACTCGATCCAAATATCCACCGTGCCGCCCGCCGAGACGCTGAGGAGGTCCGTGGTGGGGTTCTGCCACACCTCATATCCCTGGAGCGTCGCGGAAGCGCTCACCGTGCTGATCCCGTGCTGCGCGTAGACGGTGACAGACGCATCAGGTGAGGCTCCGTCGCCCTGCGCAAATGCCGACAACCGGTACGTGCCCGCTGGCACGCCCGTGAGAGTCTGCGCGATCTCGAAGGAGTTGGCGTTGGTGCTGTACCAGTGCGTGGCACGGGCGCCGGAGCGCGGGTCTTCCTCGCGGCCAATCGTGAAGCCGGTGCCAGTGCCGGTCCACCCAGCGGCAACATCCTCAAACCCGGGGTTGACGACGAGGTTGTCGCCCGTCGAGTTGGAGTCGAGGACCTCGACCGTCGCCGTGACGTCGATGCCCCCTGCGGTCGTACCGGTGATCGTGTACCGACCTGGCCCGTCGATCCACTCTGTGCGCGCGTTCCACGTCACCGTCGCTTGCTCGCTGGTGCCGTCGGTGTAGCGGACCTCGACGCTTGAGGGCAGCGAGATCGTGGCACCATCCGTCACGGTCAGCGATGGCGATGCGACTCCGTCGACCTCGCGGGGTGCGACGGATCCGGTGACCGCGTACTCGTACACATTCAGTGACTCGAGAGGGTGGCCGTCAAAGTCGAACAGCGCCTGGTTGTCCCACGATGTACCGCCGTAGTAGACGCCCGCGTCGTCGGGCTCATACTCGCCCGCGAAACTTGAGGCCCACCCCGACCCGTGGGCTTCCCACAGTTCCTTGTTGGACTCGAGCGCGCTGGGCGGCCCGACGGGAAGCCACGCGGGCTCCCAGTAGAAGGTGCCGATGCCGCGCCCGCCGTCCACGTCTGCGACGGCCTGCATGACGTCGCGGATCGCGAGGGCCTGGCCCTGGACAGAGATGGAGTACTGGTCGTACGCCGTCTTGATGGTGTTCTCATGCCCATCGCCGTCCGCGAGCGTGTACGCCCAGGACACCTCCGCGACAGCCACGTCCTTGTGATGCTCGTTCGCAATCTCGTTCAGGCTCGCGGTGAGGTCATCGAGATCACCGTGCCAGAACGGGTAGTACGAGCTCAGAAACACGTCGTAGTCGACATTCTGTGCGGCAAGCTGGTCGGCAAAGTCCGGGTGGTTGCCGCGCTCAGGGTTCGTGAAGTGCACTGCGACCTTGGCATCAGGCACCACCTCCCGCACCGCAGAGGCGCCCGCGTCAACCACGGTTGCGAAGTCCGACCAGCCGCCTACTTCCACAATCTGTTCGGAAGAGTTGGGGGTGTTCTCGTTGCCGATCTGCACCATGCCGACGTCGACGCCGGCATCCTTCATAGTCTGGAGGGTCTCGCGGGTGTAGTCCTCAACCGCCTGCGCCCGCTGCTCCACAGTGTCGAGGTCCTTCCACGCCTTGGGCAGTTGCTGCTGGCCAGGGTGCGCCCAGAAGTCCGAATAGTGGAAGTTCACGAGGACCTGCATGCCGGCCGCGGTAGCGCGCTTGCCGATCTCGGTCGCACGGTCCGCGTCCACGTTGCCGCCGCCGTAGCCGTTGCCATCGGCCGTCCACGGGTCGTTCCAGACACGGACGCGAACCCAGTTCACGCCGTGGTCGGCGAGCACCGTGAAGAGGTCCTCTTCCTGGCCCGCCTCGTTGTAGAAGGTGACGCCTGACTCCTCCAGCGAGAGGATCGACGAGATGTCGACGCCGTTGATCCAGTCATCCCCCATCCCCTCAACTTTGGGGACGGTGATGCCGGCCTCGACGGGGCCGTCGTCGGCTGCGACAGCGGCTGTCGACAGCCCGCCTATCGCGAGAGCGGAGGCGGCGAGTCCCGCCGTGACCGCTCCCAATTGCGAACGCCATGTCATGGGGTGATTCCTTTCGATCGTCGTTGATTCGAGTCCACGTCATCCGTGTAGGTCGCCCGGGCTGCCTGCTCGGGATCCCTACATTCAGGGACCGGCGCAATGGGACCGGTCCCAGCATCGGCCCGAAGAGAGGGGCGCCTCCACAGAGGCGCCCCTACTCTCGGGACTTAACCCTTCACCGAGCCGGCCGTGAGGCCGCCCACGATGTACTTCTGCAGCGACAGGAAGATGATCAACACCGGCACTGCGGCGATCACGGCTCCTGCAGCGAACAATCCCCAGTTGGCACTGAGCTGGTTCGAAACCCACTGGTACATGCCGACCGCGAGCGTCCACTGATCCTCAGATACCAGCACAATCTTCGCCAAGATGAAGTCACCGAACGCGGAGATGAAGGCGAGCAGGCCCACCACCGCAAGGATGGGCGTCACCAGCGGCATGATCAGCTTCCAGAAGATCTGCGCGTGCGTGGCGCCGTCCACCTTCGCGGACTCGTCGATGTCTGTCGGAATGGTGTTGAAGAACCCGTACATGAGGAACGTGTTCGCGCCCAGCGCGCCGCCAAGGTACACGCAGATGAGGGCGATCTTGGAGTTGATCCCCAGCGCGGGGAACACGTCACCCAGCGCCGTCAGCAACAAGAACACTGAGACGAAGGCCACGGTCTGCGGGAACATCTGCACGATCAGCAGGGTCGTCAGACCCGCACGGCGGCCCTTGAAGCGGAAGCGAGAGAATGCGTACGCAGCGCACGCGCCCATGAAGACCGCGCCCAGGGCGGAGGACACTCCCACGATGAGAGTGTTGCCCACCCACGTCCAGTACGAGGTGTCGTTCAGGGCCGCATAGTTGCTCAGCGAGATGTCTGAAAACAGCGCGCCACCGGACGACAATGTTCCTGATGCCGACAATGACGCCGACAGCACGTAGACCAGCGGGAATGCGGCATAGAAAATGATGACCGCAGCCACGGGATACTTCCAGCCGATCTCCGCCCACCAGCGCCCGCGGCGCGAGGGGGAACGACGGACGGGAGCCTGAGTAGTCGTCGCAGTCATGACTAGATCTCCTCCAGCTTGCGGGTCTGACGGAAGGCAATCGCGGAGATGATTCCGACGAAGATGAACACCAGGATCGACAACGCCGAGGCCAGACCGTAGTCAGCCGAGCCGCCGGAGACTCCCGAGATGTTGTAGATCGCTGAGATCAAAATGTCCGTCGATCCCAGCCCGGATGTGCCGGGGAATGGCGGACCGCCCTCGGTCAACATGTAGATAATCGTGAAGTTGTTGAAGTTGAACGCGAACGAAGAGATCGCCAGCGGCGCGGTCGACACCAGCAGGAGCGGCAGCGTGATGGATCGGAACTGGCGCCAGCGCCCAGCGCCGTCAATCTTCGACGCCTCCATGGTCTCGCTGGGGAGTGCCTGCAGCGCGCCGGTGCAGACCAAGAACCAGTAGGGGTAGCTCAGCCACAGGTTCACCCACAGCACGGCGAACTTGGCGAGCCATGGGTCTCCCAACCAGTTGATGTCCGCACCAAAGAAGAACCAGTCGTTGATGATTCCGAACTCGCGGTTCAGCATGCCTCGCCACAACAGCGCGGACATGAAGGCAGGGAACGCGTACGGCAGGATGAACACCGTGCGCATCCACTTGCGGCCGCGAATGCGGGGGTCGTTGTAGATCAGCGCGAACAGCAGGCCCAAGCCAAAGCTCGTCAGCACCGTGAGGATTGCGAAGGCGAACGTCCACAGGGTGACCTTGGCCAATGGGCCGGCCAGCGCGTCGTCAGTGACTGCTCGCACAAAGTTGTCGAAGCCCACGGTGACGTACCAACCGGTGGGGAGGCTGTCGCCGTTGTCGGCAACAAAGTTTCCGGTCTCCTGGTCCGCGTAGTAGACCGTGCCGGTTTCCTTGTCCGTGAAGGTCTGCGCCTCGTCGTCCCAGTCAATGGACGACTGGTACACGGCACCGGAGGCGCCGTCGCGCGAGCGCATCGATCCGTCCTCGGGATCGTCGGAGACGGGCACGCGCAGGTCGATGACCTCGGCCTGCAAGTCCGCGTCTGCAAAGAGGTCGGCGCGGCTGACAACCTCCCAGCCGGGCACCTCGGTGGGAACACCGGAGTCGCTCACGGCACCACCGTCGACGGGCTCAAGCGGCTGCTCCTCAGAGCCCACGCGCACAAAGCCTTCCTCATCGGTGACAGCGAAGCCGACGGTGTCGCCATCGCGCACCACGGCGAGCGGGTACGTGGGCGAGCCCTCGACTCGGCGCTCGTTCTGGATCAGCGTGGCCTCGACGGCCTGTTCCTGCGAGCCAGCGTGACCGGTGCCGTAGTTCGTGAAAGCGACGTAGCCAGTGTACGCGAGGGTGAAAAGCTGGAAGATGGCCAGGAAGATCAGGCCGGGAAAGAGGTACTTGAGCGGCAGCGTTCGCTTCGCGAAGTAGATGATGTTGGCGGCGATCAGCAGGATCACGGAGCACGCGAGAATTGCCCACGCCTCCGAGTTGACCGCTGAGAAAACGATCGCGAGGCCGAGCGCGTTGACCAGGGCCATCATGATGAGCTTCGCAATGAAGCCCCATCCGAGTCCCGCCCAGCGGCGTGCATGCGATTCCTGAGGTGCCGGCGTACCGTTCACCGTCACCGCGGCGTCCTTGGCCATGAATCTCTCCTGCTGAATGTCGTCGTTGCCAATCAGGGGACGGGCCGTCCCCGGGGGTGGAGAGTGAGGCGGGCCAGCATGCAACCCGCCTCACTCCTCACGTTAGCCGATGGAAGCTTCGAGCTCCGCGACCATGTCGTCCCAGGTGCCGGCAGGGTCGTCAGACGCGCCGGTGATGAGCTGGATTTCAGCGGCGTTCCACAGGTCCCACACGTTGCCCATCTCGGGGATGGACGGCATCGGCACACCCTGCGAGGCAGAGGCCACGAAGCCGGCGGTGATGGGGTCAGCGGAGAACTCCTCGGCCAGCGCGGTCAGCGCGGGCAGGCGGGGGTCAGCCTCGTACAGCGCGCGCTGCGCGTCCTCGGTGGCCAGGTAGCCGGTGAGGAACTCGTTGGCCAGCAAGGCGTTGTCCGACTGAGCGGAGATGTAGAAGCCCTGCACGCCCACGAACGGAGCTGCAGTCTCGCCGCCAGCAGAGACCATCGGGGACACAACGAGGTTCATCGAGTCGTCATCGAAGAACGGCATCCAGGGGCCCTGCAGGATGAAGGGAACTTCACCGTTCGCGAAGAGGGTGTTCGACGTGTCGTAGTCGATGGTGTCGGAGAAGTAGCCGTTGCCTGCCTGGCCGTTCTCGTAGAGGAACTCGGCGAAGGCCTGTCCGGCCTCGCCGCCCATGCCGACCTCGGAGGTGTACGAACCCGACTCGTCCTGGACGAAGACGGGAGCGCCAAAGGAGGTCTGCAGCGGGTACGCCGAGTAGCCGTCGCCTGCGGTGCCGTTCGTGAACAGCAGGAAGGGACGGTCCTCGAAGCCGGCGTCAACCGACATCTGGATCATCTCGTCCCACGTGGTGGGTGCGGTGTCACCCACGAGGTCAGCGTTCTGGATGAGCGCGATGGCCTCGGTGGCGTACGGGAGGCCGTAGAGCTGGCCGTCGTAGGTGAAGGCGTCGACAGCGACCTCTTCGAAGTCGCCAGCCACGTCGCCGAGGTCGACGGTGTTCACGACACCGGCCTCAACGAGCGCGCCCAGCCAGTCGTGTGCGCCGACGGTGATGTCGGGGCCCTCGCCGGTGGGAACCTGTGCGATGAAGTCGTTGCGCAGGTCTTCGAAGTTCTTCTGGACGATCTCGACGGTGGCGCCGGTGTCAGCCTCGAAGGTGTCGGCCACGGCCTGGATCGCGCCCTCACGCTCGGCGTCGGTCCAGATGGTCAGCGTCTGGCCCGATGCGTCGATCGAGTCCGTAGTCTCCGAGGCCGAGGTCTCGGGCTCAGCACTCGTCGCGGTCTCGGCCGGCTCGGGGTCCGAGCTGCACGCTGCCAGGAGAGCGGCGGTCGCGACGAACGCGGCTCCCATTCCGATCTGCTTACGCATGGTCTGTCCTTTCGGTTGTCGTGGCGCCTGGACTCTTCGGTGAGACCTGTGATCGACGCCTGACATGGTGTTGTGGGTGGGTGAAGACGGGGTTAGCCGTCGTGGTGGTTGGTGGTCGTTGCAGGTGGTCGCACCACCGGCATGGAAGGCTGGCGCAACTAGCGACCACCTCCCCACTCACCTGCGGCGGTACGGACGACGGCTACGTCGCCGCCTGCCACAGTGAGTTGTCCGTCGACCTGGGCGCCGGTGAGGGCGTTTGTTCCCGTGATCGACAGGTCTGCTGCGTCGTCGGTGTGGTTGCACACCACGACGAAATCTTCTGCACCGCTGGTGCGCACCATGACCTCGACGCCCTCGGGGGCCGATGCCGGGGTCAGTCCCGCATCCGCGTATGCGTCCGCGAAGACATGGGCGAGGGCAGAGACGCTCAAGCGGGTGCCGACGTACCAGGACACGCCCGTGCCGTGTTGGTGGCGGGTGATGGCGGGAAGTCCAGCGCCGGGACCGTCGGTGAACGTGCCGCGGACCTCGGCGCCAGCGAGCGCCATGTCCTCTGCCCACACGTCGGTCTCGATGCTCTCTGCGCCGTAGGCAACGTGGCACGTCTCGCCGGCGCGCAGGGGCAGGAACTCCTCGATGGTGAGCCCCAGTGCGTTCTTCAGGGGCGCTCCAAAGCCGCCGGCGTGGACCGCATCGTGCTCGTCGACAATCCCAGAGAACGCGCCAACGACGAGCGTGCCGCCTGCCTCGACGTAGGCCTCGAGGTTGCGCCCGGCCTCAGCGGTGAGCAGGTAGGAACTGGGGGCCACCACCATGCGGTAGCCGCTGAGGTCAGCCTCGGGGTGAGCGAAGTCGACCTGCACGCCATCGCGCCACAGGCGCTCGTAGTACGCACGCATGCGCTCGCGGAACTGAAGGTCGTCCGACGGGCGCCATTCCAGGTCGTGCGCCCACAGCGACTCCCAGTCGTACAGGACTGCCACGGCTGCCGTGGTGCGGGCGCCGCGGATGTCCGCGAGGGCCTTGAGGTCCTGGCCCAACCCGGCGACCTCGCGGAACACGCGAGACCGCGGGCCGGCGTGGGGCACCATCGCGGAGTGGAACTTCTCCGCGCCGGAGCGGGACGCGCGCCATTGGAAGAACGCGATGCCGTCAGCGCCGCGGCCCAGGTGGGTCAGCGCGTTGCGGCGCATCTCCCCCGGGCGCTTGGCAACGTTGTGCCCCTGCCAGTTGACGGCGGAGGTGGAGTGCTCCATCAAAATCCAGGGGTTGCCACCTGCGACCGACCGCGTGAGGTCGGCAGACAGCGCGAGGCCGACGTGTGCGTCGGGGTCGGGCGCCCACAGGTAGTGGTCGTCAGAGACGACGTCGACCTCGCGTGCCCACTTCCACAGGTCCGTGTTCCACGACTGGTGAGCCATGAAGTTCGTGGTGATCGGCTGCGAGGCCCGCTCGCGGATCACGTCGCGCTCAATGCGGAAGCACTCGCGCAGCTGGTCGTCCGTGAAGCGCGCCCAATCCAACTTCATCGCGGGGTTCGCGATGGTGGGGGTAGCGGCCGGGGCAACCACGTGCTCCCAGTCTCCATAACGCTGACCCCAGAAGGCGGTGCCCCAGGCATCGTTGAGCGCATCCAGCGTCTCGTAGCGCGCCTGCAGCCAGCGCCGCCATGACGCGACCGCTCGCGGACCAAAGTCCTCTGCGACGGGCACGCCGTACTCATTGTGAATGTGCCACATCACCACTGCGGGATGGCTCGCGTACCGGTCCGCGAGGGCCCCGGCCATACGTGCGATCGCCTCGCGGTATTCCGGCGCGGCGTGCGAGGCCATACCGCGTGAGCCGAACCCCATGACGGTGCCGTCCTTGAGGGTGACGCGCGCCTCGGGGTACTGGTGAAAGAACCATGCGGGCGGAGAGACCGAGGGGGTGCCCAGGTCAGCGGAGATGCCGTTGGCGTGCAGGAGGTCGAGCAAGTCGTCGAGCCAACCGAACTCGTAGAGGCCTTCCTTGGGCTCCAAGAGCGCCCACGAAAAGATGCCGACCGAGACGAAGTTCACCCCCGCCTCGCGCATCAGCGCGACGTCCTCATCCCAGACCTCACGGGGCCACTGCTCGGGGTTGTAGTCCCCGCCGTAGGCGATCCCGTCGAGATCCGGCCAAGTGTTCGACGTCATGACTCTCCATCGTGTCCAGGCCCTGGGTGGGCCAACTGCGGTGCCGGTCACCGTGCAACTGTGACCGGTCCCAGTTTCACTCGCCCCCGTCGCGTTCACCAACCGAAATCGGTGATCGTGACGAAACCGTGATGAAACATCCGGGCGACCGCTGCCGCACCATGCAAGCGCTTGCTTCTTGGGCGATCCCCGTCGATGCAAGCGCTTACATCGTGCGTCATGCAGGTCGGTTCCTGCAAATGCAGGGCGCCGTCGTAACCGAATCGTGACGAGAAACTCACAGCCGTCGCCCGCCCCACGAGACCTTCGGCCTCCTGCCCAGCCACAGCGTCGTCCCTGATCAGGAGCCCACCCGCCGGCCACGGGAGCCCTCATCCCGTACCGCGCGGAGGCCTCACCGCCAGGTCGCGCCCGGAAGGCGGCTAGAGTCTGTGATCGTGAGCAACACCGCCAAACGCAAACCCACCATCCGCGACGTCGCGGCCGCCGCCGGGGTCTCCCGTGGCACGGTGTCGCGCGTCCTCAACGGTGGGCATTGGGTGTCGCCCGACGCGCGCGACAAGGTGGAGGCAGCGATCGCCGCGACCGGCTATCACGCGAATCACCACGCCCGCTCACTCGCCACTGGCCGCGCGGACTCCGTCGCGTTCCTACTCACCGAGCCCCAGCACCTCCTGTTTGCGGACCCCACCTTCGCGATCTTGTTGCGAGGCGCCGCAGAAGCGCTTGCCAAGCACAACAAGACCCTGGTCCTGCTCGTTGCGGGCACGCCCCAGGAACGCGACAACGTCGCGCAGTTCGTCGCCGCCGGCCACGTGGATGGCGTGCTGCTGATCTCCTCACATGAGTCGGACCCGCTCATCGACACCCTGATCGACACAGGCGTGCCCACCGTCGCCTGCGGCATCCCGCTTGGACACGAGAACCAGATTCCGACGGTGTCCGTGGACGAGGCAGTGTCCGCCCGCACCGCCACTGCGCACCTGCGCGCACTCGGCCGCGAGCGCATCGCGCACATCGCCGGTCCAGAAGACACCCCCGGCGGACGCTTCCGCCGCGTGGGCTACCGCGAGGCGTTGGGCGACCTCTACGACCCTGCGCTCGTGGAAGCCGGAGACTTTTCCCGGGATTCGGGTGCGGAGGCGATGGCAAATCTGCTGGCTCGCGAGCCTCACATCGACGCCGTGTTCGCCGCGTCTGACCGGATGGCTGCAGGTGCCATTCTTGCCCTCCAGCAGGCCGGCAAGACGGTCCCCGGCGATGTCGCGGTGGTCGGGTTCGACGACTCAGGACTCGCTGCCAGCTTTGACCCGCCGCTGACGACCATGCACCAGCCATTCGACGAGATTTCCGAGGCCATGGTGGACCTCGTCCTGCGCGCGGCAGCTGGCAAGGACGCCCCCTCCGTGACCATGCCAGCCGCGCTCGTGGTGCGCGCGAGCGCCTAGCTCACAGCCAGCAGGCGGCCGAGTACAACGCGGCCCCGGCATCGGCCCTGTTCCCAGGCGCGCCGCAGGTACACAGCACGCGCCAAGCCCTGTAGGTTCGACCTATGGCCTTCCCAGGAGAACTGTCGGTCGGACGCATCCCCGTTGTAGGCGTGGGCCCCTCCCTCGAAGAGGGACGGTGGGCCGCTCGCGCCGTGATCGGAGAAGCGGTGCCCATCTGGGCAACCATCTTTCGCGAGGGGCACGATGCCGAGGGCGCGACCGTCGTGGTCACGCGGCCGGACGGCAAGCGTGATTCCGTCCCCATGCCCCTTCGCGACTTCGGCAACTCGCTGTACCAAACGACCTATGTCCCCCACCTCGAAGGCATGCACACCTTCCGCGTCGAGGCATGGTCAGACCCCTACGCAACCTGGGCGCACGCGGCCGACGTCAAGGTGCAGGCTGGCGTCGACGTGCAACTCATGCTCGATGAGGGCGTTGAGGTCCTCACCCGCGCGCTCGCTGTCCGCCGCAAGGCCGCGCGCAAGGACCTACTCAACGCCGCGCTGACCGCACTGCGGAACACCAAGCTCAGCCCCGACAAGCGCCTGGCCCCTGCCATCAGCGCAGACGTCAAGCAGGAGATGACCGAGCGCCCTCTGCGCGAGTGGGTCAGCCCCTCCCGGGAGTATCCGCTGCTCGTTCAGCGCGAGAAGGCGCTGGTGAGCGCCTGGTACGAGATCTTCCCCCGTTCCGAGGGCGCCAAGTACAACAAGCGCACCGGCCAGTGGAAGTCCGGGACCTTCACCACCGCCGCCAAGCGCCTGCCGGCCATCGCGGAGATGGGCTTTGACGTTGTCTACCTCACGCCCATTCACCCGATCGGGATGACCCACCGCAAGGGGCGCAACAACTCCCTCCAAGCGGAGCCCACTGACCCCGGGAGCCCGTACGCAATCGGCGGGCCCGAGGGCGGCCACGACGCACTCCACCCGGAACTGGGCACCATGCGCCAGTTCACATCCTTCGTGAAGGCCGCTGCCGACCAGGGCCTTGAGGTCGCGCTCGACCTCGCTCTCCAGTGCTCGCCCGACCACCCCTGGGTGCACGAACACCCCGAGTGGTTCACCCAGCGACTCGACGGCACCATCGCGTACGCGGAGAACCCGCCCAAGAAGTACCAAGACATCTACCCCCTCAACTTCGACAATGATCCAGAGGGGATCTACCAGGCCATCCGCGAGGTGCTCCAAGTCTGGATTGACGCTGGCGTGACGCTGTTCCGGGTGGATAACCCCCACACCAAGCCGCTGACCTTCTGGGAGCGCCTGCTCGCGGACGTTGCCCGCACCCACCCCGAGGTGATCTTCCTCGCCGAGGCATTCACGCGACCGGCCATGATGCACACCCTCGCGCGCATTGGCTTCCACCAGTCGTACACGTACTTCACGTGGCGTCCCACGGCAGAAGAGATGGCGGAGTACCTCGAGGAGGTCTCCGGAAAGTCCAGCTTCTACATGCGCCCCAACTTTTGGCCCACCACCCACGACATCCTCACTCCGGACATGCAGGCCGGTGGCGCGCCGCTCTACCAGGCACGCGCCGTCCTGGCCGGAACCGGGTCGCCGTCCTACGGCATCTACACCGGCTACGAGCTCGTCGAGAACGTGCCCAGGCCGGGCGTCGAGGAGCAGATCGACAACGAGAAGTACGAGTTCAAGCAGCGCGACTGGACGCAAGCGGATGCGCTCGGCGTCAAAGACGTGATCACCAAGGTCAATGCGGCACGCAAGCGGCACGTCGCCCTGCGTCGCCTGCGCGGCCTCACGGTGCACACCTCATCCAACCCCCAGATCCTCGTGTACTCGCGCCACGTGCCGGCCGACGAGTCGCCGACGGGCAAGGCGGACACCGTCATCATGGTCGTCAGCTTTGCCCCGCACGACGTCCACGACGCCATCATTCGGCTCGACATGGAAGCGCTCGATCTCACCGACGACGCTCGTATCGTGGTTGATGATGCGCTCACGGGGCAGACCTTCACGTGGGGCCGCGAGTTCTACGTCAAACTGGACCCGACCGACACCATGGCGCACATTGCGCAGGTGCGAATTCCATGATCGCGCTCCACCACCACGACACGACTGAGAGGCGGTAGCGCATGGCTGCCAGGGACTTTGACCCGGGAGTACTCGCCGAAGTAGCGGCGGGGACGCACCACGAACCGCACGCGGTCCTCGGCCCGCACGCCGGCACCGAGGGCCAGACCATCCGCGTGTTGCGGCCGCTCGCCTCCCGAGTGCGCATCGAGACGCTCGACGGCACCTTCGAGGCGGAGCACGAGCAAGAAGGCGTCTGGCGTGCTGACGTCCCAGGCGAGGACGCACCGGACTACCGCGTGCACGTCACCTATGACGGCGACGAGACCGTGCAGGACGACCCCTACCGCTTTATGCCAACCCTGGGCGAACTTGACCTCCACCTCATTCGCGAAGGCCGCCACGAACGCCTGTGGGGTGTGCTCGGCGCCAACGTTCGCACTTACCCGTCGGTCCTAGGCGAGGTACACGGCACCTCTTTCGCCGTCTGGGCCCCCAACGCACGCTCCGTGCGGATTGTGGGCGACTTCAACCACTGGAACGGAGTGGGCCACGCCATGCGCTCGCTGGGCGCGTCCGGCGTGTGGGAACTGTTCATCCCTGGGGTGGCCGCGGGCGCTCGCTATAAGTACGAAATCCTCGGCAAGGACGGCGCATGGCGCCAGAAGGCCGACCCCATGGCCCGCGCCACGGAGATTCCTCCGCAGACGGCATCCGTCGTGGCCGAGTCCTCCTACACCTGGAACGATGACCGGTGGATGACCCGCCGCGGCCAGGCAGAGGCACACCGCGCTCCCATGAGCGTCTACGAGGTTCACCTCGGCTCGTGGAAGCAGGGCCTGGGCTACCGCGAACTCGCGCAGGAACTCGTCGCGTACGTCAAGGAACTGAACTTCACCCATGTGGAGTTCTTGCCGGTGATGGAACACCCCTTTGGCGGCTCCTGGGGATACCAGGTCACCGGCTACTACGCGCCCACGTCTCGATTCGGCACGCCGGACGAGCTGCGCTACCTGATCGACACCCTTCACCAGGCAGGCATTGGCGTCATCTTGGATTGGGTCCCCGGCCACTTCCCCAAGGACGAGTGGGCGCTAGGACGCTTTGACGGCACGCCGTTGTACGAGCACCCCGACCCGTTGCGCGGGGAACAGCCCGACTGGGGCACCTACATCTTTGACTTTGGCCGGCCAGAGGTCCGCAACTTCCTTGTCGCCAATGCCGTGTACTGGCTGCAAGAGTTCCACGCGGACGGGCTCCGCGTGGACGCCGTGGCGTCGATGCTTTACCTCGACTACTCGCGCCAAGCAGGTCAGTGGCGCCCCAACGTGCACGGCGGTCGCGAGAACCTCGACGCCATCGCGTTCCTGCAGGAGGCGAACGCGACCGCGTACCGCACCAACGCCGGGATCGTGATGATCGCGGAGGAATCCACGGCATGGCCAGGCGTCACCCAGCCCACCTCTGCCGGTGGCCTTGGGTTTGGGCTCAAGTGGAACATGGGCTGGATGAACGACACCCTGCGCTACCTGCGCGAGGAGACCATCAGCCGCTCTCACCATCACCACACCGCGACGTTCTCCCTGATGTACGCCTTCTCCGAGCAGTTCATGCTGCCCCTGAGTCACGATGAGGTCGTCCACGGCAAGGGCTCTCTCATGGAGCGCATGCCTGGAGACCACTGGCAAAAGGTCGCCGGACTCCGGGCGCTCTTCGCGTATCAGTGGGCCCACCCCGGCAAGCAGTTGCTGTTCATGGGCTGCGAGATTGGTCAGGAGGCGGAGTGGTCAGAGGGCCGCTCGCTGGACTGGTGGCACCTGGAGGACTCGCTGCATGGCGGCCTCAAGGACCTCATCCGTGACCTCAACGCGATGTACGTTGCCACCCCCGCCCTGTGGGAGCGCGATTCCGATCCCCAGGGCTTTACGTGGATCGACGCGGACGATGCTGACCGCAATGTATTGACGTTCCTGCGCTGGGATTCACGCGGCGAGCCTGTCGCGGTGGCGATCAACTTCGCGGGCGTGCCCCACGAGAACTATCGCCTGGGCCTGCCCTCAGGAGGAATGTGGGACGAGATCCTCAATACCGACGCTGAGCACTACGGTGGCTCCGGCGTGGGCAATCTGGGCCGCGTCGCTTCTGAGGACCGGAAGGTCGGGTCGTGGGAGCACTCCGCGACAGTCCGTCTGCCCCCGCTAGGGGCAGTGTTCTTCCGTCCGAGCAAGGACTAGCCGCCTCTTCCGTCCCCCGCCAAATGGCTCCATTTCGCTGTTATGCGTAGCTAAAACAGCGAAATGGAGCCATTTGGCAAGGTGGGGGCGGGTGGCGAGGAGCCGGGCAGGCCCGGCCAGCCGCTCGTTAGAAGAGCGCTGCCGAGAGAGCCCGGCGCGCGTCCGCCACACGTGGATCCGCGGCGCCCACGACATCGAAGAGCTCCACGAGGCGCAGGCGTACCCGGTCGCGGTCATCCCCGGCGGTCACCTTCACGGCGTCGATGAGGCGAGCGAAGGCGTCCTCGACCTGGCCGCCAAGCACGTCCATGTCCGCGACAGCCATCTGCGCATCGATGTCCTGCGGGTTGTCCGCCGCAGCCGTGCGCACCGCACCCAGGTCCGCACCCTTGGTCCGCTCCATGAGCGAGACCTGAGCGCGTCCGGCCTTGGCATCAGCGTCCTTGGGGTTTTCACGCAGTGCCCGGTCGTAGGCGTCGATCGCCGCCGCGTAGTCCTCACGCTCGATCGCGTCGTAGGCCTCCTGATGCAACGGAGGCAAAGGCTCGGGCTCGGGCTCGGCGGCCGGCTCGCCGTCGGCCGGTCCCTGGGCGGCACGGCCGGTGACGCCGTTCTGAGCGGCGATCTCGAGCACCTGGTCCAGGACGCCAGTGATCTGGTCGTCCTCGGGGGCACCCTGGAACAGCGGCGCAGGCCGGGCGGCAATGAGGGCCATCACCGTCGGCACCGCGCTGATCTGGAGAGCTTGCGCGATCTGCCCGTTCGTGTCGATGTCGCACTGTCCAAGCAGCAGCCGCCCGTCGTAGCGGGCGATCAGCGTCTGCATGCGCGTCACCAGTTCCTTCGACGCCGGAGAGGCGGAGGACAGGAACACGATGACCACGGGGACCTCGGTGGAGGTCTGCGCGAGGTCATTGAGGTTGGCGTCAGTGACGTCGATCACGGATCCGGCCGATGCTGCAGCCGCCTGGGGCACGCCACCAGCGGCAGGAGCGGCGGGAGCGGCGGGAGCGGAAGGCGCTGAGGCAGCCAACTGGGACAGGTCGGGGGCGCCGCGCAGCGGCACCTCGGGGTTCTG
Source organism: Demequina globuliformis (assembly GCF_000975155.1). GTDB lineage: Bacteria > Actinomycetota > Actinomycetes > Actinomycetales > Demequinaceae > Demequina > Demequina globuliformis. Next base: position 58,521 of record NZ_BBRG01000004.1, read on the forward strand.
AGAAGTCATCATTCCTCGGGAATCGGGGGCTCGGGTCAGTCTTCAGAGATGGAGATGAGGTTGTGGTCGGCCGCGACGATCGCGGGCTGGTCCTCGGAATCCGCGGCAGGCACGTACATCACCACGAGGTCGCGGTACTCGTATACCGCCACGTCCTCGATGTCACCATCCACCAACGGCTGCTGGTCTGCGGAAATTTCCACGATGCCGTCGTCGACGGAGAACGATGACTCGATGGTGACGGGCGCAAACACCAAGGCGCCGCCCTCTGCGGTCCCCATCACATATGTGTCGTCGATGTCCGACTGAATGGTGTCGACGTACTCGCCGTCAGCATCCTCAGCCGCCTCGGTGAGCGTCTCGCGCGATGCGAAGATCTGCTCGCGGTAAGCGTCAGGCGCGAACGTCTCCTCGAACTCGGAGTCGGTGCCGCTGCGCAAGAGGTCAAGGTAGTTGCTGATCGCGTCCTCGGGGGTCATCTGCAGACCCTCGGCCGTCACGTCGAGTTGTGGGGCTCCCGTGGTGGTACCGGCCATCGCGGGGATCGTGGCGCCCGGGATCATGTGGGACCACTGGCGCAGCTGGTACTCATCGTCAATGCTGTCCTGAACCCACATCATGACCACGGGCGTCGAGTCGTCGCTCGCGGGTTCGGTCACGACGGCCATGGAGCGCGGGAAGGTCTCTGCTCCGGACGAGTACACCGCTTGGACGCCCTCGGGGATCGCCACTGGGTCCGGGCCGTCCTCCTCATCGGCGAGCGTGTACTGCGCGTCACGGATGGGCACCACGTCGCCGCCCACGCGCTCGCTGAGCAGTTCGACATCGAGCTCCGAATCTGCCTCAGCCAACTCTGCGTGCGTCTCCTCCACGATGCGGGTGGACTGCGGTTCCAACAGCGCGGCCTTGAGCGGCAGCTCCGGATCTTCCGTCACGGGCTCAGGGACGTCCGCGACGCAGCCGGTCAACAGGAGAAGGGCCGATGCCCCGGTCACCGTGGCAATAAAGCGGCGGTTCATGCGCGGCCCCCTTCGCTGTCGGTCGGGCGGTCGTCGTCACCGGAGGCGGAGGGGTCATCCTCAGTGGGCTGGTCGCCCCCGGCTTGCTCGGCGCTGGACGCTACGGGGGCGTCGGCGGGCGTGGCTGCGGGTTCTTCGTCGAGCGAGGCCTCAGGCAGGTGCTCGCCGGAGGCACGCCGCGCACGACGAGTGCCAGGCTCGCTGCCGTCCTCAGTGATGCTCCGGCCGGCGCGCCAGGACTCCACCTTGGCCTGCGCGGGGCGCAAATCGATGAAGCGCAGGAGCAACGCGATGAGGCCAATCAGGGTCAGGGCCGCGCCCCACCAGATCAGCGGAGTAATCCAGCCGTCGTTGACCTCGCGCGTGAGGCGTAGGTCGGCCTGCTCGAGCGGCGAGCCATCGCGGCTGGTCACGATCAGGGTCTCGCCCTCGGGGACGTCGGAGGCGAGCACCGCAACGCGGTCAGCGCCGTTCCATTGCTCCCGCCAGTGGTCCGTCGAGACCTCTTCCAGGACATCGGCCTGCTCGGCTTCCGCGTCCGCCGAGGGGGAGGCCGACGGGCTCGCCTCGGCCGAGGGGCTCGCTGACTCGGAGGGGCTGGCCGACGCGCTGGCCGACGCGCTCGCCGACGGCGAGGCGGATGCACTGGGGCTGGCGCTTGTGTCTGGCTCCGCAGGCTCATACGGGGCGGTGGACAGGGTCTCCCACTCGGGCAGGCCCGTGATAGCGGTGGCGTCGCGCTCGGCAAGCCATGCGTCGGCGTCTGCGGGGCGCGCGGTGAGAGCAACGATGTCGCCGCTACCGCTTACTCCCAGGCGAGACTGCGCGGCAAATTCGATCATTGCCGGCGAATACACCACCACAGACGTGTCGACGTCAGCTGTGGCCACGACATCGCGTGGCGGACGCTGCGCATCAGCAATCAGGCCCGTGATCAACAGGAGCACTCCCAGCACTCCCGCTGCCAGGGCAGCCGTCCTCAAGGTCACTCGATCCTCCTAGGGTTCTGCCTTCACTTTAGGAGACTTCTGCCGATTGGGACACTTCGCGGCTTTGTCGGGGTCCGTCAGGCGCACTACCCTGGGACCGACTGCGCGGGCCGCAACCCAGCCGCGCGGGAGGAGAAATAATGCCCGAAGACAGCTTGGCCTTCCCCGTCGCGATGCGCGGCTACGACCGTGAAGCGGTCGCCGCTCACATCGCCCGCCTGGAGGATTCCCTCAAGGAGGCGCGGGAAGCAGCGCAGAACGCCCAACAGGAAGCGTCGACAACGCGTGGCGCCCTGGAGGAGGCTCAGAAGTCGCTGCGGGAGTCCGAGCAGCCCACGTACAAGGGTCTGGGAGCCCGCGTTGAGCAGCTACTGCGCTCAGCGGAGGAGCAGTCGTCCGACGTGATCCAGCGCGCCAACACGCACGCCCAGGACACGGTTGCGCGGGCCAACGTCTCCGCACAACAGTTGCGAGCGCGTGCTGACAACGAGGTCGCCGAGATCCTGGCCCAGTCCCGACGCGAAGCGGAAGAGATCCGCACCGCAGCGGAGTCAGAGGCCGCCGGCACTCGCGAGTCCGCTGAGCGGCAAGCTGCCGAGACCGTCGAGCGCGCTCGCCGCGACGCCGAGCGTGTCAAGGCCGGCATCGACACGGAGATCGCTGAACTCAAGGCAGGTGCTGACCGCGAGGTTCACACCATGCGGGCCACCGCGGAGCGCGAGACCACCGAACTCAAGGTCACCACTCAGCGTGAAGCAACCGAGGCGCTCGACACTGCCCGCGCTGAGGCGGAGCAGACGGTTGCGGCAGCCAAGGAAGAGGCCGAGGGCCTGCGGGCCGAGGCCGCGAAGGCCCTCGAAGACGCCAGGGTCGAGGCCAAGCGTATGGCGGCCGAGGCTCAGGAGGTGCGCAACGCTGCGGACGCCGAGGCGGCGGACATTCGCATCTCTGCGGATTCCGATGCGGCCTCGATGCGCAACGACGCCCAGCAGTTCCTGTCCCAGGCAGGGCGCGAGGCGGAGGCCATGCGCCGCGAAGCGGAAACGGAAGCGCGCGACCTGCGCACAGAGGTCCAGCGCGAGGTGGACTCGCTGCGCGCAGACACCGACGAGTACGACGAGGCGACCCGCGCAGACGCGGAACAGTACGCCCACACCACGCACGCCGAGGCAGACGACTACAAGGCGACGACGCAGACAGCCGCGGATGAGTACAGCGCGCGCTTGCGGGCAGACGCCGACGCGGCATTGGCTGCCGCGCACGCCGCCGCAGCCGAGCACCGCGCGCAGGTGGAGCGTGAGGCGGACGCTTACGATCACGACACCCGCACGGCTGCCGACGACTACAGCACACAAACCCGCACGGAGGCCGACGACTACGACTCCGCGACCAGGGCGGACGCCGATCAGTACACCGTCGACACCCGCGCCGAGGCCGATGACTACAAGGCGTCGACGCACGCCGCGGCGGACGAGTACAGCGCGACAACGCGTGGCGAGGCCGACGACTACAGCGCCGCGACGCGCACGGAGGCGGACGAGTACAAGTCGGCCGTTCAGGCGGAAGCGGACGACTACAGCGCCGCGACCCGTCGCGAGGCCGACAACTACGCCGAGGCGACCAGGACCGACGCCGACTCCTACTCCACCCAGACGCGGGCGGACGCGGATACCTACTCCGAGCACACCCGCGCTCAGGCCGACGCTGACGCTGCCGAGGTCCGCCAGGAGGCTGACGCCTACGACGAGGCTCAGCGGTCGCAGGCAGACGAGTACCGTCGCGTCACCATCGCGGACGCCGACGGCTACGAAACCACCACGCGCGAGGCCGCTGATCAATACAGCGACACCACTCGTGCCGAGGCAGACGAGTACAAGGCGGCGACTGAGGCAGCCGGCGACGAGTACAGCGCGACGACCCGCAAGGACGCCGACGACTACGCAGTGGCGACCAAGGAAGCGGCCGAGACCGCGTCTCGCCAGGTGCGCAAGGAAGCCGACCTCTACGACCAGGCCACCCGCAAGGAAGCCGACGAGTACGCGCAGACCACGCGTACAGCAGCCGACGACGACGCGTCGCAGGTGCGGCTCGAGGCAGACGACTACGACGCGGCGACTCGCCACGAGACGGACACCTACGCCGAGACGACCCGTCGCGAAGCGGACACCTACGCGCAGTCCACGCGCGACACCGCCGACCGCGATGCCGCGAAGAAGGCCCAGGACGCCGCCGACGAGGCGGAGGAGCGCATCGCGGCCGCTCGCCAAGAGGCCAACCACATCGTCACGACGGCTCAGCGCGACGCTGACCAGGCGCGCGCCGAGGGCCACGCCGACGCTGAGGCCGCCCACGAGGAGGCACGCCGGGCCCGCGAGGATCTTCAAATCGAGATCGCACAGCGCCGCGAGAACGCCGAGAAGGAGCTCACGGCCCGTCACGAAGAGGCCAAGGCGGAGACCGCCGCGATGGTTGAGGACGCTCGAGTGCGGGCGGACGAGGCCGAGCAGCGCCTGTCCGATGCCCTGGAACGTGCGGAGACAGTGCGTCGGGATGCCGAGGTACATTCGCAGAGCCTGCTGTCGAACGCGCGCAACAACGCCGACGAGATTGTCTCCGACGCGCGCGAGCACGCCGAGGGCATCATCTCCGAGGCCGTGTCCGATGCCGAGCGCGAGCGCTCCAACGCGCAGCAGGAGGTCGATGAACTCAACCGCCAGCGCGAGTCGATCACGACCTACCTCGACGACCTACGCGGTCTGCTGAGCGCCGACCCCGTGGCGGGCCTGGCGAAGGCGACCGCGCTCAAGGAGCAGCACGAGGCTGAAGAGGCCGACGACACCTCGGTCCAGCGCTAGGGGCCCCGAGCATGACGGACAGTAGCGACGCTCGGGTGCGCAGGGCCGAGGCCCTGGAGCGCGCCCAGGCGGCGCAGGCCCGTCAGGCGGGCGCCCTGGTCGCTTCGTTTGTGGACGATGCCGTCGCGGCGGGAATCACCCCCACCGCACTCACGGCGCGCTCCTACGACGGGTCCCATCGCTACCGCACTAACGTGCGCGGCTGGTACCTGAAGCGGGACCGCACCGTGGGCGTTGGCACGGATGCACAGTTCTACATCCTGAGCGCCCCCACGTCACTGAAGGGACGTCTGCGCGGGGTGGAGCTCGATCCTTCCCCCGCCCCGCTCGAACTGGGCAAAGGGGGTCGCGACGGCGAATCCATGCCCATCGCGGATGCGCTTGCCAAGCGCCTTGCAGGCGGAAACGAGTGGGGTCAGGGGTCCTAGCGCAGGAGCGGCGCTAAGGCGTCCGCCACGGCAGCGGGGGCCTCGAGCGCCGCAAGGTGACCCACTCCCCCGATGACGACCGGGGTGACGCCGAGCGCGGCCGCCATGGCCTCGATGTCTTCGCGCGGCACCATCCCATCGTGCTCACCCGCGACCACCACAGCGGGGCCGTCGACGTTGCGCAAGACCTCGGTGCGATCGGGACGGTCCGCCATGGCCCGCTGGCCCCACGCGATTCCGTCACCGCTGTGACGGGCGATGTTCGCGCTGACCCACTCCACGAGTTCCTCACGCTGCGGGCCCTGAATCCCCACGAGCGGTTCCGCGAGCGCGCGAGGATCCGGCGTCGCGGTAACGCCTACGTGTGACTCGGCCACCGCCAGTCGTTTGGCCTTGGCCTCGTCACTGTCGGCCACGGCCTTGGTGGCGATCAACCCCAGACCCGCCACCGCGTCTGGGTGGCGTTCGACCACTGCCATCGCGACGTACCCGCCCATGGAGCAACCGATCCAGACTGCCGCGTCCTCACCAGTGGCTTCCCTCATGGCGAGCACGGCCGCGTCTGCGATGAGGTCAAGGCTGGGCTCCTCGTCCGTGAGCGGCATCTGGCCAATGCCGGGCATGTCGAAGGTGATGACGTCGCCGCAGACATCAGGCCCGAGCACGGCGAGCAGGCCCTCCCACTGCGCACGGTCGACCGGGAAGGCGTTCAGGAAGACGATCGGAGCGGACACGGGGCCTCCTTAAGCGGCGGCACGGGAACGTGCGCCTACTGCGAGCGTACGGAAAGGGGCTGTTTGACGCTACGGGACATGCGTAGGCAGCGGCGAACGGCCAGGAGCGACTTGCTCGACGATGCGGTCGAGGACAAGGCGCACGTACTTCTCGCCCACCCACAGATGCTTCGCGTCATCGACGGGAACGAGGTCGAGCTGCGTGAGCGGCGCGAAGCGTTCGCGAGCCTCTTCCGGGCGCAGAAAGTCGTCGAGTTCCGGCACCAACGCGGTGACAGGCTTTCCACTCTCTGCCCAGGTGCGCATGTCGTCTTCGTCCGCGCGGTGCAATGGCGGCGACAGCAGGATTGCTCCCTCGACGTCGAGCGGGGCGCCGTATTTCAAGGCCAGTTCCGTGCCGAACGACCACCCCACGAGCCACCTGTTCGGAAGCGCTCGTGCCACCGCGAAGTCCACCGCAGCCCGCACGTCGGCCGCCTCCCCCACTCCCTCGTCGAAGGCGCCTTGACTGGTGCCTCGCGGTGACTCGGTGCCGCGCGTGTTGAAGCGCAGCACCGCAATGTCCGCGAGCGCTGGCAGTCGCCACGCGGCCTTGCGATACACATGCGAATCCATGAACCCGCCGTGCGTGGGTAGCGGGTGGAGGGTGATGAGGGTCGCGACAGCGGGCCTTCCCTCAGGCAAAGCGAGTTCGCCCACGAGTTCCAGGCCGTCGTCCGTGGTCAGCACGATGTCCTCGCGCAGCGCGGGTAGCACCGTCATTGACCGGATCTCTTCTCCGGATTCAGCCTCGCTCATGCAGTCCTCCCAAACGTGTTCCAACAGTGGGTGTGCCAGTGACGGCGCTCACGCGCCGCGGCTTCTGCCCCGAACAAGCCGTCGGCCGCCCACGCCACGAGGTGCGCGGTCTGCGGAGGGATCTCCTGACCGCAGCCAGGGCACACGTAGGTTTTTTCGCTCGGCCTCGGTGTCGCGACGATGAACTCCTCACCGCGCGGGCCCGTTTCGCGCCTGCCGCCGACAGACCCCGCCAGCCGTTCGACGTCCAGTTCCTCATGCGGCTGGCCGTAGGGGCGCTTGCGCGAGCGACGGGAGCGGGGCATGGTCCGAGTCTACGGGGGCGACAAAGCTCGCCTGCCCGGCCGTGCGCGAGCCCGCCCTCGGTCCCCCGGGTCTGCAACGCAACGACGCGCCGGTCGCCGCCTTGCAGGCGAAGGGACCGGCGCGTCGCGCGGTGAGGCGATTAGCGGTGTGCTGGTAAACGCGCTAGAACGTACGCGGAGGCGTCGGGGCTAGCTCTTCCTCCACTGGCACGACCGCACGGCGGCGCAGCACCTCGGTGTACCAGTACGCGGAGTCCTTCCAGCGACGCTCGAGCGTGTCGTAGTCGACGCGCACAATGCCAAAGCGCTTGGCGTAGCCCTGGGCCCACTCGAAGTTGTCCATCAACGACCACGCCATGTAGCCGCGCACGTCCGCGCCCTCATGGATGGCGTCGAGCACTGCACCCAAGTGACCGTGGAAGTAGGAGATGCGGTTGACGTCGCGCACGCGGCCATCGTCGTCCACGACGTCGTCCCAGGCGGAACCGTTCTCGGTCACGTAGATGGGCTTGCCGGTCTCGCGGTGAATCTTGAGCAGGTGCGCCGTAAGCGCACTGGGGTCCACATTCCACCCCATGGCCGTGAGCTGGCCTAGGGGCGGCATGAACTCGATCTCCTCGTCACCGGGCCAGGCGGTGCCGGCACCGGCCTTGTGACCGTCAGCAAGGGTCGCTACCTCGCTCGTGGCCTTGCCCTTGTGGGGGTTGTGACGCACCAAGTGCGAGGCGTAGTAATTGACGCCGAACCAGTCGACTGCACCCTTCATCTCTTCCTCGTCACCGTTGTGCACGAAGGACCAGTCGGTGATGTGCGCCGTGTTCGGTCGGAGCACCTCCGGGTAGCCGCCCTGAATGAACGGCTGGTGGAACATGGTGTTCGCGAGCGCGTCGATGTGGGCCGATGCCGCGACGTCCTTGGGGTTGGACGGGTCCCACGGGCGCGGGGTGTGGCAGTTGTTCACATAGCCGATCTGGGCATCGGGCTGGATGTGCTTCATTGCGCGGTACGCACGAGCGTGGGAGAGATTCAGGTGGTGAGCGGCGGTGAGGGCCTCTGCCGAGTCAGTGTGGCCAGGGGCGTGCGCGCCAGCACCGTAGCCAATGAACGACGCAACCCAGGGCTCGTTGAAGGTTGCCCACATGTCGACGTCTCCGCCGAACTCCTCCATCATGCGCACGGCATAGGCGGTGAAGCGGTCCACGATGTCGCGGTTGACCCAGCCGCCTTCATCCTGAAGTTCCTGCGGGAGGTCCCAGTGGTACAGCGTGATGAGGGGCGTGATGCCCTTGCTCTTCAGGCGCGCGATGAGGTTGCGGTAGAAGGCAATGCCCTCCTCGTTGAACTCGCCGGTGCCGCCGGGCTGAACGCGCGGCCAGGCGATGGAGAAGCGGTACGCCTGGAGGCCCATCTCCGCCATCATGTCGACGTCCTCTTCCCACCGGTGGAAGTGGTCGCACGCCACGTCGCCGTTGTCGCCCCCAACCACCTTGTCTGGGGTGGCGCAGAACGTGTCCCAGATTGAAGGGCCGCGGCCGCCCTCGTGCACACCCCCCTCTACCTGGTAGGAGGCGGTGGCGGTGCCGAAGATAAAGTCTGCGGGAAATGTCGATGGCTTCGTCGTCATGCGCCCATCATAAACGAAACGTTTCGTGTTTTTCTACCGGACGGTCGGGAAACTTCGGAACTGTCCCCATGGGCGCCCCCGTGCAGGCCAGGCCCGCCCCGGGCTCACCCCCGGACCCAGGCCCAGGCCGAGGCCGAGGCCCAGGCCCCAGCGTCGGACGTGGACATCGGCCCCGACATCGGCCCATCACAGTGCGCGCGACCGGCCCAGGGAAAGCGCTTCCCTCAATGGCACCCACCTGGCACCATTGCCCCAAGGAGGTCGCAATGGCGCTGATCACATGCCGGTACTACTCGAAGGTTCTGGGGCTGTCCACGACGGCGACCGTGATCCTTCCGCAGGACACGCACGAGGCCGGGGTCGCGGGCTCTCCCGTGCGCGCTCCCCTGGCGACCCTGTACCTCCTGCACGGCCTGTCCCAAGATGACGCCAGCTGGACGCGATTCACGTCGCTCGAGCGGTACGTCGCGCACCGTCCCCTGGCAGTCGTCATGCCAGCCGGACACCGCTCGTACTACGCGAATCAGGCGGACGGCCTGCGCTACTTCGATCACATCGCGGACGAGGTACCCGCGACCATGCAATCAATGTTCGGCCTCTCCCCCGACCGTTCCCGCACCTTTGTCGCGGGACTGTCGATGGGCGGCTACGGCGCAATGAAAATCGCGCTTCGCAGACCAGACCGCTTCGCCGCGGCCGCAAGCCTGTCCGGCGGCCTCAACGTCGCGGCCCAGCCCAACATGCACCCCGATGAGTGGCGGCGCACCTTCGGCTCGCCTCAGCGGGCACGCGATCACGACGAGGACGCCGTGCACCTCGCCATGCGCGCGGACCCGGCCACCGCGCCATCGTTGTGGGCCTGGTGCGGTACCGAAGACTTCCTGCTCGAGGAGAGCCGCGCCTTCCGCGACGCGTGCGCTCACTCGGGCCTCGCCCTGGACTACTCGGAGTCACCCGGCGCCCACGATTGGGAGGCTTGGGACACGCACATCCCGCGGCTGCTCGACTGGCTGCCGATGCCGCCGCACCGATAGACCACCGGCCGCAACGTCGCCAGCGTCGCCGCCAGCACCGGCGGCGCACTGAGGTGTCCACGACACGCTCGTGGGGCTTTTTCCCGCTAGCGTCGTCGCTGGGGGCACATCCGGACATGTACCTGATGACCACCCAACGAAGGGAAACATCATGTCCGACATGCGCGAGGACTCGTTCCTCGACACTCAGCTCGACGCCAGTTCGCCTCTCACCAGCGCTAATAGCGCCGAGCGCAGCGCCGCACTCGCGGAAATGGCCAGGGACACCGAACCCTCCAACGTTTCCGTGCTGCGACGCCGCAGGCCCCTCGTCATCGGCAGCGTCGTTGGCGTCGCACTGCTGGGAATCGGCGGCGCCGCGGTGGCATCAGGAGCTGTGTCCCTGCCGTTCATGTCTGATCCGGTCACGACGGTCGACTACACCCTCCCGAGCGGCGCCGTGTGTTCCGGGCCTTTGGGCGACGTTGAAGGCAGCCCCGAGGTCGCGGCGGCCCTGCGGGAGGTTCTCACTGACCCCGCCTTCCCCGATACGTGGGACATCGAGGCAGCCGCGGCCGAACTCGAAGCCGGTGGACACACCCTGACGCTTGAAGACGGGACCGAGGTGGAGGTGAAGGAGGGGACGCCCTACTGGAGCGCAGACGCTGCCTACCAAAGCGCGGTCGAGTGGGCGGCGGTGCTCGCCGTGTCTGAGCAGCTCGCGCTGCGGGGGTTCCCTGACGCCATCTGGTCCTACGACGGTGACATTGCGTGCCCAGGCGCCGACTACCCAGAGTGGATGGAGCCGGGGGCCCAGTCATGACGGAGGTGGTGCGAGCGCTTGACGCCAACTCTGCGGACCTTCTCGCATATTTGGAGCGCCGGCTAGGCGTGCACGACGCGCCCGACGTGCTGTCCGAGGTGATGACTGTCGCGTGGCGCCGCGCAGCGGACCTCCCGGCCGACCCCGAACAGGCACGCATGTGGCTCTTCGGCATCGCCAAGGGTGCGCTTGCGAACGCTCGACGTGGCGAGGTTCGCCGCGCCAACCTCGCGGACCGGCTTCGGGCCATCTCGTTCGAGCGAGCGAACGTCTCGGCGCCCGCAGACACGGGCCTCACCACCCGCGAATGCATTGACGCGCTCCCGGCACAACTCGCCGAGGTGATCCGTCTGGTCCACTGGGAAGGCTTCTCGCTCGCCGAGATCGCCCAGCTCGAGCAGGTCTCTCCCTCCACCGTGCGCAGTCGCTACGCGCGTGCAAAGGAACTCCTACGCGAGATGCTCGACGAGAGCATCGCAACGGTGACACCGTTAAGGCGCGCCGCGGTCTTGTAGCGACAGTGGGGTGCGGCATGGGCGAGCAGTGGGCCGATGCCGCACCCTGCTGTGCCGCGCGGGCGCGGCGTCGTATTTCGCAAGTGGCCTGCACGGATTCGCCCGGTGCAGGGCGCTCGTGCGAGCTGGCCTAGAACAGGCGGGTGCTCGGGTCATCGGCGCCACGCATGGCGTCGTAGTCCAACACCACACAGCGAATGCCGCGATCCTGGGCAAGCACACGCGCCTGCGGTTTGATCTCCTGCGCCGCGAAGACGCCCTCCACAGGGCTCAGCAGCGGGTCCCGGTTCATCAGTTCGAGGTACCGCGTGAGTTGCTCCACGCCATCGATCTCACCTCGACGCTTGATCTCCACCGCGACAGACGTGCCCGCAGGCGACTTCGCGAGAATGTCGACGGGACCGATGGCCGTCATGTACTCACGGCGCACCAACGTGTGTCCCTCGCCCAGGAGAGCGATCTGCTCAGCCAGCAACTCCTGAAGGTGCGCTTCAACTCCGTCCTTGATGAGGCCGGGATCGGCGCCCAAGTCGTGCTGCGTGTCCGACAACACCTCGTACAGTTCGATCTCAAGGCGGTCGTCGGTCTTGTCGTGCTGCACCGTCCACACGGCCTCCACGCCAGCGGCGAGCTGCGCCTCGGTGGGTTCAGCGTCGCGAGTGGTGCACGGCGGACTCATCCAGTTGAGCGGCTTGTACGATCCGCCATCGGAGTGCAGCAGCACCGAGCCGTCGGCCTTGAGCATGATCGCCCTGGTCGCTAACGGCAAATGCGCGCTGAGCCGCCCGGAATACCGAGCGGCACAGCGCGCAATGACAACGCGCACGGATCAGTCCTCGTCAGTGACGACGGCGTCCGCGACGATGGTGATGGTGTTGTGGTCGAAAGACACGAACCCGCCCGTGACCGCGAACTCCTCGCGGCCGGACTCGCTCGTCACCTTGACCGTGCCGGCCTTGAGGATGGACAGGATGGGCTCGTGGTTAGCGAGCATCCCGATCTCACCCTCGATCGACGGCGCAATCACGCGGCTCGCCGTCCCGGACCACACAATGCGGTCCGGGGCGACGATGTCGACAGTCAGAGCATCGGCCATGATTAGCCGAGCTCCTTCTGGATCTTGTTCCACGCCTTGTCGAGGTCCTCAAGACCACCAATGTTGAAGAACGCCTGCTCTGCGATGTGGTCGTACTTGCCGTCCACAATGCCGGCGAAAGCCTCGATGGTCTCGGTCAGCGGAACAGTCGAACCAGCCACACCGGTGAACTGCGTCGCCATGTAGGTGTTCTGCGACAGGAACTGCTGGATCTTACGTGCGCGGGCCACGATGATCTTGTCCTCTTCGGACAGCTCGTCGACACCCAGAATCGCGATGATGTCCTGGAGTTCCTTGTTGCGCTGCAGGATCGCCTTGACGTCCGAGGCCACCGAGTAGTGCTGAGCACCGACGTAGCGCGGGTCCAGAATGCGCGAGGTCGAGGTCAGCGGGTCGATCGCAGGGTACAGACCGCGAGAGGCGATCTCACGCGACAACTCGGTGGTCGCGTCGAGGTGAGCAAACGTCGTCGCCGGGGCCGGGTCGGTGTAGTCATCCGCAGGCACGTAGATGGCCTGCAGCGAGGTGATCGAGTGGCCACGGGTCGAGGTGATGCGCTCCTGGAGCTGACCCATCTCGTCCGCCAGGTTGGGCTGGTAGCCCACGGCAGAAGGCATGCGGCCCAGCAGGGTCGACACCTCCGAACCGGCCTGCGTAAAGCGGAAGATGTTGTCGATGAACAGCAGCACGTCCTGCTTCTGAACGTCGCGGAAGTACTCCGCCATCGTCAGTGCAGACAGCGCCACCCGCAGACGCGTGCCCGGCGGCTCGTCCATCTGACCGAACACCAGTGCGGTCTGCTTGATGACGCCAGACTCGGTCATTTCCTCGATGAGGTCGTTGCCCTCACGGGTACGCTCGCCCACACCGGCGAAGACCGACACACCGTCGTGGTTGTTCGCCACGCGGTAGATCATCTCCTGGATGAGGACCGTCTTACCCACACCAGCACCGCCGAACAGGCCGATCTTTCCACCCTGCACGTAAGGCGTGAGGAGGTCGATCGACTTGATGCCGGTCTCGAACATCTGAGTCTTGGACTCAAGCTGGTCGAAGGCCGGGGGCTTGCGGTGGATGGGCCAGGTCTCGGTGACCTCGACCGTCTCACCCTCCTTGGCGTTGAGGACTTCACCGGTCACGTTGAACACGTGGCCCTTGGTGACGTCACCCACGGGGACGGAGATGGGAGCACCGGTGTCGCGCACCTGTGCGCCACGCACCAGACCATCAGTGGGCTTCAGGGCCACGGCGCGCACCATGTTGTCACCGAGGTGCTGCGCAACCTCGAGAGTCATGTGCAGGACGCCCTCGTCCTCGCCCTGCGCGGACAGGTCGATGTCGACCGTCAGCGCGTGGTAAACGTCGGGAATCGCGTCCGCGGGGAACTCGATGTCGACGACCGGGCCGATGACGCGAGCGACACGACCGTAGACCGGCTCGTCGTTCTTGTTGGCCGGCGCCTCGGGGGCGTCGGTCTTAGCGGTGGGAGTCATGAATATGCCTTCCGGTCACGAGGCCGCGAGCGCGTCGGCGCCCGAGACAATCTCGCTGATTTCCTGGGTGATCTCGGCCTGGCGCGCCGAGTTGGCGAGCCGGGTGTACTGACGAATGATGTCCTCGGCGTTGCTGACCGCCGTGTTCATCGCACGCTGGCGGTTGGCCAGCTCAGACGCTGCGGCCTGCAGCATGCAGGCGTGGATGCGGGACTCGATGTAACGCGGGAGCAGGGCATCGAGGACTTCCTCGGCACCGGGCTCGAACTCGTACAGCGGCTCCACGTCCTCACCGGACTCGGCGACGCCCTCCACGACCTCAAGGGGTAGGAGGCGGATGACGCGAGGTTCCTGCGACACCATCGACGAGAAGTGCGTGTAGACGATCCGCAGTTCGGACACGCCACCGTCCTCAACGGGAGCCGTGAACGCCGTGTACAGGGCGTTCGCGACTTCCTTCGCGGTGTCGAACGTGGGCGAGTCAGACTCGCCCGTCCACTCGCCAGCGAGTTCGCGCTTGCGGAACTTGAAGTAGCCCACGCCACGGCGTCCCAGCGCGAAGGGAACCACGGTCTTGCCGCGTCCCTTCAGGCGCTCGGACATGCGCTCCGCCTCACGCAAGACGTTCGCCGAGTAGGCGCCCGCCATACCGCGGTCAGCGGTAATGACGAGCACGGCCACGCGGTCCGAGTCCGTGCGCTCAGAGGTCAACGGGTGGTCGACCTTGGAGTGCGTCGCGACGGCACTGATGGCACGTGTGATGGCGTGCGAGTACGGTGCAGCGGCGGTCACGCGGTCGCGAGCCTTACCGATGCGTGAAGCCGCAATAAGCTCCATCGCACGGAAGATCTTCTTAAGCGACTGCGTTGACCGGATCCGCTGCCGGTAAACGCGCTGCTGTCCACCCATCAGTGCCTACTTCTTCTTCTTCGCGACGATCTGCTCCTGCTCTTCCGAAGCCTCACCGCCGCCCTCAATCGAGCTGTCCGTGGACAACTCGGTGCCCTCGGTCTCGAGGAAGGTCGAGACGAAGTCGTCGATCTCCTTGTGGAGGGTCTCCTCGGCCTCGTCCGACAGCTTGCCGCTGTCGGCAATCTCCGTCAGGACGGAGGTACCGCGGCGCAGGTGGTCGATCATCTCGCGCTCGAAGCGCAGCACGTCGGACACAGGGATCTTGTCCAACTTGCCCTTGGTACCGGCCCAGATGGACACGACCTGCTCCTCGACCGGGTACGGCGTGTACTGAGGCTGCTTGAGCAGCTCCATCAGACGTGCACCACGGGTGAGCTGCTGACGCGACGCGGCGTCGAGGTCAGATGCGAACATCGCGAATGCCTCGAGCGAGCGGTACTGCGCCAGGTCGATCTTCAGGGTTCCGGAGACCTTCTTCATGGCCTTCACCTGTGCCGAACCACCGACGCGCGACACCGAGATACCGACGTCAATCGCCGGACGCTGGTTGGCGTTGAAGAGGTCAGACTGCAGGAAGATCTGGCCGTCGGTGATCGAAATCACGTTGGTCGGGATGTACGCCGAGACGTCGTTTGCCTTGGTCTCGATGACCGGCAGACCCGTCATCGAGCCAGCGCCCATCTCGTCCGACAGCTTGGCGCAACGCTCGAGCAGGCGAGAGTGCAAGTAGAAGACGTCGCCGGGGTACGCCTCGCGGCCCGGCGGGCGACGCAGCAGCAGGGACACGGCGCGGTACGCCTCGGCCTGCTTGGACAGGTCATCGAAGATGATGAGGACGTGCTTGCTGTCGTACATCCAGTGCTGGCCGATGGCCGAGCCGGTGTAGGGAGCAAGGTACTTGAAGCCGGCGGGGTCCGACGCGGGAGCAGCGACGATGGTCGTGTACTCCAGTGCGCCGGCCTCTTCGAGGGCGCCGCGCACCGAAGCGATGGTCGAGCCCTTCTGGCCGATGGCGACGTAGATGCAGCGGACCTGCTTCTCGGGGTCGCCGGACTCCCAGTTTTCCTTCTGGTTGATGATGGTGTCGATCGCGATCGCGGTCTTGCCGGTCTGGCGGTCACCAATGATCAGCTGACGCTGGCCACGGCCGATCGGGATCATCGCGTCGATCGACTTCAGACCAGTCTGCAGCGGCTCGTGCACCGACTTACGTGCCATGACGCCAGGAGCCTGGAGCTCCAGCGCACGGCGCGAGTCGGTCTCGATTTCACCCAGGCCGTCGATGGGGTTACCCAGCGGGTCAACCACGCGGCCGAGGTAGCCATCGCCCACAGCGACGGACAGGACCTCACCGGTGCGGTGGACTTCCTGGCCCTCTTCGATGCCGGTGAACTCACCGAGCACCACGACACCGATCTCGCGAACGTCAAGGTTCAGTGCGAGGCCAAGGGTGCCGTCTTCAAAGCGCAGCAGCTCGTTCGCCATGCAACCGGGCAGGCCTTCGACATTCGCAATACCGTCGGCGGCCAGGGTCACACGACCCACCTCTTCGCGCACGACGCCGGAAGGCTCGTACGACTTCACATAGTTGTCGAGGGCAGCCCGGATCTCGTCGGGACTGATCGTCAACTCAGCCATGTTTCTCTCCTGTCACTGCCGCGGTTGCGGCGGTCGTCTGTGCTAGCCGACGAGTCGTCGTCGTGCGTCGTCGAGCTTGCTGAGGATGGTGCCGTCCACCACTTCAGAGCCGACCTGAACTCGGATGCCGCCCAGGACCTCGGGGTCCACAGCGACGTTGATCTGGATCGAACGGCCGTAAGCCGTGGCCAGAATGGACGCAAGGCGCTCCCGCTGGGCAGCTGACAGCTCGGAGGCGGCGGTCACGGACGCGACCGTGCGCCCACGACGCTCCGCTGCCTGAACGAGCAACTGCTTGATGGCGGGCACAAGGCGGCGTCCGCGCGGCACGCCCACGACGCGCTCAAGGAGCGCGTAGCTCGTCGGGTGCAGCTTGCCACCCAACGTCTCCTCGAGCAGCGTCAGACGCTGCTGCTTGGTGGCTGAGCGGTTGCCCATCGCCGTGAGGAGCGCGCGGTTGCCTTCCAGCACACGCTCGACACGGAACAGTTCGTCTTCGACGTTCTGTAGCGTGCCTGCGTTGTCGGAGTAGGCGAACAGCGCCAACTCGCCGGCGTCCTCAACGGACTCCGCGAGGTCCTGCTCATCCGACCAACGCGACTCAGCAAACGCCGACACGACGTCTACGGCACGCTGGTCGAGCGAGCTGAACAGCTGCGTGACCAGTGAGGCCTTGTCCTTACCGGGACGGGCAGGATCGGTGAGCGCCCGGCGCAGCGAGCCCGATGCGTCCAGCGCATCGACCACCACGAACAGGTGCTCCGCGATCGTGATCCCGTCCTCGCCTGCAGCAGTGGCGACGGGGTCGAATCCCCGCAACACTGCGTCGTGCGAGGCCTGACTGGTTCCGCGCATTGGCGCTATCCCTCCGCCTTCTGCTGGCTGACCTGGGCCTCGAGGTCGTCGAGGAAGCTATCGATGATGCGCTGCTGACGTGCGTCGTCGGCGAGTGACTCACCCACGATGCGCGACGCGAGTTCGGCGGCAAGTGCGCCAACCTCGGAGTGCAGCGACACGACGGCCTGCTGACGCTCGGCCTCGACCTGCTTGTGTGCCGTTTCGACGATGCGCTTGGCGTCGTCGGAGGCGCGTGTGTGGCTGTCGGAGACGATCTGGCTGGCTTCGGAGCGCGCGTCCTCACGGATGCGGGCTGCCTCGGCACGGGCTTCGGTGAGCTGAGCGGTGTACTCCTCGAGTGCCGCTGCAGCCTCCGCCTGTGCCTCTTCAGCCTTCTTGATCCCGCCTTCGATCTTCTCGGCGCGCTCATCCAGAACCGCCTGCAACTTGGGCAGGAGGAACTTCATGAACACGACGACGATGATCACGAAGATGACCGTCGACCACAGGATGTCGTAGTTGGCGGGAATGAGCGGGTTCTTAGCCTCGCCCTCTTCCGCCGCCACTACGGCGAGCTGGCTGACAATGTTCATGGCTTAGGTGAAGAGGAAGCCGGTGACCAGACCGAGCAGCGCAAGAACCTCGACGAACGCAACACCGATGAACATGGTGGCGCGCAGCTGGCCAGCAACCTCGGGCTGACGGGACATGCCCTCGATGGTCTTACCGATCAGGATTCCCAGACCGATGCCGGGACCGGTGGCCGCAAGGCCGTAACCGATGGTCGCGACGTTGCCCGAGACCTCCGCGAGAGTGGTGACGTCCACTGTTGTTTCCTTCCGTTGAAGCGACGCCCTCCGGCGCCGCACATCTGTGGGGGTTTAGTGCTCTTCCTCGATTGCCATGTTGATGTACACGGCGGACAGCATGACGAAGACGTAGGACTGCAGTGCGTACACGAACAGTTCAAACAAGGTGAAGGCGAAGCCCGCGACAAATGTCACGGTGCCCATCGCCTTCATGGCGCCAACTGCCTCGAAGAAGAAGTACTGGGTGGCTGCAAAGCACAGCACCAGCAGCAAGTGGCCCGCGATCATGTTGGCGCACAGTCGCAGCGCAAGCGTCGCGGGACGCAGGATGAACACCTGCAAAAACTCGATGGGGGTCAACAGCACGTAGATGCCCTTGGGCACGCCCGGTGGGAAGAGCGACGTCTTGAGGTAACCACCAAGACCGTGCTTCTTGACGCCGACGACCAAGTACAGGATGTAGACCCAGACGGCCATCACGATCGGCAGGCCAATGAGGGCCGTACCAGGCATGTTCATGAATGGAATGATGCCCGTGACGTTGAACGCGAAGATCGCGAGGAACAACGTGGTGAGGAAGGGCAGGAACCGCTTGGCGGTTTCCTTGTCCATGACCTGCTCGACGATCTGGACGCGGATAAAGTCCAGCAGCATCTCGACGACGCCCTGGCCGCGTCCTGGCACGACCTTGGCGCGACGAGCGACCAGCCAGAACAGGAAGATGAGGATGGCCGCGGCAATGATGCGGGCCAGGATGATGCGGTTGAGCTCGAAGATCGTGCCTTCGAACAGCAACGCCGGCGGGAAGAACTCGTCCACGGTCGGTGCGTGGAAGCCGTTGGAGCTGAAGAGCCAGCCAAAGAAACCGTTCGATGAACTGTCTTCGGCCGCGAGCTCGGCCGCGGCAGTCGTTGCCGCGCCCAGGGCTAGATTCGCCACAGAGATTCTCCTGGTGTTGTAGCACGCGCGGGCGGGAGGTGCCGAGCACGCCGGGGACCGTGATGCGTAGGAATCCTAACGCATGTGGGGGACTAGTTCGAACCGCCTTCGACGTACGGGATGCGTGCTTTGCGAATAACCCAGAAGTCGATGGCGAGAGTACCGATCACTCCGACCAACATGAAGCCTGCAAACAGACCCTTGTGGAAGCCCTCAATGCCCTGCAAGACAATGAGCGCGATGATGATGATCAGCATTTTGAGAAGCCACGATCCGCCCACGTATCCCGCCATCACGTGCGCGGGCTTGGCGTGGGCGAGGACCATCGCTCCTTGAGTGGTGAGGCCAGCCAATGCGGCAATAGCGACACCCACCTCCGCAGCGAGAAGCCCTGCTCCCCCGGCGACGACCAGGCCTACGGGGATGGCGATCACGGCGAGGGCCGCGATGCCGATCGCGGTGACGCGCATCGCGCGTCGGTACGTGCGGGATTCCTCAGTCATTCGGTGCTCCTTGGGGCTGGGTGTCCAGTTCCGGGGGCCGATGCTGGAAGCACGTCGTCCTCATCCCTCGCGTGCCCCTCTGGGGTCAGGCGCTGAAGCGGCTTGGCACTGCGACCGGCGGCACGATAGTACCCCGTGAATCGGCGCCGCCAGGCCGGCGAGAACGTGAAGAACAACACAATGATGAGCCCACCGCCCACGAGGACAAGTGAGACTTCGAGGGGGAGGAAGACCAGCGACACCGTGCCAAACGACAACAGTCCCGTCCAGAGGTACAGCACGGACACGGCCCACCTGTGAGAGTGCCCTGCCCGCAGGAGGACGTGATGCAGGTGGTGGGCGTCAGGCATGAAGGGACTTTGTCCCTTGAGCGTGCGTCGAATGACCGCGAGCGTCATATCGAGGAGTGGGATGGCCACCACCATGAGCGGCAGCACGATTGGGATGAACGCGGGTACGGAGACGCGCTGCGACACGGCCGACGGGTCGATTTGGCCCGTCACGATAATCGAGGCGCCCGCGATGGTCAGCCCCAGGACCATGGATCCCGAGTCGCCCATGAAGATACGCGCGGGATGCAGATTGTGCGGGAGGAAGCCAAGGCAGGCGCCAACGAGCACGGCGAGGATGAGGCTAGCCAGCGACGAGTAGTCGCCAGGGGACGCCTCGCGCGCCAGCACATACGTGTACGTGAAGAAGGCGGCGCCACCGATCGCGATGAGCCCTGCCGCCAACCCGTCGAGTCCGTCGACAAAGTTCACCGCGTTCATGGCGACCACGACGACGATGACGGTGGCGGCCAGGGACAAGTAGGAGCTGCCAATCGTCAGGCCGGCGATGGGCACCGTGACCAGCTGAACCCCCGACCAGGCCATGACGAGGGCGGCCAAGATCTGCCCCGCGAGCTTCGCCATCCAGTCCAGGTCCCAGATGTCGTCCGCCATCCCCAGGGCACACACCATGGCCGCGCCGGCGATCACCCCCCAGGCGCTTCCGCTGGCCTCGAACACTGGCGCCAGGAATGGGATGTTGGCAGCGATGGACACGCCTGCTGCCAGCCCCAAGAAGATCGCGATGCCGCCCAATCGAGCGGTCGGTTTGCGGTGCACGTCGCGCGAGCGCACGGCCGTCACCGCCC
Source organism: Demequina globuliformis (assembly GCF_000975155.1). GTDB lineage: Bacteria > Actinomycetota > Actinomycetes > Actinomycetales > Demequinaceae > Demequina > Demequina globuliformis. The sequence goes on from NZ_BBRG01000004.1 coordinate 78,989, forward strand.
CTACTTTGATCGCGAGGTGCCTCATTGCCGGGGTCGCGGCGTACGTCACCAGGGCCGCGATCACCAGCAGGGTGAGGTAGACCTTCACCCGTCGGACTCCTCGGGCTCCTGGGCAAAGGCGTCCGCGCCTGCAATCTCGATGAGGCGTTCACGGGGCACTCCCCCGTCACGCACCACACGCAGGCCAGCCGGGTCGGTGGCATCCACGATGGTCGAGGCCAGACCCAGGGGGCTGTCGCCGCCATCCAGATAGACGGCGACGGAGGCACCCAGCTGCTCGTGAGCGGCCGATGCCGTGGTCGCCGCGGGCTCTCCTGTCCTGTTCGCGCTGGTGACGGCCAGCGGTCCCGTGCGCTTCAACAGAGCGAGCGCTGCCGGGTGGTCGGGCATGCGCAAAGCGACGGTCCCGTGCGTGTCGCCGAGGTCCCACGCAAGCGACGGTTGAGCGTGCACGATGACCGTGAGAGCGCCCGGCCACAACGCCTCCATGAGCGCGGTCGCGGCGGCCGGCACGTCCATTCCCAGGCCGGCAACCGTGCCAATGTTCGGAATGAGGACCGGCGGCGGCATTTGCCGGCCGCGTCCCTTCGCTGCCAGGACGGCGGCAACCGCGTTCGCGTTGAAGGCATCGGCGCCCACGCCATACACGGTGTCGGTCGGCAGCACGATCACAGCGCCGCGGCTGACCGCGTCGACCGCGGCGTCGAGGCTAGGGCCCCACGAAGAGGGGTCAGTGCACGGGTACATCACGTTGCCCAGTCTGTCAGATGCCGTCGCGCGTCACGACGAGGCAACGGTCGCGTCCTGTCAGATCCTGCTCGGTGCGCGGATCACGCCAGAACTGCGATCCTGCGGCAAATTCACGCAGGGCCTCGCCCTGCACGTCCGCATGCTCCATCACGAGGGTGCCACCCACGCGCAGTAACCGCGCCGCCTCGTCCACGATCGCGCGCGGAACGTCAAGGCCGTCCTCACCCAGCCCGTACAGCGCCTCAGGGGGGTCAAAGTCGCGTACCTCTGGATCTCGGGGCACGGCATCCGGCGGGATGTACGGCGGGTTCGACACAACGACGTCGGCGCAGCGTTCGAACAGGTGCAGACAGCGGCGGGCGTCTGCCATGAGGATCGTGACGCGCGACCTGGCATCGGCATTCAGCATCCTGGCGTTGAGGCGCAGGTACACCATTGCAGCCTCGGACGCCTCGACGAGCGTCACCTGTGCGTGCGGGACCTCCGCTGCGATCGACAAGCCAATGGCCCCTGAACCCGCGCACAGGTCCGTCACCCGCACCATGCCGTCGCGCCCGCGTGGGGACGCCAGCGCCGCATTGATTGCGTGCTGCGCGACGCCCTCGGTCTCCGGCCGCGGTACAAAGACACCCGACCCCACCTGAAGCGCGAGATTGCGAAAGTACGCCGTGCCCAGGATGTGCTGCAGGGGTTCGCGAGACTCGCGGCGCACCACCCGTGCTTCGAGCCGATCGAGATCGAGAGGATTGTCGACGGGCCAGTGGTCGTCGCGAGCCGCCGCCGTCCGCACGTCGCTGGTCTCCCAGCCGAACGTGTGCGCCATCAGCGCCACGGCATCGGCCTGCGGGGACGGTACCCCGGCATCGGACAACCTCCGCGTAATGTCGCGCAACCGCGCGCCAAACGTAGGCACTCAGTCCTCGTGCGCGGCTAGTCGCGCAGCCTCGTCCGCATCGATCGCGGACTGCACGACGGGCTGCAGGTCTCCTGCCAGCACGTGGTCCAGGTTGTAGGCCTTGTACCCCGTGCGGTGGTCCGCGATGCGGTTCTCGGGGAAGTTGTAGGTGCGGATGCGCTCGGAACGGTCCACGGTGCGCACCTGCGACTTGCGCATGTCCTGCGCCTCTGCCTCCGCGGCCTCCTTTTGGGCCGCGAGCAAGCGGGCTCGCAAAATACGCATGGCCGACTCCTTGTTCTGGAGCTGGCTCTTCTCGTTCTGGCAACTCACCACGATTCCCGTGGGGATGTGGGTGAGGCGCACGGCCGAGTCAGTCGTGTTGACGGACTGGCCGCCAGGACCAGACGAGCGGTACACGTCGACGCGTACCTCGTTCATGTCGAGTTCCGCGTCTTCGACTTCCTCCGCCTCTGGGTAGACCAGGACGCCCGCAGCGGACGTGTGAATGCGTCCCTGCGACTCGGTGGCGGGCACGCGCTGCACGCGGTGCACTCCGCCCTCGTACTTCAAGTGCGCCCAGACGCCGTCTTCCGGCTCCGGGTTGCCCTTGTACTTCACGGCGACAGAGATGTCCTTGTAGCCGCCCATGTCAGTCTCGGTGGCCTCGAGGATCTCTGCCTTCCAGCCCTTGGACTCCGCGTACTTGAGGTACATCTTGAGGAGGTCGCCGGCAAACAACGCAGACTCCTCGCCGCCCTCGCCGGACTTAATCTCCAAGATCACGTCGCGAGAGTCGTCGGGGTCACGGGGAATCAAGATTCGGCGCAGTGTCTCGGTCGCCTCCTGGGCGGCCTCTTCTAGCGCCGGGACCTCAGCGGCGAAGTCAGGATCTGCCTCAGCCATCTCCTGGGCCGCCTCGAGGTCGTCGTGGGCAGCGGCCCACTCACGATGCGCGGCGACGACGCGACCGAGCTCCGCGAACCGACGGCCCAGCGTGCGCGAACGCGTGGCATCCGCGTGCACGGCAGGGTCAGCGAGCTGACGCTCAATGTCGGAATACTCCTCCAGCAATGGCTGGACGGCTGCGAAGGCTTCGGCCACGTCGTCGTACGTGTGTTTCCGGCGTTACTTCTTGTTGCCGTAGCGCTTCTCGAAGCGCGCGACGCGACCACCGGTGTCCATGATCTTCTGCTTGCCGGTGTAGAACGGGTGGCAAGCGGAGCAGACCTCAACGTGGATGGTGCCGTCCTTGACGGTCGAGTTGGTCTCGAACGTGTTGCCGCAGGTGCACGTGACAGTGGTGGCCACGTACTCGGGGTGGATGTCCTTCTTCATGATCTCCCTTAGAGGTGCCTCCGGGTCCTCGCACGGATTTCGTGGTCGGTGAACCGGACGGCCAGCCCTCTATTGTGCCACGTACGGCGCCCGCCTGCTACTCCCCTCATGCCAACCGCGCACCCGTCTTTACGCACGCTGTCCCCACGGCATCGGCCCGCTCCCGCGCCTCCCTTAGTCTCGCTGCCACCTCCACGCGCTTCTCCGCGAGCGCGCTGGCAGGCGTTGAGTGCCGAAAGGCCGCTGACCTCGGCACTGAGTGACTGTCAGCGCGCTGAATCGCTCCGGGCCGGGACGATGCGGGGGCCGGGCGGGGCGGCGAGGGCGCCACGTTGCGGGCGTGAGACAAACGCCAAGGCCCCGGGCCAACCTTGCGGTCAGTCCGGGGCCTTGGCGGTGCGAAGTACTACTTCGACAAAGCGTCGTCCCCACCCGGGGTGGTCTTGGCCACCTGCATGAGGAACTCGGCGTTGGTCTTATTCTCCTTGAGCTTGCCCAGCAGCAGCTCGGTCGCGGCGACAGGCTCCAGCGCGGACAGCACACGGCGAAGCTTCCACATGACCTTGAGTTCTTCGGAGGTCACGAGAATCTCCTCGCGGCGGGTGCCGGACGAGTTGACGTCCACCGCCGGGAAGATGCGGCGGTCGGCAAGCTGGCGCGACAGGCGCAACTCCATGTTGCCGGTGCCCTTGAACTCCTCGAAGATGACCTCGTCCATCTTGGAGCCTGTGTCGACCAGCGCGGTGGCGAGGATCGTCAGCGAACCGCCGTTTTCGATGTTGCGCGCAGCACCGAAGAACTTCTTGGGCGGGTACAGCGCGGCCGAGTCAACACCACCGGAGAGGATGCGGCCAGAGGCCGGGGCGGCGAGGTTGTACGCGCGGCCCAGGCGGGTAATGCCATCGAGCAGCACGACCACGTCCTGGCCGAGTTCCACAAGGCGCTTCGCACGCTCGATGGCGAGTTCCGCCACCTGCGTGTGGTCGCCTGCGGGGCGGTCGAAGGTCGAGGCAATGACCTCACCCTTCACCGAACGCTGGAAGTCGGTGACCTCCTCGGGGCGCTCGTCGACCAGCACCACCATGAGGTGGACCTCGGGGTTGTTCGCGCTGATCGCGTTGGCGATGGACTGCATCACCAAGGTCTTACCGGCCTTGGGCGGCGACACGATGAGTCCGCGCTGTCCCTTACCGATCGGAGCGACAATGTCGATCACACGGTTGGTGAGGTTCCGGGACTCAGTCTCGAGGTGCAGACGCTCCTGCGGGTACAGCGGGGTGAGGTCGCCGAACTCCTTGCGCTGGCGCGCCTCCTCCGGCGAGACGCCGTTGACCGTGTCGACGCGGGCGAGCGCGTTGAACTTCTGACGCTGGCCACGCTCGCCCGGGCGGGGCGGGCGCACGGCGCCGGTGACGGCGTCACCCTTGCGCAGGCCGTACTTGCGAATCTGGTTCATCGAAACGTACACGTCTGACTTGCCAGCGAGGTAGCCCGTGGTGCGAATGAAGGCGTAGTTGTCGAGGACGTCGACGATGCCGCCGACGGGGCTGAGCTCCTCGTCCTCGCGCACCTCGTCCTCGTCCTGACGGCCGCCCTGGTTGTTGTCGTTGCCACGCTCGTCGCGGCCGCGACCACGCCCGCGACCACGGCCACGGCGGCGGCGTCCGCCGCGCTCGTCGTCGTCGTCTTGACGGTTGTTGCCACCGCGGTCGTTGTTGTTGCGGTCGTTATTGCCGGTGCGCTCGTTGTTGTTGCGCTCGCCGCGGTCGTTGTTATTGCGGTCGTTGCTGTTGCGACCGCCCTTGTCCTGACCGCCCTGGTTGTCGGCGTTCTTGCCCGCATCCTTGCCGGGCTCGTTGCCGGTGCTGGCAAGCTGGACCGCCTCGGCCGCGCGGCGTGCGCGGTCCGAACGGTCCTCGCCCTGACCAGCGCCAGACTGCGAGTTACCCGACTGTGCCTGGGCGTCGTCCTTGCCGTTGTCAGCGGTTGGCTGAGCACCGCCGGACTTCTTCACGGGGCCGCCCTCGCTCTTGGCGCGGGTGTTGCGGCGAGCAGGCTTGTCCGCCTTCGCCTCAGAAGCGTCGCCGCCCTGCTTGGAGGCGTCGCCGCCCTGGTTGGCCTCGGGGGCCGTGGTGGCAGGAGCTGCCTTCGCAGGCACCACACCACCGTTCTGAATCGCTTGAATAAGGTCGCCCTTGCGCAACTTCTTCACACCCGAGACGCCCAATTCGGACGCTAGAGCCTGGAGTTGCGGCAGTTTCATGGCGCTGAGAGCCGCGCTGTTATCCGCTGCGGCCGCTGTCGTGTCGGTCACGCTGATCCTTCCCTCGCACGAGCCAGGGTGGCTCTTGATCGAGTGCGAGAATCCCTTGATTAGGCGCCGGGGTGTGCGCGTACGCCATCGTCCGCAAACGCCTGAGTGCCGAGGGATCGCTGTCCGCCGGGGCCCTGATGCCGACCGGGGGAAGCAAGTCCACGATACCACCGCACGAGGACGACGCCCAACACTCGGCCCCCGCGTGTGAAACCGGGCACGAATGCGCCGTCAACCGGCCCTGCCGCGAGGTGGGCGGCGACGTGTCGGGGCACCGTTCGGTTAACGGTCGGCGGGGTCGGGCGAGGCGCCGTCACCGGGCAGCGACGGCTCCCGCCGGGAGCGCGCCGCTTTCTCAGCTGGCTCCCCCGATTCGGTGTGCGGCCCAGCGGGAGCGGGCGGCGATGGCGTCGCCGCTTCGTCAACTCCAGGGAGTCGCTTGGGCAGCAGCCAGTGGACGAGGACCAGGGCAACGATGGGGACAGCAAGCATCACGAGGCTCGTCAGCTGGAGGGCTTGGGCGAAGGGCTCCCGGATGGCCTCCGTGACGGCTGCGGCCTGCTCCGGGTCAAGCACCGTCGCGCCGCCCGCAGAAGGCGAGGTCGACGTGCCCTGAGAGGCCTCCATGGCCCGGCGCACGTCTTCCGAGGTATAGCCGGCAGCTTCGAGGTCGTCCGAGGCAAGCCCTCGCAAAAACAGCGTGCCGACGAGGGTGAACACCACTGGGCCAAGTGAGTAGAAGGTCTGGCCGAGCCCGGACTTCACACCCGCGATTGAACCTCCGAGCTCGCGGGGGGCAAAGCTCATCATGAGGTTTGCCTCGGGAGTCTGCGACAGCGCATTGCCCACCGACAGCGCGGCGAACGCGAGAATGACCAGCCACATGGGTGACCCTGCGGCCAGCGAGGCAAAGATCAACGCGGTGGCGGCCAACACCGACAGCCCGATCATCATGGTCTTGCGGTTGCCGCGCACCACGATGGAGCGCCCGGCCCAGTTGGCGGCGAAGGCCTGCAAAATAGCCGCGGGGATAAAGAGCAGCCCCACAATGGCCGCCGAGCGCCCCTCCACGACGACGAGGTAGTACGACACCAGCAGGGTGAACCCGCCGTTGAAAAAGTTGAACACGGCGCCGCCCACGACACCCGCGTTGAACGGCTTGCGCTGAAAGAGCCGCAAGTCCAGCGCGGGCTGCTCCACCCGCTTTTCGACCATGATGAACGCCACCATGCCCGCGACGCCGATTCCCAATGGCACCAGCGACGCGGCGTTAATGCCGTCTTGAAGCTTCGAAATCCCGTAGACGATCCCCACGAGCGTCACGGCCGCGAGCGCGATGCCAGGGACATCGAACTTGCGGCCAGCGGCCTTGGGGATGGTGTCAAAGTACCGCCACGCGATGAGCGCAGTCACGAGGCCAAAGAGCGCGAAGACCAAGAACCCGGCGCGCCAGTGCAGCCACGTTGACACGAGCCCGGCGATTGCGGGCATGGGCGCGCACGCGGCGAAGGACACCGCGAGGTACATCCCGATCGCACGGGGACGCTGCTCAGGGGGGAACGACGAGTTCACGATGGTGAGGGACAGCCCGAGCAAGAACGCGAACCCAATGCCGACGACGGTGCGCGCCACCATCAAGAACACAAAGTCCGGCGCGAGCGCCACGAGCACCTCGCCCGCCGCGGTGATGAGCGCACCGACGATGAACATCTTCTTCTTGCCAAGGATGTCGCCCAGGACCCCTGCGCCCAGAATGGTCGCGGCCAGCATGAGCGTGGCGAGCGAGGCAATGAACGCCGTCTGGGATCCGCTGAGCGAAAGGTCTGCCCGGATGTCAGCGATGTTGGCGGAGAAGATCGCCGGGTCCGCGCCCGTGATGGCGAAGCCCACGCCGCACCCAATCAGCAGGAGCCACTGCTTGGTCGTGAACTTGTGAGATACCGCCGCAGGTGCTTGAGCCACGCCCGTTCCTCCGTCTGCGCTCGCGGATCGGCCACGGGCGGCGACGTTGCGCACCCCCACCCGATTCGGTGGTACCCGGACCACAGGTCTGGGCATTGTCGCCAGACTAGCGCGCATAACCGACGCGGTGCGCGGCAGCGAGTGCGGGGCCGGCGGGTCCAGTGCCGTCGGCAGCGCTTGCCGGTGTCCGACCCTGGCAATAACCTGCCAAGTGACGGGGTCGCATACGACTCCGCATCCACCGACGAGAGGATCTGGCCCATGACCTTGGGACCCATCGAGATCGTGGTGATCGGTTTTGAATCCGGCAAGTTCAATGGGGCGATCGTGTCCGAACTGAACTCGCTGGTGGAAGCCGGCACCATTTCCGTCATTGACGGTGTGTTTGTCCGTCGAGACAGCGAGGACGACCTCACCTATCTGGAACTCGACCAGCTCAATGACGATGAGGAAGCATCCAAGCTCGCCGACGTGTTGGACCGAGTCGATGGACTGGTGTCAGAGGAGGACGTCGAGGAACTCGCGTCAGAGCTACCGGTAGGTGGCGCCGCCGCCATGCTGGTCTTCGAACACACCTGGATCAAGCCCTTGCGTGACGCCATCACCACGGCCGGCGGTGAACTCGTGGACACCATCCGCGTGCCCGGCCCGGTAGTGCAAGAAGTCCTCGACGAGATCGAGGCGCTCGAAAGCGAGGAGAACTGACATGGTCCGTCGAGTAGGACGCCCCGGATTGCTGGGCACGATGGCACGCACCGCCGTGATCTCCGGCACCGCGACAGCGGTGTCTGGCAACGTGGCACGTCGCCAGGCAGGACGTGCGCAATCGCGCCAGCAGGCGCAGTATGACGAGCAGCAGCGTCAGGCCCAGGTGCAGGCGCACGAGGCACAGCTAGCGCAGATGCAGGCGCAGCAGGCGGCGCCTGCCGTCCAAGCCGCGCCGGCCGCATCTGGAGGCGATGACCTCATGGCACAACTGAGCAAGCTCGCGGACATGAAGGCCGCCGGAGTGCTCTCTGACGCCGAGTTCGCCGCGGCCAAGGCCAAGTTGCTCGGTTGAGCCAGGTGAGGGCCGATGCCCCGCTGAGCCGGGCATCGGCCCTCACCTCCCGCCTGACCTTAGGCTGAGCACATGCCTGAGGTGCTCGGAGTCCCCTTGGCGATCAACTTGGTCGCCGTCTTCGTTGGCGCGCTACTGGGCACGATTCGCGCTGGAGAAGACGAGCACACGGACCTGGTCGGCGTGTTCACGCTCGCCGCTGCGCTGGGCTTCGGCGGCGGACTCGTGCGTGATGTACTGCTGGGCAACCTCCCGCCCGCCGCCTTTCGCGACCCGCGCTATCTCATGGCCGCTGCCGCCGCCACCATCATTGGCGCCATCGCCCTGTTCTACTTGCGCAAACTCGCAAAGGTGCTGTGGGCGCTCGACACCCTTGCCATTGGCCTCTTCGCGTGTGTGGGTGCAAACGCCGCCGTGCTCGCCGGGCTCCAGCCCGTAGCCGTGGTGCTGATCGGCACCTGCGCATCTGTGGGCGGCGTGATCATCGCTGATGTGCTCCAAGGCAGGCCGTCATCGATCATGTATGTGGGCCCGCCCAATGCGGTGGCAGGTCTCGCTGGCGCCGCCACCTACACCGCGCTGTACCCCTACCTCGAAGAGTTCTGGGTGGTCATCGCCGCCGTCGTGGTGACACTCGCGGTACGCCTCACGGGCCCAGTATTCCACCTCACCATCCCGCAGCCACGGCGCGCGGCGTACCAAGTAAAGATTCGCCGCGAGCGCGAACGCAAAGACCGCGAGCGCACCCTTCGCCGGGCACAGCGCAACTCAAAGCGCAGCGAACAGCCTCCTCAGAGCAATCACGGCGACGACCGCCACTTTTGACGCCAGGCAAACAAAAGTTGATGCGACCTGTGTCCAAAACGTCCATTCTGAGCGTCGCGTCGGATAACATCGGAGGATGATTGATCCGCGCGGGCAAGAGACCCTATCGGGCTCCGCGCAGTCGGAGATCTTCCAGATTTTGCGAGACGGCCGGCCCCGCACGCGCTCAGAGTTGGCCACCCTCACAGGGCTGGCGCGCTCTACTGTTGCCGCCCGAGTGGACGCCCTCCTTTCTGCCAAGCTCATCCGTTCCGTCGCGGACGCGGCCTCCACGGGCGGGCGCCCGTCTCGGCAGTTCTCGTTCGACGGCACGCACCAAGGGGTCCTTGGCGTGGACATTGGCGCCACGCACGCTCACATTGGCATCTCAGATATGCGCGGCACGCTCCTCAGCGACACGTGGGAGACCATGCCGGTCGCCGATGGCCCCGACAAGGTCCTGGGGTGGGCGATCGATGAGGGCAAGCGCCTGCTGAAGGACATGCCGGACGCGGGGTTCATCCGCGCGGTCGGCGTGGGCCTGCCTGGGCCAGTCGAGCACATGACTGGTCGGCCAGTGGACCCGCCGATCATGCCCGGGTGGGATCGCTTCGACGTGCCCGGCATGCTCGGTGACGCCTTTGGTGTGCCCGCGCTGGTCGACAACGACGTGAACGTGATGGCCATGGGTGAGCGCAACGAGCACTGGCCAGACATCGAGGACCTGCTGTTTGTGAAGGTCTCCACGGGGATTGGCGCGGGGGTCTACTCCGGGGGACGTGTCCAGCGTGGCGCGCAAGGAATCGCAGGCGATATTGGCCACGTCTTTGTGCCGGGCGCTGACGACGTGGTGTGCAGGTGCGGCTCGATGGGCTGCCTCGAAGCCGTCGCGGCTGGTCCTGCGATAGCCGCCACGTTGCGCGAGGCCGGGCTCGACGTCCACAGCCCACAGGATGTGGTCGCGGCAGTGTTGCAGGGCGACATCGAAGCGGTGCGAGCAGTGCGCGAAGCCGGCAGGGTCATCGGACAGGTCCTGACAACCTGTGTCAGCCTGATCAATCCCGCTCTCATTGTGCTCGGCGGTCCCATTGCGAACGCGGGTGACCACCTGCTGGCCGGCGCGCGGGAGGTCATTTACACCCGCTCCACCCCGCTCGCCAGCGGATCGCTCCAGATCGTCAAGTCGCGCGGCGGCGACAAAGCCGCGGTCGCCGGCGCATGTTCCATGGCGATCCAGCACGCGCTGTCCGCCGACAGTGTCGAGGCGCTCATTCGCGACACCGCGCTCTAGCCAAGAAGTGGCGCACGCCCGCCCCTCCCAGAACGCAGCTGGCCCGCCCCTTCTGAGAAGAGACGGGCCATGCGGCACCCACCCGGACACCGCGCCTGTACTTCGTGGACGCCGCCGCAGGCCACGCCCGCGTACGGAACCCGCGGAGGCATCGGCCCAGGGCCGTCGGCCCCGCTCTCACCAGCGGGGCCGACGCCGCGCGTTAGTCCTTGGTGCTGAACGCCGCATCGAAGGCAGCGTCGGGAGCGTCGAACGCGTACCGCCGCACAAACTGCAGGGCCTCGGGTGCGCCCACCAGGCGGTCCATCCCCGCGTCCTCCCACTCCACCGACAGCGGGCCTTCATAGCCGATGGCGTTGAGCATCCTGAACGCGTCCTCCCAGGGCACGTCGCCGTGCCCGGTGGAGATGAAGTCCCAGCCACGGCGCGGGTCGGCCCACGCCAGGTGAGAGCTCAGACGACCGTTGCGACCGTTAAGGCGGCGGCGGGTGTCCTTGCAATGCACGTGATAGATGCGGTCCTGGAAATCCCACAGGAATCCGACCGGGTCGATGTCCTGCCACACCATGTGACTGGGATCCCAGTTGAGGCCAAAGGACTCGCGGTGGCCGATCGCCTCGAGGGTCTTCTTGGCCGTCCAGTAGTCGTAGGCAATCTCGCTGGGGTGCACCTCCAGGGCAAAGCGCACACCCACCTCCTCGAACACATCGAGAATGGGGTTCCAGCGGTCCGCGAAGTCCTGATAGCCAGCCTCCACCATGTCCGCGGGGACGGGCGGGAACATCGCGACGGTCTTCCAGATCGCGGACCCGGAAAAGCCCACTACGGTGGACACGCCCAGTTTTGCGGCCATGCGCGCGGTGTCCTTCATCGCATCTGCCGCGCGCTGGCGTACGCCCTCGGGGTCACCGTCGCCCCACACGGCAGGCGGCAAAATTTCTTCGTGGCGGCGATCAATGGGATCGTCGCACACGGCCTGACCGGTGAGGTGATTGGAAATGGCCACGATGGCCAGCCCGTGGCTGGCCATGAGGTCGAGGCGGCCCTTGACGTACTCGGCGTCGTCCCACCGAGAGACATCGAGGTGGTCGCCCCAGCACGCGAGCTCGAGGCCGTCATAGCCCCACCCGGCCGCGAGGGAAGCCACTTCTTCTAGGGGAAGGTCGGCCCATTGGCCGGTGAACAAGGAAATTGGTCGCGCCATTGCGGTAGTCCTCTCGTTACTGACGTCGGTGTGTTCTACGGCTCCGCGCTTACGCGGCGGCCGTGCTGGTCCATGCGCTACCGGCACCGGAACTGCGTTCAACGGCGTCGAGCACGCGCTGCACCTGGTAGCCGTCTTCAAAGGACGGACGTGGCTGCTCGCCGCTGGCGATGGCCTCGATAAAGTCCTTCGCCTGGTGACTGAAGCCATGCTCGTAGCCGAGCATGTGGCCAGGGGGCCACCACGCCGCCATATAGGGGTGGTCCGCCTCCGTCACGTAAATCCGGCGGAAGCCCTGTTCCGTCGCAGGCGCTGTGGCGTCGTAGTACTGCACAGCGTTCATGTCCTCGAGGTTGAACAGGATCGATCCCTTGTCCCCCGCAACCTCCACCTGCAACGCGTTCTTGCGCCCCGTGGCGAAGCGCGTTGCCTCGAACACTCCCACCGCGCCGGAGTCAAAGCGCCCGGTAAAGGCGGCAAAGTCGTCGACCGTGACGGGGCCAGTGCCCTCGCCGGCGGAACCCGACAGTCCCTGGCCCTGACCCAGCACGGGACGTTCCTTGACGAAGGTCTCGATGGTGCCGCTCACCGTCGCGAGGGAATCCGCCGTGATGTACTGGGCAAGGTCGACGGCGTGAGCACCAATGTCGCCAAGAGCGCCTGATCCAGCCTTGGACTTATCCATGCGCCACGTGAGCGGCGCCTGCGGGTCGGCGAGCCAGTCTTGTAGATACTGCGCCCTGACCTGCCGGACGGTGCCGACCGCGCCGCGCGCCACAAGATCGCGAGCGAACGTCGCCGCAGGAACGCGACGATAGGTGAAGCCCACCATCGCGTAGATGCCGTTCTGCGCGGCGGTGTGTGCCGCCTGGGCCATCCGCCTCGCCTCATCCACGGTGTTGGCCAGCGGCTTCTCGCACAGCACGTGCTTGCCAGCCTCGAGCGCCGCGATCGCCATGTCGCAGTGAAGGTTGCCGGGCGTCACGATGTCTACGATGTCGATGTCGTCGCGCGCGATCGTGGCGGCGAAGTCCTCGCTGGACTCCTCCCACCCCCACGCCTGCGCGAGCTGGGCATTCTTGTCGGGGTTGCGCCCCACCATGACGGCCATCTGGGGCCGCAGGGGCAGGTCAAAGAAGCGGGGCGCCACGCGCCAGCCCTGGGAGTGTGCCGCTCCCATGAAGCCGTTGCCGATCATCGCCACGCGAGCATTCTTGGTCATGCTTGTGCACTCTTTCCGTCTGAGTCGGTTCCGTCGGGAACGGAAGGGAACTGGATGGGCCGGGGCGCGCGGTGGCGCGCCCCGGCCGGCTCCTTACGACTCGAACCCGTACTCGATGTACTCGTCGACGTTGTCCGCCGTGACCACAGGAGCGTCCAGCACGATGCGGTGCGGGACTCCTGGCGAGGCCAGGTCGTTCATGTCCTTGCCCTGGGCGAGCAGGCGGGCGAGTGCCACGCCGTCAGCTGCCTGGGTCGAGGGGTAGATGACCGTTGCCTGGAGGACGGTGTCGCCTTCCTTGATGTCGTTCATCGCGTTGAGCGAACCTGCACCGCCCACCATGAAGAACTCGTCGCGTCCGGCCTCATCGATGGCCGCGAGGACGCCGATGCCCTGGTCGTCATCGTGGTTCCAGATGGCGTCGAACTCGGGGTTCGCGGACAGCAGCTGGGCCGTCACTTCCTGGCCGCCGGCGATGGTGAAGTCGGCAGCAACCCTCGCGGACACGGTGATCCCGCACTCCGCAAGCGCGTCGTTGAAGCCCGCAGTGCGGTCCTGGGTGAGCGGGAGCGAGTCGATGCCCGCGATCTCGCCGACGATCGCCGACGCCGGGTCGTCGACGTTCTCGCAGATGTAGGTACCTGCGCTCACGCCCATGCCGTAGTTGTCACCGAGGATGGTGACGCGTGCGGCCTCGGTGGACGAGAACTCACGGTCCACGTTCACGACGGGGACGCCGGCGTTCATGGCGTTGATGGCGGCTTCCGTCAAGGCAGCGCCGTCTGTCGGCAGCAGCACAATGGCGTCGACGCCGTCGTTGACGAACGTCTCGACCTGGCTGATCTGCAGGTTGGCGTCGTTGGTGCCCTCTGCCACGCGCAGGTCGACGTCGTCGTAGCTGTCGCCCTTGGCAATCGCGGCCGAGTTGATGGCGCCCAGCCAGCCGTGGTCTGCGGCGGGACCCGAGAAACCGATCACGACCGTCTCGCCGGCCTCATCGTTCGCGGTGCCGCCGTCCTCGGCGACCGCGGTGCTGTCGCCGCTGGCGTCGTCGGTGCTGTCCTCGCTGTCCGAGCTACATGCGGTGAGCAGCGCAGCGGTGGCGATAACTGCCGTTCCTGCTGCGAGCATCCTCCTGCGAGTGGAGCGGGGTGCGTTCATGGCTTCCTCCTGATGTGGATCACTGTCGTCATTGCCAGCGATGCGGCTCATTCAGGGCCCGCGTCGCGGGGGCGACGGGGTCTTGTGATGTCCACACTGACAATCGTCACGCTAGCACCATCGAGCGCCCAATGCGCAACTTTTGTTTGTCTCTCGTCATAACGTTTTGGCAACAGAAGTTCCCAGCCGAAGTACGCGCCACCGAACAAAATGCCTGCTATTTAACCCTGTAGCGACCCGTCATGCCTATGAGACCTCACACGACACCCCCAGCCGCCGCTCTTGCGGTCCGCCATAAGGGGCGTGTTATGTTCGCTTCGTGATCAAAGACGACCACCCCGCGTCACTACTCGAGGTACGGGGCCTCATCAAGACCTTTGGAAGCGCCCGAGCGTTGCAGGGCGTCACACTCGACGTGCGCCCGGGAGAGGTGCACTGTGTGCTCGGCCAAAACGGCGCCGGCAAGTCGACCCTGATCAAGACCCTGTCCGGCGCCCACCAGCCGGACGAGGGCGAGATCAGATGGAACGGCGAGGTTGTCACCATCGACAACCCTGTGGCCGCGCTCGAGCTCGGCATTGCCACCATGTACCAAGAACTCGACGTCGTGGACGGACTGTCCATCGCGGAGAACATCTTCTTGGGCCACGAGTTGGAGACCGGCGGTGTGCTCAAGCGACGTGAGGCCAATAAACGCACCCGCGCATTGATGCAGCGGCTGGGACACCCGCAGCTCAGCCCCACGCGCGAGGTTGGCACGCTGTCCCCCGCCAACCAGCAGATTGTGTCGATGGCGCGTGCGCTGTCCCACGACATCCAGCTGATGATCATGGATGAGCCCTCGGCGGTGCTGGACACGGAGGAGGTCAACAACCTGTTCCGCGTGGTCGATGAACTCACCAACCAGGGCATCGCGGTGATCTACATTTCGCACCGCCTCGAGGAGATCGAGCGCATTGGCGACCGCATCACGGTCCTCAAGGACGGCAAGTCGGTGGGGTCCAATCTTGCGGTCGCTGACACCCCCACGCGCGAACTCATTCCGCTCATGACCGGCACCGATGTCGAGCACGCTTTCCCCCAGCGCGCTCCGGTCGCCGACGACGCCCCCACCATCCTCGAGGTCTCCAACCTCAGCCTCGCTGGCACCTTCGACGGGGTCAACCTGTCCGTGAAGGCGGGCGAGATCGTGGGCCTGGCGGGACTGGTCGGCTCCGGACGCTCGGAGATCCTCGAGACCATCTACGGCCACCGCAAGGCCACCACCGGCACTGTCAAGGTGCACGGCAAGACGTTGCGACCAGGCTCGGTCAGCGCCGCAGTCAGCGCCAACATGGGGCTGTCGCCCGAGGAGCGCAAGAGCCAAGGCTTGCTGCTTGAGGAGCCGATCTACCGCAATGCCACGCTGTCGACCTTCGCGCGCTTCGCCAAGGGCGCACTGCTGGACGAGGGCGCAGAAAGGCGCGCGACCGAGGAGCAGATGAAGGCTCTCGAACTGCGGCCAGCCGAGCCCAACCGCATCACCCGCACGCTGTCTGGGGGCAACCAGCAGAAGATCATGCTGGCGCGCTGGCTCATTCACGGCACCGACGTGCTGATCCTCGACGAGCCCACCCGCGGCGTCGATGTCGGGGCACGCGTCGAGATTTACGGACTCATCCGTGACCTCGCGGCCGCCGGCACCGCCATCCTCGTGGTCTCTTCGGAGATCGAAGAGGTGCTGGGGCTCGCCGACCGCGTTCTTGTCCTGGCCGATGGCCATGTTCTTGATGAACGACCCACCTCCGAGATCGACGAGCACGGTGTGCTCGACCTCGTCATGAAGGGAAGTGCCGCGTGAGCGAGCCGACCACCACCCCCCAGTCCCCCGCCTCGTCGGAGGTAAGCACCACGCCCAGCGCGGACGAACCAAGCCTCGTCCAGCGTGCCTTCTCCTCCTCAGCCGGCCGCAACATCGGACTCGTGATCGGCCTCATCCTGCTGGTCATCGTGGGCGCCGTCACCGCAGGCGACAACTTCATGAACCTCGACAACATGCTGGTCATCGCCCGCCTCGCGTCGGTGATTGGCGTGGTCGCGATCGGCATGACCTTCGTGATCACCGCCGGCGGAATCGACCTCTCCGTGGGTTCAGTCCTGGGCCTGTCCTCCGTGGTCGCGTCCCTAGGCGCGATCCAGACGGCGGCGGACGGCTTCTGGCCACTGATGGTGTTCGTGGCCATCGCCGTCGGTGTCCTGGCGGGCCTGACAAACGGCCTCATCATCGCCTACGGCAAGGTCGTGGCATTCATCGCCACGGTCGCCATGCTGGCCGCGGCACGCGGACTCGCCGAGCTCATCTCGCAGCGTCAGACTCAGGTGGTCACGAACAACGGGTTCTTGGACTTCTTCCGCGGCGACCTGCTGGGCATCTCGTGGGTGGTGTGGATCTTTGCACTGACCGCGCTCGCAGGGTGGTTTGTCCTGAACCGCACCACCTTTGGGCGGCGCACCGTGGCCATCGGTGGAAACGCGACCGCCGCCCGCCTCGCCGGCGTGGCCGTCAAGCGCCACACCGTGTACCTGTACATGATTGCCGGCGCGTGCGCGGGAATCGGCGCCACCATGACGCTGGCCCGGACCACCGCAGGCACGTCCACCCACGGCATGCTGTACGAGCTCGACGCGATCGCGGCTGTGGTGGTCGGCGGCACCCTGCTGATCGGAGGCCGCGGCACGATCGGCGGCACCGTGCTGGGCGTGCTGCTGTTCGCGACGCTCAACAACGTGTTCACCCAGAACAACCTGTCCTCGTCGGTGCAGTTGGTCGCCAAGGGCATCATCATCGTGGGCGCCGTCATGCTGCAGCAGCGTTTCGCGAACCGAGAGGCGAGCTCCAGTTCCGGCGGAGGGGCCGGGTAGCACCACCCTCAGAGCGCAAGAAGGGCGGCCGTCCCCTCGGGGATGGCCGCCCTTCTTGCGTCACACGGACAGCCAGCAGATGCCCTCAAGTGGCACGATCTGCTCGTTACGGCTCCCTAAAACAACGAAATGGAGCCATTTGGCGGAAGGGTGGTGAGGGGGTAGCTGTGACTTATGCTCTTGGCTGGTCCTCCACCGGCGGCTCGTCGTCGCTCTCCGTCGTGCCCTCGATGGGCATCACCGGAGCGCCGGCCATGGTGGCGTCCGCGGTCATGGTGGGCAGTTCGCCTGTGGCCGGGGCGGGATCCTCGAGCTCGTCGATGGGCGCGGCGAACTGCGCTTCATAGAGCCGCGAATACGCGCCCTTGGCCGCGATGAGCTCCTCATGCGAGCCCTGCTCCACGATGTCGCCGTGCTCCATCACGAGGATCAAGTCGGCGTCCCGGATCGTGGAGAGGCGGTGCGCGATCACAAAGCTGGTGCGGTCCTTGCGCAGGTCCTCCATGGCGTGTTGCACCAACAGCTCCGTGCGGGTGTCAACGGAGCTCGTCGCCTCATCCAAGATCAGCACGGACGGCTGTGCGACGAAGGCGCGCGCGATCGTGATGAGCTGACGTTCGCCCACCGAGACGTTGGTGGCGTCGTCATCGATCACCGTGTCGTAGCCGTCCGGCAGCGAGTGCACAAAGCGGTCGACGTAGGCGGCCTTCGCGGCAGCGAGGATGTCATCCTCGCTCGCGTCTGGACGGCCGTAGGCGATGTTGTCGCGGATGGTGCCGCCAAAGAGCCAGGCGTCCTGCAACACCATTCCGGTACGCGAGCGGAGGTCCTCACGAGTCATCTGCGCAATGTCAGTGCCGTCGAGCGTGATGCGCCCGCCATCGAGTTCGTAGAACCGCATGATGAGGTTGACCAGCGTGGTCTTGCCAGCGCCCGTTGGCCCCACAATCGCGACCGTCTTGCCAGGTTCAGCGGTGAGGGACAGCCCGGAGATGAGCGGCTTGTCCTCCTCGTAGGAAAATTCCACGTCCTCGAACTGGAGGCGCCCGCGGAACTTCTGGGGCGTCTGGGCAGGCTCGGGGTCTGCGCTCTCGTCCTCAGCGTCCAGGAACTCGAACACGCGCTCAGCGCTGGCAACTCCGGACTGCAGCAGGTTGAACATTGAGCCCAACTGGCTGAGGGGTTGCTGGAACTGGCGCGAGTACTGGATGAACGCCTGGACGTCACCAATGGGCAGTGAGCCGCCAGCCACCATCACACCACCGACCACGGCGATGGCGACGTACACCAGGTTCCCGACGAACATCGCTGCCGGCATGATGATGCCGGAAATGAACTGCGCGCCAAAGCTCGCTTGGTAGAGCTCCTCGTTCTTGGCGTCAAACTCCTGCTGCGTCTTCGCCTGACGTCCAAACACCTTTACCAGCGAGTGGCCCGTGTAGGTCTCCTCGATAGTGCCGTTCAGCTCGCCCGTGTACTTCCACTGGTCCACGAACTTGACCTGCGAACGCTTAGCAACCTGCGCCACGATCAGCACGGTCAGCGGAATCGACACCACCGCAATCAGCGCCAGCAGCGGCGAGATCCACACCATCATGATGAGGACGCCAATGATGGTCAGCACGGAGGTGAAGAGCTGGCTCAGGGTCTGTTGCAGCGTCTGCGAAACGTTGTCGATGTCGTTGGTCACTCGGCTCAGCAACTCGCCGCGCGTGTGCCGGTCAAAGTAGCTCAGCGGGAGGCTGTGGACCTTCTCTTCCACGCGTTCGCGCAGTCGGTAGACCGTGCGCTGCGTCACGCCGTTGAGAATCCAGCCCTGCGCGAGCGCGAGGATGCCGGACGCGACGTAGATGACGACCACGATCCACAACGTGCGGTGCAGCGAGTCAAAGTCGATGCCAGTGCCCGTGACAAAACCTTCGAAGATGGTCGTGGTCGCGTTGCCCAACACCTTGGGCCCCACCACGGACAGCGCCACCGACCCAGCACCGAGCACGATCACGAGATAGACCAACCAGCGCTCCGGCGCCAGCTGCGCGAAGAGGCGCTTGAGCGACGGCCCAAAGTTCATGGCCTTCTCGGTTGGCATGCCTGCCGCTGGACCGTGGCCAGGGCCCCCGCCGCGCGGCCGTTGGGCGGTGACCGTTGCGGACTTCTTGTCCTCGCTCATCACGCCTCCTCCGCCCGCAGCTGGGTACTGACAATCTCTTGGTAGGTCTCCGAACTCGCCAGAAGTTCGTCGTGCGTGCCGCGCGCGACCACCTCGCCGTCCTCAAGTACCAAAATCAGGTCTGCCTCGACAATGCTGGACACGCGCTGCGCCACCACGATGACCGTGGCGTCAGCGGCGGCCTGAGCGAGCGCCGCCCGTAGGCGCGCATCGGTGGCGGTGTCGAGCGCACTGAATGAGTCATCGAACAACAGCACCTGAGGCTTGCGCACGAGTGCCCGCGCAATGGACAAACGCTGGCGCTGACCACCCGAGACCGTGGTCCCGCCCTGGGCGATCGCGGAATCGAGGCCGTCTGGCATCGCGCGCACAAAGTCGTCTCCCTGGGCGACCGTCAGGGCCTCCCACAGTTCCTCCTCCGTCGCATCCTGGGCGCCGTAGCGCAGGTTGGAGGCGACGGTGCCGGAGAACAGGTAGGGACGCTGCGGCACCAGTCCCATGCGCTGCCACAAGGCTTCCAGATCCGTGTCGCGCACGTCGACGCCGTCGATGCGGACGGCACCCGACGTGGCGTCATACAGGCGTGGCACCAATCCCACCAAGGTGGACTTTCCGGCGCCCGTCGAACCGATGATCGCGGTCGTCGTCCCCGGGCGGGCGGTGAACGACACATTCTTGAGGACGGGTTCCTCGGCCCCGGGATAGGCGAACGTGACGTCATCAAACTCGACCACCCCGGTCGCGCTCTCAGGAGTGTGAGCCCTCGCCGTCTCGCGCACGGACGTCTCGGTCGCGAGCACCTCGCTAATGCGGTCAGCCGACACGGACGCGCGCGGCACCATGACAAAGAGGAAGGTCGCCATCATCACGGCCATGAGGATCTGAATGATGTAGGTCAAGAAGGCGGTGAGGGCTCCCACCTCCATCTGCCCGTTCTCCACCCGTTCAGCACCGAACCACAACACCGCCACCGAGGAGATGTTCATCACGAGCATGACGATGGGGAACATCGCGGCCATGAGGCGGCCGGCCTTGTATGCGGATTCGGTGACCGCGGCGTTGGCATCGGCAAACCGGTCGCGCTCCTGAGGCTCACGCACAAAGGCGCGCACCACGCGGATGCCGGTGAGCTGCTCTCGCATGACACGGTTGACCACGTCGATGCGCTTTTGCATGCGCTGGAAGTGAGGAACCATGCGCCAGATGATGAGGATGACGGCGATCAAAAGCACGGGAATCGCGACCACTAGGATCCACGCCAAGGCGACGTCCTGATGCAGGGCCATAAACATGCCGCCGATCGCCATGAAGGGCGCAGTGACGAGCAGCGTGCAACTCATCAGCACCAACATTTGGACCTGTTGCACGTCGTTGGTCGAGCGGGTGATGAGGCTGGGCGCACCGAACCGCTGGACCTCATTCTCGGAGTAGGTCCCCACGCGTGCAAAGATCTTGGCGCGTAGGTCGCGCCCGACGGCCATCGCTACCTTGGCACCAAAGTAGACGGCGACAATGGAGCAAGCGATCTGCAGCAAGGACAGCACCAGCATGATGCCGCCCACGCGCCAGATGTACGGCACGTCTCCCGTCGCGACGCCATTGTCGATGATGTCGGCATTCAGGCTCGGCAGGTACAGGTTGGCAATCGAGGAGCCCAGCTGGAACAGGATCACGCCAGTCAGCGGCTGCCAGTAAGGCTTGACCGACTCGACGAGAAGGCCCCACAGGGTGCCCTCCTTGAACTGCTCCGTGGTGGACTCCTGGCGTTCCGCGAGCGCGGTCATGGATTCTCCTCACAGCACTGAGGCACCCGAAGGTGCCTGCATGACACGCCTCGCGCAGGCGGCGCGGGTCGTCACCGTTTCACTGTAACGCCTTGCACTGGTGCAACGTATACGTATCCGCTGTCAGTGAAGTGAGTCCGGCCGATGCCGGCATGAGGCTCCGCTTCTAGGCTTCAGCGGGCGAGATCGCGCGCACAAAGGCGTCGCCGGGCGACCCGGGCGCCACCTGAAAACCCACGCGGGGGTAGAACGCGGCCGCTCCCACGTTGGCGGGGTCGATACCGAGGTGGACCCCTGGCACACCGCGGTCGGCGAGGATAGCCACGGCGGCCTCGATGAGCTGGCGGCCAGCACCCTTGCCCTGCGCCTGGGGCAGCAAGTCAATGTGGAGATGGGCGGGGTAATCCTCGACGAGCGGCGTCATCATGCGTTCCGCGTTGGTCGCCGCGCGCAACAGGGTCTCGTCTGCCTCCGTTCGCAACGGGTGCGCGTGCGCGACCGACGGCCACCACGTACGCGTGAACCACGCCTGGAACGCAGCCGTGTCGCTCGTGCCGACGCAATATCCGATCGCGCCCTCTCCCTGGTCCCACACCAGCGCAAAGGAGCCGGGGCCGTCCAGGTACGGGGTGGCGTACACATCCGCGAGCGCGGTCTCATCCCCGTACATACCCGTCGCATCGCCTCCAGCGTTGCCAGTCAGCAGGCAAATGCGGGCAATGGCGTCGCGGTCAGCATCGGTCGCGGGGCGGATCGTCATGCGGCGAGCATAGTCGCGGCGGCCAGCACGGCAACACGAGCGCGCGAGGTCAGCGCGCCGCCCAATCCATGCCGCGTTCCACCACGCCGGCGACCTCGGGCCGCTCCAGAACATCAAGAGTGTGGCCCAGGGTGACGGCAAAGATGCGGCCCTTACCCCACTGGCGTGTCCACGCCACTGGCATGGTGAGCGGCTCATCCCACTCGTCACCGGCATCGGGCTTGAGTTCGCAGTCCAACAGCACCCGATTGTGCGAGTCGGTCAACACCCAATACTGCTCCGTCGACACGTCGAAGTCAGCGACATCAGCCGTGATGGGGTGCTGGCGTCCGTGTTCCGTGACGCGCACCGTGTAGTCGCGGTAGGGCTCCACGTCGGTGCGCCCGCGATTGGCGCCCGCGTGCGGATGTGCAGCAAACTGCGCGCCCACGAGTTGAAGGTAGTCCGGGGAGTTGCGGTACGAGTCGATCAGGCCGCCGTGCCATCCGGCCAGACCAGCGCCGCGAGCGACGGCCTCCCGCAGACCGTCGACCTCGTCGACCGTCGCGGAACCCATGGTCACGGACTGCACAATGAGGTCGTATCGCGACATCACCGTGGCATCTGCATAGATCTCTGGGGTGTCTTCGACGTCGTAGCTAAAGCCCAACTGCTCGAGCGTCGGGATGAAATGGTCAGTCGCAGCGACGGGATCGTGCCCGGGCCAGCCGCCGCGGACAATCAAACACAACCTGCTCATTGCCATCCTTTCGCGTCCTTGCGTGGAGCCATCCTAGGCCCGGGTCCGTCGTGACTGCCAGCATCAGCACTTACCGGCACGCACGTCACCGTGCGTTCGGGAGGCAGCGGCCGCGACCGGGCGCCTCCGTCGGCGGCGTCAGACGCGCCGCGTGGTCGCGCCCGGCACACGCTCAACCGAGCGGACCACGCGCCAGTTCTCGCCGCCAATACCGCGCGCCCACTGCGGCATGCCCTCGGCCAAACCGGCAGCCTCCAGGCCGCGCCCCAGCACCAAGACAGAAGGCCCGGCTCCCGAAACGACGGCAGCCAGGCCTTGGTCACGCAGATGCTTCAGCATCGCCATCGCCGCGGGCATGACCTCAGCACGGTACTGCTGGTGCAGGCGATCCTCGGTCGCGGCAAAAAGGTGGTCGTTCTGTCCGGCGAGTGCGCTCACCAGGAGCGCCGCGCGACCCACGTTGAACGCCGCGTCCGCGTGCGGCACCTGAGCGGGGAGAACAGAGCGAGCCTGCTTGGTGGGAAGCACGGAACCGGGCACGAGGACGGCTGTCTCCAGACCGTCGGCCATATCCACGGGCGTGGCGTGAGGGAGCGGCCCCTCCATCCATGCCACGGTCGCCCCACCCCAAATCGCGGGCGCCGCGTTGTCAGGGTGCCCCTCGAAGGACGTCGCGATCTGCAACGCAATCTCAGGCGAGAGGGCCTCGGGCTCCGCGATCAATCCACGGGCTGCGGAGATGCCTGCCACCACAGCGGCAGCCGACGACCCCAACCCGCGACCGTGCGGAATGCGGTTGATGGCGCGAATGGCCAGACCCGTCTGCGACGCTCCCACATGATCCAGGGCCGCCCGAAGCGCGCGCACGACCAGGTGTGATTCGTCACGCGGGAGGGAGTCAGCGCCCTCACCCTCGATGTCGAGCGTGACGCCAGTGGACGCCACAGCACGCACATGCAGTTCATCAGCCACGCCCAGCGCAAGGCCGAGCGAATCAAAGCCGGGACCAAGATTCCCCGCCGTCGCGGGAACGGTCACGACCACATGGTCAGCGCCCACACGCATGGCTACAGTCCCAGCGCCTTCGCAGCCGCCGCCACGTCAACCGGGATGACCTCGGGGTTCACCTCGCGGCCCTGCAGCGCCGTCGCCGTGTCCTTCAGACCGTTGCCAGTGACCGTGCAGGTAATGGTCGCGCCCTCTGGCACCTCGCCCAAGGCTGCGGCGGTCAACAGGCCCGCGATGGGCGCCGCAGATGCGGGCTCAACGAAGACGCCCACGTCGGCAGCCAGCCGCGCCTGTGCGTTCAGGATCTGGGGGTCGGACACCGCGCGAATCCAGCCGCCGGACTCATCGCGCGCAGCGATGGCCTTGTCCCACGACGCCGGCTTGCCAATCCGAATGGCAGTGGCGACCGTCTCCGGGTCCTTGATGGGTCCGCCGTGGATGAACGGCGCGGCACCCTCGGCCTGCACGCCCCAGATGCGTGGGGTCCGGGTCGCAATGCCCGCCTCGGCGTACTCCTTGAAGCCCATCCAATAAGCAGAGATGTTGCCGGCGTTGCCGACCGGAAGCATGTGGATGTCGGGAGCATCGCCCAACTGGTCGACAATTTCGAAGGCCGCCGTCTTTTGGCCTTGGAGGCGGTACGGGTTCACTGAGTTGACCAGCGCAACCGGATACTCCTCCGACAGGGTGCGCACAATATCGAGGCACTCGTCGAAGTTTCCGTCTACCTGCACTAGCTTGGCGCCGTGAACGATGGCCTGCGCCATCTTGCCTGCGGCGATCTTGCCCTCAGGGATCATCACCACACAGTTGAGGCCCGCGTGTGCCGCATAGGCGGCCGCAGACGCGGACGTGTTGCCGGTGGAGGCACACACGACGGTGTGGTCACCGTCCTTCACGACCTGCGTCATCGCCGAGGTCATGCCGCGGTCTTTGAAAGAGCCGGTGGGGTTCATCCCCTCGTACTTCACGTAGACGTTCGCGCCCACCTCCTCGGAGATGGACCGGGCGTACACGAGGGGGGTGCCGCCTTCGCCGAGCGAAACAATGCGGTCGTCCTCGTCGAACGGCATGCGGTCCAAGTATTCGCGGACAATGCCGCGCCACACGTGAGCCATTACTCTCCCTCAATCCTCAGGACGGACAACACTTCGCCCACGGCGTCCATGGCGCGCACCTCGTCGACCGTAGCGCGCAGGGACTCCTCCTGCGCGCGGTGCGTCGAGATGATGAGCGAGGCGCGCTCAGCATCGGGCACCTGAAGCACCGAGCCGATCCCGACGCCGTGACGCGCGAAGGCATCCGCAACGCGCGAGAGCACGCCCGGCTTGTCGTGCACGCTCATGCGGACCGCGTAGCGGGTGTGCGCACCTCCAATAGGCAACAGGTCATGGCTGGCGTAGTTCGACTCGCGCGGACCGCGACCGCCGCCGGCCACGTGCCGTGCAACCGACACAACGTCGCCAAGAACGGCCGATGCCGTGGGTGCGCCGCCGGCGCCCTGGCCGTAGAACATGAGCTCACCGGCCGCTTCCGCCTCGACAAACACTGCGTTGAAGGCGCCCCTCACGCTCGCGAGGGGGTGGGCGGTCGGCAGCAGTGCGGGGTACACGCGCACCGAGACGCCCGCATCCGTCCGCTCCGCAATCGCGAGCAACTTGATGACGTGGCCGGTCTCCTTGGCGGCAGCAATATCTGCGGCCGTGATCTCCGTGATGCCTTCGCAGTACACATCGTCAAGCGAGACTCGCTGGTGGAACGCGAGCGAGGCCAAGATCGCGGCTTTCGCGGCGGCGTCGTGGCCGCCCACGTCCGCGGTCGGGTCCGCCTCTGCGTAGCCCAGGCGCTGCGCCTCCGCGACAACTTCGCCGTAGTCCAGCCCCTTGGTCGTCATCTCGTCCAGCACGTAGTTTGTGGTGCCGTTGACGATGCCCAGAATGCGCGTCACGGTGTCCCCCGCAAGGGATTCGCGCACCGGACGCACAAGGGGGATGGCTCCGGCCACTGCGGCCTCGAAGTAGAGGTCAGTGCCAGCGGCATCGGCCGCCTCGTACAACTCAGCTCCGTGCGTCGCGAGCAGCGCCTTGTTCGCCGTCACGACTGCCTTGCCGGCCGTCAATGCGCGCACGATGTGCGTCCGCGCAGGCTCAAGCCCGCCCATCAACTCGACCACGACATCGGCCCCATCAATGAGGGCGTCCACGTCATCGGTGAGCAGCGCGGTCGGAACCACGGGGTCACGAGTGACGGACGTGTCACGGACATACACGCCAGCGATCTCGACCTGCGCGCCCACGCGGGCGGACAGGTCGGTCTGCTGCTCGGTCAGGAGTCGGACCACTTGGGTGCCGACGGTCCCGCATCCGAGGATGGCGATCTTCACGGGGCTGATGGCGGTGGACACGGCGCTTACTCTATCGGAGCGCGTCGCCTTCCCGGCATCGGCCCCCAGTCATGCGACAGTGGCTCCCGTGACCTCGGAATCTCGCGCCCCGGCTCCCCCGGTCTCATGGCGCGCCCGCGCGTGGCGCGTCTGGACGCTGCTGTGGGCGTTCGCGCTGACGAACCTCGTGTCCCTCACCTTCGCAATCGCGCTGTTCATCGCGATGGCCGCCACTGACTACATCGACCTGCCCATCCCGCGCTACGACGCGTTGCTGATCGCCGGCGTCGCCATCACCGTGGGCATGTGGGCGACCGGTATGGAGACCCTGCGCGAGGTAGGCGTCGTCCTGCTGTTCCACCTCTTGGGACTCGTGATGGAGATCTTCAAGGTCCAGCAAGGATCGTGGACCTACCCAGACGAAGGCACCCTCATGGTGTGGGGTGTGCCGCTGTACTCGGGATTCATGTACGCCGCGGTCGGGTCATACATCTGCCAAGCATGGCGACGCTTTGACCTGCGCGTCACGGGGTACCGACCGCTTCCCCTCACCCTGTTAGCGATCGCCGCCTACCTCAACTTCTTCACACACCATTGGATCTGGGACCTGCGGTGGATCATCGCCGCGCTGTTCATTCTTGAGATGCGCCGCACCTGGGTCTACTACACAGTCAAGGACGCCCGCCTGCGCATGCCGCTCGCGATCGCGTTTGTGCTGATCGCGTTCTTCCTGTGGATTGCCGAGAACATGGGGACGTTCCTGGGCGCATGGCAGTACCCGGACCAGGCGAGCTTCTGGCAAGCCGTCCACGTGGGCAAGCTGGGGTCCTGGGCGCTCCTGGTGACGCTGAGCTTCGTCATTATCGCGACACTCAAACAGTACGAGGGCACCCTGTACGGCCACCCTGGCGACCGCGCAACGGTCACGCGGGGGCCGGCGTAGACGTCAGTTGCCTAGGCTCGGCTCTGGGCGGTCGTTGGCGGGCGACGCATGCCGTCATCTAGTCTCGACAGGCATGAGCAACGCACCTCGAGTCGTCATGGTTTGCACCGGAAACATCTGCCGCTCCCCCGCAATGCACTACTACGCGCGTGAGCGGTGGGGCAACGCGGCGGAGGTCGCGAGCGCCGGCATCTACGCGGAGGTAGGCCTCGATGTCCCGCAGCCCATGCGCGCTGCCGCCGTCCGCCACGGCCTCACCATCCCCCGCCACCGGCCCACCCAGCTCGACTACGGGATCCTGTCGCGCGCAGACCTGGTGCTGGTCGCGACTCAGCAGCACGCACGGTGGATTGAGCAAGAGTGGGGCGGGCGCGCACCTCACATGTTCGGCTTGAAGGAGGCGGTGGAACTGGCCGGCCGGGCCGACGCCCCGGTAGGGGCCTCCCCGGAATCGCGCCTCGAAGCGTTAGCCGGGACGCTCGACCACGCCCGGCTCGACGACCCCGCCCCGCTGCGTAGCCTCGACGACCCGTGGGGCCACGCGCAGGACACCTTCGACAGAGTCATGGATGAGATTGTCGACGACCTCGACGCGCTCACTGAGTGGGCTGGGCTCGCCGACCGCTAGGTCTACCTGACCCGCGCTCGCCGGGCCTGCGCTCGCCGGGCCTGGGCTCGACGGGCCAGTGTTCACCGGGCCTGCGCTCGCCGACCCCGGATACAGCGACGCCCGGCCCGCAGGCTGAGGGATCTGCGGACCGGGCGTGCGTGCGGCGACTACTGGCCGAGAACCGCCGGCGGAACCATTCCCGCGCCGCCGTCCTTGGGGCGGTCGGGATTGTCGCTCGTGCGATCGTGATCGGCGTCTGCCGCGTGGACGGGGTCGTCTTCTGACTCCCCCTGCGCGTCGAAGGGTGTGTGGTCCTTCGCGCGACGTTCCGCCTCCACCTCATCGGCGAGGCGCTTCAGTGCTTCCGTGCCTTCGTGGTCAGTCATCGACATCGCCTGCTCCTTCCACTCACGGGCACCGGGAGCGCCCGTCCTTAGTGAACGTCGCGAGCGTTCTCAGATCATCCTCAGAGACGGCTACGACGTGGGGGTGTTGCGCGGCGGGTGAATGACGACGCCTGGGTCAACGATGGGCTCATCCTCATGGTCTTCCCTGGTGGGGGCGTTGTCCTCAGGAGTGTCATCGTTCGGCACTGCGGTCGAACCGCCTTGCTCACGCTCAGCCTCCACCTCATCCGCGATCGCCTTCAGCGCGTCGGTGGCTTCTCGGGTGTCCTTGTCGTGTGCGTCAGACATCTCTACCTCCTCGATTCTGCCGCGGCAGACGTCTTCCGCCGCGATACGTCACAGAGGCGTCAACACGGCAGCAATTGCCGTTGTTCCGTGCCCAGGTGCAACGGTCGCATCGTCCGGGCGCAGCCAACACGGGCCTAGGCGGGCACGTCCCAATCGAGCAAGTCAGCGATGGTGTCGCGGCGCACCAACACGCGCGAGCGTCCGTCGCGCACGGCGACGACGGCTGGCCGTAGCGCATTGTTGTACGTCGAGGCCATGGAGCGGCCATAGGCTCCCGTCGCGGCGACAGCGAGCAGGTCGCCGCGCTCCACGTCGGAGGGGAGATCAACGTCGCGCACGACGATATCTCCCGACTCGCAGTGCTTGCCGACCACGCGCGACAGCGTCGCAGGAGCCTCACTGGCGCGGGACGCGAGCGTCGCCTCATATTCAGCGCCGTACATGATGGTGCGCGGGTTATCGCTCATGCCGCCGTCCACCGCGACGTACTGCCTAGACCCGCCATCTTCAAGCGAGACCTGCTTGACCACACCGACCGAATACAGGGTCAGACCCGCCGGCCCAGCAATGGCGCGCCCCGGCTCGATCGAGAAGTGCGGCCAGGTACCACCGTGGTCACCCATGACCGAGGCGACGGCGTCTGCAATGGCGACCGCGGCATCGGCCGGATCCAAAGCCTCAGCGCCCTGCGTGTACGCGATGGCGTACCCGCCACCCAAGTCCACCTCTGGCAGGTCCGCTCCCGTGGCCTCCGTGAACTGCGCGCGCAGGCGCAGCATGCGGTCGGCGGAAGCGCGGAAGGCATCGATCGAGAGGATCTGGCTGCCAATGTGCGTGTGAATGCCCAGAAGGTCCAGGTGGTCCGCCTCGTGACATGCCCGCAGAGCCTCAAGCGCCGCTCCGGTGGCCAACGAGAGGCCAAACTTCTGATCCTCGTGACTGGTCGCGATGTACTCGTGACCGCCCGCGTGCACGCCGGTCGTCACGCGCACCAACACGGGGGCACGCCGGCCCAAAGACGCGGCAAGCCCGTTGAGAACCTCGATCTCCGTGAACGAGTCCACGATGATGCGCCCCACGCCTACCTCAAGCGCGCGCGTCAACTCATCGACCTGCTTGTTGTTGCCGTGCAATCCGATGCGGTGCGCCGGCATCCCGCCACGCAGCGCCACCTCCAACTCACCCAAGGAGGCGACGTCAAGGCACAGGCCGTCGTCGTTCATCCACCCAGCGACCTGGGAGGACAGGAATGCCTTGGAGGCATAGAAGACGTCCATCTGCGCGCCGTGTCGAGCAAACGCCGCGCCAAAGTGGTCGCGAAAAGCAGCCGCGCGCGCACGGAAGTCCTGCTCGTCTACGACGTACAGCGGGGTGCCGTGTTCTGCCGCGAGATCGCGCACGTCAAGGCCGCCAACGCGCAGCGCGCCGTCGGCCTCCCGCGCCACGGTCTGGGACCAAGGCGATGCGGGCATCGGCTACATCCTTTCGGGAGCGGACACGCCCAGCAGGCGCAGACCGTTCACGAACACCTGGCGCACCGCGTCGTTCAGCCACAAGCGCGTGCGGTGCAGGTCGGTGACCTCCTCCTCGCCCTGGGGCGTCACGCGCGTGCGGTCGTACCAGCCGTGATACACCGAGGCCAGTTCCTCGAGATAGCGCGCGACACGGTGCTGCTCGCGGAACTCAACGGCCTGTGTCACGACACGCGGGAACTCTCCCAGCACACCGAGCAACTTGGACTCCCACTCGTGCTCCAGCAGGCTCGCGTCGAAGCCGTCATCACGACGGATGCCGTACTCCGCGGCGTTGCGTGCCACGGAGAACGCGCGGGCGTGCGCGTACTGGACGTAGAACACCGGGTTGGCGTTGGTCGCCGAGGACAGGAGGTCAAGGTCAATGTCGATGGTCGAATCGGCGGAGGAGCGAGCCAGCGAGTAGCGAGCTGCGTCGACACCCACGGCATCCACGAGGTCCTCCATCGTCACCACGTTGCCGGCACGCTTGGACATGCGCACGGGGGCGCCATCCTTCACGAGATTGACGAGCTGGCCGATGATGACCTCGACGATCTCGGGCGCGTAGCCGAGCGCTGCGGCGGCGGCCTTGAGGCGCGCGATGTAGCCGTGGTGGTCGGCGCCCAGCAGGTAGACGCACAGGTCAGCGCCACGCTCCGCCTTGTCACGGATGTAAGCGATGTCGCCGGCGATGTACGCGGCGTTGCCGTCGGACTTAATGACGACGCGGTCCTTGTCGTCGCCGTGCTCGGTGCTGCGCAACCACCACGCACCCTCTGACTCGTACAGGGCTCCCGAGTTCTTGAGTTCCTTGAGGGCGCGGTCAACCTTGCCGGACTCATGCAGCGAGTCCTCGTGGAAGAAGACGTCGAACTCCACCCCAAAGTCCGCCAACGACTGCTTGATCTCGTTGAACATCAGCCGCACGCCGCGCAAGCGGAAGAACTCGATAGCCTCGTCGCGCGGCAGCTCGAGCGGGTCCTTGTCACCGTTCTCCATGGCCTCGACCATGACCTCGTTGGCGATGTCCTGGATGTACTGGCCGCCGTAGCCGTTTTCCGGGGTTTCCTCACCTGCGACAACGGCGTACAGCGATGCGGCAAAGTTGTCGATCTGCGAACCGTGGTCGTTGAAGTAGTACTCGCGCACCACGTGAGCGCCGTGGAACTCCATTAGGCGCGCCAGCGAGTCACCCACCGCGGCCCAACGGGTGCCACCAAGGTGGATGGGTCCGGTCGGGTTGGCGGAGACAAACTCGATGTTGACGGTCTTGCCCGTGAGGGACTCGCCGCGACCGTAGTCGTTTCCGTACTGCACAATCCCGCGTGCGAGCTCGCCTGCAGCTCCCGCCGCGAGCCTGATGTTGATGAAGCCCGGGCCAGCGACCTCTGCGGAAGCAATCCCGTCAACGTCGACAAGGCGCTCGACCAGCGTGTCGGCGAACTCGCGCGGGTTGGTGCCAGCCTTCTTGGCCAGCTGCATGGCGATGTTGGTGGCCCAGTCCCCGTGCTCGCGTTGGCGCGGGCGTTCCACGCGCAGGTCCTGCGGCACATCGAACGGCGACAACTGGAAGTCGGAGTCATCGATGCCCTCGAGCAGGGCGGTGCGGATCTGGGCGGCAAGTTCCTCGGGAGTCACCCTGGCAGTGTATCGGCGCGTCGGCGGCGCGGGTGCGCGAGCGACCGCCTCAGCCAAGCTCGGCTTGGACCCGCTTGGGCAACGAGGCCCGAACAATCTCGTAGGCGGCGCTCACGCACTCGAGTGCGATCGCGCGCGGGCAGTCACCCTCGAGAGCGATCGAGATCCACAAGCGTTTGTTCGCGTAGTGGCCAGGCGTGACGGATGCGTACTGTTCTCGCAGCGCGACGTTTTCCTCGGGATCGCCTTTGACAGTGAGTGCGGGCGCTCCATTCGCGAGCATGCCGTACCTGCCGAAGTGCTTGCCGGCGACCTGAAACGTCTGCGCGCCCCACTCGGGATACGGGACGATGCTGGCTCCTGGCAGCGCCAGGACGGCGTCCACGATCCAGGTGGGCGCTGTGGGCACGTCAGCGGGCTTGGCATCAGGCATTTCTCCACGATAGTTCGCACCTGTGACGTTCGCGCTGCCAGGGGCCGACGCTCGATAGGATGCGCACGCGGCAACGCTGAAGTCCGATGATGGGCGGGCCGCACCCGCGATACCTGAGGAGCTCGCATGCTGCACCTGGACGCCGCGATCCAGTTGACCCGCACGCACGTCGACAGGGGTTTTCTCCCCGGCGCAGTACTCGGCGCGGTCGACCGGAACGGAGCGATCACCGTCGAGTCCTTTGGAGACGCGCGCGAACACGACCGCTACCCGCTGTTTTCGATCACCAAGGTTCTCACCGGCCTGTGCGCTGCACGCCTCATCGATGAGGGTCGGCTGACCCTCGACACACCCCTCGCGGCTGCCGTGCCGAACTTTGGTCGCGAGCGCGACGACGAGGTCCTCCTGCACCACCTTGCCAGCCACAGCGCTGGCATTCCCGAGCCCGAACTCGACAGCGCCGTGAGCCGGGCCGAGGATCTCCTCGTGCCCGGGCGTGACTTCCCCGCAGGCACCGTGTCGCGGTACTCCACCGTGGGGTTCTCCGGGATCGCGGCGCTCATCGCGCACGCCTCTGGCATGGACTACGAGGACTTCTTCTGTTCGACGCTTGAGCGCGTAGGGGCGGGCGGCATCACCCTCGACACCGATGCGGCCGACCACCGTCCCGTTCTGCGCGACGGCGCCGTCCTCGACTGGGATGCCTTTGCGGCGCACAGAGATCCTGGCGCGGGAGCGGTCGGCACCGTTGCTGACCTGCTGGCAGTCGCACACTCGCTACTGGCCGACGATGGCCGCCTCGTGTCCCCCGCCACCGCGGCGATCATGCGCACCTCTCTCACCGATGGCATCCCGAGCCTTGAGCCGTACCCGCCGGAAAGCGGCACTGCGTGGGGATTCACCGTGAACCTTCGGCGCGAGGTCCCGGGATCGCACACCACGGATGGGTACGGGCACGCCGGGTGGGCCGGCACAGAGATGTGGGTGCATCCCGATCACGGCGTGGCGTGGGTGCTGCTGACCAACGTGGGGGCTGCTGGCGCACGTGGTTGGGACGCAACGGCGCTCGACAACGCGGTCGTCGCGGGAGCCTCACCGCGCTCGTAGGCCCGCCCCGCCGGCGCCCCACCCCCGCCCCCCGCCCTGTTCGTGCA
>NZ_BBRG01000003.1 GCF_000975155.1 Demequina globuliformis
TGCGACTCCTGCACAGCCGTCGGCCCCGGCTCAGGAGTCCGCGCCTGCGTCCGCTCCGGCACCGCAGCCCACCCCGGCTTCCGCGCAGGAGGCGGCCTCCGCGCCGGCTCCCGCAGAATCCACCCCGGCTGCGCCGGCATCGGCCCCCGCCCCGACCTCGGCTCCCGCCGTCGCCGCGGCGTCCGCTGATGCGTCCGCCGCTGAAGGCGCCGGCTACGTGACCCCGATCGTGCGCAAGCTCGCCAAGGAGCGTGGCGTCGAACTGTCTGGTCTGTCCGGCACGGGAGTGGGTGGCCGCATCCGCAAGGAGGACGTGCTCGCTGCCGCGGATGCCGCATCGCAGGCTCAGTCCGCCGCCGCCCCGTCATCGGCCCCGGCCGCTGCGGAATCGGCCCCCGCTCCGGAGGCCCCCAAGGTCTCTGAGCTTCGCGGCACCACCGTGAAGATGAGCCGTATCCGCAAGATCACGTCGGACAAGATGATGGAATCGCTGCACGGCATGGCGCAGCTGACCTCCGTCGTTGAGGTCGACTGCTCGAAGATCTGGGCGCTGCGCAACAAGGCGAAGAACTCGTTCCAGGAGCGCGAGGGCGTCAAGCTCACCTTCCTGCCGTTCTTCACCCGTGCGGTGGCAGAGGCACTCACGGAGCACGCGTTCCTCAACGCTTCCGTGGACGGCGACAGCATTGTTTACCACGACTCGGTGAACCTGTCGCTCGCTGTCGACACCCCCAAGGGCCTGATGCTGCCCACCATGCACAAGGCCGAGGACAAGACGGTCGGCGAACACGCCAAGGCCATCGCTGACCTCGCCGAGCGTGCACGCACGGGCGGCCTCAAGGCAGACGAGATCTCGGGCGGCACGTTCTCCGTGACCAACACTGGTTCCGGCGGCACGCTCCACGACACTCCCATTGTCCCCAGCCCTCAGGTCGGCATCCTCGCGACATGCGCCATCATCAAGCGCCCCGTCGTCGTGACCGGCCCCAACGGCGAGGACGTCATTTCCATCCGGCCCATGGTCTACCTCCCGCTGTCCTACGATCACCGCATCGTGGACGGTGCCGACGCTGCGAAGTTCCTGCAGACCGTCAAGAAGCGCATCGAAGCCGGTGCCTTCGAGTCCGAGGTCGGGCTCTAAGCGCCCATGCGCGTCGTTCTCGCGGGTTCGTCCGGCCTCATCGGCACTGCTTTGCAGGAGTCGTTGAGGTCGGACGGCCACGAGGCAATTTCCCTGGTCCGGCGCGAGGCGCGCGGACCGAACGAGTCGACATGGGATCCGCGCGCCGGGACCGTTGACTCAAGCGTCCTCGCTGGGGCCGATGCCGTCGTCAACCTCGCAGGGGCCTCGATCGGGGACAAGCGTCTGACCTCCTCGTACGCCGAGGTGGTGCTGAACTCCCGCCTGCAATCCACCGGCACACTTGTCCGGGCGCTCACCGACGTCGCATTCGACGGCGTGCTCATTCAGGGCTCAGCGATGGGCTACTACGGTGCACGAGGCGAAGAGAAGCTCAACGAGCGCTCAGGACCAGGCTCGACGATGCTCGCGAGCATCGTGACCCAGTGGGAAGCAGCGGCCCGCCCCGCGGTCGATGCGGGCATACGCACCGTCTTCTGCCGCACCGGCCTGGTGCTCGCGGGCCACGGCGGGTTCGCGGCGCGGCTGCTCCCCTGGGTGAAGAAGGGCTTGCTCGGCCGGTTGGGCAGCGGCAACGCATGGCATTCGTGGATCACCCTCGAGGACGAGGTGCGGGCAATCCGCTTCTTGATCGACGGTGACCACGATGGGCCAGCCAATCTGATTGCGCCGATCGCGGTGAGGGACCGTGACCTGATCGCCGCGATGTCCGAGGCAGCTGGCCGTTCCCCGGGCTTCCCCGTGCCCGCCACAGTGTTGCGAGCCGTCGTGGGCCCTGCCGCCGAGGACCTGTTGTCGAGCCAGCTCGCCACCCCCGGGGTGCTTAATCGCTACGGCTTCACGTGGGAGCACCCGGAGATTTCCACGGCAGCGACGTGGGTCATGGAGCAGGCGCAGCAGTAGCAACGCGCCAACTACCGTCGACGTATCTGAGGCTGAGGACGGCAACCTCCGTCAGCGCCTCGACTGCAGTGGGGTCACCGCCGCGCACCACGGTGTGGTCGCTGAGCGCATACTCCACTGTGACCTCGGCCCGCTCGTGCTCGACGGACTCGACGGAAGCACCGACCACCGTCCCCACTAGCCCTTCATAGACCACCACTCCGGTGTCGAGATCGTCCCCGAGGGTGCGGGCTTGCTTCGCCGTCTCCGAGTCGCCTGTGACCGTTGCGCGAAGCGCTTCGCCATCGCCCGTCGCTAGCGCCTGGAACCTCGCGTGCGTCAGCCCCTCTGCGGCTGCCACGACGTCCGCGACCTTGTCCGCCATCTCCCCCGCGGCGAGGTCGGGACGATCGCCCTGCGCGTCGTCACGGCCGCCACCGCCACTGTGCGCGCCCGCCTGGACGCCGCTGCGGACTTCGAACGGCTCGCCTGGCATCGCACCGCGACCGTCAGCACCGTCACCGTGTGCACCCCCGCCGTCCGCGCTGTACGCGAGCGGCACAGCAATGCCAGCACCCGCGGCACATACGCCCGCCACCACGCCCGCGCGCACTGCCCATCGGGTCCACCGCCACGGACGTCCAGCGACAGTGCGTTCCGTCCTGATCGCGGCGTGCGATCGCAAGGTCGCCACGACGTCTACCCGTCCTGGAAGGTCGACGGGCACGGCGGGCCCAAGGTCGGCGAGAAGACCTGCGACTGAGGCGGCCTCAGGACGCTCGCCCGCATCCGGCGCGACCAACGGTCTCGTGAGCGCGGAGACACGTGCACAGTCGGCGTCGGACGCCGCCCACCGCAGGAGGCACCCCAGCGAGTACACATCGCTGGCCTCCACTGGTTGCCCCGCAAGGATCTCAGGCGCCCGGAAGCCCGGCGTCCCCCGTTCGTCATCGCGAATGCCGGCGAGCGTGTCGAGCAGCACGATTCCGGAACTGCGGATGAGCACATTGGCCGGCGACAGATCTGCGTGGGCAAGGCCCGCACCGTGCAGGGCGGTGAGCGCAGATGCAATGCGCTCACCTAGCCACCTGACCTCGCCAGCGTTCAAGGGCTCCCTGCGTGCTGACAGCGTCGCAAGGTCCACGCCGGTCAGAGCCGGGAGGGCACACGTGACCTCCCCGTCGCGCCCGCTCATCACCTCGATGGGCGCGACGATGTCGACGCGGTTCAGCGCCCGGAGGCGGGCGCCACGGCGCCGAGCTCTGGCAGCGAGCTCAGCACCGTAGCCAAGGGATCGACGAAGTACCCGCGGTTGCGTGTCAGCCATGCCTCCAGAGTGACCCTGCCGGAGCAGGCCTGGAGGTTATCCACAGGGCTCAGTCAGCGATCTTCTTGTGCCACGGCCACCACGAGCGGCGGCCAATGTCGCTAATCACGCCGGGCACCAGCAAGGAGCGCACGACGAACGTGTCGATCAGGACGCCAACACCCACGATGACTGCGATCTGAGCCAGGAAGATCAGTGGAATCACACCCAGCGCAGCGAAGGTCGCGGCAAGCACAATTCCGGCGGACGTGATCACGCCACCGGTGACGGCAAGCGCACGGCGCGTACCTGCTCGAGTGCCGTGTTCGAGCGATTCTTCCCGTGCGCGCGACATCAGGAAGATCGAGTAGTCCACACCCAGCGCGACGAGGAAAACGAAGCCCAGCAACGGCACGGACGGGTCGGACCCGGGGAAGCCGAACACCCAGTTGAACAGGATTGCCGACAATCCGATGGCGGCGCCGTAGGACAGGATGTTCGCAGCGACGATCACGGCCGGCGCGACGATCGACCGCAGCAGCGCGATGAGGACCACCAAAATCACGGCCAAGATCGTCGGCAAGATGATGAGCGTGTCCCGCTGCGTGGTCTCCCGAGTGTCGAGCTGCTCGGCAGCAGCGCCACCGACGAGGACCTCGTCACCGAGCGGGTGGGTGGCGTCCCGGACGTCAGCGACGATGTCGGCGGCCGCGTTCGAGGTCGATGCGACCGCGGTCACCGCGACGACCTCGACGGTGCCGTCGACCACGATGGGCTGCTCGTTGGGAACCACACCGGGAGGCGCGCCCTCGGCGACCGACGGGGTCAGCACATACGCCTCTGACACTCCGTCGACACCGGTGGCGGCATCGATGGCCGCGTCGGCCTGGTCCTCGGGAACGAAGATGCGAATGGGCGACGTGGCCCCTGCATCGAAGTGGTCCTCGAGAACGGCGATGCCCTGGACGGAATCGGTCTCCGTGGTGAAGACCTCACCCTGTCCCAGCCCAGAGGCCTTGAACGTGGGGACGAACGCGGACAGGACCAGCAGTCCACCGGCGGCGATCAGCCACGTGCGGCGAGGCTTCGCGTCGACGCTGCGCGCCACACGCGGCCAGAAACCCTTGCCCTGCGACGGGTCGGCAAGCGCAGCGTCCTTGCCATCCGCGGACTCTTGGTAACGGGGCATGGCCGGCCAGAACACGCCACGCGCGTGCTTGCCGCCAATGAGGAGTAGAGCGGGCAACAGCGTGAGCGCGGCGATAAATGCCGAGGCAATGCCAAGCGCGCCGGCAGGGCCAAGCGCGGCGTTGGATTTGAGGTCGCTCAGCAACAGGACCAAGAGACCGAGGATCACGGTGATGGCGGACGCCGCGATGGGCTCAATCGACCGACGCCACGCCCGTGCCATCGCGGTATACGGCGATGGCACGCGCAGCAGTTCCTCGCGATAGCGGGCAACCAGCAGGAGCGCGTAGTCGGTCGTAGCACCCACCACGAGGATGAACATGATGCCCTGAGACTGACCATTGAGCGTGATGATGTCTGCCGATGCCATCGCGTAGACCGCGAGGATCGCACCCGTCAGCGCAATCATGGACGTGGCGAGCACGAGGAACGGGAGGACCGGGCTGCGATAGACGATGAGCAGGATGATCAGCACGACCACGAGCGCCACGACGAGCAGGATGCCGTCGATCCCAGCGAACGCCTCAGTGAGGTCTGCGGTGATGCCCAACGCACCCGTGAGGTGGCCGTCAAGCTCCGTGTCCTGCTCCGCCCAGACGGCGCGGATGTCCTCCGCGACAATCGCGCCCACGGTGCCCTCGCCTGCGGTCTCTTCGGCGACGGCGGCGTCCAGGTTGAACGCGACGAGTGCCGCTTCGCCGTCCTCGGACGGCACGGCCTGGGGCGCCTGTTCGCTGGCCGGGGGCGACAGCACCTCGCCAATGGTCCGCCCCTCGGCGTCGCCTTCGATCTCCGTCTCAATGACGGCGTCAACGAACGCTTGGACCGCAGCTAAGTCCTCCTCGCCGGCGATGCCGTCGACGACAAAGATTCCGGGCAAGGTCGTTGCGGGCGCGAACTCTTGGTGAAGCTCAGTCGCCTGCGTGGACTCCGCTGACGATGGCAGGAAGGCCGACGCCTCATTCTCTTGGACGGCGGAGAGCTTTCCGAACGTCTGACCGCCGGCGCCGCCAACGGCGAGCCAGGCAACGATGACAGCAACAAGGGCGAGCGGCCGGAGCCACGTCAGGCGCGGGGACATAGACATATCATTCACTAACATTGGCGAGTCCTTGAAATTCCCGGTAGTGGGAAATTGACCTGAGACGATGCGCGACTAGCCTGGGACGCTATGGAGATCCTCCCGCTCGGGCTCGGCGAGCGTCACGTGCCGTACGACGAGGCCTGGCAGTTGCAGCGCGCCCTGCACGAGCAGCGCGTCGGTGGCGCCCGCGGGGACACAGTCGTGTACGTCGAGCACGAGGCCGTGTATACCGCCGGACGCCGCACCGCCACGTGGGACCGGCCGACCGACGGCACCCCCGTCGTGGACGTCGACCGGGGCGGCCGCATCACCTGGCACGGGCCTGGACAACTGGTGGGCTATCCCATCATTCGGCTCGCGCAGCCCATCGATGTGGTCCGCTACGTGCGCGCACTCGAGGACGCGGTCATGGGCGTGTGCGCCGAGTACGGCCTCGACACAGTACGCGTTGAGGACCGCTCCGGGGTCTGGCTGCCGGCGTCCGCGACGGCGCGTGCACGCAAGATCTGCGCAATCGGCGTGCGCGTCGCGAAAGGCGTCACCATGCATGGCTTCGCGCTGAACTGCGAGCCCGATCTCGCTGAGTTCAACCGGATTGTCCCGTGCGGGATCTCCGATGCGGACGTGACGTCGCTCACTCAGGAGCTTGGCCGTCGCGTCACCATTGCCGATGTGACACACCGCATGACCGCGCATCTCACCACTGCCCTGGCACCCGTACGCTGGGAGTACCAAGCGTCGACCGACCCCAGTACGGCGCCGGACCATGGCACCGCACCACACAAGGAGACCGTGTGACCATCGCACCCGAGGGCCGCCGCATGCTTCGCATCGAGGCACGCAACGCCGAGACCCCCATTGAGCGCAAGCCCGAATGGATCCGCACCAAGGCCACGATGGGCCCCGAGTACTCGGAGCTCAAGTCGCTCGTCAAGGGCGGCGGACTCCACACTGTCTGCGAAGAAGCAGGGTGTCCCAACATCTTTGAGTGCTGGGAAGACCGGGAAGCGACCTTCCTGATTGGAGGCGCGCAGTGCACGAGGCGGTGCGACTTCTGTCAGATCGACACCGGCAAGCCCACTGCGCTGGACCGCATGGAGCCGCTGAAGGTGGCCAAGTCCGTCCAACAGATGGGGCTGAAGTACTCGACTGTCACCGGTGTTGCCCGGGATGACCTCGAAGACGGTGGCGCGTGGCTGTACGCCGAGACCGTCCGCCAGATCCACGAGCTTAATCC
Source organism: Demequina globuliformis (assembly GCF_000975155.1). Lineage (GTDB taxonomy): Bacteria > Actinomycetota > Actinomycetes > Actinomycetales > Demequinaceae > Demequina > Demequina globuliformis. The sequence goes on from NZ_BBRG01000003.1 coordinate 6,839, forward strand.
CGGCACCGGCGTCGAACTCCTGATCCCCGACTTCAACGCCGATCCCGATCAACTTGCCGAGGTCTTCTCCTCGCGGCCCGAGGTCCTCGCGCACAACGTCGAGACCGTACCCCGCATCTTTAAGCGCATTCGCCCCGCGTTCCGCTACGAGCGCTCGCTCGAGGTGATCACCCGTGCGCAGCAGGACGGCTTCGTCACCAAGTCAAACCTCATTCTGGGCATGGGCGAGACCATGGAAGAGGTGCTTCAGGCCCTGCAGGACCTGCATGACGCCGGCACCGACCTCATCACGATCACCCAGTACCTCCGTCCCAGCCCGCGCCACCATCCGGTCGAGCGGTGGGTGAAGCCAGAGGAGTTCGTCGATCTGTCTCAGGCAGCCGAGGAAATCGGCTTCCTGGGCGTCATGTCGGGCCCACTCGTGCGCTCGTCGTACCGCGCCGGCCGGCTCTGGGGTCAGGCCATGACGCGCAAGGGCCGCCCCATTCCGGAGTCTCTCGCCCACCTTGGCGAGCCCATGGAGGCTCGCCAAGAAGCATCGGCCCTCCTGGGTCGCCCCCAGCGCCCTTCCTGCTAAACGGTCGCCCTTGTGGCGGTGGTGAGCAACCACCGCCCCAAGGCGACTAGACTGTGCGGCATTATGGCGAAGGAACCTCAGAGCAAGCCCAAGATGCGCACGCTGATCAAGCAGGCGTACACGTCGACAGCTCCGCACGACAAGTGGCTGCTGCCACTGCTGATCCTGATCCCGCTCGCAATCATCGCGATCGCCCTCATCATTGGGCTGGCGTCGGGATCGACGTGGATCCTCGTGTACGCGCTCATCTTCGCCCTCCCCATGGCGCTGCTCGCCGCGATGTACACCCTCACTCGCCGTTTCGAGCGCAACGCCTTTATCCGCATGGAGGGCCAGCACGGCTCATCCGTCGCGATTGCCCAGTCGATCCGCCGTGGATGGCGCTTCGAGGAGCAGCCGCTGTCGATCGACCCGCGCGGTCGCGCCGTCGTCTTCTACGGCGTGGGCAAAGGCGGCGTCATGCTGCTGGCGGAAGGTGGCAACGCCGCCCGCAAGCAGGTCGAGGCCTCCACGCGCCGCATCACCAAGCTGGTCCCAGACGTTCCGGTGAACACCATCTACGTGGGGACGCACGAGGGCCAGGTGCCTCTCAAGAAGCTGACCGGTGCCATTAAGAAGCACAAGAAGGCGCTGAACAAGCACCAGCGGGAGCAGGTCTACGCCCGCTTGCGTGCCATCGGTGGCCAGAAGCTCCCCGTGCCCAAGGGCGTCGACCCCATGAGCGCGCGCCCCGACCGCAAGGCGATGCGCGGCCGCTAGAGCCCGCTGGTTCCCGGAGCCGTGGTGTTGAGGTGCATGGTCACTTCACTGCCCGCAACTGACACGCTGACCTGAGTCAAGTCACGCACACGCAGCTGCCGGTCCAGTACCTCTGACGTGCCCTGCCCCACGACCACAGTGGTGCAACCCGCGGCAAGGCCCGCGCGGACTCCGGCGTCGGTGTCTTCAAAGACGACGCACCTGCGAGGGTCGACACCGAGGTCGCGCGCAGCCGCGAGATAGCCTTCTGGGTCTGGTTTGCCACGACTGACGTCGTCAGCACCGATCAGCACCTCGGGGACGTCAATGCCCACGGCTCGGATGCGTTCACGGGCCGGCTCACGGATCGCTGAGGTGACGACGGCCCAACGCTCGCGCGGGAGCGCCTCGACGAGCGCGCGTGCTCCTGGAATCTCCACCACTGCGCCAAACATCGTGGCCTCAAGGTGATGGATGTGGTCATTCCACGTAGCGATCGAGGACGCGTCACTGAGGTAATGCGCGACCGTCACACGTGAGGGCCGTCCGTGCGCGTACGCCAACACCTCAGCCGGGTTGAGGTCATGCGCGTGCGCGAACTCCGTCCACACCACATCGACGAGCGCGTTCGAGTCGACCAAGGTGCCGTCCATGTCGAACAGCACTGCGTCGACCGCTATCTGAGTGCTCACGTGGCGTTGGCCGCTCGGGTCGAGACAATGCGGGTGCCCACAGCGCGATCGTGGAGACCACGGCCCTGCGGATCCCACACCACCGCGGGGATCACGAGCGCGAGCAGCACGGTACGGCCGAGCGCCTTGGGCAGTCCCACCATGGAAGCGCCGTCCTCACGCACCACGCGCAGCCCAGCGACTCGGTGGCCAATGGTGGTGCCCAGGGTGGCTACCAGGATCAGATGCTGAGCCGCCCAAATCGCCATCGTGATGACGGGATCACCCGCGACGAGCACGCGTTCAATGCCAGTGGTGTCTGCATACGCCTCCTGCGCAAAGAAGGCGGAGGTAATCACCAGGCACAGCATCCAGTCGATTCCCAGGCCAATCAGCCTACGGCCCACCAAGGCCGAGGACTGTGCCAGCTGGTCGTCTTCACGGGGTTCAGTCACCGGACAATCGTAACGGTGGGCGGTGTAGGGTCGAGGAGACATCGGCGTCGGCGCCAGTTCTGGCGCGCCACGCGGGCATGCGAAACACTCTCGTAACATTCGGCGAATGTAGGGGAAACCCACTCGCCGTAGAGTGACGCGTGCCATTGAAGGCCAGACCTACACTCACGAGGAGCACACGGATGTTCAAGACTGCCGAAGAGGCAATCGCATATGTGAAGGACGAGGCGGTCGAGTACATCGACATTCGCTTCTGCGACCTGCCCGGTGCGATGCAGCACGTCAACGTCCCCGCACACCAGTTCGAGACCGTGCTTGAAGACGGCGCAGCATTCGACGGTTCGTCGATCCGCGGCTTCCAGGCCATCAACGAGTCCGACATGAAGCTGATCGCGGACCTTCAGACCGCGTACATCGACCCCTTCCGCAAGGCGAAGACCCTGGTCGTGAACTTCTCCGTCGTGGACCCCTTCACCGACGAGCCTTACTCGCGTGACCCCCGCAACGTTGCCATGAAGGCCCAGGAGTACCTGAAGGCCACCGGTATCGGCGACACCGCCTTCTTCGCCCCCGAGGCCGAGTTCTTCATCTTCGACTCCGTGCGTTTCGACACCAACCAGCACGAGGGCTACTACCACATCGACTCTTCCGAGGGCTGGTGGAACACCGGTCGCGAGACCGAGCTCGACGGCTCGCCGAACCTTGGCTACAAGACCCGCTACAAGGGCGGCTACTTCCCCGTCTCCCCCGGCGACCAGAACGCTGATCTCCGCGACGAGATCTGCACCGTCCTCGAAGAGGTCGGTCTTGAGCTCGAGCGCGCACACCACGAGGTGGGCACCGCCGGCCAGCAGGAGATCAACTACCGCTTCAACACGCTGCTGCACGCTGCTGACGACATCATGAAGTTCAAGTACGTCGTCAAGAACGTCGCGTGGAAGCACGGCAAGACCGTCACCTTCATGCCCAAGCCGCTGTTCGGTGACAACGGTTCCGGTATGCACGTGCACCAGTCGGTGTGGAAGAACGGCGACCCGCTGTTCTACGACGAGGCTGGCTACGGCGGCCTGTCCGACATCGCACGCTGGTACATCGGTGGAATCCTCAAGCACGCTCCCTCGCTGCTGGCATTCACCAACCCGACCGTGAACTCGTACCACCGTTTGGTGCCAGGCTATGAGGCACCTGTGAACCTGGTGTACTCGGCACGTAACCGCTCTGCTGCAGTGCGCATCCCGGTGACCGGTTCCAACCCGAAGGCCAAGCGCATCGAGTTCCGCGCGCCTGACTCGTCCGGTAACCCCTACCTCGCGTTCGCTGCGCTGCTCATGGCCGGCCTGGACGGCATCAAGAACAAGATTGAGCCGCCCGCCCCGATCGACAAGGACCTCTACGAGCTGCCCCCCGAGGAGCACGCAGAGATCGCTCAGGTCCCTGACTCGCTGGACAAGGTCCTCAACGCGCTCGAGGCTGACCACAGCTTCCTCACGGAGGGCGACGTCTTCACGGAAGACCTCATCGCCGAGTGGATTGACTTCAAGCGCACCAACGAGATTGACCCGCTGCGCTTCCGTCCGCACCCCCACGAGTTCGAGCTGTACTACGACTGCTAAGTCGTCGCACACGCGAAGTCGAAGGCCCGTCGCCCTCTTGGGGCGGCGGGCCTTCGCCGTGTCGCAGGTCGTTACGTAACCGGCGTATCGCTGAGTCAGCTCAGGGCCTCGACCACCTGAGCGGCCGACGAGACTACGCGGTTGTCCTCGGCAGTCGGCGTAAACCCGAGGCGGAGGACGACAATGCCCTCGGAGGGCACCACCGTGATGCGTTGACCATCGTGGCCGCTCGCAAAGTACGCGTCCGCAGGGAGCTCGTCATTGATCACGGTGCCGTCCGCGCTGGTGTTGGCCCACCATCCCGAGGCGTAGCCATCAGAGCCCTCCTCGACGACGGTGTCGATAGGCGCCGTTGATTCCTCCATCCACCCCTCGGGCAACAGCCGCTCTCCCTCCCATTGCCCCTCCTGGAGCGCGAACTGCCCCACGGCAGCCCAGTCCCTGGCGGACGCCCACATGTAGGAACTGCACACGGGGGTACCAGCCGCATCGGCCTCCATCACGGCGCTCGACAGTCCCAGGGGTGTGAACAACTCCTGACGAGGCATGTCTGCGAGCCCGCGCCCTTCGGTGATCACGTCACACAGCAGCGTCGTCGAGCCGCTCGAGTACTGCAGAAAGCTTCCGGGGTCGTGAGCGAGTTCCTGTGACGCGACGAAGGCGCCCATATCCGGCTCCGCGTAAAGCATTTGCGTGATGGGTGTGCCGAGGTCGTAGGTCTCATCCCAGGCAAGCCCCGAGGTCATGTTCAGGAGATGCCGGATGGTGATGTCAGCACGGCGGTCAGTCCAATCGGCGCGCAGGTGGTCGTCATCGAGGGACAGGTCGCCCTGCTCGACCAGGCGGCCCACCAACAGGTTGGTGACGCTCTTGGTCATCGACCAGCCCAGTTGCGGCGTGGACTCATCGAAGCCGTCGGCATATCGTTCAGCGACAAGGCGCCCGTCGTGCACCACGACCATCGCGCGAGTACCAAGTTCCTCCTGGGCCTGCGCGTCGAGGTCGTCCCCAAAGCCGTGCGCGAGCGCCGCGACCATCGCACTATCGGTGGGTTCTGTGAGCGGAAGATCGGTGTAGGGGTTCGCGCCGGGTGTGACCGCGGTCGCGGGTGGGACAGTTGCGGGAGACTCATCGGCTAGCGCGCACCCGTATCCCGGCACCTCCCAGGCCGTCTGGCGCGCGAGGATGCCAAGGATGGACCCCTCGGCGGAGGCGCCGTCTTCTGCCACCTCCGTGCGAACCACGGGCACCAGCGGGTTGGGCGGGAGGTCGGTCGCCGCGTCGTCGCGTCCTGCAATGACGTCGAGCGCGCATGCGTTGTGCGCGGCGTAGCCCGTTCCGGTCATGAGGAGCGGCCGGGCATACCAATAGGCCGCGACGAGCGCGATCACGAGGACGACGAGCGAGATCAGGGCGGCGATGGCCTTGCGCGACATAGGTGCACTCTCCGTTGAGGCAAGCAGGGCGCGGCGATTCGGCCACGCGCCGTGTAATGAGGGCGCAGGGCGCCCGGGACCACACAAGGGTACGGCAGGGGTGTGAGCCACGATCTCGCGCATGAGGTCCACTCAGACCTTGACAGTTGATTCGATAGATGTCTAAATAGAGAGACATCGATGTCTTGCCCCCAATCAGCGAAGTAGACCCCACCCGAGGAGCGCCCATGACTTCCACGGCCGCCGACTGCAGCGTCGGCAATATCGAGGCACACTCCATTGACGCCGCGCGAGCCGCGCAAGCAGCGACGATCCTCAAAGCACTCGCGGACCCTTTGCGTCTGCGCATGTTGGCCGTAATCGCGAGCGCCCCCGACGGCGAAGTATGCGTGTGTGACCTCAGCTCGCTGGCCCAGGTATCAGACCCGACGGTCTCGTATCACCTCAAAGCGCTACGCACCGCCGGCCTGGTGCTGTCGCACCGCCGTGGCACATGGGTGTACTACCGCGTCGACCCTCAGATGAAGGATGCGGTGGAGGCGCTGCTACAGGCCTTCGTAGCCACGCCTCAAAAGACGGAGCACGGCGCCGGAGGGCACGACGCTGATGCACCTCACGGCCTGGACCACGTGGAGCGCGCGCTGGAATCCATCGCCAATGATCTCGCGCACGCCTTGCCCGAGCTGGAGCCCGCACTCGTGACTCGTACCGTGCAGGAGTCCTACACATCGCTGCTCAGCCGCGCCAAGGTGCGCCAGCACCTCATTCCGCTGACGCGACAGTTCGCTCGGCAACGCCTCCAGGACGTGGCCAAGGCCCGCACCCCGGATCGTGGCCACGTGCCGCAGGTGCTCTTTGTGTGCGTGCAGAACGCGGGGCGCTCGCAACTGGCCGCCGCATTGGTACGCCACTACGCGGGCGAGCGGGTCACTGTGCGATCGGCCGGCTCCATGCCGGCTACCGACGTCCACGACAACGTCGCACCCCTCGTGGCGGAGCTTGGCCCCACCGCAGACGCCTTCCCGAAACCGCTGACAGACGACGCCGTTCGGGCCTCGGATGTCGTGATCACCATGGGCTGCGGCGACGTGTGTCCCGTCTACCCTGGCAAGCGCTATGAGGACTGGCGCGTCGGCGATCCCGCACTCGCGTCACAAGACGGCGTGCGCGCGATCCGCGACGACATTGACGCGCGCGTACGCCATCTGCTGAGCGAGCTCGTGCCGGACCTTGACCTCCCTGCCGAAGGCGCCTGAACAGATTCCCGAGCGCGGCGCAGTTGAGGAAGAGCCCGAGGTGTAGCGTGCCTGCGCAGACCTGCTAGCAGGTCACGCGTGTGAGGTGGACTCGCCAGCGTGCTGGCCCTGCCTCGCGGTACTCAACCATGCAAAAGCCCGGCACTTCCGTGTGGACCAAGTCCAGCATGTGCGCCGGGTCGTGCGCCGACGTCAACGTGAAGGACTCCCCTGGGACCAACACGGCTGCCTGCGCCAGCACACGCACGTGTGCGGCGCGTTCACCAAGACCGGAAACATCGATGTCGCGCGGCTTGCTCGCACGCGCGCGGCTGGCACCGCCAGGCATGTGGCCGAGCGTCACGAGGTCGATCTCGTCGACGCCTACGACCGTGTCCCACCGGCCTGCGCTGTCGCGGGCCTCGTAGGCAATGCGCATGTCGCCGTTCTCCCTCGCGTCTCGCGTTGAAAAGGAAATGGCGGGCGGCACCCTGTCCCCGAGGTGCCGCTCCGCCACTTCCTACGTTAGACACGCGATGGCGCGCACCTACAGGACGATGGTCCCGCCTTGCCCTCCGTGCTCGCTGGGCTCCCACTAGACACCCGGATGCTCCTGACCCGTCTGTCGCACAGCTTGCAACCACCGCATGCAAGCGTTTACATTAGTGGGAATGAATCACGCCGTGGTGGCGCACCATGCTCACCACGCCACGCTCAACGGAGAGGACCCGCCCGCATGAATGCCGCGCAGGACCAGTGGTGGCGCACCGCCGTCATCTATCAGATCTACCCCCGGTCCTTCGCGGACGCCTCCGGCGACGGCATCGGCGACTTGCGCGGCATCACCCAGCGGCTCGATGACCTGGCAGCACTCGGGGTCGACGCGATCTGGCTGTCCCCCTTCTACGTCTCTCCGCAAAAGGACGCGGGCTACGACGTCGCCGACTTCACCGACGTTGACCCGCTGTTTGGCACGCTCGATGACTTCGACGCGATGGTGGCGCGCGCCCACGACCTGGGCCTACGCGTCATCGTGGACATTGTGCCCAACCACAGTTCCGACCAGCACGCGTGGTTCCAGGCGGCACTCGCGGCACCCGAGGGCTCCGCCGAGCGCGCCCGCTACATCTTCCGCGACGGACGCGGCGAGGACGGCTCTGAGCCTCCCAACAACTGGCATTCCGTGTTCGGCGGTCCTGCATGGACGCGGAGCACCAATGCCGACGGCTCGCCGGGCCAATGGTTCCTGCACCTGTTCGACTCCACCCAACCGGACTTTGACTGGTCCAACCCCGAGGTCCTTGAGGAGTTTGACCGCGTGCTGCGGTTCTGGCTCGACCGGGGCGCAGACGGATTCCGAGTAGACGTCGCCCACGGCCTGATCAAGGCTGACGGACTGCCGGACTTCGCCTTTGATGATGACGCCAACTCCATGGGCGGCACCGAGGGCCCACAATCGCCCTACTTTGGCCTCGACGGCGTTCACGACATTTGGCGTCGCTGGCGCAGCGTGGTGGACGAGTACGACGACCGCATCCTCGCGGCAGAAGCATGGGTCCTCCCACTGTCAAAGATGGCCAAGTGGGTCCGCTCGGACGAGATGCACCAGGCTTTCAACTTCGCGTACCTCGAGACCGACTGGAAAGCCGCGGACCTGCGCGACGTGATCGACGAGTCGATCGAGCAGTTCGGGGCCGTGGGCGCGCCGTCCACCTGGGTGCTGTCGAACCACGACGTCGTGCGCCACGCGAGCCGTCTCGCGCTGACAGCCGACAACCCGCAGGGCCACGGCATCGGCCCTCGTTCAGCCGGCCTGCCCGATACCCAGCTGGGCCTGCGGCGTGGCCGCGCGGCGAGCACGCTCATGCTTGCTCTCCCGGGGTCCGCATACATCTACCAGGGTGAGGAACTGGGCCTCCCTGAGGCCATCGACATTCCAGACGAGGCGCGCCAGGACCCGACCTGGTTCAGGACCGCAGGCGAGCGTTACGGCCGCGACGGGTGCCGTGTGCCGCTCCCGTGGACGTCGCAAGCACCGGCGTTCGGATTCTCGCCTTCCGGCGAAACGTGGCTTCCCCAGCCGGCGCAGTGGGCGCAGCTGGCGCGCGACCTGCAGCACGGAGATCCTTCCTCGACCCTGTCGCTGTACGAGCAGGCGCTGCGCTTGCGCCGGGAGTTCGGAACGGCCACGGCGACCTTGGAGTGGATTGACACAGTGCCTGACGGCGTCGTGGCGTTCCGCGTCGGAGAGTTGTCCGTGTATGCGGTGGTCGACCCAGGCACGTCGATTCCACTCCCCTCCGGCGAGGTGCTCCTGTCCTCCGCCCCTGTGACCGATACCATTCCTGCGGACACAACGGTCTGGCTGAGGGGCTGACCGCACCCAGACACGCTCGGAGGTGCTGCGATGGCGAAGATCCAAAGGGTCGCCGAACTCGCTGGCGTCTCCACGGCGACCGTCTCTCGCGCACTCGCGGGGAAAACCTCGGTCTCCCCTGCGACCAAAGCTAAGGTGGAGGCCGCGGCCAAGGAACTCGGCTATGTCGTGTCCTCGGCCGCGTCCTCGCTCGCCTCGGGGCGCACCCGCAACGTCGGCGTGGTGCTTCCGTATCTGGACAGTTGGTTCTTCATGGCTGTCCTGAAGGGGGCCCAACGCCTCCTGGCCGACGCAGGCTACGACGTCACGCTGTACCACCTCCCACCGGCCAATGGCCTTGAGGAGGACATCGAGGGCGCTCAGCGGCGCGCACGCCTGTTCGACGAGTTTCTCCGGCGCCAGCGATGCGATGCGATCCTCGCCGTCAACCTGGAACTGGATGATGCCGAGCGTGCAACGCTGGGAGACCTCCGCCGCCCGCTCGTGGGACTTGGCGGCCCGCTTCCAGGACTGCACACACTGAGCCTCGACGACACCGCCGTCGCTCGGTGCGCCACGCAGCACCTCCTTGACCTAGGCCATCGTCACATCGCGCACATCACCGGCGATCCGGACTTCGAACGCGACTTCCAGATGCCCGCTACCCGCCGCGCCGGCTACGAAGCCTCATTGGCGGACGCCGGCGTCGAGTCTGACCCGCTACTGGTGCGTCACGCAAACTTCACCATCGAGGGCGGCTACGCAGCGACGAAGGAACTCCTGACCGACCCACGCATCCACCCCACCGCCATCTTTGCCGCGTCCGACGAAATGGCGATTGGCGCGATCCTCGCGGCACGGGACCTCGGTCGCGACGTGGCCGGTGACGTGTCCATCATTGGCGTCGATGGACACGATCTTGCAGAGTTTTTTGGGCTGACGACTATTGATCAGTTCCCCGAGCGCCAAGGCCAGCAGGTGGCCCAGCTGGTGTTGGATGAACTCGCAGGCGATGGCGTTGAAGCCGTGGATGAGGCGTTGCCGTACCAACTGGTCGCGCGACGCTCGACGGCACCGCTGCGACAGCCATGACACGCTCGGGACGCCTCCGCGTGGTGGTGTGCGGGCCCGCATCATGGAACCACCTCATTGTGCTCGACTCCCTCCCCGAGGCGCGCCCTCACATGCGATTCGCACAGGACGCATGGTGGACGGTCGGAGGCACGAGCGCCGGCAAGGCGCTCCACCTGCATGAACTCGGCGTCGACGTCACGCTCGTCACGCCATTGGGCGACGACGATGACGGGCGCCGCGTGCACACAGCCCTGCGCCGCACGGGATTGTCCGTCCTCCCACTCGGCGCCGACGTCACGGAGTCCCACACGAACCTCATGACGACGCAGGGCGAACGAGTCTCTGTCTACACATCGGCCCCGGCTGCACCGTCGCGAGCGGACACCGCGACCGCCAGCGCGCTGTTTGATCGCGCAGACGCATTGGTGATCGACCTGTCACCGCTTGGCCGCGCACTTCTGCCCGCGGCAGTCGCGACGGGCCTGCCCCTGTGGACTGACCTGCATGACTGGGACGGAGCTGCGGACTATCAGCGCCCGTTCGCGCAGGCGGGCACCACCGTCGTGATCAACGACGACGGACACGGCGATGCTCGCGCGGTGATGGCCGATGCCGTGGCCGGCCGGGCAACCTCTGCGATCCGCACGCTCGGTGCGGCAGGGGCAGAGGTCATGACGGCAGACGGCCGTGTCGAATCCGTGCCCGCCGTGGCATGCACGGTCGTCGACACCAACGGGGCAGGCGATGCGTTCGCGGCCGGCGCTCTCGTGGCGCAGTGCCTCGGAGGCTCACCGCGCGAGCAACTGGCGTCAGGAGCGGCCCAGGCAGCGCGTGCGCTTGGCAGCCGGCATCTCAGCCCGCTCCTCGACGCGTCACGCGAGGGATAGCGCCCCGGGCCGATGCCCGCTGACCGTTGATTTATCCGTCGCGGGTCGTACGCGGCGGCACCGCAGGAGGCTGCTCGCCGCTGTCGATACGCGCCTGCTGTTCAGGCGTCACGGAGGCCAACTCCCGTGTGTCGACGGGCGGCTCGGGCTCCAGATCGCCCCTGTGGTCGTGCCCGTCCTCGTCGCCGTCGCGCCGGCCGCCAAGCGCCGGGATATACCTCACTGCCAGGACGAAGGCGATGGCGAGGCCAAGTGCGATGAGGCCGAGCGTGAGCAAGATGTTGGTGATGGGAGCCAGCGCGGAGTCAGCGATCACGTCTTCGACGAGCGTGCCCACTCCCCCAGCGCTACCGCCGGGGACGAACGACGCAATGGTGCTCGGGCCAAAGAAGTTCAGCGTGAAGGCGACAGCGAGGCCCAAGATTCCGGCACCGACGAGTGCGCGCGGCAAGAACCGCTTCCAGCGCGGGGCGATCGCGATTCCCGCTGCGATGAACGCGATACCGATCCAGATGAACCACGTGGCGGCCCACACGAGGGCGCTATACGCGGTGCGGATGTCTTCAAAGGTATCTGCGGGGATAATCTCGACCTCGACGGGGTCGATCTCGAGCTCGGGGATGAATGGCCCCACCACGGGCACCTCGTCGAGACGTGAATTCAGGCGCTCACCTGGATCCAAGTAGATTCCGAAGGGCGCGGGCTCACGTGACGGGTCCGACAGTTCAGCGAGGAAGAAATTCTGGGCGCGATCCGCGCTCGTCAGCAGCACAGACTGGAACTGTTCCGACTTCACCGCCTCCTCGGTGAGGTCGTGAATCTGGTCGTCCAGCAAGCCCAACACGAGGTCGCCTACCTGGCCGTCGACCTGGTTCTCCAGCGCGCGCACCACACCGTCAGCGATGACCTCGGCGGTCTGGGGCGACTGAACCACGTTGACGACGAGGTTTTCACCCGCAGTCCCATTCTCGATACTCTCTGCAGACTTCTGGGACAGGCCCCACGCCACGACGAGCATCGACCCCAGCAGCACCAGGAATGCGGAAGCGATATACCGAACTGTCTTCACGGGAAGACTCCCTCTCGTTGAAACCCTGGCACCAGGCTAGCGCCGCCCGCCCACCAGGCGGCCCAGCGCGAGCATGACGACGCTGCCCAGCAAGCACGCGGCACCAATGAGCATCGCGCGGGTGGCGATCGCAGGGGCGCTGCCTTCGGTGACGCTTTGAGTCCACACTGAGCCGAGCAGTCCGTCCTCGCCGCCTGGGAGAAATGCCATCACAGACTGAGGTTCAACGAACCGGACGACGAGGCCAAAGCCCAGGGAGAGAATCCCCAACGCGATGAGCGCCTTGCCAAGAAACCACCGCCGCCGGTGGGATACCAGGATGCCAAGGGCCAGTAAGCCCAGCCCCACCCACAGGCCCCACGCGGCGAGCCACTCCATCCACGCGTACCCAGTCTGGGCATCGGCCATCTGATCCGCGTCGAGCACCTCGACGTCAACGGGCGGGACGGTCACGTCCGGTGCGAGCGCAGCGACCCCGCCGAGGTCATCGATTCTGGCGTTGACCATACTCGAGACGTCGACCGCGAGCACGAGCGGCTGCGGGTCTCGGTCCGCGTCGGTGAGTTGCGCGAGGAAAGCGTCCTGTGCCTGCGTCACCTGCGCCACGACGGCAGCCTCGAACTCATCCGAGCGCACGGCGTCGTCCACCACTGTGCGTACCTGCTCATCCACGCCGAGCGCCTCGGTGTCGATGCCGCGCTGGTCAAGGTTCTGGACCGTCTGGTCCTGCACCTGGCGGGACAGCGCTGACATCACACCAGGCACGTCGAAAGCGGTCTGCGTGATCCCCGTCAACGCGGTGCCGTCCTTCACTGTGGCGACCACGATGGAACTCACCGCCCATGCCACGATCAGTAGCGATCCCGCGACGATGCTGAGCGCGGACAGCAACGTCCGCAGGCCCTTCACTCGGTGTCCTCCCAGCCGTAAAACAGTCGCTCCATGACCGCCCGGGCATGCCGCGTCGTTCGCTCGTAGCGGTCGCGCAGTTCCATCCCCGTCTCTGGCGTTGCCATGATCTCGGTGAGGATTGCCAGCTCGTGTGGATCGCCAGGGAGGACGTCGGCCTCCTTCGCCTTGCCCCTCAAGGCAAGCGCTCCGCGTAGGTCCGTCGTCAACGTCCACGCGTCGCTCAGCGTCTCTGCGTCCTCCACGGACATCAGTTCGGCGGCCACTGCGGCCTGGAGTGCGGGCAGGGTGCGAGTGGTGCGGAGCGTCTCAACGGTACGACCATGCTGCATCTGCACCAGCTGGATGGTCCACTCCACATCGGACAACCCGCCCGGACCCAACTTGAGGTGGCGCCGTGGATCGAGTCCTCGCGGAAGGCGCTCCGACTCCATGCGCGCCTTCAACGTCCGCATCTGTCGCAGCGCAGTGTCAGGCAAAGACTCCGGGTAGCGGACCTCGTCGATCATCGCGGTGAACGCCTCGCGCAACTCGCCGTCGCCCGCGCAAGGGCGGGCCCTCAGCAGGGCCTGCGCTTCCCACGGGTCGGACCAGCGGCCGTAATACTCCGCACTACTGTTCAGCGACCGCGCGTAGGGGCCGTTTCTTCCTTCTGGACGCAGGTCGGCGTCAACGGCGAGCGATGGCTGGCTGGAGACCTTTTGCAACATGGTGCGCACCGCCTGCGCCACCTTCACCGCCAAGGATTGTGAACCCTCTGCGGTCCCGTCCCACACGAACTGCACGTCGGCATCGGAGGTGTAGCTCATCTCTGCGCCGCCGTACCGCCCCATCGCCACCACGATCATCCGGAAAGGCAACTCATCCAATCCGGCAGCGCGCGCTACCTCCCAGCGGGCAATCCGCAGTGCTCCGGCGAGCACTACGTCCGCACAGTCCGTCACGGACGCCGCGGCCTCGGTCGAGTTGATCAGGCCCAAGGTGTCCGCTGCAGCCACGCGTGCCAACTCGCGCCGGCGAAGCCCCCTGAGCGCGGTGATCGCATGGTCCGCGTCATCGGTGCGCTTCAAGATGGCGTCGGCCTCTTGCTCGAGCCGCTCGAGGCTACGAGGGGCGAGGTCAGCGTCGTTGTCCAGCCACGTGATGTGCTCCGCCGACGCCAACAGCGCATCTGTCACGTAGGGCGATGTCGACAGCAGCCTGGCGAGGCGCTCGGCGGCGCTGCCGGAGTCCCGCAGCAGCTTGAGGTACCACTGGGTGTCCGACAAGTGCTCTGACAGGGTGCGGAAGGCAAGCAGGCCGGCATCCGGATCGGCGCCCGACGCAAACCACCCGATCATCGCTGGGAGGAGCTGACGCTGGATGGCCGCACGTCGAGAGACGCCCTCGGTGAGGGCGGCAATGTGGCGCTGTGCCGCCGTCGCGTCCCTGAAGCCCACTGCCGCGAGGCGATCTCTAGCCGCCTCGTCGTCCAGACGTGCCTCATCCGCGCTGAGGGATGCCACCAGCGGAAGGATGGGGCGGTAGAACATCTCGAGGTGCAACGCGCGCACGTCGCGCCTAATGTCCTGCCACACCTCGTCCATGTACTCGACGGTGGCGAACCCTGAGGCGCGAGCCAGCACCCGTTTGCCATCGTCGTCCATGGGCATCACGTGGGTGCGGTGAAGCTTGCGTAGCTGGAGCCGGTGCTCCCACACACGCAGTTGGCGATAGGAACGGTCCATCTTGGCCGCGTCCGGCCGCCCCACGTAGCCCCCGTCGCGCAGTGCGCGCAGAGCATCCAGGGTCGTGCGCGAACGCAATGACTCGTCGTGGCGCCCATGGACCAACTGAAGTAGCTGAATGGTGAACTCGACGTCGCGCAGCCCACCGGCGCCCAACTTAATCTGGCGATCGGCGACGTCGGCGGGAACGTGTTCCTCCACCCGTTTGCGCATCGCCTGTGCTCCGGTCACAAAGCCGTCACGCTCCACCGCCGTCCACACCATCGGCCACACAGCATCCAGGTAGGCGGCGCCCACCTCGCGGTCGCCAGCAATGGTGCGCGCTTTCAGCAGGGCCTGGAACTCCCACGACTCTGCCCAGCGGTCGTAGTAGGCCCGGTGCGACGCCACGTTGCGCACCAGCGCGCCGTCCTTGCCCTCGGGGCGGAGGTTCGCGTCGACCTGCCACAGCGGCATCTCCGCTCCGGCCCGGTCGCACGCTCGCGCCGCAGCCGCCGCCAGCCGTGTCGCCACCGCGAGCGACTCCGCGTCGGACGCACCCTCAGCGGGCTCAGCGACAAAGATCACGTCGACATCGGACACATAGTTCAGTTCCCGCGCGCCGCACTTGCCCATGCCCATAATGGCCACGCGCGTCTTAACGTGCTTGGGCTCCCCCGCGCGAGCCAGTGCCAGGCCGGCTTCCAGCGCGGCACCAGCGAGGTCGGCGAGCGCGCGGCCCACCTCGGGGAAAATGTCCTGAGGCTTGGCGTGCCAGAGATCCTCAGCGGCGACGCGCATCAGTTGCCGCCGGTACTCCACCCGCATCGCGGCCACGCCATCTGGCCCTGTCACGCTCGCGACGGGCGCGTCGTCGTCGGGGTCCGCTCCCACGGCACGAAGGATGGCCGCGCGCACATCGACGTCCGCAAACGACTCGTCTTCGGGCCACGAGGCAAAGTCCGCGATGAACTCAGGGTGGCGCACCAGGAAGTCGCCAAGGGCGAGCGACCCGCCCAGCAACAACCCGAACTTGGCGCCCGCGGCGGAACCGCGCAGCGCAAGCAAGTCCGCGAGGTGGCCCGATTCCTGCGCGGCCTCGGCCACACGCAGCAGTTGCAGCAGGCCGGCGTCGGGGTCCGCGAGGTACGACAGCGCCCGCGCGGGATCATCAAAAGACTCTCCCGCGAGGGACTCGAGCTGTGCGATGAGGCCTGCCGCCCGGCTAGGGTCGGCAACCCCAGCGCGGCGCAGTTTGGTCGCGAGGGACACCTCTCGCGTGCTCATGGTGACTCCGTGCGTTAGAGGACGGGCAGGTACTGCTCGAGCTCGTACGGCGTGACCTGGGCGCGGTAGGCCTCCCACTCGGCGCGCTTGTTGCGCAACACGAAGTCGAATACGCGCTCACCCAGCGTCTCGGCAACCAGTTCGGAGCGCTCCATCACCTGGATTGCCTCGGACAGCGATGCAGGCAGGGGCTCATACCCCATGGCGCGACGCTCCGCCGGGCTCAGCTCCCACACGTCATCCTCCGCGCCGTCGGGCAGCGACAAGCCGTCCTCGATGCCCTTCATCCCCGCCGCCAGCAGCACGGAGAACGCGAGGTACGGATTGGCCGCTGAGTCCATGGCGCGGTACTCGACGCGAGTCGACTGGCCCTTGCTGGGCTTGTGAATCGGGACGCGCACCAGGGCGGAGCGGTTGTTGGAGCCCCAGCAGACGTACGACGGCGCCTCCGCGCCACCCCACAGTCGCTTGTACGAGTTGACGTACTGGTTGGTAATCGCGGTGATCTCTGGCGCGTAGGTCAGCAGGCCGGCGATGAACTGACGTGCAATGGGCGACAGCTGGTGGTCCGCACCCGCCTCGTAGAAGGCGTTGGTGTCGCCTTCGAAGAGGCTGAGGTGGGTGTGCATACCCGAACCCGGGCCGTCGGCCAGCGGCTTGGGCATGAAGGAGGCAAAGACGCCCTGCTCGAGCGCGACCTCCTTGACGACGGTGCGGAACGTCATGATGTTGTCCGCCATCGAAAGTGCGTCTGCGTAGCGCAGGTCAATCTCGTTTTGTCCCGGACCAGCCTCGTGGTGAGAGAACTCCACCGAGATGCCCATGGACTCGAGCATGGTGATCGCCTCGCGGCGGAAGTTGTGCGCGGTGCCGCGGGGGACGTTGTCGAAGTAGCCGGCCTTGTCGACCGGCTGAGGCGGCATGCCGGGCTCAGGCTTTTCCAGCAGGTAGAACTCGATCTCGGGGTGCGTATAGAACGTGAACCCCTGGGCAGATGCCTTGTCAAGGTTGCGCTTCAGGACCTGGCGGGGGTCGGTCAGCGCCGCCTCACCGTCCGGCGTGGAAATGTCGCAGAACATGCGGGCGGCTCCCTGGCGAGCCCCGCGCCACGGGAGGATCTGGAACGTCGACGGATCCGGCTTCGCGATCATGTCCGCCTCATACACACGAGTGAGTCCCTCGACTGCGGAACCATCAAAGCCGATTCCCTCGGAGAAGGCGTTCTCCAGCTCCGCCGGCGCGATCGCGACCGACTTCAGGACGCCCAGCACATCCGTAAACCACATGCGGATGAACCGGATGTCGCGCTCCTCGACACTGCGGAGGACATATTCCTGCTGCTTATCCATGTGCCCATCCTGCCCTACGCGTGTGTCCTTTGTGTAACGCTCTTGGCCGTGCGCGCGGGCCTCGCGCACGACTGCGCTCAGCACGTGCGCGACCACTAGGCTTGCCCGCATGTCGACCCTGCGCATCGCACTCGCCCAAGTCAACGCCTGTGTGGGAGATATCGCTGGTAACGCGACTCTCATCAAGGATCGTTGCCGTGCGGCTCGTGACCAAGGAGCGGAGGTCGTCGCCTTCCCCGAGATGGTGCTGACCGGGTACCCAATCGAAGACCTCGCGCTGCGCGAAAGCTTCCAACGTGCCACCGCCGCTGCGCTGCAGGGCCTCGCCTCCGATTTGCAGACGGAGGGCTTAGGAGACCTGACAGTGGTGCTCGGCTCGCTCGGGGTCGACCCGGACGGCCGCCCGCTCAATGAAGCCGCGGTCGTGCGCGGCGGCGCGGTGCAGCAGCGCTACGCCAAGCATCACTTGCCCAACTACGGCGTGTTTGATGAGCGACGCATCTTCGCGACCGGCGACGAGCCCTGCGTGGTCGAGGTGCACGGAAGGCGACTCGGCGTCGTCATTTGCGAAGACATCTGGGTCGACGGCGGCCCGGTTGCCGCGCTCGCGCACGAGGGTATCGACCTGCTCGTGGTGCTCAACGGCTCACCGTTCGAGGAGGGCAAGGGCATGGTGCGAACAGATCTGGTCCGTCGCCGGGCCGCGGAGGTCAACGCCCCGGTCGCGTATGTCAACCTGTGGGGCGGACAGGACGACCTGGTCTTTGACGGGCATTCCTTCGTGGTGGGGGCCGACGGCGCGTGGGTGGCGAACGCGCCCGGCTTCGAGGATGCGCTCCTCGTGTGGGATCTGGCCGACGCCGGCTCACCTGCCGTACCCGGCCCCGTCGTGGACTTCGCCTCCGACACCGAGCAGGTGTACCGCGCATGCGTGACGGGCCTGCGCGATTACGTCGTCAAGAACGGCTTCTCCTCCGTGATCCTCGGCATGTCAGGCGGCATCGACTCCGCACTCACCGCGGCCATTGCCGCTGACGCCCTCGGCGGCGACAAGGTGGTTGGCGTGTCGATGCCGTCCGAGTTCTCTTCGGAACACTCGAAGGATGACGCCGCCGATCTCGCGAAGCGCCTGGGCGCGGACTACCGCGTGGAACCCATCGCGCCCATGGTCGAGGCCTTTCAGCGGCAACTCGCGCTCACGGGCGTGGCAGAGGAGAACCTCCAGGCGCGCGTACGCGGTGTGATCCTCATGGGCCTGTCCAACCGCGAAGGTCACCTCGTCATCGCTCCCGGCAACAAGTCCGAACTTGCCACCGGCTACGCCACGATTTACGACGCAGGCTCGATTGGCGGGTTCGCTCCCCTCAAGGACGTCGACAAGACCCGGGTGTGGGATCTCGCCCGCTGGCGCAATGCCCATGCCGAGGCCACCGGGGCCGTGCCGCCAATCCCTGAGAACTCCATCACCAAGCCACCGAGCGCGGAACTGCGTCCAGGCCAAACCGACCAGGACTCTCTGCCCGAGTACGACCTCCTCGACGAGGTGCTCGACGCCTACGTCGAACATGCGGAGGGGCGCGAGGAACTGCTCGCGCGCGGATTCGACGAGGCCGTGGTGGACAAGGTGCTGTCCCTCGTGGACCGCGCGGAGTGGAAGCGTCGTCAATACCCGCCGGGCCCCAAGGTGACCGCTCTCGCGTTTGGGCGCGACCGCCGCCTGCCCATCACCAGCCGGTGGCGCGAACTCTCGTAACCCAGGCATCGGCCCTGGTGCACAGCACCGGCGCCAAGTATGTTCTGCCGGTGCCGCACGCCTACAGTGGTGGCATGAAGAAGGTTCGGATTCACCACTTCGCCGAGATGAAGCGCCGCGGCGAGAAGATCACCATGCTTACCGCCTACGACTACCCCACTGCTCGCGCGTTTGACGCCGCGGGCGTGGACATTCTGCTGGTGGGCGACTCGCTCGGCGACAACATGCTCGGCTACGACTCCACAGTGCCGCTAACGGTCGACGAGATGATTCCCTTCGCACGCGCCGTTGCCAAGGGTGCGGAGCACTCCTTCGTCATCGCTGACCTGCCGTTCGGCGCCTACGAGGTCTCCCCCCAGCAAGCGGTCGAGTCCTCCATCCGCATGATGAAGTTGTCCGGCGCCAACGCGATCAAGTTCGAAGGTGGCCGCCGCATTGCCGCCCAGGTCAAGGCCGTCACGGACGCCGGAATTCCGTTCTGCGGACACCTCGGCTTCACCCCGCAGTCAGAAAACGCGTTGGGTGGCCGCCGTATTCAGGGCCGCGGCGACGGGGCCTACGACGACATGCTCGCCGACGCTCTCGCGCTCCAGGAGGCGGGAGCCTTCGCCATCGTCCTGGAAATGGTGATCTCACCTGTCGCCGAGAAGTTGTCTGCTGCCCTCGACGTTCCCACCATCGGGATCGGCGCTGGGCCGCACACCGATGGTCAAGTGCTGGTGTGGCTCGACGCACTGGGTGTGGGCGAGTGGCACCCGAGCTTTTCCAAGCAGTACGGCCACATTGGCGACGCGATGCGCGACGGCGCCGCCGCCTACGTCAGTGAAGTCAAGGGCGGGCAGTTCCCCACGCTCGACCACACGTTCGACGAATAGCCTCGACGAAAGGATCGCTCATGCCAACCCTCGCCATAGTGGGAGCCGGACCAGGATTGGGCGCCGCTGTCGCACGCCGGTTTGGACGCGAAGGATTCTCCATCGCCCTCATCGCCCGCGATGAGGCCAAGCTGGACGACCTCGTCACCGAGCTCGCTACCGACGGTGTCACCGCGCGCCCGTACCTGGCAGACGTGCGCAACGGTCGGCAACTTGAAGCCGCGCTGGCCGACGCTGCCAACGAACTCGGCCCCGTCACCGCCCTTCAGTACAGCCCCCTGCCGTCACGTGACTACCTCAAGCCGGTGCTCGACACTGACCCCGCGCTCGCGCTCGAGGCGCTGCGATTTTCCGCGCTAGGCCTGATGCATGCGGCTCGGGCCGTGCTGCCCGCCATGCGCGAGGCCGGCGACGGGTCGATCATCCTCATCAACGGCGGCACGTCAGTGAAGTCGCGTGCGGGCTTTGCCGGAACCTCGATCGCGTTCCCAGCGGAGACCGCCTATGGCGAGATGCTGCACGAACAGCTGACGGACGAGGGCATCCGGGTGCGCCAACTCGTCATCCCTGGCGCTATCCCCAAACTGCAGCTCGACAACGGCATCGAGGACGTCGCGGAACGCATTTGGCAACTGCACGCCACGCCCGGCGACTTCCGAGACATGCTGATCCCACTGGATGAGGGCCGCGAGTAACGCGACCTACCCCTGACGCCACTCCTCGTCCGCCTCATCCCAGGCCTGAGTGCGCTTGCGAGCGGTCTCCAAGGCCTTGGTGGCCTCCTCACGCGTGTCATACGGACCCATGCGGTTCTCCCATGAACTCTGGGGCCCCTCCTCGACCTCGCCTGTGCGGGTGTTGAAGTAGTACTGCGGTTTCTTGTCGCCCTGGCTGGACATTGGCATCGCCTCCCCCAATAGACTGCCAGGCATGAGTCCCGTTCGCGAGCACATTGCCAAAGGACACGTCTCCCCGCGGCGTGATGTCCCCGCCTCGATCGCTCGTCCGGAGTACGTCGGACGCGCCGTCGCCACCGAGTGGACCGGTGGTGACGTCCACAGCGCGGAGACCATCGAAAGGATCCGCGAGAGCGCAAAGATCGCTGCGGGCGCACTCCAGGAAGTGGGCCGCCACGTCGCCCCCGGCGTCACCACGGACGAACTCGACCGCATTGGGCACGAATATGTGCTGGACCACGGCGCGTACCCCTCGACGCTGGGCTACCCAGGCGCTGCGGGCCGCCCGCCCTTTCCCAAGGCTCTGTGCACATCGGTCAACGAGGTCATTTGCCACGGCATCCCGGACTCGACGGTGATTTACGACGGCGACATCGTCAAGGTGGACATCACCGCTTACAAGAATGACGTCCACGGCGACAACTGTGGCTCGTTCATCGCCGGCGAGGGTTCCGCTGAGGCGAAGCAGCTCGTGGAGGTCACCCACGAGGCCATGATGCGCGGCATCAAGGCCGCCCGCGTGGGCAGAGAGGTCAACATCATTGGCCGCGTGATCGAGAAGTACGCCCAGCGTTTTGGCTATGAGTCGGTTCGCAACTACACCGGACACGGCGTGGGACCGGCCTTCCACACCGGCCTGATCATTCCTCACTACGATGCCGCGCCCATGCACGACGACGTGATCGAGCCCGGCATGGTCTTCACGGTCGAGCCGATGCTGTGCATGGGATCGCAGGACAGCAGCGAGTGGGACGACGGCTGGACAGTCGTCACGAACGACCGTTCCTGGGTCGCGCAGTTTGAACACACCATCGTCATCACCGAAGAGGGCGCGGAGGTCCTGACACTGCCATGAGCAAGAAGATCGCGGTCGGAGTCGACATTGGCGGAACCGGCATCAAGTCGGCGCCCGTCAACCTGAAAAACGGCAAGTTCGCTGAAGAACGCTACCGAATCCCCACTCCCCAGCCCTCCACACCCGACGCCATTGCGCGCACCGTCGCCAAGTGCATCACCCGGTTTGAACCCAGCGCGGACACCGCCGTCGGCGTCGCATTCCCGGGAGTGATTCAGCACGGCGTCGTCAAGACGGCCGCCAACCTTGACGAGTCATGGATTGGCGTCAACCTGCGCGAGCTCATTCGCCAGCACGCCGGCCACGATGTGTTCGTCATGAACGATGCGGATGCCGCTGGCTTTGGCGAACACCGCTACGGTGCCGCGCACGGCGCCGACGGCGTCATTCTCATGACGACCCTGGGCACCGGCATTGGGTCAGCGCTCATCGCCGATGGCGAGCTGGTGCCGAACACCGAGTTCGGGCACACGATCATCGACGGCGAGATCGCGGAGCACTGGGCCGCGGAATCCGCACGCACGCGGCTCGACCTCGACTGGGATGGCTGGATCGTCAACCTGCAGCGCTTCTACGACGAGATGGAGAAGTTGCTGTGGCCGGACCTCATCATTGTGGGCGGCGGGGTGTCGAAGTCGCATCACATGTTCCTGCCCAAGCTCAACCTGCGAGCCCCGATCATCCCCGCAGAGCTGCGCAATGGCGCCGGCATTGTGGGGGCGGCCTCGTGGGCTGCCGCGGCCGCCAAGCGCGCGGACAAGCGTGAGAAGGCCAGCGCGAAGGACGCCCAGAAGAAGCCCTCGAAGAAGCCCAAGAAGTAGCGAGCCCTACGCCCGCTCGGTGCCCGACTCCCCCAGCCGTTCGGCGGGGGCTGCGGTGCGCTTGGCCACATAGCGCGGGAACCACTCGGCGCCCGTGCGCGCTCGGTGCGGCGGAGCGAGGGTAACGGCGCGCATCCGGGGCACAATGCAGGCCAGGGCGACGAGCATGAACCAGCCACCCTCGACGAGCATCTTGGACTCCGCGAGCGACTGCACTGCGAGCGCGCCCAGCAAGAGGAACCAGCCCAGCGGCATCCAGGTGTCGTGGGGGCGGCCGTACTCGACGGCGCGCCACGCACGGGCCATGGTCAGCACGACGATCGCGATGAGGACCACAGCGCCCAGCACGCCTAGTTGCAACCACGCATCCAGGTAGGAGTTGTGCGCGTGCGTCGCTCGCACGGTGGTCTCGTCTACCACTGCCGAGTACGGGTTTGCCCAGATGGGCCAGACCCCCACAAAACCCCACCCTTCGGGGCGCATCTGAGCGATGTCGACCACGCGCTCCCAGATTCCGGTGCGGTTGGTGAGGTCGGAGTCGCGGTCGAGCAGATCCAAGATCTTGTCGAAGTGGCGAAGGGCAAAGAACGCCGCGACGGTCATCATGCCAATGAAACTCAGCGAGATTAGTCGCTTGCCCGGCGGGTCAGCGGCGCGGATGACCACGCCGAACACAGCGAGCAGGAGCACCGCGCCCGCCACGACCGTGACCGTCGCTGACTGGGTGAGCATGTGGACGCCAATGCAGGTGAGCAGGGTGGTCCAGCCATTGCGGGCGCTGATGCGCCGCTCGAGCCGCAAAATCACGGCGAGGATGGCGGTGAACAGCACGATCGCACCAAACGGATTGCGGTTGCCCACAAACCCCTGAATGGGGCCGCCGTCGAGCAAGGCGTTCTCCGACCACACGAACGGCGAGGTGGAGTCGTCGAGGCCCGTCACGCCGGAGAAATCGCCGGCCACGGGCATGAGCTCGTCTTGCACCACAAGGGTGACAAAGACTTCGAACCCAATGCCCAGGAGCACACACCATTGCAGCCCGCGGTAGAGCAAGTCGAGGAATCGTTTACCACCCACGCCCTGCACCGACACCGCCGCCAGCGCAGTCGTGACGGCGGTCACGGCGAAGGCAAGGGCCGTCACCGCCGGGGTCGCGGACCACACAATGGAGAGGCCGCCCAGCGCGACGAAGGCGACGATGATCAGAGGGAACCGTGCTCGCCAGAGCGAGTCACGGAACGCCACCCAGAAGGCAGCCAGGGTCAGGACGCACAGCAACGCATATCCGGGGATGCCGAGCATGTACCGGAATCCTTGACCGGACATCATGAACACCACGGTCCACACCACTAGCGACTCGCGACCGGCGCGCGTCGTCAGCCAGGCATGGAGCCTGCTGGTGGTGGCGTGGATGGACATGTCGCTCGCTTTCTCGCCTCGGGATGGTGAAGGGCACTCCGGAAGGATGGTCGGAGGGGCGACATTGGGACCTCAACGGCCAGCGATGACGCCTGTCAACACTGGTGCGACCACGGCCCAGTGTAGTCAAGGCGGCTCTGTTGCCGCCACAGATGGACTTTTCGGGCGTGCCCCCGTGCGGCCAGCTCACACTGAGTGGCACTTCAACTCGCGAATTTCTTGTAATCTACCAGGCACTTCTCATAAAAACGACGAAAATCATCAAAACGATGTGACAAACGGCCGCGAGCCATGCCATGATTATCCCGATGCGTGAATGCGCTCCGGAACTTCGGTTCTGTGACGCGCTCGATGGCATCCGGCCCCGGCGTCGCTAGCCCCCCTTGCGACGTCGGGGTCGTCTCATTTCCCCCCCTCCGCCTTCCCCGCCAAATGGCTCCATTTCGCTGTTTTGGGAGGCGATAACGGCCGTTTCGTGCCACTTGAGCGGTCGGCTCGATGCCTTCAGCGCGTTCGGAAGCGCGTTCGGGCTCGTGCGCCGATGGAATCCTCCGCCACGAATGGCATCCCAGGCGCGTATACGAGCGAACACTCGCGCGACCACCGCAACCAGCCGATGCGGTGGCGCGGTCCGTACGGAAGGTCACCGATGCATCGGCCCTGTGGCGCGTTCCAGACGCCACGACCGAGCCGCATGTGGCGCACGCAGGCAGCCTCAGTCCGCCACGTGGCACAAAACGGATGCTATGTCCGGCTAAAACAACCAAATGGAGCCATCTGGCGGGAAGCGCGGGGTTACTCCACTCCCCCGACCTCTTCGCCGGGCTCGAAGTTGCCCTCGGCGACGTCCTCCCAGAACTGCGGCAGTTCCTCCTCGGTGAGCAGGACAGTCGAGCCAACGCCGTCGACGTTGTAGCCCAGCGATGTGATTGGTGGCGTCCCTGTGACGGCATTGCCCCCGAGGGCGCTGCGCATGTCGAGCGCCAAGCCCATGAGGTCGAACACGCCTGTGCCCTCCGAGACGCGGAAGGCCTCAAGCGTCGCAGACGTCACCGGCAGCAGCTTGGTGGGATTGAGGAGCGTTGCCGGGCTCAGGATGCCCTCCGCGACGGCACCGACGACCTGGCGCTGGCGCTCGGCACGACCAATGTCGCCGAGCGGGTCGGAGTACCGCATCCGAGAGAACGCCAATGCCGTCTCACCGTCGACCGTGTGGCATCCCGCTTCCCACACCAGCCCGCTCTTCTCGTCATCGACGTCGTAGTCGAGGCACAACTCCACACCTCCCAGGGCGTCCACGATCCCCTCCACGCCCGTGAACCCCACCTCTAGGTAGGTGTCGATGGTGAGCCCGGTGAGGTCCTCGACGGTCTCCACCAGGAGCTGCGGCCCGCCAAAGGAGAACGCGGCATTGATCTTGTTGCTGCCGTAGCCAGGAATGGGGACGAACGAGTCTCGCGGGATAGAAATCAGCGACGTGGGTCCGCTCTCGGGAGCGTGCAGGACCATGATGGTGTCGGTGCGTTCGCCCTCCGTTAGGTCGTTGTGCCCCCACCCGTCACGCGAGTCCGACCCCACGATCAGGGTGGTGTCGCCGGGCGTATTGGCTGCGCCGGACAGCGCCGGCACCGTCTGGATCTGCCCCTGAACCCAGATCAGCAACCAGCCGAAGATGACCGCCAGGATGAGGACAATGACCAGCGCAGCCGTGCAGCATTTGTGCTTTTTGCGCTTGCGGGGCGGCGCCGCAGCGGGGGCCGGCGCCGCGTCGTAGGCGTGCTGCCGTGACGGCTGCTCCCCATAGGTCTCGTGGCGCGCCTGCTGCGTACGTTCGCGGGGCGGGTACGACGGCGGCGGGGAGTTGCGCCGGGCGGCCGACGGCGGAGTCGCCGCTGACTGTGGGGGCATCGCGCGCGTGGGGGCGAGCGGCTCATCCTCGACGGACGGGCGATTCACGGGCATGCGGGTGGACACGCGCTTGGGCTTAGGTGGAACCGAGGGCGGCTTGGGGCGGTTCGCGCTCCGCGGCGCGTCGCGGTCCGGCGTACGGCCGTTGTCCTGGTTGCTCACGCCACCGAGAGTAGCCCGGTGACCTCTCATATGTCGGGAGGCACGGCGTCGCGCACACGCCGCTTCCGCGAGTGTGTGCCAGGCTCATCACTATGACGGACGCCAAGAGCCAGCTTTTCCCGGGCACTCAGTTCATCTCAACGGTGCTCGACGCACTGGAAACCAAGACCGCCATGAGTGGCGCGCTCGCCCGCGTGTATTTGATGCGCGCGGCCATGGCTGGCGTGATCATTGGCATCCTCTACCTGGCCGACTTCGCCGTACTCGCGGTGTTCTCTGAGGTGGGCGGGGGAAGTTTCGCCGCACTGGGACGCATCGTAGGCGCGCTCGTGTTCGGGTTCGCGCTCGTGTTCATCTACTACTCCAAGTCCGAGCTACTGACGTCGAACATGATGATTGTGTCCATTGGGCGCTACTACAAGCGCATCACTGTCCTGCGCTCGCTCAGGGTGTTGGGGCTCTGCTACTTGGGCAACTTCTTGGGCGGCCTGGCGCTCGCGCTCCTGCTGTGGGGCTCGACCCTTGCCGACGGCGCGGTGGGAGACGAACTCACGGCCGCGGTCGATCACAAGCTCGAGTATGTCGCCGAGGGTCTGACCGGCTGGGGCGATCTCTTTGTCCGCGCGATCCTGTGCAACTTCATGATCAATCTGGCGATGCTGCTGGTCTACAACGGCACCATCAAGGAGGACCTGATGAAGTCGGTCGCCATGATCGTCTCGGTCTTCATTTTCGCGTTCATCGGGTTCGAGCACTCGGTGGCGAACACGGTGGTGTTCACGATGGTGGGTCTCCAGGACGGGATCGACCTGGGCCTGGCGTTCGGCAATCTCGCGATCGTGCTCGCCGGTAACTTCATCGGCGGTGGTTTGCTCATCGGGATCTACTACGCGTACGCCAATGACGCACGCAAGCACCTTGATCGTCGCTCGCGCAGGCAGCGCCCTGTGGACTAGCCATTGGCACTATGGGCCGGATAGGGCCGATGCCGCGGGTGCGGTGACAGTCCGTGTCACCTCACCATTGCGACTCAATGCTGGGTGAGGGGCTCGCTGTCGGGCTGGGGCTGGCGCCGCTTTCCGTGCCATCGCAGTTGGCCGCGGAGCGGTGGGTGTCGATGTACGACAGCGCCTCGTCGGTGAAGCCCTCGACAGCGTCGTCCGCGACGATGCGAGCAAACAAGGCGTTCAAGCCGGCGCAGTCAGCGGCCTTCGCCCGGTCCTCGACCTGCACCTTGATGTGGGCCCCATCCCCAAGCGGAGCAAGATCCCAGAAGGTGACCTCGGCCGACTGCGCCACTGCTGGCGTCGTTTCCTCGGGCGCTGGCGTCGGCTCCGCCTCTGGGGCCTCAGGAGCAGAGCAACCGGCGATTAGCAGGGAGGTCGCGGCGACGAGGGCCATGGCAACGGTGCGCATTCCGTCAGCGTAGTGAAGACCAGACGACTTTTGTAGTGCTACCACACAAAAGTAGTGAGGACTTCGTCACAACTGGCGGAAGCGGATGAGTTGGCCTGTACGCCGGGTTCTGTCTGGCACGCCGCGTTACCGCACCGCGCCGGGCGACCATCCATCTAGGCCCTGGATTGCTCCAGGGCTCCAGCAGCCTACCCGGATGCCTCGGGCGGGCAGCCCTCGAACGCATCCTGTCTGGCCTTGCTCCGGGTGGGGTTTACCGTGCCGCTCCTGTCACCAGTCGCGCGGTGAGCTCTTACCTCACCCTTTCACCCTTACCTTCGGCATACACCGAAGGCGGTCTACTCTCTGTGGCACTGTCCCGCGGGTCACCCCGGGTGGCCGTTAGCCATCACCCTGCCCTGTGGAGCCCGGACGTTCCTCGGGGCTCTGACGAGCCACGCGGTCGCCTAGCCAACTCATCCGCGCCTCAAGACTACCCGGCAGGCCACCTGACCCGAGCATCGGCCCGATGCAGTGGTCACCGAAAACTGACGGCCAGGGCGCCGCAGCCCTCGAATTCCCGCCGGGTTTGTTCGGCCAGGCGAGAAGGCGAGGGCCTCTTGCCCCGTACCCTGGTGGGCGTGCTGATCCTGCTGCCACCGTCCGAAGGAAAAACGGCGCCCACCCATGGCGCTCCCGTCGACCTTGAGTCGCTGTCCCACCCCGCACTCTCCAGCGCACGCCAGCGGGTAGGCGACGCGCTCGCCAAAGTGTCAGCGCAACGCAACGCCTTCGACGTGCTCGGAGTGGGACCCAGTTTGGAGGCTGAGGTGGCCCGCAACCGGAACCTGTGGGACAACCCCGCAGCTCCGGCGGCCCAGGTCTACACCGGGGTGCTCTATGACGCGGCCGGCGCGGCCACTTGGGATGCCGCGCACGCCGCCCGCGCCGCCTCGCGCGTGCGCATCGTGTCAGCGCTGTGGGGAGCGCTCTCCCCCGCTGACCGCGTCCCGGCCTACCGCCTCTCGATGTCGACGTCGCTCGGACGCGTGGGTCCCCTCGCGTCCTACTGGCGCCAGCACCTCGCCCAGGAACTCTCCCACCAAGCCGGTGACGGCATCATTGTCGACTGCCGCTCAAGTGCGTACGTTGCTGCCTGGCGCCCCAGCGCGCACCCCGTGGTCAACGTGCGCGTGGAACGCGAGCTGCACGGCAAGCGCACCGTGGTCAGCCACATGGCCAAACACACGCGCGGGCTCCTCACGGGCGCGCTGACGGCGACTCAGACGGAACCCCAGACGGCGGATGAGGTCGCCGACGTCGCCCGCTCACTCGACCACGTGATCGACGTCGCGCTCACGCCGTCCGAGCTCACGATCGTGCTGCAGGGTTAATCCGTCGGCGCACCCACGCACAGCACGTGGCGCTCGATGATGTCGCCGTTGGTGTCCACATGCAGGCGCAGCATCGTCAGCGATGCCGGCTGCGGCCAGATGGCTCCCCACGTCCGTGGATCCATGCCCAAGGACACGCCCACGGCTGACTTGATCGCGACGGCGTGCGAGGCCACGGCCCACGTGCGAAGTTCATCGCGCCCCTCGGCGGCCAGTACCGCATGCTGACGCGCCACGTCGGTCAAGAAGGCATCCATCCTGGCGCCCACCTCAGCGATCGATTCGCCCCCGGGAGCCGGGATCTCGGAAAAACGCCAGCGGTGGATCGCGTCGCCGAATCGCTCGGCAACCTCGTCCCCTGTGAGTCCCTCCCACTCGCCAAAGTGAATCTCGCGCACCCGGTCATCGGTCTCGACATGCGCGCCCACTCGACGTCCCAGCGCGCCGCCGGTCTCCTGCGTACGGGTCATGGGCGACGCGAACACACGGCTCACGTGAGCGAGGTGCGGCCACGAGCGCCGGCCGATGTTGTAGATCGCGTCCGCGGCCTTGGCGACCTGAATACGCCCCTGTGCATTGAGCGAGGGCCCGACCTCACCCGAACCAGACAACGCGTGTGTGAGCGTCATGTCCGTCACCCCGTGGCGCACCAGCACCACGGTGAGGGGGCTCACAAGATTGGCAGCGTCCGCGGCAAACGGGGACCGGCTGGGCGCGCTGTCGCGCTGCGCGTCGTCATACTCCGGCCCCGTGGGGTTCGCGTCTGGCGTCATGCGTCCGCCTTGCGCACCAAAATGCGCCCACACTCCTCACAGCGCACGACCTGGTCCGCGGGGGCAGACTCGATCGCACGCAGGTCGCCCGCGTTGAGCGTCATGTTGCAACCCAGGCAACGCGGGCCCTGGAGGGCAGCCGCTCCCACGCCGCCATGCTGGTCACGCAGACGCTCATACAGCGACACGAGCGCGGCGTCGAGGCCCTCCGCCTTGAGCACGCGCTCGGCTTCGATGTCGGCGACTTCGTCCTGGATGTCCGCTGCGGCGCGTGCCCGCTCCGCCTCCAATTCGGCGATCTGCGCGTCGATAGCGTCGCGCTGACGCGTGGCGTCGGCGTGGCTTGCCTCCGCCGTCTCAAGGCGTTCCATGGCCTCCAGCTCAATGTCCTCGAGGTCGCTCAAACGCTTCTTCAGCACCTCAAGCTCCGCCTGGAGCGCCTGCAGGTCCTTGGCATTCGCTGACCCAGAGTCGAGGCGGGACTGGTCGCGTTCCGCGCGAGCCCGGACGGCCTGGACGTCATCCTCCGCCTTGGTGACTTCGCGGCGAAGATCAGAGACCTCGGCCCCGCGCGCGATCGCATCCTCCTGCAGGTCCGCCGCGCGGCCGGTGAGTTCGGCAATCTGAGCGAGCTGAGGGAGAGTCTCGAGGCGGTGGCGGGCCTGCTGGATGCGCAGGTCAGCGTCTTGAACCTCGAGTAGTCGCTGCTGGTCGGCGACGGGGGCGGTAGCCACAGGTAGGTCTCCTTTTGGGTTACGCGTGCGGGTCGGGCCGCGACGGGATGTGCGCGGTCCAGGGGTCAGTGTTCAGGGTGGAGACGGTCGTGTCCACTCCGGCGGCATCAGCCACGTGTTCCGCGGTGGCCGTCAACCAAGCCCACTCAGAAGCCGAGTGCGCCACGTCGATCAGGAAGGGCCGTCCATCACCCAAGTCAGCCGTTTCGCGGAAGTCTGATGCGGGGTGGTGACGCAAGTCTGCAGTGATGTAGACGTCCGCGCCGGCCGCCCTGGCATCGGCCAAGTAGGCGTCTCCCGAGCCCCCACATACGGCGACGGTCGTGACTGCGGCGTCTAGGTCGCCCGCGACGCGCACCCCGTGCGCGGTCGCTGGAAGGGCCTGGGCGACCTGCTGCGCGAACTCCGCGAGAGAGATGGGGCCGGGAAGGGGGCCGATGCGCCCAGTCCCCTGCGTACGGTCTCCGGGGCGGGCGATGAGCGGCGCTGAGGTCCTCACGCCGACGGCTTGGGCGAGCGCCTCCGAGACGCCATCGGTGGCGACATCCGCGTTGGTGTGGGCGTTGTAGTGCCCAATTCCATGGGCAATGAGCTGGTGGATCACGGCCCCTTTCGAGGACGTGACGGGCAGTTGCGTCGCGCCCCTGAGCAGCAACGGGTGATGTGTGACGATGAGGTCGGCGTCGATGTCGATCGCCTCTTGCACCACGGCAAGCGTGGGATCCACGGCGAAAAGCACGCGACGGACATGCGCCGTGGGATCGCCAACGGTGAGGCCGTTGACGTCCCAGTCTTCAGCGAGGTGGAGCGGAAAGCGCCGTTCCAAGATGTCTGCGATGTCCGCGACGGTGGTCATGGCACCACGCTACTCAGGTTTCGCGCCTGGGATTCTCCAAAAGCCGGTCAATCTTGGCCTCGAGTTCGCGGACTTGCGCCTGAAGCTCCTCGTGGCGAGACTCTTCCCTCGCCTCATCCTCGCTGTCGTCACCTGACGTGAGCGCCACAAACCATGCGGCCACGGAGGCGGTCACGACACCGATGAGCGCGATACCGACAAGCATCATGATCACGGCGACGATGCGCCCGGTGACGGACACCGGCGAAAAGTCGCCATAGCCCACGGTCGTGACGGTCACGAAGGCCCACCACAGGGCGTCACCAAAGTTATTGATCGCGGAGTCCGTGACCTCGCGCTCAGCTGCCAGCACAGCAACGGACCCGATCCATAGGAGCAGGACCACCGACAGGATCACCGCCTGCATGGTCTTGAGGCGGCCCTTCGCCGACGCGAAGGCCGCGCCCTGGGTAAAGGCGGTGAGCACCTTAAGAGGGCGTGCTGCCGGCACGGCCACGGCAATGACGTCGAGGGGATGCGTCCACAAGAACTTCCACGACTTTTGGGAGATCAGCGTGCGAATGATGATGTCGACCAAGAACGCGACCCAAATGAAGCCCTGAATCGACAGCAGAGTCGAGCGCACGCCGTGTGGCAACTCAGTGAAGAAGATGATGCGCGCCGACCACACCAGGAGGAAAATAAAGGCCAGCGCAGCCATCGGGGCATCGGTCTTGGCCGCGTATGCGTCGTATCGCGGGCCCATGGGTTCGGCCACGGTGCGTCCCTTTCCTCGCGTTCAGCCGTTCGCCCCACATCGTAGCGAGTGCAACCAGCCGCCTAGAGTTTCTGCGCGAGCATGACCAGGATTCCGCTGGGGCCGCGCACATACGTGAGGCGGTACATGTCTTGGTAGTTCGCCACACCCCGGAGCGGATGGCAGCCATGGCGTGCGGCGACATCGAGCGCGGCGTCGAGGTCGTCCACGGCGAGTGCGACACGATGCATGCCAATGTCGTGTGGCTCAGTTGGCGGCGTCGCGCGCGCTGCGGGGTGCAAGTACTGCATGAGTTCAATGCGTCCGTGGCCGTCAGGCGTCGTGAGCACCGCGATCATGGCGTGGTTTCCGTCGAGCCCGACCGCGGTGTCGGCCCATGTGCCACTCACCGTGTCGCGGCCCTCGATGCTCAAACCGAGGTCAGTGAAGAACGCAATCGCCGCGTCGATGTCCTCGACGGCGATGCCGACGTTGTCCAGTCTGGTGACCATACGGGAGATGGTAGAGCCCTGGCGTTCCGGATGCGCGGTGACGCTGCCACGGGCGCACATTACGGGCGGAGCGGCCATGCGCGCTGCGCGCTTGTCTCACGAGTGGGCCCTACCGGACTCGAACCGATGACACCTGCGGTGTAAACGCAGTGCTCTAACCAACTGAGCTAAGGGCCCGCCACCATTGTGGCGCATCTTGCGCGATGTTTACGACACGTCGCCAATCGCGGCGCGGTATTCGTCGAGATCTCGCGCCTGGCCAAGGTCAGACACGACAGACCAACGGAGGATCCCCTCAGAGTCGATGAGGAAACTGCCGCGTCCAGCGAGACCCTTGTCATCGCTGAACACGCCGTAGGCGCGCGCCGCCTCACCGTGAGGCCAGAAGTCGCTGAGCAACGGCGCGGAATACGCGTGTGCGTCTCCCCACGCTTTCATCGTGTACAGGGAGTCGCATGAGACGACCGCGACTGCGACATCCGAGCCCTCAACGAGCGGCGACTCGTCACGCAAGTCAATCAACTCGTTGGTGCAGGTGTCAGAGAAAGCGAATGGCACGAACACCAGCAGCAGCGGTGCCCCACCGAAGTCACGGAGAGTCGTTCGGCGGCCGTGCTGGTCGACCAAGACAAAGTCGGGAGCAGCCTCGCCTAGACGAGGTCCCGTCACTTTTGCCAACCCTTGTCGACGAGTCGAGTGCACGACCAACCTTCGCCCACCACGAAAGTGATCGTGGAGTGCAGTCCGGCGACAGAAGCCGCCTCTTGCACGTCGCGAGGCGGTACGTGGCCGGAGGTGCCGGCCTTGGGAGTGAAAAGCCAGACGGCCCCACCGTCGTCCATCAGCGACTGCACGTCCATCAATAGATCAGTGAGGTCGTCGTCTCCGTCACGGAACCACACCAGCGCTCCGTCGGTGACATCGCCGTAGTCTTCGTCGACGAGCGCTTCGCCGGTACGTTCCTCGATGGCTACACGCAACGCGGAGTCCACGTCCTCGTCGTAGCCGAATTCCTGTAGGACAAGTCCTTTGGTCAGGTCGAACCGGTCGATGACACCATCGTCGACGGTGCTCGTCCCCTCCTGTGTGGCCACAGCGGTGGCACTCCCTTCGTTGCACTCTCCGCGCAATTCCTGCGCGAACGTTTCCACCACAGTAGAGCGCGCGCGTAGGCCGTGGCAATGCGACAGGCCACTTGGGTCTCCACGCGGCACGGGCCCAGCGTGACATTTGCTCCGGAACTCGACACAATGAGCGATGAAGAGGCGGTACCACCCGCCCCCACCCCAAGGCACGGCGCTACACCCTTGCGCCCCACAGGAAGGTCACCGGTGGCATCACACGGCGAGATTGACAAAGACCCGAGCGAAACCGATGAGTGGCTCGAGTCGCTAGACGGACTGATCGAGACGGGTGGTGAGTCGCGAGCCGAATACGTCCTTGACCGCATGGTCGAGCACGCTGCCACCAAGCAGCTCTCGGTGCCGCTGAGCCTGAACACCCCCTACGTCAACACCATTCACGCGGATGACGAGCCCGAGTTCCCCGGCGACGAGGAGATTGAGCGTCGCTACCGCGGGTGGATCCGCTGGAACGCGGCCGTCATGGTGACGCGCGCGCAGGCTGCAGGCAAGGGTGTGGGCGGCCACATTTCCTCCTACGCCTCAGTCGCGACACTGTACGAGGTGGGTCTCAACCACTTCTTCCGCGGCAAGGACCACCCCGGCGGCGGTGACCAGGTCTACTTCCAGGGCCACGCGGCTCCCGGTGTGTACGCCCGCGGCTACGTCGAGGGACGCTTCAGTGAGGACGACCTCGACTCCTTCCGTCAGGAAAAGTCCGGTCCCGGTCGCGGCATGTCCTCGTACCCGCACCCGCGCCTCATGCAGGACGTGTGGGAGTTCCCCACCGTCTCGATGGGCCTTGGCCCTGCCTCCGCGATCTACCAGGCCTGGACCAACCGGTACATGCACCTGCGTGGCCTGAAGGACACGTCGCAGCAGCACGTCTGGGCCTACCTTGGCGACGGCGAGATGGACGAGCCCGAGAGCCGCGGCATGCTCCAGCTCGCTGCCAACCAGGGCCTCGACAACCTGACCTTCGTCGTGAACTGCAACCTCCAGCGCCTCGATGGCCCGGTCCGCGGAAACGGCAAGATCATTCAGGAACTCGAGGCGTTCTTCCGTGGTGCAGGCTGGAACGTCATCAAGGTCGTGTGGGGCCGTAACTGGGACCCCCTGCTTGCTCGCGATGAAGATGGCGCGCTCGTCAACCTGATGAACACCGTCCCCGACGGCGACTTCCAGACTTTCCGTGCGGAGTCGGGAGCCTTCATTCGCGACCAGTTCTTTGGCGGCGACCCGCGCGCCAAGGAGCTCGTCAAGGACATGAGTGACGACGAGATCTGGGCGCTGAAGCGCGGCGGCCACGACTACCGGAAGCTCTACGCCGCATACAAGGCCTCGACCACGCAGGCCAACGGCAAGCCCACGGTCATCCTCGCGAAGACCATCAAGGGCTATGGCCTGGGCTCCAACTTCGCGGCGCGCAACTCGACCCACCAGATGAAGAAGCTGGCGGCCGCAGACCTCAAGGTGCTGCGCGATACCTTCGACATCCCGTTCTCTGACGAACAGCTCGAGGCTGACCCTTACAACCCGCCGTACTACCACCCCGGTATGGACGACCCGGCCGTCAAGTACATGCTCGACCGCCGCAAGCAGCTGGGCGGGTTTGTCCCCGAGCGTCGCGACCCCAAGACGCAGATCGCCCTGCCAGACGACAAGGCATACGAACTGTTGGCGAAGGGCTCCGGCAAGCAGGAAGTCGCCACCACGATGGCGTTCGTCCGCCTGTTCAAGGACCTGGTGCGCGACAAGGAGTTCGGCAAGCGCATTGTGCCGATCATCCCCGACGAGGCTCGCACGTTCGGCCTGGACGCGATCTTCCCGTCGGCGAAGATCTTCAACACCAAGGGGCAGAACTATCTGCCCGTTGACCGCGAACTCATGCTCTCGTACAAGGAGTCTGAGGCCGGGCAGATCATGCACACCGGCATCAACGAAGCCGGCTCCGCCGCAGCCTTCCAGGCCGTCGGTACGGCGTACGCCACACACGGCGAGCCTTTGGTGCCGTTCTACATCTTCTACTCGATGTTCGGCTTCCAGCGCACTGGCGACCAGTTTTGGGCCGCGGGCGACCAGCTCACGCGCGGTTTCATCATTGGCGCCACGGCCGGACGCACCACCCTCACGGGTGAGGGCCTCCAGCACGCCGACGGTCACTCGCCTCTGCTGGCGGGCACCAACACCGCGGTGGTGCAGTACGACCCCGCGTTCGGCTACGAGATCCGCCACATTGTGCGCGACGGTCTGCAGCGTATGTATGGCGAGGACTCGCGTGACCCGAACGTCATGTACTACCTCACCGTCTACAACGAGCCCATTCGGCAGCCCGCCGAGCCGGAAAACGTCGACGTCGAGGGCATCCTCAAGGGCATCTACAAGTTCGCGGACGCGCCGGCCGGTGACGGACCGGAGGCGCAGATCCTCGCCTCCGGCGTGGCGGTTCCGTGGGCGCTTGAGGCTCAGGAGCTGCTGGCCACCCACTACGGCGTGCGCGCCTCGGTGTGGTCCGTGACGTCCTGGAACGAGCTGCGTCGCGAGGCGCTCGCATGCGAGGAGACGGCGTTCCTCAACCCCGGCGAGAACCCCGTGCCGTACCTCACCCAGAAGCTCCAGGGTGCGCAGGGCCCGTTTGTGGCCACGTCCGACTACGACCACCTGGTCCCCGACCAGATTCGTGCCTGGGTCCCCGGCGACTATGCGACGTTGGGAGCGGATGGCTTTGGCTTCTCCGACACTCGCGCCGCTGCCCGCCGGTACTTCAAGATCGATGGGCCGTCGACGGCGGTCAAGGTGCTCCAGCAGTTGGAGCGTCGCGGTCAGGTCTCCCCCGGAACGACGGCCGATGCCGTGAGCCGGTACGAGCTCCACGACGTCCGCAAGGGCACGTCAGGCAACGCCGGCGGCGACGCCTAAGGTCTACGCCTCAGAGGGCCCTGTCCACCGCACCAGCGGTGGGCAGGGCCCTCGTCGTTGTCGGCAGGCGCGACGAGTCAGCCTTGTCGTAGAGGTGCATCAGGAGGTGTCGCACTAACTGCGGGCCTGGCGTTGTGGGAATCCCACAACAACTCCCCTATGCTGACGGCATGGCCACCTCCGCTGCGCGTTCTGAAACGCTGCGCCGGCTCCGCGCCGCCACAGGGCGCCTCGCGACCGCCGCGCTCCGCCAACTCGATACGGACTATCCCTGGTTCCGCGCGCTCCCGGCGCAGGAGCGCTCCTGGGTGGGCACGGTCGCGCAGGCAGGCATCTCGTCCTTTGTCGCGTGGTTCGCTGACCCGCAACGGTCCCACCGCAGTGCCACCGAGGTGTTCGCGGCCGCTCCCCCGGAGCTCACGCGTTCCGTCTCGCTTCAACACACCCTGTCGATCGTGCGCACCGTCGTCGAGGTCGTCGAAACCCATTCCGACGAGTTCGCCTCCCCAGGTTCCGAACAGGAAGTCCGGGAAGCGATTCTCTTGTACTCGCGTGAGATCGCGTTCTCTGCCGCAGAGGTCTACGCACGCGCCGCCGAGACTCGCGGGGCATGGGATGCACGCCTCGAGGCCCTGGTGGTCGACGCGCTCGTGCGCGGAGAAGTCGACGACGACCTGCCCTCTCGCGCCGCGGCGCTCGGATGGAAGCCCGGGCCCACCCTGGTGCTCGTGGGCCTCACTGATGGCGCGCTCGGTGAAGTGCAAAGCGCTGACCTGCGTCGCACCATCCGCCGGTCTGCGCCGGGCGCGCTGGTCGGGATTCATGGCGAAGACCTCATTGTGATTTCCCGGGCCGACGAGGGTCACGAGGACCTCGTCGCCGCCCTCCTGCCAGCGTTTGGTCCGGGCCCTGTGGTCCGCGGCCCCAAGGCGGTCACCCTCATTGAGGTTGCGCGAGCCACGCGCGCCGCCGTGGCTGGCGTCATTGCCGCTCCCGCGTGGTCCATGGCACCGCGCCCAGTTGGCGCCGATGACCTCCTGCCAGAACGCGTGCTCGTTGGCGATACAGCTGCGCGGGAACGTCTGGTGTCGATCGCGTACGATCCGATTGTCCAGGCGGGTGGTTCGCTGTCGGAGACGGTCGCGACGTACCTGGACTGCGGACGGTCGCTGGAAACGGCGGCGCGCACTATGTTTGTCCACCCCAACACGGTCCGCTACCGCCTGAAGAAGGTCGCAGAGATGACCGGCTGGGACGTCCTCGCCCATCGCGACGCCCACGTGTTGGAAATGGCCTTTGCCCTGGGCCGCCTCCGGGACTCCAGCCGCGAGTCTTTGTAGAGAACCTACAAGACTCGCGGGAGATTCCCGTGAGCGAATGTGGCCGGCTCAGCCCACGTGTGCGTCATCCTAGAAACATGATTGCCGTTCTCTGCCCCGGTCAGGGTGCGCAGACTCCCGGAATGCTCAAGCCATGGCTTGAACTGCCCGAGGTAGCCGCCTCTCTCACCACATTGTCGGAAGCCACAGACGCAGACCTCCTCTCACACGGAACCGACTCCGACGCTGACACGATCCGCGACACCGCCATCGCGCAGCCGTTGCTGGTCGCCACGGCGCTGGCAACCGCACGCGCCGCGCTTGGCGACGCGACGCCAGGACTCGTCGCCGGCCACTCCGTGGGAGAACTCGGAGCTGCAGCGCTCGCTGGCGTCGTCACCGACGCGGAAGCGATGCGCCTGGTCACCGTGCGGGCTAACGCCATGGCTCAGGCCGCATCCGATGCCGAGCCCACGTCGATGGCGGCGGTTCTTGGCGGCGTCGAGGACGAGGTCCTCGCTCGCCTCGACCAGTTGGGCCTGACCCCGGCAAACATGAACGGCGGCGGACAGATCGTCGCCGCTGGAGCCGCAGCGGCGATCGAAGCTCTCGTCGCCGACGCGCCCGCTCGGGCGCGGGTGATCCCACTGCAGGTTGCCGGAGCGTTTCACACGTCCTACATGGCACCCGCCGTTGCAGCGTTGGAAACCGCGGCATCGGCCCTCACCCCCAGCGACCCGCGCGTGACACTGCTGTCGAACGCCGACGGCGCGCCCGTGGCATCCGGCGCTGACGCGATCACCCGCATCGTGAAGCAGGTCGCGAGCCCTGTTCGCTGGGACCTCTGCCAGGCCCGTATGCTCGACGAAGGCGTCACCGCCATCCTCGAAGTGGCCCCAGGCGGTGTGCTGACCGGCCTCGCCAAGCGCGGCCTCAAGGGCATTCCTGCAGTCGCCCTCAAGACGCCCGACGACCTCGATGCAGCGCACCAGCTGGTGAAGGAGCACGCGTGAGCCCCATCTCGATCAAGCGAGGACCCGAGTTCTCGCGCATTCTCGCCCTCGGCACCAGTCGTGGCGAGAACGTGGTCCCCAACGAGGACCTCATCGAGCCCATCAATTCCTCCGACGAGTGGATTCAGAAGATGACCGGCATCCGCACCCGCGTGCGTGCCGGGCGCGACACCGACGTCATCGACATGTCGGAAAAGGCTGCGATCGAGGCGATCGACAAGGCGGGAATCTCTCGCGATGAGATCGACGCGGTCATTTTGTCGACCATCACCTACCCCCACATCACCCCTGGTGGCGCTCCGGTGCTCGCGGACCGCTTGGGACTGCAGGCCGCAGCGTTCGACATTTCTGCCGCCTGCGCGGGGTACTGCTACGGCGTGAGCCAGGCCGATGCCCTGGTGCGCGCCGGCACCGCCCGGAATGTCCTGGTGGTGGGCGCGGAAAAGATGAGCGACTGGGTGGATCCCGCCGACCGCTCGATCTCCTACCTGTTGG
Organism: Demequina globuliformis; assembly: GCF_000975155.1. Taxonomy (GTDB): domain Bacteria; phylum Actinomycetota; class Actinomycetes; order Actinomycetales; family Demequinaceae; genus Demequina; species Demequina globuliformis. The sequence goes on from NZ_BBRG01000003.1 coordinate 46,218, forward strand.
GCGACGCCGCTGGCGCGATCGTCATCGGCGCGTCCGATGAGGCCGGAATCGGCCCCACAGTCTGGGGCTCGGATGGCTCCGGAGCCAAGCTCATCCGCCAGACCGCGTCGTGGACTGACGTCCGTGATAACCCGGACACGCCCTTCCCCACCCTTGTTCAGGAAGGCCCCAGCGTCTTCAAGTGGGCGTCGTTCAAGATGGCGCCCGTCGCGCTCGAAGCGATCGAGGCCGCCGGCGTCACTCCTGACGACATCAAGGCGTTCATCCCTCACCAGGCGAACGTGCGCATTATCGACCAACTCGCCAAGCAGATTGGCCTTCCGGACCACGTTGCCATCGGCAAAGACATCGCAGACTCAGGCAACACGTCAGCGGCCTCCATCCCGCTGGCCACCGAACGGCTGCTTCGCGACGGTGACGCCGCATCCGGTGACCTTGCCCTACAGATCGGATTTGGCGCTGGCCTGGTCTACGCCGCGCAGGTAGTCGTCCTCCCGTAAGGGACACAAGCCCCATAGAGTTCATACCCGTGTCCGCGTTGGTGTCAACGGGACGCACACACCCCATCCAGAAGGAGAAAAACATGGCTGACAAGAACGAGATCCTCGCAGGCCTCGCAGAGATCGTTGCCGAGGAGACCGGCCTGGACGCGAACGAGGTCGCCCTCGACAAGTCCTTCACCGACGACCTCGACATCGACTCGCTGTCGATGATGACCATCGTCACCCTCGCTGAGGAGAAGTTCGACGTGCGCATTCCCGACGAGGAGGTCAAGAACCTCACGACCGTCGGCGACGCCGTCACCTTCATCGAGGGCGCACAGAACTAACACTCGTTTCACCTCAACCACACTGGAGAGCACATGACTGACGTTGTCATTACCGGACTCGGTGCCACGTCGCCCCTGGGCGGAGATGTTCCGACCACCTGGGAAGGAGCACTCGCGGGCCGTTCCGGCGTGCGTCCCTTCGACAACGACTGGGTCGAGAAGTACGACCTCCCCGTCCACTTCGCCGGCCAGCTCGCCGTGCCCACCAGTGAGGTGTTGTCCCGCCCAGAGACCCGCCGCATGGACCCGTCCGCCCAAATGGCGATCGTGGCCGCGCGCGAGGCCTGGGCAGACGCCGGTTCGCCCGAGGTAGACCCGGACCGCCTTGGTGCTGCGGTCTCCTCGGGCATCGGCGGCATTTGGACCCTGCTCAATGGCTGGGACACCATGAAGGAAAAGGGCGCCAACCGCGTCCTTCCCATGTCTGTTCCCATGCTGATGCCCAACTCGCCAGTGGCCTACGTGTCGCTCGAGTTCGGCGCCCGCGCCGGTGCCCACGCTCCCGTCTCGGCATGCGCTTCTGGCGCTGAGGCCATCGCGGCTGGCTTCGAAATGATCCAGTCTGGCCGCGCGGACATCGTGGTAGCAGGTGGCACGGAGGCGGCGATTCACCCGCTCCCCATCGCGGCATTCGCGGCCATGGCAGCGCTGTCGAAGAACAACGACGACCCCCAGGGAGCGTCGCGCCCCTACGACACCAGCCGTGACGGATTCGTTCTGGGCGAGGGCTCCGGCATTGTGGTGCTGGAGTCCGCAGAGCACGCCGCCGCCCGTGGCGCACGTGTGTACGCGCGGCTGCTGGGCCTGGGCATGACGGCAGACGCCCACCACATCGCTGCTCCCGAGCCCGACGGCGCAGGCCAGTCCAAGGCCATGAAGTTCGCGCTGGAGCGCGCTGGAGTCACCGCGGCGGACATCTCGCACGTGAACGCACACGCGACGTCCACGCCAGTGGGCGACATGATTGAGGCGCGCGGCATCCGCGGCGTGCTCGGCTCTCAGGCCGATCACGTGCTGCTGTCGGCAACCAAGTCGATGACCGGCCACCTGCTGGGCGGCGCGGGCGCCCTGGAGTCGATCTTCACGATCAAGGCGCTGGAGACTCGCACCGCGCCGCCGACCATCAACGTGTCCTCACCGGACCCGGAACTCCAGGTCGACCTGGTGCGCGACACGCCCCGTGAGCTGCCCGCTGAGGGTCAGCTCGCCGCCATCAACAACTCGTTCGGCTTTGGTGGTCACAATGTGGCCCTCGTGTTCGGTACTGCCTGACACCGCGCCGTTCACACGCCCCCCGTCTTGGCTTTGGCCGCGGGGGGCGTTGTGCATTCCGCCCCAAACCAGTCCGCACCAGGACGCCGCAGGACGGGCAACCAGGTGGGCCGATGCCTGGGTTCAGGCGTCGGTCGGCGTCGCCTGGTGGAAGCGCAGCTTCCAGCGCCCGTCGTTGACCCACACAGACGACCGGTGGGACACGCCACGACCGCGCTCTGGCACGGCCGTGTAGGTCACCAGCGCGACGTCCTCGCAGATGGCGACAGCGGAGAAATCTCGCAGGGGGAAGGTGATGTCGATCTCGATACCGCGCAGCGCCAAGGTGTCCTCGCGGGTATACGTGCGCCCCGACTGTCCTACCTCGTGGAAGTTCTCCGCGAGAACGGCGTCCATGTAGCGGGCATCAAAACGCGTATCGGCACGCCACATCGCCTCTTCCATCGCCTGGAGGGTGAGTGCCTCATCGTGGGCAAGTTCCATCATGTGCCGGGAGATTACCCCACGCGGTGGAGCCAGCGCACCGGAGCCCCGGCACCTGCGTAGCGGAACGGCTCGAGCTCCTCATCCCAGGCGGTCCCCAACGCGAGGTCCATGGAACGCTTGAACTCGGTGACGGTGCCGCCGTTTTCCAGCGCTGCACGGATGCGATCCTCCGGCACCACGACGTTGCCGTGGACGTCCGTGACGGCGTGGAAGATGCCCAGGGAAGGGGTGTGCGACCAGCGTGCTCCGTCCGAGCCGAACGACGGGTCCTCGGTGACCTCGTAGCGGACGTGTTCCCAACCGCGCAGGGCGGAGGCGAGGCGTGCACCAGTACCTGGCTGTCCTTGCCACGCGACTTCCGCGCGGAAGAGGGACGTGCCCGCCGGCTGGTCGGTCCACTCAAAAGAGGCGCGAGAACCTAGCACGGACTGCGCCGCCCACTCGATGTGGGGGCACATCGCGCGCGTGGCGGAGTGCACAAAAAGTACACCGCGGGTGATGGATGCCATGACCCGTCCTTCCTGTTGAGGTGCGTCTTCCCCTACGACCTCATGCGTGAAGGCGACCACGGCGTATGCCTCGGTGTTCCTCTATGGTGCCCGACTGACAGCGAAAACACCAGCCGCGCCACGCCGAACCAGCCGGTACATGCCGCATTCACCCGGCATTCGCGCAGCAATCACAGAAAGTCCAAGGCCCGTATGCCACGCTAGGGCGCATGCCTGAGCAGATCATGACGGTGGAGCAGATTCGCGCAGCGGAGGCGCACGCGATGACGACGGTGCCCGGCCCGGTACTGATGGCGCGCGCGGCGGATGCGGTAGCGGCTGAGGCCGATTCGACGCTCACCACTGCGCGTGGGCGCGTTCGTGGCGCAAAAGTGGTGGTCCTCGCGGGCACCGGCAATAACGGTGCCGACGGCCTGCTGGCCGGCGCGCGTCTTGCCGCCCGCGGCGCGATCGTGACGGCCGTGCTCACGGGCGGCGCCGGTGACGGCGCCGCGATTCAGGAGTGCGAGGAGGCCGGCGGCGTGGTGGTCGCGGCGGACGAGGACCCGTCGTCAGCTATTCGTGCGACGGCTGGGGCGGATCTCGTCATCGACGCGATCGTCGGCATTGGTTCCAAGGCCGGCCTGCGTAAGCCCGCAGACGGCCTGGTCGCGACCATCCCCTCCACTACTCCGGTCGTGGCGGTTGATATCCCCAGCGGTCTCGACGCGGACGCGGCGAGCGTGGGCGGCTCGCACGTCACCGCCTCCGTCACCGTCACCTTTACCGCTCTCAAACGGTGCCTCGTGGAAGCACCCGCGAAGGCTGCCGCGGGGCGTGTCGTGGTGGCACAGGTGGGCGTTGCGCGCACCTGAGGCGAATTTACGCCTCGAGCGACTCGCGTAGCTCGCGCATGGCGCGCTTGCGGACATCCTTAGCGAGGCGGTCCAGGTACAGGTGACCGTCGAGGTGATCCACCTCGTGGTTGATGAGGCGTGCCCAAATCTCCTCGCCCTCGATCACGACTTCCTTGCCATCGAGGTCGGTGCCGACGGCACGCGTGTAGGCGGGGCGCTCGCAGGGGTACCAGAGGCCGGGAACGGACAGGCAGCCCTCTTCGCCAAGTTCCTGGAGCTCGCTTGAGCGCTCCACGATTTCGGGGTTGAGGATGTACCCGATCTCACCGTCAATGTTCCACGAGAACGCGCGCAGTGAGACCCCGATCTGGTTCGCCGCGAGTCCGGCGCGACCGTCGTAGTCGACTGTCTCAAGCAGGTCCTCCACAAGGGTGCGCACCTGGTCGTTGATGTCGCGGATGGGATCGCACACAGTGCGAAGGACGGGGTCACCGGTCACTCGGATGTCACGCATGGCCATAGGCGGCATTCTCTCACGGCCACGCGGCCCCACAGCCCGGGGACGGTCGCGCTTCCCGCGTACGCACGTACGCCTGTGCCAGTCTGGACAGGTGAGCGATGCAGTCACCTGGGACGTGGAGGCGGTGAAGGCGCGCTGGCGCGCCCCAGAGCCGCATGACGATAAGTACTCACGCGGCGTGGTGGGCGTGATCGCCGGTTCGGAAGCCTATCCCGGCGCGGCAGCGCTGGTGGTGTCCGCAGCGGCGCGCTCTGGCGCCGGCATGGTGAGGTACGTGGGGCCGATGCGGGCTCAAGACTTGGTACTCCACCACCGGCCAGAGTGCGTGGTCCACGACCCGGGAGACGCTGCGGAGAAGCTGCCCCGGGCGGCGGCGTGGGTGTTGGGCCCTGGCGTTGCCGACTATCCCGAACAAGACGCCGCGATGGGTGCGGCCATGGCTGCGGGTGCGCCGCTGGTGGTCGATGCCGGGGCCCTCGAGACCGTCGCCAAGGCGCGAGCGGCGGGCTCGCGTGAAGCATCTGCGGATGCGGTCCTCCTCACCCCGCACGCGGGTGAACTCGTCCGCACGCTGCGCGCCCTCCGCCACGATGTCACCTCCGACGATGTGATGGGCGACCGCGAGGGCCATGCGCGACTGCTCGCCGAGACGTCCCGCGCGGCGGTGTTGCTTAAGGGATCGCGCACCATCATCGCCACGCCTGGCGGCGGTCTGATTCGTCTGCCGCCAGCGCCCTCGTGGCTCGCGTCGGCAGGCTCAGGAGATGTGCTTGCGGGCATCGCGGGTGCAGCGCTTGCCAGTGGAATGTCGGCGGCCGAGGCGGGCGCCTGCGCGGCGTGGCTGCACGCGCAAGCCGGCCAAGCCGCGAGCGCAGGTGGTCCGCTCGTCGCGCTCGAGGTTGCGGCAGCGGTGCCCCGCGTTATTGCCTCATTCTTGACGTGAGCCACCGGGAATAACTTTCAGCGATGGCCGTGTTCTGTCCTATGTCACACCGACCTGAAGGAAGGACGAGGACATGAGTAACACCGACCGCATGGGCAACGCAGCTGAGGACGCCAAGGGCAAGGCCAAGGAGGGCTTTGGCAAGGCGACCGATGACGAGCAGTTGGAGGCCGAGGGCAAGTTTGACCAGCTCAAGGCTGACGCCAAGGACAAGGTCGAGGACGTCAAGGACGCCGCGGCCGAGAAGTACAACGACCTCACGGACCGCAACAAGGAGTAACGCTCCGTTGCACCGCTGATTAACGAAGGCCGGGTCGCGCATTGCGCGGTCCGGCCTTCGTCATGCTCGCGCGACGCTCAGGCCGGGATCAACTCAATCGTCACGGCCACCTGGGCGCCGAGTTCGAGTCCTGCGGCCTTCCGGATAGCGGCCTTGACGGGCAGGATGTACGCCGCATGCTCCTTCGAGGGAAACATGGACGTCTCCCACTGTTGGGCGCCCACCTGCACACGCACCTTGACCGCACCAAAACCGCGCCGCAGATCGCTTTGCAGCGCCTCGATCTCATCCGAAATCCCCTCAGGCACCGTCACGAATGTCCACGTTTGGTGCCGTGCGCGCCACGGCCACAGCTCGGCCGTGAAGCGGAAGGTGTCGCTCATAAGCACACCCTAGCCAGCATCGGCCCACCCGGGCGCGTGTGCCCTGCCGGGCGGGCCTGCGCTTCGCTAGGGTGGTCGAGCCAGACATTCACTCTGTTGAGGGGACTCCCATGGGATTCATCAAGGCTTTCTCCGGTGCCATCGGCGGCACCTTCGCGGATCAGTGGCTCGACTTCCTGGTCCCACCCACGGGAGTGTCGGCCACCGCGCTGCTGTTCCCTGCGGTTGCGCAGGGCACCAATGCCGGCCGCGGTTCGAACACGCAGGCTTCGGAGAACATCATCTCCAACGGCTCCAAGGTGGTGGTCCCGGCGGGATACGGCCTTCTGACGTTCCAAGATGGCCGCATTACCAACTTCATCGCCGAGTCAGGCGGTTACATCTACCACTCCGACGACCAGCAGGGAGAGTCGCTGTTCGCGGGCGACGGGATCATCTCCCCCACCGTCAAGACCTCATGGGAGCGCTTCAAGTTTGGCGGCCAGCCCGGCAGCCAGCACCTGGCGTTCTATGTGTCACTCAAGGAGGTGCCCGACAACCGCTTTGGCACCCAGGGCCCCATCTACTGGGACGACCACTACCTCGGCACCCAGGCTGGCGCGGTCACACGTGGCTCCTACACGCTCAAGGTCGTAGACCCGATCCTGTTCGTGACCAGCATTGTGCCCGCCCCGTACATCTCCGCCTCCGCCGGGGTCTTTGACCTCAATGCAGCCGGCAACCCGGTCGCGGACCAGCTGTTCAACGAGGTTGTTGGCTCCCTGTCTGCCGCATTCTCGAACTACACCAACGCTGGCGAGCGCGGCAACCGCATCTCACGGATCCAAGGAGACGCGCTCGGTTTCGCTACCTCGCTCGCCGAGGTCATCGAGACCAACTACCACTGGAAGTCCGAGCGCGGCCTCGTGATCGACAAAGCCGCGCTGGTCGCCATCGAGTACGACGCGCCCACGGCCGCACTGCTCGCTGACGTGCAGAAGGCCGATGCTTTGGCGGGGGCCCGTGGGGACTCGTTCCTTCGGCAGTCGGCCGCGCGCGGTATTCAGGCCGCCGGTGAAACCGGCGGCGGTGACGGCCTGGCCTTCATGGGTATGGGTATGAACGCCGCTGGCGGAGCACTGGGCGGGCTGATGCAGAACCAGGGCGTCCCACAGCAGGGGGTGCCTCAGGGCGGCCAGCAGGCGGCTCCGCAGCAACCCCAAGCGGCCCCTGCGGCAGCATCGGCCCCCTCAGAGCCCGACCCCATGGCGGAACTGCGCAAGTACAAGGCAATGCTCGACGAAGGGCTCATCACGCAGGACGACTTTGACGCGGTCAAGAAGAAAGTGCTGGGCCTGTGACAGTTCCTGACCCTCAGGAGCAGTCCGCCACGGGCGACGTCGCCGAGGGGGCCGCGCCCCAGGTCGGTGACGGCTGGAACGGCCACGTCACCCATCTCGACACCACCACCGGCAAGGATCACGGACAAGACGACTGCCCCAAATGTGGGTCCACCGAGATCTCCCACAAGGCGGGCACCATGGCGCTCGTGTGTGGATTCTGCCGGTTTGAGTGGGTGGGCTCGCGTCTCGAGGACACGCACGGGCTCGGCGAAGGCATCGGCGAGCTCTCGGGCCGCACCGTGGCCTCCGGTGCTGCCCGCATCGAGTCCGAAGCCAACCTCGTCACCATGAAGTGCCAGGGCTGTGCGGCCGAGGTCACCGTCGACACCGCGCACGCGACGCAGGCGCGCTGCCACTGGTGCCGCTCGATCCTGTCGCTCAACGACAAGCTCTCCAACGGGGCCGTGCCCGACGGAATCTTGCCGTTCTCGCTGTCACGCGAGCAGGCCATCGCAAAGATCACCGAGTTCGTGGGCGATCGCAAGATGCTCGCGAACCCCAAGTTCAAGGCGGACTTCTCCGCCGAGCATGTGCGCCCGGTGTACCTGCCGTACATGGTGGTCGACGGCAACCTGCACGCGCGCATTCATGGCGTAGGCGAGGTCCAGACCCGCCGCTACACGGTGCAGCACGGAAAGACGTCGACGACGTACTACGACGCGAATGAGTTCCAGGTCGTGCGCCAGTTCGACTTGCATGCCGACGACCTGATCGTGGAGTCCTCGGCCTCGAAAGCCGACTTCGCTACCCAGGTGTCGACGAACAACATCATCAACGCGATCCTGCCCTTCGACGTGAAGAACATGGTCGCGTTCAACTCGAACTACATGGGCGACATCCAGGCAGAAAAGCGCGACATGGACATTGACGATGTCTCGCGCGCTACCCACGTGCGGTTCCTCACCATGGCGCGCGAACGCATCCGCCCAGACTTCGCAGGCTACGACCGCGGCGTGCGCGTCACGCATGAAGAGATGTGGGTCCGCGGAACCCGATGGGCGTCCGTGTACCTCCCGGTGTGGCTGTACTCCTATCCCGAGCGCGACGACCATGGGCGCCTCACCGTCCACTACGTTGCGGTCAACGGGCGTAGCGGCACCACCATGGGCTCAGTACCCATCTCCAAGGGCCGTCTGTGGGCCGCCTCCCTGGGGTGGGCCGTGGGCGCGGCTGTCGTCTGCTGGCCCCTGTCCCTGATTGCGTTGGTGGGTTAAACATGGATCCGATGATGATGACCGCGGTGAACGAGGTCCTACTTGCCTCCACAGGCGGCTCGGACGATGGCTTCTTCCTGGCGGCTGTCCTGTTCGCGGCACCGTTCGTGGTGCTGTGGTTCGCGCACAAGACGCTGTACAAGCGCTATCGGAATCAGGATGCGCGGTACCGCTATGAGCAGACCACGCAATCCACGATGAGCAACCTCGAACGATGGGACGTGTTTCAGCGCGAGCGCAAGCGCCTGCGAAATCGCTCGATCGAGGGCCGCAACGCCGAGCAGCCCACGCAGCGCGCCCCGTACGTCGACCTCAAGGAGATGACCGGCGACCCTGGTTCCACCGGAGGCTCGGACGGCGGAGAAGCTGGCCACCAGCTCGACGAGCAGACGTAACGATTCGATGCATCACCCCCGGTAGACGCCGGTCCATGGCGCGCCCTCGCGCTCTGTCCCGACTGGTAGCCTCCAGGCAAGTTCCCGAGAGGTGTAGCACGTGAATCACAGTCCTGCAGGCTGGTACCCCCTTCCCGACAATGCCTCGGCCCTTCGCTACTGGGATGGGACCGCATGGACCCCGCACCTTCAGCATTGGGACGGACACCAATGGGTGAGTGAGTCTGCCGCTCACTCTGCAGCCTTGTCCGCCCAGGTGCCAGAGGCGGCCACGACGCGGGTGCCATCGGCCCCCGCAGACGACGGCGCCGTGGCAAGGAGTGCGCCCGCACCGGACTCAACTGGGAATGGTCGGGTACGCGAACGTCCGCGTTCCACACGCCGGTGGGTGATCCCGGTGGCCGGCGTTGCCGTGTGTGCACTGGTGGCGGGTGGCCTCTACTTCGGAGTGCTCCGCGATGACGAACCCGTCTTGGTCGCGGCGGGCGAAGACGGTGCGACCTCGTCCGTAGGCATCACACCCGTGGTTGCTGGCAATCAGGCGGAGGCGTACACACTCGACGTTGTCTACACATCCAACGGCTACGACTACACCGCACCCATGACGGAACTTGAGGACGTGGAACAGGCGTTCCGCTTCGCAGTGAACGATCCTGAGATCTTTACGGATGCACCGCCGGCGTGGACACAAGAGGCGGAATCTACTCCTGGCCGTGACATTGGGCAGCGGTGGGCCGCACGAATTTATGCGGATGCCGACCTCACGGTCGAGGTTCCCTCGACCACCGGGGTACCCATGACGGGCGACCAGAAGTTCGCTGAGGTCACTCCGGTCGAGTCATCCTTCGGGTTCGTCCTGGACGCCGAGGGCAACCGCGTGCAGGACCGCGATGTTGTTGTTCGTGAGCACCAACGGTGGCATGAGCCGGTGTGCATGGAAGACGAGGAGACTTGTCGTGAAGCCACAGGTGGCTCCGTTGAGGACGTTGAAGTCCTCGACAGCTGGGGCCTGCGCGGCTCCTACTTCGTCGTGCGCTACATCGACGGCGACGGAAACAAGCTGGTGCGCCCGATCGTGACGGAGCTTCGATTCGCCCACTCCCTCGACACCCCGGAGGTCAGAGTCAGCATCAGTGCTGATCTGCCCGGGAGCGTGCAACTCGACTGGGACCCCGTCGATGGGGCTGCCTCCTACGGCGTCTTCACGAGCCACCAAGGGATGGACAGCGCGCGTGAAAGAGAGCTCGCGCTGCTGGGCTACGTTGAGGAGGGCGCGACGACGTGGGTGTCCGGCTCCGATTCCGAAATAAGCAGTTCGCAGAATGCTTACCTCGCGTTTGGGCCTGAGTACAAAGAGGATCCACCGTGGATGGTCGACGGCGACGAGTCTGGGGACGCCGCGAGCGGTGATCCCGCTGACCCTCGGGGCCCCGCCAACCCTGATTCAGTCGACGACGCTAGCGAGAACGCGCTCGACTATGACCCCCAGTGGTGGAAGGACAACGACGAGTATTCCTTCGGCACCGAGTACGGCGTCATCGCCTACGACGCGACCGGCGAGCGCATGTCGGGCATGGGAATAGTCTCCGCGGCGGGTTCGGGACTCGGCAACCTGCCGTCGCGCATGGACATTAGCGATTCGACGACTCTCGACAACTACATCTCATGTACCCAGTTCGACGATTGCGGTGACGGCGAAACGATCCCCACGACGGCCGACTACTTCACACTCAGTGGCATCATTAACTCCGCGCCTGTACTGGTGGAAAGCGTCGAATACCACGAGGACTTTGGGTACTGGAAAGAGAGCCAGTACGTGGCCGTGATGACAGTGGACGGCACCCGACTGTCCTACTACCAAGGCCTAGGCGTGACGGACGAGGCCGAGGCGCTCGCGATCGCCGAAGAACACAACGCCACGGCGGCCAGCGAGCGCCTGCCGACCGGCTCGCTCCAGGTCACGGAGCGCGAAGTTCAGGTGTCCGACGACGCTGAGATTGAGGCAGGCCTCGATGAGAGCGTCCTGAGCGAGATCAAGTACGACCACGAACTCACTGCATACATCGCTTCTCACCTATATCAGGGCCACGTGCTCGTCGACCTGACTGACTACGTGCAGTTCTGGTCTACGACGCAAATCTCCGATGCCGTGCGAGTTGCAGTGAACCAGAATCCTGACCTAGGCGTCATGCCTGACGGAGCGTACTTCGACTCGTCCACCGCCACCCTTCGTGTGCAGTACGACGACACCGGGAAGACGGCCGAAGCAAACGCGATGGTCGACCAGATCGTTAATGAGATCATCGATGACTCCATGTCCGACACCGACAAGGTGGAAACGATCAACACATACATCGTGGACAACGTGGCATACGACACGGACGCGCGTGACGCAGTCCGAAGCAACGCCGTCAGCGCCAGTGAGATGTCGAATGGGTGGATGCTCTACGGAGGCGTGCTGGAGGGGCGCACAGTCTGCTCGGGCTACGCGATGATGTTCCTAGAGCTCGCCGACAAGGCCGGCCTTGAGGCGGTGGTGGTCACGGGATCCACCATCGGCTCCGCGGACGGGCATGCGTGGAACAAGGTGAAGGTCGACGGCGAGTGGAAAGTAGTGGATGTCACGTGGAACGACGGTGACGTGCCGACGACGGACTATTTGCTGCTCGATGATGCGGATGTGGAGGGCATCGACCGGGGCGACCGCTTTGAGGACAGCACCGGATGGACCATGCGTGACGAGGAGGAATTCGCGACGCCCGAGTAGCGTGGATTTGCCTCTTCGCGTGCGTCCTGACCTACCGGAGCTCTACATCGAGGCGAGATAGTCCACCAGGACGCCGGGCTCGATGTAGTTGATCTGCTCGTAGTCCAGCAGCACGCCGTTCACCGCGACCGAGGGCGTGCCCTGCATGCCCCCCGCGTACGCCTGTGCTGTCGCCTCGCCAACAACGTCCTCGAAGTCCGTCGCCACGATGGCATCGGCCGCCTCCTGTGGGGCGCCCAAGTCGAGCGCAAAATCGGCGAGCTCGCCCTCGGTCCAGCCGTCTTCTGGCAGGCTCTCCTGGCTGGTCATCAGAGCCATCGTGTACTCAACAAACGCCTCAGGCGTCTCCTCCGCGACAACCATCGCGGCCGCCGCAGCACGGGTGGAGTACTGGGAGGGGAACTTGCGGTCCAGGATCGCGACCGGGTGATAGACTACGATGGCCTCCCCCGCCATGGCCAGTTCCTCGAGGTCGGGCGCAACGCCGGACTCGAACAGCATGCAGTAGTAGCACGCGAAATCGACATAAACGTCGACGACCGGAACCTCGGCATCCGTCACGTCGCCGTGCGCGGTGCCATTCATGCCGATCGCGATGGCTCCGTACGAGCCCGGGCCGCTGGGCAACCCCCCTTCCGTCGTCTGCGGGGAGGAATCTGCAACTGCGGGCGCGGTGGCGGTCGCCTCCGGCGCAACGGACTGAGCAGCGGCGGTCCGATCAGTGTCGACGTTGGCGCTACAGGCGGTCAGTCCGATCGCGAGGGCACCGGTAAGCGCAGCGACCTTACCCATACGGCGAGAGTTAAACGACTGAAAGAGAGCAGACACGGGAAACCTCGCCGTAAGCGGACAGAAGGAGAAAACAACACTTCATGTCTACATCGCTCATTCCGCGCTCCGGTGAGTCGAAGGTCCTGACGAGTCATCTCTCCGCAGCGGTGGGCCACGTTGCCGCGGCGCTTAACCCAGACACTCAGCGGTCGCAGAACTTTGCCTTGCCGTGCTCGGCGCCTAGTAAGTACAACGAGCGACTCCAAAGTGGGAAGTCAGTGCAATACGGCGGTGGTGTCAGTCGTGACGTTGGGTCCCCAGAACGCTTGGAGTTGGAGGGTGAACTCATCTGGGAGGGCGCCTCCTGAAACTTCCTCGAGGAAAGCACGGTCCATACGTGGTTCCGCTGGCGCAATGCCTGCCGACACCCGCCCATCCCACACTTCGATGTACGGGGCCTGGTCGGACGTGAAGTCCGTTGACGCCTCGCACACGAGATCCTCCCGCTCGCCTGTGCATACCAGTCGCGCTCCTGGGTCATCCAGTGCAAACTGCTGGGTCGCGACAGTGTCCGCATGTATGGAGACCGACGCGGAAACGATGTGCCCATGAGGGGAGTTCGCGGCAGTACCGGCGCCGCTGAACGGAGAGTTCGCTTCGGGGGCGTTGTCGATGCCCGCGGTCGCGATCGGGTTCCCTGATTCGCCATAGAGGTTGACGATCATTGGTGCACCCAGCGTTGCAGGAGCGGGCACTTCGACGCCCCTTGGAACGCGGGTGGCGGTCACGACAAACTCACCTGAAGCGGGATCGTCGCCCCGGACGCCAGTCACCTCCACAACGATAGAGCCGACGGTAGGTTCGTCTGCGAGAGATTCGTCACTCGCGCCACAGCCAACGATGGCAAGCATTGGCGCCAGAGCCCCGAGCACTACGAGTCCTCGACTCTGAGAGGCTCGCACGAACGTTGGCCGAGACAGCGTGTCACAACCCGAGTCACGGCCATTCACGATGCAACCTCCCACGCAGGTCGGTAGTTCTCTAGCGAATCGCTGGGGGGTTTGATAGCGACTCGCGTTGTGTGACTCCCAGCAGCCGGTCGACGTCTGAGGTGGGCCAGGCGGGGCTCGAACCCGCGACCGATGGATTATGAGTCCACTGCTCTAACCGGCTGAGCTACTGGCCCTGACGTCCCCGCTGGCGGCCTCGCGTGTGCTGCTGTCGCGAGGGACGCGCGCCAGTCTAGCCGCCCACAGGCCCCAGCCAGTCGCTCAGATCGTCTTCGCGGCTCCAGTCGCGCGTCCATTCGTCGTCGCGGATGAGGCACTCGCGGAAGGCGCTCTCGATCATGGCGCGTTCGGCGCCGCGCCCGGTGACCACCAGGCGCGTTGCGGGCAAACGCCGGCCCCAGCCGTCGAGAGTGCCGACGCTGAGCTGGCGCCCAGCACCGTCCCATGCGCACGGCTCGCCTGGCCGGGAGGGCACCCAGAAGTGACCGCGGACGCGCGCGTCGTGGCTACCGAGGCGAGCGATGTTGTCGCGCAGACGTCCGGGGTGGAACGGGCGCGTGCTGGCCAGTTCGATCGACCACACGCCGTGGGCATCGGGTTCCACGTGCCGGTCGACTCGGAGGGGGTCCACGCGGCCCAGCGCGCGTCCACAGCGGTGGGTGTGGGACATGAGCGCGTCGATGTCGAGGGCCGATGCCGGCGCACAGACCACGCTCGATCCTCGGCCTCGGAGGTGCCCAACCGTGCTCAGCGCCTTGGGCGCTGCCGGCTCCTCCCCAACGACCGCGACCACGTCCGCGTGCGCAAGCATCGGCGCTACTGCCTCCGCGACTACGCGACCGTCGTCCTCCACCAGGGCCAGGCCACGGTCCTCGACAAACTCGGAGGAGAAGGCGTCGTCCGCAATGGTCGTGCCATCAACGGCGCACACCACAGGGCCCAGAGTGAGGCCCGCAAGCAGTTCGCCACGCCTGCCATGGGCGTGGAGCGCGCGCGTGACGGGTGCGGACTCTGCGGTCACGGGAAGCGCGACGACGGCGCGTGACCAACGCCGTAGTGCCATCAGGCGCTGGAGTGTGGGCAGTAGGTCTTCGCGGATTGCGCAGCTCAAGCACGCATGCTCGAGTGGCGTGTCCTCGGTCTCGATCACACCGGTCGCATCGGAGACCGCCCGCCTAATGCCGTCGGCGCTGAGGTCGTGCTGGATGACGACCGTCTGCGCATCGTCGAGCGCAATGCTCCACGCAACGGACGACCGCGCGACGGGGTCGATGCTGGACAGGACAGAAACGGTGAACGGTGAACTCATGGCACCACCGTATCAGTTGACGAGAACGATTATCATTACTATGTTGGTCGGCATGTCACGCCAGAGATGCCAAGTCACGGGTGCCGTCCCGAGCTTTGGGCACACCATTTCCCATTCCCACCGCCGCACTAAGCGCCGCTGGGACGTCAACGTCCAACGCAAGCGCTTCTACGCCCCCTCGTTGGGCCGCAAGATCACGCTCCAGGTGTCCACCACCGGCATCAAGGTGATCGATCGGGACGGCATTGAAGCGGTGGTAGCGCGCATGAGGGCACGAGGAGAGAAGTTCTAGATGGCTAAGCAGTCCAAGGACATCCGTCCCAAGATCACCCTGCTGTCGACTGCGGGCACAGGCATCCGCTACGTCACCCGCAAGAACCGCCGCAACACCCCCGATCGCCTCGTACTTCGCAAGTACGACCGGATCGCCCGCCGCCACGTGGACTTCAAGGAGACTCGCTGATGGCAAAGAAGAGCAAGATCGCAAAGCAACGCCAGCGGGAAGCCACTGTCGCGCGATTCGCGCAGCGGCGCGCGGAATTTAAGCGGACATCGGTCAACCCACACGCGAGCGAAGCGGAGCGCGGCGCCGCCATGGCAGCGCTCCAGGCACTCCCCCGGGATGCCTCGCCCACGCGCCTGCGCAATCGGGACCAGGCCGACGGTCGCCCCCGCGCCCACCTCAGGAAGTTCGGACTGTCCCGCGTCAGCTTCAGAGCCGCCGCACACCGCGGCGAACTCCCCGGAATCAGAAAGTCGAGTTGGTAACCATGAAAAAGGGCATCCATCCCCGCTACGAGGCCGTCGTCTACCGCGACGCCTCCGCGAACTATGCGTTCCTCACGCGGTCGACCGCCACATCGGACAAGACCATTGCCTGGGAAGACGGTCACGAGTACCCCGTCATTGACGTGGAGATCTCGGCCGCCAGCCACCCCTTCTACACGGGCCAGACTCGCGTGGTCGACACGGCAGGGCGTGTTGAACGCTTCCGCCGCCGCTACAACAAGGAGTCACAGTGAAGGTCCGCGCCTCGCTCAAGTCTCTTGCCCGCAAGGAAGGGTCGATTGTGGTCCGCCGGCGCGGCAAGACCTACGTCATCAATAAGCGCAATCCGCGCTTCAAGGGACGTCAGGGGTAGCGCTGTGGCAGTTCCTAAGCGCAAGATGTCGCGCGCCAACACGCGCGCCAGGAGGTCGCAGTGGAAGGCCAAGGCGCCCCGCCTAGTGCCCGTCACTGTCAACGGGGAGGTCCACATGGTCCCCCGGCCGCTCGGCCGCGCCCTCCAGCGCGGCCTCATTGAGCCCGACGGCACCCGTCGGGCATGAAAGGACACGCATGACCCTCACTCGTTCCGACCTCGCTGCCCGGATGGCTGTGGCTGCGAACATCACGCAAGGCCAGGCGGCCGATGCCCTCCGCGCATTCGAGGACACCGTCACTCAGTCACTCGTCGCAGGCACGCCGGTGAAGTTGACCGGCTTCGCCAAGTTCGACACCACCCAGCGTTCGGCACGCAATGGCCGCAATCCGCGCACCGGAGAGAGCATCGAGATCCCTGCGGCGACAGTCGTCAAGATTGTGCCCGGCGCGGGCCTGAAGACCGCAGTCAAGGGCAGCTAGGCCGCGCACTGCGCGGGGCGGGGCGCCAACCGAACCTGCCCCGCGCACTGGCCCTCATGCGTGACTCGCGATGACCTCCAAGGTGTCACCACAGGGCCGGAACATCATGTAGAGTTTCTTCTCGCAATCCTCCATAGCTCAATTGGCAGAGCAGCCGACTGTTAATCGGCAGGTTGTTGGTTCGAGTCCAACTGGAGGAGCGGAAGAAAGCCGGTCCCGCGGGACCGGCTTTCGTGTTTTGTAGGGCCGATGCCGCGTGTCAGCTACGACGTTGGCAAGTCGTCAGGGATGACCGTGCCGTGCTCCCCTGTCACCCAAAATGGATTCACGGCAAGTTCCCACACGTGGCCATCGGGATCGCAGACATAGCCGCTATAGCCACCCCACTGCATTGACTCGGGCCGCTTGAGTGCGCGACCTCCAACTGCCAGTGCCGCGGCAAACCTCTCTTCGACCTCCTCCGTGCTCGCATAGTTCTGCGCCAAGGTGATCGCCCCCGTCCCCAGCGCAGCGCCGGCACGGCCCTGGTCCTGCGCGAGATCCTCAGCACCAAACAGGGCCAGCACCAGCCCATCCATCTGGAAGAACACAATCTGAGGTGACTCCTGACGGACGGTCCACCCCCACCCCTCATAGAACGCGCGCGATCGCGCAAGATCGGAGACGCCGAGAGTGACCAAAGACACGCGCTGAACAGTCATGCAGTCACCGTAAACCCGGGCTGCGACACGTGGCGCGTTATCCGTCGCGCAGGAGCCGCCGCCTGGTCTCGAGCCTAATGATCTCGGCAAACGCCTCTTGCGCGCCCTCGGTACCCGCTCCGGCACGCTGCATACGCCCCCGCAGCTCCGCGATCTGGCGCGTGAGGGACAGATCCAGCACGCGCGCAAGGACAGTCCCTGCGTAGTGCCCAATAGTCTCGGGCCTGTCATGAGGTAGCGGCGACACCGCCAATTCCGAAATCGTCGCCGCGAGCGCGTCGCTGGCCTGCTCGGCCACGTCGTTGGCCCAGTCAGGGCCGGCCTGCGCGGGCCCGCCGGCGGCGAGAATCGCCTCGAAGACGGCGCGGTATTGCGGCACCGAGTAGGTCTGCGGCGCCATCTCCTGCACCACCACGGACCCCAAGGGATCCTTAAGGATCTCCCCTGGCGCCTGCAGCAACGTTCCCAGCGACAGCGCCTCTGCCCTCACCACCGGGTCGCGGCGGTTGGGACGCTCGGGGGCGCCCGGATTGGGGTAGCCCTGAGGAACCGTCTCCACCGCCCCCGTGACGGGGGCGGGCTCACGGCCGCGGCTCTTCGCGGAATCAGCAACGGCACGGCGTACCACGTCAATGTCCATCCCGAGCCAGCCCGCCAGGCGGCGCGCGTACTCGGGCTGAATGGCGCGGTCGCGGATGCCGGCAACGACGGGGGCAGCCGCGCGCAAAGCTGCCGCGCGCCCTTCCGGCGTCTCGAGGTCGTTCGCCCCCAACGCGGTCCGGATGACGAACTCGAACAGGGGCGTGCGGGCCTCCAGCAGAGCCTGGACGGCCTGGTCGCCACCTGCCATGCGCAGGTCACAAGGGTCCTTGCCGTCTGGGTCAACGGCCACGAATGTCTGGGCGAGGAACTGCTGGTCGAGCTGGAAGGACTTCAAGGCGGCGTTCTGACCTGCCTCGTCACCATCGAAAGTGAAAATCACCTTCGCACCCGTTGACCCCACCTTCATGGCGGAGCCGCCCACATCTCCCATCAGGCGGCGCACCACCTTCACGTGCTCTTCCCCGAACGCGGTGCCGCAGGTCGCGACGGCGTTGGTGATGCCCGCGAGGTGGCACGCCATCACATCGGTGTATCCCTCGACCACCACGGCGCTGCGCTCCGACCGGATGGCACCCTTGGCAAGATCGATGCCATAGAGGACCTGGTTCTTCTTGTACAACGGGGTCTCGGGCGTATTGAGGTACTTGGGGCCCTGATCCTCGTCGTGAAGACGCCTCGCACCGAACCCGATCACGTCCCCTGTGACGTCCCTGATGGGCCACACCAAGCGCCCACGGAAGCGGTCATAGACGCCCCGCGACCCTTCGGAGACCAATCCCGATGTACGCAGTTCCGCCTCGGTGAAGGCCTTGCCGCGCAGGTGATCAGTGAGGTGCGACCACCCCTGCGGCGCGTAGCCCACCCCAAAGTGTTCGGCAGCGGCCCGGTCAAACCCGCGATCGCGCAGGAAGTCCCGGCCAATGCGGGCCTCGGGGCTGTGCAGTTGCTCAGCGAAGTACTCCTGTGCGACGCGATGCGCCTCGAGCAGGCGCTTGCGCTGCCCCGCGGTTCCTTCACGCTTGGGGCCACCGCCGGCCTCGTACCGCAACGTGACGCCGGCCCTGTCGGCGAGATACTCCACGGCTTCCGCGAAGGGCAGCCCATCGATCCGCATGACGAACTCGATGACGTCGCCGCCCTCGCCACAGCCAAAGCAATGCCAGCGCCCCGCGGCAGGTCGCACGTGGAAAGACGGCGAACGCTCATCGTGGAATGGACACAGGCCTTTCACAGAACCCACGCCAGCGGGCTTGAGCGCCACATGCTGGCCGATGATGTCCTCGATGGGGGCCTTTTCACGCACGGACGCGATGTCGTCCCTGTTGATTGTCCCGGCCACGTCTGCATGGTACTCGGCACTCGGACCCCTACCGGTGCTCGTCGGTACGCGCTCGCGTCTTCTTCCCTCAGCGAAGGGTGCCGCGAGCAGCGGCCTCGGTGGGTACTCTGGTGGAGGTCCACGCCCATCGAAAGGAATCCCCCGTGAGAATCGACGCCTTCCTCGCCGACTCGGCTGAGGTCGTCAACGGCAAGATCTACTCGCTCGGTGCGGGATGGAACACCATCTTCGTCCGGCAGTTCCCGGCGGCGCACCGACGCCTCGCCGTCGCTGCCACCGTGCACGTGCCCTTCACCGCCACCAACGCCTCCCACCAGCTCGAGCTGAAGTTGCTCACGGAGGACGGCAAGGAGTACCCGATCGGCATGCGTGCTGACGCCGAGGGCAAGGCACAGCCTGTGCGCGGCATGGGCGGCGAGTTCACGCTCGGTCGCCCCGCGCATCTGGTCGACGGCGACGAGCAGGTCGCCTGCTTCGCCTTCACGATCGATGGCATCCGGTTTGTGCAGCCTGGCATGTTCTCGTGGGTCATCTCCGTCGACGGCGAAGAGCTCGGCCGCCTGCCCATGCGTGTGCAGCAGGTTCAGCAGCAGCAGCAGTAACACATGACCGGTGTGTACACCGGGGTCGTGTTCCCCGCGTATATCGCGGTGTGCGCGGCCCTCGTTGTGGTCGGAATCGCGACCATGGTGTGGCCGCGTCTGCACGCGTGGCTCAAACGCGTCGTGACGGCGATGTGGATCGTCACGGCCGTCCACGCCCTCGCGGTGGTCGTCGTGCTGTTCAGCGACTCGGATGCGGGACTCGTCCTAACACTCGGCTATCTGCTGGCTTCCGTGATTCTGGTGCCCTTCCTTGGCATCGGCCGCCTGGGTGAGCCCGATGCCGTCGCACTTGACCCCGACCCCCACCGACCTGTGCTGCAACCGGACCAGATCGCACGAGTGGATGGCGGCGCGGCCGTCATCATTGGCATTGCCGGCGCCGTGCTTGCGTGGCGCGTATTCCAGATCCTGGGAGCGTCATGAACCCCATCGGTCGCATTGTGCTGATCGTCGCCTACGCGGTGCTGGGAATCGCGTCGACGGGCAGGTCCGTCTACCAAATCTCTACGAAGTTCGCGGACGCGCCCTTGCCGTACAGCGTGTCTGCGGTGAGCGCCGTGCTCTACATCGTCATCGCCGTCGCCCTGTGGCGCGGCTGGCGTCGGACCGCGCTGTGGGGAACGTGCATCGAATTGGCAGGCGTCCTCACTGTGGGCACGCTGGGATACATCGAGCCGCAGTGGTGGGCCGATGAAACGGTGTGGACCGGTTACGGTTCCGCCTATGGCTGGGTCCCGCTCCTGTTGCCCTTGGCTGCGTTGTGGGTGCTCCTCAGCAAACGCCGCCCTCACAAGGAAGTAGCCGCATGACCGAGCCCACCGAGTCGGACACGTCCCGCACGACCCCGAATCAGCCGGCTCGGCGATCTGTCGGCACCGGTGCCCTGAATGTGGTGCGCGGCGCTCTGATCGGCACCGCCGAGACTGTGCCGGGAGTCTCCGGCGGCACCGTGGCGCTCATGACTGGCGTCTACGAGACGCTGCTGACCTCCGCCGGCCACTTCATCTCGGGCACCCGCATCGCGATCTCCGACGGAGTGCGCGGGCGAGGGGTGTCCCGTTCCAAGCCGGAGTGGGCACGCGTGAGCTGGGGCGTTTTGCTACCGCTCGGCGTGGGCATGGTCATCGCGCTCCTTGTCATGGCCTCCGTCATGGAGGATCTGGTGCACGACCATCCCGTCACCATGCGCGCCTTGTTCTTTGGCCTGGTTCTCGCATCCTTGGCCGTGCCGTTCAGGTTGGCGGCGCACGCGCCGCTCAGGACTCGTCCGGTGGGCCGATGGTCGGCCACAGACTGGCTGATCGCGGCAGTGGGCGCGGTGGCGGCCGCGGTGATCGTGTCGCTGCCTGGAGGGAACCTGGAGCCCACTCCCCTGGTGCTGATCCCTGCTGGAGCCATCGCCGTGTCGGCACTCGTCCTGCCGGGCCTGTCAGGGTCGTTCCTCCTGCTCACGATGGGCCTGTACGAGCCGACCCTCGCGGCGGTCAACGACCGCGATCTGGGATATCTGGCCTTTTTCTCGATCGGCCTCGCGATTGGCCTGGTGTCGATCGTGAAGTTGCTGCAGTGGCTCCTGGAACACCACCGCCGCACCACGCTTGTAGTCCTGACCGGCGTCATGGCCGGGTCACTGGTGGCACTGTGGCCGTGGCAAGACGACGACCGTCACCTCGAGGCGCCTTCCGGCGACATCGTGGGCCCCATCCTCGCCTTCCTGCTCGGGTTTGGTGTGGTGGTGGCGTTGCTCGTCATCGAGGCGCGGCTTGTGCGCCGGCGCGACGCGCTCCTCGCCTCTGACTAGCGCCCGGCTCGAGGCCGGCGCGCCTCGATGAGGTGGCGCGTGGAGTGAGCGACAAAGCTCCCGCGCAGCTCAATGACGTCGTAAAGATCGCGCAACCGGTCGCGGTAGCGCTCCACGGTGAAGTCGGGCACCCACCAGATGACTTTCCGGAGCAGGTATACGACCGCCGCAATGTCGAAGATCTCGATGCGCAATCGCGCGGTCTCGAGGCGCTCAACCTCGAGCCCCGCGGCGCGCGCCGCCGCCGCCTCATCGTGCGGGTCACGTCCGCGCCGTGCCTGAGGCTGCGGACCCACAAAGAACTCGATAAGTTCAAAGGCGCTCGCCGGACCCACATGCTGAGCGAAGTATGTCCCGCCGGGCTCCAGCACACGGGCAATCTCTGACCACCAAATGGTGGCGGGGTGACGGCTCGTGACCAGGTCGAAGGAGCCGTCGGCGAACGGCAGTGGTGGCTCGTCGGGGTCAGCGACCACGACCACGCCGCGCGGGTGGAGGAGCTGGCTCGCGTGTGCGACGTTGGGCGGCCACGACTCGGTCGCGACGGCGGTGGGCGGGAAGCGCTTAGCCTCAGCGAGGACCTCGCCGCCGCCAGTCTGAATGTCCAGTGAGGCCCGCGCCGTCCCGAGCCGCTGCGACAGCTGCCGCCCATACCCCCACGGCGGACGCTCCTCCGTGGCGCGGCCCTCAAGCCACGCGAAGTCCCATCCGGACACGTCTGCTGAAGCGCCAGCTTCGAGTTGACTCTCGAAGGTGTCCACCCGGGGGCTCCCTTCCCTCACTGTGCCGGTGCGGCCCGTGCACGCCATCGAGCGCCAGCCGGCGCATCGGCCCGTGCGCTATTGCCCGCCGCAGTACTTGTGGTGCCAGTTGTACGCCGACGTGTCTGTCAGCGACGCCACCTGGTCAACGGCGACGCGAAGCCGTTCGTCGTCGCCAGACGCGGCGCGGTAGTCGGCCGCGAACTGAGGCTCCATCACGTCCGCGCCGCGCTCGGCCAGCGCCTTGACCAGCTCTCGCAATACCCGGCGCTGCTTGGTGTACGTGGGGCTCGTCTCACGCGGCGCCATCAAGAAATGCACCGCGATGCCTTTGAGGATCAAAATCTCATCGAGGGTGTCCTGGGGGACCACCAAGGTTGCATGATGACGGGTGTGAGGACCCGTGCCGTACTCGGCCTGCGTTGCGGCGATGGTCGCCGAGGCAAACCGCCCAATCAATTGACTGGTCATGTCCTTGAGCGCAGCGAGTGCTTGGCGGGACCCATCGAAACTATCCGCCCACCACCGGAACTGGCGCAGTCGCTCGAGTGCCGCCAACAGCGCTGCCTCGTCGCCCCGGCCGTACCACTCGCGCGCGTGGTCAACAATCTCGCGGGCGTGACCGGGATCGCGCAAGACTGACAACGACACTTGGCGGTAGACCACCGAGTCCTCGACGTCATGGACGGAGTACGAGATGTCGTCGGCCAAATCCATGATCTGCGCTTCAAAGCTCTGCGCACGCTCGGGGGCACCCGTACGCAGCCACTCGTAGACCTCGCGGTCATCCGCGTAGACGCCGAACTTGCGGCTGGGCTTACCGTCGGCACGCGCGGGAGCGCCTTCCTCCCCCCACGGGTACTTCACGGCCGCGTCGAGGCTCGCGCGCGTCAGGTTCAAACCAATCGGGCGGCCCGTGTCCGGGTGCACGGACTTGGGCTCGAGCCGCGTCAACAGGCGTAGCGTTTGCGCGTTGCCTTCAAAGCCGCCAATGTGGCGCGTGACCTTGTCCAAGGCGCGCTCTCCATTGTGGCCAAACGGGGGGTGTCCCAGGTCGTGCGCAAGGCATGCCGCATCCACGACGTCTGGCGAGCATCCCAGCGCCTTCGCGAGCTCGCGCCCCACCTGCGCGACTTCCAGCGAGTGGGTGAGCCGCGTGCGCACAAAGTCACCGCTTCCCAGGCCCAGCACCTGCGTCTTCGCTCCCAGCCTCCGCAAGGCGCTGGAATGGAGAATGCGCGCGCGGTCCCGCTCAAATGGCGTGCGGTTGGGGCTTTTCGACGGTTCGTGGACCCAGCGCTCCGCGTCGGCCTCGGTGTAGCCCTCGGGCACGGTGCCGCTGGCGGCTGCATCGCTGTTGTCGTTCACGGTCCCAACCTAGCGCGCTCCCCGCCGCCCTCCGGGACCCCACCGCCCTGCGGGACCCCACCGCCCTGCGGGACCCCACCGCCCTGCGGACCTGAGATGGAGCATCGGCCGCCAAGGAACCCCCAAAATGGCGGCTCGTGCTCCACTTCGAGGTTGAGGTCAGCCTTGCCGGGGTCGTCCCCAGGGCGCTACATCAGCACCGGTGTCCACGGATCAGGGCCTCTTGCACCCCTCAGATCCCATGCGCACCTAACGTCGCCTCCATGACACCCGGACGCTCGCCAGCTCTGACGCGGCTCCAGCGCGTGCTCGCGAACGCGGAGGTGCCGGTAGCGCGGTCGGACCTCCTAAGTCACTGCTCAGCTCGGACGATCGAGCGAGCAGTTCACTTGGGACTTGCCGTCCCCACCGGCCCCGGCCTGATTACCGCGCCGCACAATCGCGACACGGTCCTCACACGCGTGACACAAGCACAGGCATGGATGCCGACCGACGCGCTCATCGCTGGGCCGGCCGCGGCATGGGTGTGGGGCATGCGGCACCTGGACATTCGTGAGATCGACGTCTGCGCACGCCCCTCTGCACGCCTACGACCGCCGCAGGGGGTCAGAGTGTGGCGCACGTCCGCGTCGATTCACCCCACACGAGTGGGTGCGTTCACGACCGTTCCCAAAGCACACGTGCCCGTGCAGGTCTGGGCACGGAGCAGCGCCTTCCGCGATCCCGGTTCCATGCTTGGCGTTGTCCGTGACCTGCGTATCCGTGCCGACTTGTCGCTGAAGGCACTCGCCCGCTATCCCCGAGTCCCGGACCGCGCCGAGCTGACTACCCTGCTCACCGTCGCGAGCGATGGTGTCACGAGTGCACTCGAGTACATCGCGAAGACTCAGGTCTTCACAGGCCCGGAGTGGGAAGCCTGGGTGTGGCAAGGACGCGTCAATGTGCCCGGTCGCGCCGCGGTTGTCGACATGCTGCACCGTCAGGCAAGAGTCGCCGTGGAGTTCGATGGAGCGCAATTCCACTCCAGCGATCGCGCGCGCCGTCGTGACCTCGAGCGCGATGCCCTGCTCTCCGCCGCGGGGTTTATGACGATTCGTTTCACGTACGAAGACGTCACACAGCGACCCGAGTGGTGCCGACAACAAGTCCGCGACAGCCTACGTTCGCGCCGGCGCGACTATCCATGATCGGATGCCACGCACGACGACGAGTCGGGGCGTAGCGTGGGTGGCATGGGTGAGGTCAAGGTGTATTGCGCAATGTCCGTCGACGGGTTCCTCGCGGGGCCGGGAGACGACATCTCGTGGCTCGAGGCGGACCGCCCCTCCTGGGCGCCGATGGCGGCCGGCGAGTGGGCTGCGGTGGATGCCGATGCCATCACGTTCGCTGACTTCTACGCTGGCGTGGGCGCGATTCTCATGGGCCGGCGCACCTTTGACGTGGTTCACGGCATGAATGAGTGGTTCTACGGCGACATGCCCATCCTGATCGCCACCGGCCGCCCTCTGGCGCAAGCACGCTCGACGGTGAGCTCAGCGTCGGCCCCCATTGCGAATCTCGTTGCGGAGGCTCAGGAACTTGCGGGCGACAAGCACGTCTACATCGACGGTGGCTCCGTTATTCGCCAGGCCCTCGACGCCAAGCTGATCGACGAGATGATCGTCACCATCCATCCCACCATTCTCGGGGCGGGCCACCCCCTGTTCGCGGGCGCGGAGCAACGCCATGCTGTCACGGTCACCGATGTGCGCCGGTACGGCGATGGCATGGTCCAGGTGACGATGCGGGCCGCGCGCGAACCCGAGGACCGGTCACCGATTCCGGAGGACGGCGGACCCGCCGAGGAAACGCCCTACGGCCTCGCGTAGAGCCGCAGTGCGCACTGGAACTGGAGCACGAGCCGCCAAACACGCGCGAAGTTGGCGGCCAGAGCTCCGATTCGCAGCGTGGGTGGGGACGCACAGGGTGGGGGTCGCACAGGGTGGTGTGGCACAGGGTGGGGACGCACTGGGTGGGGAGTACGGGGCCTAACGGAGGCGCGAGCACAGCGAGCCCGGGAACTAGCCGCCTGACACGCTCAGTTCCGCTTCGCGGAGCCGTGCCTCGATATCCGGGGTGATGTCCTGAGTGTCGAGCCACCCGTCCGGGCACGATGGGCTCTTGGGAGTCCCCTGGCGCCCGCGCGGCCCCTCGGCCGCCTCTCCCGGATACGGGGTGTCCAATGGCAGCGTGTTGAGCAGAGCCCGCAACTGCGGCAGCGTCTCGACCAAGCCCAGGCTCTTGCGGATCTCGCCGCCGACCGGATACCCCTTGAAGTACCACGCCACGTGCTTGCGGATCTCGCGCATTGCCTTGAGCTCGTCGTCGTCGAAAAAGCTGATCATGAGTTCGCCGTGGCGGTAGATGGTGTCCGCGACCATCCGTAGGTCTGGACGTACTCGCTCCTCGCGGCCCTCGAACGCGGCTTGCAGGTCCGCGAACAGCCACGGCCGGCCCTGGCATCCACGCCCGACGACTACGCCATCGACGCCGGTGCGCTCCACCATCTCCAGCGCATCCTCGGCCGACCAAATGTCACCGTTGCCGAGCACGGGGATCGTGGTGACGGCCTCCTTGAGGCGCGCGATCGCCTCCCAATCAGCGTTGCCCGAGTAGTAGTCGGCAGCAGTGCGGCCGTGGAGCGCGACCGCTGCCACGCCCTCCGCCTCCGCCATGCGCCCAGCCTCGAGGTACGTGAGGTGGTCGTCATCGACACCCTTGCGCATCTTCACGGTCACGGGAACGTCGTAGGGCGCCGCTTCGCGCACGGCGGCACGCACGATGTCGCGGAAGAGGTCCTTCTTCCACGGCAGCACTGCTCCCCCGCCCTTCTTGGTGACCTTGGGTACGGGGCAACCAAAGTTCATGTCGATGTGGTCGGCGCGGTCCTCAGAGACAAGCATTTTCACTGCGGCGCCAATGGTCGCGGGATCCACGCCGTACAACTGGACGGACCGGGGCGTTTCATCAGGATCGTGGTGGATGATCCGCATGGACTCGCGGGTGCGCTCCACCAGCGCGCGGCTGGTGACCATCTCCGCAACATAGATGCCGCCTCCGTGCTCGCGGCACAGGCGACGGAAGGCAGCATTGGTGATGCCGGCCATGGGGGCCAGCACCACGGGGGTGTCGATCGTGAGGGGCCCAATGTGCAGCGGCGGCAGCACGCGCGCGCCTGCTGCGGGCAGGGCCGATGCGTCAGTCGTCATGCCTCTATTGTCGCCGATGCGTGGCGCGGCGCCCGCAAGCGGCCACTGGGCGTTACTGCGGACCGTCTCCAGGGGCCTCGGCGTCACGCGAGCCCGGCTCTGTGGGGGTCGCGTTCCCATGCGCGTGCGCCACGTCCGTGGTCTCTTCTCCGGCGATGGCCCCGTCATGGCCGACCACCAGCGCCGCGATGCCGGTCGTGAGCGGCACCGCGAGCACCAGGCCGATGGAACCCACGAGGGTGCGTACGACCTCTTCTGCAATCTGCGCACTGGTCAGTGACACCCCGATGGACTGGTCGTACAGCGACACCAGCATGATGGTCGGCAACGCGGCTCCGACATACGCAAACGCAATGGTGTAAACCGTCGAGGCGATGTGGTCGCGGCCAATGCGCATGCCGCGTGCGAACAGGTTCCAGCGCGTGATGTCGGGCCGTGCAGCGCGCAGTTCCCAGACGGCGGACGCCTGCGTCACCGTCACGTCGTTGAGCACGCCGAGCCCCGCGATGATGATGCCGCACAGGACCAAGCCTTGAAGGTCGACCGCACGGCCAGCCAGCTCGAGGTGCGTGCCCTCTTCCGACCAGATCCCTGTCAGACGGGACGCTCCCACGGCCCACCATGCAAGGACTGCGGTAATCATGAGGCCAGCGAGCGTTCCGAGGTACGCGGTTGTGGTGCGCGCGTTGGGGCCGTGCGCCATGTACAACAGCAAGAACAGTGCACCGGACCCGGTGACGAGTCCCACGATCAGGGGGTCGCCGCCTTCAAATAGCGCGGGAACCGTGAAGAAGATCACGACACCAAACGCCGCGACGAGGCCGAGCAGTGCCCCCAAACCACGCCACCAGGCGACGGCCAGCACAAGCACCACGTAGACCACGAGAAGCAGGAGCATGGGGGGACCACGGTTGAAGTCCCCGAAGATGAGCGTGCCGTCCTCGATCTGCAGGGCTCGCACGGAGTCGCCCACGGCGTAGGTGAAGTCCGCGAGTTCAAGCGGCAGCAGCGTCTGCAGGCCTACATCCTCCTGCCCGTCGACGATCACCTGCGCCTCACCCGTGGCCTCGTCCACAGACTCCACAGTGACGTCAACCCAGGTCGCATCCTCATATGACGTCGGGACCGACCGCAGGAACGACCAGTCCGACGGCCACACCACCATGGCACCCACCACCGTCAAAAAGACGACCACGCCCACCGCACTGGTGAGCACCGTGGTGGTGCGCTCGGAGGCGCGTGGGCGCTCCTCAAGCACGTGCGAATGCCCCGCACCCATCAGCGCGCACCCAGCCCGAGCATCGGCCCTCTCAAGGAGCGTTAGGCGCCGATGAGGCGAGTCGCGAGGTACGCCTGCACCTGAGACAGCGCCACGCGCTCCTGCTGCATGGTGTCGCGGTCGCGAATGGTGACGGCCTGGTCGTCCTTGGTGTCGAAGTCGACCGTGATGCAGTACGGCGTGCCAATCTCATCCTGGCGGCGGTAGCGCTTGCCAATGGCCTGCGTCACGTCGAGATCCACGTTCCACGCTGCGCGCAGTTCCTTCGCGAGTGCCTCAGCGGTCGGCAGCAGTTCCTCCGACTTGGACAGCGGCAGGACAGCGGCCTTGACCGGCGCAATGCGCGGGTCAAGGTGCAGCACGGTGCGCTTGTCCACGCCGCCCTTGGTGTTGGGCGCCTCGTCCTCGTCGTAAGCCTCGACAAGGAAGGCCATCAAGGAACGCGTCAGGCCCGCCGCAGGCTCGATCACATACGGCGTGTAGCGCTCGTTGGTGGCCGGGTCCAGATAGCTCAAATCCTTGCCGGAGTGCTCGCTGTGGGTGCTGAGGTCAAAGTCCGTGCGGTTCGCGATGCCCTCAAGCTCGCCCCACTCGCTGCCCTGGAAACCAAAGCGGTACTCGATGTCAGTGGTGCCCTTCGAGTAGTGCGAGAGCTTCTCTTGCGGGTGCTCGTACAGGCGCAGGTTGTCCGCGGC
The DNA here is from genome assembly GCF_000975155.1 of Demequina globuliformis. Lineage (GTDB taxonomy): Bacteria > Actinomycetota > Actinomycetes > Actinomycetales > Demequinaceae > Demequina > Demequina globuliformis. Next base: position 75,147 of record NZ_BBRG01000003.1, read on the forward strand.
AATACCCAAATCCTTGTACCACTGCAGGCGGGTGTCGATCCAGTACTGGTGCCACTCGTCGTCCGTGCCGGGCTTGACGAAGAACTCCATCTCCATCTGCTCGAACTCGCGCGTGCGGAAGATGAAGTTTCCTGGCGTGATCTCGTTGCGGAAGGACTTTCCGATCTGGCCGATGCCGAAGGGAACCTTCATCCGCGACGTGCGCTGCACGTTGTCGTAGTTGACGAAGATGCCCTGCGCGGTCTCGGGACGCAGATAGTGCAGGCCTGACTCGTCCTGGCTGACGCCAAGGTAGGTCTTGAGGAGGCCGTTAAACATCTTGGGCTCGGTCCACTCGCCGCGCGTTCCGCAGTGCGGGCAGGGCACCTCGGCGAGGCCGCCTTCAGGGGCGCGGCCCTTCTTCTCTTCGAAGGCCTCGAGAAGATGGTCCTCGCGGTCGCGCTTGTGGCAGCTGAGGCACTCGACCAGCGGGTCGACGAACGCCTTGAGGTGGCCCGAGGCCTCCCACACTGCTGGCGGCAGGATGACCGACGAGTCCAGGCCAACGATGTCGTCGCGGCTCGAGACCATCGCACGCCACCACTGGCGCTTGATGTTCTCCTTGAGCTCCACTCCGAGCGGGCCGTAATCCCACGCGGACCGCGTACCGCCGTAGATCTCCCCACACGGGAAGACAAAGCCGCGACGCTTTGCCAGCGAGATCACGTTGTCCAGGCGAGACGGTGCCACTGAATACTCCTTGGGATTCGGATGGAAGTGCGGGCCTAGTCTATCGGCGCGCGGACAGTCGCGGCGCGAGCGCGCCGTGCACTGGCGGCGCCGATGCTGGGGTTGAGCACGGATCCAGCATCCCCTCGCTTAATTGACAATGATTATCAATAAAGCGTATTGTGGTCGCATGAAATCTCGCCCCTTCATCATTGCCGGCATCGCTGGTGCCCTCGTGCTCGCAGGCTGCTCGTCGGCCTCGCCCGAGGACTCGTCGGACTCCGCCGCAGCCGACAGCACCGACGCCACCCTGACCGTTGGCTCCGCCTTCTATCCCCTGCAGTTTGTCGCCGAGCGGGTCGGTGGCGAACTCGTAGCGGTTGAGCCCCTCATCGGCTCCGGCGTGGAACCGCACGACGCGGAACTATCCCCCAAGACGGTGCGCGACATGCAAAACATGGACACTGTCCTGTTCCAAAGCGACTTCCAGCCAGCGATTGACGATGCCGTTGACACCACCGGCGTGCGTAGCCTCGACTCACACCACATCATCGACGAGCATGGCGCGGACGTCGCCGAGCACGCTGAGGGCTCGCACGAAGGCCATGACCACGCTGACGACGAGTCCGGCGAGGACGACCACGACCACGCGGATGAATCCGCGGAGGCTGAGGACGCACACTCCGACGAGGCTGACTCGCACGACGGCCACGATCACGGCAGCCTCGATCCTCACTTCTGGCTTGACCCCACGTTGCTGGCCGAGTACACCGAGGACGTCATTGCCGAGTTCAGCGACCTCGATCCCGCCAACGCCGACACGTACGCCGCGAACGGGCAACAGTTGCTGACCGATCTCGATGCGCTCGACGCCTCGTACACCGACGGGCTGGCCACGTGCGAACGCGACGACATCTTCGTGGGGCATGAGGCGTTCGGCTACCTGACGCTTCGCTACGACCTCACCCAAGAGGGACTGGCGGGGATTGACCCTGAGAGCGAGCCGTCCCCGGCGCGTGTGCGCGAGATTCGCGACATGGTCGAGGCGAGCGGGGCCACCACCATTTTCACCGAGGACGAGGTCTCGGCCGATGTCGCGGAGTCGATCGCGGAAGACGTCGGCGTCGAGGTCCTGGTCCTCAGTCCCATCGAGACAGTGGCCGACGGCGAAGACTACCTTGGCGTCATGGAGACCAACCTAGAAAACCTGAGGACCGGCCTTGGCTGCCAGTAGCCCTGACCGCACCGCCACCCCGCCTGCCATCGAGGCACGCGGGGTGCGCGTGCGCTTGGGAGGGCACGAGATCCTCCACGATGTCCATGTAGACGCACACGCCGGAGCGCCGGTCGCCATCATGGGCGGCAACGGCTCCGGAAAGTCGACTCTGGTACGTGCTCTCGTGGGAGCCCTTCCGCTGAGCGGCGGCTCCGTCAAGATCTTCGGCAAGGAGCGCTCACGGGCGACATCACGTCGCGTCGGGTACGTTCCGCAGCGCGTCAGCGCAGGTTCGGGTGTCTCAGCGACCGCAATTGAGGTCGTCACTTCTGGGCTCCTCGGCGCTGGCCGCCTTGTCCCTCCACGAGACGCCAAGGCGCGTGCCATTGCCGCGCTCGACGATCTAGGCGTCGGCGAACTGGCACACCGCGACGTCAGCCACCTCTCCGGTGGTCAGCAGCAACGAGTCCTCATCGCGCGCGCGCTCGTGCGCAAACCCGACCTGTTGATCCTCGACGAGCCCATGGCCGGCGTGGATGTCCCGAGCCAGGAGGCGCTCGCCGCCACGCTGCAGCGCCACAGTGACAGCGGCGGCTCGGTGGTCATCGTCCTCCACGAGCTCGGCGCACTGACGCCCCTCATCGACCACGCAGTCGTGCTCGAACAGGGCTGCGTCACCCACGTGGGCGAGCCGCCGCGTGGCCTGGGCGTGCACGCGCTGCCAGGACACGATCACGAACACGCACACGCGGATGTGCCCGAGCCCACCGCGTCGCCCTTCGCATGGGAGGTGCGCAAGTGAGCGTACTCACTGACCCCCTCGTTCAGCGCATGATGCTGGTCGCGATCATGGTGGGCGTCACCGCGCCTATCGTGGGCACCTACCTTGTCCATCGCCGCATGGCGCTGCTGGGCGATGGCATCGGCCACGTCGCCCTTGCAGGTGTTGCCGCCGGATGGCTCGCGGGATCGTGGGCAGGCCTCGCGGACCAGGACGCGCTCGCGATTCCAGGAGCCATCGTCTTCGCAATCGCGGGCGCGGTGGTCATCGAGCGCATGCGCGCCCGTGGAATCGCGGCCGCTGACGTGATCATGGCAGTGATGTTCTACGGCGGCATCGCGTCCGGTGTGCTGCTCATTTCCGCAGCCGGCGGGTCAAACGCCAACCTCATGGGCTACCTGTTTGGCTCCATATCGACGGTCAGCTGGAACGATGTGTGGGTCACCGTGATCTTGTCGATCGCGATCCTCGCGATCGGTCTGGGATTGCGCCGGTCGTTGTTCGCTGTGACGCACGATCAAGAGTTTGCTCACTCCACCGGCCTGCCGGTCAACGCTCTGAACATGGTCGTCGCTGTGCTCGCCGCCGTCACGATCACTGCGTCGATGCGCGTCGTAGGTGTCCTGCTTGTCTCGGGGCTCATGATCTTGCCCGTCGCGATCTCGCAAATGGTGACCGGATCGTTCAACCGCACCATGAACATCGCCATGGTCATCGGCGTCGTGCTGTGCGTGTCAGGCGTCGGCATCACGCTCTTCTACAACCTTCAGCCGGGCGCACTCATCGTGGTTCTGGGCGTACTCCTGTATGTTGTCGTCGCGTCCGGGGCAAGCCTGCGACATCGAGCCCGGCAGCGCCGTGAGAAGGTGGAGACAGCATGAGCACATCACCCGCCCCGCGCATGACCAAGCAGCGCGCCGCCATCATGGACGTCCTGTCCAAATCCGAGGAGTTCCGCTCCGCGCAGGCCTGGCATGACACGCTCCGCCACGACGGTTCTTCCGTAGGTCTCGCGACGGTTTATCGGTCGCTGCAGTCTCTCGCGGAAGCCGGTCAGGTAGATGCCGTCGTCACTGACAGCGGCGAGACGCTCTACCGTCGGTGCGGCGCTGAAGACACGCACCACCATCACCTGCGGTGCCGGTCGTGCGGCGCAGCGCACGACATCGAGGTTCCCGAATTCGAACGGTGGGCTGAGCAGCTCGGTGTGAAGCTCGGCTTCACCGGGATCGACCACACCGTAGAGATCACAGGAATCTGCCGGGACTGTGCCGCGCAAGGCCGCTAATGCCCGGCGTTCCCTCATTCATCTCTGACATTGGGATCTGGGCGATAGTCCCGTTCCTGTTCGCCGTGGTGTTTTTCCGCTCGCAAGGCACCTACTGGGTGGGGCGGTGGCTACGCCGAGGGACCGACGCCCTCGCCACCGCCGGTGAGTCTCTCGAGGTCAACGCGACCGCGCCGACAGCCTCCGAGGCACCAGCGGCGCCACGTCCGACTCCCCCGCCGGCGAACCGCCGCAGCCGCATGGCCCGCCGCCTGTCCGGGCCTGCCATGGACCGCGCTCAGCTGTTCCTGGAGAAATGGGGATTTGTCGGTATCCCCCTGTGCTTTCTCACCATCGGCTTTCAGACGGTCGTGCTCGGCACCGCCGGCTACACCCGTATGCGTTGGGACATGTTCACGGTGGCCATGCTGCCGGGCTGTGCCGCCTGGGCGATGATCTACGGCTCGGTCTCCGTGACGCTCATCGAACTGTGGAAGCGGTCGCCGTGGTTGTTCACCGCGGGTCTTGTGGGCGTGATCGCGGTCGCCTTTGTCGCGACTACGCTGCGCCGAACCGCCGGTTCCGCCGCGCGTACTCCTCAATAGCCGCCCACAGGTGCGTGCGGTCGACGTCAGGCCATAGCGTGTCTGAGAACACGTACTCCGCGTAGGCGGCCTGCCACGGCAAGAAGTTGGAGCTGCGCTGCTCGCCGCTGGAGCGCCAGAACAAGTCGACGTCCGGCATGTCCGGCTCATCCATGTGTGCGGCGAGGGTCGCCTCCGTGACCTTCTCTGGGTTCAACGTCCCTGCGGCCACCTTGCGCGCGATTTCCCGGGCAGCGTCAGCAATCTCTGCGCGGCCGCCGTAATTCACACACATGGTGAGGGTCAGCCCGGTGTTGTGCTGCGTGAGTTCTTCCGCCTTCTCCAATTCCTTGATGACGGACGTCCACAGCTTGGGGCGACGCCCCGCCCACCTCACGCGCACGCCCCACGAGTGCATCTCGTCGCGCCGGCGCCGGATCACGTCGCGGTTGAACCCCATGAGGAAGCGCACCTCTTCAGGGCTTCGCTTCCAGTTCTCGGTGGAGAACGCGTACGCACTGAGGTGGGTGACCCCGACCTCCACAGCTCCGGCAACGACGTCCAGCAGGGATGACTCGCCTTGCTCGTGCCCGGCCGTGCGCGGCAGTCCTCGATCCTTTGCCCACCGACCGTTGCCGTCCATCACGACAGCTACGTGGCGCGGGACGGCCGCGGCGGGCAGTGCGGGTGGGGTGGCACCACCGGGGTGCGGGAAGGGGCGCTCGTACGTCACACCGCCAGCCTAACGGCGCAACAGGCCGATGCTCGGGTACCGCCCGCACCGCCGTCGGGATCGGGCGTGTTACGTGTGTCCGGACCGGTCGACGTGGTTGAGGGAGCGCACCTTGCGCTCCAGGTGGAACTGCGCGTAGGCCGCGATAAGCCCGGCCGCGTCCTTGCGCGCACGCTCGTCCGACGAGTCCGCCCTGTCCCAATCTCCGCTCAGCAACGACTGGAGCAAGAGGAATGTCTCTGGGCTTGGGGCCGCCGCCCCTGGCGGACGGCAGCTCTCGCAGACTGCCCCACCTCCTGCGACGGCGAACGCGCGGTGAGGCCCTGGCCGCCCGCACGAGGCGCAGTCACCGAAGCTCGGCTCGTAGCCGGCCAGCGCTAACGATCGCAACAAGAAACTGTCGAGGACCAGCCCGGGCGCATGGGCGCGCCGTGCGAGCGACCCCAAACCCCCGTGCAACAACCGGAACTGGTCGTTCGCGGGTTCCTTCTCGTGGTCCACGAGTTTGTCTGCGGTCTCCACCATCGCGGTCGCCGCGGTCCACAAGCCGTAGTCCTCCGCGATGCGTCGTGCGTACGGCTCGCGCGTCTCCACTTGGCTCACGATGTCGAGATTGCGCCCCTCGTAGAGCTGGACGTCGATGAGCATGAAGGGCTCCACCCTGGAGCCAATGCGACTGGTCGTTCGCCGTACGCCCTTGGCAACGGCGCGCACCTTGCCGTGGCGCCGCGTCAGGAGCGTGATGATGCGGTCGGCCTCGCCCAACTTGTGGGTGCGCAGGACGATCGCGTCGTCTCGATACAGGGGCACTGGCTATCCGCCCGAGCCCGGCATCAGGTAGCCGTAAGAGGCGACCTCGTCGAGGGTGAATCCGAGTGCCTCGTAAAACGCCGCCACGTCACGGTTGGAGGCACGGACCTGGAGGTTGACCTTGGGGCATCCGATCGCCTCGAACTCGGCAAGCGCCCGCGAGACCAGGGCTCGGCCAATGCCTTCGTGACGTCGGTCAGGACTGACTGCCACGTGATAGAGCCAGCCGCGAACGCCGTCGTACCCGCCCATGGCTGCGCCAACCACGTCCATGCCGTCGGTGGCGACCCAGAACAGGTCAGGATCGCGTGCGAGCTTGCGCGCGATCAGATCCTCGGGGTTATTGCGCGCGGGGTCGCTAGGAAAGCAGGTACGCCACAGATGAGCGACCGCTTCCCCATCTCGCGGGGCGAACCTGCGCACGCGAACCGTCATGTCGTGGCCTCCGGAACCTCTTGCGTCGCGACAAGGACTTCCACCTGTGCTCCCGCCAGCGCGTCATCGATCTGCTCATCGGTTGGCTCGTCTGGCAGTGTGCCCACCACGGTCGCGGGATCCGTGAGCGCCACGACCACGCGATAGAGAACATCGCCCTCGTTTGCGGCCCGGCACGCCACTGCCGCGGAGGCGTACAGCGCGTCCTGAGGGCACACCGCGTCAGTCACATCAACGGCATCGGTCGCGGCGAGGATCGAGTACATGATGTCGTCGGCCTCCTCGTCGAAGGGCAGTTCTGGCGCGCCACGCCAACACTCCTGCACATAGGGGCCGCGCGTGGGCTCGAGGTCGCCGCCCCACACCGTGGAGTCAGCGCAGTCGATCCTTGCCAAGCCTTGCACCTCGAGGTTGGGAAGATTGTCAGCGGCGTCCTGCGCCTGGCCGGAGCCGGAACAGCCCGCGAGAGCGAAGAGACCAAAGCCGCCGAGGCTCACCACCAGCGCGCGTTTCACAGCGGTCTCCTTCATCCCTGCATTCTAGTTCGCGACATGCGTGCGCCCTCGGATCTCACTTGCGCAGATCCGAGGGCGCAGCGTGGAGCTGAGGGCTTACTCGACCGTCAGCGTCCAGTCGTCGTCAGTGTTGACAGCGATGACGGAAGGTCCGGCGGACATCGCCACCTGGCCCTCATACGCGCCAAACTCGAGCACCAGGACTCCAAACAGGATGTCGTCGCCGTACTCGATTACCGAGAATGCGCTCTCCCCTGCGTAGGAGGCGTTGAGCGTGGCTGCCGCACCGTCGTAGAGGTACACGCCAGCGCCGGTACCGTTCTCGACCAGTGCCGGCGCGGAGGCCACGGGCGCGATCTCTAGCGTCCAGTCGGCGTCTGCCTGGATCTCGATCTTGGTTCCGGGCTCGCCGATCCACCCGTCGAGCCCGAATGGCACGGTGCCGTCGTAGGCACCGAAGGACAGCACCGTTCCTTCAATGGTGGCCTCGTTGTTGGCGTCGAGAATCTGCATGGTGAATGCGCCGCTACCGCCGTAGGACGCGGTCAGCAGACCGGCGTCCACGCCCTCGGGCAAGGTAATGATCGTGTCTCCTGTGCCGGACTCCTCTACGACGTCAAACGTGCCGTAGGTCTCCTCTGCCCATGCAACGACGTCGGCGTCCGACGAGCCAGCCGTTTCCGTAGCCTCGGGGCTCGCCGACTGCTCGGGCTCGGCGCTGGGAGAGTCGCTCGGCTCAGCCGAGGCCTCCGCAGTCGCGTCCGACGCCTCCGGCGTCGCGCTCGACTCCACGCTTGCGGTGGGTGCGGCGTCATCAGCACCGCCAGCGGCAGCCCCACTCACGGCGCCCACGACAATGCCAAGCAGGACGAATGCACCGGTCACAATCCACGCGACAAGCTTGTTCTTCTGGTAGCCCTGCAGCGCGAATCCCTGCTTGTCTCGCTGAGCGCCGGCGAGTACCAGGATGAGGTCCACGAGGTACCAGATGCCGAGGCCACCGATGGTGAAAAACTTCAGGAGGCCGGTACCGACCTTGCCGAGGTAGAAACGGTCGGCGCCAAAGTAGCCAAGGATCCAGGCCAGGAGCCACGTCACGATGAAGCTGCGCGACCCCTCGGCCGCGGGACCAGCGCCGCCGGCACCAGGCGTCGGAGGCTGCGCGTAGCCGGCAGCGGGAGCCGATGCCGGCTGCTGCGCGGGCACGGGCGCGCCGGGCGGCGGCGGCGGAACGGCAGAGCCGTTGCCCGGAGGCGTGGGCGGGACAGACGAATTGTCGGTCATGAAAACTTTCCCCTCAGTGGTGAATCACATACGTGCCGGAGAGAACCCCCAGCACCTGCCAGTATGGCAGTCACCACCGACACCCTGACCGCCGGGGGCAAAGACGCCCCCGGCGGTCAGGAATGCACTAACGCGAAGCTCGGTTCACGGCAGAGATAATCGCCTTGAGGCTCGCCGTCGTGATCGACGGGTCAATTCCCACGCCCCACATGATCTCGTCGTCAATGAGGCACTCAACATAGGCCGCGGCCTGCGAATCGCCGCCCGTGGTCATCGCGTGTTCGTGGTAGTCGAGGACCTCGACTTTGACGCCGCGCTGGCCGAGAGCGGCGACAAACGCCGCCACGGGACCGTTGCCTGAGGCCTCCACGGTGACCGCGGTGCCGGCGTCGATGATGTCTGCGGCCAAAGTGTCGGGTCCGTCATCGGAACTGGTGCCGCGGGTACCGACCAGGGAGAACCGGCCCCACTGCCCTTCGCCCGTGGGAGACGGCAGGTACTCGTCCCGGAAGACCCTCCACAGGTCCTCTGTCGTTTGCTCGGCGCCGGTGGCATCGGCCTGCTGCTGCACTACCCGGGAGAACTCAATCTGGAGCCGTCGGGGCAGGTCGAGGTTGCGCTCCGTCTTGAGCAGGTACGCCACGCCACCCTTGCCCGACTGGCTGTTGACTCGGATCACGGCCTCGTACGAGCGGCCCACGTCCTTGGGGTCGATTGGCAGGTAAGGCACGCCCCAGACCAGGTCGTCGACCTCCTTGCCAGCGGCATCGGCCTTCGCCGCCATGGCGTCGAGGCCCTTCTTGATCGCGTCCTGGTGCGATCCCGAGAACGCCGTAAAGACCAGGTCACCGCCCCAGGGGTGGCGCGGGTGCACGTCGATCTGGTTGCAGTACTCAACCGTGCGGCGCACCTCATCGATGTCTGAGAAGTCGATCTGGGGGTCGATTCCCTGGCTGAACAGGTTCATCCCCAGCGTCACCAGGTCCACGTTGCCGGTGCGCTCGCCGTTGCCGAACAGGCAGCCCTCGATGCGGTCGGCACCGGCCATGTAGCCCAGTTCCGCGGCTGCGACAGCGGTGCCGCGATCGTTGTGCGGGTGCAGGCTCAGCACGACGGAGTCGCGGTAATCGAGATGGCGGTTCATCCACTCAATCGAGTCCGCGTAGACGTTCGGGGTCGCCATCTCCACCGTGGCCGGCAGGTTAATGATCACCTTGCGCTCCGGCGTGGGCTTCCACACGTCCAGCACCGCGTTGCAGACCTTGACCGCGTACTCCAGTTCCGTCCCTGTGTAGGACTCCGGGCTGTACTCGTAGAACACCTGCGTGTCCGGGATGGTCTCCTCGAACTTCTGGCACAGCATCGCTCCGTGAGTTGCGATGTCGAGAATCTGGTCCTCATCCGCGCGGAAGACCACTTCGCGCTGCAGCACTGACGTCGAGTTGTATAGGTGAACGATGGCGGTCTTGGCACCACGCAACGATTCGTAAGTCCGCTCGATCAGGTGCTCACGAGCCTGAGTCAGGACCTGGATCGTGACGTCGTCGGGAATGTGATCGTCCTCGATGAGGGCCCTGACAAAGTCGAAGTCAGTCTGGCTCGCGGACGGAAAGCCGACCTCGATCTCCTTGTAACCCATACGGACCAGCAAGTCGAACATGCGCATCTTGCGCTCCACATTCATGGGTTCGATGAGTGCCTGGTTGCCGTCACGAAGGTCCACGGCGCACCAGCGCGGGGCCTTGTCGATGCGCTGGTTGGGCCACGTCCGGTCCGGCAGGTCTACCGCGATGATGTCGTGGAAGGGCGCGTACTTGTGGATGGGCATGCGGCTCGCGTTCTGGGAACCGCCGGTGTAGTGCTCGCTCATGGCTAATGAATTCCTTGTGGTGTGGGAGGGCTGGAAGCCAGCCGGCGCGCGAACCTCCGCGACGAGGATCCGGCTTGGGAACTAAGCCTCGTCGCGGCAACGAAGGAGCAGCGAGCGTGCACGCATGCGTCCACCATAGCGAATGATGACGGCTTCGCGCACAGACCTGACGCTATGCCCGGAGGCGTCGCCCCTGGCTGTCCGTCGTTACCGTGCAGACCTCGATGATGATCCAGATCATCACGGCGAGGGCCACCACGCCGGTCCATCCCAGAAAGACGATCAACAACAGTTGTGCGACGGCCGGCCCCACCCGCCCCACATAGAAGTTGTGAATCCCGAGGCCGCCCAGGAACAGTCCTAGGAGGATGTAGGCCACGCGCGATTTCGACGACATCATGACGGCGGCATACCCGCCGTAGGGCTGTTGCGGCACCGAATACATCTGTGCGTGGGGCTGGGCGTGCGCCCACGACGGCGCGGGTGGCGCGGGTGGCAAGACGTCGCTCATGGGAGCCGGGCTGTACGGCGCAGGCGGAGGGATGGAGGGGGCCGATGCCCCGGTTGCCGTGGCCACGGGCGGTGGGGGCGGCGCTCCCCACTGCTGGGTTGCTCCCGCGCGGGCACGACCGCAGCCCGGGCAGTACGGTCCCGCGTCCGTCAACGGTTGAGCGCAGGCGTCGCAGTGCGTCGTGGCCATGGAGTGTCCCCTCAGTGACGCGCGGTCCCCTCACGGCCGCGCTCGTCGCCACCGAAACTACACCAGCGCGCCGACACTGCCGACGACGACCTCGTCAGAAGCCGAGCCGTCCCAGCTGCTTGGGATCGCGCTGCCATTCCTTCGCGACCTTCACGTGCAAGTCAAGGAAGACCTTGCGTCCCAGCAGGCGTTGGATGCCCTCGCGAGCCGTGGCGCCCACCTCCTTGAGGCGCGAGCCGCCCTTGCCGATGATGATCCCCTTTTGGGAGTCGCGCTCCACGAACAGGTGCGCCCGGATCTCAAGGATTTCCCGCCGCGACGTCTCCTCGCCTGGCTCGATCATCTCCTCGATCACGACCGCGATGGAGTGCGGGAGTTCATCACGCACCCCCTCCAACGCCGCTTCCCGGATCAGTTCTGCAATGCGAATCTCCTCGGGCTCGTCAGTGACCTCGCCCTCCGGATACAGGGGCGGCCCCTCAGGCAGGTGCTGGACGAGCACGTCCCACACCACGTCCACTTGGATGTCCTTGACGGAGGACACGGGCACGATGTCCGACCATTCGCCCAGTTGCTGGACCGCGAGCAGATGCTCAGCTAGTTTGTCCCGCGGCACGGTGTCGACTTTGGTCACGATCGCGACGACGGGGGCGCGGGCCTCGGATAGTTCCCGAGCGATCCACTGGTCACCGGGCCCGATCTTCTCGTTCGCGGGCAGGCAGAACCCGATCACATCGACCTCGGCGAAGGTCTCACGCACCAGGTCGTTGAGCCGCTCCCCGAGCAATGTCCGCGGGCGGTGCAGCCCGGGCGTATCGACAATCACGATCTGCGAATCCTCGCGGTTGAGGATTCCGCGGATCGCGCGGCGCGTGGTCTGGGGACGCGAGGACATGATGGCGACCTTCTCCCCTACCAGCGCGTTCATCAGCGTGGACTTTCCCACGTTGGGTCGCCCCACAAAACAGGCGAATCCTGAACGGTGCTCAGCGCTGTCCGTCATCTGTGTCCTCCTCGGGAGCTTTCTCCACTAGTAGCGTCGTCAGCCGGCGACGCCGACCCTCCATTGTCTCTGCAATGAGGGTCAGCCCATGCGCAGTGGCACGCGCACCCCGGATCGGCACCTTGCCGAGCGCCTTCGCGAGCACACCCGCTGCCGTCTCGACGTCCTCGTCTTCGATGTCGACGCCACACAGTTCCGCCAAGTCATCCAGCGGCATGCGGGCCGGAATTCGGTACCTCCCAGGCGACACCTCGGTCACCTCAGGCGCGCTGCGGTCGTGCTCGTCGACCACTTCCCCGACAATCTCCTCAAGCGCGTCCTCAATCGTCACCAGCCCAGCCACGCCACCGTATTCGTCCACCACGATCCCCATGTGGAAAACCTCGCTTTGCATGCGCCGCAAGAGGTCGTCTGCAGGTACCGACTCCGGCACGAACACTGGCTCGCGCAGCAACGCGTCCACGGATTCTTCGAGCGCGTCGGGATCGTCCCACGTAGCGTCGACCACATCCTTGAGGTAGATGACGCCCAAGATGTCGTCGACGTCGTCGCCAATGACGGGGATGCGCGAGAATCCTGATCGCATGAACAGCACCATCGCCTTGCGGGCCGTAGTCCCGGAGCGGATGGTGATCATGTCGGTGCGCGGCACCATGACTTCTCGCGTGAGCGTGTCACCGAGGGAGACAACGGAGCGCAAGAGTTCGGCGTCTTCAGCTTCGAGCGCATCCTGTGCCTGCTCGACGAGGTCCTCGGGCTCCGCCAATGGCGGCGCCTTGAGTGCTGGCACCACGGCGCGCAGGGGCTGCACCAGCTGCGTCAGGGACCACCCGGTGCTCGACAGCACGCGGATCGCGCCCTCGGGGCTTTGGCGGGCGACCTGGCGCGGAAGCGCACGGATCACCACGAGCGACAGGGTGGTCGCGGCGATCGCGCCCGCGAGCACGACCACGCCGACATGCCAGTCCATCTCCATCCCGAGCGCCACCATCAAGACCGTGAGGCAGACGATGGCGATTGCCTCGAACGTGGCATACGCCACCGATGCTCGGTCGTCTTGCGTACCGGGGAGCGAGGCCCATCGCGCGGCACGCGTGGGCTTGCCATCCGGCCTGCGGGCCTGCGCGAGATCCCGCTCGGCGGCATGGGGCACCTGCTCGAACGCTGCGACGAGGGCGTGCAACACGGCCGCACCCACCAGACAAAACCCGCCAATGAGGGCAAGGGTGGCGACTGCGGTGGCGCTCACTGAACCTCTAGCCTCGCTGGGCGAGGAAGGTCAGCAAGAGGCGTCGCTGCAGGGCGAACATCTCCTTCTCTTCCTCCGGCTCTACGTGGTCGTACCCCAGAAGGTGCAGGATGCCGTGCGTCGTGAGCAGCAGCATCTCCTCTTCCGCTGTGTGACCGGCAGCCTTGGCCTGCGTCGCGGCGACCGTCGGACACACCACGATGTCACCCAGCAGGCCCGCTGGGGTGGGCTCGGCCGCCGTGCCAGGACGCAGCTCATCCATCGGAAAACTCAGCACATCCGTAGGACCGGGTTCATCCATCCACTTGATGTGGAGGTCCTCCATGGTGCGCTCGTCGACGAACATGATCGCTAGCTCAGTCCCGTCGGCCACATGCATCTCACGCAACACGAAGGACGCCAGCTCGGAGAACTCGATCTCCTCGATGACGGCGTCCGTCTCGTTGTTGACCTCGATCATCGTCCGCTCTCCTTGAATCGCCGCTGCTGGCCACCGCCGCGCGGCGCGTGTGCCTCATCCGCCTTCGCATATGCGGTCACGATGTCCGACACCAACCGGTGACGCACCACGTCCTGCGCACCCAACTCGCAAAACGCAATGTCCTCCACTCCGTCGAGGATCTCGCGGGACGCGCGCAGGCCCGACTGAGTGCCGCCGGGCAGGTCCACCTGGGTCACGTCGCCCGTGACCACCATCGTGGTGCCAAAACCCAAGCGCGTGAGGAACATCTTCATCTGTTCGCGCGTCGTGTTCTGAGCCTCGTCCAGGATCACGAACGCGTCGTTGAGCGTGCGCCCGCGCATGTACGCCAGCGGCGCCACCTCAATGGTCCCCGCCTCCATGAGTCGAGGGATCGACTCCGGGTCCACCATGTCATGCAGCGCGTCGTACAGCGGTCGCAGGTACGGGTCGATCTTGTCGTTCAGCGACCCCGGCAGGAATCCGAGCCGCTCGCCGGCCTCAACCGCCGGGCGCGTCAGGACAATGCGATTGACCTTCTTTGCCTGCAACGCCGCGACCGCTTGGGCCATCGCGAGGTAGGTCTTGCCGGTGCCGGCAGGGCCGATGCCGAACGTCACGGTGTGCGACTCGATTGCCTTGACGTAGTCGGCCTGGCCATGCGTCTTGGGGCGAATAGTGCGTCCCCGCGTGGACAGGATCGAGCGGCTCAAGACACCCGCGGGCCGCTCAGCAGCCTCTCCGGCCTTGCCAGCGTCCGCTGCCGCCGCGGCCACTCCGCGCGCAGCCGACAGCATGCGAACAGACTCCCGCGCGATCTCCGGCGTGAGGGGCACCCCGGCAGCCATGACCGATCGCAGCTCCTCCACTGCAGTGGTGGCCGCTGCAACCGCCTCATCCGTGCCGCGCAAGGTGATGACGTTGCCGCGCACAAAGATGTCGACGTCAGGGTGTGCGCGTTCCACTTCCTTCATGACGGCGTCCGCGCTGCCCATCAGCTCGGGCATCCGATCAGCGTCGTCAATGGTGACAATGCGTTCAGCCATTAAGCAGGATTCCAATCCAAGTTGCCGCCACCAATGACGTGGCCGTGCGCGTGAAACACGGACTGACCAGCACGCTCCCCCGTGTTAAAGATCCATCGGAATTGACCATCGCACTCGGCGTCCGCAATCTCCTGCGCCGCCGCCGCCATGGCCGCGAGCTGCTCGGGCACCTCGTGTGCCGCCTGCGCGACGTTCTCGACGTGAGCGCGTGGGACCACGAGCACGTGCACGGGCGCTTTGGGGGCGATGTCACGGAACGCCACCACGTGGTCGTTTTCCAGCACTACGTCCGCCGGGATTTCCCGCGCGGCGATCTTGCAAAACAGGCAGTCGTCGCTCATACAGCTAGCGTAGTTCCCCGCCGGTCGGCGCGTCTGCCTGGCCCGTTGCGCCCTGCGCAAAACCCGCAGGGTTGTCCCAGGTGCCCCTCACGGCCGCGAGTGCGGCCATGGCGGCAGGTCCGGCACTGGACGCCCGCAAGACGTGGGGACCCAAGCGCACCGCGGTCGCGCCTGCGCGTTGAAACTGTTCAAGTTCCTCAGCCGCGATGCCGCCCTCGGGACCCACAATCAGCCACACTGCACGTGCCGGCTCGGGAGTCGCCGGGCCCGCGAACGAGAGGGACGTGAGCGGCACGGTGGCATCCTCGTGCAGGACCAGCACCGTGTCGCCTGCGGCGACTGCAGGGCCGATGCTGTGGCACAGGTCTCTCGTCGAGGCGACAGCGTCCACGGGCGCAACGAAGGCACGCCGCGACTGCTTCGAGGCCGCCACCACCAGGGATTCCCACTTGGCACGGCCCTTGTCGGCCTTGGGTCCTCGCCACTGAACAATGGAGCGCGCGGCTGCCCACGGCACCACGCGCGTCACGCCCAGTTCTACCGCCGCCTCCACCGCCTGCTCGTCACGCCCGCCCTTGGCGAGCGCCTGAACCAAGGTCACCGGGGCATCGGCCTCATGCGCTACCGTCCCGACCCGCACCTGAAGCAGGTCGCCTGCAGCGCCCTCAATCACACCCCTGGCGCGCGTGCCGTGGCCATCGACAATGTCGACGGTCTCCCCGACCTCACGCCGTTGCACCGTCACCGCGTGCCGCGCTTCGCTACCGCGCACATCGATCAGTGCGCCTGGAACCGCGTTCGCGGCGGCGGGGTCAACGAAGACGGGAGCGGACACGACGGTTAGCGTCCCTTGAACGCGCCACGCAGACGGGAGAAGACCCCGCCGCCCATAGGCGCGAGGTTCGCCTCCGGCAACTCCTCGCCGCGCAGCGTCGCGAGCTGACGCATCAGCTCGGCCTGCTCGTCAGTGAGGTCGGTAGGCGTGTGCACGTCGAGGTGAACGTAGAGATCGCCGCGACTGTTGCGTTGCAGTCGGCCCACGCCCAGGCCCTTGAGTTTCACGGACGTCCCGGCATGCGTACCAGGGCGGATGTCCACCACCTGGTCGCCGTCAAATGTGTCGACCGTCATCTGCGCGCCCAACGCTGCCGCTGTCATGGGCACCTCGAGCGTGCAGTGGAGGTCGTCGCCGCGACGTTCGAAGACCTCGTCGCCCTTCTCCCGGATTTCCACGTAGAGGTCGCCCTTGGGGCCTCCTGCCACGCCAGCGTCGCCGCGTCCCGCCAATCGGATCCGCGTGCCCGTTTCCACGCCGGCGGGAATGTCGACCTTCACCGTGTGACGCGAGTGGTTGCGGCCCTGACCCGAGCAGTCACCGCATGGCGACGGGATCGTGGTGCCGTAGCCACCACATGCGGGGCACGGCGAGGTCGTCATCACATTTCCAAGCAGCGACCGCGCCATGCGCTGCACCACGCCCTGACCGTTGCACTGCAAGCACTGCTGCGGCTGCGTTCCCGGCGCGCAGCACGAACCCGAGCACGTCTTGCACACGTCCGCGAGGTCCACCTGAATCTCGCGGCTCACGCCAAAGACGGCTTCCTTAAGCGAGATCGACGCCTGGACGAGCGTGTCGCCTCCACGCTGCGTCCGTGACGCGGGACCACGTTGCTGCGCACCACCGAATGGGCTCTGTCCCCCGCCGCCAAAGAACTGCTCAAAGATGTCCTCGAAACCGAAGCCCTGCGGCCCACCCTGCGCACCGCCGTGGCCGCCGCGCGGGTCCACGCCCCGGTCGTATTGGGCGCGCTTGTCCGCATTGCCCAGCACCTCATACGCGGCCGCGACGTCCTTGAACTTATCCGCGGAGTCGGGCCCCGCGACATCGGGGTGCAGCTCACGCGCCAGTTTGCGATAGGCCTTCTTGATCTCGGCTTCCGAGGCGGTGCGCTCGACGCCAAGGGTGGCGTAATAGTCGTTCACTCAGTCTCCACAATTCTTGACAGATAGCGGGCAACGGCACGTACAGCGGCCATCGTCCCTGGATAGTCCATGCGGGTGGGGCCCAACGCACCCAACAAGGAGACGTTTTCTCCCTGGGATCCGTAGCCCGCCGCCACAATTGATGTGCGAGCGAAGGCATCGGCACCGTTTTCCATCCCGATGCGCACGCTCACGTCCCGACCTTCACCGGCCATCTCGTGCAACAACCGCAACAGCACCACTTGTTCCTCGAGCGCATCGAGGACCGGGCCAATGGCGTCTGTTTCGAAGTCGTTCGCCGCTCGCGCCAGGTTCGAGGTCCCGGCGAAAACGACGCGCTCCACGGTACCGCCCTTGGCCTGCGCCACCACGGCGTCGACAACCGCAGCGGCCCATGAGGCGTGCGAGTTGCGCTGCAGCCATGCGGCGAGCGCGGGGCCGAGCTCACTGGGCGTGCGCCCCACACACACATCGTTGATGGCCCGTGCGGCCGTCTCAAACTCATCCTCTGGCACATCGTGCCCCAAGCCCACCGTGCCCTGCTCCACCCGTGCATCGGCCGACACCACCACCACCAAAGCGCGATCCACGCCGATCCGCACCAGCTCGACCCGCCGCACCGCAGATTCTCGCGGCGACGGATACTGCACCACCGCGACCTGGCGGGTCAGCTGGCTCAGCAGGCGAACGGAGCGCTCGACGACGTCGTTGAGATCAACCGCGTCGGACAGGAAAGTGGTGATGGCGCGTTTGTGCGGCTCGTGCAGCGCGGCAGACGCCACCTGGTCCACAAAGCGGCGGTAGCCGGCATCAGTGGGAATGCGCCCGGCGCTCGTGTGGGGCTGGGCGATGAGGCCCTCCTCCTCCAACGCCGCCATGTCGTTGCGAATCGTGGCAGAGGACACGCCCAGGTGGGAGGTTTCCGCCAGCGCCTTCGAGCCCACCGGCTCCGACGTCGAGACGTATCCCTCCACGATGGCGTGCAGCACCGCGCGGCGACGATCTTCGCTCACCGGCACCTCCTGACTACCTCACGTTCTGGCACTCGCAACCTACGAGTGCTAATTCTAACGTTTCTCGCGGCCGTGCGTTCCTGGCTCGCGCACTGGGCCACCGTGCGCGGCGCGCCAGCACGCGGTAGCGTCGAAAGCGCACTGGTGACGTGCGCGGCGAATACCGCTACGGTGTCACCGCTGGTACGCGATAAGACTGAGGGATGTTTCTCGCGACACTCGAGGTACGCCAGCGCCGTCCAGACCCATCAACATCAAAGTGGTGAGAGAACATGACTGACAACAACGGGACTCCCCCGCCGCCTCCGCAGCAGCCGGCACCAAGCACTTCCGGGTCAAACCCGAACCTGCTGCCCGCGCTGGCCCACCTGACCGTCTTCACCGGATTCCTGCTGCCGCTGATTTTCTGGCTTGTCGGCAAGGACCAGTCGGAGTTCGCCGACCGTGAGGGCAAGAACGCGCTCAACTTCGGCATCCTGGTCACGATCGGATACGTCGCGTCGAGCGTGATCGGCGTCATTCCGCTGATCGGGATCCTCTCGTTGCTGATCTGGCTCGCCGTCCTCATCATTGGCCTCGTCTTTGGCATCCAGGCCTTCCAGGCAGTGAACAAGGGAAACACCTACAAGTACCCCTTCACGCTGGAACTCGTGAAGTAACCCAGAGTCTTCACCCGCGGTCACTCACTCAGGGTTGACCCCGAAGGCAGTCAGGGCCCCGGATCGGCTTAGTGGCCGATGCGGGGCCCTGCGTTTTCGTGGCACCGTGGGGGTATGAGCACATCAACTCCAGAGCCTGACGACGCTACCGAGCAGTCAGCCGGCGCATCCGACACTCCGGACAGCGGCGCGAACCACGAAGCCGAGACGACCCCCGAGGCCGGCGCGGTTCACGAAGCGGCCTTCGCCGCCGACGCGCAGGACCCGCGCGACCCAGCGCAGACCGACCCAGCGCAGACCAATCCAGTACAGCCCGAGCAAGCGGCTGACGGGCAAACAGACAACCCGGATCCCCAGCCCGGCCAGTCACAGTACGGGCAGTCGCAATACGGCCACGCACAGTACGGCCAGTCCAATGGCCACTACCCGCACGGCGCGCCCGCTCCCATGCTGGAGTCCGACGCGCGCATGTGGGCCATGTTCACGCACGTGGGTGCGCTCATTGCTGCCGCGATCTCCGCGAGCGTCCTGGGCTTCGCGGTCCCCCTCGTGATCTGGTTGATCTACCGCGAGCGCAGCGCCTTGGTGGCGCACCACGGTCGTCAGCAGTTGAACCTGCAGCTCACTGCCTTGTGCGTGGGGCTGGGCGCCGTGATCATTGGGCTCGCCACGCTGCTGTTCGGCTTCATTGTCACGCTGCCCCTGTTCATTGCCTACTGGATCTACTCGATCGTCGTGTCGATCATTGCGGCGGTGAAGGCCAACAACGGCGACTACTACCGAATCAAGCTGGTCATACCGTTCTTCAAGTAGGACGCCCGCGAGACCGCTTGAACGCTCGCGTTCCAAACTGACTGAGATTCTGCAGACACGCCGGCTGGCGTGCACGACACGCCATGTCCGGGGCGGAATCTCAGTCAGTTGCGTACCAGGCGCCCACGACGGAACGCTAGGTCAGTGCACGCACTGCGGCGTCGGCGAGCAACCGGCCCCTCAGCGTGAGCGCCAGCGTGCCCCGCAGCGCCGCGCGACCGTCGAGGACGCCGTCGGCCACGAGCGCCGCGATCTGGTCGGGTCGTCGCTCGGGCAACTCCCCCACAGGCATGCCGTCGGCGAGTCGCAAGCGCAGCATGACCGACTCGAGCGCCAGGTCCGCCTCGTCGAGCGGCTCCACCTCGGCCACTGGCGACTCGCCCCCGTCGATGCGTGCCGCGTAAGCGCGCGGCAACTTCACGTTCCACCAGCGCTGCGCGGGAACGCTCTCGCCTGCCGGCGCCACCCGCGGGCCTAGGTAGGAGTGCGCTCCAGGGCCCACGCCCCACCAGTCCTGGCTGGTCCAGTAGGCCACATTGTGACGACAGCGCTGTTCGGGCGAGCGCGCCCAGTTCGACACCTCGTACCAGTCATAACCCGCGCGCGCCAGGCGTGCCTCCGCTGCCTCATACATATCCGCCTGGGTATCGAGATCGACCGCCTGGATCTGTCCGCGTCGCAACTGCGCACCCATGCGCGTACCGGGCTCGATCACCAGTGCGTAGGCACTGACGTGGTCGGGTTCAAGCGCGATCGCGGCGTCTAAGGACGCAGTCCAGTCCTCGAGCGATTCGCCAGGTGTCCCGTAGATCAGGTCCAGGCTGACGGCGAGGCCAGCCGCGCGCGCCCACGCAACAGCGCGCGCAACGTTCTCGGGTTGGTGCGTGCGCTCCAGCGTCGCCAGCACGTGCGGGACTGCCGACTGCATACCGAAGCTCACCCTCGTAAAGCCCGCCCCCGCAAGCTGCTCAAGGGACTCTCGAGTGACCGAGTCAGGGTTGGCCTCCGTGGTGACCTCGGCATCGGCCGCAAGCCCCCAGGTGTCGCGCACCCCGTCGAGCAGCGCCGTCAGCGCGCCCGCGTCCAGCATGGTCGGCGTGCCACCTCCCACGAACACCGTGCGCGCGGGGCGCGTGTCGCCCGCCATGGTGTCGCGCGCCTGCCGCATCTCGCCCAGTGCCGCCTGCACATAGTCCGAGCGGGAGGAAAACTCGCTTTCGCCCGGGGCGTAGGTGTTGAAGTCGCAGTAGCCACATCGCACCGAGCAAAACGGCACGTGAATGTAGACCCCGAAGTCGCGCTCCGTGGCAGCGCCCACGGTCACGGTCGCGGCGGACACCGCTACTTCTTCTTGCCCTTGTCCGAACCGTCGTCGGACGTGGACAGCGCGGCGATGAAGGCCTCCGGCGGCACCTCGACCGAGCCGATGTTCTTCATGCGCTTCTTGCCGGCCTTCTGCTTCTCAAGCAGCTTTCGCTTACGAGAAATGTCGCCGCCGTAACACTTGGCGAGCACGTCCTTGCGAATCGCGCGAATGGTCTCGCGAGCGATAATGCGCGCGCCGATCGCAGCCTGAATAGGCACCTCAAACTGCTGACGATCAATCAGGTCCTTGAGTTTGGTGACCATCTGCAGACCGTATTGGTAAGCGGCGTCGCGGTGCACCACGGCGCTAAACGCATCGACGGCCTCGCCTTGCAGCAAAATGTCGACCTTGACCAGGTCTGCAGTCTGGTCCCCGGCGGGTTCGTAGTCGAGCGAGCCGTAGCCGCGGGTGCGGGACTTCAACTGGTCAAAGAAGTCGAAGACCACTTCCGCAAGCGGCAGCGTGTAGTGCATCTCGACGCGTGTCTCGGACAGGTAGTTCATGGTGCCCATCTGCCCACGGCGTTCCTGGCACAGCTCCATGACGGTCCCGATGAACTCGCTGGGCACCAGGATCGAGGCCTCGACGACGGGCTCACGCACCTGGGCGATCTTGCCGCCGGGGAACTCCGACGGGTTGGTGACCGTGACGACCTTGCCGTCCTCCATCTCCACCTCGTAGACCACGTTGGGCGCGGTGGAAATCAGGTCGATGCCGAACTCGCGCTCAAGGCGGTCGCGGACAATCTCCAGGTGAAGCAGACCCAAGTATCCACAGCGGAACCCGAATCCGAGCGCGACGGAACTCTCCGGCTCGTACACGAGCGAGGCGTCGTTCAGCTGAAGCTTGTCGAGCGCATCTCGAAGGATCGGGAAGTCCGAGCCATCCAGCGGGAACAGGCCCGAGTAGACCATGGGCTTGGGGTCCCGGTAGCCGCCCAGCGACTCGGTCGCGCGGTTGTTTGCCTGGGTCACCGTGTCACCCACCTTGGACAGGCGCACGTCCTTCACGCCCGTGATGAGGTAGCCCACCTCGCCCACGCCCAATCCCTTCGTCGGCTTGGGTTCGGGGCTGATGACGCCAATCTCCAACAAGTCGTGAGTGGCCAATGTCGACATCATCGCGATCTTCTCGCGCGGCTTGAGCGAGCCATCAACCACCCGCACGTACGTGACGACGCCGCGGTACGTGTCGTACACGGAGTCGAAGATCATGGCGCGCGTGGGGGCGTCAGCCACGCCCACCGGTGCCGGAATGTCACGCACGACGCGGTCCAGCAAGGCCTCGACGCCCTCCCCCGTCTTGCCAGACACCCGGAGCACCTCGTCCTCCTCGCAACCGATCAGCTGCGCGAGTTCCGCGGCATAGCGGTCCGGGTCGGCGGATGGAAGGTCAATCTTGTTCAGCACGGGGATGATGACGAGATCGTTCTCCATGGCCAAGTACAGGTTCGCAAGCGTCTGCGCCTCAATACCTTGTGCGGCGTCGACGAGCAGGATCGCGCCCTCGCACGCGGCCAGCGAGCGGGATACCTCGTAGGAGAAGTCGACGTGCCCGGGAGTGTCGATCATGTTCAGCGCGTGCGGCGTGCCCTCGACGTCCCACGGCATGCGGACGGCCTGCGACTTGATCGTGATGCCCCGCTCGCGCTCAATGTCCATGCGGTCCAGGTATTGCGCCTTTTGCAGGCGGGCCTCCAGGACGCCCGTAATACCGAGCATGCGGTCCGCGAGAGTCGACTTGCCGTGGTCGATGTGCGCGATGATGCAGAAGTTGCGGATGAGCTCGGGCGCAGTGGCGGCGGGCTCGATGCTGGGGGCGAAATTCACGATGGCCTTGGAATCCTTGTGGTGTGCCGGACAGGTCTGGCGTCATTTTCCCACGTTTATGCCGAACGAGGGCCCACTTGACTTTGTAAGGAAACCTGCCGATAGTCCCGGTGGTGGCGGGAGAGTCCTCAGTCACCCAGGCGAGGAGTCGAACCGGTGGCAGGCGACGAACTTTTCCGCGCGGCATACGCCAGCGCAGCGATAGGCATGGCTGTGCTCGATGCTGATGCGCGAATCCACGAGTCCAACAGTGCCCTTGAGGCGCTGTTGGGCTACGACTCCGGGGCCCTAGAAAAAGTGGCGCTCGCCTCCATCACCCACCCTGACGACGCCACGCGCGATGGGCGCGTGTGGGAGCGGCTGCAGCGCGGCGTCAGTCACCTGCAGGCACAGCGTCGCTTGGTTCACGTCAGTGGTGACGTGGTGTGGGCTCGAGTGACGTTTTCTCGCGTGGACGGCGGGCCGATGCGGGTGCTGGCTCAGGTGGAGGACGTCACCGAAACGCGGCGCGCCCAGGCATTGCTCGAGCACCGCGCGTTGCACGACACCCTGACCGGGCTGCCGAACCGTGCGTTGGTGGTTGACCGGCTCGACGTGGTGCTCGAAGCGCCCGAACCGCAGGTTGCATGCCTTTTCTTGGACCTCGACGACTTCACCGTCGTCAACGATTCCCTGGGCCACGAAGCCGGTGACCGCCTCCTCACCGAGGCTGCTCGGCGGCTACGCGCGACGGTACGCAGCCAGGACACCGTCGCCCGCTTGGGCGGCGACGAGTTTGTGATCGTCGCGCCGGGGCTGACGTCGCTGGCCGAGGCCGAGGGCCTCGCTGACGATGTCCGAGCGGCGCTGCGAGTGCCCTTCTCCGTGGGCGGTCACGAGGTCGAGCCCACCGCCTGCGTGGGAGTCGCGCTCGGCGGTCCCGACATGAGTGCACAGGCACTCATTCGTGACGCGGATGTCGCCATGTCGCACGCCAAGCGGGCCGGCCGCGATCACGCGCAGTCGTTCTCGGAGGGGATGCGCCACCACGCGCAGATGCGGCTGTCAGTCGAGTCGGAACTTCGCGCCGCGTTGCGCGAGGGCCAGCTTGAGGTGCACTTTCAACCCATCGTGGAACTCGCCACGGGCGAGGTGCGCGCTTACGAGGCCCTGGTGCGTTGGCGCCACCCCCATCGCGGCCTGTTGCTCCCCCACGAGTTCCTCGACATCTGCGAGGAAGCGAACCTTGTGGTGCCGCTAGGCGAGGTGGTGTTGCGCGACGCATGCCAGTTCATCGCGGAGCGCCCGGCGTTCCCAGGGCGGGTGCTGGTCAATATCTCAACTCAACACATCGGCGGCGCCGGTCTGGTTGACACGGTGCGCGAGGCGCTCGCTGAGGCCGGGGTTGCGCCGTCTCGCCTTGCGCTGGAAATCACCGAGTCGGGGATGCTGATCTCTACCTCGTCCACCCGCACTGAATTGGAACAGCTCACCGATATGGGCGTGGACCTCTTGCTCGACGACTTTGGAACGGGATACTCCGCACTGTCATCGGTCCTACGCTCCCCCGTGACCGGCATCAAGCTCGCGCGCGAATTCACGCTACGCCTCGGCGACGGCTCTACGGGCGACCGCATCTCGACCGCCATCTCCTCCCTTGTCGCGAGCCTGGGAATGGTGGGAATCATCGAGGGCGTGGAGACCGAGACGCAGCGACGCACCGCGATTGCCCACGGCTGGCAGCTCGCCCAAGGGTTCCTCTTCGACCACCCCCGACCGGCCAGCGACATTCCTGATGCCCCGGCATCGGCCCCACTGGCCTCGCCCTCCCCCACACCCCAGCGCGTGGCGTCCGTCCCTCTACGCTGACCCCATGGAGCAGTTCCTTCTCATCGTGGCCGTGCTGGCCGTTGTGGGGTTGTCAGCGTGGGCCACTCGCGAAGACAAGCGTCGACGCAACGCTCGCGCGCGCACACGCGCCACCAAGCGACCGCCGGGGCGCCCATCGCGGGCAACGCGGTCGGGATCCCGGCACCGCCCCACCTCGGCGCCAACACGGCACCGTCCCTACCCGGGCGACTACACCGGACGCGTGGCAGTGCGGTACGCGCCGCACGCCGACGGACTGCCAGATCCCGGGGAAATTGTGTGGACCTGGGTGCCGTTCGAGGAAGACCACTCGCAGGGGAAGGACCGGCCGGTGTTGCTCATCGGGCACGACGGCCCGTGGCTGTTGGCGCTCCAGCTCACGAGCAAGGACCACGACCTCGACTCCGCCCAAGAGGCGCGTTGGGGCAGGTACTGGGTGGATATTGGGACCGGCGCATGGGACCGCCAGCGCCGCCCAAGCGAGGTGAGGATCGACCGCATCATCCGTGTGGACCCGCGGGCCGTTCGCCGCGAAGGCGCTATCCTGGATAGGCACCGGTTCGATGCGGTGGCGAGTTCGCTTTCCGACCACCATCACTGGTAGCATTGACGTTTGTGTGTGGGCGCGCGCTCGCGCCCCCCAAGGAAGATTTCACCTCATCAAGAAGGATCGCTGTGGCAAACATTAAGTCGAAGATCAAGCGCATCGGGACCAACGAGAAGGCCCGCCAGCGCAACGTCGCCGTCAAGTCCGAGCTGAAGACCAATGTCCGCAAGGTGCGCGAGGCAATCGCCGCCGGCGACAAGGACAAGGCTGCGAACGCGCTGAAGGTCGCCTCCGTCAAGCTGGACAAGGCCGTCTCCAAGGGCGTTATCCACAAGAACCAGGCCGCGAACCGCAAGTCGGCGCTGGCCAAGCAGGTCGCCGCTCTCTAAGCGCGCCCATCGCTCGTCCCTCGGGCCCTCACTCGCTTCGGCGTGTGGGGGCCCGAGGCGTTGTGGGCGCAGCGACCACTTGGGGTTCCTGATCCCCCACCACCGGGAAGGCTCAGCCCACACCACGTCTGTACCCGCGTAGCGCGTGAGGTGCGCCTTTGCGCTACTGAGCGAGCTGCGCCCTCGCGCTACTGAGCAAGCTGCGCCCTCGCGCTACTGAGCGAGCTGCGCCACGACGCGCACGGCGCGCTCCAGACTGAACTCGGGCGCTCGCGCAGCGCCCTTGATCTCCGCATCAGCCTGAGCGACGGCCTCGATCGCCTCAGCAAGAGTGTCCGCGGTCCACTTGCGCAGTTCACGACGAGCGCGATCCGCCTGCCACGGAGCGATTCCCAGGTCCTTGGTGGGGTCAAGCCTGCGACCGCGCGCCGCGCCTACCTTCGCGAGAACTCGCAGCTTTGCGGCGAGCGCGGCGTTGAGCGGCACCGGATCGGTACCGGTAGCGAGCGCGTGGCGCAGGAGCGTGAGCGCCTTCGCCACGTCCCCCGCGACGGCGGCGTCCGCCACTTCGAAGGCGGTCGCGTTCACGCGCGAACCGTAGTAGCGCGTGACGGTTTCCGGCGAGATGGACCCTTCGACGTCTCGCATCAACTGCTGGGCGGCTGCGGCAAGTTCCGCGATGTCGCCGCCCACGGCATCGACGAGTGCCCTCACCACCTGTGCGCCGACAGGCCGCTTGGCTCGCTCGAACTCTCCCGCGACAAAGTCCGCGAGCTCGGAGTCCTTCTTGATCGCGGGACACGTGTACTCGGGGACGCCGCCCTTGCGCATGGTGTCGAGGAGCTTCTTGCCACGAACCCCGCCGCCATGGCGGATGACCACGACGACGTCAGGGTCAGGCGACGTCACGTACGACAGCGCATCCGATAAGAACTCGTCGTTCATCGCCTCCGCGCCGGCCACAATGACGATTCCGGCCTCGTCAAAGAGGGATGGCGACGCGGCGGCGAGGAGTGCGCCACGGGTGTACGCGCCGGCGTCGAGACGGGTAATCGCGGCGTCCGGCCGCGCCTGCGTGATCCGCTCGATCGCACGCTGGCCCAGTACGCCCTCGGGTCCCGACACGAGGACAACGGGTGCTGGCTTGGCGCGGAACCACGTGGGCTCTGCAGCTCGGGTACGCGGTGGCATGGCACTAGCGTGCCACGTCGCTGTGACACTCATGTCCTGTCGCCGGTCCATTCACCGCGAACGCAATGTCTCCGCATTCGGCAGTGACCAGCGGGTGTGCGCCGGCGCCGCTGTACATCTCGATGGCGTCAGACGCCGGGTGACCATAGTCGTTGTCGCGCCCCGCGCTGAAGACAGCCCACCGAGCCTGTATCAGGGCAGCAAGGTCGGCATCCTGGTGACGGGAGCCGTGGTGTGCCACCTTCACCACATCGACCGTGAACACGCGCTGCCCCGCGGCGCGCATGGTCGCCACGAGGCGCCCCTGACCGGCGGGCTCGAGGTCACCGAGCGCGAGCACAGACGTGCGTGCCCCCGACACCAGCATGGTGATCGAGCCATCGTTGTCTCCCTCAGGCGCCGGGTCACCATCCTGCGAACCGGGCAAGACCTCCAAGGTGACGGGCCCCAATCTCTGTACCGAGGCATCGGCCGGTACCTCGAGCGCGATGCCCGCAGCACGCAGACCGCGGGCCGCGTCCCCGCCCTCGCCCGCGCGCGCAATCCACGCCCGCTCAACGTCCACGTGCGTAGCAATGGCGACGGCCGCGCCGTCGTGGTCAAGGTCGGGATGAGTCAGGATCAACAAGGGCACAGTCGTGACGCCGTAGCGGTCCAAGCAGGCGATCGCGGCCACGTCGTCAGGCCCGGTATCGATCACGACGGCCGACCGGTCCCCCGTCCTCACAAGCATCATGTCGCCTTGCCCCACATCGCACGCCACCACATCCCAGTCGGATGCCGCCGCGCGCGTCAGCCCCGTCCTTGCTCCCCAGACGCCTGCACAGATGGCGATCATCACCACGATGGCAACTGCCCGCACCAGCACCATGTGTGTCGCCGTCGCCACGAGTCCGGCCAGTCCCAGCCCCATGCCCAGCAGCACTCCCGTGGGTCCCGAGGGCCACGGTAACCACGCACCTGGAAGATCCGCCACCCCTGCGCTGATGCGGGCCATTGCCGTGGTCGGCACCGCCGCGAGGTGGGCGAGTGCCGTGCCGCCCACCGCCCACCACGGCGCGACCAACACAGCGGCCAAGCCCAGTGCCATGACCGGAGCCAAGAACGGCGCGGCTGCGACGTTCGCGAGGACTGCGTACGGGCCGATGCCGGGCTGAAGAAAAATAAGGAAAGGCACCAGTGCGAGCTGCGCCGCCACCGGTATCGACAACGCGCTCGCCAACCGTGGGGTCACGGCGGCGGAAAGCCGGCGGGCGATCGCGGGTGCCACGAGAACAATGGCAAGGACGGCCGTCACCGACATCGCGAATCCGATCTCCCCCACCACGGCCGGTGCCCCATGCGCCACCACCAGGATCGTGACGGCGAGCGCCGGAAGAGCTCGCGCGCGCCGTCCCCAGGCAACGGCCACCGCAACAATGAGCGCGAACCCCGTGGCGCGGACGACGGAGGGTTGTGGCCCCACCAGCAGCGCAAATGCTGCCGCCGCGATCGACACGGCCGCCGCCTGGCCCCACCTGGGCCACTTCATGAGGCGCACCAACGCCATGACCCCGAGTGACACCATCGCGAAGTGGGCGCCGGACACGGCAGTGACATGCGCGATCCCCGCGACCCTCATGTCCGCCACCTGAGACTCACTCATGCTGGACGTGTCGCCGGTGATCATTCCTCGGAGCAGCCCCCGTGACTCGTCCGGTACGGCTGCGGAGGCGTCAATGAACGCTCGCCGCGCTTCATGCACGGGCCCCGTCCCGTGCTGCACAGCGAGGACAGTCGCATCCCAGGCCAAGGCGCCGTTCCCATCCGCGACCAGATCAGCTCTCAGCTCGAGGGTGTCGCCGGCACGCGGGCACTCCGGAAGCGAGACCGTGGCGGGGCCGCGCAACGGCAGCCAGCGCCCGGCGTCGACGTTGCTGATCACACGTGAGGCCCCCAGTTCCCCAGGCGGCCCTGGCCCACCGCCATCCACCGGCGGTGCCCACGCCGTCATGGTCACCGGCACCATGCACGCTCGGCCGCGGGCGCTCGCATATTCGTTGCCGCGCTCCCGTGCGACGACGCGCACGTCAATCTCGTCGGCCGCGATCGCGCTCTCAAACCCACCATCCGCGGCCGCACGCTCCCACAGATGCGCCGCGAAGGCGGCGGATGAAGCGGCCGCTGCCGCCACCCCTAGGCACGCAACCACGGCTACCACCCGGGCGTGGGCGTCTCGCCGCGTGGACGCTCGTACGGCAAGCGCCACCACCCCTGCGGCTACGACCCACAGCCCCCACGCTCCCGCGGCGACCGTACCGGGGTCCACCCCGTGCCAGGCCACAGCGAGGACCGCTGCCCACGCAGCGCCGGCGGCTGGCACCAGGCGCGCATCGTGCACGCGCGTCACACGGTCGCCACTTGTTCCAAGCCCGCGACCATGGCGTCGCCCACACCGGAAACCCGCGTGAGGTCCGCAAGCGACGCGAAGGGCCCGTTTGCCTCCCTGTCGGCGACGATGCGCGCGGCAATCACCGGGCCTATCCCCGGCAACTCTTCCAGTTGATCCGCACTCGCTCGGTTCACACTGATGGGTCCCTCGGCAGCTGACGTGGCGCCCGGTTCGGCGACGTGAACCTGTTCAGCATCCGCGACAATCCGGGCAAGGTTGACGCTGCCAAGGTCCGCCTGCGCGGTAGCACCGCCCGCCATGTCAATGGCGTCCGCGACCCGGGAGCCAGCAGGCACTTCGACGAGTCCGGGTTGTTCAACCGCTCCGGACACGTGCACCCAGACGGTGCCGGCAGTGACGGACGCTGCGGCCGTTGGCACCGGCGTTGCGGACGCGGTGGCGGCGGCCTCCTCGCCCCATGGCGCCGGAGTGGCGGGCGCGCTCGCGCGCAGGAGTGCCCATGCGACCACTGCGCCGACGGCGAGCGTCACCACAAGTGCGATCGCGACGCGCGGCTCGACACCGATGCGGAATCCGCGCGCGGTGTCTTCGATCTCGCGGCCGTGGGCGGCTTCGTACGCCCGGGCGACCCGCCCGGCGGCCGCCTCTCGCCACGGCGCAGGCGAGGCGTGGCTCCCGCCTACGGGCGCAGGCGAGGCGTCCGTCCGGCCCTGCGGGTCTGCGCCCGCGACTGTGGTGGGCGCCGTCGGCGGTTCTGACGAAGTCGGTGTCACGCTTCGACGCTAAGGCGCGCCGGCGGAGACGGCTGATCCGCCCAGAGAACTCGTGGAAGGGCCGCTAGTCGATGCGGCCTGGGGACGAGGCCGCGACATCCGCGACCACGACGGCAAGGGCTCCTGGACCAGCATGGACCGCCAGCACGGAGCTAATCGTGGTGTCTACCTGCATCGCGAGATGATCATGGTGGAGCCTGAACGAGCGGGCCGCGTCGTCGCCAAAGGTGCCATCGCCCAGCGTCATCACCGCCACCGCTGGGGCGGTTGCCGCCGCAATGGCCTCTTCAGCGCGATCGAGCACCGTGTCGCGGGCCCGCGCCGTGGACCGCACCTTGTGAGTCACCGATGCCTCGCCGTCAACAATTTCCAGCACAGGGCGGACGCTCAGGACACGCCCCATGGCTGCCGCCGCTGAGGAGATGCGACCGCCCCGTCGCAGGTACTCGAGAGTGTCCACCGTAAAAACGCACGTCACGCTCGCCGCCACCACGCGGGCGATCTCACCGACCCGGCCGGCAGGCGCGCCATCGCGGGCGACCTTAGCCGCCGCTAACGCGGCAAAACCCGTGCCCATCGCCACCGTGCGCGAATCCACGACCGTCACCGGGATGTCGACCGTGGAGGCGGCGGCCCGAGCAGCATCGACCGTGCCCGATAATTTGCCGCCAATCAGCACTGCGACAATCGCGCCAGCACCACCGTCCGCGATGCCGCGGAACGCCTCCGAGAAAGCCTGCGGCGCCGGCTGCGAGGTTGTCACGGTACTGCCGACCGTCAGTGCAGCGAGCACCTGATCGCTCGTGATCGACACACCCTCTTCGAAGGCCTCGTCGTCCACGATCACCGACAGCGGCACCACCACTAATCCGAACTCCCGCGCCAGTGCCGTGGGCACCGACGCGGCGGAGTCCGTGACGACTACGGTGGGGCCGGTCATGTTCCCAACCTAGCGACTGCCGCCGCTCGACCGCTACGCAGGGACGATGTTGACCAGTTTGGGGGCGCGCACGATGACGGTACGGATCTGCGCTCCCTCGAGTGCGCGGACCACTCCGGGAGCGGCGAGCGCCAATTCCCGCAGGTCGTCCTCGCCGATGCTGGGCGAGACCTCGAGGCGGTCGCGGACCTTGCCCTTGACCTGCACCACACACGTGACGGTGTCCTCAACCAGGAGAGCCTCGTCGACCGTGAGCCACCCGCCGCGGGACACGTTGTCGTGGCCGAGCATCGACCACATGTCCTCGGCACAGTAGGGGGCGAACATGCTGAGCAGGACCGCGACCTGCTCGGCTGCCTCACGCACGGCGGGGTCGGCCGCGCCGGGGCCGGAGTCGATGGCCTTCCGGGTCGCGTTGACGAGTTCCATGGTGCGCGCGACGACCACGTTGAAGCGGAATCCCTCAGTGAGCTCCGCGCACTCGTGCATGGTCTTGTGGGTGACCGCACGCAACGCCGCGTCACCGGTCGCGGGGTCGACCCCGGGCTCGGACGTCACGTCGCGCGCCAGGCGCCAGGCACGGGCGAGGAACTTCGCCGTCGCGCCGGGCGACACATCCGACCAGTCGATGTCGTCCTCGGGCGGGCCCGCGAAGCCCATGGTGAGGCGCACTGCGTCCACGCCGTACTCGTCGAGCTGCTCCGACAGGCGCACGATGTTGCCGCGCGACTTCGACATGGCAGACCCGTCCATCAGCACCATGCCTTGGTTCAGCAAAGACGAGAACGGCTCGTCAAAGTTCACCAGTCCCATGTCTTTGAGCGCCTTGGTGAAGAACCGCGAGTACAGCAGGTGCAGGATCGCGTGGCTGACGCCGCCAACGTACTGGTCGATGGGCGCCCACTTTTGCGCGTCGGCCGGGTCAAATGGCCCGTCGGTTTTGCCCGGCGACAGGAACCGCAAGTAGTACCAGGACGAGTCCACGAAGGTGTCCATGGTGTCGGTGTCACGCTTGGCAGGCTTTCCGCAGTCCGGGCAGGTCGTGTTGACCCACTCACTCGCGCCACCCAATGGCGAGGTGCCCTTGGGCTTGAGGTCTAGACCCTGCGCAGGAGGCAGTTCAATCGGCAACTGGTCGTCGGGGACGCGCACTTCGCCGCAGTCGTCGCAGTGCACGATGGGGATGGGAGTGCCCCAATAGCGCTGGCGGGAGATCAGCCAGTCGCGCAGGCGATAGTTGCGCGACGAGTGGCCCAGGCCCTTGGCCTCGAGGTCAGCCGTAATTGCCGCAATGGCCTCCGCCTTGGACTTGCCGTCCAGGTCACCCGAATTGATCAGTTCACCGTCACCCGTGGCCGCCACTCCCGAGACGGCAGGGTCCTCGAGCGGCGTCCCGTCCTCATCCAGGACATTCAGCACGACCCGCACTGGCAAGTCCATGGCACGAGCGAAGTCGAGGTCGCGCTGGTCATGCGCGGGGACCGCCATGATCGCGCCGTGACCGTAGTCGGCCAGGACGTAATCCGAGGCCCAGATAGGCAGGCGCTCGCCGTTGACGGGGTTGACGGCGTAGCGGTTGAGGAACACACCCGTCTTGGGGCGGTCCGTCGCCAGCCGGTCAATGTCGGAGGCGGCGCGCACGTGCTCCACATACGCCTCAAACGCGGCCGTCACCGAAGCATCGGCCCCCTTCACCAGTTCCGCTGCAAGGTCGGAGTCCGCGGCAACGACCATGAAGGTCGCGCCGTGAAGCGTGTCAGGGCGGGTGGTGTAGATGTCGATCGGCTCATCGCGGCCCTCGATCTGGAAGGCGACGTCCGCACCCTCGGAGCGCCCAATCCAGTTTCGCTGCATCGCGATGACCTTGGACGGCCACTTACCTTCGAGGCCGTTCAGGTCATCCAGAAGCCGGTCCGCGTAGTCCGTGATCTTGAAGTACCACTGGTTCAGCTTCTTCTTCGTGACAGGGGTATCGCACCGCTCGCACAGGCCGCCGACGACCTGCTCATTGGCCAGCACTGTCTGGTCCTTGGGGCACCAGTTCACGGCGCTGTGCTTGCGATACGCCAGGCCCCGCTCGTGCATGCGCGTGAACAGCCACTGGTTCCAGTGGTAGTACTCGGGGCGGTGCGTCGCGAGTACGCGGTCCCAGTCAAAGGAGCACGCGTAGCGCTCCATCGAGGCGCGCTGCTGAGCGATGTTGTCCTCGGTCCACCCGCGTGGGTCCAGACCACGGTTAATCGCGGCGTTCTCGGCCGGCAGGCCAAACGAGTCCCACCCAATGGGGTGCAGGACGTTGTAACCACGCTGCACCCAGTACCGCGCAATCACGTCGCCGAGCGCGTACGCCTCAGCGTGGCCCATGTGAAGGTCGCCCGAGGGGTACGGGAACATGTCGAGGACGTACTTCGTGGGGCGGTCGTCGTCCTCGTTTGAGGAGCGGAACGGCTGGTTTTCGCGCCACACGGGCAGCCAGCGCTCCTCGATTGCGCGGAAGTCGTACCGGTTCTCGTCAGTTGCGGGCGTATCAGTCACACCCCGAATTGTATCGGCGCTGAGCTCAGGGCCGATGCGGCGTCGGGTTGCGCCCGGAAGCGGCACCAATCCCGACGAGCAAACCCGAGCGAGCCGAGTCACAATGGGACCTAGGTCGCGCGGGGTCACCACCGCGCGACAACGAAGGGGATCGCCGATGATCGCTTCTGCACGCCGGACATTCAGCAGCGCGATCCGCGTCACCGCGGCAGCCGTGGCGGGGGTAGCGCTCCTGGTCTGCGCGCCAGCAGCGTACGCCGTGGGCGACGAGCCCGAGCCGAGCCACTCGCCGCTCCTCGCCAGCGCGGCGTCGACGGCACCCGACGCACCCGCCCCCTCGCCCAGTGCGACCGCGAGCGCGGAGCCGACCGTCTCTCCCTCCCCATCGCCGGAGGCAACGCCAGCGCCCAGCTCCCCGGCATCGCCACCACCGACTCCAACGGTGTCTGCAACGCCCGAGCCGACCACCACGATTGATCCGCAGCCGACCACCACCGCCCGGCCCACCCCGAGCCCGACGCCTCGCCCCACGTCGTCGCCATCGGCCACCCCTCCTACGCCCTCTCCCTCGGCCACCGCGTCGCCCACGCCAACCCCGACAAGCAAGCCGCCCGCCCCCACGGGGACGCCATCGGCCGACCCCGCTCCAACGGCCACGTCGTCCTCGACGCCCGCGCCGCCGTCGTCCTCAGTGGCCGCGCTCGGCCCCCAGTTGGGGCCCGCCCTGCCCACCGTCGTCTTTGCCGACGTCTCTGAGGTCGCGACCACCGCGCACTACTCGCCGTTCGCGCAGGCGATTCAATGGGTGGTGCTCGCCGGTGTCATGGACGCCGGCACTGCGCCGTCCGGGGCCCGGCTGTTCTCTCCTGGAGAGACTCCTACGCGGGCGCAGATGGCCGCCTATCTCTATCGCCTCGCTGGCGAGCCGCCACACACGCCTGCGGATGCCTCGCCCTATGTCGACGTCGATGCCTCCTCAGACGACTTCGACAACGTGAGTTGGCTCGCCGCCGCGGAGATTGCGCACGGTTGGAACACCCGCGACGGCGCCGAGTTCCGGCCGGACGCCGACCTCACGCGTGAACAGGTTGCTTCCTTCCTGTACGCCTTCGCCGGCTCGCCCGAGCTCGAGGCACCTCCGGTCGTGACGTTCGCGGACGTCGACCCAGCGTCACCACATTACGAAGCCATCGTGTGGCTCGCTCAGATCGGTGCGGTGCAGGGGTGGCGCGATGGCGATGCTCGGCTCTTTAGGCCCGCCCAGGCCATCTCCCGCGCCGGCCTCGCCCAGGTGCTCTTCCAGACCCACCAAGCGGGCGTGTGGTTCGGCTCAGATACCGCGGCACGTCCGCTCATGCGCCATGCCGAGGTGCAGGTGGTTGGAACACCGTCGGTGCCCGTGCGCTCAGGCCCAGGCCTCCTCCACACGACGCTCGCCACTGTCAGCGCCGGTGACGTCATGGCAACGACCGGCGCGGCAGCGGCCAATGGCTGGGTGCAGGTCACGGTCGGGTCCGAGTCCGGCTGGGTGCCCGGGATCTACCTCGCCGGAGTTGACCGTGACAGCGTCGAACGGGCTCGGCTCACTGCGACGAATGGAGCGCTGGCTGACCACGACCTGTGCGGATTGTCCTGGGCGCCAGGCCAGCAGCTTCTATGCCAGGCGGCCGGCGACCTCGAGCGGCTCAACCGGGCCTTCAGCGCCCGCTACGGCATCGACATCCCCATCAGTGATTCGTATCGCGACCTGGCGGGCCAGGTGCGCGCCCGCGCGACGCACGGCTCGCTCGCTGCCCAGCCGGGGACGTCCTACCACGGCTGGGGTGCCGCCGTGGATCTGTCTGGCGCAGGACTGCCAGGAGCATTCACCGGCGAGGCGTACGCATGGTTGCGCCAGCAGCTCACCGCGTACAACTGGATGCACCCCACGTGGGCGTGGCCCACGGGCGCGAAGCCCGAAGCGTGGCACCTCGAGTACACCGGGTAGTCCGGCACTGTGCCCCTAGTGCGGCGCCGGCACTGTGCCCCTAGTGCGGCGCGGGCACCAGTGCCTCTGTCGTCAGGCGGTCTGCGTCACCTTGACGGTGACGTCGAGGTCCTCGGTTGCCCCCGCGACCACGCCTGCCAGGGGCGGGATGTCGCGGTATTCGCGGGCGCGGCCCACAATGACGTGATGGTCGCCGACTTCACGATCGTTGGTGGGGTCAAACCCTGTCCACTCGCCGCTCCACCATTCGATCCACGCGTGCGACTCCCCCTCGACTGTCTCGCCGATCGAGGCATCGCGTGAGGGATGCAAGTATCCCGACACATACCGCGCGGGGATCCCGATCTCCCGCAAGGCACCAATGGCCAGTTGCGCCATGTCCTGGCACACACCGGAACGACCCTCCCACGCGTCTTGGGCCGTCGAGTGCACTGACGTCACCCCCGGCACGTAGCGCACCTCCGAGTGGAGATACTCGCAGATGGCTCGAGCAGTCGAATCAGGCCCCAGGCGGTGGGAGGCATCACGCGCGAAATCCGCGAGCGCGTCAGGGGGCGCTGTCGCGGCGGAGTTGTCCAAGTACTCGCACAACAGGTCACGCAGCTTTGGCCCCTCCAACGCCTCCCAGCCTGCCTTTTCCCCACGCGGCGGAGAGGACGCGACTTCGACGACCGACGATGCGGCGACGGTCAGCGACGTGTGCGGCTGAAGCACCTCGAACACGGTGACATCACACTCCCAGTAGTCGCGGTAGGACGAACGCCAGGTCACGGGCGTGATGGACACCCGTGAGTCGAGGACGCGCTGCCGGGGCAGCCACGCCGGCACCACCCGCGCTTCGTTGTAGGACGAGCCAATCTCTGCTGCGTAGCGGAAGCGTGTGGTGTGTTCGATGCGCATGGTGGTCATAGCGCCTCCTGATTCCATGCGACGGTCGCGTCGGGAAGGAAGTAGCGGTCACGGATGAGGTCCGATGCCGTGGCACAGGCTTGCTGTACGGCTTGCATTTGGTTGCGGAGGTCGTCCAGCACCTCCCTCACCGGCGAGTACTCGAGGGTGGTGCGGGCACGCCCGAGAGCCAATTGGGCTCGCCCCGCAAGGGTGCGGTTGCGTTCCTCACCTTCGATGCGTGTGAGGAACTCCTCCGCCATGTTGAGGTTGTAGGCGATGGAGCGTGGGAAGTACCGGTCGATCAGAATGAACTCTGCGGCGCGTTCTTCGACGACGAGGGCACGCACGGTGCGCAGGTATGCCTCGTGCGCTGAGCAGGTGCGCAGCAGCGTGGTCCAGTCGGGCCCCGTGGTGCCGTCGAGCGAGCGCGTCATGAGCAGCCGGGCGATCATGTCCGCGCGCTCAAGGGAGCGCCCCAGTTCGAGGAAGTTCCACACATCGTCGCGCGACGTGGTGGCACTCGCGAGCCCACGCGTAACAGCGGTCCGCTCACGCACCCAGTCAAAGTACTCGTGCGGCCGACGGTGGCCTCCAGTCCAGCGGCGCAGCTCCATCCTCGTGGTGTTGAGGCTGTGCCACACCTCGGTGGAGATGACCTCGCGCGCCCGGCGCGCATTCTCGCGCGCGGCCATGAGGGATCCGGCGATCGATGACAGCTGCTCGGGGTCGTAGGCAAGTGTGGCGAGCACATCCCGCTGAGTCAGCACGGCATCGGGCTCGAACGAGACGTTCATGACGTTGAGCAGCGATGCGTTGGCGGACGGCTCGTCCACCCAGGGGTCCTCAAGGAGCACATTCAGGTGGACATCGAGCAGGCGCGCGGTGTTATCTGCACGCTCGACGTAGCGTCCAATCCAAAACAGCGACTCTGCGATGCGGCTCAGCATGACGTGCCCTCCGTCGCGCCAGGGGCCTGCCGGTGTTGCTGTTGCTGCTGTTGTTGCTGCTGCTGGCCGGCGGCGACATCCTCTGGGTGACTGGACTGCGGGACTGAAGCCATTCCGGACAACTCGATGCGCCCCTCGACGGGCGCCCGGTGGCGCCGCCACTGACGCGCGCCGCCCAACACCCACGTGTCCTTTGACCCGCCGCCTTGGGAGGAATTGACAATCAGTTGCCCTCGTTCAAGCGCCACCCGCGTGAGGCCTCCAGGGAGCACCCATTGCTCCTCACCGTCGTTGATCGCGAATGGGCGCAGGTCGACGTGTCGTGGCTCAAGTCCGTCCTCCGTCAGGGTGGGCACCGTGGACAGTTGAATCACCGGTTGCGCAATCCATCCGCGCGGATCGCGCTGGATTGTCGCGCGTGCCTCTGCCAATTGCGCGCGGCTGGCGTTCGGACCAATCAACACGCCCTTGCCGCCCGCACCGTCAACGGGCTTGACGACGAGTTCCTCCAGCCGGTCGAGCACCTCTTCGCGCGCCTCGGGTTCCTCCAGGCGCCAGGTATCAACATTGGGCAAGATCGGCTCTTCTCCCAGGTAGTACCGGGTGAGGTCCGGCATGTAGGTATAGATCAACTTGTCGTCGGCGACGCCGTTTCCGACAGCGTTCGCGATGGTCACGTTGCCCAGCCGCGCGGCGTTGATGAGACCAGGGGCGCCCAGGGACGAGTTTGGCCTGAACTTCACTGGGTCGAGGAAGTCGTCATCCACCCGCCTGTAGATGACGTCGACGCGCCGGCGCCCGGCGGTGGTGCGCATGAACACGTGGCCATTGACGGTCTCGAGGTCGCGCCCTTCCACCAGTTCCACGCCCATGGTGCGCGCAAGCAGGGAATGCTCGTAGTAGGCCGAGTTATAGACACCGGGGGTCAGCACCACCACGGTCGGGTCGTGCACACCTTCGGGTGCACTCTTGGCGAGAGCCGCCCGCAGCCGGCGCGAGTACTCCAGCACGGGCCGGATGCCCATGGCCCCGTACAGCTCGGGGAACATCTGGCTCATCGCGCGGCGGTTGGACAGCACGTAACTCACTCCGGACGGGACCCGCACGTTGTCTTCCAAGACGCGCCAGATGCCTTGACTGTCGCGCACCAGGTCAATGCCTGACACGTGTACGCGAACTCCGTTGGCGGGTTCGACGCCGGCGACGGCCCGGTAGAAGTACTGGCTCGTCGCAATGAGTTTGCGGGGCACCACGCCATCTGTGACGCACCGCTGCGAACCGTAGACGTCCGCCAAGAACGCTTCCAGCGTGCGTACGCGTTGGGCGACTCCGGGCGAGATGATGTCCCACTCGTCGCTGCCGATCACGCGGGGAACAATGTCCAGCGGGAACGGACGCTCCTCCCCCGCGTGATCAAAGGTCACCCCCTGCGCGAGGTACGTCGAGGCGAGAGCCTCTGCGCGGGCGGTGAGGTCCTCGCGTGACATCCGCTCAAGCTCGTCGTACACGCGGCGGTACGGTTCGCGCACCTCACCGTGCACGTCCATCGCCTCGTCCCACGCCGCCACCGGCGCGTATCCACTCCACGGGGTCGCAGCATCGGTCATTCCCCCACGTTAACCGGGGATCGTGTCGAGCGCGTGGCGGGCGTGTATCCGCCGCGTGTCTCCCGTGCGCCGCCCCTGAGCGTGGCCTAGCTGGGCTTCTCCGCGCCGCGCCTGGCGTAGTACCACCAGGCCACCACGGTGCCGACGGCGGACAACGCCGTCCACCACCAGAACAGTGTGTAGCTGGGTGTGGAGGCCAGAATGACGGAGAAGAAGAACGGGCCAAAGGCAGCGACCGCGGAGGTCCACCCAATGACGCCGCCGGACTCGACGCGGTTGAAGATGTACGGCATCTGCTTAAACGTGGACGCGTTGCCGATTCCTGAGAAGAAGAAGATCGCGAGCATGCCCCAGAGGAACTTCGGGAAGTCATCGGCAGACTCAGGTGACAGTTGCATGGCGGTGTATGCGCACGAGGCCACGAGCCCTGCGCACGAGAGCACCGTCACTTTGCCGCCGCCAAATTTGTCAGCGACGGGACCAAAGAGCACGCGGGCCGCTGAGCCCACGAGGGCGCCCAAAAACGCGTACTGCAGCGGATCGATTCCCGCGTCCCCGAACACGCCGGTGCCAAACGTCTCATCGATCAACAGGGCGAAGACCGCCGCGAAGCCTGAGAAGGCACCGAAGGTGATGACATACAGGAGCGTCATCATCCACGTGTGCTTGTTCTTAAAGATCACGAACTGGTCGGTGACCTTCGACACCTTCATGGGGATCGAACGCAGGTAGAGCCACGAGATCACGATGCCAATCACGGTGAGCGACGCCCATGCGTAGCTGGCGTTTTGGTACCACACCTCCTCAGTCGCCCCAGTGGCGTCGTCGACCAGCGTCTGCGAGGGACCGATCACTCCCGATGCGAATCCGCCCAGCAGCATGAAGCTCACGATCCAGGGAGTCGCCAACTGCACAATGCTGACCCCGAAGTTACCCACGCCTGCCTGGATGCCGAGCGCTGTTCCGGCCTTCGCCTTGGGAAAGAAGTAGGAGGTAGACGGCATAAAGCCCGCGAAGGCGCCGCCACCAATTCCGGTCGCGAAACTCAGGACGAGCAACACCCAGTAGGGAGTGTCGGGGTTCTGAATGGCCACCGCCCAGCCGATGATCGGGATCAACAAGAGCGCCATGGTGTAGGTGACGAGCTTGCGCGTGCCGAGGACGGGCGGCAGGAACGTCCACACCATCCGCAGGAACCCGCCGGCAAGCCCGGGCATAGCCGTGAGCCAATACAACTGGCTACTTGAGATCTCAAAACCGAGATCGTTGAGCACAGGCGCTATCGCGGAGACCAAGAACCAGACGATGAAGCACAGGATGAGGTCAAAGGTCGTGATGGCGAGCGTGCGCCATGCGCGCCGCTTGTCCCAGGAGGGCCCCTCTGAGTCCCAGTCCTTGAGCCAGTCCTGGCCGGTCCTCGCTGGAACGGCGGCTGCTGCATCAGACATCGGCGTCTGCCTTTCTGTCGTGGCTTGATTCCTAGCGTGGCCCGGTTTCGAGGGATCTGCCACCGGAACGTCGCCACAAGCCCTCCCGGGAGGTGATGCCTGCCGTGGACCCTCCGACACATGTTTTTTACACCTCCGTCAGAGTTCCTTGTAAAAAATGCACGGTCCCACTCCCACGTGCTAGGACAGTGGATATGAGCCCCGACGGCGAGAGCATCGGTCGTGCATTGCGGACAGCGGCGTCCCACAGCAACGCGGCCCCATCACCGGGCATCTCCACGCGCCGCGCCGTCGCGCAGGGCCTGCGCCACCACGACTCCGCTGTCACCGTCACTGAACTCGCACGCCGCCTCGACCTGCATGCGAACACCGTTCGCAATCACCTCGACTCCCTCGCAGACGACGGGCTCGTCGAGCGAAGCCAGCGGCGCAGTGGTCGCCGGGGGCGCCCCTCAACGGTCTACGCGCCGCTGTCGACCGGCTTACTCCCGCTCGAAGAACTGTCTGCCGAACTCACTGCAGCGCTCGACGCGTGCGATGCCTCCGCCATCGCAAAGACCTCCGCGCGCGCATGGAAACCCGCACGTACCCAGGCGGCAGCCGAGCCCGATGAGGCCGTCGACCACGCGGTCGAGGTCCTCCGAGACATCGGTTTCGACGCCAGCCGCAATCGCGTGGGTGACGAGATCACGATGACGAATTGCCCCTACGCAAGCCTCTTTCCGGACCATCCCGAGATCTGCGCGATTCACGCCGAACTGATCCACAACACGCTCAGCGTCAGCGGTCAGCCGGTCTCGGTCAAAGCCGTCGACGTGTGGGTGCGTCCCGGCATGTGCCGCGCCCGCCTGAACAGGGCCGATGTTTCCCCCCGCTTCACCGTTCCCTCCCATCCCGTCAACGACGACACGACCGCACGCGAGGAGCCTTGATGACCACGACAGAACCCACCGATGCCGGCATCGCCGGAAACTTCTTGGTGAGTGCCGGCCGGTTTCTCCACCGCGGCGAGGTCTCCGACGACTTGCGGACGGTCACGCTTGAGGGCGGCCGAGACGCAGACGTCTTCTACCGCGACCGGTGGAGCCACGACAAAATTGTGCGCTCGACGCACGGCGTCAATTGCACCGGCTCCTGTTCGTGGAAGGTGTACGTCAAAGACGGCGTCATCACGTGGGAAACGCAGCAGACCGACTACCCCACGACCGGGCCCGACAGCCCCGAGTACGAACCGCGGGGGTGCCCACGCGGTGCGGCCTTTAGTTGGTACACGTATTCGCCCACCCGGGTGAAGTACCCGTACATCCGGTCGGCCCTCCTGGAGGCCTACCGCGCCAAGAAGGTGGACCACCCCGACCCCGTCGACGCCTGGGCGGCCTTGCAAGACGACGACATCGCACGCCGGGGATATCAGCGTGCGCGCGGCAAGGGCGGCATGGTGCGCGCCTCGTGGAAGGAAGTAAAAGAGATCGCGGCCGCCGCACACGTCCATACGGCCAAGCGACACGGCCCTGACCGCATCTTCGGCTTCTCACCCATCCCTGCAATGTCGATGGCGTCCCACGCCGCGGGAAGTCGCTTCATTTCGCTGATGGGCGGCTCCATGTTGTCGTTCTACGACTGGTACTGCGATCTCCCCATCGCGTCCCCTCAGGTGTTCGGCGACCAGACCGATGTGCCCGAGTCTGCCGACTGGTACAACGCGAGCTACCTGATCATGTGGGGAGCCAACGTCCCCGTGACGCGCACCCCCGACGCGCATTTCATGACCGAGGCGCGCTACCGCGGGCAGAAGGTCGTCACGGTCTCCCCCGACTACGCGGACAACACCAAGTTTGCAGACGAGTGGCTCAATCCCCACCCGGGGACGGATGGCGCCATGGCTATGGCGATGGGCCACGTCATCCTCAAGGAGTTCTTCGTTGAGCGGCAGGTCCCGCGCTTTGTCGACTACGTCAAGCGCTACTCGGACCTGCCCTTTTTGGTGTCGCTGCGTGAACACGACGGTGCGTGGGTTCCAGACAAGTTCGTGACTGCCGCGGACCTCGGGGATACCAGCGAAAACGCAGCCTTCAAAACCGTCCTCATTGACGGGACCACCGGACAACTCACGGTCCCGAACGGCACGCTCGGCGATCGATTTGGGCAGCAGGGCGAGGGCAAGTGGAACCTCGACCTGGAGGGAATCGACCCCGCCCTTTCGCTGTACGGAGCGACCGGCACCGACACCCTTGAGGTCCTCCTCCCGCGCTTCGACGTCAACCAAGACGAGGGCGAGGGCGGGACCGCGCACCGCCGCGGCGTCCCCGCGGGTGCCTTGGACACAGCATCGGGACAGCGGCGTGTCACGACGGTCTACGACCTCATGCTCGCGCAATACGGGGTTGGCAGGGAGGGCCTCCCCGGCGACTGGCCGGAGGGGTACGACGACCCCGCGCCGTACACGCCGGCCTGGCAGGAGGAAGTGACCGGGGTGAAAGCGTCGCTCGTCGAGCGGGTGGGTCGAGAATTCGCGGAAAACGCGGAGCAGTCAGGCGGGCGGTCAATGATCATTCTGGGTGCCGGCACCAATCACTGGTATCACTCGGACGAGACCTATCGCACATTTCTGACCCTTATCACCCTGACCGGCTGCCAAGGTGTGAATGGCGGCGGCTGGGCGCACTACGTTGGCCAAGAGAAGTGCCGACCCGTGACAGGGTGGGCGACGCTCGCCAATGCGCTTGACTGGTCGCGGCCCCCGCGGCACATGATCACGACGGCATGGGCCTACCAGAACACCAACCAGTGGAAGTACGACGCGCTGGGCCCGGAGGCCATTGCCTCCCCCCTGGGCAAGGGGATGTTTAAGGGCAAGTCGATGATCGGCACCCTTGCTCAGTCCGCACGGTCCGGATGGATGCCCTCCTACCCCACGCTCAATGTGAACTCCCTCGACCTCGGGGATGCAATCAAGGCTTCTGGACAAAGTGCCGGCGACTACTTGGGCCCCAAACTCAAGTCTGGAGAGATCGCCTTTGCGGTGGAGGACCCTGATGCCGAGCAGAACTGGCCGCGAGTCCTCACGGTCTGGCGCGCCAATCTGCTGGGTAGCTCTGCGAAGGGAAACGAGTACTTTCTTCGCCACCTTCTAGGAACCGACCACGCCGTCGATGCCGACCACACCGCGCCAGACAAGCGGACCCCAGACGTCGTGTGGCGCGACGATCCTGACGGAGGCAAACTCGACCTCCTCATTGACATCGACTACCGCATGACGAGCACGGGCGTGTTCTCAGACATCGTGCTGCCCGCCGCGACGTGGTACGAGAAGCACGACTTGTCGTCGACCGACATGCACCCGTTCGTCCACGCGTTCACACCTGCCATCGCCCCTCCGTGGGAGACCAAGAGCGACTACGACACTTTCCAAGAACTTGGGCGTGAAGTGAGCCGGCTGGCCGTGGGCCACCTCGACACGCGCACCGACCTCGTGTGTGCGCCTCTCCAGCACGACACGCCGGACGCGATGGCCGTACCCGGCGGCGTGGTGCGGGACTGGAAGGACGAGGGCACCGAGGTGATTCCCGGGGTCACAGCCCCCAAGTTCGTGCTCGTCGAGCGCGACTACACGGCGATCGGGGACAAGATGAGTTCCATCGGCCCCCTCATCGAGAAACTCGGGACCGCGACCAAGGGCGTGAAGTTCAATCAAGCGCCCGAGGTCGAGCTCCTCGGCCGCATCAACGGCGTCATCGCGGACGGACCCATGGCAGGCCGTCCGTCAATCACCACCGCCCAGGAAGCCTGCGAGATGATCCTCGCCTTGTCCGGCACCACCAATGGCCGTGTGGCGGTCGAGGGTTTCCGGGACATGGAAAAGCGCACGGGCCAGCGCCTGGCGGACCTCGCGGAGGACCACGAGGGCAAGCGCATTACGTTCGCCGACACCCAGTCGCGACCGGTGCCTGTCATTACGTCGCCCGAATGGTCCGGCTCCGAACACGGTGGGCGCCGGTACACCGCGTTCGCGATCAACGTTGAGCGACTCAAGCCATGGCATACGCTCACGGGTCGCCAGCAGTTCTTCCTCGATCACGACTGGATCAGCGAGGTGGGAGAACAACTGCCGACCTACCGGCCGCCACTGAACATGGCGCGCATCTCCCAGGATGGACCACAGGCCGACGGCGCGGCAGTGGCGGTGCGGTACCTCACTCCTCACTCGAAGTGGTCCATTCACTCGAACTACCAGGACAACCAGTACATGCTGTCGTTGTCGCGCGGCGGACCCGACGTATGGATGAGTCCGCAAGACGCGGAGGCGATTGGCGTCAAGGACAACGACTGGATCGAGGCCTACAACCGCAACGGCGTGGTTGCGGCACGAGCAGTCGTCTCCCACCGCATGCCCCAGGGCACTGTGTACATGTACCACGCCAAAGATCGCCTGGTCGACGTGCCGCTCACCGAGCGCAGCGGCAAGCGCGGAGGCATCCACAACTCACTCACTCGCCTGATCCTCAAGCCCACGCACCTGATCGGCGGCTACGCGCAGTTCTCCTTCGCCTTCAATTACTACGGG
This sequence comes from Demequina globuliformis, assembly GCF_000975155.1. GTDB lineage: Bacteria > Actinomycetota > Actinomycetes > Actinomycetales > Demequinaceae > Demequina > Demequina globuliformis. The sequence goes on from NZ_BBRG01000003.1 coordinate 119,871, forward strand.
CCCACGGGCAATCAGCGGGACGAAGTAACGCTCATCCGCCGTCGTTCCAACCAGGAGGTGCAGTACCGATGAAGGTCATGGCTCAAGTCGGCATGGTGATGAACCTCGACAAATGCATTGGCTGCCACACCTGCTCCGTCACGTGCAAGCAGGCGTGGACCAATCGTGACGGCGTTGAGTACGTCTGGTTCAACAACGTGGAGACGCGCCCTGGCCTGGGGTACCCACGCGCCTATCAAGATCAAGAAAAGTGGAAGGGCGGCTGGGAGCTCACCAAGCGAGGGAAGCTCAAGCTCAAGCAAGGTGGGCGCATCAAGCGCCTGGCCACCATCTTTTCGAACCCCCTCCTGCCGGAGGTCAAGGACTATTACGAGCCTTGGACGTACGACTACGACACGCTCCTGAACTCTCCCTCGACCGAGCACACTCCCGTCGCGACTCCCCGATCTGCGATCTCCGGCGAATCCATGAAGATCCAGTGGTCGGCGAACTGGGACGACAACCTGGGCGGCGCACCCGAGTACGCCCCGCAAGACCCGGTCGTGAAGAAAATCAAGGACGATGTCACGGACCGCATCAAGTTCGAGTTCGAGCAGGCGTTCATGTTTTACCTCCCGCGTATCTGCGAACACTGCTTGAACCCCTCCTGTGTGTCGTCGTGCCCGTCGGGAGCGATGTACAAGCGGGAGGAAGACGGCATTGTGCTCGTCGACCAAGACGCGTGCCGCGGCTGGCGCCAGTGCGTGACCGGGTGTCCGTACAAGAAGGTCTACTTCAATCACAACACCGGAAAGGCCGAGAAGTGCACCATGTGCTACCCGCGCATCGAGGCCGGCCAGCCAACCGTGTGCTCGGAAACATGCGTGGGGCGCCTTCGGTACCTGGGCCTGTTCCTGTACGACGCTGACAGGGTCACGGCAGCGGCCTCAACGCCAAACGAGCAGGATCTCTATGAGGCCCAGCTGGACCTGATCTTGGACCCCCACGACCCGGCCGTGATCGCACAAGCCCGCAGGGACGGGATCCAAGAGGATTGGCTGGAGGCGGCCAAGAAGTCCCCCGTGTACACGCTCGCGAAGGAGTACCGGGTAGCGCTCCCGTTCCATCCCGAGTACCGCACTATGCCGATGGTCTGGTACATCCCACCGCTCTCGCCGGTCGTTGACGCATTGCGCGAGACGGGCAACGACGCCGAAGACGCCGACAACCTGTTCGGTGCGTTGCGCTCGCTTCGCATCCCCGTCGAGTACCTCGCCGAGCTCTTCACTGCAGGCGATGTCGCGCCCGTCTTGCGCAGCCTCGACACGCTGTCGGCCATGCGCGCCTACATGCGGGACAAGAACATCGGCAACGACACGGATGACACGATTCCGGCGCGGGTGGGGCTGTCGGAGGCCCAGATGCTTGCGCTGTACCGCCTACTCGCGGTCGCGAAGTACGAGGACCGCTACGTGATTCCACCCGCGCACGCCGAGGTCGCTGCTGACCTCGACGAGATGGGCTGCGCGCTGGACGGAGAAGGCGGTCCGGGCCAGTTCGCGGCACCACCTCCGCCGCAGCGCGTGAGTGCCGAGAGTTTCCACATGCTCAAGGCCGTCAGAGACGAGCAGCGGTATGGCGCGGCCGTGACCTCTGCGACGACGGATTTGCCCCACTGGAACGGCAAAGGGGTCGCTCTGGGGATGCCAAAGGTGAGGAAGAGCGATGACTGAGAACATTGCAGCGGCACGGCTCGCAGCAGCGTGGCTCCTGTGCTACCCCGATGACGACCTGTGGGAGCGCCTCGATGAGATCGAGGCCGTGTGCCGCCAGGCGCCCACAGCCGTCAGCGGTCCCTTGCTCACGTTCATCGCGCACCTGCGGGCCGAGGGCCTTGGGCCAGTTCAACGCCACTACGTGTCCACCATCGACACCAAACGCCGCGCGTGCCCGTACCTGAGCTATTGGACCGACGGCGATACCCGCAACCGGGGCTTAGCGTTGCTGCGTTTCAAGCAGGCCTACCTCAGACACGGGTGGGAGCTTGGCCCGGAAGAACTGCCCGATCACCTCGCGGTGGTACTTGAGTTCACCGCACGCGGCGACCAACTGACGGGTGAGGCCCTGCTGGTGGAGCATCGAGTGTCGATCGGCCTGTTCCGCGAGGCACTCGACAAGTACCACTCGCCCTACGCCTCCGTCGTTGATGCCATGCTCGCCACCCTTCCACCCATCACGGACGAGATCCGCGAGCGTATGCAGTCTCTCGCCAGGATGGGCGCTCCTCAAGAGACCGTCGGACTCGACCCGTTCTCGCAGACACTGGCGCTCGAACCGTCTGGAGGCCGCCGATGATTCTCGCCGACGTCGCCGCGACCGAACCGTCTGCGGCCATGGAGATTTTGTGGATCGCTCTGCCCTACGTGGTGATGGCGACCATGATTACGGGCCTGATCTGGCGTTACCGCTACGACAAGTTCGGGTGGACCACTCGGTCAAGCCAGTTGTATGAGAAATCCATTCTGCGCATCGCGTCGCCGCTGTTTCATTACGGCATCCTCGCGGTCATCGCAGGGCATTTCCTTGGCCTCATGATTCCCGAGTCGTGGACCGAGGCGCTCGGGATCTCTGAACACACGTATCACACCCTCACGGTGCCTCTGTCGTTGACCGCGGGCGCATGCACCATCGTGGGCTTCGCCCTCCTGATCTACAGGCGACGCACCGTCACGCGGGTCCTCGAACGCACCTCCACCGGCGACAAGATCATGTACGTGTTCCTGGGTCTTGCCATCGTGCTGGGCGTGTTGGTGTCCTGGTACGCGTCCGGCATCTTTGGCGAGGGCCACAATTACCGCGAAGACGTCGCGGTGTGGTTCCGATCAGTCCTGGTTTTCCAGCCCAATGGGGCCATCATGGCTGCCGCGCCGTTGCCGTTCCAACTGCACGCCATCGCTGGGATGCTGCTGTTCGCGATCTGGCCATTCACGCGTCTGGTCCACGTGTTCTCCGTGCCGCTGCAATACCTTGCGCGTCCATATGTGGTCTATCGCAAGCGCGAACCGCACCCCACAGGATCGCGCGCACCGCGCCGGGGGTGGGAACCATCGCGGCGCGACTGAGCGGCGACGCACTCGCGCCGGGGAGGCGACGGACGATTCCTCTCGCCCCAGTTGGCGCGCGCCCACTACTGTGGCGCCATGGGCTATCCGCGTTCACTCCTTGCTCCCGACGAAGAGGTCGTCGTCGACCGTCATCCTCACTGGAAAGCACTCTTCTGGCCCGTCGTGGTGTCTGTGCTCGCGATCGCCGCCGTGGGCGCGCTGTGGTGGTGGGTCAGCGGCACCGAGTGGAGCGACGGTACTCGCACGTGGATAGGGGTCGTTGCAGGAGTGCTCTGTGCGGCACTAGTGGGGTGGCTCGCCGTCGCTCCGTGGATCCGCTGGCGCACCACGCACTTCGTCATTACCGACCGCCGTGTCATCTTCCGCACGGGCGTCTTCACCAAGACGGGGATCGACATCCCGTTGCAACGCATCAACACCGTGCAGTTCCGCCACGGACTCGTGGATCGCATGTTCCGCACTGGCACGCTCATCATCGAGTCCGCATCAGACGACCCGCTCGAGTTCGACGACATTCCGAACGTCGAGAAGGTCCACTCACTGCTGTACAACGAGGTCTTCGATTCGATCGAGGACGACGGCGACCGGAACCGCTGAGCGCCACTTCACAGGGACGCCGCTGCCGCTGCGAGTTTTGCGCAACACGGCCGGTAGACACCCGTCCTACACTGGCGGCACCGTCGAGGGCAGGAGGGCCGATGCCGGATACACCTCAGTTTGACGTCACGGTGATCACGGTGTCGGACAGGCGCGCGGCTGGCGCCGCGGAGGACACCACCGGACCCATGATCGCGGCGGCGATGAGCGAATGGGCGGCTTCGGTCGCCTCCGTCGTGGTGCCCGACGGCATCGAGTCCGTGCGACGGGCGATCTCCGCTGCGGTGGAGGCAGGTAGCGACGTGGTGATTACGACCGGCGGGACCGGGGTCAGCCCCCGCGACGTCACGCCGGAGGCCACGGCGCCCCTCTTGGCGCAGCTGCTGGACGGCATCCCCGAACTGATCCGGCGCGAGGGCCACTCGCACTCCCCGTACGCGGCCCTCAGCCGCGGACTTGCTGGGGTGACCGCTGCCCCTGAGCGCGCAGTCGTCGTCAATCTTCCCGGCTCGGTCGGTGGCGCACGCGACGGCATGACCGTGCTTGTGCCGCTGCTGCCGCACCTGGTCGCCCAGGTGCGCGGATCGGATCACCAATGAGCGGCCCCACAACGACATGGACGAGCGTGAGCGAGACGCCCCTGAGCCTCGACGCGCACGTGGAGGCGGTGGCCACGCCAGCCGACGGTGCCGTGGCGACGTTCGTGGGCCGCGTGCGCAACCACGATCCCTCGGTCACCGGCGAGGTCACTGCGTTGGACTACAGCGCACACCCCGACGCAGCCACGGTGATTGACACCATTACGCGCCAACTCACCACCGACACTGTGCGGGTCGTGGTGACTCACCGCCTTGGCTTATTGCACGTGGGCGACGTCGCGATCATCGCCGCCGCCGCAGCGCCTCACCGTGCCGAGGCCTTCGAGGCGTGCCGCGACGTGGTCGAGCGAGTCAAAGCGGAAGCCCCCATCTGGAAGCGCGAATTCCTCGCGGACGGCTCCCACACGTGGGTAGGACTGACATGACACATCCCGGCCTCACCGACCGCTTTGGGCGCGTCCACCGTGACCTGCGTATCTCGCTCACCGACCGGTGTTCGTTGCGGTGCACCTATTGCATGCCGGCGGAGGGCGTCCCGTGGCTCCAGCGCGACACCATGTTGTCCACCGATGAGATTGTCCGCGTCGCACGCGTCGCGGTCGAGATGGGAATCACCGAGATTCGCCTGACAGGCGGCGAGCCCCTGCTCAGGGCCGATGTCGTGGATGTCGTCGACAGGCTCGCGCACCTGGAGGGACCGCTGGGTCGCCCGGAAGTGTCGCTGACGACGAACGCTCTGCGGCTTCCTGCCCTCGCGGACGCTTTGCACGACGCGGGCCTGGCACGCGTCAACATCTCGCTAGATACGCTGCGCCGCGATCGCTTTCACGCACTCACCCGGCGCGACAAGCTGACCGAGACACTTGCCGGCATTGCCGCGGCCGACGCCGCCGGCCTGGCGCCAGTGAAGATCAATGCGGTCGCCATGCGAGGCGTCAACGACGACGAGGTCGTTGACCTCACCCAGTTCTGCGTCGACCGCGGGTACCAGATGCGGTTCATTGAGCAAATGCCGCTGGACGCCGGGCACACGTGGGATCGGCACCAGATGGTGACGGGCGAGGAGATCCTCGCGCAATTGCGCCGGCGATGGCGGCTCACGGAGCGTGGGGACCGCGGCGCAGCCCCGGCCCAGGTGTGGGACATTGACGACGGACCCTCCTCGGTGGGCGTCATCGCTTCCGTGACCGCACCCTTTTGTGGCACATGTGACCGCGTGCGCCTCACCGCCGACGGCCAGCTTCGCGCCTGTCTCTTTGCCCGCCAAGAGTCTGACATTCGCGCGCTTGTGCGCGGTGACGCCGACGACGAGGCGATCGCGGCGGCGGTGGCGGCATGCCTGCAACTCAAACGCCCGGGGCATGACATTGACGATCCCGGCTTTTTGCAGCCCGACCGCCCCATGAGCGCAATCGGAGGATAGCCTCGCCCTCGCCGCACATGCGGCGATATGCTTGCGTACATGCCGCATTTGAGAGTATCCGAAGCCGCTCGGCTCCTCGGAGTTTCCGATGACACGGTCCGGCGGTGGATCGACTCCACAGCGGTGCCCACGACCAAGGACGCCGCGGGCAGACTGGTAATCGACGGCGTCGACGTCGCGAGGTACGCCACTCAACGGGCCAACGCCACCTCCACCGAGGCTCCTGTAGCACGGTCCGCGCGCAATCAATTCGAAGGACTCGTGACGGCAGTCACGATGGACCGGGTCATGGCGCAGGTCGAACTGCAATGCGGGCCTCACCGGGTGGTCTCCCTCATGAGCGCGGAGGCCGTGCGAGACCTGGGGCTCCAACCAGGAACGGTGGCGACGGCCGTCGTCAAGGCCACCACCGTGATTGTCGAACGCGAGCGGGACCGCGGGTGACGACCGGGCGTGCGATGGGCGCCTGGGCGGCGACGGCAGCGATAGCAGCGACCATGGCGGCGGGATGCACTCCAGGCACGTCGGATGTCCTCACCGTGCACACCGCGGCTTCTCTCGCTCACGCCTTCGAGGACATCGCCGTGGATTTTGAGGCAGGTCACCCTGGAGTCGACGTCCGGCTCGCTACCGGAGGATCGTCATCGCTCGCCACTCAGTTGCTTGAGGGTGCACCGGCAGACGTCTTTGCCTCCGCCAGCCATGATCAGATGGCGCGCGTGGTGGACGCCGGCCTCGCGAACGCACCCATCGATTTCGCCACCAACACCCTCGCCATCGCCGTGGCTCCAGGAAACCCCAGGGGCATCACGGACATCAGCGACCTCGCAGATCGCGACCTCACGCTGGTCACGTGCGCCACGCCGGTCCCGTGTGGGGTGCTCGCCCGCGATGCCGCCGCGATCGCGGCTGTAGACCTCAGCCCCGCGAGCGAGGAACTCGCCGTCACCGACGTGGTCACCAAGGTCACCACCGGACAAGCGGACGCCGGAATTGTCTACACGACTGACGTCGCCGACCGCGCCGACCTCGATGCTGTGGCACTGTCAACCGACCCCGACGTGGTGGCTGCGGCCACGACCACCTACCCGATCTCCGCGCTGACCTCCGCGAACGATCCCGACCTCGCCGCTCAATTCGTCGCGCACGTCACCTCCCCAAGCGGCCTCGCGACCCTCGCCAGCTACGGGTTTGGCACACCATGATGCGCCTCATGCCTCGCTGGATGGTGCCGCTTGCCCTCGTCGGCGCAGCGCTCCTCATCGTGCCGCTCGTGGCCACCGTACTCAGGGTCTCCTGGGGCGATCTCCCCGCGCTGCTCACGACCTCGTCATCGCTGCACGCCATGGGTCTGAGCCTGCGCACGGCCACGATTGCCACTGTCGCGTGCACGGTGATGGGGGTGCCGCTCGGCTTTGCGTTGGCGTCATGGAACTCTCGGTTTCAGCCCGTGATCAGAGCAACGATGTTGGCCCCGCTGGTGCTGCCACCCGTGGTCGGCGGCCTGGCCCTGCTGTACGCATTCGGCCGTCAGGGTCTCCTGGGACAGACCCTCTCAGCGGGTGGCATCGACATCGCGTTCACCACCACCGCGGTCGTGATCGCCCAGACGTTCGTCGCCATGCCATTCATGGTCCTCGCAACCGAGTCGGCCCTCCGCGCGCGTTCGACGCACCACGAGCGCGTGGCTGGCACGCTCGGCGCCAGTCGCAGCCGGATCCTGCGCACCGTGACTATCCCTGCCATCGCGCCCGCGCTCGCCACCGGCGTTGTCCTCACGTTCGCCCGCGCGCTCGGCGAGTTTGGCGCCACTCTCACCTTCGCGGGCTCAATGGAGGGCGTGACGCGCACCTTGCCGCTCGAGATCTACCTGCAGCGCGAATCTGACACGGCGGCCGCTGTCGCGCTCGCGGTCGTTCTCCTTGCCGTCGCGATCGCGGTCGTCGCGCTGGCGTACCGACCGCTGGGGCGGAGGCCGGCATGACGCCAGCGAGCGGCATGGGCTTGTCCGCGCATGTGGTGGTGCCCGAGCGCGGCGTGGACTGCCGTCTGGAATGCGGCGACGCGCTGGCGTTGGCCCTGCTGGGCCCCAATGGGTCAGGAAAATCGACCGTGCTCGCCGCGCTCGCCGGCACCCTGCCCACGTCAGGGGGCCACGCGCGGTTAGCGGGGCTCGACCTGAGCGGACCTCATATGGCCCCGTTGCCCTCGCGCCAGCGAGGGCTCGCCCTGGTCACCCAACGCGACGACCTGTTCGGGCGCCTCAGCGTGCTCGACAACGTGGCATTCGGCCCGCGCTCGCGTGGCTTCAGCCGCGCCGCCGCGCGCGAGGCAGCGATGAACCACCTCGAAGCATCAGGGCTCGCATCCCTCGCGAACCGCCGGCCCGGGGCGTTGTCCGGCGGGCAGGCGCGCCGCGTGTCGATTGTGCGCGCGCTGGCGGCCCAGCCGAAGGCGCTGTTGCTAGACGAGCCGTTCGCCGGCATCGACGTGGAGGCGGCTCACGCCGTACGCACGCTGGTGAAGCAGGCAGCCACCCACATCCCGTTGATCATGGCCACCCACGATGCCGCTGACGCCTGGCTTCTCACCCCGTCCGTGGTGGTGTTGGACGGCGGCTCGGTGTCGGAATCGGGACCCACGGCGCAGGTCCTCACGCAGCCCCGCACATTGTTCGCTGCGCGGATGGCGGGGCGGGTGTTGGTGGAGGGAACGGTGATGCGAGAGGGACTGCGCGTCTCCGCGACGGCGACCGTTCCTGCGGACACCTCGAAGCTGTCCGTAGGTGAGGTGGCGCGGGTAGCGATCGCGCCGCGCGCAGTGACCCTTGCGGGCCCCGAGCGGGCCGGTGGCATCCCTGACACCGTGGTCGCGATCGACTCGCGTGGAGACTCGGTGCGAGTGCGCGGAGAGACATTGACCGCGGACGTGGACCCGCTCGCGGCACGCGGGCTCGAACCGGGAGCACGCGTCACATTTGTCGTCACCCCGCGCCCGCAGGCGTACGCGCTGACCTAGCCGCCAGCGAAGGGCGGGAGAATATCGACGGTTGACCCCGGTGTGAGCGGGGCGTGGTCGTCGGCCCTCCTGCCGTCCACCATGACGCTGCACTGGCGCAAGACGCGCACAAACTCGTCACCAAAGTCGCTCGCGAGCGTCGCACGCAGGTCCGCCACGCTCGCAGCGTCGACGGTCGCCACCTCAGCGCCAGCAGCCTCACTCGCACCCGCGAAAAGCCGGACGGTGACCGTCATCCGGGCATCTCCTGGAGCCATCCGCGCGCCAGGTCATTGGCAGCTTCGACGGCCTCGTCGAAGGCCTCGACGGCCTGGCCCTCATCTGGCCCGTCCTCCCCGACCGATGCGCGCCCGGCCGCATAACCAATCAGGAAGGTCGTGAGCGGCGCTGACGGTCGCGAAACCGAATGCGCGGCCTCGCGCGCCGCGTCGAGGAGCCTGTCGATGTCCACGACTGCGGTGTCAATCCCCAGTTCCCCCGCCAGTGCTTCGACCCAGGCTTCCACCTGTGTACTCGTCATCCCCACTCCTTTCGCAGACGATTGACATCATTCCAGGTGTCCGCGTCCTGTGCGGCGCGAAGGACTGTCACGTCCACCATCCGCAGGCCCGCCGTGAGCTCCCGCATCGATGCGCCCGCCGGACGCACGCCAGCCAAAGCCCGCTCCAGAGCGCGCGTGCGGTACAGCGCCAAGAGCGGCTGCTCGCGGCCATCCTCATCCACGCCCCACACACCATCGGCCTGAACGCACGACTCAAGCCGGACGTACAACTGCGCCACTGCTTCGCTTGCGAACGGCATGTCGCACGCCAGCACCAGCACTGCGTCACTCCCGCCTGGGAGCGCCCCCGCGCCCGCGGCCACAGCGGCGACTGGACCCGAGAACGGCGGCTCCTCCTGTGTGGAGATCACGCCCTCAGGAAGCATGCGAGGTGGCCCCACCACACAGACCTCACGGCAACCTGCGGTCGCCGAGAGCGCGAGATCAAGCAGGGTCGAGTCCCCCACGTTGACGGAGGCCTTGTCGATTCCCCCCAGCCGCGAGGCACGCCCGCCCGCCACGATGATCGCGTCGGCAATCACTGGCGGGTCCAGTCTCCCGACTTGCCTCCGGTCTTGCGCAGAAGCCGCACGTGACGGATCGAGGTGCCCTTGTCGAGTCCCTTCACCATGTCCACCACGTTGAGCGCGGCGATACTAGCCGCGGTGAGCGCCTCCATCTCCACGCCGGTGCGGTCAGCGGTGTGCGCAGTGACGACGATGTGGACGCCGTCGTCGGCGACATCGACCTCCACATCGACACCGTGCACGCCGATCACGTGGGCCAGGGGCAGGAGGTCCGGAACGCGCTTGGCTCCCGCAATGCCCGCGATACGCGCCACCGCGAGCACGTCACCCTTGGGCACGGTGCCGTCACGCAATGCGGCGACCACCTCCGGGGCGCAGTCAACGTGCGCCTCCGCCGTCGCTGACCTCACCGTGGGTTGCTTCCCGGTCACGTTGACCATACGCGCGTGGCCGTCACTGTCGAGGTGCGTGAAGTGGCTCATCCCATGTTCTCCAAGATGCTCGTCATGATGCCAACCGTATCCCCGGCATAGACCTGCTCGACTTCCGCGGGGACCACCGCGAGCACGCGCCCAGCGGCGAGGGAAGCGACCAAATGCGATCGCGACCCGCCACCGGTCGCGGGCCGCACTGATCCGTCGGACTCCACCACCGCCGGCACAAACTGTGCCCGGCCTGCTGGGCACTTCCAACCCTCGGCCGCAGGAGCCGCCAGGACCTTCGGCTCCACTGCACCCAGCAGCGCCCGCAGCATGGGCCCCACAACCACGTGGAAGGTCACCGCCACGGAGACCGGGTTGCCAGGAAGGCAGGCGATGGGGATCCCGTTGACCGTGCCGAGCCCCTGCGGCTTTCCCGGTTGCATCGCGACAGCGAAGAACTCCACACCGTGACCGGCGAGGTCAGCTTTCACCGGGTCATATGCCCCCACAGAGGCGCCTCCGGCCGTCACGATGAGGTCCGCATCAACACCGGCGAGCGCTGCCGCGACCGCACCCGGGCGATCGGGGCAGCGCGGCAAGACCACGGGGACGCCGCCCACGGCTGTCACCAACATCGACAGCAGGGTCGAGTTGGAATCGACAATCTGGCCGGGGCCCGGCTCCATACCGGGGTCGACCAACTCGTCCCCAGTCGCCAGCACCGCCACCACGGGGCGCCGGCGGACGGCCACCGTGGCGTGGCCGGCCGATGCGGCTGCCGACAACTGCCACGCTCCGAGGAGCTGCCCTGCGGCGACGACGGCGTCCCCCGCACGTGCGTCCTCCCCCGCGCGCCGGATGTGGGCTCCCGTCACCGCGCTTTGGTAGAAAGTCACCTCGGCCGTCGCGGCGTCGGTGTGTTCGACGGGGATCACGGCGTCGGCCCCGTGCGGCACGGGCGCGCCGGTCATGATGCGCGCGCAGGTTCCCGAGTGAAGTGCGGGGGGTTCGCCACTGCCAGCCGGGATGTCGGCCGCCACCCGCATGCGAGTGCCGACGGTGACTTCCGCTGCGCGCACCGCGTAGCCGTCCATAGCCGAATTGTCGAAGCGCGGGCTGTCGTACCGCGCCGTGACGGTCCGCGCGAGGACACGGCCGAACGCTTCGGCCAACGCGACCTCATCAAGGTCGACCGGTGCCATGAGCGAGACCGCATGCGCGACGTGTTCATCGACGGGGCGCATACGCCTCACCTCCGGTGTGCTTTGCCGGCCACCTCAATGTGACGCCAGCGGCCAGTCCTGCCATCGACGATAGCGAGCGAACCGGCCAGCGACGAGTGCGCGCCAGCGGCGAGTCGCACAGCCTCGGATGCCATCGCGGTGCCCACGACGCCGCACACAGGCCCAAACACTGCACCCGCGTCGCACATCTCGAGGTCAAGGGGGTCCGGTCCGGGGAACACGTCCGCGAGCCGGTGGTCCCGGTCAAAGACGGTGACCTGACCGTGCCATCCCTGAACGGCGCCCCAGGCCACGGGTAGACCGGAGTCGTAGGCGGTCGCCTCTATGAGCCGGCGCGCTGGCATAGTGTCGGTCGCATCCACGATGACCGTGTGCTCCGCGAGGAGGTCGTGGGCATTCGCTTCCGTCACGCGTGCGCGCACCGCGGTCACACGGCAGTGTGGCGCGACGCGGGCCAAGGCATCTGCCGCGGCATCAACCTTGACGCGGCCCACGTCCTGGGGGCCATACAGCACCTGCCGATGAAGATTCGTGACCGAAACGTGGTCATCGTCGATCAACGTCAGGGATCCCACACCCGCCGCCGCCAGGTAGAGCGCCGCTGGGCACCCAAGGCCGCCCGCTCCGACGATCGCCACCGCCGCCGTGGCCAACGACTCTTGCCCGCCGGAACCGAAGCCAGTCAGGCCCCGCTGGCGGGTGAACGCGTCAGGCGATGAGGTCATTGAAGTGATCGGCGACAATCTCGAGCAAGATGGGATGGGGGGCCAGCGGACCGGTGACGTAATCCGCGCCGGCATCCTCCAGTCTGCGCTGGAAGAGCCCGGGTGCCAACAGATACGAGGCAACCGCCACGATGCCGTCCTCGCCGTTTGTTCGGGCCTGAGCCACGGCATCGGCCACCGACGGCTTGGGGCCAGCCGCGAAACCGATCCGCACTGGACCTCCCCAACGCTCGCGCAACATCTCGGCGGCGCGTTCCGTGTCCGCCTGCGAACGCGGGTCTGAGGACCCGGCTGCGGCCAAAATCACCGTCGCGTCATGCTCTACCCCCTGCGCGTCGAGCCGCTGCAAGACGATGTCCAGGAGACGTTCGTCGGGTCCCAGGGCCGGAGCGGCGACCACGTCGGCCCGGTGCTCGACGGCTTCCGCAATGTCGACATACACGTGGTAGCCGCCCGCGAGCAGCAGGGGGACCACCACCGCCGACACCCCGTCCCCTTCGGGAATGCCCGCAACCACCTCGTCAATCTTGGGCTCCTGGACGTCGACATACGCCTCACGCACGTCCAGGCCTGTCGCCTCACGCAGCTCTTGCAGCAGGTTCCGGATGGTGAGTTGGCCTTCCTTGGAGCGAGTCCCGTGCGCACAGCCAATCAGGATCGGAGACGTCATGAGCCCGTCACCCCCAACGCATAGCCGCGTTTGACGACCGTCCGCACCAGCGCACGCGAGCCAGCGTTGTCGCGCAGCCTATTGATGGCCGCCTCCACTGCATGTGGCCCGGCCTGCGCACCAGGCAGGAGCGCCCCGAGTTGCTCACGCGTGAGGACGGACCCCTTGGCGGCCGCGAGCGCCTTGAGAATATCGAGACCGGTGGGCGTCAGCGGCAGCACCCGACCGTCGAGAATCGCGGCCGTGGCGCGGATCACCAGCGGCCCGTCCGCAGTGGGGATCGCGCCCGAGGTATCGCTGAAGTGCTTGATGAGCTCTCGCACCAGCGCGCCCAAGCGCCAGCGATCGGGATAGCAGGTTCGCAGGCCGGCTTCCTGAAGTGGAGCGGCCGTGACAGGGCCCACGGAGGCGAGCACCAAAGAACCCGCCTCTACCAGCGCCGCAATGTCTGCCAACGCCCCGGCCTCGCGCACCCCGGCAAGCCACGCTTCGACGCCCGGCGCCGACGTGAACAGCACGGCATCCGCCCGGCCCGTGGCCGCCGCCGTGATGCCGGCGCGGTGGGCCTCAGGATCGACGGGCGGACCCCAGCCATACACCACCAGGCTATGCACCGTAGCGCCCGCATCAGCAAAGGCCTCGTCGAGCCCGTCGGACCCGTTGCCGTGGTGCTGCACTGCGATGGTCAGGCCGTCGACTCCCTCCGCGAGGAGGTAGTCGCGCAGCTCTGCGGCGGTCTCCGATTCCGCGACCCAATCGGCTTGCATTCCGGCAGCCTGAATCGCGCCGCGCGCCTTGGGACCGCGAGCAATGAGCCGCGCCTCAGACAGCACCGTGAGCAGCGGGTCGGCAAGGCCAGCCGCATCCGCAGCCTCAATCCACCCGCGAAAGCCAATCCCCGTTGTCGCCACCACCACGTCCGGCCGCGCGTCGATCAGCGCTCGCGTGTCGGCAACCAAGGCCGCGTCATCGAGATGCGAGATGGTGCTGAGCGCGGGCGCGTGAGCGATGGTGGCCCCCCGGCGCTCGAGTGCGGACGCCAACTCACGTTTGCGTCGGTCAGCGGTGATCACCAGCACGCAGCCGGCAAGGACGTCACCTGCGTCGCTCATCACTCCCCCTTGGGCTCTGGCGTCGCCGCGGCGGTTGTGCCGAGGATTCCCGGCTCCGCGACCTTGCCGACGACGATAACCGCCGGAGGTTTCACTCCTGTTTCCGCAGCAATACCAGCAATGGTTGCCAACGTGCCGTGGGTGACCCGCTCGCGCGCGGTGGAGCCGTTCTCCACAATGGCGACGGGCACACCGGCGTCGCAGCCCGCCTCAATGGCGGACTCGACAATGCGCGGCAGCGCCGTCACTCCCATGAGGAAGACCGTGGTCGCGCCGGCGGCCATTGATGCCACGGCGGCCGGGTCCGCGCCAGCGTGACCTGTCGTGATGTGCACAGACGTGGCGATGCCGCGCTGGGTCACCGGAATGCCCGCGAGCGCAGGCACCGACAGGGCGGAGGAAATACCGGGGACCACTTCCACGGGAATGCCGGCGGCCTGGCACGCGTGGACTTCCTCGCCCCCGCGCCCAAAGACGTAAGGATCGCCGCCCTTGAGCCGGACCACGGTGTTGCCCGCGCGAGCCTTGTCGACCAGAATCCGATTGATCTCATGTTGGGGCACGGGGTGGCGGTCAGGGGACTTCCCCACGTTGATGACCTCGACGTCTGCGGGCAGCGCCACGAGCAATTCGGTGGCTCCCAAACGGTCGGTGACCACGACATCGGCCTCCGACAAGGCCTGCCGACCACGCACGGTGATCAGACCCACGTCACCTGGCCCGGAGCCCACCAAGACGACGCGCCCCTCCCCCGTGCGCCGACGGCGCAGGTCCACCTCGCCGGCGTCGATGTGCTCCGCAACCGCATCGCGTACCGCGCGAATGCGGCGAGGGTCAGGCGATCCAAGCGACAGGACCCCGACTGCCGTCTCGCCGTGGCGACTCATGGCGGCCTGGCGGGCGCTTCCGCGTGACGCGTCCGAGGCGTCGATGCACCACACCCGGCGCGCATGCGCCCACTGGGCGATCTCATCGTTCAGCGAGCGGTCATCCGTGGCGGCGAGCACGAACCACGCTCCGTCGAGGTCCTCAGGAGCAATCCCTCGCCGTTGAACCGTCACGTCTCCGTGGAGGGCGAGCCGTTCAATGTCCTCGCTCACGCGCGGCGCGACGACGGTCACCACGGCGCCATCACCGACGAACCGCCTCACCCGGCGCTCCGCCACCGTGCCCGCTCCAGCGATCACGACGGACTTGCCGCGCAGGTCGAGTCCGAAGAGTACGGTCATTCGCCACCAGCCAGGTTGATCATCACCTGGCCATTGTCGAGGACCACTGGGAAAACGGCCAAGTCGGGGCCGCCGGCGACGGGCTGCTTGTCCATGGACACCAGGCATTCGCCCGTGATCAGGGAAAACACCTGCTTGTAGATCGGGGAGGCGATCGTAGGCTCGTCACCGCGCGAGCCCGTGATGCCGCGACTCATCACCGATGCTCCCGAGAACGGGCACAGGTTCTGCACGGCGTGGACGGAGCCGTCGTCGAGGCGGAAGACCGCGACCTGGGTATCGCCGACGAGAGCCGCGACGCCGAGGTCAGGCACCAGGGCGTCATAGTCACACACGGGAACAGCGGTGGCGGGGACAGTCACAGTCATACGCGGGACTCCGATCGGGAGGCGCCACTCATCGCGGCGCGTTCTGCGGGGGTGGCGGGGCGGCGCTGGCCGCGCTCCTCCACGTATGCCAGGCTGGGATCGGCCTGGTCAGGAGCGTTGACGAAGCTGGTGAACTGCGCGAGTCGCGCGGGGTCCTCGAGGACCGCCTTCCACTCGTCCTCGTACGTGTCGATGTGGTGCGCCATGTGCTCATCGAGGTCAGCGCAGATCCCCAACGAGTCATTGAGGATGACGTCCTTGATGGCGTCGAGCCCGCCCTCGTACTCCTCTTGCCACGGCGCGGTGCGCTGGAGGCGATCCGCGGTGCGGATGTAGAGCATGAGGTACCGGTCGATCACCTGGAACACCGTCGCGTCGTCGACGTCCTCGGCCAACAGTTGAGCGTGCTTGGGGGTGAAGCCGCCGTTGCCGCCCACGTAGACGTTCCAGCCCTTCTCCGTCGCGATGACGCCCACGTCCTTGCCGCGCGCCTCCGCGCACTCGCGGGCGCATCCCGACACTCCAACCTTCAGCTTGTGCGGACTGCGCAGGCCGCGGTAGCGCTCTTCGAGGGCAATCGCCATGCTGGTGGAATCCTGCACGCCATAGCGGCACCACGACGAGCCCACGCAGGACTTCACGGTACGCAGGCTCTTGCCGTACGCGTGGCCGGACTCCATGCCAGCGTCGACGAGGCGCTGCCAGATTTCCGGCAGTTGCTCGAGCCGCGCGCCGAACAGGTCGATGCGCTGGCCGCCGGTGATCTTCGTGTACAGGTCGAAGTCCTTGGCCACCTCCGCGATGACGAGCAGCTTGTCCGGCGTAATCTCGCCGCCGGGGATGCGCGGCACCACCGAGTACGTGCCGTCCTTTTGCATGTTCGCCATGTAGCGGTCGTTCGTGTCCTGGAGCGCCGCGCGGCCGTCGGACAAGACGTGCTCGTTATAGATCGAGGCGAGGATGGAGCCGACGGTCGGCTTGCAGATGTCGCATCCATGGCCGGTGCCGAACCGCTCAATGATGTCGGAGAACGTGGTGAGGCCAGCAACCTGGATTGCGCTGAACAGCGATGCGCGTGACATCGCGAAGTGCTCGCACAGTGCCTCGGAGACCTCGATGCCGGACTTCTCCAGCTCGGTGTTGAGGATCTTCTTCACCAGCGGCAGGCAGGAGCCGCACGCGGTTCCAGCCTTGGTGTGTGACTTCAGTTCTCCGAGGTCGTGGATGCCGTCCTCGTTGACCGCCGCGCGAATGGACTGAGCCGTGACGTTGTTGCACGAGCACACCGTGGCAGCGTCAGGCAGTTCGAGTTCGGGACGCTCCGCCTGACCCTCCGGCAGGATCCAGCTGCTCGGGTCGCCAGGAAGTTCCGCACCCACCATGGGCCGCAAGGTGGCGTAGGCGGAGGCGTCGCCCACGAACATGCCGCCCAGCAGAGTCGAGGCATCGTCGGTCATGACGAGCTTTTTGTAGGCGCCAGAGAACGGGTCGGAATAGACGACTTCGAGCGCCCCTGGCGTCGTGGCGAAGGCGTCGCCGAACGAGGCGACGTCGACTCCGAGCAGCTTGAGTTTGGTCGCGGTGTCGGCACCCAGATAGGCCTCCTCGCGGCCCAGCAAGCGGTGCGCAGTGACGTCGGCCATCGTGTTGCCGGGCGCGATCAGGCCAATCGACATGTGCTCGTCGGCTGCCGCCGCCGCGCACTCCCCGATCGCGGACACAGACGGGTCACTCGTGAGGCACGCATCGTCGACTACTACGCCGCCACGCTCGCCCACAGGCAGCCCCGCTTCGCGGGCGAGTTCGTCGCGCGGCCGGATTCCCGTCGCGAACACCACGACGTCCACCAACTGCTCACCACCGGAACTGAACTTGAGCGTGCCCGCGTTGCCCGAGGCATCGGCCTCAACGGCGGATGTTGCGAGCCCGCACTTGACCTGCACCCCCAGGCGCTGGATGAGGGACTTGAGCGCCTCGCCGCCGGAATCGTCGACCTGCAAGGCCATGAGGCGGTTGGCGAACTCCACGACCGTCGCGGTCGCGCCCATGCTCTGCAGCGCTCCTGCGGCCTCGAGGCCCAGCAACCCTCCTCCGATGACCGCGCCTCGCACGGGGCGGCCCACCAACGTCTGCTTGGCGCGCACCCAGTCCCGCAGCGCGGCGACATCGTCCAGGGTGCGGTACATGAACACGCCGGGAAGGTCGACCCCTGGAATGGGCGGCGCCCACGCGGAGGAGCCGGTCGCCAGCACCAGGTGGTCGTAGCTGCGCTGTGAGCCGTCATCGACAGTCACGGTGCGGGCGGCGCGGTCGATCGATGTCACGCGGGCCCCGCGGTGGAGAGTGACGCGGGGGTCATCCCACAGGGTCGGAGAACCCAAGAGCAGTTCCTCTGGACCCGCCTTGGAGAAGAAGCTCGTCAGCGCGACGCGGTCGTACGGGGCGTACTGCTCTTCGCCGTAGACCTCGACCTCATACCGGCCGGCGTCGTCCGCCTCGCGCAGCGATTGCACAAACCGCTGGGCGACCATGCCAGCACCGACGACGATGATCCGCTGCGCACCCATGTGGTGCCTCCTCCCCTGGCAGCAGCGCGCGCCGGCCATTGTGGCGCTGCGCGCCGCGCGACCGTCGCGCGTTTCCAGGTGATTCGAGTCTAGAAAGCCCACGCGGCACCTATCCATGACTTTGTCCCTAGGGCAGGTCCGTGGGATCCACCCACACGCCCGGGCCGTCGACCAGCACGCGATAGACACGCAGGTGAGGGCTCGCGCCTGGCATGGGCTCCTTGTCCATGGTGACCAGGCACTCGCCGGTCACGAGCGAGAACACCTGCTTGTAGATGGGGGATGCGATCGTGGGTTCGTCACCACGCGACCCGGTGATCCCGCGGCTGAGCACAGACGCTCCTGAGAACGGACACAAGTTCTGCACGGCGTGCACCGAGCCGTCTGTTAATCGAAAGACCGCTATTTGAGTGCCGCTCACCAAAGCGGCGACGCCGAGTTCGGGCACCAGGTCCTCAAAGCCACAGATCCGGACCATGGCGGTGGGGGCCGATGCTTGGGACGGGGCCGATGCCTGGGTGGGCGACGATGCTTCAGTCAGGTTCGCCTCCGCGTCCCGCGGCCGTACGGGGGCGCTCACGAGCGGACCTCCAGTGTCGCGGGTGCGATGAGCACAGCCCCTCCGGCCCTTTCCGCAGGGGTGGCGGGGCGACGCTGACCGCGCTGTTCGACATAGGCAAGCGACGGGTCTGCCTCGTCCGGAGCGTTCACGAAGCTCGTGAACTGGGCGAGCCGCTTGGGGTCGTTAAGCACGGCCTTCCACTCGTCTTCATAGGTGTCGACGTGGCGGGCCATGTGCGCATCCAAGTCCGCGCAGATGCCCAGCGAGTCGCCTATGACGACCTCGCGAATCGCGTCGAGCCCGCCCTCGTACTCTTCCTGCCAAGGCGCGGTGCGCTGGAGGCGATCCGCGGTCCGGATGTAGAACATCAAGTAGCGGTCGATCACCTGGAACACCGTCGCGTCGTCGACATCCTCCACCAGCAGCTGCGCATGCTTGGGAGTGAAACCGCCGTTGCCGCCCACGTAGACGTTCCAGCCCTTGTCGGTGGCGATGACCCCTACGTCCTTGCCACGCGCTTCCGCACATTCGCGTGCGCACCCGGACACACCTAGCTTAATCTTGTGGGGGCTACGCAGGCCGCGATAGCGCATCTCGAGCGCGATCGCCATGCCCACCGAATCCTGCACGCCGTAGCGGCACCAGTCGGATCCCACGCAAGACTTCACGGTGCGCAGGCTCTTGCCGTACGCGTGACCGGACTCCATGCCTGCGTCAACGAGCCGCGTCCAGATGCTCGGCAACTGGTCCAACCGGGCGCCGAACATGTCGATGCGCTGACCGCCCGTGATCTTTGTGTAAAGATCGAATTCCTTGGCGATCTCGCCTATGAGGATCAAGTGCTCGGGCTTGATCTCGCCGCCGGGCACGCGCGGCACCACCGAATACGTGCCGTCCTTCTGCATGTTCGCCATGACCCGGTCGTTCGTGTCCTGGAGTGCAGCGCGGTCCGCCGCCAGCACATGCTCGTTGTACAGCGAGGCCAAGATGGAACCCACCGCGGGCTTGCACAGGTCGCACCCGCGGCCGGTGCCGAAGCGTTCGATGATCTCGGAGAAGGTGCGCAGTTCGGATACCCGGATGGCGTCGAACAGTTGCGCACGGGAGAACTCGAAGTGCTCGCACATAGCGTTGGAGACCTCGATGCCGGACTTCTCCAGTTCGGCGCCGACCAGCTTTTTCACTAGCGGCAGGCACGACCCACAGGAGGTGCCGGCCTTGGTGCATGCCTTCACACCTGCGAGGTCGGTGCAGCCGTCCTCGTTGACCGCGCCGCGAATCGCGCCTGCGGACACGTTGTTGCACGAGCAGATGTTGGCCTCGTCCGGCAGTTCTACGTTGGGGCGCTCGATCGCGCCCTCGGGCAGCAGCCACCCGGCGGGGTCACCGCCCAGTTCCGACCCCACTAGCGGGCGAAGCGACGCGTAGGCCGACGCGTCGCCCACCAAGATGCCACCCAACAGGGTGCGGGCATCGTCGGTCACGACCAGTTTTTTATAGACACCCGCCACCGGGTCCGCATACGTCAGCTCGAGCGCGCCTGGCGTCGTCGCGAAGGCGTCGCCGAACGAGGCGACGTCCACTCCCAGCAACTTGAGCTTGGCGGCGGTGTCGGCACCAGGGAACGTCGAGGTGCCTCCCAACAGGCGGTCGACGGCGATCTCCGCCATGGTGTTGCCAGGGGCAATGAGGCCAATACAGGCGCCTTGGATGCAGGCGACTTCGCCGATGGCAGACACGTGCGGGTCCTCGGTGAGGCACGTGTCATCGACGACGATTCCGCCGCGCTCGCCGATCGGGAGCCCGGCCTCGCGGCCCAGCTCGTCGCGCGGGCGAACACCGGTGGCGAAGACCACGA
Organism: Demequina globuliformis; assembly: GCF_000975155.1. Taxonomy (GTDB): domain Bacteria; phylum Actinomycetota; class Actinomycetes; order Actinomycetales; family Demequinaceae; genus Demequina; species Demequina globuliformis. The sequence continues at coordinate 140,437 of NZ_BBRG01000003.1, forward strand.
CGTCCGCGAGCTGCTCCCCCTTGTCGGCGAAGGTAAGCCGACCGACGCGGCCGGTTTTGTCGGGCTTAATGGCCTGGGTCGCCGTGTTGCACTTAACGGACACACCGAGCTTCTCGATGAGCCGCGTCAGCGCCTGACCTCCGCCCTCGTCGACCTGCAGGTTCATGAGGCGGTCGGTGAACTGGATGACGGTGGAGTGAGCACCGAGCTCCTGCAGCGCGCCAGCGGCCTCAAGCCCCAACAGGCCACCGCCAATGACGGCGCCGCGAACAGGACGGCCCAGATCCTTGCGTCGCTGCTCCACGTAAATGCGCAGCGCCGCGACGTCATCGATGGTGCGGTACACGAACACGCCCGGGAGGTCGGCGCCCTCGGTGGGGGGCGTCCACGCGTAGGAACCCGTCGCCATGACAAGGTGGTCGTAGGGGTAGGTGACACCGTGCACGTCGGTCACCGTGTGTGCCTCGCGGTCGATCTCGACGACCTTGGCGTCGCGTTCAAGGCGCACGAGCGGGTCGGCCCACAACTCCGGGTCGCCCAACGCGAGATCCTCGGGGTCACGCCCGGTGAAGTAGGACGTCAGTGCAACGCGGTCATATGGAGCGCGCGGCTCCTCCGCGAGGACGGTGACCGCGTAGCGCCCATCGGCGTCTCGCGCGCGCAGCGCCTCCACGAATCGATGTGCCACCATGCCGCCGCCAACGACGACGATCTGAGCTGTGCCGGTCATGATCACCCTTCCCCACGTCCCGCGAGCGCGGGAACCTTGTCGCCTGAGTCCGCGGCGTCCGCCGCGCAGGCCTGAATAAGTTCGCCGACCACCGCACGGCAATCGCCGCAGCCGGTGCCGGCCCGGGTTGCGCGCGCCACCTCATCGACGCTCGTGCAGCCATCGTCGATCGCGGCGACGATGCGCCCCTTGGTGACGGTGTTGCAGTTGCACACCGTGTCCGCGTTGTCCATATCCTTGGGCGACTTCGCTGCGACCCCACCGGTCATGCCTGCCAGCGGCCGGATGATCAGGTGGGCAGGGTCGGAGGGAACGGGCAGCATGCGCGTATACATCGCGGAGAGCTCTGAGGCGCATGCCTTGTCCCCCACGATCGTGGCGCCCACGAGCAGCCCATGGGACACCACGACCTCCACGAACCGGCCAATGGCGGGGTCGGAGATACGCACCGCGCGCAGGTCGCGCTCGCCGTGGTCGCACTTGCCCGACAGCCCCATCGTCACCAGGTCGAGCCCAGAGGCCTTGACGCGCACCACGTTGGTGAGATCGTCCTCAGCGTCCCTGCGGGCAACGGCCCGCCCCGTCCACGCCGCCACCAACCGCGCGGCCTGGTCCCAGCCCTGGGCCACCAGCCCCGTGCCCCCCTCGGGCGGCTGTGCGCAGTCACCGATCGCGAACACGTTCCCGTCGACGGGGCTCGCGCAGTCCTCGCCTACGAGCACGCCACGCTCGCACGGCAACCCTGCGCGACGGGCAAGTGACGTCTCGGGGATGGTGCCTGCGCACATAATCAGCATGTCCGTGAGGACCTGGGTGCCGTCGGTCAGGCGGACGGCCTGCAGCACCCCGCGCCGATCAATCGCCTCGGCGACGGAGGTCTCGGTCACAACCTTGACCCCCAACCGGTGAAGCGACCCTGTGGCGATGCGGGAGGCCGCGTCGCCCAACTGGCGCTCCATCACGCGGGCGGCGTGATGGACCAGGGTGACGGAGAGTCCGCGGGCAGCCAGGCCGGTGGCTACCTCCATCCCCAGCACACCCGCGCCGAGTACCACGGCCCGGCGCGCTTTGGAGATGCGCTTCACGATGCCGGTGGCGTCGGACAGGTCCTTCAGCACGGTGACGCCGGGCATGAGACCGCGGTCGGTGGCGATGCCGTGGATGTCAGGAATGCGTGCCTGAGACCCGGTCGCGAGCACCAACCGGTCGTAGCGATGCACCGTGCCGCTCGAGTCCGTGACCGTGCGGGCTGTGCGGTCAATCTCTGTGGCCCAGATCCCCTGGCGGACCCGCACGCGCTCCCCGCGTGCTGCACTCATCGTGAGCAGGGCGGGGTCAGTGACGCCGGCGACCACGCTGGACAGCAGGACACGGTTGTACGGCTGGGTGTCTTCGCGACCAAGGACGGTGACGTGGGCGTGCGGATCCTGAGCAATCAGGTCCTCAACAAAACGCGAGCCGACCATCCCATGGCCAATGACCACAACGTTCATGACGTCAGCACCTCCTGGGCCGCTGGTGCCGGCGCGATTGCCACCGCGGTGACCTTGAATTCCGGCATGCCGCTGATCGGATCCGTGGCGTCATTGGTCAGGCGGTTCGCGCTGCCCACGCCGGACCAGTGAAAGGGCATGAAAACGGTGTCGGGACGGATGTCCTCGGTGAGTCGCACCGCCGCGAGCCCTTCCGCGCGCGCCGTCGTGAGTGCAGCGATGTCGCCCTCAGCCAGCCCAAGGCGCTCGGCCAAGAGCGGGTGCATCTCAACGAACGGGCCTGGCTGGGCCGCGTTCAGCTCGTCCACGCGGCGCGTCTGCGCGCCCGACTGATAGTGCTGGAGCACGCGCCCGGTGATGAGGTACAACGGCGCGCCTGGCCGGACATCGTCCGCGGGGTCGTGGTGACTGACCGGGATCATCGTGGCGCGGCCATCCGGGGTCGGGAAACGGTCCAGCAGCACGCGCGGCGTGCCAGCGTGACCGGCCCCTGGCACGGGCCAGAACAGTTCCTCGCCGGCGTCGAGACGCTCGTAGGTGATCCCGGAGTAGTCGGCCTTTCCACCGGCCGATGCTCGGGCGAGTTCCGCGAACACCTCGCCGGGGTTGTCAGAAAAGCCGCGCTCCACACCAAGTTCGGCGGCGAGGCGCTGCAAGATCCACAACTCGCTGCGAGCCTCGCCTGGCGCTTTGACGGCCGCGCGGCGGCGAATAATGCGTCCTTCGAGGTTGGTCATGGTGCCGTCCTCTTCCGCCCACTGCGTGACAGGCAAGATGACATCCGCCATCAGCGCGGTCTCCGAGGGCACCATGTCGCACACCACCAGCAGATCAAGCCGCCCAAGCGCCTCGCGGACACGGTCGGCGTTCGGTGCAGACACCACCACGTTCGAGCCGTGCACCAGCAGCGCGCGCGGCCCCTGCGAGGTCCCGAGCTTCGTCAGCAGCGCGACCGCGGGAACGCCGGGACCAGGCAGGGAGTCCGGGTCAACGCCCCACACGCCCGCGACGTGGGCGCGGGCCGCGGGGTCAGTGATCATCCGGTAGCCCGGAAGCTGGTCGGACTTCTGGCCATGTTCGCGCCCGCCCTGCCCGTTGCCCTGCCCGGTGACGGGGCCAAAGCCGGAGCCCTCACGACCGATCAGACCCAAGAGCAATGCAACATTGATGGCGGCGGTGACGCCGTCGGTGCCCTGACTCATCTGCTCCAAGCCCCGCCCGGTCAGGACGTACGCGCCTCGCCCGCCCTGCGCGGGCGAGGCCGAAGCGAGGATCCGGGCCGCGCGGCGCAGGTCCTCGGCCGGGATGCCGCACACCGCCTCGGCGCGCTCGGGCCACCAAGACGCGACCGAGCGCTGGACAGCCTCGAGGCCGCTCGTGCGCTCGGCAAGGTAGCGGGTGTCCGTGAGCCCCTCTGCCACCAGCACGTGAGCGATGGCGAGCAACACCACGAGGTCAGTCCCGGGCACGGGTGCAAGGTGCATGCCTTTGCCGTCGTGGGTGAGCTTCGCGGTCGCCGTCACACGCGGGTCCGTGACGATCAGCCCGCCACGCTCACGCACCCCTGCCAGATGGGCGACGAACGGCGGCATGGTGGCCGCCATGTTCGACCCCACCACCAGGACAGCGTCGGCTCCACCCAGGTCCGCAAGCGGGAAGCCAAGACCTCGATCCAGGCCAAGCGACCGGTTGGACGCGGCCGCTGCGGAGGACATGCAGAAACGGCCGTTGTAATCGATGTATGGGGTTCTGAGCACGACCCGCGCAAACTTCCCCAGCGCGTACGCCTTCTCATTGGTGAGGCCGCCGCCACCGAACACCGCGATCGCGTCACGCCCGTGTTCAGTCTGGATGTCACGGACGCGCCCACCGACCAAGGTGAGCGCCTCATCCCAGCCGGCCTCGCGAAAACCGCCGTCGGCCGTCCGGATCAGCGGGGTCGTGATGCGGTCGCGGGCGCGCAGTACCTCAGCCGAGGTCCAGCCCTTTTGGCACAGCCCTCCCCTGTTGGTGGGGAAATCGCGTCCCGTGACCTCAAGCGGGACTCGGCCCCCTGGCGTCGGCTGCAACGACTGGGCGCATTGAAGCGCGCAGTACGGGCAATGGGTCGCGACCGCACCACCCAGGGGGATGGTGTCCCTGGGCGATGCGGCGCCGTGCGATGCGGGCACGTTTACACCCCCGCCATGCGTGCGCCTTTGCGGACGTAGAGGATCCACGTGAGCAAGGCCATGACGAGGAAGACTCCGATGTAGAGCTGGAGCGCGGGGACAATCGAGCCGTCGAACCACTCGCGTGAGTACTTGTAGACGAAGGGGATCGCGAATCCCCCGAAGGCGCCGATCGCGGAGATGATGCCGACCGCGCCCGCGCTTTGACGCTTGAAGTCCAGCACCGAGGCTTCCGAGCCGTCGCCCTTGACGTCGCGCAGGCGGTTGAAGATCGACGGGATCATCCGGTAGGTGGAGCCGTTGCCGATTCCGGTGAGCAGGAAGAGCGCGAGGAAGGACACAAAGAAGAAGCCAAGGCTCTCCTGCCGGATGCCCTCGACGGCGAGCAGGCCAGCGCCGGCCATGAGCACAAAGGCAATGATGGTGATCCGTGAGCCACCGAAGCGGTCAGCCAGCTTGCCCCCGTACGGGCGGGCGAGAGATCCCAGCAGCGCGCCAAGGAAGCCCCAGCCGAGCGCGATGTCGGGGCGGTCGAATACGACGGTCAGCAGGGTGGGGAACGCGGCCGAGTAACCGATGAAGGACCCAAAGGTGCCGACGTAAAGGAAGGCCATGACCCAGGTGTGTCCGTGGCGCAGCGACCGGGCCGTGGGCTTGGGGTCGGCCTTGGCCTCGCGAAGGTTGTCCATGAAGAGGAACGCGAGGACGGCGGCGACCACGGCCAGCGGCAAGTACATCAGGCCGGCCATAGCCAGACCCACACCGCCGATCCCGATCGCGACGGGCACCAACTTTTGTGCGACGGCGACACCGATGTTGCCGCCAGCGGCATTCAGTCCCAGGGCCCAGCCCTTCTCCTTGTCAGGATAGAAGAACGTGATGTTCGCCATCGACGACGCAAAGTTGCCGCCGCCAAAGCCCGCTGTCGCGGCGATGGCAACCAGGACGCCAAAGGACGTGTCCGGGCGGCCCACCACCCACGCAAGTCCGAGGGTGGGGATGATCAACAGCAGTGCGGAGATGACGGTCCAGTTGCGTCCGCCAAAGATCGGAACGGCGAAGGTGTACGGAACGCGCAAGAACGCACCCACCCCGGAGGTGACAGCCAGCAGCGTCAGGCCCTGCTCCGCGGTCAGCGCCCAGCCGTTGGCACCGGCCTGGATGAGGACTCCCGCGTCGTCGTAGGTGCCGTACATGCGCACCACGACGATCGACCACAGCATCCAGATTGAGAATCCGATGTGCTCCGCGACGATGGAAAAGATGAGGTTGCGGAGGGCAATGCGCTTGCCTGCGGAGGTCCAGAAGGATTCATCCTCCGGGGTCCACCGCTCGATCCAGCGACCGCGGCCCACGACGCCGGGGGCGACAGGTGCGGGCTCGGCAGATGCGGCGACGACGGATGCTTCGCGATCCTGTACGGACATGACCCCTCCCGAGGGTTCCTTGACTGATGGAGCGTCCGGGCCATCGTTGGCACGTGGGTCGCCCCGCATCGGCGGCCCTGTCGGACACTTCTCAAGGTAGGGAGGTGGTGTTTCGCCTATCGGCGGTTTGTGTGAAACTCCTGCGAACTCTTTCTCACTTCACGCTCAGGGGTGACGTGAGGTGAGCCGGCGCGCCGGCTCTCGCGCCCACACATGCGCCTGCATCGTTCAGTGGCAAGAACGACGCAGGCGCACTCGTGAGGGTAGGGAAAGCGGGTGCTACTGCGCCCAGGCCGCGACCGCGGCGACGGTCGCGTCAATGTCGGCGTCAGTGTGGGCATCCGAGACGAACCAGGTCTCGAACGCGCTCGGCGGGAGGTAGATGCCGGACTCATTGAGCGCGTGGAACATGCGCGCGAACGCCGCCGTATCCTGGCTCGCTGCCTGGTCGAAGGTGACGGGCGCGACGTCGAGCCCCAGGAAGAAGGACAGCAAGGTGCCGGCTCGACCCACGGCATGCGTGACGCCAGCGGAGCTGAGCGCGGTCGACACGCCATCCGCGAGCGCGTCCGCCCTGCGAGCGATGCCCGTGTAGACGTCATCGGTGAGCAGCCGCATCGTGACGAGCCCTGCCGCGACCGCCACGGGGTTACCCGACAGCGTTCCTGCCTGATACACGGGCCCCAGCGGCGCGAGCTGATCCATCAGGTCCGCACGCCCGCCCAGCGCCGCCACCGGCATCCCGCCGCCAATGACCTTTCCGAAGGTGACGAGATCCGGCTGCCATGGCTCGACGCCCGCCGCGAGATCGAGGTCGCGCTCGACGCCCCAGTACCCCGCGGGACCGGCACGGAATCCGGTGAGGACCTCGTCGACGATGAACACCGCACCCTCGTTGCGGCACAGCGTTGCGATGAGGCGATTGAAACCGCGCGGCGGCGTCACCGTGCCCATGTTGGCCGGAGCGGCCTCCGTGATCACGGCCGCGATGCGGGGCCCGTGCTCGGCGAAGGCTGCCGTCAGCGCGTCTTCGTCACCGTAGGGCAACACGAGCGTGTCTGCGGCTGCGCCAGCCGTCACGCCCGCGGAGTCCGGCACTCCCGCCGTGGCAAGTCCTGAGCCGGCGGCCACGAGCAGCGCGTCGGAGTGGCCGTGATAGCAGCCGGCGAACTTCACGATCACGTCGCGACCAGTCGCTCCGCGCGCCAAGCGGATCGCGGTCATGGTCGCTTCCGTGCCAGTCGACACGAGGCGCAATCGCTCTGCAGGCGCGTAGCGTCCACGGATTTCTTCTGCGAGCTCGACCTCACGCTCAGTCGTGGCACCAAACGACAGGCCCTGTGCCGCGGCCTCCTGAACGGCTTGCACCACGGTGGGGTGAGCGTGGCCAAGAATGGCCGGGCCCCAGGACCCCACGTAGTCGATGTACTCACGCCCGTCGGCGTCGGTCACCCTCGCGCCCTTCGCCGAGGCGATCGGGGTTGGCTCGCCGCCCACACCATTCCAGGCCCGCACCGGCGAGTTCACTCCACCGGGCAAGATGGCGGCAGCGCGATCACTGCGAACGCTCATGAGTCCTCCTTCAACCACTGCGCGGCGTCAAGCGCCGCGTACGTCAACACAATGTCGCCGCCTGCCCGCACAATCGAGGTGATGGCCTCGAGGTGAGCGGTGCGGCGATCGATCCAGCCGCGCTCGGCTGCTGCTTCGATCTGCGAGTACTCTCCGGACACGTGATAGGCCGCGACGGGCACGGCCGATGCCTGGGCTACGTCTGCGAGCACGTCCAGGTACGGCAGGGCTGGCTTCACCATCAGGAAGTCAGCGCCCTCGGTCTCATCGAGGCTCGCCTCGACCAAGCCCTCGCGCCGGTTGGCCGGGTCCATCTGGTACGTCTTGCGGTCACCGTCAAGCTGGCTCTCGACCGCGTCGCGGAACGGCCCGTATGCGGCTGAGGCGTATTTGGCGCTGTACGCCAAGATGCTGGTGTCTACCAGGCCTTCGGCATCCAGAGCGGCTCGCACCGCCTGCACCTGACCGTCCATCATTCCGCTCAGCCCCAGCACGTCAGCGCCTGCACGAGCCTGCGCGACACCCATCTGCGCGTACACCGCAAGGGTGGCGTCGTTGTCCACGGCCCCCTCGGCGGTGAGGATGCCGCAGTGCCCGTGGTCAGTGAACTCGTCAAGGCACAGGTCCGCCATCACGACGAGTCGCCCAGAGGCCGTCGCGGCCGCCCGTTCGATGGCCCGGTTGAGAATCCCGTCCGCGGCGCACGCCTGCGACCCAGTCGAGTCCCGCACCTCAGGAATGGCGAACAGCATGATGCCGCCAACGCCAGCGGCGACGGCCTCGTCAACAAGGTCCGGCAGTGCGTCGAGCCCGTGCTGCGAGACGCCAGGAAGCGACTCGATGGGGCGAGAACCCTGGAGTCCCTCGCGAACGAACACCGGCAGCACCAACTGAGCCGGTTGCGGGCGCACTTCCCGCACCAGACGCCGCATGGCGGCCGTGGTGCGAAGCCGGCGGGGACGCCGCTGGGGGTATGTCATCGCGACCCCTCGACCTCAGCGGGGGTGTCGGCGCTCGGCGCGCTCGCCTGCGACGTCGCGCTCGATGGGGTGACGGCCGATGCCGCGCTGGCCGGCGTGGGACCGGTCGCCGGGGATACGGTGCTCGAAGCACTGTCGGCATTGGGGACGCTCGGAGCGCTGGGGGCGCTCGAAGCACTGTCGGCATTGGGGTCGCTCGGCGCGCTTGGTTCGGAGGCTGCGTCGGCATCGGCCCGCTCAGCCGCAGCGGGGTCGAGCGCCTCGAGCAGCCCGGCCACAATGCCGTCGTACGACGGGGCCTGTGCCACCGCAGCCACGGTCATTCCTACCGCACGCGCGGAGGCCGCCGTCATGTCGCCGATGGCGATGATGGTCGTGTCAGCGGACATCTCCGGGCAGGTGGTGGCCAGACGCTCCGCAACGGAGCCGGAGGTGAGCAGGACCGCATCGAACGCACCGTCGGCGAGCATCTCGCGCACGTCCGGGTCGGGGCCGTCGCCATCAACGGTGCGGTACGCCTCGACGACATCGACCGTCCAGCCCTTGCGGCCCAAGCCGCGTTCCAGCACTGGCGATGCCAAATTGCCCAACGGCGCCAAGATGCGGCCGCCGCCTTCGGGGAACTCGGCGACAATGCCGCGCGCATTGAGCTTGTCCGTGGGCACCAGGTCGACGGCGAGGCCCACCTGCTCGCACACAGCGCGCGTGGCCTCCCCCACCGTCGCAACCTTGGCCTGCGGCTGCGGGTTACTCAGACGCATGCCGCGGGCGCGAGCGATCCGGTCCATGGCCGTCACCGCGTTGCGGCTCGTCACGGCCATCCAGTCATAGTCCCCGGCGCACCATGCGAGTGTGGCGGCTTCCAGCGCCTCGGGCGACGCGGGACCCGCGATCGCGATGAACTCCACCTCTTCTACCACTGCACCGGCGTCGGCCAGGCGCTGCGCGAGCAGACGGCGCTGTGCCGTCACAGGGACCAAGAGGCGCTTGCCTTCGAGTACGGACAGATCCATCGGTTAACTGCCTCCCATGAGTCGCGCGGCCCCACGGCCGAGCAAAGTGAATCCGGTGCGGCGCCCCAGGCTCGAGGCCTCTGTCGCGGGGCCGCTGGTGGTCTCGTTCAACGCCAACGAGCCGTCAGCGTTGATCACGCGAGCTTTGAGCGTCAGTACGCCATCCTTGACCGTCGCGTGTGCCCCCACCGGCGCGGCACAGCCGGCGTCCAGTACGCCGAGCAAAGCCCGCTCCGCGGTGACCGCTTGGCGGGTAGGCGCGTGGTCGAGGTCGCGTACGGCGACGGCCCAGGCGGGATCCGCGTCGGGCATGATCTCTACCGCGAGCGCACCCTGACCGGGCGCCGGCAGCATCACGGACGGGTCAAGCAATTGCGTCGCGTCCTCGAGCCGGCCCATACGGCTCAGCCCTGCTGCGGCCAGGACCACAGCGTCGAGACCGTCGTGCAACTTCCCCAGTCGCGTGTCAACGTTGCCGCGCAGCCCTTCCACCGTGACATCGGGACGCTGGGCCAAGATCTGAGCGGCGCGCCTGGGTGAGCCCGTGCCAACGCGGGCGCCCGGCGCAAGCTCCGACAGCGACTCGCCTCGCGTGCACAGCGCGTCGCGCACGTCCTCGCGTACCGGGATCGCGGCCAGGTCAAGGTCCGGGTGCGACGCCGTCGGGATGTCCTTCAGGGAGTGCACAATGATGTCGCACACGCCGGCCATGAGGGCATCTCGCAGGGCGTTCACAAAGACGCCGGTCTGGCTGATCCCTACCAGGGGGGTCTGCGATACATCCCCCTCAGTACGGATGAACACCAACTCCACGTCGAGTTCGATTCCCCGAGCGGCGGCGGCCTCGACAATGGCGTCGGCAACCATCCCTGACTGGGTGCGGGCGAGTACCGAGCCACGCGTGCCCAAACGAAGTTTCATGGGGTCAACTCTTTCACAATGCGCACCCTCCGGTATCCGGGTCCACACAGGGCTATGACGAACGCCACGGCCGTCAGTGCCAGCGCCGCCCACGCCGGCGCCTGGTAGCCCATACCCGCGCCAATGATGACGGCACCCAGGCCCGCACCCAGTGCCGATGCCGCATTGAGGGCGGCATGCGACAGCGCGGAGCCCAGTGAGGGCGAGCCGTGCAAGACATCCATCAGGTGTACCTGCGCGGACTGCGAATAGATCTGCGTTGCCACGCCCAACAGGAAGAGCGTGGGCAACGTCACCACGGGATTGCTGCCACCCACACCGATGCCGAGCAACGCGACGCCCGTGAGGACAAGTCCCAGGCGTCCGGCACCCACATGGGAGCGGTCCGTCAACTTGCCCCCGACGAAAGCGCCCGTTGACGTGGCCACTCCCCACATCACGAGCGCCCACGTCACGCTGGTGGCGCTCAGCCCATTGGTGTCTTCAAGCAACGGCACTATGTACGAGAACACGGCGCCGAGCCCGGAGAACCCGACGGTGATCGCGATCAACGCCGTCCACAACGGCACTGACCGGAACGCACGGATCTCGCGGCGCGTGGAGGTGTCCGCATTTCCCGGGACGTCGGGGGTGAAGGCCCACACGGCGGCGAGGGCGACGACGGAAGCAAACGCGACCACTGCATACGCCACGCGCCAGTCGGCGGCGTTCGACAGCCACTGCATGAGGGGCACGCCGACAATCTGAGAGAACGTCAACCCCAACATGATGATCGCGACACCTTGGCCTCGCCGCCCCCGCCCCAGGACGGACATCGCGACAAATGACGCGACGCCCAACAGTGCACCGTGCGGCAGGCCCGTCAGAAAGCGGATGACCATGAGCGACTGAGCGGTGGGGGCCACCACGGTCGCGATCGACAGCGCGGCAAAGGAGGCGGCCAGCGCGATCAGCAGTGGCCTGCGGCCCACGCGCCCAAGCCCGACGAGGATGACGGGTGCTCCGACCACCACACCCAACGAGTAGGCGACCATCGTGTAGCCGAGCACATCGACAGTGGTGTCGAGATCGATGACCTGGTTCTGGATCACCGCCGCGGCGGAGTTTTGTCCCAGGCCGATGACAAAGCCGACCAGGGCAAAGGATGCCAGTACCCAACGCGCTCGAGGCGCGTGCGCGGTGCGCGGCAGCCGCCACCGGGGTTGCCCGGCGGGAATAGTGGAGGGGAGGTCAGTCACCGGCGCCGCGACTGCGCGATGAGGGCCGCAGCGGCCGTGCCGACCACGGCGACCGCAACGATCATCCACACCCATGGGTTGGCCACACCGCCGTCATCGTCCGCGTCAGCGGTCGGCGACGGGCTGGGGCTCACCGAGGCATCCGGGTTGGGCGCGATGAGCTGCCCGTCTACAGGCGACGGCGTCGCTGACGGCAACGGCGCGTCTGACGGTGCTGGCGTCGCCGAAGGCACAGCGGAAGCGCCTCCACTCGACTCATTCGCCTCGGCGCCCGTCGACGCAAGGGTGAAGGCCACCTCACCTTCAATGGGGTGGCCGTCCTCCGCCACGATGCGCCACTGCAACACGGTGTCACCCGCCGGCAACTGCGTGTCCACCGCGGCGCTCACCACAGTGGGATCGGGGTACTCCGGGGTGAGCGCGTGAGTGTCTCCGGCCGAGTCGACCAGGATGAGTTCGGAGCCAATGTCCAGGATCGCCGAACTGAAGACGAGGGAGACGCTGTCGAGCGTGTCCACCGTCGCACCTGCTTCGGGATCAGAGCTGCGAAGTTCGGTGTGGGCCGTCGCCGCTGGGCTCAGGCCAATCATGACGGCGGCGGTAGCGATAAGCGCGATCACGGCGCGCACAGGAGCATTCACAAGTCCGGGCATCTCACCATTGTCACATCGGGGACCAGCGCCGCCGTCACGCGTGCGTCACCGAAGGTTCACCGCACCTTCTCCGCACCTACCCCACGCACGTCACGCACGGCGGTCACAGTGGAGAGGTGAGAGTCGCGCTGATCGCCGAGTCCTTCCTTCCCCACACCAACGGCGTCACCCATTCGCTGTTGCGCATCATCGACTATTTGTCCGAGCGCGGGCACGATGCGGTGGTCCTCACGCCGCAGGGCCGGGGTGGAGGCGGGCCGGACGAGTATCGCGGCGCACGGATAGTTCGGCTGCCTGCCCTTGGCTGGCCCGGGTATCCGGACGTGCGCGTGTGCACCGCGAGCACCCGCAAACTTGGGGCGCTGTTGGACAGCCAGTCACCAGACGTTGTTCACCTCGCGTCGCCCTTCATGCTCGGTTGGTCAGCGGTCAAGGCGGCGCACGCTCTTGGATTGCCGTCAGTCGCCGTCTACCAAACGGAAGTGCCGTCGTATGCGTCGCGCTACGGCGCGGGATGGGGAGAGGAGTTTGGCTGGAAGCGCGTGCGTGACATTCACGCCAAGGCCGACCGCACCCTGGTGCCGTCCTCCCACGCTCACGCTCAACTGGAGCGACTGGGGATACCGCGCCTCCACCGGTGGGGGCGCGGGGTAGACGCCACGCGCTTTAGCCCCACCAAACGCGACCCTCACCTGCGCGCGCAGTGGGCGCCGCGCGGCGAGGTGGTGGTCGGGTACGTCGGCCGCCTCGCGGCGGAAAAGCGCGTCGAGGACCTGACGACGTTGGCGCGTGCCCCTGGGATCCGGCCGGTGATTGTGGGCGAGGGGCCGGCTCGCGCAGAACTGGAGCGCGCGCTCCCCCACGCGATCTTCACCGGGTTCCTGGATGGCGAGGACCTGGCGGCGGCCATGGCCACCTTCGATGTCTTTGTGCATTGCGGCGAGCTTGAGACCTTCTGCCAAACCATCCAGGAGGCCCACGCCAGCGGCGTGCCCGTCGTCGCCCCCCGGCGCGGTGGTCCAGTTGACCTCGTTGAAGACGGCATCACTGGCCGCCTGTTTGAACCGGGAGATCGCGCAGCATTTGCAGCGGCGACGCGCGACGTGGTCAACGCACCCGAGTGGCGGGCCCGGGCGGGAGCACACGCGCGCGTGAGCGTGAGCGGTCGTACTTGGGACCGGGTGTGCGACGAGCTGATGGGCCACTACGCCGCGGTGATGGCGGCGCGCCCAGCAAGGACGATCACGGGAGTGACACCATGAGAATCGCGCACATTGCGAACTTCTACGGCCCCCGCTCGGGCGGGCTGAGGACCGCGATGCAGGAACTGGGCCGGGGCTACATCGCGCGCGGCCACGAGGTGCTGCTCGTGGTTCCAGGAGCACGCGACGCGCTGGAGCGCACGCCCTGCGGCACTCGCGTCACGATCCGCGCACCGCGGTTGCCTGGCAGCGGTGGCTACCGGATGATCACCCGGATCGACCGCGTACGCGACGCGCTCACTCGGTTTGCCCCGGACATTCTTGAAGTGTCCGACCGCACGACGTTGCGCAGCACTGCGTCGTGGGCGGCCGCGCGGGACATTCCGACCGTGTTCTTCGCCCATGAGAGATCCGACGGCGTCCTGCGTGCGCATGTGCCGCGCGTCGCCACGTCACCGTGGGCACAACGCGCCATCGATTCTCACAACGCCGGGACCTACGAGGCCTTCACCGAGGTGGTGTGCACCACCTCCTACGCGGCTGGCGAGTTCGCGCGGCTCGGCCTACCCACCCGTCACGTGCCGCTGGGCGTCGATCTCGAGCACTTTCACCCTGGGCGCGCGGATTCCGCAATGCGAGCCCGGTATGCGCGCCCATCGGAGGCGCTCCTGGTCATGGCGTCGCGACTGTCGGCAGAGAAACGCCCTGACCTCGCCATCGAGGCAGTGCGGATTCTGCATCGCCGTGGGCTCCCAGTCCGTCTTGTCATTGCCGGCTCGGGCCCGCGCGAGCGTGCGCTGCGCGCCCTCAGCGCCGGGCTCCCCGTGGAGTTCGCGGGCTTCGTGTCGTGTCCCGACACGTTCGCAGCGTTGCTCGCCACTGCCGACGTGCTGGTGGCGCCGGGCCCTATCGAGACCTTTGGGCTCGCCGCGCTGGAGGCGCTCGCCTCAGGGACCCCCGTCGTCGCCAACAGTGCGTCGGCGCTCAAGGAAGTCATGGGCGAGGCGGGGATATGCGCCCGTGGCACGGCGGGAGATCTGGCCATGGCAATACACGGCGTCCTGAGGCGTGACCCACGCAACCGGTCCTCCGCGGCGCGGTCCCAGGCCGAGTGTTGGCCATGGACGCGCACTATCGACGCGATGGAGGCCCTTCACCGTTCCCTGGCGCTGGCACCCACCGCCCGGCTGGCGGCGTGAGCGACGTGCGGGTCGCGGCGCTGGGTGACTCCATCACGTTGGGGGTAGGCGATGGGACCCGGGATCAGTGGGGAGCCGTGGGGTGGGCACGGCACGCGGCCGATGCCTGGGGCGCGGCGGATTACCTGTGTCTCGCGGCCAACGGCGCTCGCGCGCGCGACCTGCCCGCGCAGGCTGCCACGGCGCTTGCATGGGAGCCACACGTGGTGCTGTGCTCGATTGGCGGCAATGACGCCCTGCGCGGCGACTTCGATGCGGTCGACGTGCACGGTGCTTGCGAAGAGGCCTTCGGGTCGCTGACGCGGGCTGGACACACCGTCGTCGTGGCAACGATCGATCGCATTGGCCTCTTCGACCTCCTTCCCCGCGGCATTGCTGCGGTGATGGCCTCGCGGGCCGGTGCTGTGAACGAGGCACTCACCGCCGCGGCGGCTGCCACAGGCGCGCGCATCGTCAATGGTGCGTTGGCGATGGGTGCGACAGGTTCCCGCGGATGGCACGTGGACCGAATCCACCCGTCACCCGAGGGGCACAGGGCGCTCGCGGCGGAGGCGTTGGCTGTCATGTGCGACCGACTTCCCGCCATGCACTCAATAAGCCCGGCGCCAGGGCCACCCTCGCGTGCGGCGCAGGCATGGTGGCTCGCACGCCACGGCACCCCCTGGGCACTCAGGAGGTCGACCGACCTGCTGCCAGCGATCGCGGCCGTCATCGCCGCGGAGTGGGTCGCCACCCGTACGGGACACAGCCACCGCATCGGCCCCAGGGACAACCGTGGGCCCCACACACGCGAAAGGGCGTCGACGGCCAGGGCCGCCGACGCCCTCAAGGCGAATCGTCGCGTCAGATGAGCCAGCGCTGCTTCTGCACGATCTCCATACGCTTCCACCGCTCGCCAAGACCAACGGCCTGGTAGCGCACCTCAAGAAGGACCACCGCGATGATCGCCACGATCATGATGATGTGGTCGTCGACGAAGGGGTTGGTGGCGTTGCCGCCCTGGTTGGGCCAGGAGTGGGAGATCCACATCATGGCCAACATGAGGGAACCAGCCCACATGGCCACGCGGGTGCCGATTCCGAGCATCAGGGCGAGGCCGATGCCGAGCAGGCCGATCATGAATGGCCAGTCGGTCCATGCCATGGTGCCGAGGTCGGCGAAGAAGTCTGCGAAGGGGCCGGACGAGGAACCGAGGTAGCCCTCGGTAATGCGCGCGCCGTTCAGCCAGGCGCTGTCACACATGACCTCGATGGTGCCGTCTTCCTGACGACACGTAGCGAAGCCAAGCCCGAACAGCTTGTCAATAAAGGCCCAGAAGAAGTAAAAACCGATGACAATGCGGGTAACGCTCAGCATCACCCATCCGGCTTTGGAACCTACGGGGCCAGTGACCTGGCTCTCAGTGCTTTCCGTGGTGGTCATTGAAGTCTCCTTGATGTCGGTGACGTAAGGCGGGGATTCCGGGGTGCCTTGCAACAAAGGTAGCGCGAAGTTTGCGGAAATGCACGACAAAACCGCAGGTTGTCACCAAAGTGTCACATCCCTCACAACGCGCAACACATAGGACTAAATACCCACCTACAATCAGTCTCATGACTGATATCGCACCCGTCGTCCTCCCCGTTCACGGAAGCCCCGATTGGGAGCAATTCACCGCGGATTATGTCGCACAGCGGCTATCACTATCGACGGCACTGTTGGAACAGATTCGATCAGACACCACCGATGATGTCCTCGCGGCGTGGAACGACGCAGACATTGCGGTCGACCAGGCCGCCACGCTCGTCGAGACCCTCACGGAGGTGCACCCTGATCCCGACGTGCGCTCCCGCGCCACCGCGCTGCTGCACGAGGTCGACGCCTTCCGCTCCGCACGCGACGGCGATCCCGCGCTCTACCACGCCATCGAGAAGAGGCTGGTCGCCACTGATGACCGCACGCGGCACCTGCGCGAGCTCGTGTTGCGTGACTTCCGCCTGCAAGGCGCCCATCTCGACGACGACGCGCGCCGCACGGTCGCGCAGCTCTCCGAGCAGATTTCTGCGGCGACCACGGAGTTCGCGGACAACATCCGCGAGGACGTGGGCTCCATCCGCGTGCCGCTGAGCGCGTTAGCGGACATGCCGGCCGACTACATCGAGGCCCATGCTCCTGACGCGGAAGGGTTCGTCACCATCACGACGGATTACCCCGATCTGGTCCCCATTCTCGACATGTGCTCCGACCGCGCCGTGCGCGAAGCCCTGATGCGTGCCGACTATGAACGCGCGCCTGCCAACGACGAGGTGCTCGCGCGGCTGCTTCACCTGCGCCACGACAAGGCACGCGCGCTCGGCTTCGAGGGGTGGCCCGACTACGCCACCGCACCCATGATGATGACTGATGGCGCTGGGATCGAGAGTTTCCTGTCGGACGTCGCCGCGGCGGCGCTACCGGCGGGCAAAGCGGACGCGGATGTGATCCTCGCCCGCCTGCGCGAGGACCATCCAGACGCGGAGTCGGTGCTGGTGTCGGACTCCCGCTACTACCTCGAGACCCTCAAGGCCGAGCGCTACGGCGTTGACGGCCGCTTGCTCCGCCAATACTTCGACTACTCGCGCGTCCGGGACGGCATCCTGGCTCTCGCCGGGGACCTGTTTGAACTGGAGTTCCGCCCCGTTGCGGAGGCACCGCGATGGCATGGCGACGTCGAGGTGTACGACGTCCATGCGCGCGGACACCATGTCGGGGGAAGCCGCACGGGTGACGACCGGGTGGGCCGCATCCATCTCGACATGCATCCCCGCGAAGGCAAATACGGCCACATGGCGTGCTTTGGCGTCGTGGGCGGCATCGCGGACCGATACCTCCCCGAGAGTGCACTCGTGTGCAACTTTCCGCGCGGCAAGATGACCTTTGATGACCTCGAAACGTTCCTGCACGAGTTTGGTCACCTCATGCATGCGATCCTCTCCGGGAACGGCGAGTACGCGCGCCTCGCGGGTCTGAGCGAGCGGGGCGAATGGGACTTTGTCGAGGCGCCATCGCAGCTCCTCGAGGATTGGGCCTACTCCCACGACGTGCTCCGCAGGTTCGCCGTGAACGACGAGGGTGAGGAGATCCCCGAGAACCTCGTCGAGGGTCTCCGAGCGAGCCGCGACTTTGGTGAAGGTCTGCTCACGTGCCGCCAGCTCGTCTACGCGCAGATGTCATACAGGCTGCACCGGGATGTACCGGAGGACATCGAAGCCGCCGCAAGCGCCATCGAGCGCGAGTTTGACGTGCGGACGCCACTCACCGGCACGCACCAGTACCGCTCGTTTGGGCACCTCACGACGTACTCGGCGTGCTACTACACCTATCAGTGGTCCCTCGCGATCGCGAAGGATCTGGCCACAGGGTTCGACCGGGAGAATCTTTTGGACCCGGAGCGTGCCCACCGGTATCGCGACACCGTGCTGGCACCAGGCGGCAGCAAGCCCGCGGCCGACCTCATCGCCGACTTCCTGGGCCGCCCGTTCTCGTCGGAAGCCTACGCAGACTGGCTCGCGTCGCTATCGAAGTAGCGCACGCAGAAACGGCTGCTGGCACCGATCGCCCCAAGGCGTCCGGTGCCAGCAGCCGTGACCGGTGAGTTAGTCCGCGAGGTCGAGCGGAACGGTGAGGTGAGCCTGGAAGTGGCGGCGCACCACCTCGCTCATGCGCACGTCTCGCAGGCCAAGGAGCCACTGCACCTGAAGTCCATCGACCACCGCGATCGCCGCCTGCGCCGCCGCGGTCGGGTCGAGTCCGTCAATGACCTGCCCGGCCTTGGCCGCGACCTCGTACGCCTGCGTCAGTGTCGCGACAAGCGTGCGGTAGCGCTCGACGAAGTAGTCATGCGCGGGGTGAGCCGGCGAGGTGGCCTCGGCGGAGACCACGGCGAAGAGTTCGACCACCCCGGGCCGGTCTTCGTTGACCATCGAGGCCCGCGCAAGGTTACGCATCGCGACAATGCCGTCCTCGCCGCGCACGGGGTTGACCTCAGCGTCGAGCTCGTCACGGCGCGCGAGCACGGACATCAACAGGTCTTCCTTGGTGGGAAAGTGGTAGAGCAGTCCTGGGTGCGACATGCCGGCGCGGCTCGCGAGATCGCGCAGTGAGCTACCGCGATAGCCGTTCTCCGCGAAGGTCGCCATGGCGACGTCGAGAATGTGAGCCTTGGTGGCGCGGCCGCGCGCATAGGTGCGCTCAGCGGCGTCCAGCTCCTGACTTTCGGTCGATATGTTGTTCACGCCACTGAATCTACCACACGGTAAGAAACGTGCTAGCGTCGCCTCCATTGGCCCCCTGTCGAAAGGATTCGAATGAGCACCGCCGCTTACCTCGACACCTCCCTGCCCACCGCGGACAGAGTCGCCGACCTCGTCTCGCGCATGACGCTCGCAGAAAAGGTGGGCCAAATGCTGCAGCTCACCGCAACGGAGGGCGTCGAGGACCTCATCAACACCTTCCACGTCGGGTCCATCCTGCACACCTCCCCCGACCGGGTCATGGAAGCAGCCGCGCTGGCGCCGCACACGCGCCTGGGCATCCCACTGCTGGTCGCAGAAGACTGCATCCACGGCCATTCTTTCTGGGAGGGCGCGGAGATTTACCCCACTCAACTTGGACTGGCCGCATCGTTCGACCCCGACCTGCTGCGCCGTGTCGCGCGCGCCACGGCCGTCGAAGTCGCCGCCACCGGCATCCACTGGACCTTTTCTCCCGTCCTGTGCATTGCCCGCGACCTGCGCTGGGGACGCGTCTCCGAGACCTTTGGCGAGGATCCGTACCTGCTGGGCGAACTCGGCGCCGCCATGGTGGAGGGGTACCAAGGCGACGGGCTGGGCGACCCCGATGCGGTTCTCGCGACGGCCAAGCACTTTGCCGGATACTCCGAAACCCAGGGCGGCCGTGACGCGTCCGAGGCAGACATCTCGCCCCGCAAGTTGCGCTCCTGGTACCTCCCCGCTTTTCAACGCGTCGCGGAGGCCGGCTCTGCCACCTTTATGTTGGGCTACCAGGCCACCGACGGCGTTCCCATCACCATCAATTCGTGGCTTCTGGGCGATGTTCTGCGTGGCGAGTGGGGCTACCGCGGCACACTCATCACCGACTGGGACAACGTGGGCAACCTCGTCAGGGAGCAGCGCCTGTTCCCGGATTATGCCCACGCATCGGCCGCCGCCGTCAACGCCGGTAACGACATGATCATGACGACACCGGCGTTCTTTGAAGGGGCCCAGGAGGCCGTACGCCTAGGGCTTCTCAGCGAGGAGCGCATCGACCAGGCCGTTGCACGCATCCTGACACTTAAGTTCGACCTCGGCCTGTTTGAGAACCCCCGACTACCCGACGTCGAGCGTCAGCGCGCCGTGATCGCGCAGCCGTCGCACCGGGAACTGGGACGCGAGGCATCGCGCCGCTCGCTGGTGTTGCTCGACAACGACGGCACGCTCCCCCTTTCCCACGACCGCCCCCTCACCGTGGCCGTGGTCGGACCAAATGCGGACGACGCGCAGACGCAACTGGGCGACTGGGCAGGATCATCCGGGCAGGCCCCATGGCTCGCACACGGCCACCCGCGCGAGATGATCACGACCGTGCTCGATGGGCTGCGCGCCCAGGCGCCCGAGGGATCGCAGATCCGTCACGTCCAGGGCGCTGGCGTCGTCACCACCGCGCCCGATCCCCGCGGTGAGTTCTTCCCAGACGGACAGCCACGCCCACGCATTGCCGTACCCGTCGCACCTGATCCACAAGAGATCGCCGCTGCGGTCGAGGCCGCGCAAGGGGCCGATGCCGTGGTCGCCGTGGTCGGCGACCGAATCGAACTCGTGGGTGAGGGAAGGTCGACCGCCACCTTGGAGCTGCAGGGCGGCCAAGTCGCGCTCCTTGATGCGCTCATCGAGACAGAGACGCCCGTCATCGTGGTGGTGCTGGCGTCGAAGCCTCACGTGCTGCCGGCGAGCGTCGAGCGCGCCGCCGCGGTCGTGTGGGCAGCAAACCCCGGCATGGCCGGCGGTGAGGCCATCGCGGAGCTCCTCCTGGGCGCGATTGAACCCTCGGGACGCCTGCCGCTGTCGTGGCCTCGCCACGTGGGCCAACAGCCCACCTTCTACAACCAGATCGACGCGCAGCACGGCGACCGCTATGCAGACCTCACGCAAGAGCCGCAGTGGGTCTTTGGCGAGGGACTGTCCTATTCGCAGGTCGAGTACAGCGATCTGCGCATTTCCCAACCAGCACTTACCACGGCAGACACGGTGCGCGCACGCGTCACCGTCGCCAACACTGGCACGCGGCCCGTGCGGGAGACGGTGCAGGCCTACGTGCGTGACAACGTGACCTCCGCCACCTGGGCCGATCGCGAACTCAAGGCCTTTACCCACGTTGACCTGGAGCCCGGCACTCACGCCGTCGTGGACATCGACATCGCCGCATCGGCATGCACGATCGTGACGGCGCAGGGCCGCCGCCTGGTCGAGCCGGGCGACTTCACGTTGCTGGTGGGACCCAGTTCGCGGTTGAGCGACCTCCTTGAGGCGCCGTTCACGATCACGGGAGAATGAATACGTGACCTCTCCCCGCCGCGCGGTGTCGCGCGATCTGCGCCGCGCACGCCTAGGCGTGTCGTTGATTTTTTTCACCAACGGCATCGTGTTGGGCGGCTTCGCGCCGCGTGTGCCGGAGATTCGCGATGGCCTCGAGCTGTCCTACGGTGGCCTCGGGGTCGCCATGGCAATGTGGCCCATTGGCGCACTCCTGCTCGGGCTGCTCGCGGCGCCCATGATCCGCCATTGGCGCTCCTCGCGGGTCGCGACGGTCGGCATGGTGCTGAGCGTCCTCGCGATGCTCGGCGCAGGCGTCGCCGGAAACGTGTGGCTGTTTGGTGCCGCACTGTTTGTGGTGGGCGCCACGGATGCGATCGTCGATGTCGCGCAAAACGCCCACGGCCTGCGCGTGCAACGTCGCTACGGACGGTCCATCTTTAACGCCTTTCACGCGTTGTGGAGCGCTGGTGCAGTCACCGGCGGACTCATTGGCGCTGCCTGCGCTGGAGGCGGCGTCAGCGTCGCGGCGCAGTTCGCCGCACAAGCCGTCCTGGTCGTGATCGTCAATGTCGCCGCCTATCCCATGCTTTTGCCCGGCCCTGAGTCTGATGCGGTCGCCGACGCTGGTGCCGACGAGGCCGGCGTGCCCCACCACACTCCGCTGCGGGCCATCCCCGTGCGCACGTGGGGCCTCCTTCTTGCCCTCACCGTGATCGCGATTGGTGGCGGGTGGACCGAGGACGCTGCGTCGACCTGGTCCGCGAGCTATATGCGAGACGAGGTCGGCGCTGCCGCTGGTGTCGCCGCACTCGCCTTCGTTGCCATGCAGGGCTGCCAGTTTGTGGGGCGTCTGCTCGGTGACGGCATGGTCGACCGCTGGGGCCAGCGCACAGTCGCTCGCTGGGGCGGGCTCATGGTCGCCGTTGGAATGGGCGGCGCGCTTGCCTTCCCGTCCGCCTGGGGCACGATCATCGGCTTCGGCATCGCCGGCTTTGGTGTGGCCACGCTGATCCCCGGTGCCATGCACGCTGCTGACGAACTTCCAGGGCTGCGGCCAGGAACGGGTCTGACAATCCTGTCGTGGCTGCTGCGCGTAGCCTTCCTCGCGTCCCCACCGCTGGTGGGCGCGATCGCGGACGCCACCTCGCTGCGAGTGGGCCTCGCCTTAGTTCCCGTGTTCGGCGTCCTCATTGTGGTCCTGGCAGGCGTCATGGCGCCAAGGAGGGTGCAGGCTCGGACCGACACCTGAGAGGGTGGAGCGATGGAGACGTTCATCAAGGAACGCGCCGACGCACCCGCGGGATTCTTCGCGGCGGAGGCCGCAGGGCTCGCGTGGCTAGCGGCGGCTCACGGCTGCCGCATCGCCACCGTCATCCGCTCAAGCGACACAGGTATCGAGCTCGAGCGTGTCAATGATGTACTGCTCACGGCACGTGCGGCACGCCAGTTCGGGCAAGAACTCGCTCAGACTCATATGGCCGGCGCCACCGCCTTTGGGCAGGCACCACCCGGCTACGACGGGCGCCTGTTCATTGGACGGCGCGAGATGCCGCGCCTCACCTCGCCGTCGTGGGGCGAGATGTATGCGCGCGGCCGAGTCGAGCCGTTCCTTGCCCCCGCCGTCGCCAACGGCCACCTGCGACCCGCAGAGGCAGACGTCGTGCGCCGTGCGTGCGACCGCATTGGCACGGGCGCCTTTGACGACGACGCCGCCCCAGCTCGCATCCATGGGGACCTGTGGGCGGGCAATGTGCTGTGCGATGAGGCGGGCGTGGTGCTGATCGACCCTGCCGCTCATGGCGGCCACGCGGAGACCGACATCGCGATGCTCCACCTGTTCGGACTCCCCCACCTCGATGAGGTGATGCGCGGCTACGCACAGGTCGCGCCCTTGCGCTCCGGCTGGCAGGACCGGATTCCGTTGCACCAGCTGCACCCCCTCGCCGTCCATGCCGCGGGCCATGGGCGCGCCTACGGAGTGGAGCTCACACGCGCTGCGCACGCCACTGTCAACCTCCGCACGTAGCCCCGGTCGGGAATGCCAACGGCGCATTCGCGTTATTACATGCATACGCATATATTGGAGCCAGGAGCAGTCCCCCACGTCAGGAGCACACCATGCAGTTCGGCATCATGTCCGTCTCGGACATCACCCGCGATCCCGTCAACGACTACACGCCTTCGGAAGCCGAGCGCATCGACAACCTCACGCGCATTGCACTCAAGGCGGAAGAGGTAGGCCTGGATGTCTTTGCCATTGGCGAGCACCACAACCCGCCGTTCTTCTCGTCGTCTCCCACCACCTTCCTGGCTCACATCGCCGCTCAGACGCGCCACCTCACGGTGACGACGTCCACCACGCTCATCACCACCAATGACCCGGTGCGCATTGCCGAGGAGTACGCGATGCTGCAGCACCTGTCCAAAGGCCGCATGGACCTCATGCTGGGTCGCGGAAATACGGCGCCGGTGTACCCCTGGTTTGGCCAGGACATCCGTCAGGGCCTCCCGCTCGCACTCGAGAACTACAACCTGCTCCACCGCTTGTGGCGCGAGGACGTCGTCGACTGGGAAGGCAACTTCCGCGGCCCGCTCCAGGGGTTCACGTCCACTCCCCGCCCGCTGGATGACGTGCCCCCGTTCGTGTGGCACGGGTCAATCCGTACCCCCGAGATCGCCGAACAGGCCGCCTTCTACGGCAACGGCTTCTTCGCCAACCACATTTTCTGGCCCAAGGAACACACGCAGCGGATGGTGCAGTTCTACCGGCAGCGCTTTGAGCACTACGGCCACGGGTCACAAAACCAAGCCATTGTTGGCTTGGGCGGTCAAACCTTCATCGGCAAGACAAGCCAAGAAGCACGCGACAGGTTTGCGCCCTACTTCCGCGAGGCGCCCGTGTACGGCCACGGCCCCTCCCTCGAGGACTTCTCCTCGCAGACACCACTGGCAGTGGGCTCTGTCCAAGAAGTCATCGACAAAACCCTCTCCTTCCGCGAATACGTGGGCGACTACCAACGCCAGCTCTTCCTGATTGACCACGCCGGGCTTCCCGTCGAGATGGTCCTGGAGCAGTTGGAGTACCTCGGCGGGGAGGTGGTGCCCGTGTTGCGCAAGGAGACCGAGGCCCGCCGGGAGCCCGGAGTTCCTGACGCTCCCACGCACGCGAGCCTGGTCAAGGCCAAGTACGGCGACGCCGAGCCGCGCCAGCCGCGCCCCAACGCCAACCGCGGCGACAACGTCACCGGCGCCTCGCCCTATCAGGACTCCCAGGGCGCGGAAGCCGTCTACCCCACTCTTTAGGACCGCTATGACCACCCCACGACAGCGCACCGCCCGGGCCAACGCCGCCTGGGAGTCCGCCATGACTGCCCACGCCGTCCTGATGCGTCAGTTCGCCGCGCAGCACGTCTGGGAAGGACTGTCGGTACGCGAATACGACGTGCTGTACACGTTGTCGAAGTCAGAGACCCCTATGCGACTCAGCGAACTCAGCCGGGGTGTGTTGCTCAGTCAACCGGCGCTGTCGCGGATGGTGGACCGGCTCGTCACGCGCGGTCTCATCAGCCGGTGCGCTGACCCGGGCGACGCCCGGGCGTCGCACCTTGCCCTAACCGATGACGGGCGCGAGGTCCAACGCGCCATTGGGCGCCGCCACGGTGCCGCCGTCGCAGCAGCGCTCACCGGCGCACTCTCCGACGACGAGGTGGAAACCCTCGCGTCCCTCAACCACAAACTTGTGGCATACGCTCTGGAGACACCATGACCACCACTGCCCTGCGTCTGGTCGTGATCTCGGCCGGCGCCTCCGACCCCTCCTCGACGCGCATGCTCGCCGACCGCACCGCGCAGCGCGCGGTCGCGCTGTCTCGGGAACGGGGGCGCGATGTGGAACTCACCGTCATTGAGATCCGCGAACTCCTGCCAGAACTTCCCCAGGCGCTGTCAAGCCAGTTCATGGGTCCGGGTTTCACCAAGGCCATCGAGGCTCTGGTGGAGGCGGACGGCATCATTGCGGCCACTCCTGTGTACAAGGCCGCCGCAGCGGCGTCATTCACGGGCTTCTTCCAGGTGCTCGACAACGACCTGCTCATTGGCAAGCCCGTGGTCCTGGCCGCCACCGCCGGAACGGCGCGTCACGCCCTGGTCGTGGACCAGGAGGTGCGCTCGCTCTTCGCCTACCTGCGTGCGCTCCCCGTGCCAACCGGGCTCTTCGCGGCGCCTGAAGACATGAGCAGCACGGCGCTCACTTCTCGCATTGACCGGGCAGCCAAGGAGCTCACGCTGCTGATGGAATCCGGGTTCGCCAAGGCGGTTCGCGAGGACTCGTGGAAGTCCTACAGCCACGAGTTCGGATCCGCCGGGGGCACAGAGGTTTCGGTCGATTTCGAGTCTGACCTCATGCGTCTGGCGACCGGCGGGACGTTGCCGCGGTCAGGGGACGCGTAACCATTCACGTCACAAACTGGTGACAAAACCCCATACCGGACACCCTCCAGGTCACAATGCGGTTGCACGGGTCATGAGGCGCCCCGCGGGGCGTTAGTGTCGGAGCAACTCAGCACATTTGCTACTACAGGGGAGGAAGCCATGACTGAGCACCACTCTCCCGACGTGGTCCGCAATGAGTCCGCGTCGCGCTACGAATACAGGGTCGACGGGGATGTCGTTGGCTACATCGACTACGTGATTGCCGGCGACGCCACCGACCTGGTCCACACGGAGGTTGCCGAGGAGATGCGCGGCACGGCCGTCGCTCGTACCCTCGCGAAAGAGACGCTCGCTGACCTCGCCAAGCGCGACGCGACGGTCGTTCCGAGTTGCCCCTACCTCGCCCGCTACCTCCGACGCTGCGAGGATTGCGCCGTTAAGGTGCGCTGGCCGTAGTCACCGCGCGTGGCCGCGGGCTCGCGCGACGACGCGGCCACGTTGCGAGTCCCAAAACCTGGCCAACATGTCCGCCAGCTCCTCCGCATCCGCATCGGCCCCAAAAGCCTCCGTCAAGGGCTCAAAACGCACCCCGTCCGCGAGCGCGCCTGCCACAACCGGGGTAAACCCCAGCGCGTCCACCAGTGCACAGATGCGGTCGCGGTCGGCCTCGTCGTCGCCCGCTACCGCCATCCCCAAGCGCTCGGGGTCCGAGTGCGCACGCGCGAGTTCCTCGAGGGCGTAGCCGCTGAGGTGGTTGAGCGTCTTCACCACACGCGCTCCCCGCAATGAGCGCGCAACGATCTCCGATGACGACGTGGACGGGTCCTCGAACCGCGCCATCGCACCATCCAATTCCCACCAGTAGTTCATCGCGTCGATCACGAGAGCGCCGCTCACGTCCGGGAGCGTGTCGAGCCGACTGAGCGGTACGGCCAGCACCACGGCGTCGGCTCTCACCACGGTCTCGAAAGGCCCGGTGGAGCCCACCATCTCAACCGCGAGGCCCGCGTCACGCGCGAGCGCGGCAATGGCGCGGCCGATGCGGCCGGCCCCAAGGATGCCAAGGCTGGAAATGGGCGAACTCACGCCCGCCACCCTATGGCAGGCCGCTGGATAGGGTGACACCATGGCAATCCATCCCCGGGCAATCTTCCTCGACGTCGACGGCACCTACGCGGAGCACGGCGTGGTCCCGCAGGCACACGCTGACGCCGTGCGACGGGCGCGCGCACGCGGCAATTTCGTGTTCTTGTGCACGGGGCGGCCAGCGTGCGCAATCTCGCCCCAATTGGTCGACGCGGGCTTTGACGGCATCGTGAGTTCGGCGGGCGCGCGCGTGCAAGTGGGAGACGCGGTGGTGACCGATGAGCGCTTTCCCGCCGACATCGCGCGTCGCACTGTCGAGGCCCTCGACGCGCAGGGCGCCCTGTACGCACTCGAGGCGCCCGATGCCATGTATGCAGGCCCCGAGGTGGAGGCCCTGCTGGACGCCAAGGCCCCAGGGCCGCACGCGCCGCGTGAACGCCAGGAGGCGTTTTCGATCTTCCGCGCCGCGCTGACCGTGACGGAGGACCGCGCTTCGCGGTCGTTTTCGAAGATCTTCGTCTTTGACGGAGGCGGTCCCATCGCGGCCGTGCTCGAGGCTGTTGGGCCCGAGATTTCCGTGGTCGCCGGCTCAAACGAGGCCCTGGGCGAGCGCACCGGCGAGATCTACCTCACGCACATCACGAAGGCTGTCGGCGTTGACTTGGCGCGCAGCGCCCTGGGGCTTGGGGCCGATGCCGTGGTCGCCGCAGGCGACGGGCCCAACGATCGTGAGATGTTGGCTGAGGCGCACACCTCGATCGTCATCTCGACCGCTGTTCCCGACATTCTTGAGCTGGCAGATGTCGTCGCCGACGGCCCCGAACGAGCCGGGCTCGTGCGCGCCTTCGCGGAACTTGACCTCATCTAAGCCCGCCGCCTCCCCGCCACATGGCTCCATTTCGCTGTCTAGCGGCGCCTAGACGAGCGTTGTGTGCCACTCCACAGCTGCTACGCGGTCAGGGGGTGACGGCACGGCGGGGTGGTGCGACAATGGTTGCCGTTCCCCGTTGATGTGTGCCGTCCGCGCAGCCACCGCCGCGCCCACGCATTGACCAGAAAGGCTGTCCCCGGCTATGTCTGTCCCCGCCGAGAACACCGCCGTGTCTACCGACATTCAGGCGACCACCGCGCGCGACAACCTCGTGATCCGTGTGCTCATCATCTCCGCCTTCACGGTGATCCTGAACGAGACCATCATGGGTGTGGCCATCCCCCACCTCATGACGGATCTCGGGATCACCGCCATCGACGCGCAGTGGCTCACCACCGCGTTCTTGCTCACGATGGCCGTCGTCATCCCCATCACTGGCTACCTGCTCCAGCGCTTCCCCACCCGCCCGCTGTACATCATCGCGATGTCGGTGTTTGTCGCCGGCACGGCGTTGGCAGCCATGGCGCCAGGATTCGAGGTGTTGCTGCTCGCCCGCATCGTTCAGGCCTGCGGCACGGCCGTCATGCTGCCGTTGCTGATGACCACGGTCATCTCACTGGTCCCCGAGCGCGAGCGAGGGCGGCGCATGGGAACCATCGGAATGGTCATTTCCGTCGCGCCGGCCATTGGACCCACGATCTCGGGCGCCATTCTCGCGTTTGCGTCGTGGCGCTTCCTCTACGTTGCCGTTCTCCCGGTCGCCATCACCGTGCTGATCTTCGGCATCATGTCGATGCGGTCGACCAACGAGCCCAAGGAAACCCCCCTGGACGTGTTGTCGGTGGTGCTGTCCGCACTCGGCTTCGGCGCGCTCGTCTTTGGGCTGAGCCAGATCGGCGAGTCTGCCGAAGGAAATGTCGGCACAGCCATCGCCTATGTCGCGGTGGGCGCTGCAGTCATCGGGCTGTTCGTGTGGCGCCAGATCGTGCTCCAGCGCACGGACCGCGCACTGCTCGACCTGCGCACGTTCAAGTCCCGCAACTTCGCGCTCTCCTGTGCAATGTTCGTCGTATGCATGGTGTCGCTGTTCGGCACCATCATCCTCATTCCGCTGTACACGCAGGGCGTGCTGGGCATGAGCGTGCTTCAGGCAGGGCTGCTCCTCCTGCCAGGAGGTCTCACCATGGGCCTCCTTGCCACGCCCGTGGGGCGCGCCTACGACCGCATTGGACCGCGCGCACTGCTGGTCCCCGGCACGGTGCTCGTGACCATCGCCCTGTGGTGCGCCGCGCTCACGCTCGGAGAAGGCGCACAGTGGTGGGCGGTGCTCGCCATTCACGTGACGATGAGCGTGGGCCTCGCACTGGTCTTCACACCGCTGTTCACCGCGTCGCTCGGGTCGCTACCGCGCTCGCTGTACTCGCACGGCTCTGCGACGGTCTCGACGCTCCAGCAGGTGGCCGCAGCCGCCGGCACAGCGCTGTTCGTCGCCACCATGACCGCAGTCACGCTCACTCAGGAGGCGGAAGGCGCCACGGCGACCGCGGCGCAGGCAAGCGGTATCCAGGCGGCATTCCTGGTCGGCGCGGTTCTGGCGACCTTTGGCATCGGCCTTGCCTCACTGATCCGCAAACCGGAGTCCAGCGAGGACGCCGCACCCGTCGCTGCGCACTAGGTCAGGAGCTCGGCGCGACTAGCGCATGAAGGCGACATCAGGCGAGTCGCTGAGCGCGGCGGCAACCCGTGACTGCATATCGAGACTCATGGGCGGCATCGCGTCAACCGGGAACCATGCAGCGTCGACGTTCTCGCCGTCCGCAGGTCGGGCCGTGCCTGAGACGTATCTGAAGCGGAACGTTAAGTCGAGATACTGGGCGCGGTCGCCATTGGCGTGGGTCGTGTCAGGCAAAGCGCGGACACGTACGAGCCGCTCGGGCTCCGCCACGATGTCGGCCTCCTCTTCGACCTCGCGGGCACCGGCGGCGGCGGGCTCCTCCCCTGGGTCGATGATTCCGGTCACGGGAGTCCATTCGCCGCTGTCGGCGCGCTCGACGAGCAGGACCTCCTCCGTCCCTCCCTCGCCTGGCCGCAACACCACCGCCGTGACCCCCGGCAACCACAGCAGGTCGTGGCCGATCTTCTCTCGCAAGGACAGGATGAAGTCGGGGGTCGCCATGCGATCCAGGCTATCCGGACTCGAGCGAGCGCCGCGAGGAATAGAACCCGACCCCAGATCGCTACTTAGTTGAGACATCAACGACCACGGCACTTCCAGGAGCACCCATGACGCACGTGCAGTTCGGCATCGAGACCTTTGGCGACCTTCCCCTCGACGATCAGGGCACGCTCATGTCCCACGCCGCCGCGCTCCGGCAGGTGGTCGACGAGGCCGCCTTGGCCGACCAGATCGGGATCGACGCCGTCGCGCTCGGAGAACACCACCGCTCGGACTTTGCGATCTCCTCCCCCGAGATGGTGCTCGCTGCGATCGCATCACGGACCACGCGCCTCACCCTGGGCTCGGCCGTCACTGTGCTGTCCTCCGACGACCCCGTGCGCGTCTTCCAACGCTTCTCCACCCTCGACGCCGTGAGCAATGGACGAGCGGAAGTCATTCTGGGCCGCGGCTCCTTCACCGAGTCCTTCCCGCTGTTCGGGTACGACCTCGCGGACTACGAGGTGCTCTCCGAGGAGAAGATCGAGCTGTTCTCGCGCATCCTCGAGGAAAGGCCGGTGACCTGGAGCGGCACCACCCGGGCGTCACTCACTGACGCGGAGGTGTACCCGCTGACTGACTCGGGGCAGCTGACGACCTGGGTAGGCGTGGGTGGGTCCCCCCAGTCCGTGGTGCGCACCGCCCATTACGGGTTCCGGCTCATGCTCGCCATCATCGGCGGCGCGCCGGAGCGGTTTGCACCGTACGTTGACCTCTATCGCCGCGCGAGCGAGCAATATGGCACCACGGCGCACCCGGTCGGAATGCACAGCCATGGCTTCATTGCTGCCAGCGATGATGAGGCGAGGGAAGCGTACTTCCCCGGGTACAAGGCCATGCGCGACAGGGTGGGCGCCGAGCGCGGATGGCCCGCCATGACTCGCTCTCAGTACGACGATGAGATCGATCACGGCTCCCTGTACGTGGGGTCAGTAGACACCGTCGCACGCAAGATGGCCGCCGCTATCGCCGCCGTGGACGCGGGCCGCTTTGACCTGGTGTACACCGGCGGAGGCGCGATGCCCGCGTCCGCACGCATGCGCGCGGTGGACCTGTATGGCACCGAGGTCATTCCCCGTGTCAAGGACCTGTTGTCCGAGGGAGCGCGCTCATGACCACCACCATCGGCATTCTGGGCGCGGGCAAGCTCGGCACCGTGCTCGCCCGACGAGCGGTCGAGGCCGGCTACCGGGTGCTGATCGCGGGCTCCGGCGACCCCGCACACATCGCGCTCACCGTCGAGGTTCTGGCCCCAGGAGCGACCGCGGTACGGGCCGATGCCGTGGCTGAGCAGGCGGACATCGTCGTGCTTGCGCTTCCGCTGGGCAAGTACCGAGAACTCGACCCCACGGCGCTCGCAGGCCGTGTCGTCGTCGATGCGATGAACTTCTGGTGGGAAACCGACGGTAATCGCGAGGACCTGACGGACCCGCGCACCACCTCAAGCGAGATTGTCGCGGCTCACCTCAGCGACTCGCGCGTGGTGAAGGCCTTCAACCACCTGGGCTACCACGATGTGGACGAACGTCACCGGCCTCACGGCGCGGCCGACCGGCTCGCGGTCGCAATCGCAGGCGATGATGACGCGGCGGTGCGCGCGACCACCGAGGTTGTCGACGCGCTCGGCTTTGACCCACTGCGTATCGGGAACCTCGCTCGTGGCCGCTTTCTCCAGCCTGGGGCACCTGCGTTCGGTGCCGCCACCGACGCTCGCGCGCTATTGGACGCGATCGACGCCGGCGCCGCCCAGCACGATCGCCAGCAGGAGCACAAGGTCAGTTCGGGGAACTGGGCATCCGCGTCCAGGTCGCGTACTTAGGGGTGCGCCCGTCGCCGCTTGAGCGGCGCGTCAGCCGCCTGCCCAACCACGGCAACACGTACGTGGCGTAGTAACGCGCCTCCACCATCGGCCCACCGGCGCTACCCGCCTGCTCCCCCGCCACGGGAAGCTCGGTCTCCACACCCAACGCCGTCAGCACCCGCGCGGCAACCCGCGAGTGCCCAAGCGCATTGAGGTGCAGGCGGTCCGGCGACCAATACGGCGCCGTGGCCAGCTCCTCATCACTCCAGTTGTCGACAAATGTCAGTTCCGGGTAGTCCTCGAGGAGGTCGCGAGCCTGATCAAGGTAGAGCCGGCCGCGGCTGGCCATCATGGAACCTCGAGGCAGCCGCGCCGTGGGGTCACCGCCGGACAGCATGAGGAGCTCAACGCCCTCCTCGGCGCAGCGATCCATGGCCCGCTGGATCTGCCCCATGATGTGAGCGAGGTTGAAGTTGGGCCGCATCATGTCGTTGCCGCCGCCATTGAACGTCACCAAGGTGGGGAGGGGGTCGAGCGCCAGCACCGCCTCTAACTGGTCCTCCACGATGGGGTCGAGGAGCCGTCCGCGGATCGCCAGGTTGACGTAGTCCACGGGCTCGTCGAGCGCCGCACCCAAGCCAGCGGCGACGAGGTCAGCCCACCCGCGCACCGTGCCGTCGGGCCGCTCGTCGCCCACTCCCTCGGTAAAGCTGTCGCCGATAGACGCAATTCGCATCCGTCGATGCTATCCGCTTGGGTGTGCTCACGCGCTATGCCGACCCGCGCCGGGCGCGCCACAGCGCTGTGGGACTATAGAGAGATGCCGACGCTCACAGACTTTACGGCCACGGCCCTCAACGGCCAGGAACGCACCCTCGCGGACTTTGCCGGCGAGGTTGTCCTCATCGTCAACACCGCGTCCAAGTGTGGATTCACCCCTCAGTACGCAGGCCTTGAAAAGCTCTACTCGACGTACGGCGAGCAGGGCTTCAGCGTGCTTGGGTTCCCCTGCAACCAGTTCGGTCACCAGGAGCCCGGCGAGGCCGACCAGATTGGTGAGTTCTGCGAGGCCAATTACGGGGTGAGTTTCCCGATGTTCGCGAAAATCGACGTCAACGGTAAGCACACTCACCCCGTGTACCGGTGGCTGAAGTCCGAGGCCGGAGGCACCCTGAGCTCAGCCATCAAGTGGAACTTCACCAAGTTCTTGGTGGGCCGCGACGGCCACGTCATCGCACGGTACGGTTCCAACACTGAGCCGGAACAGATCGCGGCCGACATCGAGAAGGCACTCGCTGCGGAGCCTGGCGAGTGAAGGATCTCCGCGACCGCCGCTGGCAGTTGGCGGTGAACGACCGTCAGGTGAGCGTCTACCAAACACGCAAGCAGTGGGCGTCCTGGGTCCCCGCGCTCGTGCTGCTGTTTTTCGCGATCAATACGTACCGCGAGGCGGCGACGACTGACAATCTGGACAACACCATCCTCGCCTCGATCATCTGGGGTGTCTTTCTCCTGTTCCCCGCGCTCGTGGTGTTTTGGCTGTGGGGCTACAACCGGCGGCGCCACATTGTGCGTTTCATGAACCGCAAGGACACGCCGGACGGGGTCTCCGTGACCTTGCGTGACTCGCACGCCGGTCGTCACGACTTTGTGGTGGAACCGGACGAGGCGGACCGCATCGAACGCGTGGTCGCCGCGTCGCAAGCGTAGATTGATGGCCATGAGCACCGAATCCGTTCCGGACATCCTCGGCGAGCTTAAGGGTCTCGACGACCCAAAGATGCGGGCGGTCAATGAGCGGCACGGCGACGACCACGGGGTGAACCTGACCAAGCTGCGGGCCGTAGCCAAGCGAATTAAGACGGACCCCGACCTCGCTGTAGCGCTGTGGGACACCGGCAACTCACCCGCCCGCCTGGTCGCGCTGCTGATCTGCCGGCCGCGTCAGTTTTCTGACGATGAGCTGGATGCGATGCTGCGCGATGCCCGGATTCCCAAAGTGCGGGACTGGCTCGTCAACTACGTGGTGGCCAAGAGTCCACACAAGGAGGCGCTGCGTGAGCGATGGTTCGGCGACGCCAACCCCGCGATCGCCGCTTCCGGATGGGCCCTGACCGCGCTGCGAGTACGCAAGGGCCCTGAAGGGCTCGACCTCAACGCGCTGCTCGACCAGATCGAGTCCCACATGCAGGCCGCGCCCGCGGATCTGCAGTGGGAAATGAACAACACCCTGGCGTACATCGGCATTCACCACGAGCACCACCGTGCGCGCGCGCTGGCGATCGGCGAGGAACTTGAAGTCCTGAAGGACTACCCGACGCCGCCCAATTGCACGTCGCCGTACGCCCCCATCTGGATCAACGCGATGGTCGGCCGCGGGGCGTAGCCACGTGACCCACTCGTCACGGCGCGCCTAATCGCCGAGCGTCTGGCCCCGCGCGGCGAGCGCTTCACGAAGGATCCGCACCGCCTTGGGCCCCACGCCGTGCATCCCCAGCAGCGCCGCCTGGCCTGTGGCGAGCACCTGGTCAAGGGTCGTAATCCCACGCTCGAGCAATGCGGAGTTGGCGGGCCGACCGATGCGCGGCAGGTCACCGATCTGGGCGGGAACGTCGCGGGTGCTCATGCCATTCAGCGTAGCGAGCCGACCGGCGCGAGTGCCGCGGCAGAAAAGACGAAAGCCGCTCCGAAGAGCGGCTTTCTTGATGCTGTCTCAACACATCGTGGAGCTGAGGGGACTCGAACCCCTGACCCCCTGCATGCCATGCAGGTGCGCTACCAGCTGCGCCACAGCCCCGTAATCTTGCGATCACCGTGCCCCTGAGGGCGAATGCAATAGTAGCCCAGTTCTCGGCACGGACCAAATCCGCTATGGCGCGCCAAGGCCGTAGTGCTCGAGGTGCCACGCGCCCGACTCTGACTGGGTCACGACCGACCAGGCGGCGTGCGGCACATGCCCCAAGATGCGTGATGTGGGCACCAGTTCAAGGAGGTTCAACAGACCTAATTGGATGGCGGAACCGTGGCTCACGACGACCGTGGGACGAGCGTCCCCGGCGAGCGCGCGTAGCGCCTTCCCCACGCGCGCGGAGACGTCTGCGGCCTTGCCCCATCCATCGATGGACGGGTCCTCTCCGCGCTGTTTCGCTGCCCATTCCTGGGGCCATCGCCGCGAGACCTCCGCGCCCGTGAGCCCCTCCCACACGCCGTACGAGCGCTGGGTCAAGGCGTCCTGGACCTCGACTGGGACGCTCACGAGCTTCGCCAACTCGAGGGCCGATGCCCGCGCACGCACCAGGGGCGAACTCACGACTCGCAGGTGGGCGCCATAGGCGCTCACGATCTGGCCAGCGGCGCGCCGCGCCTGCTCCTGCCCTTCTGGCCCCAGCGGAATGTCGAGAGAACCCTGCAGGCGCCCGGCGGCGTTGTACCCGGTGCGCGAGTGACGCCACAGCACCAGGGTTGTCATGCCGCCTCGATGAAGGCCGCTGTCACGTTGTGGCGGTCGAGCGTCCAGTCGCCGCGCCCGCGCCTGGTCAACTGGCTCCACGCCGTGTTGCCGAGGTTCCCGATGGTGCGGTGCGTCAGCGGGATCCCGAGGAGTCCGTGAAGTCCCACCCGCGCGCAGCTTCCGTGCGCAAAGGCGACGACGGCGCTTCCAGCAGATGCGGATTCGGCCGCCTCTTCGAGCGCTGCGACCATACGGGTCCTCACCGCATCGTGAAGTTCAAAGCCGGGCACGTTCGGCTCGCCGTGGTTTCGCCACACGGCGACTTCCTCGGCCCACTGCGACTCCCGCTCCTGAGGGGTGATCCCCTCCCAGGCGCCGTAGGCACGCTCGCGCAGGCGGTCGTCAACGGTGACGTCCACTCCGACGACGTCCGCGAGCGCTTGGGCAGTATGGCGTGCGCGTTCGAGCGGGGAGGTCACGATGATGGGCTGAGGGCCGATGCGCCGGGCGAGTGCCTGCGCGGCTCGCGTTGCCTGCTGGCGCCCCTCCTCGGTCAAGGGGATGTCAGACGAGCCCTGGAGGAGCCCCTTGACATTCCACTCGGTCTGGCCGTGACGGACCAGGTAGACCTGCATGGGTTCTCCTTGGGGCGACGGGGCCGCTACGCGACGTCGATGACCGGGCAGTCCTTGTAAAGGCGCTCGATGTCGTAGTACGCGCGCTCCTCATCGTGCATCACGTGCACCACGATGTCGTTGAAGTTGAGCAGCACCCAGCGGCCCTCACGTTGGCCCTCGCGGCCAATCGCCTTCGCACCCTTGGCGTGCAGTGCTTCCTCGATGCCGTCAGCGATGGCGATCACCTGGCGCTCATTCGAGGCTGAGGCGATCACGAACACGTCCGTCAACGGCATGGTGCCCGTGACGTCGAGGGCGACGATGTTGGTGGCCTTCTTGTCCTCGGCGGCCCGGGCCGCCTCGCGGGTCAGTTCCACCGCTGCTTCAGTCGCGCTCAATCAACTACCTTTCAGTACGTTCCATACGATCACGCCGAGCACGAATGCCACGGCGCCGATCACGGCCAGCTGTGCCCAACCAAAGTGGTGGGCGCCACCGGCGGGGTGAAGTTCGGGCTTTTCCCGCGGTTCCACGCTGAAGTTTCCCGTAGGTACGGGCTCAACGTCCGCAGGCGCCGGGTTGGTCGACGTGTGCACGCCGCTCAGGTCAGGACGCGGCAAGGGCTCGGCGTCCAGCGAGTCGTCGTCGAGGTCGAGGTGCAGTTCTCCCGTGACCTGCGGCACCTCGGCCGTCATCAACGGGTGGCTGTCCCACGGCGACGGTGCGCCACGATCGCCATGCCCGGAACTCGCGTGCGCTGCGCCAGAGGAATCCACCGGATCGTGATCGGATGACGCGGCGGACACGGGCACAAACGCGGGTACGGCTCCCGTGCTGGGCGCATCCTCGAGGGCAGCGTCGTCCGCATTGAGGATCTGCTCAAAGGACGGCTCGCCCTGCTGCAACTCCGACATCGGTTCGGTCGCCGGCTGCTGGTGAGACTGGCTCGCGACCTGCGCCCACATGTCAACGGGGCGCTCGGGCTCGGCTGGCTCGTATCCCCAGGGCTCGGGGGCCTCAGGCGAGTGCGGTTCGACGTCCGCGGCGGCGTGCGCGGCGCCATCCGTGTGCGAGGGGTCATCCTGGGGCTCCTCGCCCACAGGGGCATCAACGTCTGTCACGCTCGCTGCGCTAACCGCGCTGGCCGCGCTGGCCATACTGACCGCGCTCGCGCTCTGGGGCTGTGGCGCCGAGTGCGCGCTCGGAGCAGATGCCGCCGTTGCGTGTTCCTCCATGAGCCGGCGCTGGGCGGACCCCGGCGGGAAGAGCATCGCAAACATCTCTGGCGACATCCCGGGGGGCATGCCGAGAGGAGTCTGCGGAGAGGGCGCTTGCTCGAGCGGCTCGGGCCGCGGGTCCTCAGGTGTGGCCTCGCCTGCGGCCTCCGCGGCGCCACCCTCTGCATCGTCGTCCGCGTCAGCTGGAACCTCGTCGGAAACGGGCTCGTCAGTACCGTGCTCGGCGAGCGTGTCCTGCTCGGCGTGGGTGTCCTGCTCAGCGTGCGCGTCCTGCTCGGCCTGCGCGTCCTGTTCGGGCTCGACGTCGTGCACGGCGTCCGGCTCCTCGGGCGCCGAGGACTCAGGAATCAGGGATTCGCGTCGCGGCGCTACAGGCTCGGCGGCGTGCTCCGGCGACTCGGCGTTGCCCTGGTCATCGTCATCGTCGTCGCCCTGGTTGTCTCCGGGGGCGATGTCCTGGTCGCTGACGCGAAGGATCTCCGCTGACGCGGTACGTGCCTCGCGCTGGGCGGCCTCTGCTTTCTCACGGGCAATGCGCTCCTGCTCCGCGATCCGTTCGGGAGTCATCGCGGGGATCTGACCCGTCGCGATCATTTCCTCTTCCGCGGTCCAGGTCTCCACCGGGTTGTTGAGGCGCTCCAAGCGGCGACGCTCACGGCGCGATAGCGCCCGCCCGTCGGGGCCAAACAGGGGCAGGCCCTCGGTATCCAGGCCAGGCTCGAGCGGCGCGGTGTCGTCGAGGCGCTGCGCCTCCCGCTGCTCCTGCGCACGTCGCTCACGTCGTGAGAGCGGGCGCTCCTGGTCACTCATCCGATCCTCCTGAATACAGGTCGTGCTGTGCGATGTAATCTGCCACCGCTCGCGGCACCAGATATCGAATCGGCGCCCCGGCCCCTACGCGCCGACGAACATCAGTCGAGGATACCGCCAGGGCGGGAACCTCGACCAGGGAGTGTGGGGTATCCGACTGTCCTAACGAATGACCGGGCCGAGTCACTCCCACGAATGTCGCCAATGTGCTCAACACGTGGGCATCTCGCCACTGCGAGAACCTCTCGAGGGCATCGGCTCCCGTGACGAAGTACAACTGTGCGTCCGGGTACTCCCGGCCCAGATCGCGCAACGTATCGACCGTATAGGTCACACCGCCGCGGTCAACGTCGACTGCGGAGACGCCAAAGCGTTCGTCGCCCTTGACCGCCAGTCGGCACATCTCGAGCCTGTGGTGCGCTGGAGCGGAGGTCACGTCCGTCTTGAATGGCTGGACGTTGGTAGGCACGAGCAGCATCCGGTCCAAGTCAAGGGCGGCACAGACCTCAGACGCCGCGGCCAAGTGACCGTGGTGAATGGGATCAAACGTGCCGCCCAGGACACCGATCCGCTCGAGCGGGGCGCTCACGTCAGTGGCGCGTGCCGATGCTCCGGAAGGCGAAGGTCACGAACAACAGGCTCATGAGTCCGGTGAAGGTGAGCAGGCCAAAAGCGATGGGCTCCATGGGCAATTCGTTGACCACGTGGGTGGCCTCGGCAGCCGCTTCGGTAAACACAGGGGGGACTTCCTTCCTCAGAGGTGATGGCCATTATTCCACGCGTGCGCGCGGTCAGGGGCGAACGTGACCGTCGCCGTAGGCTATCCAGGTCGTTGTCGTGAGCTCACCCAGTCCCATGGGCCCGCGCGCGTGCAATTTCTGCGTGGAAATGCCAATCTCCGCACCGAGCCCAAATTCTGCACCGTCGGTGAATCGCGTCGAGGCGTTGACCATGACCGCTGCGGTGTCGAGCCGGCTCACGAACCTGTCCGCCGCGCCAATGTCGTCGGTCACGATAGCCTCGGTGTGTCCTGTCGAGTAGCGCGAGATGTGCTCGATAGCTGCCTCGATGTCGTCGACGACCTTCACCGCAATGTCGAGGCTCAGGTATTCGGTCGCCCAGTCCTCTTCCGTCGCGGCCACCACCGTCGCTCCTTCTGGCGCCCAGGCAGCGCTGGCGGGGTCCGCGTGAAGCGTGACACCCTCAGCGGCAAGCGCCGCGAGGACGGCGGGGAGCACTTCCTGCGCCGCGTCCTTGTGTACCAGCAGCGTCTCCGCAGCATTGCACACGCCCACCCGATGGGTCTTTGAGTTGACGACAATAGAGACCGCGCGCTCCACGGGGGCCGAGGCGTCGAGGTACACGTGGCAGTTGCCCTCGCCGGTCTCGATAGCGGGCACCGTCGAATCTCGCACTACCGCCTGAATCAGGTCGCGCCCGCCGCGAGGCACGAGCACGTCCACGAGGCCGCGCGCGTTCATCAGCACGCGCGCGCCTTCTCGCCCATAGGCGTCGATGGACTGCACCGCGTCACGCGGCAGGCCCACGCTATCGAGGGCGTCCTGCACCACGGCGACGATGACCTCGTTCGAGTTCGCGGCCGCCGATCCCCCACGCAATACCGCAGCATTCCCCGACTTCAGGGCCAGTCCAGCAGCATCCACTGTCACGTTGGGGCGCGCCTCGTAGATCATCCCGACCACGCCCATGGGCACGGCCTTTTGAACCAAGCGGATTCCGTTGGCGAGCGTGGACCCACGCTTGATTTCGCCGACCGGATCGGGAAGCCCGGCGAGGTAGCGCAAGGCCTCGGCGATGGTCCCGATCCGCTCGTTCGTGAGCGCGAGACGGTCCAGCAGCCCCGGCGTCATGTCGTTGGCGCGACCGCGCTCGAGGTCCTTAGCGTTCGCCTCGACAATGCGCGGCGCCTGCTCCACGAGAGCGTCAGCCATCGCGTGCAGCGCCTGGTCCTTCGCGGTCCGCGTGGCGGTCGCGAGCGCGCGGGACGCGAGCTTGGCGCGCTGGCAGGCCTCGAGAACGGCAGCCTCGATGTCAGGAGTCACGGCGGTGTCGGTCATACGTGCCAGTCTAGCGAGGCGCTCC
The DNA here is from genome assembly GCF_000975155.1 of Demequina globuliformis. Lineage (GTDB taxonomy): Bacteria > Actinomycetota > Actinomycetes > Actinomycetales > Demequinaceae > Demequina > Demequina globuliformis. The sequence goes on from NZ_BBRG01000003.1 coordinate 180,213, forward strand.
CTGCGGGCCGATGCCTCGGCCACCACCCGCAGTGGGTGCTGCTGCGCTCACGGCACAGCACTGCGCCTCCTCCGCGACGAGCGCGGAGGAGGCGCAGGTGAAATCCCTCGCAGGCTAGGACCCCCCTGCTGACCGGCGCCTCGCGAGGGCATCTACCGTCGCCGCGAGGATGAGCACTCCGCCGGACACCGCCAATGTTGCGCCGGCGGGCAGCCCCAGAAGGCCAAGCCCATTCTCAATGGTCGCGATCACGAGCGCTCCGATCACCGCGTGCACCAAACGCCCACGGCCACCAAAGAGGCTGACGCCACCCACCACGGCAGCCGCCACACCTGAGAGCACAATCTCGCGACCCATGCCGGCATCGGCCGAGCCCACGCGGGACACGTAAAACACGCCGGCGAGCACGGCCGTGGACGAGCAGATGACGAACGCGGTCCACTTGACCATCGTCACGTTGATACCTGCGCGCCGCGCCGCCTCTTTGTTCGCACCGATCGCGTACAGGTAGCGGCCGTAGCGAGTGCGGTCGAGCAGGAACGTACCGACCATCGCGAGGCCGAGCACCATCGGCACCACGATCGGCACACCCGCGATCGCGAGCGTCGCCGTCCCGCGGTCCTGGCTCAGGAAGTACACCCCCGCGCATCCCACAATCGCGATGCCGGCGAGCTTGGCGATCATGATGGACACGGGCGGGTTGGGCGCACCGGCGGCAGCGCGACGTCGCCGGTCCCACAGCGCGACTGCGACCAGCAAGGCCAGCACCACGACGAGCATGATCCACCCACCCACGACGGGCAGGTTCGCGTTCTGCAGTGCCTTGACGGGCTCTGGGATCAGGCGGTAGGCACCGGCGTCTCCGATGATGATGAGCAGAACGCCCTGGAGTCCCAGGAACATACCGAGCGTCACCACAAAGGAGGGAATACCGACCCTCGCGACAAAGAAGCCAATGAACGCGCCAATGAACGCTCCGAGCCCCAGCGCGATCAGCATCGCGACGGGCCACGACAAGCCATCGGGTTGGGTGAGCCTGACAAACACCGCCATCGTGACGCCAAAGGTGACACCTGCCGACAAGTCGATCTCGCCCAGCAGCAGCACGAACACGAGCGCCATACCGAGCATCACGAGCGGCGCCGCCTGGGTCAGCAGGTTGGCCATGTTGCGCTCGGACAAGAAGGCATCGTGGGCGACGGCGAAGATGATGAACAGGACGATGAGGCCGCCGATGGCCGGCAACGCTCCCATCTCGCCGCCCTTGACGCGGCTCACATAGGCGCGGAAGTGATCGCCGACGCCTCCCTCCATGCCCTTGCCCAGCAGGCTTTCGGCGTTGGAGTGACGGGCCGCCTCTGCGGCCACGGGGTTGTCGATGTCCGCGCTCACGACGCCACCTCCATGGTCTTGGTGCCAGTGATGTAGCCCACCACGTCGTTGGGGTTGGTGTCCGCGGTCGCGATGCGCGCCGTCATGCTTCCCAGGTACAGCACGGAGATATCGTCGGCGACCTTGAACACGTCTTGGAGGTTGTGAGAAATGATGATGACGGCAACGCCGTGGTCGGCCAACCGGCGCACCAGACTCAACACCTGCGCGGTTTGAGCAACGCCGAGTGCCGCGGTGGGCTCGTCGAGAATGACCACTTTCGCTTGCTTCACGACGGCGCGGGCGATGGCAACTGTCTGTCGCTGGCCGCCTGACAGGGATGCGACCTTCTGACGCAGCGACTTCACGGTCTTCACCGAGAGGGTCTGCAACGCAGCGGCCGCTTCGACCTCCATCCGGCCTTCTTCAAAAGTCCCCACGCGAGTTTCCTCGCGCCCGAGGAACATGTTCTGAACGATGTCGAGGTTGTCGCACAGGGCCAGGTCCTGGTACACGACTTCGATGCCGTGCTTGGCCGCGTCTTTGGGGTGGTGCAGGTGAACGGGTTCGCCGCCGAACAACACCTGGCCGCCGTCGTAGGGCTGGACTCCGGCCAAGCCCTTGATCAACGTTGATTTACCCGCTCCGTTGTCACCGACCAACGCGGTGACCTTTCCCTCGTATGCCTTAAAGTCGACGCCTTTGAGCACGTTGACGGGACCGAACGACTTGGTCACGCCCTTGAGCTCGATGATCGGTTGGTTCACCGCTTGAATCTCCGTTCGAGTGAGGCAGGTCCGCGACGCTGCGTCCCCGCTGGGCGGAGGGCTCCACGTCGCCGTGTGGTGACGTGGAGCCCTCCTTCAGTGCATCAGTGCTGTCGTGATCAGGAACCGGCAGTCAGGCCAGCCTCGTCACACGCCGCGGCAACATCGCCGGCGCAGATCTCGTCGTACGACGCGTTGCCGTCGTCGATGACCTGCTGGACGTCGCTCGCACCCACGGAGATGGGCTCGACTGCGATGAAGGGGGTGCCATCCTCGAGCGTCATATCGACCGCAGGAGTCTCGCCGTTCAGCAGTTGAATCGCCAGCTCAGCGCCCGCGGTTGCCTCCACCTGATAGGGCTTGTACACCGTGCCGTACTGCTTACCCAGCAGCACGTTCTGCAGGCCAGCGACGGAGGCGTCCTGTCCGGAGACCGGAACGGTGAGACCGTTCTTGTCCAAGATGGTGATGACGCCAGCGGCATTGGTGTCGTTGGCAGCCCACACCGCGTCGACCTCGCCACCGAGGTCGGTCAGCGCCTGCTCGAAGGCGGTCGCGGAGTACTCGCCGTCCCACTTGCCCGGCGGCTCAGCAGCCGGAGTGATGCCGGCCTCCGTCATGACGTTGTTGGCGCCCTCGTAGAACATCGCAGCGTTGCCATCGGCGGGGTCACCGCCGATGTACACCACGGTGGCCTCCGCAGGATCCACCCCATTGTCGTTCAGGCCGTCCACGATCATCTGACCCTCGAGCTCGCCCACCTTCACGTTGTCGAAGGACACGTAATAGTCGGCGCCCTCGATCGGTCGGTCGTACGCGATGACAGGGATGCCCTGGCTCTGGGCGTTCTCGGTCACCGACACGGCCGCACCCTGGTGGTCCACGAGCATCATCACGCCGCAACCCTGCGTGAGCATCTGGTCGGCGATGGTCGCGTACTTGGCGGTGTCTCCCTGTGCGTTCTGAATGTCTGCCTCAAAGCCGGCCGCGGTGATGGCCTCCTCGAGCGCAGGACGGTCGCCGTTCTCCCAGCGGGGCGACGAGACTGCGTCGGGAAGGATCACGCATGCGCGCGAGCCGTCACCTCCAGCGGCCGCCGCGGTTTCGCTGGACTCTGTCTGAGTGTCCGACGTTGCTCCGGCCGTGGACTCCGCGTCCGCATCGCCGTCGTCGGAGCTACAGCCAGCCAGCACAAGCGCCGTCGCTCCTGCTGCAGCCGCCAGTGTCAGCCATGAGTTCTTCTTCACATCACACCTCATTCTGTGTCATGGAGAGTGAATCCCCTGGTCGCTCCACGTTGAGCAACCTTTCGAAACGTTACGCCGTCATTCGTTCCCGGCATAGACAAATAAGGTTGCGATGTGGCTTCGGTCACATCACGAAACGGTAACGGCGCGCCCTCCCCCGGTTGCGGGCGGCGCCACCGTGGAGCGGCGAATGAGCGAGCGCTAGGGCGTCACGATCAAATCGTCGATGTGCACCAGCGGGCGCGCGTAGTTTTCACCCAGTTCGGCCCGCAACTGATCCGTGGTGAGGCCGAGCATCTGAGGAATCTCATGCGAGGCAAAGGCGCTCAGGCCACGCGCGACCACCACGCCTCCAGGGCCCACCAGTTCCACCGGGTCGCCAGCGTCGAACTCCCCACGCACGGCGTGGACGCCGGCAGCGAGCAACGAGGCGCGCCGGCCGTCGACGGCCGCTGCAGCACCTGCATCCAAGACCAACTGGCCCTGCATGCGGGCTGCGTGAGCGAGCCACGTCAGTCGGGTGCCGTTGCGCTTTCCCGTGACGGCAAACAGCGTGCCGACCTGGTCACCCGCCACCGCGGCGGCGACCGTCGGCGCGGACGTCAGTACCGTGGAGATCCCGGAAGACGTCGCGATGAGAGCGGCCTCGAGCTTGGTCACCATGCCGCCCGTGCCCAGCGCAGAGCCACGCTTGGTGATGTCGATGCCCTCGAGGTCGTCGGGGCCGGTCACGACGTCGAGCCGCCGCGCGCCCGGCGTGCCAGGGGCAGCGGTATACAGGCCGTCGACGTCGGTGAGGAGCACCAGAGCGTCGGCCTTGGTCACCGTCGCCACCAGTGCCGCAAGCCGGTCGTTGTCGCCGAAGCGAATCTCGTCCGTGGCAACCGTGTCATTCTCGTTGACGATCGGAATCACGCCGAGGTCGAGCAGCCGTTCAAGGGCGCGTTGCGCGTTGCCGTAGTGGGTCCTGCGCACCATGTCCTCGGCGGTCAGCAAGACCTGGCCTACATGGAGAGCGTGCGCGGCGAAGGCGCGCGAGTACGCGGCGATCAGCATTCCCTGGCCAACGGACGCCGTCGCCTGAGCAGTCGATAAATCGCGTGGTCGGGAGGGCAAGCCCAGCGGGCCGATGCCGGCGGCGATCGAGCCCGAGGTCACCAAGATGACCTCGCGTCCCGCGTGGCGCTGCGCAGCGAGCACATCGACCAACGCGGTCAGCGCACCCTCATCGAGCTGACCACTGTCCCCCGTGAGGGACGACGAGCCAATCTTGACGACGATGCGGTGCGCGGCGGCGATCCCCTCCCGTGCGGCCATGGTCAGTCGTCCTCCGTGGGATCCGTCCAGTGGCCAGCGTCGCGTTCGGTCCAGAGCTCTTCACGCGCGGCGGACTTGGCGTCCATCCGCTCCTTGTGCTCGGCCCGCTTTTGGGCACGCGTGGCGCGGTTGCCGGTGCGCTCGTGTTCCTCGATACGCAGGTCAGAACCACGCGAGCCGAGCAGTTCGGCGCCGGCTGCCATGGTGGGCTCCCAATCGAAGATCACGCCACCCTCGCGTGGGCCGATCACCACTTCCGAGCCGGGCACGGCGCCTGCCTTGAACAGCGCGTCCTCCACTCCTGCGCGAGCCAGCCTGTCTGCCAAGTAGCCCACGGCCTCATCATTGGCGAAGTTAGTCTGCTTGACCCAGCGCTCGACCTTCTGTCCACGCACTTCGTAGTAGTCGAGAGCACCGTCGCGAATGTGCGTGACGTTGTAGCCGGAATCGTCGACTGCCTTGGGGCGGATCGTGATGGGCGCCTTTTCCAACTCGGGCGCCGCCGCACGGTGTTCGGCCACCATGGTGGCCAAGGCGAAGGACAGTTCGCGCAAGCCTTCACGCGACACCGCACTCACCTCGAAGATGGGCATCCCGGTTGCTTCTAGGTCCTCACGAACCATGTCAGCCAACTCGCGTCCGTCGGGGATATCGATCTTGTTCAAAATGATGATCTGCGGGCGCTCCGCCAAGGGGATGCCGCTGATGGCAGCGTCGCCTGTGTACGCCCGCAGTTCGTCAGAGATGACCTGGAGATCGCGCACGGGGTCGCGGTCCGACTCGAGCGTAGCGGTGTCCAACACGTGAGCAATCACCGAGCAACGCTCGATGTGACGCAAGAAGTCGTGGCCCAGTCCCTTGCCTTCCGAGGCGCCGGCAATGAGGCCGGGCACATCCGCAACCGTAAACCTGGCGCTACCCGCCTGGACGATTCCTAGGTTCGGCACCAACGTGGTGAAGGGATAGTCAGCGATCTTGGGGCGCGCCTTGGACATCGAGGCAATCAACGAGGACTTTCCGGCGCTGGGGTAGCCCACCAGCGCCACGTCCGCGATCGACTTCAGTTCAAGAACAACCGACTGCTCTTCCCCCGGCTCTCCCAGGAGGGCAAATCCGGGAGCCTTGCGCTTCTGGGACGCCAATGCGGCGTTGCCCAGTCCGCCGCGGCCACCGGCCGCGATGACGAACTCTGCGCCCTCACCCACGAGGTCGGCGAGGACGTCGCCGTCAGTGGACTTGACGATGGTGCCGCTGGGAACACCCAGGCGCAGGTCCGGCGCGTTGGCGCCGTGCCGGTGGTCGCCCGCTCCTTGGCCGCCGTTGTCCGCGGTGCGGTGCGGCGAGTGGTGGTAGTCCAGCAGCGTGGTGACTTGGGCGTCGACGACGAGGACAACCGATCCCCCGCGCCCGCCATTGCCGCCGTCCGGGCCGCCGAGCGGCTTGAACTTCTCGCGGTGGACAGATGCCACTCCGTGGCCGCCCTTACCGCCCGCGGCGTGGAGCACGACGCGATCCACAAACGAAGCCATGTTCGTGCTCCTTTCTTGGCGCCGGTCAACGCCGGACACCGCTACAGATATGCGTCAGGGGCGCCACCTCACCGGCGACGCCCCTGACAAAGAATGAAGTGTGGAACTTAGCCTGCCACCACGTCGACGACCTTGCGGCCACGACGGTTGCCGAACTGCACCGTGCCAGCCTCGAGGGCGAACAGGGTGTCGTCCTTGCCACGGCCAACGTTGTGGCCGGGGTGGTGGTGGGTGCCACGCTGACGAATGATGATCTCACCGGCGGAGACGACCTCGCCACCGAAGCGCTTCACGCCCAGGTACTGGGGGTTCGAGTCGCGGCCGTTGCGCGAGGAGCTCGCGCCCTTCTTGTGTGCCATGAGTTTCTCCTCGCTTACTTGATACCGGTGACCTTCAGGCGCGTGAGCTCCTGACGGTGACCAATACGCTTGCGGTAGCCGGTCTTGTTCTTGTACTTAAGGATGTCGATCTTGGGGCCGCGCTCATCGCGCACCACCTCAGCCGTCACCTTGATCTTGGACAGTGCCTTGGCATCGGAGGTGACCTTGTCACCGTCGACGAACAGCACCGGTGCGAGCTCAACAGTCGAGCCCTGCTCCGCCTTGAGACGGTCAACGACGATGACGTCGCCTTCGGAGACCTTCTCCTGGCGGCCGCCCGCCTTCACAATCGCGTACACCATGAAATCGAATCCTTCAAAGCTTGTGGTTTTCCTGCCGCTGCCGTGCGGGGCGCAGGCAGGCCTTGGCGCTCGCGCACCGACGTATAAATATACGCCGCGAGACCGGCCAGGTCAAACTGACACGGCCATCATGTGCGCTACTTCTGAGTGTCATCTCCCTCGGACTCGGCTGCCACCGGCGGCGCGGTGCCCGCGTCGGTCTCGGCGGCCGCGCTCGGGGCATCATTCGCACCCTCAGCGGGCGCGCTGTCAGCGGATGGGGTGGTCGTGTCCGGGGCCGATGCCGCCACGGGCTCAGCCGCGTCGGTCACCTCGGAGCCGGGCTCGACTGCGACGTCGGACGTCGCGTCAGTTGCGGGAGCGTCCTCGTGATCGTGATGAGCCTTCTCAGCGGCCGCAGCGATCGAGGCGAGAGTCGCTTTCACGGCGGCCCGGGCTTCTTCCCGGTCGTCGAGGGCGTGCGTCTCGGAGTGAGAGGCAGGCTCCTCTTCCTTCACGGCAGGCTTCTTCTTCTCCTGCGGCTGCTGCTGGGAGTTTTGCTGGGGATTGCCGCCATTCTTGTTTCGACCGCCACGGCGACGCTCGGGCTGCTTCTCGCTGGCCTCTGGGACGGGCTCGCCGTGCACGAGGAAGCCGCGACCCTTGCAGTGATCGCACGTTTCCGAGAACGCCTCGACCAGGCCCTGGCCCACGCGCTTGCGCGTCATCTGAACCAGGCCAAGGCTCGTGACCTCAGCCACCTGGTGCTTGGTGCGGTCGCGCCCCAAGCACTCGATCAAGCGCCTCAGGACGCGGTCACGGTTGGCTTCAAGCAGCATGTCCACGAAGTCGATGACGATGATCCCACCGATGTCGCGCAAGCGCAGTTGGCGGACAATCTCCTCAGCTGCCTCGAGGTTGTTGAGCGTCATCGTCTCTTCGAGGGTGCCGCCCTTGCCGACGAACTTGCCGGTGTTGACGTCGATGACGGTCATGGCCTCGGTGCGGTCGATCACGAGCGAGCCACCGGACGGCAACCACACCTTGCGGTCCATGCCCTTGGCCAACTGCTCGTCTACACGGGAGTCCACGAACACGTCGCCCTCGCCGTGGTAGCGGTGCAGGCGCTCCATGAGATCCGGTGCGACCTGACCCACGTACGCACTCAGCGAGTTCCACGTGTCCTCGCCCTGGATCGTGAGCGAGTCGAAGTCCTCGTTGAAGATGTCACGCACCACACGGATAGCCATGTCGGGCTCACCGCGCAGCAACTTGGGGCCCTTGCCGTTGGCGGCCTCCGCTTGAATGCTCTCCCACTGGCGCTTCAGGCGCTCAACGTCAGCGCGCAACTCGTCCTCAGACGCACCTTCCGCGGCTGTACGGACAATCACGCCGGCATCGGCCGGAATGACCTCCCGCAGGAGCTTCTTGAGGCGCGCCCGCTCGGTGTCGGGCAACTTGCGGCTAATGCCCGTCACGCCGCCGGCGGGGACGTACACAAGGAAGCGGCCGGCCAGAGAGATCTGGCTCGTGACACGCGCACCCTTGTGCCCGATCGGGTCCTTGGTGACCTGCACCATCACGGTGTCACCGGGCTTCAGCGCCAGTTCGATGCGGCGCGGCTTGCCTTCAAGGCCCGCAGCGTCCCAGTTCACCTCGCCGGCGTACAGCACGGCGTTGCGGCCCCGGCCTACGTCGATGAACGCGGCCTCCATGCCGGGCAGCACGTTCTGCACTCGGCCCAGGTACACGTTGCCCGCCATCGACTGCTGCGCCTGGTGAGAGACATAGTGCTCCACAAGGACGTCGTCTTCCAGTACCGCAATCTGCACGCGGTGGTCCTTTTCACGCACCACCATGGACCGCTTGACAGACTCGCGGCGCGCGAGGAACTCGGCCTCGGAAATCACTGGGCGGCGGCGCTGGCCGTCACGCGATTCGCGGCGGCGCTGACGCTTGGCCTGCAGACGTGTCGAGCCCTGCAGCTGCTCCTCATTGGCGGAGGCGCTGGAGTTCGACCCTGACGACCGCGATCCACGGCGGCGTCGACGCCGACGCGATGAGCCGCCCGACTCGCCATCACCGTCTGAAGTGTCGTCGTTATCTTGCGCCTGCGGGGAGTCCTCGGCACCCTGAGCGTCATCCGCGGGAGCCTCGCTGGCGTTACCCGGCTCGCTGGTGGACCCGTCTTGCTGGTCCTGTCCGTCCTGGTTGCCTTCGCCGCCGTTCTTGCTCCGGCCGCGACCGCGTCCGCCGCGGCGGCGGCGGCGCTTGGCGCCACCCTCGCCGCCATCAGCGGAGTCGTCATTGCCCTGCCCAGCGCCATCGGCGGCGCTGTCGGTGCCGCTATCGCGGGCGCCGTCGGCGGCTTCCGCAGTGCTGGCGCCGGACTTCTTGGAGTCGCCCTTGGCGCTGTCCCCGGCATCGGCCTTTGACTTGGTGCCCTTGCCGGCCTCCGACTTTGCGCCCTTGGCGCCGGAGCCCTTTGAGCCCGACTTCTTCGCGGCGGGCTTCTTTTCTGCAGCGCCGTCCTTGGGAGAGTCGGACGCATCCGCGGGTGCGGTGTCCTTCTTGGCCGACGACGGCGGGCCAGCTGGGGCCGATGCCCGGCGGGGCTGAGCGGGCTCAGGCGCCTGGAAAATAACGGCAGTCGTGGGTGATTCGGGTGTGCTTCGTTCCTCGCTCACGCGGGTACCTCGAATCGGCACGGACCACACTCCGCGCCGACCTAGTCGTCGGTCATGGCTCGTACGTCTGTACGGCCACCTGAAGTCTGCAGGTCGCGGCGGACAGCGGCGCCTGGCTGATGAGCGCCTATCCCCGATGTCTCCGCCTGCCGGCTGTAGCCCGGCGGGACCAGGACGGGACTGGCTGCTTCGCAGTCGCTGCGTCTGTCGCGCGGTTGGCACCCGGTGTGGCTAGGTGCGACCTGCGGACCATTGTGACACACCAAGCGCCATACCCACCTATATGCCCTGGATCCAGCGTGTCTGGCGCATCGTAATCGAACCGTAATGGGCGCCGGGACCTTGGTCCCGCCACCAGCACTAGCCGCTCCCGGGTACGTTGGATGCCATCGATGTGTAATTGAAGGGAAGTCCCCCCGTGGATGTGCTCGACCTCGCACGGTGGCAGTTCGGCATTACTACCGTCTACCACTTCATCCTGGTTCCTCTGACGATCGGCCTGTCGACGCTGGTGGCGATCATGCAGACCACCTGGGTGCGCACCGGCAAGCAGAAGTACTACCGAATGACGAAGTTCTTCGGAAAGTTGCTGCTCATCAACTTCGCGCTCGGCATCGCGACCGGCATTGTGCAGGAGTTCCAGTTCGGCATGAACTGGTCGGAGTACTCCCGCTTTGTGGGTGACGTCTTTGGCGCGCCGCTCGCGATGGAAGCGCTGCTGGCCTTCTTCCTGGAGTCGACGTTCTTGGGGCTGTGGATCTTTGGTTGGGACAGGCTGCCCAAGAAGGTGCACCTGGCCACCATCTGGGCGTTCGCCATCGGTTCCCTCCTGTCGGCGTACTTCATCCTCGCCGCTAACTCGTGGATGCAGCACCCTGTGGGCGCGGAGTACAACGCGGAAACTGGGCGCGCCGAGATGACCGACATATGGGCGGTACTCACGAACAACACGACCCTTGTGGCGTTCCCGCACGTCATCTCCACTGCCTTCCTGGTGGCGGGCACGTTCGTCGCAGGTATCTCCGTCTACTGGATGGTGCGCAAGTCTCGCGAAGACAAGAAGTCGGCGGACATCGACATCTATCGCACGTCCGCGCGCTTTGGAGCCGTGGTGATGCTCCTGGCGGGAATCGGCGTCATCATCACGGGCGACATCCAGGCGAAGCTGATGTTCGAACAGCAGCCCATCAAGATGGCCGCGGCTGAGGGCCTCATGGATACGCCAGACGGGCCCGCCCCGTTCTCGCTGTTGACCATCGGCAACCTCGCAGGAAATGACCCTGAGTCCGTGCAGCACGTGCTCGAGATCCCTGGCCTTACCTCGTATCTGGCCACCGGCAGCTGGGACGGCGAGGTGCTCGGCATCAACGACCTGCAGGAGATCTATGCCGAGCGCTACGGCGCCACCACTCCTGACGGTGAAGTGATCGAGTACCGCCCCAACCTGCTCGTGACCTACTGGTCGTTCCGCCTCATGATTGGCTTGGCCGCGTTCTCCGCCGCCTTGTCGGTGCTGATCTTCTGGTTCACGCGGAAAAAGCAGGTCATCGAGCAACCGTGGATGTCGAAGCTTGCCCTCATCTCGATCCCCATGCCATTCGCTGCCGCCAGCTTTGGCTGGATCTTCACCGAGATGGGCCGTCAGCCGTTCGTCGTCGCTCCCAACCCCACGGGATCCGACGAGATCATGCTGATGACCATGTTTGGGGTCTCGGAAGCGACCTCGGTCTTCGAAGTAGCACTGTCACTGACCGTGTTCACGGTCTTGTACGCAATCCTCGGGGTCTTCTGGGCCAAGCTCATGCATCGCTACACCGTGGAGGGGCTGCCGGACGTCGAGCCCGAACAGGTCTCCGCTGACCCCGACCGACCCATGTCCTTCGCGTACTAGGAGTCCCCCATGGATCTCGCACTCGTCTGGTTCATCCTTATCGCGGTCCTGTGGACCGGTTACCTGGTTCTCGAGGGCTTCGACTTTGGCGTCGGCATGCTCATGGAGAAGGTCGGCAAGGGCGACAAGGGTCGCCGCGTGGCCCTCAACACGATTGGGCCCGTCTGGGACGGCAACGAGGTGTGGCTGCTCACCGCAGGTGGCGCCATGTTCGCGGCCTTCCCGCACTGGTACGCCACGCTGTTCTCCGGCTTCTATATCCCGCTGCTGCTGATCCTCATCGCACTCATTGTGCGCGCGGTGGCCATCGAGTACCGCGGCAAGATCAACGACGACGCCTGGCGGCGCCGTTGGGACTGGGCCATCATGGGGTCCGCCTGGATCCCCTCCATCTTGTGGGGCGTGGCATTCGCCAACATCGTGCGCGGCGTGCCGATCGACGAGACCATGACCTACACAGGCGGGTTCTTCAACCTGCTGAACCCGTACGCGCTGCTGGGCGGCGCGACCACGCTGGTCCTGTTCCTCAGCCACGGCGCGATCTTCTTGGCGCTCAAGACCTCGGGAGAGGTTCACGACCGCGCTGCAAGCGTTGCTAAGACCTTGGCACCCATCGCAGTAGTCGTCGCAGGCACGTTTGCGATCTGGACGCAGGTGGCCTACTCCGTGACGTGGACCTGGGCGGCGGTGGCCGTTGCGGCGCTGGCACTTCTGGGCGCGTGGTTCTTCGGGAACCAGGGCTCGTACGGCAAGGCGTTCGCCGCGAACGCTGTCGCGATCGCCGCCGCCGTGGTGCTCATTTTCGGGTCGCTCTACCCCGACGTGATGCCGTCGTCCACTGACCCGGCGTACTCCCTCACCGTCGACAACGCCTCCTCTACGGACTACACGCTGACCGTCATGACCTGGGTCGCCGTCATCCTGGTACCCATCGTCTTGGCGTACCAGAGCTGGAGTTACTGGGTGTTCCGCCGTCGCCTGTCGATGGACCACATCCCCGAGCACAATTCGCTGACCTTCCTTCCAAAGAAGAAGTAGCGAGTGCGCCCACTTGATCCGCGCCTGGCGGGACGCATCGGTCCTGCCAGGCGCTACATCATTGTCACGGCGGTCCTGGGGCTGGCGACCGCCATCACCATTGGATTCCAGGCACTGGTGCTCAGTCGAGCACTCGCTCCCGTATTGGCACCTACGCCGCTGACCGACGACGGCCTAGGGCCCGTGGGGTTCCTTGTGCCGATCGAGGCGCGCACCCTCTCCGTCGCGCTGACGTGGCTCGTGGTCATTGTGTTGATTCGCGTGGCGCTGACGTGGACACAGGAGCGTTTGGCGCACCGCGCCGGCGCGCAGGTCATCTCGGAGTTGCGCGAACAGGTGGTCGCACACGCGGCTGCGCTGGGGCCCAGGTGGATTGCCTCCGGCGAGGGCACCGCCGTTGCGACGACCGTCACGCGTGGGCTCGAGTCGCTCATGCCCTACTTTGTGCGCTACCTCCCGCAGTTGCTCCTGAGCGCCACCGTCACGCCGATCATGCTCGTCGTCGTCCTTGGCCTGGACTGGATCTCCGCGCTCATCGTGATCGGCACGCTGCCGCTGGTTCCTATCTTCATGGTGCTCATTGGTCTCGTGACCCGTGAACGCTCCGCGAAGCATCTTGAGGCGATGCAAAAGCTTGCCGAACGCACTCTCGACCTCATCGCCGGGCTCCCGACACTACGAGCGTTGGGACGCGAACGCGGCCCAGCCGCCCGGGTCCGCGAACTAGGCGAAGCGCAGCGGTCAGCGACCATGGGCTCGCTACGCATCGCGTTCATGTCTGGCATGGCGCTCGAACTGCTCACCACGTTGGCCGTGGCGCTGGTCGCAGTCACCCTTGGCTTCCGCCTGGTCGATGGCGACGTGTCTATCGAGACCGCTTTGGCCGTCCTCATCCTCGCGCCCGAGGTCTACCTCCCGCTGCGCATGGTCGGCACACATTTCCATGCCAGTGCCGATGGCCTCGCGGCCGCGGACGCGGCCTTCGAGGTGCTCGAGCGCCCCGTCGTAGCGCCAGGGGGCAACGCGCCCGCCCCGTCGCTGCATGGCGCGACCGTCGTCGTGGAGGATCTCAGTGTGGCGACGCCTGATGGTCGCCGGCTCGCACCAGCGCGCCTCAACGTCGTTGCCCGTCCCGGCACCGTGACGGCGCTCGTGGGACCCAACGGCGACGGCAAGTCCACGGCGTTGGCGGCGATCATGGGCCTCTTGGAGCCGGACTCTGGCTTTGTCGCAGCGCTGACGTCTGCGGGGCGTACCGACGCCTCGGCAGTCGAGTCAGAAGGCTGGTCCACGCAGTTCGCCTGGGCACCCCAGCGTCCTGACCTGGGACCGGAGGGGCGCACGTTGAGCTTGGGGCAGCGTCAGCGCGTCGCGCTCGACCGCGCCCTGGGCGCGGGGCGGCCCGTCGTGGTGCTTGATGAGCCCACGAGTCACCTCGACCGGAGTTCACGCGACGAGGTCATCGCGCGCATCGTCGACGCGGCATCTGCCGGCGCAACCGTGGTGGTCGCTACCCACGAGGAGGCGCTCATTCACGCCGCCGACTCCGTGGTCGAGGTGACGGCCATGGAGGTGGCGCGATGACCGCTCTGCGCACCCTCTTGCGAGAAAGCGACTTGTCGCGTCCACGCGTGGCATTGGCGATCCTGACGGGCTCCGCCGCCTTGGGCTCTGCCGTGGGGCTCGCGGCCGTCGCGGCGTGGCTGATCGCGCGCGCGGCGGGCATGCCCTCCCCCGCTGACCTCGCGCTCGCCGCAGTGGTGGTGCGGTTCTTCGGCATTGGCCGCGGCCTGTTCCGCTACCTCGAGCGACTGGTGTCTCACGATGCCGCGTTGCGGGGCGTCGTGGCGCTGCGCGCGCGCGTGTACGAGCGCCTCGCCGCTGCACGGGCTGACAAAGTGTTGGGACTGCGCCGGGGAGACACGCTGTCGCGCATCGGCGCCGACGTTGATTCCGTGGGTGACGCTGTGGTGCGCGGGATCATCCCCCTGGGCGTCGCGGTCGTGGTGTCCGGAATCGCCGTCGGCATCAATGGCTGGATGGATCCACGGGCCGGAGCGGTGCTCGCGGTTGCCCTCGTGGTTGCGGGGGTTGGCGCCGCGGCGCTCACGTGGCGATCCGCTCGCCTCGCAGCGGAGGCATCCGTCACGGCCGATGCCCGGGTCACCGAGGCGGTCATGTCCAGTGTGGACGCGGCGGCCGAGCACAAGGTGTGGGGTACCGCGGCAGCGGCGCGAGCGTCGCTGCGGGAGGCCGATGCTGAGGCCGAGCGCGCTCAGGACCGGTCCGCCCGCCCGGCCGCGTTCGCAGCGGCCCTGCAGGCCCTCAGTGCGGGTGCAGCACTCGTGGGATGCCTGTGGATTGCAGTGACGGGCGCGGCGGATGGCCTCTACGGCCCCACGACCGCAGCAATCATCGTCCTGCTTCCCCTGGCGTCCTTCGAGGCCGTGGGCGGTGTTCCCGCTGCCGTCACTCAGCTCTTCCGCTCGCGCAAGGCCGCCGAACGGATCCTCGACATTGCGCCCAACACTCCTGAAGCCGAGGACGGTGCGCCCTCTGCCGGGACCACGCCGGACGCTCAGGAGCCCGTCGCAACCGACACGGTGCCTGCGGTCGAGCTCGTCGCTGTGAGCGCCGCGTGGCCCGGGATGACCCCCACGACGCCACTAAGCGCCACTGTGCACCGCGGTGGTGCGCTCGCCATCGTGGGCCGCTCGGGCGTCGGCAAGACGACTCTGCTGACGACGATCGCGGGAGCTCTCGCACCCGCGGCCGGCTCCGTGCGCATTGAGGGCAAGCCCGCGACCAGGGAACTGCTCGGCACCACGGTGGGCATGACTGCGGAGGATGCCCACGTCTTCGGCACCTCGATCCTCGAGAACCTTCGGGTGGCGCGCGGCGATGTCTCCGACCACGAGGCCGTCGAGGCACTCACGCTCGTGGGGTTGATGCCCTGGGTCAACGGCCTCGCCGACGGAGTGCACACCGTGATCGGGGCCGGCGGTGATTCGATCTCGGGCGGCGAACGCCGCCGCCTCTTGCTCGCACGCGCTTTCCTGACACCGCAGCCCGTTGTCCTGATCGACGAACCCGCCGAGCATCTCGACACGGCTGGACGCGCCGCACTCACCGCGGTGCTCCAGCGTCTTCGCCAGCAAGACCGTACGGTGGTGATCGTGACCCACCACCTGGACCTGACCGCGCACGTCGACACCGTGGTGAGCCTCGATGTCTGACCACCGGCCCCGCGAACTCACGCTCGCCGACGCGATCACGGCCCTCAACCGCAATCTCGACCTGAAGTCCGTGCTCGATCTCTTGGTCGACTCGGCAAGGACGCTCACCCACGCAAAATACGCGGCCCTGCACGTCATGGACCCCCAGGGCGAGTCCGTCGCGTTCCACGTCAAGGGCATGGACGAGGACACCCAGGGCATGATCGGCCACCCGCCTGGCCGCGTGGGTGTGCTGGGCCGCATCCCTGATCACGGCACGCTTGCGGTCGAGAACGTGCGCACGCATCCCGCGCACCAAGGGATGCCGGACAATCACCCCGAGCTCGGCACGTTCCTAGGCACGGCCCTCACCGTCGGCGACACGGTCTTTGGCTACCTCTACCTGGCTGACAAGCCCACGGCGTTCGACGAAGACGACAAACACATGATCGTCGCTCTCGCCGCGGGAGCCTCGGTCGCGATCGACCATGCCAACTTGCACCGGCAGGCAGCCGACCGTGAGCGGTGGCTTGAGGCCTCGCAGCGCATCACAACAGAGATGCTGACGATCGAGGACGAGGAAGAAGCGCTGCAGGCCATCGTTGACGCCGCCCGCGACCTGGCCAAGGCGGCCACAGCCGCGTTGGTGCTTCCCGGCGTCGAGGATCGCTGGGTGATCGAAATGGCCGACGGCGAAGGCGCCGACATGCTACTTGGCCTCGAGTTGCCTCAGTACGGACGGGCGATGGACGTCATCCGCTCGGGCACGGGGATCGTGGCGCCAGCCCCGCCGGGCAACCACGTGTTGAAAGAAGTCACGGACTACGGGCCGTCGCTCTATGCGCCACTCATCGCCGAGGGCAAAGCCATAGGCCTCCTCCTGCTGTGGCGTGACAACGGGGACGAGCCCTTTGGCGAGGACGATCTCAGCACGACGCAACGGTTCGCACACCAGGCGGCACTCGCGCTGTCGTTGTCGGAGCTCAGTCATGCCCGCAATCACTCGGCGCTCCTCGAGGAACGCGAGCGCCTAGCGGACGACCTCCACGACTTTGTCTCCCAGGAGCTCTTCGCGACTGCCATGCAGATCGAGTCGATCACGGAGGACGTTGATCCGTCTCTTCAGAAGCGCTTAGCGGGCACGCTCGATCACGTGAAGCGTGCGCAGCACGAGGTGCGCGGAGTGATGCGCGCGCTCGCCGGTCAACGCAGCTCCGAGCCCATCGCAGACCGTGCCCAACGGGAGATCACCCTCGCCCAAGCATCCCTCGGCTTTGCACCGCAGGTGCGTGAGGCACAGTGGCCCACGCTGCAGGCAGCGGTCAATGCCGACGCTACTTTGGGAGACGACGTGGTGGCCGTCCTGCGCGAACTGTTGTCGAATGTGGCGCGTCACGCCCATGCCAGCGAGTTGCACCTGTGGGTCCTGACCCAAGACGGCCGCCTTGAAATTCGGGTGCAGGACAACGGGATCGGCCCCGCGGGGGCGCTCAAGCGCTACTCGGGAACGTCCAACCTCGCCAACCGCGCGCTGCGCCGTCATGGCAGTTTCTCGCTCCACGCGGTCCACAAGGACGCCGATCAACCAGGATCGTTGGCGTCATGGAACGTCGAGATTCCAAACTGACGCGCTGCGACGGCTAGCCGCGGAACGACTGCGCGCGCCGCTGGGTAGCCCACGCCACAATCTGTGTGCGCCGCTTCAGCCCCATCTTGGCCAAGACGCTCGTCACGTGGTTCTTCACCGTCTTTTCCGCAATGCCGAGCTGGTCAGCGATCTCACGGTTCGACTTCCCCTCGCCCACGGCGGTCAGCACCTTGCGCTCCGTAGGAGTCAAGCTCGCGACTGACTCATCCTCGCTGACGTTGATGTGCTGGCCGTGCTCGCGGCCGGTCGCACTGTCGCGCACCGCCTTGACGACCTCCGCAGAACCCGCAGTCTTGGCCACGAAGGCGTCCGCACCGGCCTGGCGGGCAGCCGCACGAGCCTCATCGTCGTCATAACTCGTCAGCACGACAATGTGCGTCTGGGGAAGCGTCTCGCGTACGTGCGCGATGACATCAAGCCCCGTGCCGTCCGGCAAGCGCAAGTCGGACAAAATGACGTCCGGCCGGACCGCGTCGGCGCGACGAATCGCCTGCGCGACAGATGCCGCCTCCGCGACGACCTCGACGCCTTCGGCGCGGTCAAGAATGTCGCAAATGCCACGCCGCACCACTTCGTGGTCATCAAGAACCAGTACACGCACGTCAGCCATACCCTGCATCGTAGGCGTATCCCTGCGTCCAGACCTACCTGGCGCGCCCACGTGCACCTGCACGCGCGACGTATCGCCGCTGGCACGTGGCGCACCAATGGGTCGCGCGGCCGCCCACGGTGGCCCGGCGCAGGGGCCTGCCACAGCGCCGGCACCCCTCCCCTGCCCGGCCATACGCCTCGAGGCCTCGCGCGAAGTAGCCAGACTCGCCGTTGACGTTGACGTAGAGCGCGTCAAAGCTGGTCCCGCCCTCGGCAAGCGCTCGCCGCATCACTGCCTGCGCGGACTGAAGGAGGGCGGCCGCCTGTGGCGCGCTGACGGCGTGTGCTGGGCGTTCTGGATGCACGCGTGCGTGCCACAGGGCCTCATCTGCATAGATGTTGCCGATCCCTGACACGACGGTTTGGTCGAGCAGCACCTGCTTGATGCCACGGTTGCCGCGCCTGAACGCGCGCAATGCTGCAGCTACGTCCAGCGACGGATCCAGGGCGTCGCGACCGATGTGGGCCACCGACGCCGGCAGCGCCGCCTGGGCACTGCCATGGCCGCCAGGCAAGCCATCGATCGTCGCACCCATTTCCTCGACGTGGAGGTAGCCAAAGGTGCGTTGGTCGAGAAAGTCCAGCACCAGCGACTCGGCGCCACGTTCCAACGACAGCCGCGCCCGGCAGTGGGAGTGCGGTGGTGGCGCCTCCGCCTGCGTGTAGACGCGGAACTGCCCCGACATGCCCAGGTGCGCGGAAAGCGCCTCGACTGCCGTGGTCTCCCCCGCCAGGGCATCGGCCCCATGCACAACGGGGACCCACAGGAATTTTCCCCTGCGCACTGGTGCGACCATCCGCGTGCCGAGCAATCGAGCGCGGAACTCCTCAGCGCCGCCTGGCAGCAGCCGCACGCACGAGTCGCGGCGGATGTCGATCTCCCGGATGAAGGCATCCGTCACAAATGGCGCCAGACCCGCACGGACGGTCTCGACCTCGGGAAGTTCAGGCAAGCCGACGCCCTACGCCTGGTGCGCGGGTGCCTCGTCGGGGACTGACGTTGACCCGTTCGATCCCGTCAGTGCCTCATACGCCTGCGCGGCGGCGGCCTGCTCGGCGTGCTTCTTGGCTGTGCCAACACCGGTCCCAAAGGCTTCGCCGTCAATGCGGACCGTCGCGGTGAACGTGCGGGCGTGGTCAGGGCCCTCGCCCTCGCACGTGTACACGGGGGCGCTCTTGCCACGTTCGGCAGCGGCCTCTTGGAGGGAGGTCTTCCAGTCGAGTGCCACGCCCGACGTGGCCGCGGCGGCGAGGTGACCGCCGACCAGGTTCAGCACAACGTCGCGGGTGGTGTCGATGCCGTGCGTGAGGTAGACGGCGCCAATGATGGCTTCCACCGCGTCGCACAGGATCGAGTCCTTGTCGGAGCCTCCGGTGGATCGCTCGCCCTTGCCCAGAAGGATGCAGGGCCCAATCTCAATCGCGCGGCCGACCTCGGACAACGCCTTCTGAGAGACGGTGGCGGCGCGCATCTTCGCGAGCTCACCTTCAGGGAGGTCGGGGTGGTCACGATAGAGGCGATCGGTCACGATCACCCCGAGCACCGAGTCCCCGAGGAACTCCAGGCGCTCATTAGTGGGGAGCCCGCCCGCCTCATAGGCGAACGAGCGATGAGTAAGCGCGAGGACGAGCAATTCGGGGTCGATAAAGACACCTAGGCGTGCCACCAGGGCATCGGCCGCAGCCTGCCCTGGAATGGTCACGATACTCGTCCTCGCGCTGAAAACTCTTTACAGCTCGTTCACGGTGCGCAGCGCCTCGGCGTACTGGCGACCGTTGTAGGCGCCGCACGAGGGGCATGCGGTGTGAGCGAGCTTGTCGGCCTTGCACGACGGGCACGACGTCAGGTTCGCAGCGGTGGTCTTCCACTGGGAGCGACGTGCACGCGTGTTGCTGCGCGACATCTTGCGCTTGGGAACTGCCACGGCTAACTCTCTTTCTGTTCAGTCAAACTCTGGAGTGTCGACCACCTCGGGTCGATCACCTCGTGGGCGTGGTCCGGTTCGTCAGCGAGCCGCGCGCCACATTGGTCACACAGCCCGGGACAATCCGGACGGCACAGCGGGGTGAACGGCAGTTGAGTCACTACCGCATCCCGCACCACATCCTCGAGATTGAGGCTTTCACCGTCAAACTCGAAAACGTCCTCAGGCTCGTCTTCGTCCTCGCCCAGGTCAATCTTAGCCGCTGTGAACAGCCCCTGGATCGCGGCATCGACGTCTTGTCGAACCTCATCCAAGCACCGTCCGCATTCGCCAACTGCCTGCGCGCGGGCGCGTCCCGAAACCCATATTCCGTCAGACACGGATTCGAGGCTCGCGGTGAGCTCGATTTCCGTGCCCTGAGGAACGCTGATGACGTCTGTTCCTAAGGCCTCGGGGGCAGGAAACGACTCGCTCACCTCGCGGTGCGACCCTGGGCTCCCGGCCATGTCCCGGACGTGGAACACATAGGGAGAATGGGTGGGATGGTGCGACATTCAGCGCCCCTCCCATCGTTTCCAGTCCTCGTGGACTTCAGGCCCGTACATCTCCAGCAGGACCGGCGCACTAGTTTACGCGAAAAGTGGCGTCAACCTCAACTTGGCGACTTGAGCGCCGCCACGATCGCGTCGGCCGCGCCTGGTGGCACATACGTGCTGACGTCTCCGCCGTGCCGCGCGACGTCCCTGACCAGGGATGATGCGATGTGGCTGAGCGCGTTGTCGCCCACGATGAACACCGTCTCGATGCCGGTCAGCGAGCGGTTCATGAGAGCCATGGGCCGCTCGGCGTCGAAGTCCGCCCCGCCACGCAAACCCTTCACGATGGCATTGGCACCTCGATCACGACAGAAGTCCACGAGCAGGCCGTCCGTCTGCTCCACACTCACGCCGTCGAGGTGGCGTGTCGCAGATACGGCGAGGGCAACACGCGCGTCCGCATCGAGCAAGGGCGTCTTCGTGGAGTTGTGGGCGACGGCAATCACGACCTCATCGAAGAGCCGGGCGGCGCGCGCGGCAATGTCGACATGCCCGATCGTGATGGGATCAAAGGTGCCGGGGAAGACAGCGACGCTCATGTGCCTGACGCTACCTCACTGGATTCCGGGTCGCCCGCATGGGCGTAGAACAACCGAGTCTCGCCGTAATCCTTGCTGGCCGCGAGCGCGATTCCCCGGGGCCACTGGGGAGCCTGCGCGCGAGTAGAGCCCTCCAGCACCACTGCAGCGCCCGGCGCCAGGACGGGAACGAGCGCCGCGAGAATAGCGTCGACCTCGGCCGACGGGAGGTCATACGGGGGGTCGATGAGCACCAGATCGAACTGCCCCGTCGCGCGCGCCAGGAAGCTGGCGGCCTTCTCCTTCACCACCCGGACGGTACTCGCGAGGCCAAGGTCGCGGACGTTCGCCTGCAGGACCCGCGCAGCTGCAGGCGCGCTATCCACGAGAGTCGCGCGCCGCGCTCCCCTGCTCAGCGCCTCCAGTCCCAGCGCGCCCGAGCCCGCGAAGAGATCGAGGACCTCCGCATCGCGCAGCTCATCGGCGTGATCCAGGCGCGAAAAGAGCGCCTCACGTACGCGGTCGGTCGTAGGGCGGGTGCCCCGTTGCGGCACCGCGAGGCGGCGACCGCCGTACTGGCCAGCGATGATTCGAGTCACGCTGCTACCTTACGCACCGCGACCGGACTATTGAGATTCCGTGGGGGTCGACTCGGGCGTCGGGTCTGTGCTGGGCGTGACGGTCGGCTCTGCGGAGGGCACCGGCGTTGCCGAGGCCGCCGGAGCGGGCGAGGTCTCGCCTGAGTTTGCCGGGTCATCTGCGTCCCCGGCGTCGGAGCTGGCCGTCGTGCCTGCGGAGCGAGGGATGCCGTTCAGACACCACGTCACGGTTCCGGACGCGGTGCCGTGCAGCGAAAAGTGGACGGCGCTCGTGAGTGCATACGTACTGTGGTCGACGCTCACGGTTCCGGGGTCCATGTGGTACCCATAGTCACCCTCGGGGCCCGGCGTCATCGAGGTGAAGTTGTACGACAGTCCCGCGTCGTCCAGCATCTCCCAAGCCTCGGTCAGGTCCATCGTGGCCTGCCAGCCGTAGTAGAACGGGTACTCATCCTCGTCGACAAGGCCGATGACGTCCATCGAGGTGCACACCTTGTTCCCGTCGCGGACAGGTGCATGCTGGACGGTGGTGTACCAGTCCGCGTCCCCCACTGGCGGGTCGCCACCGTCATAGACACACAGGCGGATCTTGGCGACCTGGGCGCTGCTCAAGGGCGTGTTGTTGCTTGAGGCGTTGAAGGGCGCGCCGTCGTCGTGAATGCCTGTCAGGTGCAGGACCGTGCCATCGATGGCCGCGTTCGCACCGTTCTCAACCTTTCCCAGACTCGGATCCACTCCGTTCCAGGGTGACGAGGTCATGTCGACATCGACGGCCCAGTCAACGGGTGTCGTGGACTCAGTCGTGACGGTGAGGTTCGCGCACGCTTGGACAGGGCTCGCGATCGCCCATTGAATGTCAGAGATCACGGTGTCGTCGTTTCCCGGCGAGATCCCGCCGTCTCCGTCCCCGCCGGCGCCCCAATCGCCAGCGAAGGCTGCCGTGGTCGTGGCGACCTCGTCTGTCCAGGCCGCTTGGGTGAAGCCAGGAAGCAAGGCGAGTGCCACGACAAGAACCGACATCGCAGCTGCGACACCGAGCATGGAGAACCGCGACCGCGTGTGGCTCATGCGTCCACCCTCCTTCGTCTCTCCCTGACCAGTGCTGTCAATCCGCACGCGACGGCCGCTACCGCAAGCACCGCGGCGGCCCACGGCGTCTGGTCGCCCGTCCACGGCGGCACACCGCCGGACGCAGAACCCGCCTGCGCTCCGACTACGCGTGGAGGTGCGCCGCCAGCATCCGCCGCTTCCGAGTCGAGGCAGGCCTCGAGCGCGCCAGCGTCGGCCTCGGAGACGAGACTGACCACGCCGGTCGCCTGGCCGGAGCCAGCAGGGCTATCCCCTGCCAACACGCCGGTGACGCAGACAGTATGGGTTCCCGCAGGGACCACCGCGCCCGTGCGCACGGGCGCTCCATCCGCGCAGCCGTCACCGCCGCACAGGGCGACCGACCAGTCGATGTGGCGGGCGATGCCGTCCAGGTGCACCCACTCCGCGCGCACCACAGTCGAGTCAGTCGGCACGTCGACATTCACGGTGCTCGTCACGGGTTCTCCTGGGACCACGGCGCCGAGGTCGACATCGACGGTCACGTGCTGGCCGCCGGGCACGGGAAGAGCCGCGAGAACAGCAGCGCCCACCGCGCACACAAGTGCAGCGATGAGCAGGCCCGACGTTCCGCGCGCCGTGGGCGTCACGTTGACACCTTTTCCTCCACGGCGTCCGCGGCGGCTGGCTTGGCGCGATCGTCCCGAACCATCGACATCCCGAGCAGTGCAGCCAACGCGATGAGCGCCGGGATGACCACGCTGGGGCGGGACAAGCTCGCCAGGACGGCGCCCGCGCCGGGAATGTTGAGAGCTGGCGTCCATGCGCTTTCGGTGACGACGTATACCTCGGGGTCGGCAACAGGGTTCGCGTCCCCTCGCATGGCGATGTCCCACCCGGCGTCGGTGGCCTCGACGGACTCCACGCGGTGCGTGACGAGTCCCCCGGTGATATCGCTGGGGAGAGTCAGGACATCACCGGGGGCAATCTCGTCGCCGGCGACGGGCACGGAAACAAGCAATGCGCCTGTTTCAATGGTGGGCTCCATGGAGCCGGAGGTGACGATCAGTGGCTTCAGCACGCCTAGCGCCGTTGCTGCCCATACAAGGCAGGTGAGCACGCCAACAGCAGCACCTGCCCAAAGGGCGATGCTTCCGATGGTCCTCAGCGCGCGTGCCACTGTCGTCGTCGCCTTAGGAGGCCGTCGCGGTACCCACGACGGACACGCTCAAGGAGCCGGTGGCGCCCATGTAGCCGGTGCCCCAGTCCTCGGGGGTGGCGACGGTGATGTCAAACGTCGTCTCCGCTCCGGGGGCCAACGTCGCGGATGCGAAGTCGCCGACGGTGACGGTGGCGGGGGTGTCCAGCGGCGCGGCGTCTGCGACGAAGAGGTCACCGGTGAGGGCTGGCACGGCCTCGGCAAGCGCGATGTCCGTGTCGCCCGCGTTCTGCAGGTGCACGGTAACCGTGCGCGAGTCGTCAGGCACCAGCCCAGCGAACTCGGACGCGGGGATCTCGATGGACTCGTCGGCGCCAGGCATGCCGTCGATCGAGTCGACGCCCACGTCCTGCCAGTCGACACCGTCGAGCGACCCCTGGAGGTCGAACTGGGCAGCCTCAGCCTGAGACGTAAACCAGACGTCGTCCGTCCACGCGGCGGTGGTGACGGCGGCTCCGATGCCGAGGATGGCGATGCCGGCAAGGCCGATCTTGACCTTGTCCTGGCGGGAACGGCCCTGTGCTTGTGCGGTCATGTCTTGCAACTCCTTGGTTCATGCGACGGAAGGGGGTTGGCCTCCGTTTTTCGAGTGTGACCACCCGCTCACGGCGATTCAAACCGCGTTCACGTGCGCCGAACGGGAGCGTGAGAATCGTCACGTCCGGGAACTGGGCATACCGGCGCTTACTCACGACTTAGGTCCTAGCCCCAGCACCATGTTTCGAAAAAACCGGCCGATGACCAGCGCGAACGGCAACGATGGCTAGGGTGGTCGCGACCGGCGAATGCGAGAGGTTTCCAACGTGACTGACACATCAACCGCGCCTTGGTGGAGGCAAGCCCGCATCGCTGTTCCAGCGGGGGTGGGCCTCGCGGCCGTACTCATCGCTGGCGGCTGGGCACTCACGCGAGCCGGCGACGAGACGGCGCCGCCCGCTGCATCGCCGAGCCCCACCCCGTCCGTGAGCGTCAGCGCCACGGGCGACCCAGCCGCGGCATCGGCCCAGTGCGCCGCTACCGTCAACGTCACCTCTGAGTGGGAGGGCGGTTACCAGGCGGACATCACCGTCACCGCCGGTGACGTCGCACTCACCGACTGGACTGTCGAGCTCGACCTCGGTTCGTCCACTGTCGCAAGCGCCTGGAACTCCACGCTGGCCACCGGCGCGACGGGCACCACCCAGGCCGGGAACCTCGACTACAACGCTGCCGTGCCGGCGGGCTCGAGCACCGCGTTTGGGTTCACCGCGGACGGCGCGGCGGAGGTGGTCAGCACGGGCTGCGTGACCTCGACCAGCGGCGACGGCCACCACGACCACCGCAACGCGGCGAGCGACGAGGTGCCCGCTCCAGTCAACGCCGCAAGCGACGACGACTGGCTCAGCGTGGACGGCAACCGGCTCGTCAACGCGCAAGGAGATGAGGTGTGGTTGACCGGGGCGAACTGGTTTGGCTTCAACACGTCCGAGCGCGTCCTTCACGGCCTGTGGTCCGTCAACCTCGAGTCAACACTCGCGGCTGTCGCCGACCGCGGGCTCAATGTGTTGCGCATCCCGATCTCCACGCAGCTCCTCCTGGAATGGCGCGCCGGCCAAGCAGGCACGACCAGCAACGTGAACGCGGCCGCCAACCCCGACCTGGAAGGCCTGACGACGCTGGAGATCTTCGACGTGTTCCTTGAACAGTCCAAGGCTCACGGGATCAAAGTGATCCTGGACGTGCACTCCGCGAAAGCCGACAATGCCGGGCATACCGCCCCCGTCTGGCATACCGACGCCGTCTCCGAGGAAGACTTTTTTGTCGCGTGGGAGTGGGTGGCACAGCGATACGCACACGACGACACCATCATTGGGTTTGACCTCAAAAATGAACCGCACGGCAAGCCGCCCGAGCAGCCGCGCGCGAGTTGGGGTGACGGCGAGGCCAACGACTGGCAGGCGGTGGCCTCCGAGGCCGCGCAGCGCATCCACGCCATCCACCCCGACGTCCTGCTCTTGGTCGAGGGGATCGAGGCGACGCCCAAAATCGGCACGGCGGTGACGTCGACCAACCCTGACGACTGGGACATCACGTGGTGGGGAGGCAATCTCTCCATGGCTGGCGATATCCCCGTCGAGGGCCCGGCAGACAAAATCATGTACTCCCCGCACGACTACGGGCCGCTCGTGTATGAGCAGCCCTGGTTCCAAGGCGATTTCACCGCGGCGACCCTTGAGGACGATGTCTGGGGTCCCTTCTGGCTCTACCTCCATGACGACGGCGTGTCTCCGTTGCTCATTGGCGAATGGGGCGGGCGCCTGGGACAAGACGAGCGTCAGGACCGGTGGTTGACGTCGCTGCGCGACCTCATCCAGGACCGGCGCCTGCACCACACGTTCTGGTCCTTGAACCCCAACTCGGGGGACACAGGTGGGCTGCTGCTCGACGACTGGACCACGTGGGACGAGGACAAGATGGCGTTGCTGGACCCAGTGCTGTGGAAGAACGAGGCGGGACAGCCCCAGGGCCTCGATCACGAGATTCCGCTGGGCTAGAGCCCGCGGGTATCGGGGGCGTCAGGAACGCTCGAGGAAGGCCTCGCGTTCGGGATCAAGCCACGCGCTGACGGCCGATGCCAGGGCCGGGTGTTGCTCCAGGCGCGGGTCGCTCTCGATGACGTGTGCGGCCGCCACCCTGGCTTCATCGATGAGGTCGGCGTCACGAACAGCGCGAAGGAGGCGAAGCGACGAGCGGCCGCCGGACTGGGCGGCGCCGAGGACATCTCCTTCGCGCCGCAGCTCAAGGTCCTTTTCCGCCAGTACAAACCCATCCGCGGTGTCCGCGAGCGCCTGCAGCCGCTCCTCAGCGATAGTGCCGGGCGCGGCCCGCGTGACAAGCAGGCATAGCGACGGCAAGTCCGCACGCCCCACGCGGCCACGGAGCTGGTGAAGCTGAGAGATGCCAAACCGTTCCGCGTCGAGGACCACCATCATCGTGGCCTGGGGCACGTCGACGCCGACCTCGATCACGGTCGTTGACACCAAGACGGGCACCTCGCCTCCTGCGAAGGCGGCCATCACGGCGTCCTTGTCCTCCGCGCTGAGCCTGCCGTGCATGGCGCCGATGCGCACGCCCGCTAGCTCCGGCAAAGCCGCCAGCTGCTCCACCGTGGCGGCCACGGACGCCAACGGGACCTCAGGTTCGTCATCGACGACCGCATCCCCGACATCGAGCGTCAGTTCCCCGTCCGCGGGGCGCACGTCTCCTGGTGCGGGGGACTTGGAACCGGAGCCGTCGCTCTGGGGCGCGTCGCCGTCTGCGTCAATGCGAGGGCACACGACGTACACGCGCCGGCCCGCGTCGACCTCTTCCCGCACCCGTTGCCACGTGCGCGACATCCATGGCGCGTTGTCTGCCGGAACAAGGTGGGTGGTGATCTCGACTCGGCCAGCGGGTCGCTGACCCAAGACGGACGTTTCAAGGTCGCCAAAGACCGTCATCGCCACGGTCCGCGGGATGGGCGTGGCGGTCATCACGAGGGTGTGCGGCGGGCGGTCGCCTCGCTCGCGCAACGCGTCTCGCTGTTCCACGCCGAACCTGTGTTGCTCATCCACGACGACGAGGCCCAAATCCGCGTACTGCACGCCTTCCGACAGCAGCGCGTGGGTGCCGACGATGATCCCGGCGGCGCCCGAGGCCGCCTCCGCGAGCGCCTGGCGTCGCGCCGTGGAGCCGAGCGACCCCGTCAGCAAGGCGATGCGGGTGGCGTTGTCCGCGCCGCCCAGCATCCCGCCGTCGGCGAGGGAGCCGAGCATGGCCCGCAACGACCGTGCGTGCTGTGCGGCCAAGACTTCGGTGGGGGCAAGGAGCGCGGCCTGTCCCCCGGCATCGATGACCTGAGCCATGGCGCGCAAAGCGACCACCGTCTTTCCCGCACCGACGTCCCCCTGCAGCAGGCGCATCATGGGCCTGTCCCGCGCGAGATCCTCGGCAATCTCCCGGCCCACGTCACGTTGCGCCTCGGTCAACGCGAACGGCAAACGGGCGTCGAGCGCATCAAGAAAACCACCTGTGCGAGGCGGGCGAGCGGTGGCAGTGAGGTCCGCGTGGGCGGCTCGCCGACGCGCCAAGGCAGCCTGCAGCACGAATGCTTCCTCGAAGCGGAGCCGGTCGCGACCGCGCCGAATGTCGGCGTCCTCGTTGGGCACGTGCACCAACTGCAGCGCCTCGCGCAGCGTGGGCAGGGAGCGCGACTCACGCAGCGCGGAAGGGAGGGGATCCGGCAGGTCATCCTCGGTCAGGGGGTCCAAGACGGTCCGCACTGACCGGCCGATGCGCCATGTGGGCACCGACGCCGTGGCCGGGTAGATCGGGATGGGCCGTGATGCTTCGAGGACAGCGTCATCTTCGTTGTCCGCATCGACTCCCACAATCAGGTAGTCGGGATGCGTGAGCTGGCGTCGCCCTCGGTACTCGCCCACGGTGCCGGTAAACAGGCCCGTGCGACCGGCTCTCAGCTTGTCCTCGTGCATTCGCAGCACGCCCGCGCGCTTGGCAAAGAAGGTCAGTTGCAGCGTGGACGACCCGTCTGTGACGATGGCCTCGAGCATGGCGCCGCCGCGCGAACGCATGGACCGCACCTGAGCGCTACGCACCTGTGCCATCACCGTGACGTGCTCTCCAGTGCGCAGGGACGCGATGTTGGTCATCTCTCCGGGCGCGCCGTACCGGCGGGGATAGTGGCGCACCAGGTCGCCAACTGTCTCCAGCCCCAACTTCTTGAGCCCGCCGGCCGTCCTCGCCCCGAGAACTGCCGTCAGTGGCTCATACAGGCGCCCCGTCGAGGTCGCGGGTTCACTCATGCGGTGCTCTCGACACCGATCCACACGGGCGGGTGTGCGTGCCCGCCGCGATACACGTTGACGTCCGCTGCGCGTGCGACGGCGGGCACTGACGTGCGGGCCTTCTCTGCCACGGCCTCCGGCACACCAGCGGCCAAGATGAGGGACACCACCTCAGTCTGCGCAGTGACGAGCGCATCCACGTCCTGGTCCAGTGCGTCGCCGGTGCTCGCCGTGACCGATGTCCGTGCCACTGCGGCACGCATCTCTTCCGCAAGGTCCTGCCCCGGCGTCGTGAGAGCTGCGGCAGCGACCGCCGCAACGACATGGGCCTCATGCTCAGCCTCCAACACCGTGAGCGAGGGCTCCTTGCGCCGCTTGTGAGCCAGTTCTACTGCCGCGGCGCGCAGGTGGGGGTGGCCGGCCACGACGACGGCGTGGGTGCCGGAGGCGTCCTTGACGGCGCGGCGCAGGCCCCGCTTGCTGACCCCGGTCGGGTCAGGTACCACCAGCACCACGGCGCCGGCGTCCGCGAGCGGCTCGGCCATACCTGGGCATGTCGTCAGGGCCACCACTCCCGTCGACGCCCGGTCGGCGTCATGCGACGCGACGATGTTGCGCACCACGATCTGGCGCGCGTGGGTAGCGATCCCGTGCTCGACCGCGATGTGGGGCTCATCTGTGTGCACGTGCGCCTGGTAGAGATCGTGGGCTCCGGTCACGGCGACCGAGTCTCCAATCGTTTGCAACTCGCCGGTCAACGCTTCGCGAATGTCATGCTCATCCCGCACCACAAACATCACCTCGTACGCGCCACCCTCGTGGGAGTGGACGTCGCTTGCGCTCACGACCACGCCGTTGTCGCGCAGCTCCCAGGGCACGTCGTCGAAGCCGTCCAGCGCGTGGGCACCCGCCATCGTCTCCGCGAGCATCTCCAGCTGCAGCAACAGGCCTGCGGCACCGGCATCCACCACGCCCGCCTCGCGCGCACTCGGCAGGTCCTCGTGCGTGCGCGCGAGCGCCGCCCGTGCGCTCACCACTGCCTCCACCACGGTGCCTTCGCGGTCTGCGCCGGACTGGACTGCTGCGCGGGCCCCCTCTGCCGCACGCCTCGCCACCGTCAACACCGTGCCCTCCACGGGCGCTCCGACCGCGCGATAGGCAGCGTCCGAGGCCTGTTCGAGCGCGCTGGCGATGGCCTTGGGCTTTGCCCCCGACAGCCCCCCGCTCGCGTCGATCGCCGTCAGGAACGACGTCAAATATTGGCTGACGATGACGCCGGAGTTGCCGCGCGCGCCCAGCAGCGCCCCGCGGGTGAAAGCCGCAACGACCTCGCGGTGAGTGGCGCTCTCCGGCAACTTGGCGACCGCCCGGTTGCCCTCGTGCAAGGTGAGGTACATGTTGGTGCCGGTGTCGGAGTCGGGCACCGGGAAAACGTTGATGGAATCCAGATGTTGCCGGGCACGCTTGATCGCGCTGGCTCCCGAGGTAAGCCAGCGCCGCAAGTCCGTGGATTCAGCCATAACTCCTGCACAAGGGGCACCGCGGACGCGGCGCGTTCGAGGTCTATGCTGTCATGGAGCACCGACACCGGAGCGGGCGCACACGCGGCGTTTGCCGTGAGGGGCCCAGATCGGATACTCTAGTGCGGTTGCCCGGGCACCCCGGGCTCAAAAATGTGGCGCTCCGCACTGAACGTGGACGCGCAAAGACACCAAGGAGAACTATCGTGGCTGCCAACTGCGACGTCTGCGGCAAGGGACCTTCGTTTGGTCACTCCATCTCGCACTCGCACCGCCGCACCAAGCGTCGCTGGAACCCCAACATCCAGCGCGTCCGTGCAGTGGTCGCCGGTACCCCCAAGCGAGTCAACGTGTGCACTTCCTGCCTGAAGGCTGGCAAGGTGCAGCGCGCCGTCTGACGTTTACACAGACGTAAAAAGCGGGCGATCCCCTCGGGGACGCCCGCTTTTTCGTGTGCCAACGGCCCCTACGTGCACGCGCGCACAGTCTGGGTCGCTAGCCGCGGCGCTGCGGTCAGGTGATGCGGTCAGGCGCTGCGGCACTGCCCGCCTGCTCAACCGAAGTGATCCCACCCGGCCACCGACGGGAGTGCGCCGTCGATGAGTAGTCCCGGCTCGCCGGGCTCGACCGTCCCAATCACGTGCCAGCCCGCCGGTACCGCGGAGGCTCGCGGGAAGCACGCGAGCATGTGGTGGTCTTCCCCACCACCCAGCGCCCAGCCCAGCGCGTCCTCACCCAGGACCTGGGCCGTGAACACCGCTGCCTCGTGGATGGGGACCGCGGCTGACTCGATCGCCAGCCGCACCTGCGAGGCGCGCGCGATCCTGGCGCCATCGCGCACCAGGCCATCCGACAAGTCCATCATTGCCGTGGCTCCGTGCAATGCCGCCTCAAGGCCAGCCCCAATGCGCGGCTGTGGACGCAAGAACAGGTCGACCGCCTCCGGCGCGTCCCGGCGGCCCGCCTCCAACAGCGCCAGTCCCGCCCGCGCAGCCCCGAGCGGACCCGCCACCGCAATGACATCCCCGACCTCGGCATCGGCCCTCGTGACCGGTTCCGTGCCATGCGTCTCCCCGAGCGCCGTCACCGCGACCACAATCTCCCGAGCTCCGGACAAGTCCCCACCCACGACGCCCACTCCATGCGGTTCGCAGGCCTCGCGCAGGCCATCGGCCAGCCCCAGCACGAACTCCACGTCCGTATCGCCCGGCGCCGCCAGGCACACCTCAAGCGCGGTGGGCACCGCGCCCATCGCATCGATATCCGCGAGGTTCTGCATGGCCGCGCGGTAGCCCACATCTGCCCCCGTCGACCACGCGCGCCTGAAGTGACGGTCCTCCACCAGCATGTCGGCGGACACGACGAGGTGGCCGTCGACCGCGAGCACCGCAGAGTCGTCACCGGCACCCAAAATGGCGGCATCCGTCTCCGGCAAGCGCGGCGCAAAGAGCGCGATCAGGTCGTCCTCATTCATGTCACTGATGCGGGTCATGGGTCGAGGGTAGCCAGCATTAGGCTTATCGCATGCGTCGCCGTGCCACCTTTGCCGTCCTGACGGCCGCCTCGGCCGCCGTGCTCGCTGGCTGCGCGCATCCCCTCGTCGTGGATCCCGCACCCTACGCGGCGGATCCCGACTGCGCCGAGGTGATGCTCGCCATCCCTGACATTGTGGGCGGCTTGGACCAGCGCGGCACCACGTCTCAAGCGACCCAGGCCTGGGGCGAGGAGTTCCCCATCGTCGCGAGGTGTGGCGTGGAGCCGCCAGGCCCCACCACCGAGCCATGCCTCGCGATCGCGACGGCCTCTGCCAACGTGGACTGGCTCGTTGAGGAAACTGAGGAGGACTGGGTGGCCGTGACGTTTGGCCGCTCCCCCGCGCTCGAACTCACCGTCCCGAAGGTGCGTGCCGATGACGCCGTCAGCGAGGTACTGTCCGCCGTCTCCACGGCAGCTGCACGAGCGCCCGTCAACAACCTCGAGTGCCGCTAGCGCAACCCGAGCGGCCGCGCGAGGGCGGTGCTGAGCATGGTCTCCACCAAGGTCGCGAAGTCGGTGCCGGCAGCTGCCCACATGCGCGGGTACTGGCTCGTGGGAGTGAATCCAGGCATCGTATTGATCTCGTTGACCGTGATGTTGCCGTCTTCTGACAAGAAGACATCCACACGCGCGAG
This sequence comes from Demequina globuliformis, assembly GCF_000975155.1. GTDB lineage: Bacteria > Actinomycetota > Actinomycetes > Actinomycetales > Demequinaceae > Demequina > Demequina globuliformis. The sequence goes on from NZ_BBRG01000003.1 coordinate 212,653, forward strand.
GCCCTCAGCGCCCACGGCACGGAAAGCCTTGAGCGCAATCTGCTCGATGCGAGCGGCGGTGTAGCTCTCGAGGTCGTCGGCCATCCGCAACACCACGGCATCCGGATCCAAGTACTTCGCCTCAAAGTCGTAGAAGTCGTGGGTGTCGGCCGTAATGATCTCGGAGGCAGGAGAAGCGACAGCACCCTCAGCTGTCTCCAGCACTGCGGTCTCAATCTCGCGGCCCACCACCTCCTGCTCGATTAGCACCTTGGGATCGTGCTTGACCGCTTCCGCGATCGCGGCGGGAAGCTCGTCAAGGTCCGTGACCTTGGAGATGCCCATCGACGACCCCGCGCGCGCCGGCTTCACGAACAGTGGCAGCCCCAGCGTGCGGACATCATCCATGTGGTCGTCGAGCGCATCGCCCCGCAGGAGCGTCACATCCGGTGTCACGGGAAGTCCCGCATCGCGAAACGCCGCCTTCATGAATTGCTTATCCATGCCGGCAGCTGAGGCGAGCACGCCGGAACCCACGTAGCGCACGTCGACCAGTTCCAGTGCGCCCTGGACAGTGCCATCCTCACCCCACGGCCCATGGAGCAGAGGGAACACGACGTCGACGTCGGCGAGGTCACTCACGCGGTTGTCGGCGGAGATGACCCGCCACATCTTCTCGCCGGCGTCACGAGGCAGCACCACGGTGTCCCCGGACTCGCCCACTGTCGGCATCGCTCCGTCAACGATCTGCCAGTCCTCAGGGTCGTCGCTGACGTGCACCCACCGGCCCTGCGCCGTGATGCCCACCGCCACGACGTTCCACCGCTCGCGATCAATGGCCGCGAGTACTCCCCCCGCAGTGACGCAGGACACGCCGTGTTCGGACGAGCGGCCGCCAAAGAGGATGACCGCTGTGGGCTTGGCCATCAGACCACCTCTGCCTTGCGCGGACGCGACAGGAGGCCAGAAATGACCTGCATGATGGGCTGGGCGTCGTGCAACATGCTCACCACGGCGTCGCAGATCGGAACGTCAACGTCGTGGGCGCGGGCGAGCTCCTGGATGGACAGCGAGGTCTTGACGCCCTCCGCCGTGCCGCCAGTGCGTTCCAACGCGACTTCCAACGACAGGCCGCGCCCAATGTGCGCTCCCAGCGTGTGGTTACGCGACAGTGGCGACGCGCACGTCGCGATCAGGTCGCCCATGCCCGCAAGACCAGAGAACGTGTCGGGGTGGGCGCCAAGCGCGGTGCCCAGGCGGGTGATCTCTGTCAGTCCACGGGTGATGACGGTCGCCGTGGTGTTGTGGCCAAAACCCAGGCCATCGGTCGCGCCCACGCCCACCGCGACCACGTTCTTGAAAGCGCCGCACAGCTCGACGCCTACGAGGTCGGGGTTGGTGTAGGGACGGAAGTATGGCGATGCGGTCGCCTCGGCAACGAGCTCGGTGGCCGCCTTGTCGATACCGGCGACGACGGTCGCGCAGGGCTGCTTCGCGGCGATCTCACGCGCAAGGTTGGGGCCGGAGACCACCGTCATGCGTTCCGGCGCAATATCCCACAGCTCCGTCAGCACCTCACTCATCCGTAGGTGAGTGCCGACCTCGATGCCCTTCATGAGCGAGACGACCACGGCATCGGCCGGAACCAAGTCCTTCCAACCGCCAATGATGTCGCGCACCTTCTGTGCGGGAAGCGCCACCACCACAATGTGGGCTCCAGCGAGCGCCGCCTCAATGTCGGTCGTCGCGTGAATGCCGTGCGGCAGGGGCAGGTCGGGAAGCGCACGGCCGTTGACGTGCTCGGTCATGATCTGCGCCGCGACTGCCTCATCGCGGCCCCACAGGGTCACCTCGGTGCCGGCGTCAGCGAGTACGGCCGCGAAGGTCGTGCCCCATGCGCCGGAGCCCAGAACGGTGGCCTTGATCATTTACTCTCCCTCAGCGTTGCGCGCACGCGGATCGAACGGTGCGCTGGGCGGCTCTTCACCGCGAATGTCGGCGACCATTGCGGTCAGGGTATCCATGATGCGGTCGGTCGCGCCGCGCAATGTCTCGATGTCCGCTGGTCGCCCGCGGAACTCATCGAGGTCAATGGGCGGACCGGCCTTCATGATGATCTTCTTGGGCGGGATCAGGTGCGGCCGCTTGCCGTACGGGTCCAAGAGCCGGTGGGCGCCCCACTGAGCCACGGGTACCACCGGCACGTCGTGCTCAAGCGCCATGCGTGCGGCGCCCGTGCGTCCCTTCATGGGCCACAGATCGGGGTCACGCGTGAGGGTGCCTTCTGGGAAGACAGCAATCGAGTCTCCCCGTTCCAACAGCTTGACGGCGGCGTCTACCGCATCCTTGGCTCGGGCGCTCCCGCGGTGAACGGGCACCTGGTCGAGTCCCTTGAGCGCCTTGCCAGCGACGGGGATGTCGAACAGCGACGCCTTCGCGAGGAAGTGCGGCGCGAACCCGTGGTCGTACAAGAAGTGCGCGAACGTGAAGGGGTCGGCATACGTGGAGTGGTTGGACACGGCAATGAACCCGCGGTCCTGCGGCAGGTGCTCGCCTCCCGACCACTCACGCCGCGTGGTCGCGAGCAGGAGGGGTTTGACAAAAACGGCGGCGGTTCGGAAACCGCCTGGCATCTTGGGTGCCACGTCAGTCGATCACCGCGCCCAGGGCGGTGAGCTTTCCACGGAAGTTCTCGTAGCCACGGTCAATGATGCCGATGTTCGTGACGGTCGACGTTCCCTCCGCCGCGAGCGCGGCGATCAGGTAGGAGAACCCGCCGCGCAGGTCGGGGACCTCGATGTCCGCCGCCTTGAGCGGCGTGGGGCCGGAGATGACGGCGGAATGCTGATAGTTCTGCTGCCCGAACCGGCACTGCTTGTCGCCCAGGCACTCGCGGAACAGTTGCACATGGGCGCCCATCTGGTTCAGGGCGGAGGTGAACCCCAGGCGGTTCTCATAGACCGTCTCGTGGACAATGCTGAGGCCCTTGGCCTGGGTGAGGGCGACCACCATGGGCTGCTGCCAGTCGGTCATGAACCCGGGGTGCACGTCGGTCTGCAGCGCGATCGACTTCAGGTCGCCGCCAGGGTGATAGAACCGAATGCCGTCAGGGGTGACATCGAATTCTCCCCCGACCTTGCGGAAGGTGTTGAGGAAGCTGCCCATGTGGCGCTGCTGCGCGCCGCGAGCAAAGATGTCGCCTCCCGTGGCCAGCGCGGCGGCGGCCCAGGAACCTACTTCGATGCGGTCGGTCAGCGACACGTGATCGTAGCCGCGCAGTTCCGTGACCCCTTCGATGGTGATCGAGCGATCGGTGTCGACAGAGATGATCGCGCCCATCTTCTGCAACGTGTCGATCAGGTCCTTGATCTCGGGCTCGACGGCTGCGTTGTGCAGTGTCGTGATGCCCTCGGCCATCACCGCGGTCAACAGGAGCTGCTCAGTCGCACCTACGGACGGGTACGCGAGTTCGTGCTTGATGCCGCGTAGGCCGTTCGGTGCCGACAGGTGCAGGCCGTCGTCCGCCTGGCGAACTTCAGCACCGAACTTGGTGAGAATCTCAAGGTGGAAGTCAATGGGGCGGTCACCAATGCGGCACCCACCCAGGTCGGGGATCACGGCGGCTCCCAGGCGGTGCAGCAGCGGGCCGCACAGCAGGATCGGGATGCGCGACGACCCGGCGTGCTGGGCGATGTCGACAGCGTCCGCGGGCGACAACGTGGTGGTGTCCGCGTTGAGGACACCGGACTCCACGTCGTAGTCGACCCCCACGCCATGCAGCCGCAGCAGCGAAGAGACGATTTCCACGTCGAGAATGCGCGGCACGTTGCGCAAGGTAGAGGGGGTGGAGCCCAGGAGCGCGGCCACCATCGCCTTGGAAACGAAGTTCTTCGCTCCTCGAACGTGAACCTCGCCGTTCAGGGCGCGGCCACCGGTCACGCGAATCGAATCGGTCATGTGACTATCGTGCCTCATGGCGCACTCAGGCACGCACATCCGCGCGCGACGTGAGCGTGGCAGGATCGCTGCATGGCTCCGTCTGCTCCGTTCGTTGTCTGTTCAGGACTCACGACCGTCGACGTCGCGCACCTCGTCGATCACGTGCCCTCCTCCAACGTCAAAGTCGCGTCCCAGGACTTTTTCCTGGCGGCAGGCGGACCCGCTACCAATGGCGCGGTCGCGGCTGCCGCATGCGGCTCCCGCGCGCGCCTCGTCACCGCGCTGCCCTCTCACCCGCTGAGCGACCTGATCCGTGCGGACCTCGCCGACTGCGGGGTCGACCTCCACGTGGCTGATGGCTCCCCCACCGGGCCACCCCTGACGGCGGCGATCATGGTGACGCGGGCCACAGGGGAACGTGCCGTCGTCTCCCCCACCACTGCGGCCGTCGACGTGCCCCACACCCCTGACAACTTTGACGCGTCGGCCCTTGTTCATGGCGCCACCGCTGTGCTCATCGACGGGTATCACCGCCACCTCGCTGTCCCGATCGCGCAGGCCGCGCGTGAGGCCGGCATACCGGTCGTGCTGGACGCGGGCTCGCACAAGCCGTACACGGATGACCTCCTGGCGGTGACGGATGTCGCGGTCGTCTCGGACGACTTCACGTTCCCCGGCGGCGGCTCACCCGAGGCGACCCTCGCTGCCCTGGTCGAGCGGGGCGTGAAAGCCGCCGTGGTGACCCGCGGGGGCGGGCCGATGCTCGTTCAGGTCGGCACGCACGTCACCGAAGTCCCGGTAGCGCCCGTAGAAGTCGTGGACACCCTGGGGGCGGGAGACGTGCTCCATGGCGCGCTCGCGCACCGTCTCGCCGCCTGGGGGCTGGACCTCGACAGGCTCCCCGCCGACCTGGAGTGGGCGTCGCGGGTCGTGGCGGTGTCCCTACGGACCTTCGGGACCCGCGCCTGGCTTAACGAAGCTCTTCCGCAGTAACGACGCGGTCGACTCCAGCGGTCGTTGAACGCACGAGCGCGTCGTTGGCGCGGTCGACCGTCGTCACCCACTCCCGTGCCTCGACGACGTCCCTGCCCGTCGCGACCCGACGAGCGATGAGCCGCTCCCGCGTGACCGCCCACGGGATGTCGAGGTACCACAGGAGGTCCAGCAGGGGCCGCACTTCACTCCACGGCGTCTGTTGCAAGCCCAGATAGTTGCCTTCGACGATCACCGTGTGGATGTCCGGACCGACCCTCGCGGCGTCCGCGACTGGCTCGTGAAGGTCGCGAGAGTAAGCGGGCGCGAGCACCTCGCCCCGGTCAGGACGCCGCAATGCCTCGAGCAACCGCAGCAGACCAGGCACGTCGTAGGTGTCAGGCGCACCCTTGCGGTCCGCGATACCCCGTTCGCGGAGCGCCTGCCCTGGGAGATGAAACCCGTCCACGGATAGCGCAATTGCGCCAGGCCCCCACTGCTGCGCCAAGGCCGCCGCCATTGTCGTTTTGCCTGCGCCGGGAGGCCCGGCAATTCCCAGAATGTTCATCGCGGAGCCGTCACAAAGATGTCGAAGAGGTCGGGATGGCGGGCGTGCACCAGCGCGGCGAAGACGACCGCATCGAACAGCAGGTGCACAGTCACGACATAGGAAAAGGACTTCCACCGCGCGAACAGCCAGCCTTGAATCAGGGCAAAGGGAATCGTGAATACGGGCGCCCACTCGCGGTAGCCGAGCTCCCATAGGAAGGACACGAACACTAAGGTCTGGAGAGCGTTCGCCCACCATAGTGGGAAATGTCGGCACAGGAGGGCGAACACCACGCAGATGAAGAACAGCTCGTCCCAGATGCCCACGGCGTTGACACCGACAAACAACCGCGCCACGTCGGTGTCGCCGGACAAGTCTGGCCAGTTCAGGTACGCGCCCGAGCCAATGAAGTAGAACGGCAACAGAAGGTAACCCGCAACAATCACGACCGCGAGGTACCACCACTGGGCCCGCGTCCACTTTCTGCCCGTACGCACCGGGAAGGTCACGGCGCTGTGGCCCACGACCCATCTCGCGAGCGCCCACGGCACCGCCACGGCCAGCGATAGCGCGATCGCGAACCGCGCGATGCCGGCGTTGGAGAGATCCGCCTCGAGCGAGATCGTGGAAATGATCGCCTGCCCGAGTGCGATCAGCGCAAGGTCCTTGCCAAGCGAGCGGTCGACGTACCACCCCAACGCCACGCCTGCGACCAGTGGAATGTACCCCTCTGGACGCTCGTGCAGGGCAAAGAGCACAATCGCGGCCGCGCACACGAGCGCCGCCGCGCTGAGGCGGAGCCAGTCGCGCGCGTCGGAGCGGTCGAACGTCACGGGGGCCTCGATGACCGGGGATGTCATGCCCGCCAGCATGCCACCTTCTGGAGCGCGTACTGGCGCAGCTCCGAATGCGGTGCCGGGCGCGGGTTCTCGAAGCGGGTTCTCAGCGCGGGTTCTCGAAGCGGGTTCTCAGCGCGTGTTCCGACGCGGCGCTCAGCGCGGGTTCGGCTCTCGGCGCGTCTGCAATCGATCGCGGCGTCGCAAAGTGACTGAGGATCGTGCCTCCACCCGCGACACGCCGCGGGGTGTCGGCCAGCTGGTCGGATTTTCAGTCACTTTCGCACGCGGCGCACGCAGGAACGACGGCCGATGCCGTAGCCGGGCTAGGTGCCCGATGCGGCACACGGGGCCGACGGCGCGGCCAGGTTGGGGGGCACGGCCGGGTTGGCAGCCGGCGGCGCGGCCGGGCTAGGTGCCCGCTGCGGCACACGGGGCCGGCGGCGCGGCCGGGTTGGGGGCACGGCCTGGTTGGCGGCCGATGCCGCGGCCGGGCTAGGAAGCGCCCGCAGCGACGGATCGCGTGAGCCGCGGGTAGAGGGCGCCGAGAGTGACCTGTCGCACCACATTGAGCAGCAGAAAGCTGGTCCAGACGGCGGTGTTGGTGAGCCCGCCTGCGCTCCAGGCACTTACCAGGATCACGGGGATGAACACGCCCACGACTGAAACCGCCATGGCGGCGAACATCAATCCGGCCTGGCCCGCCCCCAGGAACACGCCGTCCAGCCAGTACGCTCCCCACGACAGCAGCGGCAACAGCGCGATCCACGGCCAATAGTCGAGCGCCGCAGCGCGCACGTCAGCTAGGTCGGTCAGCAACGTCAGGATCAGCCCGCGCCCGAACCAATACACGAGGGTCAGCCCCACGCCAATGACCGCCATGGGGATGGCTGTCGCGATGACGGCGCTATGCAGTTGAGGTGTCTGGCCGGCGCCTGCGGCGTGGGCCACCAGCGCCTCGGCGGCGTTGGCGTAGCCGTCGAGCGCGTAGGACGCCAGGTTCATGAGCTGCAACATGATGGCGTTGGCAGCGAGGACCTCAGGCCCAAAGTAGGACCCGACCGAGGCAACAAAAGTCACGACGCCGGTGAGCAACGCAGTGCGGCCCATGAGCGCGCCATTAAACCGCAATAGGGCGGCCCACCCGTGACGCAAGGTCTCATCACGCCAGTCCTTGAACGTCGCTCGCTGCTCGGGAGACAGCCGCCGCCACAACAGGGAGACGGCGAGCGCGGCGCCGATCAGTTCGGAGGCGAATGTGCCCCACGCGGCACCCTCGGCGCCTAGACCCAGGCCCCCGACGAGGACGAGGTCAAACACGATGTTCGCGACAGCCTGCGTGCTGGCGATCACGAGTGGAATGCGCGTGTTCTTGGCGCCAATGAAATAGCCGGAGACCACCAGCGTCATGAGCATCGCCGGCAGACTGAGGCCGCGAATGAGGGTGTAGGCCAGCGCGGCGTCGCGTGCGGCGCCCGGCGGCGCGAGTATCTGCAAGATGCCAGGCACCACGACCCACATGACGAGCAGCCACACTGCCGCGAGCGCCAAGGCCAGCCCGAACGCCCGCTGCACGTGACGCACGGCCCCGTGAGCATCGGCCCGTCCTAAGGAGCGCCCCACCAGCGACGTGGTGCCCGTACGCAGGAACGCAAAGATCCAAAACAGTGTCGAGACCACGGCCGCGCCAAGGCCGACGGCGCCAATGTCTGTGGCGGTCGCGAAGTGTCCGAGCGCGGCGGTGTCCACCAGGCCGGCGAGCGGCACAGCCACGTTTGAGGCGATGGCGGGCAACGCAAGCGACGCCGCGGCCCGATGCGGTAGCGGTCGGGCGACGCGGCGTCGCTGTGACGGGGTGCTGCTCGTGAGCGGCTCCTTGGCTTACTCGGCCGGGCGGGCTGCCACGACCTCTTGCTTGGGCTCGGTCTTTGCCGGCAAGGTCTGGGGACGCCACGATGCGCGAGTGCCCTCGAACGCCGTGATGTCCTCCTCATTGTGGAGGGTCAGGCCGATGTCGTCCAAACCCTCCATGAGGCGCCAGCGCACGTAGTCATCGATCTCGAACGGGACGGTGATGTCGCCGCAGGTGACGGTGCGGTCCTCAAGGGAGACGGTGATCTCCTTGCCGGGCTCGGCCTCGAGCGCCTTCCACAGCAGCTCGATGTCGCCCTGCTCCACAACGGCGGCGAGGAGGCCCTGCTTGCCGGAGTTTCCGCGGAAGATGTCCGCGAACCGTGCGGCGATGACGACCTTGAAGCCGTAGTCCTTCAGCGCCCATACCGCGTGCTCACGGGACGAACCCGTACCGAAGTCGGGGCCTGCGACCAGCACGGAGCCGGCCTTGTAGGCGTCCTGGTTGAGGATGAAGTTCTCGTCGCCGCGCCAAGCAGCGAAGAGGGCGTCCTCGAACCCCGTGCGCGTGACGCGCTTGAGGTAGACGGCGGGGATGATCTGGTCGGTGTCGACGTTGGAGCGGCGCAGCGGAACGCCGACGCCGGTGTGGGTGGTGAACTTCTCCATGGCGGCTGCTCCTTACGCGGGGGCGCCGACGAGGGTGTCGGCGCCTTCCAGGTCGGCGGGGCTTGACAGGGTGCCGCGCACCGCGGTGGCGGCGGCGACGAGCGGGCTGACCAGGTGGGTACGACCACCCTTGCCCTGGCGGCCCTCGAAGTTGCGGTTCGAGGTCGAGGCGCTGCGTTCCTGCGGCTTCAGCTGGTCGGGGTTCATGCCCAGGCACATGGAGCATCCGGCGTTGCGCCACTCGGCTCCGAAGTCGATGAAGATCTGATCGAGACCCTCCGCCTCCGCTTGCAGACGCACGCGAGCGGAACCGGGGACCACCAGGAAGCGCGTGTTCGGCGCCTTGGTGCGGCCCTGGATGATCTCGGCAGCAGCACGCAGGTCCTCGATGCGACCGTTGGTGCACGAGCCCAAGAAGACCGTGTCGATCTCAAGTTCCTTGAGGGGCTGGCCGGGCGTGAGGCCCATGTACTTCAGGGCGTTCTCGGCCGCCTCACGCTGGTCGGCGTCGGCGATCTCCTCGGGGTTGGGAACGTTGGCGCTGATCGGCAAGCCCTGGCCGGGGTTGGTGCCCCAGGTGACGAAGGGCTCGAGGTCGGAGGCCTCAAGGTTCACCTCGGCGTCGAAGGTGGCGTCGTCGTCCGTGACGAGCGTCTGCCAGTACTCGACGGCCTCAGCCCAGTCGGCGCCCTCGGGGGCGTGGGGGCGGCCCTTGACGTACTCGAAGGTGGTCTCGTCCGGTGCGATCAGGCCTGCGCGCGCGCCCGCCTCGATGGACATGTTGCACACGGTCATGCGCGCTTCCATCGATAGCGACTTGATCGCGTCGCCGCGGTACTCGAGGACATAGCCCTGGCCGCCGCCGGTGCCGATCTTGGCGATCACCGCGAGAATGATGTCCTTGGCCGTGGTGCCTTCCGGCAGGTCCCCGTTGACGTTGATGGCCATGGTCTTGAAGGCCTTCAGCGGCAGCGTCTGGGTCGCGAGCACGTGCTCGACCTCGGAGGTGCCGATGCCGAAGGCCAGCGCGCCGAAAGCGCCGTGGGTGGACGTGTGGGAGTCGCCGCACACCACCGTCATACCGGGCATTGTGAGGCCCAACTGCGGTCCCACCACGTGCACCACGCCCTGGTCGGCGTCACCCAGCGAGTGGATGCGGATACCGAACTCCTTGGCGTTGTTGCGCAGGGTGTCGATCTGGGTGCGGCTGGTGAGGTCAGCGATCGGCTTGTCGATGTCAAGCGTCGGGGTGTTGTGGTCCTCCGTCGCGATCGTCAGGTCGGGGCGTCGCACCTGACGGCCGGCCAGGCGCAGGCCCTCGAAGGCCTGCGGGCTCGTGACCTCGTGACACATGTGCAGATCGATGTAGATGAGGTCGGGCGCGCCGCCCTCACCTTTGCGGACCAAGTGGCTGGCCCACAGCTTCTCCGCGAGCGTGGTTCCCATGTTTACCTCCAGATGTTCGCATCTCACGATATGAGACGCTAGTATCGCTCTATGGACAATCATAGCGGCGTTGGCGTGGTGGACAAGACCGCAGCCATACTTTCGGTCCTCGAGAACGGCCCCGCCACCCTCGCGGAGCTCGTGACCCAGACGCACCTTGCGCGGCCCACCGTGCACAGGCTTGCCCTCGCGCTCGAGCACCATCACCTCGTGGGGCGCGACGACTCGGGCGCGTTCGTCCTGGGTCCGCGCTTTGCCCGGCTCGCGGCCTCCGTGGGCGAGGACCGCCTCGTCTCCGCCGCGCTGCCCGTGCTCACCACGCTGCGCGACCGCACGGGCGAGTCCAGCCAGCTCTACCGTCCGCACGGCGATCAGCGCATCTGCATTGCGGCCGTGGACCGCCCTGTGGGTCTGCGCGATTCGATCCCAGTCGGCACCACCATGACCATGCACGCGGGATCGGCCGCGCAGGTGCTCCTCGCATGGGCCGAACCCGAGCGCATGCACGCAGGCCTGGTCGGGTCAGCGTTCTCGGCATCCGACCTGCAGCGCGTGCGCGAACGCGGTTACGCGGAGAGCGCCGGCGAGCGCGAATCCGGCGTCTCCTCTGTGTCTGCCCCGGTCTGGGGCACGGGCGGAACTGTCATCGCGGCGGTATCCATCTCCGGCCCCATTGAGCGCCTGACCACGCACCCAGCCGGCGAGCACGCGACGGCAGTGACTGACGCCGCACGCCAACTGAGCGACGTTCTGCGACGCACCGAGCAGTAGGACGTCCGCGGCGCTCACGCGCCTCGCCATGCGCGCTTCTACCGCCGGCAAGGGCCCAGGTAAAAAGGTTATCGAAACGATGTGAACGCTCCCGCCCTCCGCGTCGAATCGTTTCGTGTTAGGTTCACCACACGCCCACAGCAACGACGCTGACGGCGCGCGAAGTACTCCACCGATGGCTCAAAGGAGAGCGCAACGTGAAACGCACTTCCCTCACCCGCTGGGCCGGCGCGACAGCCGGCGCCCTGATCATCGCCACCCTCACCGTGGCCCCCGCTCGCGCCGACCTCGCGCAGCAAGACTTCTCCGACGGCACCGGCTCCTTCTGGAACTGGGGCCTCGACGGCTCAGGCATGACCGTGAATGACGACGGTCAACTCTGTGGCACCTCGACAGGCAACGGCATTGGCGCTGGCGGCCTCGGGGCAAGTTTCCCTCTCCCTGAGGGCCACAACGTCGCTGACCTCGAGCTGTATTCGACCGGAGAGGTCCAGGTCAAGGTCGTCTCTGGCCCCAACGACTCGATCGAGCACGCGCTCGAAGTCGTCGACGCGGACACCACCACCGAGGTCTCGATTGGCTTCGATGTGGCCCAGGCCGCTGATCCCGCGAAGATCATTGTCGACGTCAGCAACAATGCCGACGGCTCGCCTCGCACGGTGTGCCTCGACAATGTCGCAGTCACGAACCAGGTTGAACAAGTCACCAATGGCGGCTTCGACGACGGCCTCACCGGCTGGACGCACTACGGATTCGTGGAGGGTACGGCGCGGGTCACCGAGGAGGGCGCGTTCTGCGCCACCGTTCCCGCCGGTGCAGGCGACTACTCCGTCGCCCTCTTCCAGGACCTCACGCTTGCCGCCGGCGCGTACAGCTTCAGCTTTGACAGTTCCGGCGCCGGGCCCATCGTCGGCAAGGTGCAGCAGGAGGGCGGCGCATACACGTCCTACGGCGCCATCGATGCGGAGCCGAGCGACGCTCTCACTTCTCACTCCGTCGAGGTCGCGATCGCTGACGATCCCGTTGACCCTCGACTCACCTTCCAGGTCCACGGCAACCCCGAGAGCTGGGAGTTCTGCGTGGATAACGTGTCCTACGTAGGCGGAGCCGCGGCGGAGCCGTACGAGCCGGACACCGGCCCTCGGGTGCGCGTGAACCAGGTTGGGTACCTCACCCACGGCCCCAAGAACGCGACTGTCGTGACCGACGCCTCGGAGCCTGTGGCATGGTCACTCGCCGGCGAGTCGGGCGAGGTGGCCTCGGGCACCACGACGGTGCTCGGCGACGACGCCTCTGCTGGAATAGCCGTCCACGGGATCGACTTCACTGACGTCACCACCCCAGGCACCTACACGCTGAGCGCTGACGGCGAGACGTCGTACGAGTTCAGCATTGGCACCGAGGCGTATGAGGACCTCAGGACCGACGCACTCAACTACTTCTACCTCGCACGCTCCGGAATCGAGATCGACGCCGCGATCGTTGGCGAGGAGTACGCCCGGGAGGCCGGCCACGTCTCCGAGGCAGGCGGCGATGCCACCAACCAAGGTGACCTCAACGTGCCCTGCCAAAACGCCGCGGACGCAGCCAAGGTCTACACCGACGGCTACGGCTGGGAGCCATGCGACTACACGCTTGACGTCGTTGGCGGTTGGTACGACGCCGGCGACCACGGAAAGTACGTGGTCAATGGCGGCATCGCTACCGCCCAACTCTTGGGAACCTACGAGCGAACCAAGACCGCAGCATCGGCCGACCACGAGGCCCTCGCAGACGGCACCCTGAACGTGCCGGAGTCCTCCAACGGCGTGCCGGACGTGCTCGACGAGGCGCGCTGGCAACTCGAGTTCATGATGTCGATGCAGGTGCCGGAGGGGGCGCAGTTCGCAGGCCTCGTGCACCACAAGATCCACGACGACGGATGGACCGGGCTGCCCTTGGCGCCTGCCGATGACCCGCAGGTGCGCGAGCTACACCGCCCGTCGACGGCCGCCACGCTCAACCTGTCTGCCGCAGCCGCGCAGGGCGCGCGCTTGTTCGCCCCGTACGACTCCGACTTCGCGCAAGAACTCCTTGAGACGGCGCGGTCGACATGGGAGGCGGCACTCGCCACGCCCGACCTGTATGCGCCCGTTGCGGACGGCGCAGATGGCGGCGGGCCCTATGACGATGACGACGTCACGGACGAGTTCTACTGGGCCGCCGCGGAGTTGTTCATCACCACGGGCGAGCGCGAGTTCGAGGACTACCTCCGTGACTCCGACGTCGACGAGGCGGCTGACGTCGCCGACGGTTTCTACTGGGGTTCGCTGGCCGCGCTGGCCAAGCTCGACCTCGCGACGGTGCCGAACGACTACGCCAACCGCGAGGACATCCGCGACCAGGTGATTGCTGGCGCTGATGAACTCCTGGAGATCCAGCAGGACCAGGAGTTTGGCCTCGCGTTGGCCGACGACGGCTTCGAGTGGGGCTCCAACTCTGCCGTGCTGAACAACCAGGTGATCCTTGGGACCGCGTATGACCTCACGGGTGACGCGGCCTACGCGGCCGGCGTGGTCGAGTCGATGGACTACCTGCTGGGCCGCAACGCACTCAACGTGTCCTACATCACCGACTACGGCACGGTCACGAGCCAGAACCAGCACAGCCGGTGGTTCACGAACCAGCTCGACGAGTCTCTGCCACACCCGCCCGCGGGTTCCGTCGCAGGTGGCCCCAACGCGGACACTGGGACCTGGGATCCGGTCATTATCGCCACCTACCCCGATCGCGATTGCGCACCGCAACTGTGCTACATCGACCACATCGAGTCGTGGTCGACCAACGAGATCACTGTGAACTGGAACTCGGCGTTGTCGTGGGTGGCGTCATGGATGGCGGACTACGACCAGGGCTCTCCCATCGTGGAACCGTGCTCGGTGTCCTACACGGTTCACGGCTCGTGGCCAGCGGGATACAACACGCAGATCTGGGTTGAGAACACCTCGGACCAGGCCATCAAGGACTGGGAGTTGATGTGGGCCTACCCGGCCGACGACCAGGTCTCCCGCCAAGCCTGGAGCGCACAGTGGAGCCAAGAGGCCGAGTGGGTGACGGCCGCAGGCGAACGCTGGAACGGCACGCTCCGGGCCGGCCAGCGCGCCACGATCGGGTTCATCGGCACTCCGGGCACGCTCGCCGATGCCCCGCCAGAACAGTTCTGGCTCAATGGCCAGCCGTGCACGCTCTCGCACCACGGCAGTGGCAAGGCAAAGAAGGATCGCGGCTAGCGCACCACTAAAAGCAGTGGCCCGGCGTGGGGAGACCCTCGCCGGGCCATTGCGTGTGCGGCGTAGGGTGGCGGCATGAGCACCCGTGCGCGCCCTGTCGTTGTCTTCGACGGCGACTGTGGCCTGTGCAATGGGTTTGTCGCCTGGCTCATCCGCCATGATCCGCACGGTCGCTTCCTCATCGCAGGCAGTGCGGGCGAGGTGGGCCGCAGTGCGCTTGCTGCCATGGGGCTTGGCTCGCACGTAGCCGACTCCACGCTCGTGGTCGCCACCGTGGACGGGCCGCGGCTACGGTCCGATGCCGTGGCTGAGGTGGCCGGAGGGCTCGGGTGGCCGTGGCGCGCCGCTACGGCAATGCGCGTCGTGCCACGTGGCGTGCGGGACAGCGTCTACGACCAGATCGCGAAGCGTCGCCCCCGCCGCGAGGCGGAGGATTCCGCGTGCGGCACTCCGCCGCCCGCGCTCGCACGGCAATGGCGCGCAAGACTCGCCACGCAACACGATGTCGCGGCACTCACCGAGTCCAGAAACGAAAAAACTCCCCACCGTGATCGGTGAGGAGTCTGTCCGTAGCCCCGACGGGATTCGAACCCGCGCTACCGCCTTGAGAGGGCGGCGTGCTAGGCCGCTACACAACGGGGCCCTAGCTGCCAAAGCCACCTTCAGCGGGGGCTGGCGCGAGATAAGACTCTACAGCATGTTTCTCGAAAACTACTAATCGGGTCCGCGCGGAACCTGGCCGCAGCATCGGCCCTGTCCCCCACCATCCCAGACCAGCCGCAGGACCCCTTCCACTCTTGCGCGCTTGCCACTTGGTTATGTAAACTTGAGCGCAAGCGACTCAACTTCCCGAGCCGCCCCACGACAACGACCCGCACCCCAAGGAGGTGTTCACCATGACCGCTACCCCGCAGGCTCCCCAGACGGAGCAGCAGTCGGCGCTCGAGCAATTTGGCCAGGACTTCACCGCCCTGGCGGAACAGGGCGCCCTGGATCCTGTGATTGGCAGGGACGAGGAGATTCGCCGCGTCATGCAGGTGCTGACCCGCCGCACCAAGAACAATGCGGTGCTGATCGGCGAACCCGGCGTGGGCAAGACCGCCATCGTCGAAGGCCTCGCCCAGCGCATCGTGGCCGGGGACGTCCCCGCCTCCCTGCGCGACCGCCGCGTGATCGAGATCTCCATGAGTTCCGTCGTAGCCGGGGCGGCCTTCCGCGGACAGTTCGAGGAACGCCTCAAGGCCATCCTGAGCGAGGTCGAGGAGGCCGAGGGCAAGGTGCTGCTCTTTGTCGACGAGCTGCACACCATCGTGGGTGCAGGCAAGACCGAAGGCTCCATGGACGCCGGCAACATCCTCAAGCCCATGCTGGCACGCGGCAAACTGCGCATGATCGGCGCCACCACCCTCGCTGAGTATCGCCAACACGTGGAGTCAGACAGCGCCTTGGAGCGCCGCTTCCAGCCTGTGTACGTGGGCGAGCCCAGCATCGAGGACACGGTCGCGATCTTGCGCGGCCTGCAAGAAAAGTACGAGGTCCACCACGGCGTGAAGATCACCGACGAGGCCATTGTCGCGTCCGCGCGCCTGTCCGACCGGTACATCTCCGACCGGTTCCTGCCGGACAAGGCCGTGGATTTGATTGACGAGGCGACCAGCGCGCTCAAGATGCAGCTGGACTCCATGCCGATCGAGCTCGACCGCTCCCGCAGGCGCATCATGCAACTCGAGATCGAGCGCACCCAGGTGGCCAAGGACAAGGCCGCGCGGGAGCGCCGCGATGAGATCGACGCGGAGATTGCGCGACTGCGCGACGAGTCCGAGGCACTCAACATGCGCTGGGCGCGCGAAAAGGACCTAATTGTGCGCGTGTCTGCGGCCACCGAGCGCCTGGAGAGCCTGCGGGGCGATCTGGAGCGGGCGGAGCGCCTGGGCGAGCTCGAACGGGCTGGCCGCATCCGCTACGGGGACATCCCTGCTGCCGAGAAGGATATGGCCGATGCCAGGGCTGAGCTCGACGCGATCGCTCCCGACGAGCGCCTGCTGCGTGAGGAGGTCACCGGTGAGGACATCGCCGGCGTGGTCGCCAAGTGGACCGGCGTGCCTGTCGAGAAGCTCTTGACGCAGGAGTCCGCGAAGCTGGGCCACCTGGAGGACCGGTTGCACGAGCGCGTGGTCGGTCAGCACCGCGCGATCGCGAGCGTGTCCGACGCGATCCGGCGTGCGCGGGCGGGGATCTCTGACGAGCACCGCCCCATTGGTTCCTTCCTGTTCCTGGGCCCCACCGGCGTGGGCAAGACGGAGTTGGCGCGCGCACTCGCGGAGCAGCTGTTCGACGACGAACGCGCCATGGTGCGCATCGACATGTCCGAGTACATGGAGCAGCACGCGGTCGCGCGCCTCATTGGCGCTCCCCCGGGCTACGTGGGCTACGACCAGGGCGGACAGCTGACGGAGGCGGTGCGACGGCGGCCGTACAGCATCGTGCTCTTCGATGAGGTCGAGAAGGCTCACCCCGACGTATGGAACGTGTTGCTGCAGGTGCTCGACGACGGGCGCCTGACCGACGGCCGGGGCCGCACCGTGGACTTCACGAACACGATCCTGATTATGACGTCCAACCTGGGAGCCGATGTGGTGCTCGCGTGGGACGGCGTACACCGCGATGCGCTCGAGACCGATCTCCACGAGGTACTGCGGCGGGCGTTCCGCCCGGAGTTCCTCAACCGCCTGGACGACGTGGTCATCTTTGACCGCATTGACCCCGAGGCGATGGAGGGCATTGTCGACAGCGAGATTGCTTCTACTGCGCGCCGGCTGGCCCAGCACAAGGGCATCGCGCTGACCGTGACGCCTGCGCTGCGCGAGTCGTTGGTCACCGACGGGTTCGACCCGGCATTCGGCGCGCGTCCGCTCAAGCGTCTGATCCAGACGCGGGTCCTCAACGCGCTCGCGAAGGAGATCGTGGACGGGCGCCTGGAGGACGGTGCTGCGGTGATCGCGGACTGGGACGGAGAGGTCAGGCTCACCGTCACAGGGCCCTAGCCGGCCATCGCCGCTTCGATCACGTCCACCACGGCGTCTGCCCCGTATCCCTGGGCGGACTCCACGGGCGTTTCGCCGTCAAGCTCTTGGTGCGTGAGGTCCGCGCCGGCGTCGATGAGCACCTGCGCGGCGCCAGGCTGGTTGCCGGCGCCGGCGAAGAACACGGGCGTCGCGCCCCAACGCTCATTGGCCAGGTTCACGTCCTCCCCCGCATCAATGAGTGCGCTCAGTACCTGCAGCGAGCCCTCCCGGGCCGCCACATGCATGGGCGCGGCATTGAACTGCGAGGTATCGAACACCTCTGCCGACGCACCGGAGTCCAGGAGAAGGTCGACCATCTCGCCGCTGGCGTCACTCGAGGCCGCAACGTGCAGCGCGTTCTGGCCCACCGGGTTGAGTGCGGCCGGGTCCGCGCCGGCGTCGATGAGCAATTCGGCGATCTCGACGCTGTCGCGTGAGACCGCGATGGTGAGCGCCGTGGTGCCAAGAGAAAAGTCCTCGGCGGGGTCAGCGCCGCCCTCAAGTGCTGCCTGCACTCCTGCCGCGTCCCCTGCCTCCACCGCGGAGCGCAGGTCCACCGGCGCTTCCGTCACGCTGGCCGCGGCCTGCTCCGGGGTCGTCGTTGAAGTGGCCTCTTCGCCGTCAGGGGCCGACGAGCAGGCAGTGATCATGAGCGCCGACAGGCACGCCACGGCGAACGTTGAACGAAGGGCCATCGGGGACTCCCATGCATAAAGGGGCTGGTATCAGGCGCCTTGGACGGGCGCGACCCATTCATACCACAGAGATCAACCGCAGGTAAGGGCGAGGTCGAGATATGTGGATAACCCGCCGTCAGCCCCACCGGGAAAAGCAAAAAGACCCGCCGGAGCGGGTCTTTTTCGCTGGCTGGCCTACCTGGACTCGAACCAAGACTAAAGGAACCAGAAACCTTCGTGCTGCCAATTACACCATAGGCCAGTGCGGCCGGGATCTTCCCCGACCGGCGCACTACTGTACCGCGATTGACCCCATCATCCAAAATCGGCCTTGACGCTCTCGACGACGCTAGTCCCAGTACACCTCCGCGAGCGTCTCCGCTTCCACGAACCCGGCCGCGATGAGTGCGTTGCACGCAGGCGCGAGCGCCGCTGTGACGCTCTTGAGGTCGCTCGCAGAACCCCACGGCATACGGACGCCGGCGCTGATCGTGACATCCGCGCATCGGATGACGTCGACCCTGGTGAGATAGGAGCCCACGCCGAGCTGCTCGGCCTCGGTGCCGACACGCAAAGCGACGGCGGAGCCATTCTCGATGAGTCCGGTCGTCTGGGCGTACGTGTCCGCACGCGTGCGCACCGCCGGCACCCACACGGTCTCCTCGGCAAGCGCTTGCTCCACCACGTCGTGGACACGCCCCCAATATTGCTGTGCGGACGGATCCTCGGCCGTCGGGTCCTCTCGATCCGGCCGCAACAGTGCGACGGCGTGCGTGACGTCCGCGGGATGTGCGCTGGCCCACGCTTGCTCCGCCACAGTGGTAGCGAAGTCGGGATCCGCTCCCGCCTGGGACGCAAGCTCGCGCACGCGCTGAGCGTCATCTGCTTCTACCGATTCCACCGCGACGGGGCAGTCACGGGTGCCGGGCACGGTCTCGTCGACCGTTCCGTACGTGTCGAGGTAGAGGTCAGGCTGGCGCAAGAGCGGGACGGGCGCGGCGCTGTTGCGCGGCTCAGGCACCAGTCCGAGGTACTCCGCGATGTCCGGCACCTGATCGCGCAGGTTGATGATTTCCGCCTCGTAGGGATAGCCCAACTCTGCCGAACATGCGACCGCCTCGACTCGCGCCTCATACTCGGCGTACGCCTGCGCCGTGGCGATCTGCGCCCCGCTCAAGGGGCCGTCGGAGGCGCTGGGCCCCGGCTCGGCATCGTTGACTGCTCCGGTGGAGCCAGGAACGAACCAGATCACACCGGCGGCGATCAGCGCCCCGCATCCGAATGCGATGGCCAGGCGCGCCGGGTCGAGCACCCTGTGCCGGGAGTCGTTCTCTGTGGTGTGCGCGTGGTCCAGCGTGCGAGAGGAGCCTTGTGGCTCCAAGCGCATGGCATTGATGACCCTGCGCCACCACGGCTCGCGCGGCGGGCGCGGCGAGTTGACCTCCACAAACTCGTGCGTCATCGCCACCTCCGCGCCGCGAGGCTACGCCTCACCTTCCCAGGCTAGGCCGCGCCCGCGCACCGGTCTAGGGCTGCGACGCCAAGCGCCCGCCTCAACTAAGCAGTTCGAGCACGCTCAGCAGCGATTCCACGCGTGACGTGCCATCGGGAGCGGTGTCGTGACCGGCGCGCCGGGTGCCCGGCCGATCAAGCCACACGCCGTGCAGGCCGGCTCGCGCCGCTCCCCCAGCATCGAGGTCAGGCTCGTCGCCCACGTACGCCGTCACTGCGGGCTCGACGGCGAGGAGTCGACAGCCCTCGACGAAGACGCGAGGATCTGGCTTGCCCACCCCAAATGTGTCCACCCCGACCAGCATCGGCACCCGCTGCAGGCCGCAGGCAGACAGTTTGAGCACCTGGTAGGCACTGTCCGCATTGGACACCGCGCCGTAAGGAATTCCGCGCTCGTCGAGGGCATTGAGCAACGGCGCGGCGTCCTCGAATGCCCGCCATCCGGCACGGAAGTGGCGCTCGAACCCCGCATCCCAGATGTCGTAGGCCTCGTCGTCGAGCGTGGGCCCTCCGAATGTCGCGTGCAGGTCATTCGCGCGCCGCTTACGCTGCTCCCGGTGCGTCATCTCGCCGCGGGTGTGCGCGCGGTACCAGCCGCCACGGTCGTCGCGCCAGTGAGCGAGCACGGCCTCCGGATTGGCTCCGGCGTCGAGATACTCGGCGGCGACCTCCGTGAGCGCGTGGCGAAAGGCTCCGCGGGTGTCCACGAGGGTGTCGTCAATGTCGAGCAGCACGGCCGTCGCTAGGTTCGCTGTCATCGCTTGCCTCTCCGGTGAATATTCATCGCCACCCACTCCTCGCCGTCTTCGGTGGAGCGCTCGGTCTCCACGAATCCCAGTCGCTCGTACGAGCGGATCGCACGCGGGTTCCGCGCAAGTACCTCGAGAGTCAATCGCGCGAGCCCCATGGTCTCCCACGCGTGGCCAACCACGAGCGCCCCGGCCTGCGTGCCCAATCCACGGCCGTACCAGGCGGGCCCGCGCAAGGCGATGCGGTAGTTCGCAGCGACCGCAACCCGGGCATCGGCCGCTGCTGCCTCACGGAAAACTGGCTCGTTGAGCACCACCTCCCCGGCGACCTCGCCCGTCGCGTTCTCCACGATGGCGAGGTCAAGCCGCTCGGGCGCGGACGCTCGCGAGCGGACCCACGCGTCGATCTGCTCGCGCGTGAAGGTCGCAGAAGTCGCGGTGAGATCGTTGCCCTCCGCGTCGTGGACCATCTCCCACACGGCGTCGGCGTCGCGCTGCGCCTGCTCGCCGTCACATGCGTAGGGGCGCAGGGTGACGAGCGAGCCGGTCAGTGTGGGCTTGGCCCACACGCCAAGCCGCGACTCACTCACGCGTTACAGCGAGGCGCGCAGACGACGCAGACGCTCCAACGAGTGCTCCTTGCCCAGGATCTCCATGGACTCGAACAGCGGGGGCGACACCTGGCGGCCGGTCACGGCGACGCGCAGCGGACCAAAGGCGAAGCGGGGCTTGATGCCCATCTCCTCCACCAGCACGGCCTTGAGGGCCTCCTGCTGCGACTCGGGGCCAAAGTCCTCGAGGCCCTCGAGCACGGTCGCGGCTGCGTCGAGGATCTCGGCGGCGTTCTCGGGGAGCTTTGCCAGCGCCTTCTCGTCATACGTGACCTCGTGGTCATCGATAAATAGGAAGCCGAGCATCTCGGGAGCCTCGCCCAGCAGCTGCATGCGGGTCTGCACCAACGGCGCGGCCTCGGCGAGCACCTGCTCCTCGTGCGGCTCCAACTCGCGGGTGTCGGGTGAGGACACGAAGCCGCCCGCGTGCAAGTACGGCACCATGCGGGACACGAACTCGCCCACCGGAAGCATGCGAATGTGGTCGCCGTTGATCGACTCTGCCTTTTTGAGGTCGAAGCGGGCCGATGTCGGGGTGACGTCGCGAATATCGAAAGCCTCGACCAGTTCCTCAGGGGTGAAGACGTCCCGGTCGGGGCCAATGCTCCAGCCCAACAGCGCGAGGTAGTTCAGCAGGCCCTCGCGGATGAAGCCGCGGTCGCGGTGCAGGAACAGGTTGGACTCGGGGGCGCGCTTGGACAACTTCTTGTTGCCCTCCCCCGTCACCATGGGCATGTGGCCAAACTCGGGCACGCGGTCGGCGATTCCGAGTTCCACCATGGCGCGGTAGAGCGCAATCTGGCGCGGGGTCGAGGACAGCAGGTCCTCGCCACGCAGCACGTGCGTGATCTTCATGAGCGCGTCGTCGACCGGGTTGACCAGCGTGTACAGAGGCACGCCGTTGCCGCGGACAATCACAAAGTCCGGGATGGACCCGGCTGGGAAGGTGACGTCGCCGCGGATGAGGTCCGTGAACGTGATGTCCTCGTCGGGCATACGCACGCGGATGACTGGCTGGCGTCCCTCCGCGCGGTAGGCGGCCTTCTGCTCCTCGGTGAGGTCGCGGTCAAAGCCGTCGTAGCCGAGCTTGGGATCGCGCCCGGCGGCCTTGTGGCGTTCTTCCACTTCCTCGGGAGTGGAGAACGACTCGTAGGCGTAGCCGCCCTCGATCAGCTTCGCAGCCACATCCATGTGGAGGTCGTGACGCTCGGACTGCCGGTACGGCGCGTATGGCCCGCCCACCTCGGGGCCCTCGTCGTAGTCGATGCCCATCCAGTTGAGGGCGTCGAGAAGCTGGAGGTATGACTCCTCCGAGTCGCGCTCCGCGTCCGTGTCCTCGATGCGGAACACGATCTTGCCGCCCATGTGGCGCGCATACGCCCAGTTGAACAGGGCGGTACGAATGAGCCCCACGTGGGGGGTACCGGTGGGCGAGGGGCAAAAGCGCACGCGCACGTCGGTGGCGGCGGCGGTCTCAGCAGTCACTGTGAAGATTCTCCGTGGGGTGGTGCGGTTAGCGGCGGATGACGGGGTTGCGCAAGACGCCAAGGCCCTCGATGTCGACCTCGACAATGTCGCCGTGGTGCAGTTTCGTCACGCCTGCGGGGGTGCCGGTCAGGACCAGGTCACCGGGAAGCAGCGTGGTGACCTCGGACGCCATGGCAATGGCTTCGGCGATGCCGTTGATCATGTCGCGGGTGTTGCCTACCTGAGTCTCTTCGCCGTTGATGCGCGAAGAAATGCCCAGGGCGTCGGCATCCAACTCGGTCTCGATCCACGGTCCGATGGGTAGCGAGGTGTCGAAGGCCTTAGCGCGGAACCACTGGTCCTCTTGGCGCTGCACGTCGCGTGCAGTGATGTCGTTCGCGCACGTATAGCCGTAGATGTACTGCTCGGCGTTTTCAGGTGCGACGTCCTTGCACATGCGGCCAATCACGACAGCGAGCTCTGCCTCGAGCTGGACGTCGTCGGTGTACGCAGGCAACACGATGGGGTCGTCGGGGCCAATGATGGCGGTATTGGGCTTGAGGAACAGGATCGGCACCTCAGAGGCGGGACCGCGGGCAGGGATCTCCTTGGCGTGAGCCTCGTAGTTCTTACCCAGGCAGACGGCCTTGGAGCGCGGGATGACGGGCGCCAGCAGGCGAACGTTGTCCGACAGCGGGATCCGTTCGCCGGTGACGTTGCCAGGGGTGTACATGGGGTCGCCGGTCAGGACGACCAGTTCCTCCTCACCGGGGGCTCCATCAACGATCGCGTACTGGGGTTCGTCACCTGTGGTGAATCGGGCAATGCGCATGCCCACCAGCCTAGTCGCTGCGCGTGTGACCGGCGTCGGCCGCACGCGCGTCATCTCTTGTGAGTGTCAGTTCCCAGATCTAGGGTGGGTGCATGAGCAGCACGGACGCGGGCCAGGGGCAGCCCGCCACTCCCGCCACCATGGCTGAACTCGTCGCGGACGCGGACACCGCGCTCGAGGAGTTCCTTCACGCAGCTGACTCCCGTCCGGATCACGCCGTCTCCGACGCCTTCGCTGGATCGCGGGTGGCCGACATCTTCGCTCACCTCACAGGATGGCATGAGCTCTTTGTGGGGTGGATTACGACCGACGCGCGTGGGGCGACGCCCGCGTTCCCCGCACCCGGCTACGAGTGGGAGCAGCTGGCTGAACTCAACATGGCGTTGATCGACCGCCATCGCCACCGGTCCTATGACGACCTACGCCGCACCCTGGTGGATTCGCACGCGCGGGTGCGGGAGGTGCTCCTGGCGCAGCGGGAGGAGTCCGTGTTCGACCGCAACGCGCACGCATGGCTCGGAGATGAGTCGCTCGCATTCGTCGCCCACGAATGCCTGGGCCACCACTATCGCTGGGGCATCACGATGCTCGGCGAGTGCGCCGCTCCGTGACAGAAGGGTTCGTGCCGCCGGGCGCGCCCGGCGAGCCCCGTCCCGGGGCGAGGGCCGGTTCCTCCGCCACCCTGGCATCGGCCCCCCGCATTGGCGGATTGGACCTAGCGCGAGGCTTGGCGGTGCTGGGCATGGTCGCGGCACACGTGGGCAACGACGGTAAGCGTGCCACGCTCACCGGGGAGTGGTCGTGGCTATGGGTGTCGCACGGCGTCCCGTCCGCGCTGTTCGCGATTCTCGCGGGTGTATCGATGACCCTGATGCTCACTGCGCGCGGCACCGTCGCGTGGGAGTCGGTGGGCCGCGAGCGCCTGCGCGCGACCAGAATCCGTATCGCGGCGCGGGCCGCCATCCTGATTCCACTGGGGTACGCGCTGTCGGGGCTCGGCACCCCCGTCGTCGTGATTCTCGCGAACCTGGGAGTTATGTTCCTTCTGGCTCTGCCGTTGCTGAAAGCGCCTACGTGGCTGCTTGCAACCCTGGGTGGCCTATGCGTGGCAGTCGGGGGTTGGGCGGCGCGCGGACTCGCGGAAGTGATGCCGGACCTGCCAGTGATCGACATGCTCTGGGGAGAGCACTATCCGGCGATCGCCTGGATGGGATACATCTGTGCGGGGCTGATCGTGGGCAGGCTGTCGATGGCGTCGCTGCGCACGGTGTGGATGTTGCTCGCGGCGGGGCTCGGTGCCCTCGTGGTCGCCAACCGGCTCCTGCAGTTGGGCCGGTGGGAGGGCTGGGACATGTCCGGGCCGTGGATGGATCAGGAGCCGCACTCGTACTCCCCCGTCGAGATGCTGTCGAACCTTGGCGTGGGGCTCGGGGTGATCGCGCTGTGTTTGGTGATCGCCTACCCAGGCCACGGCACGGTCGGTCGCGTGCTGCGCGCAGCGACGTGGCCGGTGGCTGCCGTGGGCACCATGGCCCTGACGGCCTATGTAGCGCACCTGCTGGTGATCGCTCTCGTGGGCTACGAGATGGTGTGGGAACCCACCAACCAGGCGCTGGTCGCGCTGTGGCTCGCGCTCATCGCGGCCTGTTCACTGTGGCGGTGGCGACTAGGCGCGGGCCCGCTCGAGCGTGTGCTCACTATCGCGTCGGCCGCGGCGGCGCGGCGCTGGGCCTAGCACGCGCCCTCGGCAGCGAGCGGCCGTCACCCGCCAGGCCACAATCACCCGCACGGACGATGCCTCCTGCGCGAAGCTCTGGCACGGTAGCGACCATGACCCATCGTGATGCGACCACCACCGACACCCGCCACGTCATCTCCGCGCGAGCGGACGCCTTCATGGTGGTGCCGATCATCACAGACGCGATGAAGGTCGCGGGCTTCAAGGTGACCTCACGTGGCGGCGAGGCCCCCATCCAGCTGAGGCATGGGTCGCTGCTCAAGCACTTTGTCGCCGTGACGCTCGTGGATCTGGTCAGTGGTGGTGGCGCCGGCGGCGACACCACCACTGACGCGGTCATCCACGCCCAGATTCGAGTGGTCGACGAACGCAGCGGGCGCACGACGGTCGCGTTGGATCATCTCCAGGCGCCGGCCACGGGCATCGACGACGAGGACCCCGTATGGAAGGGCGCTATCGCGGCGGTCGTGAGCGCGCTCGAGGCCCACGGGGTGGCAGCGCACGTCGTCACGGACCCGTCCGCCGGCGGGAATTGAGACAATGGTGGGGTGACCGCCCCTCCCACCTCCGCCGCGACCGCACCCCGAACGGTGCTGACGCGCGACGACTGGGAGGCCAGGGCATCGGCCCACGCGCAGCGGGCTGACTCCCTCACCGAGGGTCACCGCGAACGCTCCCCCGAGGGCCGCCGGCACGCCGTCGAGGATTTTCTCTTCGACTACTACGGCGTGAAGCCGCGCCATATTCGGCGTTGGCACCCCGGCCTAGGCGTGGGTCTCGAGGGGGCCGATGCCCACGCAGACTTCCGCTGGTACGCCACAGACGGCGCGGGGGTGACGGCGGTTGCGGGCGAACAGTTTGTCGCCGACCGCGGCCAGGTGACCGGCTACATTCGCGATCTGCTGCACGCGACGGCGAAGCGCCGCCCCATGCTCGGCTGCTTCGGGATGCACGAGTGGGCCATGGTCTACCAGGCGGAAGAGACGGACCGGCGCCATGGGCTTCCCCTGCGTCTGGGACGCGATGGGACCGACGCCGTCGTTGAGGCGCATGACCTGGTGTGCACCCACTTTGATGCGTTCCGCTTCTTCACGCCACAAGCGACGCCGCTGAATGCCCACGCGTTGACGCGCGAGAGCCAGCCCGCGATGGACCAGCCTGGGTGCCTGCACGCCACGATGGACCTGTTCAAGTGGGCAGTGAAGTTGGGTCCCACGGTTCCCGGCGACACGCTGCTCGACTGCTTCGAGTTGGCTGCCGATGTCCGGCGCGTGGACATGCAGGCCTCGCCGTACGACGTGTCGTCCTACGGCTTGCGCGCCATCGCGGTGGAAACACCCGAGGGCAAGCGTGAGTATGCGCGCCTCCAGCGCGAATTCGCGGACCGCGCGACGCCGCTGAGAGCCCGGCTCATCGACATCTGTGACGCCGTGCTGGCGCTGCGTTCCTTGTGAGAGCCTGCCGTGCACGCCGCTTGCGAGCTGCGCTGACAGTCGTTGAGTGCCGGAATGCTCGCGAACACGACACTCAACGACTGCCACGGCGTCCGCCTACGCCAGCTGCATGGTGGTCACGCAGGTAGCGTCGTCATCTTCCGACGTTGACAGTTGCTGCGTCGCCGTCTTGCCGTCGTAATCAATGGTGACGTTGAACTCGCCGTCGCGAGGTAGCCACAGGCCCACGAATCCGTTCGCGTAGGTCGTCATGTCCTCGTCGACCACGGCATCTCCCGTCTGGGCATCCGTCACGGACACGTGGATGTCCTCTTCCTGGAGTTCTCCCGTGCAGGTGGTCAGCGAGTGGAAGTAGCAGTCGTGGGTGGAATCCACATAGGGCGCCAAGGACACGTAGAAGGCGTCCGTAGGCATGGGCAGGGACGACTCGGAGCCATCCTCAGTGGTGAGCAGGAGCTGGTTGGGCTGGATGGATGCCATGAAGTCCGCCGGCCGGTCGTCGATCGCGAGAGAGTCCAACGTGTCGATCAGCTCGCGCGTGTTGAGTCCATCAAGGTCGTGGGCGGCGAGGGCGTCCTGCGCGGCTTCCGAGATGTGGGCCTCGGTTGGTGCTGCGGGTGTGGAGCTGGCCGATGCCGCGTCGGGCTCCGCCGTGGGGGTGGGTGAGCAGGCCACGAGGCCAACACTCAGTGCGGCAGTCGAGGCGATGAGGGCAATGGGGCGCACGGAGGCGCGGAAAGTACGGGTCATGATTGTTCCTTCAGTCGTGATTACGTGAGAGGCCGTGCGGACACGCAGGTGTCGCGCCACGGCGTTGGATTCCATGCGGGCTGGGCGGCCCGCAGGACTCACGTCACGTCCGACTGATGCCCAAACGTGTGAGATCCACCGGTGAGGGAATGGCGCGCGGGAGCGACTGCACCGCGCGCCGGATGACTCGGATTCTGCGCGACCAGGACGGGAGCGCACGCGGCAAAGCGACGGCAAGCAGCATCGATACGACCGTGACCAGCATGCAGGTGAGCAGGACGGTTTCCGAGTGGTCACCGCAGTTGACACAGTCGGCGGGTCCGGCGTGGAGAGCCGAGGCCTGACCTGCGGGGGCCGCGATTACGGCGTCACGAGTGGCGACAGCCTGGGGCGTGTCAGCGGGCACTGCCTCGTGAGCGGCGTGGGCGACGACACCCTGGGTGCTACTGGCCTGCGACGCTGCCACCGAGGCGTGGCCGACTCCCATGGCCATGGTCGCGGCGACAGCGAGCGCGCCCAGCCACGAGAACGCGCGCACCAGGCGGTGGCGGCGGTCCATGACGGCGGCCGGGTCGTTCATGACAGCGAGGTTACCCTGGCCCGGGGGTGCCGTGGGTGGGACCCTCGTCACCCCTGACCTCAGGATCTGCGGTCTCGATGGCCGCTTCTTCTGTCGCCGGCACCGCTCGGCGGCCTGCGGAGGCAACCGCACCGACGCCAGCCACCGTGACGAGGACAATGCCGACGCTGATCGCCGCGGTCAGTTGCTGATCCAGTAGGACGAGGCCCGCCAGCGCGGCGATCGCGGGGGCGAGCGCCAGCAAGATCGCGAAGGTTTCCGCCTTCATGCGGCGCAGCGCTGTGAGTTCGATGCCATAGGGGATGGCCGACGACAGCACCGCCACAGCGAACCCCAGCAGTAGCGCGTGGGGATCCAGCAATGCGGCGCCTGCCACCACGCCTGCGACCGGAAGCGTCAGCACCGAGCCGACCACCATCGCGAGCGCCAAGCCCACCACTCCGGTCATGGCCGCTCCCGCGGCGCGCGCCGTCAGGATGTAGGCGGCCCACATCACCGCAGCGCCCACGGCATAGGCCATGCCGACGGGATCCAGCGCCTGCTCCGCACCCGGGAGCAGCCCGGACCCGCCTAGCAAGGCCACGCCAGCGGCCGCGAGCGCAGCCCACATGAGGCCGCGCCAACTCCGGCTAGCCACCACACTCAGCACGAGAGGGCCCATCACCTCGATCGTGACGGCCACCCCCAACGGGATGCGTTCAAGCGCGAGGTAGAAGAAGACATTCATCGCGGCAAGTGAGAATCCGAAGGCACCCACATGCCGCCACGACACGCTCGCGCCGCGTCGCAGGCTCACCAGCGCCATGGGCATCAATACGAGTGCGGAGAACACCAGGCGCATGGCCACCACGCCCCACGGGCCCACCTCGGGGATGAGCGACACGGCGACGGCGGCGCCAGCTTCTTGGCACACCAGCCCCACAATGACGACCAGCGGCATCACTGCCACGCGCGACGTACCGGCGGCGGGGTTCACGGCCGCGGCCTATCGACCACAGTGG
Organism: Demequina globuliformis; assembly: GCF_000975155.1. Taxonomy (GTDB): domain Bacteria; phylum Actinomycetota; class Actinomycetes; order Actinomycetales; family Demequinaceae; genus Demequina; species Demequina globuliformis. Next base: position 241,371 of record NZ_BBRG01000003.1, read on the forward strand.
TCTCCCCTACCAGTGCCGTGACGGCTCCTGAGGTGATGGCCGCCACCTCCGCGCGCGCGGCATCGACATCCTGGGGTGACACGCGCAATGCCAAGGTCGCGGCCGCCCCGTATCGCGGGTCGTCGAGCACCGCGCCGTGCGCGTCCGCCCAGGTATGCAGCGAGGCGAGGACGCGCCCGGCATCGGCATGCGGCACTTCTGCGGTGACGTGAGTCAGCGGCACGCGGTCCACCCAGGCAGCCTCATCGAGGGCGGCCGCGACTGACGCGCCGTAGGCCCTCACAAGCCCACCCGCGCCCAGCTTCACGCCACCAAACCAGCGGCTCACCACCGCCACCACGTCGGTGACGTCGCGGTGACGAAGCACCTCGAGCATCGGCACCCCAGCCGTGCCGGCAGGCTCGCCGTCGTCGCTTGAGCGCTGCCGGTCCGCGCGCTCACCCACCACGAGCGCAGTGCAGTGGTGACGCGCGTCCCAGTCGCGTTTGCGGATGGCAGTAACCACGGCATCGGCCCTCTCCACGGAGTCCACCGGCGTCAGGCGGGCAAGAAAGACAGACTTCTTGATCTCCAGGCGGTGCTCCACGGGCTGCGCGATCGTGCCGGGCAGCGGGGTCGTGGTCATGGAGCCAGGCTACTCAGCGCCTGACCTGCTCCACGCCCATATTGGCGAGGGCGTCGGCCCGCTCATTGCCGGGATCTCCCGCATGGCCCTTGACCCACACCCACTCGATCTGGTGACGTGCCACCTGCTCGTCGAGGGCAACCCACAGGTCCTTGTTCTTAACGGGCTTCTTGTCGCCGGTCTTCCAGCCGTTGCGTTTCCAACCCTTGATCCACTTGGTGACGCCGTTCATGACGTACTGCGAATCGACGTGGAGGGTGATGTCACATTCGCGTTTGAGCGCGGCCAGCCCCTCGATGACGGCGGTCAGCTCCATGCGGTTGTTGGTGGTGTCCAACTCGCCGCCAAAGAGTTCCTTCTCCCGTCCCTCGGAGCGCATCAGTGTGCCCCAGCCGCCAATGCCGGGGTTGCCCTTGCAGGCACCGTCGGTCCACATGTCCACGTGCGTCAGGTCTTGGGATGTCACGCCGCCACGATAGGGCACACTGGGGCCATGTCCCGCAAGGCTGGCTCAGCAACCTCCGGCACCCCTGCGATTCAGCTTCTGGAGCGCGAAGGCGTCCCGCATGGCGTGCACCCATATGAGCATGACCCCGCCTCCGACCTGTCGTACGGGCTCGAGGCCGCGGCCGCGCTCGGGGTCGACCCGTCCGTGGTGTTCAAGACGCTGTGTGTCGAAGCCGACGGAGAGCTCACGATGGCGATCGTGCCCGTGTCTGGATCCTTGGACCTCAAGGCGGTGGCGCGAGCGGCGGGGGCAAAGAAGGCGCACATGGCTGACGCCGCGCTCGCGGAACGCGCGACGGGGTACGTGGTGGGCGGCATCTCGCCCCTGGGCGGCCGCAAGCGCCTCCGGGCCGTCGTGGATGCCAGCGCCTTCGACCACGACCTCATGTACGTGTCCGGCGGGCGCAGGGGCCTCGACATCTCACTTGCACCCGCGGACCTGGTGCGCCTCACAGGCGCGTCCACCGCACCTATTGGGAAGGACTCATGAACCTCGCTACTCCGCCCGCCGCACACGACTACGCCGCAGAACTGGCCGACGTCAAGGCACGCGTCCACGTCGCGGAGGCCATGGCTGGTCGCGCCGGGTCGGGCGTGCAGATACTCGTTGCCACCAAGGCGTGGGCCGCGGATGCGGCCGTCGGCGCGGTGCGTGCGGGTGCGCGACTCGTGGGCGAGTCTCGGATGCAGGAACTCGCCGACAAGGGCGAGTCGCTTCGGGACGCGGGTGCGGTCGTCCACGTCATTGGGCAACTGCAGCGCAATAAGGCGGCGATCGCTGTCGAGTACGCCGCATGCGTCCAGACGGTCGACTCGTTGAAGCTTGCCGAACGCCTCTCGCGCCTGTGCGTTGAGGCGCAGCGCGACCTGCAAGTGATGATCCAGGTCAATGTCTCCGGCGAGGAGTCCAAGGCCGGGGTAGCCCCGGAGGACGCGCTAGCGCTGGCCGCCCAGGTGCAGGCGCTGCCGGCGCTCGAGGTCGTCGGATTCATGACCATTGGGCTGAACTCACCGGTCGAGGCAGATGTGCGCGCGGGCTACGCGCGCCTGCGGGAAATCCGGGACCAGGCGCTGATCTCTTCCGAGCGCGGCGCCATCGATCTGTCGAGTGCCTGGCATCTGTCGATGGGGATGTCCGGCGATTTGGAATGGGCCATCGCGGAGGGTGCGACCATGGTGCGTGTGGGCACGGCCGTGATGGGCGACCGCCCCTAACCCGCGGCCCGCTGCCCAGCCGTCCCCTCCGCTCCCCTACCGTTTCCCCTGGCCGAACATACTCGGCGGGAAATCCGGGCCCCACGGCTCGTGGCCGACCATTTTCGGCGATTGCCGACCCGACGCACCCCCATGCGAGACCCCTCACACCTCCCCACTGCACCCAGGCATCGGCCCGGCACGCAAGAATGGTGAGCGATGACCTCTTCAACGCCGCCCCTTCTTGACCGCCTGCCCACGCCCGTGGCCGGTGAGGCGCCCGACCCCGACGCCCTCTACGAGGCATTCGCTGACTGGTCCCACGAACGCGGCCTGCCCCTATACCCGCATCAGGACGAGGCGCTGATCGAGATTGTCTCTGGCTCGCACGTGATCCTGGCGACGCCGACGGGATCAGGAAAGTCCCTGGTGGCAGCGGGTGCCCACTTCGCGGCTCTGGCGGCCAAGCAGGCCGGCACCGGTGGCCGCACGTTCTATACGGCACCGCTCAAGGCGCTCGTCAGCGAGAAGTTCTTCGACCCGATCGCGCTGTTCGGCACGGACAACGTTGGCCTCATGACCGGCGACTCCGCGGTGAACTCTGACGCCCCGATCATCTGCTGCACCGCTGAGATTCTCGCGAACCTCGCGTTGCGAGATGGCGCAGCCACGGACGCGTCGCTCGTAGTGATGGACGAGTTCCACTTCTACGCTGACCCGCAACGCGGGTGGGCATGGCAGGTGCCGCTGCTCGAACTTCCGGGCGCGCAGTTTGTGCTGATGTCGGCGACCCTGGGCGACACGGACTGGCTAGTCGAGGACCTCCAGCGGCGCTCGGACCGCGCCGTCGCACAGGTGACGACGGCGGAACGCCCAGTGCCATTGGCCTTTGAGTACTGCCTGGAGCCCCTCCAGGATGTGGTGGAGCGGACCATCCAGTCGGGCCAGGCTCCCGTCTACATCGTGCACTTCACGCAAAAGGATGCGGTCAGCCGCGCCCAGTCGCTCCTGAGCACTCAGGTCGCGTCAAAGACGGAACGCCAAGCCATTGCTGACGCGCTCGACGGTGTGAAGTTCGCGACCGGGTTCGGCAAGACCTTGAGCAAGTTCCTGCGGGCCGGCATTGGCGTGCACCACGCGGGGATGCTTCCCAAGTACCGGCGCATCGTGGAGAGGCTTACCCAGCAGGGCCTGCTCAAGGTGGTGTGCGGCACCGACACCCTCGGAGTAGGCATCAACGTGCCTATTCGCACGGTCCTGTTGACGCAGCTGGTGAAGTACGACGGCGAGCGCATGCGTCACCTCACGGCGCGCGAGTTTCATCAGATTGCCGGGCGTGCGGGCCGCGCGGGCTTCGACACCGAGGGCGACGTGATTGTCATGGCCCCCGAGCATGTGATCGAGAACCGCAAGGCCCTCGCGAAGGCGGGCGACGACCCCAAGAAGCGCAAGAAGATTGTCCGCAAGAGCGCGCCGCAGGGGTCCGTGAACTGGACCGATGCCACGTTCGAGCGCCTGCGCGACGCCGAGCCTGAGCCTCTCGTGAGCCGGTTCTCCGTCACGCACGCCATGGTGCTCAACGTTTTGTCGCGGGGGCAGGCGAATGCGGCGCTGGGCAGGGAGGCTCAGGACCCGGTCCAGGCCATGGCCGCGCTCCTCGCGGCGGTCCACGAGACGGACGCCCAGCGGTCCGCGCACGTGCGTCAGGCACTGCGGATCTACCGCTCCTTGCGCATCGCTGGCGTCGTGGAACACGTGCGCGTTCCTGACGCGGCACACCCGCGTGGTGAGCGCCCGTCGGCCCGTCTCACTGTGGACGTGCCCCGCAACTTTGCCCTCAACCAGCCCCTGTCTCCGTTCGCGCTGGCTGCCATGGACTTGCTCAATGTGGACAGCCCCGATCACGCGCTCGACGTGGTCTCCGTGATCGAGTCGACGCTGTCGGACCCGCGCCAGATTCTGCTCGCCCAGCAACACCAGGCCCGGGGCGAAGCCATTGGCGCCATGAAGGCGGACGGCATCGAATACGACGAGCGCATGGAACTGCTCGAGGAGTTCACCTGGCCCAAGCCGCTCGAGGACCTGCTGGAGCCGGCGTTCATCGCCTACCGCCGCACGAACCCGTGGATCTTGGATGCCGAGTTGTCGCCCAAGTCGGTCGTGAGGGACATGCTCGAGAAGGCGATGTCGTTCCGCGATCTTGTCTCGGCGTACGGCCTGGAACGCACGGAGGGCGTGGTGCTGCGCTATCTGGCCGAGGCGTACCGCGCGCTGAGGCAGACGGTTCCCGAGGAGCACCGGACCGCGGACGTGGCAGCGATCACGGACTGGTTGGGCGAGATGGTGCGCTCCACGGACTCCTCATTGTTGGATGAGTGGGAGCACCTGTCGAACCCGGAGATGGTGGTCGCGATTGATGTCGATTCCGCGGACGCGATGCGGGCTGCCCCGGCCTTGGGTGGACCGGCGCGGCCCATGACAGGAAATCCGCTCATGTTGCGGCGCCTGGTGCGCAATGCGCTGTTCCGGCGCGTGGAGCTCGCGGCCCGGGAGGACTACGCGGGCCTGGGCGCGCTCGATGGCGGGTCGGGGTGGGGCCCGGACGCCTGGCGGGAGGCGTTGGACCCGCTGTTCGAGGCGCAGGGGGACGATGCGATTCGCACGGGGGCCGATGCCCGCTCGGCCGCGCTGCTTACTTTTGTTGAGCCCGGGGGTGCCTCTGGGGGCGCCTCGGTGGACCGGGCCGATGCCGGGGCTCAGGCTGCCTTGGCGGCCACCCCTGATGCGGCGGTACCGGAGGGCACGTGGCTGGTGCGGCAGGTGATCGACGACCTGGACGGGGACCACGACTGGGCGATCATCGCGACCGTGGATCTCGAGGGGTCCGACGAGGCCGGGGCGCCGGTCATCAACGTGCTCGCGGTTGGTCCGCAGTAGCGTCAGGTCTTCGGAGTTCCGAAACTGCCTTTTCGGGGCATCTGCCAGGGTTTTCGGACCCTCCAAGACAGGCTTGCCTTCCTGGCGCGCGCCCGTCGATCGACCTAATCTGTCACGCATGGGCATGATCGATCCACTCCATATAGACGAAGACTCCGTGACGCGCCGGCTGAACGCGCTGCGCGCTGGGGTGTTGGGCGCGAACGACGGCATTGTGTCCGTCGCGGGCCTCGTCATTGGAGTCGCCGCGGCTACGCCGGACAACCATGCGGCGATTCTCGCCGCGGGCGTCGCCGGGCTCACCGCGGGTGCCCTGTCGATGGGGGTGGGCGAGTATGTGTCGGTGTCCTCGCAGTCGGACGCCGAGAAGTCCCAGCTGCACCGTGAGCGGCGTTGGCACCAGGTCCGCCCCGACTACGAGCTCGAGCAGTTGGTCGAGCTCAACATGGAGACGGGGATGCGCGAGGCGACGGCGCGGGTCGCGGCGCAGGAACAGACGGCGCACGACCCGGTCGCGATACACGCGCGCATGCACCTGGGCATTGACCCCGATGAGGTCACCAACCCCTGGCACGCTGCCTGGGCGTCGCTTGGAGCCTTTACTGCGGGTGGCCTGTTGCCGCTGCTCACGATTTTGCTGGTGCCAGCATCCGCTCAGGTGCCGGCCACGTACGCGGCAGTAGTCATTGCACTGGCTATTACCGGCTACGTCTCCGCGAAGTGGGCGCACTCCCCTCGCCGTAGGGCCGTGATCCGAAACATGGTCGGTGGCTCACTCGCGATGGCGATCACCTACGCGATCGGTTCGCTGATCGGCGTCGCCGTCTAGTTGCGCCCGTGCTGCGCGGCGCGCTATCCACAGTTTTATGGTTGCCCTCGCGGGCCAGGGGTCGGCGCGGCTAGGGTCGCGTGGCATGGGGGCTACACGAACTCGTATCTCGACGATGGTGGCGGCGGCCGCGTGCGCGGTTGCGGTGCTGACTGGTTGCACGGGCGGCGATGGGCCCGTTGAGGTGTCGCCTACGGCCGATGCCGGCTCACCTACCGCTACCGTCTCACCAAGCGCCTCGCCTTCCGTGACCGCGTCGCCTACGCCTCGCAGCACGGTGCTGGCGGTAGATGACGTGATTGCGCAACTCCCCGAGGAGGCACTCACCGAGGACTTCCCCGGTGCTGACGCATTCGCCTCGTATTTTCTCGACAACTATCAGGCGTTAGCTCGCGAGCAACCTTCGCTGTTCGCCGCTCTTTCAGATCCCGCCTGTCAGTTTTGTAACTCGGTTTCAGGGGCCTATGAGCAATCAACGGTGAACAACACAACTGTCGAAGGCGGCGACGTCGAGATCCTCAGCGACTACGGCTACGGCGGAATCCAAGACGACGGCACGTTTGGCATCGAATACCAAGTCAGGACGACGGATCTGGCAGAGCGCGACCCCGACGGAACTATCGTCCGCGAAGTGGAGGGCGGTGAGGGAGTCGCGAGCGTGATCATCCGCCATGAAGGCCACTGGATTGTCGAGGAGGTCGGGGCAGAACGGACCGACGAGTGACATGTCCAAAGATCGTTACGTGGATCGCTCGCGCGATTATGGGAGTCGCGGCAAGTGCGGCGCCGGTGGGCGACGGGAACGATTTCGACCTGTTTGGCGCTACAGAGAACTCTTCCGTGACGGTGCAGGTGAGCACCCACGGGGAGCAAGCCGAAGGCAGCGCGTCTTCCATCTCCGGACCCGCATCAAGGCCGACGCGTTGGGATCGAGCACCGCGTTGCGTGGGATGGGCGACGGTCGGCGAAGACCCCAATCGCGCGGCGCCAGAGTTCTATGGGTCGATTCCCAGTTGCGGAAGCACGGGCGAGGTTGCGCCTCCTGTGGAATGTCCCCCGGGAGAGGCTGTGCAACCACCGTTGTGGCGGTCGGAACCTGTCAGTGAGTCTGCCTACGGCCCGTGGACTATCGTCTCGGGCTACACCTGCACCCAAGACCCCATACACGCGGCAGCAATCAACGCATGGCA
>NZ_BBRG01000002.1 GCF_000975155.1 Demequina globuliformis
GGCAAGGGCCGCCCCATCTGGGGCGGCCCTTTGCATTTCCCTGGCACGATGGGACGGTAGCGGCGCAATCCGCCAGCGCCGTCCCGCAAGGAGCTGAACAATCATGGCCGAATCCGGCACCCACGAGGAATCCTCGGAAAACCCACGCGAACGGCGCGATGGTTCGCGACGCCCAAGCGATCGTCCGCGCCAGGGTGGTTCGCCACGGCAGTACTCGTCGCGCGACGGCGGTCAGCGTGGGCGTTCCTATGACGACAGGCCAGGGCGCCAGTCGTCCTCGCAGTCTGCAGGATCACGTTCGGGGGCGCCACGCGGAAGCGGGTCCGGGGCAGAGTCTCGATACTCCGGCGAGCGCCGCGGAAGGGGCCGGCCCTATGGTGCTCGGGACGACAATGAGCGTGCGGGGAGCAACAGGGACGGTCGTGGTGACGGCCCTCGTTCGCGTTCCTTCGAGGGCGGGGATCGGGAGCGCACTTCTCGCGACGGTGGTTCACGTGGCTACGATCGCGGCCCGTCTCGTGGAGCCACGTCACGTCCAGGCGCTGCCGGTTCTGGCGGTTCTCGTGATGGCGGTCGTTCGTACGGTGGTCGTGATGGCGGTTCTCGTGATGGCGGTCGTTCGTACGGTGGTCGTGATGGCGGTTCTCGTGATGGCGGTCGTTCGTACGGTGGTCGTGATGGCGGTTCTCGTGATGGCGGCCGTTCCTACGGCGGCAGAGACGGTGGTGCGCGCACAAGCTCCCGGGAGAGCGGCTCGGACACCCGTGGTCGTTCCTATGGAGCGCGGGACGGGGGCCGCGGTCGGGACGACCGGGGCTCTCAGTACTCGGGAGGGGGCCGTAGCGGTGGCCCAGGCCGGTGGGATAGCCGCGACGGCCGGCGCGACGGTGATCGCCGCGGCCAGTCAGGCCCGGCTTATGGTCGCGACCAGGTTCGCCGGGACGACCGACGTTCGGAGCGTGAGGACGGCTCGCGGCGTGGCGACCGTACGACGGTGCGTCCCGTTACCGAGGTGCCGGAGATTCCCGAGGAGATTTCGATCGGTCAACTCGATCGCACGGTTCGGGCTCGTCTGCGCACCTTGAGCAAGGACAACGCTGAAGACGTTGGCCGGCACCTGGTGATGGCGGGGCTGGTGCTCGAGGTCGACCCAGAACTCGCATATAAGCACGCCCAGGTGGCCGTCTCGCGTGCGGGTCGTGTCGACGTGGTCCGTGAAGCCGGCGCCGTTGCGGCCTATGCGACGGGTCGCTACGCGGAGGCGCTGCGTGAGTTCCGTACGGTGCGCCGACTCAACGGCTCCCATGAGCACCTGGCCCTCATGGCGGATTGCGAGCGCGGACTTGGTCGGCCGGAGCGTGCGATTGATCTCGCACGCGAGGCGGACTCAGCGGGCCTCGATCCACGTCAGCGTGCCGAGCTCGACATCGTCGTGGCCGGCGCGCGCATGGACCTAGGCGAGCACGAAGCCGCCTACGTTGCGCTCGGACGTATCAATGCACCCGACGAGGACACGCAGTTCCAGGTGGACGCGGCTCGCGCGACGGTGCTGCGCGCCATGGGACGCGAGGCTGAAGCCGAGAAGATCGAGGCGACGCTTCCCGTGCCTGCGGACGTTGAGGACCCGTGGGCGGACGACATCACCTTGTACGACACTGCAGAACTGCCAGATCCGGATCTCGACGCAGACACCGTTGACGACGGTGACGAGCCCGCGGCAACGGGCGGCGACGACGGTGACGAGCCCGCGGCAACGGGCGGCGACGACGACAAGGACCGTTAATGCTTCTTGGCACCGCACAGCCCCTGTACGAGGCTCATGACGCTGCGCTCGTCGACCTCGACGGAGTGGCGTATCGAGGCCCCCACGCCATCCCCAGCGCACCAGGCGCCATTCAGGCGGCCCGGGAGGCGGGCATGGCAATGGTCTTCGTGACCAACAACGCGAGCCGCGAACCCGGGACCGTGGCGGCGCATCTGTCAGACCTCGGCATGCCCACGCGCGAGCATGAGGTCCTGACGGCTGCCCAGGCCGTGTCGTTGATGGTCAAGGACGCACTGCCCGCAGGCTCAGCAATCTATGTCGTGGGCGGTCAGGGTTTACGCACGGCGCTCACCCAGGTGGGCATGACGCTGGTCGACTCCGCCGCGGACAATCCCGTCGCCGTTGTACAAGGTTTCCACCCGGATGTGTCGTGGAAGGAACTCGCCGAGGCGTCCTATGCGATCCGCCAAGGCGCACAGTTCTTCGCGTCCAATATGGACCTCACGATTCCCAATGACCGGGGCGTCGCGCCCGGCAACGGGTCGCTTGTCAATGTGGTGATCACTGCCACAGGTGTGACCCCGCCGAGCGCAGGCAAGCCAGCGCCCGAGATGTTCACTCTTGCCGCGCGCCAGGCGGAGGCATCGCGGCCCATGGTCATTGGGGATCGCCTCGACACTGACCTCAAAGGCGGTCGCGCTGCGGGATTCCCCGGGCTGTTGGTGCTCACCGGCGTGAACGACGGTCGCGACGCCGTCCTCGCGCCGGCGGACCAGCGTCCGTCCTACATCGGCGCCGACATGCGGTGCCTGGCCCATGCTCACGAGGCGCCAGTCGGCGCTGACGGAGAGTGGACGTCGGGAGACGCTACCGCACGCGTGGTGAACGGCCGCCTTCAGGTCACCGGCCCGTGGGGCCTCGACAGAATCCGTGCCGCGTGCGCGGCCGCATGGGAGTTCGCCGATGCTGGAGGCGACCTCGAGGTTGAGTCCCTTCCTGACCTGGGCGTATCCTCGGACCATGACTGAGTTCTCCGAGCAGCGCGAACCGCTGGGCACCGTCCAGTACCCGGCCGAGGTCCGCGAGGCGTTGCGTGCCGTGACCGAACTGCCCTCGGACCTCCACGAGCAGGCGGACTTCTTCGACAAGATTCAGTCGTCGTTGTCCAACCGCCTGCGCGAAGAGCAGTAGCGCGGCCCGCGTGCGGCTCGACCGCGCGCTTCACGTGCGTGGACTCGCACGTTCGCGTTCACACGCCCAGCAACTGATTGTGGCGGGCGCTGTGAGCGTTCAGGGGCACACCCAGGTGAAAGCGTCGTTCGACGTTGACGACGCGGACGTCATCGAGGTCGCCGCCCAGTCGCACTACGTGTCGCGCGCAGCGCACAAACTGCTGGGTGCCCTCGACGCCTGTGAGCCGCTCGGGCTCCAGGTGACCGGCGCATCGGCCCTCGATGCCGGCGCGTCTACCGGCGGATTCACTCAAGTCCTCCTTGAACGAGGAGTCGCACACGTGTGGGCCGTCGACGTTGGCCACGGCCAACTCGATCCCTCGCTTCGCGCTGACTCGCGGGTGTCGTTGCGCGAAGGTGTCAATATCCGCGACCTCACCGCGCACTCAGAGGGTGCGGGGGTGGACCTCGTGGTTGCGGACCTCTCGTTTATCTCGCTCACGCACGTGATCGCCCCACTGGTCGCCTACGCGGGACCCACTGCCGATCTCGTTGTCATGGTCAAGCCACAGTTCGAGGTGGGGCGGGGCCACCTGTCGGGCCGAGGTGTGGTGACGGACCCGCGTTTGCGGACCCGTGCGGTGAGCACCGTCGCGCGCCACATGCGCGAGGCGGGATTGTCGATTCATCACGTCGAACGCAGCCCGCTGCCTGGTCCACAGGGCAATGTCGAGTTCTTCGTGTGGGCGTCGCAAGCATGGCAGGCTAGGGGCCAGGACGCCGGGAATCGCCCCGTCTTGGACGAAGCCGCGCTGAGCGCGCAGATCACGCAGGAGGTGAAGAAGGACTCATGACTAGGGCTGTACTGATCGTCTCGAATCCGCACCGTCCCGAGATCGTGGAGGCGGCGGCGGCGGTCGAGGCCGCTCTCATGTCGGAGAACATTGAGGTGCGGCACGACATCGCTGACGGCGACGGCGTCGAGGCAGCCATTGTTCTCGGTGGCGACGGCACCATGCTCCATGCCGCCCACCTCACCCATGACAGCGGACTTCCCCTTCTGGGCGTCAACCTCGGCCGCGTGGGGTTCCTCGCCGAGCTCGAGCGGGACGACGTCGTCATCGCGGCGCAGCGGCTCGCGTCAGGCGACTACACCGTGGAAGAGCGCGGCACCCTGCACGTCTCCGTCCGCCGCGCTGACGGCACAGTCGAGGAGGGCTGGGCCCTCAACGAGGTGACATTGGAGCGCGCCGAACGACTGCGCACTCTCGAAGTCGCAGTGGCGGTCGACGGTTGCCCACTGTCGTCGTTTGGCTGCGACGGCATTGTGCTGTCCACCGCGACGGGTTCGACAGCGCACGCGTTCTCCGCTGGTGGCCCGGTCATGTGGCCCAACGTCGACGCGCTGCTCTTTGTGCCATTGGCGGCGCACGCGTTGTTTGCGCGACCGCTGGTCGTTGGCCCCGACTCGGCTTTCGCCATCGAGGTCGTCGCAAGCTCTGACGCGGCGGCGCAGGTCGTATTGGACGGTGCACGCGCCATCGATGCCGGCCGTGGCTGCGTGATCGAGGTGCGGCGCGGGTCCACGACGGTGAAACTGGCACGCATGTCCGATGCTCCGTTCACTCAGCGCCTTGTCGACAAGTTCTCGCTACCCACTCAGGGCTGGCGCGGAGAGCGCGCTCGCACGACCCCGATCGGCGTCGAGATCCCGGGCCACCACGCGCTCGACACCTCGGCACCCCTCGAGTCGCCCGACGAGGACGGCTGATGCTCCACGAGTTGTCCATTGCCGACCTGGGTGTGATCGAGTCCGCGCGCATTGACCTCGGTCCCGGCCTTACCTGTGTGACGGGTGAGACCGGTGCAGGCAAGACCATGGTGCTCACCGGCCTTGGCCTGATCCTCGGAGCGAAGAGCGCGCGCGCGACCGTGCGCGAGGGCGCCACGGAGGCGCTCGCCGAAGCGGTCATTGACATTCCTCGCGGATCTGAGTCAGCCCTGCGTCTCGACGACGCCGGTGTCATGGTCGAGGATGACGGCACCGTCGTGGTCGCGCGTACCGTCGGAGCACAGACGCGTTCGCGCACCGTTGTGGGAGGGCGGACCGTCCCCCAAGCGCTACTGGGCGACTTGGCCTCCGAACTGGTCACCGTCCACGGCCAAAGCGATCAAGTGCGGCTGCGCTCTGCCGCGCGCCAACGCGACACCCTCGACGCCTACGCAGGCGCGGGTCATGCCCGGGTCCTCGCGGAGTACCACAACGCGTGGAATGAATGGAAGCAGGCCCACGAGGCTCTGCGTACCATGCAGGAGGGCGCCGATGCCGAAAGGGCCGAGGTGGCGCGCCTACGTGACGACGTGGCCGCCATTGACGCCGTTGCGCCGATCGCAGGCGAGGACGCTGAACTCGAGGCGCAGGTGCGCGTGCTTGACAACGCTGAGGCCGTGCGGATGTCAGTCGCCCAGGCACACGAAGCACTCGCTGGCGACCAAGAGTTCACCGTCGCAACGGCGCTCGAGGTGGCACGTCATGCACTCGCCGACGCCGCTAAGCACGACGACGCACTCGCCGCGCTCGAACAACGGGTGGCCGACTTTCTCTATGGGTCTGGCGACGTGGCCTCTGAGCTCACGAGTTATCTCGACCGCTTGGACGCCGATCCCGCTCGCCTCAATGAGTTGCACCAGCGCAGGTCCGACCTCGCGACCCTGATGCGGCGCATCGGTGTACCTGACCTCGCTGGCGTGCTCGATTACGCCGACAAGGCACGCCCGCGCATTGCCGCAGATGACGACTGGGACCACACTTTGAGCGAGCGCCGCGATGTTGCCGAGCGCACGCGCGCGGCGCTGGAAGAAGCGGCCGCCAGAGTCCACGACTCGCGGGCGGATGCGGCTCAGGCCTTGGCCGCCGCAGTGGACGCCGAGCTCGCCGAACTTGCCATGCCAGACGCGTCGGTCAGGATCCACGTGGAGCGCACCGAGCCGGCCGTTCACGGGGCCGACACCGTCACCTTCACCCTCGCCTCCCACCCGGGTGCCCAACACCGGCCCATTGCGGAGGCAGCCTCAGGAGGCGAGCTCTCGCGCATCATGCTCGCGCTTGAAGTGTCGCTCGCTGCGAGCACAGCTGACGCCCCTCGCACCTTCGTCTTCGACGAGGTCGATGCCGGTGTCGGCGGGCGCGCTGCCGTTGCCGTGGGCAATCGGCTCGCGGCCCTCGCTCGCACCCACCAGGTCATCGTGGTGACTCACCTCGCTCAGGTAGCCGCGTTCGCTGACACGCACGTGGTGGTCGCCAAGGCGACCGACGGAGCCGTGACCCGAGCGCAGGTGGTCGCCGTCGACGGGCAAGAACGAGTCGAGGAAGTCGCGCGCCTGCTGTCCGGCCAAGAGGACTCGTCTGCAGCACTCGCCCACGCGCTTGAGCTGTTGGAGGCCTCCCGCGTGGCACGATGAGCCATATGAGTCGTTCCTCTCGCAAGCGGGACGCGGACGACGGTCTAGTCACCGGCCCCGTGCGCATCGATCGCAGCCCCATGGTGCTCGCGCGTCGACTGCGCGCCGGCGACGTCGCGATCGTCGACGTGCTCGATCTAGATTCAGGATCCGCTGAGGTCCTTGCCGCGCAGCGTCCTGCCGCCGTCGTCAACGTCAGCCATTCAATCTCGGGGCGCTACCCGGCGGGAGGCCCCCGCGTATTGCTCGAGGCGGGCATCCCCTTGGTGGATGCGGTGGGGCCTTCCGTGCTTGACCTCAAGGAGGGCACGAGCGCGCAAGTGCGCGGCAACGAGGTCGTTGTCGATGACACTGTTGTGGCATCAGGCACGGAACTCGACATCGATGCGATTACCGACGCCATGCAGGGCGCGGCCGAAGGCATGCGCGTCCAGTTGCAAATGCTGACCGCGACGGCGATGGAACAGATCGCGCGCGAGGGCGATGTGCTGCTTGAGGCACAAGGCCTGCCGAGCACCGGAGTCGATTTCACGGGCCGGCACGTGGTCATCGTGGCGCCCGGATTCCGCCACCGCGAGCAACTCAAAGAGATTGGGCGGTACTTGCGTGACGTGCGGCCGCTCGTGATCGGCGTGGGCGCCGGAGCGGACGCCGCGCGCGACCTCGGGCCTGGCGCGAGCGTCATCGTCGGAGACATTGAGGCAATTCATGAAGAGTCGGTGAGGGCAGCACGGCACGTCGTGCTGCATGATCCGCATGGCACCGACGCCGGGCTCATCCGCGCTGAAGCGCTCGGCGTCGATCATTCGACGGTCGACTCGACGCTGTCTGCCGCCGACCTCGCAATCCTCATGGCACACGCGGGCGGTGCGGAAGTGATCGTGACCGTTGGGGTGGAATCACGGCTCATGGACTTCCTGGAGCGCACGCCCGCGGAGGCCGCCGGGACGCTACTGAGCCGCCTGCGCGCGGGTGGCCGGCTGGTGGATGCGACCACGTTGGCGCTTGTCTATAGGCATCGCTATGGCTCATGGACGCTCGCGGTGCTCATGATGAGCGCGCTCATTGCACTGGGCGCGGCGGTGTGGATCACGCCCGCCGGCCGGGCGTGGGTGCAGAGCGTGTGGGATGCCGTGACCGCGTGGATCGGGGGAGCATAGTGATCGACTTTCGGTATCACCTCGTCTCGCTCACGGCCGTGTTCCTGGCCCTGGCAGTGGGCGTGGTCTTGGGCAGCGGGCCGATGCGCGACGCGCTCGTAGGGGACCAGGCTGCACAGATCGAGACTCTTGAAGGCAGCGTTGACTCGCTTGAGGGTGACCTTGAGCAACAGCAGGCAGAGGCTGTGGCGGGGGAGCAGTTCGCGGAGGAGTCCTCCGCGCGGCTGCTGGCGGGCTCGCTCGCCGACGTGGCTGTCGCGACCGTCGAGGTCGGTGAGCCACCCTCGGACGACGCCGAGGCCGTCCGACAGCGCCAGGTCCAGGCAGGGGCGACCGTTGCGGCGCAGGTGAGCATCGGGGCAGCGTGGACCGACCCCGGCCAGGTGGCATTCCGCAGCTCCCTTGCCTCGACGGTGGCATCCCAGGTCGTGGGGGTGACGGAGGACATGACGCCGACGACCGTGTTGGCCCATGCTCTTGCGCAGTCGATCTTGCCGGGCGCGGCCCCCGTGGGCGGCGACGCGGCCGACTTTGCGGCGGAGGCCGATGAGCGTGCAGGGGTGTTGTTTGACCTCCTCGCGGAGGCCGACCTCGTCAGCGGCTCTGTGGGAGCGCCGGCCCAGGCGGTCACGATGATCGCGGGCCCCGCTTCCGAAGACGACGGAGCCCAGTCCGCTGCATACGCAGAGATTGCCGGGGTACTCGGGCAATATGCCGACGGCATTGTCGCCGCCTCCGGGACCTCGTCGACAGGAGACCTGGCCACGGCGATCGCCAATGATCCGCAGGCCAGTGGTGTGGTGAGCACGGTCTCAACCGGCACGGACTACTACGGCCAGATCTCCACTGCCTTGGCGTTGGCAGAGAACATTGGTGGGGCAGTGGGACAGTACGGTCCTGGCGGTGGCCAGACGTATGTGCCGACTCCGTGACGGGTTCGTGAGAAGTCCCACGCGTTTCGGCAATCGCTAGCGGCCAGTCCCTGTTAGAGTTGAAGCCCGTGGAGCGATCTCGAATTTCATCCAATACGGACCATGTCACCCGACACATCTTTGTCACGGGAGGCGTCGTTTCCTCCCTCGGCAAGGGGCTCACCGCATCTTCCCTCGGACGCTTGCTGCGTTCGCGTGGACTGCGCGTGACGATGCAGAAGCTTGACCCCTACCTCAATGTCGACCCTGGCACGATGAACCCCTTCCAGCACGGCGAGGTGTTCGTCACGGACGACGGTGCTGAGACTGACCTCGACATCGGGCACTACGAGCGCTTCCTCGACGTGAAGCTCTCCGCGAGTTCCAACGTCACGACCGGGCAGGTGTACTCGCAGGTCATCGCGAAGGAACGTCGCGGCGAATACCTAGGCGACACCGTTCAGGTCATTCCCCACATCACTGACGAGATCAAGCGCCGCATGCGCGAGCAGGCCGGTCCCGACTGCGACGTGATCATCACCGAAGTCGGCGGCACCGTTGGTGACATCGAGTCTCAGCCGTTCCTCGAGGCCGCACGTCAGGTGCGCCACGATGTGGGCCGCGACAACGTGTTCTTCCTCCACGTGTCACTCGTGCCGTTCATCGGCCCGTCCGGCGAGCAGAAGACCAAGCCCACCCAGCACTCCGTGGCGGCGCTGCGCTCGATCGGTATCCAGCCCGACGCGCTCGTGCTGCGGTCGGACCGCGACATCCCCGCGGGTGTGAAGGCCAAGGTCGCGCTCATGTGCGACGTTGAGAACGACGCCGTCGTGACGGCGAAGGACTCGCCGAGCATTTACGACATCCCCAAGGTGTTGCACTCCGAGGGGCTCGACGCGTATGTGGTGCGCCGATTGGACCTGCCGTTCCACGATGTTGAGTGGGGAGCGTGGAACGAGGTCCTTGACCGCGTCCACCGTCCGGCCCATCACGTGGAAGTGGCCTTGGTCGGCAAGTACATTGATTTGCCGGATGCCTACCTGTCCGTGTCGGAGGCGCTCCGCGCTGGCGGCTTCCACCACAACGCCAAGGTGCACCTGCGGTGGGTTGCCTCTGACCGTTGCCAGACTCCCGAGGGCGCGCAAGAGGCGCTCGGCGGAGTGGACGCGGTCTTGGTGCCAGGCGGCTTTGGTGTCCGCGGCGTCGACGGCAAGATTGGCGCATTGCGATGGGCGCGCGAAAACAAGGTGCCGACACTCGGCATCTGCCTGGGCATGCAGACCATGGTGATGGAGTACGCCAGGAACGTCGTCGGTCTCGAGGGCGCCTCGAGTTCCGAGTTTGACCCCGACACCCCGCACCCCGTGATCGCGACCATGGAAGAGCAGCAAGCGATCGTGGACGGCGAGGGCGACCTTGGCGGCACGATGCGTCTGGGCGAATACCAGGCTGTCCTCAAGGAGGGCTCAGTCGCGGCGACCACCTATGGCGCCACGACGGTGGGAGAACGTCACCGTCACCGTTACGAGTTCAACAACGCTTACCGCGCGCAGCTCGAAGAGGCGGGCCTGGTGGTGTCTGGTGAGTCGCCTGACCGCGCGCTCGTCGAGTTCGTTGAGCTACCTGCTGACGTCCACCCGTATTACGTCTCAACGCAGGCGCACCCGGAGTTCCTGTCCCGGCCTACCAAGGCGCACCCGTTGTTCGCCGGCCTCATCGGGGCGGCAATCGCGGCGCAGGCGTAGCGTCCGTGGATCGTCTGAGCGACACGCCCCGCGAGGCCCCCGTGGTCTCGCGGGTGCGGTCCTTCACCGGCAAAGTGTGGGACATCGACTCGGATGACGTTGACCTGGGCGATGGCGTCGTGGTCACGCGCGACTATGTCCGCCACACCGGCGCGGTCGCGATCATGGCGCTCAACGACCGCAACGAGATTTACCTCGTTCATCAGTATCGCCACCCCGTCAGAGCAGAGTGCTGGGAGCCGCCAGCCGGTCTCATGGACATCGCAGGCGAGGATGCGCTCGGCACCGCCCAGCGAGAGTTGTGGGAGGAGGCCGACCTCACCGCTCAGCGCTGGGACGTGCTGGTCGACGCCTATACGTCACCCGGCGGATCCTCCGAGGCGATCCGGATCTTTCTGGCACGTGACATTGCTGAGGTCCCGGAGCGCGAGCGGCACGTGCGCGAACACGAGGAAGCGCAGATGTCCGGGGCGTGGGTTCCTCTCCAGGAGGTGATTGCGGCTGTCATGGACGGTCGCGTTCACAGCCCCACGATCGTCATGGGCGCGCTCGCGCTGAATGAAGCGCTACGTGCCGACGGAGCGACGCTGAGGCCCGCGCAGTCCGCGTGGGATCGCCCGCCTTCGCGCGAGTAGCCACCATAGGGTTGCATCTCGTCGCGCGTGCCGTGGCACGGCGCGCTGCCGCGGGAGTGTCGCGCTGCCGGGGGAGTGTCGCGTCGCAAGCCGCGCTAGCGAGCGGCGGCTGAAGCGCCCACCTGTACCGAGGCATCGGCCCTCACCAGGTAGTGGAGTGCCGAATGGGCAGCCGCAAAGGCACCAATGCCGACCAGGTGCAGGGCCACGAGGACCTCTGGCAGGCCCGTGAAGTACTGTACGTAGCCCACAAGCCCCTGCGCACACACCACGACGACGACGACGACCCATGCCTTGCGGAGCTCGTCTCGCTCGCCAACTGAGCGGTCGCGACGGATCCGCCACACCAATGCGATGAACACCACGAGGAACGCCCACACCGCAAGGGCGTGCGCTCTCGCGATCGCCGCGGGGTCAAGAGCCAGGCGCTCGGTCGCGTCAATGTCGCCCGAGTGCGGCCCAGCGCCGGTCGTCAGCGCCCCTAGCACCAAGACCACGACGACCGTCGCAGCGAGCAGGCGTTGGTGCCACAGGACCGACGCCCCCGCACGGCGCGGCGCGCGCCGGTAGGTCAGCGATAGCCAGACGGAGAACCAGACCAATGCGGTCGACAACAGGAGGTGAGGAGCCACCACGAGGGGATGAAGCTCGACTAGCACAGTGATCCCGCCAACGACCGCCTGAATCACCACGCCAACCCCGGGGACCAATCCCCACCACTTGAGGTCGGGCCTGGACCGCCACACTGCGATCGCGACGCCCAATGCCACAGCGGCCAGCACAAAGGTGAGGAGCCGGTTGCCGAACTCCACCGCAGTGTGCACCGTTGCCTCAGCGTGAAACTCTGGAGTGAAACTTCCTGGTTCGCACTGAGGCCAGGTCGAGCAACCCAGGCCCGATCCTGTGAGGCGCACGATGCCGCCGGTCACGATGATGCCGGCCTGTGCCGCGATGTTGGCAAGAATGAAGCCTCGCCCGTGGCGCGTGATCCAATCCAGGATCGCGGTGAAGATGCGGGACACGAATGCGAGGAAGCGGGAGATCACGCGACCATTTTAGGTTCGCGGGATGGGTGGTCGAGGACGCACACCGCCACGGCAGACTACGCCCTCCCTTCGCACGCGCGCGGTGCTAGGGTCATGGCAGGAGGGGCGCGGGGTGCGCCTCGAGATGTGCCGGGGGGACCATGGCCGACGACATTGTGGTGGGCGCAGACGAGATTCGGGCCAACGCGAACACCCTCGATCAGGTCGCAGATACCTATGATTCGGTGCTCGTGGGTGGCGTCTGCCTTGCCGACACGGCCGTGGGTCACGTGGAACTCGCTGAGAACTTGCCGCTTTTCGCGAGCTTTGTGGGCGACGTCGTCGCAGCGCTCGCGTCTCACGCCGAACAGACCGCCGCTCAACTGCGTGGCGTCGTGGGCGACATGTGTGTCCAAGAAGATCTCACCGAGGCGAGCATCCGCTCGCTCACGCTGCCGACCTTCAATGGCGAGGGCAAGGTCGAACGGTGACGGCGCCATCCGCCCCTGCGTTGGGCACTTCCGACGACCCGACGGTGCTAGTGCCAGGGGATGCAGGAGCCATCCGCGGCTTCGCCGACGACGTCCGCTCTTGGGGAACCAAACTGGACGACAGCGGTGTGGACTTGCGAGGAATCTCCGTGAGTCAATGGCAAGGGTCTGCGGCGACCGCGTTCGAAGATGCCTTTGCAGAGGTCCCGGGAATGTGGCTGACGGCAGCGGACCTGTTGGCAGAGTGCGCCACTGCGCTTGAGACGTATGCCGATGCCATCACGACGGCTCAAACGAGCGCTCAGCAGGCGATCGATGTGTGGAATGAAGGAGAGCAGGCGTCTCAAGACGCCCGCACGCTCTACAACAACCAGGTCGCCGCGTACAACAACGCGATCACCCGCCAGTGGATCCTTCCTCCCGTACCCGTCTACAGCGACCCTGGGGTTGCCTTGCGCTCGGAAGCCGAGGACACGCTCCAGCAGGCCCGTGAAGACTTGCACACGGCGGGCATGGACGCACTGGTCGCGCTTGTCCGAGCCGGCGGTGGCTCGCTCAACCAGGGCGTGAGTGAAGGTCCGGGGACGGAATCGAGTTGGTCGTGGGGCTCTGCCACCAGCGACCAGTGGAAGCAGCAGTGGGGGAAAGAGGGGTGGGCAGGCCTCGATGGCGCCCCTTCGCTCGGACTGTCGGCGGTCTTGGCCTCTGCGCATGCCTCAGCGTGGGTATGGCGAGCCCAAGGCAGCACCCAAACCTTCGTGGGGCCAGCCAACGGCATGTTCTTCGCCGAAGGCGAGGCCTCCGCGCTGAGCACGAGTGCCACAGGCTCCGTCTCAGCATCGGACAAAGGCGTGGCGCTCAACGTCGATGCCGAGGCGGAGCTCATCGGCGCGTCAGGTGCCGTGGGCTACACGAACGACTACAGCACCGTTGAGGTCGCCGGTGATATCGGAGCGGGCATCTACGGCGACGCGGATGCGACACTCGGCATGGAGGGCATCGATGTGGGCGCGGAGGTCCTGTTCGGTGCGAAGGCCGGAGTGGACGCCGATGTCTCGGTGGGCGGGATCGGCTTCTCAGGCACCGCAGAAGGCTGGGCGGGCGCTGGAGCAGGGCTCGACGGCACTTTCGGCTATGAGGACGGCAAGCTCACGATCGGGGCGAGCGCCGGATTGGCGTGGGGATTCGGCGGATCGCTGAGCGGCGGCGTGACCCTCGATTTTGAAGAAATGGGCAATACAGCGACGGACATGTGGACCACTGTGTCCGGATGGTGGTGATCTGACGTATGGCAACTGTTCAATGGCCGGCCCCTCAGTGGCGACGCCACGAGTCGCTCACCAATCCTGGGGTCGACGCCACCATGGTGCGGCGGGGCTTCGACGGCGACTACACGCCAGTGGGCATCGTGACGACTGACATCATTGGGCCGCAAGAGACGCTGAGCGATCTCGGCGACCGTGCTGCCGAGCGCTTTGCTGCGCAGACCGGCGGCGCGCAGCGCGTTCGGCGCACCCAGACCGAGCCGGGGGCACACGCGCCCGGACTCAGTCAGATGCTGGTCGCGGATCTCACGGTGAACGGTCGCACGTACGCCCTGCGCCACCTCGACGGATTTGTGGGCACGCTCCAGGCCGACGGTTCGATTGCCGTGGTCGGCATTTCCGTGACGTGTACGGCGGATCAACTGGACGTGGTCGGACCTGAGTTTGGCGCAGTATTGACGAGTGTAAGCGCGTCCTGAGCGGGCCGTCGGGCGGTTAGGAGAAGACGCCCGCAATCGCCAGGACGCCCACGACCACGCCTGCGAGCACTGTGCCGACCGCGACCACGATTGCGACGGTCTTGCCCACCTTCGCGGACAGGGGCTGTTCCTCTACCCATCCCAGTTCGCTAGCGGGCCCCCTCACCGCCGCGTGAAGCACGCGCGTGTCCTGCTTTTGCGAGTCGAGCGTGCCGATGGTTCCATCGTCGCGTGTGCCCCAAGCCTCGACAGTCCGCGTGGCGTACATGCGGCCGGACGTCCATGAGGTCGATCGGCGTAGCCCACCCAGGCTCGAGTGCGACACGACGCCGACGTCGGCCATCGTGAAAGTACGGGTCGAGGCATCGCAGCGCACGACTGCCCGAAACGTCGAGTCGATGCGCATGAGGATCCCCCGCTGTGTCAGTTCCTCGCGGTATGTCACGTCGAAGCCATCGTCAATGGCGGTGACCATGAGCTCCGCAGGAGCCGAGTGTGTCACGGCGTCGATGAACTCTTTGACGGCTAGGTCGTCGGACAGTGACAGGGGGTCAGGCTCGCTCATGCGGGCACTGTACCTGGACGACCCGAAGCGACGGTTCAGGCACTGCGGTGCGCCGTCGGCAAGCCGTCGGTAGCGCCGGTACCTGCGACGTTGGCGCCCCGGGGAACGAGAGGCAGCGCTGCGTCGTTCCAGAGGGGCTGGGACGGGTCACAGTCTGCCGCGAGAACGGGACCCTCTCAGCGAATTACGCAACGCCAAGGTAAGGCTTCCCTTGCTTGCCGGGAACGAATTCAGCAACAACAATGTTGTCTGTAACAGAACCCCTCACCCCACCAGCCAGGAGCGCGTCATGACCACTGACACCACGCGCGATCGCGTGCTGGGCCTGATCGCGTCTGCAGGCCCAATCACGGCCTCAAGCCTCGCCCTAGAACTGGGCGTGACGGCAGCGGGAGTGCGTCGCCACCTCTCGGCGTTGCTGACCGATGGCCTGATCGAGGATCACGAGCCCCCGGGCCAGCACACCCGTGGGCGCGGCCGGCCAGCCAAGTCGTACGTGGCCACGACGGAGGGACAGCAGTCCCTGACGTCGGCGTACTCGTCCGTCGCGGTGGACGCGGTGGCCTTCATGCGGGAACACGGTCAACTCGACGAGTTCGTGGAGTCCAAGGCCCGCCAGTTGGAGGCTCGCTTGGCGAGTTCCATCCCGGAGGGCACACCCATTAAGGATCGCGTCAAACTCTTGGCTGATGCCTTGGCAGAAGAGGGGTACGCCACCTCGGTCCGTCCCGGGCCAGGTGGAGTCACCGTTCAGTTGTGCCAGGGGCACTGCCCCGTCCAATCGATTGCCGAGGAAGCGCCCGAGTGGTGCGAGGCAGAGACCCGCGTGATCTCACGCCTCCTCGACGTCCATGTCCAGCGCCTGTCCACCCTGGCAGGCGGAGCACACGTGTGCACCACGACCATCCCCGTCGCATTGGCGACGTCCAAGGAAGGATGACTATGAGCACCCCTACTGAGAATGCCCCCCAGGCGACCGATGACGAGATCATCGCGTCCATCGGTGGCTATGAGTACGGCTGGCACGACTCCGATGAGGCAGGCGCGATTGCGCAACGCGGCCTCAACGAAGATGTCGTGCGCAACATCTCTGCGCTGAAGAACGAGCCCGAGTGGATGCTGAACATGCGTCTCAAGGGTTTGAAGATGTTCGAGAAGAAGCCGTTGCCGCACTGGGGATCGGATCTGTCCGGCATCGACTTCGACCGCATCAAGTACTTTGTGCGATCGACTGAGAAGCAGGCCACCACGTGGGACGAGCTCCCCGACGACATCAAGCAGACCTACGACAAGTTGGGTATCCCTGAGGCGGAGAAGCAGCGTCTCGTTGCCGGTGTCGCCGCACAGTACGAGTCCGAGGTGGTGTACCACCAGATTCGTGAGGACCTGGAAGAGCAGGGTGTCATCTTTATGGACACCGACACCGCTCTGAAGGAGCACCCCGAGATCTTCGAGCAGTACTTCGGCACGGTGATTCCTGTCGGTGACAACAAGTTCGCCGGCCTGAACACCGCGGTGTGGTCGGGCGGATCGTTCGTCTACGTCCCGCCGGGCGTCCACGTCGAGATCCCCCTCCAGGCGTACTTCCGGATCAACACCGAGAACATGGGGCAGTTCGAGCGCACGCTGATCATCGCGGACGAGGGCTCGTACGTGCACTACGTCGAGGGGTGCACCGCGCCCATCTACTCGTCCGACTCGCTGCACTCCGCTGTGGTCGAGATCGTCGTGAAGAAGAACGCCCGTGTGCGGTACACGACCATCCAGAACTGGTCCAACAACGTGTACAACCTCGTCACCAAGCGTGCGACCGCTGCTGAAGGCGCCACCATGGAGTGGGTCGACGGCAACATCGGCTCCAAGGTCACCATGAAGTACCCCGCCATCTACATGCTCGGCGAGCACGCTCGCGGCGAGACGCTCTCGATTGCCTTCGCGGGCGAGGGCCAGCACCAGGACGCCGGCGCCAAGATGGTGCACGCCGCCCCGAACACCTCGAGCTCGATCGTGTCGAAGTCGGTAGCCCGCGGTGGCGGCCGGACCTCGTACCGCGGCCTGGTGCAGGTGCTCGAAGGCGCCAAGAACTCCAAGTCGAACGTGCTGTGCGATGCGCTGCTCGTCGACCAGATCAGCCGCTCCGACACCTACCCCTACGTCGACGTGCGTGAAGACGACGTCCACATGGGCCACGAGGCTTCGGTCTCAAAGGTGTCCGAGGACCAGCTGTTCTACCTCATGTCCCGCGGTCTCGACGAGACGGAAGCCATGGCAATGATCGTGCGTGGGTTCGTTGAGCCCATCGCACGCGAACTTCCCATGGAATACGCGCTCGAGCTGAACCGCCTTATTGAACTGCAGATGGAAGGATCCGTCGGTTGACCGTCACTGACCACTCCCAAGCCACCGTCGACGCCGCGCACAGCCACGGCCTCGGCACCCCGACCCCGGACGCCTCGCGCGCCGACCGCCCCACCTCCTTTGAGGTGGCCGACTTCCGAGTGCCCTCAGGGCGTGAGGAAGAGTGGCGCTTCTCCGCGATCAAGGACATCAAGCCGATGTTCGCGGATGAGGCCGTCGAAGGTCACCTTGAGTGGGACGTGCCGGAGCTCCCCGCCGGCGTCACCTTGACCGAGGTGTCGCCCGAGCAGGCGCGTGAGCGTTCAGTGCGGGCACCGGGGGACCGGGCCGCGGCCGTCGCGGCAGCGCACTCCGGTGGAGCGATGGCACTTACGATCGCCCCCAACACCGTGCTCGATGCGCCTATTCAGATCACTCTGACCGGGACCGGCCAGGACGTCCGCGGGCACCTGCTGGTCGAGGCGGGTGCCTCGTCCGAGGCCACCGTGATCGTTGAGCGCAAGGGCACCGCGACCTACTCCGAGTTTGTCTCGTTGGACCTCGCTGAAAACTCCGGTCTCAACTTGGTGTTGCTGCAGCTGTGGGATGGCGACGCCGTCCACGCAGGCGAGGTCGTTGCGCGTTTGGGCCGCGACTCGCGTCTGCGCGGTTCGGTCGTCACCCTGGGCGGTAAGTCCGTGCGCCTGAACACCTCCGCGGCCTTTGCCGGCGAAGGTGCGCGCGTGGACCTCTTCGGCCTGTACTTCGCGGACTCTGGTCAGCACCAAGAGCACCAGTTGTTTGTCGACCACGCAGTGCCTCGTTGCACCTCGCGTGTCACGTACAAGGGCGCGCTGGCTGGCAAGACCGCTCGCACCGTGTGGATTGGCGATGTGCTGATCCGCAAGGAGGCGGAGGAGACCGACACCTACGAGCTCAACCGCAACCTGGTGCTCACCGACGGCGCGCGTGCTGACTCGGTGCCGAACCTCGAGATCGAGACCGGCGAGATCGCCGGCGCTGGTCACGCATCCGCCACCGGACGCTTCGACGACGAGCAGATGTTCTATTTGCGTTCGCGCGGAATCTCGGAGGACGAGGCTCGTAAGCTCGTGGTCCGTGGATTCTTCGCCGACCTGGTTCACGAGATCGGTGTTCCGAGCGTCGAAGAGTCGCTCATGAAGGCGATCGACCTCGAGCTCGAGCACGTGAATGAGGAACTGGCCGAGGAGGACGCGTGAGCGAGCAACTCGCTTGCATGGTGTCGGACCTCGAGCCAGGGTCGGCCATGGATGTGGACCTGACGCTCGCGTCGGGCGCTGACACTCCGGTCGCGGTGGTCCGCAGCGACGACGGCGACTTTTACGCGATTGGCGGCATGTGCACCCACGGCGAGGTTCCGCTCGGCGAGGGAGATGTCGAAGGATGCTTCGTCGAGTGCTGGGCCCACGGCTCCCGCTTTGACGTGCGCACCGGCGTTCCCGATGAGCTACCGGCCGTGACCCCCGTCGCCACCTACCCCGTCCGCATCGACGGCGAGCGCGTGCTCGTAGACGTCGACAACCCCAAGTCTTAAGAAGAGTGAATCAAGGAGCATCATGAGCACCCTGGAAATCAAGAACCTCCACGCCTCCGTGGACACCCCTGAGGGAACCAAGCAGATCCTCAAGGGCGTTGACCTGACCATCAACTCCGGCGAGACCCACGCCATCATGGGCCCCAACGGCTCGGGCAAGTCGACGCTGGCGTACTCGATCGCCGGTCACCCCAAGTATGAAATCACCGAAGGCTCCGTCTTCCTTGACGGCGAAGACGTTCTCGAGATGAGCGTCGACGAGCGCGCCAAGGCAGGACTGTTCCTCGCGATGCAGTACCCCGTCGAGGTCCCCGGAGTGTCCGTGTCCAACTTCCTGCGCACCGCGAAGACCGCTATCGATGGCGAAGCCCCCAAGCTCCGTACCTGGGTCAAAGAGGTGAAGGGTTCCATGGAGAACCTGCGCATGGACGCCTCGTTCGCCGAGCGCAACGTCAATGAGGGCTTCTCCGGTGGCGAAAAGAAGCGCCACGAGATCCTCCAGATGGAGCTGCTGTCGCCCAAGATCGCCGTGCTCGATGAGACCGACTCCGGCCTCGACGTCGACGCGCTGCGCATCGTCTCCGAAGGCGTGAACCGCGTCAAGGAGAACACGGGCCTGGGCGTCATGCTCATCACGCACTACACGCGCATCTTGCAGTACATCAAGCCCGACTACGTGCACGTGTTCGTCAACGGTCGCGTTGCCGAAGAGGGTGGCCCGGAGCTCGCAGAGCGCCTTGAGGCTGAGGGCTACGACCGGTTCCTGGCCCAGGCGTAAGGATCGGCTTTTCCATGTTGCCAGCCAACTTGCGCGAGGACTTCCCGCTTCTGACCCGAACGGTCAGGAACGGGAAGCCCCTCGTGTACCTCGACTCGGGTGCGACCGCGCAGAAGCCGCGCGTGGTGCTCGACGCCGAACGTGACTTCTACGAGGCGCATAATGCTGCCGTCCAGCGTGGCGCGCACTTGCTCGCCGAGGAAGCCACGGAGCTCTTCGAGGGAGCGCGTGCCGACGTCGCGGCCTTTGTGGGCGCTCAGGCGGAGGAGATTGTCTGGACGGAAAACGCCACCGCTGCGATCAACCTGGTCGCCAGTGGCATGGGCAACGCGTCGGCCGGCATCGGCGGCGACGAGTCGGCGAGGTTCCGCCTGGGGCCTGGCGACGAAATCTGCGTGACCGAGACCGAGCACCACGCCAACCTTGTGCCGTGGCAGGCACTTGCGACGCGCACCGGCGCTACCTTGCGCTGGCTCCCGGTCGACGACGAGGGTCGCATGATCCTCGACGACCTGGACCAGCTGGTCACTGAGCGCACCCGCGTCCTCGCCTTCACCCACGTGTCGAATGTGACGGGTCTCATCTCTCCGGTGCAGACGCTCGTAGAGCGCGCCAAGGCCGTGGGCGCCTTCACCGTGCTGGATGGCTGCCAGTCCGTGCCCCACCTACCCGTGGACGTGCGCGCACTCGACATCGACTTCATGGCGATGAGCGCCCACAAAATGCTTGGCCCCACAGGCATCGGTGCTCTCTACGGGCGCAAGGAACTTCTTGATGCCCTCCCTCCGTCGATCTTTGGCGGCGGTGCGGTGAAGGTTGTCACCATGGAGGAGACAAGCTGGCAAGAAGCGCCAATGCGCTTCGAAGCCGGCTCGCAGCCCGTGGCCCAGATCGTGGGGATGGGGGCCGCGGCGCGGTACCTCGGTGGCCTGGGCATGGCAGAGGTCGAGGCACACGAACGCCACATCGCTGCGATCATGCGTGAAGGCGTCGCCCAGATCCCGGGTGTGCGCCTGCTTGGGCCCATTGGCGACGAGAACGCGCGCGATGTCATCGGACTCGCGACGGTGGTCGTCGACGGAGTGCACCCGCACGACGTGGGCCAGGTGCTCGACGATGCAGGCATCGCCGTGCGCGTCGGCCACCACTGCAACCAACCTCTTCACCGCCGGTTTGGG
This sequence comes from Demequina globuliformis, assembly GCF_000975155.1. GTDB lineage: Bacteria > Actinomycetota > Actinomycetes > Actinomycetales > Demequinaceae > Demequina > Demequina globuliformis. The sequence continues at coordinate 20,545 of NZ_BBRG01000002.1, forward strand.
GTGACGGGATCGACCCGTGCGAGCGCGCACGTGTACACGACCGAGGACGACGCCCGCGCGTTCATCGAAGCGTTGGCGACCGTCCCTGCTTTCTTCGGAGTGTCCTCATGAGCAGTCTTGAACAGATGTATCAGCAGGTCATCATGGACCACGCCCGCGAGGCACATGGCCGCGGTCTGGTCGACCTCGACCTGGTGCAGGTAGGGGAGTCGCACCAGGTCAACACCACGTGCGGCGACGAGATTCGCCTCCGCGTGGGCCTCGATCACGACACCGTGGCGTCGGTCACGTGGGAGGGCCAGGGCTGCTCAATTTCGCAGGCATCGGTATCTGTGCTCCACGAACTTGTGGAAGGGCAAGACCTCACCGACGCTGAGGCGACGATGGAGGCCTTCCGTGCCCTCATGCAGGCCAAGGGCGAGGCGCCCGATGACGACCAAGAAGAGATTCTCGGCGACGCAACCGCGTTCGTCGGAGTGGGAAAGTACCCGGCGCGCATCAAGTGCGCCATGCTGGGATGGATGGCGTTCAAGGACGCGATCATCCAGGCGCGAAAGGACCAGTCATGACTGAAACGAGTACCCCGCCGAACGCGGCGGATGTGGAAGAGGCGTTGCGAGACGTCATTGACCCGGAACTGGGCATCAACGTGGTCGACCTTGGCCTCGTGTACGGCGTCGCGCTGGATGAGAACCAGCACGCTGTCGTCGATATGACGCTCACGTCCGCGGCGTGCCCCCTGACCGACGTGATCGAGGACCAGGCCGGCCAGGCGCTGGAAGGCCTCGTGAACGGATTCCGCATCAATTGGGTGTGGATGCCGCCGTGGGGCCCTGACAAGATCACGGACGACGGCCGTGAGCAGCTGCGTGCTCTCGGATTCAACGTCTAATCAGATGTCGCGGTAACGCGCCGGCTCCCTTCGGGGTGCCGGCGCGTTTCTGTGCGTGCTGGGGCTAGAGGGCGATGTGGCCCGTGGCGAGAGCCCACACGCCCACCACTGCGCCCACGGACGCGAGCACGCACAGCACGGCTTCCGCACGAGTAAAGACGGTGCGACCGCGTTGCTTGCGGGACCACACGTAGATGAAGCTCGCGGGCGCGTAGATGATGAGCGCGAGGAGGGCGTACTTCAGGCCCATGGCGTACACGAGGTACAAGGCGTACACGGTAGCAATCGTGGCCGCAGCAATTGCGGTGGCGGCACGTCCACCGCGCAACGCCAGCTTGAGTCCAAAGCCTGCGGTGAGCAGGTACGGCAGAATCGCCAGCGCGCTCGTCAGTTCAAGCGAGAAATCAAAAGCACTTTCCGCGAAGAACGCGATGACGAGAAACAGCTGAGTGACGAGCGATGTCACCAACAGTGCACGGACAGGCACGTCCCGTCGATTGACGTGGGTGAGCACCGGGGGAGCGTCGCCATCCTTGGCGGTCATGAACAGCGACTCGACGGCCAAAAGACACCACGCAAGGTAGGCCCCGAGCACCGAGACCAGCAGGCCGAGCCCAATGACCCACGCTCCCCATGCACCGACTGCTGCCTCGAGCACGCCCGCGACGGAAGGCTGACGCAGGGCAGCGATGTCTTCGCGTGGGAGCACGCCGTAGCTGAGCATCGTGACCGCGACAAAAATGGCGAGCACGGTGAGGAACCCCCACACGGTCGCTTTGCCGATGTCCTCGCGCTTCTTCGCCCAGCGTGAATAGACACTGGCACCTTCGATGCCGATGAAGACAAAGACCGTGACGAGCATGGTGGAGCGCACCTGGTCGGAGAGGCTTCCGAGCGCATCATCCGCCCAGAGGTTGTCGACAAAGACGTCCCACGAGAAGCCCCCGCCAATGAGGAGGATCGCGAAGATCGCGAGCGGCACCATCTTGGCGAGCGTGGCGATGCCATTGATGATCGTCGCGCCCGTGACGCCCTTTTGGATGATGAAGTGAAAGAGCCAAATCCCGCCGGTGCCGAGCAAGAGTGCCCACACGGTATCGCCGTCGCCAAAGGCGGGAACAACGCCGCCAACGGTAGACGCCACCAGCACCCAATACGTGACGTTGGCCACGCACGCGCTCACCCAGTATCCGAAGGCGGAGAAGAAGCCCACGTAGTCGCCAAAGCCGGCGCGGGCGTACGCAAAGATGCCGGAGTCGAGGTCCGGCCGGGCGATGGCGAGGCGCTGGAATACGAAAGCGAGGGCGAGCATGCCACCACCCGCGATTGCCCACGCGATGAGCGCCCCTACTACCCCTGTCGAGTCTGCGAACTGCCCGGGAAGTGAATAGACTCCGGCGCCGACCATCGTGCCGACGACCATCGCCGTGAGGACTGGAACCGACATGGTCCCGCCGGCGCCGCCAGCGGGCGCCTCCGGAGCGCCGCTGGTCCCGTTGCCGTCGCCGCTCATACGACCTCCCTGGAACATGCCGGTAGCGTCAGCCTAGACCGCGGGCCACTCATGCGGCGGGATACCTCAGGGCGCGGTCGCATCGCGGCGCGGCGCGGTGAGCTTGTCAAAGGCTTCCTCGCGGGACATCTCGGCTCCAGTCGTGCGTGAGCCGGGGGCCGCCGGGGGAGCGACGGTGCCGGTGGTGCGCTTGGGGGCCGAGCCACTGCGACCACGCAGGCGTTGAGCAGTCTTGGCAGCCTTCTTTGCCCGCCGTTGCTCCCGCTTGCTACGGACCTCGTCGGTGGCGTCCCACTCCTCGCCAATGCCGCGCGCGTGTATCGCTTGGCCCAGGTCGAGTGCAAAGCCCACCGTGCGAGTGGTGGTGGGGAAGATGACGGCCCGCAGTGACCGGTCCAAGCCTCGTGCTCGGGCGGCTTGCCGGGACTCGGCGTAGATCTGCGCGACCTCAGGCAACGCGCGCAACATGATGGCGAACATCAAGCCAATGGTGTCCGGCGGCAAGATTGCCTTGAGGGGCCGTGCGAGCGTGGCGACGAAGTCGAGCATCGCCGCCATGGACGTCGAACTCGACACGGCGAGGGCGAGCGAGACAATCGCAATGAGGTCCGCACACACATCCGCCGCACGCCACCAGTCGCCGCGCCACATAAACAGCGCCGACGACAACGCGCCCACCACAAACGTGCCGAGGAGCGTCAACGCCGTGACCTTCGCCGGTGGCATGGTGCTCGCCAACAGGAGGAGCGATGCACACATGATGCCGATGGAGGTCACCGCGTCGCTGGAGACGAGGACCACCATGGTGGTGACGACGAGCAGGGTCACCTTGAACCACGCCGGGGCCTTGTGCAGCGGCGTATCGCGCGGCCGGAACAGGCCGAGCGTCGAGATCACTGCTGATCCCTCCTGGAGGTGCGGCCGAACATGAGGTCACGGTAACGCTGGATGGCCTCTGCGGGCGCGCCGTCGTAGGCAATCTGCCCGTTGTCGACCACCAGGGTGCGTTCCGCACGGGACGCGGAGTCCAAGTCGTGCGTGCACTCGATGAGTTGCACCGGCAGCGAGCGCAGCAGCGCCCCCACGTGTGCGCGCCACCGAAGGTCGAGCAGCGTCGTGGGCTCGTCAGCGATGATCACCGACGGCGTGACGGCGAGCACTCCTGCCATGGCGAGCAACTGGCGTTGTCCGCCCGAGAGCGCACTGACCGAGACATCGGCCCGGTCGCCCAAGCCAATCTCCTCAAGCGCGTCAAGCGCGGCCTTGGTGCGCTGGGTCTTGTCTTTGATCGAGCGGCGCAACGACAACATGACGTCCTCGACGGCCGTCGGCATGATGAGCTGTGCGGAGGGGTCGGTGAAGAGGAAGCCTACGCGCCGGCGCACCTCCGCGCCGTGCTTGGCGACGTCCATGCCATCGACTTCCACAGAGCCCTCCGTGGGAGGAATGAGGCCGTTGATGAGGCGCACCAGCGTTGACTTGCCGCCGCCGTTGGCGCCCACAATGCTGATGTGGCGCTCGGTGAGCGTCAGGGTGGTGGGCTGCAGGATCGTCACGCCCGTGTCGGGCGCAATGACTGACGCCCCCTTGAACTCGATCATGCGTCAAGGCTATGCGGTCGCGGCCTCTTTCTCGTCCACTGAGGCCGTCTGGGAGGCCGGAGCCGGCATGAGACGGGGGTATGCACGGTGGATGATCGCGGCCAGGGAGGCGGCCACGGCCACCTTGATGACGTCACCAATCATGAACGGCGCCATGGCGACTGTGGCCTGTCCGAGGGTCAGCCCGGTGTAGACCGACAGCCACGGGACGCCAATGGCATAGGTGACGGGGATTGACACCAGGCCAACGAGGAAGAGAACGCCGACGTTGAGGCGGGTACGGGTGCGCGCGGCTCGGGCGAGCCAACCGGTGAGGAACGCTGCGGGAATGAATCCGAGCAAGAACCCGCCAGTGGGGCCCGCGAGCACAGCCAGCCCTGCCGACAGGTTCGCGAAGATCGGCAGGCCTGCAAAACCGGCCGCGATATAGACGCATACAGCCGCCGCCCCTCGCCATGGCCCCAACACCAACCCTGCCAGCACCACCGCCAGGGTCTGTAGCGAGAACGGCACGCCGAACGCGAGGGTGACTTCCGGGACCAGGGTGGAGGCGGCGATGAAGGCCGCAAACACGGCGATGAGTGCGATGTTCATGCCTGAAAAGGCGTGGCGCGCTGACATGGGTTCTCCTTGCGATAATGGACCGGCGCTCACGCTACTGGGCGGCCTCGCCCCGGAATGGGCGTTCGGGGCCCATGCGTGACATCGTTGTAGGAATCCCACGAACCACCTCGTCAGACGGAGAGTCTTTTAGTGATTAGCGCGCAAAATCTCGAGATGCGCATCGGCGCCAGGGTGCTCCTGCATCCCACGTCGTTCCATGTGAACGCGGGCGACCGCATTGGCCTCGTGGGGCGCAATGGTGCTGGCAAGACCACCATGACCCGGATCCTGGCCGGCGAGGGCCAACCGTCGGGTGGATCGGTGTCCCACAAAGGCAGCGTCGGCTACCTTCCGCAGGACCCCCGCTCCGGTGACCTGAACCAGATCGCGAAGGATCGCATCCTGGAAGCTCGCGACCTTGCGAGCGTGAGCGCCAAAATGCGTGAGGCTGAGGAGGCGATGGCGGGAGCCGATGAGGCGGCGTCGATCAAGGCAATGGAGCGCTACCCCAAGCTGGAGGAGCGCTTCCGGGCTGCGGGCGGCTACGCGGCCGAGTCGGAGGCACACCGCATTGCTTCGAACCTCGGTCTCGATGAGCGCATCCTCGGTCAGCCGCTCCACACGCTCTCAGGCGGACAGCGCCGGCGTGTCGAGCTCGCGCGAATCCTGTTCTCCGATGCCGAGACTTTGCTCCTGGACGAGCCGACGAACCACCTCGATGCCGACTCCATCGTGTGGCTACGCGAGTTCCTTCGCCAGTACTCCGGCGGCTTGATCGTGATCAGCCACGACGTGGACCTCGTCCGCACTGTCGTGACGAAGGTGTTTTACCTCGACGCCAATCGCGGCGCCCTCGACCAGTACGCGATGGGGTGGGACTTGTACTTGCGCCAGCGTGAGGATGACGAGAAGCGTCGCCACACGGAGCGCCGCATCGCGGAGAAGAAGGCCGGCGCGCTCATGGCTCAGGCCGAGAAGATGCGCGCGAAGGCGTCCAAGGCGGTCGCCGCCCAACAGATGATCAAGCGCGCGGAGAAGCTCCTCGAAGGCACCGAGACCGAGCGGGTGACTGACAAGGTTGCGTCCCTGCGGTTCCCGACCCCGGCGCCATGTGGCAAGACGCCACTGCGAGGCCATGGACTGTCCAAGAGCTATGGCTCCTTGGAAGTGTTCATGGACGTGGACCTGGCGATCGACAGGGGCTCCCGCGTGGTGGTGCTCGGATTCAACGGCGCGGGCAAGACGACCCTCTTGCGACTGCTGTCGGGGACCGAGCAGCCCGACACCGGGGTCGTCGAAGCGGGTCACGGGCTCAAGCTGGGCTATTACGCGCAGGAGCACGACACGCTCGACATGGATGCGACGGTGGCAGAGAACATGCGCCATGCCGCCCCGGACCTGGGTGACACCGAGGTGCGCAAGGTGCTGGGGTCCTTCCTGTTCTCGGGGGACGACGCAGACAAGCCCACTAAGGTGCTGTCGGGTGGCGAGAAGACCCGCCTCGCGCTGGCGACGCTCGTGGTGAGCCAAGCCAACGTCCTGTTGCTGGACGAGCCGACCAACAACCTTGACCCGGCTTCGCGCGCTGAAATTTTGGGGGCGCTGCGCACTTACGAGGGCGCCGTGGTGCTGGTCACTCACGATGAAGGCGCAGTGGACGCCCTCGAACCCGAGCGCGTGTTGTTGCTACCGGACGCCGACGAGGACTTGTGGAACGACAGCTACCGGGATCTCATCACCCTGGCGTAGCCAGCCAGTCCGGCTAGAGCGCGTCCTCGATTTCCTCGTCGGAGGGGCCCCGCCGACGACGCCGCTTGGCTGCGCCGCGGGTCAGGGCCGATGCCCCGGGCGACTGAGCAGGGGCCTCAGTCGTGCGTGACCTGGTAGCCGCGGTTGCAGGGGCGGACACTGCAGCGGGGGCTGAGGGCTGAGGGCCCGGCGCCGCCGGCAGCTGCTCGTTTTCGGCGCGCGTGCGCGCGAGTTCGCCGGCGTCGCGGCGCAGCAACAGCACGGCCCCGAGTGGCGCGAGCGCGGCGAAGACCCACCACTGCCAGGCATACGCCAGGTGCGGCCCCAACGACAGCTCGGGTAGCGGTACCTGCTCGCCCACCACGGTGTCGCGGCAGCCGTCCTCGTCGCAGTAGTCGCGGATCATGAGGTAGCCAGGAACCACGTCTCCGGCAGGCTCGCCAAGTTGTGCGGGTGTGATGCGGGAGACCGAGTCATCGGCGCGCTTGCCGTCGTCGTCCTCCCACGCGCGGACGACGCCGGTCACGGTGACCGGGCTGTCCGTGTAGACGGGCATGGCAGGGTCGTCGAGCGGGCCGGGTTGGGGAATCCAGCCCACGGAGACCAAGACCGACTGGCCGTCCGTCGTGTCAAGCCATGCCAGGTACTGCCACGCGGGAGTCGAGTCAATGGGACGACCGCGCAGTACCGTGGCCGTCGCGGGGTCAAACACGCCCTCGACCGTGACCGTGCGCCATTCGGCATCAGGCGGAAGATCGTTGGCGCCTGCAGGGATCACGTCTCCTATGGGAGCGACCGGCTCGTGCCGGGCGACTTCGTACGCATCGCGCGCTTCAGTCTTGACCTCGTGCCGGCCGTGCTGCCAATCGCCGAGCACAATCGCAACCCCACTGATGGCGAGCGCAATCCCGAGCGTGATGCACACGCGAATGGGGGACAGGCCACGGAAGATCACCATGCGATCGTAGTCGCGCTGTGCGGCGTGGATGGACTCATTCGGTACGGTGGCACCCATGACACGACACGTCCTCGTTACTGGAGCCAACCGCGGCATCGGTCGCTCGATTGCTCAGTCCTTTGTGGCCGCCGGCTACACCGTCTCTTCGATTCACCGCAGTGGTGACCTCCCTGATGGGGTCGACGGTGAAATCGCGGACATCACGGACACGGACGGCGTGAACGCCGCGTTCGACGCTCTCGAGGCACGGCACGGACGCGTCGAGATCCTCGTGGCCAATGCTGGCATCACGAAGGACGGGCTGCTGATGCGGATGTCCGACGACGACTTCACGTCGGTCCTGGACGTCAACCTTGCCGGCACCTTCCGGTGCGTGCGGCGCGCCTCAAACTCGATGCTGCGCCAGCGCTTTGGACGCATCATTTTGGTGGGGTCAGTGGTGGGCTTGATGGGCAACCCAGGTCAGGTCAACTACTCGTCGTCGAAGTCCGCCCTGGTGGGGATGGCGCGCTCCATCACTCGCGAGATTGGCAGCCGCGGCATCACTGCCAACGTCATCGCGCCGGGTTTCATCACGACCGACATGACGGATGAACTGCCTGAGGACACCAAGAAGCAGTACGAGGCGACAATCCCCGCCAAGCGGTTCGGCAACACGGACGACGTCGCCGCCGCGGCCCTGTACCTTGCGTCTGACGCGGCCGGGTATGTCTCAGGCGCGGTTCTGCCGGTAGACGGCGGGCTCGGCATGGGGCACTAGTCCAGCTGTTGCCGCCGCAACGTGAGGAGGGCCGATGCGGTGATCACCGCATCGGCCCTCCTCACGTTCTTTGTGGGGTTACGACCCCTGCGAAAGTTCGCGGTCCTCATCGCCTTCAACGAAGGCGGGGGAGGCGACCGCGTTGTCGGCATTGCGCCAGCGGGTGATCGCAGCCATGAGGTGGTACGAAATCAGGGCGGCTGCCGTCCCGAGGACAATGCCTTCGAACGCCAGGTCGCCCACGGTCCACGTGTAATTCGCAGCGCCAACGATCAGAGCGATGCCCACCGGCATGAGGTTGACCGGGTTGCCAAAGTCCACCTTGCCCTGGCCCCAAATGCGAGCGCCGAGCACCGCGATCATGCCGAACAGCACTGTCGCGAGGCCACCCAGCACTCCCTGAGGCGTGGCCGCGATGAGTTCGCCAAACTTGGGCGACAGGCTCAACAGCAGTGCGAAGCCCGCGGCAATCCAGTAGGCCGCCGTCGAGTACACGCGTGTGGCCGCCATGACGCCAATGTTCTCGGCGTAGGTGGTGGTGCCAGATCCGCCGCCGGCGCCCGCGACGGCCGTGGCGACGCCGTCGGCCAGGAGCGCGCGACCCGTCAGCGGATCGAGGTCGTCGCCAGTCATCGCGGCCACAGACTTCACGTGGCCAATGTTCTCGGCAATCAGCACAAAGAGCACCGGCAGGAACATGATGATGACGGAGATGTCGAACTGCGGAGCGGTGAAGTCGGGCAGGCCCAGCCATGCAGCGTCCTTGACCTTGTCAAGGTTGTATTCGCCGTTGAGGGCCGCGACGGCGCATCCCACCACGGTGCCCAGCAGGATCGACAGTCGCCCGAGGACACCCTTGAAGAGCACCGTGATGACGATCACTGCGAGGGCGGAGACGAGCGCGGAACTCAGGGAGGCCTGCACCATGCCCCACGCGGCGGGCGCCAGGTTGAGGCCAATCAGCATCACGATGGCGCCGGTGACCACCGGCGGCATCGTGAGCTCGATCCAGCGCGTACCCGCCACGTGGACCACCACGCCCACCACGGCAAGCAGGAGGCCCGTCATCACCAGACCGCCGAGCGCCACCCCCATCGAGTGCGCGCCAGTCGCGGCCGTGATCGGCGCCAAGAACGCGAAGCTCGAGCCGAGGTACGACGGCAACTTGTTGCCCGTGATGATGAGGAACAACACGGTGCCGACCGCGGAAAAGAACAACGTGGTGGATGGGGGAAAGCCAGTGATGGTGGGCACCACGAACGTGGAGCCAAACATTGCCAGGACGTGCTGCGCGCCAATGCCGATGGTGCGCGGCCAGGTGAGTCGTTCCCCCGGTCCCACGGCCGAATTCGGTGCGACAGAACGCCCATCACCGTGAAGCGTCCAACTCATCAATGCCATCGTTTCTCCTTGAATGATCCAGCAGGGTCTGCGGGGGTTGAGCACAATCTAGCGGCCCTCGCTGCACCCGCCCCACGCGGCGTACCGCGAGCCGGAGTCAAGACCGCTAGGCTTCCGGTCAGGAGGAAACGAATACATGGGAATTCTTGACGGAAAGAACATCCTCGTCACCGGAGTGCTGACCGAGGGCTCGATTGCCTTCGATGTCGCGCGCCTGTGCCAGGAGCAGGGCGCAACCGTGGTGCTCACGGGCGTGGGTCGCACGCTGAAGATCACACAGGCCATGGGTCGTCGCCTTCCCGTCGAGGCACAGGTAGTGCCCCTCGACGTGACGGACCCGGAGCAGTTGGGCTCCTTGGCCGATGCCGTGCGTGAGCACGTTCCTCACCTGGATGGGGTGGTGCATTCCATCGGCTTCGCGCCCCAGACCGTCATGGGCGGCAACTTCATGAGCGGGCAGTGGGAAGACGTCGCGACTGCGATGCACATCTCTGCGTACTCGCTCAAGGCTCTGGCGGAAGCAACGCAGCCACTCATGCCTCACGGAGGCTCGATCGTCGGTCTGACCTTCGACGCCACCGTTGCCTGGCCCGTGTACGACTGGATGGGCGTGGCCAAGGCTGCACTCGAGTCCACGAGCCGTTACCTCGCCCGCGACCTCGGTCCGCAGGGCATCCGCTGCAACATGGTGTCCGCCGGGCCTATCAAGACCACGGCGGCAAAGAACATCCCCGGATTCGAACAGATGGAGGGGACCTGGTCTGAGCGTGCACCGCTGGGCTGGGACTCCGCCGCAACCGAGCCGACGGCGAAGGCGGTGACCGCGCTCTTGAGCGACTGGTTCCCCGCCACCACCGGCGAAATGGTGCACGTCGACGGAGGCGTGCACGCGATGGGACAGTGATATGCCGACGTTGATTCTCGCGCGCCACGCCAAGGCGGAGCGCCCTGCAGGACTGCAAGATATGGACCGCCCGTTGGCGCTGATCGGCCGCAAGGCGTCCGCCCACCTCGGCGAGGAGATCGCTGCCGCGGGGTTCACCCCCACGCTCGCACTCGTGTCGCCCTCGAACCGCACCCAGCAGACGTGGAGCCTGATGGCGTCCTCGTTTGATGGCTGCGAACTGCGCACGGTCGACGATCTCTATGAGACGCACGTCGACGGGCTGCTCGAGGTTCTGCATGAGCTCGGCGATGAGGACACGGTGGTTGTCGTGGGACACGAGCCCACCTCTTCGGCAGCCGCCGCATACCTCGCCGCCGACGAGTCCGACACCGACGCTCTGAAGTCAGTCGCGCACGGCCTGAGCACCGGCACCGCGGCGGTCCTCACCTTCGAGGGGCCGTGGGCTGACCTTGGATCGCGCACCGCGACGCTCACCCAGGTGATCTCCGGCCGCGACGTCGACTAAACACCACAGCGGGCGGTCACATGTCCACCGAGCACCACACGCTTGAGGGATTCATCGGTGACTTTATTCGTCGCCAGCCGATGTTCTTTGTTGCGACGGCGGCCGCCGACGGCTTGGTCAACGTGTCACCCAAGGGCGGCGTCGGCACTCTCGTCGTGCTCGATGACCGTCGCGTTGCCTACCTGGACCTCACTGGCTCAGGGTCGGAGGCCATCGCACACGTGCGATCGGTGAACCGCATCACCGTGATGTGGTGCGCGTTCGAGGGCCCACCGATGATTGTGCGCGTGCATGGCACCGCACAGGTGCTCACGCCGGCCACACCGGACTGGGACGCGATGTCGGCTCACTTTCCCGACAAGCCCGGCGCTCGCGCGATCATTGTCGTCACAGCCGACCGCATCAGTGATTCGTGTGGAATGTCCGTGCCACTCTTGGACTACCGCAGCGACCGAGACCAGCTCGACCGGTGGGCTCGCGGTAAGGGGCCCAACGGACTACGCGAGTATCGCGACCGCAAAAACGCCATAAGCCTGGACGGACTACCCGCGCTTGAGGAGCATGAGCGCGGGTAGAGGCTGCGACCCGTCGGTCACGGACGCGGAGCAGTCCGCGCGTCGATGATGTCGATGACCGCCATGAGTGACGGCTCGTTGACGGCCGCGTCGGCTTGCTCCTGTACGACGGGCTTGGCGTTAAAGGCGATTCCCAACCCGGCTGCCGCCATCATGTCCAGGTCATTTGCTCCGTCGCCAACTGCCACGGCATCGGCCGGATCCAGTCCGAGCTGAGCGCAGTACTCACGGAGAGCGGCCGCCTTCGCGGCCCTGTCGATGACTGGGCCAATGGTTCGGCCCGTCAGAGCTCCGTCGATGACTTCTAGGCGGTTGGCGCGGAAGAGGTCGATGTTCACGGTCGACGCGAGATCCGCGACAATCTCCTCGAACCCGCCAGAGACCAGGGCCGCCGTCCACCCGCGTTCCTGCAACGTGGAAATGAGTTCCTCAGCGCCAGGCGTGAACTCGACCTCGTCGATCACGTCGCGAAACACGGTATCGGGCACTCCCGCGAGCGTCGCGACGCGCTGTCGCAGCGACTCAGCAAAGTCAATCTCGCCGCGCATGGCCGCCTCAGTCACCGCGGCTACTTCAGGCTCGGTGCCTGCGCGCGCTGCAATGCGTTCAATGACTTCTGAGGTGATGAGCGTGGAGTCGACGTCCAAAACAATCAGACGTCCACTCATCCGGTGACCACCGTGCCCTTGGGGACAACCGTGATGCCGGACTCGGTGACGGTGAAGCCGCGCTCAAGGTCGGACTGGCGGTCGATCCCGACCCTGGCGCCCTCTTCCACGGTGACGTTCTTGTCCAAGATGGCGCGGTGCACCTGTGCGTGGCGATTGACGACCACGTGGTCCAGGAGCACCGAATCGGACACCGTTGACCACGAGTGGAGGCGGACGCCAGGCGACAGGACCGAGCCCGTCACGGTGGCGCCGGAGACGATCACGCCAGGGGAGACCACCGAGTCCGCGGCGTGTCCGAGGCGCCCCTCCTCAGAGTGGATGAACTTCGCGGGCGGTTCGGTGATGAGGCCCTGGTGCAGCGGCCACTGGTGGTTGTACACGTTGAAGATGGGCTGCACCGCGATGAGGTCCATGTGGGCCTCGTAATACGAGTCGAGCGTACCCACGTCGCGCCAATAGTCGCGGTCGCGATCGGTGGATCCCGGCACGTCGTTGTCGACAAAGTCGTAGAACCCGCAGGTGCCGCGGTCGACGAAGTGGGGGACAATGTCGCCGCCCATGTCGTGCTTGCTGGAAGCGGACTCGGCGTCGGCCTTGAGCGCTTCGAGCAGCGGCTCAACGGAGGCAACGTAGTTGCCCATGGAGGCGAGAACCTCACCGGGGGAGTCGGGCAGACCCTCGGGATTCTCTGGCTTCTCGAGGAAGGCTCGAATCCGGCCGGGGTTGTCCTTGTCGATATCGATCACGCCGAACTGATCCGCGAGTTCGATGGGCTGGCGGATGCCGGCGACGGTGAACTCTGCGCCGGAGGCGATGTGCGAGTCGACCATCTGGGAGAAGTCCATGCGGTACACGTGGTCGGCGCCCACGATCACGACGATGTCTGGCTGCTCGTCTTCGATGATGTTGACGGTCTGATAAATCGCGTCGGCGCTGCCGAGGTACCAATGCTTGCCGCGACGCTGCTGGGCGGGCACCGGAGCGACGTAGTTGCCCAGGAGCGGCGACATGCGCCAGGTGCGGGCGATGTGGCGGTCCATCGAGTGCGACTTGTACTGGGTGAGCACCACCACGTGCAGGTAGCGCGAGTTCACCAGGTTGGACAAGGCAAAGTCGACGAGCCGGTACGTTCCGCCGAAGGGAACTGCGGGCTTGGCTCGGGCCGCGGTGAGGGGCATCAGACGCTTGCCCTCACCTCCAGCGAGGACGATCGCGAGTACTTTCGGTGCGGGCATATCCTCAGCATAGGGGGCGCGACGCGCGTGTGAACAGGGCACACGCTGATGTAAAGGCGATAGCGTGGGCCCATGCGAGCAGACATCCTTACGCGCGAGTACCCACCCCACATCTACGGTGGCGCAGGCGTGCACGTGACCGAGTTGGCCGCCGTCCTGCGAGAGCACATGGATGTGGAGGTCAGGGCTTTCGATGGTCCGCGTGAGGACCAGGGGGTGACGGGCTACGACCCGCTGGGCGGTGGCGTGGGAGACGCGTCGCTGGACGTTCTGGCCCACAACCTGCCCATGGCCAAGGACTGCGAAGGCGCCGACCTCGTGCACTCGCACACCTGGTACGCCAACATGGCAGGGCACATTGCCGCGAAGCTGCATGGCATCCCGCACATCATTAGCGCCCACTCGCTTGAGCCGCTGCGTCCATGGAAGGCGGAGCAGCTCGGCGGTGGCTACCGGGTGTCGTCGTGGATCGAGCGCACCGCGTACGAGGGCGCCGACGCCATCATCGCTGTGTCCGGCGGGATGCGGGACGACGTCCTGCGGTCGTACCCCGACATCGACCCCGACAAGGTTCACGTCATCCACAACGGCATCGACGTGGACGCGTGGGCGGCACCAGCCACGGACGACGAGCGTGCTGCGGCCGATGCCGTGGTCGCCGAGTGGGGGATCGACCCCGAGCGCCCCGCAATCGTCTTCGTGGGACGCATCACTCGCCAGAAGGGCCTGCCGTTCTTCCTTCGTGCTGTTGAGGACCTGCCGCCAGAGGTGCAGGTGGTGCTGTGCGCTGGTGCACCCGACACCAAGGAGATCGCCGCCGAGGTCAGTGGCCTCGTGGCCTCGCTCCAGGAGCGTCGCGACGGCGTGATCTGGATCGACAAGCACTTGCCGCGCCCCGAGCTGGTCGCTGTCCTCGACGCGTGCACCGCCTTCGTGTGCCCGAGCGTCTACGAGCCGCTGGGCATCGTGAACCTCGAGGCCATGGCGGTGGGACTTCCGGTCGTCGCGACCGCCACGGGAGGTATCCCTGAGGTCGTCGTCGACGGCGAGACGGGAATCCTGGTGCCGATTGACCAGGTGAGCGACGGCACCGGCACGCCCACGGACCCCGACGCCTTCATCGCAGATCTCGCCGCCGCGCTCACGGACGTGGTGTCCGACCTGGACCGTGCGAAGGCATGGGGAGCTGCCGGGAGGCAGCGTGCCGCCGAGCACTTCTCATGGGAGACGATCGGGGAACGCACCGCGGCCCTGTACAAAGACATCCTCGGATAGGCTGGGCAATCATGACCGAGGTGCTGACATTCACGGGCGTTCAGTTGCGGCGAGGCGACAACCCGATCCTGCGCGACATCGACTGGAGTGTCGACTCCTCGGAACGGTGGGTGGTGCTGGGGCCAAACGGCGCTGGCAAGACTACGCTGACCAATCTCGCCTCGGCGCGCATGCACCCGAGCGAGGGGACTGTCCAGGTCTTGGGCGAGACGCTCGGCCACACTGACACGCAAGACTTGCGTACCCGGGTGGGGCTCACGTCGGCAGCGCTCGCGGACCGCATCCCGGACGACGAGACCGTGCGCGACGTCGTGATGACCGCTGCGTACGGTGTGACCGGCCGCTGGCGCGAAGAGTACGAGCAGGTCGACGAGACCAGGGCAGAGAATCTGCTCGCGGCCTTTGGCATGCAGAGCTTCACTGAGCGCGCCTTCTGGACGCTGTCGGAAGGCGAGCGCAAGCGTGTGCAGATCGCGCGTGCGCTGATGACGGACCCCGAACTGCTGATCCTCGATGAGCCTGCCGCAGGCCTTGACCTGGGCGGACGTGAGGAACTGCTGGCCGCACTGTCTGAACTGGCCGGTGACCGCCGTTCGCCGGCCATGATTATGGTCACTCACCACGTCGAGGAGATTCCGCCCAACTTCACTCACGCGCTCTTGCTGCGCGAGGGCCGTGTCATCGCCCAGGGCCCCCTGCACCAGACCGTGACGTCAGCGAACCTCTCTCAGGCGTACGACATGCCTGTCGCGTTGCACGCCCACCAGGGACGCTGGACCGCCCGCAAAGCGTGACGCGCAAGCGAGTGTGCCCCGGGCATCGGCCCTGGTCGCCCAGGTCTGTTCACCTCCACCTCAAGGACTGACAAGGTCGTCCTCGCGGCCGATGCCGCCGCCTGAGCGCCGCTGCTAGGTTGCAGGAAAGAGGAGGTGGAAGGCCATGGATTCACTGTGGTGGTTCGTCGGAGCCATTGTGTTGGGAATCGTCGAGATCTTCACGCTCGACCTAGTTTTTGCGATGCTCGCAGCAGGAGCCCTCGCCGGCGGTGCAGCCGCATTGCTGGGCGCAGACTTCTGGGTCAGCATGGTGCTGGCGTGCGTGGTCGCAGCGCTGATGCTGTTCACGTTGCGCCCGTGGCTGCTCAAGTCCATCCGGGCCCGGTCTGTGCTGGTGGAGACCAACTCCGCCGCGCTGGTGGGTGAAGAAGGACGGGCACTGGATCAGGTCACGGAGTTCAGTGGCCGCATCAAGCTTGCCGGTGAAGTGTGGTCGGCTCGTACGCGCGATGATGCGCAACCCATCACGGAGGGTACTGACGTGACCGTGGTGGACATCAAGGGTGCGACGGCGATCGTCGAACCAGAGAATAAGGGGGAGTGAACCCATGACTGTTGCACAGATTGTGATCACGGTTGTGGCCGTGGTGCTGGCGATCTTTGTGATCTCCGCACTGGCCAAGGCCATTCAGATTGTTCCTCAAACCGAGGCCCGGGTCGTGGAACGGCTCGGACGGTACAACCGCACCATGGAAGCAGGCATGCACCTGCTGGTGCCGTTCATCGACAAGGTGCGCCAGAAGGTCGACCTGCGTGAGCAGGTGGTGTCCTTCCCGCCGCAAAACGTCATTACCTCGGACAACCTCAACGTCGAGATTGACACCGTGATCTATTTCCAGGTCACGAACGCCAAGTCAGCGGTGTATGAGATCGCCAGCTACATCGTCGGTATGCAGCAGTTGACCGTCACGACTATCCGTAACGTCATTGGAACCATGGACCTGGAGCAGACGCTCACCAGCCGTGACCAGATCAATGGTCAGCTGCGTAGCGTGCTGGACGAGGCGACTGGTAAGTGGGGCATCCGCGTGGGTCGCGTGGAGCTCAAGGCGATTGACCCGCCCCTGTCCATCAAGGACTCGATGGAGAAGCAGATGCGGGCGGAGCGCGACCGACGCGCCGCGATCTTGACCGCTGAAGGTGTCAAGCAGTCGCAGATTCTGACCGCTGAAGGTGAGAAGCAGTCGGCCATCTTGCGTGCCGAAGGTGAGGCGCAGGCGGCCATCCTGAACGCTGAGGGTGAAGCGCGCGCGATCTTGCAGGTCTTCGACGCCATCCACCAAGGAGACGCCGACTCCAAGCTGCTGGCCTACCAGTACCTGCAGGTGCTGCCGGAAATCGCGAAGACGGACTCGAACAAGGTGTGGTTTGTCCCCACCGAGTTCACTGGCGCGCTCAAGTCCATCTCCGCGGCCTTTGGTCAAGAGGAGGACCTGGAGCCGCTGACGCGGGACAGGGACCGCGACAGCGACCGCTCGAGCCGGATCACGTCTGCCCTCGCAGACCCGGCCGAGGCGCTGCGCCTGGCTCGCCAGGAGGTCGAGGACGCCACCTCGGACGCGACCGACGCTGGCACGCGCTCGGGCCGTCCGTTCAACCCAGATGCGGAGAAGGGCCAGCAGTAGGCTCGATCCGAATCTTCACACGCCCCCGGCGCCGCGATGGCGCCGGGGGCGTCGTGTTGCCTCCACTCTTCGCCTGGCCGTACATACACGGCGGGATTTCGGGTTCACTGTGTTCCTGGCCGTTGATATTCGGTGGTGGGGGCATGCTGAGACAATGAGCGCGTGATCACCGACCCCACTGATGCGCGCCTGGACGACTACCGCAACCTCACGGACGTCGCGTTGCGGCGCACGCTCGAACCCGAGCGTGGCCTGTACATGGCAGAGGGCGCCAAGGTGATCGAACGTGCACTCGCGGCCGGACACGAGCCTCGCTCCGTGCTCGTGAGCGAGAAGTGGGAGCCGGGCATCACGGAGGTGCTCACGCGCGCCGGGGTGGACGCCCCGGTGTATGTCGCTCCAGAGTCTCTTCTCGAAAACGTCACCGGCTACCAAGTGCACCGTGGCGCCCTGGCCGCGATGCATCGGCCCGTCTTGGCAGAGCCCGCCGCACTTGTGAAGGACGCGCGTAGGGTCGTGGTGCTCGAGGGCATTGTCGATCACACCAATGTGGGTGCGATTTTCCGTTCCGCAGCAGGTATTGGCGCGGACGCCATCTTGGTCGCACCCACGTGTGCCGACCCGCTGTACCGTCGCGCGGTGAAGGTCTCCATGGGCACCGTTTTCCAGGTTCCGTGGACGCGTGCGCAGCGGTGGCCTGAGGCTTTGGCTGACTTGCGAGCGGAGGGGTTCGCGGTCGCGGCCCTCGCGCTCAGTGACCATGCGGTCAGCCTCGACGAATTTGCGGCCGCCGGCCACGAGCGGATCGCGATTGTCATGGGGGCCGAGGGTGATGGTCTTACGCGGGCAGCCCAGGAGGCCGCTCAGGACGTCGTGACCATCCCCATGGCTGGCGGCGTGGATTCGCTCAATGTCGCCGCCGCGGCTGCTGTCGCGTTGTGGGCGGTGCGCTAGGGCAGGCGGCGCCTGCGCCGGTTGACGGGGAGGCCTATGTCAGGGTCTACTGAGATAATCGAACATATGTTCGAACGCGGGTGTTTCTCGCGATGATCAGTGGAGCACGATGTCGACCGAATCACCGACCCCTAGCGCTGCGCAACAGCAGCGTTTAGCTGCTGCGCGCAGCGCCCTCCAGGGCGCGCATGCCCGGTGGGGAGTGACGCGCGAAGCCACCCAGGCTGCTCCCACGCTGCCGCTGTCATCATCGCTTTCATCCCTGCTGCCGGCGGGGCTGGTGCGAGGGCAAATCATCCGCGTGACGGGATCCACGTCGCTGATGTTGGAGATGGTGGCTGAAGGGTCACGCGCGGGTTCGTGGGCTGCCGTGATCGGCATGCCGGCGGTGGGTGCGGTGGCGGCCGCGCGCCGTGGAATTGAGCTTGCGCGTGTGGCGCTTGTTCCCCATCCGGGTGCGCAGGCGGCGGCGGTGGCGGGCGCGTGCGTTGACGGCATGGACGTGGTGCTGGTCGGAGATGCCGTGGCGCTGTCCGATGGAGACCGGCGACGGCTCGCGGCGCGGGCGAAGGAGCGCGGCAGCGTCATCGTGACCTCAGGGCGCTGGCCCGGCGCTCATACCTCGCTTACCGTCGAGCGCACCGACTGGAGTGGGTTGGGGGCAGGGGATGGGCGCCTACGTCAACGCGAGGTCACCGTGGCCATTGCTGGGCGCAGACAAGCGGCGACCCGCAGGGTGCGGGTGCTTCTCGACAACGAGTTCAGCTGGGTCTCGAGCCGTCACACGGCGGCGGTGAGTGAGGGCGTGGCATGACCGCGCCAGTGCAGGCAGGGCCGGTCGCTACAACGCGGCGCATGGTGTTGTGGGTTCCGGACTGGCCGGTTGCCGCAGCGATGCGTGAGGCCGGGTTAAGGGCCGATGCCCCGGCGGCTGTGCTGCATGGGCGCGGCCTGGCGGCAGTGTCGGCTGCGGCGCGTGCGGCTGGGGTGACCCGAGGTAGTACCAAACGGGTCGCGCAGCGTGCCTGCCCTGAGGTGGCATTGCTGGGCTATGACGAGGGCCGTGACTCCCGCGAGTTCGAGGCGGTGGCTGCCGCAGCAGAAGAGGTCGTGGCTGGCGTCGAGATTTCCCGCCCAGGACTGTTGATGATCCCGGCGAACGGGGCCGCGCGTTTTCATGGGTCGGAGGAAGCATTGGCGGAGGCGCTGATTGCCTCCGTCGCCGACCTCAGCGAGCACGAGTCTTTGGTGGGTGCCGCCGATGGCTTGCTGGCGGCCATCATGGCGGCGCGCCACTCCACTCTTGTCCCTCCCGGGCAGTCTCGAGAGTTCCTGTCTTCCGCGCCCGTGTCAGCACTGGCTCTGGCCGCCATGGAGCGTCGCCAACGCGAGGCCGTCGAGGACTTGGCAGGGGTGCTGACGAGGCTGGGCATCCACACCCTGGCTGAGTTCACCGCCTTGCCGCTGGGAGACGTGATTGCCAGGTTTGGACACGTGGGTCGCTGGGCTTACCGGGTGGGGAGAGGCGAGGACGTCCGTCCACCCGTCCTGCGGCGTTCGCAAGAGGACATCGCGGTGTCCTACGAGTTTGAGGAACCTGCCCAACGGGTGGAGCAACTCGCGGCCGTTGCTGCCCACGTCGCTGGCGAATTGGACGCCGCCTTGCTCGCGGCGGGAGTCAGGTGCGGGCGCGTCAGCATCGGGGCCAGCACCGAACGTGGGGACACGCTGGAACGGGTGTGGCGTACCGACGTGGGTTCTCGCGCAGGAGCGTTCTCGAAGCACATGGCGGACCGGGTGCGGTGGCAGCTGGAGGGGTGGTTGTCAGGAACATCGGCGGGTCCGGAGCCTGCGCCGCTGACCTCCTTGATGCTCACGGCGCAAGATGTGGTGGCGTTGGGAGATGAGCAGGCCTACCTGTGGGGTGGAACTTCTGGGGCCGACGCTCGGGCCCAGCGCACGGTGGAAAGGGTGCAGTCATTGCTGGGGGCCGATGCCGTGCTGTCGGTGCGTGAGCAGGGAGGCCGTGCTCCTCGCGACCGGATGTTGACGGTGCCGTGGGGGCAGGAGGTCAGGTCAATGCGCAAGATAGAGCACCCGTGGCCGGGCAGGATCCCGGAACCCGCGCCCGCGACGGTGTTGCCCATGGCGGAACCTATGGAAGTGCTGGACGCCGGCGGGTCCGCGATTGTCGTGGGCAAGCGTCTAGGCGTGAGTGCCTCACCCACATGGGTGCGACTCCAGGCGGAGCCGGGTGGCGCGCGCCATGCGGCTACCTTGAGGCACCCCTCGGCCGGGCACGTAGGCCAGGGCCCCACCTGGGGGCCGCCGCGACCGGTGGAGGCCTGGGCGGGGCCGTGGCCCATGGTGGAGCGATGGTGGTCGGAGGACGCATCCCGGCGGGCCTATGTGCAGATCATTGTGCGCGACGGCGACGACGGCTCGGTATTAGCGATTCTGGCGGCGTACAGCGGCAGTCAGTGGTGGTTGGAGGCTGTCTATGACTGATCGTGCCGCGTACGCCGAACTCCACGCTCACAGCGCCTTCAGCTTTCTTGACGGCGCCAGCCACCCGGAAGAGATGGTCGCGGAAGCCGGGCGTCTGGGGCTGAGTGCCATCGCCGTCACGGACCATGACGGCCTTTACGGGGCCGTGCGCACTGCGAATGCGGCCCGGGCCATTGATTTGCCGGCAGTCTTTGGCGCCGAACTCCACCTTGGCGCCCCAGAGGTGGCAGGCGGGCCGCCGGTGCTTGATCCGCCTTCGGGGCGACCAGACCCGCGCGGCAGCCATCTGCTTGTCTTGGCGCGTGGAGCAGCCGGGTACGCGCGACTGTCCCATGCGATCGGCATGGCCCACCTGGCGACCGGGGAGAAAGGGCTGGCACGCTATACGCTTGAGGACCTTGCGGCCGCTGGCCGGGGCGAGTTCCTTGTATTGACCGGGTGCCGCAAGGGGGCCGTGAGGCGCGCCCTCGCCGGCGTGGGAGTGCCGGGCGCGCGGGCGCTCAGCGGGGCCGTGACAGCGCTGGGCTTCAGTGCTGCCCGCACACAGCTCGGTATTTTGACCTCTCTTTTTGGTCGCGACAACGTGGCTGTCGAGATCACCGACCACGGGGATCCCTTCGATTCTGAACGCAACGACGCCCTTGCCGACCTTGCCTTCGATGCCCAACTGCCTCTGGTAGCCACCACGAACGCTCACTACGCGACCGAGCGTGACGCAGACCTCGCCGCCGCCATGGCTGCGGTCAGGTCCCGGTCATCCCTGGACGACATGGACGGTTGGTTGCCAGGCGGCGGCGGTGGACACCTGCGTTCACCGCAAGAGATGATGGCGAGGCACAGGCGACACCCGGATGCCGTGACGACGTCCGCGCGGTTGGCGGCCGAATGTGCCTTCGATCTTCAGCTGGTCGCTCCCCACCTACCCCCGTACCCAGTGCCTGAGGGCCACACGGAGGCATCGTGGCTACGTGAGTTGGTCCGGCGGGGTGCGTACGCCCGCTACGGTCCACCGCACGATGAGCGAGTGCCAGGCGCCTGGCGCCAACTCGAGCATGAACTCAATGTGATTGAGGCACTCGATTTTCCCGGCTACTTCCTCATCGTCCACGACATCGTGAACTTCTGTCGTGAATCCGACATTTTGTGCCAGGGGAGAGGCTCGGCCGCTAACTCCGCAGTGTGCTTTGCCCTGGGAGTGACGGCGGTGGATGCGGTGACTCACGGGCTGCTGTTTGAGCGCTTTCTTGCGCCCGAACGCGACGGGCCGCCAGACATTGACGTCGATATCGAGTCCGACCGGCGCGAAGAGGTGATCCAGTACGTCTTCCGCCGCTTTGGTCGCATCAACGCGGCCATGGTGGCCAACGTCATTCAGTACCGACCGCGTTCGGCTGTGAGGGATGCCGCGAAGGCGCTCGGCTACGACGTGGGTCAGCAGGACGCGTGGTCAAAGGGCATTGACAGGTGGGGGACGCTTAGGGCTCCGCAGGCCACAGCTCAGGAATGGGCGGCGACTCAACGCGATGCGACGTGGCCTGAACCCCCTCCCAGTCAAGACATTGACCATATCCCTGAGCCGGTCGTTGACCTCGCAGAGCGGTTGATGCGTCTCCCGCGGCACCTGGGCATTCACCCAGGTGGCATGGTCCTGTGTGACCGTCCCGTCATCGACGTCTGCCCTGTTGAGTGGGCGCGCATGCCTGGTCGCACCGTCTTGCAATGGGATAAGGACGACTGCGCGGATGCTGGCCTCGTGAAGTTCGACCTGTTGGGACTTGGCATGCTGTCGGCACTCAAGTACGCCTTCACCTTTATCCGAGGCAGCCAAGGCATTGAACTGGGCCTGCACGGCCTTCCCCAAGAAGACCCGGCGGTCTACGACCTCTTGTGCGCGGCCGACACCGTGGGGGTGTTCCAGGTCGAGTCGCGCGCACAGATGGCGACCCTGCCGCGACTACGGCCACGGCGCTTCTACGACATTGTGATCGAGGTAGCGCTGATCAGGCCCGGCCCCATCCAGGGAGGCTCAGTGCACCCCTACATTTCCCGGGCCAGAGGGCGTGAGCCAGTGACGTATCTCCACCCCCTGCTCGAGAAGTCGCTCGGGAAGACCTTGGGCGTTCCGCTGTTCCAAGAGCAACTCATGCAGATGGCGATGGACTGTGCGGGGTTCGACGGCGCGCTGGCGGATCAGCTTCGCCGTGCAATGGGGTCCAAACGTAGTCCCGAACGCATGGAGAAGTTGCGTGCGCGGTTCATGATTGGTGCCCACGAGAACGGCATCACGGCGGACGTCGCGACGCAGATTTTCGACAAACTCAAGGCGTTCTCCGACTTTGGCTTCCCCGAGTCGCACTCGTATTCCTTTGCGTACCTGGTGTACGCCTCAAGTTGGCTCAAGGTGCACCAGCCAGCGGCGTTTTATGCGGGACTGCTCGCAGCCCAGCCCATGGGGTTCTACAGCCCTCAGTCGTTGGCAGCGGACGCGCGCCGCCACGGGCAGGTGGTGCTCCGTCCGTGTGTCGAAAAGTCAGACGTCCTCGCAACGGTGGAACGCCTCGCGAGCCCGTTCGATGCCCCGCAAGAGACACGCGAGGACATGGCTCGACTCAGTCGCGTCGACCGCACGCTTGCCGTCCGCATGGGGCTGGCCTCCATCAAATCCCTCGGCAAAGACGCGGCAGCCGCCATCGTCGAGGCACGCAAAGATGGCGCCTTCGCGTCGCTCACGGACATGGCACGCCGAGTCCGCGTGCGGCCTGCGGGAGTGTCTGGCCAGGCGGGAATCGCTCCCGCCAAGGGCCTGACCGTTGCTCAATGGGAGGCGCTGGCG
Organism: Demequina globuliformis; assembly: GCF_000975155.1. Taxonomy (GTDB): domain Bacteria; phylum Actinomycetota; class Actinomycetes; order Actinomycetales; family Demequinaceae; genus Demequina; species Demequina globuliformis. The sequence goes on from NZ_BBRG01000002.1 coordinate 43,946, forward strand.
ACGTCAGGGGCGCTGGAGTCCTTGGGTGTGACGCGTCGTGAAGGGCTGTGGGCTGCGGGGGCGCTCTCCAAGGAGGGGCCGGACACCCTGCCTGATGCAGTGCCTGGTGTCGAGGCGCCGATGCTTCCTGGCATGAGCGTCGTGGAGGAGGCGGTAGCCGATGTCTGGGCGTCGGGCGTGTCCGTGGACAGCTATCCCACGGTGTTTGTGCGCGAGGGCCTGCAGGCGCAGGGCGTGCTGACGGTCGCGCAGGTGCTGGCTCACGAGGCCGAGCGGCGCGTCACGGTGGCTGGGGTGGTGACTCACCGGCAAAGGCCAGGGACAGCTAGGGGAGTGACCTTTATCTCGTTGGAGGATGAGACGGGATTTCTCAACGTGATCTGTTCGGTCGGGGTGTGGAAGCGTTTCCAGGCGGTGGCGCGCAGGTCGCCGGCGCTGGTCATTCGGGGCAGAATCGAACGCGCAGACGGCGCGACGAACCTCGTGGCCGAACATCTGGCGCCCATGTCGCTGGCAGTACCAGCGAAGAGTCGCGACTTCCGATGAGCATCAACCCATCACGGGGTTCATTGCAGGTCAAAACGCGTGCTAGAGTTTCTTCTCGCTGAGCCGCTCGCAAGAGCGAACCAGACACCCCGTCCGGGTGGCGGAATTGGCAGACGCGCTAGCTTGAGGTGCTAGTGCCCGTTTTAGGGCGTGGGGGTTCAAGTCCCCCCTCGGACACCACGGAAGGGCCGGAGCACATGCTCCGGCCCTTCTTCCGTTTCACGGCCCGCGCCACTGCGCCCCTAGCCGTCACCACACCTCAATCCAGCCCCGGCATCGGCCCGGCGCGGCCCTGGCGACAGCCACCTCGGCGTGGACCACTCAAACACCAGGGGGAATACCTGAGGCAAGGCGCAGTGTTATGGGTGATGTCCGAAGTAGTACTGGCTCGTATACGCACAAGGAGTACCCCTCATGGCAACCGTCTTGTGGATCATTGCAGTCATCGTCGGCATCATCGGTGTGATCCGACTCATTCAGCGCGACTTTCTATGGGGCGCCATCCTCATCGTCGCTGCTTTCCTGATCGGACCTGCAGGAGTCAGCATCTTCAACCCGTAGTGGGCGCGGGCGCACGGTGACGCGCGCCCCGCCCCACAGCACCTTCGTCGAGGCTCGTACAGATTGGGCGTTAGCCTGATCGTATGAGCCTCGACGTCGTTTCTGTGTGCCAGGACCTCATCCGCATCGACACTTCCAACTATGGTGACGAGCCCGGTCCAGGCGAGCGCGCCGCCGCTGACTATGTCGCCGCGTTGCTGAGTGACCTGGGACTTGAGCCGACCATCCGTGAGGCGCAGCCCGGCCGGGCCTCGGTTGTCGCCCGGTGGAAGGGCGCCGACCCGGCACGCGACGCCCTCGTGGTCCATGGACACCTCGATGTGGTGCCAGCCTTCGCGGAAGACTGGTCTGTCGATCCCTTCGGCGCGGAGATCAAGGACGGGCTTCTGTATGGTCGCGGCGCCGTGGACATGAAGAACATGGACGCCATGATCCTCGCTGCCGTTGCGCAGATGATCGAGGCGGGTGTGCAGCCGCCGCGTGACATCATCCTCGCGTTCTTCGCGGACGAGGAACACGGCGGCCATCGCGGTGCCAAGTGGATGGTCGAGAACCACCCCGAGGACTTTGCCGGGGCAAGCGAAGCGATCTCCGAGGTCGGCGGCTTCAGCGCATACGTCAACGGCCAGCGCGCATACCTGGTCCAGACGGCGGAGAAGGGCATCCAATGGCTCAAGCTCATCGCCACGGGCAAGCAGGGCCACGGATCCTTGGTCCACACCGACAACGCCGTCGCGCACCTGGCGGGAGCGCTGCAGCGTATTGCCGCCCACGAATGGGACGTGGACGTCACGCCCACGGTGGAGCACCTCCTGCGCGGCGTCGCGGACCTCGAGGGCATCGAGTACGAGCCCACTCACGACTGTATCTCCAAGCTCGTCGCCGGCCTGGGCGCGATGGCACCCATGATCGACGCGTCCATTCGCAATACGTCCAACCCGACGATGATGGACGCCGGGTATAAGACGAATGTGGTGCCGGACCATGCGGTTGGCTACGTCGACACCAGGTACCTCCCTGGCCAACAGGAGCAGGTGCTCCGCACCATTGAGGAGCTCGCTGGCACCCACGTGAAGGTGGAGCCCTACATCACCGAGCGCAGCCTCGAGGCGCCGTTCGAGGTTCCGCTGGTCGACAAGATGATTCAGGCTCTCGGCATCGAAGACCCGGGGGCGCCCGTGCTCCCGTACTCACTCATGGGCGGCACGGACAATAAGCACCTCGCAGCGCTTGGTATCACCGGGTACGGCTTTGCTCCGCTCATGTTGCCGCCGGAGCTCGACTTTCCTTCACTGTTTCACGGCATCGACGAGCGCATCCCGGTCGAGAGCCTGCATTTTGGCACCCGAGTACTGGTGAACTTCCTCAGCGACTGCTGACGGCGACGCTCACGCGGCGTCGGTGCGCTGCAGGCGCATGGTGCGCCGCTTGAGCCACACGCGACGCGCGCCACCCATGAGGATCTGCGACCTTGCCAGTTCCCACCTGCCGTACTCGGCCTGCTCGGTGAGCATCGACCGGGCGTCTGCGCGGCTCATCCCGCGGGGGATCTCGATCACGCGCCACTCGTAGTTCTTGGAGCGCGGAACTGGCCGTTTGGTGGGTGTCACCGTGTGGGCCTGCTCGTTGTTCGAGAACATCACACCTCCCATTGAAACGCGTTCGCGGTTATCGTCGTGAATATGAGCGTTGATGCACGCGACGCACTGCGCCGCTTGACCGCCGCCTTCGAGGAGCACCTCGAGGCAGTTTCGACGCGCCGCTCGGACGACGACGCGGCCGTCGATGACGCGTACGAGGCGCTGGCGACGGCGTTCCTCGCGTATGAGGAAGCGCTCGACCAGGAGTTCGCCGAGGGCGTCCCGCTCGTCATCGATGAGGAGTACGACGAGGGCACGCTCGACGGGCATGCGGAAGAGAACGAAGACGCGTTGGACGACGACCTGGACGACTTCGATCTGAGTCGGTAGCTGGCCGTCATCGCGTCACCTCCGCTCGGGATAGCCGATGCTCGGCGCAGAGATTTCGTCGAGCGCGTCTCCGATGGCGGTGGGAAGCGCCTGCGTGGCAGCCACGAGTGAAGGCTTGAGTTGGTCTGCGGTGCGAGCGCCGACGACTGTCGATGAGACGGCTTCGCGTGACAGGACCCACGCGAGCGCCGTTGCCTGCATGCTCCACGCCAGACCTTCGGCGGCGGTGGCCAACGCGTGGGTCACCGCGGAGGCACCATCCCCGAGGTAGGGCTCCACGAATCCGGCCAAGTGGTCGGACGCCGCGCGCGAATCCGCGGGAATCGCATCCATGTACTTGCCGGTCAAGACGCCGCGGCCCAGGGGCGACCACCCCATAAATCCCATGCCGAGCGCCTCGATCGCGGGGAGCACCTCTCGCTCCACCCCGCGTTGCAGAAGCGAGTACTCGCACTGGCTGAGCGCGACTGCAGGTCGGCCACTCGCGAGTGTCGCGATGCGCGTCATCGCCCAGGCTGGGAAGTTGGATACCCCGACGTAGCGGGCGCGGCCCGAGTTCACCGCGATCTCCAACGCATGCAGCGTCTCCTCCAGCGGCGTCGCCGCGTCGAAGGCATGAACGAGCCAGACGTCGACGTAGTCCGTCTGAAGGCGCTCAAGCGACGCGTCGAGCGCGGCGAGCATGGAGTCGCGCGAGGCATCGATCATGCCCCCGCGCGCGGTGCGGCGAATGCCGGCCTTGGTGCAGATCTGCACTTCATGGCGGTTGACGGTGCCGCCAAGCATCGCGCCAATCGTGGCCTCCGACCCACCGTCGGCGTAGGAAGCGGCCGTGTCCAGGAGCGTTCCGCCAGCGTTGAGGAACAAGTCGAGTTGGGCGCCTGCCTCGTCTGCGCTCGTGTCGCGAGACCACGTCATGGTGCCCAATGCCAGCCTGGACACCTCGAGGCCGCTGCGGCCCACCCTCCTACGTTCCATACTTGGCGACGCTACCGGTGGGGCGCGCCGTGACGTGGGTGCGACGCGCGGGCGCTAGCCTTGCCGACATGAGTTGGTGGGAAGCGGTCATCCTGGGCCTCGTGCAGGGCATCACGGAGTTCTTGCCCATTTCGTCGAGTGCGCACATCCGCGTGATTGGCCCGCTGTTGCCTCACGGCGCAGACCCCGGCGCTGCGTTCACCGCGATCATTCAGCTCGGCACAGAGGCCGCAGTGCTGTTGTACTTCCGCAAGGACATCGCGCGCATCATCAGTTCCTGGGTGAGGGCCCTTGCCGGTAAAGACGGCACTTCCCGGGCGGCGCGCTTTGGGGCGCACAATGCCGATGCCCGCATGGGCTGGTGGGTGATCCTCGGCTCCGTGCCCATTGTGGTGCTCGGCTTCTTGTTCCAGGACTTCATCGAAGGCCACTTGCGCAACCTCTACCTCACGGCCGCGATGCTCGCGATCTTTGGCATCGTTCTTGGCGTCGCCGACAAAGTTGGTCGCAAGCAACGTGAGCTCGAGACCCTGACGAGCAAGGATGCGATCCTGCTGGGCTTGGCGCAGGCGATGGCCCTGATTCCCGGCGTGTCACGCTCGGGCGGCACCATCTCGATGGGACTGCTGCTGGGCCTGACGCGTGAGGCCGCGGCGCGGTACTCGTTCCTGCTTGCCATCCCTGCGGTGCTGGGCTCTGCTGGTCTGGAACTCGTCACGAACGCGGACGAACTGACCGCCGCCGGTGGGCCGGGCGCAGTCAACACGGTGATCGCCACGATCGTGGCGTTCGCCGTGGGCTACGTGGTGATCGTGTGGTTCCTGAAGCTCATCACGCACCACACGTTCTGGCCGTTCGTCTGGTACCGCTTGGGTCTGGCCGCGCTGATCGTCGCGCTGCTGGGAGCGAGCGTCATACCGGCGCTGTAACCGGGAGTGCTGGGTCGGCACGGGCAACGCCGCGTCGAACGCGGGGCCCGCGTGGGTCACCGCAGCCGGCGGTCAGCGGGAACGACCCCTGGCCGGTCAGTCGGTGCGCTTGGGACCGCCGTCGTCGCGCCGGCGCAGGAACCGTTCAAACTCCGCCGCGATCGCCTCACCTGAGGCCTCAGGCAGACTCGTCTCGTCCATGAGGGCTTCCAGTTGCTCGACGTGATCGGCAATCTCTTCATCCTCAGAGGCGAGCTCGTCGGCGCCCCTGACCCAGGCATCGGCTTCCTCGACGAGGTCACCTAGGTCGATCGACGTGTTGAGGAGGCGTTCCAGCTGCACCAGCAACGCAGCCGTCGCCTTGGGGCTGGGCGGATGCGCGATGTAGTGGGGCACGCCGACCCACAGGCTCAGCACCGTGATGCCGCGGTGCTGAGCCTCATGCCCAAGCACGCCAACGATCCCGGTGGGACCTTCGTAGTCCGAGCGGTCCAGGCCAAAACGGGCTCGAGCCGCTTCCTGCTCAGAGGTGACAAAGGTGGGCAGGGGCCGTGTGTGAGGCACATCGACGAGCAGCGCTCCGCACGTAATGAGCGTGCTCACCCCAAGGTTCTCTGCGTGATCCAGAATCTCGCGGCTGAACGAACGCCACCGCATGGACGGTTCGATGCCGCGCACGATCGTGACCTCCGGTGCGCCTTCGAGCGCCGCTGTTGAGATTAGCGTTCCCGGCCATGACATCACTCGCTCGCCGTCAGGTCCGCGAGTGATCGTCGGACGTGACACCTGGAAGTCGTGATACTCCTCCGGGTCTATGGCGGCATGTTCGCGCGCACCCCACGTAGTCGCAAGGTGATCGAGCGCGGCTGAGGCGGAGGACCCTGCGTCGTTCCAACCTTCAAAAGCAGCGATCATCACGGACTCGTCGGGGCCGAGCGCGGCGGTGAGATCGTCAGGAGTCATCCCGCCAGCCTAGACTCGTGGACCGTGACTGCGCACCCCTCTTCTCCTCAAGCCGTGCTGTGGGACATGGACGGCACCCTGATCGACTCTGAGCCCTATTGGATTGCGGCTGAGACCGAGCTTGCACGGCGCTTTGGTGTGCCGTGGAGCCACGATGATGGCCTGCAGCTCGTCGGCAATCCGCTCCCTGTGTCCGCCGCCGTGTTGCGTGAGCGGGGCGTCGACATGAGTGACGACGAGATCATCGGCGCGCTGCTGTGGAGGGTGCGCGAGCAGGTCCTGGCGAGCGTGCCGTGGCAGGCCGATGCCCGGGCACTGTTGGACGCGACAGTGAGCGCGGGCATTCCGTGCGCGTTGGTGACGATGTCCTACACGCCGTTGGCGGAGGCGCTCGTGGCAGCGGTGCCGGACGCATTCGCGGTGGTGGTGACGGGGGACCGGGTCCGCCACGGCAAGCCCGACCCCGAGGCCTTTCTGACTGCGGCGACCGAACTTGGCGTTGACATTGAGCGCTGCGTCGCTTTCGAGGATTCTCCTGCGGGCGTCACGGCAGCCTGGGCCTCGGGCGCCAAGAGCGTGGGGATTCGCCGTCTCACACCGATCGAGCCGCGCCCGGGCCTCAGCCGCGTGCGATCTCTCGCGGGCTGGGACGTCGACACCGTGCGTCGTGTCGCAGCAGGCGAGGTCATTGACGAGTTGGGCGACTCCGTCTAGCTCGGCGCCGCAGCAGGGCGGACCCCAAGCGCGCGTTCCACGGCATCGGCCTCAAGCGCTGGGGCCGTGCCCCCGAACTCGGGGCACAGAGCCTGGAAGCTGCACCAGCCACACAACTTGGATTTCTTGGTGCGGAAGGTCCCCGTCGATGCAGCGGCGATGATCTCATCCCACAGTTCGCGGACCTCATGTTCGATGAGGTCGACGTCTTCTTTGGTGGGACGCAAGACCAATGTGCCGCCGTCCTTGAGGAACAGCAGTTGAAGGAGGGCCGGCCGGCGCCCGCGTAGCCTTTCGACCAGTAGCGCGTAGAACTTCATCTGAAACTTCTCTTTGTGACCGTACTGCGGCAGCGGAGTCTTGCCGGTCTTGTAGTCGATGATCCGGATCGAACCGTCGGGGGCGACGTCGACGCGGTCGACGAACCCGCGCAGGAGGGGGCCATCGGGCAGGGCAAACTCGACGAACTCTTCGCGAGCGTCGGGCTCCAGCCTTTGCGGATTCTCCATCGTGAAATAGGTCTTCAGGCGGGTGCGTCCATCCTCCAGCCACGACGCGAGGGCTGCGTCATCGGCGTGAAGGCCGGCGAGCTCAGGGTCGCGTGCGAGCATCGCGTCCCACTGTGGCTCCAACATTGCGATGGCGACCTCCGGGGTGCGTTCGGCAGCCGGTCGGTCAAACAGGTGCTCGAGCACCGCGTGAACGAGCGTCCCGAGGGTCGCGGCGGATGAGGGCGGCTCGGGGATGCGGTCGATGACTCGCAGGCGGTACATGTACGGGCACTGACGAAAGTCCCCGGCGCGGGAAGGGGACAAGGCGGGGGAGCGACGGCTGGCCATGGTCCTAGCGTAGAAGCCGACGGTGACACAGCGTCCCCGCGACCGTCTACCGTGGTCGCCATGACCTCGGAACAACCGCGCACTCGCGGCATCACGTTTGGCCACCTGTTCGGTGCCAGGCTCGTCATCCAGCCGTCAACGATCCTGATGTTGCTGCTCCTGGCCGTGCTCTTCAGTACCAACGGTGGGGGCGAGCTGAACCGCAGGACGTTCTCGCTGGGGTTGCTGTTCGCCATCGTGTTGTTCGTGTCGGTCTTTCTTCACGAGCTCGCTCACGCCGCGACCGCCCGGGCGTTCGGCCGGCGTGTCAACGAGGTGGTCATCACGCTGTGGGGCGGGCATACGACGTACGACGCACGAGGGCTGACGCCCACGGTCAGCGGGGTGACATCCGCCTCCGGTCCGGTCGCGAACTTGGCCATCGCCGCCGTCGCAGCGTTGCCGATGTGGGCTGGATGGGTCGACGTCTCCCTCGTCGACCGCATCACGGGCGAGGTGTGGCTGTTTGCGACGCTGCAGTGGATCGTGTGGTCCAACGTGGTCTTGGCCGCGTTCAACGCCTTGCCCGGTATTCCCATGGACGGCGGGCGAGTGCTCGAGGCCGTGGTGTGGGCCGTGACCGGTTCGCGCCATCGCGGCATGAGGGTCGCGGCCTGGGGCGGACGGGTGGTCGCCGTCGGCTTTGTCCTGTGGGTGATTGGCGTGCCACTCCTGCGCGGGAGCGCGCCGGCAGTCTTCGACTTCGCATGGGCTGGGCTGATCTTCATCATTTTGTGGCCCGCGGCTTCTCAGGCACTCAAAGCCGCAGACGCGTTTGCTGCGAGGGAGCGATTCGACGTGACGAGGGTCATGGTGCCGGCCATTGCGCTGCCGCACACGGCCAGCGTCGCGCACGCACGTGAGGTGGTGTCCCACCACGACGCTGGCGAGGTCATTGTGCTCACACCAGACCACCATGCGGCCGGGCACTTTCCCGTTGCGATGCTCGACGCCGTGCCCGAGGAGGACCGCGAGTCGACCACGTTGATGTCCGTGACCATGCCGCTTCCGCGCGGCGCGCAGATCGACGCGGCCGACGGCACGGACGGGGCGATCGCAGCCGTCCAGCAGTGGTGGGGAACGGCCGATGCGCTGGTCGTGATCCGCGAGGGGGTCTACGCGGGCGTGCTGCGCCTTCAGGACGTGCTGAAGAGCCTGGAATAGTGCGCCCTAGACTGGTGGCATGACATCCACCCCTCCCACGGGCGCGAACGAGCGCCGCGGACCGCTGCGTGCCGGTGACCGCGTGCAACTCACCGACGCCAAGGGCCGCCACCACACCATCATCTTGGAACCGGGCAAGGTCTTTCACACCCACCGCGGACAGTTCAGCCACGACGACATCATTGGCGGTCCAGAAGGCGCGGTGGTGACCAACACTGCCGGCTACGACTACCTGGTCCTGCGCCCACTTCTTAGCGACTACGTGATGTCGATGCCGCGCGGCGCCGCCGTCATTTATCCCAAGGACTCCGGGCAAATCATCCAGATGGCGGACATCTACCCTGGGGCACGCGTGGTCGAGGCGGGCGTCGGCTCCGGTGCGCTCACGATGTCCTTGCTGCGCGCCGTTGGCGACGGTGGTTCCTTGACGTCGATCGAGCGCCGCGAGGACTTCGCGGACATCGCGCGAGCCAATGTCGAGAACCACTTTGGTGGGGCCCATCCGGCGTGGGACCTCAAGGTCGGTGACTTTGCCGAACGCGTGGGCGAGGTGGCCGCCGACGGTCCGGTCGACAGGATCGTGTTGGACATGCTCGCGCCGTGGGAAAACATCGACGCTGCGGCCGATGCCCTGGCTCCGGGCGGCGTGCTGCTCGCGTACGTCGCGACCACCACCCAACTGTCGCGGCTTGCGGAAGATCTGCGTAGTCACGGTGGTTACACCGAACCGCAGGCGTGGGAGTCGATGGTGCGTACGTGGCACCTCGAGGGACTGGCGGTGCGGCCCGACCACCGCATGATTGGCCACACCGGTTTCTTGCTCACCGCGCGCGCCATGGCGCCGGGTGTGCAGGCGCCGTTGCGCAAGCGCAGGCCGGCGAAGGGCTCGTACCCCACCGAGGCCGAGTGGACGCCAGAGGACCTGGGAGAACGGTCAGTGTCTGACAAGAAGATTCGGCGCGTGCGACGCGACGTCACCGCGACCCGCGCCAGTGAGGAGCAGGAGTAGATGGTCAGCGAAGGCCAGGACCGTATCGCCGCGCTGCAGGCGCGCAACGCGGAGCTCCAACGCCTCTTGGAAGCCTCGCGTGAAGCGATGGGTGAGATGCGTGCGAAGCTCGCCGAGGCATCGGCCCCACCCCACACGTTCGCGACCTTTGTGCAACAGGTCGGTGAACACGCGGATGTGGTCAGCAACGGCCGGCGCATGCGCGTGGGCGTCATGCCTGACCTCGACGTGACGCTTGAGCCAGGGGATGAGGTCCTGCTGAATCCAATGAGTGTCATCGTCGGTGGCGCTGACCCGGAACGCACGGGGCAGGGCGCCCTGGTGCGGGAGGTTCTCGACGACGAGCGTGCGCTCGTGGTGTCTCGGGGCGAGGACGAGCGGGTCGTGCGCCTCATCGGCGGCAACGCGCACTCGCGGTTGCATGAAGGCGACACGGTCATCATCGATCCGCGCACCGGCTTCGCGTCTGAGCGCATTGATCGCTCCGGAGTGGAGGCACTGCTGCTCGAGGAAGTCCCTGATGTGGACTTTGATTCGATCGGAGGCTTGCGCGCGCAGATCGACCGGATCCGCGACGCGATCGAGCTGCCGTTGCGTCACCCCGACCTGTACGTCGAGCACGCGCTGAACCCGCCGCGCGGCCTGCTGTTGTACGGCCCGCCGGGATGCGGCAAGACCCTGATCGCTAAGGCAGTCGCTCATTCCCTGGCCGATGCCGTGGGCACGGACCGCTCATACTTTCTGTCCGTCAAGGGCCCGGAACTGCTGAACAAGTACGTGGGCGAGACCGAACGCTACATCCGCACTATCTTTGAGCGCGCCCGCGCCAAGGCCTCCACGGGCTCCCCGGTCGTGGTCTTCTTCGACGAGATGGAGGCGCTCTTCCGCTCGCGTGGCACCGGTGTCAGTTCCGATATGGAGACGACCATCGTGCCGCAGTTGCTGACCGAACTGGACGGAGTCGAGCAGCTCGGCAACGTCATCGTTATCGGAGCTTCCAACCGCGAGGACATGATCGACCCAGCGATCTTGCGTCCGGGCCGCCTCGACGTCAAGATCGAGATCTCCCGCCCTGACGCGGCCTCTGCGCGCGACATCTTCTCGAAGTACCTCACGCCCGAGTTGCCGCTCGCGCCCTCGGTCACTGAGCCAGCAAACGGCGACACGCAGCGCGCCGTGAAGGACCTTGCCGATCACGCCGTCGGTCGACTGTATGCCGATCCCGGCAACGCCCAATACATGTCCGGTGCGCTGATTCGCAACGTCGTTGATCGCGCGAAGACGCATGCCATTAAGGCCGTCATCGCCGGCGGGCAGCGGGGCATCTCGACTGCGCACATCGATGCCGCGTGCGAGGCCGAGATCGCCGAGGCTCGCGCGGTCGCGGGCTCCCACCTGCGCGAGGCGTAGCCGTGCGCATCTGCGGCATCGAGACCGAGTACGGCATCGCGGATCCCGCGCGGCCGCAGGCCAACCCCATCCTGATGTCCTCGCGCCTCGTGGAGGCGTGCCGGACCTGGGCGGGCGAGCACACGGCGCGTTGGGACTATGGCGGCGAGGACCCCCTGCAGGACCAGCGCGGTCACCGGCGCGCGCGTGCGCAGGCGCACCCCGACATGCTCACTGATGCTCCCGAGTTCGACGGGCAGGCCGGCGGCGTGAGCCTGCGCAAGCGCCGTGGGTCCTGGGAGGATCCCGCGCACCTCAACGCCGTTCTGAGCAATGGCGCGCGGTTTTACGTCGACCACGCCCACCCTGAGTACTCGGGGCCTGAGGTCACCAATGCCCGCGACGCCGTGCTGTGGGACGCTGCTGGCGACGCGATCGCTCTAGCCGCGGCCCGGCAGTACACGGAGACCGAGGGACTTCCGCTCGCGCTGTACAAGAACAACGTTGACGGCAAGGGCGCGTCCTATGGGACGCACGAGAACTTCCTGATCCGGCGCGACGTGGACTTCGAGCAGTTGGCGACGTGGTTGACGCCCCACCTGGTCACGCGCCAAGTGATGACTGGCGCGGGACGCGTGGGTCTGGGGCAACGCGGTGAGCACGACGGCTTCCAAATCTCGCAGCGTGCCGACTACATGGAGGCGGAGGTGGGTCTCGAGACCACGCTCCGACGCCCCATCATCAACACGCGCGATGAGCCCCATGCTGACCGTTCGCAGTGGCGGCGACTGCACGTGATCATTGGCGACGCCAATTGCTTCGAAGTGCCCACCCTGTTGAAGATGGGCACCACGGCGCTCGTGCTGTCAGCGATCGAGGCCGGAGATGAACGCCTCGACAGCCTCGTGCTTGCTGACCCGGTGCCCGCCGTACACACCGTCTCGCATGACCTCAGCCTGCGTGCGAGTGTGCCGTTGGCCTCGGGGGAGAGCGCGACGGCTCTCGAGATCCAACGCGCCCTGCTGGCAATCTGCCGGGAGTACGCCGCGGATGCCGCAGACCACACCGTGCTGGCCCATTGGGAGCGTGTGCTCGACGCGTTGGCGCGCGATCCGTTCTCTGCGGCCAAGGACGTGGAGTGGGTGGCCAAACTCCAGTTACTTGGCCGGCTTCGCGAGCGCCACGCCACTGTGCACCCAGACGGGACACAGGAGCTTGTGGAGTGGGCCGATGCCCGCCTCGCCGCGCTTGACCTGCAGTGGAGCCGGCTGGGAGATGGCTGGGCTGCGAAACTCCTCGCCGCGGGCCAGGTGACGCGGCTCACCGATGACTCCGCGGTCGCCTCGGCTGTGGCGCGCGCGCCGCGAGACACGCGTGCGGCGGTCCGCGCTCGGCTGATCGCGCTTCGTCCTGAGCTCGTCGATGCCGCAGGCTGGTCGTCCGTCGTCATTGATCGACCTACGGCACACGGGGAGCTAGAGGTAGTGCACCTGGACGACCCCCACGCCAGTTCCCATCCAGTGATTGACGCACTGGCCTCACCCCGGCCAACGGGCGCGGTCTAGACTGGCGCCATGCCTCAGACTCACGCTTCCGGACAGCCCTACGAGGACGACGCTCCCGAGCCCGCGGTCGCGCCCGCGAAGGCGGAGAACACCGACGCGCTGGACAGTCTCCTCGACGAAATTGACGACAGTCTTCAGGTCAATGCCGAGCAGTTCGTGCGTTCCTTTGTGCAAAAGGGAGGGCAGTAGCCTCGTCCGCCATCGTCACCGGCAGCGAGGCTCCTGAACCGCTCAACGTGCCCGCGCACCGGCGCATCTTTGGCCTCGAGACGGAGTTTGGACTGCACCTCGACGCGCCTCAAGGGCGCGCGATCACACCGGAAGAGGTCGCGGGCCACCTCTTCCGCTCCGTCGTGGAGTGGGGGCGGTCGTCAAACGTGTTCCTGCCCAACGCTTCGCGCTTGTACATCGACGTGGGCGCGCACCCGGAGTACGCCACTGCGGAATGCGATAGTTTGACCGACCTCATCGCGTCGGACAAGGCGGGCGAGCGGATCGTCCACGACCTCATTGCCGACGGCGAACGTCGCTTGGCGGACGCGGGCATCGACGGCACAATCCACCTGTACAAGAACAACACGGATTCCGCCGGCAACAGTTACGGCTGCCACGAGAACTACCTGGTGCGTCGCCGCGCGGACTTCCGTGCTTTCGCGTCAGCGCTCCTGCCGTTCCTCATTACCCGTCAGATCGTTACCGGTGCGGGGTGCATCACCCGCACGCCTGACGGAGCACATTTCAGTTTCTCGCCCCGTGCCGACCACATGTGGGAGGGCCTGAGCTCGGCCACAACGCGCTCACGCCCCATGATCAACACGCGCGACGAACCGCACGCCAACGCCGAGTTGTACCGTCGCATGCACGTGATCGTGGGCGACTCCACGATGGCCGAACCCACGACCCTGCTCAAGGTTGGCGCAACCGACCTCATGCTGCGCCTCATGGAGGCCCACGTCAGGTTGCCGGATGTCACGCTCGCCAATGAGATGCAGGCCATCCGTGCGGTCGCGCACGACATGTCCGGGCGCGCCACCGTGGAGTTGGCCGACGGCCGGCGCCTGACAGCGGTCGACATTCAGCAGACCTACTTGGACGTCGTGCGCGCCAATGTTGGCGGCGTGATCGAAGCGACCGACGAGGTCGCCCGGATTCTCGACCTGTGGGACCGCGGTATCCGTGCGGTGCGGGAGCAAAACTTCGCGCTCGTCGAGACTGAGCTCGATTGGGCGATCAAGCACCGCCTCGTGACGCGATACCGCGACAAACTGGGATGCGGCCTTGACGATCCGCGGCTCGCGCGGCTCGAGCTCGCCTTTCATGATGTGTCGCCACAGCGCGGCCTGTACTTCAAGTTGGTCGAGCAGGGGCTGGTCACACGCGTGGTCGACGATGCCAGGATCGCTCGCGCGACAACTCAGGCACCACAGACCACCAGGGCGCGCTTGCGCGGACAGTTTGTGACGGCAGCCATCGAGTCGGGCCAGGACTTCACGGTCGACTGGGTCCACCTCAAACTCACGGGCGCCCACCAGACGATCTTGCTCAAGGACCCTTTCCGTACGGAAGACGCGCGCGTGGAGACGCTCTTGGAGCACCTGGGCGGTTAGCGGCGGGTAGGATTGCTCGGTCCCCAGCACTCTTGTCGAAAGGACCAGGCATGCGCCGGCTTCATCTTGCGACACTCGCTGTTGCCGCCGTGACACTGTCAGCGTGCACGGGGCCCGCGCCGGACACCGATGTGTCGCCGTCCCAGGTCGGCACCGTCGAGTCGATCTCGGTGGGCCAGAGTGACACGCAGGCGCCCTCGCTCACCTACGACTCGTCGCTCGATTTTGTCGAGTCTGATGTCTCCTTGCTGTGGGATGGCGAAGGCGATCAGCTCGTCTCGGGCCAGCCGCTTTTGCTCGATGTGTATGGCGAGTCGCTCGACACCGGGGACGTTGTCATCAACACCTTCGACGGATCCCCTGAGCCGTATCTGTTGACGCCGGATTCGGTCGGCCAGGAGCTCTACGACGTCCTCATAGATGTCCACGTGGGCGCGCGAGTGATGGCGCTGGCGCCGTCCGAGGCGATCGACAGCGCTACCGGAATTGAGGTCGGCGATGGTGCGCGTGACGACAATGGAGAAGCCGAGATCGCACCGCCTGTCGCCCTCGTGATCGATGTACGCTCCGAGCACGCGACAGGGGAGCAGCAGGAACCTCCGGCGTCGATGCCCATGGTGTCTGCCGGTGACTCAGGGGAGCCGCGCGTGGTGATTCCTGAGGACCCCGAGCCTGTCGCCGACCTCCAGGTCGCGACACTGGTGCGCGGCTCGGGCCCGCAGATCCGGCCCGACTCGCGTGTGCTCATCAATTACTCGATGTTTTATTACACCGACGGCGAGTTGGAGGACTCGTCGACGGGTGAGGTCGAGACCTGGTCGGCCGGGGATGTGTTCGATTCCACCTGGCCGTTGGAACGCGCGCCCTACTTGCTCGACATGGCCGCTGGTAGCGCGGTGATGGGGCTGACACAAGGCCTCATCGACCACACTGAAGGTTCGCGTGTGGAAATGCTGGTGCCGGGCTCCGTTGGCTACCCACTACGTGGCACGATGGTCGTGGTCGTCGATGTCCTTGATGTCTGGAATGCGGAGGAATAGTGGGTGTAGCAGTCAGGGTGATTCCCTGCCTTGACGTTGATGCGGGCCGCGTCGTCAAGGGCGTGAATTTCGTGGATCTGCGCGACGCCGGCGACCCGGTCGAGTTGGCGGCGGCGTACGGGGCTGCCGGAGCCGATGAGGTCACCTTCCTCGACGTCACGGCGTCGACGGCAGGCCGCGCCACCACGCGCGAGGTCGTCAGCCGCACGGCCGAGCAAGTCTTTGTGCCGCTCACGGTGGGAGGCGGCGTGCGCTCGCCCGAGGACGTCGACACTTTGCTGAGGGCTGGAGCCGACAAGGTCGGTGTTAACACCGCCGCCATCGCGCGGCCGGAGCTCATCAGTGAGATCGCGGACCGGTTCGGAGCACAGGTGCTTGTGCTGTCGGTCGATGCGCGGCGCTGCACAGGCGACACGGTGACGCCCTCCGGCTACGAGGTGACGACGCACGGCGGTCGTCAGGGCACTGGCATCGATGCTGTGGAGTGGGCACGCCGAGGCGCGCAGCTCGGCGCCGGCGAGATTCTGCTCAACTCAATGGACGCCGACGGCACGACCGACGGATTCGACCTAGAGATGCTGCGTGACGTGCGCGCAGTGACGTCCGTGCCGCTGATCGCCTCCGGGGGAGCCGGCACGGCAGAGCACTTCGTGGAAGCCGCCCGCGCCGGCGCGGATGCGGTCCTGGCCGCGAGCGTCTTCCACTTCGGAAAGTTGACAATTGGTGAGGTAAAGGACCACATGCGCGCCAATGGAATCGAGGTGAGGTGAGCAAGCCCTCCAACGCTGCCGCCGACTACCGCCTCTCGGGATCTTTTAACCGCAGAGCATTTCAGCTCCTGCGCCACGCCGTGCGCACCGAGCGCCTGCGGTTCTCCCTGGCGATCCTGTTCGCTGCACTGTTTTCGTTGCTGACCGTCCTGTTCGGCACCTTGCTCGGTGACATCACGGACGATGTGGTGATTCCGGCCGTCGACGGCGACGCCATTGGCGGGCCCTGGGGAGAGATCACCCAGGACCCCGTCGAGGCGATCTGGATCGCCGGCGGCGTATTCCTCGCGATCGGCGTGGTGAACGCCGTTCTGGTCGGCCTGCGTCGCGGAGTGCAAGGAATTGCTGTTGCGGGTGTGGCAGCGAGGCACCGGCGTGTCGTTGCGGACGCGCTCGCAAGCCTTCCGTTGGGATGGCACCGGTCGAATCCGTCTGGCCGCCTGTTGTCGGCCATGTCCTCGGATTCAGAGTCCGCGACCAACACCTTGCATCCGTTCGCCTTCACCGTCGGTTCATTCGTGATGATGTTCGCGGCCGGGTGGTCAATGTGGCGGATGGACCCCTGGCTCGCCGTGACGGGCCTGGCAGTGGTCCCTGTGATCTTCGCGATCAACCTTGCGTACGAGAAGATCATCACTCCGCGCTGGGACCTAGGACAGTCGCGCCGCGCAGAGGTGTCGACCATCGCGCATGAGAGTTTCGAGGGCGGCACCGTCGTTAAGGCTCTCGGAGCCGAGAAGCGCGAAGGAGACCGCTTCCGCGAGTCCGTCCTTGGCCTACGCGACGCCGACATCCGCGTGGGGCGCACGAGTGCCTGGTTTGAGCCCATGATGGACGTCGTTGTGCCGTTGGGATCAGTCGCTCTGATGGTGGTGGGCGCGATCCGTGCCGAGGCGGGGTTTGTCTCCGTCGGTGACGTCGTCTCTGCCATCTATCTGGTGACGCTGATGGCGGTGCCGATTCGCGGCCTGGGTTGGGTGTTGGGCCAGATGCCACAGGCACTCGTGGCGTTCCGCCGTGTGGGAGAAATCGCGCAGGCGGCCACGGAGGTCGACGAGCCTGGCCACACCAGCGTGGCGCGCAATGGCGCCGGAGCGATGACCTTCGACAACGCGGACATTGGTGCCGATGACGGCGACGGTAACCTCGCGACGATTCTGCGCGATGTGTCCCTTGAACTCACCCCTGGCACGGTGACGGCGCTCGTTGGCGCGACCGGATCGGGCAAGTCCACGGTCGCTCTTGCCGCCTCGCGACTGGCCCGGCCCACCGCTGGTGCTGTCACGCTCGACGACCACGACTTGGAGATCATCGCTGGCTTGGGGGACCACGTGGCGCTCGTGCCGCAGACGGCCTTCGTGTTCGCGGGAACGGTGCGAGAGAACATCACCTTGGGTGGTGACTTCACCGACGATCAGGTGTGGGACGCGCTTCGCAGCGCGAACGTCGTTGACGTCGTGGAGAAGTTGGCCCGCGATGGGAACTCCGGTCTTGACGCGACACTCGCTGAGCGGGGGATGAACCTCTCGGGTGGTCAGCGCCAGCGCATTGCGCTCGCGAGGGCGTTGGTGCGCAAGCCACGTGTCCTTGTCCTTGACGACGCCACGAGCGCCGTCGACCCTCGGGTCGAGCAAGAGATCCTTCACGGGCTTAGCGCCGACGGGCAAGGTCCCACCGTGCTCATCATCGCGTACCGGTTGGCGTCCATTCAGTTGGCAGACCACGTGGTCCACGTCGAGTCGGGTTCGGTGGTGGACGCGGGCACGCACAGTGAGTTGGTGGCGCGCGACGCCGGCTATCGAGAGTTAGTCCTGGCGTACGAGGAAGACTCGCAGCGCCAGGCAGAGCAGGAAGCGGGGTACATCGGATGAGTCGATCAGCTCCCGACGTGTCGACCTTTGGCGGAATGCTCCGGCGCGGCCTGCAAGTAAGCCCGGAGATTCGCAAGGGTCTGTGGTTCACGCTGGTATTGGCTGCGTTGGCTGCCTCCGGACGTGCCGCGGTGCCGTTCCTGACGCAGCGCGTCACGGACGACGGCCTCCTCGCCGACTCGGGCGTCAACGTCGAGCTCGTCGTGCAGTATTCGATTGCGGGCGCTGTGGTGCTGATCGCCACGGCGCTGCTGGCATGGCGCGTGCGCGTGCGCATGGTGTCAGCGTCGGAGAAGGGTCTCGCGACGCTGCGCATCCGCGCCTTCGACAAGGTCCACGAGCTGTCGGTGCTGACCCAGAACGAAGAACAGCGCGGCCGCTATGTCTCTCGCGTGACAGGCGACGTCGAGACCATGCGCGACCTGATGCAGTGGACGGGCGCGGCGATGATCATCGCCGCGCTCGAGTCTGCCGTCGTGTACGCCGTGATGGTGGCCTATTCGTGGCAGCTATCGCTCATCGTCCTGGTGGCGTTCTTGCCCATGGTGGGGTCGCTCCTGTGGATCCAGCCGCGCGTGCAGGAGGCTTTCCGCCACGTGCGCGAGCAAATGGCTGACCTCTTGGGCCGTACTTCTGAGCAGATTGTCGGAGTGTCGACCATCCGCGCGTACGGCGTTCAGCAGCGCATGCGCGACGAGCTCAATCAGGAAAACGACGACATTCTCAAGGCCGAGCGCCGCGCGTCCTTGCTCGCCTCCGTGAACTTCTCCTCGACCGTCGTAGGTCAGTCGCTCGCGACAGGTCTCGCCCTCGTCGGCGGCACCATCATGGCGGTCAACGGCACCATGACTGTCGGCACCGTGGTGGCGATGGCCTTCCTGGTGTACCAGTTCTCCGGCCCCCTGATGTGGATCATCGAAATGCTCGCGGAGATGCAGCGTGCCATCGTCGGCTGGCGCCGCGTGCTCGAACTGGTCGACCAGGAAGTCACCGTCGACGATCCGGGCGAGTCCGGCACTCCCATCCCACATGGTCGCGGTGACCTGGACATCGACGGGGTCCGGTTGACGTACCCAGGCGGTCCCGAGGTCTTGAAGGGAATCGACCTGGACGTACCGGCGGGTAAGCGCATTGCGCTCGTCGGCACCACTGGTTCCGGCAAAACGTCGCTTGCCCGACTGATGTCGCGGTTCTTTGACCCGACCGAGGGCACCGTAAGGGTCGGTGGCGTCGACCTTAAGTCCGTGCCACATGACTCGCTGCGCCGCTCGATCGCCGTGGTGCCGCAGGAGGGCTTCCTCTTCGACGGTTCGATCCTGACGAACCTGGCGTATGCCTTGCCTGACGCCAGCCGCGAGGACCTTGAACACCGCTCGTTGGCTGCGTTTGAGTCGCTGGGCCTCGAAGGGTGGATCGGCACCCTTGGCCAGGGCCTGGACACGCCGGTGGGGCCGCGCGGAGAACTGCTCAGCGCAGGTGAACGTCAGCTGGTATCGATTGCGCGCGCGTATCTTCGCGATCCCGACCTGTTGATCCTGGATGAGGCCACGAGTGCGGTTGACCCCGCGACCGAGGTGCGCATCTCGCGCGCGCTGGAAGGCTTGATGCAGGGCCGCACCGCAGTGGTCATCGCCCACCGCTTGTCCACCGCGGAGCGTGCGGACATCGTGGCGGTGATGGAGCACGGCGAGCTCATCGAGGTAGGCCCGCACCGCGACCTCGTGAAGGCCGGCGGCGTGTACTCGTCGCTGCACGCGGCCTGGGTGTCTCAGACCCGCTAGGCAACCGAACGCACCTGCCTCGGTCCGCGCCTGAGACGGCGCGGAGCGGGGCGGTGCGCTGGCTGTCCGGCGGACCGTGGAAAGATAGGCGCCATGCCTGTGGACCCGAGCATCAGCGACCGCCTCAAGCGCACCGAGGACGGCCTTGTGTGCGCAGTTGTGCAAGAGCGTGACACCCGCGACGTATTGATGGTCGCGTGGATGAACGACGAGGCGCTCCATCTCACCCTCACGACCGGCCGCGCTGTGTATTGGAGCCGCTCGCGTCAGGAACTGTGGCGCAAGGGCGACACGTCGGGCAACGTGCAACACGTGCACGCGGTCGCCATCGACTGTGACGGCGACGCGCTCCTGCTCACCGTGTCGCAGACCGGACCGGCGTGCCACACCGGAACCACGAGCTGCTTTGAGGCCGGCGGCGATCTGCCTGTCACCGGGGGAGGGGACGCGTGAGCGGCACGCCGGGCGCGTTGGCATGGGGACAGACGTGGCCGTCGCTGGAGACCTTCGTTGACCTCGGACGCTCGCGACGTGTGGTGCCGGTGGTGCGTCGTGTCCTGGCGGATGGGCTGACACCTATCGCCGTGTACCGCGCGCTGGCACAGGAGCGCCCAGGGACCTTCATTCTCGAGTCTGCCGAGCCGGACGGCACGCGAGGGCGGTTTTCCTTCGTTGGCGTTCATTCGCGCGCCACGTTGTCGGTGCGCGGTGACGACGCGACCTGGTCGGGGGACGTGCCCGTTGGTCTTGCCGATGGCGCCCCGCTCGACGCGATCCGTGACGTTCTACGTGAACTGCATTCCGAGCCTATCCCGGGCCTGCCGCCCCTCACTGGCGGCATGGTCGGCGTGCTCGGGTGGGACATCATCCGTCAGTGGGAGCCGACGCTGCCGGCGAAGGCACCACGCGAGATTGACGTGCCGGATGTGATGTTGTTGCTGGCGACCGACATTGCCGCAATCGATCACCAGGATGGTTCCGTGTGGCTCATGGCCAACGCCATCAATGCTGACGCGCAGGCGACGGGTATTGAGGCCGCCCACGCCGATGCTCTGGAGCGCTTGGACCGGATGGAGCGGGCGCTTACGCAGGCGCAACCGGGCGACGTGACGGTGCTGGATCCCGACGCCGCCGAACCAGCCGTGCGCCAGCGCAGCGCGCCAGGCGAGTACGAGGCGGCGGTGCGGTTCGCGAAGGAGGCCATCCGCGACGGCGAGGTCTTCCAGATGGTGCCGTCGCAGCGCTTTGACGTCGACTGCACCGCCAGCCCCCTGGACGTCTACCGCGTTCTGCGCACCCTGAATCCGTCCCCCTACATGTATTACTTCCAGCTGCATGATGACGAGGGCCGCGACTTTGCGGTCGTGGGCGCCAGCCCAGAGTCGCTGGCTGCGGTGAAGGACGGGCGTGTCTCGACGTACCCCATCGCGGGGTCACGGCCACGCGGCGCGACCCTGGTGGAGGACCGGCGTCTCGAGGAGGAGCTGCTCGCCGACCCCAAGGAGATCGCAGAGCACGTCATGCTCGTCGACTTGGCCCGCAATGACCTGGTGAAGGTGTGCGCTCCCACGTCCGTTGAGGTGCTCGAGTTCATGAAGGTCAACCGCTACAGCCACATCATGCACATCTGCTCGACAGTGGTGGGAGAGCTCGAGTCTCAGTACGGGCCCGTCGATGTGTTGTCAGCCACCTTCCCAGCCGGCACGCTGTCGGGAGCACCCAAAGCCCGTGCAATCGCCTTGATAGACGAGATCGAACCCACGCGCCGCGCCTACTACGGTGGCGCCGTCGGCTACTTCGACTTCGCAGGGAACATGGATATGGCCATCACCATTCGCACTGCGTTGATCGAGGATGGGGTGGCGCACGTGCAGGCCGGCGCCGGGGTCGTGGCCGACTCGGTGCCCGCGACCGAGGATCAAGAAACCAAGGACAAAGCCGCGGCGATGGTGCGCGCCATCCGCACGGCGTCCCGTATGAAGTCAGTGGCGTCTGGCTAGACTTGCCACGCCCAAACAAGCAAGGAGCATAAATGTCCAGCATCGAGATCGCCCCGGAGGATCTCCCTGAGGTGGCACCGGTCAACCATGGTCGGACTACTGCGGCATGGGTCACCAACATCGGCCTCGTCATCGGAGCCTTGATCGCCGCCTTCGGCTTTGTCTTCCCCGTGTGGCCCCTCGTGTGGGTTGGCGCGGGTGTGTGCGCCGTGGCGCTGATCGTCGGCGGAGTTCTCCGTGCGCTGGGGCACGGTCAGCCACTAGCCTGACCTCACGTAGGGCTTTACCTTCCATCAAAGGAGATTCGCTATGTCAGACCTTCCCCCTCCACCGCAGCCGCCGCAGCAGCCGCCAGCCGGTGGCCAGCCTCCCTACGGCGGCCAGCCTCCCTACGGCGCAACCCCGCCTCCTCCCGGAGGGTTCGGCGGCAATAGTGAAGAGAAGAACAGCCTGGGTACCTGGGCGCTCGTGCTCGGCATCTTGGGCATCGTGTGCTGCGGTATCTTCACGGCTATTCCTGCGCTGATTGTCGGTAAGAAGTCGCAGGAAGCGGAGGCCCAGGGCCTCGCCACGAACGGCCAGCTCGGAAAGATCGGTGTGATCCTTGGTTGGATCGGCATCGCACTGTTCGTGATCGGCCTCATCATCAACGTCATCCTCTTCGCGTCCGGTGCCGCGGTCTGGAACTTCGAGACCTACTAAGCAATCGTGACAACAACGGCCGATGCTGCGGCCGGGAAGGCTCCCGCCTCCCCGGTGAGGCGCCTGTGGGCGCCCGCCGCGGCATCGGCCGTTGTGCTGTCTGCCACGCTGTACACGGGACTGGGTGACCCGTACAGCGAAGGCCATTTCCCTGGTTGCATGTGGCTTGCCCTGTCGGGATTCTGGTGCCCGGGTTGCGGCGGCCTGCGCGCCACACACGAGCTCGTCCACGGCGATGTTGCCGCCGCGCTCGCCCTGAACCCTGTGGTCGTGCTCGTGATCCTGCCTCTGGGCGTGGTCGCTCTCGCCCTGTGGTGGCGTAGCGCCTGGACAGGCCGTCCCTTCCCACGCATTCCTATGTGGCTCGCTATCGGGCTACCTCTTGGCCTCGCGGTGTTCTGGGTCGCACGCAACATCCCCGTGCTTGAGCCCTTGCTCGCCCCGTAGCGGCGGTTAGGACAACCCTGTCACGGCGCTACCATGGTGGCCATGGGAGAGGCGGTCGCATGAGTGTCCTGGAAAGCATCATCGCTGGAGTACGCGAGGACCTTGCCGTGCGCGAGGCCGCTACTCCCATGGATCAGCTGAAGGAGCGCGCGTCGCGCCTGCCTGGCGCTATTGACGCGCGCCAGATGCTGGCACGTGACGAGGTCGCCGTGATCGCCGAGGTCAAGCGGTCGAGCCCCTCGAAGGGCGACCTCGCAGACATCACCGACCCAGCCCTGCTAGCGACGGAGTACGAGGCCGGTGGCGCCTCCGTCATCTCCGTCCTCACCGAGCAGCGTCGTTTTGGCGGTTCGCTCGAGGACCTCGACGCCGTGCGGTCAAAGGTCGAGATCCCGATCCTGCGCAAGGACTTCATCGTCACGCCCTACCAGGTGTGGGAGGCGCGTGCCCACGGCGCCGACGTCGTGTTGCTCATTGTCGCTGCGCTCGACCAGATGGCCCTTGAGGGTCTCATCGAGCGCGTGCACTCCCTAGGGATGTGCGCGCTGGTCGAGGTGCACGACGAGGAAGAGGTCAAGCGCGCGGCGGACGCCGGTGCGCGAGTGATCGGCGTCAATGCGCGCAACCTGAAAACGCTCGAGGTTGATCGTCACACCTTCCAACGCGTCGCGCCGATCATCCCTGACGGGATTGTGCGCGTAGCCGAGTCCGGCATCCGCGACAGCCACGACGTGGTCGAGTACGCCCGCATGGGCGCAGACGCGGTGTTGGTGGGCGAGGCTCTCGTCAAGCACAAGGACCCGCGCCACGCGGTCGCGGAGATGGTCGCGGCGGGAGCGCACCCCGCCCTGCGGGCGGTGCGCCCGTGACGGGCTCGCTGCAGCAAGCCCCCGGTCCCTTCTTCGGAGAATTTGGCGGACGGTTCGTCCCCGAGGCGCTCATGGCGGCGCTCGATGAGCTCACGGACGCGTACGAGAAGGCCCGGATCGATCCGGTCTATACCGATGAACTGACCCGACTGGCGCTCGAGTACACGGGCCGCCCGTCCATCGTCACGGAGGTGCCGCGCTTTGCGCGTCATGCGGGCGGGGCACGGGTGTGGCTCAAACGCGAAGATCTCAACCACTCGGGCTCCCACAAGATCAACAACGTCCTGGGTCAGGCGCTTCTGACCAAGCGCCTGGGTAAGCAGCGTGTGATCGCTGAGACCGGTGCCGGACAACACGGCGTTGCCACGGCCACGGCGGCTGCGCTCATGGATCTCGAATGCGTGATCTACATGGGCGAGGAAGACACCGAACGCCAGGCGCTCAATGTGGCGCGCATGCGCTTGCTTGGGGCCGAGGTCATCCCGGTGGCTACCGGCACCCGCACGCTCCGTGACGCCATCAACGAGGCGTTCCGCGACTGGGTCGCGAATGTCGACACCACCAACTACGTGTTTGGCACAGCGGCGGGACCCCACCCGTTCCCCGCCATGGTGCGTGACTTCCAGCGAGTCATCTCGGTTGAGGCTCGCGAGCAGATGCTCGAGCGTGGCGGTCTTCCGGACGCGGTCTTAGCGTGTGTGGGGGGCGGGTCCAACGCGATCGGGTCATTCGATGCTTTCTTGGACGACGACTCCGTCCGGCTCATCGGTTGCGAGGCCGCCGGCGACGGCGTCGATACCGGACGTCACGCAGCGACACTCACCGGTGGCCGGCCCGGCATTCTTCACGGCTCCCGCTCTTACATCCTTCAGGACGAGGAAGGGCAAACCCAGCCCTCGCACTCCATCTCCGCGGGGCTTGACTACCCGGGCGTCGGTCCCGAGCACACCTGGCTCCATTCGATCGGCCGCGCAGAGTATTGGCCCGTGACTGACGCAGAAGCGATGGACGCGTTCCGGCTGTTGTGCAGGACCGAGGGCATCTTGCCTGCGATTGAGTCCTCGCACGCGCTGGCTGGAGCCATCACGCTCGGCAAGGAACTGGGCCCGGATGCGACGCTGCTCGTGACGTTGTCTGGCCGCGGCGACAAGGACGTCCAGCAGGCGGCCGAGTGGTTCGACATGCTTCCGGGAGGTGACGCGTGAGCGCGCTCGAAGACCGGATCGACGAGATTCGTGCGCAGGGCCGCGCAGCACTCATCGGATACCTGCCCGTGGGATACCCGGACGTGGACACCTCGATTGCGGCCGTCGTCGCGATGGTGGAAGCGGGCGTTGACATCGTCGAGGTCGGTCCGCCGTACTCGGACCCCATGATGGACGGCCCCGTGATTCAGCACGCGGCAGCGACGGCTCTCGAACGCGGCGTGCGCGTCGACGACACGTTCCGGGCCGTGAGGGCCGCGGCCGACGCCGGCGCGCAGGCGCTCGTCATGTCGTACTGCAACCTCATGCTCAGCCGTGGCTATGACCGCTTCGCCGCAGATCTACGCGCGGCCGGGGGAGTCGGCGTGATCACGCCAGACCTGACGCCTGACACCGGACAGGAGTGGATTGACGCCGCACGCGCGCACGAGGTCGACACGATCTTCCTGGCAGCGCCATCGACCACCCGGGAACGCATGCACCTCACGGTCGGGGCCTCGCGCGGTTTTGTCTATGCCACGTCGCTCATGGGTGTGACGGGGGAGCGCGCCTCTGTCGGCGACGCTGCCGCGCAGGTCGTCGCGGCTGCACGAGACGCCGGAGCGGCACGCGTGTGCGTGGGTCTGGGCGTCTCCACCGGCGCGCAGGCGGCGCAAGTCGCGACATATGCTGACGGCGTCATCGTGGGCTCCGCATTCGTGAAAGCTCTGGGCGACGGGGGAGACCTCGCGGCCTTGAAGGCCAAGGTGGCCGAACTCGCCGCCGGTGTGCGAGGTGACGCGTGATTCCCGCATCGATCCCAAGCCCGCCACCGGAGTGGTCGAGCTTTAGCCTTGGCCCGCTCACCATCCATACCTACGCGCTGTGCATCCTTGCCGGAATCTTTGTCGCGATTTGGTTGACCACCAAGCGGTGGGTCGAGCGTGGCGGAGACCCTGACGCCGTCGCGGACATCGTGATCTGGGCGATTCCGTTCGGCATCATCGGTGGGCGTTTGTACCACGTGATCTCGACGCCCGGCCCGTACTTCGGACCCGACGGCAACCCCTGGGATGCGTTCAAGATTTGGGAGGGCGGTCTCGGCATCTGGGGTGCGGTCGCCCTGGGAGCGCTCGGCGCTTTCATTGGCGCGCGCCGCGCCAAGGTGCCGTTCACGGCCTTCGCCGACGCCGCTGCACCCGCTGTTTTGTTGGCGCAGGCGATCGGACGGCTGGGCAACTACTTCAACCAAGAGTTGTTCGGCGGTCCCACGGACCTCCCGTGGGGACTCGAGATTGACCCTGCCTTCAGGCCCGACGGCTACGAGCAGTTCGCGACATTCCACCCCACGTTCCTGTACGAGCTTCTGTGGAACGTCGCGGGTGCCTTCCTGATTATCTGGCTCGACCGCAAGTACAACTTGCGTGGCGGACGGGTCTTTTGGCTCTACGTCATCGTGTACGTCTCTGGTCGCCTGTGGATTGAGACGGTGCGCATCGACACCGCCGTGCACATCGCTGGTGTACGTGTGAACGTGTGGGTCTCGATCGCGGTCCTAATCCTCGCCGTCGCGTTCTTCTGGGTGCTGGGACGACGCCAGCGGGGCACTGCCCTCGCCAGGATTCCACGCGAGCAGCTCGCCCTGTCACTGCCTGGCTCGCGCCGCGGCGGCGCCGTCGTCGACGCCGACAAGGGCGTGCGTGACGAGTCCGCGGCGGGCGAGGCACCTGACACGGTCGACGACGCAATCGCGCAGGATTTCGAAGACGCGGCGTTGCGTGAGAAACTGGAGACCGCTGACGGCGAGGAGGAATCTTCTCCATCTCCGTCCTCCGATGCAGACGGCGCCCACCAGGCGGCCGAGACGTCGGACAACGACCGGCGGGAAAACACCTAGCCGATTCTTTACCAAGCCCTGGTTCGCGGTAGGCTTGGCTCCCGTGTGTTCACCGGGTCAACGGCGCCCCGCAACCAACGAGTTCCTGGCGTAAGCCTCGGAAAAGCAAGGACGGTGTGATGGCTGCGCTCACTGGCGCCCCACAGCCCGGTTATGGGCTGTACGACCCCGCGTACGAGCACGATGCGTGTGGTGTCGCTTTTGTCGCGACCCTACGTGGAACCGCGGGACGCGACATCGTCGACGCTGGCCTGACGGCTCTGAAGAACCTGGAGCACCGAGGTGCGGTGGGCGCTGAGACGGAGACTGGCGACGGCGCCGGAATCCTCACGCAGGTTCCCGATGCGTTCCTGCGTGCCGTCGTCGACTTTGACCTTCCCGCCGCGGGCACCTATGCCGTCGGCACCGCGTTCCTGACGCCCGGCGAAGACAGCGCTGAAGTGGCGGCATTTGAGGCCGCCGCCCAGTCTGAAGGTGTGACCGTCCTGGGATGGCGCGACGTCCCCGCCGTCGGCGACCCCTTGGGCCCGTCTGCACGCGCCGCAATGCCCATCTTCCGTCAGGTGTTCGTCAGCGCGGATGACCTCGCCGGTATTGAACTCGACCGCCGCGTTTACCGGGTGCGCAAGCGTGCAGAGAAGGCCGGGGGGCCGTTCTTCGCCTCGCTGTCCAGCCGTACGCTCACGTACAAGGGCATGCTCACCACCTACCAACTCGAGCAGGTCTTTCCCGACCTTACGCACGACCTGTATGCCTCGGAGTTAGCGCTGGTTCACTCGCGCTTTTCGACGAACACCTTCCCGTCGTGGCCACTCGCTCAGCCATTGCGCGGCATCGCGCACAACGGCGAAATCAACACAGTGCAGGGCAACCGCAACTGGATGAGTGCTCGCGAGGGCACCCTCAAGTCAGAGATCCTCGGTGACCTTGGCGACCTCATGCCGGTCTGCACCCCGTCTGCCTCCGACACGGCCTCCTTTGACGAGGTTCTGGAGTTGCTGCACCTGGGCGGACGCTCGTTGCCTCACTCGGTGCTGATGATGATGCCTGAGGCCTGGCAGAACAACGACGAGATGGACCCAGCACGCCGCGCCTTCTACGAGTACCACTCCGCGCTCATGGAGCCGTGGGACGGCCCCGCGGCCCTGCACTTCACTGACGGCACGGTGATCGGTGCCACGCTCGACCGCAACGGTCTGCGTCCTGGACGATTCTGGGTGACGGATGATGGCCTGGTCGTCGCCGGTTCCGAAGCGGGTCTCCTCGACATCGATCCCGCGAAGGTGGTCCGCAAGGGCCGCTTGCAGCCCGGTCGCATGTTCCTGGTGGACACCGCAGCGGGCCGCATCATCGAGGACGAGGAGATCAAGTCGCGCCTCGCCGCCCAGCACCCCTATGAGGAGTGGGTCAAGGCCAATGCCGTCCGGTTGGCCGAGGTGCCCGACCGCGAGCACATCGTCCACTCCCAGGCGTCCGTCAAGCGTCGCCAGCGCGCGTTTGGCTACACGGAGGAGGAGCTCAAGAAGCTGCTGATTCCGATGGCCGACCAGGGAGTCGAGCCCATTGGTGCCATGGGCTCCGACACCCCCATCGCCGTGCTCAGCGACCGCCCGCGCCTGCTGTTCGACTACTTCACGCAGATGTTCGCGCAGGTGACCAACCCGCCGCTGGACTCGATCCGCGAGGAAATCGTCACCGCAGTTGGCGGCGCCATTGGGCCCGAGCCGAACCTGCTCGAGTCCACCGCCGAGCACGCTCGCAAGATCATGCTTGAGTTCCCGGTGATCGATAACGACGAGCTCGCCAAGATTTTGCACATCGATGCCGACCCGCGTCTTAATGGCGTCTTCTCCGCCCGCAAAATTCGTGGCCTCTACCGGGTCCGCGACGGCGCGCAGGGTCTGGAGCGTCGACTCGACGACATCTTCGACGAGGTGGATCAGGCCATCCGCGAAGGCGTGTCATTCATTGTGTTGTCCGACCGCGACGGTAATCAGGACTTCGCGCCCATCCCTTCGTTGCTGCTGACCTCCGCAGTTCACCACCACTTGGTCCGCAACCACACTCGCACGCGTGCGTCGCTGGTAGTGGAGGCCGGAGATGTGCGTGAGGTCCACCACGTTGCACTGCTCGTCGGCTACGGCTGCGCAGCGGTCAACCCGTACCTCGCGATGGAGACCGTCGAGGACCTCGTCGCTCGTGGCTACCTGGGCGACTTGGCACCCCACACCGCGACCAAGAACCTCATCAAGGCGCTCGGCAAGGGCGTGCTGAAGATCATGTCGAAGATGGGCATCTCGACTATTCAGTCGTACCGTGGTGCACAGGTGTTCGAGGCCGTGGGGCTGTCGCGGGACTTCGTCAACCGACACTTCGTCGGTACCCCGAGCCAGATTGACGGCGCGGGGATCGACGTCATCGCCGAGGAGGTGGCGCGTCGCCACGCCGACGCGTACCCGCCGTCAGGCGAGTTGCCCGCACACCGTCGCCTCAACACCGGCGGCGACTATCAGTGGCGGCGCGATGGCGAGGAGCACCTGTTCGACCCCGAGACGGTGTTCAAGCTTCAGCACGCGACCCGCACGGGCAAGTACGACGTGTTCCGCCAGTACACGGACCGCGTCGACGACCAATCCAAGCGGCTAATGACCTTGCGCGGACTGTTCGAGTTTGCCTCCGAGCGCGAGCCGGTCTCGATCGATGAGGTCGAGCCTGCGTCGCAGATCGTCAAGCGATTCTCGACGGGTGCCATGTCCTACGGCTCCATCTCGGAAGAGGCGCACGAGACGCTGGCCATCGCCATGAACCGCCTGGGTGCGAAGTCCAACACGGGCGAGGGCGGTGAGTCCGTCGACCGTCTGTACGACCCCGAACGTCGTAGCGCCATCAAGCAGGTCGCTTCCGGACGCTTTGGCGTCACCAGCGAGTACCTCGTGAACGCGGACGACATCCAGATCAAGCTCGCCCAGGGTGCAAAGCCCGGCGAGGGCGGTCAGCTGCCCGGCTCCAAGGTGTACCCCTGGGTGGCGGAGACGCGCCACTCGACGCCTGGTGTGGGCCTGATTTCCCCGCCGCCGCACCACGACATCTACTCGATCGAGGACCTCAAGCAGCTCATCCACGATCTCAAGAACGCCAACCCGCAGGCGCGCATCCACACCAAGCTCGTGTCGGAGATCGGCGTCGGCACCATCGCCGCTGGTGTGGCGAAGTGCAAGTCGGACGTGGTGCTCATCTCGGGTCAGGACGGCGGCACGGGTGCAAGTCCGCTGAACTCGCTGAAGCATGCCGGCGCGCCCTGGGAGATTGGCCTGGCCGACACTCAGCAGACGCTCGTGATCAATGACCTGCGCGACCGCATTGTGGTGCAGGTTGACGGGCAGATGAAGACCGGGCGCGATGTCGTCATTGCCGCTCTTCTTGGTGCCGAGGAGTTCGGTTTCGCGACCGCTCCGCTGGTGGTGGAGGGCTGCATCATGATGCGCGTGTGCCACCTCAACACCTGCCCGGTCGGTGTGGCCACCCAGAACCCAGAACTGCGCGAGCGCTTCACGGGTCAGGCGGACCACGTCGTCAACTTCTTCATGTTTATCGCTGAGCAGGTCCGCGAACTGCTCGCCGACCTGGGCTTCAGGACCCTCGACGAGGCCGTTGGTCGCGTTGAGGCTCTGGACACGCGCAAGGCCATCGACCACTGGAAGGCGAAGGGCCTCGATCTCGCTCCCGTGCTTGCCCGCCCCGAGCCTGGCCGCGCCCTGCGCAACTCGACCACTCAGGACCACTCGCTCGACGCGGCGCTCGACCGCGAGCTCATCGCGGCATCAGCCTCAGCCCTCGACAATGGCGAACACGTGCGACTGTCCTTTGACATCCGCAACGTGAACCGCACGGTCGGCACCATGCTCGGCCACGAGGTCACGAAGCGCTACCGCGGCGAGGGACTGCCGGACAACACCATCGACATCTCGTTCAGGGGTTCCGCTGGTCAGTCCTTCGGCGCGTTCGTGCCGCGCGGTATCACCCTGCGCCTCGATGGCGACGCGAACGACTATGTGGGCAAGGGCCTGTCTGGCGGCCGCATCATTGTGCGCCCGGTCCGCGAGGCCATGCTGGATGACTCGAAGGACGTCATTGCGGGCAACGTGATTGGCTACGGCGCGACGTCTGGTGAGATCTTCCTGCGCGGGCAGGTCGGCGAACGCTTCCTGGTACGCAACTCGGGGGCGACCGCGGTCGTCGCCGGGGTGGGTGACCACGCTCTCGAGTACATGACGGGCGGCACTGCCGTGATCTTGGGACGCACGGGACGTAACCTGGGCGCTGGAATGTCCGGCGGAACCGCGTATGTGCTGGACCTCAAGTCCGAACGAGTCAACGCACAGGCGTTGGCCTCGGGAGAGCTCACGCTCAGCCCTCTCGATGCCGAGGACGAGGTCATAGTCCGCACGCTGATTGAGCGGCACGTGGAGGAGACAGGTTCCCCGCGCGGCAAGGACTTGCTGACAAAGTGGGATGACAACAAGGAGCGCTTCACGCGCGTACTGCCCGCGCAGTACGCCAGGGTGCGGGTCGCGCTCGCCGAAATCGAGGCGAACGGCGGCGACCTGCGCGCCCCCGGCGCCTGGGCCGAGTTCCTGGAGGTGACCGGTGGCTGACCCCCAAGGTTTTCTGAAGTACCGCGAGCGGGAGGTTCCCAAGAGCCGCCCGGTTCCGGTGCGTTTGCTTGACTGGAAGGACGTCAAGGACGAGCTTTCCAAGGATGAGCCCACGCTGCGTCGGCAGGCCACCCGTTGCATGGACTGTGGCATTCCGTTCTGCCACCAGGGTTGCCCGCTGGGGAACATCATTCCCGAGTGGAATGACTTGGTGCGGCAGGGACAGTGGGAAGACGCTATCGAGCGCCTTCACGCCACCAACAATTTCCCGGATTTCACCGGGCGCATCTGTCCTGCTCCGTGCGAGACTTCTTGTGTGCTTGGCATCAACCAGCCCGCCGTGACGATCAAGAACATCGAGGCCGAGATCATCGACCGCGCGTTCAAGGACGGCACTGTGCGCCCGCACATTCCGCAGCGGCAGACCGGCAAGACCATTGCGGTTGTCGGGTCGGGGCCCGCCGGCCTCGCGGCTGCCCAGCAGCTCACCCGCGCCGGTCACACGGTGCGCGTGTATGAGCGCGACGACCGCATTGGCGGTTTGCTCCGGTACGGCGTGCCCGACTTCAAGCTGGAGAAGATCCACATTGAGCGTCGGATCGAGCAGATGGAAGCCGAGGGGACCCGCTTCCGCACCGAGGTGGAAATTGGCAAGGACATCACCTGGGAAGAGTTGCGTGCGCGCTATGACGCCGTGCTAATTGCCACCGGATCACCGATTCCCCGCGACCTGCCTTTGCCCGGTCGGGACCTTGACGGGATCCACTACGCCATGCCGTACCTGCACCAGGGGAACCTTGCTGCCGCAGGCGACCCGGTCGACAACCAGATCACCGCAGAAGGCAAGCACGTGATCGTCATCGGTGGCGGCGACACAGGGTCCGACTGCATTGGTACCGCGCTGCGACAGAAGGCCGCGTCCGTGACCACCCTCGCGATCGGCAAGGAGCTGCCTCACGGGCGCCCCGATCACGAGCCGTGGCCCATGGACCCGCGGGTGTTTGAAGTGTCGTCGAGCCACGAGGAGGGCGGCGAACGCCACTTCCTGGCCTCGACAGTTGAGTTCCTCGGAGATGAGGCGGGCCAGGTGCGTGCACTGCGGGTCGCCGAAACGCAGTACAACGCGGACGGGTCCCGTACCCCCAAGGCCGGCACCGAGCGGGACATTCCCGCCGACCTGGTGCTGATCGCGATGGGGTTCACGGGTCCCGAGACGGAAGCGTTGAGTTCACAGGGCGGCGTCGCCGTCACGGACCGCGGGCGGATCGAGCGCGCGGACGACTTCCATACGTCGGTAGATGGTGTGTTCGTGGCTGGCGATGCTAGCCGCGGTGCGTCGCTCGTCGTGTGGGCCATCGCGGAGGGCCGTTCGGCCGCCGCGGCCATCGATCATTACCTGACCGGTAGCACCGAGTTGCCGGCACCCGTCACAGCCAGCACGGTAGCGCTCCGTGCGTAGAGAGACACGAGGAAGCTTAGATGTCGCGTAAAGCAAAGATTGTCTGCACGATTGGCCCGGCCACGGCGCCGCTGGAGCGCATGCGGGAGCTGGTGAACGCGGGCATGGACGTCGCTCGCATCAACCGTTCCCACGGCAGCACCGCAGAGCACGAGGCCGTGTACAACAACGTGCGCCAGGCAGCCAAGGAAGCCGGCCGCAACGTCGCCGTGCTCGTCGACCTCCAGGGTCCCAAGATTCGCCTCGAGAAGTTCGCCGACGGTCCGCACGAGCTCGCCGTGGGTGACGTGTTCACCATCACCACGCGTGACGTGGAAGGCACCAAGGACATTTGCGGCACCACGTTCAAGGGCCTGCCTGGAGACTGCTCGGCGGGGGACATCCTGCTGATCGACGACGGCAAGGTGCGCCTCGAGGTGACGGACGTCACCGAGACTGACGTGATCACCAAGGTCGTCGTGCCCGGTCCGGTCTCCAACAACAAGGGCATCAACCTTCCCGGCGTTGCCGTGTCCGTTCCTGCACTGTCGGAGAAGGACCAGGACGACCTGCGTTGGGGCCTCAAGATTGGCGCGGACTTCATCGCGCTGTCCTTCGTGCGGTCCGCCGCAGACTACGAGGACGTCGCTCGCAT
This sequence comes from Demequina globuliformis, assembly GCF_000975155.1. Lineage (GTDB taxonomy): Bacteria > Actinomycetota > Actinomycetes > Actinomycetales > Demequinaceae > Demequina > Demequina globuliformis. Next base: position 77,528 of record NZ_BBRG01000002.1, read on the forward strand.
CATGGCCGAGGAGGGCGTGACCGTCCCCGTCGTCGCCAAGGTGGAAAAGCCCCAGGCTGTCGACAACCTCGAGGAAATCGTGGATGCGTTCGACGGCATCATGGTGGCGCGTGGCGACCTGGGCGTTGAGCTCCCTCTCGAAGAGGTGCCCTTGGTTCAAAAGCGTGCGATCGAGCTGTGCCGCGCGAATGCGAAGCCGGTCATCGTCGCCACCCAGGTGCTCGAGTCCATGACTCACGCGCCCGTGCCGACGCGTGCCGAGACGTCGGACTGTGCCAACGCCATCCTCGACGGCACGGACGCCGTCATGCTCTCGGGCGAGACGTCGGTCGGTGACTTCCCGATCGTCACGGTCGAGACCATGGCCCGGATTGTGCGCAACACCGAGGACAAGGGATACAGCCGCATCGCGCCGTTCCTGACGACCCCCAAGACGCGCGGCGGTGCCGTGACTCACGCCGCGGCGGAGATCGCCGACGTCCTCGACATCAAGTACATCGTGACCTTCACCCAGTCCGGTGACTCCGCACTGCGGATGGCGCGCCTGCGTCCCAACGTGCCGATGCTCGCCTTTACCCCCGACTCCAAGACCCAAAAGCGCCTCGCGCTCAGCTGGGGCGTGGACGCTGAACTGGTTGACCGGGTGGACAGCACCGACGAGATGGTGAACTTGGTGGACAGCTACCTCAAGGACACCGGCAAGGCCGTCGACGGAGACTACGTGGTCGTCGTCTCTGGTACTCCCGTTGGCGTGCCTGGTACGACCAACTCGATCTTCGTACACAAGGTCGGACAGGTCCGCGGCTAACACCGTTGAGCCGAATGGCTCCATTTGCCTGGTGACGCTACACATGCCAGGCAAATGGAGCCATTTCGCGTATCTGGGGGCGAGTCCACGCATGCCATCGCAGTCCGTGCGCTCACCGGCCCTGGCTGGACCGGCGCGGCTGGTGAGGTGACCGGGGGGCGTCGGCCTTTAGGTCAGGGCAGACGTGAGGCGGAATACTCCGTCGAGGAAGCGTGAGCGTGCGGGCTCGCTCATCCACTCGTCGAGGGTGAGTTCTCGCCCCGCATCGCGGTAGCGTTGCTCGACCTCGCGCATCTGTGACACAAACGACGCCCCGCGCACCACGAGCGACATCTCGGCGTTAAGTGTGAACGAGCGAATGTCCATGTTGCTCGATCCAATGACCGCGATGTCATCGTCGATGGACACGTGCTTGGAGTGCAGGATGTAGGGCGCGGGGTACAGGAAGATGCGCACCCCGGCTCGGAGCAGGGTCTCGTAGTAGGAGCGCTGGGCGTGATACACCGTCCCTTGGTCACCCAGTTCCGACACGAAGAGCTGCACCTCCAGCCCTCGCTGGCAGGCAGACGTGATGGCGTAGATCATCGCCTCGTTCGGCACAAAGTATGGGCTGGTGATGATGACGCGTTCGTGTGCGCCGTGAATGAGTGCCAGGAACAGTCGGAGGTTCACCTCCGTTTCATACGCCGGCCCACTGGGGACCATCTGGCATTGGAGGTCACCGTCAACGGTAGTGAGCGCTGCGGCCTCGACGCGCTCACTGTCCCCGAGGACCTCTCCCGTCTCGAAGTACCAGTCGGAGTGGAACACGGCGTCGACCTGCGCGACCACGGGCCCGTCCAGGCACGCCACCAGTTCTTGCCATTGAAGTCCGCGTTTGATGTTCTTCGCGGCGTTGTAGTCGCGAGAAATCAGGTTCTGAGACCCAATGAAGGCGTGGGTGCCGTCGATGACGACCAACTTGCGGTGATTGCGCAGGTCGGGGCGCTGGTACTGGCCCTTGAGGGGGCGCACGGGGAGCATCCAGGACCACTGCACGCCCATGCGGTCGAGCTCCGCGAAGGTGTCCTTGGCGCCAGGGATACGTCGCGATGCGATGTGGTCGGCCAAGAAACGTACCGTCACACCGCGCTGGACGGCGCGTTCCATCGCGGCAAAGAATCCGCGCGTCGTGTGGTCCCACGCGACGATGTAGAACTGAATGTGGACGTAGTCGCGGGCCTCATCGATTGCCTCCGCCATGGCGTCGATGGAGCCCTGATAGTCCTCGAGCAGTTGCGCACGTGATCCCCCCACCATCGGCAGGGCCGTGAGCGACGTGTTTTGGTGCGTCACACGCTGGAGCCAGCGCGGGACATTGGTTTCATCGCCGCCAACGGTCAAGGCGCCTGCGTCCGCACGTTCTGCGATCGCCGCGGTCGCACGCTCTTGAGCGGCGCGGCGTTTCCTGGGTAGCCGGAAGTTGCCGATGAGCAGGTACAGCGCAAGTCCCACAAAGGGCGTCAAGAAGATCAGGAGCAGCCACGCCATGGCAGCGGTGGGCTTGCGCCCCCGCGGAATGTAGATCAGGGCGACAACACTGATCGCCAGTTCGACAACCGTGATGAGGGGCCACAGGGCGAGGCCAGACACGAACGAGGGCATGCGCGACTTTCTTCAAGCGGGCCGATGCTGGGGTTTCCTGGCGTAGCCGGGCGTCAGTTCTCGTCTGACGCGGCCAGCGTTGTCCAGTCGCGAGGCGCGTGGGCCGGTGCGGTGGGCTTGTATACGCCGCGGAACAGGGGAGAGGAGATCAGGAAGTCGGCTGTGGCGACATTGGAGGCCATCGGGATGTTCCACACGCAGCCCAGTCGCAAGAGCGCTTTGACGTCGGGGTCGTGTGGCTGAGCCTCGAGCGGATCCCAAAAGAAGACCAATAGGTCAATCTTCCCCTCCGCGATCCGCGCGCCAATCTGCTGGTCGCCGCCGATGGGTCCTGACAAGAATCGCGTCACAGGAAGGTCAAGCGCCTCTTCCAGCATGGAGCCGGTGGTGCCGGTGGCGTACAAGTGGTGCCGTGACAGTGACCCCTTGTTGAAGGTGGCCCACTCCAGGAGCTCGGCCTTCTTATTGTCGTGCGCGACGAGCGCTACATGCTTGGCGCCTGCCACCGTCGAGTGCGTCTGGGTCATCACGGCCTCCTGTGGAGTTGAGCGCCGCCTCCGTCGTTCGCGGTGCGCCGCGGTGCGCTTTGAGTGCCCCGAGTGGGATTCGAACCCACACTGGTACGGGTTTGAGCCGTATGCCTCTGCCGGTTGGGCTATCGGGGCGTTCAGAGACTAGGCTAGCGCCTGTGACAGATACGCAAGAACCATCCGAGGCCATTGACGCAACTTCTGCGAAGGCAACCCCCGAGCCAGCCCCCTCAAAGAAGCGCCGCGCAGTCGTCGCTGAGGACGAGGCGCTCATTCGCATGGACATCGTCGAAACCCTGCGTGAGGGTGGCTACGACGTCGTAGGCGAGGGAGCCAACGGTGAGGAAGGCGTGGCGCTCGCCAAGGAGCACAAGCCTGACGTCGTGGTCATGGACATCAAGATGCCGGTGATGGATGGCATCACCGCGGCGGAGCAGATCGCCGCGGCGCGTGTCGCACCTGTGGTCCTGTTGACCGCCTTTTCTCAGACTGAACTTGTTGAGCGTGCCCGCGACGCCGGTGCCATGGCGTACGTCGTGAAGCCCTTTACGCCTGCCGACCTTCTCCCTGCCGTGGAGATTGCCGCCTCGCGTTTTGTCGAGATCCGCGCGCTTGAGTCGGAGATCGCCGACATCAACGAGCGCATGGACACCCGTAAGAAGGTCGAGCGCGCCAAGGGACTCCTCATGGAGAAGATGAAGCTCAATGAGCCTGAGTCCTTCCGCTGGATCCAGAAGACGTCGATGGACCGTCGTTTGACAATGAAGGAAGTGGCAGAGGCCGTCATCGAGCAGATGTCCGGAAAGTAACCTCTGCGCTTTTTGCTGCGGTGTGAACGTCCATTTACCACGAATCGTGCGTAAATGAGGTCACAGAATCGTGATGCGGGCGTCCCCTCCCTGAAATGTAAGTTCGATAGCGTGAACTTATTGCCGCCAGGGACGGTCCCTGGGGCGATGGGCTGACGGAGGCCTCTCCGTCAGTTGTGGAGGGAAAACACCATGGCACGATGGAACACCATCGCGCGAGGTGGAGCCGTACTGGCTGCAGCCTCGCTTGCTCTCGCCGCCTGCTCGTCAGGCGACGCCGACACCGAAGCCTCGGCATCGGGTGGCTCTGAGGGTGGATCGACCGAAGCTCTCAAGATCGGCACCGTTTTGCCGCTGACCGGCTCGCTCGCCTTCCTGGGCCCGCCGGAGGTCGCAGGTGTGGATCTGGCAGCGAACGAGATCAACGACGCCGGCGGTGTGCTGGGCAACCCCGTGGAGATCATCCACGAGGACTCGTCTGACACGCAGCAGGCCAACATCGCTCCGCAGTCGGCACAGAAGCTGGTCTCCGATGGCGTCTCCGCGATCGTCGGCGCGGCATCGTCGGCCGTCACGCTGAACTTCATCGACGATGTTGTCGCGGCCGAGGTCGTTCAGGTCTCGCCTGCCAACACCGCGACGGCGCTGTCCGGGTACTCGGAGTTCTTCTTCCGCACCGCTCCGCCGGACTCGGTCCAGGGCAACGCACTGGCGAACCTTATTCTCGAGGACGGCCACCAGAACATCGGTGTGCTGGTGTTCAACGAGGACTACGGCACGGGCCTGCGCGACGTGATCAAGTCCACCGTCGAAGCTGAAGGCGGCACCATCACGTACGGTAACCCGGGCGAGGAGTTCGACCCGGCCGCGACCAACTTCACCGCAGAGGTGGAGGCCGTCATGGCCACCGATCCCGACGCGCTGGTGCTGATCGCGTTCGACCAGACCAAGCAGATCATCCCTGAGCTGCTCTCGGCTGGCCTCGACCCGGCCACCTTGTACATGACCGACGGCAACACGGCTGACTACTCGGCCGACTTCGACGCGGGTGCGCTCGAGGGTGCACAGGGAACCATCCCCGGTGCTCAGGCCTCGGACGACTTCGCCATGCGCCTCGAAGAGGCCTACGGCGAACCGCTTGACTCGCTCGCCTACGGTCCCGAGTCCTACGACGCCACCATGCTGATTGCGCTCGCCGCGGTCCACGCAGGCGCCACGGACGGCCCGTCGATCCAGTCCTCGATGGCTGCCGTGTCCGGTGCGACCGGCGGTACCGAGTGCACCGGGTTCGAGGAGTGCGCCGGTCTGCTCGAGGACGGCGAAGAGATCAACTACCAGGCAGTGTCTGGCGTTGGCCCCTTCAATGAGCAGAACGACCCCTCGGCTGCGTACGTCGGCGTGTACTCGTACGACGGTAGCAACGTGCAGAACTGGGTCTCCGAGGTCTTTGGTGAGGTTCCCACCTCCTAACGCCTCATTGATCTCAACCAAGAAGGGCCCCGGCACACGCCGGGGCCCTTCTTGCGTTTCCCGACGGTAGCAAGACGGATAGCGACGTCGAACGCCGGGGTGGTGTCCATTGGCAGCTTAGGCATGCGGGCATCGGCCCCATGAATGAATCCGTGTGCCAGTCTTAGACACTCCTTGTGTGCCTGCGTCGGTGCAAAGTGCGATGTGGAATGTGGAATGTGAATCGCGCAAAGCGCAAAGTGCACAGCGAAATGTGAATCGTGCAACGTGCCGCGAGAAGCGCTGTCGACGTGGATGCCCCGTGTGCCGCGCGACCGTGCCATGGCTACCGGCAGTCGTCGGCGCCCCCTTGACCACACGCAACCCGAAAGGCCCCGCCAGCATGCGCTGACGGGGCCTTCAGGATGGTGCGGAGCTATGCGCCCAGGGTGCCGAGGTACAGCTCGATGACCTTGGGGTCCTTCAGCAGTTCTTGGCCGGAGGCCGTGTACGCGGTGGTGCCCTGGTCGAGCACGTAGCCGCGATCGCAGATCTGCAGGCAGCGGCGAGCGTTCTGCTCCACCATGATGACTGTCACACCAGTGCGGTTGATCTCGCGCGTGCGGACAAACGTCTCGTCCTGGCGGTCGGGGGAGAGTCCTGCCGACGGCTCGTCGAGGAGGAGAACCTTGGGGTCCATCATGAGCGCCCTGGCCATCGCGACCATTTGTCGCTCACCACCCGACAACGACCCGGCTCGTTGGTCCTTGCGCTCGACGAGCTTGGGGAACAATTCGCCAATCCGCTCAAACTGCGAACGGAAACTCTTGGGGCGCTGGTAGGCACCCATCTCGAGGTTTTCCAGGACCGTGAGTGAGGGGAAAACGTTGTTGGTCTGCGGAACAAAGCCAATGCCGCGCTTGACGAGTTCGTCCGCGCGGACATTCGTGATGTCCTCGTCGCCCAGCATGACGGTGCCCGAGCGAATCGGGACCAGACCGAACAATGACTTCAGGAACGTGGACTTGCCGGCACCGTTTGGGCCAATGATGCCAATGAGTTCGCCCTCCTTGACCTCCATCGAGCATCCGTTGAGGATGTCGACACCCGGCAGGTAGCCGGCGTAGAGGTCGTCGGCGTGGACGATCACGGGTGCGTCATTCATGAGGCATCCTCCGAAAGGTCGGTGTCGTGGTGGGCTCCGAGGTAGGCGTCCTGCACGGCTTTGTTCTTCATGACCGTGTCTGCGGGGCCTTCCGCAATGATCGAACCCTCAGCCATGACCACCACCCAGTCCGCGATGCGGCGGACCATGTGCATGTCGTGCTCAACGAAGAGCACTGTCTTGCCCTCGTCACGCAGTTCCACCACGTGTTCAAGCAGAGACTCGGTGAGAGCGGGGTTAACCCCAGCCATCGGCTCGTCCAGCATGATCATCTCGGGGTCCGACATCAACGCACGCGCCATTTCCAGGAGCTTGCGCTGACCGCCTGACAGTTCGCCCGCGTAGTCGTCTTTCTTCTCGTAGAGCTTGAAGCGCTTCAGGAGAGCCTCGGCCTTCGCGGTGATCTCTTTCTCGCGCTGCTTCCATAGGCCGGGAATGAGTGCGACAAAGAAGTTCTCGCCGTTTTGGGCCGTCGCGCCCAACCGCATGTTCTCCATCACCGTCATGCGGTTCAGGGCCTTGGTGAGCTGGAAGGTGCGTACCTTGCCAGCACGTGCGATCTTGGCCGGCGATGTCCCCACCAACGAGTGGCCGTTGAATTGCCATTCACCGGTCTGGGGTTTGTCGAAGCCTGTCAGCAGGTTGAAGAAGGTCGACTTGCCCGCACCATTGGGTCCAATTAGCGCAGTGATCTGGTTGCGCTGCACCTCGAAGTGCTTGACGTCGACTGCGGTGAGTCCACCAAAGTGGCGATGGACGTGGTCGGCGATCACGATCGGGTCGGGCTTGGGTGCCCCCGGCTCGTGGGGGACATCCGCGAATGGATTAGTCATTGAAAGCCAGCTCCCTCTTATTACCGAGGATGCCCTGCGGCCGGAAGACCACGAGGCACATCAGGGTGATGCCAACGAGAACGAGCGAGAAGGGCTCGAGCTCAACGGGGGACAGCACCGATGTCGGGATGAATGCGGACGCGAGGCCCTTGATCGCGACCAAGGAGGCCCAGAACACCATCGAACCGAGGATGGGTCCGAACACCGTGGCCGCGCCACCGAGGAGCAGCAGGGTCCACAGCCAGAACGTCGTGGGACGCCCCATCGAGTCCGGCTGCACCGAGTTACCCAGGGCCCACAGCACGCCGCCAAGGGCGCCGATCACGCCGCCGAGGACCAGTGCCTGCATCTTGTAGGAGTAGACGTTCTTGCCTAGTGAGCGAACCGCGTCTTCGTCCTCGCGGATGCCCTTAAGTACGCGGCCCCATGGGCTTCGCGCGAGAAGCCAGAACAACAGTGCAAACAGTCCTACCGTGACCCACGCGACGATGTGCAGCCACCAACTCGATGACAACGAACCGTGGTTGGTCCAAAACAGGATCGTGATGTTCTCGCTGGGAAGCGGGCTGAGCTCCTCGAAGGTGAACTTGAAGTCGTTTCCACGGATGCCGGTCGACCCGCCCGTGAGCGCCTGGAGCGAGTTGGAGCGGCCCAGGTAGCGAATGAGCTCCGCCGCGGAGATGGTCGCGATGGCGAGATAGTCACCGCGCAGTTTCAGCGTGGGCCAACCCAGAAGCAGACCGAAGGCCGCCGCAGCGGCGATCGCGACCAGGACGGCGACGTAAATCGGCGCCCCGTTCTGCGTGGAAATGGCGTAGCCGTACATACCCAGCAACATGAAGCCGGCGTGGCCCATGTTGAGCAATCCAGTGAGACCAAAGTGGAAGTTGAGGCCAATTGCGGCCAGCGCGAAGGCAGCCGTCGCAGGTGCGAAGACCGAGGCCAGGGAATTGAGAAGAATGTCCATGGCGTTAGCCCACCCTTTCCGCTCGTCCAAGGATTCCTTGCGGTCGCACCAGCAGCACCAGAATCAGGATGCCTAGCGCGACGGCGTACTTGAGGTCGGTCCCCAACCACAGCGTGGACATCTCGACCGCGATGCCAATGACCAGCGAGCCGACGAGCGCTCCAAAGGCCTGGCCCAAACCGCCGAGGGTCACGGCTGCAAACATCAGCAGCAGCAGGCGTGCACCGACGTCGAAGGCGGCGGCGTTGTCGTAGAGCGCCAGCAGGATGCCGCCCACAGCAGCAAGCCCGGTGGCCATGATCCACACCAGCCGAACGACCTTCTCGACTCGGATGCCGGAGGCCGACGCGAGCGAAGGGTTGTCCGACACGGCGCGGGTAGCGCGCCCGGTGCGGGTCTTCAGCAAGAAGAACGCGACACCACCCAGGCACAAGAGCGAGATGAGCACGGACCACAGCGTCGTCTGGCCCACCTGGAACAGCCCAAAGTCGATGCGCGTGTCGATCGACGTGGTGAGGCGCTGACGCTCAGCGCCAAACCACCACTGGATGAAGTTCAGTAGCGCCAGCGACAGGCCAATGGAGACGATCATCTGCTGAACGATGGAGACACGGCGGCGGCGCAGGGGCGACCACAAGAAGCGGTCTTGCAGCCAGCCGGAGCCGGCGGCGAGAGCGATCGCGGCGAGTGCCGACGGGATGAGCGGCCAGCCGATCGTGAACTCAACCGGGATGAACGGCACAGACACAGGTTGCTGCGTCGTGAAAAAGAACGTCAGCAGCGCGCCAAGCGATACCTGCTCGCCGTGGGCAAAGTTGCTCAATCCCGTGGTGCCGTAGATGAGCGACAGTCCCACTGACGCGAGCGCGAGCAACAGTCCAAAGACAATGCCGTTCACGAGCTGTTGGACGTACCTATTAGTGCCGGAGTCACCTTCTGTGGTGACGGCGTCTGCATGGACGGCGGTGTCCGCCTGCGCAATGCCCGCTGTCGCGTCACCTGCGGCCACCGTCGCGTGAGCGACGGCGTCCGTAGAGCTGGCTGCGGCTGGGGATCCCAGCGCTCCCAACAAGGTGACGGCGGCAGCGGCCACTACGAGGACGATCAGCGCACGGAGCAGTACGCGCCGGTCGATTCTGTTCGTCAAGGCCCCTCCCAGGGTTTTGTGTTGACGCACAACCTAATGGACGGATGTTTCCGTCATGTGGCACGACGAGGTCGAATCGCACACGTGAGTCGCGCCGATGCGATCACGTGTCCGGATTCGTCTTCTATCACCACCTGATAGGTGGCGGTCGTGCGCCCCAAGTGGAGCGGTTGTGCTGTTCCACGCACCGTGCCCTCAGCAACGGAGCGGTGGTGGGTGATGTTGAGGTCCACGCCGACGGCGATGGCCTCTGGTCCTGCATGGTGCATTGCCCCGACAGACGCCAGGGTCTCGGCCAGTGCCGCCGAGGCCCCGCCGTGGAGCATGCCGTAGGGCTGTGTGTTTCCCTGAACAGGCATGGTTCCGCAGACGCGGCGAGCGGATTCCTCGTCGATGACGATGCCCAAGCGGGTCATCAGGGTGCCTTCATCACGAGTCCGTGAGATGGCCGCGTCGTTGTCGGTCATAGGAGATAGGTTGTCACAGTGAGCGAGAACAGCAGACCAACACTCTTACTAATTGACGGATTGTCCATGGCGTTTCGGGCGTTTTTTGGCCTTCCGGTGGAAAATTTCGCGACCTCGACGGGTGTGCCGACCAACGCGGTCTACGGATTCACGACCATGCTCGCCACCCTGATGCGCGAGCATCAGCCCACCCACGTTGCGGTGGCGTTCGATTTGCCCGGTGGCACGTTCAGGACTGAGCGGTTGCCGTCGTACAAGGGAACCCGCGACGAGACGCCACCGGAGTTCGAGCCGCAGGTACCGCTCATCCGGGAGATGCTTGACGCGCTGCGCATTACCGCCGTCGACAAGGAGCGCTATGAGGCCGACGACCTCTTGGCTACCTACGCGCGCATGGGGCGCGAGGCGGGCATGCGAGTGCTCGTCGTGTCCGGCGACCGTGACACCATTCAGCTCGTCACCGACGACGTCACGCTGCTGTATCCCCGCAAGGGAGTGTCGGACCTCGTCCACTTCACCCCCGGCGCCGTCGAAGAGAAGTACGGCGTGGTGCCGTCGCAATACCCCGATCTCGCCGCGTTGGTGGGCGAGACCAGCGACAATCTTCCCGGCGTCCCTGGTGTGGGGCCCAAGACGGCAGCGAAGTGGATCGGAATCTACGGCGGGTTGGAGCAGATTCTTGAGCAAGCTGAAGACGTCCCGGGCAAGGCGGGGCAGAGTCTGCGGGACCACCTGGACAACGTCCGGCTCAATCGCGAACTGAACCATCTCCTCACTGACCTCGAGGTGGAGGTGTCGTTGGAGTCCATGGAATACCAGGGCGCCGACGCTGCGGCTGTGCACCAGGTGTGCGACTCGCTGCAGTTCCGGACGCTGCGGGAACGACTGATGCCCTTGGTGGCCGATGACTCGCTTGCTCACGCTCCCGACGAGCCTGCTGAGGTGTCCGTCGTGACGGATGGGGCTTTGGCGGCGATCCTCGCCCTGACGGGGTCGGTGACCATCCATGTGGAGGGCAAGACCGGGGAGCAGGCCGATGCCTGGGCCCTGGGGGTCTGTGTCGAGGACCAGGCGTGGGGGATCGACCTCGCGCACCTGACGCGCGAAGACGAGGCCGCGCTTGGCGCGTGGCTAGCCGATCCCCAGGTCACCGTGACTTGCCATAGCGCGAAGGAAGCGTGGCATGCCCTCAAAGCGCGGGGGTGGGACCTGCAGGGCATCGAGGGTGACACGCAGATCGCTGCCTTCCTCGTCAACGCCGACCAGCGCGGCTTTGACCTCGACGCGGTGCTCCAGCGTTACTTGGGCGTTTCCGTCGGCTCGGAGTCCGGCGCAGGCCAGCTCGATTTGGGCCTCGGTGGCTCCGCAGCGGTGCAAGCAGGGACCACCGCCGCGCACGTGGCAAGGCTCAGCGCTGAACTGTCGGCTGAGGTGGAGCGGCGAGGCATGGCCGAGGTGTACGCCGAACTCGAGATTCCGTTGATCGCGGTGCTCGCTCGGATGGAGGACGCCGGCGTCGCGGTCGATGGCACTGTGATGGGCGAACGTCGCGACGCGGCTCGCGAGCGTGCGGAGGCCGCGGCGCAGCACGCGTACGACGCCATCGGCGGTCAGCAGGTGAACCTTGGTTCGCCCAAGCAACTCCAAGAGGTGCTGTTCGACACGCTCGGCATGCCCAAGACCAAGAAGATCAAGACTGGCTACTCCACGGACGCCTCGTCCCTCGCCGAGTTGCAGGCAAAGAATCCGCATCCGTTCCTCGAGGCGCTCTTGGCTCACCGAGATGCCACGAAGCTTGGACAGATCATCGAGACGTTGTCGGGCGCGGTCCGCACCGACGGTCGGGTGCACACAACGTTCAGCCAGGTGGTCGCGTCGACAGGTCGGCTGAGTTCCCGTGACCCCAACCTGCAGAACATCCCCATTCGCACTGAGGAAGGCCACCGCATCCGTGAAGCCTTCGTGGTGGGCGATGGCTACGAAACCCTGCTGACCGCTGACTACAGCCAGATCGAAATGCGGATCATGGCGCATTTGAGCGGTGACGAAGGACTGATTGAGGCCTTCAAAGCGGGGGAGGACCTCCACCGGTTTGTGGGCGCGCGCGTGTTTGGCGTCGAGCCGGCTGACGTGACGGCAGAGATGCGCTCCAAGGTCAAGGCCATGAGCTATGGGCTTGCATACGGACTGTCGTCATTTGGCCTCGCGAGGCAACTGTCGCTGCCAGTGGGCGAGGCGCAGCGCCTCATGGACGACTACTTTGCGCGGTTTGGCGGTGTGCGCGACTACCTGCACGCTGTGGTCGAGCAAGCGCGCCAGGATGGCTACACCGAGACCATCGCTGGACGTCGCCGCTACTTCCCCGACTTGACCTCCACCAACCGCCAACGGCGCGACATTGCTGAGCGCGCCGCCCTGAATGCGCCCATCCAGGGCAGTGCCGCTGATCTCATCAAGCGCGCAATGCTCGGGGTTGATCAGGCGATTCGGGACCAAGGTCTGCGGTCCAGGCAGCTACTTCAGGTCCATGATGAACTCGTCGTAGAGGTGGCTCCTGGGGAAGCGAAAGCGGTGGAGGCGATTCTGCGCGAACAGATGCACGCCGCGGGTGACCTTTCGGTTCCGCTCGACGTGAACGTCGGGTCGGGACCGAATTGGCGCGCCGCCGGACACTAGGGTGGACACATGCGAATTGGAATACTGACCGGCGGGGGAGACTGCCCCGGACTGAACGCGGCGATCCGGGCGGTGGTCAAGCGCGGTAGCTCCGAGCATGGCTGCTCCATTGTCGGCTTCCACAACGGTTGGCAAGGTGTGATTGAGGGCGATGCGGTCCCGCTTACCAGGGACGACGTCAGCGGCATTCTCGTACATGGCGGCACCATGCTGGGCACCGCACGGTGCCACCCTCACAAGGTCGACGGTGGCATGGAGGCCGTCAAGGACACCTTTGACCACGAAAAACTCGATGGATTCATTTGCATTGGAGGCGATGGGACTCTCAAAGCCGCAGGCAAGGTGTCCAAGGCACTCGGCGTTCCCGTCATCGGCATTCCGAAGACCATCGACAACGATGTTGCGGGCACGGACGCGGCGATTGGCTTCGACACGGCCGTGACCGTTGCCACCGAGGCGATCGACCGGCTCCACTCAACTGCGGAGTCGCATAACCGCGTCATGGTCGTGGAGCTCATGGGACGTCACTCCGGCTGGATCGCGGTAACGGCCGGCATCGCTGGTGGCGCGGACATCATCCTCGCGCCAGAAGAGCCCTTCGACATCGACAAGATCGCCAAGCGCATCAAGCACCGCCACCGCTACAAGAACTTCTCCATCGTTGCGGTGGCTGAGGGTGCGATCCCTGCCGACGGCTCGAACTGGACGGGTGGCGCCACCTTGGATGCCAAGGGCAACCCGATCGCCGGCAGCATCGGTCACGACGTGACCCGCGCTATCGAAGAGGCCACGGGCTTCCCGACGCGGCTCACCGTCCTCGGCTATGTACAACGTGGAGGCGTTCCGACCGCGGCCGACCGGCTCTTGGGCACTCGCATGGGCGTCGCGGCTATCGATGGCATGGTCGCTGGCGAGACTCACAAGTTCACCGCGTTGCAAGGCGAGAATGTCGTCCTCGAGCCCTTCGAGACCATGATGGGCAAGACCAAGTGGGTTCCGGAGGAACTGCTAGCCGCTGCCCGCGGACTCTAGCCTTCCTGCTACAGACACGCCGGCGCGTGCCACATCAGTGGCGCCGCCGGCGTGATGCTGTGACCGTGAGGTGGCTGCGGGGACGAGCAGAAGGCGCTCAGTGAAGCAGCGTGGGGGGCGCCGGAGGCATACGCACTTCGAGCGACGGGTCCTCGGGGTGAACGACGTGCGGGTGAGGGGTCCATCCGAGCACCGACGACGCCACGGAGCCGTCGCTCGCCGGTTCAGGCTGAACGACGTCCTCGCCCAGGAACACCTTGCGGACGACGAGTTCAGCGGCGCGCCCGGTTTCGTAGGTGCAGAACCGCTCACGGAATGAAGCGCGACGTGCGTCGTACTCGGGGTCGAGGTAGGCGTGGGTGCGAATCGCGTCCAACAGCCCGTTCGCGTGGAACGTGACAAGGCCGGGGGAGTCGACCGTGATGTCGAAGTACGCGCCGCGCTCGAAGCGGTAGCGGTCCCAGTCAAAGCAAAACAGCACCATTGGCTTGTCAAGCAGCGCGTAGTCGAACATGGCGGATGAATAGTCGGTGATGAGTGCGTCTGAGGCGAGGTAAAGGTCCTCCACCTCCCAGCCGTGAGACACATCGATCACGGAGTCGGGGATCGCCTTGCGACCCTTCGTGTCGTGGTAATAGTGGTCGCGCACCAGCAGTCGCACGCCCTCTGGCAGCCGCGTGGCAAAGGCCGACAGATCGAAGTCGGCCTCCTTGGGTCCGCGGCGCGTGCGCCAGGTCGGCATGTAGAGCAGCGCACGCTCGTCGTCCCTCAGTCCCAGTCGCTCACGGGCTTGCTGGCGCTCCGCGTCGGTGGCATGCACCAGGCGGTCATTGCGGGGGGACCCGGTGGGCAGTTGCGCGCAGCCGTTGTTGTAGGCCCGGCGCCACACCTCGGAGAGGTAGGGACTGGTTGACAAGCTGTATGTCCAGCGTTGGCAACGCTTGTGCATCGTGACGATGGTGTCGTTGCTGGGCCGCTTGCCGGAGTAGTGGCGGTCGGCGCCCATGTACTTCAGCGCGGTGCCGTGATGGGTCTCGACGTATACCTGGCCGTCGCGTGCAGGCACGCTCCAGTGGGGGTTGGCGTCATCGACAAAATACTTCGCGGTGGCGATCAAGCGCAGGTAGTCGATCGTTCTGGGCGTGACGTAGGTGACCTCCGCTGGGACGTACGCCACGTCCTGCTTGCGGACAATCCAAACGGCCTTGAGATGGGGCGCGAGTTCCTGTTGCTTGCGGTAGATCGCGAGCGGATTTCCGCGGGGTGCGCGGTGCCACACACACGTGTAGACGATGACGTCTTCTTGGAGTGGTCGTTTGAGGTAACGCGGCCCCAAGGTACGGTCCTGGACGGCGCGTACCAGGCGCGCTGCGCGCGCACGGTTGCGTCGGTAGGACCGGGTGAGCCTGTTCACGGTAGCCCAGTCTAGGGGCGCGAGCGGTGTGTTCCTTCAAGTAGCCTGGTTTCATGACCAACGTCTTGACCTTCGGAACGTTCGACGTCTTCCACATTGGCCACGTGAACATGCTCGTGCGCGCGGCGGATCTCGGAGACCATCTGACGGTGGGCGTGTCGTCTGACGCTCTGAACTTCTCAAAGAAGCAGCGCTACCCCGTGTACCGCGAGGAGCACCGCATGGCCATCGTCAAGAGCCTCGCCTGCGTGGACGAGGTCTTTGTCGAAGAGTCACTCGAACTCAAGGGCGAGTACATCAAGAAGTTCAACGCGGACGTGCTGGTCATGGGGGATGACTGGGCAGGAAAGTTCGACCACTACCGCGAGCTGTGCGAGGTCGTCTATTTGCCCCGCACTGCTGAGGTCTCCACCACCGACATCATCCAGTCCATCAAGGAGCAACTGGACTAGCAAGCGGCGTGCCGTTGTGCGAACCGGTGCTTGAGGGGTAGGATTTCCTTTGGCCATGTGTGCCTGGCGCACGCGTGGTGAACACAGCAGTATTCACGTACACCTACCACCGTCCATCGGAGCTACTCCTTAATGTCCGTATCCACCCCCGAGTCCACCCCTATCGCTGTCAACGACATCGGCTCCGCTGAGGATTTCCTCGCAGCCGTCGACGCGACTATCAAGAACTTCGACGATGGCGACCTCGTCGAGGGCACCATCGTCAAGGTCGACCGTGACGAGGTCCTTCTCGACATCGGTTACAAGACCGAAGGCGTCATTCCCGCTCGCGAGCTGTCCATCCGTCACGACGCAGACCCGGATGAGGTCGTCGAGGTCGGCGACACCATCGAGGCCCTCGTTCTCCAGAAGGAGGACAAGGAAGGCCGTCTGATCCTGTCGAAGAAGCGCGCTCAGTACGAGCGTGCCTGGGGCTCGATCGAGAAGATCAAGGAAGAGGACGGTGTTGTCACCGGTTCCGTGATCGAGGTCGTTAAGGGTGGTCTGATCGTGGACATCGGTCTGCGCGGCTTCCTTCCCGCTTCGTTGGTCGAGATGCGCCGCGTGCGTGACCTCGCCCCCTACATCGGTCAGCAGATCGAGGCGAAGATCATCGAGCTCGACAAGAACCGCAACAACGTGGTCCTGTCGCGTCGCGCGTTCCTTGAGCAGACGCAGTCTGAGGTCCGCTCGACCTTCCTCACCGCCTTGCAGCCCGGTCAGGTCCGCAAGGGCACCGTGTCCTCGATCGTTAACTTCGGTGCGTTCGTTGACCTTGGCGGCGTCGACGGCCTCGTGCACGTCTCGGAGCTGTCCTGGAAGCACATCGACCACCCCAACGAGGTCGTGTCCGTGGGCCAGGAGGTCGAGGTCGAGGTTCTCGACATCGACATGGACCGCGAGCGTGTCTCGCTGTCGCTGAAGGCGACGCAGGAAGACCCGTGGGCCGTTTACGCCCGTACCCACGCCATCGGCCAGATTGTGCCGGGCAAGGTCACCAAGCTGGTCCCGTTCGGCGCGTTCGTGCGTGTCTACGACGGCATCGAGGGCCTCGTGCACATCTCCGAGCTGGCTGTTCGCCACGTGGAGCTGCCCGAGCAGGTCGTCCAGGCTGATGAAGAGGTCTTCGTCAAGATCATCGACATCGACCTTGAGCGCCGCCGCATCTCGCTGTCCATCAAGCAGGCCAACGAGGGCGTCGACCCTGCCGGCGAGGACTTCGACCCCGCGCTGTACGGCATGACGGCCGAGTACGACGAGCAGGGGAACTACAAGTACCCCGAGGGCTTCGACCCCGAGTCCGGCGAATGGCGCGAGGGCTTCGACGAGGCTCGCGAGGCCTGGGAGGCCGAGTACGCGAAGGCGCACGAGCGCTGGGAAGCTCACAAGAGCTTTGTTGCCAAGCAGGAGGAGCAGGCCGCTGAGGCCGAGACCGCCGAGGCAGCAGCACCGCGCCGCCGTGGAGGCAAGGCCGAGGGTGGCTCCGCCTCCTCGTACTCTTCGCACGACGAGTCCTCGGACGCTGGCACGCTGGCTTCTGACGAGCGCCTCGCCGCCCTGCGCGAGAAGCTCACGGGCAACTAAGTCCTGACGTCGAAGGGCCCCGTCACCTTTTGGGTGGCGGGGCCCTTTGCTGTTCCCGGGGGCATGCTTCCCGGGCGGTGAGCCGGCGGATACCGCGGCAGCTTGCCTGACGGGGACGCGAGGTGCCAGACTCACGGCATGCTCCGTATTGGACTGACAGGGGGGATCGCGGCCGGGAAGTCCACAGCCTCGGCCCGTTTCACTGAACTTGGCGCCCGCGTGGTCGACCACGACCAGTTGGCACGGCAAGCGGTCGCGCCCGGCTCCGCGGCGTTGGTCGACATCGTGAGTGCCTTTGGCGACCGCATGGTGGTGAACGGCGCGCTCGATCGCGTCGCGTTGGCCGGAGTCGTGTTTCAGGACAGTTCGGCCCGCCAGCGCCTCAACGACATCGTTCACCCCTACGTTTTCGCCATGGGCCAGGCGGCCGACAAACGCGCCAGGGCCGATGCCGAAAGGGTTGTGGTGCACGACATTCCTCTCCTCGTGGAGAGTGGGCAGGACGCTGATTTTGACATCGTGGTAACGGTGGCGGCTCCTGATGACGTGAGGCTGCAGCGCCTTGTCGACGGCAGGGGGCTGACGCTCGAGGAAGCGCGCGGTCGTCTCGCCGCGCAGGCGAGTGACGCCGAGCGGGCGGCAATCGCGGACGTGGTCTTGGACGGCAGCGGGAGCACCGACCACCTACGCGCGCAGGTCGACGCCTTTTGGCGTGACCACGTCCCGCCCTCGTAGGCAGCATTGTCAGTGGCGGCGCGTACCGTAGGAGCATGAGTTTCGATATCCGCCGTTCTGAGGCGCCGTTCGTCGTTGAGTCGGAGTACAAGCCGTCTGGTGACCAGCCCAAGGCGATCAATGAGTTGGCGGAACGCATCCAAGCGGGTGAACAGGACGTGGTGCTGCTGGGCGCCACCGGTACGGGAAAGTCAGCGACCACCGCCTGGCTCATCGAACGGCTGCAGCGTCCCACCTTGGTCATGGCGCACAACAAGACGTTGGCGGCGCAGCTCGCGACCGAGTTTCGCGAACTCCTCCCTCGCAATGCCGTCGAGTACTTTGTGAGCTACTACGACTACTACCAGCCTGAGGCGTACGTGCCGCAGACGGACACCTTCATCGAGAAGGACTCCTCCATCAACGAGGAGGTGGAGCGCTTGCGCTACTCGGCTACTAACTCCCTGCTGACGCGGCGCGACACCGTGGTGGTGTCCTCGGTGTCATGCATCTACGGCTTGGGAACCCCGGAGGAGTACATCCAGGCCATGGTGGCATTGCAGGTCGGCGACGTCGTCGACCGTGACGCGTTGCTGCGGGAGTTCGTGTCCATGCAATACAGCCGCAACGACCTCGCTTTCACGCGTGGAACCTTCCGAGTCCGTGGCGACACGGTCGAAATCATCCCCGTCTATGAGGAACTGGCGATTCGCATCGAGTTCTTTGGGGATGAGATCGATGCGTTGTACTCGCTGCACCCGTTGACGGGCCAAGTCGTCGAGCAAAAGCAGGCTGTACACGTGTTTCCGGCCTCGCACTATGTGGCCAGTACCGAGCGCATGGAGCGCGCGATCCGGACCATCGAGGACGAACTTGGTGAGCGTTTGGAGGAACTGGAACGCCAGAACAAGTTGCTCGAGGCCCAGCGCCTCAAAATGCGGACTACGTTCGATCTCGAGATGATGCGATCAGTGGGCACGTGCTCGGGCATTGAGAACTACTCGCGTCACATTGAGCAGCGGGCAGAGGGGACGCCACCGCACACCCTGCTTGATTACTTCCCCGACGACTTCCTCCTTGTCTTGGATGAGTCGCACGTCACTGTCCCGCAGATTGGCGCCATGTTTGAGGGAGACCGGTCGCGCAAGCGCACCTTGGTCGAACACGGCTTCCGCCTGCCCTCGGCACTCGACAATCGGCCGCTCACCTGGGGCGAGTTCCTTCACCGCACCGGACAAACCGTGTACCTGTCCGCGACGCCAGGCAAGTACGAGCTGGACGCCGCTAACGGGGTGGTGGAACAGATCATCCGCCCCACTGGCCTGGTGGATCCCAAGATCGTGGTGAAGCCCACTGAGGGCCAGATCGACGACCTGCTTGAACAGATTCGGCTCCGCATCGAACGTGACGAACGCGTGTTGGTGACGACGCTCACCAAGAAGATGGCGGAGGACCTCACGGAGTTCTTGTCGGACCGCGGTGTCGCCGTCGAGTATCTGCACTCCGATGTCGACACGTTGCGACGCGTGGAGCTCCTGCGCGAGTTGCGCCTGGGCAGGTTCGACGTGCTCGTCGGCATCAACCTGCTACGCGAGGGCCTTGACCTTCCCGAAGTGTCTCTCGTCAGCATTCTTGACGCCGACAAAGAGGGGTTCTTACGGTCGGGCACGTCCCTCATCCAGACAATCGGTCGCGCTGCGCGCAACGTGTCTGGCGAGGTTCACATGTACGCGGACACCGTCACTGACTCGATGGAGTCGGCAATTGACGAGACCAACCGGCGCCGTGAGTTGCAGGTGGCATATAACACCGACAATGGGATCGACCCCACCCCTTTGCGCAAGCGCATTGGTGACATCACGGAGATGCTCGCCCGTGAAGAGGCGGACACCGAGGCCACGTTGAAGCGCGCTGCAAAGGCTGGCCGTGGCACGAAGTCCGGCAAGGGATCATCCGGCCCCTCGCCCATGGCGGACCGGCCTGCGGATGAGCTGTCGCAGTTGATCGAGGACCTGAGCGCACAGATGAGGGAGGCGGCGGGGGAGTTGCAGTTCGAACTCGCTGCCCGGCTCCGCGACGAGATCGGGGAACTCAAGAAGGAACTGCGCCAGATGATCGGGGCGATGGGCGAGTCAACGTAGGATTGCGGCGTGACTGATCCCAGCGTGTGGGCAGTGACCATTGCGGTCATCATTGCCCTGTTCATTTTTGACTTTGCGGTTGTCATCCGACGCCCGCACGAGCCGACCTTCAAAGAGTCCGTCGGCTGGTCGCTGTTCTACATTGGGCTTGCCGTCGTGTTTGGAATCTTCCTGCACTGGTGGCACGCAGATTTCCCCACCGCCGAGTACTTCGCGGGTTACATCACTGAGAAGTCGTTGTCGGTTGACAACCTCTTCGTCTTCTTGGTGATCATGACGCGCTTCGCCGTGCCTCCCAAGTACCGTTCTCGGGTGTTGCTCGTGGGCATCGCCGTGGCTCTCGTGCTGAGGGCCGTCTTCATTGCGGCCGGAGCCGCCGCCCTTGACGCGTTCTCTGCGCTGTTCTATGTCTTCGGCGCGTTCCTCATCTACACCGCCTGGGGATTGGCGAAGGAGGATTCCCAGGACGCGAGCCACGCCGAGTATGAAGAGGGCCGCATGGTGCGCCTCGTGCGGAGGCTCTACCCGGTGACGGACGGCTACCGTGAGGGCAAGATCATGGTGAAGGAAGCCGGGCGTCGCATGGTGACGCCCATGCTCCTCGTGATGGTCGCGATCGGATCCACGGATGTCCTGTTTGCGCTCGACTCCATTCCGGCAATCTTTGGACTGACACAGGACCCGTTCATCGTGTTCACGGCCAACGCGTTCGCGCTCCTGGGCCTACGACAGTTGTACTTCCTCGTCCAGGGACTGCTTCAGCGGCTTGTGTACTTGCACTACGGGCTGGCGGCGATCCTGGCATTCATTGGTGTCAAGCTGGTTCTTCACGCCCTCCACGAGAACAATCTGCCCTTCGTGAACGGGGGAGAGGCGATCCACGTGCCAGAGATCTCCACGGGTCTGTCGCTCACCGTGATTTGCGCGATTCTGGTGGTCTCGACGGTAGCGAGCCTCCTCGCCACCAGGAACAAGCCATCGCTTCAAGAAGAGATCAAGGAAGAGGTGGGCGGCGAAGCGCTCGAGGAGGACTCGAGCGATGCCGCGTCGCCGTCGCGTGGAGACGAGAAGTAGCGAACGCCGGTAGACAGGCTCACCGCCCATGAGTGAGGCCCCGACACCCATCAGGTGTCGGGGCCTCACTCATGGGAATAGGTGGAGGTGCTAGCGCTGCTCCCACACCGCAGGCCACTCGCGAATGCGGTACTCGGCTACTAGACCGGCTTTGACGAAGGGATCAGCACGAACCATGTCCTCCACCGCTCCTTTGGTCCCCGCTCGCGCCACGAGAAGCGCCCCCGCCGGGCCCTCATCCGTGAAGCGACCGTAGGCCGGCATCGACCCCGCATCCGCCAGCGTCGCCAGGTATGCGCGGTGCGCCGGGCGGTGCTCGTCTCGCGCCGCGTCTTGGTCGTCGTAGGTGTATTCGATCATCCAGGTAGTCATGGGCACAGTGTGGCAGGCGCCCGGCGCCGCGGTGGCATGGCGCCGTGCGAGGGTGGGGGAGCGCCCGGCTGCGAGGCACGGCGGCGATTCGAACATGCGTTCGACTCGGACATTGCGTAGCATGGCTGTGTGAATGACAGACTTTTGGTGCGCGGTGCGCGCGAGCACAACCTCAAAGGCGTCGACCTGGACTTGCCACGTGACTCGCTGATCGTCTTCTCGGGACTCAGCGGTTCGGGTAAATCCTCACTCGCGTTCGACACGATCTTCGCTGAGGGCCAACGCCGCTACGTGGAGTCACTGAGTGCGTACGCCCGTCAGTTTCTTGGGCAAATGGACAAGCCGGATGTTGACTTCATCGAAGGTCTGTCGCCGGCAGTGTCCATCGATCAGAAGTCAACGAACCGCAATCCGCGGTCCACGGTCGGGACCATCACCGAGGTGTATGACTACCTCCGCCTGCTGTTCGCCCGCGTCGGCACGCCCCACTGTCCTGTGTGCGGCGAGCGGATCCAGGCGCAGACTCCCCAGCAGATCGTGGACTCCGCACTTGACCTCCCTGAAGGGACGCGCTATCAAGTCCTGGCACCCGTCATTCGTGGGCGCAAGGGGGAGTACGCCGACCTCTTCGAGGAGTTGCAGCAGCAAGGTTTTGCTCGAGCGCGTGTAGACGGCGAAGCCGTCCAGTTGACCGAGCCGCCGGTGCTCGAAAAGAAGCTCAAGCACAACATCGAGGTCGTTGTCGACCGCTTGGTGGCCCGCGACGGAGTCCGCCAGCGCCTGACGGACTCCGTCGAGACGGCGCTCAAGCTCGCCGACGGTCTCGTGATCATTGAGCCGGTCGACGGCGAGATCCCGCCGCGCCGGTATAGCGAGAAGCGTGCCTGTCCCAATGACCACGTTTTGACGTTGGAAGAAGTGGAACCCCGCACGTTCTCGTTCAACGCGCCGTACGGGGCGTGCCCCGAGTGCACCGGCATCGGTGTGCGCCTTGAGGTGGATCCCGGTCTGGTGATCCCGGACCCTGAGCTCAGCCTGAACCAGGGCGCGATTCACCCGTGGAGCAACACCTCGTCGGAGTACTACGGGCGCATGCTCAAGTCGCTGGCGAAGGACCTCGACTTCTCGATGGACGCCCCATGGAACGACCTCCCCCAGGGAGTGCAGGAGGCGCTCCTGGTGGGCAAGGACTACGAGGTGCACGTGTCGTTCCGGAACCGATTTGGTCGTGAACGGCAATACACGACGGGCTTCGAGGGCGTGCTGTCGTGGATCGAACGCCTTCACGGTCAGACGGAGTCCGAATGGTCGCGCGAAAAGTATGAGGCCTACATGCGCGAGGTGCCCTGTCACAAGTGTGGCGGTACGCGGTTGAAGGCAGAAGTCCTCGCTGTCACGATCGGTGACAAGTCCATTGCCGAGGTCTGCGAACTGTCGATCGCGCAGGCCCGGGACTTCCTCTTGACCGCCGAGCTCGACGAGCGTGGACGCCAGATCGCCGTGCAGGTGCTGAAAGAGATCGACGCGCGACTAGGGTTCCTCCTCGACGTTGGACTGGACTATCTGACTTTGTCCAGGGCCGCAGGGACGCTGTCCGGCGGGGAAGCGCAGCGGATTCGACTCGCGACGCAGATCGGCTCCGGACTCGTGGGCGTGCTCTACGTGCTCGACGAGCCGAGCATTGGCCTCCACCAAAGGGACAACCGGCGCCTCATCGACACGCTGACGCGCCTACGGGACCTTGGCAACACCCTCATCGTGGTCGAACACGACGAGGACACCATCCGTGCGGCCGACTGGGTCGTCGACATCGGCCCAGGAGCCGGTGAGCATGGCGGTGAAGTCGTGCACTCGGGAACCGTCGATGCCCTGCTCGCGAATGATGCCTCGGTCACCGGCGCATACGTCGCAGGCAGGCGTGAGATCACCGTTCCGGCCGAACGGCGCCCCGTGACAGGGGCGCGCGAGATCACCGTGGTGGGTGCGCGTGAGAACAACCTGCAAGAGGTGGACGTCACGTTCCCGTTGGGGGTCCTCACTGCCGTCACCGGCGTGTCCGGATCCGGCAAGTCCACACTGGTCAACTCGATCCTCTACACGGCCCTTGCCAATCAACTCAATCGCGCTCGTCAGGTGCCGGGCCGGCACACACGGATCCTCGGCGTGGATCAACTCGACAAGATCGTGCACGTCGATCAGGGCCCCATCGGACGCACACCGCGCTCCAATCCGGCTACCTACACGGGAGTGTGGGACAAGGTCAGGAAACTGTTCGCGGATACCAATGAGGCGAAGGTGCGCGGCTACGGGCCTGGACGGTTCTCCTTCAACGTCAAGGGCGGCCGCTGCGAGTCGTGCTCCGGCGACGGAACGTTGCGCATCGAGATGAACTTCCTGCCAGACGTGTACGTGCCATGCGAAGTCTGCAAGGGTGCGCGTTACAACCGGGAGACGCTGGAGGTTCTGTTCAAGGGCAAGTCCGTGGCGGACGTGCTTGATATGCCGATCGTTGAGGCTGCGGACTTCTTCGAAGCGATTCCGTCGATCTCGAGACACCTGCGGACCTTGGTCGATGTGGGTCTTGGGTACGTGCGTCTGGGGCAACCAGCACCGACGCTGTCCGGCGGTGAGGCGCAACGTGTCAAGCTCGCTTCGGAACTTCAGCGTCGCTCCACAGGACGGACCATCTACGTCCTCGATGAGCCCACCACGGGCCTGCACTTCGAGGATGTGCGCAAGCTGCTCGCGGTGCTGCAGGGGCTCGTTGACAAGGGCAACACTGTGATCGTCATCGAACACAACCTCGACGTCATCAAGTCCGCCGACTGGGTCATCGACATGGGCCCCGAGGGCGGCTCCGGCGGTGGCCTCGTCGTCGCAGAGGGCACCCCCGAGGACGTCGCCGATGCACCCGAGAGCCACACGGGCCGCTTCCTGAAGGAGCTCCTACCCGCTCCAGTCGCGGCATCATGATGCTGTGACTGATCCCGCGAGCTACCGGCCTGCGCCGGGCACCATTCCTACCCAGCCGGGCGTTTACCGGTTCAAGGACCCTCACGGGCGCGTGGTGTACGTCGGCAAGGCTAAGAACCTGCGTGCACGGCTGTCGAACTACTTTCAGGACCTGGGAGCGTTGCATCCGCGGACGCGCATGATGGTGACGACGGCGGCATCGGTCGAGTGGACCGTAGTGCGCTCCGAGGCTGAGTCGCTCATCCTCGAGCACACCTGGATCAAGCAGTACGACCCGCGCTTCAACGTCATCTTCAAGGACGACAAGTCCTATCCGTATCTCGCGGTGACGCTCAACGAGAAGTACCCGCGGATCGTCGTGATGCGCGGCGACCGCAAGAAGGGCGTGAGGTACTTTGGCCCGTACGCCAAGGTCTGGGCCGTTCGCCAAACTGTCGATACATTGCTCACGGCCATGCCGATGCGGTCCTGTGCGACGGGGGTGTTCAACAAAGCTCAGCGACAGGGACGCCCGTGCCTGCTGGGATACATCGACAAGTGCGCCGCCCCATGTGTGGGAAAGATCAGTGTCGACGACCATCGCGAACTTGCCGAGCGGGTGTGCGACGTCCTGGGCGGCGACGCGAAGACCATGATGCGCGACCTCACGCGCACCATGTCAGACGCCGCTGAGCGCGAGGACTTCGAGTCGGCGGCTCGGGCTCGGGACCGCATCCGCGCGTTGAATGCTGTGCTCGATCGCAACGCGGTCGTGCTCGACGCGGGTGTGGACGTCGACATCTTTAGCTTGGCTGACGAGGAGATGGAGGCCGCCGCCCATGTGTTCTATGTGCGCGACGGGCGCATCACCGGCGAGCGCGGATGGGTGGTCGACAAGCCCGAGCCGCTCGACACGGCCTCCATGGTGCTCCAACTCGTACAGGAGGCGTACGGCGCCGCCGATGCCGACGACGTCCCGCCCGAGGTGCTGGTGCCCGTGGTCCCCGCCGCGGCCGACGCACTGCGTGACGTCCTGACGGGGGTGCGTGGCGGCAAGGTGAGTATCCGTGTGGCCCAGCGCGGGAAGAAGGCGGAGCTGGCAGAGACGGGCCACCGCAACGCTGAGCAGGTGCTGGGGCAGCACCGCCTTAAACGTGCGTCTGACCTGACGACGCGGTCGGCTGCCCTGCAGGAACTTCAGGAGAACCTAGGGCTGATCCAGGCGCCGCTGCGCATTGAGTGCTACGACATCTCGCACACCTCAGGCACCAATCAGGTGGGTTCTATGGTGGTCTTCGAGGATGCCCTGCCGCGCAAGAAGGAGTACCGGCAGTTTGGTATCGCGGACGCCGTGGACGACACCGCTGCGATGGATGAGGTGCTCACGCGGCGCTTCACGCGCTTTCTCGAGGAGTCGCAACTGCCTCCTGAGGAGCGCGAGACGGCCCGCTTCGCGTACCCGCCGCAGCTCGTTGTCGTCGACGGTGGGCTCCCGCAGGTTAATGCCGCGCGCGCGGTCTTGGACAGGCTCGGCATCGTCGACGTCGAACTCGTGGGACTCGCCAAGCGCTTGGAGGAGGTCTGGCTGCCGGGGGAGGAGTTCCCCGTGATCCTGCCCCGCGGGTCCGAGGCGCTCTACCTGTTGCAGCGGGTGCGTGACGAGGCGCACCGGTTCGCCATCAAGCATCACCGCCGCAAACGTGCCAAGAACATGACTGTCTCCGATATCGACGCGCTCCCCGGCATCGGCCCAGCGCGCGCGAAGGCGCTCTTGCGCCACTTCGGGTCTCTCGCGCAGCTCAAAGAAGCCTCGCTTGACCAGATCGCGTTGGTGCCCGGCATCGGGATGGGGACGGCGCGCGTGGTGCACGACGCGTTGCACGGCGCGGGTGGCATGCTGGAGGCATGACTGAGGCTCACCCCGAGACATATCCGTCGGGGATTCCCCGTCCCCAGTTCGCGGCCTCTTCCGGCGCGGAGGTGGTCATCCTCACCGGCATGTCGGGCGCAGGCAGAACACGCGCTGCGGCGGTCCTTGCGGACCTGGGCTGGTACGTCGTCGACAATTTGCCGCCGCACATGCTGGCCGAGCTCGTCAACACCTTGGTGGTGCGGGGAAGCACCGAGAAGTTGGCGGCCGTGGTCGACGCGCGTGGTGGCCCATTCTTCAGTGACCTGGAACCCGTCGTCGAGGACCTTGAGTCGCTGGGATCGCCGGTCACGTTGGTTTTCCTGGACGCGTCCGACGCTGCGTTGGTGCGGCGCTTTGAAGAGGCCCGCCGGCCTCACCCTCTTCAGCAAGACGGCACTCTCTTGGAGGGGATTAGGCGGGAACGTGAACTCACCGCGCCGCTGAGGGACGACGCCGACGTCATTGTTGATACGTCGAGCCTCAGCGTCCACGACCTTCGTCATCTCATCACGGAGCGCTTGGCGAGTGACGTTGCGCAGATGCAGATCAACGTGTTGTCTTTCGGGTTCAAGCATGGGATTCCAGCGGATGCAGAGTTCGTTGCCGACGTCCGGTTCCTTCCCAACCCTCATTGGGATCCGGAGCTCAGGCCCCTCACAGGGCTCGATGCGCCCGTGCGCGATCACGTGCTGTCCTCGGACGGGGCGCAGGAGTTCCTCGACGGGTACGCGACGGTGCTCGACGCGGCGCTGCAGCGCTACCGGTCACACGACCGGCCGTCCGTCACGATCGGCATAGGCTGCACGGGCGGCAAGCACCGGTCAGTCGCGATCGCCGAGGCCCTTGGTCTGGGGCTGCGCGAGCGCGGCCACGAGGTCCGGGTGACGCACCGCGATAGGCCGACGGCATGAGCCCGGCAGTTGTCGCGCTGGGTGGTGGCCATGGGCTGTATAACTCATTGACCGCACTGCGGGAGCTGACCGATGACCTGACGGCGATCGTCACGGTCGCGGACGACGGCGGGTCCTCGGGCCGGTTGCGCCAAGAGATGGGCATTGTGCCTCCTGGCGATTTAAGGATGGCACTGAGCGCTCTGTGCGCGGATAGCGAGTGGGGCCGCACGTGGCGGGATGTGCTTCAGTGGCGCTTCACGACCGATGGCCCGCTCGATGGCCACGCCGTGGGCAATCTCTTGATCGCGGCGCTATGGGACCGGCACGCGGACGTGGTGAGTGGCCTGGACCTGGTGGCCTCGCTGTTGCAGGCCAAGGGTCGCGTGTTGCCGCTTGCAGACGAACCGCTCACGGTGCATGCGGAGGTGCACGGCCCGCTCGGGATCCAGCACATCACCGGACAAGCGGCGGTCGCGAGCACGGAAGGTCGCGTGGCCCGCATGACGCTCGAGCCGTCCGACCCTCACGTCCCCGCTGAGACGCTGCAGGCCATCGCCGGCGCTGACCTCGTGGTGCTGGGGCCGGGCAGTTGGCACACGAGCGTGCTGACGCACTTCGCTGTCGCGCCGGTTGCTGCGGCGCTGACCGACGCGGGGGGCCGCACGGCGCTGATATTGAACGTGGGAGATGAGGACGACGAGATGGAGGGGCAGGGCCGTGCCGACGAGGTACGTGCCCTCCGCGCGGCGGCGCCCGGCTTCACCCCTTCCGTGGTCTTGGTGGACTCGGCCGACGGTGACGATACGGACCTAGCCGACGAGTTGCGCAATTGGGGTGTGCCGATGCGCGTGGCACCGCTGTGTGCCCAAGGAGACGCACACGCTCACGAGCCCTTGGCGCTACGGCGCGCGCTCGCCCAGGTGATCGCGGAAAGAGAGCTCGGGGTCCGCGAAGAGGGTCCGTCAATGGCAGGATAAGCGCATGGCTTTGACGGCACAGGTAAAGGACGAACTCGCGCGGGTTCCAGTCGACAAGACTTCGGCGCGCAAGGCAGAAGTGGCGACCATGCTCAGGTTCGCCGGGGGACTGCACATCGTCTCCGGCCGGATTGTCATTGAGGCTGAGCTCGACACTGCCGCTGCGGCGCGTCGCCTGCGAGCATTCATCCATGAGGTCTACGGGCTGTCCAGCGAGGTCATCGTGGTGTCAGGCGGTGGCTTGCGCAAGGGCAACCGCTACGTGGTCCGTGTCGTCAAGGAAGGCGAGTCACTCGCACGCCAGACCGGCCTTTTGGATCACCGCGGACGCCCGGTGAGGGGTCTGCCTCCTCAGGTCGTGGGCGGGGCGATCGGTGACACTGTCGCTGCGTGGCGCGGGGCATTCTTGGCGCATGGGTCGCTCACGGAACCCGGCCGGTCGTCGGCACTCGAGGTCACCTCACCTGGCCCCGAAGCGGCTCTCGCCCTCGTAGGAGCTGCACGCCGGCTCGACATCTCGGCCAAGTCTCGGGAAGTGCGCGGCGTGGACCGTGTGGTGATTCGTGACGGCGAGGCGATCTCGCAGCTGTTGACGCGCCTGGGTGCCCACGACTCCGTACTGCAGTGGGAAGAAAAGCGCACCCGCCGTGAAGTCCGCGGGACCGCGAACCGCCTTGCGAACTTCGACGACGCGAACCTACGCCGGAGCGCGCAGGCCGCAGTTGCCGCAAGCGCCCGCGTGGCACGCGCCTTCGAGATCCTCGGTGACGACGTACCAGAGCACCTACGGGAGGCCGGTGGCTTGCGGCTCGAGCACCGCGACGCCTCCCTCGAGGAACTGGGAAAGATGGCAGTGCCGCCGCTGACGAAGGACGCGATTGCGGGGCGTATCCGTCGACTTCTCGCCACGGCTGACAAGCGGGCGTCTGAGTTGGGCATTCCGGACACTGAGGCCGGCATCAATCAGGAGTTGCTCGACCTAGAGTGACACTCACCAGGACTTTCGTCGTGAGGTGAAGGGCCGCAGCGGTGTAGGGTGAAGAACAGAGCCCCAGGGAAACCAGTGGGCCACACAGTGCACGTAGAGGTGCGCAAAGAATCCACACACAATCGCGCCGGCGTTGGTCGGCGCAAGCCGAGGAGAAATACTGTGACCATCAAGGTCGGAATTAACGGCTTCGGCCGCATCGGACGTAACTACTTCCGCGCGATCCTCGCCTCCGGCGCGGACATTGAGGTTGTCGGCATCAACGACCTCACGGACAACGCCACCTTGGCGCACCTCCTCAAGTACGACTCGATCCTGGGTCGTCTCGACGCCGAGGTTTCGCACACCGAAGACTCCATTACCGTGGGCGGCACCACTTTCGCCGCTTCCGCTGAGCGCGACCCCGCGAACCTCAAGTGGGCAGACCTCGGTGCTGACATCGTCATCGAGTCGACCGGCTTCTTCGTCGACGCAACCAAGGCAAAGGCTCACATCGACGCCGGCGCCAAGAAGGTCATCATCTCCGCTCCCGCGAAGAACGAAGACGCCACCTTCGTCATGGGCGTGAACCACGAGGACTACGACCCCGCGAACCACCACATCATCTCGAACGCCTCGTGCACCACGAACTGCCTCGCGCCGCTGGCCAAGGCACTGAACGAGGGCATCGGTATCGAGAAGGGTCTGATGACCACGATCCACGCTTACACCGCAGACCAGAACCTGCAGGACGCTCCCCACAAGGACCTGCGTCGTGCACGTGCAGCTGCGCTCAACATCGTTCCTACCTCGACCGGTGCTGCCAAGGCTGTCGCCTTGGTTCTGCCCGAGCTCAAGGGCAAGCTGGACGGCTACGCACTTCGCGTGCCCACCCCCACCGGCTCGGCCACTGACCTCACCTTCACCGCATCGCGCGAGACCTCCGTCGAGGAGATCAACGCAATCGTGAAGGCTGCTGCAGACGGCACCTTCCTGGAGTACACCGAGGACCCCATCGTCTCGAAGGACATCGAGACGCACCCCTCGTCCTCGATCTTCGACGCCGGCCTCACCAAGGTCATCGGCGACCAGGTCAAGGTTGTCTCCTGGTACGACAACGAGTGGGGCTACTCGAACCGCCTCGTCGACCTCACGGTCTTCGTTGGCGACAAGCTCTAAGACTCGCTAAGAGTCATCGTGGCAACGCCCGCGCACGCGCTGCGTGTGCGGGCGTTGCCATGTCACCTACGTGTGTTTGAGGAGTAATCATGAAGACCATTGACAGCCTCGGAGACCTGACCGGCAAGAAGGTGCTGGTCCGTTCCGACCTGAACGTGCCCCTGGATGGCACGACAATCACCGACGACGGCCGCGTGCGCGCCTCGGTGCCGACGATCCAGAAGCTGCTCGACGCTGGCGCAGCCGTGATCGTCACCGCTCACCTGGGACGTCCTGGTGGAGAGGCGAAGCCCGAGTTCTCGCTCGCCCCCGCCGCTGCCCGGTTGGCTGAACTGCTCGGCCGCCCCGTCACCCTCGCCGCTGACCTCGTGGGCGACTCTGCTCGTGCCACGGTCGAGGCGCTGGAGGCCGGCCAGGTCGCCATGCTGGAAAACGTCCGCTACGACAAGCGAGAGACCTCCAAGGTCGACGAGGAGCGCGCGGAGCTCGCACAGCAGCTCGCCGCCTTCGCCGACGTGTTCGTGTCCGACGGTTTTGGTGTGGTGCACCGCAAGCAGGCGTCCGTGTACGACGTCGCGCAGATTCTGCCGGCCGCCGCGGGCCTGCTCGTCCAGAATGAAGTTGAGTCGCTGTCGCGCGCGACGACTGACCCCGAGCGTCCCTACGCGGTCGTGCTCGGTGGTTCGAAGGTGTCCGACAAGTTGGGAGTGATCGGGAACCTGCTGACCAAGGCCGACCGCCTGCTCATCGGTGGCGGAATGGTGTTCACCTTCCTGAAGGCCAAGGGCTACGAGGTCGGTTCCTCCCTGCTGGAAGAGGACCAGATCGACACCGTCAAGGGGTACCTCGAAACGGCCGAGGCCAACGGCGTCGAGATCGTGCTGCCCACGGACATCGAGGTCGCAGACGCGTTCGCGGCGGACGCGGACCACAAGACCGTCGCTGCTGACGCGATTGAGGACGGCTGGATGGGCCTCGACATCGGCCCCGACTCAGGCGCACTGTTCGCATCGAAGATTGCGGACGCCAAGACCATTGTCTGGAACGGGCCCATGGGCGTGTTCGAGTTCAAGGCCTTTGAGGGTGGCACGCGTGCCGTCGCCGAGGCCATGATCGAGTCGGATGGTTTCTCCGTGGTCGGTGGAGGCGACTCGGCAGCTGCCGTGCGCCGTCTCGACTACGACGAGGCCGGCTTCAGCCACATTTCCACGGGCGGCGGCGCGTCGCTCGAACTGCTTGAGGGCAAGGTCCTACCGGGCCTGGCCGTACTGGAGGACTAGACCCATGGCACGTACCCCCCTGATCGCGGGCAACTGGAAGATGAACCTCGACCACCTCGAGGCCACCCACACCGCACAGAAGCTCGCGTGGCTGCTGCAGGACGCCAAGCACGACTTCGACGATGTCGAGGTAGCCGTCTTGGTGCCCTTCACTGACATTCGCTCGGTCCAGACCCTGATCGATGCCGACCAGCTCGCATTGCAGTACGGCGCGCAGGACATCTCCGAACACGCCTCAGGCGCGTACACCGGCGAGGTGTCGGGTGCCATGCTCGCGAAGCTGGGCTGCGACTTCGTTGCGGTGGGTCACTCCGAGCGTCGCCAGTACCACGGTGAGACCGACGAGGTTGTCGCTGCCAAGACCAAGGCGGCCTTCGACAACGGCATCATTCCCATCGTGTGTGTGGGCGAGGGCCTCGACATCCGCAAGGAAGGCACGCACGTCGAGTACACGCTCGCTCAGGTTGACGGCGCGTTGAAGGACCTGCCTGCGGACAGGGCCAAGGACGTGGTGATCGCGTACGAGCCCGTGTGGGCCATCGGTACCGGCGAAGTCGCGACGCCCGCTGACGCTCAGGAAGTGTGCGCAGCCATCCGTGGTCGCCTGGCAGAGCTGTACGACGCTGAGCTTGCCGACGGTGTGCGCGTGCTGTACGGCGGATCGGTCAAGTCGAGCTCGATCGCGCAGCTCATGGCCGAGGCGGACGTCGATGGCGGCCTGGTCGGCGGCGCAAGCCTCGACCCGGAGGAGTTCTCCAAGATCGCTCGTTTCCGCTCCCACCAGGTGGGCGCCTAACCGACACGTCTCCAGGGGCGGGCATCAGGTGCGCGGAAGTCGCGTATCCTGGTGTCCGTCCCTGAGCGTTTGAGGAGAACTGTGGAGATTCTAGAGACTGCTCTGTGGGTGCTACTCGTGCTCACCAGTTTTGTGATCATCGGCCTGGTGCTGATCCACCGCGGCCGCGGTGGCGGTATCACCGACATGTTCGGCGGTGGCTTCGCTTCCGGCGTTCAGTCGTCCGCCGTCGGTGAGCGCAACCTCACGCGCATCACGTGGATCGTTGGCACCGTGTGGCTGATGACCATCGTGTTGCTGGGACTCATTTCACGTTTCCAGATTTAGTAGCTGTCGGAGGGGATCATGGCAGGCGGTAATGCCATTCGAGGATCACGCGTAGGTGCGGGTCCGCTGGGTGAGGCTGAGCGTGGCGAATCTGCGCCGCGTCAATTGGTGCAGTACTACTGCGCCCGGGGTCACGTGACTCCGACGCAGTTCGCGTTGGGCGACGAGAACGACGCGCCTGAGATCCCCGTCGAATGGGACTGTCCCAAGTGCGGTTTGCCAGCGGGCCTCGACGCCGAGAACCCGCCTGAGCCACTGCGCAACGAGCCCTACAAGACGCACCTCGCCTACGTGAAGGAGCGCCGCTCCGAGGAGGAAGGCGAGGAGCTGCTCAAGGAAGCGCTCAGTACCTTGCGTGAGCGACGTGGCAGCGTTCCCGCAGGGGACTAAACACTCGTGACGAAGGCCCGGGCGGCGCACCATGCGCCGGCCGGGCCTTCGTGTCTCCGGACCCTGGTAATGCAGGCCGATGTCGCAATGACCCGGGTAGCCCGGGTGTCCGCTGGGTGAGGGCAGAGCCGTCTGAGAGGATGGGGACGTACCGTTCACCACCTCAGGAGGACCCGTGAAGATCGAGATCGAATACTGCGTGCCATGCGGCTACCTTGACCGCGCCATCGACGCCCAACGGACGTTGCTGTCGACCTTTGGCGGGCAAGTGGAATCCGTCGCGTTGGTGACAGGGGACAAGGGCGTGTTTCGCTTCACCGCAGATGGCGAAGAGATCTACTCCAAGCCCGCCGACTTCGACATCACGCAGATCGTGGAAAGCGTGAAGGCGCGCCTCACTGCATAGTCAATGAGCGGCGCCGGTGGCGCCGCGTGTGAACGAACGAGGGCCGGGACCCCCACAGGGGAGGTCCCGGCCCTCGTTCGTGAAACCCGTCAGATGTGGGTGGCGGCGGCCGCGTCGAGGAGCCACAACGTGCGCTCGGAACCGTCCACCGCTCCGCCAGGGACGCCTGTGCGGCGCAGGCTGTCGGCAACGGCCTCGGCTTTACCCTCGCCAGCGGCCACGACCCAAACCTCGCGCGCGCGATTGATGCTGGGAAGGCCTAGGCTGACGCGATCAGAGGGCGGCTTGGGGGAGTCGTGCACGGCATGGGTCTCCGCGTCACTGGACGTAAAGACCGGGTGGCCCGGGAACAAGGACGCAACGTGGGCATCGGGACCGAGGCCCAGAAGCAGCACGTCCCACTGAGGCGTGCCGGCAGCGGCGATATCGGCCGCGTACGCCTGCGCGGCGTCCTCGGCCGTGGCGTACTTGTCAGTTGACCCCATGCGGTGGATGTTGTCTTCAGGCAACGGGACGCTGTGGAGGAGCGCCTCTTGCGCTTGGCCCTCGTTGCGATCGGCGTGACCCGCGGCGACAAAGCGCTCGTCGCCCCACCACACGTGGACCGAGGTCCAATCAACGGTGCGCACCAGGGGAGACGCAGCGGCAGCCGCGAGAGTCGCGATGCCGACCGTGCCTCCGGTGAGCACGATGTCCGCGCGGCCTCGCACGGCAAGGGCGTCGGAGATGCTGAGCAGGAGCCGCGCCGCAGTCGACTCAGCGACGGCGTCAGCGTCTGCATAGACCCTCACCTGGCGCATTAGCGGCCTCCCGCGAACTGCTTGAGGGTCTCACCGTAGACAGCGTCGTCGTCCAGACGCCGCAACTCCTCGGCGAGGCAGTCGCCCAGCGACCGCGGGGGGAGGGCGATCGTGTGATCCGGCTGACCAGGCTGGCCGAGGACCGCGTTGGTCTCGTCCGAGCGCGCGATGCTGATCTCGCCGTTGGCGGTCTCCAACACGATGGACTGCAGACCTCGCACGTTCTCGGCGTATGACGCCTCGAACTCGCACCCCAGCGCACGTGTCAACCACGCACCCAGAAGCAAGATGGAGGGACTGCCGGAGTCGCCGTGGAGCCGCGCCTTCGTCACCTGCTGGTCCTCGACCTGTTCGAGTGCCGAGGCCAGCAGGGCGCGCCAGCGCGTGACGCGCGTCCACGCCAGGTCGGTGTCGCCGGGTTGGTACGACGCCGCGAGGGAACGGAGGGTGCCGGCGGGGTCGGCAGCGTCTTTGGTGTCGGTAATGCGGCGCGATGCCATGCGACCGATTCCAGTGCCTGCCGCATCCTGCGGAACCTGTCCTGGCCACCAGGCCACGATCGGGACATCCGGCAACAGCAAAGGCATGACGAGGGTGTCGCCGTGCTCTACCTGGGGGAGCGATGGGCGCAGCACCACGACTTCCGACGCGCCCGCGTCGCCACCGATGCGGATCTCCGCATGAAGGGCATCGTCATCGCCCTCGTGTGCGGAGATCACGATGATGCGACACGGGTGCTCGCGCGACGCCACGTTCGCGATGTCGATGACCTCCTCGACGTCAGTGCCCGTGGCATCGATGACGAGAGTCATCACTCGGCCAAGGGTGATGACGCCAAAGTCCTTGCGGGCCTTGACCATCCGCTTGCTAATTTCCGAGACGGTCGTATGGGGAAGGTCAATGATCATGGGCGCCTCCAGCTGCGTCCGTCCTTAGCCATCATCGCGTCGGCTGACGCCGGGCCCCACGTTCCAGAGCGGTAGGGCTCGGGCTTGCCTTCACGCGCCCAGTGCTCTGTCACGGGGTCGAGTAGCTTCCACGACAGCGCGACCTCTTCGTGACGGGGGAACAGGGGCGGATCGCCCAGGAGGACGTCGAGGATGAGCCTCTCGTAGGCCTCCGGCGAGGACTCGGTGAAGGCGTTGCCGTACCCAAAGTCCATGGTGACGTCGCGCACCTCCATTTGCGATCCGGGCACCTTGGACCCGAAACGCAGCGTGACGCCCTCGTCGGGCTGAACGCGAATGACAAGCGCGTTGTTGCCTGCCTCAGCGCCTTCGACCTCTTGGAAGTACGGCGACGGAGCCTTCTTGAATACCAGGGCGATCTCCGTCACGCGGCGGCCCAGCCGCTTGCCTGCGCGCAGGTAGAACGGTGCGCCAGCCCATCGGCGGTTGGGCACGTCGAGGCGGATCGCAGCGTACGTTTCCGTCGTGGAATCCTCGGGGATGCCGTCCTCGTCAAAGTAGCCCCCGACCTGCTCGCCGCCGCGCCAGCCCGCTGCGTACTGCCCGCGAGCCGTGTTCGCACTCAGGTCTGCCGGCACCTTGGCCGCGCGCAGCACCTTTTCCTTCTCCTCACGAAGGTCGTTGGCGTCGAACGTCGCCGGCTCTTCCATGGCGGTGAGAGCGAACAACTGGAGCAAGTGATTCTGGATCACATCGCGCGCCTGCCCAATGCCGTCGTAATAACCGGCACGGGAACCGATGCCGATGTCTTCCGCCATGGTGATCTGCACGTGGTCGACGTACTGCGAGTTCCAGATGGGCTCGAACAACTGGTTCGCGAAGCGCAACGCCAACAGGTTCTGCACCGTCTCCTTGCCCAGGTAGTGGTCGATGCGGAAGACCGAGTCCGGGGGGAAGACCTCGGACACCACAGCGTCGAGCTCGTTCGCGGTCGTGAGGTCGTGGCCGAAGGGCTTCTCGATCACCACGCGACGCCATGCGTCACCCTGTGAGTCCGACAAACCCGACTCGCGTAGCTGGGTCAGGACCTGGGGGAAGGCCGACGGCGGAATGGAGAGGTAGAACGCGTGATTGCCGCCGGTCCCACGCTTCGCATCCAGCTCTTCGACGGTGGCCTTGAGGCGCTGGAACGCGTCGGGGTCGTCGAAGGTGCCCTGGACAAACCGAATCCCCTCGGACAGCTGTCGCCAGGTCTCATCGCGGAAAGGCGTGCGAGCGTGCTTCTTGACGGACTCGTAGACGACTTCCTCGAAGTCCTGCCGGTCCCACTCGCGGCGGGCGAACCCGGTGAGTGCAAAGGCAGGGGGGAGGAGGCCGCGGTTGGCGAGGTCGTACACGGCCGGCATCAACTTCTTGCGCGCAAGGTCTCCGGTGACACCGAACATCACGAGTCCGCAGGAGCCCGCGATGCGTGGGAGCCGTCGGTCGCGCGGATCGCGCAGCGGATTGGCCATTTCAGCGACCCCCCAGGTCCGGGCGTGAAGCGCCCGGGATCACCGGGCGGCCTCGACGGACTCGCGGGCCTTCGCCGCGACATTCTCCGCGGTGAAGCCGTACTCGGCGAACAGCAGGTCGGCATCTGCCGACGCACCGTAGTGTTCGATCGACACAATGCGTCCCGCATCGCCTGCGATGTCGTGCCACGGCTGGGCAACGCCAGCCTCGACGACCACGCGAGCCTTGACCGCGGCGGGAATGACGGCGTCGCGGTACTCAGCGTCCTGCTGATCGAACCACTCGCGGCACGGCATCGAGACCACGCGCGCCTGGATTCCTTCGGCAGCGAGCAGCTCCCGCGCGCCCAGCGCGTGCTGGACCTCGGAGCCCGTGCCCACGAGCACCACGTCAGGCGTGCCGTCGGTGTCAGCGAGGACGTATGCGCCGCGCAGCACGCCCTCAGCGGAGGCGACCTCGTTGCGGTCGAACGTGGGGACACCCTGGCGGGTCAGAACGATGCCAGCGGGGCGGTCAGTGCGCTCAAGAATTCCGCGCCATGCCCATGCGGTCTCGTTTGCGTCGGCGGGGCGGACCACATCGAGGCCGGGGATAGCGCGCAGTGCCGCGAGGTGCTCGATCGGCTGGTGAGTGGGACCGTCCTCGCCCAGCCCAATGGAGTCGTGCGTCCAGACAAAGGTGCTGGGGATACCCATCAACGCGGCCAGGCGCACGGCAGGGCGCATGTAGTCGGAGAACTGCAGGAAGGTGCCACCGTATGGACGGGTCTGACCGTGCAGCGTGATGCCGTTGAGGATGGCGCCCATGGCGTGTTCACGGATACCGAAGTGCAGGGTGCGGCCGTAGATGTTGCCCGCGAACTTTTCCGTGGAGCGACGTTCGGGGAGGAAGGAAGGCTCGCCGCTCATGGTGGTGTTGTTCGAGCCAGCAAGGTCAGCGGACCCGCCCCACAGTTCGGGCAGCGTCGCTGCGAGCGCACTGAGCACCTCACCGGAAGCGGCACGCGTGGCCAGCGACTTTCCGGACTCGAAGATCGGCAGCGAGGACTCCCAGCCCTCGGGCAACTGGCGCTCACGCAGACGCGCGAGCAAAGCAGCGCGCTCAGGGTTCTCTGCCTCCCACCGCGCCAACTCGGCGTTCCAGTCGGAGTGTGCCTGCTGGCCGCGCGTGCGGGCCTGGAGGGCGTGCTCGCGTACGGCTGGGTCCACCTCGAAGGTCTGCTCGGGGTCAAAGCCAAGAGCCTCCTTTAGCCCCTTGACCTCGTCCGTTCCCAGCTTGGACCCGTGGATCCCGCCGGTGTCTTGCTTGGTAGGCGAGGGCCAGCCGATGATCGTCGACAGGGCAATGAAGGAGGGCTTGGAGGTCTCAGCCTTGGCGGCGTCGATTGCCGCGGCCAGCGCCTCGACGTCCTCGACGTACTCGTGGCCATCGCGCTTCCAAGCGACGTGGTGCGTGTCCCACCCGTATGCGGCGTAGCGCGCAATGACGTCCTCGGTGAAGGCGACGTCGGTGTCGTCCTCAATGGAGATGTTGTTGTCATCCCAAATGACGATCAGATTGCCCAGCTCCTGAGTGCCGGCCAGCGAGGAGGCCTCGGAGGAGACGCCTTCCTGCAGGTCGCCATCGGAGGCAATGACGTAGACGTGGTGGTCAAACG
Organism: Demequina globuliformis; assembly: GCF_000975155.1. Taxonomy (GTDB): domain Bacteria; phylum Actinomycetota; class Actinomycetes; order Actinomycetales; family Demequinaceae; genus Demequina; species Demequina globuliformis. The sequence continues at coordinate 115,804 of NZ_BBRG01000002.1, forward strand.
GGCTCGTGCCCGGTGCGGCCTCGGGGTCGAACAGGCCGCGCTCACGGCGGGCAGCCATCGCCATGCCCACCGCGGTCGCCACACCCTGGCCGAGCGGGCCGGTGGTGGTCTCGACACCGTCCGTGTGCCCGTACTCGGGGTGGCCGGGGGTGCGGGAGTTGAAGGTGCGAAGCGACTTAATGTCGTCGAGGTCAAGGTCGTAGCCAGCGGCGAACAACTGGAGGTACAGAGTCAGCGACGAGTGGCCAGCGGAAAGGACAAAGCGGTCGCGTCCAAGCCAGGACGAGTCCGACGGGTCATGCCGCATCACGTTCTGGAACAGCAGGTATGCGGCGGGCGCGAGCGAGATGGCCGTACCTGGGTGGCCGTTGCCCACCTTCTCTACGGCGTCGGCGGCGAGCACGCGGAGGGTGTCGACAGCACGGTGGTCAGCGTCGGTCCAGTTGACGGTCACAGATTTCTCCCCAGAATGTAGCGGTGATGTCCAGGTCAGCCTACCGGCACTGGCTTTGGGGGCGACACGCCTGCGTGCGTATTCACGGAGAGCAATGTGAACGTGTGAGATTGCGGAAACAGGAGGGTGTCGCACTCCCGGTAGGGGAGGCGTCGCGTCACGGGTACGATAGAGCGCATGTCGACGGCCAGTCCCGTGCGTCCTGACGCAGCCGCCCCACCCACGACCGGATGGTCGAGCGTGCGCTCGCGCGTCGGCGTTTACGTGGCGCTTACCAAGCCGCGCATCATCGAGCTCCTTCTCGTCACCACCATCCCCACCATGGTGCTGGCAGCGGACGGCTGGCCCTCGTGGACGCTGCTGCTGTCGACGCTGGTGGGCGGGGCCGTGTCCGCTGGGTCTGCGAACGCCTTCAACTCTTACCTCGACCGCGACATCGACGCGGTGATGAACCGGACCAAGGGCCGGCCTTTGGTGACGGGTGCCGTGAGCGAGCGCAACGCAGTCGTGTTCGCATGGACACTCGGCGTGATCTCGACCCTGTGGTTCTGGTTCGTCGTCGGTTCACCCCTCGCCACGGTCCTAAACCTTGTCGCGATCTTCGGGTACGTCGTGGTCTACACCATGTGGCTCAAGCGCCGGACGTCGCAGAACATCGTGTGGGGCGGCATCGCCGGGTGTATGCCGGTCCTCATCGGCTGGGCTGCGGTCACGCAGAGCCTGTCCTGGGCGCCGTTCCTGTTGTTCGGGATCATTTTCTTCTGGACGCCGCCGCACTACTGGCCGTTGTCGATGAAGTTCAAGCGCGACTACGCCAATGCAGACGTGCCCATGCTTCCAGTCGTGGCGACCACGCGGCGCGTGGCGATCGAGATGATCGCCTACTCGGTTGCGATGGTGCTGTGCAGCCTCGCGCTCGTAGCCGTGACCGATATGACGTGGGTCTACGTCGCTGTGGCAGGCGGCGCTGGCGTGTGGTTCACGGCCGGTTGTGTTCGGCTCTACTTGCGCGCCCAGCGCGACGAGAAGAAGCTGCGTGAGATGCGTCTCTTCCACGACTCGATCACATACCTGTCGATCGTGTTCGCGGCCGTGCTCGTCGACCCGTTCCTTCCCAACGCCTGGACCGTGGGGTTGTTCTGAGCCGCCTCGCTGACCAGCGAGAGGGGTACCTGGCGCACATTTCCGTGGAGCGGGGCCTCAGCAGCAACACGCTTGCCGCGTACCGCCGAGACCTGGCCCGCTACGAGCGGTTTCTTGCATCGCGAGACATCGATGGCCTCGCAGCAGTCAACCGACGTGACGTCGAAGAGTTCGCTCAGGTGCTCGGTGCTGGCAGCGACACCGATCGCCCGCTCGCCCCGGCATCGGCCAGCCGGACGGTCGTGGCCGTACGTGGCTGGCACCGGTTTGCCCTCGCTGAGGGCTGGACGCTCACGGACGTATCCCGCGAGGTGAAGCCGCGCACCATACCCCAGCGCCTTCCCAAGGCGCTGTCCACTGATCAGGTCGAGTCCATCCTGGCCTCAGCATCGGCCGGTGACGGCGGCGTGCCACTGCGCGACCGAGCGCTCCTTGAGGTGGTCTACGGCACTGGGGCACGAATCTCCGAGGCGATCGGCCTCGATGTCGACGACGTGACCCTCGACCGTACGGCCGCGTCCGTGTTGTTGCGGGGAAAGGGGTCGAAGGAGCGCGTGGTGCCGCTAGGTTCCTTCGCGGTCGACGCCCTGGACGCCTACCTGGTCCGTGCCCGTGCAGCGCTGGCGCAGTCGGGGCAGGGCACCGCCGCATTGTTTCTCAACCACAGGGGTGGTCGCCTGTCTCGCCAAAGCGCGTGGTCGATCCTCCGCGTAGCAGCCGAGCGTGCCGGCGTCCCCGATGTGTCGCCCCACACGCTGCGCCACTCGTTCGCGACCCACTTGTTGTCCGGCGGTGCAGATGTGCGTGTGGTGCAGGAACTCCTCGGCCACGCCTCGGTGACGACCACGCAGATCTATACGTCTGTCACCCAAGACACCCTGCGCGAGGTCTACACGACCTTCCATCCGCGTGCCCTGGGTTGACGCTCACACGACGCAGGTAAGGTGGCACCTGTGACCGACTTTCCCGTGCCCGAGCCCCTGACCAGCCACGGCCCTGCTCGCGTAGTAGCGCTGTGCAATCAGAAGGGCGGCGTAGGCAAGACCACCACGTCGGTGAACCTGGCTGCCTCGCTTGCGGAGTACGGGCGCAAGGTCTTGGTGGTCGACTTCGACCCCCAGGGTGCCGCATCCGCCGGCCTGGGCGTCAACGCCAACGAAGCAGAACTCACGATTTACGACTTGCTGATGCGGTCATCGGTCGAGCCGCGGGACGCGATCCGTCAGACCAACGTCGACAACCTCGACCTCCTGCCAGCGAACATTGACCTGTCCGCCGCCGAGGTCCAGTTGGTCGGTGAGGTGGCGCGAGAGAGCTCGTTGGACCGTGCACTGCGCGGGCTCGAGGACGAGTACGACGTCATCTTGATCGACTGCCAGCCCTCGCTGGGCCTGCTGACCGTGAACGCCTTGGTTGCGGCGCACGGCGTCGTGATCCCGCTGGCGTGCGAATACTTCGCGATGCGCGGCGTGGCGTTGCTCGTCGAGACCATCACCAAAGTGCAGGACCGTCTCAACCCGCGCCTCACCGTTGACGCGATCATTCCCACGATGTACGACGGGCGCACCCTGCACTCGCAGGAGGTCGTGGAGCGCGTGCGCGACGCCTTTGGCGACCGTGTGACTCAGACCATGATTCACCGCACGGTGAAGTTTCCCGACGCCTCGGTCGCTGCTGAGCCGATCACCACCTTTGCGCCGACCCACGCCGGTGCGGAGGCCTACCGCGAGCTCGCGCGGGAGCTCATCTCCCGCGGGGCCGTCGCCTAAACGATCGTGGCCGACGCTGCGGGCACGGCGGCAGAGTCAATCGCGGGTGCCGGCACTGCGACGGTCGCCGATGCCCCCGTGGGCTTTGAGGTCCATCTCGATAACTTCACGGGACCGTTTGATCTGCTCTTGACCTTGATCTCGAAACACGAGATGGAGATCACAGAGGTCGCTCTCGCGCGGGTGACCGACGAGTTTCTCGCCACGATCGCGGCGCACGAGGCTGACTGGGACCTCTCGCAGGCCTCGGAGTTTCTCGTCGTCGCCGCCACGCTCCTGGACCTCAAGACCGCACGGTTGCTGCCTCAGGGCGAAGTGGACGACGTCGAAGACCTTGAATTGCTGGAGGCTCGGGACCTCCTGTTCGCGCGCCTACTGCAGTACCGCGCGTTCAAGCAGGTTGCAGGGCAGTTCGGTGAGCTGCTCGCGGCACCCCGTCGCGTGCCACGCGACGTCACCCTTGAGCCTCAATTCGCCATGCTGCTTCCTGAACTCGTGTGGCGCGTGACGCCCGACCAACTCCCACGGCTGGCGGCCCATGCGCTGCAGCCCAAGCCCGAGGCCAGTGGTGTCAACGTCGACCACCTGCACGCACCGGCCGTGAGCGTGCGTGAGCAGGCCGCCCTCGTCACGAGTCGCCTCCAACGCGATCACACCGTGACATTCAGGTCGCTGGTGGCGGACGCCGATCACGTCAACGTCGTGGTCGCGCGGTTCCTCGCTCTGCTCGAACTGTTCAGGCAAGCAGTGGTCGCCTTCGATCAAGTACGCTCTCTGGGCGAGCTCACGATCCGCTGGACCGGTGGCGAGGACGGCGTGGACGTCTCCGACGAGTTCGACGACAGTGACGGCGCAGATGGCGGCGGCAACGAGGAGACAGTGACACCGTGAGTGAGATTCACACCCAAGGGGCGATCGAAGCCATCCTGATGGTGGTGGACGAACCCGTCGCCGTCGCAGACATCGCGGCGGCTCTCGACGTGCCGGAGCCGGAGATCCTCACCCACCTCGAGCGGCTCCGGGACGAGTACGCGCACCCCGACCGCCCGCGAGGTTTTGAACTGCGTGAGGTCGACGGTCGGTGGCGGTTCTACTCGTCCCGGCTTTACGCAGATGCCGTGGGAGCGTTCATTGTCGAAGGCCAGTCAGCGCGGCTGTCGCAGGCCGCACTGGAGACGCTGGCCGTCGTCGCGTATCGGCAGCCTGTCACACGCGGTCAGGTGTCTCAGGTGCGCGGAGTCAATGTCGACTCCGTGATGAAGACCCTCAGCGCCAGAGGCCTCGTGACCGAGGTCGGTGACGTGGGGGGAGCGGTCCAGTACGGGACCACCACAGAGTTTTTGGAGCGTATGGGGCTCGGTTCGCTCGATGAGCTTCCCCCGCTCGCTCCCTATCTTCCGGATTTGGCCGATGTCGATGGCGAGGGCGAACGATGAATCTTGAAGTACACCGGCCAGAAGGCGTGCGCCTGCAAAAGGTGCTCGCCTCTGCTGGCGTGGGATCTCGCCGCAAGTGCGAGGTACTCATCGAGCGCGGCGCGGTCAAGGTCAATGGGCAGGTCGTTGACCAATTGGGCGTGCGGGTCGACCCCCACGCCGTGGTGATCGAGGTGCGCGGGAAGCGCATCTGCGTAGACGACGGTGCGATCACGGTCGTACTGAACAAGCCCAAGGGCGTGGTGTCGTCCATGCAGGACGAGCAGGGACGGCCGGACCTGCGTCAGTACGTCGAGGGCTACGACGCACGCCTGTTCCACGTGGGCCGGCTCGACGCGGACACGACCGGCGTGTTGCTGCTCACCAACGACGGCGAACTCGCGAACCGGTTGGCTCACCCCACTCACGGGGTCTCCAAGACGTATGTTGCGAAGGTCACGGGACGCGTCGCGAAGACCATTGGCACCACGTTGCGAGCCGGCGTTGACCTCGACGACGGCCCGGTTCGTGTGGCATCGTGCACCATCCTCGACGTCGGCAAGGACCACTCGTTGGTCGAGGTCGTGCTGCACGAGGGTCGCAATCGCATTGTGCGGCGCATGTTCGACAAGGTCGGCCACCCGGTGGAGGAGCTCGTTCGCACGCAGTTTGGGCCCATCACACTCGGCACGCTCGCCCCGGGAGCTGTCCGTGAGTTGAACCGCGAAGAGCTCGGCGAGCTGATGTCGGCCGCTGGGCTCTAGGGGCGCGGGGCGCCGATACGATGGGCCACATGGCGATGCGAGCGATCCGAGGCGCGACCACACTCGACAGCGATGAGCGGGAGCACTTGCATTCGCGCACCCAGGAGTTGGTGCGCGACATCTTGGAGGCAAATTCGCTGTCCACGGATGACATCATCTCCGTGATTTTTACCTGCACCCCTGACATCGTTTCCGATTTCCCCGCTGCGGCGGCGCGCGAGCTCGGCTTTGGCGCGGTGCCACTGATGTGCGCGCAGGAGATGGCCGTGCCCGGTGCGCTGCCCCTGGTCGTCCGCGTGCTCATGCACGCGGAGACCGACCTGGTGCGCGATGACATCCAGCACGTCTACCTGCACCGCGCTGTGTCCCTGCGGCGCGACCTCGCCCAGTGATCGTGCACGAGCCGCGCCGTGTCCACGTTATTGGCGCCGGTCTGATCGGGTCGTCCATTGGTATGGGCCTGTGCGCCGCCGGATGGGCAGTGTCGCTTGAGGACCCGGACCCCGAGACGGTGCGGTTGGCGCATGCGATCGGGGCCTCCAACGACGACGGCGCCACGCCGCCTGAGATTGTGATTGTCGCAGCGCCACCTGCCGTGTCGCCGCGCGTTGTCCAAGAGGCCCTCACTCGCTGGCCCCACGCTGTCGTCACCGACGTTGCGAGCGTCAAAGTTCCGATCGCGCAGGCGGTGGATCCCGAGCACGCCGCACGCTACGTAGGTTCACACCCCATGTCGGGGCGCGAAGTCTCTGGCGCCATCGCCGCGCAGGGTGATCTCTTCAAGGCGCGGCCGTGGGTGGTGTGCCCTGGCGCCGGCTCGGACTCCGCCGTCGAGCTGGTGTGCGAGGTTGCCCGTGCGCTGCAAGGCGACATCGTCACCATGGACGCCGAGGCCCACGACGCCGCGGTCGCCCGCGTGTCCCACGCTCCCCAGATCGTCGCGTCTGCGGTGGCTGCGGCGCTCGGGACCCTGGAGCGCGACGATGTTGCCCTCGCAGGGCAGGGCCTGCGTGACGTCACGCGGATCGCCGCGTCCGAGCCTGGCATGTGGGCGGACATCGCGCGGCTGAACAGTCACGCGTTGGTGCGCACCCTCGACCACATCATCAGAGACCTCGAGGACGTGCGTGAGGCGGACGACATTGGCGAGGCCGTGACCGACCTCATCGCCCGTGGGCGGCTCGAGGTGCAGCGTATCCCCGGCAAGCATGGCGGGCCTACCCGCGATTGGGTGCCCGTTACTGTGATTGTGCCGGACGAACCTGGCCAGCTCTTGGCCCTGCTCCAGGACGCGGCGGCAGCCGGCGCCAACGTCGAGGACATTACGATCGAGCACTCGCCGCGTCAGCCCGTGGGACTGACCACTTTGCACGTGTTGCCTGAAAGCGCGCCCGCGCTTCTCCAGGCGCTGACCGACCATCATTGGGAGATTGCATCATCATGACTGGCATCGTTATTGCGATTGACGGGCCCGCGGGGACCGGAAAGTCGACCGTCTCACGAGAAGTCGCTCGGCGCCTTGGCCTGGCGTACTTCGACACAGGCGCTACCTACCGGGTGGCGACGCTGACGTGTCTGCGCGAAGGGGTTGACCTGACGGCGACCTCGGACGTGGCCGCGATGGTCGCCACGATGAATGTCGAGTTGGTGCTGGATCCGCGCAATCCCCACGTCATGCTCGACGGCGAGGACGTGTCGCAGCTCATCCGCACCGATACAGTCGCGCTGTCGGTATCAAAGGTTGCCACCAACCTGGAGGCGCGTCCGATCCTGCAGCAGATGCAGCGCGACGTGATTGCGGGGGAGACCGAGGGCGGGTTCTCCGGCGGAAAGGGCGTGTGTGCCGAGGGGCGCGACGTCACGACGGCAATCGCGCCGGACGCGACAGTGCGGGTACTTCTGACGGCAGACGAGGACGTGCGCGTTGCGCGTCGCGCCGGGGAGGGCGCCGACGCTGCGACCGTACGGGAGGCGGTGCTGGGTCGCGACAAGCAGGACTCGACCGTGGTGAGTTTCCACGAGGCCGCCGATGGCGTGGTGACCGTGGACACGACTCACCTCACCATTGATGAGGCCGTTCAAGCCATTCTGGATCTCGCCGCCGAGCGCTCGTGACTCAGCCGCGCTTGCCTAGCCCGTGGGGCCCTCGCTGGTCCCGCTGGGTGGGACGTGGGCTGGCCCGCGGACTGTGGAATACGGATGTCCGCGGTCGAGAGACATTTCCTCGCACGGGTCCAGTGATCGTCGTTGCGAATCACGTCGGTCTGGTCGACGGTCCCGTGCTGCATGGCGTGGTGCCGCGTGGCTCTCACTTTCTCATCGGTGCCCACATGTACACCGGGGTGCTAGGTCCGCTGCTGCGTGGCGCGCAACAGATCCAAGTGTCTGGCGCAGGACGGGAGGCCCTTGCGCAGGGCTTAGGCGTGCTCAGGCGTGGATCAGTAGTGGGAGTGTTTCCCGAAGGCACGCGTGGTGCGGGCCGCGCCGATGCCGTCCATGGTGGCGCCGCGTGGCTTGCGGTGCAGTCAGGTGCGGCGGTCGTGCCCACCGCCATCGTGGGAACGCGGTTGTCGGGCGAGCCGGTTGGCGTGTGGCCCGGACCCCGCAGGAGATTCGTGGTCGAGTTCGGCCAGCCCCTGCAGTTAGACCTTCCCGATTCGCTCAAGGGACGGGCCCGCCAGGAGGCCGCGCAGGCGCAACTCGCTCAGGCCCTGCGCGAGCGCGTAGAGTTGACCCTCGCGACAACAGACCTGCGCCTACCGAATGACGACGGTGACCGCGCCCGCCACCAGGAGGAGGAGCGATGAGCGACGACCAGGAATACCTTGGACTAGACGAGGTACCCCCCGCCACACCAGTGGAATCCGACCCGGAAGAGTCGCTTGACGAGATTCGTGAAGCTGCGCTGCGCGCGGGCCTCGAGGACTACGACCTCACGGATGAGGACCTCGCGACGCTCGCGGGTGATGAGCCAGAGGTGGAGCCTGAGCTCCCCACGCTAGCGATCATCGGCCGTCCCAACGTGGGCAAGTCAACGCTCGTGAACCGCGTGCTGGGCAAGCGCCTCGCCGTCGTGGAAGACACCCCTGGCGTCACGCGAGACCGGGTGTCCTACCGTGCCGAATGGGCCGGTCGCGACTTTATGCTGATGGATACCGGTGGGTGGGAAGCCAAGGTCGAGGGCCTGGACCTGTCGGTAGCGCAGCAGGCAGAGGTCGCGATCGATATGGCGGATGCGATCTTGTTCGTGGTCGATGTCACCGTGGGTGCGACAGCCTCGGATGAGCACGTGGTGCGCTTGCTGCGCGCAGCCAAGAAGCCCGTGGTGTTGGTAGCGAATAAGGCCGACGGCCCGCAGGCTGAACTGGAAGCAGCGAGCCTGTGGAACCTAGGGCTGGGCGAGCCGTATCCAGTCTCCGCTTTGCACGGTCGCGGCATGGGCGAGCTCCTTGATGCCGCCCTCGATGCGTTGCCGACCGACATGCCAGACGTTGTGGTGGACCCGAACGCGCCCCGACGCATTGCGCTGGTAGGCCGGCCCAACGTGGGCAAGAGCTCGCTGCTGAATCAGTTGGCGGGGGAGAACCGGGTCGTCGTCAACGAAATGGCCGGTACGACCCGCGACCCCGTTGACGAGGTCGTGGAGATTGGCGACCGCCGCTGGACCCTCGTGGACACCGCCGGCATCCGCCGGCGCGTGCACATGTCGAAGGGGGCCGACTTCTACGCGTCCCTGCGTACCGGTGCGGCCATCGAACGTTCCGAAGTATCGCTGGTGCTGCTGGACGCCTCGACGCCGCTGACTGATCAGGACACCCGCGTGATTAGCCAGGTCATCGAGGCAGGGCGCGCGCTCGTGCTCGTGTTCAACAAGTGGGACCTGGTCGGCGAGGACGAGCGCTTCCTGCTCGAGCGCTCTATCGACAAGGACCTCGTTCAACTCACCTGGGCCCCTCGCATCAACCTGTCCGCGCGGACGGGCTGGCACACCAACCGTTTGGTGCCCGCCATCGATCGCGCGCTGGGCAGTTGGGATCAGCGCATCGCGACGGGGCGTCTCAACGCGTTCCTCGGTGAACTCGTGGCCGAGAACCCTCACCCAGTGCGTTCCGGCAAGCAGCCAAAGATTCTGTTCGCCACGCAGGCCTCCAACCGTCCCCCGCGCTTTGTCATCTTTGCGTCCGGCTTCCTCGAGCCCACATACCGCCGCTTCATTGAGCGGCGGTTGCGCGAAACCTTTGGGTTTGAAGGCACGCCCATTCAGATCTCGGTCCGCGTGCGCGAACGGCGCAAGCGCCGGTAGTCGCCAGCGGGGTGTGGTGCTGAACGACCCGGTCAGTGCAGGGCGCCACCCACGGTCGTGGCGTCCGCACCCCGCCGCTCCATGACGACTCGTAGCGCCGCCGTCAGGGCCGCTACCTGAGCATCGCGAGGGATCCACGGACGCGGCTCGCCCGGAGCGTCAGGACGTGCGGTGGCTGCGTCGTTGGGAACGTGGACAAAACCCGCGGGGATCTGGGTGTGCTCGAGCGCGTGCCGCAGCACGTAGAAGATCTGATTGCACACGAAGGTGCCAGCCGAGTACGACACCGCGGCCGCCACGCCCTGATCGCGCATCGCGTTCACCATCGCTTTGATCGGTAGCGTTGAGAAGTAGGCGGTCGGGCCGCTGGCAATCACGGGTACATCCGTGAGTTGGCGACCTGCGTTGTCCGCAATTGACGCGTCGACGGTGTTGATCGCGACCTTCTCTACCGTGATGCCTGTCCGGCCATCCGCCAACCCCAACGCCACCACGGCATCGGGCCTATGCCGCTCGAGTGCTGCGGTGAGAGCGTCAGGGGCCCGCTCGAACTCGACGGGCAGGACCTCCGCGACTACGTGCCCGGGTCCGCTCCAGGTCCGCGCTACCTCGCGGGCAATGACGCCAGAGGGATTGTGATGCGCGCCGGCGAAGGGCTCGAACCCGGTCAGCAGTACTTTCTCCACTTTCCCATCCTAGGCACGCGACGGCCGGGGCCAGGCCGTGCCTAGGCGTAGTGGGCGTAGCCGAGTTCCACGAGGCGCGTCAGGACATCGAGATCGACGCGGTCGAGGCTCGTGACATACAGACAGCTGGCCCCCACCTTGTGTGGGCCGAGTTCCGCGAGTAGTGGCCCTGATGCGGGATGATCCTTGAGCCCGTACAGCGACAAGGCGGCCTTGCGGGGAGAGAATCCCACGCGCGGCCACGTTCCGGTCCTGCCGGAGGCGTAGACGTACGTGGTCAGGCCAAAGCCGACGATGCTTGGTCCCCACATCACCCCGTCCTCGCCCGTGGCGCTGTGCATCAACGCCAAGAGTTGGTGGCCTTCGTGGCGTCGACGTGGTGTCGAGGCACTGTCGAGGAATGCGGTGACTGATGCACCAGTGGGTTGAGTCTTGTTCTCGCTCACGGGGGCTTCCTTGTCTCGCTGGCGGCGCGTGCGTGGCGTGCGTCACACATGCGTGTCCGTCTCGCACGTGGCGCGCTAGGGTCATTCTCATGCTCGACATCCCTACATTACGCCTGGCACTGGGCCTGGTGTCGGTGGTGGTGCTGGCGTTGTTCTATCTCGCGGTGTACCGCCCAACCCGCTCGCTCTTCGCAATGTGGTGGTGCATCGCACTCATGTGTTCGGCCGCCAGCCCCCTGTTGCTTCTGCTCAATGGCTCCAACGTGCAGGCGATCGCGAACCCCACGTCGTCGCTGGTCTCGGTCGTCGGAGCGGCCTCAGTATGGTTCGCCACGCGGTCGTTGCGCGGCCTGCGCCCTAAGCCAGGCGTAGTGCTGGTGGCGTTGGTGCTCACGCTGGTCGCGGCGGTGCTTGACAGCCCGGCGACGAACATCTGGGCCGGCAACGGGACGCTCTACTTCTTCATGACCGGGCTGTTTGCCGCCGCAACATTGGAGCTGTGGCGGGCCTGGCGGGAGCGCAACGGGAGCTACGACGCGCTGCATGACGGTCAGGCTCGAGTCGCGCTCGTGGTGGCCTTGTGTGCCTCGGCGCTCTTGGTTGCGTACTACGCGATGAGGTTCGCGTTGTTGGTCTCGGTGGGCGAGGACTCTGACGTATTCGCGACGCTCGCTGGTACGGGGCCGACGACGTTGGTCTTGCTGGTCACCTTGGTGGCGGTCACCTTCTCTGTCGCCTCGCTGGGCTACGACGAGCAGACGCGTGCGCTGCGCAAGCGGATTGCGCACGACGAGCTCACCGGCCTGCTTTCGCGCGCCGCCTTCCTGGATGGCGCGCGGCAAATGTTGAAGGACGCTGGCGATGAGCCGTCGGGCGCAGTCCTGGTCATCGCAGACCTTGACCACTTCAAACGAATCAACGACACCCATGGGCACGGGGTGGGGGACCAGGTCCTGACGGACTTTGGTACCGCACTCGACCGGACCATGAACAAGGGCGAACTGTGTGGGCGCCTCGGCGGCGAAGAGTTCGGCATTGTGCTCTCAACAACCGATGCTTCCCACATTGAGACCCGCCTGATGCGCGTGAGCGATCGCTTCCGCCGGCTCGCGACCGAGCATTCGATCCCCGTCGTCACCGTCAGTTATGGGGTGACAGCGATGTCAGGCAACGCGACCTTGTCGCAGCACCTGGCGCAAGCGGATGAGGCGATGTACTCCGCGAAAGAGAATGGCCGTGACTGTGTGGTGATTGCGGGCAGTCACGAAGAATGACAAGCGCCCCGGTGTTCAGCTGACGCGAAAGTGCGTCAGCAGCGCACCGGGGCGCTGCTACGTGATGCCAACCGTTAGCTGGGGTCGCGCGACTCCTCGAGTTCGCGCAGTCCACGACGGAGCACCTTGCCCACGTTTGTCTTGGGCAGCTCGTCGAGGAACTCAATCTGACGGGGCCGCTTGTATCCCGTGAGGCGCTCCTTCAGGAAAGCCTTGAGCTCGTCGACCGTGAGCGAGTCGTCCCGTTTCACGACGAACAGCTTGGGGACCTCACCGGCGTGCTCATCTGCGACGGGGATCGCGCCGGCCTCGAGCACCTTTGGGTGCAGCATGGCGGCGTCTTCGATGTCTCCCGGGTAGACGTTGAATCCGGAGACCACGATGATCTCCTTCTTGCGGTCCACGATGCTCAGGTAGCCGTCCTCCGTCTGCGTCGCGATGTCACCCGTGAGAAGCCAGCCATCATCGGTGAGGACCTTCGCGCTCTCCTCAGGCTTGTTCCAGTAGCCCTGCATCACCTGGGGGCCGCGCACGGCGAGTTCTCCGGGTTCGCCCAGCGCCACGAGCTGCCCGTCGTCGCCCACGATTTTGATGTCGGTGGACGGCAACGGCACGCCGATGGTGCCGATGCGTGGCTTGAGATGCGTCGGGTTCACACTGACAACGGGGGAGGCCTCAGTGAGACCGTAGCCTTCGATGATGTCCGTGTCGGTGATGTCGTGCCACTTCTGTCCCACGGATGAGCGCAATGCCATACCGCCAGCGACAGAGATGCGCAGGCCCGAGAAGTCGAGCTTGGCAAACCCAGGGTTCTCCATGAGGGCGCCGGCCAACGTGCTGACCAGGACAAGGGCCGCCGGCTTGGTGCTGTCGAGCGTCTTCACGAACGCGGGAATGTCGCGCGGGTTGGTGATAAGAACGTTGTGGCCGCCGAACCCGTAGAACCCGATGCAGTTCACGGTGAGCGCGAACACGTGGTAGAGCGGCAGCGCCGCAATGACCACCGCGCCGTCGTCCAACACTGCACGCATTTGACCAATGAACTGTGCCTGGTTCGCCAGGAGGTTGCCGTGGCTCAGCACCGCTGCCTTGGTGCCGCCGGTGGTGCCGCCCGTGTATTGCAAGAAGGCGGTGTCATCGGGGGTGAGTTCGGGGTCCTTCCACGCGCTGGGCTTGCCGGTCAAGAGGCTGCGGAAAGCGACTGCTGCGGGCAGGTCGTAGGCAGGCACCATCTTCTTGACGCGCTTGGCGACCGTGTTGACGATCGAGCGCTTGGGCTGACTGAGCATGTCGCCGGCCTGGGTGACGATGACGTGCTCGACTGGTTGCTGAGCAAGCGCCTTCTGGGCCACGGCTGCGAAGTTCGCGAGCACCACGATCGCCCGCGGTTGGGCGTCTTCGATGACGGCGGCAAGCTCCCCTGCGGTGTACAAGGGGTTGGCGTTGACCACGATGAGGCCGGCTCGCAATGCGCCGTACAGCGCGACGGGGTACTGGAGCAGGTTGGGCATCTGCAGCACGATGCGGTCGCCGCGTTCCAATCCAAGCTCGTTTTGCAGGTACGACGCTACTCGTGTCGCAAGCGCGTCGATGTCGTTGAACGACAGGGTCCCGCCGAGGTTGCTGAAAGCCGGGCTGTCGCCGTATTCACGCGCCTTGCGCCGCGCGAAGTCGCTGAGCGATGCGTCAGCGAGGGGTTCGATCACGCGGTCGACGCCGGGAGGGTAGAACTCGTACCACGGGCGCTGTTCGCCCGCGACGGGGTCGAGGGTCTGCCGATTGATGGGGTTGGTCATCGTCATCTCCATTGATGGGGGTGGCCAGAAAAGTGAGTCATGTTGGGGAAGAGGGTACCCGGGTCTGGTGGGTCCAATCGCGCATCCAGTCGTCGACACGCAGGTGAGTGGGAAATCCGCCAAGCGCGGCCTCGAGTTCCTCGACGTCGACGCTACCGCCGGAGCGCTTCAAGAACCGAGTGCGGACAAGGGCATGGGCATGGATGGTGTCGCCAACCCTGAACACTTGCTCGAGGTAGCACCAGCGCTCATCGAAACCCACCACGCGGGTGCTGACCGTGAACTTTTGGCCCAGCCGCAACTCCCGACGGTACGTGATGGTTTGGCCAGCGACGACCGCGAACCATCCCCGGGACGCGGCCTCAGCCCACCACCCGGAACGCTTGAGAAGCACATACCGCCCCAGGTCCATGAGCGTCAGATAACGCCCGTTGTTCATATGGCCCAGCACGTCGAGGTCGGTGGGGTACACGCGAAACTCAGAGCTGACGGTGTCCCAAATGGAGGCCGGTGGCGTCCTCTTGAGTTTCCACCAGCGCAGGCTCAGTCGCCACCACAGGTTCACGTCAGGTCGCTCACGCGCATGCGCAAGTGAGGCTTCGCGCCGTCCTTGGTCGTGACGTCTGCGCGCCAGCCCTCGTCGGTGGCCCACGAGCGGAAGCCCACGGTGCCTGGCAGGAAGACGGGCTTCACGAAGTCGACGTCCACGCGGTATGGCGCCTGCAGCTTGTTGTCGAGCGCTGCGAGTGCCCGTGCGTGGGTCCACATCCCATGGATGATGGGCCGCGGGAACCCGAAGGCCTTCGCCGCGAGCCGGTTGGTGTGGATGGGGTTGGGGTCGCCTGATACGGCCCGGTAGTCCACGCCCAGTTTCGCGGGCAGGCGCCACCGGGCGTGGGGCAGCTCCGGCACGAACTCATCGCGCGTGGTCTCGACACTGTCACCGGACGCCTGCATGCCCTGGGCGAGGTACGTGCTCACACCCTCCCAGACGCGCTCGCCATCGACATCGATGCGTGCGTCGAGGTCCACGAGCGCTCCGCGGCGGTGAGCCCGGATGTTGCCCGCCTGCACGCTGATGTCAAGCGGCTCCGAAGCGGACACCGGGCGGTGCGAGGTCATGGAGTTGGACACGTGCACGGCACCCACGAGTCGCACGCTGGCCTCTGGCGCACCGAGCAGGTGCACGTGGAGCGGGAAGGCGAGGACGTGCAACCAGGTGGGTGGCACCGTGTCGCGCAAGGTGAATCCACACACCCGTGCGTAGCGCGCGAGCCGAGCAGGGTCCTGGTCGTAGCCGAGCACCGAGACCGCGTGCGCGGGCACCTTGGCCACCTTCTCTCTGGACGGCACCAGAGCCCGCGCAAACGACGGACCGAGCCCTGGGAGGTCGTCCAACGTGACAGTTCCGCGAGGCATCAGGCGCCCACCAGGTTCTGGCCACACACGCGAACGACTTGACCGGTGACTGCCTGCGATGCCGGATCGAGGAGGTATGCGATGGTTTCGGCCACATCGACCGGCCTGCCACCTTGGGTCAGGGAGTTGCTGCGACGGAAGATCTCCCGTTGCACAAAGGGAATCTTGCCCGTCATCTCGGTCTCGATGAAACCTGGTGCGACGGCGTTGACGGTGATGTCGCGCGCACTGAGATCGGGGGCCATTGCCTGGACAAGCCCGGCCACGCCCGCTTTAGAAGCGGCGTAGTTCGTCTGTCCCTTGTTGCCGGCGAGCCCTGAGGTGGACGCGATTCCGATCAGCCTTCCACCGTCGTCGAGCCCACCGTCGGTCTCGGGGTCAAGGAGCACGTCGTTGATTCGCAGCTGAGCAGCCAGATTGACCTCGAGGACCGATGCCCAGCGCGCGGCGTCCGTGTTGACCAGCATCTTGTCGCGCGTAATGCCGGCATTGTGGACCACACCGTGCAGTCCCTTGCCGCGTTGTGCCACGACCTCTGCCAGCACCCGGCCGGCGTCCGGCTTGGTGATGTCCAACTGGACCGCGACGCCGCCGACCTCGTTGGCGACGGCGGCAAGCGCCTCGCCCGCTGGCGGGATGTCGACGGCGATGACGTCCGCGCCGTCGCGGGCGATAGTGCGTGCGATGGCAGCACCAATACCGCGAGCGGCGCCAGTGACGATCACGGTGCGACCTGCCAAAGGCGCGGCCGTGAACTCGCGGTGCACGTCACCCGCGTGTCCAACGTGCCATGCCTGGCCGTCCACGAAGGCGGAACGGCCTTGGAGCACAAAGCCCAAGGTCGACATCAGGTCGCTGGAGACCGTGTCACCTGTGGTCCACAGCAGGGTGGAGGTGGCGCCGCCCCGTAGTTCCTTTGCGACTGTGCGGTTGATGCCGTCGAGGGCGCGTGCAACGGAGGCGGCTTCCCATCCGTCAACGTCTTCGCGCGCCACGATCACGATGCGACCAGCGCCCTCAATGCCGCGCACGGCAGGGCGCAAGAGTGCGCGCAACGTTTCCAGTTGGTCAATGGTGCGCAGCTCAGTGGCGTCCACCACAAGCGCCCCGATCTTGGAGCCATATCCGGGTGCATCGTCGCCCGCGTCCACGACGGGTGACTCCACAGTCCGCCCCAAGAGCGTGAGCGTGTCCGCCACAAGAGACCCGTGACCGACGGTCCCCAGCACAATCGCGCCCGCGGGCCACGAGCGGCCGCGTCGCAGTCGAGGCGGGTCCTTGAGTCCGGCCTTGCGAGAGATGGCTCGCCCAGGTGCGGAGGTGAATGCCTTCTCGAGAGCGCTCATCACACGGCCTCCAGAATCGCCACAACACCCTGTCCGCCAGCGGCGCACATGGAGATCAGTCCTCGTGACCCTTTGCCCCGCTCCTGAAGGAGCTTGGCCAGCGTGGGAACGATGCGCGCGCCGGTTGCCGCGAATGGGTGCCCGGCGGCGAGTGAGGAGCCCGTCACGTTCAGTACCGATGGGTCGATGGTGCCGATCGCACCGTCGAGGCCAAGACCGCGGCAGTAGTCCTCGTCTGCCCAAGCCTTGAGGGTGGTGGCGACGGTGGAGGCGAAAGCCTCGTGAATCTCGACTAGGTCGAAGTCGCCGATGCTGAGTCCCTGGCGAGCGAGCATGCGACCGGTCGCCGCTACTGGCCCAAGGAGCAGGTCTGCGCCACCTGGGTGGTCAACGGCCGCAACTTCCGCGTCAATGATGCGAGCAAGCACGGGCTGGCGGTGCTCAGCGGCCCATTCCTCGCTCGCGATCAACACCGTGGCGGCGCCGTCAGACAGCGCCGTCGAGTTCCCGGCGGTCATCGTGCCCTGGGGGCCTCCAAACACGGGCTTGAGCTTCGCGAGTTTTTCCACGGAGGTATCGGGTCGCAGGATCGCGTCGCGTGCCACGCCAAGGTAAGGGGTGACGAGGTCGTCGAAAAAGCCCGACTCCCACGCCTGGGCGAGCTTGTGATGGGATGCCGCGGCGATCGCGTCCTGTTCTTCCCTCGTAATGCCCCACGACTCGGTTGTTAGCGCCTGGTGCTCGCCCATGGACAAGCCTGTGCGCGGCTCGGTCACGCTGGGAGCCTTGGGGGAGAGGTGGCGGGGACGCACCTTGGTGAACGGCTTCACGCGGTCAGGGAACGACCGTGCGGACGAGGCCTTGAGCAATGTGCGGCGCAGAGGGTCGGACAGTGTGATGGGTGCGTCCGAGGTGGAGTCCACGCCTCCCGAGATTCCGACCTCGATCTGGCCCAGGGCGATCTTGTTGGCGATGTAGATGGTCGTCTCGAGGCCCGTGCCGCACGCCTGCTGCAGGTCGCAAGCGGGGGTGTCCGCTGAGAGCGCTGAGCTCAGGACTGCTTCGCGGGTGAGGTTGAAGTCGCTGGGGTGCTTGAGCACTGCTCCTGCGGCCACTTCCCCCATGCGCATACCGCTGAGCCCAAACCGGGCGACCAGTCCATCCAGTGCGGCGGTGAGCATGTCGTGATTCGTGGCCTCGGAGTAAGGGCCATTGGACTTGGCGAAGGGGATGCGGTTGCCCCCGATCACCACGGCATTGTGGGACATCGTGCCTCCATCGTTGGAAGAAGATTAGGTGATACTCACGGTAGCAGATACTCCGAGTATCGGCTATATTGAAGTCATGGCCATCGACGGCAGAACTTCCCGCTGGGACGAGCATCGCGCAACGCGGCGCGCTGAGCTCGTCTCGCATGCGCTGCGCGCCATTCGGGTTCAGGGCCCGCACATTGGCATGGACGACATTGCAAGCCGTGCAGGAACGTCCAAGACCGTGCTGTACCGCCACTTTGGCGACAGGGAAGGGCTCCACGCCGCCGTCGTGGAGTCGGTGCATCAGTACATCCGAGACGGAGTCCTTGCCGCCCTGGAGAGCACGGAACCCGCGGACGTGGGCGTCATGACCCACACCTTGGCGAGTACCTATCTGAATCTCGTTGAGCGAGACCCGCACATCTATCGATTCGTCATGAACGGCCCCGGACTTGGGGCGAGCTCTACAGGCGGGCGAGTCCCGATCGTGATCGCGAGCGCGATCGCCGACCTCCTTGAGTCCCGCCTGCCCACCGTGAGTCAGCGCCGCGCCCGCACGTGGGGCTACGGCTTGGTCGGGTTTATTCAGGCGGCTGCGGATGAGTGGATGGACGATCCCACCCCAGCGCCACGTGCAGACGTCGTGGAGGACATCTGTGCAGCCTTTACTCCAGCCTTTTCCCACGCACCTACGACGACAACTGCGACGCACCCCACACCCGCCGGCGCGTAGCGCTGGCCAACCAAGGAGGATCGACAATGACGTTGACACCTGAGGCGCCCCACAGCCTCCACACTGAACGACTCACGACGGTGGGTACGCACCTTCGTGCCGCGCTCGACGGCGCCTACGCGGCCGAGCGCGCCGTGGCGCGCGCGACCTTCCCCACGGAGGGGATGTTGCGCGACCCGTCGTGGGACGTGGAGCAATCCCGCGCGTGGACTCTGCAG
The DNA here is from genome assembly GCF_000975155.1 of Demequina globuliformis. Classification (GTDB taxonomy): domain Bacteria; phylum Actinomycetota; class Actinomycetes; order Actinomycetales; family Demequinaceae; genus Demequina; species Demequina globuliformis. The sequence goes on from NZ_BBRG01000002.1 coordinate 134,823, forward strand.
CGCCTCAAGGATCTGGAAGAGCACGGCTTTGGGCACGCAGGCGTGCCGGACGGGGCCGATGCGGTCCAGGACCCGCTCACTGCGGTGGTGACCTTCGAGACGCTCGCCCACGCCGACCTGTCGGTCACCATTAAGTCTGGTGTGCAGTTTGGGCTCTTTGGCGGCGCGGTCACCAACCTCGGCACTGCCTGGCACCACGCGGAGTTCCTGCCGAAGATCACGGACTTGAGTTTGCTGGGCGGTTTCGCCATGACGGAACTTGGCCACGGTTCAGACGTCGCCTCCGTCGAGACCACCATCACGTACCTGCCCGACAGTGACGAGTACGAGGTGCACTCGCCCACGCCGTCGGCGACCAAGGCGTACATCGGCAACGCCGCCTCGCACGGCACCATGGCCGCGGTCTTCGGACAGCTGATCGTGGCTGGGCAGCGCCACGGCGTGCACACGATCCTGGTGCCGATCAGGGACGATGCCGGGGCTGACCTGCCGGGTATCACCACTGGGGACCAGGGGCACAAGGGCGGCTTGCTTGGCGTCGACAACGGCACCATCAGCTTTGATCACGTCCGCGTCCCACGCCGGATGCTGCTCGACCGCTATGGCGGGGTCACCGCGGATGGCGTCTACGAGTCCACCATCGACAACCCGAACCGACGGTTCTTCACCATGCTCGGCACGCTCGTGCGTGGACGGGTGTGCGTCGGAGGTGGCGCCGGCATCGCAGCGCGACGCGGACTGTCCATCGCGGTCAGGCACGCGCTTAAGCGGCGCCAGTTTCCAGCATCGGGCCGTCCCGATGGCGTCCTACTCATGGACTACCTGCAGCATCAGCGCCGGCTCCTTCCGCGCGTGGCGCGCTCATACGCGCTCGGATTCGCTCAGAACGAGTTGATCGCTGCGCTCGTCAAGGTCCAGGGCGGCGAGCCGTCCACGGAGGATGAGCAGCGCGAACTCGAAACTCGCGCCGCCGGGATGAAGTCGATCACGACCTGGTTCGCGAACGAGACCCTGCAAGAGGCGCGTGAGGCCTGCGGAGGGGCGGGGTACCTCAGTGAGAACCAACTCACTGAGATCCGCCGGGACGTCGATATCTTCGCGACCTTCGAGGGCGACAACACGGTGCTGATGCAGTTGGTGACCAAGGCGTTGCTGACGGACTATCGCAAGGAGTGGAGCGACCTCGACAAGTCGGGTGTGGTCCAGGCGACAGCGCGAGTGGCGGGGGAGCAGATGGCAGAGGCGACCTCCGTCAACCTCGTGCTCGACCGCTTGGCATCCGCCGTGCGCCGCCGTCCTGAAGAAACCACGTTGGTTGACCGCCGCTGGCATGCCCTGATGTTTGAAGATCGCGCCCGCCACTCGTTGGAGTCGCTCGCCCGGCGCATGCGGGCCGCATCTAAAGACAAGGGCGACCAGTTCGAGAGCTTCAATGCGATGGGGCCCCACGTCCAGTACGTCGCCCACGCTCACATGGAGCGGCTTGTCCTTCAGGCTTTCATTGACGCTATCGATGAGTGCCCCGACGGCGAAACCAAGCAGGTGCTCGAGCGGACGTGCTCGCTCTATGCGCTGGACTCCATTCACGCCGATCGCGCATGGTTCATGGAGCACAATCGCATTAGTTCGGGCCGCTCCAAGGCGCTCGAGGGCCAGATCGATGCTCTGTGCCGCGAGCTCCGTCCCCACGCGCTGTCGCTAGTGGAGGGCCTGGGCATTCCCAAGGACTGGTTGGGGGCCGCCATCGTCGATGAGTCCTGACCGGACTAGTCGTCGGCGCCGCCGGAGCCGCTCGCGCGCACAGGTGTGGGCGGCACCGGCGGCCACTGTCCATCGTCGAGAAAGCGCAGCGCGTCCCGCGCGATGACGCGCGCGCCTCTGTTGGCGCTGATGGTGGAGGCCTGCGGCCCATAGCCAGCGAGAAAGACGCCGGGGACGGCCAGGACGTGTCCCGCTTCCACCGCTACGCCGTCCCGCGCTCGCATACCGAGCGGCTCGAATGGTCCAAGGTCAGCCTCAAACCCGAGCGCCCACAGCACCGCATCCAGGGCAGTGAACGTTCCGTCGGCCATCACGGCGCCGTCGGTCACGAGTCGCGTAAACATGGGGGTGCGTTCAAGTAGTCCTGCGTCGCGCATGCGGCGGAGGTGGGCAGTCATGGGCATTCCGGTCGTGGAAACGATCGACGGCAGTGGCCTGCCTGCTCGTGCCGCCTCATCTTGTAGGCGCACCGATTCTCTTCCAAACTCCTTGGCGGGCTGAGAGTCGACGGGAAGGAACCTGACTGGTGCGCGAGTGAACCACGTGAGGTGAGCGGCATGCGGGGCAAGTTCGCGCACAAAGCCCAGGGCCGACGCCCCACCGCCAACGACCCCTACCCGCAAGTCGGCGAACTCTGCGGGCGACGTGAACTCTGGCGTCGTCAGCTGTCGCCCGCGGAACACCTCGGTTCCTGGGGTCGTGGGCTGGCGCGGCGACCGCCAGGTTCCCGTGGCGCCAATCACCACTCGCGCCATCACCGCAGTGCCGTCGTCGAAGTTCACGCGCAGCGCGCCGCCGGCGGCGCGTTCGACGGAGCGCACGTTGGCTGGCCGGCGAACCCGGAGGCCAAAGTGCTGTTCGTACGCCCCGTATCTTGAGCTCACCACCTCGCTTGCGGGAACCGTGGAAGGCGCTCCCGCGAAGGTGACCGCGGCATCGGCCATCCCAGGGAGGTCGGCGAGGGCGTGTGCGTCTCCAAACCGCAGGGATTCCCACCGGTGCTGCCATGCGCCGCCGGCGTGGGGGCCGGCGTCAACGATCAGGAAGTCGGTGCCCGGCCGGAGGCCTTGTCGCTGAAGGTGATAGCCGACGGACAGCCCGGCTTGACCCGCGCCAATGACGACGATTGACAGGGCCTCAGAAGTGTCGGTCACCCTCCATTCCTACGGGGTAGGGCGCTCCCATGCCAATTCGCCCGTGAGGGGCCGCTGGCCCGCAGTTGCGTGAGGGCGCTCGCGTCGCAGGAACGTGCACGTGTGCAACAGGGCGGCACACGCGAGACCAGCGGCCAGGATTACCGTCACCGTTGCAGTGATGGCGGGCACGCCGCGCGCGGGGTCGAGGAACGGGTAGGGAACCCAGCCATCACGCGTGGCGCGGATCAGGAGATACGCGCACCACCCGCTCGGGACCGCGAGCACCGTGGGCCACGTCCTCAGTGGGAGGCGACGACGGCGTCCGACGACAAGCCAGTCGAGCACCAGGATGACGCCCGCACCCCCATGCAGCATTGCGTTGGCCCACGGCACCTTGGGGATCGCGTGGTCCGCGAGCAAGGCCCAGTAGACCACCCCTGCGACCGTCGTGTACGTGGCCGCGTTGACGCGCAGCGCGTCGATCCACCAGCGATCCGGGCGGGGAGCCATCGCGGCGATGAGCAAGGCCGCGACCGCAGTAAGCGCTGCTAGCGGAGTGAAGTACCCCGGCATTTGGTCCCACGAGAAACTGCCGAAGGTGAGGTCTGCCCAAGCCTGGACGCCGAGCGCCGCGATGATGGCGGCGGCTCCGGCTATGCGGACCAGTCGGATGTAAGCGACGTTGCTCATGGGTTGCACTTTACATGACCTTTACTCATGCGTGGCGACGCCTTGATTTTGGGCGTGTTCCGACAAAACGAACCGCTGTGTGCCCGCTGAGGTGACGCCACCGGCCGACCATGGTGCACAGCGGGCTCGCCGGGACCGGGCACAATAGTGGTCACCCCCACCACTTTGAGGAGCCCGTGCATGTCGCTGACCATCCGCACCACGACGGCAGGTTCGTTGCCGCGTTTCCCCGAACTCGTTGAGGCGACTCAGGCCCTCGATGTAGCAGCGGATGGATTTACCCTGGTGCGCACCGAGGAGTACGACCAGCGCGCCACCGCAGCAGTGCAAGAACTTGTACGGCGCCAGCGCGACGCCGGGATCACAGATGTGGGCGACGGCGAGTATGGCAAGGCCATGACCCAATCCCATGACTTCGGGGCCTGGTGGTCCTACTCCTTCCAGCGCACCGCCGGCCTTGCGCTGCCGGCCGCGGACGCGCCATTGCCGGAGCCGGTGCGGTCCGTGCCCGGCAGGGTGGAGCTGACGACCATGACTGACCGCCGGGATTGGGTGGCATTTGCCGAGGCCTACGGCGACCCCACGTCCGGGGTCTTGATGGGCGAGCCGCGATTTTGGCCCATGACCGTCGACGAGATCTCCTACCGCGGTCACGACCTCATCGCTGCCGACATCGCGAACCTCCAGCGCGCGTTGGCCGCCAACGATCTCTCAACGGGGTTCTTGACATCCTTGGCTCCTGGCTCTGCCGCCCGCATTGGCAATGCGCACTACGCGTCTGAAGCCGAGCACATATGGGCCTGGGCGGACGTGATGCGTGAGGAGTATGCGGCCATCACCGATGCCGGACTCGTCGTCCAGATCGACGACCCCTCCCTCGCAGAGAGCTGGGACCAGGTCAACCCTGAACCCAGCGTCGCGGACTATCGGGCATTTCTGCGTACCCGCATTGATGCCCTCAATCACGCTCTTGACGGCCTCCCTCGGGACCAGGTGCGCCTGCATATCTGTTGGGGTTCGTGGCACGGACCGCACACCACTGACCTCGAGTTGCGGCACATTGTCGATCTTCTGCTTGAGGTCAACGCGGGCCAGCTGTCCTTTGAAGCCGCGAACGTGCGTCATGAGCACGAGTGGAAGGTCTGGCGAGACGTCGACCTGCCCGCAGACACGGTCTTGGTCCCCGGCGTCGTGAGTCACGCGACCAACGTCGTCGAACACCCAGAGCTGGTTGCCGACCGGATCGAGCGCTTCGCATCCATCGTGGGTCCTGAGCGTGTGCTCGCGTCGACCGACTGCGGCCTGGGAGGCCGGGTCCACCCGCAGATCGCCTGGGCCAAGATCGAGTCGTTGGGCGCGGGCGCGCGCCTCGCCGCTGCCAGGATGAACGGCTAGGCCGCGCGATGAGTGTGGTGGATCCGCCAATCGCGGAGAAGCATGCCCTGTGGGAGGACGCGCTTGCGCTGCTGACGGGGTCATTTGTGATGTCGTTTGGCCTGTTCCTGCTGTCGGAGATCGGGGGAGTCTCCGGCGGGCTCGCGGGAGTGGCCATCCTGATCAGCTATTGGACCACCTTGTCCTTTGGCGTGATCTACTTCCTCATCAACCTGCCGTTCTATTGGCTGGCAGTGAAGCGTATGGGGTGGGCATTCACCCTCAAGACCTTGATCGCGGTGACGTTGGTCTCCGTACTCACCGAGGTCCACGGCCTCTACCTCGACGTCGACAGCGTCAACCCGTTGTACGGCGCGATTTTCGCTGGCCTCGCCATCGGCATTGGCTTGCTGATGTTCTTCCGTCACGGGGCCTCCGGCGGCGGCTTTGGAATCCTCGCGGCCTTCTTGCAGGAATCCAAGGGGATCCGCGCCGGATACGTTCAAGGGGCGCTCGACCTGTGCGTGGTGATCGCCTCTCTCACCATCGTGCCGTGGGACATCCTGCTGTATTCGATTTTGGGCGCCGTCCTTCTCAATGGGGTGCTCGCCATCAACCACCGGCCCGGCAGGTACCTCGGCTGACCGAGCATTACCCCTGGTAGAAAGCGTCGCGGGCCACGCCTGTAGCGAGGCGCTTCCGGGGCGCGGGGCCTATGCTGGCGGTGCTCAGCGCCGAGTGCTCACTTCCAACTCGTCGATCCCGAATCGAGCCCCCGTGACTGCTACCTCCGTCTCACTTACGCCCGCCCGCACCCGCCTCGCGCTACTCGCGCTGGCACTTGGTGGGTTTGGCATCGGCACCACTGAGTTCGTTGCCATGGGCCTGCTGCCCGACATTGCCCGCGATCTGCTCCCTGACATGTGGGCGACGAACCCTGAGCAGGCGCTGGGGCGCGCCGGCTGGGTGATCTCCGCCTACGCCGCCGGTGTAGTCGTGGGTGCGCCGACGATTGCCGCGTTCGTCGCGCGCTTTCCGCGCAGGCAGATTCTGATTGCGCTGGCGGCGGCCTTCACGGTCGGCACCGTGGCGTCCGCCCTCGCTCCCACCTTTCCGACCGTGGTGGCCGCGCGGTTTCTCGCCGGGCTACCTCACGGCGCCTACTTCGGCATCGCCGCGTTGGTGGCGGCATCGCTTATGGGGCCTGGCAGGCGCGGGCGCGCAGTGGCGCTCGTGCTCAGCGGCCTCACCATCGCTAACGTCATCGGCGTCCCACTGATCACCTACCTGGGTCAGCAGGAAGGGTGGCGTGTGGCCTACCTGGCCGTGGCGGGCATCTTTGCGTTGACGACGGTGGCGATGTGGCGTGTGGTGCCACAACAGCCGGGCGATCCGACTGCGACGATCGCGCGGGAACTTCGCGCGTTCTCACGGCCTGCGGTGTGGTTCGCGCTCATGACTGGCGCGATTGGGTTCGGTGGGTTCTTCGCGGTCTACTCGTACGTGTCGCCCCTGGCGACCACGGTGACCGGCACCACGGAGTCGTTTGTGCCGTGGGCGCTGGTCACGGTCGGCGTGGGCATGACGGTCGGCAACCAGATTGGTGGGCGCCTGGCTGACAGGGGAGCGTTGCGGGCTGTCTTCTTGCTCTTTGGCGCTTTGGCTGCGTCGTTGCTGGTGCTGATCGCCGCGGCAGGCCACCTGTGGGGGCTCCTTGTAGGGCTCTTCCTCGTGGGCGCGTCCGCAGCGGCGCTGTCGCCAGCCATCCAGACCCGACTCATGGACGTTGCTGGAGACAGCCAGACCATGGCAGCAGCTCTCAATCACTCCGCTCTGAACCTCGGCAACTCCCTTGGCGCCTTCCTGGGCGGCGTGGTCATTGCTGCCGGGTACGGCTACCTCTCGCCCACGTGGCTGGGACTGGCGCTGTGCGTGCCAGGTGTGCTCTTCGCGTTGGCGGGGTGGTGGACGACGCACCGGGCGCGGGGCGCCCGCGCGGAACGGGACGATGCCCCGGGTGCGAACCAGCAGCGCGTCGAGGCTGGCGAGCACGCACCCTGCCCGTGAGGCAGCCGTGTGTCGTCACCACCGTCGCCCGCTTTTGTGGCACAAAAACAGCGACCGTGTCACTTGGAGCTCCGCAATCTGTGTAGACTGTTTCCCGGCCCAAACGAGTGGATGAAAGTCCACTGAGCAGGGCCATCGGGCTGTGGCGCAGCTTGGTAGCGCACTTGACTGGGGGTCAAGGGGTCGCAGGTTCAAATCCTGTCAGCCCGACGGTGAAAGTCCTGGAAACTCACGGGTTTCCAGGACTTTCTTGTTGGTGAAGACGTGACCCAGTCATTGAATTGTCCTCACTTTGACCTCGCTGAGGCCTCTGTGTGGCGCCACGTTCCGGCAGTTGCCCGTTGCTCCCGGTCATCAAGGGTGAGCGCTCCGCTCCCGTGTCGGATGAGCGCCGAATACTGCACCGTGGACAACTCCTGGGGACTCGAAGCGTTGCCCTATGTCGCGGACGTGGCGGTTTATCTGGGTGTGCCGGTCTCGACGGCTTACGAGTAGCGTGCTCGCGGCGTCGGGCCGCGCGCCTACCGCTTCGGCACGCACCTGAAGTTCGCGGTCTCGGACGTACGAATCTCGGTTGAGCAGCAGCGCGACGTCTCTTCGGAGGGGCGGTGACGTCGCAACTCGCGCGGTTCTCAAGCGTAGGGCGCGTGGCGCGTTCGGCAAGGCCGAGTGGGACGAGGAGCGCGCTCGGGGCCCGGGCTGCTGCTAGGACTCTCAGCTGCATCCGTGGCAGTGGCCGTCGTTACACTCATTGCAGACTGAAATGTCGATGATTTGCTGAGGGACACATGTACAACGCGAAGCTGCGTAGGAATGCCGTGGAGAGTTTCAACACGGCCGTAGAGCGATACGAGGCAACTACCGGCGAGTTCGAGGCTGCCGTTGAGGAACTCTTTGAGTTGCGCAAGATCGCGGCGAATGAGGTTCGCGCGGTCACCGCGCACATAAACTCGTTGGCGAATGTTCCTAAGGAGTTCACAGTCTCGACGGCGCAAGCGTCAGTGGAGATTCGCTCTTTCGAGGACAAGCAGAACGAGATCAACAAAGCCGAAAGCTTGGCGAAGAGGCAAGCGAAAGGGTCGGCGGCAGGCGCTTCGCTTGGGGCGCTGGGGGTTGCGGTTGCGACCATGGGCCCCACCGCAGCCATGGGCGTCGCGACTACCTTTGGAGTCGCCTCAACCGGTACGGCGATAGCGAGTTTGTCTGGCGCGGCGGCGACGAATGCCGCCCTGGCGTGGCTGGGCGGTGGTGCCATCGCCGCCGGTGGCAGCGGCATGGCTGCGGGCAGCGCGCTCCTGGCCGCGGCTGGACCCGTTGGCTGGGCTGTGGCAGGTGCCGCAGGGTTGCTCTCCGTCGGCATCGGGGTCGCAGCTTCGGCGAAGAACAAGCGGGCCGCCAGCGATGCAGATGTCCAGCGTAAGGAGATTGAGGAGGCGATTCGACGCTTCGACCGAGTCGACGCCGAGATTCACGCGTTGACGGAGCTTACCGACACCCAGGTGCAAAAGATCTCCTCGCTCAAGCGGCGAGTTCCAACCGCTGACTATGTCGCCTTCAGCGATGAAGAGAAGGCGTTGGCGGCCGCACTCGTGAACGGGAACCTCACGCTGGCTCAGTTGGTCAACAGGGAGATCACCGTCGATGTCTGATGTCCGCGTGGGCGATAGCGCGCTGGCGCAGGGCATTGCCGCGCAGGTCAGCTATCTCGCTTCGACGCGAGCCGCAGAGTTGGCGTCCAATTTGGAACGAATCCTTGCCCAGGAGACCGACGAGCTCGCCGAGGTTGCGTCTCGAATGGCCCGCGCCGGACTTCACATCGATGTCGCACGGCTCAACATCGACGGGATCGTGGACGCGAATCGCGGCGGTGTAACGGGGGTCCACGGCTTCATCGCCGAGTATGCCCAGGAAGGAGTGGCGAACGCTGCGAGGGCGATCGACGGACTGAAGCCTCTGACGAAGGTGCTTGCGGACAACGGACCAGCGGATCTGCTGGTGAATGGCGTGCCAGTCCAGATGAAGTTCTACGCGAGCCCACAATCGCAGCTCCTCAAGGCCTCTGACTATCGCGACATGGAGATGATGTTCGCGAAGGACCGGTTCGAACTCTTCGACCGGATTATGCGTGGCGACAAGTATGTGGAGTTGGACGGTACGCAGTTGTCGTCTCGAAAGGTCGAGGCAATCCGTGAGCTCATCCAGAAGGAGAGCACTGAGCGCGGGCAGGAGTACACCGCATGGATGCGTCCCTCTGAGTTGGACTACAGCGAAGTCCAGAAGAACGCCATCGGCGGCACTCTCGACGACAAGGCGGATAGCCTGCGAAAGCAGGCCGATCAGCAGCGGCAGCAGGTCAGAGACGATTCCGATGTCGAGCGCGTAATCGCCGCTCAACAGGCCGCGCCGTCTTGGGGAGAAGCGGCCAAGGTCGGCGCTACGGGAGCAGCCGTTCAGGGCGGGCTCGCATTTGGGATGTTCGTCTTTCAGCGCCACCGCCAGGGCAAGGAGATCTGGCAATTCGATAGCCAGGACTGGCGCGATGGTGGTCTCGAAACCGCCAAGGGTGGCCTCAAGGGCGGGATTACCGGCCTGTCGATCTACGGATTGACTCAGGTCTGCCATATGAACGCGCCAGCTGCGGCTGCGGTCGCGTCGGGGACGATCGGGCTCGCACTTGCTGTGGCGGATCGGCGTGCCGGGAAGCTCGATGACGACGAGTTTGCTGACGTCGTCCTGTTCAACGCCATGGAGTCAACTGGCGCCGCAATCGGCGCTGCGCTGGGACAGGCCGTAATCCCTGTGCCCATTGTCGGCGCAGTGGTCGGCTCGATCGCGGCGAGTGTGATCCTGGGCCAAGGCAAGAAGTTCCTCAGCGAATCTGAGAACAAGTTGATCGATGCGCGCCTGGCCGAGATCAACGCATACGTGGCTAGCCTCGATGCAAAGCTCGAAGCGGAGTTCCTACGGATCACGGAGGCGTACGACTACTACCGTGACCTGCAAGATCTTGCTTTCGATGTAGAAGCGAACATTGAACTCCAGTTGCTCGGTTCCGTCTATCTGGCCCGAGCTGTCGGCGTGCCCGAGGACCAACTTCTCCGCTCTGTCGAGGATGCTGACGTGTACTTCTTGGGAAACGACCCTGCGGGGGCCGGAGCGCCAGTTCCCGGCGCGGTGTCTTGGGAGTAGGACCGATCGCCTCAGAGCCAGCGCGCTACACCGCGCGGCAGAGCGGCAGCGTTCGTTGCCCGACGAGGCGCCGAGTCTCGCGCGAAGTCTGCACCGCTTCCTGCTCGATAGCGGAGAGGGACTCCTCGAGCGCGTCATCGGTGCGCACCGACACCGCGATGAGGCCCGTGTAGCGAAGCACGCCGTGGCCGGCGGCGACGTAGGTCTCCTGTTGGAGCGAGTAGTGGAACTCGGCGGCACTATCGGCGTTCTCACTCTGGCCCATACGGGCGTTCTGGGTCGCGTCGGGAATGAGTCCGACCTTGTTCTTGCGGATGTCGCGGGCGGGCGACCCAAACCTGCACACGCACGTCGTGGTCAGCGACAAGGTTCGTACCAGGCTCGACGGCAAGTGGCGCTCGCTCGACAGCCGACCCCTCCACCGCGCCACCGTCGCACTCTCCGAACTGCACGAGGCGCTCGTCGCCGACCGTCTGACCCGAGCGCTTGGTAGCGAGTGGGAGCAGCGCTGCCGAGGGCAAGACCGCAACCCCACCCGGTCCATCTCCGGGGTACGGGCATCCCTGTTCGCGAAGTTCAGCGATCGCGCACGTCACATCGGCGTCGAGGCCCGGCGACTCGTCGAACAGTGGACTGCAACGCATGGTCGCCGCCCATCGCACGCCACTATCGTCAAGCTGCGCCAGCAGGCGACACTCGCAACCAGCCCCGTGTAGCAAGTGCGCTCGCTCGCCGACCTCACCGCGGAGTGGCGGGGCCGTGCTCGGCGGATCCTGGGTGCACATGACATCGCATGCGCCGGCCCAATCTCACGGGACGCCCCTTGTGTTGCGCGCGGACGGCGTCCCGCTCGACGTGCTGGCACGAATCGGCGCCGGCGTCGTCACGGCGGTCGGCGACAAGCGGTCGACGTGGTGGCGCTGGAATCGCTATGCCGAAGCGGCGCGACAGACGATGCACTGGCGGTTCGCGTCAGCCGAGGATCGCGAGGCGATCGTGGGCCTTGTCGTTGAGGCCGCAGAGGAGGCATCCGTGCGACTTGCCCCGCCTAACCTCGCGTCGAGCCCCGCCGCGTTCACGCGGGCCCACGGCACCTCCGTGTTCCGCCCGGTGCACTCGACGATCTTCTCGTCGGAGGCGCAACTGGCCGCCGAGGACCAGTTGCGGGCTAGCGCGACCAATCTGAGCGCACCACCACTCAGCGCCGACGGCCTCGGGCAACTGGCGCATCGTCTCGAAGTCGACTGTCGGTTGCTCGGAGGCGACCAGCTCGCCGCGCTGGCCGCGGTTGTGGGATCCGGTAGGGCACTCGACGTCCTCGTCGGCCCGGCCGGTGAGGGTAAACCACCGCCATGAGCGCGCTTCGTCGCGCGTGGGAGGAGGAGCACGGGCGCGGCGCCGCGATCGGGCTCGAGCCTTAAACTGTGGCGTCGAGCGTACTCGCGGACGACCTCGAGATCAGCACCGAGAACACCGCGATGTGGCTCACGCGCTACGACCGCGGTGAGGCCCGTTTCGCGGCAGGCCAGCTCGTCATCATCGACGAGGCGAGGCTCGACGGCACCCTGGTGCTCGCCCGCTTCGTCCGTGCAGCATTCGGTGCTGGCGCAAAGGTGCTTCTCGTCGGCGACTGGGCGCAGCTTCAGTCGGGCGAGACCGGCGGCGCTTTCGGCATGCTCGTCGCGGACCGCGACGATGCACCCGAACTGGTCGACGTGCACCGCTTCGTTCACGTCTTGGAGAAGCGAGCGTCCCTCGACCTGCGGTACGGACGGGCCATCGCTATCGACGCCTACGGCCGTCACGGCCGCATTGTCGAAGGCGACGCCGCTGCCATGGCCGACGCCGCATACACCGCCTGGCGGCGAGACCGCGAGGCCGGCGTCGCATCGGTGGTGATCGGCGAGTCCCGCGATGCCGACGTCACCCTTAACCGCCGGGCGCGGGCCGACCTCGTGCTCGACGGCGTCGTCGACGTCTACGCAGAGGTTGCGCTGCACGACGGCACCGCTGCGTCGGTCGGTGACCTGGTCGTGACCCGCCAGAACGACCGGCGCCTGCACGCCGGACGCGATTGGGTGCGCAACGGGAAGCGCTGGACCGTCACGGGGTTGCGGCGCGACGGGTCGCTCGTCGTTCGACAGGCTTCGCACAGTCGAGGCGGCTTGGTTGTGCTGCCCGCGTCCTACGTCGCCGCGCACGTGGAGCTCGGATACGCGGTCACCGCCTATCGGGCCCAGGGCACAACGACGGACACTGCCCACGCACTTGTCGAGCCGACGACGACGCGCGAGAACCTCTAGGTCGCCATGACCCGAGGACGAGCCTCGAACGCCGCCTACGTGACGCTGGACAGGCCCGACGACGACCACGCCGGGTCACACCCGGTGGACGATAACGAGGCGACTGCTCGTTCGGCGCTCGCCCATGTGGGCGCGGAGTCGTCGGCGACCGAGACGATCGTCGCAGAACAAGAGGCGTGGGGCTCGAGTGCCGAGCTCACCGGCGAGTACGAAACCAGCGCCGTTGGAGCGCCGCACGAGCGGTGGGCCGCGTTGGTGCGGGCTTCCCGGTTGTCGCATGCCGATGCCGAGGACGTGGCGGCGGTATTGCACGGGAGTGTGGTGAGGGCGACCAGCCGGTTGCGCTCGCCGGGGACGTCGAGGCGTGCACCGGATCTCATCGTGAGGCTCGTGCCCGTGGCGTCCGGGCCGATGGATGCAGACATGCGCCGGGCGCTCGACGAGCGACGCGAGCTCATGGAAGCCCGTGCCGCCGCGCTGGTCGATCGGGCCGCTGTGGCGGGGGAGCAGTGGGTGCGAGGCCTGGGGTTCGAACCGGGAGCGCCGTCCCCGTCGGCCGAGTGGGTGCGTTCCGCCCGCATCGTCGCCGCCTACCGCGACCGGTATCGCGCTACCGGTGACGGTCCGACGCTCGGTGTGCCTGCGGTCACGGCTGCACAGCGCATCGACGAGGCGCGAGCCGCGGCGGCCGTTCGAGAGGCTCATCGCATCGCTGCTGCCGCGCCCGCTCCGTCGTCGGAGCCGCGAGTTGTGTCGTGGAAGAGCCCGCCGCTCGCTCGATGACAGCCTTGCGCCATGGCGCTTCCCGAGACCGATCTGCATCGCATCGAGCGGTGGTGTCGCGAGCGCGTGCCCGAGCACCTATGGGACCAGGTGCGCGTCGAGATGGACGTGGCGGCCCGGCGTGTGGACATCGTCGAGGTGCGTCCGCCGTGGGACGGTGTCGGCGACCACACACGGTTCCCGATCGCGCGCCTGAGATACACGGTCGCGTCGGGGCAGTGGGCGATCTATTGGCGCGACCGTAGCGTCAAGTTCCACGAGTACAAGCGCAAGCGCCCCACGAAGAACGTGCAGGCTCTGCTCGACTGGATCGGCGACAGCGGAGACCCAATCTTCTTCGGGTCGACGCCGCCAGTACTCCACACCCTGGGATGATCCTCTACGTCCTCGGGGGTGGTCCGTACCTTGGTCGGCGAGGCAGAAGACACCGACTCGAGCGTCCTTCGTGACAGACGCCTGCGGGCACCCTCCACGCGCTGCCTCCTCGGCGGAGAATCGCGCTTCCTCGGGAGGCCGGGATCATGTTCCGACTCATCTGGACCACGGGCGTCAGCATTTGCGACTTCCTGCAGCGCTACATGCCCTCGAACAGTCTCATACGAGCCACGCGTCGGCGTTCCGGCTTGAAGTGGGGCGTGCCGGGGATGCTCGTCGCCGGGGTCTACCTGGTGGCCGCGGCTGCGCTCGTGCAGTGGGTCGCCGACGGCGGGCCCGATTGGGTGAACCTCGTCGTGTTGGTGTGTCTTTGGAACGCCTTGAAGTTCGTTGTCAACGGGCCGGTCACGGTGGTGCTGCTTGTACGTGCGCGCGGCGAGGAGTCGCTTGCCAGCAGAGCTCTCCGCCGAGTTCCCGCGTCCGAGGAAGCGGCCGATGCAGTCGCCCCGGGTACCTAGGGGCACGCTGAGAGGTGGACGGCCACGGGCGGTCCCCTGTGTGACGGTGCGGCGGAGGCCGCACTCGTGTCGGAACTATCGTTGTCGGCGCGGGCGCGGGGCCTCGAATGTCAGAGGGTGCGGATAGCGTGAACTCGCCGCACACCAAGCGAGGAGATGCGCGATGACGTCCGACGCCTACCCGTACCCGGTTGCAGTCTCGCGACTCAGCGAGGGGGAAGCCTCACGCGAGCCGCAGAACATTCGAGCCATAAGGTGGCTGCTCGAACAACCCGGCCGATCCGTCGTGGTGGTGACCCCTCGGAAGCAGATCCAGAGCGACAGTCTGCAGCGACTGGCGGCACACACGGGAGTCATGCATCTCACTTGGCGAGGGCTGTCGACAGGTTCGCTGGCCGGGCACCGTGTGTTGTGTGCTTGGCCGGACCGCAGTCACCTGAACGACCTGTGGGGCGTGAACGCGGACGCGCTCGTGGTCATCGAGTGGAACGAGGACGAGACCGCGGAGTGGATCGAGGACGCTAATCCAGTTCAACTGTTCCGAGGAGAAACGGTTCCGCCCGTTTCGGCACCCGACCGGGCCAGTTCGTTGGACCAGCTACCGAACGGCGTCGATCAAATTCTCGAGCACGTCGCGCTCATCGCCGCGGGCTACTCGTCGGGTTTGAAGTGGAATGAAGAAGAGATGCTCAAGTCCGACATGATGATGCGTTCGGATCGCTGGGGTCCGATCACCGTCGACCAGTTGCGCGCGAAGTGCAGGGGACTGGGCATGCGTCCTAACGATGTCGACACCGTCGCTGGACTTCTCCAGCGACGAAAGGACGGCCACCGCTTCACCGTGCAGAGCACGTATCGCGGGTTTCAGTTCAACTGATCTGGGCCTCCCGCTGTGTGGCGACTACCCCTCGATGACAACTCCTTCGGAACCGCTTTCGAAGTCAACGGTCATCGGCCAGAACCCTCTGAAGAACGCCACGCCGGAAGGCCGTGGTGACGATGTCCCGTCAGGCGGCATCGTCACCGCCGACCGATACCCCAAAGGGCGGTCTCCGATGACATGCTCAGGGAGCCGTCCTACGACAAGTGCAGGGCAGGCGGGAACACCGTCGGGGAGGCTATCCCCGTAGTGGTCGCGTGCCGCGTTGTGAACCATCGTCGCGTAGACGTTGGTCATCATCCAGGTCTCGGCCAGCACAACCGGGACGTCCACGCGCAGAGAGACAGCTTCGAGTCCCTGGCGCAGATCCTTTGGCGGTCGGCTGAGGAACGTCAGCATCGTCCGGTCAAAGAGCGGCAACGACTTGCCCTCGCCGAACGCGCTTATCGGAATCGTGCCATCAGGGTTCGGGCGCGTTGTGACCAACTCGATTCGGACGTCGCCGCGCGCCGATGTAGCTAGACCGTGCTTGATCTTGTTGTGTGCCGCATTGATGGGTAGCTCCACATCAGTCAGCAGCCACGCGGCGTGGTTCACCCAAGCCATCGCTGTGTCCGCGGTCGCCGCGACCTGAGCATCCACGACGGTGCCGGGCGTGAACAGAAGCCTGAGGAATCGGGTCGGATCCGCATCGATCGCCGCTTTGTTTGCCGCGATGACCTCCTTGATCTGCATCGGGCTGTCTGCGATGGCCAGCCACGTCGATCGCGCATCACCGGGCCGAGGCACGGCCGCAACGCGTGCATAGATGAACCTCGTGAGTGCTTCCGCGACCTGATGGCGTAGTGAAAGCGCGTCGATCGCGACCTGGACGCTCCGACGCTCCTTGTTGAACCCGAGCACGGACTCGGCATTGTCGAGTCCGAGCGCATCAAAGAACTCACCCGCCTTGTCGGGCGTTGCCTGGTAGTCGGAATGGTTCGTCTCAAGCAACATGGCTATCCGCGAAGTGAAATGGCTGAACGGGTCGGACAAGAAGAACTCATCGTCCAGGATCTTGGCCTGCTGTGCGGTCAGCGTGGTGCCTTCAGCTTTGATCGAAAGGTGCATGGACCCACAATGCCGGGCGACATGGGTCTGGCGCATGGTCAGGCTCGCGCAACGCCAGCGGTCGATTTGCCCCAATAGACGCGTAGCAGCGTCCGGGCGCCGCGTTCGCGCTGTGCTTGGCCGGCTTGCTTGCCCAACTGAAGCGCCCACTGCGCGTATTGGGATTTTCCCAAGAGCTCTGTGTAGGATGGGCCCATGAGCGTGGAGATCGGCGAGCGTGTTGCGGGTCTGCTCCCGCCTACTCACACTCAGCGCGAAGTTGCTCTGCAGATTGGGATGACCCCCGATGCCTTCTCGCGTGCGTTGAATGGGAAGCGCGGCTTCGCGGCGATTGAACTCGCGAAGCTTGCGGATCTTCTTGATGCAGATCTTCACTTCCTCATCACAGGTGAGGCAAACCCGCGTCGCGTGCTCGCAGCCGCTCGACACACGTTTGACCACAGCACCAAGGAGCACCGACTGCCGGCAGTCGAAGAGGATGTTCCCCACCTTGAAACGATCGTCCTCGCGTACGAACAGGTGCACGGTGATTGCCCTGCTTCAGATGTTCCGGCGTCGCTGTCTGCCGCGCGCGCTGCGCTTGGCGAGGAGTTTGTACGCACCTTTGCCGACCGGCTCGACGGCTTGGGTGTCGACGTGGTGCGGCTGAAGGAATTGTCGGCCGCGTACTCAATGTTCATTGGTGACCGAGCGGTGATCGCTCTCGGGGCAACAGGCAGTTGGTTCTGGGAAAATTGGTCGCTCGCCCACGAGCTCGGTCATCTGTCTTACCAGGCCGCGTCAATGAACTCAGGCGGACCTGCAGATCAGCATTGCACTGAGCCTGAGGCAAATGCGTTCGCGGCGGAACTGCTTCTGCCGGAGAGTGTGATGCGCACCGTCGATTGGGCGTCCATCACCGAAAGGGAGTTGGCCGAGTTCGTATGGGACCGCGGCGTTTCTACTGCCGCGCTTGGTAGGCGTCTCAGTGCCTTGCGCCTTGCCGCTGCGGGCCACGTCTCCGTCTGGGCTGGTCAGCCGACGCAGAGGCTCTTGCGGCGGCATCTCCCGGTGCCGACCGACGAGGATCAGATCACGCGGCGGATGGACGCGGCCTCAACCCGCCGATTCCCACTTGCGCTCCAAGATGCTCATCTTGGTCGAATTGCGGCTGGGTCCGTGAGAAAAGACACGTTGGCGTGGATGCTTGGCGTAGATCCACTGACTCTCGAGGTAGATGAGCCCCAGCCGAGCGTTGGCCTTTCGGCTGACGAACTCTCCGAAGTTCTCGGCCTCTGATGAGCCCGGGCGACTAGGAGTGACTGTCCTCGCGTTCCCCGACAACACGGTCCTCATCAATTTCGCATACCTTCATCGAATGGATTTGCTCGAGCGTCTCGTGCCGAGCCCTGCATGGTGCGCGACAGTCGCGACCGAGCGCGCGAACTCGTCCCGCGAGCCGGATCTTGAAGACATGGGGGAGGCTCACCGGATCTTCGGTGAGCCCCTCTATCCCGAAACGCCAGCAGAGCATGTTCTCACTCAGACCTACCGAATGCGGCTCTCGCGTCCGGGCGACGGGCCACATGCCAATCTCGGCGAAGCTGAAACGCTTGCCATTGTCCACAGCCGTGGAATCCGAGCCGTGTTCTTCACGGACGATGCAGGACCGGCAGGGCTCATTTCCGGTGATGAGGTTTCCGTCGCAAACGTTCAGGTAGCCGGTACTTGGGACTTGCTGCGCGGGGCCTATCGGGCCGGATTCGTTGATGGCGACACATTGTGGTCCTATGTCGCTGTACTGCGGAGCCGCGGCCGCCATCTGCCGCCCGGCGCCGCCGCTCATCAGCGCGTGGACTTCGGCGCGTGGCTCGCGTGAGTCTCAGGCTTGAGTAAGAGTTCGTTCCGTTGTCTCATCAGAGTCGAGGTGGGTGCTCAACGTCTACCCATCGGCCGGATGGGCTTTGGGCCGTCGCCAGCGCGCGAGGCCAACTCCCGTGCAAATGGAGCGACATTTCGGATGGCCCCGGTACGGCGACTTGCCTAGCAAATGCGGAGGCACCGCACAAACGCTCTCAGCGCCAGCGACTGGTGGGTCGGCTCCCTTTGCGGTACTGTCCCGCCATGCCTCAAGCGAGGCTAGTCGCCGGCCCATTGCGCTTCAGGTTGCGCCTGATCATCGTCTGAAGCGTGCATTTCGGTCCGCACGGCCCGGAACGTGGCAACACACTTTTCGGAGGTCGACGGCGGCCGGGGTCGTCTTGGCGGCCCCGGCTCTGCGCAACACGTCGCGAAAGGAGACGGGATGTGGTCCGGCCTTGAAGCGCATATACGCCGGCGCTCACTTCAGTTGATTCGTGAGCACGAGGCATATGCGAAGTCCGTCTCAGATGAGAACAAGCGGCGGTCGAGGCGAAGCACCCAAACCGTGGAGCTCAAGGAAGTGCTGCGGCCCGAGTCCTGGAGCCTCAATCCTGGCTTCGATCCGTACCTCACGCGCCCTCGGGCTGCCGCGATTGCCCACGCGATTGAAGGAGCGCTTCGCAGTGGAAGTTACGCGCCGAGACGGCCGTCTGGCTTCTTGGTACCGAAGTCCGGTGGTGGCACTCGAACGGTCACCAACTTCCAGATTGCGGACGAGGTTGTATCCCGGAGGGTTTTCGATCAACTGAGGCGACGCAACTCCGCACGCTTCAGTGCGCGATCGTTTGCGTACCGGCATGACGCATCCCCACACGACGCGATTGCCTACATGAAGTCTGAGTTCAGGCGTGAACACAGGCTCTTTGTCGCGGAGTTCGATTTCAGCAAGTTCTTCGACCATGTTGAACACGAACATGTACTCGGTGCGATCGATCGCCTGGACCTGATGGTCACACCGCTCGAACTTGGGATCATTCGCGCGTTCCTGAGCGTTCAAGAGCCGTACATGGCGACGACAGACTTGACCGCGTCTGCCCCGCCTCGCACGCGTGGCCTGCCGCAGGGAACGTCGATCAGTTTGTTTCTGGCCAACCTGGCCGCCGCTGAGCTGGACCTTGAGCTTGAACGGGTCGGCGTCGGCTTCGCGAGATATGCCGACGACACCGTCCTTTGGAGCTCTGATTTTGGGCGAGTTACGGCGGCTGTGGAGGCGCTATACGCTGCTTCGGATCGGATCGGTGTAGCTATCAACTCCGCTAAGAGTCCGGGTATTCGTGTGCTAACCCCTGGTGACGTGCCCCGGGCAGAGATGCGGCACACGCACACGGTTGACTACCTGGGCCACTCCGTGTCTACGCAGGGTGCGAGGATCAAGCAGACATCGGTTGGCAGGATCAAGGCGCGCATTCGTCAGCTCGTTTACGACAACCTGTTGCGGGAGCCGCTCCGGGAGGCGCAGGTCAGTGCCCGAGTTATTGGCACGGACCGGGACTACATCACGCTGATTTACCAGTTGCGGCGCTACATGTACGGGCAGCTAAGCGAGAGCGCCGTGCGACGGTATGCGACGTCCGCACCGCCCGCTCACAAGTTTCGTGGAGCGATGGCGTTCTTCCCGCTCGTGGACGATGATGATCAACTTCGAGAGTTGGATGGTTGGCTTCAGCACACGCTCGTGATTGCCTTGAAGAAGCGCGCGAGGTTGTTGGGCCACGAGGCAGGCGCATCCGCAGCCCTAGCGAGTCTGACGCCAGATGAACTGATCACACACGTTGAGAGGTCCACTTCTGGCAGCGCGGTCGATACGAGAGTCCCAAGTTTCGTCCGGATGGCGAGCGCCATCCGTCGCGGCGTGCAGACGTACGGGCTTGGTTCGGTACCAGGCTCGGGGTCTCAGTATCTCTACGGTGACTAGGCTCGGGCCGTCTCCGGTGGTGCATCGGCCGCGCTTGCCGCTCGGCGCAGCGTATGCGTAGCACGATAATAGCAACAGTGATAGCAACCCGGCGCAAAACACACCGGCGCCAGTCCTCGGACATCGTCGGACGCCGACGGACGTATAGTCGCCAGTTACCAGGGAAGATAGTTGGATCTTGCGGGACTCGCGCGGACGTCCAGGGACGGGATCGCGATACCTGGGGGTCAAGGGGTCGCAGGTTCAAATCCTGTCAGCCCGACCGAGAAACACCCTGGGAAGGGGCCGCTTTCGACTGATCGAAAGCGGCCCTTTCTCTGTTTCACAGGGCTTGGCAGCACGTACACGCGGACCGTACACGCGGATCGCAGCATCGTTGGATCCTCGCACGCGTTGCAGAGGTTGCAGCCCCGCCTGTAGCGTTGCGCGGATTGCTTTCGATGTCGGACCGGTCCTTTACGCTCGCGGCATGTGGACGATCGACGAAGCCCTAGCGGAAATCCTGCGCCGACCTGAGGAAGACCTATCTGAAGCGTGCGCGATGGCGTGTTACACGACGATGTTGGAGCGTCAGGAGGCTACCGGGGGCGCTGACGAAGCCCCCGACATCCTCGCAGCGTTCTCGGCGGCCAAAACTGCGCTCCTGGCGGAGTTGGCGGATATTGCGCTCTTGCCATAGCAGTCGCACACGCGCGCGTCCTCACCGAGTTGCAGAAGCACAGACCGTCACCCCGGCCCATCGCGAAGCGCTGACGTTTGTCCGTGACTCTGCCAGGTGCCGCGCTATGGACTCGCAGGTCGATCCGCTGCAGACTCGGCCGTCGACACAATGCGATTGACCATGCCGGAGAAGATCAGCCCGTGGAACGGCAGCATCGACAGCCAGTACAGGCGTCCTGTCAGTCCGCGCGGAAAGAACACTGCCCGCTGCCAATACTCCGCGCCCTCAGGGGTCGGGTCCACTCCCAGCTCGAGCCAGGCCTTACCTGGGACCCGCATCTCCGCGCGTAGGCGCAGCAGGTGGCCGGTTTCGACGCGCTCCACGCGCCACACGTCAATGGCGTCGCCGACCGCCACGGTGCTAGTGGAACGGCGACCCCGTTGGTGGCCCACCCCGCCGGCAATGCGATCGATAGCGCCCCGTGCCGCCCACAAGACGGAAGCGGAGTACCATCCGGTCGCGCCACCGACCTCGGAAATCACGTCCCACACGGCCGGCGCGCTCGCCGTCGTCTCTTTGCGGCGCCGGTCTGAAAACACTGTCCGACCGGCCCAGTCGGGATCGCTTGGCATCGGGTCGCTCGGCGCTCCGTAGACGCGGGCGTCAACCCAACTGGTCTCGACCTGATCAATCTCGATGCGACCGAGCGCCAGGCGCAGGCCGTCGCGGTAGGGCGTGAGGCCGCCAGGGGGTGGAGGAATCACGCTGTCGATGGCATCGTCCTTCACCACGCACGAGTGCAGCAGCGACTCCACCAGCGGCCGCGCAATTTGTCGGGGCACGGGTGTGACGAGGCCTACCCAGTGAGATGCGAGCTTAGGCGTCATGACCGGCAGCGCGGCGATTCCTCGGTGGGGGAGTCCGGCCACCTCGGCGTAGCCGTTCATCATCTCGGAGTAGCGGAAGACGTCCGGCCCGCCAATGTCGAATGCGCGATTGGTGCGCTCAGCGACCCTGGCGGCCGCTAGCAAGTAGTACACGACATCACGCACGGCGATGGGTTGGATGTAGTTGCGTACCCATCGAGGAGCCGGCATGAACGGCAGCACCTCGGTGAGGTGGCGAATCATCTCGAACGAGGCAGATCCTGCACCGATGACCACTCCCGCTTGGAGCACGATGGTCGGCGTTGCGGAGGCCAAGAGAATGTCGCCCACTTCCTTGCGCGAGGCGAGGTGGGAGGACAGTTCCGTGTTGTCGGGGTGGAGACCGCTGAGATACACGATCCGATCCACGCTGTGAGACGCCGCGTGCGTGGCAACGTTGAGCGCGATCGCGCGGTCCAGACGGCCGTAATCCTTGCCGCTGCTCATCGAGTGAATGAGGTAGTACACCGTGTCGACGTCGCGCATCGCGGCGTCCATCACGGTCGCGTCCTGGGCATCCCCTTCGACGATGTCTACGAGGCCGCCCCACGGCTGCGCGTGGATGCGACGAGTGGAGCGCGCCACGACCCGCACTTGGTAGCCCCCTGCCAGCAAGCGGGGAACGAGGCGCCCGCCGATGTATCCCGTGGCGCCGAGGACGAGCACGCGGGGGGCGTTGCCATGCTCGTCGTGTGGAGCGCGCAACTCAGGCTCGTCGCCTATGGGCGCGCTCAGGGTGTCGAGCCAGGCGCTGTCCGTGTGTTCGGATGACATTCCGTGGCTCCCGTCCGCGGGCCGCTACGCGCGGCCATGCTTTCACTGCAACGCGCCGTCACGGCTGCGACATTCCCCTCGTGGCGGCGGCTACATCCACTTCTTCCACTTGAACACGGTGTACAGCACCACGGCGAACGCCACCATGGAGCCCAGCGCCAGCGGGTAGCCAAAGGCCCAGTGCAGTTCGGGCATGGAATCGAAGTTCATGCCGTAGATCGCTGCGATCAGCGTGGGCGCAAACAAGATGGCCGCCCAGCCCGAGATCTTCTTCATGTCCTCGTTCTGGCGCTGGCCCACGAGTGTGGCGTTCACGGTCAGGATCTGTGTGAGCGACTCGCGAAGTTCCGCGACCTCCGCATTGACGTGGGTGAGGTGGTCCGTGAGGTCGCCCAGATAGCTTTGGAGATCCTCGGCGATCCCGTACTTCTGGAATCCCGCCGTCAGCCGGGTGATGACGGACGTCAAGGCGCCGCAGGCCTGCTGCAGGTCGATGATCTCTTGGTTCAGTCGGTAGATGCGTTCGGTAGCGGCGGCATCGCCGCTGAACACCTGGCGTTCAATCTGATCCTTGTCGATCGCGAGGCCGTCCAGCACGGGCCGGTAGCCGTCGATCAACACGTCGAGGAACCGGTAGGCGATTGCCTCGGGCCCCAAGGCGAGGAGGTCGGGGTTGTCGAGCAGATGAGGTCCGCGAGTGTGCGCACCATCCCCGGATAGCCTGTCGCCGGCCGCGACCGCACTTCCGTCAATCCATGCCGAATCCTGACAGATGATGGCCAGCGCGTCGCCATGGAGCACCAGGTGGAACTCAGCGAACTCCACGGTCTCGGAGGTATCGACGTACCAGGCCGAACGCGCGACGATGAAGAGTACGTCGCCATAGCGCTCGAGCTTGGGCCGTTGCTGGCCGTGATGGAGGTCCTCGACCAGCACGGGGTGGAGGTCCCACCCGTCCGCGAGGTCATCTATGGCCTGCGCTGACGGCTCGGGATAGAGCAGGACCGCCATCGTGTCATCGCTCGTGTGAGCAAAGGCCAGCGCGTCGCTCGGGCTCGCGTCGTGAGATGGCGGCGCCAGGACGCCGCCGGTGAGGTACCGAATCTCGTGACGCTCCGGCGCGGTGCCCGACGTGGCCGGCGTGTTGCTGCGCCGAGAACGCTTGACCCCCAACCGCGACCTGCGTGAGGGAGCCTCTGCTGATGACATCCGTGGTCCTTCCTTGCCGGCGACGACCATGCCGGCCCAGGGTGCAAGACTATGCCACGTGCGCAGGCGTCAATCGAGGAAGATGTCGGGGTAGAGCGCCGCGTCGGGGGTGCCCGGGACTGCCGCGTAGCCGCTCAGATCAGTAATCCCTGCATCGCGCAGCACGTCCTCGACGATGAGCTGCCCGCCCGTGTGGTCGGTCGCTCTTGCGCACAACACGACGTAGGCGGCGTCCGCGTAAATCTGCGGCGTTCGGCTGAGCTTCATGAGTTGCTCGCCGCCAAGGATGTTCTGCACCGCTGCCGTCGCGATCGTGGTGCGCGGCCACAAGGTGTTGGCGGCGATGCCGCGGTCCTTGAATTCCTCGGCCAGTCCCAAGGTCACCATCGACATGCCGAACTTCGCCAGCGAGTACGCGGTGTGCGCGCCGAGCCAGCGGGGCGTGACGTTGAGGGGCGGCGACAAGGACAAGATGTGCGGGTTCGCTGATCGTGACAGGTGGGGCAACGCTGCGCGCGAGAGCATGAAGGTGCCGCGGACGTTGACATCTTGCATGAGGTCGTAGCGCTTGGCGGAGACTTCAGCGGACCCTGAGAGGTCAATGACGCTCGCGTTGTTGACGACGACGTCGATGCCGTCGAACTTCTCGACCGTCTCCGCAACGGCGCGTTCGATATCGGCCTCATTGCGCACGTCTCCGACGACTGGGTGCGCCTGTCCACCCGCGGCAACGACGGCATCGGCCGCAGTAAAAACCGTGCCCTCAAGTCGCGGATGTGGTTCAGCGGTCTTCGCGAGCAGCGTCACGTTGGCGCCGTCACGAGCTACCCGCTGTGCGATCGCCAACCCTATGCCGCGGCTGCCGCCGGAGATCAGGACTGTCGTGCCGTGCATTGGCCCATTAGCCATCGTGGTTCCCCTTGCTCCGAGAGGCGAAAGCCTCAATGCGCGCCCGTGCCTGTGCGCTGTCGTAGGCACGGCCAATCGAGGCCGCCTCATCTTTCATGTGCGCCGTCAACTCTCGTTCCTGCCCGGCACGCACCAGGCGCTTGGCCTGACCGAGCGCTTCCCATGCGCCGTCGGCCCAAGTGGACGCAAGGGCGTTGGCCCGCTCAGCCGGCGCATCGGCCACCTCAGCCACGAGCCCCCACTCGAGCGCAGTGGGGGCGTCAAGCGTGCGCGCGGTGAGCAGGACCTCCAAGGCGCGGCGCTCCCCGATGGCGCGTGCCAGCAGCGTGCTCACGCCAAGATCCGGCGTGAGACCAATGTCCGCGTACTTGCCCGCCACCCGCAGTGTCGGAGAGGCGACGATGTAGTCCGCCGCAAGCATGATGCCAATACCGCCGCCAGCGACGGCCCCCTGCACCGCCGCGACGACGGGGACAGCAGACTGCACGAGCGCCTGGATCCCCGCATTGATGGTGTGAGCGCCCTCCGTGACACCCGCGCCGTCCACGCCCGCGGCATTCATCGCGAGCACGTCGCCCCCCGCACAGAACGCAGTGCCTTTGGCACTCACGAGAATCGCTCGGACGTCGCGGCGACTCGTGGCGTCGAGGCAGGCATCTCGGTAAAGCATGCCGGTGTCAAAGTCGATGGCGTTGAGGCGCTCTGGCCGTGACAACGTGATGTGGGCAACCCCAGCGCTCACGTGATATTCGAGGGACGACGGCATGGGTGCTCCTGACGAATCGACGGTGAATCGTGGCGACAATCCTCCCATGCGCGCACCCTGCGATACGCCAAGGCCCGGCGCGCCGTTCGAAAACGGCGGGCCGGGCCTTGAATACGGGCCGATGCACGGGCGGGGTTAGCGACCGCCCTTGCGATGGCGCGGCTTGCGGTCGTTGCGAGGCCCGCCGCTACGCGGGCCAGCGGGTCCGCGGTCGACCTCCATGTTGATCAGCACGCCGGAGATACGGGTCCGGGACAGCTTGCGCATGACGTCGGGTGACATGTCCTCTGGCAGCTCCACCAGGGAGAAGTCTGGCTTGATGGTGATGCGACCAAAGTCGCCGCGGTCCAAGCCGCCCTCGTTGGCCAGCGCGCCCACGATCTGGCGTGGTTCGACCTTGTGGCGACGTCCAACGGCGATCTTGTACGTGGTGCGACCACCAGAGGCACGTCCCCTGTGCCCGCCGCGGTCTGGGCGGTCATTGCGGTCAGCACGATCGGGACGGTCCCCGCGCTCGGAGAAGCCAGCAGCCGCGACACGCTCATTGGGGTCGAGCAGCAGGGGAGTGTCGCCCTGCGCCACGATCGCGAGCGCCGCCGCGACGTCTACCTCAGGCACGTTGTGGTGCGTGACGTAGTGATTGATGATGTCGCGGAAGCGATCGACGCGCTCGCGCTGTTCAAGTGCGGCCGTGATCGAGTCGTCAAAGCGCGACAGGCGCGTGGCGTTCACGTCGTCAGCACTGGGAAGTGCCATGGGCGTGAGGGGCTGCTTGGTGGCCTTCTCGATCGACTTCAGGCGTCCGCGCTCGCGCGGAGTCACAAAACTGATGGCGTCTCCGGTGCGCCCTGCGCGCCCGGTGCGGCCCACGCGGTGAACGTACGACTCATTGTCGATCGGCAAGTCGTAGTTGATCACGTGGCTAATGCGTTCCACGTCGAGCCCGCGTGCGGCGACGTCCGTCGCGACCACGATGTCGAGCTTGCCGTCGCGCAACTGGGCGATGATGCGTTCACGCTGTGGCTGGGCAACGTCACCGCTGATCGCGGCGGCGGCGTAGCCACGCGCACGGAGCTTTTCCGCCACGGTCTCAGTCTCGTTTTTGGTGCGCGTGAAGACGATCATCGCCTCGAACGCCTCGACTTCGAGGATGCGCGTCAGGGCGTCGAGCTTTTGCTGATACGACGAGACGAGGTAGCGCTGAGTAATGGTGGCCGAGGTCGCCGTGGACCGCTTCACCGTGACTT
Organism: Demequina globuliformis; assembly: GCF_000975155.1. GTDB lineage: Bacteria > Actinomycetota > Actinomycetes > Actinomycetales > Demequinaceae > Demequina > Demequina globuliformis. The sequence goes on from NZ_BBRG01000002.1 coordinate 161,318, forward strand.
CGTGCGGGTTATTGAGGTACTTCTGCGACAGCCGCCTAATCTGCGGGGGCATCGTCGCGGAGAACAAAGCGACCTGCTTCTCTTCAGGCGTCGAGGCCAAGATGGTCTCAACATCCTCCGCGAAGCCCATCTTGAGCATCTCGTCGGCCTCATCAAGCACCAAGTAGTCAAGCTCGGACAGGTCGAGAGTGCCCTTGTCGAGGTGGTCCATGATGCGGCCGGGGGTACCGACCACAATGTCGACGCCGCGGCGCAATGCTGACAGCTGCACGCCGTAACCCTGACCGCCGTAGACGGGAAGAATGTGGACACCGGTGCGGTGGCCGGCATACTGCTCAAAGGCCTCGCAGACCTGCAATGCGAGTTCGCGCGTGGGGGCCAGCACCAGAGCGCGCGGCTTCTTGCGGCCGGGGGTCAGGCGGTCCAGAATCGGCAACGCAAACGCGGCAGTCTTTCCGGTACCGGTCTGTGCCATGCCAATGACATCGTGGCCCTCAAGCAGCAGAGGGATGGTCTGGGCCTGAATAGCCGACGGTGTCTCGTACCCCATGGCACGCACCGCCTTCAGGATGGTGTCGGAAAGACCGAGATCAGCGAATGTTGGCATGTCCTCGGGGGCGGCGTCGTGGCTTTGGGGTGTACTCACACTTCTTATGGTCCCATCCTGCGCGGCATACGGCTTGCCGCCGCGCGCATTGTGTGGTGGTCTTCGTGCGGGTAGCCGCGGCGAAGTCGGTTTTATTCAGCGTCCTCGTCGCCCTCTTCGCGTTCCTTTTCGGCTTCAGCAAAGACGTTGACCGCGGGTTCAATGACTGCCGGTGCGTCGGGCGCATCGGGCAGCCCGACGGAGGTCGCCACATATTCCAGGTGCCACCACTCCGGCTTGGAGCCGCCGGAGCGCGCCCACGCGGGGTGGACCCATCCGTAGTCGGCGCCGTTGGCCGCCATCCAGCGCGCCGCGTCGTAGTCAAAGTCGACCGCCATGCCCCAGCCGTGGTTGGAGGTGCCAGGAACGGCCGCGGTGCCCGGCTTGGCCGCGCGTGTCGCGACCTGCGAGGCGTACGTGCGGTACGAATCCGTCATCTCCAGGTGGCGGCCCGTTTGGGCGTAGTAGTCGGCGTCTGCACGTTCAAGCGAGGCCGCGGCGTCGCACTGCAGCAAGTGGCCGGGGGCGAAGTCGATGTCACACAGGCTGTCTGAGGACACGCGGCCATTGCTCCCTGAGACGCCCTCAGGCGCTCCGCTCCAGCCGTTCTGATGGGCGTTGACAGCCGCTCGGTTGCTTTCGGCCCAGCCGCTCAAGGCCTTGGCCTTCGCGTCCTCGTACTCCTCCTGTGCCTGTTCATTCGCTTCATCGCGCCGCTCGTTCTCGGTGTCAACCCACGCGGTGTGGGACTCGCGCACGTCCGCGACAGCGTCATCAAACCTGGCAGTCGCGTCGGATACCTGTGACACGTGGTCTGCGACGGAGTCCGCGTCATCCGCATCGAACTCGACCGCCAGGGCATCTTGCAAAGCGCCGTACGCCTCCATCGCAACGACCAACGTGGTGGGGTTCTCAAGCGTTCCTTGGAGCGCAGGAAGCATCGACGTGACGGCCTCGTCACGCACCTTGGCTTGCGTGGCATTCTCTTCCACCGTGGCCAAGTTGCGCGCGTGCTGCGCCGCAAGGGTGACGGCTTCGAGTTCTTGCGCAGTGGCGTCAACCTCGGCGAGCGCGGCGTCAAGCTCAGCGGCCGCCGCCTCCAGGTCCGCCTTCGCCGCCCGGGCCTCATCCGGGTCGTTTACGTCCCCTTCGATCGCGCGGACGACGTGATCGGCTGACTCACCGGCGGCGTCGCCATCGGCGTCCCCGCTGGCGACCACGGAGGTGTCGTCAGCAACCGGGGCATCAGCGACTGTGGCGGCGGGATCGGCATCGGGCACGGGGGACGCCGCGCTGTCGTCATCCGTGGGTGTCACTGTGGGCGCGGACGCGACCGCATCATTTGCGCGGACCAGCGCGCTCTGAGGGTTGTCAATGTCAGGTGCCGTGGAAGTCTGCGCGTTTGTGACGGTCACGGCCTCTGCCACGGTGAGCACCGGGCTGGTCGAGACCTCGTTGGCCTCAGTCGCGGGAGCCGCGTCCGCGGCGAGCGTTGCCCTCGAGGTGGCCTTGTTCAACTCCTGAGCGGCCTCAGCGACGGGGGCTTCATCGGTGATGTCTGCCGCCAGGGTTGCGACAGCATCGGCGTTCGCCAGGCTCGCGTCCAGTGCGGCGCGACGCTCGGCAAGTTCTGCAGCGGCGACGCGAGCTTGCGACACGGCCACGTAGGTGTCGACGGTGAAGGCACCTTGTGCGCCGAGCACGCCGGCGGTGAAGCCTCCGAGGGCAAACAAGGTGATGAAGGTGGGCTTGATAGGGCGATTGAAGAGCGTCATGAAGAAGTGGGGGTGGGGAGCGATGGGGCGCACCACGCCGCGAAAGTCATAGCGTGGTCGCGAAGGCGAATCACGCCAAACGAGTTCGGGCATCCCTGCCACAAGTGCCCCATGATCTTACATCACAATTTTGTAACAAATGTCAGGGCCTTCGTCCTGCGTCGCCCGAGGTGCCATCGCGGCCTTGGGGTAGTGGCGCCCATTTCCGTACCGACGGAATCGAGACCGAATGAAACTCCCGGTAAACCGCCGCGCGCCCCCGACATGCCGGTGGTAGCGTCCGAGAGGAAGGCGCAGTGCCGCGCCACCCAACCCACGTGGAGGTGTCATGACAACCCAGGACGCTGTCAGGGGCAACGTAAAGCGGAAGGGGACAACAGCGGCGCTCGTTGCGCTGACTGCCGCGTCATGCCTGCAAGTCGTCGATCCGACGGCCAACAGCATCGCCGTTGTCGATGCCGCGGTTGACCTTGGTATGGACGGCGCTCAACGTGCTTTCGCGGCGTCCGTGGGGACCCTTGCACTCGCCGCATTCATTCTCACCACGGGATCGCTCGGAGACCGCCTGGGCCGCCGCAAGGTCATGCTCGCCGGCCTCGTCGTCGCAGCCATCGGTGGCGTCATCACGGCGATCGCGCCCGTCACCGAGATTTTCATTCTGGGACGAGCCATCACGGGGATTGGTATCGCGGCCGCCTTCGGACTCAGTTTTGCGCTCATCAGGGCCGTGAGCCCAGACAACATTCCTAAGGCCGTGTCATTCTGGCTCGCTGGCCAGACCGCTGCGGCGATCGTGCTGGGTGTGGCGGTCGGCGCCCTCGCTGGCATCAACTGGCGCGTTGGCTACATGCTGATGCCGATTGTCGCCGTGATCGCATTCGTGATGTGTATGCGTGGTTTGCCCGAGGCGAAGGCCGACCACACCGGGCCCTTCGACTTTGTGGGCTTGAGCGCGATCGCCGTCGCCATGATCGGCATCATCTACGGACTGTCAAACGGGTCGTCCTACGGCTGGGGTTCGACGCAGGTACTGGTCCCGCTCATCGTGGGTCTAATCGCCATGGCAGTGTTCATTTGGTGGGAAGCCCGCACCCAGTACCCCGCGTTCCCCGTCAAGCTGTTCAAGGACCCCGAACTGTCAGGCGCCGTCGCCACCGGCTTCTCTTTCAACATGTGGCAAGCGGTCATCACCATCATGCTGTCGATGCTGTGGCAGTACGTCTTCCTGTGGGGCTCGCTCACCGTCTCGCTGGCGCTCATGCCGTCCTCGATCGCCATGGTGATTGGTGCGATGGTCGCTGGCCGGATGCTGGCACGGGGCGTTCCCACCAAGGTGAACTTCGCCATTGGTCACGTGCTGCTCATTGGCACCTTGCTGGGATTCGGGTTCGCGACTGACACCACGCCGTACATCGTCTTCCTTGTGCTGATGGTTGCCGGAGGCTTTGCCCGCATGCTCAACGAGACCACGATGGGCCAGTACTTCGTCGCGAAGCCGCCTGCGGAACTGACGGGAGCGATGTCGTCATCGAAGACCGCTATCGGGCAGTTGAGCTTCGCGCTCGGAACGGCCCTGTCGAACACCTTTGTTTTCTCGATCTATGGACGCGGAATCGCGGAAGCGTTTCAGGAGGCAGACATTCAGCCGGAGCAGCAGGGCACGTACACCGGCATCATCACCACCTACATCTCAGGTGGCGATATGTCTCAGTACGACTCTGCAACGGCAGAGGCGGTGGTGAACGAAGCGACCGATTCCTTCGTGGACGCCTTCGACCAGACCATGTTTATCTTCGCGGGCATCTTGACCTTCTTTGCGCTCGTCGCAGCGTTCTTCATCATGAAGGCGGAACGGATGCGACGGCTCGGGACGCTCGTCGACGGCCCGCTCACTGCCGACGGAAAGCCGGCAGCCCTCGTTGCCGGAACGGGAAGTGGTCCCAACCCATCTGACATCGACCACAACGATGGGGCACCGGGGCCCGGCTCCCCATCGCCGCACCAAGAACACTGACGCTCGTACATAAGAAAGAGGCTTGAGATGTCTGCACCAGATTTGATCCTCGTTGGTGGCACCGTGTTGACGGTCGACGCCGCGGATTCGGTCGCCGAGGCCGTGGCCGTCACGGACGGCACGATCACGGCGGTCGGCTCCGACGCCGACATCCGCGATCTTGCGGGCGACGCCACCGAGGTTGTTGAGCTTGACGGGCGCACGGTCGTGCCCGGCTTCATCGACCCCCACAGTCACGTGTCAATGGGTGCGCCGTACATCAAGCACGCGGCCCTTCACACCCCGCCGGTGGGCGGGATTCGCACCGTTGACGAGCTCATCGCGGCGCTCCATGCGAACCTCAAGAAGAACAACACGCCCCCGGGGGAGATCTTGCTTGGCTGGGGCTACTACCCGGATGAGATGGACGACGACGGTGAAGTCACAGCCGACCTGCTCGACCGCGAGTTTCCCGATCATCCCGTCTACATCGTGCACGTGTCGGGGCATGGCGGTGTGGTCAACACGCGGGTGCTCGAGTCGCACGGGTACGTCGACGGCATCGACAATCCCGAGGGCGGGACTATTGTCCGGTACCCCGGAACTGACAAGCCCAACGGCGTGCTGTGGGAGAACGCATGGATTCCCTTCGTGCTTGGCTTGCTGGAGGCCACAGATGACGCCCTATTGGCGATGCTGCGCGAGTACGCGCGGTGGGGGACGACCATGGTGCAGGACGGGGCTGCGTCCATCGAACAGGTGAAGAACATCCGCGCGCTCGACGAAAGCACCGGCCTGCCGGTCGACGTCCGCTCGCTGGTGCTTTTCAATGAGCTAGAAGAAGCACTGAAGCAGGGGTTGTTCGACGAGCCGAACACCCGCGGGCACGCGGTGCAGGGCGTCAAGCTGATTCTGGATGGATCTCCTCAGGGGCGCACGGCGTTCGTGACGGAGGAATACCTGACAGGAGGCCCCGGGGGAGAAACGCACTGGCACGGTCTGTCCGTCATCAACCAGGACGACGCGAACGCGCTGGTCACACTCGCGTACCAGAACGGCATTCAGGTGTTCGCGCACTGCAACGGCGACGCCGCCGTGGACGAGCTACTCACGGCGCACAGGGCCGCGAAAGACGCCGGTGCCACGCCTCCCGGGCGTACGGTCCCGATTCACTCGCAGGTGATGCGCCTGGAGCAACTCGATGACTACGTCGCCGAGGGGTTTGAACCATCGATGTTCACCATCCACACGTACATCTTTGGTGACACGCACATTCGCAACTTTGGCGAAGAGCGTGCCTTCGGGATCTCGCCCATGCGCTCGGCGATGGAGAAAGGGCTCAAGCCCACTAACCACTCGGACTATCCCATCACCCCCATCAACCCCCTTCAGCTGCTGTGGACGTCGGTCTCACGGACGTCGACGGGTGGGGTCGTCATCGGCGAAGGGGAGCGGGTGACGCCAGCGCAGGGGCTGAGGGCGCTTACCATCAACGCCGCGTACGAGTATCGCTGCGAGGCGGACTTTGGGTCCATCGAAGTCGGGAAGGTCGCGGACCTCGTCATTCTCAGCGCCAACCCGGTCGCGGTCGACGTGGATGAGATCAAGGACATTGCCGTGGAGCGCACCTTCAAGCGAGGGGTGACGGTCTACGCCGCCTGACGGACGCGGCCGGCGCTGGGTGTGGCAGGCTCGTCTGTGATCACATCCAGCGCCCGGCAGCGCAGCGCGCACCGGCGGCGACCACGGAGGGCCCGCATCTATGCACACGGGACACAGTCCGCTGGCGGCATCGGGACCGCCGCCGCGCGGGCCGCGCAATGCCGGTGACGCATGGGTGACTGCCTCCGATGGCACCCGCTACTGGGGCCGTTTTGGGGCCGCGGGAATCCTCGCCTTTGATACCGAGCGGGGATTCTTGATGCAACATCGCGCCGCCTGGAGCCATCACGGCGGCACCTGGGGCATTCCGGGCGGCGCGCTCCACCAGGGTGAGTCTGCCTTGGTGGGTGCGCTGCGCGAGGCGTACGAGGAGGCAGGGGTGGTTGCCGACGACGTGGCTCCCCGCCTGACCTGGGTGGTGGACCGTGAGGTGTGGCGGTACACGACGATTGTGGTCGATGTCCTCAGGCCGTTTGAGCCGCACGCTGGCGACGCGGAGAGCATTGAACTCGCATGGGTGCCTCCCGTCGAGGTTGACGAGGCACTCGCGGGCGCGGGGGCGCGGGAGCTGCACCCCGCTGTCGCTGCTTCGCTGCCCGCGATCATGGAAGCAATGCGCCAGCGCCCTCACCTGGTCGTTGACGTGGCGAATGTGGTGGGATCGGTTCCGGACGGATGGTGGAAGGACCGGCGGGGCGCGACCGAGCGTGCGATTGCCGGCGTCGACAGCTTGGTGGCGCGAGGCGTTCCGGCGTCAGCGTTGGGCCTCGCGGGCCACACGTGGCATCCGCGGGTCACCATGGTGTGCGAGGGCGCTGCTCGGGGCTGTGTGGGCACGGACCGCGTAGCAGTCGTGGATGCCCCAGGACAGGGGGACGATGCCGTGGTGGAAGCCGCGCGCCGCGCGCGCGACGGAGGCGGCGACGTGACGGTGGTCACCTCTGACCGTGGCCTGGCGAGTCGTGTGTCCGAGGCGGGCGCGGCCGTCAAGCCCACGTCGTGGCTGCGCGCGATGCTTCAGTAGGCGGGCCCAGCAGGGCGGTCGCTCAGGGTGTTGCGCAAGAACGCACCGAGGTCGAGCAGCTCCTGTTCGTTGACGCCGTGGCCAAGCCCGGGGTACACGCGCGCCGTCAGCGTGCAGTGCTGGCTCAGCCAAGCATCGGTCCGAGCCACGGCTTCCGGCCAAATGACGGCGTCCGCGTCACCGCGCCCCCACCACACAGCGGGCGCGCGCTTCTTCAACGAAGGATCAACCGCGGCGCCCTCGACCGTAACGAACCCAGCCAGCACAGCCGTCGCCGTCACCTGGGACGGCCTGGTGCGCAGCAGCTGGGTCGCCATCACACCGCCCTGAGAGAACCCGATCGGAATGACGGGCCGTACGCCCACGTGCTCATCCAAGTAGCCCCACAACGCGGTCGTGGCATCGTCCACGCGTGCCTGGCGCGGCTCCTCGGGCAGCGCCAGAGGGAACCATGCAGCCGCTCCACCAGGCATGGAAAGGGGCGCCCGCACGGAGATCCAAGGAAGATCTCGAGGGAGCCACGCGGCAATTCCAGGGAGATCGTGTTCGTGGGACCCGTAACCATGAAGCAAGACCATCACTGGTTGCTCCACCGGTGCGTCGGCGAATCGAGGCGAGGTGACTGACGCGGAAATCTCCATGGCGTCAGTATGCCGGGCATGTTTGACTGGTCGTGTCCGCCCGCGCACGCGGGCCACACCACGGGAGGTAAACCATGACAACGACAAGCAAAGCAACGACATTGTGGCGCGGCGGCCTAGCGGAGGGCTCTGGCACCACGGCGCTGAGCTCAGGCGTGGCGACAGTCGGCGTGAACTGGAAGGCCCGCTCCGAAGGGAGCGCGGACACGACCACGCCGGAAGAACTGTTGGCGGCCGCGCATGCTTCGTGCTTCGCCATGGCGTTGTCCCATGAACTGGGCGGGAACGACACGCCGCCTGAGGAGATCGAGGTGGCAGTTGAGGTCGACTTCCAGCCTGGCGAAGGCGTGACGGCAAGCCGAATCTCGGTTGTGGCGAAGGTTCCGGGCATCTCCGCAGAGGATTTTGAGCGCATCGCGAACGGCGCCAAGGACGGGTGCCCCATTTCCAAGGCACTTGCCGGAGTCGAGATCTCCCTGGCGAGCGCGACACTGAAGGACTAGGCGGTGGCGTGTCCGGTGACGCCGCGAGCGTTGCCGGACACGCCGGCTACAACGCCCAGTGAGTGAACTCACCACCGACCGCGGTAGCGGACACCGGCATGGTCCGAAACGTGTCGTGGTCGCAGGTGAGGGGATCCTCATCGATCACGACAAGGTCGGCCGGTGCGCCAGTGACCAGGCGGCGGCCGTCTACGCTCGCGGCGAGTGCCTCGGCACGGGTGAGGGATTCTCTGGCGTTCCAAGGCTCGCGGTCGTCAGCGGAGCGATGGACAGCAGCGGCGATGGCGCGCCACGGGTCGAGCGGCGCCACCGGCGCGTCTGAACCGAGCGTGATCGTGGCGCCGGCGTCGCGCAGCGAGGCAAAGGGGAAGCAGCGATCTGCTCGATCGGGCCAGTGCCGTGCAGTCGCGTCGCGGTCATCCCAGAGGTGTTCAGGCTGGACGGAGGCCGTGACATTCAGCTGAGCAAACCGCGCGAGGTCGTCGTCGCGCACCAACTGCGCGTGCTCGATTGTGCCGCGAGCCCCGGTGGCAGCAAAGGCATCGAGTGCATGCGTGACTGCGGCGTCACCGATGGCGTGTACGGCCACGTCGAACCCGTGCGCCACCGCGCGTTCGAGTAGCGCCACGGTGTGCTCGGGGGCCACCGTGAGATCCCCCCGCATGGTCGTGCCGGGGTAGGGGTCGTGGCAGTACGCCGTGCGAGTGTTCAGCGAGCCGTCGGTGATGATCTTCAGTGGTCCCACGGTGAGGAGTCCCCGCGTGCCTTCGATGACTGCGCCGGTGCGCAAACCCGCGTCAATCCTGGCGTCGAACTCACCTGGATAGAAGCCCGACCGCACCCTAAAGGCCTGGAGTCCATGGGAGATGCGGTGGGCCCATCCGTCAAGGTTCTGCGCCATCTCGAGGTCGACGAGACCCACAATTCCGCGGGCCGCTGCCGCGGCTGCGGCCGAGGAGAACGCGACGTCCTCGTCCCCCGGGGCCTCGCGGTCAAGGCGCATTTGCAACGCGAATGCCTCGTCCTCCCTGACAACGCCGCCGGCGGACAAGTCGAAGCGACGCTGAGCCGCCGAGTTCACCCAACACGCGTGCATGTCTCCTGACAACAGGATGACGGGGCGGGTTGGGGCGACCTCGTCGAGCACCTTTGCGGTGGCCACGTCATCCCACAGCGCGTCGCGGTAGCCGTAGCCAATCAGCGGCTCTTCGTGGTCGAACTCTGCCCGGAGGCGTGCAGCGACAATCTGCGCCGCACCTAGAGCGCTGGTGGCACTGGACACATCCAGCCGGCGGCGCACAATGGCCCACTGCGTGAAGTGCACGTGCTGATCCCACAGGCCAGGCATGATCCAGCGACCATCGAGGTCGACGTCGTAGTCGGCAGGGCCGTCCAAGGACTCGACAACGACCCCGTCCGCGACATAGATGTCCCGCACAACAGAGTCACCCACCTGGCGTGCTCGTCTCAGTGCGTACGTCGTCATGGTGGTGCCACCTCCCGCATCCGCGCCTGTCGCGGCCAAAGCGCCAGGATAGCCGCGCGGTCCTCGCTACGATTTCGCCATGCCGAACGCATCGCATCCCGCTAGCCGCGTCGCCGCGTTCGCGAGCGGAATGCGGTATCTCATCCACGGCCTTGCGATGTGGCGTTCCCACCCGCGAGCGATGAGCACGGGCATCATCCCCGCCGTGCTCGCCGCAGTGATCGTCGCCGCGATGGTCGTCGGAGCGATTGCCGTCGCCCCCGGGGTGGGCCGGTGGAGCGCCGATCAGGTGTCGGCGGGTGGGTTCTGGCACACCGTCGTGATGTGGGTGGCTGGCATTGCACTCGTGCTGGCGGCAGGCGTGGTGGCCATCAAGTTGTTTGTCAGCATTGCGCTCATTGTCGGGCAACCGTTCTACGAACGCATTAGTGCCGAGGTCGACTCGTTGACGCAAGCGCAGGCGGCACCAGAAGAGGCCTGGTGGGTGACGACCGGGCGCGGCATCGCCGACGCGCTGCGCCTGCTGCTCGTCACGATCCCGCTGGCATTGGCCGGGTTCGCGTTGGGGCTGATTCCCGTCGCCGGGGCGCCCGCGGCATTCACCCTCGCCGCGCTGGGCGGTGGGTGGATGCTCGCGTTGGAGTTGACCGCGTACCCGAGCGCGCGGCGCGGCATCGTGACACTTCGTGACCGTCGCGCCGCGCTGAGGGGAGACCGCGCGACAGTATGGGGTTTCGGCACGGCGGTGTACCTGGTGATGCTCATCCCTGGCGCCGCGCTCGTGGTGTTGCCGGTCGCCATGGCCGGCGCTACTCGGCTGGTGTCAGATGTGGTGAGAACGGCTGGGCGGCCGCAGTGAGGGCCGCGAGCACGGCCGCGACCGCGGTCGACCCCTCGGTCGACTCACGCATGGCCGTGAACACGGTGCGGTGTTGCCCCGGTGCGTGGGTGATGGCGCGCACCTGACCCGCGTAGTTGTGCAAGAGCAACGAGGGGAGAAACGTCACGGCGTGGCCGGACTCGACCAACGCAAGGTGGGTGTGCAGGTCAGACGTCTCGAAGCGCACGTCGGGCTCAAAGCCCGCGGCCCTGCACGTCTGTTCCGCGTAGTGGCGCGTGGCGGTTCCGCGTGGTTCCATGACCCATGGTGCGCCGGCGCAGTCCGCGACACTGGTCGCTTGCGATCCGGCACCTGCAAGTCCGGTGCACAGGGACAGAGTGTCCTTCACCAAGTCGCTGCGAGTCAGGCCCTCGTAGAGCGGAGCGCGGTGGTGGGGGTATTCCTCGGCGACGACAACGTCGTAGTCGCGGGACCAGGTATCTCGGAGCGCTTGCTCTGGCTCCACTTGCGTCACAAGGAGCCGCAATTGCGGCGCCGTTGAGGCGAGGGCGGTCAGTGCTCCTGGTAGAAGAGCAAGCGCCGCCGACTGAAAGATCGCGAGCCGCACTTGGCCGTTGATTGACGTGGAGGTGCTGGACACCGCGTTCTGGGCACGTTCGAGGGCATCGAGCACGTCGCCAGACGACTCCGCTAGCGCCGTGCCCGCAGGTGTGAGCACGAGCCGGCGGCCTACCCGCCGGGTGAGCGGCACTCCCGCCTGGCGCGTGAGCGCGGCGAGCTGTTGGGACACCGCCGAGGGTGTGTAGCCCAACGACTGGGCGGCGCCCGCGACTGTGCCGCGTTCGGAGAACTCCACAAGAGTGCGTAGCAGCGACGATTCCAGCATGCGTCAATTCTTAAGCAAAACTTCATGAAATTCCACACAAACATTCGCTGGTCCAACCGTTTTGTCACGGGGGACACTCAACCCATGAGCATCGACGCCCCGTCCCCGACGTCAGTGTCCCGCCCCAGCGGCCCACCGTCCGAGCCCGACCAGGCCGTCGCGCAAGCGCGCGCGTGGAACGATGCAGCAGCGAGCAAAGCCGGCACGCTGGGTTCCACCCTGATGAACCAGATGCTGATGCGGCCCGGTGGCCTTGCTTTCCTCACAGCCCTCATGGACGGCATGTTCCGCCCTGAAGATTCGAAGGTGGCCGCGCAAGGACTCAAGGACGCGGCGCAGAAGTTCCCAGACGGCGCGCCATGGCCCCTGCGCTGGGCCGTGGCTGCTGGTTCCGTGGCCGCGTCAGTTGCACCATCCCTCGCTGCACATCTGGGGCGTCGCATTGTGCGCACGCTGGTGGGGCATCTCGTGGTCGACGCGCGTCCGCGCCGCCTGTCCCGCAGCCTCCGAAAGCTCCGGGCCACGGGAGCCCAGGTCAACCTCAATCTCTTGGGGGAAGCCGTCCTTGGCAGGGCAGAGGCCGCCCGGCGCGTAGCGAGAACGATGGACCTGATCGCCCATCCCGACGTGGACTATGTGTCGATCAAGGTGTCCGCTGCGGTCGGCCCGCACTCTCCTTGGGCAGTCGAAGAGGCCATCCCGGACGTCGTCGAGGCCCTCCGTCCCTTGTACCGCGCCGCGCGCGAACACGGGGGAGTGTTTATCAACCTGGACATGGAGGAGTACCGCGACCTCGAGATGACCATGGAGGTCTTCACGCGGATCATGGACGACGCGGAGTTTTCCGACCTCAGTGCAGGGATCGTCTTGCAGGCCTACCTGCCGGAGTCCTTGGCCGCGTTGCGCCGGTTGCAAGAGTTTGCGGCGGCTCGGGTGAGTGCGGGGCACGCGCCGCTCAAGGTTCGACTCGTCAAGGGCGCGAATCTCTCGATGGAACATGTGCAGGCCCAGCTGCGTGGCTGGCAAGCCGCGCCGTGGGCGAGCAAAATGGAAACGGACGCCCACTACAAGCGGCTCATCGACCTCGCGCTGGACCCCAGCGCAGTTGATTCCCTCCACGTTGGGATCGCCGGGCACAACCTCTTCGACATCGCCCTTGCGCTCCACCGTGCTCGTGAGCGGGGCATCACTCGAGGAGTGGACGTGGAAATGTTGCTTGGGATGGCGCCCGCGCATATGGCAGCCATCGCTCGAGACGCCGGAGCCGTTCGCCTGTACACGCCCGCCGTGGATCCCCGCGACTTCGACGTGGCACTCGCATACCTTGCTCGCCGGCTCGAGGAGGTAGCGTCCGCAGGAAACTTTGTGGCAGATGCGGCGCAGTTTTCCACGAGCGCTGAGGCATTCGAGCGTCAAGAACTGGCCTTCCGAGAAGCGTGGGCCTTGTCCCAAGCAGCGCCGCAGCGCACGCGCGGGCGTATGCCCCGACGTCCGGGTACCCCGCCCGCCGGGTTCGACAATTGTGTCGACACGGACCCGGCCGTTCCGGAGGACAGGCACTCGCTTCGCCAGGCTGTCGTTGCCGCCGCAACGTCCGACCTGGGCATTCGCGACGTCCAGTCACACACAATCAAGGAAGTCGAGGAGCTCTCCGCCACCGTTGGACGGGCTCACGCGGCGGGGATCCAGTGGGGCGCCGTTCCCGCCAACGAACGAGCTGTGGTGCTCGAGCGGGTGGCAGAGCACCTTGAGGACGCCCGCGCGCGGCTCATTGAGGTGATGGCGGCCGAGTGCGGGAAGACCATCGACCAGGCTGACCCCGAGGTATCAGAGGCAATCGACTTCGCGCGCTACTACGCGCAGTCAGCCAGGCAACTGACTGAGATTGAAGGAGCGACGCCACGTCCACGCAGGGTGACACTGGTCACCCCACCATGGAACTTCCCTGTGGCCATTCCTGCCGGCTCTATGCTCGCTGCACTCGCCGCTGGCAGTGCCGTCATCGTGAAGCCGGCGCCCGAGTCGTCCAGGTGCGGAGCGGTCGTCGCGGAAGTGCTGCACGCGGCGGGAGTCCCACGCGACGTGCTGCAATGCATCCACGTCGACACCGATCAGCTGGGCAAGCCCCTGATCTCCGACGAGCGCATTGATCAAGTCATCCTCACGGGTGCCTACGAAACCGCGCAGACACTTCTGAAGACTCGTCCCACGTTGGACCTGCGCGCGGAGACATCGGGCAAGAACGTCATGATCGTCACACCCCACGCCGACGTCGACCTCGCGGTGGCTGACCTGGTCGCCTCCGCCTTCGGTCACGCAGGGCAGAAGTGCTCGGCAGCGTCCCTCGTGATCGCGGTCGGCTCGGTGGCCTCGTCGCGACGGTTTAAGGACCAGGTCGTCGACGCCGTGACGTCGCTCACGGTGGCACCGCCGCACGATCCTCGCTCGCAGATGGGCCCGGTGATTGCGCCGCCGCAGGGAAAGCTCCGCAGGGCGCTCACCGAGTTGGATGAGGGGGAGACGTGGTGGGTCGCACCACACGCGCTCGACGACGCCTTGTGGTCACCCGGCGTCAAGGAAGGCGTGAAGCGGGGCTCGTGGTTCCACCGGACCGAGTGCTTTGGACCTGTGTTGGGGGTCATGACGGCGCGCACGCTCGACGAGGCGATCGACATGGTCAACGAACTCGACTACGGCCTCACCGCTGGCCTTCACAGCCTTGACGAGGGAGAGATCCGCACGTGGTTGGGTCGCGTCGAAGCGGGCAATGCCTACGTCAACCGCACCACCACGGGCGCCATCGTGCAACGTCAGCCGTTCGGAGGCTGGAAGCGCTCTGTCGTGGGACCCACAGTGAAGGCGGGCGGTCCCCACTATGTGGCGTCGCTGATGGGCTGGGAAAACTCTCCTCCTGCGGAGGTAAGCGCCGGCGGTGGCGCGAGCACTGCACTGGCGCCACTGGTTCAAGAGGTGGTGGACGCGTCGCACCACGAGTGGGTGCGCGCTGCAGCACACCGAGACCAAGGCGCGTGGGAATCCACTTTTGGCGCGGGAAGCGATCCCACCGGCCTCAGTGCGGAGTACAACGTTGCGCGCTACGTTCCTGTGCGCACCCCGATCAGGTGGGATGGCGACAGCCCCGACGCTCTGCTGCGCGTGGTCGCCGCATCGATCCGCGCCTCCGGGGCTGCGACGGTGTCGGTCCCGCGCGGGCTGGGGGAGCCGGCGCGAGCACTTGTCGGTTCCCACAGCGATGTCATCGAGGAGGACATCCAGCACGTCGCCACCAGGGCTGGTGCAGTAGGTCGGGTCAGGGTCGTGGGGGAGGAAGGGCCCCACCTGCGTGGCGCTGCCGATCTCGCCGTGTGGGACCGTCCGGTCACGGGAGCCTCGTCCCTCGAACTGCTCGCGTTCCTCAAAGAGCAGTCGGTGTCGATGTGTGCGCACCGGTACGGCACCCCGTTTGACACTGCCCACGCGGTGCGCGACGCGCTGATGACCGGCGCGATCAGTGGGAGTGGACCGCGCGGCTAGCACTGCCCAGCAGTTCTGGGGCCGCTACTGTGTGGTCCGGGACCTCCTGGAAGGAACATCCATGACCGCGTGGGCACAGCGTCGCCTGGACGTCGTCGGTTCGCTCTTTGCCGTGGGCTTTGTCGTGCTTTCCGTCACCCCATCCCTCCTGCCACGACCGCCGTGGGGCCAGGGGCTGGTGACCGGACTGGCCTTCACCGTCGGGTACGGGATCGGCGTGCTGCTGTGGCGCACCGTGCGCCTCTTGGCCAATGGCCGCCTGCGTTGGGATGCGAGCGCGCCTGCGTGGATGGTGACGGTGGGTACCGTCATTGCCCTCGCGGCGGTCGCGCCTGTGGGGGTGCGATGGCAGAACAGCATCCGTGAGGCCGTGGGCGTACCCGACACCGACGAGCTTCACCTTCTTGGTATTGCCCTGGGCGCTCTAGTGGGGTTGTGGCTGGGGTTCGCCATTGGGCGTGGCATTCGTCGACTGCACAATCGCATCCGCCCCTGGGTCGTCACTGCGCTGAGCCGCGTCAGTCGGTCGCCACGCGGCCCCCACCGGGTGTGGGTGAGCCTCACCGCAGGAATCGCGACCACCGTGGGAACCGTGGTGATTGTCGCCGCGTCAATGGCGGTGTTGACGGTGCTGCTCAATTGGGCATACGGACAACGAAATGATGCCTACGACCCGGCCTTCTCGCAGCCGACGTCCGCACTCAGGTCTGGCAGCCCCGACAGCTTTGTCACGTGGGACCACATTGGGCAAGCGGGAGTCAAGATCGTGGGCTCGGGTCCCACCGCCGCGACTATCAGCGCAGTGACCGGAAAGGAGGCGCTTGAGCCCATTCGCGTCTACGTGGGCGTCGAGTCCGCACCCACCCTCGACGAGCGCACGGACCTGGTGGTAGCTGAGCTGGAGCGGACAGGTGCCGCCGAGCGGGAGCATCTGCTGGTCGCCGGCACCACGGGCACAGGGTGGCTCGACCCAGCAGCCATCGACGGTTTCGAATACCTTCACGCGGGCGACACGGCTCTTGTCACACTGCAGTACGGCGCGACGCCCAGTCCGGTGTCGGCGATTCTGACGCCTGACCTGGCCACGACGGGCACGTCGGCGTTGTTCGACGCTGTCTACGACTGGTGGAGCGCGCTCCCGTCGGACTCGCGGCCCCAACTCACGGTCTACGGCCTCAGCCTTGGTTCCTATGGAATGAACGCCGCGTTTGACTCGGAAGAGGAACTTCTGGCGACCACCCAGGGCGCGGTGCTTGCAGGCACCCCGAGCTTCACGGCGCTGTGGCGAGATCTGCAAAATGCGCGCGTCGACGGTTCGCCCTACGCCCTGCCCGTGCTTGACGACGGCCGCAGCGTCAGGTGGACGGATGACACCGGAGTGCTCGCCCAGCAGGGTGGAGTCTGGAACGAGCCGCGGGTTGCGTACCTGCAACACGGTAATGACCCCATTGTCTGGATAGGCCCGTCGGTGGTGTGGAGCAAACCAGAATGGCTCGAGGATGGCGAACGCTCCGAGCAGTTGAGTGATGACATGGTGTGGATCCCGGGTGTGACGGCATTCCAAGGGGTGATCGACCTCATCCTGAGTCAGAACGTGCCGGAGGACGCCGGTCACAAGTACGGCAACCTGGCTCTCGACGCCCTTCACGAAGTCAGCGGAGACGCAGAGCTGTCGGACGAGGCCCTGACTCGCATCCGGACGCTGATTGCTACGTATGACACGTACTCACCGTTGGCCAACTAGTTCCCCTGGCACTGGTCGCGAGGCCGTCCTAATCTGTACGTGCGGGGCGGTCGTGCCGCGCGAGAACCGGAAAGGAGAGGTGTCATGACGCAGCAACACTCCACGGAGACTCGGCACTACAAGTTCGAGCAGATTCGCGCCAAGGAACTGGCACGCGGAGCCTCGGAGGACGAGGCCACTCGCATTGCTAACGAGACGGTCGACAAGGTGTTAGCCCAGGAAGCCAAGGACAAGTAGACTCGCCTAGGTGAGCGATTCCCGTACGACCGGTACCGTCCCGGTGCCGTCGGCGGCGATCTGGACTTTGCCCAACGTCATCTCGTTTGTGCGCATCCTGCTCATCGGAGTCTTTGGCGGGCTGTTCTTCGCTTCCCAGGATTTTTGGGCACTCATGGTGCTCATCGCCGCGGGGATCAGCGACTTTCTCGACGGCTTCCTCGCACGACGGTGGAACCAAGTCACGAGGCTCGGCCGCCTACTTGACCCCGCTGCCGACCGCTTGCTCACGCTCGTGGTCGTGCTGGGCCTTGCCGTACGCGAGATCATCCCGTGGTGGCTGGTGCTGATCCTGATGGCCCGCGATCTCATGGTTGCGTCCGCGCTGGTCTACGGAAAGATTCGCCGCACGCGCAGCCCGCAGGTGACCTACGTGGGCAAGGCCGCTACGTTCTGCCTGTACATTTTCTTGCCGCTGGCGTACGTGGCCTTCGAGCGCTGGGATGGCGTTCACACACTGGCGATCGGGGGGGCCGTGTTCGCGTCGGCGCTCTACTGGATCAGCGGCATTGGGTATGTGCGAGACATTCACCACCGCGCCACGGCAAACGCGCCCACGATGGGGTCGTCGACCTCTAGGATGGATGCATCGGACCACGACAGCAGGGAGGCGTCATGACCTACGACGAAAGTCCAGTTGAGAGGACCATGTCCCTTGACGCTCAGCCGCCAGCGGATGAGATTGCCCACCGACTCTCGGCGCAGGACGATGCCGCTGTTGGCGCGCTTGACGAGAACTGCGCCCTGCTGATCGTCCACCACGGTCCTAACCAGGGCGCACGGTTCCTTCTCGACGTGGATCTCACGACGGCAGGCCGGTCGGTCAAGGGGGATATCTTCCTTGACGACGTGACCGTGAGCCGCGAACACGTGCAGTTCATCCGCGATGGCCATGACTTCTTTGTCCGGGACGCTGGCTCATTGAACGGCACCTACGTCAACCGACAGTTGGTGTCTGAGGCCAAGTTGTCAGCGGGCGACGAGGTGCAGATCGGTAAGTACCGCATGACCTTCCACCCAGGCAGCGCGAACTGACACAAATGTCAGCCGCTCACGCCGCCCGCGACGCGGAGCCTGTGCGGTCCGCGGTCACCCGCGGTCCGGATACGAGCGCGTCCGCCACGGGCACCTGGCCGCGCGCGCTGTCGCACGAACCGATGCTCCGCGTCAGCGACGTGTTGGCTCAGGTGACTCAAGAGTTTCCCGCGCTCACGTCCTCGAAACTGCGTTTCTTGGATTCGAACGGTTTGGTGATGCCTCAGCGCACCTCCTCGGGCTACCGGCAGTACTCGCCGGCGGACGTGGAACGGGTGAGGTTTGTCCTTCGCCAGCAGCGTGACCACTTCCGCCCGCTGTCAGTGATTGCCGAGTACTTGGACGATCTCGACGCAGGTCGTTTGCATGAGCCGGTCACGCCGCACGAGGTTTCTCGGCGGGACTCGGTGCTCACGGCCAGTCAGATGGCGCAGGCCGCCGGGGTCGAATCCGAGACGATTGCCGCGTTGGAGTCGGCCGGCGTGATCGCTCAGTCTCAGCCCGGACGGTACGAGCGAGCCGATGTGGACTTGGTGGTCGCGGCCGCTGCGTACCTCGACGCCGGGGGAGACGCTCGCGCGCTTAAAGTGCTGCAGCGTGCGGCTGACCGTGAAGCCCAGGCGGCACGAGATTTCGCGCACGCCGCGCGTGCGCGAAAGGACGACGCACGGGCCGATGCCGAGGTGACCCAACGGGTGGATGCCGCGGTGGCGGTCTTCAGTGCTTGTGTTCACCGCGATTTGGGTCGATAACAGGGACGGGAAACGCCACCACGCGCCGCGTGGTGCGTTGACCGTCGCGACACGCGGCCGTAGTTTGGATGGCACAAGGCCCACGCCGTGGGCATAGCTGGAGGGGACGATGGCTCAGACCGGAAGTCACGACATGAGTGCTCTGCACGATCAGGGCATCCTGTTCGACGACGGCCTTGCGCAGCTGGACGCGAACGCCGGCTATCGCGGCCCCACGGCCTGCAAGGCAGCCGGGATCACCTATCGTCAGCTTGACTACTGGGCGCGCACGGGACTGGTCGAACCGACTGTTCGTGGCGCCACCGGCTCGGGCACGCAGCGCCTGTACGGGTTTCGCGACATCTTGGTGTTGCGGGTCGTCAAGCGACTGCTCGACTCCGGCGTCTCGCTCCAGCAGATCCGTTCTGCCGTCGACACCTTGCGCGAGCGTGGAGTCGAGGATCTGTCGCGCATCACGTTGATGTCCGACGGTGCCTCGGTCTACGAGTGCACCTCCGATGACGAGGTGATCGACCTCGTACAAGGCGGCCAGGGTGTGTTCGGTATCGCGCTTGGCAAGGTGTGGCGTGAGCTCGAAGGATCGCTCTCGGCGCTTCCCGCAGACAAGGGCGAACCTCTCGGTAGCGCTGGCGCCGATCAGACAGACGAACTCGCAGCACGTCGCGCCAAGCGCACACACGCTTCCTAAACCCGCTCGGGTTCGCGTTCCCCGGCGGTGTCTGCCAGGTTCTCGTGATCCTGGCAAAATAATGGACACCGTCGAAGGGAAAGCCATTGTTCTCCAAGGTGCTTGTCGCCAACCGCGCGGAGATTGCCGTCCGCGCCTTCCGAGCTTCATTTGAACTGGGTGCCAAAACGGTGGCGGTCTTCCCGTATGAGGACCGCATGTCCGAGCACCGGGTGAAGGCCGATGAGGCCTATCAAATTGGTGAAGAGGGTCACCCCGTCAAGGCCTACTTGGACATCGACGAGATTGTTCGGGTGGCCAAGCACGCCGGGGCCGACGCCATCTATCCGGGCTACGGCTTTCTGTCCGAAAACGTTGATCTGGCGCAGCGTTGCTCCGACGAAGACCTCACGTTCGTAGGACCGCCGCCCGCAGTCCTGGCTAAGGCCGGCGACAAGGTCGCAGCGCTCAAGGCAGCTCGCGAGGCTGGTGTCCCCGTCCTCGACTCCTCGGAGCCGTCTCAGGATCCAGACGAACTCATCGAGGCGGCCGACCGCATCGGCTTCCCCATCTTCGTGAAGGCCGTCGCGGGCGGTGGCGGACGCGGCATGCGCCGCGTGGAAGACCGCGACGCTCTACCGGAGGCCCTGGCCTCCGCCATGCGTGAAGCCGAGAACGCCTTTGGCGATTCCACGGTCTTCCTGGAGCAGGCTGTTCTGGGTCCGCGTCACATCGAGGTGCAAATTCTCGCCGACGCCGAAGGCAACGTGGTGCACCTGTTCGAGCGCGACTGTTCGGTACAGCGTCGGCACCAAAAGGTCATCGAGATCGCACCCGCGCCGGCCCTGGACCCCGCGATCCGCGAGGCGTTGTGTGCCGACGCCGTGAAGTTCGCCACGTCGCTCGGGTACGTCAACGCCGGTACCGTCGAGTTCCTCGTCGCGACGGAGGGTGAGCGCGCCGGTGAGCACGTGTTCATCGAAATGAACCCGCGCATTCAGGTCGAGCACACCGTCACCGAAGAAGTGACCGACATCGACATTGTGAGCGCACAGATCCGCATTGCGGCGGGGGAGACCCTCGAGCAGATCGGCATCCGCCAGGATGAGATCCGCACCAATGGCTTCGCCGTGCAGACCCGCATCACCACCGAGGACCCGACCAACGGCTTCCTGCCTGACACGGGACGCATTGTCGCGTACCGGTCGCCGGGCGGCGCGGGTGTGCGGCTTGACGGTGCCACCGGCATGGCGGGCAACACGGTCACCGGGCACTTCGACTCGATGTTGGTGAAACTCACCTGCCGCGGGCACGACTTCGACGCCGCCGTGCGGCGCGCCTCCCGTGCTCTCGCCGAGTTCCGGATTCGTGGCGTCACCAACAACATTCGCTTCCTGCGCGCTGTCCTCGATGATGCCTCGTTCCGCGCCGGGGGAGTGACCACGGCCTTCATTGACCAGCGCCCCGAACTCCTTGAGGTGCCCGAGTCCGCGGAACGTTCGACCAAGTTGTTGACCTTCCTGGGGCACACCACGGTGAACCGGCCGCACGGTGAACCGGCGCGCGCCATCCTGAACCCGCGCACCAAGCTGCCGGCGATCGATTTCGACGCGCCCATCCCTGATGGCACGCGGCAGCAGTTGCTCGAGCTCGGTCCAGAGGGATTTGCGGCTGCATTGCGCGAGGACAAGCGACTGCGCCTGACTGACACGACGATGCGCGACGCTCACCAGTCGTTGTTGGCGACCCGCGTCCGCACCTTTGACCTGCTCGGCGCTGCCGGTCACACGGCTCGCATGTCACCCGACCTGTTTTCGCTTGAGTGCTGGGGCGGTGCGACATACGACGTCGCGATGCGCTTCCTGTCAGAGGACCCGTGGAAGCGACTCGCCGACCTACGCGAGGCCGTGCCAAACATCGCCCTCCAGATGCTGCTGCGCGGCCGCAACACGGTTGGGTACACGCCCTACCCCGATGAAGTCGCGCACGCCTTTGTCGAGGAAGCCACGGCGACCGGTATCGACATTTTCCGCATCTTCGATGCGCTGAACGACGTTGAGCAGATGCGGCCGGCCATCGAGGCGGTGCGGTCGACGGGCCAGTCCGTCGCGGAGGCGACGCTGTGCTACACCGGCAACCTCATCTCGCCTGACGAGGACATCTACACGCTCGACTACTACCTGAGCCTCGCGGACTCGCTGGTCGAGGCCGGCGCTCACATCCTGGCCATCAAGGACATGGCCGGCTTGCTGCGCCCGGCATCCGCATTCGTGTTGGTCGATGCGCTGCGCAAACGGTTCGACGTCCCCGTGCACCTGCACACCCACGACACCACGGGTGGCCAGGTGGCGACACTGCTGGCCGCGGCAGAGGCCGGCGTGGACGCTGTCGATGTGGCGAATGCCGCTATGGCCGGCACCACCTCTCAGCCGCCCATGGCCGCGCTGATCGCCGCCATGGAGTACACCGCACGTCAGACGCAGATCCCCTTGCACGCGACACAGGACCTCGAGCCCTACTGGGAGGCCGTGCGCAAGCTGTACGGTCCCTTCGAGTCCGGCCTTCCCGGTCCCACTGGGCGCGTGTACCGTCACGAAATCCCCGGCGGCCAGTTGTCGAACTTGCGCCAGCAGGCCATCTCCTTGGGGCTGGCTGACAAGTTTGAGCAGATCGAGGACATGTACGCGGCCGCGGACAGGATCCTCGGCCGGCTGGTGAAAGTCACGCCGTCGTCGAAGGTCGTCGGCGACCTTGCCCTGCACCTCGTGGCGAACGATGCTGACCCCGACGCCTTTGAGGAAAATCCGCAGGAGTTCGACCTTCCGGATTCCGTAATCGGCTTCCTCCAGGGTGAACTCGGGGTGCCACCGGCCGGCTGGCCGGAACCTTTCCGCACCAAGGCACTCGAGGGTCGCAGCGAATCCAAGCCCCGCGCGGAGCTGAGCGACGATGACCGCTCCGCCCTGGCATCGGCCGGTCCCGAGCGGCGGCGCCGCCTCAACCACCTGCTTTTCCCGGCACCTGCCAGGGAGTTTGACGCCGCGGTCGAGCAATACGGCGACGTGTCGGTGGTCGACACCTTCCACTACCTGTATGGCCTGACGGTCGGCAGCGGGGAAGAGGTGATGGTCGAGCTTGACGAGGGCGTGCAGGTACTGGTCTCCCTTGAAGCGCTCGGCGAGCCAGATGACCACGGCGAGCGCACCGCCATGTTCAACTACAACGGCCAGCTACGTCCCGTACAGATTCGCGACGAGTCCGCAGCCGTTGATGTCGTGGAGCGCGAGAAGGCTGATAGGGCCCAGCCAGGGCAGATCGCCTCGCCGTTCTCCGGCTCGGTGACGGCGTCCGTGGCTGAGGGCGACACGGTCGAGGCTGGCCAGACCGTCGCAGTGATCGAGGCCATGAAGATGGAATCCGCCATCACGACTCCCGTGTCTGGCACGGTCGCGCGCGTGGTGATCGAGGGTGCTGAGGCACTGACCGGTGGGGACCTGATTCTCACCATCGAAAGCGAGTGAGCGTGGACGGGGTCAGGCCCGCTCTCGCGAGCGACGCCGGCCCCGTCTTTGCTTTGCTCCAGGAACTGGCGCATTCCTACGAGCCGCGCCGCGCTACGTTCGATGAGACCTATGCCCGGTTGCTCACGCGCCCAGATGCGCGCGTTGCCGTCCATGTGTCAGATGGCATCGTCAATGGCTACGTTGTCGCGTGGGCCCACCCGGCCCTGTACGCGAACGCGCAGGTGTGTTGGGTGGACGAGATCTGCGTCCACCCGGCTGCTAGACGTGGGGGAGTGGGCCGAGCATTGATGGCTGAGGTGGCCCGGTGGGCCGCTGACGCCGGGTGTCGCTCCGTGACGCTCGCGACTGGCAGGGCCGACGCGTTCTACGAGTCCCTCGGCTATGTGGCAACTGCCAGGTATTTCAAGCACGAGTTGACGTCGCGGGGACTATAGTCCCTCGAAAACCGGCCCGGGTGGGGAGATGCTTGAAGCATCAGTCCACGAGGAGGCACGTCATGAAGATCCTGGTCGCTACCGGTTCAAAGTACGGCTCGACGCGCGAGGTCGGCGAGTCCATCGCCGCCGAGCTTTCGGCAGTGGGCTTCGACGTGGACTGCGCGGACGCAGCCGATGTTCAGGGCGTCCATTTCTATGACGCCTTTGTCATCGGCAGCGCGGTGTATGGGGGACTGTGGCGTCGCGATGCCTCCGCGCTCGTGAGCGACAACGCTGAAGAGTTGCGTCACCGCGACGTGTGGTTGTTCTCGGTGGGAATGGCCGGGGTGAAGACCCCTGGGCAACAGACCACCGAGGCAACCCAGTTGGCCTCCCTTGTCGGCGCGCGAGAACTGCGCCACTTCGATGGGGCGCTGGACTATGAGCGCCTCAACATGGGCGAGAAGGCGATCATCCGTGCGCTGAACCCGCCCAAGGGTGATTTCCGTGACTTCGCCGCAATCCGCGATTGGAGTCAGAGCGTGGCGACCGAGCTGAGGGCGGTCGCCGCACTCTAAGCGCTCCGACGCGATCCGTCTCCGTGCACGTGAGACGGCGCCGCCGCCCGCTCCGTCGGTTCGGCACAGTGATGGTGCGTGTGTGCGTCCAGTGACGCGCGTGGATGTGATCCACGTCCAACGCGATGCATTGGAGTCACACGCGTGTGCTGAGCCGACGGGCGGGGTAGTGCTTGAAGAGCCGCGGGACAGACCACGTGCGCCAAGTTGACATAATGCACATTATCGGCGTTGCGCAACTGAGTGGACCTGTGCGGCTCGCGATGAGCGGAGTTGCTCCCACGGGTTCTGTGCCGCTCGCAGTGAATCCGTGTCGCGCAGCGTGGATCTACGCCGCTCCGTATGGGTCTATGCCGCTCGCTGCACGCGCACGCTGACCGTGTCGCCGATGGACTTGCCCAACTTTTTTCGCACTTGGGCATTGAGCGAAATCATGTGCCCACCCGTGCCGGTCACCATGGCGCCCACGTTGGTCAGCTCAACGTCGTCCACAAACGCGTCGACGCGCACGCTGCGGCCTGTGCCAAAAAACTCCGCAGAACCCGGAATCTCGACACACGCCCACGTCTCGCCTTTGACTTCCACGCCCACGATCGCCTCGAAACTCAGCGAGGCAACGCCATCTGCATCTGACATAACGTTATTTCCCCACGTATTCCGCTAGATGTTGGCCCGTGAGCGTGCTGGCATCGGCCACCAGTGCTTCAGGCGTTCCCTCGAACACCACACGCCCGCCGTCATGTCCGGCTCCGGGCCCCAGGTCGATCACCCAATCAGCGTGGGCCATCACGGCTTGGTGATGCTCGATGACGATCACGGTCTTGCCGGAGTCGACGAGCCTGTCGAGCAGACCAAGGAGGTTGTCGACATCCGCGAGGTGGAGCCCGGTGGTGGGTTCATCGAGAACGTAGATGTCGCCCTTGTCCGTCATCCTGGATGCAAGTTTGAGCCGCTGGCGCTCGCCTCCAGACAACGTCGTCAGGGGCTGACCCAACTTGAGGTAACCGAGGCCCACGTCCTTGAGCCGCACCAAGATCTTGTGTGCGGCAGGCGTCTTTGCCTCGCCTGAGCCCCAGAACTCTTCCGCTTGCGCCACGGACATCTCGAGGACCTCCGCGATGTTGCGCCCGCCCAACGTGTGTTCGAGCACCTCCGCCTGGAAGCGGCGGCCCTCGCATTCCTCACAGGTGGTCTCGACCGAGTCAAACGGACCCAGATCCGTCACGACCACTCCTGCGCCCTTGCACACCGGGCACGCACCCTCAGAGTTTGAGCTAAACAGTGCCGGCTTGACCCCGTTTGCTTTCGCGAATGCCTTGCGAATGGGATCCAGCAGGCTCGTGTAGGTCGCTGGACTCGAGCGGCGCGAGCCACGAATGGGACTTTGATCCACGGCAATCACGCCCTCACGAGGCGTAATTGCGCCGTGGATCAGCGAAGACTTACCCGAGCCAGCGACGCCGGTGACAGCCACCAGCACTCCCGTGGGAATGTCAATGTCAACGTCGCGCAGGTTGTGAGTCGACGCACCACGCACCTCGATCGTGCCCGCATGCGCGCGGACCTTGTCCTTCAGGCGTGCCCGGTCGTGGAGGTGGCGACCCGTCATCGTGTCGGCACCGGCCAGTTCCGCGGGCGTTCCCTCAAAGACCACCTCTCCCCCGTCTCGGCCGGCACCTGGGCCCATGTCGACCACGCGATCCGCGATCGCGATGGTCTCTGGCTTGTGCTCGACCACCACGACCGTGTTGCCCTTGTCGCGCAACTGGATGAGCAGGTTGTTCATGCGCTCAATGTCATGCGGATGGAGCCCAATGGTGGGCTCGTCGAAGACGTAGGTCACGTCGGTGAGCGCTGAACCGAGGTGGCGGATCATCTTGGTGCGCTGAGATTCTCCGCCTGACAGGGTCCCCGTGGGGCGCTCGAGCGACAGGTAGCCCAGGCCGA
The DNA here is from genome assembly GCF_000975155.1 of Demequina globuliformis. Taxonomy (GTDB): domain Bacteria; phylum Actinomycetota; class Actinomycetes; order Actinomycetales; family Demequinaceae; genus Demequina; species Demequina globuliformis. The sequence goes on from NZ_BBRG01000002.1 coordinate 187,248, forward strand.
TCTCGACGAACGCCGTGAGCACTGCCCGAATACCCTCGACCAGCGGGCCGGCCGCCGGCACGTCGAGATCGTCGAACCACGCCGCCAGATCGGTAATCTGCATGCGGCACAGATCCGCGATGGACTTGCCCTCGATCACCGATCCGCGTGCATGCTCATTCAGACGGGTGCCGTCGCACTCAGGGCAGGTCTGGAAGGTCACGGCGCGCTCAACGAAGGCCCTGATGTGGGGCTGCATCGACTCTTTGTCCTTGCTGAGCATCGACTTCTGAATCCGTGGGATCAGTCCCTCGTACGTCATGTTCATGTTGGCGAACTTGACCTTCGTGGGCTCCTTGTACAGGAAATCCTCACGTTCACGCTTGGAGTAGTCCTTGATCTTCTTATCTGCATCAAGGAAGCCTGACTCCGAGAAGATCCGGACGTACCAGCCGTCGGCCGTGTATCCAGGGACCGTGATGGCACCCTCCGCTAGGGACTTGCTGTCGTCAAAGACTTGGCTGAGGTCGATGTCGGACACCGACCCCATGCCCTCGCACCGCGCGCACTGGCCACCCTGGATCGCGAATGAGCGCACCTCCTTCTTCTTTTCCCCACGCGCGGTGTCGAGCGTCACGGCGCCTTGTCCGGAGATCGAGGCAACGTTGAAGGAGTATGCCTGGGGGGAACCGATGTGAGGCTGCGCTACGCGCGAGTACAACATGCGCAGCAGGGCGTTGGCGTCCGTGGCGGTGCCGACGGTGGACCGCGCGTTCGCCCCCATCCGCTCCTGGTCCACCATGATCGCCGTCGTCAGGCCCTCAAGGGAATCGACGTCAGGGCGGTTCAGCGAGGGCATGAAGCCTTGCACGAACGCCGGGTAGGTCTCGTCAATGAGCCGCCGCGACTCTGCCGCAATGGTGCCAAATACCAGGGAGCTCTTTCCTGAACCCGAAACCCCGGTAAACACCGTGAGGCGACGCTTGGGGATGTCGACCGACACATCCTTCAGATTGTTTTCGCGCGCGCCGCGCACCCGGATTGCGTCGTGCTGGTCCGCTCGTGTCACTGGTGATCTCCCTCGGTCGTGGCCCGTCTTCGAGTATCGCGCATTCTCGCTCCGCGGACGCGCTTACGCGTCCGGGGACTGCTCTTCCATGGGCGCCCGGTCCCCCAGCGCCAACGCGAATGTCCGCATGAGCGAGATAAGGCTGTCGCGCTGGTCGGGCTCAAGCGCCTCGAGGATGGCGCGCTCGTTCGCCAGATGCTCCTCTTGGACCCGGTCGCATTGTGCGAGACCGCTGGGCGTCAAGCTCACGCGCACGGAGCGACGGTCCTTGTCGTCACGCTCTCGCTGGACCCAGCCGCGCTCCTCGAGGCGCGTGATCCGATGGGTGGTGGTCCCGGAGGTGATCATCATGGTGCGATCGAGTTGACCGGGCGTGAGCGTGTAGGGCTCGCCCGCGCGTCGCAGCGTCGCCAACACGTCGAACTCCCATGACTGCATTCCGTGCTCGGCGAAGACGGCATCGACCTTCGCTTGCACCAGCACTGCCACTCGCGAGACGCGGCCAATGAGTGCCATGGGCGTCACGTCGAGCTCTGGCCTCACCTGCGCCCACTGCTGGACGAAGTAATCGACCGCATCTGCGCGCTCACTCACAGCAACCTCCGGAATTAATTTGACGTCAAGATAGTTCCGTGAATATCTTGACATCAAGATACAGGAGGATTCCATGTCCCGCATGTCCCTGCTCGCCGCCACCGCCATTGCCCCCGTCCTATGGGGGACGACATACCTCACCACGACCGAGCTGTTGCCCGAGGGCAGGCCGTTCACCGCGGCCGTGATCCGCGCATTACCGGTGGGTCTGGTCCTCATTGCATGGACGCGGCAACTGCCCCGTGGGGCGTGGTGGTGGAAGTCCGCAGTCCTCGGGGCCCTGAACATCGGCGCATTCTTTGCACTGCTGTTCATTGCGGCCTACCGCCTACCCGGGGGCGTCGCCGCCACGCTGAGCGCCGTCAGCCCGCTCGTGGTGGCGGTCCTCGCCGTGAGCTTCCTTCACGAAGGGCACCGCATCCGCACCTTTGCCGCGTCCGGCATTGGCCTCGCGGGCGTCGCGATGCTCGTGCTCACCCCTGGCGCGAGGCTGGACGCCTGGGGCGCCCTCGCTGCCGTCGCCGCAGGTACGGCTACCGCGGTCGGGGTGGTGCTGACCAAGCGGTGGGGCACACCCACGGGCCTCGTGACATTCACGGGCTGGCAATTGACGTGGGGTGGCATCATGCTCGTTCCTGTCGCGCTCGCCACGGAGGGCATTCCCGGCACCCTCTCCCCCGCCAACATTGCGGGATTTGGGTGGCTTGCCGTCGCCGGCGGCCTGGTCGCCTACCTACTGTGGTTTCGAGGCGTGTTAGCGCTCCCGGCTACGCAAGTCAGTTTGCTTACTTTCTTGGCGCCGCTCACGGCGACCTTTCTGGGTTTTCTGGTCGCCGGACAGAGCCTCACGCCCCTGCAGTTGATCGGTGGCGCCGTGATTGTCGCGGCAGTCATCGTGGGGCAGGGACTCTTCACGCGACCCCGTCAGCACAACGCCGTAGGCTCGGCAGATGAGCACAACACTGGATCTGGCCGACGGGCGGAGGCTGCGGGTCTACGGACGCCCAGCGTCGCGCGGGCTCACCGTGGTGTGGCACCACGGCACTCCCGGATCAGGTCAGCCCCCGCCTGTGACACTGCCCCGCGATGACATGACGTGGGTGGGGATCGACCGCCCAGGCTACGGCGACTCCACCCGTCTGCGCGGCCGCAACCCGGCCGACGTCGCGAACGACTGCACGGCGGTCGCCGACGCCTGGGGCGTGGAGCGCTATGCGGTCGTGGGCTACTCGGGCGGCGGTCCGCATGCGCTTGCGTGCGCTGCGGCCGATGCCAGGGTCACCTGGGCGATCACCGTAGCGTCGCTGGCACCTCGCGAGGGCGCGGGAAGCGAGTGGTACACCGGCATGATCGACTCGGGGGTTGCTGCGCTCACGGCTGCAGAAGCGGGCGAAGACGCGCGGCGCGATCAGGGAGGCGAGCCCTACGACCCCGAGTTTCTCGACGTCGATCTTGCTGCCCTAGGCGGTGAGCTGGGATGGCTCGGTGGAGGGGATGACGGCGCAGACGGCGCAATCGACGACGACCTCGCTTACGTGCGGCCGTGGGGTGTGGATCTCGCGCGCATCAAGTGCCCCGTCACTGTGGTGCATGGCACGGCCGACCGCATTGTGCCGGTGAGCCATGGCCGGCGGCTTGCGGCACTTATCGACACTGCGAGACTGATCGAGATGCCTGATCACGGGCACGTGTCGGTTTTGAGTACGTTGCCTTCGATGCTGGCTGCCGCCGCTGACCGCCGATCAAGCCGGTAGCGGCGCTCGCGCGCACCGTGCTAGCCAACGTGTGCGGCCGTGGCTCGCTCGAGCCACGTCGACAACCACTACGAGCGCACTGGGCTTGCAAACATCGCAAGTGGCGAGGTGATCCGCGTGAGGCCGTCGAGGTCAAGCGCGTAATACGCCCAGGTACCTCGCTTGTCACGCGTCACTGCCCCAGCGGAGACAAGCTGCCTCAGGTGATGCGACACCGTCGGCTGACTGAGCCCCAAGGGACCCTCGAGGTCACACGCGCACACCTCACCATTAGCGGCCAGAATGCGCAGGATCTTGAGGCGGGTGGGGTCGGCCAGGGCCTTGAGGAGCGCAGCGTCTCCGGCGTCGTCCCCGTCGGGCACCGTCAGAGCCGTCCCGGGTGGACAGGACTGGTCCGCAGCCAGAAGGTTCTCACGCATCGTCATACACGAATCGTACCCGCCCCATCGACATCTATCAATATTGACATCTATCTATTTAGCCGCCATGCTGGCCGCATGACTACCACCAAGCCATCTGTGATCTTTGTCTGTGTCCACAATGCCGGTCGCTCCCAAATGGCGGCGGGCTACATGCGCCACTTGTCCGAGGGCGCGGTTGAAGTGCGTTCCGCCGGCTCCATGCCCAAGGACCAGATCAACCCTGTCGCTGTGGAAGCCATGCTGGAAGAGGGCATCGACATCCGCGAAGAGCAGCCCAAGGTGCTGACTCCAGAGGCAGTCGAGGCGTCCGACGCGGTCATCACCATGGGCTGTGGCGACGCCTGCCCCTACTACCCCGGCAAGCGTTACGAGGACTGGGTTCTTGAGGACCCCGCCGGCCAGGGCATTGACGCCGTCCGGCCCATTCGCGACGAGATCAAGGTGCGCGTCGAGGCGCTCCTGGCGGACCTGATCAAGTGACCGCGGCCATCCCCGCAGTCGAGGGCGTCCACCCGGGCAAGCTCTCGACCCTTGATCGCTGGCTTCCCTTGTGGATCGGCCTCGCGATGGTCGGCGGAATCGCGCTCGGCCACTTTATCCCTGGCGTGTCTCGCCTGCTGGAGTCAATGGAGATCGGCGGAATCTCGATCCCCATCGCGCTGGGCCTGCTGGTCATGATGTATCCCGTGCTGGCCAAGGTGCGCTACGACAAGGTCGCGGCTGTCACCGGCGACAAGCGGCTCCTGGCCTCTTCCCTGGTCCTCAACTGGGTCGTGGGCCCCGCTGTCATGTTCGGACTCGCGTGGACCTTCCTGCCCGACCTTCCGGAGTACCGCACCGGGCTCATCATCGTGGGCCTCGCACGTTGCATCGCCATGGTCGTCATCTGGAACGATCTCGCGTGTGGAGACAGGGAGGCGGCTGCCGTCCTGGTCGCCATCAACTCGGTGTTCCAGGTCTTCGCCTTCTCCTTGCTGGGCTACTTCTACCTCACCGTGCTACCGGGATGGTTGGGGTGGGACACCCAAGGCCTTGATGCGTCCATCGGCACCATTGCACTCAACGTGCTGATCTTCCTCGGTATACCGCTCGCGGCAGGATTCGCGTCGCGCGCGATTGGCGAACGCGTAAAGGGCCGTGAGTGGTACGAGGAGCGCTTCATCCCCCGGATCAGCCCGTGGGCCCTGTACGGACTTCTCTTCACCATCGTGTTGCTGTTTGCCCTGCAAGGTGAGCAGGTGGTCGCGAACCCGTGGGACGTGGCACGGATCGCCCTGCCACTGCTGTGTTACTTCGCGGTCATGTGGGGCGTGGGCATGCTGACGGGCCGGGCCTTGGGCCTGGGCTACGCCCGCACCACCACGCTCGCTTTTACTGCAGCCGGCAATAACTTCGAGCTCGCGATTGCCGTTGCCATCGGTACCTTTGGCGCCACGAGCGGCGAGGCGCTGGCGGGAGTAGTGGGGCCCCTCATCGAGGTGCCCGTGCTTGTGGGACTGGTATACGTCACGCTGTGGCTCAGGCCGCGACTGTTCCCCAAGGAGGCCGCCCGGCAGCCTGACCCTGCGGCGCCGGCACAATCCCGCTAACGTCGGTCCTAGCAGGCCCGTTGTCCGTGGCAGATCCCGCTGCGGACAACGGGGATGCGGGAACAATTCGTCGATCCGGCTCGTTCCCTAAAGCAGCAGGCACCACCCCCGCCTGACCACTTCTAGGGAGGCTGACATGGCTGATCGAGCATTGCGCGGTATGCGTCTGGGAACCCAAAGCATGGAAACCCCCGCACACGCCGAACTCGCGGAGCGCCGCGACGTCCACTACGACTGCCCCAACGGGCACATCGTCACCTTGCCGTTCTCGGTTGAGGCTGACGTGCCGTTGTCGTGGGAATGCCACTGCGGAGCACTCGCGCTCCTGCGCGATGGAGACCGTCCTGCGGACTCCGACGAGAAGACGCAGCGCACACACTGGGACATGCTGCTCGAGCGCCGCACCATTCCCGAGCTCGAGGAGTTGCTTGACGAGCGACTGAGCTTGCTGCGGGCTGGGCGCTTGGGCTAACGAACCCTACTGTCGATGGAACGCGCGGCGCACTTGCGTCGCGCGTTCTTTCATTCCCCAGACCGTGGTCTTGACCAGGGCCTCACGGATAATCGCCCCGCTCATCTTGGAGACGCCCTGCTCGCGTTCCACAAAAGTGATGGGAACCTCCACGATGCGTCCGCCCGCCTTCGCGACGCGCCACGCCATATCGATCTGGAAACAGTAGCCCTGCGACTCCACAGAACTGAGCTCGAGACTGCGCAGCGCTGACGCCTGATACGCCCTGAATCCCGCCGTCGCGTCTTTCACATGCAGGCCGAGCATCACGCGCACGTACCGGTTCGCGTTTGTTGACAGGAACAGCCGATGCTTGGGCCAATTGACGACCGAGCCGCCGGGCACCCACCGGGACCCGATTGCCAGATCCCACTGCCCGGGCGCGTTGAGTACCGCAGGCAAATCTCGCGCCCGGTGCGAGCCGTCTGCGTCCATCTCTACGAGCACGTCATACCCGCGCTCAAGCCCCCACGCGAACCCGGCGAGGTACGCCGCTCCTAGGCCCTGCTTACCCGGCCGGTGAAGGACGTGCACGTGCGAGTCTTGCTCTGCCCTGGCATCGGCCCATTCCCCCGTGCCGTCCGGTGAGTTGTCGTCCGCCACGAGAATGTCAACGTCGGGACACGCAGTGCGCACGCCGTCCACCTGGACGGGCAACGAGTCACGCTCGTTGTATGTGGGGATGATGATGAGAGTACGCGTCACCACTCATACCTTTCTCTTAGCGTTCGCGCCCAAGCGAAGGCGACGAGGACCACCGGAGCCAGCAGGAATCCGTAGTGCCACAGCCCGCGCCACTGAACGGCCGGCGTCATGTCGCTACGTAGCGGAAGTTCGGCATACATCTGCTCCGCTGTGAACAGACCCGTGTCCTCCACAACCCGACCGTTGGGAGTCACCACTCCTGAGACGCCCACCGTGGAGATTTGGACGGTGGCACGGCCGGTCTCGATGGCCCGCATGCGCGTCATCTGTAGTTGCTGAGTGGACTCCGCTGTGAGCCCAAAATTGGCATTGTTGGTCTGCACAAAGAGCACTTGGGCGCCCGCCGCAACAGACTCCGCCACGATCGGGTCGTAGGCCACCTCAAAACAGATGATGGTGCCCACGGTCACGTCGCGGTCAAGCGCGGCGACCGGGAGATCAACGGTCGCGGGCCCCTCGCCCGGAATCACCTCGGTCTGGACCAGGTCCACGGCGTCCGAGAAGTTCCCCACAAAGTCGCGCATGGGGATGTACTCGGCGAACGGCGCCGGGCGCTGCTTGGAGTAGGTGTCCAGGACCTCGCCCCCAGGCGCCCACAGGAGCGAGGTGTTGTAGCGCCCTTCCTCTGGAGAGAAGTCGTTGGTACCCAGCAAGATGGGCACCCCGGCGGCCTGGGCGGCAGCGTCCACCATTGCGGCGGATTCAGCATCGGTACGCGGATCGTAGTCCGCAGCGTTTTCTGGCCACACCACAACGTCGAGCGGCCCCGGGTCGGACTCAACCAAAGCAAGCGTCCCGTCGCGGTGGTTCTGAGTCACCTGCCGCGCCTGGGCGAACGCGTCCAAACCAGCGTTGGGAACATTGCCCTGCACCATGCCAGCGCGCAGTTCGCCGTCGGTGGCCTGCGTGTCCAAGGGGATTGCATACCCGACGACAAGGAGCGCGGCGCCGGCGATGGGTAGTGCCGTGGCGGCAAGAAAGCGGCGGCGCAACGCGAACTCGATCGCGAGCCCTAGTGCCGCGCCGACAGTCGCGACCACGAGGCTCACTAGCGGGACGCCGCCCAGCCACGCGAGCCTTGCGACAGGCGCATCGACTTGCGAGAAACCTACGCGCCCCCAGGGGAAGCCGCCGAAGGGAAACACGGAGCGTACCTGCTCCATCCCGACCCACAGCAGTCCGAACGCCGCCGGTGACCACCACGGCGGTTCGGTGTGCCGCGATGGCGCGCGCCTGACGACGGCCCATGCGGCCCCAAGGAGGCCAATGAAGGCGCCTTCCGCAATCGCCAACGCGACCCACGGCACCGCTCCGACTGAGGTGTATGCCCAATAGACGTGAGGCAAGAGGAACGCGATGCCGAACGCCCACGTCAACAGGAAGCCGCGCCATACCGTCGCCTCACGCAGGGCCAGCCACAGGAATGCAATGCCGACGAACGCGCATGGCCACCATCCGGTGTCCGGGAACGCCAGGTTGACCAGGAGACCTCCGGCGATCGCCAGGAGCAGGTTCTTGGTGGCGACGATGAGCACCCGCCTAGCCTACGGCGCGCGCCGGAGAACTCGGGACCACCCGCGCCGCGCTCGCAACGCTTGTCTAGTACGCCACCACTCCCCTGCGCATGGCGTCGATGGCCGTGCGGGCGCGTGTACGCGTGACCTCGTTGGGAGCCACCTGGGCAATCTGATCCAACACGTCAATGACTTGCTTGCACCACCGCACCATGTCACCTGGGGCAATCTGCGCGTCCTTCAAGGCGGCGTCCAAGCTGCGGCCCTGCGCCCAGGCGTGAATCGCGCTCACGATCCCCCAGTGGGGCGCAGGCGCTTCGGGGAGCCGGTGCGCGTGCTGGAGGTCGTCAATGCGCGACCACACTCGTACGGTGTCCCGCAACGCGCGGCCAAGGACGCCAGTGGGACCGCCAGGGATATGAGGCGGCTTGCTGTCGTCCTCTCTGCGTCCGCTGTACAGCAGTGTCGACACGGCCGCGGCGAGCGCAGGTGGGTGCAGTTCATCCCACACGTGAGTGCGCAGGCATTCCGCGATCACGAGGTCGTTTTCCGAGTACAGACGCTTCATCAGCGCGCCCGATGACGTGACCTCGGTGTCGTCCGCAAAGCCGTCGAGGTAGTCAAGGTCCCGGAGCACGGCGCAGCGACGGTCGAAGATGGCGGCGATGGAGCCCGTGGTCCGGGCGATCTCGCCGGCGAGCTTGTCCCGATCGCGGCGCGTGCGGTGATAGCGCTCAGCCCAGCGCGCGTGCTGCTCGCGGTCGGGGCAGGCATGGCAGGGGTGATTGCGCAGCTCGCGCCTGAGCGACTCAATGTGCGCGTCGGTGTCGGGCGCGCTCGTGCGGCGGGAGGCGCGCGAGGGAACATCGAAAGTGTGGCGTGCGGCGTCAAGGTGCTGTGCCAGTTCGCGCCGCTGGCGAGCATTGCGCGAGTCAACTTTCTTGGCGACCTTGATAGCACCAATGTGTTCCACGCCAGCCTGAAGATCCGCGATTGAGAGCCTCACGGTACGCGCATTGTCCGTGACGACCGTGGGCCGCGGCGCGGCATCGTGATGGTCTGGCAACACCACGACGGCAAGTCCCGCTCGTTTACCCGAGGCGATGCGGACCACGTCCCCACGGCGCAGGCTGGACAGGGTGTCGACGCCGGCCTCGCGTCGTTGGCGCTTGACCGCTCGCGAGGCGTCCTTCTGCGCGCGGTTGATCTTCTCCCGCAGCGCCGCGTACTCCATGAAGTCCCCGCGATCGCATTCGACGGATTCGCCGTACCCCGCGAGCGTTGACTCCAGCTCCCGAACGCGGCGTGCTTTGCCGACGACTGTCTGATCCGCTTGGTACTGCGCGAACGACAGTTCGAGAAGTTCACGTGCCTGGTTGACGCCGGACTGCGCCACCAGGTTGATCGCCATGTTGTAGGACGGCGAGAAGCTGGACACCAGCGGGTACGTGCGCCGGGAAGCCAGGCGACCCAATTGCGCCGCGTCAAAACCCGGGTGCTCGACCACCACCGCGTGGCCCTCAATGTCGATGCCCCTGCGGCCCGCGCGACCGGTGAGTTGGGTGTACTCCCCCGCAGTGAGGTCCTTGTGCCCTTGGCCGTCCCACTTCACGAGCTTCTCGAGAACCACGGAGCGTGCCGGCATGTTGATGCCCAGAGCAAGGGTCTCGGTCGCGTACACGACCTTGAGCAGTCCCATGGAGAACAGCTCCTCGACAACCTCCTTGAAGAGCGGGATCATTCCCGCGTGGTGCGCAGCGATGCCCGCCTCCAGGTGGTCGCGCCAGCGCGTGAAGCCCAGGGCCGCGAGGTCCGCCGTGGGAATGCCAGCGCACCGGTCCTCCACCAGCCGGGAAATCTGCGCCTGCTCCTCGGCGCTCGTCAGGGTCAGGCCGGAGGCCCGTACCTGGTCAACGGCGTCCTCACACCCGGCACGTGAGAAGACGAAGACAATCGCGGGCAAAAGGCCCTGGGCGTCGAGGACATCGACCACGGCGAAACGAGGCGGGCTACGCCTGCCTGTGGGGCGATTCGGATTGCGGCCTGGGCGGTACCCCGTGCGACGCGGGTGCGAGCGGTTGTCGTAGCGGGTGCGCTTCGAGATCTCAGCCAGTTCAGGATTGATCGCTGGGTTTGGCCCGGGATCTTGGGGATCGACGCCGTGGGCGTACAGGTCAAAGATGCCCTCGCGCATGAGTACGTGTGGCCATAGCGGGACTGGCCGATGTTCCGAGACGACCACGGCGGTGTCGCCGCGCACTTCCGTCAGCCATGCGCCGAACTCCTCAGCATTTGACACCGTTGCAGACAGCGCGATCAGCGCGGTGCGGGGCCCCAGGTGGATGATGACCTCTTCCCACACTGAACCGCGGAACCGGTCCGCCAGGTAGTGCACCTCATCGAGCACCACGGCGCCCAAGGTGTCGAGGGTTCGCGAGCCGGCATAGATCATGTTGCGCAGCACCTCGGTCGTCATGACCACGATGGCGGCATCAGCATTGATCGAGGTATCGCCGGTCAGGAGTCCCACGTTGGCGGAGCCGTAAGTGCGCTGGAGGTCATGAAACTTCTGGTTGCTCAGTGCCTTGATCGGCGTCGTGTAGAACGCCTTCTCGCCGCGCGCAAACGCATGGTGCACGGCGTATTCGCCCACAATCGTCTTCCCCGCGCCGGTAGGCGCTGCCACCAGGACGGAGTGCCCATCCGCGACCGCTTCACAGGCTTCGCGCTGGAAGTCGTCGAGCGGGAAGCTGAGCGATTCTTCGAACTCACGCAGGTCCGGGCGGCGGGCGCGTGCGCGGGCGGCGGCGTACTGCTCGGCGGGGGAAGTCATATGTGCCAGGCTAATGCCGGACGGCGCCCGCCGCGGGCACCGCGCCCGCAAGGCGCAGCGCTCCGGGCACGCACGTCACCGTCAGCGGAAGGGACCCCAGCGGTTCACCATCGGCCGATGCCGTGGGCGCCATCGCGCCGGCGTCGCTGTGAGCGAGGCTCACCCGGTCCACCTGGGTGATGTGCACGCGGGGGTCCGCGATATGCGTACCCCTCATCAGACGCGGGAAGATGCGGACGACGCCCGCGCGGGAAATGGGCTCGGCACGCACGAGCTCGAGGGCGCCGTCGCTGATGTCGGAGTGGGGACTCATGGGAATGCCACCACCCAGGAGGCCCGAGTTCGAGACCGCGATGAGCGTCCACGCGCCGTCGTACTGAGCGTCCCCACCCGACGTGACCCTGGCGTGCACCCGCACGCCGTACGGCTTGTGCCCCGGCAGTTCACGTGCCACGGCAACCTTGTACTTTGACTCTCCGCGGGGAAATTGCATGCGGCGGCCGCGCTCCGCGATGGCAGCGTCGATCCCCGCAGACAATACGCCCGCGAACCACCTGACGGACCCGTCGGACAGGTCCACTCGCCCCAGGTCTATGGTGCGTGGCCTTCCGAGTCCACGCAGGATCGTGTGGACAGATCGCTCCGGCTCCCGGACCGGCAATCCTGCGATCGACGCGAAGTCATTGCCAGAACCGGCTGCGACGATGCCCAACGGAAGCGACTGCTGCGCGCACACCTGGGCGCCCAGGTGCACCATGCCATCGCCGCCGACGACCACCAATGCGTCGAGGTCATCCCGCGCGCGCATGGCTGCGTCCAGGGTCTCGGACCACGACACGCCTGACAGGTGCGTCACCACGCAACCTGCCGCTTCCAGTGCCTTCAGTGCTCGTTGCGCCGCGGTGACAGCCAGGCCGGCATCGGCCGTCGGATTCGCGGCCAGCCCCACCCGCAGAGGTGCCACCTACGTGTGCGTCTCTGCCGCGAGCTCGGCTGCGCGGCGGCGTTCCCGCCTGCGCTGGCCCAGCATCGATATGCCTATTGCCGCGAAGTACAGCCCCACCATAGGCACCGCCATCCACATCATCGTGACGACGTCAGGCGTAGGGGTCAAAATTGCGGCCGCGATCGCGATGATCATGACCGCCCAGCGCCATCCCTTGAGCCACGTACGCGACTGCACAATGCCTGCCCACGACATGAACACCATCACCACGGGGAATACGAACGCGACGCCGAACGCGAGAAAGAGACGCATGGTGAAGGTCATCAGGAGTTGGGCGTCGAGGAAGTTCGAGCCGCCCTCCGGTGTGAATCCCGTCAAAATCGTGACGGCCTTGGGGTACACGATCCACGCGAGCGCGAGGCCGGCGACAAACAGCGGGATGGCCGTGCCGAGGAACCCCAGTGTGTAGCGCTTTTCCTTCACCCGTAGTCCCGGCGCCACAAAGGCCCACAGTTGATACAGCCACCACGGCGCAGACAGGATCACTCCGAGGAAGAGCGACACTTTGATCTTCATGTCGAGTGCCGTGGCGAGGCCAGCAAAGTTCACGGTCACGAGAGCGTCCGTGCCGTCTGCGGCTTCAAGGATGGGACGCTGCAACGCCTCAAAGACGGGTTCGTAGAGGAACCACCCGGCAACCGCGCCTACGGCGATTCCGATCGCCACCAGGAGAATGCGGTTGCGAAACTCGCGCAGATGGTCCTTCAGCGGCATCTGCCGCTCGGGGTCCCGCCGGCGCGGGGCGCTACTTGCCACGCCCCTCGTCGTCAGAGGCCTCCGTCGACGTGGAGGGCTCTGACGTGGTCGACCCCGGCGCATTGCCTGGAGCGGGCGCGCCGTCAGCCTTGGTCTTCTTGTCGTCGTCCGTCAGGCTCTTGGTCTCCTCTTTGAGGATGTTGAGTGACTTCCCGATGGACCTGGCGAGCTCGGGTAGCTTGGGCGCCCCGAACAGCAGCAGGACAATCACCAAAATGATGATGAGCTCTCTGGGCCCCATGACTACTCCCTGATCAGACGGACTAACCGGGCCAGTCTAGACGGCGTGCGCGGCCAGCACGTCCTCGGCACGCGCCTCGACGGCGGCACGGAGTGATTCTGGCGTGACAGAACGCAGGTGCGGTGCGATCGCGAGTAGGCGTCCGGCGATCCACTCTTGATCTGCCACGGGGAAATGCGCCACGACCTCGTCGCCATCGATCTCGAGCTGCGCGTTGGGCAAGTCCTCGACCGCCCAGCGGCCAGCGCGCGTGATCCTGACTGTCGCCGTGAAGCTGGAGTGGAGTGAGAATCCTAGGGTCGAGGCCGGAGGGTGTGTCACCATGACGTCCGCCGCCCGCGCTGACTCGATCCGGTCGAGCCGCAACGTGCGATAGTCGTCCGCCCGCAGGCAGTAACACTCCAGGTAGCCCGCGCCGTCGATGGCCACCAGCCGGTGCGGCTCCACGACGCGCACGGTACGCCGCTGTTGAGCGTCCACGTAGGTGATCTCCACCGCGTTGCGCGCGGAGATGGAGGTGTCGAGCGCGTCCTTGATCACGGCGTTGACCTCGGGCACGTCCACGACTTCGACGCCGACGCTTCCCACCGCTGCGGTGAGTTTCGCCAGCGCGCTCTGCGCTGCATCCGGAGCTGCACCCGTCGCGACGAGCGCCGCCAGCGCGCCCATCAACGCAGCCGCTTCCCGAGGCGAGTAGCTCACCTGGCGCAGCCCCTGCGCATTCGTCACGTCGGCAATCTGTTGCTCGAAGGCGCTCCCGTCGAAGTCGACGAGGTCGCCGTGGGAGTATCCAGGCTGTCCCGACACCCATAGCAAGAAAAGGTCGGCCTCAATCTGCGTGACCGTCACGCCAAAGTGCGCCGCAAGTTCCGAAAACGGCGTCGCGCCATGGGTCTCGAGGTACTCGACAATCCCCAGGAGCCGGGTCACACGGCTCACCGCTCGATCAGCTGCCACGGCACACCTCCACTGCGGCTCGCGCAAAGCCCAGTACCTCGTCCTTCAGCCCCTCAGGCTCAATCACGCGTGCGGCACCGCCGAGCGCGAGTACCTGGTCCCTGAGGTCATCGCGGTGCGCGTACGGCACCCGCACCAGGTCCCAGTCGCCATCCGTGCCGGCATCGGTCCCCGCTGCGCGTAGCGCGTGAGCAGTCTCGGGCCGCACCGCGATGAGCGCCTCCCCCGCCACGTCGGAACTGTGAGTAAGCCCCGAGGGCAACGTTCCTGGCACCTCATACGCACCAGGCTCGCCCGTGACACGCACGTCGCTAGCAACGCGGCTCAGGCGGAACGTGCGGGGCGCCACCCGGTCGAGGTCCAAGCCGACCAAGTAGTCGGCGCCTCGGCTCAGCAAGATTTTCCACGGCTGCACCCGGCGTCGTGCATCCCCAGAGGAAGCCGAGGCGTAGTCGAACGCCACCTCCTGACGCAGTTGGATCGCCTCCACCAGCGCGGCCGCCGCGTCGCTCAATCGCGAAGACGTGGTCGCGAACGGCAACTCATCGACCTGTCCGTGCGCGATTTGCGACGATGCCTTGACCCACGCCTGCGAGGCGTCGGCGCCAAGCGCAGCTCCGCGCCAATAGTCTGCCGCCAACGCGACGACCGCGGACTCGGCCGGAGTGAAGTCCAACGGGGGCAGTGCGGCCTGGGAGGGGTCAATCCGGTAGCCAATGTCATCGCCATGGGCCTGCGAACGCACGGTCACCACGGGAATCCCGAGCTTGCGCAATGCATCCTTGTCGCGCTCGAACATGCGCTCAAACGTCGCCTTGCGGCGCTTCGCCGTCTCCTCATCCCACGACGAGTCTTCGCGCTCATAGCCGGCGACGCGAGCACGGATCTCGTCCTTGGTCATGCGAACGCGGGCGTGCATCAGCGCGATGATGAGGTTGAGGAGGCGCTCCTCGGCCGAGCCTGCCGCCACGTCAGATCCTGACGGCCAGCAGCTCGGTGCTGAGAATTGCACGCGCGCCAGCGCCGTACAGGCGGTCCATGATCTGGTTCATCTCCGCGCGGGGAATCATCACGCGCACCGCGTGCCAATCCTTGCCGTGGAGCGGAGTCACCGTGGGGGCCTCGAAGCCGGGGGTGACGGAGATGGATTCGTCGAGTTTTTCTGACGGCACGTCGTAGTCGACGAGCACGTACTGGCGAGCCATGAGCACGCCCCGCAGACGACCGGTGAGCACCGCAATGTCGTCGACCGAGGTTTCCTTGCCGCGGATCAAGATGGCTTCTGACTTGAGGATGGGGTCGCCGAAGATCTCTAGCCCGGCCGCACGCAGCGTGGTCCCGGTCGAGACCACGTCAGCCACGGCATCGGCCACCCCCAACTGCACGGAGGACTCGACCGCGCCGTCCAGGCGCACCACGTCCGCTTCGACGCCAAAGGTCTTCAGGTGGTGCTTGACCAGGCGCGGGTAACTGGTCGCAACGCGCTGGCCCTGGAGGCCCTCAACCGAGGACACCGATCCACGGGGAGCGGCGTAGCGGAACGTGGAGCCGCCGAAGCCCAACTCGAGGTGCTCGACGGCGTGCGCGCCCGAGTCGAGCAGCAGGTCGCGCCCGGTAATACCGGCATCCACGGTGCCGGACCCCACATACACCGCGACGTCTCGCGGGCGCAGGAAGAAGAACTCAACGTCGTTGCGGGGGTCGGCGAGGACAAGCTCGCGAGAGTCACGACGCTGTTTGTACCCCGCCTCCTTCAGCAATTGAGCGGCGGGCTCGGACAGGGACCCCTTGTTGGGGACGGCAATGCGCAGCACGTGTCTTCCTTAAAGGTTGCGGTAGACGTCGTCGAGGGTAAGACCCTTCGCGACCATCATGACCTGGGCCCAGTACAGGAGCTGGGAGAGTTCCTCGGCGGCCTCTTCTTTGGACTGGAACTCCGCCGCCATCCACGACTCGGCAGCCTCCTCGACCAGCTTCTTGCCGATCGCATGGACGCCCTTGTCGAGCATCTCGACGGTGCCGGAGCCCTCGGGGCGCTCCGCTGCACGGGCGGTCAGTTCGGCAAAAAGGTCGTCAAAGTTCTTCACGCGCCCAGCCTAGTAGGACGAACGCTTTGCCGGGGCACGCGCATCGCGGCAGCCCGCACCCCACCGGGATACGGGGGACCTGGGGCGCGAGTGTGAGCGGGCCGATGCTTCGGTTACGCCAGCGTGCGCAGCGTCAGCGCGGTGGACAGGGCCGCCTCGACGGACTCGGCACCCTTGTCCTCAACCGAACCTTCAAGGCCCGCACGGGCGAGTGCCTGCTCGACGGTGTCGACGGTGAGCACGCCGAATCCGACGGGCACCAGATGCTGGCGCGCCACCTCCGTCAGGCCGTCGGTGACGGAGCGGCAGACGTACTCAAAGTGAGGGGTCTCCCCCTGCACCACAACGCCCAGGGCAACGACGGCGTCGGCGCCTTGACGCGCGAGCTTTTCCGCGACCACCGTGAGCTCGAATGCACCCGCGACGCGCGTCACGCGGTAGCCCGCATGCGCCTTCTTCGCGGCTTCGACTGCACCGCTCACCAATCCGTCCATCACGTCGGTGTGCCACTGGCTGGCGACAATCTCCACGGTCATGCCGCGGCCGTCGACCTCGATGGCTGGTGCGCCGTCTCCACTCATGCGTCTTCTCCTGTCAGGTGGCCCATGCGCTCAATCTTGGTGCGCAGGTAGTCAACGTTCTCCGGGTGTTCACCGTAGCGGTGGGGGACGCGCTCCGTCACGGCGATGCCAGATGCGCGCATCGCGGCCACTTTCGCAGGGTTGTTAGTCATCAACGCGACCTCGGTCAGTCCCAGGTCGGTGAGGATCGCCGCTGCGGCACCGTACTCGCGCCGGTCGATGGGGAGCCCGAGGTCAGTATTGGCGTCCACCGTGTCGCGTCCACTGTCCTGGAGCGCATACGCCTGGATCTTGGCGACGATCCCGATGCCGCGCCCCTCGTGGCCCTGGAGGTACACGACGGCGCCGCCCTCGGCCGCGACGCGCGCGATCGCGGCGTCCAATTGGGGTCCGCAGTCGCATCGGAGCGAGCCGAACGAGTCTCCGGTGAGGCACTCGGAGTGGACGCGCACCACGGGGGTCTTTCCCTCAGGGGTCGGAGCCGTGAGCGCAACGTGCTCGTCACCCGTGCGTGCGTCGCGGTAACCGTGAATGGTCAGTTCGCCGTGCCGCGTAGGGAGCCGGGCCTCGCCTAGCGCGACCACGCGGGCCGGAGCGGGCTCGACAGGCGGAGCCTCGTCGCCCTTGTCGAGGCGGTACGCGATCAGTTCCTCGATCGTCATGAAGACCAGGCCCTCGCGCGCAGCCAACGCCGTGGCGTCGCCCGCACGCATCATGGTGCCGTCGTCGTTGACCATCTCCGCGATCACACCGACTGGCTCGAGCCCTGCCAGACGGCACAAGTCCACCGCAGCTTCGGTGTGGCCCGGGCGGTGCAGCACTCCCCCGGCGACGGCGCGCAACGGCAGCACGTGTCCCGGACGGATCACGTCATCGGGATTGCGCTCGGGTCGCGCCAGCACCTGCAAGGTGCGGTGGCGGTCGGCGGCGGAGATGCCCGTCGTGATTCCCTCCGCGGCGTCCACTGACACGGTGTAAGCGGTGCGCCGGGGATCCTGACTATTGGGCACCATCAACGGCAGGTGGAGCGCGTCTGCGGTGGGTCCTGGCATGGGGGCACACAGGTACCCGCTGGAGTGCCGAATCCCCCACGCGACCCAGTCGACCGTGGTGGTCTGGGCGGACATAATGAAGTCCGCCTCGTTTTCGCGGTGATGCGAGTCCGCCACGAGGACGGGCTTGCCATCGCGCAGGTCGGCAAGCGCCTGCTCAATCCTGGCGGTGTCCGCGTCGGTCAGCGGTTGGTGCGGGGTGAGGTCGGCACTCATGCGCGCTCCCCCAGCATCTTCTCGACGTACTTACCGAGGACGTCCACCTCAACGTTCGCCCTGTCGCCTACCTTGGCCTCGCCAAAGATTGTCTCGGTCAGCGTGGTGGGGATCAGCGACACCGTGGCCTCGTTGCCCTCAAGCTCGGCGACCGTGAGTGACACGCCGTTCAGTGCAATGGAACCCTTGCGCACGACGTAGCGCAGCAGGTCATCGGGCAATGCGAACGTCAGGTTGTCCCAGTCTGGCTGGGAGTCGCGTGCGATGAGCACGGCCGTCCCGTCGACGTGGCCTTGCATGATGTGCCCACCCAAGCGACCGTCGGCACGCATGGCGCGCTCGATGTTGACGCGATCGCCGGCCTTCAAGTCGCCCAGTGACGTGGTGTCGAGGGTGATCTTCATGACGTCAGCCAGCCACGTGTCGCCCGTGTGCTTGGCGACGGTCAGGCACACGCCGTTCACGGCGATCGACTCTCCGTGGACCAGTTCTTCCCCGAACCCGTCGGTGTGAATAGTGAATTGCGCTTGCGCGCCAGCGTCGGAGACGGATTCAACCGTGCCCACCGCCTCGACGATGCCCGTGAACATCAGGTTCCTTCCGTGACAAGACCAGTGACAAGAATATCTGCCCCCATGGAGGCATGAGTCACCTCTGTGAGCCTCAACGCGTCCGTCATGGTGGAGATTCCCATGCCACTGATCGCTGCGGGTCCGTCACCCAGCACCGCCGGCGCAATATACGCGTTGACCTCGTCGACCAATCCGGCCGCTAAGAACGCGCTGAGCACGGTGGGACCGCCTTCCACAATGAGCGTGCGCACCTCCCGAGCATGGAGCTCAGCAAGCACCGTGGCGGGGTCGTGCGAGCGGATCGCCAGCGCGTTGCCGTCGCGCCACACCGCGGCGCCCGCAGTGTCCCGCGAGCCAATCACGACGCGCAGCGGCTGGGGCCCCTGTTCCGTGCCGCCTGGGCGCGCGGACAGGCTGGGGTTGTCGGTCTCCACAGTCACGGTGCCCACGGCGATCGCGTCCACACGTGCGCGCATGTGGTGCGCATGCTCGCGAGCCTCGGGCCCGGTTATCCAAAACGCAGTCCCGTCCTGGGCCGCCATTCGTCCGTCGAGGGTGGCAGCCCACTTGGCGATCACGTAGGGGCGTCCCTGGGTCACTGCCCTGTGCCACCGGCGGGTCAGTTCCCGCGCGCCGTCGTGTGGCGCGAGGCGCGCGTCGATGCCGTGAGCATTCAGCGTGGCCGCGCCGCCGCTGGAGGCGTCGCCGGGGTCGGGTACCGCGTAGCGCACGTTGCCGATGCCGGCGTGGAGCAGTGCCTCGGCGCACGGTCCCGTACGTCCCGTGTGGTTACACGGCTCGAGCGTCACGTAGGCAGTGGCCCCCGTCACGTCGACGCCGCGCTCGCGGGCATCAGCGAGGGCGGCCACCTCGGCGTGAGGTGTGCCAGCACCCCGATGCCATCCTTGGGCGATGACCGCGCCGTCAGCGTCCGTGATCACGCAGCCCACTCGGGGGTTGGGTCCTTGCTCGGGTCCCTGACCTGCGAGTGTCACGGCGAGGTCCATCGCCCCGTCGGAGGTGACCGATGTCCCGTGGGGTGAGTCAGGCATCGGCCCTATTTCGCTGCCGCAGCAGCGAGGTCGCGCAGCGCGTCGACCTCTGCCGCCGGGTCCGCGGCGCCGTACACGGCGGAGCCAGCGACAAAGACATCGCACCCGGCCCGCGCGGTTTGCTCGATCGTGTCGCGGGCGATCCCGCCGTCGGTCTGAATCCACAAGTCGTGAGCGGCGTCGCGAGCTGCGGCGCGCAACGCCTCCACTTTGGGAAGCATGTCCGGCATAAAGGACTGGCCACCGAACCCTGGCTCGACCGTCATGACGAGGACCATGTCAAAGTACTTGATGTCATCCAGCACCGCGTCCACCGGCGTGCCTGGCTTGAGCGCCACGGACGCGCGTACTCCGAGCGCGCGCAGGTCGCGAGCAATCGCCTTGGGATCCTTAGCTGCCTCGTAATGGAAGGTCACCGACGCTGCGCCGGCCTCCGCGTATCGCGGTGCCCAGCGGTCCGGGTTCTCGATCATCAGGTGCGCATCGACGGGCATGGGAGACACCTGGGCGATCCGCTCCAGCACCGGCAGACCGACCGTCAGGTTCGGCACAAAGTGACCATCCATGACGTCGAAATGGAGCCAGTCAGCGGTGGAGACGCGCGCGATCTCCGTTTCGAGGTTCGCGAAGTCGGCGGACAGGATGGACGGGGCGATCTGCATTCCCATGAGCACCAGGCTAGTCGCTGGTGCCCACGGTCACATCCGCGGAGCGCTCCGTCTGCAGCAACTGGATGAACATGGCATCGGTTCCGTGCACGTGCGGCCACAGCTGCACGTGTGGGCCAGAGCCCCACGATTCGACGGTGGTGTCGGTGGCTGCTGCCAGCGCCAAGCGGGTGTCGAGCCGCCGCAGGCCGGAGGCAGCGACGATCGCGTGCGTCTCCGCAATCACCGGCGAGCAGGTCACATACGCCACGACACCTCCCGGCGAGACCAGGCGGGCAGCCTGATTGATCAGTGCCACCTGCAGATCGACAAGGTCCTCGAGATCGCTCGGGGTCCGGCGCCACCGTGACTCCGGTCGGCGGCGCAACGCGCCCAATCCCGTGCAGGGGGCATCGAGCAGCACTCTGTCAAAGGCGCCGGCTTCGCCGCGTGCGCGCGCGTCACCGGTGCTCACCTCCCAGGCCTCGGGGTCAACCGCCTGCAGCGCGCGCGTCACCAAGTCGGCGCGGTGGGGATGCAACTCCCACGCGTCGAGGTGCTCTCCACGCGAGGCAGCGTGGGCGGCCAGCAGGGCCGCCTTTCCGCCTGGCCCCGCACACATGTCGAGCCATCGCAGGCCAGCCGTGTGGGCATCGGCCCCCAGCGCTGCCTCTGCGAAGATCAGCGCTGCTGCCGCCAGCTGGCTGCCCTCGTCCTGGACGGCGGCGCGTCCGGAACTCACGGCCGCAACGTCGCCGGGATCGCCGGCCGGCAGCGAGACGCCCCAGGGCGACAGGACGGTCGGGGTGCTGCCGTCCACCTGGGAGGTCAGATCATCGCGTTCGATCAGCCCAGGGCGCGCGACCAGTGTGACGCTGGGCGGCGCGTTGTCCGCCACCAACAGATCTTCCACTTGACCCGGCCGGCCATCACGGACGAGCGCCTGCTCGAGCTCGCCCACGACCCATGCCGGGTGAGAATGACGCGTCGCCAGCGACTCGCGGCTCGTGCCCGGCGCGATCCGCGTGAGCCACACGTCAAGATCCGCCTCAACAACGCGCCGCATGACGGCGTTGGCAAAGCCCGCTGCTCCCTTGCCACGCGCGGAACGCACCAGTTCGACCGTGGTGGACACGGCCGCATGGGGAGGGACGCGCATACCGAGCGCCTGGTGCACCCCAAGGCGCAGCGCCACGACGACTTCACCGTCGAGCTCGTCGACCGGGCGCTTGGCTGCTTTGGCGATGATCGCGTCGTAGCGCCCACGCATCCGCAGGGCGCCGTAGGTCAGTTCGGTGGCAAAGGCGGCATCGCGTCCCTTGAGACCCCGCTCGCGCATCTTCGCTGGAAGCAACAGGTTCGCGTACGTGTCTTGCGTCTGTACCGCGAGGCAGACCTCGAACGCAGTCAGCCGTGCCTTGTCCGCCTTCATGCCTCGCCCAACTGCGCGCTGTCACCCAGGCGGGCGCCACGCCACCAGTCGGTCGCGTCCATCGCCTTCTTGCCCGCAGGCGCGATCCAACTGAGTGCGACCGGGTCGGTACCGGTGCCGACGAGCACCCGGTCGCCCTCGGCGCGGACCTGACCCGGGACGGTGCTTGGCTGATCTTTAGCGGGCGTGACGGGGCCCAGCTTGGCGACGGAACCGTCGGGCATGGTCGTCCATGCTCCAGGTGCGGGCGTACACCCACGAATCTGCCGGTCCACCACGTGGCTCGGGCGGTCCCACACCACGTAGGCGTCGTCGCGGGTGAGCTTCGCGGCGTAGGAGACCCCATCCGTGCTCTGAGCCACGGGGGCCGCCTCCCCGGAGACGAGCGCCTCCAGGGACTGCACCATGAGCGGCGCACCCACGTGTGCGAGCCGCTCCAGCAGGTCGCCTGAGGTGTCCTTCGCTCGCACGCGCTCGGTCACTGTTCCGATCACGGGCCCAGTGTCCAGGCCCTTTTCGATGATGAACGTACTCGCGCCGCTTAGTTCGTCGCCAGCCATGATGGCGCGCTGCACAGGTGCCGCGCCACGCCAAGTCGGCAAGAGTGAAAAGTGGAGGTTCACCCAGCCGGTGGCGACCGTGTCGAGCAGCGCCGGCGTCAGGATTTGCCCGTAGGCGACGACGGCGGCGGCGTCCGCTTTGAGGCTGGCGATCTGCGCGATGAACTCGGGGTCTTTGGCGCTAGCCGGCGTCAGCACGTCGAGGCCGTGAGCCTCAGCAGCGACTTTGACGGGGCTGGCGTGGAGCGTCTTGCCGCGTTTGCCGCGGGCGTCGGGCTGCGTGACCACCGCGACCACATCGTGTGGCGACGCCACGAGCGCCTCCAGCGTTGGCACGGCCACGTCAGGAGTTCCGGCGAAGATCACACGCATGGGCACCATCGTAGTGACCGTAAGTGGGCGCTACGTCAGGTCCAGCGGGCCATCGACTCGCACACGGAGATCGCCACGTTCCTTTGACGCTTCGCGTTGGACGGCGCGGATCGCGTCCACCGCGCCTTGCGCGGCGCCACGCGTCATGAGGGCCGATGCCCCATCGCCTCTCGGGATGACAGTCACCTTGGCGCGGCCATCAGCGATGCCGGCCCGGTCCAGCGCTGTGGTCACCCAAGAGCTGGCCCCCGTCACCTGAATGTGCCGACGGTGAGGCGGAAACCCCAATTCCGCGCGCTCCTCGTATGCGTCGCGCGCCGCGTCAGCGGGCGACCACGTGGCCAAGGCGCGCCGCACCGCCTCTGGGACCTCCCCCACGACCGTGACGGCACCTCCGTCGGCACGCGATCGCACCAACGCCGCAGCGGACAACCACCACCGAATGGCCGTGAGCTCGCCCCCCAAACCCAGACCTGCCGGGACACCCGCGTCCACAATGACCAGGTGGGCGTAGCCGCCGGCAACGGCCGGCAGCGCGGACGGCGTGGCGAGCACGATTCCGTCGGAGACGGTGAAGTCGTCCACCACTCCCGTGCCTGCGCTCGAGACCGTCAAGGTGGTGCCGGGAGCCATGCGCGCGAGCTGCTCGGCGATGCGCTCCACGCCTTGGCGCAAGTGCTTGAGTCGGTTGCTCGCACACTCAGGGCAGTGCCAATGCGGTTGCACGTGACCGTGGGCGATGCACACGGGGTCCGCGCCGGCGCCAGAGATCGCCAGTGGCGAGTCGCAGTCTCGACACACCGCCCACTCGTCGCACCGCGCGCATGCAGCGGCGTTCACATAGCCGGCGCGGGGAACGATGACGCCCACCGGACCGCGATCGATCGCAGCGCTCAGCGCCCGCCACGCAGAGCCGGGCATCCAGTGGCGGCCAGCACCGCCCTCCTGCTCGCGGCGGTCCTCAGTGAGGACATCGATGGCGGGAACGGCCGCACGCACCGCGTCCCGGGCCGGTTCGCACCACCGTGCCCAGCCGTGTTCCGCCAGCGCGGCGGCGTCGACGCTCAGGGCGTACCCGCCCACGAGCGCAGCAACGTCACCCGTCGCGCGCATCGCCGCCACTGTGCGTGCGTGCAGATACGGTGCGTGGAGTTCCTCGTACACGCCGTTCGCCTCATCCCACAGGATCAGCGCGCCCAGCCGCGGCACGGGCTGCAGCACCGTAGGGCGCGTGCCCACCACGATCCGGGCATGGCCCGTCATTGCGGCGACGTACGACCCGAACCGGGCCGTCTGACCATCGTCGTGGGCCAGGACCGCCACCTGACCACCCGAGCGAGCCGTCCACCGCTTGAGGCCAAGCCGCTCGCATTCGGCGAGGACCGCGCGCTGGGCGCGGGCGTCGGGCACCACCACGATCGCGGACGCGTCCTCTCCAAGGTTCGCTACCGCAGTGGCGACCACAGCGCGGACCGGGACCGAGCATCGGCCCTCACCCTCAGGCAAACCGGGCCAGATCGCGCGCTGCCCCGTGCCCACGAGCGGCTCGGTGTCCAACCGCATACGGGCCTGCGCGTAAGAGATGTCTGGCTGGGGCTCGCCCCAGGGGCGCTTCTCGACAGAGGCGACGCGCGGGGGCGCCATCAAACGACACACGTCCCACACCGATCCCGCGTAGCGCCGGGCGACGTCCTTGGCGAGCTCGAGCGCCTCCGGCGTGAATGACGGGATAGCCGAGCTGCTCTTCACGTCGAGGAGCTTCCCGTCAAAGTCGGTGGTCTCCGCGCATTCCATGACGACGGCACCCACAAGCCGGCCCGCGAAGGGCACGCGCACCCGTGAGCCCACTGCGACCGTGCCGTGCAGCTTCTCCGGGATCGCGTAGTCGAAGTCGCGGTCCAGATGCGGCAGCGGGGAGTCGAGCCGCACCCTCGCGATGGGTGCGGGCATCGCTACTGTGCGGCGCTCGCGAGAGCCTCGGCGCGGTCGGTGCGCTCCCACGTGAAGTCGTCGAGTTCGCGCCCAAAGTGACCGTAGGCCGCCGTGGAGCGGTAGATGGGCCGGCGCAAATCCAATGCGTCAATGATCGCCTGGGGGCGCAGGTCGAACACCTCGCGAATGGCCGCCTCAATCGAGCGGGGGGCCACGGTGTGGGTGCCGAAGGTCTCGACGTACAAGCCCACTGGGTGTGCGGTGCCGATCGCGAAGGCGACCTGTACCTCACACCGGTCGGCCAGTCCGGCGGCCACCACGTTCTTGGCGACCCAGCGCATGGCGTAGGCCGCGGACCGGTCTACCTTCGAGGGGTCCTTGCCCGAGAATGCACCGCCGCCGTGGCGCGCCATGCCTCCGTAGGTATCGACAATGATCTTGCGGCCCGTCAGACCGGCGTCGCCCTTGGGTCCGCCAATCTCAAAGCGGCCGGTGGGGTTGATGAGGTTGCGGTGCCCGGTCGCGTCGAGATCGAAGGATGCCAGGACGGGGTCAATGACCGACTCCGCCAGCGCCGCGCGCAGGTCAGCGGTCTCCCAACTCTCGGCGTGCTGGCTGGACAAGACGACGGTGTCGACAGTCCGGGGTGTGTCGCCGTCGTACCCGATGGTCACCTGTGCCTTACCGTCGGGGCGCAATCCCTCCACATCGTTGGCCTTGCGTACCTGGGCCAATCGCTGAGTGAGTGCGTGCGCAACGGCGATGGGCAAAGGCATGAGCGACTCGGTGTCCCGGCATGCGTACCCGAACATGAGGCCCTGGTCGCCGGCTCCTAGTTCGGAACCATCGGTGTCCGTCGCGGATCCCACTCCCGCCCAGATGTCCGGGCTTTGCTCGCCGATGGAAACGGACACCCCACACGAGTCGCCGTCGAAGCCGACCTTCGAGGATGTGTAGCCAATGGAGTTCACCACCTCGCGAATGGTGCCGGGGATGTCGACGTACGCCTCCGTCGTCACCTCCCCTGACACATGCACCAAGCCCGTCGTCACCATGGTCTCCACTGCCACGCGAGCGGCGGGGTCTTGGCGGAGCATCTCGTCGAGAATCGCGTCGGATACCTGGTCGCATACCTTGTCGGGGTGGCCCTCGGTGACGGACTCGGACGTGAAAAGTCGCAGATCGCTCATGCCGGACAGCCTAGTGGTGCCCACCGACACTAGCCGCAGCCGGGACCTGAGTCCCTGCCGCTGGTCAGCGCCGTCTTGCTACGGTCATCTTGGGTGGGCGCGGACGCGTCCACGAGGGGAAGGTCATGGACACACAGTTGGCGGTGGTCTCGCGGGTGTACGCCGGCGGTCAAACGGGCGTTGACCGGGCCGCGTTGGACGCCGCCATTCGCGCAAGTGTGGTCCATGGCGGCTGGTGCCCCGCCGGGGGCTGGGCTGAGGACAAGCCGTATGCGCCCGGGGTTCTCGTGACGTATCCGGGACTCAAGCCCACGATCGAGGCGGACCCGGCGGTCCGGACTCGACTGAACATCCGCGATTCGCACGCGACCATCGCGCTAGGTGTCACGGTCGAGTCCCCCGGCTGCTCACTCGCCCTTGACTACGCCCACGCCACCGGTCGCCCCGTCCTGGTGAATCCCTCAACGCCCGAGGACGCACACGCGTGGCTCGCCGGCATCGGCCGCGAACTCATCCTCAATGTGGTAGGGCCCCGCGCGTCGGAGTCGCCGGGGGTCTACGACGGGGCACGGAAGTTCATGGACGCCCTCCTCACCCTGGTGTAACCCACCGTCGCGCCTTTCCCTTCGCTGCACCTGACCACCACCCGTTCGTGCACCTGAGTGCCGGAATCCGTCGCAAAACCGGCACTGAGATGCACGATGGAGGTGGATGGGCTGCTAGCGCAGGCGCTGGGCCACCACGCGCGTCACCATCTCTCGGCACCACTGCGGCCGCCGCGTGAGGTCCTCCCACGTCAGCCGCAAGGTTTGGAAGCCCACAGAGGCGGTGATCACGTCACGCTCACGGTCCCGAGCCCACGCAAGACCGGCGCCGTGAAATGCGCGTCCGTCAAGTTCCACGATCAGTTTGGCTCGCTCGTGGCACATGTCCGCGACGACCGTGCGCCCACGCGCGTAGATGACACGCTGCCACTGGAATGCCGCGAACTCTGGGCCGCAGAAGACATCTCGCTTCGCGATCACCTCCATTGGTGAGTGAGCGCCTTCCCAGAAGTGCCTCAGAAGGTCGAGCAACGCCCGGCGCCCCCTCACCCGAACGCGGCGGGCGAGCTCGGCGGCGAGGGCATCGGCCGACGTGACCTGGCTCCACAGCGGCCGGTAGATCACGTCCTCCCGGGACTCGGGGCTCGCCTGGATCCACGCATCGATCACCGCCGCCGCTGCGTTGACGGCGAAGGCGCCTTGCGCTTCCCGAGCCTTGGGCCACACGGTCGTGTACCGGACGTGAAGGCGGTCGTGATCGGCGACGCGATAGCCGTGGGGCACCACGACCGCGTCCGCAGCAGGCGCCGGCCACTCGGGGACCATGATCGCAAGAGCTAGTTCACCAGAAACGAGTCCGCGAGGAAGCCACACGTTCAGCGCGAGAGCCCTCGCGAGCGGATCCTCACGGTGTGCGTGGCCTACGTACACCCCCGGCCGAACGCGGCAGATCTCCCCGGTTGTCACACCAGCATCGAGGCTATGGCGCGAAAACCACGACGTGAGGGTAGCCCGCCGGGCTGGTCGCGCCACACGGTGCAGATATGCAGCGATCTTTTCCCCGACAAGGGGCTGCGGGAGGTACGGTTCGGGCGTCGATGGCACCTACCCATCCCAGCGACTCTGTAGCGCACCCGGGGCTAACCTCCATCAATCTGTGGACGAAGCCGTACTCATGCGGCGCCGTGGACAGGACCGCGCTCCACGCTCGCGTGCATCTAGGTGCCGGTTTAGTCGCACTTTCCGGCACTCAGATGCACGAACGAGGAGAGGCCCGCGCGAGGAGGGGCTAGCGGGAGGAGGGGCGCAGCGGGAGGGCGTCGAGGATCGCGTGGGCGACCGCGAGCTTGGTGCCTTGCGCCTGGGCTACGGGGTCGCCGTGCTCGTCGAGCATCGTGACCGCATTATCCGCGGTGCCGAATCCCTTTCCATCTCCCACGGCGTTCACCACCAGGAGATCTGCGCCCTTGCGGCGAGCCTTCGCGGCGCCATAGTCGAGGACGGATCCGCCGCTATCCCCCGTCTCCGCAGCGAAACCGACAACGACTTGTCCGTCGCGACGCGCGGCCGCAAGCCCAGCGAGAATGTCCGGAGTCTGCTCCAACTCCAGCACCATGCCTTCGCCGCCCGACTTCTTCAGCTTGGACGGCGACACCTGAACAGGACGGTAGTCCGCTACCGCCGCGGCCATAATGACGACGTCCGCGTCGGGCGCCCGCGACTCCATGGCCTTCTGGAGCTGGGCGCTCGACTCGACGTCGATGCGCTCCACGCCTTCGCCAAGTGGGAGCGTCACATTCGCGGCGACAACGGTCACGGTCGCACCGCGCTCGCGGGCGGCCTCTGCCAGGGCGAATCCCTGCATTCCAGACGACCGGTTGCCGAGGTAGCGCACCGCGTCGATCGGCTCGCGGGTGCCGCCGGCCGAGATCAGCACGCGCACGCCGTCGAGGTCTCCCCAACTCCCGTGGTCGCCCTGGAGGGCCGATGCCGGGGTTGCTGGATTTGGCCCACTCACCAGGGCGTAGAGCGCCGCGACAACATCCTCTGGATCGGGAAGACGCCCGGGCCCAGAATCGGGGCCGGTCAGGCGCCCGACGGCCGGCTCAAGGACGGTCACGCCACGCTCGCGCAGCGTCGCCACGTTGGCGACCACGGAGGGGTCGCGCCACATTTCGGTGTGCATCGCGGGGCACACCAGGATGGGTGCCTCGGTAGCCAGAAGCGCGTTGCCAAGGAGGTCCTGCGCGCGCCCCGCAGCCATCTGCGCCAGGAAGTCAGCGGTGGCGGGTGCCACCGCTACAGCCTGGGCCCGCTGGCCTAGCCGTACATGCTGGACGGAAGGGACGTCGTC
This sequence comes from Demequina globuliformis, assembly GCF_000975155.1. Lineage (GTDB taxonomy): Bacteria > Actinomycetota > Actinomycetes > Actinomycetales > Demequinaceae > Demequina > Demequina globuliformis. The sequence continues at coordinate 215,769 of NZ_BBRG01000002.1, forward strand.
AAAGACCTCGGTGGGTGCCGGGTGTCCTGACAAAGCCTCCCAGGTGGCCCGGCCCACAAATTTCAGGGATGCCGCGGTGGGCACCACTCGCACATCATGCCCGTCCTCCTTGAGCAGCCTGAGCACCAGCGCCGCCTTGTACGCGGCGATGCCGCCGGTGACGCCCAGGAGGACGCGCATGGATGGCGCCTACTTCTCGGCGGAGTCGCCCAGGTCCAGCAGGCTGCCCTCGTTGATCTCACGCAAGGCGACGGAGAGCGGCTTGTCGGTGGAGTCGGCCTCCACGAGCGGGCCCACGTTCTCGAAGTGGCCCTCACCGAGCGCCTCGTAGTACGAGTTGATCTGGCGAGCGCGCTTGGAGCCGTAGATCACCAGGGCGTACTTGGAGTCCACCTTCTCCAGCAGCTCGTCAATGGGAGGGTTGGTAATGCCCTCAGGCTGTGCGACGGTTCCGGCCACGATTACTCCTCAGGATTGGCGGGATTGACAGAACAAAACTCGCACAAGTCTAGCGCGCTTCGAGGACGATGCCCTCGAGGCGCTCAAGTGCGGCGTCGAGATCGTCATTGACGACGACCTCATCAAACTCATTGATGGCGGCCATCTCCTGGCGCGCGGTCGTGAGCCGGCGTTCGCGCTCGGCCTCGGACTCGGTTCCACGGCCTTCGAGGCGGCGGACCAGTTCCTCCCATGATGGGGGTGCCACAAAGACAAAGTGTGCCTCTGGCATGGTGGTGCGGACCTGACGGACTCCGTCGAGATCGATTTCCAGGACCGCCGGACGACCGGCAGCGACGGCGTCAAGCACGGGCTGTCGGGGCGTGCCGTAGCGGTGCTTGCCGTGCACCGTGGCCCACTCGAGTAAGCCGTCGTCGCTCACGAGAGCATCGAAGCGCTCGTCGGACACAAAGTGATAATCCTCACCGTCCCGCTCGCCGGGTCGAGCAGGACGGGTCGTTGCAGACACGGACACCCATACCTCGGGGTGGCGCTCCAGGAGAGCCTTGAGGAGAGTGCCCTTTCCCACCGCGGTGGGTCCCGCTAGGACGACGAGTCGTCCCATCAGCCCTCGCGCGCGATGAGCGCCTCGACCTGGTGGGCACCGAGTCCGCGGATGCGGCGTGCGGGCGAGATGCCGATGTCCTCCATGGCGGTCTCGGCGCGCTTAGGACCAATGCCGGGCAGGCACTGGAGCAGGTCTCGCACGCGGATACCGGCCAGAGCCTCATCGGCCTTCGCTGTCGAGATGGCCTTCTCCAGGCTCATCTCCCCGTTCGTCAACTTCTCCTTGAAGACACGGCGCGCGGATCGCACGGCGGTGGCCTTCACGAGAGCCGCAGCACGCTGCTCGTCGGTTAGTTCAGGTGTCGCCACGGTCCCTTCCTTTCTCTTGTGGGAGGTGACGCTGACGGGGTTATCCCGCCAGCGCGGTCTGCGCTGCATGCGACGCGTCGATCACGGCCGCCCGCAACTGAGAGGCATGGGGACCTGCACGCAGGACCCCCCTCGATTGATTGACGAGTACGAGGCCGCGAGAGTTCCCGAATACCTGGGACAACTCTGCCGCACCCGCGCCCTGTGCGCCCACTCCTGGCGCGAGGATGGGCCCGTTAAGGCCGTCGAGGCCGATGCCGAGATCCAGCACCGCCGTTCCCACGGTCGCTCCCACGACCAGTCCGACGGAGCCCATGGGCTCCGCCCCCACATTGAGTTGCGCCGCCTGACGCACAACCGAGGCGGCGACCGCCTCGCCCGTCGCGCTGCGGGCATGCTGCACTTCGTGACCCTCTGGGTTTGAGGTGAGCGCCAGCACAAACAGTCCTTTGCCGTGTTCGCGTGCCAAATCGACCGCGGGCGTCAGCGACCCGAACCCGAGGTACGGGGACACGGTGAGCGCATCGCACTCCAGCGGCGCACCTGGCACCAGGAACGCCTGGGCGTATCCGGCCATGGTGGAGCCGATGTCTCCCCGCTTGGCGTCAAGAATGCTCAGCAGGTTCGCCTCGCGCGCCTTGCGCAGCACTGCCTCGAGGGCGGCCACTCCCCTGGCGCCGTGGCGCTCAAAGAAGGCGGCATTGGGCTTGACGGCCGCAGCGTGCCCGGCCGATGCTTCAATAACGGTTTCGCCAAAGCTCTCCAGAGCTTCTGCGGTGTCGGGCAAACCCCACTGCTCGAGCAGTTCCGGGTGGGGGTCGATGCCGACGCATAGCGGGCCAAACTCCGCCATCGCGGTCGACAACCGTGCGCCGAATGTCATACGTGGTCTCCTCTTCCAGCGTTCCCACGCCGGTCGTTACAGCCATGCTACCTGCGGATACGCTCTGGCGTGCGGCGAGCGCACGAGAGCGTATCCGCAGGTCTACACGGGGTTCAGGGACGGGCGTCAGGCAGTCGCGTCCTGCAGGCTGAGCACCTCGAAGGGACCCGCCTGCAGCGCTTCGATGGCCTGGACGGCCGCCGACAACTGCTGCGTGGTGGTGACGATGGCTGAGTCCGCTGCGGTGGCCGCGGCGCGGATCTCATAGCCGTCGGCACGCGCGCCCTGCCCGGACGGCGTGTTGATCACGAGCGGCACCTGGCCCTCGTTGATGAGGTCCACGATGGTGGGCTCACCCTCGGGTCCGGTGCCTTCGGAGTACTTGCGCACGACCGTGGCGGGGATGCCGTAGCGACCCAGCACCTGCGCGGTGCCCGCGGTGGCGAGGATCTCGAAGCCCAACTGCGCGAGACGGGCGACGGGGAACGAGATCGCACCCTTGTCGCGGTCGGCGACGGACACGAACGCCTTGCCGCCTGTGGGCAGCCCGCCGAAGGCGGCGGCCTGTGACTTGGCGAATGCGAGCGGGAAGGTCGCGTCGAAGCCCATGACCTCTCCCGTGGAGCGCATTTCCGGTCCCAGCACCGTGTCGACAACCAGGCCCTCGTGGGTGCGGAAGCGCTTGAATGGGAGCACTGCCTCCTTGACGGCGATGCGCTGCGACATGTCGATGCGCGCCGCGTCCTGTTCGGGCAGCACGCCATCTGCCTTCAGCTGCGCGATCGACGTGCCCGTCATGACCAGCGATGCGGCGGTGGCCAACGGCACACCCGTCGCCTTCGCCACGAACGGGACCGTGCGGCTGGCGCGCGGGTTCGCCTCAAGGACGTAGAGCACGCCAGACTGCAGCGCGTACTGCACGTTCATGAGCCCGCGCACGCCGATTCCCTTGGCAAGGGCCTCGGTGGAGGTACGGATCCGCTGGAGCTCTGACTCGGACAGGGTGACCGGGGGCAGCACACACGCCGAGTCACCGGAGTGAATGCCGGCCTCCTCGATGTGCTCCATCACGCCACCCAGGTACAGTTCCTCGCCGTCGTACAGGGCGTCGACGTCGATCTCGATCGCGTCGTCGAGGAACCGGTCGATCAACAGCGGCGCGTCGGTGGCGTGGTCGCCAATGTCCGCCATGCGAGTGCCGTAGTCCTCAAGCTGAGCGCGCGAGTAGACAATCTCCATGCCGCGTCCGCCCAGGACATAGGACGGGCGCACCAGCACCGGGTAGCCAATACGCTCGGCAATCTCGATGGCCTCATCGATACCGTGCGCGGTGCCGAAGGCCGGGGCGGGAAGTGCTGCACCCTCGAGCACGCGGCCAAAGGCCGCGCGGTCCTCGGCGTTGTCGATCGCCTCAGGCGAGGTACCAAGAATTGGCACCCCGGCATCGGCCAGACGCTGCGCGAGCGACAGCGGAGTCTGCCCGCCCAACTGCACGAACATTCCCTTGACCGGACCGGCAGCCTTTTCTGCCTCGTAGACCGCCATGACGTCCTCGAACGTGAGCGGCTCAAAGTACAGTCGGTTCGCGGTGTCGTAGTCCGTCGAGACGGTCTCGGGGTTGCAGTTGACCATGATGGTCTCGTACTGGTCCTTGAGGCTCAGGGCTGCGTGCACGCACGAGTAGTCGAACTCGATGCCCTGGCCAATGCGGTTGGGGCCGGAGCCCAGGATCAGGACGGCCTCGCGCTCGCGGGGAGCGACCTCGGACTCGGCCTCGTAGGTGCTGTAGTGATACGGCGTGCGGGCCTCAAACTCGGCTGCGCAGGTGTCCACGGTCTTGTAGACCGGCTGCACGCCCAGGTCGGCACGGGCCGCGAAGACCTCCTCGACCGTAATGCCACGCAGCTGCGCGATCTGCGCGTCCGCGAGGCCGTGGCGCTTGGCCGTGCGCAGCAGGTCGGCGTCCAGGCTGTCCGCAGCCGCGACGTCTGCAGCGATCTCGTTCATGAGCAGCATCTGGTCAAGGAACCAGGGGTCAATCTTGCATGCGTCGAAAATCTGCTCCACGGTGCACGTTCCCGCGAGCACCGCGCGCAGCAGCTGCTGCACCTGGATAAAGCGCTTCTCGGTGGGAACCACAATGGCCTCGAGCAGCTCGGGAACCTGGGCCTCGTTGGGCGCGTCGCCTTCCCAGTGGAAGTTCATGCCCTTCTTGTCGATCGAGCGCAGCGCCTTGCCCAGCGCCTCGGTGAAGTTGCGGCCAATCGACATGGCCTCGCCCACCGACTTCATGGTCGTGGTGAGAACGGGGTCCGCCGCGGGGAACTTCTCGAACGCGAAGCGGGGCACCTTCACGACCACGTAGTCGAGCGTGGGCTCGAACGATGCCGGGGTGGAGCCGGTAATGTCGTTGGGGATCTCGTCCAGCGTGTAGCCCAGCGCGAGCTTGGCGGCAATCTTCGCGATCGGGAAGCCAGTGGCCTTCGACGCGAGTGCGGACGAACGCGACACGCGCGGGTTCATTTCGATGACGATGAGGCGGCCGGTCTCAGGGTCCACGGCGAACTGCACGTTGCAGCCACCAGTGTCGACGCCCACCTCGCGGATGATCGCGATGCCCACGTCACGCATGCGCTGGTATTCGCGGTCGGTGAGGGTCATGGCGGGCGCCACGGTCACGGAGTCACCGGTGTGCACGCCCACGGGGTCGACGTTCTCGATCGAGCACACGACCACGACGTTGTCGTTGCGGTCGCGCATGAGCTCGAGCTCGTACTCCTTCCACCCCAGGATCGACTCCTCCAGGAGCACCTCGGTGGTGGGCGAATAGTGCAGGCCGGCGCCGGCGATGCGGCGCAGGTCCTGCTCGTTGTACGCGAAGCCGGACCCCAGGCCTCCCATGGTGAACGATGGGCGCACCACGACCGGGTAATTGAGCTCCTCGGCGGCAGCCAGGCACTCGTCCATGGTGTGGCAAATGCGCGAGGCGGCGGAGTCGGCGCCGCAGCGCTCCACGACGCCCTTGAACAGTTCGCGGTTCTCACCCAGGTTGATGGCCTCAAGGTTCGCGCCAATGAGTTCGACGTCGTACTTGTCGAGGATGCCGGCCTCAGCCGCAGAGATCGCGGCGTTGAGCGCGGTCTGGCCACCCAGGGTCGGCAGCAGCGCGTCGGGGCGCTCCTTGGCGATGATCGCCTCGATCACGTCGGTGGTGATGGGCTCCACGTACGTGGCGTCGGCGAACTCCGGGTCCGTCATGATCGTGGCGGGGTTGGAGTTGAGCAGGATCACTCGCACGCCCTCGGCGCGCAGAATGCGGCACGCCTGGGTGCCGGAGTAGTCGAACTCGCAGGCCTGGCCAATGACGATGGGGCCGGAACCGATGACGAGGACTGAGGAAATGTCGTCGCGCTTGGGCATTAGGCGCGCTCCCCCTTCATGACGGAGATGAAACGATCGAACAGGTAGGAGGCGTCGTGCGGTCCAGCCGCGGCCTCGGGGTGGTACTGCACGCTGAAGGCAGGCAGGTCAAGGCACTCCAGGCCCTCAACGACGTCGTCGTTCAGGCACACGTGGCTCACCTTGACGCGGCCGTAGCCGGCAGGCGACTCGCTTTCGCCGTCCAGGGGTGCGTCGACGGCGAAGCCGTGGTTATGGGCCGTGACTTCAACCTTGCCTGTGGTGCGGTCCATGACGGGCTGGTTGATCCCACGGTGGCCAAACTGCAGCTTGTAGGTGCCGTAGCCGAGCGCGCGGCCCAGCATCTGGTTGCCAAAGCAGATGCCAAAGAAGGGCACCTTGGCGTCGAGCACCTTGCGCAGCTGGTCCACCGCGTGTGTCGCGGCGGCGGGGTCACCGGGGCCATTAGAAAAGAACACGCCGTCGGGGTTCTCGGCGAGGATCTGCTCTGCGGTCCACGAGGACGGCACCACGGTGACGCGGATGCCGCGCTCGGACATCATGCGTGGGGTGTTGGCCTTGATGCCAAGGTCAACCGCGACCACATCGGCAACGTGCTCGACACCCTCGGCGGGCTCGACCACGTAGGCCTCGGTGACGGAGACCTCGTCGGCCAGGTGGGCGCCCGACATTTCGGCGCCGGCCGTGACGCGCTCCACGAGTTCCTCGGTGGGGACACGTGCACCGTCCCGCACCAGCGCGTCGCCGCTGAAAATGCCTGCGCGCATCACGCCCTCGCGCAGGATCCGCGTGAGCTGCCTGGTGTCGATGCCGGAGATCCCGACAATGCCCTGGGCGACCAGGTCATCGTCTAGCGTGCGCTGGGATCGCCAGTTGGAGGGGCGGCGTGCGGGGTCGCGCACGACGTAGCCGGCGACCCAGATCTGGCGGGACTCGTCGTCCTCATCGTTGACGCCGGTGTTGCCGATGTGTGGTGCCGTCATGACCACGATCTGACGGTGGTAACTGGGGTCGGTCAGCGTCTCCTGGTAGCCGGTCATGCCGGTGTTGAAGACGATCTCTCCCAGAGTCTGGCCGGTCGCGCCATAGGCGGCGCCGTCAAACGTCCGGCCGTCCTCGAGGACGAGGACCGCGGGGGTGTCACTCACGCGAATGCTCCTTCAAACGAAACGTCAAGATACGTGGGGCGGCCGCGCAGGAAGGTGGCGACGGCGCGTCCCGGAAGTTCAATCCCGCCAAAGGGCGAGTTGTTGGACCGTGAGGCAGTGGCAGACGGTTCGACCGTCCACGCCGCTGCGGGGTCCACGAGGGTGATGTTGGCTGGCTCGCCGACTTCCAGCGGGCGACCGTGCTCGGCATCACGGCCGATGCTCGCTGGGGTGGTCGACATGACTCGCGCCACGTCGCGCCACGACAGGGCGCCCGTGTCCACCATGGTCTTTTGCACAATGCCTAGGGCGGTCTCGAGCCCGATCATCCCCATCGCGGCGGCGCCCCACTCGCAGTCCTTGTCCTCATCGGGGTGCGGGGCGTGGTCGGTGGCGACCACGTCGATGGTGCCGTCGGCCAAGCCGGCGCGTACAGCATCCACATCCTCCTGAGTACGTAGCGGCGGGTTCACCTTGAAGCGGGGGTCGTAACCGCGCACCGACTCGTCCGTGAGGAGCAGGTGGTGCGGCATGACTTCCGCCGTGACGTCGATGCCCTTGGCCTTGGCCCAGCGGATGATGTCGACTGAGCCCGCCGTGGACAGGTGGCACACGTGCAGGCGCGACCCGACGTGGCCGGCCAGCAGCACGTCGCGGGCGATGATCGATTCCTCGGCGACCGCGGGCCAGCCGGCCAGTCCCAGCTCTGCGGAGACGAGGCCCTCGTGCATCTGCGCGCCCTCGGTCAGGCGGGGGTCCTGTGCGTGCTGCGCGATCACGCCGTCAAAGGTCTTCACGTATTCGAGCGCCCGGCGCATCAGGACGGGGTCGTGGACACACTTGCCGTCGTCGCTGAACATCCGCACCTGGGCGCGCGAGTTCGCCATGGCGCCCATCTCGGACAATTGCGTGCCTTCGAGGCCGACCGTGACCGCACCCACAGGAAACACGTCGACGAGGCCCACCTCGCGGCCGCGGGAGGCCACGAGCTCCACCACACCTGCGGTGTCCGCGGTGGGCGTGGTGTTGGCCATGGCGTGGATGGCGACAAAGCCGCCCTGGGCTGCGGAACGCGAGCCGGTCTCGATGGTCTCCGCGTCCTCCCGCCCAGGCTCGCGCAGGTGAGTATGGATGTCCACCAAACCGGGAAGGGCAACCAGTCCGGAGGCGTCGAGCGTACGGGCGCCAGCCGGGGCATCGGCCCTATCCAAGGACGCGATGCGTCCGTCGACAATCACGAGGTCGGCGGTGGTGTCGCCATACAGCGACGCATTCTCAATGACGATGGCGGCCGTGTCACTCACTGGGCGCCTCCTCTCCGGACAGCAGCAGGTACAGGGCGGCCATGCGCACGGCGACGCCGTTGCTGACCTGTTCGACAATGACGGAGCGCGGCGAGTCTGCGGCCTCCGCGGAAATCTCCAGACCCCTGTTCATGGGGCCGGGGTGAAGGATGATCGCGTGGTCCGGCATGCGGTCCATGCGCGCGCGGTCCAGGCCAAACAGGCGCGTGTACTCCTCGGGCGAGGGGAAGAATCCCGATCCCCCGCCGGTCATCCGCTCGCGCTGGACGCGCAGCATCATGATCGCGTCGAGGTCATGCGCCTCGAGCGCGGAGTCCAGCGTGTAGTGGACCGAGATGTCGGTACGCGAGGCCATGCCGAAGGGCAGCAGCGTGGGCGGTGCAACGACCACCACGTTCGCGCCCAGGGTCTTCAGCAGGGCGATGTTAGATCCGGCGACGCGGGAGTGCAGGACGTCGCCCACGATCGCGACTGTCAGGCCGTCAAGGCCCTTGCCCTCGGGGCTGTCCACGAGGTGGCGGCGCATCGTGAAGGCGTCCAGCAGCGCCTGCGTGGGGTGCTGGTGCGTGCCGTCGCCCGCGTTCAACACCGCACCGTGCATCCAGCCCGAGTGCGCAAGCCGGTCGGCGGCGCCGGAGGCCCAGTGGCGGATGACCACGGCATCGGCCCCCATGGCCTGCAGCGTGAGCGCGGTGTCCTTGAGCGACTCCCCCTTCGACAGCGAGGATCCCTTGGCGGAGAAGTTGATGACGTCCGCGCTCAGCCGCTTCGCGGCGGCCTCGAAGCTGATCCGCGTGCGGGTGGAGTCCTCGAAGAAGAGGTTCACCACGGTGCGGCCGCGCAGCGTGGGGAGTTTACGAATCTCCCGCTCCTGCGTCGCCGCCATCTGTGCGGTGGTGTCGAGGATCAGCGTGGCATCCGCGCGGGACATGTCTTGCGTTCCGAGGAGGTGCTTCATGCGCGGCCTCCCGTCAGCGTGACGGCGTCTTCACCGTCAGTCTCCGCAAGGCGCACGTGCACCCGTTCGGAGCGTGACGTGGGGATGTTCTTGCCCACAAAGTCCGCGCGGATGGGCAGCTCGCGGTGGCCGCGATCCACCAGCACGGCGAGTTGGACCGCGGTGGGGCGGCCCTCATCCTTGATGGCGTCAAGGGCCGCGCGAATGGTGCGGCCCGTGTGGAGAACGTCGTCGACCAAGACCACGGTGGCGTCGTCGATACCGACGCTGGGAAGGGTCGTGGGGCCGATGCTCCGGGTGGGCTGGCTGCGAAGGTCGTCTCGGTACATGGTGATGTCGAGGGAGCCGCACCTGGCGTGGGCATCGAAACTGGGTTCGACCTCTGCGATGCGTTCGGCGAGCCGCTGAGCGAGCGGGACGCCTCGGGTGGGGATTCCGAGGAGCACGAGGGACTCGGGGCCCTCATTGCGCTCGAGGATCTCATGAGCAATACGTGTGAGAGCGCGGCCGATGTCGGGCGCGCCAAGAATGGTCCCAGTCACCTGGAGACCTCCTTCCCCGCCTCTCTGGACGGTCCTTAAAGGAAATCTTGCATGGACGAGCCTACCTGACGATCTCAGGCCCCAGCGCCGCCGTTCCGCTCTGGATCAAGGTCCGGTCGGTACACCCGCGGACGGGACCGCACATCCATCCTCCGCACGTGGGTGCGCCTTGCCAGGCGGATGAACGGGCGCACCAGCAGGAGCAGCGATCCCAGCAGGTACAGCACCAATCCCACGGTCTCGATGTCGCTGAAGAAGTTGAGCACGGAGCCGGCCACAAACAGCACACCAATGAACATGTCGTTGAGGATCGAGGCCGCCTCCCAGCGGCGCTCAATGTCGATCTGACGCTTGCCGAAGCGCAAACTCAGGTCGCCCTGGGGCTCGTCGAAAATCGCCTCCGGGTCGCCGGCGCGCACTACCCGTTCGCGCGCCCGCTCCTGGCGACGGCCCGCGCGCTCGCCTTCAGCGTAAGCGGCTTCCTCGCTCGAGGGTTCTTCGCTCATCTTGTCCTCCGCGCCCGGGCGCTATCGCGGCGGGTGCACTTATGCCGGCTCAGAACCCATCGCGGGGGCCTCGCGGGCAATGCGGCCCAATACTCCGTTGATGAAGCGGGGGGAGTCATCCGTCGAGAGGTCGCTGGCAAGCGAGACGGCCTCGTCGATGGCCACAGCCGGGGCGACTTCATCGTTGAACAGCAGTTCCCAAGCGCCAATGCGCAGGAGGTTGCGGTCCACCGCGGGCATCCGGTCAATGTCCCAGTCAGGTGCGGCGTCGATGATCAGCGCGTCGATTTCGCGGCGGCGTGCGAGGACGCCCCGCACGATCTCCTGCGAGTACGGCGGCAGTGGGGTCTCGCGCCCCGAGTTCACCAGGCGCTCTTCCAGCGCCTGAGCGAGGGGCATCTTGCGCTGCTCGGCCTCGAAGAGGAGGTCGAGGGCGCGCTTGCGGGCTTTGGTGCGGGCGCTCACTAGTCGTTCACGCGGCCGAGGTAGTCACCCGACTCGGTGTTGACCTTGACGCGGGTTCCCTGCTCGAGGAACAGCGGCACCTGGATCTCCTTGCCGGTCTCCAGGGTGGCGGGCTTGGTGCCACCGGAGGAACGGTCGCCCTGCAGGCCGGGCTCGGTGTAGGTCACCTCGAGCACCACGGACGCGGGCAGCTCAAGGAAGATGGGGTTGCCGTTGTGCGAGCCGACCGTGGCCTTCTCGTTCTCCAGCAGGTAGTCGGTGGCGTTGCCCATGACCTCGGGGCTGATGGTGACCTGGTCAAACGTGTTCGGGTCCATGAAGACGAAGCCCGTGCCGTCGTTGTACAGGTACTGCATGTCGCGGCGGTCAACGGTCTCGGTCTCGACCTTGGCGCCGGCGTTGAAGGTCTTGTCGACAACCTTGCCGCTCAGGACGTTCTTCATCTTGGTGCGGACGAACGCGCCGCCCTTGCCCGGCTTCACGTGCTGGAACTCGATGACGGTCCAGAGGTTGCCGTCAATGTTGAGCACGGTGCCGTTCTTGATGTCGTTCGAAGTCGCCACGGGTGTTGTCCTGTCGTTGAAGTCTGTTGTTGAACCGCAGACAATTCTAGCGGAACGCCCTCACGCGCCCGCGACTGCCGCAAGCGCGAGCCGGTAAGAGTCCGTGCCGAATCCCGCGATAGTGCCCGTCGCCACCCCGGAGACCACCGACGTGTGACGAAACTCCTCTCGCGCGTGCGGATTAGTGAGGTGCACCTCGACCAGCGGCAAGCCAGCGCCGGTGACCATCGCACAGGCATCACGCAGCGCGTAGCTGTAGTGCGTGAACGCCGCAGGATTGAGGATCACGGCCCACTCGGAGTCCACCGCCTCGTGCATCCATCCGACCAACTCTGACTCATCGTTGGTCTGGCGCATCACTACCTCGAGACCGCGCTCCGCGCCCCACTGCATCGCAAGCGCCGCGAGCTCCTCGTACGGGGTACTGCCGTACTTGTCGGGTTCGCGGGTGCCCAGGCGGTTGAGGTTGGGGCCGTTGGCGATGAGGACGGTCGTCATGGGTGCCAGCCTAGAGTGCGATGGCTCCCCCGCGCACGGGTGCGCTGGAGACCGCGTCGTAAGCGCCGAGCAGCAGCACGGGGTCAGGGCCTTCGAGGCGTACGGGGTTGCCGATCCCCTGCAGCACTACGAAGCGCAGCAGGTCACCGCGAGTCTTCTTGTCGCGCTTCATGGCGGTGTGCAGGGCGTCCCAGCGCTCAGCGGGATACGTGATTGGCAGGCCCAGCGAGGTCAGGATGCTGCGGTGGCGCTCCACGGAGTCCTCGTCCAACCTGCCGGCTAGGTGTCCGAGTTCAGCGGCGAACACCATGCCAACGGAGACCGCGGCGCCGTGACGCCACTGGTAGCGCTCGGTGTACTCGATCGCATGCCCAAAGGTGTGGCCGTAGTTGAGGATCTCCCGTAGGTGCGATTCCTTGAGGTCGGCAGCGACCACGGTCGCCTTGACCTGGATCTTGCGCGCGATGAGTTCCTCAAGCACGGTCAGGGCTTCTTCGGTGAGGTCGGCGGCCTTCAGCTGCTCGGCGTGCGCCTCGACCAGGTCCAAAATGCCGGTGTCGGCGATGAAGCCACCCTTGACCACTTCCGCGAGTCCGGCCACACGGTCGTTCGCTGGCAGTGTCTGCAACGTGTCCAGGTCACACCACACGCTCAACGGTTCATGAAACGCGCCCACGAGGTTCTTACCCTCGTTGGTGTTGATGCCCGTCTTGCCGCCCACGGCGGCGTCGACCATCCCGAGCACGGTAGTCGGCATTTGGATGACGCCCACGCCCCGCAACCAACTTGCTGCCACGAACCCTGCGAGGTCGGTGACTGCTCCCCCGCCCATGCCAATCACGACATCGGACCTCGTAAAGTCCGATTTCCCCAACACCTGCCAGCAGAACGCGGCGACCTCGGCAGTCTTGCCTGCCTCGGCATCGGGCACCTCGGCGACCACGGGCGTGCGGCCCGTGGCCTCGATGCGGGCCCGGAGGACGTCAGCGCGCTCGCGCAGCGGCGCAGAATGAACAATGAGCACGCGCTTGGCCGCATCCGGAATGGACTGCACGGCGGGCTCGATCAGTTGAGAGCCGACCGTGACGGTGTAGGGAGCGGCGCCGTTGACTTCGATGCTGCGCGTCATGCGGGTGCCTCCGTTTGCTCGATCATCTCCGCCACTTGTTCTGGCGTGAGGTTGTCTGTGGTGACGCTCTCTGTGGCGAGCGCCTCGTAGATGGGCCGGCGGGCATCCATCAACGCGAGCCACTGCTGGCGCGGGTTGCCGAGCAGGAGCGGGCGGGACTTGTTGAGGCCCACGCGCGGGCTGGCGGCTTTGAGGGACACGTCGAGGAAGACGATGCGGGTGCCGGCCGCGGCGGCAGCCTTGAGCCGGTCCTGGGTTGCGTCACGCAGGATCGCTCCCCCACCCAGCGACAGAATGCCGTCGTGCTCGCCGAGTGCGGCAGCGACAGCCTGCTCCTCGAGGTCGCGGAAGGCGTCCTCGCCGTCCTCGAGGAAGATGTCGGGGATCGTCTTGCCCGCACGCTCTGCGATGTCCTCATCGGTGTCGCGCCACGGCAACCCCGTCGAGCGAGCAAGCACCTTTCCCACGGAGGTCTTTCCGGACCCGGGTGGGCCCATGAGAACAATCCTGGGGGCGGCCATTAGCGCAGGTGCTCGGGGATCGCCGCGACGTAGGTCTCAATATTGCGGCGCACCTCCGCGACGGAGTCGCCGCCGAACTTCTCGATCAGTGAGTCGGCGAGCGTAAGCGCGACCATGGCCTGCGCCACGACTGCGGCGGGCGCAACGGCGCACACGTCCGAGCGCTGGTGAATGGCCTTGGCGGCCTCCCCCGTCTCGGTGTCAATGGTGTCCAGTGCCTTGGGCACGGTGCTGATGGGCTTCATCGCAGCCGAGACACGCAGCGGTTCGCCGTTGGTCATGCCGCCCTCAACGCCCCCGGCGCGGTTGGTGCGACGAGCGACGCCGTCCTCGCGGTACTCGATCTCGTCGTGAGCCTCGGAACCACGACGCCCCGCGGTGCGGAAGCCGTCGCCGACCTCGACGCCCTTGATGGCCTGGATGCCCATGAGCGCTGCCGCGAGGCGCGCATCGAGACGGCGGTCCCAGTGCACGTGGCTGCCCAGTCCAACGGGAAGGCCGTAGGCCACGACCTCAACCACGCCACCCATGGTGTCGCCTTCTGACTGGCAGGCGTCGATCTCCTTGACCATGCGGGCCGAGGTCTCCTGGTGGTAGCACCGGATGGGGTCGTCGTCGAGTTGCTGAGTTGCGTCCGCTGGCGGAAGCGGGGCGTCCTCCGGAACGCGGATGGGGCCGACCTGCGTGGTGTGGGCGACGAGGCGCACTCCTGCAGCCTGCTCGAGGAAGGCTTCCGCGACGGTACCGAGAGCGACGCGGGCGGCAGTTTCGCGGGCCGATGCGCGCTCGAGCACGGGACGGGCGTCGTCAAAGCCGTACTTGGTCATGCCGACCAGGTCTGCGTGGCCGGGGCGCGGGCGCGTCAGCGCTGCCGCACGTGCACCTGTGAGCTCCGCAGGGTCGACGGGGTCCGCGCTCATCACGGTCTCCCACTTGGGCCACTCGGTGTTGCCCACCATGATCGCGACGGGACCACCCTGGCTCACGCCGTGGCGGACACCGCCCAGCAGCGTGACTTGGTCCTGCTCGAACTTCATACGCGCGCCGCGGCCATAGCCGAGGCGCCTGCGAGCCAGCGCTGCTTGGATGTCAGCCGACGTGAACTCAACCCCTGCGGGGAGTCCTTCTAGGGTGCCGACGAGTGCGGGTCCGTGAGATTCACCTGCGGTGAGCCATCTGAGCATGGCTCACATTGTGCCAGAGGCCTTGCCTCGGGTGACACAAGGTCACCCGAGGCAAGGCCTCGCGTTCGGCTCAGTCCTGGGGGACTATGCGGCCTCGCTCTCTTCGAGGCCATCGAGCGGCTCAAACGCGTTGTCTACACCACCACCGGTGTACACCGGCAACCCACCGTCTTCGTCCGCAGGGAAGGAGCGCTCGGGATCGATCAGCGAGAACACTAGGCCGGAGACCTGAACCGACCAATCTTGTTCCGTGAGTTCAGGTCGGCCAGGCGTCTCCTCCGACACCGTCGCCATACCGACCGTCAAGTTGGTGACAGTGAAGAACCTCTCGAGCTGCGTGTTCATCGCTTCGATGAGATCCAACACCGCTTCCGGGTCACCTTCAGTCGTGAAGGTCACCGGAATCCCGTAGAGACCCTCGAATGGCGGCTCCTCCGGCAACGGCTCGGACGGCGTCGTAGGCTCAGTGCCCTCGCCCTCGCCCGTCGGAGCAGTTGACGGCTCGGGGCTAGGGGATGGAGACGGCTCCGCGTCCGAGCCCTCTTCCGCGCCCTCGCCTTCCTCGTCGAGCGGACTTGGCGGCTCGAACTCACCCAAAGCAAGCGGGTCCACCACGGTCGCACGGCCGTATGTCACGTCGATGAGCGGAAGTTCGGCATCCGCGAGTTGGTTGTGCAGTAGTCGTTCGAAGTCGGCTTGCTCAATGCGCGGCGGGAGGTCCAGCGAGATCTTGGCGATTTCCTCACGCCAGCCCGGAACTTCCTGTTCTAGCGCCTGCATCTGCTGGATCTTCAGTTCGAGAAGGTCATTCTCCTCGCGTGCGAACTCGGCATCCTCTCGCGCCGTGGATGCCTGGTCCAGTTGTGGTGAGATCAGAAAGAAGTACGCGAGTGCTGCGAGAACCACTGCCCCAAGGATGGTCATCGTGAGGAGGACACCGTTGCTACCTTGCTTGCCCATCAGTTCTGCTCCTCATTCGCTTCGCCGGCGTTGTCTTCCAAGAGTTCCGGCGGCACCTCTGTTTGCGCTGTTTCCACGCGACCGGATAGCGCGTTGAAAGTAATCCGGGTGGCTCCCGCGTACTCCCAATAGAAGACATCGCTATCTGCACTGCTTTGTATCTGGCTGCTGTCAATCCAGGTGTCCTGATAGCCAGACAGCGCATCGATCGAGTCGACGAGGTCAGCGGGTGCCAGTGGCTCGAGCGATCGTCCCACAAACGCGACGGTGCCCATGTCGAGGGAGCCGAAGACAGTTCCGTCGTCACCGGCGGCACTGTACGGAGTCGCCTGTGTCACCTGCATCGATGTCCACTGAATATCGTCCGGCATCGCAGCATTCAGGCCTGCCAACTGCGTTGCCCAGTCAATGTCGGTGAGGCCCGCCCAGGCGCGGGCGTTGTAGGAGTTTTCCCGCTGTGCTTGCACATCGTTGATGTAGTCATAGGACGCGAGTTCTGTCACCAGTTGCGGACGACGCGCCTGCTCCTGGGCAAGTTCATCCTCGGCGGCGACACGGGTCGTAAAGGAGTACACGTAAGCCCCGGCGAGTAGCAGGAGGAACACGACGAAACCAGCAAAGATTCCGATGCGTGCCCTGCCCTGGCTTCGCCGCTGCGCAATCTCCGGTGGGAGCAGGTTGACCTGTGCCGTTGACGCAGCACCCACACTCTGAGAGACGGGGTTCATGAGATTTCTCCAAACGCGAGGCCGACAGCGATAGCCATCTGAGCCTCTCGGCCCTGAATAGCGGCGGCATTCATCTTCTTGCCGACGGAGAGCCTGGTCATCGGGCCTCCAAAACTCACCGGCAGTCGAGTCGCACTTGCAAGGTACTGCCCCAAGCCGTTCAGAAGGGCTCCTCCACCCGTGATCACGATGCCGTCAATTGCGGTGCCGGGGTTGTTGGAGGAGAAGAACACGAAGGTGTTGCGGACAGAGTCGACGAGGGAGCGAACCGACTGACCCAGAGCTTCCTGTGCCGCGACATACTCGGGGGCGACCGCAGGGGCGCCAAACCCTAGACTCCGCTTAATCTCGTCAGCTTGTTGCGCGCCCACCTGCGTCGCAGCCGCCACCGCATCCGTGACGTCTTGGCCGCCAGCTGGGAGAATTCTCGCCATCCGCGGCTGCCCCTGCTGGGCAATGATGACGGTCGTGATCTTTGCACCGATGTCGACAAACGCAACATTGCGCTGGGCGACCTCCGGGGTGAGCTGACACCTCAGTAGCGCGAACGCACTGAGGTCGACCATCGTTGGCCGTAATCCGGCGTTTTCGACAGCAAGCAGATTCTGGGAAACCGTCGACTTTGGCGCCGCGACGAGCATGCCACGCAGCAGTTTGACTGATTCTCCGTCGCGCTCAGCCGTGGGATAGAAGTCAAGCATTGCCTCGTCGGGAGACATCGGCAACAGTTCCTGTACCTGGTACGGGAGTGAGCCCTTGAGCTGAGCCATCGGGAGCGAGGGAACGTCGACCTCACGCACGACTACGTTCGCGGACCCAAGACCGACGGTGACGTCCTTCGTGGCGATCTTTGCTGCGCTGACGGCCGATTTGATCGCGGCGCCCACAGCTGAAACATCCACAACCTCACCGCCTTGGACCAGTCCAGTCGGGAGTGCTTGTTCCCCATAGGCGGTCAGCGTTCCCGCGGTTCCCACTGCCGTGCTCTTGCCTGAGAACTCAACCTCACAGACACGCACGTGCGTGGCTCCGATGTCGAGCCCTACCCTCTTGATTGCCACGTTTCTCCCTCGTTCATCACAGCAACTTCCGTTCTATCGGCGCATTGGCGCGCTCGCTGAACTCCCTCTGCGTCGTTAAGAACCCCAACCGGCTGACCACCTGAGGTACGCGTCCCACCAGTGGTTTCCCCAAAACACGGCCAGCCAGAATCCTGCGATCATCCACGGCCCGAATGGCACCTTCACGCCTTTGACCGTGCCTGCGCGCACCATCGAGGTGATCGATCCGAGCATCCCGAGCACTGGAGCCGCAACTGCTCCGATCAGCAGGGCACCCCACCCCAGGTAGCCGAGCACGAGGCCCAGCGGAACCGCCAGGCGGACATCGCCGAAACCCAGCCCTTGGGGGTAGGCAAACCACAGCAGAAAATAGGAACCGCCTAGAATCAAGGCGCCCAGCAATGCCCGGACCAGTGGCCAAGGCTCGCCCGCGACGAAGGCCGCGACGACCACACCGGTCAGGCCCACGACCAACGTCGGATAGATGAGGGCTGAGGGCAATCGCATCAGCTGAAAGTCGATCACCGTTAATGCGACAGTCGTCACTGCGAAAAAACTGAGCACCACCCCAAGAACGGTGAGACCAAACGCAAGGTACACGCCTACAAACAGTGCACTGACTGACAACTCGACCGCGGGGTAACTCCATGAGATACGCGCCCCGCATTTCCGACACTTCCCCCGGAGGACGAGCCACGAGAGCACCGGAATATTGTCGTACCAAGCGATGTCCTGGTTGCACTGAAGGCAGCGGCTCGAATCGCTGACCCAGTTGCGGTGATGCGGAACGCGAGCGATCAGAACATTGGTAAAGGACCCCAATAGGAGACCCACCAGCCCGACAGCCGCGATGCCCCACCATGGCGTCACCTACGAAACCTCACGCTTGTAGAGCAGCTCGACCACGAACCCAGACGACGACTGAGCGGCAGAGACAAGATCAACTCCGGGGACACCTACGTCTGAGTAAACAAAGGTCGCGGGGGTATGAACGTCGACATCGCCACCGTAAACCTGACCGATAAACTGACTACTGTTCTGAATGTGGACGTCGCCTGGGGCGTACCAGAACGACTCGATCGGGGGCATGACGGTCATCGGGGTACTGATATTGATTGAGCCGGAGCCAGTGGAGTTCGGCACGATGACCCAGAGCGTGTGTGGGCGCCCGTCACCCGAACTAAATGTCAGTGGGTTCACAGACTTGAAATTGTTTGCGAATATCACAGTATCCGCGTACAACTCGAAGCCGAACCCACTCGCGGAATAGAATCCGTTGCCGTGGCCGTTCCTGCAGCCTTGCAGGTCGTACATGGTCGGGGTGCTCGGCAACTTGACGGGTCCCTTGATCTCACCAATCCAACCCAGATACTCGCACTTCTCAGGGTAAGGCTTGTTCCAGTCCTTTAGGGGGTACTGGTCATTGATCCTTCGCGCCAAGTCCATGTGATCTCGCCGGACGAAGCCCGTCCAGTCAGATGGAACATAATTGATCACTGGTAACCCGACTGGGGTGATGTTCTGAATCGAATCGGCTCCCACATTAAAGCGCACAGTACCGTTGGCCGTCAGCGGTTGCGCAGTAACCTTGGACCCGCCGACCGTTACATCTCCACCGAGTGAGATTGGATTGTTGTTCTCCAAATTTCCACTGCGAACGGTCGTGTTCCCGTCTACAGAATATTTCGCGCTGGCCGTAGAAGGGAACGTGGCCCCGTCTTGGGTCCACAAGTCACCGCCAACGTGACAAGCACTGTTAGAGAAGTTGACACTCCCGTCGGGAACAATGAGAGACCCGTTCATCTTTGCGCCGCCCGAGCAGTTAAAATTTCCCCCGTCGATCCACACATCTGCCTTCTGATCGAGGAGCTGGGGAGACAGAGTAAAGCCCGCGCCGACGAAGACGTCGGTGGCGGAGAATATCGCGGCGTCTTCGGACAACTGAGTCCGGGGTTCGAGCGCGAGGCTGGATTGCATGACGCGTACGGGATTGAGTCCAACACTATCGGTAAGGCCCTCAGCAGTCGCCGTCACCGTGGCACGGTTGGGAAGAGCGGTGAGGTTGCCACCACTGCAACTGATTGGGGACGCCGAGTCGTCATTGTAATACTCGATCTGGACAGTGACCTCAGTCGCCTGGGTGTCCGCGTTGAGTGTCAGTGGACTGAACGAGGGCGCTCCACAGGGCGACTCGTACTCGAGTTCTGCCATCGTGGCATCAATAGCCGCTTCCGCCGCATGGATCTCCGTGGTCCGAAGACGGTCCCGGCCCGAGTCGTTGACAGCGACGATGGTCTGGGTGATAACGACCGCCGCGACAGCAATGCCTACGAGGGCGACTCCCATCGCGGCTACGAGCGCGACGCCGTCGTCGCCTCGCGCGAATCGAGCGCGTTCGAAAAAAGACATTGCGTTCCTCCTCATAGCCCCGGGATCGATGAGCAATAATCCGGGGAGTAGCCAAACACCGTGTTTCTTCCGGTTACAACGGACGAGACAACTGCCGGCTTTGCCCCGGCCTCTGCTCCCGGATCACTCATCCTCAGCGTGACGCGAATATTCTGTGCCTTGGAACCGGTGGGGAGCGTAGTATCAAGCCAGAATGGCGGCCAGGACTCAGGATCGTCGGGGTCGATCACGTCGTTTGTTGGCGCGACGACATTGTTAGCCACGTTGTACCACGTCGTCGACGACGACGGGTTGCCCGCATCCCACTCCCGGTACTCGAGGTCGCCAAACTGAGACGCACCGTTATGGAAAATCACCCGCCACTGGACGCACTTATCTTCGCCGTTCTCCTGCGTGTATACGCGCAGTGAGTAATTGGAGCCGACGCCGGACTGCGCATGACTGTCGAGTGCAGGGTCAAGAATTACATTCCCGGAACGAATCTGTCGATCGATTTGGGATAGCCCCAAACGTGCCTGCTCAACCGATCGCGTGCGTGCAAGATTGTCCTCGGACTGATTGATCATCGTGATAAACAGAGAAAAAATGAGTGCCATCAGGGTGGAAAAGATAGTCATCGCGATGAGCAACTCGGTCAGGCTGTAGCCCTCACTGGAGCGCATGCGCACGCGCGCCTCGATGCAGTCACGCATTCTCGGGCTCCTTGTAGGAGGCTGAGGCGGATGAGCCGTTTAGAGTCATGGTGACAGTCAAGATGAAGGGATCCCCTGCCACTGGCTCAATCGCGTAATCAATGGCCGCTGTCACGGTGCCAGTCGCTGCGGTGGTCGCGCATGCCTCTTGCTCGCACAGCGGGTCCAGGCCAGAAGGGGACTCCCCGGCTTGAGAGACAGACACGCGGCCACTCGCGGTAACAGCAACAAGGGGGTTTGACCAGGTTACCTCTGCGATGTCGGCGCCTTCGTTCGAACCAGGCGCGAGGCTCAGCGTGGAGTATCCAGACCCGTTCCAGTACTGGAGCGAACCACTTCGCGCTATGGACGCAGGCGTCGTAGTTTGGGAAGTGCCCCTCTGAGCGAGTACCGAATCGTTGTACCCGGTGATCATGACAAGTCCGCTACCAGCGTCGCCATCGTCCCAGCTTGAACTGACAATTGCTCCCACAGATATAGTGCCGAGCTGCCGGTTGACGCCTGCAGAGGCACAGCCAGATCCTGACAATACTTCACAACCGGTGTTCCCGTTACCTGCGAGACCTTCGATGAAACGCCCCGCCCACGCTGTCTCGACGCTCGAACCGCTCTCGTTCTGCACTCGCCCGAGACGAACGATGTCGGGTCCGGCGTGGAGCAAAAGGTAGCCCGAGTAGGTCGTGGCGGGATTCAACCTCGCAGCGGCACACGGTTGCGTAGCGGGTACCGTGGCCGCACCCGCTCCCACCGAACAGCTTTGAGTCGTCGAAGCATCCAGCCAGCCATCACGCGGGTCGTCTGACCGACCTTCCAGTCGCAAGCCGGTAAGTCCCCCACCAATGGTGTGGCTGGAGTTGTTGGCAGACATCACGACATCGGTTGGATTCGCCGGCGGGGCTTCAGGGCTGACGTCATCGTTTGACGCCGCGACAGAGAACGCTTCATAGCCCTCGAGCCAACCAAACGTCTCCGGCTGGTTGTTAGTATCGTCGTCATTCCAGCGGACGCCCCCGTACTGGCCCAAGGCCGTGGCGGACGTTGTTTGCTGGCTGGACGACTGCGCGCTCGTCGAGGCAGTGCCAACCTGGATCTGATGGAATGGTGACGACCCAAACAACGGACGTGGCAAAGCGGGGTCTGTCTCGTTCTCCGGAAGCGTGGTCGCGGAAGCGGAGAACACTACGTTCCCCGAGGCTGCGTGCGAATAGTAAAGCGCCTGGCATGACGCGAGGAACGGAGCGTTGTTTAGATCGCCGCAACCCCCAGACGGGGCGTATGCCGTCGAGAAGAGCGTCGTAACTTCTTGCGCACCGGACTTGAGGGAGTCCCATGAAACGACGACCGCCAAGCCGTACGCGTCGTCTTGCCCAGCTTGGTCTACGGTGACGTAAGAGCGAACCGTGAACTCGGTACCCCTACCGGCAGCGTCTACTTTGAGCTGCGAGTGGGAGCCCGTGGAGTCAAAAAGTGGGGGCCAAGCACTGGTGAGGTCCTGATCGTTCGGGCCAGCGGGTGCTACATGCAGCGCAACCGCGGTTCCCTCTACATCCAACACGTTTCCAGGTGCGAATGAGTCACCACCCGAAGCGGCTTGGTAGTTGCTGGCCATGCCCTTCTTGAGCACGTTCCAGGGAATTGCCCTCAACTGCTCCATAGCCTCGTTGGCATACGACGTTGCCTGCTGGCGGGCGTTTGAATCTGCGTTGGTGGTCAGCGCTGAAGCTTGGATACCAATGATGGCAATAATCACAATTGCCATGACAAACATCGCCACAATCAACTCGACAAGGGTGAACCCCAGTTCATAACGATTCAGGCGCGAATTCTGCAAGCTCGTCATCGTCACCTCTCTCAGCCTAGCCAATTGCCCTGCTGGGGTGCGGCGCCGTCCATTTGAGACGAGCCACACCCCAACAGAAATTCGGAACGCGCGTTGGTACTACGGCGTCGGGATTGTGGTGCCGCAGTTGCCCTCTTCGAGCCCGCCCTGCGCTGAGTACTGGTATCCCTTAGCCTTCGAGACGTCGCCCTTGTCGTTCGTGACAGAGACACACCAGGTCGTCGAATCCTTACCGGTGTTGTCACCGTTGGCAAGCGTGACGTTGTCCGAGGCCTTGCTCACGACCTCACTACCGATCGTGTAGTCGGCGCCTGTACTTGCCTGCTCAATCTTCGGACCTGCGGTGTTGTCAACGAACCAGGTGGCAACTTCCTTGCCGAGGGTCGAGACGTCCGCCTTGGCGGCCGAGTCCTCAGCCTTCTCGCGCTGCGAGAGGAAGATCGGGATAGCGATTGCGGCGAGGATGCCGATGATGATCATGACAACGAGGAGCTCGATCAGAGTAAAACCCTGGTCCTTGTTGTCAAGCTGCTTGCGAATGCGAGCCATCATAATAATGATTCCTTTGCTTTCAATTATGTAGGTTAAGGGAACGGGTGCTCCCCTTCGCCGCTTGTGCCGCAGGGCATTCGCGGAGAAGTCTCTTAAGCAATCAGCTCGAAGACGCCAAAAATTGGCATATACAAAGCGATCACCATAAATCCAACAATGCCACCAAGAACCGCAATCATCAGCGGCTCAATCAAAGAAGTAAGCTGCTCGGTCGTGGCTTCCACCTCTTGGTCGTAGAAGTCCGCGATCTTGTCGAGCATCGTGTCCAGCGCGCCGGTGTCTTCACCCACGGCCATCATCTGCACCACCATGGGCGGAAACACCGCGTGCTCCGCCAACGGTTTGGCGAGTGAGTTTCCAGTGCGGACAGACTCACGCACGTCCTTCGACGCCCGCTCGATCACGATGTTGCCGCTAGCCTCGCCCACAATGTCCAGGGCCTGCAGCACGGGCACGCCAGAACTGAGCATCGCACTCAGGTTGCGAGTGAAACGGGCGATAGAAATCTTCTGCACCAGAGCACCGAACACGGGGGCCTTGAGGTACAGCGGCTCGACTTTGCTGCGGAACTCCTTCTTATTCTTGTTCTTGTTCCACAGGAACGCGCCAACGCCAATACCAATGATGACCGGGACGATGAGGATCTTGAGCAGGTCGGACATCGTCACGAGAATCTGCGTCAAGAACGGCAGTTCACCACCGAGTGAATCAAACATTCCCGCGAAGACAGGAACGATGAACAACAGCATGCCGATCACAGCGAGGATCGCGATGATGAAGACGACTACGGGGTACGTCATCGCGGACTTGACCTTGCCGCGAAGCTTTACCTCGGACTCGAAGTTGGTCGCAACGGACTCGAGTACGGTGTCGAGGAAACCGCCCACCTCACCGGCGCGCACCATGTTGACCATGAGCGGCGGGAAGACCTCGTGCTTTCCGAGCGAGGTCGATAGCGCAACGCCAGCTTCCACATCGCCGCGCACGTCCTGAACAATGCGTGCGAGTGCCGGGTTCTCGGTCTGATCCCCAAGGATTGTGAGCGCGCGTAGAAGCGACAGGCCAGAACCGATCATGGTGGCCAACTGCCGCGAGGCAATAGCAATGTCTTTGAGCTTGACGCGATCGGAGATACCTGGGATCGAGATCTCGGTCTTGAGCCCGCCAGTCCTGACCTCGGTAATGCTGACGGCAGCCAGACCCATGTCGCGCAGGCGTGCAGCGACAGCTGCCTCCGAAGGCGCCTCGATGGAGCCCTTCTGGATTTTCCCGTGACTGTCACGGACCGCGTAGTCAAACTTCTTTGTCGACGTCGCCATGGCTACTGCGCTCCCCCTGCATATGAGGTACGCCCGCACAATCGGTTGAAGTCCTCGAGGTGGTGGCACATCTCCACACCGGTCTCGTAGGAGATTCTTCCGGTCTTCACCAACTGGGCCAGGTGTTGGTCCATCGTGTGCATGCCTTGGCGCGAGCCGGCCTGGAGCATGGAGTAGATCTGGTGGGTCTTACCCTCACGGATCAGGTTGCGGATCGCAGGTGTCGCAACCATCACCTCAGTCGCGACAGCTCGACCGGGACCGTCAGACCTGCGGCACAGGGCCTGACACACAACGCCCTGCAAAGCAGACCCCAGCTGAGTCTGCACCTGCGCCTGCTGCTCCGCTGGAAAGACGTCGATGATGCGGGAGATTGTTTGTGCTGCGTCCTGCGTGTGCAAAGTGCCAAACACCAGGTGTCCGGTCTCTGCCGCCGTCAAAGCGACCTGAATAGTCTCGAGGTCACGCAACTCACCGATCAGAATCACATCGGGGTCCTGACGCAACACGTGCTTCAGGGCCTTCTGGAATGAGTGGGTGTCGGTGCCGACTTCTCGTTGGTTCACCAGCGAGGACTTGTGCCGGTGCAGGAACTCGATCGGGTCCTCCACCGTCATGATGTGCGAGGCGCGATTCCTGTTGACGAGGTCGATGAGCGACGCCAGCGTCGTGGACTTGCCGGATCCGGTGGGGCCCGTCACGAGTACGAGTCCACGCGGAAGGCCCGCGAAGTTCGACACGGTCGCTGGGACGCCCAGCGCCTCAAGCGGCTTGATCTCGTAGGGGATCACTCGGAAGGCGGCGCCGATCGAGTTGCGCTGCTGGTAGATGTTGACGCGGTAGCGGGCCTCGCCCACGAGCGCGTACGAGAAGTCCAGTTCGAGGTGCTCTTCAAATGTCTCGCGCTGCTTCTGGGTGAGGATCCCGTAGATCGAACGCTGGATCGACTCTGGTACCAGTTTTTCTAGGCCTTCGACTGGAATGAGGTTGCCATCCACGCGCATCATCGGCGGCGCGCCGGAAGTGATGTGCAGGTCGGACGCGCCAGCTCGCAACATGGAGCGCAGGGCCTCTTGAATGTCGAGGTCACCTGCCTGCTGCGGCCGGCTCATTCCTACGCGCTGCGGGGCCGTGGCCTGCTCCGCCGGCTGAGATTGGCTCATCGAAGATGCGTGCGGCGCACTGGTGGGCTGTGGCGCCGATTGGGCGGGCCTGACGCCAGCCATGACTCCGGTAGAAGTCCTCGTCGGCTGGGCGCCCGTCGTGGGCTGCGAGCCAGGAGCAGGATTTGAAGGAGCCGAGGGCTGCGTGGCGGGCGGCGTCTGCGCCGGCGCGGCAGGCATGAACTGCGGCGAGTACGCGCCGTTGCCCTGGCCTGTCCCAGCACCCTGCTGCGCTGCCTGAGGCATGAAGCCTCCAGACGCTGCACCTTCTGCCATCGCTATTCCCCTCAGCTACCACGATGAGCAAGTGCCCCTCAGCACCCGCAACTCGTGGCGATCGTTGGTCAGTCTATGGCCCCTCCACCCGCGTGGTCCAGGCCCAACACCCCTATCGGCGAGTGGCATATATCACTTAAGTGAGAAAGGCTTACAAATTACGCACTACTTCACGACGCGAAGAAGTTCCTCGACGGAAGTTAGCCCGAGCTGAGCCTTCACCCAGCCGTCGTACAGCAACGTCTCCATGCCAGCCTTTGCGGCCGAGCGCGCAATTTCAGCGCTCGACGCGCGCGACACCGCCAGGCGCTCGATCTCCTCCGTCACGGGCATAATCTCGTGCAAAGCCAACCGCCCGCGGTACCCGGTGTTTGAGCATCGGCTGCAACCCACCGGGCGGTAGAGCATCGGAGGCTCTTCATCCTCAGGATGCCCAAAGCGTTCAATCTCCTCGCGCCCTGCCCGGTACTCCTCCTTGCAGTTGGGACACAGCCGACGCGCCAGTCGCTGTGCGACAACGCAGTCAACTGCGGACCCCACGAGGAATGGCTCGATGTCCATCTCAATCAGGCGAGTGATTGCGGACGGCGCATCATTGGTGTGCAGCGTCGACAGCACAAGGTGACCGGTCAGCGCAGCTTCGATGGAGATCTGGGCAGTTTCACCGTCACGGATCTCACCGAGGAGGACGACGTCAGGGTCGGCACGAAGAATCGACCGCAGCGCCGCGGCAAAGGTCAAGCCGGCCTTGACATTGACCTGGACCTGATTGATCCCAGGGATGCGGTACTCGACGGGGTCCTCAACGGTGATGACGTTGATTTCTGGCCTCGCCACCTGGTTGAGCGTGGCGTACAAGGTGGTGGACTTACCCGAACCCGTGGGCCCTGTCACAAGAATCATGCCGTACGGCTTGGTGTACGAGTTCCGGTACATCTTGAGGTTCTCGTCGCGGATGCCCAGATCCTCAAGATCCATCGCCGCAGTGGAGTTGTCGAGAATACGCATCACGACCTTCTCTCCCCACACCGTCGGAAGAGTCGCCACACGGAGGTCGACCTTGCGCCCGTTGTGAGTGACGGAGAGGCGCCCATCCTGCGGCTTGCGGCGCTCCGCAATGTCGATGTCAGCCATGATCTTGATGCGGCTCGTCACCGCATTCTGTGTCGACTTGGGTGCCTGCTGCATCTCGTGGAGCACGCCATCAATGCGGTAGCGAACGCCAAGGGCTTTCTCAGAGGGTTCAATGTGAATATCTGACGCACGGTCCTGAATAGCCTGGGTGATCAACAGATTCACAAAGCGGACGATCGGCGCGTCGTCTTCAATGACCGATCCCACCTGGGAGAGGTCGAGTCCGTCTTCCTCCTCCGCAATGTCCTCACGCAGGTTCTGCAGTTCCGCGTCCGACCTGCAGTACCTGTCGATCGCCTGGAGCACATCGTCGTGTGCCGCCACGACTGGCAGAATCTGCATGCGCGTCATGGTGCGGAAGTCGTCGACAGCAACCACGTTGCCGGGATTGGACATAGCGATCTTGAGGATGTCGCCGTCGATCTGAATCGGGAGAGCACCGTGACGTCGGCACACTGAGTCCGGCACCAGCGCAACCGCCGTGCGGTCCACCGGGAAGTCCGCGAGCTCCACGAACTCCATGCCGACCTGGCTCGCCAGTGCCCGGACCAGTTGGCCCTCGGAGATGAGTCCCATCTCGACCAACGTGCGTCCCAGCGAAGCACCGCGTTCGCGCTGCTCGTCAATGCCGTCCATCAACTGCTCTTCGGAGAGAATGCCCTCCTCAAGCAGGATTGTCCCTAGCTGCTTCACGAGACTCCTCCACATTCTGCGTGCACCCTCAGCGTGCACGGCAGGCCATCTAGATCTGCAACCTACATCGGCACGGGCTTGAGCAGGTAGTGGGGCGTGGCGAAGTGCACACTCGTAGGGGCGAGGGGCGAGGGCCGATGCCAGGGTCGCGCGACGCTCTGCGGTTCGCCCTCGCTGTATCCGCACCTCTCTCGCTGCCCTGTCCCCAGGCAGCCGAGATGGCGGGTCCTTTCCACAGAAATTGTCTATTTATCAGGCATGTCAGTGGTCGGTGATGGAATGACTACATGCAGATTTCCACCGCAGAACTCGAGCGCAGCGTCGCTGCCGTGGCCGCATATGACGGCACGGACCTCGCGACGCGCGCGCCGGATGATGTGGTGGCGGTCCAGCGCGTTCTCGCGGATGTACGCCGCCAGGCGGACGCCCTGCTCGTACAGGTAGCTGGCGAACTCGCGCGCCTGTCGGAGCCTTCGGAGGGGAACAAAGGAATCGCGCGCCAGAAGGGATTTCACGGTCCCGGGGGCCTCATCGCGAACACGTTGGGCGGGTCAGATGGCGAGGCGAAGCGCCTGTTGGTAGCGGCGAGGGGCACGCAAGCTTCCCCCGGAGGGGACGCGCCCCGCTTCCCTACACTGGCGCGGGCCATCCGGTCGGGTGCGTTGTCGCCCGACAAGGCCGCGCTGCTGACGGAAGCGTTGGAGCGCGTGGCAGAGGACTCCCCCGGCGCCGTCGTCGAATTTGAGGAACGCATGGTGACCAAGGCCAGGCATCAGTCGCTACGCGAGGTGCGGCGCATGATTCAGTTGCACGAGGCACACCGGCGGCCACAGGACATTGAGGCGCGTGACCGGCGCGCACACCGGGAGCGCAGTGTCACGCACCGCGAGCTGCCCGATGGCACGGTCGAGATCTTTGCGAAGCTGGACGTCGTCAGCGCCGCACCAGTTCTTGCCGTGATGGATGCGCACGTCAAACACGTGTTCCAGCAGCGTCGCGATCGCGAGAGTCTGCCGGTAGCCGAGCGCGTGGGGCCGGCCGATGACCGCCGCGCCCCTCAGATTCGCGCCGACTTCCTGGTCGCGCTGTGTCGGCATGCCGTCGACTGCGACGAGACTCCCACGGGCGTCAAAACCACCGTCGTGGTGCGCATGGACGCAGGTGACCTTCGCACGGAACTGGAGCGCACCGCTGCGCCCGCTGAAGACGCTGCGTCAGAACGCAGTGGTGGCACGTTTGGCGGTGGCGGGATTGGAGAGGTGGACGGGATTGCCATGCCGGTCTCCGCCGCCGCGCTGCGCCAGATGGCCGTGGATGCGGAGGTGCTCCCTGTCTTGCTCGGCGGCGAGGCGCTTCCCCTGGACGTCGGACGCGCCAGGCGCCTGTTCTCGAGAGCCCAAAAGATCGCGTTGCTTGAACGGGACGGGGGCTGCGCGTGGTGTCATGCCCCGCCCAGCTATTGCGATGCCCATCACATTCGGTGGTGGGATCGCGACCGGGGTCCAACCGACATCTCTAATGGCGTCATGCTGTGTGTGCGCTGTCACCACAGAGTTCACAGCGATGGGTGGGAGATTCGTGTCAGGGATGGCGAGGTGTGGTTCCGGCCGCCCGCCAGTGTGGATCGCGAACGACGGCCCCGCATCGGCGGCCGCGCCCATCTCGAGGTGCACACGTGACCGGGGACTTTGCGCCTCTCACCGAAGCGGGAGCCTTTGCACCACGCACGCTCCTTGCCGTCCCAGACCCACTCAGCGCGAAGCGAGCGCCCCCATGAGGGCATTCCCCATCGCCTCCAGCGGCGCCTCGCGCCCCGTCATGAGCCGCACCTGCTCCCCCGCCTGGTGCAAGAGCATGCGGGTTCCATCAACGAAGGTTCCGCCCATGCCGGCCCACGCCGAGCCCAAAGGGGTGACAACCGGGTCGTACACCGCGTCGAGGAGTACGATCTCCGGCCGCAGCTCCAGACCGGCCTCAGTTAAGCCGCGAGCAAGCGACTCCCCCACGGTCGCCGGGACCGTGGACACTACGGCATCGGCCCGCGCCACAAAATCGGGAGCCTCGTCGAAGCCGACAAACCGCGGCTCCACGCCCATCTTTGTCGCCGCACGCAGCAGACCGCCTGCGCGCGCCCGGTTGCGGACCACGACCACCGGCCGCGTCACCCCGAGCCGGCCCAACGCGGCCATCGCAGACGTCGCAGTCGCCCCGCCGCCCACGATCACGCCCTCCGACGCTTGCTTGAGGCCGCCCTCGGCGAGCGCCTCCACCACGCCATGAACATCCGTATTCGCGCCCACCAAATGCCGCCCCGCCGCCTGCGGCTGCAGCAACACCGTGTTGACGGCCCCCACGAGCTTCGCCATTGACTCGACATAGTCGAGCATCGGCACCACCGCCACCTTGAGCGGCATCGTGAGGCTCAGCCCACCCCACGAGTCGTCGAGGCCATCGATGAAGCCGCCGAGCGTCTCCTCAGTCACCTCATGCGCCGAGTACTCCCAGTCAATCCCGAGAGCCTCGTAGGCCGCGCCGTGGAGTACCGGCGACAGCGAGTGCTCAATCGGACTACCGAGCACCGCCGCACGACGCGTGCCTGCCACGTGCGCTACCACCGTGGAACTCGCGTCACGGGCACAGCCTCCATCGCCCGATGCGCGTCTGCCGAGTGCGCCGCTGCCACCACGACCGCTACTCCTCGGGTTCCGCAGTCGGCGACGAGTCGCGGTTCTCCTCAATCCACTCGTCGAGCTCGCGGTCGTTCACGAGGTGCTCGTCGTAGGTCTCCGCGTACTTGGTCTCACCGGTGTCCAGGTTGACCGTCACGAAGTACAGGTAGTCCGTGTCCGCGGGGTTGGCGGCCGCCTCGATCGATGCCTCACCCGGAGCCGCGATGGGACCTGGCGGCAAGCCAGTGTTCTGGTACGTGTTGTACGGGCTGTCGACCTGCAACTCCTCCTGAGTCGCGAACGCGCCCTCGCCAGGAACCACGTACTTCACCGTGGAGTCCATCTGCAGAAGCATGTCGATCTCGAGGCGGTTGTAGATCACCGACGCCACCAACGGGCGGTCCTCATCGAGGCGTGCCTCCATCTCGACGATGGACGCCACCGTAAGGGTCTCCTCCCAGTCAGCGCGCGCCACGCCCTGACGCTCAAGCACCTTGGTGGTCTGCGACACCATGGTCGACAGCACCTCGACCGGCTCCACGCCGGGGTTGAACGTGTAGGTCGACGGGAACAGCCATCCCTCGAGGTTGTCGCCTGCCTCCTCGGGCAGGCCAATGGCCTCGTGGTCAGCGGCGACCTCTTCGACCTCCTCTGGGGTGTACTCGATGACGTTCGCGATCGTCTGGTAGTAGTAATCGAGCGTCTTGCCCTCGGGGATCGTGATGCGCAGCTCGTCGCGGTTCGCGGGATCCAACAGCGCGTCGATCGCGAATTCGGCGCTCATCTCGCGCTGCAAGAAGTAGTACCCCGCCGCAATCGAACTCGCGTCTGGGTCGTTGCTGTAGGCGGTCACGAAGGCCTCGACCGATGCCACAACACCGGCCTCGTAGAGCACTTCGCCAATCTCTTGGCCGGACATACCCGGCTCGATGACGACCTGCACCACTCCCTGGCCGGCGCCCTCGTAGTCAGCAGCCTCGGTCGATTCCTCGCCCTCGAAGCTCTTCACAAAGTTCCAGGCGACCGAGCCGCCAACCGCGAGCAAAACGATGGAGACCGCGACGACCACAAGCGTCCAGCGTCGCCGCACTTGGCGCCGCTTCTGCCGCTGGAGACGACGCATATCAAGCGTCGTCGTGGTCGTGGCCTCGTTCTCAAAGAAGTCAGTCATTGTCACCCTTGCGTGCCATCACCTGGGATACCTTACCCAAGTTCCCCCGCTGCTCCGTTTCTAGTGCCGTCTCGAGGATCACCACGGCCGCCGCTTGGTCAATGACCTCGCGCTGCTGTTTGGCGTTGCGTCCCGCCTGCCGCATGGATGCGGAAGCTGACGCCGTCGAGAATCGTTCGTCCACCAAACGCACCACGGCGTCGGTTCGTTCCGCAATCTGCTGACCGATGTCCATCGCGTCCTCTGCAGAAGGCCCCAATTCCCCCGACAACTTGCGTGGCAGCCCCACAAAGACCTGGCGCGCCTCGCGCTCGCTGATGATGTCGAGAATCTCCTCGACGGAGCGCGGCCCGCGCTTCACCGTCGTCACCGGAAAGGCGAGCCGGCCTTCGGGGTCGGATGCGGCGATGCCAATGCGCACCTTGCCCACATCGACGCCTAGGCGCACACCCCTCTCGCGTGGCACGCTGTCGGCTCCGCCCGCCGGGTTTTCACCCAGCGGCGCGGCGCCGACGTTCGGCGAACTACCCACGCGCTGCCAGGGTGTCGCGGATTGCAGTGAGGGCCTCGCCGATCTTCGACGGGTCCTGACCACCGCCCTGCGCGAGGTCGGGCTTGCCGCCGCCACCACCGCCCAGGGTCTGCGCAGCGACCTTGACCAGGTCGCCCGCACGGACTC
Organism: Demequina globuliformis; assembly: GCF_000975155.1. Taxonomy (GTDB): domain Bacteria; phylum Actinomycetota; class Actinomycetes; order Actinomycetales; family Demequinaceae; genus Demequina; species Demequina globuliformis. Next base: position 247,610 of record NZ_BBRG01000002.1, read on the forward strand.
CGAGGTCGCGGGCCGGACCGTTGGTGGCGATCACAATGACCGGGCGGTCATTGAAGGCGGCCGATGCCGCCACCACCGTGGGGTGCGCCTCACCCAGGCGGGTGCGGACATCCGTCACGAGCGTGCGGAGGTCGTCGCCGTCGGCCGCATTCACACTCTGGTGCGCCACGAGCGTGACGCCGCCGACCTCGCTTGCGGTCTCGACCAGTTGGCCCGCCACCTGCTGCATGGCCTGCTGGCGGTACTGCGTGAGCTGCTTCTCGGCCTCCGACAGGCGGCTCAGCAAGGAACCGATACGGTCAGACAGCTCGTCAGGACGCGCCTTCAACGTGGTGGTGAGCTCGCTCACGATGGCACGCTCCGCTGCCAACTGACTGAAGGCGTCGGCGCCAACGAGCGCCTCGATGCGGCGCGCGCCCGAACCGACCGAGCCCTCGCTCGTCACCGACAGCAAACCAATCTGGCCAGAGTTGGCGACGTGCGTGCCCGCGCACAACTCACGCGAGAAGGGCCCGCCGATCTCCACGACCCGCACCTTGTCGCCGTACTTCTCGCCAAACAGCGCCATCGCGCCCATGCCGCGCGCATCGTCGAGGCTCATCACGTTGGTCGCGACCGGCAATTCCTCACGGATCGCGCGGTTCGCGATCCCCTCGATCTCCTCGCGAGCCATCGCGGACACGCCCTGGCGCCATGCGAAGTCGAGTCGCATGTAGCCGGGCTTGTTGTACGAGCCGGCCTGAGTCGCGTCCTCACCCAACACTTCGTGAAGCGCCGCGTGAATGAGGTGCGTCGCCGAGTGCGCCTTCGACGCCTGGTGACGGTTGCCCAGGTCAACCTCAGCGGAGACGGCGTCACCAGCAGCGACCTCGCCCTCCTCGACAGTGACTGTGTGGACGATCACGTCCGCGACAGGCTTCTGCACGTCGATGACATTGAGCGTCGCGTTCGCGCCACGGATCACGCCCGAGTCAGCGTCCTGGCCACCGGACTCCGCGTAGAACGGGGTCTCCGCCAAGATGACCTCGACGGTGTCGCCAGCCTGCGCGACCGGTACGGACACACCGTCTTTAATGACTGCGGCAACAGTGGTGGCAAGGCTGAGCTCGTCATACCCACGGAACACGGTCGGCTGCAGCGCCTGGTAGACGCCCACGTCCGCGTGGCCGCCCTTCTTCGCCTTCGCGTCGGCCCGCGCGCGCTCCTTCTGCTCCGTCATGAGCGAGCGGAAGCCAGCCTCGTCGACCGAGACGCCCTGCTCGGCCGCCATCTCGAGCGTGAGGTCGATCGGGAAGCCGTAGGTGTCGTGCAGCTTGAAGGCATCTTCACCACCCAGCGACTTCTTACCAGCGCTCTTGGCGTGACCCACAGCAGTATCAAAGATCGCCGTGCCCTGGGTCAGGGTGCGGCGGAACGCGTCTTCCTCGGTCGTGGCGACCGAGAGGATCTTCTCGATGCGCTCGCTCAACTCGGGGTAGGACGCCTTCATTGCCTCGTACGAGGTCCTGATGAGCGCCTCGATCGAGGGCACCTCGACGCCCAGCAGGCGCATCGACCGCACGGTCCGGCGCACCAGCCGGCGCAGCACGTAGCCACGCCCCTCGTTGCCAGGCACCACGCCGTCAAACATCAGCATCATCGCGCTGCGCACGTGGTCGGCGATCACGCGCATGCGGACGTCGTCCTCGGCGTCGGCCTTGTACTGCTTGCCCGACAGCTCCTGTGCCTTCTCGATGACCGGGAAGACCTCGTCGGTCTCATACATGTTCGCGACGCCCTGCTTGAGGTACGCGATGCGCTCAAGGCCGGCGCCTGTGTCAATCGCCTTCTGGTCGAGCTCACGGATCAAGGGGTAGTCCTTGCCATCGCCAGGACCACGCAGGTACTGGTCGAACACGAGGTTCCAGATCTCGAGGTAACGGTCACCGATCTCGTCGGTCCACCCCGCAGCGCCCGTCGCCGGGTCATACTCGGGACCAAACTCAGGGCCGCGGTCCACGTGCCACTCGGCACATGGGCCGGCGGGGCCGGGCTGGCCGGTGTCCCAGAAAATCTCCTCGCGCGGGAGCTTCACGATCCGCTCTGCGGGCAGCCCCACCTTGAGCAGCGCGGCCTCCGCCTCCTCGTCGCTCTCCCAGATCGTCACCCAGAGAGTCTCCGGGTCAAAGCCGTAGCGGCCGTCGTCCTCGGAACCCGTCAGGAGCTCCCAAGCGAACTCGATCGCGCCTTCCTTGAAGTAGTCGCCGAAAGAGAAGTTGCCAAGCATCTGGAAAAAGGTGCCGTGACGCGTGGTCTTGCCGACCTCTTCGATGTCCTTGGTGCGGATGCACTTCTGGACCGAGGCGATGCGCGGGTGTTGCGACTGCTCGGTACCGATGATGTAAGGAATGAAAGGGACCATGCCGGCCACGGTGAACAGCAGCGACGGGTCCGGAGACACCAGCGGTGCGCTGGGCTCGATGTGGTGGGCCTTCGACTCAAAGAAGTCGATCCAACGCTGCCTGACGTCCGCCGTGCGCATCCTGTCCTCCATGCTCAGCCGGGCGCTGCCGCCCGGCGTCAGTGGCGCATCGGCCCTCATCCACGAGGACCCACCTACGCCTGTCGTGACATACCAGGCCTAGCCTGGCACTCAAGTCTTCATGACACCAGCCCCGGTGGCCGATGCCCTGGTGCCCAGTTCCGTGACGCGCGGCAAGCGCGGCAGAAGGGTGGGCAGGCCCCTAAGTATGACAAAGCCGCTGGGTCCCAACCAACGTTGGGGCCCAGCGGCTTGGCGTGTCGTATGAGACCAGCGCGCCTTAGCGTGCGTAGTACTCGACGACCAGCTGAACTTCGCAGGTCACGGGAACCTCAGCGCGCTTGGGGCGGCGGACCAGCTTGGTGGTCAGCTTCTCCAGCTGCACGTCGAGGTAGTCGGGGACCTCGGGCAGCACGTCGCGGTGTGCACCGGCGGCGGCAGCCATGTAGGGCTCCATCGTGACAGCCTTGGGCTTGACCTGGATGGTCTGGCCGGGCTTCACGCGGAACGAGGGACGGTCGACGATCTGGCCGTCCACGAGGATGTGGCGGTGCAGGACCGACTGGCGGGCCTGCAGGATCGTGCGAGCAAAGCCCGAACGAAGCACCAGGGCGTCAAGACGCATCTCGAGCAGCTCGACAAACGCCTCACCGGTCAGACCAGGCTCGTGGCGGGCCTCTTCGAAGGTGCGGGTCATCTGCTTCTCGCGAAGACCGTACTGGGCGCGAAGGCGCTGCTTCTCGCGCAGACGAACCGCGTAGTCGCTTTCCTTGCGACGAGCGGTACGGCCGTGCTCACCCGGGGGGTACGGACGCTTCTCGAAGTGCTTGACGGCCTTGGGCGTCAGGGCGATGCCCAGGCTGCGCGACAGGCGAACCTGGCGACGTGCCTTCTGAACTGAAGTCATTCTTGTGTGTTCCTTGCTTGATTGCCTCCGACTGAGGACGCGGTCGTCCCCACTCGGATCATGAGAGATGTCGCGGCGACAGCAGCCAACCGTCCGCGAGGGCGTACCAATGTTAGCAGGTTTCTCCCCTGCCCCGCGGGCGCTGTGGCCCGGGTGTCGAGACCTTGCGGCTAGTTTCCCTCGGGCTCGCGTCCCAGCATGTCGCGAATGCGCTGCAGGCGCTCCGTGACGGTGCGCTCGTACCCGAACTCCGTGGGGCGGTAGTAGCGCGCACCGCGCAGAGCCTCCGGCAAGTAGTCCTGCTTTGCCACCGCGCCCGGAGCGTCATGGGAGTACACGTAATCCTGACCATGTCCAATGCGCTTGGCGCCCGAGTAGTGCGCGTCCCGTAGGTGCTCAGGAACCACTCCGGCTTTGCCTGCCCGCACGTCAGCGATGGCGGCGTCGATTGCGTGATAAGACCGGTTGGACTTGGGCGCCGTGGCAAGGTAGGTCGTCGCCTCAGCGAGCGGAATGCGGCCTTCCGGCATACCGATGAAGCTCACCGCGTCCGCGGCTGCCTGCGCGATCACCAGGGCCTGCGGGTCCGCCATGCCGATGTCCTCTGCCGCCAAAATGACCAGACGTCGCGCCAAGAAGCGCGGATCTTCGCCCGCGACCACCATGCGCGCCAAATAATGCAGGGCTGCATCCACGTCGGAGCCGCGCACCGACTTGATGAAGGCGCTGATCACGTCGTAATGCTGATCGCCCGACTTGTCGTAGGCGACCAACGCGGAGTCCATCGCACGCTCGGTAAGCTCCGCGGTGACACGCGGAAGGTCATCACCGCTGGCGGGACCCGCCCCTAGCGCTGCGTCAGCGACGGCCTCCAACAGCGTGAGGGCCTTGCGGGCATCGGCCCCAGCCACTCGCAAAATATGGTCGCGCGCCTCCGGGTCAAGGGCGACCCGGCCGGCAAGCCCCCGCTCGTCCTCCACGGCCCGGTCGAGCAACTCCCCCAGGTCCTTCGAGGCGAGCGGCTGCAAGGTCAGGAGAAGAGAACGCGACAGCAGCGGGCCCACGACAGAGAAGCTCGGATTCTCCGTGGTCGCGCCAATCAGCGTGACCCAACGATTCTCGACAGCGGGGAGCAACGCGTCCTGTTGTGTCCTCGTGAAACGGTGAATCTCGTCCACGAAGAGAACGGTCTCCCGCTCGCCCGTCGCGATGCGCCGCTTCGAGTCGTCGATCACCCCGCGCACATCCTTGATGCCTGCCGTCACTGCCGACAGTTCCACAAAGCGGCGGTTGCCAGCGACCATGTAGGCGAGGGTGGTCTTTCCCGTACCGGGCGGCCCCCAAAGAATCACCGACGTCGCTGGCGCGCTCTCACCGACCAGTCGTCGCAGTGGGGATCCGTCGGTCAGCAGGTGCCCTTGTCCCACGACCTCGTCGAGTGCGCGCGGACGCATGCGCACTGCCAGGGGCGCCGTGGGACCCGGCTCTGGCACACCGCGGCCGGTACGCTCCGTCGACTCGAACAAATCCATACCGCAAGCCTACGTGTCCGCACTGACCTCTATTCGCGGCGCGTTCCGTCGTCTAGTGAGTCGCGTCGTAGTAGTTCTGCGGCTCAAACACGGCGTCGATGACGCTCAGCGGGCGCCACCTGTGGAACACGCCGCGCGCCTACACGACACCCGGGCCAGCATCGGCCCGCTGGCGCAGCCCCCGCAGCCGGAAAGTCCGGCTCCACACACACGAGAGGCGGGCACCCCCACCTGGGGTACCCGCCTCGCGCGAACGGTTCAGTTGACTACTTGTCGGAACCCGGCTCGTCGTCCTCCTCGGGGACGAAGTCCACGCCCGCCTCGGCACGCTGCTCGTCGGTAATGGGAGCCGGCGCGGCCGTCAATGGGTCGTAGCCACCGCCGGACTTGGGGAACGCAATTACGTCGCGAATCGAGTCCGCCTTCGCCAACAGCGCGGTCACGCGGTCCCAGCCCAGCGCAATGCCGCCGTGCGGGGGCGCTCCGTATGAGAAGGCCTCGAGCAGGAACCCGAACTTCTCCTGCGCCTCCTCTTCGCCAATACCCATCACCTTGAACACGCGCTCCTGCACGTCTTGGCGGTGAATGCGGATCGAACCGCCACCGATCTCGTTGCCGTTGCACACGATGTCGTAGGCGTAGGCGAGAGCGTTCGCGGGGTCAGACTCGAAGTTGTCCATCCACTCAGGCTTGGGACTCGTGAACGCGTGGTGCACGGCGGTCCACGCGCCGGAGCCGACGGCAACGTCGTCATCGGCGTCGTCCCCGTCGACAGCCTTAAACAGCGGTGCGTCCACGACCCAGCAGAACTCGAAGCGATCCGGGTCCTGCAGGCCCAACCGGGAGCCAATCTCGAGGCGGGCCGCGCCCAACAGTGCCCGCGACGGCCCGGGCTTGCCGGCCGCGAAGAAGATGCAGTCGCCAGGGTTCGCGTCCACGGCGGCTGCCAGGCCAGCCTTTTCCTCGTCGGACAGGTTCTTCGCCACGGGCCCGCCGAGCTCGCCATCCTCTTGCACCAGCACGTATGCCAGTCCACGCGCTCCGCGCTGCTTAGCCCAGTCTTGCCACGCATCGAGGGTCTTGCGGGGCTGCGACGCACCGCCGGGCATCACGACTGCACCCACGTAGTCATTCTGGAACACGCGGAACGGGGTGTCCTTGAAGTACTCGGTCAGCTCGACGAGCTCGAGGCCAAAGCGCAGGTCCGGCTTGTCTGAGCCAAATCGCGCCATCGCGTCCGCGTACGTGATGCGCGGGATCGGGAGCGAGACTTCGTAACCGATGAGCGCCCATAGTTCCTTGACGAGTTCCTCGCCGAGCGCGATCACGTCATCCTGATCAACGAAGCTCATCTCGACGTCGAGCTGCGTGAACTCCGGCTGCCGGTCCGCGCGGAAGTCCTCATCACGGTAGCAACGGGCGATCTGGTAGTAGCGCTCCATTCCAGCCACCATCAGCAGTTGCTTGAACAGCTGGGGCGACTGCGGCAGTGCGTACCAGGAGCCGGGTGCGAGACGCGCGGGTACCAGGAAGTCACGGGCTCCCTCAGGCGTGGAACGCGTCAGCGTGGGCGTCTCGATCTCGAGGAAGTCGTGGCGGTCCAAGACCCGGCGCGCGGCCTTGTTGACCTCGGAACGCAACACGATGTTCGCGCGCGGCCGCGGGCGGCGCAGGTCGATGTAGCGGTGCTTGAGGCGTGCCTCTTCGCCCACGGTGACGTGCTCGTCGACCGGCATGGGCAGCGGTGCAGACTCGTTGAGGATCTCAACCTCAGAGACGACGACCTCGATCTCGCCGGAGGGGAGGTTCGGGTTGGCCGAGCCTGCCGGGCGCTCGCGCACCTCTCCGGTGACCTGGATCACGTACTCGTTGCGCAGTGAGTGCGCGACCTCTTCGCGGATGACAACCTGGGCGAACCCTGACGCATCGCGCAGGTCGATGAAGGCGACGCCGCCGTGATCGCGGCGTCGGCCTACCCATCCAGCAAGGGTGACGGTGTGACCCGCGTCAGTCGCGCGGAGGTTTCCTGCAAGGTGAGTGCGGAGCACAGTGAGCCTTTCGTGGGCGCGCTAGACGGGCGGGCCGGATAGGTCGGGTTGGTCGTGGGCAAGTCTATCGGCCCACGCGTGTGGGCACGGGACGGGCTGGAGTGGCACTTTCTGGCTGTCTTAGGTTCCTAAAACAGCCAAATGGAGCCATTTGGCGGTTAGGGGTGGGTCGGGACGATGCGCGGGCGGGCGTCCGCTTCCGGCGGCACCCACGTGTCAGCGTCAGCGGGTACTTGCTCACCGGAACGAATGTCCTTGACCTCGCCGTCCGAGACCGGGGCGTCTAGTGCTCCGGCGTCGACTGCTCCGGCGTCCGGCTGAGCCGCAATGTCGGAGGGCGCCTCGGCTGCCCCGGGGAACCACACGAACGGGATGCCGCGCTTGTCCGCGAACTGGATCTGCTTGCCGAACTTGGCCGCCTTAGGCGCCACCTCGCACGCGACGCCACGCGCCCGCAGGCGGTCGGCGATGCGTGCCGACGCTTCGCGCGACTCCTCGTCATTGACCGCGACCAGCACCGCGCTGGGCACCGCCCTCGAGGCTTCCACCAGACCAGAGCCGAGCATGCGGCTCACCAGGCGCGAGACCCCGATCGACATGCCGACACCGGGGAAGCCTCCGCCAGCGACCAGCGAGTCGTAGCGGCCACCCGAGCAGATCGACCCCAGGTCCTCGTGTCCAGCCAGGAATGTCTCGTAGACGGCTCCGGTGTAGTAGTCGAGCCCGCGGGCAATACGCAGGTCCGCCACGGCCGTTCCCGGCACTGCCGCGTTCACTCCTTCGACAAGCGCCACGAGGCTCGCAATGCCTGCCTTAAGCAGTTCCTGCGGCTCCTCGATGTCCTCGACCGTGGTCGTCGACGCCCATAGGTCCTCGACGGCGGCGGCGAACGAGCCATCCGTGCTGGAAATGCGCGCCAGCTCGAGGATGGCGTCGGCAGCGGTCTCCCCCACGCCCTTGGCAGTGAGCTCGTCGCGCACGCCGTCAGGCCCAATCTTGTCGAGTTTGTCGACGCTCCGCAGCGCGTCGGCGACGTCCTCGATGCCGACCCCGCGGTAGAAGCCCTCGACCAGCTGGCGGTTGTTCACGTGCATGGTGACACCAGGCAGCGGGAGCGCGCCGAGGGCACGCGCCATGACGACGGCGACTTCGACCTCAAGGTGCGCAGGGAGGGTCTCGCGCGCCACCACGTCGATGTCTGCCTGATAGAACTCGCGGAAGCGACCCTCCTGCGGGCGCTCCCCACGCCACACCTTCTGGATCTGGTACCGGCGGAACGGGAAGGCGAGTTCGTTCTGGAACTCCTCCACGTAACGCGCGAACGGAACCGTGAGGTCGAAGTGAAGGCCCAGCTTGGCCTGCTCGCCCTCCTCAGCGTTGAGGCGTCCCAAGGTGTAGATCTCCTTGGCAGCGTCCGACTTCCCTGCGAGCCGATCGAGCGGCTCAACCGCGCGCGTGTGAATCTCTCCAAAGCCGTGAAGCGCAAACACCTCACTGATCGACGCGAGCACCTCCGACTCCACGATGCGCTGGGATGGGGTCCACTCGGGGTATCCGGACAGGGGTCTCACACGGGCCATGTATCCATTGTTCCATCTGCCAGGCCGACGGCTCGCGCGGGTGGCGACCTCTGGACGTCAGCGACCCGCATTCGCGCCGCCATGAGCGCCGTCGCGCGCGCCTAGACTAGATGCGACTCGATGGCGCCCGTCACGGCGCCCCACCACCGCCCAACGAGGAGCCATGGGAACCAAGAAGCACGACCGCGAGAGGGCGCGCAAGCGGCAGGCAGATCTCGAAGCCAAGCACGAGGCCCGGCAGGCCGCGCACAATCGCCGGGTCCGGGTGTGGTCGGCAATCGTTGGAGCCGTCGTCATCATCGGGCTGGCCGTGTGGGCCGTGATCGCGCTGACGAGCGACTCGTCGTCAAGCGACACGAACGGAGCCGACGCCAGCGCCTCGGATGGGGCCGATGCCGGACCGGGCTCGGATGCGGAAGCGGCCACTGACGCTGAAGCAACGCCAGGCACCGAGCTGACGTTCAGTAGCGGTTGGGGCACGTCTCCAGAACCCCCCGACCCGTCTCTTGCGGAAGGTCGCGAGTGGACCGTCACCATGTCCACCAACCAAGGCGACATCGTGTTGTCACTGGACGGCGTGAACGCGCCCCAGGCCACGGCATCTTTCGTGGCGCTCGCCGAGGACGACTTCTTTGATCAGACCGAATGCCACCGCCTGGTCACAGCGGGCATCTACGTGCTGCAGTGCGGAGATCCGTCCGCCACCGGCACCGGTGGCCCCGCGTACTCCTACGGCCCCATCGAGAACGCCCCAGCCGACGACCTCTACCCCGCCGGAACACTTGCGATGGCACGCGTGGGCGGGGATGGTGAATCGATGGGAAGTCAGTTCTTCATTGTCTACGAGGACTCCACGATCCCGTCCGACACGGCCGGTGGATACACCGTATTCGGGCAGGTCACCGAGGGTCTGAGTATTGTGGAGGACGTTGCCAGTGCCGGAACATTGACAGGCCAGTCCGACGGGCCCCCGGCGCAGTCCGTCATCGTGAACGAGGTGTCCGTAGAATGACCGCCCCCAAGCCCACTCCCATCCCCAAGCCAAAGCCCCCAGCCGGCGGCCCCAACCCGGCAGTGCTGGCCGCTCAAGCCACGCACCCGGTCAAGGTTCCGGTCGTCGACGAGGTCACTGACGAACAGGTCGCAGCGGCTGCAAAGTTCGGTTCCGTCGAAGGCGACGTCGTCGTCGTCACCGTTGGCGCTGACAAGGTTGAGGTGGGTCCAGCCCAGGGCGAGGAGCCCATCGCGCCGTATGCACGCGAGTACTACAAACTCGAAGCGTCGGTAGAGCGTTTCCATGCGCGGTTGTCCGGCGCGGAACTGAGCCCTAAGGACATCGATGACTCACTCACGTCGTTGAGCGCGTCCCTGGACGAGCCCACCGTGGTCGGCGACATCGTTGCCCTGCGGGATCGCTTCGCCACCGTGAAGGAAGAGGCCACCGCTACCCGTGAGCGCATCAAGGCCGAGCGCGACGCCGCTCGTGCGGAGGCGCTCGCGGAGCGCGAGAAGATCGTGGCTCAGGCTGAGGCCATTGCGGCCAAGGATGAGTCCCAGGTGCATTGGAAGAACGACACTGCCGAACTGAGGGCCCTTCTGGACACCTGGAAGGAAGCACAGCGGTCGCAGGCGCGCATTCCGAAGGACACCGAGCGTGCCCTGTGGAAGCGGTTCACGACGGCTCGCTCCGGGTTTGAGAAGGCGCGCAAGCACCACTTTGCGCAGTTGGACAAGGAGAATGCGTCCGTCGCCGGTCGCAAGGAAGACCTCGTCGCGCAGGCCGAGCGGCTCGCCGAATCCACTGATTGGGACCGCACCGCCCGTGCCTTCAAGGACCTCATGGGCGAGTGGAAGCGTGCCGGGCGCGGACGCCGCAGCGTCGACGACGCCCTGTGGAAGCGATTCCAGACCGCCCAGGACGCATTCTTTGACGCGCGGCGCGCCGCGGCTGACCAAGAAGACGAGGCACTCGCAGGCAACGTCGAAGGCAAGGAAGCTGCGGTCGTCGAGGCCGAGCAGATTCTGCCCATCAAGGACCTCGACGCAGCAAAGCAAGCCCTGCGTGTGGCCCAGGACAAGTTCGAGGCCGCCGGCCGCGTGCCGCGCGCCGACGTCACCCGCCTGAGCAAGCGCATCGGCGTGGTGGAGAAGGCCGTGCGCGATGCTGAAGAGGCAGCGTGGAACGACCACAACCCGGAGCTAGAGGCACGGGCCTCCGGCGCCCTGGCTCAACTCGAGGCCGCGATCGCTGACCTGGAGAAGGACCTGGAGAAGGCCGAGGCAAGCGGCGACAAGCGCAAGATCAAGCAGGCACAGGAGGCGCTCGACGCCCGCCGTGCGTGGCTTGAGCAGATCAAGGGCGTCGTCTCGTAGCCGCTGTCCACAGATTCACCTCGTGCCCGCCGTTCCACCTGGAACGGCGGGCACACTCATGTCATGTGGACGGTGACGGCCAGCGATGTGGGTAACGCGGCGTGGAGTCGCCTGCAACGCGACGGCTTGATCACTCCCCTGGGCCCCTTGCTCGCGCTGCCGGCCGACATTCCCCACACGCCTGCGCTCAGGCGAGCCGCGCTGTCGCCTCACGTCGTCCCCGGACGGTTTGTCAGCGGGGCCGCGGCGCTGTGGGTGCACGTGGGTGGCGCAGCGCCCCGCGTGATCGATCAATGCAGCGCTCATGCTCGCCACGACCGCCAGGCATGGTCCCCATGGCCGTCTCGACACCATCTGTCCGACCGGCCCGGCGACCCCCCAGGCTTCGCAGGGGACACACCGGCCGCTGACGGCGCCGCGCTACGCGTGATTCACGCGGTGCCAGTGGCGTCACCGGCCCGCGCGCTCATCGATGCGCTGAGGTGGGACGAGCTCCCTGTCGCCATCGACTGCGCCCTACGCGCCCGCAGCATCATCGGGATCGGCGAAATCGAAGCAGAGTTTCACTGGGTGAGCACGCACGACCGTTCACGCGCCAGAGCGGCGTCTGCGTGGCAGATGCTGCGTTCGTCGTCCCTGTTCACGGGTGCGGCATGAGCGCAGTGCTGACGGCGCACCGGCGCTACCAGCGCTACAGCCCCATCGGCGCATCGGCCCGTCGCCGCATCTGGCCCATCGGTGGCTAGGCCGTCGCCGCATCGGCGCAGCGGCCCATGGGCGGCAACCGAGGTGACGCAAACGTACCCAGGCCCGGCAGACAGAAACCTGTCCCATGAAGGGCGCGGTCAGAACTCCCGCTTGGTACCGGTCACGCGACGCGCATCGTAGACGCCATCGATCCTGCGGATAGCCGACAGTACAGCGCCCAGGTGCGAGGGGTCGGCCATCTCGAAGGTGAACGTGTTCAACGCCACGCGGTCGCGGTTGGTCGAGACGTTCGCGCCCAAAATGTTGACGTGGTAATCCGACAGCGCCTTCACCACGTCGCTGAGCAGACGGTTGCGGTCGAGCGCCTCGACCTCAATCTGCACCAAGAACGCGGCATCCGACTGGCCGGTCCATTGCACGTCGATGAACCGCTCCGACTGGTCCGTGAGGGACGCCAAGTTCACGCAGTCGCTACGGTGCACGCTCACACCATTGCCACGCGTCACGAACCCGCGAATGGGGTCTCCTGGCACCGGCGTGCAACACTTCGCCAGCTTGACGATGACGTCGGACAAGCCGTGCACGGAAATACCGGGGTCGCCGCGCCGCGCGCGCTGTGCCGAGGTCCCGGGACGAGTGATCTCGGTGACGTCCTCATCCGCGCCTGCGTCACCGCCGACGGCCTCGACCATGCGCGTCACGACATCTGACGCCTGCTCCTTGTGCTCGCCGATCGCGGCGTAGAGCGAGTCCACGTCGTCGTAGTGCATCTCTTGTGCCAGCGCCAAAAGCGTCGACTTGGACATCAAGCGCTGCATGGGCAGGTGCTGGCGACGAATCGCCCTGGCCAGCATGTCACGACCGTTTTCAATCGATTCCTCACGGCGCTCACGCGTGAACCACTGACGAATCTTGTTGCGCGCACGCGTGGACTGAACGAAGTCGAGCCAGTCGCGCTTGGGATGCGCGTTCTCGTCAGACGTGGTGAGCACCTCGACGGTGTCGCCGTTATCCAAGGTGGAGTCCAGCGGTACCAGCCGACCGTTGACTTTGGCACCAATGGTCTTGTGCCCCACCTCGGTGTGGACCGCGTACGCGAAGTCCACCGGCGTCGCACCCTGCGGGAGTGCCAGGAGGCGCCCGCGCGGCGTGAACACGTAAACCTCGGCACGGGAGATCTCCCCACGCAACGAGTCGAGGAAGTCCGTCGGGTCCGCGGTCTCCTGCTGCCAGTCGGCGATCTGGCGCAGCCACCCCATCTCGGTCGCGTCTGAGCCGCGCTGATTTTCCTTGTAGCGCCAGTGCGAGGCGAGGCCGTATTCGGCCCGGCGGTGCATCTCATGCGTACGAATCTGGAGTTCAACGGGCTTACCCGACGGCCCAATGACGGTCGTATGCAACGACTGGTACAGGTTGAACTTGGGCATCGCGATGTAGTCCTTGAACCTGCCAGGGACCGGCTGGTACTTCGCGTGCATAGCGCCCAACACGGCGTAACAATCACGGACGCTGGTGACCAGAATGCGCACACCGACGAGGTCGTAAATCTCCGCGAGATCGCGGCCGCGCACAATCATCTTTTGGTAGACCGAGTAATAGTGCTTGGGCCGGCCGGTGATGTCCGCCTTGATCTTCATCTGACGAAGATCCGCCTCGATCTCCGTGCGAATCTCCGTGAGCGCCTTCTCCCGCTCTGGGGCGCGCTCAGCCACCACATCAACGATCTCTTGGTAGATCTTGGGGTACAGCGTCCTGAAGGACAGGTCCTCAAGCTCCCACTTGATGGCGTTGAGCCCCATACGGTGCGCGAGCGGAGCGTAAATTTCCAGCGTCTCTTGGGCCTTCCGGCGCGCGGACTCGACCGGCACAAACTTCCAGGTGCGGGCGTTGTGGAGGCGATCGGCCAGCTTCAGCAGCAGGACCCGAATGTCTTTGGCCATCGCGACGACCATCTTGCGCACGGTCTCTGCCTGCGCCGCGTCACCGTAGGTGACCTTGTCCAGCTTGGTGACGCCGTCCACGAAGGACGCAATCTCGTCACCGAACTCATCACGCAGCGTCTCCAGCGGATACTCGGTGTCCTCGACGACGTCATGCAGCAGCGCTGCCGCGATCACCGTGTCTGGAAGCCCCATCTGCGCGATGATCTCCGCGACCGCCAGCGGGTGCGTAATGTACGGCTCGCCGCTCTTGCGCTTTTGCTCGCGGTGGGCGCGTTCAGCGACGACATACGCCTTCTCGATGACCGCGGTCTTCCCCTTGGGGAACATCTTGCGGTACTGGTCGAGCACCGGGTCCAAGGGCTGGGGCGGGCGGGGCGCGCCACGACGGAAGAAGGCCAACGGTCCCAACGATGTCGACGTAGGGCGGATCTCAGTCATGACGCCTCCTCCCAGGGTGAGCGAAATACCAGTCTAAACACTTCTTGCGCAGTCCCTGAGCAAGGGAAACCGTCTCCGATCCCCACTCAGACACTGCGCAAGAGGTGTCACTCAGTCTTACTTGCGGCCCTTCCGCTTGGGCTGGGAAGCCTGCCCACGGTGCTCGCCGGGCTTGAGCGCTCCAACCCGTACGGTGCCGTCCTCGCCGGTAGCAACCTCGACCTCGCCGGACTCACGCAGGGCGAGCACCTTCGCGGTGTGTTCCGCGATCTTGGGCTCGCGGCTGCGCAGCGCGACCTCCAGCGGCGTGGCGACAAAGATTGACGAGTACGTACCGACGGCCATACCGACAAACAGCGCCAAGGCGATGTCCTTGAGCGTGCCCGCTCCAAGGATGAAGGACCCGATGAACAGAATCGAGGTCACCGGCAGCAGCGCCACGACCGAGGTGTTGATCGACCGCACCAGCGTCTGGTTGACCGCGAGGTTCGCCAATTCCGCGTAGCTGTAGCGCATCTGGGTGTCGAAGTGCTGCGTGTTCTCCTTCACCTTGTCGAACACCACGACGGTGTCGTACAGGGAGTAGCCCAGGATCGTCAGGAAGCCAATCACCGAGGCGGGAGTCACCTCGAAGCCCGACAACGCGTAGATGCCGACCGTGAACAGCAAGTCGTGCAGCAGTGCGATGATCGCGGCCGCTGCCATGCGCCACGCCCGGAAGTAAATCGAGATGACGGCGAACACCAGCAGCAAGAAGATCAGCAGACCCTGGAGGGCCTGCTGGCCGACGGCGGCCCCCCAGGTAGGACCAATCTGGTCAAAACTGATGGTGTCCTCGTCGACTCCGTACGCGTCCGCGAGGGCGGGCGTCAAAGCCTCCTGCTGGTCTGCGGTGATCTCCCCCAGCTGAATGCGGAGGTCATCCTCACCCAGGACGGTGATGCGTGGCTCCTGGTTCGGGACAATCTCACCCACGACCTCCTCGGCCGGAGCCGAAGACGTGTCGTTGACGCCGGGAACGATGTACTGCGCGCCACCGGTGAAGTCGATGCCGAGATTCAGGCCCTTGACCAGCAAGATGACCACGGCCGTGAGCATCAGGATGCCGGAGACCGCGAACCAGCGCTTGCGCTGACCGACGATGGGGTACGTCTTCTCGCCGCTGTGGAGTTTGTTGCCCCACGTCGCCAGGTTTGAGGCCATGATTACTCCTTGCCCTTCGTCGACTCGTCCGAGTCGGAAGGCTCGGAGGCCTCCTCTTCGTTGGCGGCATCGGCCGTATCTGTCGCAATCGCGCCGTCGCCTGCCTTGTCAGCGGCACCCGACGTCTCGTCAGCGCCTGCACCAGCCGTCACGCCAGCCGCGGCCTTGCGCTTGGCAGCCTTGCGCTCGGCGAGCGTCATGCCGGAGAACTCGTCCCCGGCCTCGCCGGCCACCACTCCATCACCGGAACCGTCGACCTTGCCGGGAGTGCGGGCGCCCGACTTCACGCGACCGCGGCCCTTGTAGAGGGCTTCGCGGCCCAACTGGCGGGGGTCGAGGCCGGACCACTTGTGGCCTTCGGAGAAGAACTTGGTGCGTGCCAGCAGCTTCATCACCGGGTGGGTGAACAGGAACACGACGAGCACGTCAATGAGTGTTGTCAGACCCAACGTGAAGGCGAAGCCGCGCACGCCACCCACGGCTAGGAAGTACAGCGTTCCTGCGGCGAGCAAGCTGATGGCGTCAGAGGCCAGGATGGTGCGTCGTGCACGTGACCAGGCGTGATCGACCGCGCTCGCAAGCGAGCGGCCCTCGCGCAGCTCGTCACGGATGCGCTCGAAGTACACGATGAACGAGTCCGCGGTGATACCGATCGCGACAATCAATCCCGCAACACCGGCGAGCGACAGGCGGTACCCGATCGCCCACGACAGCAGGTCAATGAGGCCGTAGGTAGCGGCACCAGCGATCAGCAGCGAGCCGATCGTGACCAACCCAAGGGCGCGGTACTGGATAAGCGAGTAGATGACCACGAGCAGCAGGCCGATGGCACCCGCGATGAGGCCCTTTTCGAGCTGGTCAGCGCCCAGGGTTGCGGAGATCTGCTGGTTGGACTGGACTTCGAGGCTCATTGGGAGGGCGCCGAACTTCAGCTGGTTGGCAAGCTGCTCGGCAGACTCCTGCGTGAAGTTGCCGGAGATCGAGGCCTGGCCACCCGAGATGCGCTCGTTGACCTGCGGGTGCGAGATCACGACGCCGTCGAGGACGACCGCGAACTGGTTGCGGGGGGACTCGAGGTTCATCAGACGCTGCGAGATCTCGTCGAACTTCGCGCCACCCTCATCAGTGAAGTCGAGGCGGACCTCGTAGTCGCCCGTGAGCGTGCCCTGCTGCGTCATGCGCGGGCCGGAGGTAGCGGTCTCGATGTCGTCACCGTTGAGCTCAACCGGGCCCATGGCGATCTTCTGGAAATCTGCGCTGGAGCACGCCGAGTAACCAGCCTCGGGATCACCCATGGAGCGGCCGCCATAGTTCTCGCCGCTGAGGCAGTCCAGCGCCGCGTACTCGGCCTGCACGTCAGCAGTGAGCCACTCAAACGAGGACGGATCGGTCTCGCCGAAGACAGGGCCGGAGGTGGTGTCGTCTTCGGTCGCGATGAGGCCGTCGGTGGTGACGGCCGATGCCTCGGGTGAGGGCGACGCGGATGGCTCGGCAGACGCGCTGGTGACCTCAGCTGCGGTCGCTTCAGCGGTAGCGGAGGCCTCAGGAGTCGTCGTAGCAGTGTCTGACGTGATGACGTTCGACACGTTAGACGCGCTGGGCGAAGGCTCGGGGGTTGCTGATTCGACGGGCTCAGCTGACTCGGAGTCTTCCGGCGCGGGCGAGGTCGTGGCCTCGGTCTCAGCGCCGTCCCCGCTCGTCGGTGACGGGTCGCCGACCACCAGGACCGGGCGGAACTGCAACTGTGCGGACTGGGCCACGAGGTCAACGGTCGCCTGGTCTGGCGTGCCAGGCAAAGCGACGACGATGTTGTTGCCCTGGGTCGTGATCTCCGCCTCGGAGACGCCCGAGGCGTCGACGCGCATGCGGATAATCTCGACGGCCTGGTCCAGGTCGGCCTGCTCGATTTCTTGGCTGGCGCCTTCCTCAAGCACGGGGGTCAGGATGATCTGACGTCCACCGGCGAGGTCCAGAGCGAGGCCGGGAGTCCAGGATGCCGTGCCCCAGATCACCCCCGCCGCCAGTGCTCCGTACATGACAACGAAGATCGCCGCGAGGCCGATGAGCGCTTTGCGTGCGCTCTTGGTCACTTTTGACACAGGATTCCTTCTTCAGCAGTCGACTGCGCTCCGGGGAGCCTCGCCGATTCTAGGGTGCATCGACGCCAAACGTCGAATGTCGGTCAATCGAACAGACGGCCGCCGACCATTCCTGCCTGTGCGTCGGCCGGCGGTGTCAGTCCCAAATGCTCCCATGCATCGGCCGTTGCCACACGCCCCCGCGGCGACCGACTCATTAATCCCTCACGTACCAGGAAGGGCTCCGCGACCGTCTCGACCGTCTCGGGCTCCTCGCCTACGGACACCGCCAATGTCGACAATCCGACCGGGCCTCCGCCAAATCGCTGGCACAGCGCGCGCAACACTGCCCGGTCAAGACGGTCGAGGCCGCGATCGTCCACCTCGTACACCTTGAGCGCCTCCTTCGCGGAGGCAAGATCTCCTCGACCGGAGCCGTGTACTTCAGCGAAGTCCCGTACCCGGCGCAGCAGGCGGTTCGCGATGCGGGGTGTACCGCGCGAGCGGCCCGCGATCTCAGCAGCCGCGGAGACGTCGATTTCAAAGTCGAGGAGCCGTGCAGAGCGGCCCAAGATGCGCTGCAACTCCCCCGGTTCATAGAACTCGAGGTGGCCGGTGAATCCGAACCTGTCACGCAACGGCGCTGGCAGCAGCCCCGCCCGCGTGGTCGCACCCACCACCGTGAAGCGCGGCAAACTCAACGGGATCGACGTGGCGCCCGCCCCCTTGCCGACGACGACATCCACACGGAAGTCCTCCATCGCGAGGTACAGCATCTCCTCCGCCGGGCGCGCGAGGCGGTGGATCTCGTCCAAGAACAGGACATCGCCTTCCTCAAGTGACGAAAGGATCGCGGCGAGATCGCCCGCATGCTGGATCGCAGGACCGGAGGTCAAGCGCAGCGCCGCGCCCATCTCCGAGGCGATAATCATCGCGAGCGTGGTCTTTCCCAGGCCAGGCGGCCCCGACAGCAGCACGTGGTCCGCGGTCGTGCCACGAGCGGAGGCCGCGCGCAGCACCAGGGAGAGCTGGTCGCGCAGCGTCTGCTGACCGACGAACTCGTCGAGGCTTCCTGGCCGCAGCGCTGCCTCGCTCGAGCGCTCGATGGCGTCCGCCGACGCGTCCACGAGGCGCGGATCAAAGTCCTCGTCAGCCACGCTTGGCGCCCATCGTCTGCAACGCCCGGCGCAACGTGGCCGGTACGTCGGCTTCGGCAACTGGCCCATCGACGACCGCCTCGACGGCGGAGGCAGCCGCCTTGGGGTTCCAGCCCAAGCCCACGAGCGCGTCTTCCACCTGGCCACGGGCGTCGCCCGCAGGGGCAGGCGTAGCACCAGGGGCGTCCGGCAGCGACAACTTTCCTCCCAGTTCGAGCAGTAGCCGCGCGGCCACCTTGGCTCCGATGCCCGGGACCTGCTCGAGCGCCTTGCGGTCGCCTGCCGCGACGGCGGTCGCGAGAGCGTCGGGCGTGTGGACCGAGAGCATGGCGAGCGCCAGCCGTGGGCCAACGCCCTGAACAGACTGCAGCGCCACAAAAGTGTCGCGTTCATTCTCGGTGCCGAACCCAAAGAGCGTCAGGGAGTCCTCCCGCACCACCAGGTGGGTGTGCACGCGAGCCTGGTGGCCGTGCCGCAGGTCCGCCAAGGTCGTCGGCGTCGAGAGCACCTGGTGACCGACCCCGCTGGTCTCGATGACGGCACTGGTCGCACCCACTGACAGGACCGTGCCGTTCAGGCTCGCGATCACTGCTCCTCCTTCGAACGTATGTACGAACACGGTAAGGGAAGGGGCCGGATGGCGTGGCGAGACTCGCCGCCGCTACCGTCGCTTGCGCGCCGCCTTGTCCGCCTCGGCCCACAAGCGCTGGGCGGCGGTGGTTGCTTGCGAGCCGACGGGCGCCGCTCCTCCACGCCACGCGTGCGCGATAGCGATGGCCAATGCGTCTGCGGCATCGGCCGGCTTGGGCGCCTCCGACAGTCCCAGCACGCGCGACACCATGAAGCCCACCTGAGTTTTTCCAGCGCGGCCGTCGCCCGTGATCGCCGCCTTGACCTCCGACGGCGTGTAGAGCGTCACGGGCAGGCCCCGCCGTTCGGCGAGCAACATCACGACGCCGGAGATCTGCGCCGTGCCCATCACCGTCGACACGTTTGATTGCGCGAAGACTCGCTCCAACGCCACCGCCTGCGGCCGGTGCTCATCGAGCGCGCGCTCGATGGCGTCGGCAAGGCGTGCGATGCGGGCGGGAGTGTCAGCTGAAGCGGACGACGTCGCCGCACTCACGTGCACGAGGTTTACCCGCCGCGCCCCTGCGGCGTCGACGATGCCAAGGCCGCAGCGCGTCAGGCCAGGATCAACGCCGAGGATCCTCATGGGCGCGGCCGCCTGACCGGCTCAGTCTTCCTGCGCGGCCTCGAGGACCTCGTCGGAGGCGTCCATGTTGGCAAACACGTTCTGGACGTCATCCGAGTCTTCAAGGGCATCGATCAAGCGCAACATCTTCTTGGCGCCATCCACGTCGAGCTCGACCTTGACGGAAGGAACCCACGTGGCCTCAGCGGAGTCGTAGTCGATGTCGGCAGCCTGGAGCGCGGTGCGCACGGCCACCACGTCGGTGGCCTCCGACGTGATGACAAACACGTCGCCGGCTTCCTCGATCTCCTCGGCACCGGCCTCGAGAGTCGCCTCCATGAGCGCGTCCTCAGTCACGCCGCCCTCGGTGGACACCACCACCTGGCCCTTGCGTGAGAAGAGGTAGGCCACTGAGCCGGGGTCGGCCAAGGTGCCGTTATTGCGCGTGAGTGCGGTGCGCACTTCCATCGCCGCGCGGTTGCGGTTGTCGGTCAAACACTCGATCAGCATCGCGACGCCGTTGGGGCCGTAGCCCTCGTACATGATGGTCTCGTAGTCCGCAGCGCCGGCCTCGAGCCCGGATCCGCGCTTGACGGCCCGGTCGATGTTGTCGTTAGGGACCGACGACTTCTTCGCCTTCTGGATCGCGTCATACAGCGTGGGGTTGCCCGCAGGGTCGCCGCCGCCGGTCCGCGCCGCCACCTCGATGTTCTTGATGAGCTTGGCGAACAGCTTGCCGCGCTTGGCATCGATGACGGCCTTTTTGTGCTTGGTGGTGGCCCACTTGGAGTGACCGGACACGTGTGCTCCTTGGGTTGCGTAGCGGCTAAGGTCTGCGGGCCAGTCTACTCAGGCACACCGACGCGCTAAACAGCGCCGATGGCGAGCCTCCCTGCAATCCCTAGCAGGCCGGACCACAGCAGGCTGGCGAACGTACCAATGATGAACCGCTCCGAGACCTCGCCCCGCACGGGCTGCACCGTGTCCCTCAACTCTGGATAGCGTCCCAAGCCCTTGACGGCCACGACCACGGCGATGGCCTCAGGGTGGCCCACGAGGATAGAGCCGGTCACCATCAGGCGCTCGAGCACGCCCACCCACATGCCTCCGCGCAAAATACCGGGGGTCTGCGCGCCCGGTTCGATCCGCCTGAGTGCCCATCCGATCACGGGTGCGCCCGCCGCAGCGGACAGCGCGAGCGCGACCAGCACTATCCCGGCGATCGCAAGTTCCGTCATGAGGGTCGATCCTGCCCGACCGTGGGCGTCGTGTCCACGGATCGCTCAAGGCGTTCGAGCCTTGCCAGCATGCGTGCCGCCACCGGACGCGCGCGACGCTCCTCTTCGATCAGGCCAGCTGCCACTCGCTTGCTGACGGCCTGGGGAGAAATCCGTAGCGCCTCAGCGACCTCTCGCTGAGTGGCGCCGTCAACCAGGTGATCCGCCACTTCCCACCCGGCCGCGGATCGACGTGCGACGACGGAGCCGAGCAGTTGGAGGATGGCCGTGGCCTCCTCTTCTGCATCTGGGTCGGAGCCCGCGACGACGACTGGCACGGGTTCGCCCCGGCCGCGCGCACGCTCGACGGCGCGGCGTGCATGCACAAAGGCCGCCCCTGAGCTTTCCCTGGCGGTCGCGCCTAGCGGCTCATCGACAGACCCTGCGCCGACTCCCACCGACCACTGCTGCTCGCGGATCAAGAGGAGCGCGAGGTCAACGGCCGCATCTGGGCCGGACACCAGCACCTGGACTTCGTCGCCGACCGTTCGGACGAGCGGGAGCACGATAGACGGCGCCCATCGCTGCCGCCATGGCGTCAGCCGGTCGAGGAGCGCGGGTACGCGGTCCCCCGTGCGCGTACTGCCGCGCTGGTCTGTCGTGACGACGAACATGCATCAACTCTACAGACTTGATTCGGCCACATCAACTCTTAGGGGTTGATTAAGGTCGAGCGGACGAGAACTCAGTCCACCAACCCGAGCAGCAGCTCGTGCACTCGGGTATCCGAGGAAATCTCGGGGTGGAACGCCGTCGCAATCGCCCGACCGCGCCGCACCGCCACTGGATGGCGCTGCCCATCAGGACCCGTTGCCGTCGCCAACACCTCGACGTCACCGTCGTGAGACTCCACCCACGGCGCCCGAATGAAGGTGCCGTGCATCTGGGAGCCGTCCAGTTCCCACACCAGCTCCACTTCGGAGGAATCAACCTGGCGCCCAAACGCGTTACGCCGCACCGTCATGGGGATGGCGCCCAGCGTCTGCTGCCCCTCGATTCCGTCGACCAGATCGCGCGCCAACATGATCATGCCGGCACACGACCCGAGCACGGGCAACCCGTCAGCCAAGCGCGCCAGCAGCGGCTCGCGCAGGTCGAAAGCACGCAACAGCTTGTCCATCGTTGTGGACTCGCCACCCGGAATCACCAGTGCATCGAGGGATTCAAGTTCGCTCACCCGACGCACCGAGACAACGTCCGCGCCAAGAGACGCCACCATCGCCGCGTGCTCCCGCACGTCCCCCTGCAGGGCCAGCACTCCCACTCGCGTCATTCCGGTTCCACTCCCAAGTCCCTCGCGACCCCGTCCCAGGGGTCAAAGTCTGCCCAGCTCTCGCTCAAGCGTGCGGGGAACACCTCAATCCCCGCATCGGCCAGTTCCGCGAGCGTCACCCACTGGCTCCCGTCAATGACCTCTTGCTCATCCACGGTCCAGGCTTGATCCACGGCGCTGCGCCGCTCGGCGTCCTCACGTCGCGCGACAAAGAACACCTCGTGCTGCACGTACTGGCGCGAGAAAAAGTCGAACAGCGCCGTCCTGCGCCACACGGGCCCCGCGAGCTCGTGCTCGGCGAGGACAAAACCGGTCTCCTCTGCCAACTCTCGCACCGCAGCACCGCGTTCGCTCTCCCCCGGTTCCACCCCGCCCCCTGGGGTAAACCACCACGAACGGCTGGGCTGGTGGGGATCGTGGCCACGCAGCATCAGCAGGCGGTCACCATCCAGGAGCAGCACGCGCGCGCCGTAACGTTCGATCCGCTCACCGTCGCGCGGTTGCCGATCCGACACTGTCACGGCGCGAGCGGGGCTTACCAGCCGCGCTCAGCGAGGCGGTGCGGCTCCGGCACGTCGTCGACGTTGATGCCGACCATCGCCTCGCCAAGACCGCGCGAGACCTCGGCCAACACGGCAGGGTCGTCGTAGAAGGTGGTCGCCTTCACAATTGCCTTGGCGCGCGAGGCGGGGTCGCCTGACTTAAAGATGCCCGACCCCACAAAGACACCCTCGGCGCCCAGCTGCATCATCATCGCGGCATCAGCGGGGGTGGCGATACCACCGGCAGTGAAGGTCACTACCGGAAGCTTGCCCGTGGCGGCAACTTCCTGGACCAGGGGCAGCGGTGCCTGGAGTTCCTTCGCGGCGACATACAGCTCGTCCTTGGGCAGCGACGTCAAGCGCGCAATCTCGGTACGCAGCGTGCGCATGTGCGTCGTGGCGTTGGAGACATCCCCTGTGCCCGCTTCACCCTTTGAGCGAATCATCGCTGCGCCTTCGGAGATGCGACGCAGCGCCTCGCCAAGGTTGGTCGCGCCGCACACGAACGGGACGGTGAACTGCCACTTGTCGATGTGGTGGGCGTAGTCCGCGGGGGTCAGCACCTCGGACTCATCGATGTAGTCCACGCCAAGGCTCTCGAGAATCTGTGCCTCGACGAAGTGGCCAATGCGGGCCTTGGCCATGACGGGAATGGACACCGCGTCGATGATCCCTGACACGAGGTCGGGGTCAGACATGCGGGCGACGCCACCCTGAGCACGGATGTCAGCCGGGACACGCTCAAGCGCCATCACGGCGACGGCACCGGCGTCTTCGGCAATCTTCGCCTGCTCGGGCGTGACGACGTCCATGATCACGCCGCCCTTGAGCATCTCCGCCATGCCGCGCTTGACCAGGTCAGTTCCTACCTGCGGGGTGGTGGCGTTGGCGTTGTCGCTCATGTATCAAAATTCCTTCGTGTGGTGGGGGTGAAACTCTGCGTCCATTCTAATCGCGTCCCGGTAGGTTTCCTCGACCCGGGGCGCGACCTGCTTCCAGTCGAACGTCAGCGCCCGCTGTTGGCCGCGGTGCGCGAGGGCCCGGCGCACGTCGCGGTCGGCGAGCAATGTGTTGATGCGGGCTGCCTGTTCGATCGAATCACCCACCGTATGAAGCGCCACGCAGACTTCGCCGTCGGAGTCGGTCGCCACATCGCGAAACGCCACGAGGTCGGAGGCGACAACGGCGGCGCCGGCCGCCATCGCTTCTACCAACACGATGCCGAACGACTCGCCGCCAAGGTTGGGGGCGCAGTAGATGTCTACCGAACTCATGAACCGAGCTTTCATAGGCTCGTCGAGCTCACCGATGACCTCGGCGCCGGCTCGGGCCGCCTTTGCAGCCGTGCGGTCGTCGAAGCGGCCTGCTACCAAGAACCGGGCGCGCGGGTAGGTGGCACGCACGTGAGGCATGGTCGCGAGAAACTCGGCAAGCCCCTTGCGTGGCTCATCCATCCGGCCCAGGATGCCAATGGTGGGCGCGTGTCTGGTGCCTTGCCACTCCTTGCGCGGCTGCGCTGCCACATAATGGTCCGTCTCGACGCCGTTGGGGATGATGTGGGTGGCGGCGACGCGCAGGTGCTCCTTAATGGTGCGGTCTGCCGACGGGGACACGGCGATGCGTGCGTCGAGTTCCTCGTACCCAGGCTTGATGAATGGCTTCGCGTTGCGCATGATCCGCGAATGCTCGTTCGAGGTATGGAACGTCGCCACCGTGGGGCCCAGGCGCGCCCACATGGCGATCACCGACAGCGACAGTGTGCCTGGCTCATGCAGGTGGACGACGTCGAAGTCCCCCTCCTTGAGCCAGCGGCGCACCCTGGCGGCAGCGACCATGCCGAACTTGATGCGTGCGACAGATCCGTTGTACCGCACCGGAATGGAGCGGCCCGCGGTCGTGACAAAGTCAGGAACCGATGTACCCGGCGCTGCGGGTGCGAGCACTGAGACCTGATGCCCCCGTTCTTGCAGTGCCTCTGTGAGGTCCATGATGTGAAGTTGGACGCCGCCGGGCCGGTCAAAGCTGTATGGGCACACAATGCCGATCTTCATGACACCCATCCAAAGCGTTGCAGCATGTGCCAGTCCTCGGGATGCTTGGCAATGCGCTCGGCGAGCGCGCCCGCCCATGCTTGTGACATGGCGTCCACCTTGCCAGAGTCGTCGAAGTCGTCAGGATTAAGCGGGGCACAGAAGTCCAGCACCACGCCCCATGGCGAACCGGCGGCGCGGCGACGCTGACCCGTCAGACGCTCGTAGCGCACGTGAATAGGCAGTAATGGCGTGCGCAGTGCGATCGCCAACGCCGCGGGGCCGGGCGCCACCTTGACACGCTCACCCCACATGTCTACCTCGACGCCAGTGCCCGACAGGTCACGGTCCGCCAATAGGCAGATCAGAGCCCGCTCCCGCCGCCCGAGCGAGATGAGCCTGCGGAACGTTGACGAGCCCTCGTGCCCCAACACGTGGATCCCCACGTTTTCCCGCATCTGCACAAAGGACTCGAAGACTTCCGCTGGCTTGAGCACTTCCGCGACTGCCGTCACGGGAATGATGTGCCTGGCGGCGTACGCACCCACCAGATCCCAGTTGCCGCTGTGCGACAGCGCGGCGACCACGCCACGATCGGTAGTCGCCAGGAGGTCCTCCACGGCGTCATACCCCTCGAGGCGCACCCTCGCGTCGATCTGCTCGCCACGAAGTCGACCTAGGGTGAGCGCCTCCGCGTAATAGCGGGCCACAGACCGTAGGCCATCACGGCTCAGGGAGCGCAGGTCCTCCCCTGACCGCCCGGTGACCCGTGCGAGGTTACTTTCGAACCGCTCAACCACTCGGCCGCCGCGGCGCCACACGACTGTCGCACCAGCCTCGGCGACCACGCGGACCGCGCGTACGGGCAGGGCGCGTGAGACGCGCCACGCGGTGAGGAAGCCGTTCATCGAGCGGCGGCATCCCCGGCGTCAGCCGCTGGCGCGAAATCGGCGCGGTTGGCGCGCACGACGGCCATGGTGCGCTGCACGACCGTCACGGCCGCCAGGATCGCCAAGATGTAAAGCGTCCAGGTCAGCACAGCGACCGGCAACCCGAGCCCCACCAGCGCCGTCGCCACGAGGCCAATGGCCAGACGGTCTGACCGCTCCGCGATGCCGCCCTTTGCGTCGATGCCCAGGCCTTCGGCGCGCGCACGCGCGTACGGCACAAAGGACCCGAGCGTGACGCACAGCAGCGCCGCCAGGGCCGTGTTGGAGTCCTCGACGCGGAAAGTCCACACGAGAGCCCCAAAGATGGCGGCATCGGCCACCCGGTCAAGCGTGGAGTCCAGGTACGCGCCAAGCCGGGACTCTTTGCCTGACAGCCGCGCCATGGTGCCATCCAGCATGTCCGTGACGACAAAGAACGTGATGAACAGCACGCCCCAGAACAGCATGATGCCACCCTGGGGGAAGAAGAAGCAGGCGCCAAAGACCACGCCAATGGTGCCAACGATGGTCACCGCATTGGGGTGGACGCCTAGGCGTAGTAGTCCCTTGGCGGGCGCCGCCCAGAGGCGGCCCATGAGAGGGCGAAGCTTGCCGAACATAGTCTCCTCGCGGGGCTCTACGCCCCGTCCACCTTCCACTGCTCCGAGACCCGCTGCCAGGTGTCGTCCAGGAGTTGCGGCAGCGCCTTGGTCTTGCCGATGATCGGCAAGAAGTTGGAGTCACCCATCCACCGCGGCACCACGTGCTGATGCAGGTGCTCGGAAATGCCCGCACCGCCAATCGCGCCCTGGTTCATGCCGATGTTGAAGCCCTGGGTGCCAGACGTCGCGGTCAGTACGCGCATAGCCTGCTGGGTCAAGACGCCCATCTCGTCCCGTTCAGCATCGGTCGCGTCGGTGTACCAGCCAATGTGGCGGTACGGACACACCATCAGGTGCCCGGGGTTGTACGGATACAAATTGAGCACCACGTAGCAGTGCTCTCCACGGTGAACCACCAGCGCCTCACGGTCGTCAAGTCCCACCTTGGCACACAGTGGGCAGTCGGAGGTTCCCTCATACTTGGGGCGCGACTTGCCGTCCTCGATGTACGCCATGCGGTGCGGGGTCCACAGGCGCTCGAACCCATCGGGCTCGCCGCCCATGGTGGACCCGTCGACGACCTCAGGCATCAGACCTGAGCCTTCGTCTTCACGGCCTCCACGATGCGCGCCACGGCTTGTGCGACGGGCACCTGATTGTCCTGACTGCCGTCACGGAAGCGGAAGGACACGGCGCCTGCGTCAGCGTCGTCGCCACCAGCGATGAGCGTGAACGGGATCTTGTCCTTGCTCGCCGTACGGATCTTCTTGGGGAACCGCTCATCCGAGTCGTCGAGTTCCACACGGATACCCTCGGCACGCAATTGGCTCACGACGTCCGCCAGGTAGTCGTTGAAGGCGTCCGCCACGGGGATGGCGCGCACCTGGACGGGCGCCAGCCACACGGGGAACGCGCCGGCGTAGTGCTCCGTGAGAATCGCGAAGAACCGCTCGATCGAGCCGAACAGCGCGCGGTGGATCATCACCGGACGCTGACGAGTGTTGTCCGGCGCCGTGTACTCGAGCTCGAACCGCTCAGGCAGGTTGAAGTCCAACTGAATGGTGGACATCTGCCACGAGCGTCCAATCGCGTCGCGCGTCTGGACGGAGATCTTGGGTCCGTAGAAGGCCGCGCCGCCCGGGTCAGGGACCAACTCCAGGCCAGAGCCTTCGGCCACCTCGCTGAGAGTCTGGGTCGCTTCCTCCCAGAGGTGGTCGTCGCCTACGAACTTCTCGGGGTTCTTGGTCGACAGCTCGAGGTAGAAGTCCTGCAGTCCGTAGTCCTTGAGTAGGTCGAGCACAAAGTCCAAGGTGCGCGTGAGTTCGGCCTTCATTTGGTCGCGCGTGCAGTAAATGTGAGCGTCGTCCTGCGTAAAGCCGCGGGCGCGTGTCATTCCGTGGACCACGCCGGACTTCTCGTAGCGGTACACCGTGCCGAACTCGAACAGACGCAAGGGAAGCTCGCGGTAGGAGCGGCCACGCGAGTCGAAGATCAGGTTGTGCATGGGGCAGTTCATGGGCTTCAGGTAGTAGTCCTGGCCCTGCCGGGTGACGTTGCCGGCGTCGTCGCGCTCCTCATCGAGGTGCATCGCGGGGTACATGCCGTCCTTGTACCAATCGAGGTGCCCCGAGACCTCGAACAGCTTGCCCTTGGTCGCATGCGGCGTGTAGACGAACTCATACCCCTCTTCGACGTGACGTCGACGCGAGTAGTCCTCCATCTCCATACGGATCATGGCGCCCTTGGGGTGGAACACCGGCAGGCCGGAACCGATGGCCTCTGGGAAGGAGAACAGGTCCATTTCCGCACCAAGGCGGCGGTGGTCGCGGCGCTCGGCCTCAGCCAGCCGCTCCTTGTACGCGACCAGCTCCTCTTTGGTCGGCCACGCGGTGCCGTAGACGCGCTGCAACTGAGGATTCTTTTCGGAGCCCTTCCAGTAGGCGGCCGCGGAACGCATGAGCGACCAACCGTTTGCCAATATTTTGGTGCTGGGCACGTGAGGACCCCGACACAGATCCTTCCAGGCGACCTCGCCGCCGCGCCGCACGTTGTCATAGATGGTGATGTCGCCGTCGCCAATCTCGACCGAGGCCCCCTCCGCGCCGGCGGCATCGTGATTGAGCAGTTCACACTTGTATGGCTCGTGCGCGAGCTCAGCCAGCGCCTCCTCGCGGGACACCTCGCGACGCTGGAAGGCCTGGCCCTCCTTCACAATCCGCTGCATGGTCTTCTCGAGCTTTTTGAGGTCCTCAGGGGTAAACGGCTGTTCTACGTCGAAGTCGTAGTAGAAACCGTTCTCGATGGGTGGACCTACGCCGAGCTTGGCGTCGGGGTTGATCTGCTGGACGGCCTGGGCGAGCACGTGCGCCGTGGAGTGGCGCAGCACCATCAGGCCATCGGGGTCGTCGATCGTGACGGCCTCAACAACGGCGTCGGCAGGCACTTCACGCGAAAGATCCCACAGGTCGCCGTTGACGCGCATCACGAGCACCTCACGGCGCTCGGCAAAGAGGTCGGTGCCCGTCGTACCGGCGTCGAGCTCACGCAAGTCGCCGTCGATGGTCACGTTGAGGCTGGGCACCGTGGGGTCTCCTTGGGTCGTGGCAGTCATGTGCGAGCGCGCGAACCGCGCGCACCACCCCACGATGCTACCGAGGTTGTCGGGGTGCGGGGTAGCTGGCGCAGCGCGCGGCGGACACTCCGAAGGTGCGTGAGAACAGAAGGTTGCCAGCGGCAACCCCGCGCCACGACCGAGAATACGCGCGTGTTCGGCTAGCGTGATGGGCAACGGAGGCGCTGTCCTTTGGCGCCCACTGCATGTTCTTCCGCGACCGGACCGGAGCTCCGAGTGACTGGTTTATCTCCCCTCTCCCGCTGGCGCCGTGTGTCGGTGCGTGCACGCATCAGCGTCGCTGTCGCGGCAATGACGGGGGTCGCGTTGCTTGCGGCGGGAGCCATCGCGTCCGTCATCCTCACCCAGGAAGTGACCGACCGTGTCAATGGAGACTTGGTGAGTGACGTCGCCGAGTTTGAACGCCTCGTTGATGTGGGGGTCGATCCCGGCACTGGGGAGGCGTTCGCGTCGCCTGCCGCGGCGGTGCGTACCGCGCTGGCCCGGATCATTCCCGATCCGAATGAGGGCACGCTGGGCTATTTGAACGGATCGCTTGAATGGGTCTCTCGGGACGCGACGTTGCCTCTCCAGGACGACCCCGCCTTTGTGGAGGCCGTAGCGCCGTTCACCCTGGCATCCGATCTCACCTATACGTCGATTGACACCGACGCCGCGACGTATCACGTGGCGATCGCCCCTGTCACGACATCTCCCGAAGGTGCGCTGGTGCTGGGTGGTGACGCATCCGGAGCATCAGATGTCGCGGCGCTGGTCCTCGCCTATGACCTCGACCAGGAACTCGGGTTGTTTCTGCACGCTTTCGAGATCTATGCGATCGTCGCGGCGATTGCCTGGCTGGTCGTCAGCGCCGCCGCATGGGTGATTGCGGGACGCCTCCTGCGCCCCATTGGCACGCTCGCGGCCACTGCCTCACGCATCGGCCGTGACGATCTGACCGAACGCATCCCCGTGACCGGTAGCGACGATGTCTCCGCCATGACCGCGTCCGTGAACGGCATGCTGGACCGACTCGAGGGTGCCTTCCGGGCGCAATCCGACCTCCTCAACGACGTCAGTCACGAGCTACGCACGCCCATCACTGTGGTCCGCGGCCACTTGGAACTCATGGACGAACAGGACCCCCAGGATGCTCGCGAAGTGCGCGATCTCAGCATCGGTGAGCTTGACCGCATGGCGTCTTTGGTCGCGGACCTGCTGACCTTGGCGAAGGCCGACAGGCCCGACTTCGTGGTGGCGCGCCCGACCGACGTGAGTGATGTGGTCACAGCCACGCTGGAGAAGGCGACGAGCCTGGGTGAACGTCAGTGGGTCCTGGGAGAACGGGCCGATGCCGTGGTCGCCCTAGACCGCGATCGCATCACGCAGGCGCTGCTCCAGTTGGCGGCAAATGCGGTGAAGTTCTCCGAGCCAGACAGTGCGATCACGATTGGCGCGGTGATCGATGACGCTGACCTTCGGCTGTGGGTGCAGGACCAAGGAATCGGCATTCCCCCCGAGGATCAGGCCCGCGTTTTCGAACGGTTCGCGCAAAGCAAGAATCACGAGCGCGAGGGCTCGGGCCTGGGGTTGTCCATCGTCACCGCCATTGCCCACGCACACCACGGGCGGGTCGACGTCGCGTCCACGCCCGGGGAGGGCTCCACATTCACGCTCGTCCTACCCTCGAGCACAGCACACCCCACCGTGATCGGAGCAACCGAGTGAGCCAAATCCTCATCGTTGAAGACGAGGACCGCATTGCGTCCTTTATCCGTAAGGGTCTCAAAGCCGCCGGCATGACGAGTGAGCATGCGTTTACCGGGGCTGCCGGCTTCCACATGGCGATGACCGGTGACTTCGACTTGGTCATCTTGGATCTGGGACTTCCTGATGAGGACGGCATGGACGTCCTTGAGCGACTGCGCGGCTCAGGCAATGCGCTGCCGGTGATTGTGCTGACGGCGCGCGCGACCCTTGAAGCAACCATTCAGAGTCTTGAAGGTGGTGCCGACGACTACCTCGCGAAGCCCTTCCGCTTTGAAGAACTGTTGGCGCGCGTGCGCTTGCGCCTTCGACAAGGAGATGGCAGCGCCTCGGCCACGGCATTGACGTGTGGCGACGTGACTCTCGACCCGCTGACGCGCGCGGTGACCGTGGCGGGGAAGGACGTGGACCTCTCCGCCAGGGAGTTTGCGCTTGCGGAAGCGCTCGCCAGCCATCCTGGGCAGGTCTTGAGTCGCGAGCAGCTCCTGTCGCGCGTATGGGGGTACGACTACGACCCGGGTTCCAACGTGGTCGATGTCTATGTCAGGTACTTGCGCGGCAAGCTCGGTGCCGAGCGCATTGAAACAGTTCGAGGCGCCGGGTATCGCATGACAGCCGGCGCCTCGTCTTAACTCACGTGGCGTCCGCTAGTCAGCGGAGGGGACCGATGCCGGTGAGGCAACGGACTGCGGCGACACGGGCGACTGGGTCGAGACCGGGCTGACGGGCGACTGCGGCGACACGGGCGACTGCGGCGACACGGGCGACTGCGGCGACACGGGCGACTGGGTCGAGACCGGGCTGACGGGCGACTGCGGCGTCACCGGCGACTGGGTCGAGACCGGGCTGACGGGCGACTGCGGCGTCACCGGCGACTGCGTTGACACGACCGTCAAGGGCGTGGCGGCGGAGGCCACGGTCACGACCGAGACGGGGGTGATGGGGCTGATTGTGGACACCACGGTCACGACCGAGGACTGGAGCACCACAGCGCCGCTGTCGTTGACCGTCGAGGACTTTCCTACGGTCGAGTCGCTGGCAACGGGCTCGGGGGTGGGGGTGGACGCGTCCGGGTTGATAGCACCGTCGGCAAAGGCAGCGCCGGCTCCGACTCCCACGACTCCCAGAGTTCCTGCTGCGATCCACAAAGTACGGCGGCTAAGTCCCATGACGATCTCCCAATCAGAACTAGGTGGCGCGGGTTTCCGTGCCGAGTAGTCCCTACGATGCACACCTCACATGAGACATCTAGGAGAAGGAGATGAGAGTTTTCTCATCTGCGACGTCGACTGCCATCGCAAGCCACTGAGCGGCGTGGTCCTCGTCGTCGACCCCTGAGGCCAAAGCAACCAGGTTCGCTGCGACACGGCGGCGCAGATCCTCCGGGTCGACGGTGTGGGCGAACCCCGCAAACAGCCGTGAAGGCTGTTCCTCGTTGCCCGCGTAGCCGCTGGCATCCAAGGTCGGCAACACCATCACGTGTGCCACCATGCACGCCAGGTCATCGGCGCGCCTGCCTGGGCCGAGGGTGTCGATGTCGATCAACCCCACCACGCGGTCGGGGTGGTGCCTGTCGCTCACCCGCACGTTCGCGGCGTGGAAGTCGCCGTGGGTGGGAACCAGCGGAGCCTCCGGCGGGGAGGCGAGGCCGGGACCGATGACCCGCACGAGGTGATCCAACGCGGCGGCGTCAAGGCCTCGATCGCGAGCAAGGTCCACGTACATCGAGAGGCGTTCCGGCACGCTAGGGCGCAGCGGCAGTTCCGTCACGGCCGGGGGCAGCGTGTCGAGTGCGGCGATGAGGACCGCAGGCTCGACGACAGCGGGTGGCGTGCCATCCGTGCGGTGCAACGCTTCAGTCATGGCCCACCCCGCTGCCTGCGCCACCAACACGATTCCGTCGCCTGCGTCGAGCGCGCGCGGGGCGAGGGCGCTGAGGCGATGCCTGTGGAGAAGATCGCCCGCCCGGTCTGGGCGCACGACCTTCACGAACCATGTGTCTCGCCGTTCACCCTCGGTGACGTCCGCCCGCAGTACGGCCCGCCTTAGCGGGCGCAGGACCAACATCTCGAGCTTTTCGACGCGCGGCCGGTCAGCTCCCGCCCTCGCAAGGCGTGCCTGCAACGCCTCCGGTACCGAGGCATCGGCCAGACCAGTGAGAAATGGATCTGCGGGGTGACGCCACACGTGGACGACTCCCACGTGAGACTCGAGTTTCACAGCCTTGGTCTCGGCGCGCTGTTCGTCCGTCAGGTCCACCGTGCTCGCCACGAGATAGACGCGCTCGCCGTCGATGACGGTGTCGTAGCACGCCGACGTCTCCGCCCCGGGACGGGCATGGACCGCGTCAAGGCGCCATGAGTCCAAGTGCTGGTGCGAGGTTGCGACGGCCGTCGCCAACATGTCACCGGCGTCGTCGCTACTGAGTACGTCAGCGGCGGGATGCGTCGTCATGTCGCCATCGAACCACGAAACTGAGCGTCATCGCTGGTTGACGCGCGATCACCACCGCGCCCAACCAGACCGATGCCCAGGTGCGCCATCACTGGGCGGCACCCGGGCCTCAGACTGAACTGGTGTCAGGCCCTGCGTCGCGCGAGCGCGAGAAGTCCGCCACCCAAGGCGAGCATCACACCGGCGATGCCCGCTGAGCGCCACGCCTGGTCGTTGACACCAGTTGTCGGCAGTGTTGCTCCCGACGTGCTTTCGGCGCCCGAGGACGCATCTGTGTCCTCGCTGACGCTGGCTGAGAGCGAGCCCCTGCCGGACGTCGCCACTGCGCTCGACTCAGGGGTCGGTGCTGTACCTGTCGTTGCCGTTGCGGTGGGCTCGGGCGTCACGCTGGCCTCAGCGGTGGGTGATGTCCCTGTGACCGACGGCTCGGGCGATGCCGTCGGGAAGGTCGTCACCTCTGGCTCCGGGCTGGACGCGGGAAGGGAGATCGGGGTGGTCGACGGAGAAGCAGACACGCTCGGGGCAGCCGACGGCGTGGGAGAAGCCGTGATGCTCGGCTCCGTGGACGGCGATGGAGAGACGCTGGGCTCGACCGACGGCGACGCCGTCACACTGGGCGTTACCGCCGGTGACGCAGTCACGCTGGGCTCGACCGACGGCGACGCCGTGACGCTTGGCGTTGCCGCCGGTGACGCAGTCACGCTGGGTGAGCTGGACGGGGAGGGTGCCGTTTCCTCCAGCACACAGCCAAGCTGGCCCGTGAACGCATAGTTGTGGAACTCCGTGCCGGAGCCCGTGTGGACCAGGTTCCCGGCCGTGTACAGGCGACCGTTCAAGCCCGGTGCAGACATCGTGGTGGTCGATGCGGGGTTGCCCACCAACCACGAGCCGGGGTATTGACCGTATCCTCCAATCCCGATCGTGGTCGCGTCCGGAATGTTCCAGAGGATTCTCTGCACCTGGGGCGGCAGCGCGGTCGCGCCGGTTCCAAGTACCACCCCATCGATCGACGCCGAGCCGGCGTTGAGGTTCACGGTGTCGCCGCGGAGGTTGATCAGTACGGTGACGTCCGCTGGGAAGCCAACGAACTCGTGAGTCGTCGACGCTGCAAGCGCGGCAAGTTCCGTGCCCGCCATGTCAAAGGTGACGATCTTTGCGTCGCCCGCAGGGGTGGGCATCGCAAATGTGGCGGTGCCATACTCCGCGGAGAAATCGCCCGGGACCGCCAGCGCCGGGACGTTTCCCGCCGCCGCTGCTTGCGTCGCGAGGACCGGAGCAGTTTGCGCGAGGTCGGAGTAGCACTGCTGAGAGAACGCGGGGATAGCGTCGAACAGACCGGCGTAGGCCGCGACGCGCTCCGCTGCCTCCTCGTCGGAGAGCAACGTGTTGTGGAGCGCACCTGTCCACTCGCCCAGTCGCCCGTAGGTGCCGGTCGGCTCGATTGTCCGGAAGTGGTCGTCGCCTGCGACGCCGATCGCGCCAAAACGGGCCGCGTCTGTGCCAACGCCGCCCGTACCCACGCGAACCGAGCCAGTCGGGCGTGCGACGGTCGCATCGCCACCCACGAGGAGGAAGTCCGCGCCGTCCTCAGGCGTGACACGTGAGCCCACGCCTGCCGTGCCAACGTCATAGCTCTGAACCGACTGGCTCCACGTGGCATGGCCTTGAACGACGAGGAGTCCCTCAGACTCAGCGGCACTGCCCTGCACCGTGAAATCGCCGCCCACGGCGACATTGACCATGTTGTCGACGCCTACCCACTGGCTGTTGTTGGGGAAAGCCCACCGGTAATCGTCGCAAGTCTGATCGGCGCTACCGGGGTCGCACGCGCCCCACGGCACACCCGCCGCGTTAGACCCAGGAAGGATTCCTCCAGGCTGTGGCAGCGATGTCGATGCGGGGCTCGCACCGGATGCCGCAGTAGCGGCAATGGCAATCACCAGTGCGGACGCACCGGCTCCCGCCACCATACGGGGCAGCCGGTTCAGGCTCACGGACATTATCGCTTCCTCCAACAAAGGGGCCATCAAGAAAGAAGCGCCCTCGACCATTGGCTCGAGAACGCAGCCCGAAAATTAGCACCCCGACACGCGGCCGTGCGACTTTCGTCACACAGTGAACCCTCACTTTTAAGGAACCGTGACATGGAAACGGACAAAGCTCCGCATATTGGCGACTTTTGTCCTGCCACACCACAAAACACCGGGCCCCATGGGCAGTCCCGGACCTTCGCCATAGGTGGAGCGCAAGAGCGGCCACTACGGTCGATCACGACAGCGCTGGCCCGGGAGGTTGATGATGCGAGCGGCGATTACGCGGGCCCTCACCGGCATCAACCGTGCCTTCACCTGGACGGCCCCCGCCGTGGCGGTTGCCGTTGGCGCACTGCTCGTTCTCGACGCCACCGACCACGCTCACCCCTTCAGCAGAGTGTGGCTCTGGATCTCGCTGACGTTATATGGCGCGGCGTGGGGCCTCGTGGTGGCGTTGCGCGCGGCATGCACACTCCGCGACCCTGGGGTGCACGGCGCAGTGCCCGTAGCGCACGGCGCAGTGCCGGGGCCGCCGGCGACGCACACGGGCGGACGCAAAAAACCCCAGCCTCTCACCCGGAGGTAAGAGACTGGGGTTGTGTCTGGTGGGCGATACTGGGATCGAACCAGTGACCTCTTCCGTGTGAAGGAAGCGCGCTACCACTACGCCAATCGCCCTTGTAAGCGAGAACAATAGTAGCGCGACTTTCGGATGCCGGTGACCACGTTCTCGGTCGGTCGCGGCTCACTCCTCGCGCGGCTCGTCCTCGCCTTCGGTGGCGACGCCCGTCTCCCCCGCCTTGCTCGGATCCGCGCTTTCGAGGCTTTCGGCAGCCTTCTCGGTGACCTCCTTGTGGTGGCGCGCCTGCTGCTTGTCGTCGCGTTCCTTCGTCATCACACACTCCCTTCGTCTTGCCTGGTCAACGCCGCCTCCGTGGCGAGCATTCCGGCGCGCGACTGAGGTGCCGCGGCGGCTGCGCGCGCAAGCACCGCTAACGTCGACGCGGCGGCGCGGGATCGGGGTTGCGTTCGGCCTGCAAGTGGAAGTGCGCGGCCAGGTCACGGAGCAGCGGCCCAGCCGCAAGGCGCTCGCCGTCCAGTTCGACCACGTGCTGAACTCCACGCACGGCACTGGTCACGGCCAGGTGGGCCGCACCCGCGGTCACCTCATCGAGGTCGGCCAAAGTCAGCTCCCCAGGTGCCCCTACGCGCACAGGGATGCCGGCTCGGGCCCCCCATTCGAGTGCGAGCCCTCGCACAATTCCCGGCAGGCAGCCGGAAGCCAGCGGCGGGGTAATGATTTCGCCACCGCGTTCGACAAACACGTTCGTCGACGCTCCCTCACAGAGGTTGCCGTAGGTGTTAGCCATGATGGCCTCGTCAGCGCCCTTGGATGCTGCGAACGCCGCCACGACTGCGTACTCCGCTGCGGACGTCGTCTTGATTCCTGCAACGGCTGACCGCTCGTTGCGTTTCCATGGCGCCCTGACCGCTCGGCATTCACGAGGAGGGCGCCCCGTGGATCCGGTCACGACCATCGTGAGCGGGCCGTCTCCGCGCGCATAGCCGGCCGGGCCCACGCCCGAGGTGACCGTCACGCGGAGCCGCGTCAACGCATGACCGGTGCCGATCACCTGAGCGATTCCTTGGCGCACGGCATCGGTGTCCACCACGCCGAGCCCCATACGCTCGGCGCCGTACGTCAGCCGTGCCAGGTGCCGAGTCACAGCGAAGGGGCCACCGTCGCGCACGGCTATGGTCTCGAACAGCCCGTCCCCCACGGTGAAGCCATGATCCCCAGCCGTGATCACCGGTTCACCCGGACCACGAAAGCGGCCGTCCGCCCACACCACCTCAGTCATGGGGTCATTGTTCCGGCAGATGCCAGGGCAATCAACCGTTTTGCCTTGAGTTCCGTCTCTGCCCACTCGGCAGCAGCGTCCGAACCCCACGTGATGCCGGCCCCCGTGCCGAAGCGGAGCGTGCCGCCAGCATCGGCCTCCCACCAGAAGGTCCGTATACCGACAGCAAGTTCCGCGCGGCGGCGGTCGGCATCGATCCAGCCAATAGCACCGCAGTACGGCCCTCGTGCCGATGTCTCTTCCCTGGCAATGATGCGCAACGCAGCTGCCTTCGGCGCACCGGACACCGAGCCAGGCGGGAACGTCCCCGACAACAACGCGCCCCACATTCGGTCAGTCCAGTCGTGGTCTGACGCCAGCGTCGCGCGCACCGTGGACTGCAGATGACGCAGGCCCGGGAGGTCGTGCACCCCCAAGAACTCGGGAACCGTGACCGAGCCCGGCTCCGCAACATGCGAGATGTCGTTGCGCACGAGGTCGGTGATCATGACGTTCTCGGCCTCGTCCTTGGGCAGCATGTCCTCACCCGGAGCAGCAGTGCCCTTGATGGGCGAGGACTCGACCGTGGCGCCGTCGACCGAGAGGTAGAGCTCCGGCGACGCCGACACTACCCACATGCCAGGGTGGTCGGCGGTTGGCGGGATCTCCACCGAGGCTCCATACCGTGCCGGATTGCCCTGGGCCAGACGGTGCCCGAGCGCGGCAGCGTCAGGGCCCCTGTCACCCCCGGGTAGTGGCGCACTCAGGACCCGGCACAGGTTGACCTGGTAAACGTCTCCATCGCGGATGTCCTGCCGGATGCGCCGCACACCTGCCATGTACTGATCGCGGGACAGTGAGGTGCGCCACGATGCGGGATCGGGCCCCTGCCACGTGCGCGGTGCGGCGTCGCGACGAGACTTCCCCCACTGCACGTCCGCCATGCGCCACGCTTCTACCCTGCCCTCGAAGGCCCCCACGACGACCCAGAACCCGCCCTCAGCGAGTCTGTGACCCTCCTGCAGTGCGTCGATGCGCTCCACGACGCCGCGCGCCTGCACGCCCTCGAAGGACGCCGCACCCGCCGCTACTGTCGCACCGCTTTCTTCCACGCGCACCACGGTAGTGCGCCTGCGAGCGGCGCGGCCACGGATTTGGCACCGCCTGTTTCCATGGGCTAGTCTCTACATCTCGTCGGAACGCAACGTTCTGACACTGCGGACGTGGCTCAGTTGGTAGAGCATCACCTTGCCAAGGTGAGGGTCGCGGGTTCGAGTCCCGTCGTCCGCTCGTAGGTTCGTAGCCGATGTTTCATTGGCGACCACGGTGGGTTGGCCGAGAGGCGAGGCAGCGGCCTGCAAAGCCGTATACACGGGTTCGAATCCCGTACCCACCTCGGGCGATTGGCGCAGCGGTAGCGCGCTTCCCTGACACGGAAGAGGTCACTGGTTCGATCCCAGTATCGCCCACCACACGAAAGCCACCCCTCGGGGTGGCTTTTTTGCTTCCCGCCTGCCACGTGCTGGGCAGCTGCACGACGCGCCCGCGGTCCTCGTGGTCGTGATGGGCCTGCGCATCCGCTATAGTTTTCCTCGGCCCGGAAACCTCATCCCGGGCCATGCGGACGTGGCTCAGTTGGTAGAGCATCACCTTGCCAAGGTGAGGGTCGCGGGTTCGAGTCCCGTCGTCCGCTCGCATGACACCGCCGATCTCGGTCGGCACATACGGTGGGTTGGCCGAGAGGCGAGGCAGCGGCCTGCAAAGCCGTATACACGGGTTCGAATCCCGTACCCACCTCGCATGGGCGATTGGCGCAGCGGTAGCGCGCTTCCCTGACACGGAAGAGGTCACTGGTTCGATCCCAGTATCGCCCACCACACAAAGGCCGCCCCTCGGGGCGGCCTTTTTCATCGCCACACTCGTCGCATGCTCGCCTTGACCGACACATCCGGATCAACCATGACGGCCACTGCTTGGTTCGGTTTAGCCGCCCTCGCGCTGTGCATCCTGACCGTGGCCGCCGTGGTCTCAATCATGCGGCATGCCTCTCAGCTCAGCCGCCGTGTCTTGGTGGTGTGGCTCATCGTGACGGTGATTTTTCCGCCCATCGGGGCCATCGCGTGGTTCGCTGCAGGCCGTCGAGGTCTGCCCGCCAACTCGGTTTAGCTACCACTCGCCGACGCGCTCACGAGCACCTCGATTCCTGCGGTCAGCTCCTCGACCACACGGTCGGGCTCGCCGGACATGTATCCATCGACGAGGGCGCCGTCGCGCAACATCATGATGGTCCGCGCCACGCGTGCCGGATCCGCAGCTCCCGTGGCTGTGGCCCACGCCGCGAACTGACCCACCATCCACGCCCGGAACTCCACCACGACGGCGCGGACGGGATGTGCCGGATCCGGGTACTCCGCCGCAGCATTCATGAACGGACAGCCCCGAAAGCCCTGATGACACATCTGGTCCTTGAACAGGGCCGCCATGACAGCGACGTCGGGCTCATGCGCCGCGGCGTAGTCCTGCAAGCGCGCGAGTTCGC
This sequence comes from Demequina globuliformis, assembly GCF_000975155.1. Lineage (GTDB taxonomy): Bacteria > Actinomycetota > Actinomycetes > Actinomycetales > Demequinaceae > Demequina > Demequina globuliformis. The sequence goes on from NZ_BBRG01000002.1 coordinate 287,191, forward strand.
GACGCAGGTACGCCACGACGAGGTCGTCCTTCGCCGCAAAGTGCCGGTAGAACGTCACCTTGGACACTCCGGCGTCAGCAATAATCCGGTCCGCGCTCACCGCGCGGATGCCGTGTGCCGTGAAGAGGGCCGATGCCGTCGTCACGATGTCCTCACGGGCGTGCCCCCGTACAGCTGCCATCGGGATGACCTCCTCTGAAGTCGGTTCGGGAATCTTCTCACGGGCGCCGCCGTTGGCGATGTAGACGAACTAGTCAACCAACGAACGAAAGAGTGTGTTCCCCATGGACAAGCCCAAGGTTTTCTACACCGCGACCGCCACAGCGACGGGGGACGGCCGGAACGGTCACGTCGCCACGGATGACGGCCTGATTGACGCTGAACTCGCCACACCCAAGCCCTTGAGCAAGCCGTCCAAGACCAACCCCGAGCAACTGTTCGCGGCCGGGTTCTCCGCGTGCTTCAACTCGGCCTTCCAGATGACGGCAAAAAGGGCGAAAGCACCGCTCACTGATTCGCAGGTCACCGCCAAGGTGGGAATTGGCCCCGTGGGACTCAAGGGTGGCTTTGGCCTCGCCGTGACGCTCCAGGTGCGCACGGAGGGCGTGGACCAGGCCACCGCCCAAGAACTCGCCGAGGCTGCCCACCAGGTGTGCCCGTATTCGAACGCGACCAGGGGAAACATCGACGTCAAGCTTGAGGTCACTGCCGCCTAGGTCGGTCGGTGGCAAATCCAGATCGCGGCCCCGCTACCTACCGCGCAAGTAGCTCGCCGACGTCGACGCGAGCATCGAGGCGGTTACCTGGGCCAGGGAGCGGACACACCCAGTCGCTCGCGTAAGCGCACGAGGGCTGATACGCGAAGTTGAGGTCGACGACCAGCGTGTCCCGCGAGCCTCCGAGGTCTGCACCCTTCACGGTGTCCAGGATGTAGCGGCCGCCGCCATAGGTACTCTCCCCTGCGCCCGCGTCGCGCAGCGGCAAAAAGATCCCGCCGCCGTACGAGTCCAGCCACCACACGTCCAGCGATCCCAGCCCTGGCAGGTCCACGCGTCCCACTCGTTCAAAAGGCACCGTGCCGTCAGTTGGGGTCGGTACCTCACGACGCTCCGGCGCGGTCGCGAGCACGGAAACCTCGAACCGATAATCCGGGTCGTAGTCCGCTACGCGGGGTGAATATCCAGCACGGTCGGCGGCAGGAACCGGCGAAGCTGGGTGCGATGCGAGCAGGTGTCCGCGAGCGCGCTGCCAATGTGCGTGGGCCTGTCGAGGGGACGCTGCCGACCGAACGGCAGCGTAGATCTCCCAGGTGCGCTTGCGCCAGTCACGTACGTCCCAACTGTCCATGTCTCCGACGCTACAGTGACAACACGACACCGTCCCTAGGCACGCCCCACTGGAGTGGGTTCCACTCCCTCACCCACTGCCTGGTACAGGCCGTGTCACTGCGGGCGAGGGAAACCTGATCGACACGTCTATCTGGGATGATGGCACGGTACGCGACGAAGGGCATTTGACCGACATGTCAGAGACGAACCACGAACGCACGCATCGGCTGGGGCACCGCCCCGGAGCGCCCGTGCCCACGTCCACGTACCGGCTGCAGTTGAATGCCGATTTCACTTTTGCTGACGCAGCCGAGCACCTCGATTACTACGCCACGTTGGGCGTGACCCACCTGTACCTCTCCCCCATCCTCGAGGCGGCGCCGGGCTCGACTCACTTCTACGACGTCGTGGATCACTCCCGGATCGCGGGCGCGCTCGGTGGCATTGATGGACTGCGAGACCTGGCGTGGAAGGCGGGTGAACACGGCATTGGGCTCATCGCGGACGTGGTGCCCAACCACATGTCCGTTCCCACCCCCGCCTTTCACAACAAGGCCCTGTGGTCGGTGTTGCGCGACGGCGAGGACTCCGACCACGGGCACTGGTTCGACGTTGACTGGTCCAGCGGCGACCCGGTGCTCATGCCGGTGCTGGGTCAACGAATCGGGACGGTCCTGGCTAACGGGGAGCTGTCAATCGACACCATGGTGATTCCGGGCTTCGAGGAGGAGGGCGAGGTGCCCGTCCTGAGGTACTGGGACCATGTGTTCCCCATCCGGCCCGGCACCGAGAACCTACCGCTGGCGTCCCTGGTGGACCAGCAGCATTACCGGCTGGCGTACTGGCGGGTCGCCAACGAGGAGCTGAACTACCGGCGCTTCTTCGACGTCGGTTCGCTCGTGGCGGTGCGCGTCGAAGACCCCGACGTCTTTGAGGCCACCCACCGCGTGATCGTCGACCTCATCAAGGACGGCACTCTCCAGGGGCTCCGCATTGACCACCCTGACGGCCTCGCCGATCCCGCGGGCTACATTCACCGGTTGTCCGAGGCAACGGACGGTGCGTGGATCGTCGTCGAGAAAATACTGGAAGATGAGGAGCGGCTACCTACAAGTTGGCGCACCGCAGGCACCACCGGGTACGACGGCGCCTGGCGAGTGGGAGCACTCTTGCGGGACCCGGCGGGGTCCTCTCCCCTCGCAGCCACCCTGCACCGCGTGACCGGCGACGCCATGGGCACCTTGCCGGCCATGATCAACGAGGCCAAGCGCGAGATCGTCAAGGAGTCGCTATCCAGCGAGGTGCACCGGCTTGCCACCATCGCACACACCATTTGCACCACCGACGTGCGCCTGCGTGACCACACGTGGCGATCGCTGTATGACTGCCTGCGGACGTTGTTGATCACCTTTGACCGCTACCGCGCCTACGTGGTGGCCGGGACGCAACCCAAGCCGCCGTCCCTTGAGGCAATTGAGCAGGCCGCAGCGCGAGCCCGCGCGCAGCTCGACGAGGAACGTCACGAGACGCTCGAGGTCGTCGTCGACCTCCTCCAGGGCGCCGAGGTCGGCTCTGCCGGGCGCACCAACGACGCAAACCGCCGCGAGCTCATCACACGCTTCCAGCAGGCATGTGGAGCGGTGATGGCCAAGGGCATCGAGGACACGGCCTACTACCGCTGGACCCATCTGTTGCCGCTGTGCGAGGTTGGCTCGCCCGCCTCTCGCTTTGGCCTGCCTCCCGCCAACTTCCACGCGTGGGCAGACGAACAGCAGTTGCAGTACCCCCACGGCATGACCAGCCTCACTACGCACGACACCAAACGCTCAGAGGATGTGCGTGCGCGCTTGTCCGTTCTGAGCGAGGCGGCCGAGGACTGGGACGCGCTGGTGACGTCGCTCCAGCACGCCACAGCGCAGGTGCGACCGGCGTTGCTCGACGGCCGCACCGAGAACTTGTGGTGGCAGACGCTCGTGGGTACCTCCGACGAGCACGCGTTCATGGACTGGGACCGCCTCGAGGGATATCTCGTCAAGGCCATGCGCGAGGCAAAGACCCACACCACGTGGACGTCTGTGAACGAGGAATACGAATCCGCCGTCCTGTGGTTCGCGCAATCCACCCACGCCGACCGCACGGTGCGCTCCCATGTACATGCGTGGCACACATCGGTGGCCTCCGGGGTGCGCGCGCATGTCCTCGCGATGAAGCTGATCCAGCTCACCATGCCAGGCGTGCCGGACGTGTACCAGGGAACCGAAAGCCTCGCGCCGTCACTCGTCGACCCCGACAATCGCCGTCCCGTGGCGTTCGACGACCTGGCTGCCACACTCGCTCGTCTGGACGCCGGCACTAAACCGCGCAACCTCGCGGAAGAAAAGCTGTGGGTGACGTCCCGCGCCCTTCGCGCCCGTCGCGACCACGCCGAGGCATTCACGGGCGAGGGCGCCGGGTATCACCCGCTACCGTCATCCTCCGGTCACGCCGTCGTCTTTGCCCGCACCGCTGGCGACGCACCGCGCGTCATTACCGCGGCCACGCGTCTGGGGCTCGACCTCGACAAGCTCGGCGGATGGCGCGAGCACACCGTCACGCTTCCGGATGGCACGTGGGAGGACCTGTTGTCGGGTCGCCGCTACGAAGGCGGCACCGTGGAGCTCGCCGACCTCATGCGCCACTTGCCCGTTGCACTCTTGGTGGAGGCGTCATGACCCAGCGTGTGTGGGCACCCGAGGCCGCCTCGGTGGTCGCCGTCGTCGGCTCGCCAGAGTACGCGGACCGGGAGCGTGTGGAACTGACCCGCGAGGCCGACGGCTGGTGGAGCGGACCCACACTCACCCACGGCACCGACTACGCGTACGAGGTCGACGGCGACGGACCGTGGCCCGACCCGCGATCGGCGTGGCAGCCCTACGGGGTACACGGGCCGTCACGAGTCTTCGATGCCTCAAGGCATCGCTGGCAAGACGCGGCCTGGCGGGGCGTCGACGCCTTGGGAGCCGTGTTCTACGAGATGCACGTGGGTACGTTCACGCAGCAAGGCACACTGGATAGCGCCATCGTGCAGCTTGCGGACCTCAAGGCCACCGGCGTGGACATCGTCGAACTGATGCCTGTCGCTCCCTTCCCTGGTCGGCATGGGTGGGGTTACGACGGCGTGGCGCTGTACGGCGTACACGAGGCGTACGGCGGGCCTGCGGCACTGCAGCGCTTCGTGGATGCGGCGCATCGCGAGGGCCTGGGGGTCTGCCTCGACGTGGTGTACAACCACCTCGGTCCGGACGGCAACTACCTGTCGAAGTTTGGCCCCTACTTCACGGATGCCCACCACACCCCGTGGGGCTGGGCCGTCAACCTGGACCAGCCGGACGCCACCGGTATGCGCCGGTTCATCTGCGACAACGCGCTGCGCTGGTTCGAGGACTTCCATATCGACTGCCTGCGCCTCGACGCCGTTCACGAGCTGCGCGACGACTCCGAGCGACACATCCTCGCCCAGCTGTCCGACGAAGTAGCGCAACTCAGTGACAGAGTCGGTCGGCCCCTGGGACTGGTCGCCGAGTCCGACCTCAACGACGCTCGCATGGTCACTCCCACCGCTGACGGCGGGCTTGGCATGACCGCGCAGTGGAACGACGACGTCCACCACGCCCTTCATGCCTACCTCACCGGTGAACGTCACGGCTACTACGTGGACTTTGGTTCCGTCGAAGCCCTGGACAAGGTGTACCGCGAAGTGTTCTGGCACAACGGCACACACTCACCGTTCCGCGGCAAGGACTGGGGCGCTCCCGTGGCGCCGGACGTGGACCGTCGGCGTTTCGTGGTGTGTGCCTCCAATCACGACCAGGTAGGCAACCGTGCGATCGGCGACCGCCCGTCGACGACGTTAAGCGCGGGCGCGCAGGCGACGTCGCTGGCGCTCATCCTGCTGTCGCCCTTTACCCCCATGCTGTTCATGGGTGAGGAATACGGCGAGCGCCGGCCCTTCATGTTCTTCACGGACCACGACGAGCCGCTCGCCACCGCGGTATCGGAGGGTCGCATGAGCGAGTTCGCTGGCCACGGGTGGGAATCGCTCTACGGCGGCGACGTGCGCGTGCCCGACCCGCAAGACCGCACCACGTTCTTGCGGTCCAAACTCGGCTCGGGAATTGGTTCGGAAGGCGAGCCGCACGACTCGCTGCGGCGCTGGGTCTCGGATCTCATGGCACTGCGTCCGCGGGTGTCAGACCGGGCTGCGTGGGAGCGCCACGCTCCTGGCGCGAGCGAGTCCGCGCCGCGCGTCCTCACCGTCAACGGCCCGGTGACGCTCCACGCGAACCTGTCTGAGGCATCGGCCCGCATCCATGACGCTGGTGACGTGGTGGGCACATTCGGGGAGATCGCCCGGGAGGGCGACACCGTGGTGTTGGGGGCCGATGCCGTGGCGCTGGTCGCGCACTAGGCTCCGCCTACGCGCCCAGATACGCGAGTAGCTCGTAGACGAGGAAGGCCGGCCACACGAGCCCTTGAAAGATGGCTCCGACGTGCTCCCAGAACCCATCCGCAACCTGCCAGTAGTAGACGATCGCGCCAAAGATGCCGAGCGCGTAGACCGTTCCGGTGCCAGCCGCAGCCGCATTGCTGTCGCTCATGAGTGATCCCGTCGTTCGAGTTCACTTCCGTGTCTAGCACGCGCCACCCTGAGCGCGCGCGACGAACCGCTCCGTGCGGCCCGCATCGTCAGCTGGGCTCGCCGGTCACCATGGCGTGCAGGCGGGACAGCGCCCTGGCGTACTTCTTGCGGTAGCCGCCGCGCAGCATCTCCTTGGAGAACACATCACCGAGGGAGTGGCCGGAAGCGACAATGCGCACGTCACGGTCGTAGAGACGGTCAACGAGGGACACGAGCCGTAGTGCTTGCGCCTGGTCCGTCAGCGGTGCCACGCCTCGCAAACCCAGAACGGACACGCCTTCGACATAGGCGCCGTACCGACTGGGATGCACGTGCGTGAGGTCTTCCATGAGGGCCGCCCAGTCCTCGCATGCGCCGCCGTCGGCATTGCCTGCGGCCACCACGTCGTCGGTGCGCGCAGGAGCCGGGAACGGCGCGTTTCCGCGGCCGCGGTAGTCGGGGCCGTCAATGGTGATGACCTCGAACACGCTGGAGACGGCCTGAATCTCCCGTTGAAAGTCGTCCGCCGCGAAGCGGCCCTGCCCTAGCGAGCCCGGCAGGGTGTTGGAGGTCGCAGCCAAGGCCACCCCGGCATCGGCCAGTTCGCGCATGAGTCGCGCCATCATGACGGTGTCGCCCGGATCGTCGAGTTCAAACTCGTCGATGCAGACCACCGTGAAGTCCTGGAGGGCTTGGCGCGTGCGTTGAAAGCCGAGCGCGCCCACCAGGTGGGTGTACTCGACAAAGGTGCCAAACGCCGCTCGATCGCCCACATCGCGAGCAATCGACGCGAGCAAGTGAGTTTTGCCGACCCCAAAGCCGCCGTCGAGATAGATGCCACGCCCGGCGCTCGACCGCCGCAGGCGAGCCAGGCCCTTGCGGCTCACACCTGCGGCGAATGCGCGTGCGGCGTCAACGGCCTCACGCTGGCTTTCGAAGTCCGGGTCCGGCCGGTACGAGTCGAAGGACGCGTGGCGAAAATGAGGGGGCGGTACCAGAGAGCCAATCAGGGCCTCGGGCTCCACGTGCGGGCGCCGCCCCACGAGTCGTGCTGTCATTCACTCCCCCACTCGATGCCACCCCGCCTGGAGCGGGACGGCATTGGTCGCACGCGTGGCGCACAGCCGGAGCCTAAAACTCCGGGCTGCGCGCCACGCGTCAACTGTGAACGTTACGCCTCGACCTCGGTGCGGTCGCCGGACCACAGCGTGTGGAAGGTGCCCTCGGCGTCCACGCGCTTGTAGGTGTGCGCGCCAAAGAAGTCGCGCTGTCCCTGGATCACCGCTGCCGGCAGGCGTTCTGCCCGCAGCGAGTCGTAGTACGACAGGGACGACGAGAACGCAGGCGCGGGCACGCCAGCGAGAGCAGCCTGCGAGACCACGCGACGCCACGCGGAAAGTCCACCTGCGACGGCATCCGCAAAGTACGGGTCTACCAGCAGCGTCGCGAGGTCAGCATCGCGCTCGTAGGCCTCAGTGATGCGGTCAAGGAAGCGGGCACGAATGATGCATCCCTCGCGCCAAATCTTCGCCATGTCTCCACGGTTGATGTCCCAGCCGTACTCATCAGAGGCGGCCTGGATCTGGTCGAAGCCCTGCGCGTAGGCAACGACCTTGGATGCGTACAGGGCCAGGCGCACGTCCTCGATGAAACCGGCACGGTCCTTGATGTGGAAGTCCGACGCGTTCGCTGCGAGCACCTCACGCGCAGCCTCACGCTGTGCGCGCTGCGACGAAATGGCGCGAGCGAAGGTCGCCTCGGCAATTCCGGTCACCGGTGCTCCCAGGTCGAGGGCGGACTGCACCGTCCAGCGGCCCGTGCCCTTCTGCCCTGCCTCGTCGACGATGACGTCGACGAGCGGCTTGCCAGTCTTGGCATCCGTCTGCTTAAGGACCTCAGCGGTGACCTCAATGAGGAAGGAATCGAGATCGCCGGTGTTCCAGTCCGCGAAGATGTCACCGATCTCCTTGGGGCTCAGGTTGAGTCCCTCGCGCAGCAGGCTGTAGGCCTCACCAATGAGCTGCATGTCGGCGTACTCGATGCCATTGTGGACCATCTTCACAAAGTGGCCGGCGCCGTCGGGGCCCACGTGCGTGCAGCACGGCGTCCCGTCCTCGGCCTTCGCCGCGATCTTCTCCAGGATGGGCCCAAGCGTCTCGTAGGACTCAGCGGGGCCGCCGGGCATGATCGACGGGCCCAGGAGTGCACCCTCCTCGCCGCCAGACACGCCTGCGCCCACGAAGTGGATGCCCTGTTCACGCAGCGCTGCCTCGCGCCGGCGAGTGTCAGGGAAGTGCGCGTTGCCCGCGTCCACGATGATGTCGCCCTTGTCCAGCAGGGGGACCAGCGCGTCGATCACGGCGTCCGTGGGGCCACCCGCCTGCACCATCACGACGATCGTGCGCGGCTGTGCCAGTGCGTCAACGAAGTCCTGCAGACTCTCGCAACCAATGAACTCACCCTCGGAGCCGTGGTCCTCAATGAGCGAGTGCATCTTCTGCGGGGAGCGGTTGTGGACAGCGACCGTGAAGCCGTTGCGGGCGAAGTTGCGGGCGAGGTTGCGCCCCATCACCGCCAGTCCTGTCACGCCGATCTGGGCAAGCGCCATGGTTCATCCTTCACATGGGAGTCGGGGAATGTCGTTCGCGCCCCCTAGCCTAGTGGCCCGGCGCCGCGTGGCGTACCGGTACCCGCAGGCCCAGCGCCCCTACTCTCGGAACATGGCCAGGGATTTCCCGGAGGCACCGCCCGCCTTCCGCGATGCACTCGTGTCCCTGGGGCGCGCGCAGACGCGCAAAGACGTTGCCCTCGCTGAAAGTCCCGCACCTTCACGCATCGCTCCCTTTGCGGTGGCGATCAACGGTGAGGTCACGGCGGAGGACACCGAAGGGTCCGGGCGATTCGTACTGTTGCATGACCCCGCCGGCAACGACGCGTGGGAAGGCGAGTTCCGCGTGGTCGCCCTGGTCAAGGCGATCGTCACGCCTGAAGTCGGCGGCGACGATATCTGGGCCGACGTAGCATGGTCGTGGCTCGAAGACGCGCTCGCCGGTGTGGCGCACCGTGCTCTCGGGGGTACCGTCACTAAGGTTCTGAATCGCTCCTATGGCGAACTTGCCGAACGTCCACAGGACGTCCACGTTGAGTTGCGGGTCTCCTGGACCCCGCTGGATTCGCAAATGGAGCCGCACATCCAGGCTTGGACCGATCTCATGGCCGCATGCGCTGGCGTGCCGCCGTTGCCAGAAGGAGTGACCATGCTTCCGGGAAGCACCGCATGACGGCCGAGGACGCGCCTGCCGAGTCCACAGCGACGCCGCTCACCGAGCCCGCCGGAGGCGTCCCCGACGTCATCGACACTCCTGAAGCCCTGGCACAGATGGCCGAGGAGTTCGCGCGGGCATCCGGCCCCATCGCCGCCGACGCCGAACGTGCGTCCGGATTCAGATACGGCCAGGCCACCTACCTCGCTCAGTTCAAACGGGCGGGTACGTCGATTGCTCTCGTCGATACCGATGCCCTGCCTGACCTCTCCATCTTGAACGACGCCTTCGGCGACGCAGAGTGGGTGTTCCACGCGGCTAGCCAGGACCTCCCCGGAATGTACGAGTTGGGCCTCACCCCAGCGTCGGTGTTCGACACGGAGCTTGCCGCACGGTTGCTGGGCTGGCCCAAGGTGGGGTTGGCGGCCGTGGTGGAACGCGAGCTCGGGCTCGCCCTCGCGAAGGAACACTCTGCGCAGGACTGGTCAACGCGGCCCCTGCCTCACGACTGGCTCGTCTATGCAGCGCTCGATGTCGAAGTGCTGCTCGAACTTCGTGACGCCATGCACGGGCACCTGGAGGCCGCGGGCAAGCTGGAGTGGGCGAAGCAAGAGTTTGAGGCCGTCCGTACGGCACCGGCTCCGCCGCCGCGCGTTGACCCGTGGCGGCGGACGTCAGGGTCTCACGCCATCCGCGACCAACGAGGTCTCGCCATTGTGAAGGCGCTGTGGGAGGCCCGTGAGAAGGAGGCTCAGCGACGCGATATGTCTCCTGGCCGGCTGCTGCGGGACCGCGCGATCGTCGCCGCCGCCCAGGCGCAACCCGCATCCCTTGACGCCCTAACGGAGGTCGGTGAGTGGCGCTCACGCGGCACCAAGCGCGCCGCACCGCGGTGGTACCCGGTGATCGAGAAGGCCATGGCGCTGCCGGAATCGAAGCTGCCTTCCAAGCGTGGCCCTCGCGGCGACGGACCTCCCCAGCCGCGCATGTGGAAAGACAAGCGCCCTGAGGCCAACGCGCGACTTACCTGTGCGAAGGAACGCATCGCTGCCCTCGTAGACAAGCATGAGATCCCCGCGGAGAACCTCCTCCAACCCGATGCGATGCGCCGGTGCTGCTGGGAGTACCGCGGCGGGGGCGAAGCCGAGATACGCGCCTTCCTCGCTGGTCGCGGGGCACGCGCGTGGCAGATCGACCTGACGGCGCCGGAACTCGCCCAGGCCTTCAGCGACGCCGAACAATTGAGCGACTCCCCCGCCTCCCCCTAACCTCCCCGCCAAATGGCTCCATTTCGCTGTTTTAGGGCCCTATAACGGGCAAATCGTGCCACTGCGCGCTGCTCGCTGCCTCTCGGAAGTCCGGTTGCGGCAGTCCTTCTGACGCAACTGAGGGAACATCAGTCGCTGGTTTTCCACAGTTTTGTGGTTGCCCTCGCGGGCCAGGGGTGGGCGCGGCTAGGGTCGCGTGACATGGGGGCTACTCGAACTCGTATCTCACTGCTATCGGCAGCGGCCGCGTGCGCGGTTGCGGCGCTCGTTGGTTGCACGGGCGGCGATGGGCCCGTTGAGGTGTCGCCTACGGCCGATGCCGGCTCACCTACCGCTACCGTCTCTCCAAGCGCATCGCCGTCCGTGACCGCGTCGCCTTCGCCTAGCAGCACGGCGCTGTCCGAGGAAGAAGTCGTTGCGCAGTTGCCCGCGGCGGCCCGCCCCGCTGACTTCGCGGCTGCGGTTGCATTCGCTGAGTTCTATCTAAACGAGTCACAGTCCATTGCTGGCTCAACCTCCCCGCTCTTCCACGCGTTGTCAGATGAAGGATGCGTGTATTGCGCCAACTCGGCAGCTTGGTCAGCCGATGCAGCTGAACGCTCGTGGAGCGCGTCCGGAGGTGCGATAGCCCTCGGACGCGCTGAAGCGTCGGGCGGACTGCAGGCCGATGGTACGTGGCTCATCGAAGCTCCTGCCGCAATGGACGAGTTGAACTACACAGACGGCACTGGGGCAAAAGTGGAGAGTGTCCCGCCCGATGAGTTCCTTGCTCGAGTCGCGCTCACTCGCCACGGCGATCACTGGGTCGTCTTCGACATCGACATCGACGACATCGAAACATGAGGATTGTCGTCCGGCTCGCGTTGTTCGCGATAGCTTTGCCTCTCCTATTTGCATCCCCCCAAGGCGCGCTGGCCCAAGAGTGCGGAAACGCGGGGGATCCGACGCCCGGTCCGCGCGCGCGTGCCTGCGAGAACAGAATTGAAGCGGTAGTGCAACGCTTGGCGGATGGCAACGGCACAGGCGAAGCGGAAGCGCCAAGTCGACCCGTGTCCACAGCGCTGCCTACGCGTTGGCAGCGTGCGCCGATGTGTATCGGCTGGGCAATGACCGGTGAAGACCCTCACGCACTCAGCGTGGAGTTCTACGGCGCGGTCCCCTCATGTGGAGGCCCCGAAGGCGAAGTCACCCCCACCATCCAATGCAATGAACACGAAGCAGTACAAGACCCACTATGGAGATCAGCACCCATCAACGACACCGCCTACGGCCCCTGGATGCGCGTCAGCGACTACACCTGCACCCAAGACCCCATACACGCGGCAGCAATCAACGCATGGCG
>NZ_BBRG01000001.1:0-355817 GCF_000975155.1 Demequina globuliformis
GTCTCACCGCGTCAAATCGCCTTGCCGGCGTATTGTGACGCTGTTCGATCAGCGGGATCTCCCACTCTACACCCTCAGGCGCGCCGCAGCGAACCAAAGCTTGAGCAGAGTGAGTGGCTGACAATCGAGCTCTTCATCCTGACCTCTCTGAGGCCCTTCCGAAGCGCTTCCGTCCTTGGCAGCGAGGAATACATTACGGGCGCTCGGGCCCCGCGTCAAATCGCGCAAATCCCGGGCGTGTCGCGGGTTTCGAGGAGCGTCTTCCCTGGTAGATCCCAGTAGGGACCGGCCTCTCGCCCGCGACCGGTCATGGCACCCGCAACATTCCTACAGATTTTTTTCCACGTCGGAGGACGAACCAGCCACCCGCCAGCGCATCGTGGTCCGCGAGCGTGGCTTCCAGGGAGTCGACCTTGACGTTGTTCACGTACGCTCCCCCGTCCTGAACCGCCCGGCGCGCGTCCGACTTCGACTTCACAATGCCGGCCTCGACCAGCGCGTCGACCACCGTGGCGTCGGCGGAGGCGTCGCCCGCCCCAAGCTCAGCGGCGCACCCGTCGAGTGTTGCCACGTCCAGGCGTTCGAGTTCTGCGCGTCCAAAGAGCGCCTGAGACGCGTGGACAACACCGTCCGCGGCATCGGCCCCATGCACCAGTGCGGTCACGTCCCATGCCAATGTGCGCTGCGCCTCCCGGCGGAACGGCTCTTCCGCCACCTTGCGCTCGAGTTCCTCGATCTCTTCGCGCGTGCGGAACGTGAAGATCTTCAGGAAGCGCACGACATCCGCGTCGTCTGTGTTGATCCAGAACTGATAGAAGGCGTACGGGCTCATCATGTCCGGAGCCAGCCACACGGCGCCGCCCTCGGTCTTGCCGAACTTGGTACCGTCCGCCTTCGTGATCAGTGGCGTCGTCATCGCATGGACGGACGTTCCTTCAGCCTTGCGGATCAGTTCGACGCCGCTGAGGAGGTTGCCCCACTGGTCATTTCCACCCGTCTGCAGGGTGCAACCGTGACGACGGTACAGCTCAAGGAAGTCATTGCCCTGGAGTACTTGGTAGCTGAACTCAGTGAACGAGATGCCTTCATCGCTGGCGAGCCGGCGCGCGACGGTGTCCTTGGCGATCATGGTGCCGAGGCGGAAGTGCTTGCCAATCTCCCTCAAGAGGTCAATCGCCGTGAGCTCCCCCGTCCAGTCAAGGTTGTTCACCATGCGGGCCGGGTTGTCGCCGTCGAAGTCCAGGAAGCGGGAGATCTGCGAGCGCAGCCGTTCCACCCATTCGGCCACCGTGTCCTTGGTGTTCAACACACGCTCGCCGGACATGCGAGGATCGCCGATCATTCCGGTCGCGCCTCCCACGAGCGGGAGCACCTGGTGTCCCGCTTGCTGAAGGTGGCGCAGGAGTACCAACTGAACGAGGTGACCGTGATGGAGGCTCGGCGCAGTGGGGTCGAAGCCGCAGTACACCGTGATCGGTCCCTCGTCGAGGGACGCCTTGAGGTCGTCTTCACCAGTGGTCTGCGCGATCAGCCCGCGCCAGGCGAGCTCGTCAAGAATGTGCGTCGTCATGATGCTTGCCATTGTGCCAGGCGCCGGCACCGGTCACGCCGATGCGGCACGCCGCCTTTCCGAGGAAGAAGAAAGGGTCGCTGGACGCACAGACACCGAGCACGAATCGGCGCTGAGGGGTGGACGTCCGCAGAGGGGTCCTACCGACTCGCGTGGCCGCGCATCCAGCGACACCTTCGACGGTATGCGGGCCGGTCTGAGAGTGGTCTCAGATTCCTCACACACTCAGTCCGGGATGGGAGCAGTTCCGTCGAGGATGACGTGCGCGTGGTCGCGGGTGGAATGGGCCGCAAAATGCGTGGCCTCGTCCCGCATCCACGCCATCCATTCGTGGCGCACGTGCGCACCATCGCGTGCGAGACCTCGTTGAAGGCGAAGGTCATCCGGAGCCTCAATCCACAGCAGCAGCGAGGCGACCTCGCGCGCGGCGCGACGCCCCACGCCCACACCTTCGGCGATGAGGACGGGCCCGGGTGGCACCGCAATGTGGTGGGTCCGCTCGTGACGGTGCCAGTCCCACATCTCGAACCCACCTGTCTCCCCGGCACTGACCGGCATCAAGACCTGTTCGACCAACACCGTGTCGAGACTGGACATGCCCGTCCAGCCCTCGTACATGTCGTCGGCGTGAATGATCTGCACGGGGGAATCCGCCGCGGTCGGGGCAGCGGGATCGAAGGTGCCTGGCCCGGGTGCTTCAGCGCCGCCGAGCGCTACGGCCAGACGTGAGGCAAGGGTGGTCTTACCCGAGCCGGCTGGGCCGTCAATGAGGACAATGCTGGTGCCGCCCGGCGATGGTGGAGCGGACCGGATGAGAGCAACCAGTTCGGTGAGTGTCGCCTGCGGCATCGGACCAGGCTACGGCAGTGGTGATCGAGCGCTAGGCGACATCTACGCGCGTCGAGGCAACCGCGAAGTTCGCGACCGCTTCGGCATCCGGCTCCTCGCACAGCCCGGGAAAGGTCGGAACGTCGATGTGTCCGTCCCTCAGCACATAGGGCGTCGTGAGGTCGCGCACGTAGAAACGATCCGAGGCTGAGATATCGCCGGGCAAGGTGAAGCCCGGTAGTCCAGCCAGGGCTGCGTTCGCGCCGCGCGCGAGCCCAGTTTCCAGCATGCCGCCACACCACACGGCGATTCCCGAGGCCCGCGCAACGTCGTGAATGCGACGGGCCTCGAGGTAGCCACCGACCCGGGACGGCTTGATGTTGATGACCGCTGCCGCGCCCCACGCGATGGCGTCTGCGGCGCTTTGGGCGGAGACCACCGACTCGTCAAGACACATGGGAGTGCGCATCACGCGGGCGAGCTCGGCGTGCTGGCGCATGTCCGCTTCGCCAAGCGGCTGCTCGATCAAGAGCAGATCGAAGTCGTCGAGTGCCCGCAGGTGGGCGGAGTCGGTGAGGGTGTAGGCCGCATTGGCGTCGACCTGCAACGGCACGTCCGGGTGCGCCTCGCGCACAGCGCGCACGGGCTCGAGGTCCCACCCTGGCTGGATCTTGAGCTTGATGCGTTGATAGCCCTGATCGACAAAGCCTGCGACCGCCTCGAGAAGGGCGTCCACGGAATCCTGAATGCCGACGGACACGCCCGACGCGACACGGCTGGCGGTGACTCCAAGGTAGTCAGCAAAGGAAGTGCGGGATGCCTTGAGTTGCGCGTCGAGGATGGCGGACTCAAGCGCTGCCTTGGCCATACGGTGGCCCACAATCGGCGCGAGGTGCTCCCCCACAGTCTCCGCAGTGAGGGGACGCTCGCGCTGAGCGCGGGCGAGCCGTGGCAGCGCAAACCTCTCAATGACGTCGACGGCGCCGTCTGCGTACTCCTCCGAATAGACAGGCTCCGCAAGAGCGCCGCACTCACCCCAGCCCGTGATCTCACCGTGGTCGGTCATCGCCGCGACCTCCACCGCGACAACCGTGCGCGCATGCTGGGTCGAAAACGACGTAGTGAACGGCGCGACCAACGGGATCCGCAAGGAGTGAAGGGTGACGTGGTCAATCTGCATCCGGTGCCTCCAGCACATAGTGGTGGTCGGTAAAGCTAGTGATGGTCCACCCGCCGCGCATTGCCGGTCCGAGCGCTTCGCGCACCGCAGTTCGCCAGGCGCGCGCCGCGGCCGGGCGGTGTGCACGGAGGCTCTCGATGTCGCGAGGTACCGCGACCGAGATCGCGGCGGCTTGCGGGTGGGAGACGGTCATGCGCGGCATGCCGTCGCGGCCTTCGGTCACGAGGGCCGATGCCTGAGGCAGCGCCGTACGCGAGTCGCCGTGAGGGGTGCTCACCACGGGTTGCGTCAGATCCCACCGGGCGAGCAAACGATCGCTCGTCTGGCCGCGGTTGACGCCGTCGGACATGTCCCCGTAGAAGTCGACGAGGTACTCAGCCACCTCGACGCGAAGCCGGTTGAGGTTGAACGCCGCGTTGCGGGCCACGAGCGGGTCGAAGGTCCACGTGACCTGGGTGAGCCCGCGCTCGAGTGCCCACGCGCGCTGATGCATTTTCAGCGCCATACCCACGCCGCGGCGGGCGGCGTGCGGCGCAACCCCGGTGACGTGGGAGTGCAGCGCGTGCCCGAGCGGCTGAGAGAAGTACGCGACACAGACTCCCACCAACTCTTCTTCGAGAAACGCCCCCGCGACATAGTTGCCTGCGTGGCCGAGGGCGACCATGAGCGGCGCCTCCACGACGGGGGCGCCCCACATGCGCGTGAGGAGGGCAGTCGCGTCCCCGACCTGTCCGGGGCTGAGCGAACGAATGACCACCCCGGCCCGGGAAGCGGAGTTCTGGGGCTCCTTGTTCGCGCTCGAGCGCAGTGGCGCAGACGCGTGCAGGTCTTCATCCCTCATGGGTGCGCCAAGACATCTTCGACGAGCAACGCGAGCAGCGTCGCGCGCGGCGCCACGTGCTCGATTTCCACGTGTTCGTCCGCTGCATGTGCTCCGCCCCCGACGCCCCCGAGCCCGTCGAGCGTGGGAACCCCAAGACCGCCCGTGAAGTTGCCATCCGAGGCACCGCCCACCGCGCACTCCTGCAGGTCGGTGACGCCGGCAACGGGAGCGAGGCGCAGGGCCCGCTCGAACAGCGCCGCAGCCATCGAGCGCTCCAACGGTGGCCGATTGACGTCCCCCGCCACCTCAATCGTTGCGCCCGGGGTGACCGGCGCCAGAGACGTGATCGCGGTGTGGATTCGTGCGAGCTCCGCTGCCGAGCCAGCACGAACATCCACCGCAAACGATGCTGCCTCGGGGACCGTGTTCGCCGTCGAGCCGATCATGCCGCTGGTGGGCACCACGGTGGTGCCGTCGCCGGACTGATGGAGGCTCGCGACTGCAAGCAACTGGTGCGCGAGTTCGAGGCCCGCGTTCACGCCCCGGTCGGGGTCGAGGCCGGCGTGCGAGGCACGCCCCTTCGCCATCACCGTGTACATCCCGGTGCCCTTACGCTGCGTCTTGAGCGCTCCAGCCGGCCCGGCCGCCTCGAGAACGAACACGGCCTGCGCGCCGCGTGCCTCATCCTCGAGCAGGCCACGCGAGGTAGACGACCCCACTTCTTCATCCCCCGTGACCAGAATGGTCACCCCAGCCACGGCATCGGCCCCATCGCGCTCAGCGAGAGCGGCGACAGCATGGGCCGCCTGGACCAACCCGATCGCCATGTCGAAACACCCGGGGCCGGTGAGCACGCCATCACGGATGACGCACGGATGCGCCTCGAGGCTCCCCAGCGGCCACACGGTGTCGTGGTGGCCCAGAAGGAGCACTCGGGTGCTCGCGCCACCTCTCCACCTCAGGTGGGTGACACCCTCGGTCACGATCCGCTCCGGCTCGCGGGGAAGGCCCGCGTCTGCGAGCCGGGCGCCCAGCACGTCGGCGACCACGTCTGCGCTGCGGGCATTCGCCTGCAGGTCGTCTGACGGGGATTCGCACTCGATGATGCGCTGCACGTCTTCCAGCATCGCTGGTAGGCGGGCGGCGAGGGCGTCTGCGAGGCTCACACCGCCATGGTGTCAGAAGTCAGGTGACGACGGTGTTTCGCGGGGAAGCTACTACGCCCCGGCCTCAGACCAGGGACGGTAGTACCGCACCCGCTCGCGCGCCGACTTGCCCTGTTCAACGACGCGCTCGGGAGCAGTGCCGCCAGTACCGTTGCGGGCAGCCAATGAGCCCTCGACCGTCAACACCTCGAGCACGCGCTCATCGAGGGCGGGGTGAATGCCCTCCATTTCCTCGCGCGTCATCTCGTGAAGGTCCTTGCCGCGCTTCTCACACAAGCGCACGCACGCGCCAGCGACCTCGTGAGCATCGCGGAACGGCACGCCTTCCTTCACGAGCCACTCGGCAATGTCTGTCGCCAAGGAGAAACCGGCGGGTGCAAGCTGAGCGAGTCGCTCCTCGCGGAACACCAACGTCCTCACCATTCCCGAGAACGCCGGCAACAGCACCTCGAGCGTTTCCACGGCATCGAAACCTGGCTCGTGGACTTCCTGGATGTCACGGTTGTATGCCAGCGGCAGGCCCTTGAGCGTCGCGAGCAGTCCGGTGAGGTCGCCAATGAGACGCCCCGCCTTTCCTCGCGCAAGTTCCGCAATGTCCGGGTTCTTCTTCTGGGGCATGATCGACGACCCCGTGGAGTAGGAGTCGTCGAGGCCAGCGAAACCGAACTCGACCGTCGCCCACGCGATGACCTCTTCCGAGATTCGCGACAGGTCGATGCCGATCATCGACGTCACCCATAGGAACTCAGCGACGACGTCGCGCGAGGCCGTGGCGTCGATCGAGTTTTCGCATGGCGCGGAGAAACCGAGCTCATCGGCGACGCCCTGGGGGTCAAGTCCCAGCGTGGAACCGGCAAGAGCGCCCGCGCCGTAGGGCGACTTCGCGGCGCGTGCGTCCCAGTCCACGAGCCGCTCAACGTCGCGCAGCAGCGGCCACGCGTGGGCCATCAGGTGGTGGCCCAGCGTCACGGGTTGCGCATGCTGGAAGTGCGTGCGCCCAGGCATGGGCGAATCGATGTGCCGGTCCGCCTGCTCAAGAAGCGCGTCGACCACATCGAGCACCTGTCCCGCGATCACTCGTGCATGCCTGCGCAGGTACATGCGTGACAGGGTCGCGATCTGGTCGTTGCGCGAGCGTCCTGCGCGCAACTTGCCGCCCACTTCCGGGCCGATGCGCTCGATCAGGAGCCGCTCAAGGGCACCGTGCACGTCCTCGTCGGAGGGCGCGGGCTGAAGCGTGCCGTTTGCTTCATCACGGCGCAGCTCCTCCAAGCCGTCGACCATCACCGCGAGTTCCGTGTCAGACAGCAGCCCGGCACGATGAAGAGCATTGGCGTGAGCGATGGACCCACGCAGGTCGTCGTCCGCATAGCGCCAATCGAACTGCGTCGACTTGCTCAACGCGGCCAGCGCCTCCGCCGGGCCCTGAGCAAAGCGACCGCCCCACAGGGCGCCTTCATTCGTGCCGTGCTGCTGCTCCACTGGGGTTATCCCTTCACGCGTGCGGCGCGTGCCGCAGCCTGCTTGGCCGCCAGGCCGTAGATCTCGATAAAGCCGCGGGCGGCCGACTGATCAAAGGCGTCGCCCTCGTCGTAGGTGGCCATGTTGAAGTCGTACAAGCCCACATCGGACTTACGACCCGTCACCGTGGCCCGGCCACCGTGCAGCACCATCCGCACGTCACCAGACACATACTCCTGAGTGTCCTCGATGAACGCGTCGAGCGAGTCCTTCAGCGGCGACGACCACATGCCGTCGTAGACCAACTCGCCCCACTTCTGCTCCACGCCGCGCTTGAAGCGAGCCTGCTCGCGCTCGAGGCACACGTTCTCGAGCTCGCGGTGGGCCTCGATCAGAGCAATGGCGCCCGGGGCCTCGTACACCTCGCGGGACTTGATGCCCACCAAGCGGTCCTCGACGATGTCGATGCGACCCACTCCGTGAGCGCCGGCGCGGCGGTTCAGAATCTCGATGGCCTGCAGCGGGGTGACCTTTTCGCCGTCGATGGCGACGGGGATGCCGCGCTCGAACGAGATGGTGACCTCATCGGGGACCGGCGGGAAAGCCGGGTCGTCGGTGTAGTTGTACACGTCCTTGGTCGGCGAGTTCCAGATGTCCTCGAGGAAGCCGGTCTCAATCGCGCGGCCCCACACGTTCTGGTCAATCGAGAAGGGGTTCGACTTGGTGGTCTCGATCGGCAGGGCGTGGCGGCCCGCGTATTCAATGGCCTTATCGCGGGTCAACGCGAGGTCACGCACCGGAGCAATGCACTTGAGGTCAGGTGCGATCGACGTAATGCCGACCTCGAAACGCACCTGGTCGTTGCCCTTACCCGTGCAACCGTGTGCGACGGTGGTGCCGCCAAACTCACGGGCAGCGGCGACCAAGTGCTTGACGATCACGGGGCGCGACAGCCCCGACACCAGCGGGTACTTGTCCTGGTACAGGCCGTTGGCCTTGAGCGCCGGCATGCAGTATTCCTCGGCGAACTCGTCGCGAGCGTCGGCGACGTACGCCTCGACTGCACCGCAGTCCAGCGCGCGCTGACGGATGACCTCGAGGTCCTCTCCACCCTGGCCGACGTCCACCGCGACGGCGATGACCTCTGCTCCCGTGGCATCGGCGATCCAGCCGATGGCTACCGACGTGTCCAGTCCGCCCGAATATGCGAGCACCACCCGGTCAGTCATGTTGTGTCTCCTTGTGAATCTTGTGTGTCGTTGCGTCGTGTTGTGCCGGGCAGGCCGGCAATTCTCGTGAAGTTTGTGTCACGGAGGCAGGTCAGAGAACTAGTGGCCGCCCCCGACGGCTCGCTCCAGGAACCGGCGAGCCAACCGCAGCCCGCCCTGGGGGTCCCGCGCGATCACCATGATGGTGTCGTCACCGCCCACGGTTCCCAAGATGGCCGGGTCGTCGTGCTGATCGATTGCTGATGCCAAATACTGGGCGGCCCCAGACGGAGTCCTGAGCACCGTGAGGTTCGCCGAGCCGTCTGCCGCCAACAGCAATTCGCCGCACAGGCGCGTGAGCCGCTGATCCGTGTCCTCTGACGCGCTGAGCATGTCCGACGTCGCGTACACGTGTGCCCCGCCCAGACCGCGGACCTTGACCGCGCCGATGTCCACCAGGTCGCGCGACAGCGTCGCCTGGGTCACCGCAATCCCCTGGCCTTCAAGGCGCAGCGCAAGCTCGCCCTGCGAGTGAATGGCCTCAGACTCGATCAAACGCCGAATCAGCGCCTGCCGAGCTGCCTTGGTGGCGGGAATCGTCTGGGTCATGGTCACTGCGCCACCAGCCAGGTCAACAGGGCCTTCTGAGCGTGCAGCCGGTACTCGGCCTCGAGCCACACCAGCGACTGTTCGCCGTCGATGACGGAGGCGGTGATTTCCTTGCCGCGGTAGGCGGGCAGGCAGTGGATGACGTGGGCGCCGGGCGCGGCCAGCTCAAGCGATCGGTCGCTCACTTGGAATGCGCCGAAGGCCTGCTCGCGTGCCTCCTTTTCGCCTTCATCACCCATGGATACCCAGGTGTCTGTCGCGATGACGTCGGCGGCGCGCACGGCTTCGTCGTGGCTGTGCGTCACGGTGACCGATCCGCCCGTCTCCTCGGCGATCTGCGTGGCGCGTGCGATGACGTCAGCGTTGGGGAGGTAGCCCTCTGGCGTCCCTACACGCACGTGCATGCCAGCGGTGGCGCCACCGAGCAGGTAGGAGTGGGCCATATTGTTTGCGCCATCGCCCACGTAGGCAAGGTCGAGCCCCGACAACGCTGCGACACCGCCGCGGGCGTCTGCGATGCAGGCCAGATCCGCAAGGATCTGACACGGGTGGAACGAGTCCGTCAGCGCATTGACGACCGGCACGTGAGAGTGAGCGGCCATCTCCTCAAGCCTGTCGTGCCCGAAAGTGCGCCACACGACCGCGCTCACCATGCGCTCCAGCACACGCGCGGTGTCAGCAATGGACTCGCCGCGACCCATTTGCGAACTCGCGGCATCGATGACAAGGGGGTATCCGCCCAGCTCCGCAATACCTGCGGAGAAGGACACCCTGGTGCGAGTCGAATGCTTATCAAAGATGACCGCCACGGCCTGCGGGCCTTCGAAGGGTCGCTGGGCGAAGCGGTCGCTTCGCATCTGTAGCGCCATAGTGAGGACCTCACGCTGCTCGGCAGGCGTCAAGTCGTCATCTCGCAGGAAGTGGCGGGTCATCACCGTCCCCCGTCTTGGGATCCAGGGTTGTCCTCGAGGTAGGAGGAGAACCAGTCAATGAAGGAATCCGCCTCTGCGACGGACAGCGTGAGCGCAGGTACCAACCGAATGGTGTCCGGCGACGGCGGGTTAATGATGAAGCCGGCGTCAACGGCTGCGGCGGCGATCTGGGGAGCCTGGGGCTGTGCCAGTCCGATCGCGAGCATGAGGCCCTCGCCCCGCACCTCAAGCACGCCTTCAAGCGCTTCAAGGCGGGAGGTCAGGTGGGCGCCCACGGTCTTTGCGTTCACCAAGAGGTTTTCCTGCTCGATGGCGTCGAGCGTGGCGAGCGCAGTTGCGGCGCCCATGGGGTTGCCGCCAAAGGTGGTGCCGTGCTCGCCCTTACCGAGGAGTTGACCCGCGCGATCACCGAAGGCGACGACCGCACCGATCGGGAAGCCGCCTCCCAAGCCCTTGGCCAGGGTCATGACGTCAGGCTGCACGCCAAACAGTTGGTGAGCGAACCATGCGCCCGTGCGCGCGACCCCGGTCTGGACCTCGTCAAGGATCAGTAGCGCGCCGGCGGCGCTCGTCAATTCACGAGCCAACGTGAGGAAGTCGTGGTCAAGGGGACGCACGCCGGCCTCGCCCTGGATGGGTTCAGCGATGACGGCCGCGAGGTTATCGCCCGCCTCAGCGACAGCAGCGCGCAGTGCCTGAGCGTCGTTCGCTGGCAGGAACACGACGCCCGCCGGCATGGGCCCAAACTGCTCGCGGATCGCAGGCTTGTGAGTCATGGCTAGCGCGCCCATGGTGCGCCCGTGGAACCCGCCCTCGAAGGCGATGATCGTGTCACGGCCGGTCTTGCGCGCCATCTTGAAGGCGGCTTCGTTGGCCTCGGCTCCCGAATTGGAGAAGAACACACGCGACCCTTCGGGGGCCTCCGCGAGGGTGAGCAGCCGCTCGGCCAGCGCAATTTGGGGTGCCGTGGCGAAGAAGTTGGACACGTGGGCGAGCGTGGCCGCCTGATCCGTCAGCGCCTTGACCCATGCGGGGTGTCCGTGGCCAAGGGCGTTGACTGCGATGCCGCCGAGGAGGTCCAGATACCTGTTGCCGTCGGCGTCCCAGACGAAGTTGCCCTCACCACGTTCCAACATCCGCATGGGGGTGCCGTAGGTTCCCATGAGCGCGTGCTCGTACCGGGCGATCCCTGCGCCGCTCAGTGCGGACTCTTGTGCGGCGCTCATGCCCACAGGTCCGTGTCATCTGGGCGAACCATGGTGCCGATGCCGCGCGACGTGAAGATCTCGGTGAGCAGCGAGTGCGGCTCCCGGCCGTCAATAATGTGCGCCTGCGCGACGCCGCCGCGCACAGCCCTCAGGCAGCCCTCCATCTTGGGGACCATGCCGGCGGCAAGGGACGGGAGCATCTTTTCGACGTCCGAGGCGTGGATGCGGCGCACCAGCGACGCGGGGTCGGGCCAGTTGGCGTACAGGCCCTCGACGTCGGTCAACATGACGAGCTTGCGCGCTCGCAATGCGACGGCAATGGCCGCAGCGGCGGTGTCCGCGTTCACGTTGAGGACCGTGGTGGGGTCCTCCATGTCTGGCGCCACGGTTGATACGACGGGGATGCGCCCAGCCGCGATGATGTCCTCGATCGCCGCGGGATTCACCTTCACGACATCGCCGACCAGGCCGACGTCGACCTTCTCGCCGTCGACAGTCGCCTCACGGCGCTTCGCTTGCAGCAGGCCTGCGTCCTCACCGGAGAGTCCAACAGCGAGCGGTCCGTGGTCGTTAATCAGTCCCACGAGCTCGCGCGACACGGAGCCGGTGAGGACCATGCGGACCACGTCCATCGCCTCTGGGGTGGTCACGCGCAGGCCGCCGCGGAACTCAGACTCGATGCCGAGTTTGCCAAGCATTTCCGAGATCTGTGGGCCGCCACCGTGGACAACGACGGGGTGCAACCCCAGCAGGCGCAGGTGCACGATGTCCTGCGCGAACGCCGCCTTGAGGTCGTCGTCAATCATGGCGTTGCCGCCGTACTTGATGACGACGGTCGCGCCGGTAAAGCTCTCGATCCATGGCATGGCGTCGATGAGGACGCCCACCTTCTGGTGAGGGGTCAGGTCGGGGTAATCGATGTCTGTGCTCATGAGCTGTATGCGCTGTTCTCGTGGACGTAGTCGTGGGTCAAGTCGTTGGTCCAGACGGTGGCGGAGGCCGCACCTGCGTGAAGGTCGACTTCTACGGTCACCTCGCGGCCGGTGAGGTCCACCAGGTCGCGGTCCTCCCCCACCCCTGAGGCACGGCACACCTGCACGCCGTTGACGTAAACGTCGAGCGTGGTCGCGTCGTAGGGGGCCACGGACTCAGGAACGGTGCCGGCCGCGGAAATGATGCGTCCCCAGTTGGGGTCGTTGCCAAAGATTGCGGTCTTGAAGAGGTTGGAGCGCGTGATCGCCCGTGCGACTGCCTCGGCCGCCTCCTCACTGGTGGCGTTCGAGACTGTCACCGCGATGTCGTGGCCCGCGCCCTCAGCGTCAGCGACGAGCTGGCGAGACAGGCTAGCGAGCACCTCGGTCAACGCCTCCTCGAATTCCGCCGCTGGAACCTCCTGGCCGGAGGCCCCAGAAGACATCAAAATGACGGTGTCGTTGGTGGACATGCATCCGTCGGAGTCGACGCGGTTGAGGGTGCGGGAGACGGCCGATGCGAGGGTTGCCTGGGCAACGGCGGTATCGATGATCGCGTCGGTGGTGACCACACACAGCATCGTGGCCATGCCTGGCGCGAGCATGCCGGCGCCCTTGGCCATGCCGCCCACAGTCCAGCCGGAGCGCTCCGAGACAGCCGTCTTCGGCACCGAGTCTGTCGTCATGATGCCCTGAGCCGCGTCCAGCCCGCCCTCGGCGGAAAGCGTGGCGATCGCAGCATCGGCCCCCGTCAACAAGGTGTCCATCGGCAATCGCACGCCGATGAGTCCCGTCGAACACACCACCACGTCGCCGGCACCGACGTCGCGACCTGTGCCCTGAAGGGCCTGAGCAACGTGCTCGGCGGTGCGGTGCGTGTCGTGGAACCCCTCGGGGCCGGTACACGCATTCGCGCCGCCCGAGTTCAAGATGACAGCGTCCGCCTTGCCATCGCTCACGACCTGCCGCGACCACGTCACGGGCGCAGCCTCAATTCGATTGGTCGTGAAGACACCAGCGGCCACTTTCGCCGGCCCCTCGTTCACGACGACGGTCACGTCCTTGGCACCCGTCCACTTAATACCCGCGGCCACGCCGGCGGCCACGAATCCGCGTGCTGACGTCACACTCACGGTGCCACCCCCAGGACTTGGAGTCCGCTCGTTTCGGGGTACCCCAGCGCCAGGTTCATCGACTGCAGCGCCTGTCCGGCGGTGCCCTTGACCAGATTGTCGATCGCGCTGATGACGACCACGCGTCCGGCCTTCTCGTCAACCGCGACCTGCACCAGGCAGGTGTTGGCGCCCAACGTTGCGGCGGTCGTGGGCCACTGGCCCTCGGGCAGAAGGTGAACGAAGGGCTCGTCCGCGTAAGCCTGCTCCCACGCCGCCCGGACCTCGTCAGCGCTCACTCCTGAAGCCAACGGCGCCGTGATCGTGGCAAGGATGCCACGTGCCATCGGCACCAGCGTGGGGGTGAAGGAGATCTTGACGTCGTCTGCGCCAGCGACGCCCAAGTTCTGAACAATCTCGGGGATGTGGCGGTGAATACCCCCCACTCCGTATGCACTGGCGGCGCCGAGGCCCTCAGACGCCAGCAGGTTGGTCGCCAACTTTTTGCCGGCTCCCGAGTATCCGTTCGCAAGCACGGCGACGATGTCCGTGGGGTCGATCACTGAGGCGGCTACGCCGGGCTGCAGGCCGAGCGTCACGGCGGTGACATTGCATCCGGGCACAGCAATGCGCTTGACGCCGGGCAACACATCTCGCTGGTGGCCGTCGGCCGTCATCAACTCCGGCATTCCGTATGGCCAGGTGCCGGAGTGGACCCCGCCGTAGTACTCCGCCCACGCGTCGGATGAGGCGAGGCGGTGGTCAGCACCGCAGTCGATGACAAGCGTGTCGGGCGACAACTGGGCAGCCACTTCCCCAGACGCCCCGTGGGGCAGCGCCAAAACGACCACATCGTGGCCCGCGAGCGTGTCCGGCGAGGTCGCGACAATCTCGCGGTCGGCGAGCGTGCGCAAGTGAGGCTGGTGCACCCCCAATCGGTCACCGGCGGAGGAATGAGCGGTCAGCGCTCCGAACTCCACGTCCGGATGCTCGCTGAACACGCGCAACACCTCGCCGCCAACATATCCGGAGGCACCAGAGACTGCGACTGAGATTGGCATATGCATAACTATACACGCCAGTGCATGCCCAGCCCCGTGCCCAGGCCGGCGTGGCGCGGGGTAGCGCCACCGCATGTCACGATGAACGAATGCTGGCCATCATCGCGTCCGCCCACGGCAGTCCAGAAGTCCTGACGCTCCGGGAGGTCCCAGACCCCACCCCGGCCGCGGGTCAGGTCACTGTGGCCGTCACCGCCGCTGGCGTCAACTTCATTGACACATACCAACGCAGCGGCGTCTACCCCGTCCCGACGCCCTTCACTCCTGGCCTCGAAGGAGCGGGGACGGTGACAGCGGTCGGCCCCGAGGTCACGGGGTTCGCCGTGGGTGACCGCGTCGCCTGGTGTGCCGGCGCAGGCTCGTACGCCGAGCAGGTAGTCATCGGTGCCGAGGACTGTTTCCACGTGCCTGCCGGGATTGCACTCCCCACTGCTGCGGCGCTGATGCTTCAGGGCCTCACCGCCCACTACCTCAGCGCCTCGACGTTTCCTCTCCAGTCCGGTCATGTCGCGCTCGTTCATGCGGGCGCTGGCGGTGTGGGTCTCCTCCTCACGCAACTCGCGGTGGCGCGCGGCGCGAGGGTCATCACCACCGTCTCAAGCGATGACAAGGAACACCTGTCCCGCGAAGCGGGGGCCTCCGACGTGGTGCGGTACGACAAGATGACCGATCTTTCCCGAGAGCTCCCGAGCGCTATCAGGGAACTTACTGGCGGGACAGGAGTCGACGTCGTATACGACGGCGTGGGCGCCTCCACCTTCGACGGCTCACTTGCCTCACTCGCCCCACGGGGCACGTTGGTGCTGTTTGGCGGGGCATCAGGACAGGTGCCGGCATTCGACCTCCAGCGCCTCAACGCGGCCGGGTCGCTTTGGGTGACGCGACCGTCTTTGGGGCACTACCTCGCTTCGCAGGAGGAACGCGCGTGGCGAGCCGGCGAGCTGTTCTCGGCGGTCGCGGCTGGAGAACTCAACGTCAGGATCGGCGTCACCTACTCCTTGGCAGAGGCTGCCGCAGCGCACGCCGCACTTGAGGCGCGCACCACCATGGGCAAGGTACTCCTCCTGCCCTGACGCGACGCGTCGCAACCCACGAGACGCGAGGCCGACACGTCGTGGACACATCGGCGCGGCACAATGGCGTCATGCAGAACCTGCGACTGAGGGTCATGCGACCCGCGGACCTCGACACCGTGCTGCGCCTCAACAATGAAGCAGCGCCGGCGGTCAACGAGCTGGACCGCGACTCCCTCACCCAGTTGAGGGACATGTGCGACGTGGCGCTCATCGCCGCGAATCGCGACGGCGACATCATCGCGTTCCTGCTGTCGCTCGCCGGCGGCCAGGACTACGACTCCGAGAACTATCGCTGGTTCGAACAACGTCGCGTGCGCCACCAGTACATCGACCGCATTGTGGTCGCGGGTCCCGCTCGCGGTACCGGTGTGGGCCGCGCGATGTACGAGTCCGTGTTCGAGCGTGCCCGCGAGCGCAGCGCCACTGAAGTGAATGCGGAGGTCAATCTGCGCCCGGCGAACCCGCGCTCGATGGCGTTCCACGAGCGGCTGGGCTTTCGTCAAATTGGCGAACAGGAAACCAAGGGCAACACCGTGCGCGTCGCCATGCTGTCGCGCGCGGTCGACGGCGTCTTCTAACTACGCTCCGGGAGCGACGCGTTCGTCGCCTTCCACAGCCGCGGTCCGGGGCAACAGTTGTCGAGGCATGACGAATTGCCAGGCGAGCACGGCCCCAGCCGCCATGACGAGTGCCGGCAGTACCAGAGTCTGTGCCATCGCCGTTGAGAAGCTCTCGAGGACGGCATCCGGGAGTGGGCCCTGCGTCAGGGAGCCCGCCACGGCTTCACCACCGACCGTGGGAGCACCGTTGCCGAACTCTGACAGTTCCGCACTCACCCGCGACACCATGACAGTGGCGATCGCTGCCGAACCCATCACGGCACCGACCTGGCGCGTGGTGTTGTAGACGCCGGCCCCCGCCCCCGCCGCGCTCGTTGGCAAACCGCGGGTCGCGGTGGAGGACAGCGGACCCCACATGAACGAACTCGCGATCCCGATCATGAGTGGAGGAATCAACAGCACCACGAGGGGCGTCTGCGGTGTCATCAGCCACAGGTAGGACAGGGTCGCGAGCGCATTGATGCTCATGGCGGGCACCACGAGGTAGCGAGGGTGAACGCGGTCGGTGAGTTTGCCCGCCAGCGGCGCGAGCGCGATCGAGGCGACCGCGGTCGGAACCGACATCAGGGCTGACTCGGTGGGCGTCATCCCCAGCGCGACCTGGTAGAAGTACACCAGCGGGATGAACATCGCGGTGGTAGCGAAGCCGACGGCACTGATGGCCGTGGACGCGACAGCAAAATTGCGCTCCTTAAACAACCCCAAGGGCACGAGCGGCTCCCCCGTGTTGCGACGCTGCCACCACACAAACACTGCCAGCACCGCGAGGCCCGTCGCGATCATGACCCAAATCCAGGGCGCCCACGCGTACGTTTGCCCCTCCTGAACCGCGAACACCAGCAAGAACATACCGACGGCTGAGAGCACCACTCCCCACCAGTCGAATTGATGTGAATGCGTCTCCAGCGATGGCACCAAGCGCCACGCGAGCACGAACGCGACGATCCCGACGGGCACATTCACGATGAAGATCCACTCCCACCCCAGCGAATCGACCAATACGCCCCCAAGAAGCGGGCCCACCAGCGTCGCGATGCCGGCCACCGCACCCCACAGCGCCATCGCCGGCCCGCGCCGGTGCGCGGGGAACGTGCGTGTGATGACGGCCATCGTTTGCGGCGTCATCATCGCCGCCCCTAGGCCCTGAACCGCGCGCGCAGCGATCAGGTTGGCGATGGGAGAGCCTGGCAGTGTCTCCGCGAGCCCGCACGCGAGAGAGGCGAGGGTAAAGGTCGACAGGCCAATGAGGTACACACGACGCGGACCGAACCGGTCGCCGAGCCGCCCAGTGATGAGCAACGGCACGGCGTAGCTAAGCAGGTATGCACTAGTGACCCAGATGACTTGGGTGGTCGTGGCGCCCAGGTCCGACTGGATGGTGGGATTCGCAATCGACACGATGGTCGTGTCCACCAAAATCATGAAAAACCCCAGCACAAGCGCCCACAGCGCGGGCCAGGGACTACGGTGAGTCGTCACCAGCCCACAGTAGACCGGGACGCGCGCGCCATGGTGCGCGCGCACGCCGCGCCGTTACGCTGATGGAATGCGCATCCTCATTGTCGGAGGCACGGGCCTCATCTCCTCGGAAGTGGCTCACACTCTCGCACGAGCAGGCCACGATCTCACCCTGATCACCCGCGGCCGCTCAACCACGGCATCGGCCCCAGCAGGCGCCCACACCATCACTGCTGACGCGACCGCCCCAGACGCACTGCGCGCCGCCCTGCGCGGGCCCCGCTTGCGCGGCGAGAGCTTTGACGCGGTGCTACAAAGTGTCGCGTTTACGCCCGAGCATGTGGCTCAGGACATTGAGACCTTCGCGCCGCTGACGCAGCAGTACATGCTGATCGCCACCTCGGCGAGCTACGCCACCTTTGACCGGTTCCATGCGTTGAGCGAGGGGGACCCACAACGCAACGACTATTGGGAGTACGCCCGCCTCAAGGCCCAGGCGGAACAGGTGCTGCGCGAACGTGCTGACGCGGCGGGCCTGCCATGGACCATCGTGCGACCCGCACACACCTATGGCCCTTCCAAGATTCCGGCATACACGGGCAACTCTCGCCTGCCGTGGACGATCGTCGATCGTATGCGGCGCGGCGCGGACATTCCGGTGCCAGGTGACGGAACGGCGCTGTGGACACTCACCCATGCGCGCGACGTCGCCGCTGGCATCGCGGGACTCATGGGGAATGCGAGGGCATTGGGCGAGGCCGTCCACATCACCTCGGATGAGGCGCTCACGTGGAACGCAATCTACGCAACCATCGCGCGCGCGGCGGGCCTCACTGCCGAGCAGTGGGAACGCCAGCGCATCAGCGTGCCCTCTGATGCCATGGTCGCCGCGGCACCGCACCAAACCGGATCCATCTACGGCGACAAGATGCACCCTGCGGTCTACGACACCACCCGGATCAAAGACCTCGTCCCAGGATGGCAGGCGCACACGTCGTTTGCCGAGGGAATCAACGAGTGCGTGGAATGGTTCGAGGCCGACCAGGGACGCCAAGAGGTCGATGACGACGCGAACGCGATGTTTGACCGCCTGAGTGCGATCTATCGGCGTGCCCTTGCGGAGGCTGGCGCGTGAGCATCTTCCGCCGGCGCTCACACGCCACAGATCCGCAGCGTGACGCGCAGGTGCGACGCGCCCTCATGGATGCGGCGGTGCGGGTACTCGGCCGCGATAAAGACGCGAGTCTTGCGGCCATCGCGAGCACCGCTGGCGTGGACACCCGCGAGGCCGCACGCGTGGTCGGTGACCGCGCCGGGTTGATCAAGCACACGGTGCTGCGCGGAGCGCACCGCGTGGGGCAGTCGGCATTCCTTGACGACGGCACTCCCCCGGAACAAATCGCCATGCTGATTGGCCGCGTGTGGGAGGACCAGGAGGGCGTGCTGCACCTCACCCACCTTGCATCGACAGGCCGGTATCGCTCCGA
Organism: Demequina globuliformis; assembly: GCF_000975155.1. Lineage (GTDB taxonomy): Bacteria > Actinomycetota > Actinomycetes > Actinomycetales > Demequinaceae > Demequina > Demequina globuliformis. Next base: position 18,771 of record NZ_BBRG01000001.1, read on the forward strand.
GGTTGAACGCGAGCTCGCACCCTTGCGCGCCACCCTCATCGACGCGCTACGGCGCGGAATGGACGACGGTACGGTCCGCAACGACCTTCCTGAGGCCGCCTTGGCGTGGATGGTTGAGCAGGCGACGTGGAACACCGTGCGGATGGCCTCTCAGCGTCCAGAACTCTCAACGGACTGGCGCCGCGTGGCCATGGCCCAAACCTTGTGTTCTGCTGGAGTGGGCTGGCGGGACGCCATCGCTACGGCTCAGCGCGCCGCTGCGCGCCTCGACGCCGAACACACCGGAGCACGCTCAACGCACTGACAGCCCCCACCTCACAAAGGAGGAACCAATGCACGCCATCGCTGCACTCGACGCTCGCCCTGTCGACGATCCGCTCGCATTCCGGGACATCGACATCCCCGAGCCGGACCCACGCGCCACGGACCTCGTGGTACGCGTGGAGGCTACGTCCGTCAACCCCACGGACACCCAGCGCCGCATGCGCGTGAAAGCTGACGGACCGCCTCGCATCTTTGGGTTCGACGGCGCTGGGACCGTGACCGCGATGGGCGACCAGGTGCAGGGCTTTGAGGTCGGCGACGAGGTCTGGTGGGCCGGCGACGCGGGACGCGCAGGCGCCAACGCAGAGTATGAGGCGGTGGACTATCGCATCGTGGCCCGCAAGCCCACGTCCTTGACGTTTGCGGAAGCCGCGGCACTTCCGCTCACGGCGCTCACCGCGTGGGAAGGCATGTTCGACTCCATGCGGCTCAGCCGCGAAGACTCGGGGACACTGCTCATGGTGGGTGGCGCCGGCGGAGTGGGATCGATCCTGACCCAGCTTGCCAAGGCGGTCACATCGTTGACGGTGATCGCGACGGCTTCGCGGCCCGACTCGGAGCAGTGGTGCCGCGACATGGGGGCGGACCACGTCGTGTCCCATCACGACCTCGCCGCAGCGGTGAAGGCCGTCCACCCTGCGCCCGTCGATTACGTGTTTTCGAGCTACACCCCGGGAAACATCGAGGCATACGGTGAGTTGCTGCGCCCGTTTGGGCAGATCGTGTCGATCGATGGCGGCAATCTCGATCTTCTGCCGCTCTTTCCCAAAGCCGTCGGTTTCCACTGGGGATACATGTTCGCCAGGTCGCGCTACGAGACATGGGACATGGCCCAACAGGGCCGCATCCTCGCAGAGGTCGCCGACCTCGTTGACGCCGGTGCTGTCCGCTCCACCTTGACGACCGCGATCCACGACTTCACGGCCGAGGGAATGCGAGAGGCCCACCGGCTCGTCGAGTCCCACTCCATGATTGGCAAAGTGGTCGTCCACCGGTAGCGACTCGGGCGCCCAGTCCGGACGCTAGTGGAGGCGTATGCCCAGGTATGCCATGCTCATGACATGCGCGCTACTCGGGCCCTTGTCTTGACGCTGGCGGCGATGACGCTCGCCGCGTGCACCACCTCAAGCACCCCGACGGACGTCACCTCCGCGGCCTCGGCGCCGGCGGAGACCGGCGAGGCATCGGCCCAGCCCACGCACACAGGCGCCTCTGCGGCCCCACGCAGCAGTGCGTCCGCAGAGGCGGCCGATGCCCCAGAGCCTTCCGTCCCAGGCGAGGGCACCGCTGAGGCTGGGGCCGGTGACGTGGGTTCGATCACGACCGACCCGTATTGCGCGCCTGCTCTGGCGGGCGCGGAGGCCATGGGCGCGCTACTCGACGCGACCGACCGCAAGTCGACTGAGACCGGGATGGCCGACGACGGCGGCAGCGTCTCGGCCATGAATGAGGCCGGAGCGGACATGCGTGCTGCGGCAGACACGGTCGCCACGCAGTGGACGCAGGCCGCACGGCTGGTGGAAGACGCGGCTGCACCGACCAATTCCTCGCCCACCGCGGCAGAGGCCACCGCAGCCTTCGACGACGTATCGACGTACCTCACCGACTGGGTGAATCCGGAAGCGACCATCGCAGCCGAGTCCTCCTCGATCGCCGACTACGACACGGCGACGGCGGAGTTGCTGATGCGCCCCGGTGTCACCGCAGCGGCTGCGGCGGGCGGTGCCGGACTATCGGTGGTCCTCAGCTACACGCTGGAGCGCTGCGGCGAACTACCGCAGTTCTAGCTCCGCGCGAGTTGATCGCCGACTCGTGCGAGCAAGTCATCCCACGCGTCAGCGAACTTGGCAATACCTTCGTCTTCCAACTGAGCAGTGACATCGGCCATGTCGACACCCGCGTCAGCCAAGTGCGCGAAGGTCTCGCGAGCATCGTCGTAGGCGTCGCGCACGGAATCCCAGTCCTGCGGGTTCGCGGGCACGTCGCCATGATCCGCAAAGGCCTCGATCGTGCCTTCGGGCATTGTGTTCACCGTGCCACGAGTAACGAGCTCATCCACGTACTTGGTGTCCGGATAGGCGTCATCCTTCACCGATGTCGACGCCCACAGCGGACGCTGCGGGTGCGCGCCTTCCTCCGCGAGCGCTACCCACCTGTCGGAGGCCAAGACCTGCTCGTGGTGTGCGAACGCGAGACGCGCATTGGCGACGGCCGCGCGACCTCGAAGTGGGGAGCCGGGAGCGCCCGAGTCAAGGCGCTTGTCCACCTCGGCGTCCACCCTGGAGACGAAGAACGACGCGACCGACTCGATCGACGCGAGGTCCCTCCCGGCGTCGCGAGCATCCTCCAAGCCGTCCAGATAGGCGTCAACGACCGCCTGATACCGCTCGAGGGAGAAGATCAATGTGACGTTAACCGAGATGCCCTCGGCGATGGCGGCACGTATGGCAGGCAAGCCCTCCACGGTTGCGGGAATCTTGATCATGACGTTGGGGCGGTCGACGAGCCACCACAACTGACGGGCCTCGGCGATCGTCGCTTCAGTGTCGCGGGCAAAGCGAGGGTCGACCTCGATCGACACGCGACCATCAACACCGTTCGTGGCGTCCCATACGGGTCGAAGGACGTCGCAAGCCTCGCGCACGTCCGCGGTCGTCACCATGCGGACAGCCTCCTCGACGTCTACCGACCTGGCGGCGAGCTCGCGGATCTGCGCGTCGTACTGGTCGGAGCCGGACACTGCGGCAGCAAAGATCGACGGGTTGGTCGTCACACCCACAATCGACTTCGCGTGCAAGTCACGCTGCAATGATCCGCTGCGAAGCCGATCGCGGCTGAGATCATCGAGCCAGATCGACACTCCGGCCTCGGAGAGCGCGGCGAGCGAGGTAGCGGTGGACTCAGGTGCAGGCGCGGACATGGCGGCCTCCTTCGTTGGTGGCTGGTGCGTACTCCTGGGCAACCCCCTCAGTGCGCTCAGCATTCCACGCGCACGCGCCACCTGCACGGCGGATGCACAATCCTCACCCGACGTTCACCGGACTGCCAGGCACAAGACCCGGGCCTCCCGATGTCGCTTCCGGGCACGCGTGCTGCTGTGGCCCTAGTGTGGAGGTGACCGCGCGGACCACAGCTCGCATGCGTGCGCGCAACAATTCCAACGTGAGGAAGTCCCCATGGCAGGAGCTGCACCACACACCCCGTCGGACGCTTTGGTGTTCTTTGGCGCCAGCGGCGACCTGGCCCGCAAGTCAATCTTTCCTTCGCTGTACAAGATGGTGAAGTCGGGCAACCTCACTGTGCCGGTGATTGGGGTGGCGTACTCGCAATGGACGCTCGATGACTTGCACCAGCGCGCACGCGACGCGATCGATGCCACGCCATCCGGCGTCGATGATCCGGCAGCGCTCGACCGCCTCTTGAGCCTGCTGAGGTACGTCGATGGCGACTATCAGGATCCGACTACGTTTACGGCCCTGCGCGACGTGCTCGGCGAATGCGGCGCCCCCACGCATTACCTTGCCATTCCCCCGAGTCTGTTCGGCACCGTAGTGCAGGGGCTCAAGAGCGTAGATCTGCACCGCAATGCGCGGGTGGTGGTGGAAAAGCCCTTCGGAAGGGACCTCCAGTCCGCTCGGGAACTCAACTCGGTCATCACCGATGCCTTTGACGAGTCGGCCATTTTCCGCATCGATCACTTCCTCGGCAAGGAAGAGATCATGAACCTCCTGTACTTCCGTTTCGCCAACGCCATGTTTGAGCCAATCTGGAACCGCAACTACATCGAGTCCGTCCAGGTGACCTTTGCCGAGGACTTTGGCGTGCGTGGGCGCGGCGCCTTTTACGAGTCCGCGGGAGCGCTACGCGACGTCGTCGAGAACCACCTCTTTCAGATCGTGGCGCTGCTCACCATGGAGGCACCCACCTATCAGGGGTACGGCGCGGTGCAGTCAGCGAAGGCCAACGTCTTCAAGGCGATGCGGCCGCTGACCCGGCACGACTACGTGCGCGGGCAGTTCGTGGGGTACCGCGACGAAGACGGCGTCGCCGAGCATTCCGACGTGGAAACGTACGCGGCCGTTCGCCTGTTCATCGACTCATGGCGGTGGTCGGACGTACCGTTTTACCTGCGTACTGGCAAATGCCTGGCCGCCTCTGCAGGCGAGGTCGTCGTCAACTTCAAGCGCCCGCCGCAGGCGCTGTTCAACGACGCCTTGGATCCCGATCAGCACCCCAACCGACTGAGGTTCCGCCTGCAGCCAGAGGGAGAGATCGGCCTCGGGGTGAGGGTCAAACGGCCTGGCGAGGAGTTCGTCGGCCACGAGCAGGAGCTCCTGTTGCCTACGGAGAGTCCCTTGGAACGCGAGCCCTACGAACGCCTCTTGTCGGACGCACTTCAAGGTGACAGTGCGCTCTTCACGCACGAAGACTCCGTGGAAGCGGCCTGGAAGGTTGTCGACGCCGTACTCACCGACCACGCCGCCACCATCCCGTATCAACCCGGCACGTGGGGCCCTGAGGAGGCGGCCGGCCGCCTCATCGGGGATGACGGGCCGTGGCACAACCCTCAGCCGCACGCGCGCACATACTCGGCACCACACAACGGAGGACACGCACGATGACCACGACAGACGACAGCCCTCGCCAGCAACTGGGAATGGTCGGCCTGGGCCGCATGGGCGCGGGCCTCACGCGCCGCCTCATGCGCGACGGTCACACGGTCGCGGTGCACGACGTCTCCACCGAGGCGATCGACTCCCTCGCGGCCGACGGCGCCATCCCTGCCCACGACCTTCAGGACTTTGTCGCTGCGCTTGAGGCGCCGCGAGCGGTCTGGGTTATGGTCCCTGCGGGGCGCATCACGCAACAGGTCATCAACGATCTCGCGGACGTTCTCGAACCCGGCGACACGATCATCGATGGTGGCAATAGCTACTACCGCGACGACATCGCGCACGCGCGAATGCTGGCGGATCAGGGCATTCACCTCATCGACTGCGGCACCTCCGGCGGCGTGTGGGGTCTGGAACGCGGGTTCTGCCTCATGATCGGCGGCGAAGCGGATACCGTGAACCGCTTGGCTCCCATTTGGGACACCATTGCGCCTGGGGCCGACGCCGCCGAGCGTACTCCAGGACTATCAGGAGATGTGTCGCCAGCAGAGCGTGGTTGGCTTCACTGCGGTCCCACCGGTGCCGGCCACTTTGTGAAGATGGTGCACAACGGCATTGAGTACGGACTGATGGCGGCGTACGCGGAGGGCCTTAACGTCCTGCGCAATGCGAACATCGGCTCGCTCGAGCGCCAGGCGGATGCCGAGACCGCTCCGCTCGCTCACCCCGAGTTCTATCAGTACGACATCCCCGTCGATCAGGTCGCGGAAGTTTGGCGCCGCGGCTCTGTTGTGGGGTCGTGGCTACTCGACCTCACCGCGGAGGCGCTGCAGCGGGACCCCGACCTCCAGGAGTTCTCCGGCGCGGTGGCGGACTCGGGCGAGGGTCGCTGGACGTCGATCGCAGCCATCGACGAGGGTGTCCCCACCCCCGTGCTCACGACCGCGCTGTACAGCCGCTTTGCTTCACGTGACCTCGACATCTACGCCGAGAAGGTGCTGTCAGCCATGCGCAAGGGGTTTGGCGGCCATGTCGAGCGGCCCACTGGTGAGTAGCGCGCCGTCGCCAGCGACCTGAGGTCGGCTAGGCCCTCGCTGGCGCGAGCGCGTCGATCAACGCGCGCTCATCCGCGACGCCCAAGAACACCTCGGAACCGTCGACAAGCGTCAATACCACTGCGGTGGTGCCGGTCGTCGTGTACGCGCGGGAGCCTCCGCCGCCAAGGCCATAGCGCCATCCCCAGCCACCGAACTCCCCGATGGGTCGGTACGTCCGCCGCTCGACGTCGGTAATCTGCTCGGCGGCGATGTCGCGTCGCAAGACACCCGCGAGCGACACGCTCACGCCCCGAGCCGATCCCGTGATGGTGAGCGGCATGAAGGCAAGGCCGACAAGGAGAGCGGTCGTGGGAACGCTCAGCCATGGCGCCGTTGTCCACACATCATTCGCGGAGAACAGCCATACGCACACGACGACCGAGGCCAGCAACGTGACGCCCGTGACGGGGTTCTGCCAGGACCATTGCCGCGAGCGATACTCAGTCATTGCTCCAGCCTGACACAGCCCACATGTGCCCGGAATCCCACGCGAGGATGATCCCAGCCGTGCCTGCCCCCCGCTTGGCGCTCCTCACGGGCTAGGCGAAGGCCTCGATGAGCATCCATGCCAGCGCGGCGACCGCGATGATCCCGGCGAAGACACTCAAGACTGCGACGCGGAACCTCGCACCCCCGAGGCCAGCATGCTCCCGTCCCTCGCGCATCTGGCGCGCGGCAACGCGATAGCGCCTCGACACCGACAGGTGCAACGTCAGCCCCACGACGAGCCCCACCACGGCCAACGTGTACGCCGCGGGGCCATAGACGAGAGCGAGAAGCTGAGCGCCGGCCACGGCGATGAGCGCAATCCTCAAAGCCGTGCGGCGCCACGCGAGCACAGTCAGCGTGTGAATGTCGAAGATGTCAGGGGGCCGGAAGGGCCCGGAACCCTGGGAGGGTGCTCCGGTGCGCGTCATGACGACGTCGCGAGGAACGCGCCAACGGTTAGCACGAGGGTGGCGACAATGACTCCCACCACAATGACGGCCCCGACGTGCAGCGTTGGCGTCCAGTTCCCACTGCCAGCGTCGCGGTTGGTCGCGCGCCATCCCAGCCACGACTGCACAGCCGCAAGTATGCCAAGGGAAACAAAAATGCACCCTGAGCCAAGCAACCACCCAGGGTGCACCGGCGGATCCAACGCCACCAGCGCCGCGCCAGTTGCGGTCAGCGCCAGCGACGTGCGCACCCATGCCAAGAACGTCCGCTCGTTAGCAAGCGCCACTTGCGGCGTGACCTGGTGACTCATCGATCTCCTCCTCGACACCACCGGCAAACATGGCGCAAGGCCGTTTACCGGCCCCTTCGTGTGCGCCCACTTTTCACACGCTACCGCCCGGACCGGGCGCGTGGAACGTCATCGACGCATCGGCCCGCTGTTCGCACAGACCGTTAAGCCGCGGCCGCCACAGCGCTACTGCGAGGAGCGAGCGCGCGCGGTGATGATTCCCGCGTACGGCCCGTCGAGGGGACCGGGCTCGCCCATCCCCGTCACCCACAGCGCCGAGATATCGCCATCGAGGTAGAGGGCGTCTTCGACGCCGAGCTCGTCCCTAAAGAGGGTGGCGAAGTCCCAGAAGTTCGTGAGTGTCCACGATTGCGCGAGGTACACCGTCTGTCCATCGGGACTCACGCCCACGCCAGACCGGACCGCGAGGTTGGTCGAGCCCTCATTGAACTCATGGTGGATCTCCCCGTCCAGCAGCAGTGCAGGGCCTGACTGCGTGGCCTCCCGCACCCCCTCCGGCGCATAGGCGTGGCTCTCGACGACGGCTGCGTGGTCGTCGTATACGGCAAAGACCGCATTGGGCATCAGGTGAAAATTGCCGCCGCCCTGATTGAGGTTGATGGGAACGAGTTCCTGCCCGTCTGACACGAGCAGCCCGCCTGGGACCAACTGCTCGGTAAAGATCCCCGCGTTGGTCGCCACCGCGATCGTGGGGTCCGCGGCGAGCGCGTCGCGCAACATCGTCCCGGGGTCCTCGGCATCCCAGTCGACCGAGATCTCAAACTCGCCCAGCGGGAGAGACACCACCAGATAGCGGTTGCCTGCGTGCTCGACTCCCGTGGCGTCGACATCCGCAATCGGGTCCGGCGAGTCATCCTCGGGCGCCTGCGTCCACGTGCCACCACCGGTGTCCGCACTCGCCGTCTGGCCGTCGTCAGTGACCGTCACCGTGGGACTCGGCGTGGACGGACCGGCACACCCAGTCACCAAGGCTGCACCCACCAGACACACGGCAATGGGCCGATGCGCCATGGGCAGGGCGCTGTCGACACGGGGCACGTAAGAGTGGATCAGGCGACAAGGCACGGCACCACTGTGGCACGACATTGTCCACGCCAGAGAGATTCCGCGCTGTGGAATCACTGGAGAGCCGCCGGGGTTGACTCACGTGTCAGACCACCGTTGACACGCCCGCGAACACAGGGAGGCACCCATGTCATTTGATCAGTTGACCTTCGACAACCCGGCCGAGCGCTATTCCGACATCAAGGGCCAAGCCCAATCGCAGCCCTTTCCAGGACTCGACAGCGACCTCACGCCGGCGGCGGACCACGGCGAGACGAGTTACCGCGGCACGGGACGACTCGCGGGGCGCAAGGCCCTCATCACCGGCGGCGACTCCGGCATTGGCGCGGCGGTCGCGATCGCCTTCGCCCGCGAAGGAGCGGACGTGGCTGTGAACTTCCTCGAGGAAGAAAGCGCAGACGCCGAGCGGGTGGCACGCATCATCGAAGAATCCGGTCAGCGCTGCCACCTCTTCCCAGGAGACATTCAGGACAGGGCCACGTGTCGCGCTCTGGTTAACGATGCCGCGACGGCTCTGGGCGGGATCGACATCCTCGTCAACAATGCGGGCCACCAGGTCTACCACAAGGACTTCACGGACATCAGCGACGACGACCTCGACCGCACCATGAAGACCAACATCTACGCCATGGTGTGGTTGACGCAAGAGGCCATCCCACACATGCCAGCAGGGTCGACCATCATCAACACCACCTCCGTGCAGGCCTACAAGCCGTCGCCCATCATCGTGGACTACGCGACCACGAAGGCCGGCATCAATGGATTCACCAAGGGACTCGCCATGAACCTGGCTCCGCACGGAATCCGCGTCAACGCCGTCGCTCCCGGGCCCGTGTGGACCCCCTTGCAGGTCACCGACGGCCAGCCGCCCGAGAAGCTCGACGGCTTCGGCGAAAACACCGCTTTGGGGCGCATGGGTCAGCCCGTCGAGATGGCACCGGCGTACGTATTTCTCGCCTCGCCCGAATCGAGTTACGTGGTGGGCGAGACCATCAACGTGAACGGCGGCCTACCCGTCCCGTAAGCGGACGACCGGAACTACCTGACCGCGCCTGGCGAAGCACCCCACCCGGCGAAGCACCGTGCCTGGCGAAGAGCACCGCACCCGTCCAAGCACCATGCGCCCGGGTGAAGGCGCGTGGGGACTACATCTCGAGGCGAATCTGCTCGGCGTCAAGTTTGTCGAGGGTCGCCGAGAGCACCTCGGAGCTAAATATTCCTAGCCCGCGTGCCTCGATCAGCGCGTCACGCTTGGCCTCGATGACGGCGATGCGTTGAGTGGTGCGGTGATACGCGGGGTCGTCGGCGCGGTAGGCGGCGCGCGCTTGCGCCGCAGCGTCGTCGAGGTACCTGTCGAGTTCGGCCCTCTCCGCCGCTTCTTCCTGCGGCGTGGCTCCACGAGAGGGCTTGAGGAGTGCGATGGCGTACCGCACAGTACCTCCCTGAACGACCAAGGACCCTACGGCGACGATGTAGGCGATCAGGACCAACAAGGCGCGCCCGGGAGTATCGGTGGGGAGCGTCTGCGCCGCCGCCACCGTGACGACGCCACGCATGCCAGCCCACACCATCACGGCGCCCTCCCGCGGCCCGAGCGGCGCCCTCATCAGGTGACTGATATCTGCCTCAGTACGCTGCAGGTGGCGGGTCACACGCTCGTGACTGACCCTGCCGCTCGCGATCGCTCTGCCGCGCACTCCCCCTGCGGCACGGCCCACCTGACGCATGGCGCCCGAGGCGGTTTCAGGGTCGCCCAGCCGCTCGCGAATCCGCTCAATGTGAGGGCGGAGGGCGGCTGCGCGGCGTGCCCGCCTCGCCTGCGCCCACAGCAGCGGCGCAATGAATGCGGCGCGCACAACCAGGACGAGTCCAAGCGCCCCTGCGGCGATGACGACAGCGAAGCCGACGCCGGCGTGCTCCGCTTCCACCACTTCGATCGTCGATAGCAGTTCGAGACCGACGATGAGATACACGGCACCCTCGAGGATGAGCTCGATGGCTCGCCACGTCTGTGTGTCCGACATGCGCACTTGGGGCGACAGCGCCCGCGCCGAGCCGTTGCCGGTCACGAGGCCACACACGACGGCCGCCACCAGCCCAGAGGCCCCGACCAGTTCCGCCGGAATCGAAGCGATAAAGGGCACCGCCAACGTAAACACCGTGTTGGCCGTGGTGTCTTTGACCCGGCCGGAGACCCACAGGTTGAACCGCCCCACGAGTAGGCCGATCACGACCGCCAGCGCCATCGCGATCACAAAGTCGAGGCTGACGTCCAGCACCGTGACCGAGGCGGTCGCGGCCACCACCGCACTGCGGAGGAGGACGAGCGCACACGCGTCGTTAAGGAGGCTCTCTCCCTCAAGGATACTGACCAGGCGCGGCGACACTCCTAGGCGCTTGATGATGGCCGTGGCGACTGGATCCGACGGCGACACAATCGCGCCCATGGCGAACGACCAGGCCCACGACAGGTCCGGAATCACCCAGTGAAAGAACACACCGAGAACGGCCGTCGAGATGATCGTGAGCGCAACGGACAGTCCCGATATCGCCTTGAACTCCCGTCGGAAGTCGGTGGCAGGGATGGAGGCACCTGCCGCGAACAACAGCGGGGGCAATACGCCAGCGAGGATGATCTCTGGGTCGATCGCCACGTCGGGCACGAAGGGCAGCAGCGACATGCCAAATCCGATAGCCACGAGAATCAACGGCGCCGCGATGCCCACTCGGGGCGCGAACGCCGTCGCGAAGGCGATCGCCACGAGCGCCACCACCGCAATGATCAGGAACTCCACGCTGCGCCTCCCGAGCTGTGTGAGCGAGTTCTCGCCATCGTATCGACGCTGCCCGTGCGGCCGCCGCCGGTAGCTGGGACGAACGTCGGTTTTGTTCGCAGCCCGACCGAGGTAATGTCGGGAATGGCCCACGAGGCCCACGCCTACCCCGTTGAGGAGGACAGATGCCCACCCCGCAGCAGTCCGCGACGCGCGCTCGTCCGCGAGTGCGTCCCGCCGTGCCGACGTTCCAGTCGGCGATGGGCGAAGGTCGGGCTCCGCTGCGAATGTGGGTGACGGACTTGACTCAGCGCGGGATGATCGTCAGCGACGGTGAAGGCGCCGCGATCTGGCCCATTGACGAGCGGTCCCGCCACGCGGTTGAGCAGGCGCTTGCGGTTGGCATCAATGCGCTCGATGTGCACGACGATGGCCTGGTCGTGATCGCGGGTTCCGAGATCAACCTCGCGCCTTGGTGATGCAGCGCCCCGAGTCCTGACGCTTCCTCTGCCCTCGGCATCGCTCACCGCCAGTGATCTGGCACCTGCGCCTCGCCCGTGGGACCTGGCGCTTCAGCCGCGCGGAAGTGCCCCTAGAACAACGTTGCTGACTCGTCGCGTTCGAGCGCGAGGTTGGCACGAGCGTCCTGTCGCGTGGCCGCCAGCCCGGAGTCTCGGACACGGGTGCGCCGCCATTCGCCGTTGTCGTCGCGCGCGTTGGCACGCGCCTGCGCCGTCTGACCCATTGAACCCGTCTGGGGATCCTCCACTGCACGTTCAAGGCCGTGTGCGCGGATCAGCGGCCGGATACGTTCCGCGAGCTCGCGCCGGTAGTGCTTGGGCGCGTAGCTGCCATCGCCGTACAAGCGGCGATAGCGTGGCGTGAGGTCAGGCCGGTGCGTGTTGAGCCAGCGCGCGTACCATTCTTTGACTCCCGGACGCAGGTGGAGAGCCGTGTACGTGACGGAGGTGGCACCCGCCTCCTTGATCCTGCCCAGTGCTTGGTCGAGATGCTCCGGCGCGTCGGTGAGATATGGCAGTACCGGCATCATGAACACCGCGACACTGAACCCAGCCTCCGCCGCCGCCGTCACAGTCGCGAGGCGCGCGGCGGTGCTGGGCGTACCAGGCTCGATGCTTTGTTGAAGGTCATCATCGAAGATCGCAATCGACATGGCAATGTCGACGGGCACCGACCTCGCCGCTTGCTGGAGGCGCGGAAGGTCGCGCCGTACCAGCGTCCCCTTGGTGAGGATCGACATGGGGGTCCCGGAGTCCGCGAGCGCGTCGATGATGCCGGGCATCAGCTGATACCGGCCCTCTGCGCGCTGGTACGGGTCGGTGTTGGTACCAAGTGCCACGTGCTCGCGTTGCCACGAGGGCTTCGCGAGATCCGCCCGCAGCGCTTCCGCGATGTTGGTCTTCACGATCACCTGGTTGTCGAAGTCCGTGCCAGCGTCGAGTTCGAGGTACTGGTGGCTGGGCCGCGCGAAGCAATAAACGCAGGCATGGGAACAACCTCGATACGGGTTGATGGTCCATGTGAACGGCACGGCAGAGTTCACGCCTACCTTGTTGAGCGCACTCTTCGCGTGAATCTCGTGAAAGGTGACACCGGCGAACTCAGGCGTGCGGACGGACCTGATGAAGGTGTTGAGGCGCGCGAGCCCTGGCAGCACGTCTGCCTGCTCCACGGTGGTCACCTGGCTGTCCCATCGCATGCGTCCATTCGAACATACGTTCGAACCCCTGGCAAGCATGACGCGCTACGGGACCTCCGTGCGGTGGCGCAGCGCGTTGTGTCGTTCGGCGACGGCGGCGCTGGCAGTCGGCGTAGCGCTGGACGCGGCGGCGGGCAGTTCCGGGCTCAGGCCAGTCGCCGGCGACGCCCACGAGTCCACGAGCGCGGCAATCTTGTCACGGTGCTTCCGAGCGCGCTCGGAGTCGAACGACCACCCCTCCCCCTCGACGGCCGAGGCGGACGGTGACGTCGACACGGTGCTGTCCCCGGCATCGGCCGCACCCCACGCGCAGCCGGTCAGAACGGACAGCGCGAACCCCGCACCGGCAAGAACAGAGACTGAAGTTGAGCGGAATGTCGTCACGAAGGGCCCCCTTGACGTCGGCGTGAGTCGCGCAGGTCGCGACTTCCACGACGCTACGGACGCCAGGGCACCAGAGTCGGTTTTCCACAGCAAGAGTTTGCTGGCACACTCAACTTATCTGGGTGTTCGTGGCTCAATGGCGCGCCGCGGGCATCCAGGCCCATGCTCCCCCAGTCTGACCCCCGCCTGCTGGCCACCAGGAGTAGCGTGAGGACAGGCCTTCCACCGATGGGAGTACACGCAGGCATGGACGCCGCATTCGACGAGGACCCGGACCGCTCGGAGTTCGACAAGCTCGTCGCGGGCGACTGGTTCCGCTACCGCCACGCGGGCCCCGAACTCGCCGAGCGCACTGCCGCCACGCAAGCCGCATGCCGCGCCATCAACGAGATCTATCCCAAGAGCCCACGCCGCGCCAACGAGCTCATGCATGACCTCCTGGACGCCTGCGGCCACAACCTCGACTTCCGGCCGCCCATCTACATGGACTACGGCGAGCGAGTGCGCATCGGCGACAACGTCTTCATCAATACGGGCTTGCTCATCCTTGGCGGCGGCCTCGTGACCATCGGCTCCGACTGCCTCATTGGCCCCGACGTCAGGCTGTACACCCCCAATCACGCGATGGATCCACACGTCCGCCGCGAGGGATGGGAACGCGCATTGCCCATCACGCTCGGCTCGAACGTGTGGATCGGCGGGTCGGTGGTGGTGTGCCCCGGCGTCACGATCGGCGACAACGCAGTGGTCGGCGCCGGCTCGGTCGTCACGAAGGACATCCCGCCTGGCGTGCTCGCGGCTGGGAATCCCGCGCGTGTGATCAGGAGCCTCGCTGAGCACTAGGGAACTCGACGTGCGCAGGTCGTGTTCGCGACGACATCGGCCCGCCGCATCCTCTGTCTGAACAACGAAAGGGCCGATGCTGCACTGAGCAGCACCGGCCCTTCGCCTTGGTATGGGGATCAGTCGGCGGCGGGACGGCACACGGTCGCCGCCGACTGAACTAGCGTCGTGCTACGCGCACAACGCCCCCGCCTCCCACGGGCCCCAGGCGGCTGCGCCGGGCGCCTTCGCGGTGTTCCACCACTCGGACGTGTGGTTCACGCCAGCTACCGACACGCGCGCACCGCGCTTGTAGGTTTCGGAAGCGTCCCACGCGGGAGCGCACTCCTCCACCACGACCTCGGCACCAGAGGTGCCACAGTCGCCGACCTTCTTCCAGCCGTTCGACGGCGCCGCACCTGGTTCGGTGTTTCGCACCCACCATTGCGCGGTGTACTCGGCGCCGTCATGCGACACGACGTCACCCTTGGTGTAGACGGACGTCTTGAACCACGGTGCAGCACAGTTCTCGCCCACCGTCGGACCCGGCTGCGCTGCAGCAAAGACCGTGCCGGCCGCCGTCACCAGGTCCGCCTTGATGTCTCCGGACAGGTCCCACCACATGGCACCCCCGAAGTCCCCGGTAGCAAGCCACTCGGACTTGGCCCGCACGGACCTGACGTCGTCGTAGCTCCACCACTGGTCACCGTCGTAGCGCCATGAGGCACCAGCGACCGGGTCAAAGTAACCCTCGCCCAGGTTCTTGATCTCGTCGTAGGTCTTGGTACCAATGGAGGCGGTCGCCGCAGCGCCCGCGATCTCGCCGTCAGCGACGCCTTCCCAGCCCTGACCGTAGATCGCCATGCCGAGGTTGAGCTGGTCGCCCGAGTAACCCGCGGCGCGGTACGCGTTCATGAGCCCGTCGGCGGCGAGACCCCAGTTGGCGCTCGCCTGCTCGCCCTCGGGGTTCGCGGGGTCGACGGGCCACTGGTATCCGTGCAGGTTTCCCTGGTGGCCGGTCTGGTTCTGCACCCACCCGCCGTGGTAGTCGTAGCCCTGCACATTGAGGAAGTCGAACGTTTCCACGGCACGCGGATCCACCCAACCGCCGTTGGTGCGCGGCCCCCACCCGGCCGGCGCAAAACCGGTCAGCAGGTAGTCCTCGCCCGTTGCCGCGCCACGCTCGTCCAGTTGAGCGCGGAACTCCTCGAGCAGCGACAGGAAGTTCTCCTTGTCAACACCGGGGTTGGGGCTCGGGTGCTCACCGTCAGCCGCGGGCCATTCCCAGTCGATGTCGATGCCATCGAAGATGCCGGCGGCAACGCCCTCGCCGCCAAAGCCGTCGGCCACGGGCAGGTCGCCATCAATGTAGATGTCGAGGCACGAGTCGACGAGGCGCTCTCGGCTCTGAGGAGTCAGCGAGGCTTCGGAGAAATTGTCCGACCAGGTCCAGCCACCCAGGGAGATAAGGATCTTGACGTCCGGATACTGCGCCTTGAGCTTGCGCAATTGATTGAAGTTACCCGCGAGCGCCTGGCCTGCTTTGTCGGCCTTGCCGTCGACGGAATCCTTCTTCGACACCAAGCGCTGGTAGTCGTTGAGAGGGTCACCCTCCATCTGCCCGGGGTCGACGGCGTCATCCGGCGCAGTCGCATCCGTGATGTCGCAGATCAGTTCACTGGTGACGTTGCCAAACGAGTAGTTGATGTGAGTCAGATGGTTGATGGCGCCAGAGTCAATGATGTCCGCGACCTGGTAGTCGCGACCGTCCTTGCTGGGCGCGTGGGCTTGGAAGTAGCCGACCGAACGGTATCCGTTGATGCCGTCGGGGTCCTCGGGCGCTGGCATGGAGCCGGCGGCCGATGCTGTGGTGGCAGCCATGGCGGAGATGCCCAGGGCCGCGGTGGTTGCCCACGCAGTGCGCGTCAGGCGGGTGTTCCATGTGTTCATCGATCAGGCCTCATTGCTTGAGCTTGTGGTTTCCACGGACACGTGCACGCTAACCACATCGCCCAGACCTGTAGATAAGGGAAATCACGTAACTTTCGCTCGGCAAACGGGAGAAACGTGCCAATATGCGCACAAGCGTCGCAATATATGCGACAACACGCGCCACAACTGCTGGCCGCGCCGCTCCAGCCGACGGAGCATCGGCGGTGCGATGCCTAGCGGTACGCCTGGATGCGCGCCGCGTGGCGCACCATAACGCGCAGCACAGTGAAGTCGAGACCGTCGGCGGCACGGAAACTGATCGAGGCCGATCCCACTTTGGACGCACCCATGTCCTTGCCGTACACCTTCGCGAGGTACTGGCCGCCTTCGGCGGCGTTGACGTAGAGACTCACGTAGTCCTTCTGCCGCGCCAGGCCAATCAGGAACCACTCCACGTCCTTTCCTCGCGGGCGTGGTTGCACGATGTCGCCATAGCCAATGATCGCCTGCTCAGTGCCTCCCCAAAAGACCCCGCGCCACAGGGCGCGCGACGCGTCCGGCAACTCTTCCCGTAGCGCGGAATCCAGGAGAGACAGCGAGCCGTCGATGTCGTGTGCGCGCAGAAACTCATCCACCGACTCTTCAGTGCGTTCCATGTTCACTACTGTGGCACGGCAGCCTGCCCGCTCGCCCGACACAAACCGCCGGGGGCGCCGCGGGCATGGCATTGCGGACAAGCGGCGTGCCTTGGCGCCGCTTGTCCCGTACAATCCCTGCATGCCCGACGGCCATAGTCCGCAGCGCCAGCCCGAGGCCCCCGAGCCCGGCCTGGCGCCAGCCCCCGCCCACCTTTCCCGTGACGCTCAGCGTTCCCGCACTCCGCAGGCCACCTGCGGCGTAGCGAACGCTCGTCCTCAGCGCATCGGCCACCTCGCATGACGCAAGCGTGGCTCCTCCTTGTCCTGGCGGTGCTCCTCATCGCAGCCAACGCGCTCTTTGTCGCCGCAGAGTTCGCGTTCATGACGGTCGACCGGCCCACCGTGGAGCGCGAAGCGAAGTCCGGCGACAAGCGCGCCAAGTCCTTGCGCGCGGCCTTGAAGCGCCTGTCAACCGAACTGTCGAGCGCACAGCTCGGCATTACCGTGACCAGCTTGCTCGTCGGATTCATCGCCGAGCCCTCGCTGGCCACACTCCTGCGACCAGGACTTGAGAGTGCTGGTCTGCCCGAGGAAACGTCACTGGGGATCGCGCTCGCCATTGCGTTCGTCGTCGCCACCGGCACTCAGATGGTCTTCGGCGAGTTGGTGCCTAAGAACTGGGCAATCGCTGAACCACTGCGCGTCGGCCGCGCGATCGCCGGCCCCCAGCGCGCCTTTACATGGTTCGCCGGCCCCCTCATCCGCATGCTCAACGGCTCGGCGAACTGGCTTGTGCGCCGGCTCGGGATCGAGCCACGCGAAGAGTTGGCGTCCGCTCGGTCCGCGCAAGAGTTTGAAGCGATTGCGTCGCGCTCGGCTGCCCAAGGAACCCTCGACCCTCGCGTCGCGGCACGCCTGGGGCACGCCTCGGAGTTGAAGGAGCGCACCGCGTCCGACGCGATGACGCCCCGCACACGCGTCACCTTCATTGAGGCCGATGCCACCGTTCAGGAGGTACTCGCACTCGCCTCCCGCACGGGGCATGCCCGCTTCCCGGTGACCGGCGAGGACGTGGACGAGATTGTGGGCGTGGCTCACTTCAAGAAGGCGCTGGCTGTGCCGTCACGCCAGCGCAAGTCCACGACCGTGCGCGACATCGCACTCCCAGTCGCGTCCGTACCGTCAACCATGCCGCTGTCGGCCGTGCTCGAGGCCTTGCGCGCTGGAAGCCAGGTCGCCGTGGTTGTGGACGAGTACGGCGGCACCGATGGCATCGTCACGCTTGAGGACCTTGTCGAGGAAATCGTCGGCGAGATCGAGGACGAGCAGGACCGCCCCGTTGCCCGCTACCGCCGCATTGGCGAACGGCGCTGGTCGCTGTCTGGCCTGCTGCGGCCGGACGAGGCCAGCGATGCTATCCGCATTGAACTTCCCGAGGCGCGGGAGTCGGACACCCTGGGCGGCTTCCTCACCGAGCACCTTGAACGCTTCCCCACTGTGGGCGATGCCATTGAGGTTCCGGCTCTTAACGAGGCGGAGCTTGACGATGACGACTTGCCGACCCCGGTCGTGGTGCGGATGACCGTGACCCGTCTGGATGGGCATCGCGTTGACCGCCTGATTCTGGAGGCCCTCGAGCCCGAGGACGAGGACGCTGCACGAAAGGAGGCCGCCGATGTCTGACGGACTCGCTATTGGACTCACCGTCCTCTTGCTGATTGGCAACGCCTTCTTCGTTGGTGCCGAGTTCGCCCTGGTGTCTGCCCGACGCTCTCAGATTGAACCGCGCGCCACCGCCGGCTCCTGGTCCGCACGCATCACCGTGCGCGCGATGGAGAAGGTGTCGCTGATGATGGCGGGCGCTCAGCTCGGCATCACGGCATGCTCCCTGGGGCTCGGCGCGCTCGGTGAGCCTGCCGTCGCCCACCAGCTCGAGAAGCCCCTGGGCGCCCTCGGCATTGAGGGGGCATGGCTGCACGGCATCGCCTTCGCCATCGCGCTCCTCATCGTCGTGTTCCTGCACATGGTGCTCGGCGAAATGGTGCCCAAGAACATCGCCATCGCCGGACCGGAGCGCTCGGCCCTGCTGCTGGGACCGATCCTGTACGGCATCGTCACGATCCTGAAGCCAGTGATCTGGCTGCTGAACTGGATCGCCAATGTCGTGCTGCGGATGCTCCGTGTGGAGCCGCGCGACGAGGTCGCGTCCGCGTTTGATGCGGACCAAGTCGCGGCGTTCGTGCACGAGTCGCGCGACGAGGGACTGCTGGACGATCACGAGCACCAGGTCATGGCCGGGTCGCTGCAACTGTCCTTCGAGACGGTCCTTGACGTGCTGACTCCATGCGAAGAGCTCGTGACGTTGCCTCTGGATGTGACGCCGCAGGGCGCGCAGAAGGCGTGCATCAAGACGGGGTTCTCCCGCTTCCCCCTCGTTGACGAGACGGGCGACTACGTGGGCTACTTGCACCTCAAGGACTTCGTGGACGTCCCTCGCGGTGGCGCCACCAAGCCCGTGCCTCAGGACGCCGTGCGCCCGCTGACGTGGATTCCCGCCGATGCCTCGCTCGAGCGTGCACTGGCATCGATGCAGGCGCGCGGTACGCACATCGCGCTTGTGCGCGACGCGGACGGCACCGTCATTGGCGCCGCGATGCTCGAGGACGTCATCGAGCGGCTCGTAGGCGAGGTTGTGGACGCGGGGCAGGCAGTCGACGCACAGTCGTAGCGACGGTGTGCTGCGGGCCGCGCCGAGTCGACCGCGTGGCGCGCGTGGCTCGCAGGGCACCCGGCCGTATGCAGGCGGGTGCCCTGTGCGGCATGCGGCCGGTGCCCGGAGCGGCGCGGGGGCTAGTCGCTGAGCGAGCCGCCCGTTTCTGACTCGGGTCCATCCCCACCCGCGGGCATGTCGTCTGCCTCAGGCTTGGAGCGTAGGAAAAGGATCGACGCGATTAGGCCTCCCCACACCACGGCCAGGGTGACCACCATTAAGACCGTTGCTTCGGTGCTCATCGGTCATCCTCCTCACGTTCGCCCGCGGCATCGTCGTCGGCACTCCCCTGGGCGGACGAATGGTGGCTCTTTCCCTGCGGCGGGAGCGCTCCCACCGGCTCGGGATCCAAGCCCAACTGCTCGCGCGTTGGCCATGCCTCGAACCGGTCGACGCCGCGCGCCCATGGGATCGCTGGCATGACAAGCGCGACGACAACGATGAACGCGAGCGTTCCCCATCCAAAGACCATCAGGTACCAGCTCGGAAGGTCCGCGTACCCCTCGGTGATGAGGGTGGCAACCTTGTCGACGAACATGTACACAAGCAAGATCGCGACCAGCGACGTGACGACCAACCACACGCGTCCGACCTTCATGGTCGACACTGCCGACAGGTGCCGCGCAAGCTCTTGCCCCCGCCTTCCGAACCACAGCACGACCACCACCATCAGGACGGCGCCGCCCACGATGCCGAGCTGGTTTGACCACTGATCGAGCGTGTCGAGCAGGTGCAGTCCCGTGGTGGTACCGAAACCAATCAGCGACACCACGGCCATGGGGATCCCAATGGTGAGCGCCGTGCGGCGCGCCTGCCATCCGAGCTTTTCTTGAACCGCCGCGAACACGACCTGGAGTACCGACACGAGTGAGGTAAGCCCGGCCAACAACAGTGAACCGAAGAACAGCGCGCCAAAGATTGCGCCGCCAGGCATCTGCGCGATGACCGCGGGGAAGGTCACGAAGGAGAGCGTGATGCCGGTGAGCCCTTCCACATCCCCGACCGCGACGCCCTGCTGAGCGGCGAGGAATCCCACGGTCGAGAAGACGCCGATGCCCGCGAGAAGCTCGAACGAGGAGTTGCTGAAGGCGACCACCAATGCGGGTCCGGTGACGTTGGAGCGACGCTTGCGGTAGGACGCGTAGGTGATCATGATTCCGTACGCGATCGACAGCGAAAAGAAGATCTGCCCATAGGCGGCAATCCATACGCCGGGGTCACTCAGCGCAGAGAAGTCCGGGGTAAAGAGCGCGTTGAGGCCATCGGCCGCCCCGTCCAGGAACAGCGCGCGCACGACGAGCGCGGTGAATGCCACCAGCAACAGCGGAATGGCCACGACGTTGAGCTTTTCCACACCCTTCGCCACTCCCAACGCCAGTACCGCAAGCGTCACAATCCAGATCGCGGCTAGCGGTACGAGCACGCCAGGAACGAAGTCCAGGCCCACGCCCGGCTCCGCTACCTTCAGGAATGTCTCCGTGAAGAAGCTCGCTGGATCCTCCGCGTAGTCGAGGCCAAAGCTGAAGAAGAAGTACGACAGTGCCCACGCGATGATCACCGTGTAGTACAGGCCGATGATGAAGCACACGGCCACGTGCCACCACCCGACGGCCTCTCCCCCGCGCGCTGCCCGCTTGAGCGCCAACGGCGACGAGCCACGGAATCGATGGCCAATGGCGTGGTCCAGAAAGAGGATGGGGATGCCTGCCGTGACGAGCGCGACGAGGTAGGGAATCATGAACGCGCCGCCGCCGTTGTCGTACGCCTCACCCGGGAATCGCCAGATGTTGCCAAGACCCACGGCGGAGCCGACGGCGGCGAGGATAAACGCAGTTTGGCCCGACCACGCCTCTCGCCGCTGCCGGGGCTCAGAACCTGGTGCGCCACCCGCGTCCGCCGGCTTGCGGGACGGCTCAAACTCTTCTGTCGCCATTTCTCTCACTCCCGGACCCCGTCGATGTGGTGGCCTATGGCCGCCTCTGACGCCTTTCTGGGGTCAACCGTATCGCGGCGCCACGTGACGGCGCCCGGCCACCACTCGGATTCCGCACGGCCCGTGGACGCTTGCCGCGTATCCACACAAGCCCCGAGGCAACCCCGGCATCGGAGCCAAGCCGGCGGCGTCGGTGTTCCGCCGCGGGGAAGGCATCGACACCGTCATTCCAGGCTGTTCCCACGACGCAGCCATACGCGAACCCGCATTCGGAACGCGCCGTTTTCGCCTACCGGGTGCGACGGCACTTCGCTCGTGCTGAGTGCCCGGAGCCGCGTCGTCCCAGATCTCAAGCGCCCGCGCTCCACCGAGGCGGGGCCGGCGTTCCGGATCGATTGTCCGTGGAGGCACAAACTCCACCCGCGATCCGCTGGCCCGGATTCCCCACCCTTGACGGTGAACGTCGTGGTGACAGCGGGTGCACAACATGACCCCATTCGACAGATCCGTCCGGCCGCCGTGCTCCCACCACGTGATGTGGTGGGCCTCACAATGCTCGGGCGGCGCATGACATTTCGCACAGCCACCATCGCGCTCAAGCAGCGCCACACGTTGGGCCCGGCTAAACAGCCTCACCCGCCGCCCCAACTCGAGCACTTCACCATCGCGCCCCAGGACCTCGGGGATCACTCCGGCGTCGCCTGCCAGCCTTCTGAGCTGCTCGAGGGGCACAGGAGTGTTCACACCATCAATGGCGCCCGCCGCACCCTCCGTGTCACCGCCGAGCAACCGCTTGAGATCCTCGACGCCCATGCGTACCACGAGGGACGTGCGCACTCCTGACGCCTCCGTCTCGCTGCACCCGAGCGCGTGGCGCGCCAGCGCAAAGAGGGCGTCAGCGCGCATCTGTCCCGCACTCCTGAGGTCCGTGCTCCGTTGGTGAGCGCCAGCCCCAGATTCCGCTCCGCCCGGCCCGCCGGCATCTTGACCCACGCCGGCACCAGAACTGGCGCGCCCGCCATCGCGCCTGGCGCGGAACTCGTGGGTCACCATCTGCTCGATCGCGGTCATCAATGGCGCGGCGGTCGCGGCGTCCATGGTCCCGTGGAAGCGGACCATCCCCGTGTGGTCTTCCTTCCACGTGAAGTAGCGCTCCGCATGATGACGGCGTTGGCGCTCGTGAAGTTCTGCGCGATCGACTCGGGCAACGGCGCGCGCCACCATGCGTTGCACATCCCTTGCCGAGCGGTCGCGGGCACGGTCGACGAGCCGGCGCTCCATGTCCACGAGGACGGCAGGCGACACCTTCTCCGACACGTCGTTGCGCCCGCGCACAATCAGTCCCGCTGCGTCAACGGACAGGGAGCCCTCAACGCAGGCGCGGGCCACGACCGGATACTTCTGCACGACCGTGGCGGGCGCGCCTCCATCACCTTCGCGTGCCCCCGGCGTCGGAACGGTCCGCGGCGTGAACGCATCACCTGCATCAATGGCCCGCTTCGCTCCAGACTCCGTGCCGCCTCGCACCTTCGCAATCAAGCCGCCGGGATCCCCGAATCCCTCCCGGCGTGCGAACCCGCCGCCGGGCAAACTCGGGTCAGACAACCGCTTCACCTCTCCCGCCAGCCGCGACCCGAAGGCACCCACCACGCGTTCCAACGTCGCTGCGGCAGCCATGACCGCCTTGAGTTGGGCCCGGTCAAGGTCGGCCACATCGCGCGCAGCGAGAGAGCGCATGACGTCTGTCACTCGCTCGATCTCCGCTGCATCGATTGCCATACCTCTACCCCACCAGAGGGGTCTGACACGCTGTGGCGTCACCCGGGCATCGGCCCGCACCTCGCACGCCACCCAACCGAGGCATCGGCCCGCCCCTCCAAAAGGCCCAATCAGACGCACAAACGCCCCGCGCAGCGGAACCGCACCAGCACAAGGCCGGCGACGGACCCGCCACACGGGGCGTCGTTCACAACAGCCCCGTCCGCGTCCGGCTTCACACCGTGAGGGACAAGGCACCGCCGCACGCTGGGGACGCGCGGTGGGAGCCTCAACAGCGAGCACTGAGCCCGCCAGCGACTAGCCCAGAGTCACCACGACGGACACCTCGGTGCCCGCCTGCTGAACCGGGATGGGGGCAGACGCATCGACATCCACGCCGTCAACCGTCACCGAAGCGACACCCTTGGACACATGCGAGGGGTTCTTCACCTCGATGTTGTAGACGGCCCCGCGCCATTCACGGCGCACGGAGAAACCGTCCCAGTCCTTCGGGATGGAGGGGTCGATCACCAGGCCGTCGAAGGCGAGGCGAATACCGAGGATGTACTTGGTCACCGCGGTGTACATCCAGCCCGCGGTACCGGTCAGCCACGGGTTCTGTGCCTTGCCAAACCACTCGTGGTCGCGCCCGTACAGGAACTGCACGTACGCGTAGGGCTCGGCGCCACGGACCTCGATGTTGTCGTTGTGGTTGTACGGCAGGATCTTGTCGTAGAAGTCGACTGCCTCGTCGCCACGTCCCAACATGGCCTCGGCGATAATCGGCCACGCGTTGGGGTGGGAGAAAATCGCGGCGTTCTCCTTGATGCCCGGGTACACGCGCGTCACGAAGCCCACAGTGTCGTCGACCTCAGTGAAGGCGGGCCAGTTGAGGTGGTTGCCGTACTCCGATCCCAGCAGCTCGCGCACGGAGTCCATGGACTGCTCGCCGCGCTCCTGCGACGTGATGCCGGCGATCACGGGCCATGCCTGGTGCTCAAGGAAGATCTTGCCTTCCTTGTTCTCGTTGGAGCCGACCTTGACGCCGTCGCGGGTGTAGCCGCGGATCCACCATTTGCCGTCCCACAGCTGCTCGTCGGCAACGGTCGCAATGCGCTCGCGCTCGGCCGTGTACTTCGCGATCGCCTCGTCGTCTCCGCGGTGTGCAGCGACCTCGAGGAAGGCGTTGATGGCCCAGGCGTGGAGGAACGTCACGAGCGACGTTTCGCCACCGCCAAGGTTGAGGCAGTCGTTCCAGTCGGCTCGCAGACCAAGCGCGACACCGTTTTGGCCAATCTGCTCGGCGGAGAAGTCCAGCGCCGCCTTGAGGTGGTCGTACACGGTGGCTTCGACGCCATCGGCGAACGGAATCGACTGATCCAGGAAGTCCAGGTCGCCCGTTTCCTTGATGAACTCCACGATGGACGGCACCAGCCACAGGTGGTCGTCGGAGCAGGTGTCCTCGAGCCCGTGGATGAGGTCGTCGGTGGACGGCGTCGGCACAATGGTGGGCGAAGGGATGTCCGGGAGCTTCTCGGCGTCCGGGTCGAACGCCTTGGGCTCAAACAGGTGAATGCCGTAGCCGCTCGAGACCTGAGCGCGCAGCAGTTCGAGGATGCGCTGGCGCGTCTTCGTAGGGTTGGAGTGGATGACGCTCATGACGTCCTGAGCGGTGTCCCTGTAACCCAGGCCGGTGCGACCGCCCACCTCGACAAACGACGCGAAGCGCGACCACACCACGCAGGTCTCGGCCTGCAGGAGCGTCCACGAGTTGATCATCGTGTTCATGCCCTCGTGCGGCGTGGAGATGCGCTGCTTGTTCTGCTTGGCCTTCCAGTACTCGCGCAGGGCCGCGTACTCGGCGTCCACGTTCGCGAGGTCCGCGTACTTGGCCTGGATGGGGCGGGCGGCCTCGTCGCGCGAGCCGTAGCCCAGCATGTAGACCAGGCGCTTGGTCTCACCCGGCTGCAGCGTGATGACGTGCTGCAGCGAGCCGCAATGGTTCTGGGTGGTCGCGGACTGGTTGGTGCCGTGGCCGCGCTCGATCGCGATGGGGTTGCGCTCGTCGCGGTAGGGGCCAATGAAGTTGTCGCGCAGCGAGTCGTACGACGACGGCGTCTCGGACGAGCAGAAGTAATGGAACGTCCAGGGCTCGTAGTAGAAGTCGTACTCGATGATCCCGTCCTCATAGGACGAGCCCGAGGCGTACAGCGACATCTGCAGGTTCTGGTTGTCGATCGTGATGGTGTGGAAGGCGAACTCCACGTAAGAGCCCACGGTCAGCTCGCGCACCTCGTCGGACGTGTTGGTGACGCGGACGTCCCACAGTTCGACGTCGTCCTCGAGCGGAATGAAGATGGTGTGCGAGGTGTCGATGCCGCGGTAACTCGACTCAAAGCGCGAGTATCCGAGGCCGTGCGCTGTGGTGTACTTCGCGGCGCCTTCCCCCTCGAAGGGCTTGCCGACGGGCTGCCAGGCCGACGACCAGTAGTCGCCGTCAGCGTTGTCGCGCACGTAGACGTAGTGGCCGGGACGGTCCAGCGGGACACCGTTTTGGCGGAAGCGGGAGATGCGCCCGTACTGCGAGGACTTGTAGTACGAATAACCGCCACCGTTGTGCGACAGCACGGTGCACATGTTCTTGGTGCCCAGGTAGTTCGTCCAGGAGACGGGGACGTCGGGGCGCGTGATGACGTATTCGTCGTTGTCGGTGTCGAAGTGACCGTACTGCATAGGGGGCGGTGTCCGTTCTGTTCCGTTGAGGTGAAGTGGTGGGGGCCGATGCTCGGGCTGGGTGGGGGCGCGACCTTACGCGGTCACGAAGCCCTTGAGCCAGTCCATGAGTTCCGTGGCCTTCTCGGGGCTGTCTGCTTCGACGAACATGCGTAGGACCGGCTCGGTTCCGGAGAACCGCAGCAGCGCCCAGTTGTCGTTCTCGAGCACAATCTTGGTGCCGTCGAGGTGGCTGATGGACTCGACCGGGTAGGGGCCGATGTGCGTCAGCGGGTCCGCTTCCAGGCGGCGCGGGACGGCGACACGCATTTCCGGTGTGGCGGGGACGCCCGCTTCTTCCGTGTAAAGGCGGCCGGTGATCTCGTAGATCATCTCGCGCAGCTCGGAGATGCGCTTGCCGGTGCTGGCGAGCATCTCGGCGACCAGGGCACAGGCGAAGATGCCGTCCTTACCCAGGATCCATCCGCGCACGGTAAGACCTCCAGAGGATTCACCTCCGAGCACCGCGCCAATCTTGTCCATGCCCGCCGTGACGTGCTTGAAGCCCACCTTGCACTCGAAGGACTCTTCGCCAAAGTGCGCGGCCAAACGGTCCAGCAGGTGGGTGGTCGCGAGGTTGCGCACCACGCCGCCCTTTTCACCACGGACTTCGTGGAGGTACCAGTACAGGAGGAGGAGCAGGTCATTGGTCGAGATGTACTCGCCGGTTTCATCAACAATGCCGATGCGGTCGGAGTCGCCGTCGGTGGCCATCCCGAGGTCGTACTCCCCCGCGCCCTTTTCGATGATGTTGATGAGGCTGGACAGCCGCTGAAGGTCGGGAGCCGGCGCGACGCCGCCGAAGAGCGGGTTGTGGGCGCCGTGGATGAACTCGGCGCGCACGCGCATGTCAGACAGAATCGTGCCGAGCGTCAGCTGGCTCGTGCCGTACATGGGGTCAACCACGACGCGCAGGTCGGACCCACGCACCGCCTCGACGTCGATGATTTTTTCGATGGCGTCGATGTAGGGCTCGGTGAGCGGCTTGTCCTCGACCATGCCGGCCTTGCGCGCCAGGGCCAGGTCCAGCGAGATGACGTCGTCAACGGACATGGCGTTTGCCTCGTCCTGGTAGCGGTCGGTCTCCTCGTCCAGCGGCAGCGAGCCGTCGGCCCGGAAGACCTTGACGCCGTTCCACTCCGGTGGGTTGTGGCTGGAGGTGATGATGACGCCGTACGCGGCGTTCGTGTACGGCGCCGCAAAGGTCACGAGCGGGGTCGGGACGTCGTCCGGGAGCAAGATCACGGGGATGTTGTTGCCCGCGAAAACCTCGGCGGCCGCTTCGGCGGACTCGCGCGACAGGAAACGGCGGTCGCCGCCAATCACCACACCCTTGCTGCCAATCCCCTGGCGCGTGGCCTCGTTTGCAATGGCCTGACACAGGCGACGCAGGTTGCCCAGCGTGTAGCCCTCGCCAATCACCGCACGCCACCCGCCGGTGCCGAACTTGATGGTGGTATCGGTGTCCTTCTTGGGCATAAATAGGCGCTTGAGGACAATGTCCGCGGCAACCTGCAGTTCCTCAGGCGTGTTGATGCCCTGGACCTCGTCGGGATCGAGGCTCCGGTAAGTCACCACCGTTGAGCCGTCCTGGATGAACTGGCGGGCCACCTCGGTCAGGCGGTGCTCGCCGGTGGCCGCGAGCGCGTCGATCTGCGCGAACAGGCGCTCGGGAGCCGCGACATAAGAGCCCACGTTGATCTCGTGGAGGTGCTGGCCGGACGCCGTGAGATCCTCAGGCTCCACGATGGCGGTCACCTGGTCACGGTCGCCGCGCTCAATGCGTCCGTAGGGCAGCGGCTGGTCGACGACCGCCGTCAGCAATGAGAAGTCGGCGCCCAACAGGTGGTGGCGGTTAAGCAAGCCGCGCAGCGAGTCGGTGCGCAGCAGCGGGGTGTCGGCATACGTCACCAGCAGTGCTGCAGCATCGGCCGGAAGCGCGTCACGGGCGGCGAGCACGGCGTCTCCGGTCCCCAGCGGCTCGGTCTGCTCGACGTAGGTGAGGTCAGCGCCCAGGTGCTCGCGGATCGCGGTGTCGCCCGGCGCGGTCACGACCACAATGTGGCTGGCTGGCACGACTGCGCGCACATTGGCGAGCGCGAGCTCAGCCACGGTGGCGTCTCCCAGGCTCTCGGAGAGCAAGGCGCGCGACGCGTCGTCGGCCCCCGCTGCGAGGACCACCGCCGCGGTGACGGGCTTGGCGAAGGGTGAGTCAGCGACATTGGCCATCGGGGTGCTCCTCAGGTCGACCACAGTGTTTGTTAGGAAACCTACCTAACTCCGAGGAAAACTCTATCCCCTTCCACCCGGAACTCCTAGGCCGCATGGCCCGGGTGTCGAGTCGAAACGATTGGCGCGTGCTCGCTTCGCCGCCTGTCGCCTACTTCTGAACCGCCGCCAGCCATGCCCGCGCCTGCGCACGCGCCGCATCCACGGCGGCTCTATGCGCGCGTAAGTCGTCCGCGGAGATCTCGGTCGACCCGCCAGCATCGGCGTCAACGGCAGCTGTCAGCGTTCGCAGGGCCTGAAGCCCCTGCCCGGCCGCATCTTGCCGGGCATCGGTGGGCGCATCGGAGGTCAGCGCATGGAGTTCCTGGTCGAGACCCAGCATGCGCGGCCGGCCCGATTGCCACAGCGACAGCGCCTGTTGCGCGCTCGGCTGCGCCACGATCTGCGGCACGAGCGAGTCCTCGAACCACGCAAACTCTCCACGTGCGGATGCGAGCCTCCGGTCCCACGCACTGCGGGCTCCTCCCCTACGCGCCACGGCGATGATGGTGATCAGCAGCACGACCGCAGCGAGCGCCCATGGCCACCACAGCACACTGTCCGCGTCGGCCGCCGTCTCACCTTCACCCGTGGTCGTAGGCGTCGGCTCAGGCGCCGAGCTCTGCGTCGCCTCCGGCTCAGGCTGCGCCGTCTGCGTTGCCGTGACGACCGGTGCGGGTTCCTCGGTTGCCGTGGGCTCCGGAGCGGGCGTCTCGCTCGGGTCTGGGCCGCGCGAGAGCGACGGCAGGCTGGTCGGCAGATTGGAAGGGTCGATGTCGGGCAGGTTCCCACACGCCGTCACCCCCGTTGCCAAGAGTCCAGCGACGAGCACGGCAGTCAGGCGGCGGGCGGAGGTTCTCACGTGACGTCCTTCATTGGGGTCAGACCTATACGTTCGACCCTAGCGGGAACGGTCCTCGCAGGTCAGCGGGTGAGATGGGCCGATGCCCGGCCTGGGCTTCGCGCAACACTCGGCCCAGAGGTCCACGATCGGTCGCTTCTGCGCTAGTTTGCTGGCAAGTCCGGCGCGAGGGGTGCTGGCGTCAAGCAGCACAAGGGGGTTCTGGTGGTGGAACCGTGGGGTGGTACGTCCAAGCCACAGCGAGCGCCTCGGCTTCCGGCTCCGGGTTGGCTAGCCGACCCCGCCGAGACGCACCTCGAACGGTATTGGGACGGGTCCCGTTGGACAGGCCGCACACGCGACCGTGTCACCAAACTGGAGATGTCGCACACTCCATCCGCGTCTTATGCGCACAGGGCCTACTCGCCCGTCGCGTCACGGTCACAGCGCAGGTGGATCCGTCCGGTGGTCCTGACACTAGCGATCGCAGTGGTGACGCTCTATGTCTATCAACTCGCCCTCGCACAGGGTTACTTGCCCGCATGGGCAAACATCGGTACCCAGATCGCCCTCGCCTCGCAACCCTCGGCTCCGGAAGTCGCCTATCCCGTGTACGGCTCGTCGGAACTCGTGACGTACATCGCTGCCCATACGGTCGCCCAGTCAGCACGCATCGATGTCACGCACTGGGCCCGCACACACAGCACCGAACACGTGGGTGACGCTGTCCTCGAGGCCTTCACTCAGAACCCGTACGCCTACGTCGACGGCTACCGCGTCTCCGATGACGGCACCAGCGTGGTCCTTGAGCCAACGTATGTGTACTCCGCGGATGAGGCCGAACACCGCCGCGCGGTCACGAGCCAAGCTGTGACGACCGGCCTCACCGCCTCTGGGGCCGACGTCGCCACGACCGATTCCGAGCGTGTCACGCGGATCCACGACTACATCGCAACGATCGCAGACTACGACTACGCAGCGTATGAACTCATCAATAACGGTGTGCTCGACGACCCTCGTGTCCAGCAATCGCAGGAGGCCTACGGCATCTTCTCGGCGGCTACGGCGGTGTGCAACGGCTATGCCCAAGCGTTCCTCGCGATGGCTAAGGCAGCCGGCGTTGACGTAGTACAGGTGACGGGCACCGTTTCGAGCGGCATGACAGTCGGCAATCACGCATGGAACAAGGTGCGCATAGACGGACAGTGGGTCGTTGTCGATGTCACCTGGGACGACCCTGACGTTGGCCTCGCCCCAGGACGGGAGTACCTCATGCTCCCACCGGGCGATGCCGCGCTCGTCACCCGGGTTGAAGACAGCAACTGGGTCGTGGACACGGCCCTGCTGAGTTACGCCTAGCGGTCAGCGTCGACGCTGTCGTCGTGGTCCCGTCGTGGCAGTCGCGGCGGCTTGGGTCCCGCCACCAGGAGGCACACGGCCGCGAGCGCGAGCCACGCCCAGCCCACCGCGACAACCGGATCAATGCCCTTGGGGTTCCCCGCCGCCGCAAGGACAGCGACACCCTGAGCCCACACACCCAGCGGAACGAGTAGCCCCGCGCACGCCGCGGCGGCCGCCGCGAGGCGCCAATCCCGCCGGCGCATCGGCCCCATCAACGGTTCCTTCGCCGCCATGCGGCGAGCAAATCGGCTCAATACGTAGAAGGTCAAGGCGAGGGTGAGCCACAGGGCAACTGCGGTGAGCCGCGTGCCCGCGCGGTCCGCCATTGCGGACACCTGTGAATACTCGAAGGTAGCGGACGCCGTCACACCCTTGAGGTTGCCGTCCGGCAGCGAGGCAGGATTAAGCACGTCGCGGTCAACTGTGACCTGAGCAGACGCATCCGGCACCGTGAGGCCCCCGCCAAAGTAGACCACGGCGATCAACACGGCGATGCCGGCACCGATTGTGAGCCCCTTGGCGAGGTAAGCCCACCGTTCAGCCGGTGTCGTGGACTGCTCGGCGCTGCGGCTGTACTCGTCGGTCATGGCCTCCCCTTGTGCTGCCGCGGATGGTCATGCGGCCTCAGTGATCGTATCTCCCACTCCCAGGGCTTGCCGACATTGGTGGCGGTCTGCCGGCCCGCTCCACCGCTCCGCCACGCCAAGGCGCTAGCAGTCACTGGGTGCCGGGATCTGCCGCATTCTGCGCGCTGGGTGACTGCCAGGAATGCCGGTTCACGACCATGCCCGCCAGGCTCCCCTGACGTGCTTCAAGGTCCGACGTGCCTCAACGATCCGCTCGCGTGGGAATTCTTTGGCGCGAGACTCCCCCGCCTGGCTGCCCGCCGGGTATGTCAGTCGGAATCCGACGCGCGCCCGGGGTCCACGCCCCACCCACTCGTCAAGCCCTCCGGCGGCGACAGCGAAGACGACCTTTTCCAAGTCGTCAGCCGACTCTTGCCACGACTCGTCACACGCGTCGCATCCGCACACCGGGTAATGCTCGTCGAGCAGGGCGCCTACATGGAGCTCGACCCCTGGGTGATCGTTGAGCACAAAGGTCAGTGGAGCGCAGCGCGGATCCCGTGGTCGCAATCGCACGGCACGCACAGTCTCGCGTCCAGAGCCACGGATCAGGTCACGTACAACGTGCTCGCCCTCGTCCACCTCTACGTCGTACGTCGCAATGAGATTGTCAATGAGGGCGTTCGCGACCGTATGCAACGGCGCGAACCGCTCCGGGTGCGCGCATACGGAATAGGTGTCGTCTGGCGGCGACATGTCCCAGCGGTTGCCGTAGTCGATGACGGCTCCGTGCTCATCGCGGAAAATATCCTCCACAATCTCTGGCCGTCGGTACACACTCATGCGGCGATCCTGCCACGCGGCTGGCTTCACGACACCTCGGGTAGCCTCCAAGAATGAGGATGCGGCGCCGCTTTGACTCCTACCCCGTCAGGCAGTCCAAGTCGGAAGCCATGCCGTGGACGACTCCCCCGGGAGGCCCGCTCAGTCGACGCCGCTGGTGGCGTCGCAAGCCGCTTCTACAGCCCATGCCGTACCCGGGGATCGACGACGCCCCGGAGTACCCGATCGACTCCGGTGAACAATCGTGGCCGCGTGTGGGCGAGCCAGGGTTCACGGTTGCAGGCTTGTGTGATTTGGACGCCGAGTCCGTCACGCGCGTGTTCCTACCCTTTGTGCTCAACGGCGACCCGGATGCTCCCGACGTCGACGGGCGTCGCACCTGGGCTCGGATGCTCACGCCGCTCGGAATCGACGTGACCGCGGACCTCACTTTGCGGGACGAGGTCGCCGCCGGGCGAGTGCCTGAGGATGGCTTCGACGATGCAGAGGGGAACTGGTACTGGCACGAGGGCGGCGTAGAGCCTCACACGTGGGGCGTGCTGTCGCGCGCGATCACCGATGCCGGACTGACCGATCAGATCGACATCATCGGATGGACGGTCTATGCCGAGAACGTGATCTGGGGCAACGCCGGCGCGCGCACTATTCCGTCACGGGACGGCGGAGTGTGGTGGGCGGACGGGCACCACATCCGAATCCGCGGCGCCACGCTCGCGGATGTTGACCAGTTCGCGTCCTATAGCGGCACAAGGTTCCCACTTGCACTCATCGCGGCAGACGGCTCGTACTTGGTGTCCGCGCCCGGCTATTCGGATTCGCTGTATGTCTCAGGGCCGATGCGCCTCGCGGAGTCCCTGCGCGAGCACGGGTTGGAGTGCGCACCGGTGGACCCGACATCGGACGCGTTGCTGCCTTCGAGTCACGACTAGCCCAGGCAGCAACGACGCCCGCCGGCTGCTCACAGGTACGGGGTCCCCACCAGGCGAACCCGATTCGCACCCGCGCCCTCGAGCGCGAGTAAGAACAGGGGCAAAGGAGCGTTCAGGCACGCCCGGGGTTACACCTGCGTGGCGAAAGCCGCCGAGCGCAATTGCAGTTCAGCGATCTGGACCTGGCGTGCTTCCTCGACGTCGAAGCCCTCGTACCAAGTCTTGGGTGGCCGGCGAGCATTCGCCGAACATTGGAAGTCTTCACAGATCAGCGAGCTCAGCGTGTCGCCGTTCTTCCCGGCTTTGCCCGAGCGTTTGGCGTTGTACAGGACTACGTCGTTGGGCAGCGTGGCGTCATTGCACCACGAACACTGCGCGCGCGTGCGTGGCCTGGACCCCGGGTGGCGGAACAAGAGGCCCAGAAGGCCTCCCTCGAGGGTGGGGATCACGGCGTAGGACCTGCGCCCCAGCTTGGGGTCACGCCAACCGAGGAGGTCGAGGCGGTCCCACTCGATCGCCTCAAAGTCGGCGGGAAGCGTGAGATCCGCGACTTCCTTGCGGGACGCGTTGATGAACGAAGCTCGGACAGTTGTGTCGGTCAGGGGAATCATAGGTATCGCTTTCTGCGACGCCCGGGCACGCGCCAAGCGGCCCTGGGCGGAGTTTTCGAGGTCGACGCTGTGGGCTGCTCCTCGCGGAGCAGCCCGGGGCGGGATCACCTGGTGCCGGCGCAGTGCGCGCCGACTACCTCCTGAAAACTCATACTTTGAGTGTAAACGCGCTCGGCGTACGCGTGCGCCAGGTCTGCTGGCGATGCACACGTGTGCCGATGCGTAGACACGGGCGCCCGACCACAGGTGGCAGCGCCCGTGTCCACACGGTCAGCGAGAGTTAACGCGAGCGACGCCCGCCGCTACGACCCGCAGAGAAGTCAGCCGCAGAGCGGTTGCTGGCCTGCGTTGCGCGCCCACCCGAGCGGCTTCGGTTGCCTCCACCCTGTCCGGGCTTGGATGAACCGTGGCCGGCGTCGTTGCGGTGACCGTTTGCAGTCGCGGAGCGGCCTTCACCGTTGCCGCGCCCACCCTGGCCACGAACGCGTCCGCGGGCGCCGCCATTGCGGTCGCCGGGCTGGCCGCCACCGTTGCGGTTGCGACCACGCCCGTTGCCGCGGCCACCCCCCTGCTGCTGCTTGGGAGCCTCGGGCGACGGCTTCACGTAGGGAGCAACCTCACCGATGAGGGCAATCACCTGAGACGACGTCGCGTTGACGGCCTCAGGCGTGACGGTGATCTTTGCACGTCGAAGGAGCTGGTCCGCGTCCCGGCGCTGCTCCGGAAGGACCAGCGTCACCACGTCACCGGAGGTGCCGGCGCGAGCCGTGCGTCCGGAGCGGTGCAGGTACGCCTTGTGCTCGGCTGGCGGGTCAACGTGGATGACGAGCTCGATGCCGTCGACGTGCACGCCGCGCGCAGCCACGTCCGTGGCCACGAGCACCTTGACGTCACCGGACGCGAATGCTGCGAGGTTGCGGTCGCGGGCGTTTTGCGACAGGTTGCCGTGCAGGTCAACGGCGGGGATGCCATCGGAAGCGAGCTGCTTTGCCAGGCGCTTCGCGTGGTGCTTAGTGCGCATAAAGAGGATGCGCCGACCAGTTCCCGATGCCAGGGCGCGGACGACTTCCTTCTTGGCCTCAGCATCGGCGACACGGAACACGTGGTGTGTCATCGCCTCCACGGGGCTCTCGGCGCTGTCCACACTGTGGGTGGTGGGGTTGTCGAGGAAGCGGCGGACTAGTTTGTCGACACCGTTGTCCAAGGTCGCGGAAAACAGCAGGCGCTGCCCGGCCTTGGGCGTGGCGTTCATGATGCGGGTCACGCCGGGCAAGAAGCCCAGGTCAGCCATGTGGTCGGCCTCGTCGAGAACGGTGATCTCGATGGAGTCGAGAGAGACAATGCGCTGCTTCATCAAGTCCTCGAGCCGCCCGGGGCAGGCCACGACAATGTCGACGCCCTGCGCCATTGCGCGTTCCTGGCGAGACTGGTTGACGCCGCCAAAGATGGTCGTGGTCTTCATTCCATACGCCGCGGCAAGCGGGGCGAGGACGGCGTCGATCTGGGTGGCGAGCTCACGGGTGGGAGCAAGCACAAGCGCACGGGGCCGGCCCGGCTGAGCCTTGCCACGCTTGGCGCCCAGGCGGGCGACGATGGGCAACGAGAATGCGAGCGTCTTGCCGGATCCGGTTTTTCCGCGGCCTAGGACATCGCGTCCGGCCAGAGTGTCGGGAAGGGTGTTCTCCTGAATGGGGAACGCGGTGTTCTTGCCCTCGCGGTCGAGGACATCAGTCAAAGCGGTGGGCACGCCGAGTTCGGCGAAAGAGGTGGCCATACGAGTGGGTGAGCCTTTCGGGCTACGGGCCGATGCGCACGTGCTTGCGCGCGACAGTCTCCCTGCGTTCAGGGCACCGGCCATGGTGGCGAATCGCGAAGGTGTCCGCGTTCGTTCGCCGAAGAGAGGATTTCTACGAGCCGCGCGAGTCTAGGGACTGGCGCTGGCGAGAAGGAGAAGCAATCTGCGACGCGTGCCCGGCGCTAGCCGGACACAATCATCAATCATAGCAGGTGGGTTGCGCGCACCTGCGTGTGGAGACAAAAAGAGGCGGGCACTGCAGGAGAGACTCCCACGGTGCCCGCCTCCGTTCGGACGAGGTTCAGGACCTCACCCAGACACTTGTGCGGCAGCTTAGAACCAGTGCTTTCGCCCGCCGATGCTCCGGCCGGTGGCGCCCAGCAGCGCCAGGACGGCTCCGACGACCATCAATACGATGCCGATCGTCTGGAGGATGCCAATCGACGCCAACAGGCCGATGAGGAAAAGAATCAGACCAAGAATGATCACTGCGTTTCCAATCTGTCGCGGCTTCAGTTTTGAAGCCGTGCTGTTTCTGTCGCCATCGGTAACGCACAACGTCCCACGTATCTTCCCGATCGATCAAAAAACATTGAGAGACTCTCCGTGCGCGTATCGGCACGGCCCTCGCATTCGCACGATGTCGCCCACAGACTTCAGTGGCATCCGGGGTGTGTGTCCGCGGTTGGCCAGTAGGGATCTACCGCAACTGCGCCTCGAACTGTTCCGCAGCCGCAGCAATGATCGCCTCGCGCACCGCGAGCACCTCGTCGCCCGACAGGGTGTGGTCGGCGGCACGCAGGCGCACGTTCACGGCAACGGACTTGAGCCCTTCACCGATCTGCTCGCCTTCGTACACATCGAACACGGTGGCGTCCTCGACCACGTCTCCCCCGGCCTCCCGCACAGCAGCGACAAGGTCACCGGCAGCCACCTCACGAGAAACGACGAACGCGAAGTCCTCCTTCGCCACGACCTGCTGCGACACGGGGACGGCGCCCACGATGGTTCCCTCGCCTGCGTCGATCAGCGGGTCGAGCACAACCTCGAACGCGACGGAGCGGGCGGGCAGGCCGAGCGTCTCGCACACCTTGGGGTGCAGTTCACCCGCGTGACCCACGAACTCGCCGGTCGGCAGCCAGTACGTCGCGCCGCGGCCCGGGTGCCACGGCATGCGCGAGCCCTGGGTGACGACAATCTCCACGCCAGCGGCACGAGCGACGCGCTCCACAGCCGCGAGGGAGTCCTCCCACGACCACGCGGTGGCGTGTCCGTTCCAGCCGGCGCGCACGCGGTTGCCGGCCATAATGCCGGCCACGCGGCGCTCCTGGCCCGGCAGAGCCTCGTTGAGCGCACGAATCTCGTCGGGCGTGATGCGGCCATCAGTGTGGTCCGCGATCGCTACATCGCCAATGTTCTTGGCCTGGTACGCACGGCCCAGTTCGTAGACAGCGATGTCCTGCTCGCCGCGCCCCAGGTTGACCTTTACCGCGTCCACGAGCGACGCGAGCATCGTCGTGCGCATGAGCGGCAGCTCTGCAGACAGCGGGTTCGCGAGACGCACGACGTCGCGGCGAGGGTCCACGTCCGGGATGCCGAGTTCGTCGAGTCGCGACTCCGCGATGAAGGGGTACGTGAGGACCTCAGTTAGCCCCGACTCAGCGAGGGTGCGCGCCACGGAACGGCGCACGCGCTGGCCGTGCGTGAGGCCACGCCCGGGAGGCGCGACCGGCAGCACGGAGGGCAGGTTGTCGTAGCCACGCAGGCGAGCGACTTCCTCCACCAGATTGACCGGTTCGGTCAAGTCCGGGCGCCAGGTCGGAGGAGTAACCAGAACTCTTGATACGAGATCTGCAGAGATCCCTTCCGATGACCCAATCAGCAATCCGCCGAAAGTTTCATAGTCCAATGGGTGCAGGGCGCGATGAATCTGCTCTTCTGGAGAATCACCTATCGCGACAACTGCGCACCCTACTTCTTCGAGGGCTGCCACAACCTCCTCGGGCGAGTACTCCACACCCACAATGAGGGACGGGAACGCCACGTCCATCGCGATTGCAGCGGGAGCCACGGTGGTGTCGACGTCCGTGTAGACGTCCTCGATCTCACCGCCGCCGTGCGTCTGCATCAAACGCAACGCGCGCTCCACAGCCGCGAGCTGCACCCGGGTGTCCACGCCGCGCTCAAAACGGCGCGACGCCTCGGAGCCCAGCTTGTGCCGGCGGGCCGTGCGGGCGATGGAGATGGGGTTGAAGTGCGCGGCCTCGAGCAGAATGTCGGTCGTCACGTCGGAGACCTCGGTCTCCGCGCCACCCATGACGCCTGCCATGCCAATCGCACGCGCACCGTGTCCGCCAAGGGAGTCCGCGATGAGCAGGTCCTCGGTGTGCAGCGAGCGCGTGGCGTCGTCCAGCGTGGTCAGCTTCTCCCCAGCGTGAGCGCGACGCACCACGATGGGCTCCGTCAGCGTTCCCAGGTCGTACGCGTGCAGCGGCTGGCCGAGCTCGAGCATCACGTAGTTGGTGACGTCGACGGCCAGCGAGATGGGTCGCATGCCCGCCTGGTCCAGGCGGCGCTTCATCCACGCGGGCGAAGCGGCCGTGGGGTCAAACCCGCGCAGACGGCGCGCCACGAACCGATCGCAGCCCACGGTGCCGCGCACCGGAGCCTGGTCCTCGACGACCACAGCGAAACCGTCACCGGCCGTACCGGTGACCGGGACATCGGCCGGATCCCGGAACTCCTGCCCCGTCGCGTGGCTGTACTCACGCGCCACTCCGCGCACGGAGAAGCTGTAACCGCGGTCGGGGGTGACGTTGATCTCCAGGGTCGCCTCATCGAGGCCGAGCAGGGAGATGGCCGATGCTCCGGGCACCAGGTCCTCGTCGCTCACGAGCCCGGGGAAAGTCACCTCGGACTCCCCGGACGGGGACGCCAGCACGATGATGCCGTCGTGGTCCTCTCCCAGGGCCAGTTCCTTCGCGGAGCAGATCATGCCGTCGGACCAGTGGCCGTACGTCTTGCGCCCGCCAATGGCGAAGTTGCCTGGCAGCACGCCGCCGGGCAGGATGCACACCACGTAGTCGCCCTCGTGGAAGTTGTGCGCACCGCACACGATGCCCTTGGAGGCGGGGTACTCCTCTTTGTTGTCCGGCTTGTGACCCGGACCTGCGGGGTCGTTGTGCTCACCGACGTCCACGCGGCAGTAGTTCACCGTCTTGCCGTTGGAGGCGACCTCCTTGACGAGCGTCATGACGCGTCCGATGACGAGCGGACCGGACACGCCGCCGCCCTCGATGCCTTCTTCTTCCAGGCCAACCTTGGCGAGCGCCGCCGCGACGTCCTCGGCGGTGTGACCGTCAACGAGGGAAACGGACTCTTCGAGCCACTTGAGTGGAACCTTAGGCACTTAAATCTCCATTCCGAACTGCTGGGAGAAGCGAATATCGCCCTCAACCATGTCGCGCATGTCCTTCACGCCGTGGCGGAACATGAGCGTGCGCTCAATTCCCATGCCGAACGCGAACGCCGTGTACTCGTCGGGGTTGATGCCCGCGGCACGCAGCACATTGGGGTGGGTCATGCCGCAACCGCCCCACTCGATCCATCCGGTTCCCGAGCAGGTCCGGCACCCAGAGTCATCGCCGCCGCACACAAAGCAGCGCAGGTCCATCTCCGCGCTGGGTTCGGTGAACGGGAAGAAGCTGGGGCGCAGACGCGTCACCGCATCGGGCCCAAAGAGGCTGCGCGCGAACGCGTCGAGCGTGCCCTTGAGGTGGGCCATGGTGAGGCCCTTGTCGACCGCGAGTCCCTCGATCTGGTGGAACACCGGGGTGTGAGTGGCGTCCAGCTCATCGGTGCGGAACGTCTTGCCGGGGCACACCACATAGATGCCACGCCCATCCTCGACGAGCCCATCCCGGCGCTCGAGCGCCGCGCGGATCTGCACCGGCGAGGTGTGGGTGCGCAGCAGCAGGCCAGCCTCAGGCGGGTCGATGAAGAACGTGTCCTGCATCTCGCGCGCAGGGTGATCGGGGTCAAAGTTGAGGGCGTCGAAGTTGAACCACTCCGCCTCCATCTCGGGTCCCTCAGCGACTTCCCAGCCCATTGCGACAAACGTGTCGCACATGCGCTCCTGCATCGCCTCGAGCGGGTGGCGTGCGCCCACGACGTGCCTGTTCACAGGCAGGGTGACATCGACGGTCTCTTCCACGAGCACGCGGGCGTCGCGCTCAGCTTCGAGTTCCTCTTGGCGGGTGGCGAGCGCCGTGTTCAGGCGGCCGCGAGCGGCGCCCATGGTCTTGCCAGCGGTGGCCTTGTCTTCCGGGGCCACCTGGCCAATCTGACGGTTGGCGAGGGTCAGCGCCGCCTTGTCACCCGTGTGCGCGAGGCGCGCTTCCTTGAGGGCGTCCAGGGAGTCTGCGGCGGAAATGTCCGCCAGGGCAGCGGCTACGGCCGCATCGACGCCAGCGGCGTCCAGTGGTGAGAGCTCAGTCATCGCTGCTTTCCAAAGAGCTGGTGCGGGGTCTGCGAGGAAGTCTACCGGCGCAGGCTGGCACGCATGGTGGGGCCTGGCCACGTGGGCCCAGGGGTTCTCCCTGGGCCTAGATAAACAGCGAAGGTGCGGTGCGCGGCGGCGCCACCGACTCCCCTGCCGGCGCGGCACGACGAGCCTGGGTGGCGGTGCGCGCGCTGGAGTTCATATGTTCAGGGTACAGGGCCGATGCCGCGGCGGCTTGCGCTGTGGAGTGGCACATTTTGGCTGGTGAAGCGCCGCTAGACAGCGAAATGGAGCCATCTGGCGGGATGTGGGGCGGGCTGGCGCTTAGGCAGCGCCGATGATCGAGGGAATCAGCAGCAAGATCATGACACCGGCCGCCGTGTTGATCAGCGGCAGAGCAATCCGTAACGCACGGGGCATCGGCTCCAACTTCACCACACGCACGGACATAAAGAACAGCACGAGGCCCA
The DNA here is from genome assembly GCF_000975155.1 of Demequina globuliformis. GTDB lineage: Bacteria > Actinomycetota > Actinomycetes > Actinomycetales > Demequinaceae > Demequina > Demequina globuliformis. Next base: position 58,847 of record NZ_BBRG01000001.1, read on the forward strand.
GGATGAGTCCCAGCAGTCCCCCGATGAAGGCCAAAAGTAGTGGCGCGAACATCACCGCACGCTCCACCGGCGAAGCGTGAGAGCCGAACGCGAACACCTCCTCGCCCTGCCATCCCAACTTTTGGAACCCAGGCAAGATGCCCGTCGAACGCAACTCACCCACGTCTCCCCCGCGCATCGGAATCCGCCACGCACCCTTGGTGCGGGAGACAGGTTCGCCGTCGAGCAGAATCGAGTAGAAGATGCCCTGGGCGCCGCGAATCTGCACTGTGCCCTGAGCTCCGGGCAAATCCAGATCGGTGATGTCGTGACTCATGTGTACCTCGTTTCCAGGCTGAGGCTACCAAGCCTGTGTTTCCGGGCCGTGACGGTGATGGAGCCTAGAGTTCGGAGGGCGTGTCGTCATCCTGGTCTGGGCCATACACGCAGCCCTTGGCGATGCGTTTGCCTCGCACCAACCGCGAGTCTGCCCGCGTCAGCAACTCGCCCAGGTCCAACGTGGTGTCGGGACCCACGAGTGCGATTCCAGCCGTGACCCCCACATCCGACGAGCCGGGCGTCTGGCGGTGGATCTGCTCTTCGATGGCCTCGCGCAGGCGTTCAGCCAACGCGAATCCATCGTCCACATGGCGCACCACATGCAAAGTCACAAACTCGTCCCCGCCAAACCGCGCGGCGACGTCGCGGCCACGCGTCGAGGCACGCATCGCCTCGGAGGTGGCGAGCAGGGCGCTGTCTCCCGCGTCGTGACCAGCGGTGTCGTTGAGTGCCTTGAAGTTGTCAAGGTCCAGCACCGTCGCCACCACAGCGTCCCCTTGTTCTGCCGCACGGTCCAACAGGCGTGTGCCCCGCCGGAAGAACTCCGCGCGGTTGATCAGACCCGTGAGCGGGTCACGGGATGCCTCGGAGTGCACCCGCCGGAGCGGGCGGCGCACACGCCACACCAGGAGCGCAGCCAGCACCGTCACGGCGAACGAGTACAGCGCGATCCAGCCCAGCATGTTGCTGAGGCCGCCAAGCCCGGAAGACAACTGCGAGTCGTCGGCCGTCATGTGGACGTACCAGTCGACGTTGTCGGTGGAGGGGAAGGTCTGGTCGAGGATCATGACGTCGCCGTCGCTCGAAAACTCGACCGTGTCGTTGCCCTCCGGACGACCGGACGTCGCGATGCCGAGATCGTCCGCGTACGGCACGGAGTCGTTGGCGATCACGTAGTTCTCGAACTCCTCGGTTCGAGCATCGGGCACGGCGATCACCTGAGATGTCGCCGACAGCACAAAGGCTTCGGCGCCGGCACCGAGGGGGAGATCGCTGAGCACCTCACCGAGGGCGTCCAGACTGAGGTCAGCGCCCACGACGGCCACGGGATCCCCTGTGGGCCGCTCACGCGCGGCGAGCGCCACAGACACGAGGGCCGCGTCGCCTTCGAAGGCGACGTAAGGGTCGGTCCACTCAATGTGCTGCCCCTGCTCGCCGGCGATGTACCACGGGCGGGTACGCGGGTCATAGGTGCTCTCCACGACGACCGCGTCGCCTACCTGTGTGAACACGCTGTCGTAGCGCACGGACGTGACCTCACCTGGCGCGGACGTATAGCGCGCGAGATACCCACCCCCGTCCCGCTCCACCGTTCCCACGGATCCGTCGGGCCAGCCGATGTACATGGCGCGGATATCCGGCGACGCCAACATCCGTTGATACAGGGAGTTGAGAAGTTCATCGTTCGACGGGGACTCGTCTCCGCGCGTGATCTGCAGCGCGGTCGTGACCACGGCGCTTTCCGCGAACTCCGCGAACCGTCCCACACGTTCAGTGGTGAGGTCACCAACGTAGGCGTACGTATCCAGAGCAGCGTCCTGCACCTGGCGATTCGCGGCGACGGCCATGACTGCCGTCGCTGCTCCCTGAACGACCGCGATCGAGGCAATGAGGACCAAGGCGATGAGATACCCGCGTGCGCGAGTAAGTCTCCAGCGCCTACGAATACCCATTAGTCGAGGATAGTCAACCGCCCCTGGGCGAACTCGCCAGTTTCGTGTGAGATTCCTGACTCACAGCGCCGCGGCGCGCTGCGCCTGAGCAGACGCGTACAAGCACACGCTAGCGGCCGTAGAGAGATTGAGGCTCTCCGCCCGGCCATAAATGGGAATGCGGACCACGTCGTCGACGAGCGCCAACTCGTCATCGCTGAATCCCCAAGCTTCGTTGCCGAAAACCCACGCCGTTGGCGCGGACAGGACCGTGGCATCGGCCCCCTGCTCGCCTAGCGTCATCTGGCCTGAGCCGTCCGCCGCCAGCAAACGCAGCCCCGCACTCGACAACGCCCCTAGAGCGTCTTCGTAGGGCAGGGACCGCACCACGGGAAGGTGGAACAGGCTGCCGGCTGTGGCGCGAATCACCTTCGGGTTGGAGATGTCGACGCTCTGTCCGGCGAGCACGACGGCATCTGCCCCTGCGGCATCGGCCGCCCGGATGACGGTGCCGGCGTTGCCGGGGTCGCGGACGTTGCTCAGCACGGCGACGAGCGTTGGCTTGGCAGCCACCACATCGTCAAGCGACGTGCCCGCGTCATCCATGACCGCAACGACGCCCTGCGCGTCGCGGCTCATGGCCTCAATGACCTCTGGGGTGGCGAGGTGAACGTACCGCTGCGCGGCGAGCGCACGCTGGGCAATTTCGGGGTGGCGCTCGTTGACCTGTGCGGTCAGGTACAGGTCGCGCACACGCTCGGGCGCGCACGTGACGGCTTCGCGCACGGACTGCGGCCCCTCAACCAGGAGCGCACCTGCCCGTGAACGCGCAGAACGCCCCGCAAGCGCGGCGACTTTCTTCACTCGTTCGGCCTTGGTGTTGGCCATCGTGAGCGACAAGTCTGCCGGCGATGCGGGGCGTTCTGTCATGCGATTCAGCCTTACGCGGCCGGGGCGTTCACGTCCTCGGGGAGCGCCTTCTTGGCGGTCTCCACGAGCGTCGCGAATGCGGCCTCGTCGCTAACGGCGAGCTCGGCGAGCATGCGACGGTCAACCTCGATCTCCGCAGCCTTGAGGCCCTGGATGAAGCGGTTGTAGGTCATGCCGTTGGCGCGAGCAGCGGCGTTGATGCGCTGGATCCACAGCTTGCGGAACTCGCCCTTACGAGCGCGACGGTCCCGGTAGCTGTAGACCATCGAGTGGGTGACCTGCTCCTTTGCCTTGCGGTAAAGGCGCGAGCGCTGGCCACGGTAGCCAGCTGCCCGCTCGAGGGTGCTGCGGCGCTTCTTCTGGGCGTTGACTGCCCGCTTGACGCGTGCCATGAGTTACTCCTTGCGTTAAACGGGCGTTACTTGCCCAGCAGCTTCTTGATCTTCTTCGAGTCGGCGTCGGACAGAATCGCGTCCTGTGCCACGCGGCGCTTGCGCGAGGAGGTCTTCTCCTCGAACTTGTGCACGTTCATTGCGTGAGCGTGCTTCACCTTGCCGGTGCCGGTGAGCTTGAAGCGCTTCTTGGCACCCGAGTGGGTCTTGTTCTTCGGCATGATCTGCCCTTTCTTGACATCAGGTCCGGCCTAGGCCGGACGCGTCTGTACCCGGCTTATTCGCCGGACGACTTCTTGGCGGCCTTAGCGGCTGCGCGTTCTTCACGCTCGGCCACCGCCGCGGCCTTCGCCGCGTCGCGCGCCTTGCGCTGCTCTTCCTTGGCTTCCGCCTTCTTCTTCAGCGGACCCAGAACGAGCGACATGTTGCGGCCCTCTTGCGAGGGCGCGTTCTCGACGACGCCGTACTCCTGGAGCTCGTCTGCCAGCTTCATCAGCAGGCGGCGGCCCATCTCGGGACGGGACTGCTCGCGACCGCGGAACATGATCGTGACCTTGACCTTGTCGCCGCCCTTAAGGAAGCGGATGACGTGGCCCTTCTTGGTCTCGTAGTCGTGCTCGTCGATCTTGAGACGGAATCGCATCTCTTTGATTTCCGTGTTGGCCTGGTTGCGCCGGGCCTCACGTGCCTTGACAGCCGCCTCGTACTTGAACTTTCCGTAGTCCATGAGCTTGACGACCGGGGGGCGCGAGTTCGGAGCGACCTCGACAAGGTCAAGCTCAGATTCCTGCGCCAGACGGAGCGCATCCTCGATGCGGACAATGCCGACCTGCTCGCCCTGCGGTCCAACCAAGCGGACCTCAGGAACGCGGATGCGATCGTTGATGCGGGGCTCGTTGATGAGTGGCTCCTTTTACGTGGACGTTGCGGTCTTAACTCCCCGGGCAAGGAAAAAGGCCCTCACCCGAACACGAGCGAAGGCCACCGTCACATCTTGATCAGGCACCCGCGGCTGCGAGTTCCCCACCAAGAGGTGGAACCCCGGCCCATCTGCTGGCCCTAGGGTGGGAGGTGGACTCCACTTGCGCGCCGGAAATTGTCTTCCCGGCCGGTCGACTCACAAGGATATCACGATGACTGACTCAACTCCCGCCAACGATCCCCTGGGCGCGGCTTCTGCCGACGCCGCCCGCGACATCGCGGACGTGACGGCGGTGGAACTTATCTCTACTGTAAGCGTTCATCTGTTGAGCGCCGCCGCGCTCCGGTGTGGATTGGCCGATGAAGGCGAGCAGCACCAGGATCTCGACGAGGCACGCACCCTCATCAACGCCCTGGCTGGTCTCATCACTGCCTCCGCCCCGGATTTGGGCGACACTCATGCCCGCGCACTGCGCGACGGGCTGCGAAGCGTACAGTTGGCGTTCCGGGAGGCTTCGGTCATTCCCGACGCACCGGGCGAAGGCCCGGGTGAGAAATACACGGGGGCCGTGAGCTAAATGGATCGAACTCCTCAGGAGACACCTTCCGAGGCCAGCGAAAGCGTTGGCAACGTTGGCGTACCCGAGGAGTCTGCCGAGTCGACTCAGGAACTCGCTCCGGTCCGGGATGAGCCCGACGGGTCACACGACGCAGAGCAAGACGCCACCGCCGGCTCTGCTGACCTCAAAGGCGGCAGCGGAACTCACCCCAAGGACAGCGACACCGGGCCTGTACGTGCACCATTGGGCACGGTGCCCATGACAGGCCCCATCCCTGTGGTCGGCGACGCCCTGCCCATCACCGGCGCGGTTCCCGTCATCCGGCCCATCTACCCCCCTAAACGCCGCCTGCCGTGGATCATCTCCACGGTTGCCCTCGCGCTCCTCGTTCTGGGCGGCGCGTACCTGGGCTGGAGAATGTACGAGGTCAATACTGAGTGGCAGGCATACGCCGCAGACCTCGAGGACGCCAACTACGAGCTGGGTTCCCAGATTGCCGTTGAGCAGGGAAACGTGATGGACAAACAGGCCGAGGTGGACCTGCTATCCGAGCAGCTGTCCACCTCGAATGACCGCTTGCTTGACCTCGCCGACGAGAAGGCGTCGGCCGTGGACGGCCAGGAGTTCAACGAACAGGTCATTGAGCAACTGCAGACCACGTTGAACCTCGGCACGGCCGCGACCGCCTCCCTCAACAGTTGCATCGACGGTCTCGAGCAGCTCAATGAGTACCTCGCCGCACCTGAGGACGAGTACGACCCGGAGGAAATCCAGGACTACGCGGACGGCGTCAACGAGCTATGCACCGACGCCAACTCGGCGACGTCCACCTTCCAGCGCTCGTTGACTGAGAGCACCACCGAATGAAGCGCCTCCTCGCCGCAGGACTCGCCGCTGCGCTGACGCTCGGCGGTTGCGCGGTCCTGCCCGCCTCTCCCGCACCCATGCCCACTGACTGGGTCCCAGAGCCCTCAGCCGAGCCCGAGCTCAACAACGTGGCGCTGTCCCCCGACGGCTTCAGCGCTGCACAACGCATGACGGTACGTGTGAGGAACATCGGCTGCGGCTCTGTCTCGACGGGCACAGGGTTCGCGCTCGACGCCTTCCACCTGGTGACGAACCGGCACGTGGTGTCGAACTCGCAGTCGGTCGAAGTCTCGACTCACGATGGCAGGTCCATCGACGTGGAGACCGCGTCAGTCACCACGGTGGCGGACATCGCGATCGTCACCACGGAGACGTCAATGGGAGGCGCGTTTGCGGTGCGGGCCGACGAGGACCCAGCCGCCGGTGACGCGATCACCGTCGTCGGCTACCCCAACGGGGGCCGCCTCACCACGACGACCGGCGTGGTGCTTGGCCCGGCTGAAGACCCGATTGGTGGGTCCGTCGGTACGGTCCTCGCGACCTCGGCCGTGGTGCAGCCGGGGTCCTCCGGTTCGCCCGTCCTTAACGAAGAGGGCGAAGTGGTGGGTGTCGTGTATGCGAAGAACGACTCTCACCAGAGCTTCATTGTCCCGGTCTCGACGCTCAACTCGCTGCTGGCACAGCCAAGTCTTCTGGTCCCCGAGCCTGCCGGCTGCCAGGGGTAGCGCGCTGCTTACGCCTGCGTGAGCTTCATTTCGACGCTGTCGACACGCTGCGCCACCACATCCGACTGGGCGAGTTCGCGCTGGACGCGCTCGAGGACCGCGTCAACCTCCGGACGGGTGAGTCCGGCCACCAGCGCCAACACCACGGCGACCTCGGCCCCCGCACCTGCTCGAACGGACACCGCCACGAGCGCACTGTCGAGGGTGACAGCATCCTGCACCGCGTCGACGATGTCGGGATGCACGGCCCCGTCCACCACGGCTGGTTTCCAGTCGTGGCCTTGACCAAGCGCCCATACCGCCGGCCGCGGGACGAGCACGGTCTCCATGCCTGGGTTGATGACGAGCGACGACCAGTTCTCGGCGATCGCGGCGAGTGCGGCGCGGGGGCCTTCTGCAGGAATCGGCCGAGCCTTGTCGTTCCACGCCTTGACGGCGTCGACGTCGGTGAAGACTGGCAGCGCGGCGCGCCCATCCGGCATCTGCACCGCGACCACACCTGTCGAGGCGACTGCGTCTTGCTCGAGCCCGTGCTCGCCCACAAAGCGCTGCTCCCCGGTAGCGAGCACAGGGATCAACACCCTGGCGTACGCCAGCGCGTCCACCACCTCAGCTAGCGGAGCATGTCCGTGCGAGTGGCGAATGAGCACCTGCGCGAGGCGGGCATCGGCCGTGCCGTCATCGTCAGAGAAGACGGACTCGGGAATCTCCTTCATGGGCTCATCACTCATGCCCCCGATGCTACGCGCCAGCAGTGACGCGGAGGCTACGGCCGGCCGGCGATGTCCAGGGCCTGCGGCAGGGTGAAGTTGCCGTTGTAAAGTGCCTTGCCCACGATCGCGCCCTCCACGCCGATTCCGGTGAGCTCTCGCAGCGCCGCAATGTCGTCCAGGCTCGAGATGCCTCCCGAGGCTACGACGGGACGGTCGGTGGCCTCGCATACCTGCCGCAGGAGCTCAACATTGGGCCCGGACAGCATTCCGTCTTTCTTCACGTCCGTGACGACGTAGCGCGCGCACCCCTCGGCATCCAGCCGCGCGAGGACGTCCCAGAGATCCCCGCCGTCGCGGGTCCAGCCGCGCCCGGAGAGGGTGGTGCCGCGAACGTCGAGGCCTACCGCGACGCGATCGCCGTGCTTGGCGATAGCCGCAGCGGTCCACTCAGGATTTTCCAGGGCCGCGGTCCCAATGTTGACGCGCGCGCATCCGGTGGCCAAGGCACGCTCGAGCGACTCGTCGTCGCGGATTCCACCGCTCATCTCCACCTTGATATCGACGCTCTTCACCACGCTCTCGAGCAGCGCAGCGTTCTCGCCACGCCCAAAGGCGGCGTCGAGGTCAACGAGGTGGATCCATTCGGCGCCGCCGTCGACCCAGTCCTGAGCCGCAGACAGTGGGTCGCCGTAACTGGTCTCGGAGCCAGCCTCCCCTTGCGTCAGGCGGACGGCCTGACCGTCGGCGACGTCAACAGCGGGCAGGAGTTCAAGGCGGTCAGCGGTGGTCATGGTCTCGCTTTCATGAGGGCCAACGTGGGGCGGCAACAGGGCCGATGCGCGTCCCAGGCTACCGGCACCGGCGACAGTACAGCGAAACATGGACAGTTCATCACTTCGTGTATTAACGTGTGCGCATGAGCACTGTTGACACTGCGCCCCCACATGGCGCCGGCCGCGTCGCGACCGCTGCCCATACTGCCGCCATGGCCCACCTGGGCCATGCGCTGTCCGACGCGACTCGGTCCGCGATCTTGTTGTCACTGCGCGATGGCGCCCAGTGCCCCGCCGACCTCGCTGAGGGTCTTGGCGTGAGCCGGCAGCGCATGTCCAACCATCTCGCGACGCTGCGCGGATGCGGGCTCGTTGAGGCCGAGCGAACGGGGCGCCATGCGCACTACAGGCTCGCGCACCTCGATGTCGCGGCGGCGCTCGACGCGATGCTGTCACTGGCCCTCGCCCTCGACCCCACCTGCTGCGACAACCAGGAGTGCACCTGCTGATGACAATGACGGCCCTCTCCCCCACCCGCTCCGCCCTGCTCAGGCGCCGCATCCGCTGGATCGTGGGTGCCACGATCGCCTACAACACTCTCGAAGCGATCATCGCTCTCAGCGCCGGAGCGGTCGCCTCCTCGAGCGCGCTCATAGGATTCGGGCTCGACTCCGTTGTCGAGGTAGGCTCCGCCGCCGCCGTCGCATGGCAGTTTTCCGCGCCCGACCCACGCAAGCGCGAGCACATCACGATGCGCATGATCGCCGTCGCTTTCTTTGCGCTTGCTGCCGTGGTGACGGCCGATGCCCTCCGCAGCCTGATCTTTGCCGCTCCGCCGGAGACCTCGACCGTTGGAATCTGGCTTGCTGCGGTGTCCCTCGCAATCATGCCCACGGTCGCCTGGTACGAACGCCGTACGGGAGAAGAGTTGGGATCCACGACCGCGATCGCCGACTCCCGTCAGCTCATCCTGTGCTCGTACCTGTCTGCGGCGCTGCTCGTCGGATTGCTGCTCAACTCGACCTTGGGCTGGTGGTGGGCAGACCCCATCGCGGCGATCGTGATCGCAGGCTTCGCCATCCGCGAGGGCCGCGAAGCGTGGAAGGGTGATGGCTGCTGCGCCACCTCAGGCGCGCTTCTCCACGCTGATGCGGAACCTGGCTGCGCCGACGACTGCTGCACTCCCGCTTAGCGCCCGCCGAGGGCATCGACAGACCCGGTCCCCCTCACTAGGGCGCGAACTCCATCGCGGAGTGTGACATGCCGCCTGGCGCACGGCAGTTACGAGCTGAGCGTCTGCACCCAATTTCGCAGCAACTGCAGCCCCGCCTCGCCTGACTTTTCCGGGTGAAACTGCGTGGCCTTCAACGCGCCGTTCTCGACGGCTGCGACGAACCTGTCTGATGCATCGGCCGTACCCGCGTGCGACCACGTCACCAACGGCGCTGCGAAGCGCCCCGTGTCTTCCGTGGTGCCCAGGGGGAACTCGCGCGCGGCGTACGAGTGCACAAAATAGAAGCGCTCGTTCTCCACGCCTGCGAACAACTCGGACCCCTCTGGCACCTCAACCGGCGCCCAGCCCATATTGGGGACGACGGCGCTGTGAAGTTTTTCGACCACGCCGGGCCACTGGTCAAGACCATCGGCCTCGCGACCGTGTTCGACTCCGCGCTCAAACATGACTTGGTGACCCACGCAGATACCGAGGACCGGCCGCCCACCGGACAGACGGCGACCCACAATCTGGTCGCCCCGGACCCGCTTGAGGCCTTCCATCACGGCCTCGAACGCCCCCACCCCAGGAACGACGAGCCCGTCAGCGTTCTCCGCGACCACTCGGTCGTCGGTGAGCACGACCCGTGCACCGACGTGCTCGAGCGCGCGAACGGCGGAGCGGACATTGCCAAATCCATAATCCAAGACAGTTACGAGAGGTTGTGCCACGACACCAGCCTAACGACAGCGTTAGGGTCAAAGGGACGGGGTCTCCCGCTACCAGGAGGTCGGCATGGACACTACGCAGGTTCTCATCATCGTGGCGGCAGTGGCACTCGTGCTCCTGCTCATCGTGATTGCTCTTCGCGTGAGCCGGTCCCGGAAGGTCAAGGCTATGTCGCCCGAGCAACGCGATCTGCATTATGCCCAGCGGGCACACAAGAAGCGCGTCGCAGAACTCAAGGGGGACTACAAGGCGGTCGAGAAGGACACCGAACGCGCCGTCAAGGAGGCGCGAACCCGCCTGAAGGACGCACTCGCGATCGGCTCAGACAAGGTGGATGCAGTGAAAGGCGTGGACGGCACCGTGACGCTCACGTCGACGACCCTCACGCTTCCCCACGGCGAACACGAACTCACATCCGACGTCACCGCGACGGCCACGACCGAGGGCTCCGCACCTGCGAGCGAGGGCGACGAGGACACGCGCCAGACAATACTCACCGTCACCCACGGCGGCGAGGCTACCGTGGTGCACTTCAAAGCCGACCAAGAAGACGCCGTGCGTGCCATGGCGGCCAAGATCAACTCAGCGGCCAGTCACGTGGACGAGGTACGTCGCCAGCGCGACGAGGCCACGGCGGAGGCGGAAGAAGCCATCTCGACCGCCAATGAACAAGCGACCGTACGGCTCAACGAGGCGCAGCGGGTCTACGATTCCGGAATCGCCGAATCAGAAGCGAAGGTCCGCGCGGCCGAGGACAAGGTACGCAAGACCCGCCTACGGTGACGGGCCCTCCAGGTCGATCGTCTAGGAGCCAGACCCGTCGGGGTTCGGGTCCGTCTCTCGCTTCATCTTTTCCATCGCCTTGTAGCGCTTCTTGGCGTCCTTGGCAGCCGACCTCAACTCCTTGAAGGCCTGCATCTTGCTCATGCGCGCCTCGAACACCTTGCCCGGGTGAGTCATGGCGAGCTCGTCCACCGTTTGCACACCGGTCATCAGCGTTTCCAACACCCCAGGGGCGTTGTCGAGCGCCAATCCTGGCGGTACCTTGCCGTGGTCCTCTCCTGCGAGCCACCGCGTGATGGTGATCTGCCCGGCACGGCGGTCCATCTGCAGCACCGGTTGCGTCTTCACGAACGCGGAGAGCGCCTGGCCGGCACGCGACGCACTCTCGGGGGACGTGTCATCCAGCATCACGAGCGCTCCCGCTGACGTCTCGATGCACCGTCCGCGGACCTCATTGAGCGAACACACCGCGGCGAGCAGGCGTCCATTGGCGACCGGGGTGAAGATCGCGCTCACGGCCTGCTCTACGTGGCGTCCGCTCTCCCCTTGCGGCGGCGCGGAGTCCAGGCCGGACAGGTCGTCAGGAATCTCGACGCCCTCGGGCAAGTCGTCGTGCTCGCCCGTCACAGCGCACCCTTGGTGGACGGGATCCCCTGAACCCTGGCATCGGCCGTCACCGCGAAGCGCAAAGCGCGAGCGAGCGCCTTGAACTGTGCCTCAACGATGTGGTGCGGGTCGCGGCCAGCCAGCACCCGCATGTGAACGCAGATGCCCGCGTGGTGTGCAATCGACTCAAGTGCGTGGCCCGTCAGCGAGCCGGCGTAATTGCCGCCGATGAGGTGCGTGGCCTGCCCCACTGGCTCACCTACGTGCACAAAGTAGGGCCGGCCGGACACATCGACCACGCACTGGGCGAGGGCCTCGTCGAGCGGCACCAAGGCGTCCCCAAAGCGGGAGATTCCCGCCTTCGTTCCCAACGCCTGCTTGAGCGCCTCCCCAATGCAAATCGCGACATCCTCCACCGTGTGGTGCGAGTCAATGTGAACATCGCCGGTCGCCTTAACCGTCAGGTCCATCAGCGAGTGCTTGCCGAGCGCCGTCAGCATGTGGTCGTAGAACGGCACTCCTGTGCTGATCTCCGTGATCCCGGAGCCGTCAAGATCGAGTTCGACCAGCACCTCCGACTCGCTCGTCTTGCGCTCGATGCGTCCCGTACGCGTGCCCGGGGCGGGTGCGTCGCTCATGCAGTGACCTCCATAAGTGCGCTGCGGAACAGCGCCATCTCCGTCGCGGTGCCGATTGACACACGCAGCCATCCTTCGGGCCCGGTCACGCGGATCAACACTCCCCGTGCCAAAAGCCCCTCAAACACCTTCTCACGGTCCTCGAACGGACCAAAGAGGCAGAAGTTCGCATCCGTCTCCGCGACCACATAGCCCTGCGCCCTGAGCCACTCGACGGTGTCGTCACGCTCGGCGCGAATCTCGTGCACCTGCGCTTGGAGCTCACGGTAATGGGCGAGCGCGGCGCGAGCGACGGCCTGCGTCACCGCACTCAGGTGGTACGGCAGGCGCACCACCCGCAGTGCATCCACGAGCGGCTCGTGCGCCACCAGATACCCCAGCCGACCGCCCGCGAGCGCGAACGCCTTCGACATGGTGCGGCTCACCGCAAGGTTGCGGTGCGTCGGGATCAATGTCGCGGCACTCGGGACACCGGAACGGCGGAACTCCGCGTACGCCTCATCGATGACGAGCACGCAGCCGCCCTCCACCTCCTCGGTGGCGGCATACAGCGCCCGCACCTCGTCGAGCGTCAGCGCCGTCCCGGTGGGGTTGTTCGGACTCGCGACGATCACCAGGGTGGGCTGCACCTGCCGGATCTGCTCAGTGGCGGCCTCGATGTCGATGGTGAAGTCCGCATTGCGGGGCACCGCGACGTACTCGGTCAGGCTGTCGCGCGCGTACTCCGGGTACATCGAATATGTGGGCGCGAAACTCATGATGGTCCGCCCAGGCCCACCGAAGGCCTGGTGGAGGTGCAGCATCACTTCGTTCGAGCCGTTCGCCGCCCAGATATTGCGAGCCTCAACAAAGTCCACGTGGCTCTCTGCAGCCAGGTAGCTTGCGAGGTCTTGACGCAACAACGTGAAGTCCCGGTCCGGGTAGCGGTTCAGCCCCTCGGAAGCCTTGCGCACGGCCTGTGCAATCGCGTCCACGACTACTGGCGGTGGCGCGTAGGGGTTCTCGTTGACATTGAGGCGCGCGGCGACCGCGAGTTGAGGGGCGCCGTAGGGCTCCAGCCCCGCGAGGTCGGGGCGCAGGGGCAAAGTCATGGTGGGCAGTCTAGTGGGGTGCGTGGAGCGGGCCGATGCCGGGGTTGCGCCGGGTGTCACCGGTCACCTTTACGGTGGGTGACATGACGGACAACTCGCCCGGCCCCGCTTCCGCGTTCGCCGACTCTTCTACGCCGGCCTCCGCGAGTGGCGAGGACCTTCGGGCCGACGGTGAAGCGGCGCTCAAGCGGCTCGTGGGGCGCGAGGACGCGCGCCTTCGAGAAGACCAGTGGCGAGCCATTGAGGCGCTCGTCGACCGCCACGCCCGTGCGCTCGTGGTGCAGCGCACTGGGTGGGGAAAGTCGGCCGTGTACTTTGTCGCGACTGCGCTGTTGCGCGCGCGTGGCGCTGGCCCCACCATCATCGTTTCTCCCCTGCTCGCCCTCATGCGCGACCAGATCGCGGCAGCCGGCCGCGCGGGCGTGGAGGCCGCCACGGTGAACTCGGCAAATGTGACGGAGTGGGACGACGTCCACGCATCCATCGCCGCCGGGGAGATCGACGTGCTGCTGTGTTCACCCGAACGGCTCAACAACCCCCAGTTCCGCGATGAGGTGTTGCCCCAGCTGGCCGCCAATGCCGGGCTAGTCGTGATCGATGAGGCCCACTGCATCTCCGACTGGGGTCACGACTTCCGGCCGGACTACCGCCGCATTCGCACGCTGCTGAGCGAGCTTCCTCACGGCATCCCGGTGTTGGCCACCACCGCGACTGCGAATGCGCGCGTGACAGCAGATGTTGCGGAGCAGCTCGGAGTCTCTCGCGAGGATGGCCTGTCTCGCGAGGATGTACTCGTGTTGCGCGGTGAACTCGATCGCGAGTCCCTGTCGCTCGGCGTGGTGCCCCTCCCAGACGCCGCGACTCGCATTGCGTGGCTCACGACGGCGCTGCCACAGATGGACGGGTCGGGGATCATTTACTGCCTGACCGTCTCCGCCGCGGAGGAAGTCGCGTCCCAGCTCCGGGGGGCAGGCATCGACGTCGCGTCCTACACGGGCAGGACCGAACCCACCGAGCGGGAGTCACTGGAAGAGGACCTCAAACACAATCGTGTCAAAGCCCTGGTGGCGACGTCTGCACTCGGGATGGGCTTCGACAAGCCCGACCTCGCATTCGTCATTCACGTAGGCGCGCCGTCGTCGCCCATCGCGTACTACCAACAGGTGGGTCGCGCGGGACGTGGCGTTGACCGAGCGGTCGTTGCGCTCCTTCCCGGGCCAGAGGACCAAGCAATCTGGGACTGGTTTGGCTCTCAGTCCTTTCCCGACGAGGACCAGGTACGCGCCGCACTAGGCGCGATGGACCCCGTCGCACCCATGTCCGTCATGGCACTGGAGACTCAGGTCGACCTGAGACGTGGCCGTCTTGAGGCGATGCTGAAGGTGTTAGACGTGGACGGTGCGGTGCGTCGCGTGAAAGGCGGGTGGGTCGCGACCGGCGCTGAATGGCACTATGACGCCGAGCGCTACGGGCGCGTTGCGCAGGCACGGCATGCAGAGCAACAGACCATGCTTGAGTACGAGTCGCTCACCGGGTGCCGTATGGCGTTCTTGCGCAGGGTCCTCGATGACCCCGACCTCGCTGACGACTGGGCCTGCGGCCGGTGCGACAACTGCGGTGCGCTCACGCTTCCCGGTGCGCCTACCTCAGAAGCAGTCACGGCGGCACGAGCAGACCTGGACCGAGTAGGCGTAGAGATCACGCCGCGACGCCAGTGGCCCAGTGGACTCGACCGCATGGGCGTGGACCTACGCGGAAAGATTTCATCCGGCGAACAGGCCGGACCAGGGCGCGCCATTGCGCGTCTGGACGGCCTGGGTTGGTCGGGGGCACTGCGCGAGCTTCTCGATACGCGCGATGCCGACGGCGCGGTGCCGGATGGGCCCACACCCGTCCTTTTACGCGGAGCCGCCACCCGGGTCCTCGACGAATGGGAGGACCTGTGGAGTGGATCCGGACTGACTCGCACCCGCACCATCGAGGCCGTCGTGGGCATCCGCTCGTTCACGCGACCCCAGCTACTCGAGCACCTTGCACCGGGCCTCGCACGGTACCTCGAGATCCCCTTTGCTGGTTGGCTCGGGGCGGCCCCCGGGCTTGAGGCGCCGGGACGTCACGACCTCAACTCCGCGCAAAGGCTCGCGGTCGTCTCGCGGCGCTTGGGAGTGGAAGAGTCGACGCGGGCCTCCCTCGGAGGACGCTCAGTACTCCTTGTTGACGACTACACCGACTCCGGATGGACCCTCACCGTGGGAGCGAGGCTACTGAGGCAGGCCGGTGCGCCCGCCGTGTACCCCTTCGTGTTGGGCGTGCGCTAGTTCTCGAGTCGCGCCTGGATCGCCTGTCCGTGCGCCGGGAGGTTCTCGGCATTGGCGAGCGCAATGACCTTGTGACCGATCGCGCTCAGCGCATCGGCGCTGTAGTTGATCGTCGACACCGCTTTTAAGAAACTGTGCGCGCCCAAGCCGGAAGCGAAGCGTGCCGTCCCTCCCGTGGGAAGAACGTGGTTCGACCCGGCCATGTAGTCACCCAGCGGCACAGGACTGTACGGACCCACAAAGATCGCTCCCGCGTTGCGGATGCGCGCCGCCACGGCGTCGGCGTCGCGCGTGTGAATCTCAAGGTGTTCCGCACCATAGGCGTCCGCTACCTGGATCGACTGCTCAAGGGAACCGGTCAGGATGATCGCGCTCTGACGCCCCGACAGTGCTTCCTTGGTGCGTGCCAAGTGCGTCGTCGCGTCGACGAGGCCCAGCAGCTCCGTCTCCACGGCATCGGCCAGTTCCTGCGAATCCGTGATGAGCACGGACCCCGCCATGGGGTCGTGCTCCGCCTGGCTCAACAGGTCTGCGGCAACGAAACGCGCGTGTGCAGAGTCGTCCGCGATGATGGCGATCTCCGTTGGGCCTGCCTCGGAGTCGATGCCCACCACGCCGTTGACCGCGCGCTTAGCCGCGGCGACGTAGACGTTCCCTGGCCCAGTGACGACGTCGACGGGATCGCACAGGCCCTCGACCCCATACGCGAGCATGCCGATCGAGTGAGCGCCGCCAACGGCGTACACCTCGTCAATCCCCAAGAGTGCGCACGCGGCCAAGATTGTTGGGTGCGGCTGGCCGCCGAACTCCCGCTGCGGTGGCGTAGTGACCGCGATGGACTCCACTCCTGCCGCCTGCGCCGCGACTACGTTCATGACGACCGAGCTGGGGTACACAGCGAGCCCGCCCGGGACATACAGGCCTACGCGGCCCACAGGGATCCAACGCTGGCTCAGCATTGCGCCGGGCGCTACCTCTAGCTCAACCGCCGGCGGCACCGTCGCTTCGTGGAAGGCGCGCACGCGCACAATGGCTTCCCGCAGCGCATCGACCACCGCAGAGTCGAGGGTGTCCAAAGCGGCTTCGATGTCCGCCGCGGGAACCCGCAGGTGCTCAGGGTTGACGCCGTCGAACCTCTCGCCGTACTCGCGTAGCGCCGCTTCGCCACGCTCCCGCACGTCTGCGAGCATCGGCTCAACGACGGTGAGCGCGTGGCTCACGTCGACATCCGCGCGGGGCACGATGTCGAGAAGTTCACGGGCGCTCGGGGTGGACTCACGGAGATCGATGCGGCTCAACACACTCGCGAGTCTAGTGTCCCCTCCGCCCGTCTTCCCCTGGCCGTACATACACGGCGGGGTTCTGAGCCTTGGGAGGTCCTGGCCGTCACTTCTCGTCGGCGTGTTCCGCCTGCGCGGGATTCTAGTCGTCCAGATAGCGCCTGACCGTGTCGCGAATCGGCTCGATCAAGGTGTAGATCTCTTCAAGGCTGTCGATGGGGACACGGGTCTCGTTCTTGTTCTCATCGAATACGCCCACATACTTCTGACTCTTGTTGTTAAACCACAAGCGAGCGATTGGGCGTCGGTTATTGTCATCGAGAAGAATCGCGAAGTAGCTCTTCGCGTCTCGGTGAGCGATCCGCTGTGGCTTAACCTCGCTGCATGCGATCGCCTTCACAATTTGGTACCCCTCGAGTTCCTCGAGCGTAGTTTCAATGTCAGAGGCCGTATCCAGATCTCCTTCGGCAACGGCCTGACTGGTCACCGCCTCGGCACTGTGGCCGTCTGGCACGGCGCCCGCAGACTCGGCGGCCGTTCCCCCGCCAGCCCGCAATGCTGTCTTCAGTCGATCATTCACCCGTTCGTTGGTGTACTGCACAAGCGCCTTAGCGACAAGGCCGCTGAACTGTGCTCGAACATCCTGAGTTAGACGGCCCTCATACACCTGTGACGCGAAGTGCTTGACAAAAGCTTCGGAGGGCTCGCGAAACTCCGCAGATACCGCCCGCTTCAGAGCACCCACATACTTCAGCTCCTCTGCCGCGTTAATCACCGAGGTCAGGTCGAAGGAATCCTTGGTCAGCTTCCTCAACTCAGGGACCAACGTCGGGTCGATGTCGAGCATATCCAACACGAGGAAAGGCCGATCATCCATCTTGTTTGGGCTGTCAAGGTCAGTGTAGAAGTTGTATACCTGCCCGTTCGTTAGAACCGCAATGCGCGCGTTGGTCACCGAGAAATAGCGGAAAAGCTGTGAAGCGTGCTCAATTTTCAACGGACCCGTGGTGGGCTTGCACTCAATGAGCATTTGAATCTCACCATCGCGAAGCACCGCATAGTCGACTTTCTCGCCGCGCTTCGTCCCCACATCAGCAGTGAACTCCGGTACCACTTCGAGCGGATTGAAGACGTCATAGCCGAGGACTGACGCGATGAAGGGCATTACAAAAGCGTTCTTCGTGGCCTCCTCAGTCTCGATTGCGTGCTTCTGTTCGCCAATTTTCTTTGCGAGTGCAGCGATGCGCTCTTCGAAGTCCATTCCATACTCCCTCAACGTCGGTATCCAGGACCATACCGTTGACGTGGTCGGCCAGGCAGCAGGACACAGGGGATAGACCAAAACGTTGAACTGTCGCAGAGGCCCTGAACAGGATTGCTACAGTGGCCCGATGCAGACCTTGTGACTCGCTCAGCGCACCGCCGCGCCGACCATTTCCACTCACAGAACAGGACTGCCATGACCCATCTCCCCCTGTCCGGACGGACCGCACTGGTCACCGGAGTTTCCCGCCGGCGAGGCATTGGCTACGCCGTCGCGTCACGACTACTCAAGGACGGCGCCTCCGTCTTTGTGCAACACCACCGTCCCCACGACGAGGCACTGCCGTGGGGCGGCGACGACATCGAGGCGCTGGTCGGCGAACTGTCGGCGATCGCCACCCCGGGCGCACGCGTGGGCCACGTTCCCGCAGACCTCAGCGACCCCGAGGCGCCACACGCCCTCGTGACGCGCGCCGCGACGCTCACGGGCACGCTGGACATCTTGGTGTGCAACCAAGCCAAGAGCGGCGACGACGGCTCCATCCACGACATGACCGCACAGCGCCTGAGCGCCATGTGGGACGTCAACACGCGCGCAACACTCCTAATGACGAGCGCCTTCGCCGCACTTCACGGTGGCGAGGCAGCTTCGGCACGCCCGGGAGACCGTGCGGACCGTCAACCGCTCGTGGCGCCAACGGGACGGGTGGTCTGGATGACGTCGGGCCAGGGCGACGGGCCGATGCCCGGTGAGGTCGCATATGCGGCGTCCAAGGCCGCGCTCGCGGGGGTGACCGCGACGGTGGCTGCCGAGCTGCTGGATCTTGGCATCATCCTCAACACCATCAATCCCGGCCCGGTCAACACGGGGTACCTCGACGCCGACTCCACCGACCGCGACTTGGGGCCGATCGACGAGTGGCGGCAACGCACACCATTCGGGCGATTTGGCGAGCCAGCAGACCCCGCGAACCTCATCGCGTGGCTGGTCTCAGATGAGGGCGCATGGGTGGCCGGTCAGGTCTTGAAGTCTGACGGCGGGCTCAGCCTGTTCTAGCAGCACCGCACGCTTGTGGCACCGCACACTTGTGGTACCTCGCGCTTGAGGCACCTTGCGACTGGTCCGCCTCGGACATCCCCAGAAACCGACGGCCAGGAGCCGCCGACCCCTCAATCCCCGCCGAGTATGTTCGGCCAGGCGGAAAGGGCGGGCGGCTAGGTCGCGAGGCAGCTAGGACCGAAGGCAGCCTTCAAGTCGCCATACAGCGCGGACGAGCGCGAGACCCTGAACTCGTCCCCGAGCCGCATCGTGATCGAGTCGCCCGCTCCGGTGAGCACCATTCGCACCTCGATGTTGCCGGGGTTAGCCGCGAGGATGGATTTCAGTTCTTCCACGAGCGCGGCGTTGACGCGCGTGGCCGGCAACGTGATCACCAACGGAGACGTGTCTTGCACCTGGAGGTTCGGCACGCGCACGTCGACGGCAGAAAACTGCAGGCCGCCATCGCCGCGTTCACGGGCCCTGACCTTGATCGCCAACACCGCGTCGTCAGTCAGATCGCGCGCGTAGGTCTCGTAGGTCTTCCCGAAGAATGAAATCTCAGTCTCTCCGGTCAGGTCCTCGAGGGTCACAATCGCGTAGGCGTTGCCGGACTTCGCGACACGACGGTCAACCCGGGTCAACAGGCCCGCGAACGAGACTTGCGATCCGTCGGCCACACCTGCGGCGGGCGTTGCATTGAGAATCTGATGCGACGCTTCAGAGCGGATGATGTGGTCGAGCCCCGACAGGGGGTGGTCAGAGACATACAGACCAAGCATGTCGCGTTCCAAGTTGAGTTTGGTCTTCTTGTCCCACTCTTCAAGGTCGGGGACGGACACCGTGACTCCCCCGCCCAACTCGTCGTCGCCGCCAAACAGATCGAACTGACCGGTCGCCTCTTGGCGCTTCACGCCCACCACCGAGTCGATGGCCTGCTCGTGGATCGCGTTCAGGGACCGGCGCGAGTGACCGAGCGAATCGAACGCTCCTGCCTTGATGAGCGAGTCGATGGTGCGCTTGTTGCACACCTGCGCGGGCACCTTGTCGAGGAAGTCCTGGAACGAGGTAAACGCACCCTTGTCGGTGCGCGCTTTGATGATGCCCTCCACGACGTTCGTGCCGACGTTACGCACGGCAGAAAGCCCAAAGCGCACATCGGTGCCGACTGCGGAGAAGAACGCAATGGACTCGTTGACGTCCGGCGGCAGCACCGTGATGCCCATGCGGCGACACTCTGCGAGATACATCGCGGACTTGTCCTTGTCCGCGCCTACCGAGGTCAGCAGTGCTGCCATGAACTCGGTGGGATAGTGCGCCTTCAGGTAGGCGGTCCAGAAGGACAACACTCCATAAGCGGCGGTGTGCGCCTTGTTGAACGCGTAATCCGCGAAGGGCAACAAGGTGTCCCACAGTGCCTTGATGGCAGCGTCGGAGTACCCGTTGGCCTTCATCCCGGCTTCGAAGGGCTCGAACTCCTTGTCGAGGATCTCCTTCTTCTTCTTGCCCATCGCGCGTCGCAACAGGTCTGCGGCTCCGAGGGTGTAGCCGGCCACGATCTGTGCGATGCGCTGGACCTGCTCCTGGTAGACGATGAGCCCATAGGTGATGCCCAGCACCTCGCGGAGCGGCTCGTCCAGTTCCGGGTGAATGGGCGCGATGGGTTGGCGGCCGTTCTTGCGCTCCGCATAGTTGGTGTGCGAGTTCATGCCCATAGGACCGGGCCGGTACAGGGCCAGGACTGCGGAGATGTCTTCGAATGTGTCCGGCTTCATCTGGCGCAGTAGCTGGCGCATCGCGTTGCCATCAAGTTGGAAGACGCCCAGGGTGTCGCCGCGTCCCAGGAGCTCGAAGGTCTCCTTGTCCTCGAGCGGGAGTTCCTCGAGCACCAGCGGGGCCTTGCCGTTGTGCTCGATGTTGTACAGCGCGTCGTCAAGGATCGTGAGGTTGCGCAGCCCCAGGAAGTCCATCTTGACCAGCCCCAGGCCCTCGCAGGTGGGGTAGTCGAACTGGGTGATCACCGCGCCGTCCTGCTCGCGACGCATGATGGGGATGATGTCGATGAGCGGGTCCGAGGACATGATCACGCCGGCCGCGTGCACGCCCCACTGCCGCTTGAGTCCCTCGAGACCTTGCGCGAGTTCAAAGACCTGTTGGGCTTCGGGATCCGCCTCCAAGAGAGCACGGAAGTCCTGGCCTTCGTGGTGCCGCGCGTGCTTGGGATCGGTGATGCCGATAAGCGGCATGTCCTTGCCCATGATCGCCTCGGGGTATGCCTTCGTCAGCTGCTCACCCACCGCGAACGGCTTGCCAAGCACACGAGCGGCATCTTTGAGCGCCTGCTTGGCCTTGATGGTGCCGTAGGTCGCGATCATCGCGACCTTCTCCTCGCCGTACTTATCGCTGACGTAGCGGATCACTTCGGAGCGCCTGCGCTCGTCGAAGTCAATATCGAAGTCGGGCTTGGACTCACGTTCGGGGTTGAGGAAGCGCTCGAAGTACAGCTGATGGACGATGGGGTCGATGTCGGTGATCTTCATCGCGTACGCGGCCATCGATCCCGCACCGGATCCACGTCCGGGCCCCACGCGGATGCCGTTGTCCTTCGCCCACTGAATGAAGTCGGCGACCACCAGGAAGTAGCCCGGGTAGCCCTTGCCGGCGATGACCTCGATCTCGAAGTTTGCGCGCTCTTGCACCTCCGCGGGAATGGTCTCCCCGAAGCGCTCGTGCAGTCCCTTCTGCACTTCCTTCACGAACCACGAGTGCTCGTCTTCGCCCTCGGGCACGTCGTAGACCGGCATGTAGTCGGCCTTGGTGTTGAACTCGACCTCGCACTTTTCTGCGATCTCGAGCGTGGAGTCGCAGGCCTCCGGTAGCTCCCGCCACAGCTCCCGCATCTCAGCGGCGGACTTGAGGTAGTAGCCGTTGCCGTTGAACGCGAAGCGCTTGCCGCCCTGGTCATAGGTGGGCTCGTTGAGGTTGGAGCCCGACTGCACGCACAGCAGTGCCTCGTGAGCGACAGAGTCGTCCTTGCGCACGTAGTGCGAGTCATTGGTCGCGACCAGTGGCGCCCCTAGTTGGTGGGCTAGGCGCAGGAGATCCTCGCGCACGCGCTTTTCAAGGTGGAGGTCGTGGTCCATCAACTCCACGTAGAAGTTCTCCGCGCCAAAGATGTCCTGGAACTCGCCGGCCGCCCGCAGGGCTTCGTCGTATTGACCCAGCCGCAGGCGCGTTTGGACCTCTCCTGACGGGCACCCGGTGGTCGCGATGATCCCATCGGAGTACCGCTGCAGGAGGTCGCGGTCCATGCGGGGCTTGTGGAAGTGACCCTCGAGCGAGGCGTAGGAGGACATGCGGAACAAGTTGTGCATGCCGGCGGTGTTTTGGGCCCACATGGTCATGTGGGTGTAGGCGCCGTTGGCAGAGACGTCGTCCTTCTCCTGGCCGCGTTCGCCCCACTTCACGCGCGTCTTGTCCTGCCGCGCGGTTCCTGGCGTGAGATATGCCTCGACACCGATGATCGGCTTCACACCGTGCTGTTGGCCCTTGGCCCAGAAGTCGTACGCGCCAAAGATGTAGCCGTGGTCCGTGGTCGCGATGGCTGTCTGACCCAGTTCCTTCGCGTGCGTGAAGAGGTCGTCGAGCCGAGCCGCGCCATCCAGCATCGAGTATTCGGTGTGGACGTGGAGGTGCACAAAATCGCTGCCGGGCATGGCCACGATTCTAGGGCCGTCCACCGACATGGCAGCCCGACAACCGGCACTCGGAACCGATTGGGGGACCGACACGCCCGCGACCGTCGGCCTTCACCCGCCGCGACCGGCGTGTCGCCCCATCCGTGGCGCGAACTGTCCAGGGGGTGAGCCTGAGACAATGACGAGGTGAGTCAGTCCCCGTCCCGTCCTCGTCGCGCGCGCCGCGAGCGCGACCCGCACCGGCGCATCGGCCCTCGTGAACTCGAGGCGGCCGCCCAGGCGCGCCGGGACGTGACGCTCGCCCCCCTCACGTACCCGCCTGAGTTGCCTGTGTCCTCCAGCAGGGAAGACATTGCTGCCGCGATTCGCGACCACCAGGTCGTGATCGTGGCGGGCGAGACGGGATCCGGCAAGACCACCCAGTTGCCTAAGATCTGCCTCGAACTCGGCCGGGGCCGCGAGGGACAAATTGGCCACACGCAGCCCCGCCGCATCGCCGCGCGTTCCGTCGCCGAGCGCATCGCGGAGGAACTGGGGACCACCCTCGGTGACATCGTCGGCTACCAGGTGCGCTTCACCGACGAATCCTCAAGCACCACCCTCGTCAAAGTGATGACGGACGGCATCCTGCTCGCTCAGATTCAGCGCGACCCTGACCTACGTGCGTACGACACGCTGATCATCGACGAGGCCCACGAACGTAGCCTCAACATTGACTTCATGCTCGGGTATCTCACAAACCTGCTCCCCCGCCGCCCCGACCTCAAAGTCATCATCACGTCAGCGACTATTGACTCGCAGCGCTTTGCACGTCACTTCGCGCCAGGAGGTCCGCTTCCGCCATTACCAGCGGATGCGGCCGATCCTGGGGCAGGTTCCGCATCTGCGTCACCGGATACTGACGGCCAGGAGCCCGCTGGGGAGGATTCCCCGCCGAGCATGTTCGGCCAGGGGGAAGGGGCGAGGACGGCGCCGGTCGTCGAGGTCACCGGGCGCACCTTCCCGGTTGACATTCGCTACCGGCCCCTTGCTGGCGAAAGCCGCGGCGATGAGGTCGACCAGGTGACGGGCATCGTGTCCGCCTGCGATGAGCTCATGGCCGAGGGGCCGGGTGACATCCTGGTCTTCCTGTCAGGCGAGCGCGAGATCCGCGACGCGGCCGACGCTCTCGAGGGTCACCTGGGTCCGCGAGCGCGCGACCTCAAGCACCCACGGGCCGTCGAGATCATCCCGCTCTACAGTCGCCTCAGCGCCGCAGAGCAGCACCGTGTCTTTGAGCGTCACTCCACCCGTCGCATCGTCCTGGCCACCAATGTTGCGGAGACGTCGCTGACGGTCCCTGGCATCCACTATGTGGTGGACCCTGGCACAGCCCGCATCTCCCGCTACTCGAAAGCGACCAAAGTCCAACGGTTGCCCATCGAGCCCATTTCTCGCGCGAGCGCCAATCAACGTTCGGGCCGCGCCGGTCGCATCGCGGACGGTATCGCCATCCGCCTGTACAGCGAAGAGGACTTCGAGGGTCGTCCCGCCTTCACGGAGCCGGAGATCCTTCGCACGTCGCTCGCGTCCGTGCTCCTTCAGATGATCGCCGTCGGCGTGGTGTCCTCCCCTGACGACGTCGCGGCGTTCCCCTTTGTCGAGCCGCCGGACACGCGGGCCATCCGCGACGGCGTGAATCTGCTGACGGAGCTGGGCGCGATCGAGGTCCGCGACGGCGCCACGACGCTGACGTCAACGGGCCGGTCACTCTCGCGTCTCCCGATGGATCCGCGGGCCGCGCGCATGGTCGTCGAAGGTGCCCGCCACGGCGTTGCGCACGAGGTGGCCATCATCGCGGCCGCCCTCAGTATTCAGGACCCGCGGGAGCGCCCCGCAGAGCACCGCGAAAATGCGGACGCCCTTCACGGGCGTTTTGCGGACCCGACCTCTGACCTGTTGAGTTACCTCAACCTGTGGGAGCACCTGCGTGATCGCCGCGAGGCACTGTCCGGCAACGCCTTCCGCCGGGAGGTGAAGGGCGAGTTCCTCAATTACCTGCGCATCCGCGAGTGGCAGGACGTGGTCACACAGATTCGACAGACCGCCAAGCCGCTGGGCATCACCATGAAGCGCCACGAGCCTCAGGCTGCCGAGGCTGACAAAGCGACCGCGGTGCGCTACGTGTGGAACGAGGAGGCCATCCATCGATCCGTCCTCGCTGGCCTCCTCAGCCAAATCGGTATGCAGGTCACACACGACCCCAAGGCGTCCGACTTCACCCACCTGCGTGGCGGCGCACGCGAGGCCGCGATACGGCGCGCCAAGAAGGCGGGCCGCAACGAGTACCTAGGCTCACGGGGCGCACGGTTTGCCATCTTCCCCGGCTCTGCGCTGTCGAAGAAGCCGCCGTCCTTCGTCATGGCGGCGGAGCTTGTCGAGACCTCTCGGCTGTGGGCCCGTGACGTCGCCGCGATCAAGCCGGAGTGGGCGGAGGAGCTCGCCGGGGCACTCGTGAAGAAGACGTACTCCGAGCCCGTGTGGTCCGCCAAGCGCGGCGCAGCGGTCGCCACGGAGAAGGTGCTTCTGCACGGCGTGCCCATCGTGACTGATCGCGTGGTGCTGTGGGGCCACACCCATCGGGAGGAGGCGCGCGAGCTGTTCATTCGCCATGCCCTTGTAGCCGGCGAGTGGCGCACCCACCACCACTTTTGGCGCGACAACCAGCGAATGCTGGCGCAGGCAGAGGAGCTCGAGGCGCGGACTCGCTCACGCGGCCTGATGGTCGACGAGGACACCCTGTTCGACTTTTACGACGAGCGCATCCCTGACTCGATCGTGGCGCAGCGCCACTTCGATCGGTGGTGGAAGGACACGCGACGGCACGACCCGGATCTCCTCACGTTCTCCATGGCAGATGTCGCGCCAGCCCACGAGGAGGTCGATACCTCCGCGTTCCCCGACCGGTGGCCCCAGGGAGACCTGTCGCTGCGCTTGACCTATCAGTTTGAGCCAGGCACGGCGGCCGATGGCGTCACCGTGCACATTCCTGTCGAGGTGCTGGCGCGCGTGGTGCCCGACGGCTTTGACTGGTTGGTCCCCGGGATGGCGGATGACCTTGCGACAGGCACCATTCGCGCGCTTCCCAAAACCGTGCGCCGGCTCCTTGTGCCCGCGCCCGACACGGCCAGGGAGGTGGTGTCGTGGCTGGAGCGCGAGACTCCTACCTGGGAGGACCGCGCACGCGCGGCAGACATGGCCGAGCCGTACTCCGTGGCGTTCACTCGAGCCGTCCGAGCCATCCGCGAGGTCGAGATTCCCGACAGCGCGTGGGAGGAAGCGGCTTCGCGTCTCTCTCCACACCTGCAGGTGACGTTCAAGGTCGAGGACGGCACGACCACGCTGGGAGAGTCCACCTCCTTGCTCGCGCTCCAACGCCGCCTGGCACCTGAGGCCCAGGCGGCTGTCGCCGCCGCAGTCGCCACCCCCGCTGGGGTCGCACACCGGCGCGCGGCGGGCGGCGCCGATGAGAGGAACCGCGAGCACCGGGCCGATGCCAACGCACCCCACGCACGGGGCTCACGGACCGTGGCCGGTGACCTGGAAAAGACGGGACTGACGTCGTGGCCTGTGCTCGGCTCGGAGGCGGCTTCGCACGCCGAAGCCCTGCCGCGGGAGGTGACAGTTCAGGTGCACGGCGCGACCGTGCGCGGCTATCCGGCGCTCGTGGCCGAGTCCGACGCCGTGTCGCTACGCATCCTCGCCGACGCCTCACAGGTAGAAGGGACTCACCGGGAGGGCGTGCGCGCCCTGCTGCTGAGTGAACTCGCGCTGCCAACCAAACGGATCACGACCCGATGGTCGACGCAGGATGCCATGAACCTGGGAGCATCCCCCTATCCGTCGACTGATGCGCTCGTCACCGACCTTCATCGCGCCGCGCTGGTGCGGTTGACCAGCGGCGACCACGATGTCTCGCGGGTGACCACGAAGGCCGACTACGAGCAGGTGCGTGCGCGCGTGCGCGATGCCCTCGAGAGCGAGGTCCATGCTGTCGCTACCGTGGCGTCGGCCGCCTTGGCCGCCCACCGCGAACTGGAACGCGACATCTCCCACGCGAACTCCTTCGCATTGCTTGCGACGGCCACCGACCTGCGCGCCACCACGGGCGCGCTCATCACCGATGGCTTTATCTCCCGGACTCCGCCGCTGTGGCTCGGCCACCTGGAGCGCTATCAACGCGCCGGCAGCGCACGCCTGTCTAAAGCCTCAACGGACCCTCACCGCGACGCCGTGCTGGCCGGTCAGGTGCGCGACGTGGAAGACACCGTCAAGGGCGCACTGGAAGCGTACGAGCGTGGCCGGCCTGACCCTCAGCGCGCCGCGCGGCTGGAGCGGGCGAGGTGGCTTGTCGAGGAACTCCGCGTCTCGCTGTTCGCCCAATCTCTTGGCACGAGCGAACCCGTGAGCGCGAAGCGCATTCTGAAAGAACTGGCATGACACGGTCCTCGGCCTCGACGCGCGGGTCGAAGGCTGTGGCGCCTGGCTGGCTGCAATGGCTCGAGACCCTGACGGCCATGGCGGGCCTTGGGGTGGCGGCGTGGGCGTGGTTGACGAGCACCGGCGGCGTGATCCATAGCCACCCCGCCTACTTGGTGTTGCTCGTCGCCACCGCAGGGGTCTCGCTCATGGCGTGCACGGTGCCGCTCATGCGCGGCCGGCGGCCGTCAAAGCGGGGTTGGCCACGCGCGTTCCGGGTGTGCGGTGCGATTCTCGCCGTCGCGTGGGTCGCGTTGATGGCTTGGCTGCGCCCCTTCAGCGCGATCGAGCCCGCGCTGGAAGCCATGCGGTCGGACGCGGCCGTGTCCGTCACGGAATCGGCCACCACCATCACCTTGACGCCCGCGGCATCGACCGCAGGCACGGGTGTGCTCTTCCACCCTGGCGCGTTGGTCGACCCACGAGCCTACGCCGCGGTGTTGCGCCCGCTCGCGGAGGCCGGCCACACAGTGATCATCACCAAGGATCCACTAGGAATCGCCTTCCTCAACACCGGCGCGCTTGATGACGCCCGGGGCTCCCACCCCGACGTCGCCCAATGGGTCGCGGGCGGTCACTCTCTTGGCGGAGTGGTGGCATCGATCGAGGCTGACCGCGACGATTCCCTGACAGCCGCTCCTGCGACGGGGCTACTGCTTTTCGCGTCGTATCCCGCGGCCGACCTCTCACGCACGCTCACCGCGAGCGTCGAGTCCATCTCCGGCACCGAGGACGGGCTGTCCACGCCCACCGCGATCCAGAACTCACGCGGCGATCTGCCGGCCGCCACCGACTTCACGATCATTGACGGCGCGAGCCATGCGCAGTTCGGTGACTATGGCCCGCAGCCCGGCGACGGGGTGGCCACGATCACCGACGATGAGGCTCGGGCGCGCATCAGCGACGCGGCCGTGACCTTCGTCAACGCTCAGTGAGGTCCTTGTACGCGTCCCTATGCCAGATGCCCTCGTCGAGATAACGCGGCCCATGGATCGTGTAGCCGAGTCGTTCGTAGAACGCGATGGCACTCTCTTGAGCCGACAATTCGACGCGAACTGACTGGGCTACGGCGTGACGCCGCAGCGCCTCACCCTCAAGCGCCTCCATCAACGCCCGTCCGGCGCCCGTTCCCCGAAGGCGAGCGGTGACCGCCAGGCGCCCAATGTGGACGGTACCGGGGTCCATGGAACCGTGACCGGTCCCCTCACCGTGGGCGGTGTCCGTGTGCGGCGCAAGGAGGCGACCCGCACCGCTAGGGACCCCGTTATCGTCGTAGGCGACCAGATGCACGGTGCGCGGGTCGTCGTCCAAGGCATCCCGTTCGCCTTCAGGCGACACGCCCTGCTCACCGACAAAGACGGCGAACCGCACCGCCATCGCGTCCTCGAGCTGCGCCGCATCCGCGACGGTCACAATCCTCACGGTCAGCCTCGTAGCAGCGCCAGCGCGGATGCGAGGTCCTCGGGATATGGAGACGTCACTCGTACCTCATCGCCGTGGGCGGGATGCGCAAATGCCAGCTCCCGCGCATGCAGCCACTGCCGTGTGAGCCCCAAGCGCTTCGCCAAAGCAGGGTCAGCACCATAGGTGAGGTCGCCTACGAGCGTGTGACGCATGGCAGTCATGTGGACCCGGATCTGATGAGTGCGGCCCGTCTCCAGGTGCACTTCGACCAAGGAGGCTGCCGGGAACATTTCGAGCACCTCGTAGTGCGTGATCGAGGGCTTGCCGTCCTGCATCACCGCGAACTTCCAGTCCGACCGCGGGTGCCGGCCGATGGGGGCGTCGATGGTGCCTTCCGTGGGGTCCAAGTGGCCCTGCGCGACTGCGTGGTAGATCTTCTCCACGGTGCGTTCCTTGAAGGCGCGCTTCAGCGTCGTGTACGCGATGTCCGAGCGGGCCACCACCATCAAACCCGAGGTTCCTACATCCAGCCGGTGCACGATGCCTTGCCGCTCCGCGGGACCCAGCTGCGACACCGTCACGCCTGCCGACGCGAGCCCGCCCACCACGGTCGGTCCGGTCCAGCCTGGGCTGGGGTGCGCGGCGACACCGATGGGCTTGTCGACCACCACCACGTCATCGTCCTGGTAGGCGATCGTGAGGCCACCGGGAAACTCTGGCTCAGGGCCGGCCTCGCGCTCATCGGGGAGGTCGACGGCGAGAATGCCATCGGCCACACGGTCAGACTTTGCGAGCACCTTGCCGTCCAAGAGGACGGCGCCATCGGACAGCAGCTGCGCGGCTTTGGTGCGACTCACGCCAAGCATGCGCGACAGCGCGGCATCCGCGCGCTCGCCTACGACGGCATCGGGGACAGGGAGGTATCGGGTATCAGCCACGGTCCCCATTGTCCTGGGTCGCGGCGTCAGACGACGCATCGGAGTCGTCACCGTCGCGTGATCGCTCCTGAGAGGCAGCCTGGGCGCGGCCCGCCGGCGCCAACAATTCTGTCCCACGCATGCTCAGCACAAGCACCACGACCGCAACGCCCACGATGGCGATGTCAGCGACATTGCCCACAAACCAGTCGTTGTAGTTGATCATGTCAACGACGTGGCCTTGCCCAAAGCTCGGGTCGCGGAAGAGCCGGTCGATCAGGTTACCGACGGCGCCACCGAGTCCAATACCAAAGAGCGCGACAGCCAGAGTGGACTGTGCGCGCTTGGCGTACACAATGATGCCGACCGTGATGGCGAGCGCCACAAGGGTCAAGACCCACGTGAAGTTATCGCCAAGCGAGAATGCCGCGCCGGAGTTGAACACCAACTGGATCGACAGGAAGTCGCCCAGAACCTCGTGTTTCTCGTATGGCTCCAGGTTGTTCAAGGTCCACTGTTTGGTGGCTTGATCAACGAGAACGACCGCGAGGGCGACCAGCCAGAAGGCCGGTCGCCAGGTCAACGACGCTCCTCGCGCTGCTTGCACGTGACGCAGTGGGTGGCGCGCGGGAACGCCTGGAGGCGCGCCTTCCCGATGCCCTCGCCACACGACACGCAGGTGCCGTACGTCCCCTTCTGGACCCGACGCAGGGCATCAACGCTCTGCTCGAGCATGTCGCGCGTGTTGTTGACGATCGACATTTCCTGCTCGCGCTCGAGAGCGGACGAGCCGATGTCGGCCTGGTCGTCGCCGGCGCCTTCAGACGTGTGGAGCAACGCGTCCAGTTCGTCTTCCACACCACGGTATTCGGCGACGAGGCGCTCAACGTCGTCGTTCAGCGTGGTGACGATTGCGCGGAGCTCGGCGAGCTTCCACGAGTCGTCTCCCTCGCGCACTGCAAGCTTCTTGGCGTCGCCGGCCTTGAGTTCGGCCGGGTCGATCACGATAACCGTGACTTCTGTGCTGGACATGCCCATCCTCGTTTCGAGTAGTGACGCGAGACTAGTCCCCTTCGGACGGCTGCGCAAAGCGCCACGCCCCACACGTGAAAGCGGCGCCGTCACCGGAACAATCTCCGGTGACGGCGCCGCGTCACTTTTCGTGCGTACGCACGGTGGACTTACTTGGCGTCCTCGCCGTTGTCGGCCTGGAAGCGCGGGGTGTACTGCGAGGCACCCCACGGGGTCGTGGTCTCGTCGACACCACCTGCGCTGGGCGAGCTAGCGGGGCGAACCTGCGCCCACGGGCTCGGTGCGGGCTCCTCGGTCTCACCCTGCTCCTGCACCTCAGGCGCGGGCTCATTGGCACTGTCCTCAACGGCGTCGGTGGCCTCGTCCGATGCGGATGGTGCGGACACCACCGAGGTGTCGGCCGCAACCGCGTCGGCCGTGCCCTCGGCAGCGAAAGCCGAGGCAAACGGGACGCGCTCAGGCGTCGCGTCCTGAGCCGGAGCGTCGGCTGACCCGCTCGAGCCGTGATCGAGGTCACCCAGCAGGTTCTCGAGGTAGCCCTTGAGACGCGAGCGGTAGTCGCGCTCGAAGCGGCGCAGATCGTCGATCTTGCCCTCGAGCTCGGTGCGCTCGGAGGCGAGCTCGTCGAGGCGGCTCTTCGCGTCCGTCTCGGCCTGACCCACGATGGACTCGGCCTTGACCTTGGCCTCGTCGATCAGACGGTCGCGCTCTGCCTCGCCCGCGGAAACATAGTCATCGTGCAGCTTCTGCGCCATGGCAAGCATGCCGGTCGCAGTCGGCGGCGTGGGGTCAGTGGCCGCCTGCAAGAGGTTCTCGCTCTCGCTCGGCTCTGCGGTCGCGGCCGCAGGCGTCGCGGCCTGTCCGGCCTGCGCCTGAGCGAGACGCTGCGCGAGGTCGTCGCGCTCCGCAGTGAGTGCGGTCACCGTCTGTGCGACCTCGTCCAGAAAGTCGTCGACCTCGTCCTGGTCAAATCCTTCGCGGTACTTCGTCTTGGAGAACGCCTTATTCAGGACGTCCTCTGCAGTCAGCAGTGCCATGTGTCGACCACCTCGTGTCACGCCCGGGCCGCAGGTGCCGACCCAGACTGGTTGTACTTCACTTTATATACGTATCGGCACAAGCATGAGCCGGCCGAAGAAGATTCGCTACGTGAGCCTCATGATGACCTGGCTCAGCAGTCCGTCGACCACGATGCATCCGATGAACAGCACCAGGAATGCCAGGTCCAGCTGGACGCCACCCATGCGCAGCGGTGGGATCACGCCACGGAGCGCGCGCAACGGCGGGTCAGTCACCGTCAACACGGACTCAACGACCACGAGCATCACGCCCGAGGGCCTCCAGTCGCGGGAGAACACCATGACCCAGCTGATAATCATGCGCGCGAACAGCGTCAGCATGAACAGGTACAGCGCGAATTTCAGCGCGGCAAGAATGAAGACCACGCAGTGAGCCTAACGGAGTCAGTGCTCGTTGAAGAATTCGCTGTCGACGCGAGCCGGGGGCTCCTCGTCGATGCCAATCTCCACGTGCGCGGGCGACAGCAGGAACACTGCGGTCGTGACGCGCTCAATCGAGCCGTGCAGACCGAACGACAGACCGGCGGCAAAGTCGACAAGGCGCTTGGCGTCGCCGTCGGACATCTCGGTCAAGTTCATGATGACCGGAACGCCCTGGCGGAACGCTTCGCCGATCAAGCGAGCGTCGTTGTAGCTGCGGGGCTTGACGGTCTGGATGCGGCGCAGGTCGTTCTCCGACACCGACGAGGCCGCGCGTCGGTTCTCGTGACGCCCCCGGGCCTCCGCCTTTTCGCGCACGTCGGAGACGTCGTGCAAGTGCGTCACAGGAGCGAGCTCCTCGTCCGCGTAGTCATAGTCCTCGTGCTGCGACGTGTCGAAGCCGAGGTACTGGATCGCCTTGCGCATGGCGCTCATGGCCCGCTCCTTACCCGTGTCTGCCTGGTGGTTGCTCTCACGGTACGGCTGGCGCGAGCACCCATCCGGGAGCGACACGCCGCGCACCCTCAAGGGTGGACGATCACCCCGGCATGACGGCCGGTCACGCCGTCGCGTCGGTGCGAAAACAGGCTCTCGTCCTCCCGAGTGCACAGGGGCACTCGGACAATGGCGGTGACGCCCAATTCCCCGAGCCGCGTTTCCACTGCACGCGGCAGATCCAAGGCTGGCGTACCCCAGGACGTCGTCGAGAAGGCCGCTCGGTGGCGCGCTGACACCTGCTCGCGAAGGTCGTGCGGAACCTCGTAGCACCGACCACAGATCGCCGGGCCAATGGACGCACTAAGGGTGTCGGACGCAGCGGCTCTGCCACGCACATCGATGAGGGCCGCCATGGCGGCGTCGATGGCGCCTGCGTAGACGCCGGGGCGGCCCGCGTGAATCGCCGCCACAGCTCCGGATGCCGCGTCGTGGATCAGCACCGGGACACAATCCGCGGCGATGGCGCCAAGCGCTACACCCGGCGTGGTGCTGATCAGCACGTCCGCGGGCGGGGGCTCGGCGCCCACCTCAGTGACCCATGCGACCCTCACGCCGTGGGCTGCGTTGAGAAACGTCACGGGAGCCCCCGCGGCCTCGCTCACTACCCGCCGGTTGGCGACGACCGCTGTGGGGTCGTCGCCAACGTGGGTGGCGAGGTTGAGGCTCGCGTAAGGTTCCTGTGAATGCCCGCCGTCGCGCGTCGTGAAGAAGGCGCGGACCGGCAGACCCGCGTCGATCACGACTTAGCGCAGGAAGTCGGGGATATCGAGAGCATCGGCTTCGCGGGTGCGGGCCTTGCTCACGTCGATTGCGTCGGTCTCCGGAGCCGGCTCGTCCGCGTCGATCGCCTGCGGCACGGGGGCCGCAGCGGGTGCGGTTGACCGCTCGACCGGGGCTTCGACGGGTGCGGTCGCGGCGGCCTGAGGGGCAGGGGTCGCCCCTTCGATGCCGCCGAGTGCACCCTCGTGCTTGCGCACCGTGGGCTGCCCCCCATCGAAACCTGCGGCGATCACGGTGATGCGCAGCTCGTCACCGAGCGAGTCGTCGATGACGGTTCCAAAGATGATGTTGGCCTCGGGGTGGGCGGCCTCGCGCACCAAGCGCGCTGCGGTCTCTACTTCCTTGATTCCGAGGTTGGTACCTCCGGCGATCGACAGCAGCACACCGTGCGCGCCCTCAATCGACGCTTCCAGCAACGGCGAGGCGATGGCGCCCTCCGCGGCCTGGAGCGCGCGGCCTTCGCCGCGTGAGGAGGACACGCCCATGAGGGCCGTGCCCGCGTCCTTCATCACGGACTTCACGTCATTGAAGTCGACGTTGATGAGGCCGGGAGTGGTGATGAGGTCGGTGATGCCCTGGACTCCGCCTTGCAGCACCTGATCGGCGGCCGCGAACGCACCCAGGATGCTGAGTTCGGAATCGGAGATGTCGAGCAGGCGGTCATTCGGGATGACGATGAGGGTGTCGACCTCCTCGCGCAGGCGCTGAATGCCCGAGTCCGCCTGGTCGGCGCGGCGGCGACCTTCGAAACCGAATGGACGGGTCACCACGCCGACGGTCAGTGCGCCTAGGCCGCGTGCGATCTTGGCAACGACGGGCGCGCCGCCGGTGCCGGTTCCGCCGCCCTCGCCGGCGGTCACGAACACCATGTCCGCGCCCTTGAGCGCCTCGGCGATCTCGTCCTCGTGGTCCTCCGCCGCCTGGCGCCCCACCTCGGGGTCGGCGCCGGCGCCCAGGCCGCGGGTGAGTTCGCGACCGATGTCCAACTTGACGTCAGCATCAGACATGAGCAGCGCCTGAGCGTCAGTGTTGATCGCGATGAACTCGGCCCCCTTGAGGCCAACGTCGATCATGCGGTTGACGGCGTTCACGCCGCCGCCGCCCACGCCGACGACCTTGATGGCGGTGATGTAATTCTGCGGTGCGGCCATGAGCCCTCTCCCAACCTTAACCTTCTACTTGAAGGTTATAGTTATGTCAACTAGTTCCACCGATGACGGTACGGTCCGCCCCCGGCTTTGCCGTGCACCGCGCCGCGCGTGTCGCGTGTTGGAGCCCCACGCACTTGCCGTCTGCGCGCGAACGCGCCACAGTGGCACCCATGAGCGCAGGCGCGTCCCACGACCACCAGCCCGGCACTGGGCCTCACCTGCGCGGCGCACGCATCACCACCTACGTCCTCACCGGCATCGGCGCCATCGCGGCCCTCGCCTTCTATCCCCTGTTGCCGGACGCCATTCCCATTCACTGGGACGCCACGGGGACCGCGGACAGCTGGGGTTCGCCGGTCATGATCGTGGTGCTGGTCGCGCTGTGGGTCGGCATCGTGATCGGTGTCGACGCCCTCTCGCGGCGGCCTCACATCTTGAACTACCCCATGGAGGTCACGAAGGAGGCCGCACCGCGCCTGTATGCCTCTGCCACTCGCATGCTGGTGTGGATGAACGTGGGACTCACCGTGTTGTTCGGCTCGCTCGTCCTGCAGTCGTACGGGATCTCGGCGGCGGTCCTCACCGGGGCGGCCGCGCTCGCCATCCTCGTGGCACTCGCCGTGGGCCTCGTCCGCATGCTGCGGGTGCACACGCGCTAGTCGGTCGCGACGGTGGGCAAGGTGGGCGCGGACACGTCGATGACTGTCGCCCCCTCAGCTTCCTCGGAAGCGAGCAGCACCTCAAGGACATCGGCCTTCACTGCGGATGCCTCAACCGACCCCCACTCCACGCGCGGACCGTCACGCAGCACAAAGTGGATCGAGTCCTCCGTGTCTGCCTCAACGTTCTCGATGCTCTCGCGCAGCGCCACCGGAGTCTGCTCCAGGACTCCTAGCACGCCGGAGAGGATCCGCTCGTGCTCCTCTCCCACCGGCACCCGGACCACGGGCAAGTCGGCGGGCGCGTCCTCGGACTCCGACACCTGCTCCCCCGTCTGCGTCACCAGCGCGAATCCCTCGTCTGCTGGAATCGCGGCCACCGGCTCCGATGGCGTGAGGGTGACACGCAACCCCGTCGGCCAGACCTTTTCCACCTGCGCAGCACTCACCCCCACAATCTCGGTGAGCTGGTTCTCCATGTGCGAGGTATTCAAGGTGGCCAAGGCGACGCCGTCAAAGGCAGCCACGACGTCATCGACCTCGACCCGGTCCACGACGCTACCGAACCCTGACGCCTCGACCGCATCCGAGTCGAACTCGAGAAACGGCGACATCAGCACCACATACGCTGCGCCGGCTGCGGCGCCCGCAATGGCCAGCCGCTTGCTCCAGCGAATCGCGCGGACCCGCCGCTCGACCGAGCGCCGCTCCTTGAGACGCTCCTGCATGCGCAGAGTCACCACAGCGCTCGACAGTCGGGTGCTCACGCGGGCCCATGGAGTCCCGACCGTGGTCTGCTCCGCGGCTGCTGGCACCGTGCTCGGCGTCGGATCACCACCGCGCGTGCGCTTCAGCGACCGCGCCCACAGTCGCAACCGGCCCGCGCGGGGCGCGGCCTGAGCGGCTGGAGACGTCGTGGGTACCGCGCGTGAGGGGGCCGATGCGCCGGACGACGCGCGCGAGGAGCCCGCTGGTGTGGACGACGCACGTGGGGCGGCGGCCCGCTTGGCCGTCCGAGTGGCTCCCGTGGCCGGCCGCGCATCAGTGCGCGCCTGGGTAGTGCGCGGCTGACTGGAGCGCGCCTGAGTGGCGCGCGGCTTGGCGGGGCGAGGCGTCGAGGGTCGCTGGGCGGCTGGGCGCGCACTGCGCCCCTGCGGCTCCGAAGCACCGGTGCGGTGGCCCGAGGACCGCGTGGTCGAAGGGGCAGGCGGCCGCCCCGGCGCCTTTGGACGGCGCGCGTCAGCCATCGGTGGTCTCCCGCGCGCGCAGGGCCTCGAGAATCCACTCGGCCGCGTAGGTGACCGGGCCAGACCCGACAGTCAGCACAACATCGCCGCGGTGTGCACTGGCCACCGCCTGGTGGGCTGCCTCGCGCAGGTCTTCGACCACCACCGCACTCGACGAGGCCGGTACGGTCATGTGGCTCAGGATGCTGTCAGACGTCACCCCAGGAATGGGGTCTTCGCGATCCCCGTGCACGCCAGCGATGATGATGTGCGCATCCTCGATGGACAGGGCGTTCGCAAAGTTTGCCGCGTGCAACTGAGTGCGGCTAAACAGCGCGGGCTGGAACAGGACCACGAGGTGGCCGGCGCCGGCCGCGCGGGCTGCGCCGAGCAACGCTGCTACCTCAGTCGGGTGGTGGGCGTAGTCGTCAATGACGCGCACGCCGTCGGCTTCACCGCGGAACTGATAGCGCCGCCCCGTGCCTCCGAACGACTCCAAGGCGCGGGCTGCCTGGGTCGCGTCGGCCCCGCTCTCGACCGCAGCCGCCCATGCCGCGGCGGCGTTGAGCTTCATGTGGTCGCCCGGCACGGGCACGTGGACCTCGTAATCGACGCCGCCGCGCGACCATCCCGTGTCCGTGACAACCACGTCTGCGTCCGAACGTCCGTAGGACACGACGGTCACGCCAGCGCCCCGCGCGCGGCGCGCAATGGTCATGGCGGTCGGGTCGTCCGCGCACACCACGAGCACGCGGCAATCTGACGCGAATGTGGTGAAGGCCTCGTGGAGTCGCTCCACCGTCCCGTAGTGATCCAAATGGTCGGGTTCGACATTCAGCAGGATCGCCACGTCCGGGTGGTAGCGCAGGAACGAACCGTCCGACTCATCGGCCTCCACCACAGCGACATCAGACTCGCCCGCATAGCCACCGGCGACCGCGCCTTCAATACCGAACACGCGCGCACCGACAGCGAAGGACGCGTCGATACCTGAGCCGTGAAGGGCGTGCGACACCATCGCGGAGGTCGTGGTCTTTCCGTGAGACCCGGCCACCGCCACCAGTCTACGGTCGTCAAGGGCCCGTGCCAGAGCTTCGGAGCGGTGGACCACCTCGATCCCCCGCTCGCGGGCGCGCGCCAACTCGGGGTTTGTCTCGCGCACCGCCGTCGAGATCACGACCTGGTCCACATGCTCCACGTTGGCCGCATCGTGGCCGATCGTCACGTTCATCCCGGCGTCGCGGAGGGCCTCAAAGTAATGACTCACGCGCTGATCGCTGCCGGACACCTCGTGTCCGGCGGCAGCGGTCAGCCGTGCCACGGCGGACATCCCGGAACCGCCGACGCCAATAAAGTGCACGCGGCTCACAGCGCCTCCTCCACCAGGTCCGCCACACGCGCGGCACCGTCGATCATGGCGAACTCCGCGGCCGCCTCCTTCATGTCGTCGGCGTCCGGGCCACCAAGCAGCATCCGTTCGGCCCCCAACTCCAAGACCACCGGCGACAACTTCGCATCGTCAATCATGGTGGCGGCGCCCGCCTCGACGGCGGGAACGGCGTTGAGCGCTTGTTCGCCATTGCCGTGCGGCAATGGCACGTACATCGCTGGCAAACGCATCGCGGTGACCTCGGCCACCATCCCCGCGCCCGCACGGCACACCACGGCACCGGCCGCCGAATACACCGTCGCCATATCGTGGCTGTACTCGTCGACGCGGTACATGTCCCGGTGTGCAGCGGACAGATCGCCTTTGGCGCGCTCGGCTTCCTCCGATTTGCCGCGTCCCGTGATGTGCCACACGTGCACGCCGTGGTCCGTCAGGGTGGCAGCAGCCGCAGCAGTCGCTGCGTTGAGACTGGCGGCGCCTTGTGACCCTCCCGTCACAACGAGGACGGGGGCATCAGCTGGCCACCCGAGCGCCTCACGCGCTGCAGCGCGCACGTCTCCTGCCACAAGCGGATCGCTCAACGCATCTGCAAGTTCGCGGACATGGGGCATCAACGGCATGCCTGTCAGCACCCCGCCGCGAATGGGGGTGTCGGGCAAGGTGGTTCCCACGTGCGTGGCCCAGCGCGCTCCCAGCTTGTTGGCGAGGCCGGGGCGCGCGTTCGCCTCGTGAATGATGATCGGAATCTTGCGCCGGCGCGCGGCAAGGTAGCCGGGCGTCGAGACAAAACCACCAAAGCCCACCACCGCCTGCGCTCCGGTGGCGTCGATGGCATCCTCCGCGGCGCGCACTGCGGCGCGCAGTCGGCCAGGTAACCGGAACAAATCCGCTGAAGGCCGACGCGGCATGGGTACCCGCGGCACTACGTGCATCTCGACGCCGGCCCTCGGCACGAGGTCAGCCTCGAGCCCCTCTGCGGTGCCGAGCGCGGCGACCCGGTGACCGCGTTCGCGCAGTTCAAGCGCCGTCGCAAGCATGGGATTGACATGGCCGGCTGAGCCTCCGCCGGCGAGCAGCACGCTAGCCACGGCGGCCTCGAGACATGACGGCGACCGACCGGCGCAGCACGCTGGGTCGCGCCGCGAAGGCGGCCTCCGCCCCTGGCTCTCGGCGCGCGAACGCCATCAGGATGCCAATGGCAGCGAGCGACATGATCAAGGAGGATCCTCCGGCGGAAATCAAGGGCAGGGGCACGCCGGTGACCGGCAGCAGACCAATGACCACGGCGATGTTGACAAGGGCCTGGCCGACCAACCAGGCGCCCAGTGCGGCTGAGGTGATCTGAACAAACGGATCGGTGTGGCGCTGGACCAAACGGTTCACGGCCACTGCGAGCATGCCAAACGCGATCAACACCAACAAGGTGCCGAGGAGCCCAAATTCTTCGCCAATGATCGCGAAGGCAAAGTCGGAATCCGCGACGGGAAGGTACCCGCCCCACTTCTCGCGACTCATGCCTGGACCCAGGCCCCATAGTCCACCAGATGCCAGCGCCCACAGGCCGTGGATCGACTGCATGCCCACGCCTTGCGGGTCGGCCATGTCGGGGTTGAGCCACGCGTCAATGCGCGCCGACCGCGACTCGCCCACGGTTAACGACGCGGCGATCAGCGCCGCTGCGCCCAGCGCACCGATGCCAAAGTAGCGCTTGGGCGCGCCCGCGACCCAGAACGCGGCCGCCACCATCATCACGATGACGAGGGTGGTGCCGAGGTCCTGACCTAGCATCACCAGGCCAATCACGCCGAGCGACATCAGGCCGCCAGGCATCAGAATGCCTTTGAGTGTCGTGAGCTCTTTACGGAACTTCGCGAGCACCACGCCCAGGTAGAGAGCAATGCCCACCTTGGCCATCTCGGACGGCTGAAAACTCATGGGGCCCAGGCGGATCCAGTTGCGGTTACCGCCCACCGACTCACCCAGGAAGACGACGGCCACCAGCAGCGCCATCGAGGCGTACAGGATCCACGGTGCCGCACGTTTCCAGAACGCCAGGGGCATGCGGGAGCCGACGAC
Source organism: Demequina globuliformis (assembly GCF_000975155.1). Lineage (GTDB taxonomy): Bacteria > Actinomycetota > Actinomycetes > Actinomycetales > Demequinaceae > Demequina > Demequina globuliformis. The sequence goes on from NZ_BBRG01000001.1 coordinate 98,506, forward strand.
GAGCGCGCTCAGGCCGAGCACAAGGGCGATGGCTTGGGTAACGAACAACGAGTAAGGCGAATTGTCGCCGTCGATGCGCAAAGCGGTCACCGAACTCGCGGACAGCACCACGGCAAGGCCCACCAGAACCAGGATCGTGGTGGCGGCGACGATGAGGTAGTAGGTCGCGACAGGTGAACCGGCGGGGTCGGCGGCTGAGGGGCGGCGTCGAGATGCCGTGGCCGTCATAGACGCCTCCTAGTCGTTCAATGCCCCCACCGCTTCCGCGAAGGCGTCTCCTCGGTCCGCGTAACTACGGAACTGATCAAAGGACGCGCAGGCCGGTGACAACAGCACGGTGTCCCCGGGCCTGGCGGCCGCTCGGGCCGCTTGCACAGCCCTGACCATCACAGTCTCCCCCGGCTCGATGCGAGTCACGGGGATATCCGGCGCGTGTCCCGCCAGCGCGCTAGCCAGTGGCTCGGGATCCTCGCCAATGAGCACGACCGCACGGACGCGGCCCCTCACCTGGGCAACGAGGTCGTCGAACTCCTGACCCTTCGCCTGCCCGCCGGCGATCCACACCACCGACTGGGGGCCTTGACTACCAAACGCCGCAATCGCTGCGTGGGCGTTCGTCGCCTTAGAGTCATCCACCCACGTGACGCCGTCGAGTGTGCCGACCAGCGCCGTGCGGTGCGCATCGAGCGCGAAGCCGCGCAAGCCGTCGCGCACCGCCTCGGGACGCACGCCGAGGGCACGCGCGAGTGCCGCGGCACACAGTGCATTGAAGACGAGGTACGGCGGCACTGCCCCACCCACCAGGTGGCGCAGGTCGTCGACCTCGCCCAATTCGATCGCGCTGCTACGCCGGTCGTCGTGAAACGCGCGGTCAGCGAGGACACCCTCAACAACGCCCAGTTCCGACCGACCTGGGGCACCCAGAGTGACTCCGACCGCTCGGCACCCGTCCACGACATCGGCCCCTTCGACCATAGCCTCCGTGACCGGATCCTGAGCGCCGTAGACGCACGCCACCTGCACGCGCTCGTACACGCGCGCTTTGTCCGCGCGGTACGCCTCCACGGACCCGTGCCAATCAAGGTGGTCCTCGTCGACATTCAGGCACACGGCCGCGTGCGGAGACAGTGTCGTCGTGAAGTGAAGTTGCAAGCTCGCGATCTCCACCGCCACGGCGTCGCGCTGCTCACGTGCTGCCGCGATGACGGGCACGCCCATGTTCCCGCAGACCGCCACGTCGACGCCGCCGGCCGCAAGGATGGCGCCCGTCATCTGCGTGGCCGTGGTCTTGCCGTTGGTGCCGGTGATCAATACCCACGGAATCCCTGGCACGCGCACGCGCCACGCGAACTCCATCTCCGAGACGACCTCGACGCCCGCATCTTGGGCGGCACGTACCCAGGGATGGTGCGGAGCGAAACCGGGTGAGGACATGCACAGGTCGAACGAAGCGACGTCGACCGACGCGAGATCGGCATAGTCGGCCTGTGCGGCGTGCGGGTCGACACTCACGGCGTGGGCCCCGAGTTCTTGACACGCCTCGAGCGCCGAGCGCCCAGCGACGCCAAGGCCAAGGATCAGGACCCGCTTGCCCGCGATGTCCGTCAACGGCTGACCTGTCATTGACCCGCGGGTAGCGTCGCTACCCATTCCGCATAGAAGAGTGCGCCACCCACCGCTGCACAGAGCGCAGCGATGATCCAGAATCTGATGACAATCGTCACCTCTCCCCAACCCATGAGCTCAAAGTGATGATGCAGGGGTGCCATCTTGAAGACGCGTTTACCGCCCGAGATCTTGAACCAGCCAATCTGGATCACCGAGGAGGCCACGATGATCACGAAGAGGCCGCCGATGATCACACCGAGCAGCTCAGTGCGCGACATGATCGTGATGCCGGCAATCGCACCACCCAGCGCGAGCGAGCCCGTGTCTCCCATGAAGATCTTCGCGGGGCTGGCGTTCCACCACAGGAACCCAAAGCACGCGCCCGCGATGGCCGCTCCCAGGATCGCGAGGTCACGCGGATCTCGCACTTCGTAACACTGGGACGACGCTGACGTAAAGCCACACCATTGGTTGTACTGCCAGATCGTGATGAGCGTGTAGGCGCCAAAGAAGATGAGGGCGGCTCCGGTGGCGAGGCCATCGAGGCCGTCCGTGAGGTTAACCGCGTTTGACCAGGCCGTAATCAGAAAGTTCGACCAGATGATGAACAGGATCAGGCCAACGGCGGGCCCCCAATACGCAAGGTCGATGACCGTGTCGCGCAGGAACGAGATCGCCGTTGAGGCGGGAGCGTCGCCGTGCTCGTTGGGGAACTGAAGCGCCAGCACACCGAAGGAGATACCCACGACCGCCTGACCCAGAATCTTCCACCGGGCACGCAAACCGAGCGACCGTTCCTGACGGATCTTGATGTAGTCGTCGAGGAAGCCGACGAACCCCAGGCCAACGATCAGGAACACGACGAGCATCGACGACGCGTACGGCGTGCGCCCCGTGAGGAAGTTGCCTCCCAGCCAGCCCGCAAGCAAGGCCAAGATGATGACGACGCCACCCATCGTCGGCGTTCCGCGCTTCACAAGGTGCGAGGCGGGGCCGTCATGACGAATGAACTGCCCGTACTGATGCCGGGTCAGGTAGCGGATGAACAGAGGTGTTCCCAGCAAGGCGATCACCAAAGAGATGCCGCCCGAGAAAATCACCGCTCTCATGCAGTTGCTCCCACCAAGTCGTCAGCCAAGCGCCACAGCCCGGTGCCGTGGGAGCCCTTGATCAAGACGGTGTCGCCGCCGATCACGCGCTCCTCGAGGAACTCGCGGGCCTCGTCAATGGTAGCGACGAACGCGGCCTCGTCTCCCCACGACCCCTCTCTGACGGCGGAGACGTACGCGGCACGCGCACCCGCGCCCACCACGAGGAGGTGATCGATGCGCAGGCGCACCGCGTCGAGCCCCACTTCCTCATGGGCGGCGAGCGAGGCCTCCCCCATCTCCAACATCTCGCCCACGACGGCGAATGACCGACCCGCATCTGCGACGTCTTTGAGGGCACGCAGCGCGGCCCGCATCGACTCGGGGGATGCGTTGTAACTGTCGTCAAGGATCCGTACGCCGTCTGGCCGGATGGTCAGCGCCATACGGTGTGGGCTCAGCGGTCGCGCGTGGCCGACCAACTCTGCCGCGTCCACGAGCGTGCGCCCGGCTTCAAGCGCGACGCAGATCGCAGCCAGCGCGTTGGTGACGTGGTGTTCGCCCACGAGCGACATCGACACGGGCGCCACCGCTCCGCCTGCGACGGCCGCGTCGAACGTGGGCCGTCCGGCCTGGGCCGCCACTCGGGAAGCGGTGACGGTACGACCGGTGCCGCCGACGCCGAAGGTCACCAAGCGTCGGTCATCTGCGGCGAGGACGGGCCTGGTCGCCATCGCGGACACGCGTGGGTCGTCGTCGTTCAGGATCGCGACGCCGCCAGGCACCAACCCGTCGAGCAGACTTGCCTTTTCCTCGGCCAACGCCTCGGGTGATCCGTAGCCCCCCAAATGAGCCGTGCCGACAGTCAGCACCACCGCGACGTCTAGGGGCGCAATCGTGGTCAGGTATGCCAGGTCTCCCGGAGCGGACGCACCCATCTCCAGTACCAGGAACTCGGTCTGGGGCTCCGCACGCAAGACCGTCAGCGGTAGCCCAATCTCATTGTTGAAGCTGCCCTGCGGGGCAATCGCCTCTGGCAACACCTGCGCGAGCAGGTCCTTGGTGGTGGTCTTGCCGTTGGAACCCGTGATACCAATCACGCGGATGTCACCCTCAGTGCGCAGCAACGCGAGGTACGCCCGCGCCAGCGCGCCGAGCGCGGCCACTACGTCATCGACCAGCACGTGCGGACCCGCAACCGGCTGGGACACCAAAGCAAGGGTCGCACCCAACTCGAATGCGCGCGGCGCATACTCGTGCCCGTCCACGCGCTCCCCCACGAACGCCACGTACAGCGCCCCAGGGGTCACGAGGCGTGAGTCCTTCTCGACACTCGTCACGGTCGTGTCAACGTCGGCAATGAGCTCTCCGCCAACAGCGTTGGCGATCCATTGCGCGGTCAGCGCCCTCATGCCTGGTCCTCTCGTTCGGCCACCATACGTGCGTGTGCCTGCAGGTACGCGTCGCGGTCGTTGTACCGGTGAAACACGCCGGCGATTTCTTGGGTGGGCTCGTGGCCCTTGCCCGTCACGATGACCGTGTCATCTGGCCGCGCCAGCCGCAAAGCCGTCTCCACCGCGAGCACGCGGGGCTCGACCTCGTGCACGTCGGCCAGTCCCGGCCGCTCCTTCTCGATCCCGGCGCGAATCGCGGCACGCACTGCGGCGGGATCTTCCGAACGGGGGTTCTCGTCTGTCAGCACAATGACGTCAGCCAGTCGCGCCGCGATCTCGCCCATCACCGGCCGCTTGCCTTGGTCGCGGTCGCCATCCGAGCCGAAGATCAGGATGAGGCGGCCAGGCGTGATGGGCCGCACGCCTTCGAGCGCAAGCGTGAGCGCATCAGGAGTGTGCGCGTAGTCAACGATCGCGAGGGGGTCCACGTCGGAACGCTCGATGACGCGCTCCATGCGACCGGGGACGCCGTGGGCGGTCGCCACGCCTTCGATCGCCTCGACGATGGGCACGCCCGCGGCCACGGCCGCGGCGATGGCTACCATCGAGTTTGAGACGTTCACGAGGCCAGGAAGTGGCGAGAATGCCTGATGTTCGGAGCCTTCCGGATCGGTGAACACAAAACGCGAACCGACGCCATCGAGCCCGATGTCTGCCTGCACTACCGTCCAGTCCGCTGGATGTGGATCATCAACGTGGGTCGACACGGTCTGCGCTGGGATCTCGACGCGCGCCGCCAATGTGCGACCCCATTCGTCGTCAACATTGATGATGCCTATGTGTGCGCGCCCCGGAGCGAACAGTTTCGCCTTCGCGTCGAGGTAGTTCTCCATGGTGCCGTGGAAGTCGAGGTGGTCCCACTGCAAGTTCGTGAAGACAGCGACGGCAAACTCGACGCCCGCGATGCGCTCGAGCGTGGCGGCGTGTGAACTGACCTCGGTGACCGCAGCGGTGACGCCGTCCTCACGCATGCGTGCCAGCAGCCCGTGCAGGACTGGAGACTCGACCGTGGTGCGCGGCGACTCCATGGCCTCGTCGCCAATGCGCAGCTCGACAGTGCCCATGATTCCCGTGTGCTCATGCACGCGCGCCAGCGCGTTCTCGATGAGGTAACTCGTGGTGGTTTTGCCGTTGGTGCCCGTCACCCCGACAAAGGTCAGGTCGCGACTGGGGTCCCCGTAGATCTGTGCAGCCGCCTCGCCCATGGCTGCACGAGCATCGGCCACCACCAGCACGGGTCCTTCGACGCCGGCGTCGCGCAACAGCGCCTCGCCCTCCGCGTCCGTGAGGAAGGCCGATGCGCCGCTTGCGGCGGCATCGGCCCCAAAGCGCGCGCCGTGAACCGTGAACCCAGGAAAGGCGCCAAACAGGTCGCCCGGTCGCACGTCGCGCGAGTCAACGCTCGCGCCCGTCAACACAACGTCATCGCTTCCGGCGGGCGCGTGCGCCCCGCAACGTTCAGCAACCGCGGCGAGCGTGGTGGGCACCGCACGCGCAGGTCGCAGCACCATGTCTGCCACTGTCACTCCCAGGTGGTCGGGTACATCTCCTCGGCAGGTCCGGACGGGGGAACCCGCAAGGACTGCAAGGCAAAGGTTGCCACGTCGGAGAACACGGGTGCGGCTACCTCGCCGCCCCAGATCGAACTTGCGGGGTCAAACACGATGACCGACACCACAATCTCGGGGTCGTCAGCCGGAGCCACGCCCACGAACGACGCCACGGTTGAATCGAGCTTGCCCGACGGCCCAACGGCCTCCGCGGTGCCAGTCTTGCCGGCGACGCGGTACCCGTCGATCTTGGCCAGGCTTCCCGTTCCGGATTCGGTCACATCTTCAAGCATCAACATGACCTGCGCCGCCGTCTCCTCCGAGACCACACGCTCGGGCTCGACCGTCTCGGCCTCGGTGAAGACCCCATCCTGGTCAGTGAAACCCTTGACGAGCGACGGCTGCACGCGCACGCCTCCGTTGGCCAGAGTCTGGTACACCTGCGACGTTTGCAAGGCCGTGACGGCGACGCCCTGGCCGTACAGAACGGCGTACTCGGTGCGGCCGTCCCAGTCTTCCCAATCGCGCAAGATGCCAGGTGACTCGGTGGGCATGCCCACACCAGTACGCGTGCCAAAGCCGAACTTCTCGAGGTACTCGTAGCGCTGCGCCTCCGACAGTTGCTCGCCAATCTGCACCGTCCCCGTGTTGGAGGACGACACCATGATCCCCGAGGTCGTGAGCTTTTGGGTCTCGTGCTCGTGCGAATCCTTGAAGGTCTGTCCGTTCTCGGTGGTGTACTCGTAGGGAACGGAGAATCGGCTCGTGGGCGTCACGAGGCCTTCCTCAAGCGCAGCTGCCACCGTGATGGCCTTGCCGGTCGAGCCTGGCTCAAACACATCCTCAACGGAAGCCGCTCCGCGATCGGAGGCGTCGGAGGCACCAGGGTCGTTGGGGTCCACGGTCTTTGAATCCGCGAGTGCGAGGAACTCGCCGGTCTTCACAGTCTGGACGGTCACGATGCCCTGGCGGCCGCCCGTGGTCGCGAGCGCCTCGGCAAGGCGCTCCTGCGCGTAGTACTGGATGTCGCGGTCGATCGTCAGCACCACGTCCTGGCCCGGTGTAGCCGGGTCCTCATCGAGCACTCCCGTCGGGATGACGGTGCCTTGCCCGCCACGCTCATAGGTCAGCGAGCCGGGCTGGCCGAGCAAGACGGATTCGTAGGACTTCTCGACGCCCGCCAGGCCCCAGTTCACCCCGACTGCGTCTTCCTTGCCGCCCACGAAGCCCACGATGTTGCCCGCGACGTTGCCGTTGGGGTACTCGCGCTCCGACACCGGCTCGTAGTCGATGCCCGTAATGCGCTCTTCGCTGATGAGGTCCCACGTTTCCGGGGTGACGTACTTCGCGATGTACTGGAAAGTCTTGTCACCCACCAAGTCCGCGGCGAGTTCCGACTCGCTCACGTCGAGAATGGGTGCGAGGATTCGCGCGGCGTCGAGTGCGCCCTGCGCCACGACCTGACCGTTTTCCGTCCGCTTCCACTCGTCAGCGAGCTTCTGCTGGTTCACAAACACGTGATAGCGCTGCGCTGAGGTCGCCAAGACAGTGCCGTTGCGATCCACGATGTCAGCGCGCTGCGTCTCGATGGTGGTGGTCGCTAGCCGGTTCTGCAGCGCCTTAGCCGACAAGTCCTCGGCATTGACCACCTGGACCATGACCAGCCGCACCGCGAACACGGCGAGCACGATGAACACCACGAACAACACCGCGCGCTGGCGGTTGACGGGGTTGCCTATTCGCATGGCGGGGGCCGACGCCCTCGCCTGCTGTGGACGTCGTCCCTGAGGGCTGCGTACTCGAGCCGACTCCTGCGCGGCGGGACGACGGCGCTGGCTTGGGCGCGGCCCCGAGGCGCGCGGCGGCTGACGGTCCGTCATCAGTCGCCCTGGTGCAGGACGGTGGAGTCCTCAATTGAGATGAAGCCACTGGCCGACGCAGGCACCATTCCGAGCTCCTCTGCCGCAGATGCAAGGTAGTTGGGCGCGGAGAACGACTCCAGCTCGCTCACGAGCGCCGCCTGTTGCTGATGAAGCGAAGCAATCTCGATCTTAAGGTCGCGTCGCTCAAATGCGCCTTGAGTCATCTGCGTGTTGATCAACAGCACGGAGGCCAACGCTGCCAGCACGATCGCCACGCAAGCGATGGCTAACGGGGCAAGCGACCGCGCCTGCTCAGGCGCGGCGACGGCATGCAGGTGACGACGGGGTGCTGGCGCGCTTGAGGCACCACGGCTACGCGAAGGCTGACTCGCACTGACAGGGCGGGACTGTCGAAGGGGTGCGGCGCTCATGATGACCTCCTGTGGCGCGTGGTGGGAGTGGGACGGGTGCGTTCAACCGCTCGCAGGCGGACGGGCTTGGAGCGGGGATTCGCGTCTGCCTCGTCTTGCGAGGCCTTTTCGGCGCCTCGCGTCAGCAGGCGCAGGTAGGGCTGGTCCTCGTCGGGCACGATCGGCAGGCCCGGCGGCGCGGAGGACGTCGCCCCTTCCGCGAAGACGCCCTTGACGATCCGGTCCTCAAGCGAGTGGTAGGACATGACCACCACCCGCCCGCCGGTGTTGACCGCCTCGACGGCCGCGGGGATGGCGCGTTCGAGGATCTCGAGTTCGCGGTTGACCGCGATGCGAAGTGCCTGGAAAGTGCGCTTGGCGGGGTTGCCGCCTTTGTCTCGCGTCGCGGCGGGGATGCACGCACGCACAATGTCGACAAGTTCCGCACTGCGCTCGATCGGGGCCGTGCTGCGACGCGCCACGATGGTCTCCGCGATGCGCCCGGCGAACCGTTCCTCGCCGTAGACGCGCAAGATGCGCGCGAGCTCCTTCTGGTCGGCCTCGCGCAGCAAGTCCGCGGCAGTCACGGTGTCCTCGGAGTTCATCCGCATGTCCAGTGGCGCGTCCTGCGCATAGGAGAAGCCGCGCTCGGCCTCGTCGATCTGCAGCGAGCTCACGCCCAGGTCTAGCAACACAGCGTCGGCATGTGAGACGCCAGCGGCCGCGACAGCCCCGGCCATGTCGTCATACTCGGCGTGGTGAGCGATGAATCGATCCCCAAAGTGTGCGAGCCGCTCGGACGCCAGCGCGATCGCCTGCGGATCGCGGTCGATGCCCACCACGCGGGCGTGGGGGCACTGCGTCAGGATCGCCTCAGTGTGGCCGCCCATTCCTAGCGTCCCGTCGATGACGACTGAGCCCGGGTGCTGAGCGGCAGGTGCGAGGAGGTCAACGCAGCGCTGCAGCATCACCGGCTGGTGTCGAGAAGCCGCGTCCGACATGATCCCTCCTTCCTGTCGCTGCTGACCGTGTCTCCCGGTCTCCCTCCGGCTCTCTGGCGGGGGGAAGTCCGCCAGAGCCGCGCGGGAGGAGGCCGCGGGACACGGGTCACTTACATGGCGTCGAACACCTCGGCCGCAGTAGCGGCGTACTCGTCCTCGCCTCGTTCGAGGTAGTCCTCCCAGGCCTGGGCATCCCACACCTCAACGCGGGAACCCATGCCCACCACGGCGACGTCCCGGTCCAGGCCGGCGTACTTGCGTAGAGCAGAGCTCAGCAAGATGCGCCCCTGCTTGTCGGGGATGTCATCCGAGGCGTGACCCAGGAAGTTACGCAGATAGTCCCGAGCGCTCTTGTTCTCCAGCGGCGCGCGTCGCAGGCGGTCGTGAACGACTGCGAACTCGTCGAGGGGAAACAAAAAAACGCACCGGTCCAGCCCGCGCGTGGCGACCAGACCCGACGCCAACCGCCCGCGGAACTTCGCGGGCAGGATCAGTCGGCCCTTGTCATCGAGGCGAGGCGTGAACGTGCCGAGGAAGACCCCAGTGGGGCCCAGACCGTGCGCCAGTGCATCTGACACGCGATCACCTCCTCAGCGCCACGACTCGCCCGATGCCCCCACTTTACTCCACTTCTCCCCACTTTGGGCGAGAAATCACGCGAATCTCAGCAATTCGAGCTCGAAAGTGCAGGTAGACCTCCAGATAGCGCGGTGGGGGGATTTCTCAGCCAGGGGGCACTTCATCGCGCGGCACCCTGTTGCCACGCCCGGAAGTCCCCTAGGCTCGACGAGTACGACGCAAAGGAGCCCTCCATGACCGTGACCCCACCCACCGCGGCCGAACTCGAGCAGGTGCAGCGCTTCACCAGCGCCATCGAAGAGTCGATGAGCGCAGTGGTCGCGGGGCAAGGGGACGCCATCAGGGCGATCATCACGACGGTGCTGGCCCGCGGGCACCTCCTCATGGAGGACGTCCCCGGGGTGGGCAAGACGACGCTGGCGCGAGCGTTCGCCGCGAGCATCGACGCCTCAGTGGGGCGCATCCAATTCACCCCTGACCTACTCCCCGCAGACGTCACCGGGGTCAGCATCTACCGCTCCGACGAGCACGCTTTCGAATTCCGTCCTGGACCCGTCTTCGCGCATGTGGTCATCGCGGACGAGATCAATCGCGCTTCGCCCAAGACTCAGTCCGCGCTCTTGGAGTCCATGCAAGAACGCGCCGTGACTGTCGACGGCACCACGCGCGCGCTGCCTAACCCCTTCACCGTGGTGGCGACTCAGAACCCCATTGAAATGGAAGGCACCTACCCCTTGCCTGAGGCTCAGCGCGATCGCTTCATGGCTCAGATCTCTGTGGGGTACCCCAGCCGCGAGGCGGAGATGGACATGCTGATGGGGCGCGACGGCGGGGTCGACCCGCTTGCGGCGATTGTGCCGGTGGCACACACGCAGGATGTCACCCTGGCCATCGGCACAGCCAACAAGGTCCACGCCTCGCCTGCCGCCAAGCAATACATCCTGGACCTGGTGGGCGCGACCCGTGAGCATGCGGCCCTGCGCCTGGGGGCGTCGCCGCGCGCTTCCCTCCAGCTGTTGGCGGCCTCCCGCGCCACGGCCGCCCTCCACGGCCGCGGCCACATCATCCCCGAGGACGTGCAAGAACGTGCAGTGGCCGTCCTCTCCCACCGGCTCCTGCCCTCCCACGAGGCCCGAGTCGCGGGGCTGTCCACCCGGGACATCGTCGAGGAGATCGTGCGCGCGACCCGCGTCCCAGGGACCCCCCGCATGAACACCCGCGAAGCCGTCGCCGCCCGCCCGTGACATGACCTCCGCGCAACCTGCTCGCCAACGCCGCCTCACTCCCACCCGGCGCGGCACCGGCGTCGCCATCGCAGCTGCCACCATGCTCATTCTCGGCATTGGCTTCGGCTCTGCCGCACTGACGTACCTAGCCGTTGCCACGACCGCTGCGGTGCTCGTCGCATGGGTCTGGGTCGCCGTGATCGGGATCAGCCTGCCGAGCCGGCTCGCACGTGTGTCGCGGGCCATCGGTCCGCAGCACGCCATGGTGAACGTCCCCGCGTTCGTGACAACATCCATGACCGCGACACGCTGGAACGCCACATCGCACATGCTCATCCGCGGCCTCGGGGTCAGTGAACAAGCTGCTGCGGAGATCACCGGCACTGCGCATCAACGCGCCGCCGTCACGCGTGGCGAACGCGCGCTGACACTGACCTACCCGATTCGCCCCACCCAGCGCGGCTGGTGGACGCTGGGCCCGTGCATGGTGGCGACGACGGACCCCTGGGGACTCGTCAACGCAGAATGCTCGGTCGGAGCCACCGACACCGTGGCAGTCTGGCCAGCGGTGGTGGACCTCGTCGACGTCGCCCGCGCCGTGATGGGAGTCTCGGAGCACCGCTCTACGGGGGTCGTATCAGCTCAGGCGGACGATTCCTCGCTACGCGAGTATCGACAGGGCGACGACTTGCGGCGGGTCCACTGGGCATCGTCCGCGCGGCGTCAGACCATGCTCGTGCGCCACGATGAGCACGAAGGCAAACGGCCTGCCACAGTCATCCTCGACTTGCCGGGCTCTGCCGCCGCAGCGGAATGGGCGATCTCCGCCGCCGCATCCATCGCCTCTGCCGTCCTGGAAACCGGACATGAGGCGGTGACCGTCGGCGCCGGGCTCAGCCACGACCCCAGCATTGCGGCAACCGGTAACGCTGAACGCGAGCGCCTCCTGGACTCCTTGGCCGCCTTAGAGGCGCGTCCGATTGACCGCGTCGGCGATCCGACGGGGAACGTGGGGGACGCCGCGGCGATCGCCGCCGACCGTGAACGGTATGGAGCGGTGACGTTCGCCATCATGGGAGCGCCCCCAGAGGCGGCGCTCGCCGACTTGGCGCGTCTGGGCCACTCCGGATCCGCGTGGGCCGTGATCGTGGACACCGCCGCGCGCGGGACACAAAGCGCCACTGACGCACTGCGGGCGGCCGGTTGGCGTGTCGTGGTGGCGAACCCGCACGAGCCCGTCGGGCGCGCGTGGCAGCTTCTTGCTGGCGAGGCGGCACACGCATGAACGCGCCGCGAGACGGGTGGATGAGCGCCGCCGCGACCCTCTCCATCGCGGCCGCCGTCTACCTGAGCCTTGGTGCACTCTCCGGCTGGATCAACGTCGATGACCTGCGCGGCGTGGCCGCTGCTGTGCTCGCGATGACCGCCGGCGTCGTCGTGGCGGTGCGTGCGGTGACACGGTCTCTGTGGTGGCCAACGGCCGCCGGCCTCATTGCCGCGACCGTGATCTGCGTACCTGTGTTCACGATGCACGATGACGGGGGCCGCCAGTGGCTTCCTACTCCCGGCGCCCTCGCTGACCTCGGGCGCGTGTTCGCCGAGGGGCTGACGTATGCGGGAGCCACGGTGGCGCCCGCCCCCGTGGTGCCACCGCTCGCACTCGTGATCCTGGCCGGGCTGATTCCGCTGTTCCTTGTGGCGGATGCCCTCGCGGTAGGTGCGCGGTGGGTGGCAACGTCAGGCGTGGTCCTGCTCGCGCCGTGGCTACCGGCGATTGTCATGGAGCACGTGGTCCATATCCCATCGATGCTGGCGGCGTTCGGAGTGTGGCTCATCGCGCTCGGACTCTTGCGCCGGCCGAGCGCGATCCGCTCCCGGGCACCGGTGGCCGCTCCCCTGGTGACTGCCACGGCCGTGATCGCCGCCGCGCTCGTCGTGACACCGCTGCTTGTCAGCGGTCCCGGGTGGGACCGCCTGCCCCGGATCTCCAGCGCCGGCGGCGCGAGCACCACCACCCGCCTGAGCGTGGAACTCGACTTGCGCGAGTCACTGGGGGCGCGCTCCACGTCGCCCGTGCTGCAGTACACGAGCGACGGCGGCCAGCCGGACGCATTCAAGCTGCGCACGCTCACCGACTTTGACGGCACGTCATGGGAGCCCGCGGCGAGTTCGCGGTCGGAGCGACCCCGCGAGGGTGACGTCGTGTGGACCGTGCCAGTCGACAACCCTGCGGACTATGAGGCGACGACCGTCACTGTCGAACCCGTGGGCGCCGCAGAGGAGAACATCCCCTTGCCGAACGCGCCCCGATCGATCGCGATCGATCGCGCGTGGGATTACGACGCGGCGCTCGACGAGGCCACGCTGGCACGAGGCCGCATCACCGGCGCCACCTACTCAGTGTCGCTGCTGGACGACTTTGTGACGGGCGAGCGACTCCTGGCTGCGGAAGATGGGATCGGAACCGACAGTGACGATGTGGGCGAGCGCTACCTCGCCATTCCCGACGCGATGGATGCCGAGCGCGTGGCGACACTCGCGCAGGAGGTGACGGCGGAGGCCACCAGCCGCTACGGCACCGCGGTGGCTCTGCAGCAGTACCTGCGCAACCCGACGACGTTTACGTACGACACCTCGGTTGAGCCCAATACCGCGGATACGGTGAGTACGTTCCTCGATACGCGTACGGGCTACTGCATTCAGTTCGCCACCGCCATGACCATGATGGCCAGGACGTTGGACATTCCCGCGCGGATGGCGGTGGGGTACTTGCCGGGAAATCAGTTGGGGTCAGGCACGTACGTCGTGGACGGATCGCAGGCTCACGCGTGGCCCGAGCTTTGGTTTCCCGGCGCTGGGTGGATCCGCTTTGAGCCCACGCCCGCCGTCCAGACGGGCTTTGCGCCCACCTACGCTTCGAACTACGCCGTCGAAGCGGCCTCAGGCGTCGAAAGCGACGCCGCGGACCCCGTGGCACCGGCCGAACCCGAACGTCCCGAGGAGACTCAACAGCCGGAGCCGGAGCACACCGGCGCCGCGACGTCACCGAACGATTCCACCACTACCGCGGCCCCCTGGTGGCTCCTTGCCATCGGCGTGGTGTTGGTGGCGGGAGGTGCAGCGTGGGCCCTGGCACGGCGTTCAACGGCCGACGCCGCGCTCGACGACGCCGACGCGATATGGGCAGGCCTACGGCGCCGGCTGCCCGCCGCCGCCCGGTGGCCCGAGTCCATGAGCCCCGCGCAGGCCGTGCGCTTTTCGTGCGACGCGCTTGCGACGGAGGGGCTGCTGTTGCCGGCCAATGCCAGGGCGGCCTTTGAGACGCTCGCGCAGGACGTCATGACACACCGCTACGCCCCGGATCCGTCGACGGTGGCGCTGTCGCACATGCGGGCCTGCCGTGATCAGGTCCTGCACGGCGTCAAAGCGGCCGCTCGGACGTCTAGCGGCGCTCGCACCTAGCCCGCGCACCGCACGGGCGCCAACGCACAAAACCCCGGCCACCTGGGCCGGGGTCGTGCTACGAGGTCGCGGTGAGTGTCGCGGGCTTAGAACTCGCCGTTCTCACGCCTGCGGTCAAAGCGGTCCTCGAACCGCTGCATGAAGTCCTTGTTCTCCTTCGCGGGCTTGCCTTGCGGCGCAGGACGCGGCTTCGCGGCGTCGGATGCCTTCGGCTCTTCCTTCTTCCCGCCGGCCAGGAGCGTCCACAGTGCAACGCCCGCCATCAGCACAAAGCCCACGATGCCCAGGATCGGCATCTGGAAGGCCACTCCGGCCACGACGATACCGAGGCCGGCGATGACGCCGACGATGCCCAAAATCACCCGCGTGGGGGTGTGCGAGGAGCGGTTCATGGCACGGTGAAGCGTCGCGTCGCTACCGAGCTCCTGCTCGAGCTCGTCGAGTACGCGCTGCTCATACTCAGAAAGCGGCATGATGCCCTCCTCCAACACAGTCTGTGGCGTAGACCCTAGTCTAGTTCGCGTCGCCCTCGCACACTAGTCCTCCTGCCGAAAGGCCCCCGTGACTCCACGATCCAGTTCTGAACGCGTCGCCGACGGGGTTGCTCGCGGCGTCACCATCCCCACCGCGAGCGCAGAAGTTCGGCTCGAGGACGAGCCTGATGGGTCAACGACTGTATGGGTGGGTGGAGTTCCCAGTTCGTCCATGCGCCCTGAAAAGGATGTCCTTGACTTCGAGTACATGCGCCACGAGGCGGCGGTGGTCGACGCATGGGCGAGGCCTGAGCGGTTCCTCGCGCTGCACGTGGGCGCGGGCGTGTGCACCTTGCCTCGCTACCTCGCCTACCGCTACGACGACTCGCGTCACATCGCCGTGGATGTGGATGCCGACTTGCCGCTCCTGGCGCGCCAGTGGTGGGACCTCCCGCGCGCCCCGCGTCTGCGGATTCGCGAACAGGACGGGCTCGACGCCGTGGCGTCCAGGCATGACGCCAGCGTGGACCTGATTGTCCGCGACGCCTTCGCTGGCGACGAGACTCCACAGTCGCTGGCGGATGACGTGTGGTGGGCACACGCTCGTCGTGCATTGCGTCCGGGCGGTCTCGTGATCGCAAACATCGGCACGCGCCCTGGCGGGCAGGCACACCGCGCGGACGCGGCAGCAGCCGCAGCACACTTCACGGGCCTCGTCGCGATCGGTGAGCCTGCAGTGCTCAAGGGACGGCGCCGCGGCAATGTCATTCTCGCCGCCGCTCCCGCACTCAACGTTGATAGCCTCAGGCGCTACGCGGCATCGGCCCCCTTGCCGACCGGGGTCTCCACCCGCTGGCCGTCCTAGGCCCGAGCACGACGAAGGCCGCCACCGGAAATCCGGTGACGGCCTTCGAGAAAACTTAAGTCTGCCCCCGAGTCATGCTCGGCGACAGGGAACTCTCAAGTCCTTAGAGGGGGCGAACGTTCGCCGCCTGGGGGCCCTTGGGGCCATCGGTCACGTCGAACTCGACGCGCTGAGCCTCTTCAAGGCTCTTGTAACCGTCGGTCTCGATTGCCGAGTAGTGGACGAAGACGTCGTCGTTCGAGCCGTCCTGGGCGATGAAGCCATAGCCCTTTTCAGCGTTGAACCACTTCACAGATCCCTGTGCCATGCGTATTTCCTTTGTCTATCTTGCCCGCGGACGGGAGCACCGAACACTCTGCCCGGCGCTGTCGCCGCAATGTTCTTGTTCCGAGCCCAGACAGACCGGTTCTTGCACACTACGTTTTCTGCAACCAGGGCAAGTGTGTCACGTTTTACGCTCCAGGGGGAGTGTCTCCCCGCTGTTGTTGCAGGAATTTTTCAAATTCCGCCCCGAGTTCCTCCGCCGAAGGCAACGGCCCGTCGGCCTCGATGCCGTCCTCACGGCGCTCCATGAAGGCGTCGTACTGCTCTTCGAGGGCCTGGACGAGTGCCTGCACCTCATCTGATTCCGCGCTCTGACGTGCGATCTCCTCGCTCGCCACGAGCGCGTCGTCGGTGAGACCTTCCGCGTCCAACAAGAGTCCAGAGATGTCCTCGACAGCGGCGATGGCGCGGGCCGCCGCTTGCGGGTACGACGACTGCGCAAGATAGTGAGGCACGTGAACCGCCACGTTGACAGCCGACAGGCCCCACTGGCCAAACCGGTACTCCATCAGGTTCATGGCGCTCGCCGGTACCGCGGCCGTGCCGAAGAACGACGCCGCGTCCGGCAACAACTCCTGCGGAGTGCCGTGCACCGTCACACCCAGGGGGCGCGTATGCGGAGCCGCCATCGGGATGCCGTGCGTTCCAAGCGTGAGGCCTACGTGCATGCGCTTCACAATCTCGCGCACCTCAGCGATGTATGCCTCCCACCGGATGTCGGGCTCAAAACCGTGCAGCAACAAGAACGGCGTGTCCTCCAGGTCGCGGACGAGATCCACGTGGAGGTGAGGCTCGTCGTAGTCGGTGAACTCGTTCACGGAGAAGGTCATCTCTGGCCGGCGCGAGCGGTAGTCAAGCAGTTGGTCGATGTCGAAGCTCGCCACGCGCACCGGCTCACAGCCGTCGAGGATCTGCCGCGCCACGAGTGAGCCGGTGTTCCCTGCGTCGATAAAGCCTCGCAACGAGTGCATGAGGACGGCGGAGTCGGCGGGCGCAATGCGCTCCCACTCCTCGACGCCGTCCGGGTTCCAACTCACGAGTGCAGAATTCATAGTTCCTTCATTGTTTCACGCACCGGGCACGGTTTGGCCGATGCACGCTGAGCGCGAAACACCTGCGAGCACCGGCCCATTCCCCGAGTCAGGGGGTGGCGAGCACCCCGAGGTACGGGGATAATGGAGGACTGCCTTGACGCGAGCGGGTCAAGGATGAAGGGCGAAAGCATGCATGACGACAGCACCCGGACCGCCTACGGCCTGGATGCGGAACAGCGCGTAATTGACGGGCTGTACGGTCGCCTCGACGATCTCCGCGGTGAGACCGAACGGCGACTAGCCGAGGTCCGCAAGTCGGGACCGTCGGGATCCCCGCAAAACCGTTCCGAGCGCGATGCCTTCGCGACCCTGTACGAGGACCGCATCATGCAGCTCGACGCGGTGGAGGACCGGCTGTGCTTTGGTCGCCTCGACCTGGCCGACGGCGACCGGCTCTACGTAGGCCGTATCGGGCTGTCAGATGAGGCCCACGCTCCCCTGCTCACTGACTGGCGCGCTCCGGCAGCACGGGCCTTCTATTCAGCAACCGCCGCCAACCCGTCCGGCGTGGTCAACCGCCGTCACCTCACGACGCGCGGCCGCGTGGTCACGGCAGTGGAGGACGACGTCCTCGACGTCGCCGCGCTGCGAGAGGCCGGACTCGACGACACCCTCGCGGGAGAGGGCGCGCTGCTGGCGGCACTCGACGCGCGCCGCACGGGGCGCATGGGCGACATTGTCGCGACCATTCAGGCCGAGCAGGACGCGGTGATTCGCGCCGACCTCGACGGTGCGCTGGTGGTGCAAGGTGGGCCAGGGACCGGCAAGACGGCCGTGGCTCTTCACCGCGCCGCCTTCCTCCTGTACCACCACCGCGAGCAGCTTGAGCGCCGTGGTGTGCTGTTGATCGGTCCGTCGGCGCAGTTCCTGCGCTACATCGACCACGTGCTGCCGTCTCTGGGTGAGACGGGCGCGGTCTCGACCACCTTGGCCGGGTTGGTGCCCGGAGTGCGCATCGGCGCCGTGGAACGGGACGACGTCGCCTCCGTGAAGGGCCGCACCATCATGAGCCGCGTGATCAAGAACGCGGTGCGCGAACGCCAGCGCCTACCGCGCGAGGACCAAGAAGTCTCGATCGACGGACGCACGGTCGTGATTCGCCGCTCAGATATTCGCGAGGCCCAGTCGAAGGCACGCCGCGAGGGCAAGCCCCACAACGAAGCGCGCGCGTCCTTCGCCAAGGAGATGATTGGCCGGCTCACCGCCCAACTCGTCGAGCAACTGGACCACCACCTCGACAACGACGAGCGGTTCGAGCTCGAACGCGACGTACGCGATTCCAAGACAATCAGGATTGCGCTCAACCTGTGCTGGTTGCCCATCACGCCCGTGCAGTTCATTCGCGACCTCCTGTCCAAGCCCCACCTTCTTGACCACGCAGCGCGGAGCCTCAGCGCCCACGACCGCGCGCTCCTCATTCGCCCCTCCCACGCCCCCATGACAGAGGCCGACATTCCCCTCCTGGACGAGGCCGCGGACCTGTTGGGCGATATGCCGTCCAACGCCCCCCGCGCCGCCACGGGAGCCAGCGAGGAAGAGATCGAATACGCCCGCGAGGTGCTGTCGACTTTCGACACCGACGGCATGGTGAGCGCGGAGGACCTCGCCGAACGCATGCGCGGATCAACGTCGCGCATGACCCTCGCCGAACGCGCAGCGAGTGACCGCACCTGGACCTACGGTCACGTGGTGGTTGACGAGGCACAGGAGTTGTCGCCCATGGCATGGCGCATGCTGCTACGCCGCTGCCCCACGCGTTCCTTCACGATCGTGGGCGACGTGGCGCAGGTGACGAGCGCGGCGGGCACCCAATGGTGGCCCGAGACCATGGATCCCCTGTTTGGACCATCGTGGCACCTGCGAGAGTTGACGGTGTCGTATCGCATCCCGGCGCAGGTGGCGCAGGTAGCGCAGTCCTTCGCCAAGGCCGCGGCGCTGCCGGTGAGCGAGTTGAGTGCGGCGCGCGAGGTGGACGATGCGGTCGCCCTGACAACGGCCGATGCCCCAGTTGCGGCGCGAACCGCGGCTCGCCTTGCAGGCGAGCACGCGGCGCGCATGGCCGACAGCGAGGGAGGCTTGGTAGCGATCATTGCTCCGCAGGACAGTCTGGGAGCGGTCCGCGAGGGCCTCGCGCAGCACGCCGCCGCGGCTGACGTCACCGTGTGCACTCCGTTGGAGTCCAAGGGTCTTGAGTTCGACGTGGTGGTCGTGCTCGACCCGGCGGCAATTGCGGCCCGTCCAGGCGACCTCTACGTGGCGCTCACGCGCCCCACTCAGCGCCTGGAGATCGTTCACACCGGACGTTTGCCCGCTGGACTGTGAGGTGCGGGGCGCTGCGGCAAGGAGCGCTCGTGTGACGACGCATCGCCGCTGAGGCTCCAGGCGCTACTGGCAGGGACCCGCACCGGCGACCGCGAGCGCGTACCGGTCCCCCGGCCCCCAGGACGCCGCAGCCATGTTCTCCGTGTGCATCAGCTCAGTGGGATCGTCAACGTGACCCAAGCCCACGACGTGCGCCAACTCGTGACGGATGATTGACTCGGCACGCTCAAGCCCACCTGGCTCCTCCAGCAAGTCAGCCAAGTCTTCCCTGTCCAAGATGACGACTCCCGCGGCCAGGAAGCGTTGGTCGCCGTATGCGCCGGTGACCGATGACGACCCGCCGAGACCTGCAGTGGAACCCGCGAGGTCGGCGGTCTCTTGCTCG
This sequence comes from Demequina globuliformis, assembly GCF_000975155.1. Taxonomy (GTDB): domain Bacteria; phylum Actinomycetota; class Actinomycetes; order Actinomycetales; family Demequinaceae; genus Demequina; species Demequina globuliformis. Next base: position 118,209 of record NZ_BBRG01000001.1, read on the forward strand.
TCTGACCACCCGATCACGATCGGAGCAAACCGCTCGCCGTACCGGTCTTGAATCAGCGGCCGGTCGAACGATGCGAGTTCCGATGTCTCCCCTTCGAAATCGAACACCAGACCGGTGTAAACCTCGATGTCAGCGACTGCCCGTTCCACGAGACCCTGAGCGCCTGCAGGCATCCCCTCAGGATTGTGCACCCACGCCAACGCCACGCAAGGGTCGTAGCGCGTCGGCTCGCCGTCCTCTTCGAACAAGAACGCGTGATCTCCTGAGGTCGACGCCGCGACCGCTGGTGCCAGGCGCGCGCCGGACGACTGTGCCTGCGGGACGCGGATCTCCTGCCCCTCGATCTCCAGCACGTTGCGAGGTTGACCCAAATGAGAAATGTCTTCCCACGTGGCGCCCGTCGCCCACACCCCTGCCCCGGCCGCGGCAACGCCGAGTCCGGTGATGACGAGGAGCCTGCTAGCCAGATTCACAGGACATAGCCTGCCATGCGCCCCGTCCGCGCCGTCGCACCCACACGAGCCCAGGCATCGGCCCATTCCTCGGTCCCGCAGGGACCATGACCAACCGCCGGGTAGTCGGATTGGTCACAGCGCCCCATTTGCGGAAAGATAGCCCCGTGCGCGCACTTCTACTTGAGAATCTTCACTCCAAGGCCACCGAGAACTTCGAGGCCGCCGGCATCTCCGTCGAGAACCACGCTGGCGCGATGGACGAGGACGAGCTCATCGAGGCCCTTCAGGGCGTTGAGATCCTCGGCATCCGTTCCAAGACCCAGCTCACCGAACGGGTCATGGCGGCCTCGCCCTCGCTGATCGCGGTCGGAGCGTTCTCCATCGGCACCAACCAGATTGACCTCGACGCCGCCGCGCGCCGGGGCATCGCGGCCTTCAACGCGCCGTACTCCAACACGCGTTCCGTCGTCGAGATGGCGGTGTCGGAGATGATCTCCCTGACGCGCCGCCTCCCGGTTCACCAGAAGCTCATGCACGAGGGCGTGTGGAACAAGAGCGCTGACGGCGCCCACGAGATTCGTGGCCGCACGCTGGGCATTGTCGGGTACGGCAACATCGGTTCACAGTTGTCCGTGGTCGCCGAGGCGCTGGGCATGAACGTCATCTTCTTCGACAGCGCTGAGAAGCTCGCTCTGGGCAACGCCACGCGCATGCCGTCGCTCGATGCCCTGCTGCGCGAGGCAGACATTGTGACCTTGCACGTGGACGGCCGCAGCGGCAACCAGGGCTTCTTTGGCCGCGAGCAGTTCGAATCGATGAAGCATGGTGCGCACTTCCTCAACCTGTCGCGTGGGTTCATCGTCGACGTTGATGCCCTGCGCGAAGGCCTCGAGTCCGGCGCCATTGGTGGAGCCGCCATCGACGTGTTCCCGGAGGAGCCCAAGAAGAAGGGCGACCCGTTCCTCACGCCGTTGCAGAACATCCCGAACGTCATTTTGACCCCGCACATTGGCGGATCAACGGAAGAAGCCCAGCGCGACATCGGCATCTTCGTGTCCACGCGTCTGTGTGACTATGTGACGAAGGGCTCTACGTCCCTCAGCGTCAACCTGCCCAACCTTCAGCTCGACCGCCCGTCCGGATCGCACCGCATCGCCCACCTGCACGAGAACGTGCCCGGTGTGCTCGCGGCCGTCAACCGAGTGTTCGCCGAGCACGAGGTCAACATCGAAGGCCAGATGCTCGCGACCCGCGGTGAACTGGGTTACGTGGTGACGGACATTTCCGCCGGCGTGACCGAGGAGTCCGTGGCAGCGTTGGGCGCCATGCCAGGAACCGTCCGACTGCAGGTGCTCTCATAACTGTCCACGACGCCAGCGACCCGATCGCATTCGCAGACCTCGGTCTGCCACCCACCCTTGTCGAAGCTCTCGACAGGGCGGGGTTGACCACCGCATTCCCGATCCAGTCGGCGACCATCGCCGACGCCCTTGCGGGGCGCGACGTGCTCGGCAAGGCCCGCACAGGCTCAGGCAAGACCCTTGGCTTTGGCCTCCCAGCCATCGCTCGCCTGGCCGACGGAGACAAGCCTGCGCCCACGAAGCCGCGCGCGATCGTGTTGGTTCCCACGCGCGAGCTTGCGATGCAGGTCAACGACGCGCTCGAACCGTTCGCCCACTCGATGGGGGTATCGCTACGCCTGGTGGCAGGCGGCCTGTCCATGACCAAGCAGGTGCAGGCGCTCGAACGCGGAGTCCACCTCCTTGTCGCGACTCCCGGACGCCTTGCCGATCTGACGCGCCGCGGACACGCGGATATGTCAGACGTGGAACTCATTGTGCTCGATGAGGCGGACCACATGGCTGACATGGGGTTCATGGACGAGATCAATGAGATCCTCGAACACGTGCCCGCTGGCGGACAACGCCTGCTGTTCTCCGCCACCCTTGACGGCGACGTCGACCGCCTCGTGGCGGAACACATGGTTGACCCTGTCCTCCATGACGTCACGGGCGGAGACGATGGTCCCGCCAGCATGACCCACCTGGTGCTGAGCATCCCGCCACACGTGAAGTACCAGCTCGCGCACCGGATCGTCGCGCGCGAAGGCCGCACCATCGTGTTTGTGCGCTCGAAGTTGGCCTGCGACCGTATCGCGGGCGAGATGCGAGACGCGGGTGTGCTCGCAGTGTCCCTGCACGGCGACAAGTCGCAGGCAGAGCGCAATCACGCCATTACGGGTTTCCGGGCAGGGCAGATTCCTGTGCTGGTCGCCACCGACGTTGCCGCGCGCGGTATCCACGTCGACGCCGTTGACCTGGTGCTGCAAATGGACCCGCCGTCCGATTTCAAGGACTACACGCACCGTGCCGGGCGCACCGCGAGGGCGGGCAGCGCCGGCATTGTGGTGACTCTGTCACTTCCCCACCAGCGCAAGACCGTTGACCGCCTCATCGACAACGCCGGCGTGGACGCGATCTTCCGCAAGGTACGCGGGGAAGATCAGGAATCGCTCGCGCTGCTCAGCGAGCTCACAGGCGCACGCGAGCCCTCAGGAGTACCGGTCCCCGAGCCCCTGCCAGACAGCGCCCTGCGTGGACGCGGCGGACGCGGACGGCCCGACCGTGGGGGTCGCGGCCGCACCGACAGGAACGGTCGTGAGCGTCCAGCGCGCACCGACTACGGTGCGCGAGCTGACCGCACCCGACGTCCTGCCCGGGGCCGCGATGACTTCGCCGATGAGTCGCGCACCGCCCGCGAGAATGCTCTCCTGGCACGCGAGGAGCGCCTCGCGCGACGCGAAGCCGAACTCGAGGCACGCGAACGCGACGTCGCGCAGCGTGGCCGCTCGCGGGACTACGAGACTGGGCCCGCGAGACGCGGCGGTAGCCGTGATCGCAGCCCCGAACGCGCGACCGGCCGTACTCGCGGAGATGACGACAACCGTCGTGGGTCCAAGCCAGAGGCGCGGCGCCAGGCGCGTGGTGACGGCGACACCCGGCGCCCACCCAGGACGGAGACTCGACGGGACTCGCGCTTCGACGACCGTCGAGACAGTCGCGGAGGCTCAGACAGTCGCGGAGCCTCAGACAGTCGCAGAGGCTCAGGCCGCTCGCGCGATGCACAGGCGCCCGCAAACGACGGCCGCCGCCGTCCCTCGAGCCGCCAGCGCCCACAGGATGATGCTCCGTCCACCGCGCGCGATCGTGGCCAGGCACGGCCCGAGGGTCAGGCGTTCGAATCCAAGAAGGGCGCGTCACACGGCAAGAAGAAGTCTGCCGCGAAGCAATCGGGCCGTTCGGGCAAGGCCCGGCCCAAGAACAAGGGGCAGGGCAAGGGCAAGCGCTCCAAGCGCTAACGGGCCGCCCGGTGGAGCCGGCGGTGCCAGAACGTGGTTACTGCTGACCCGTCCGGAGGTCCGTGATGGCCGCGTCGAAGTCGTCGAGGTTCTGGAAGTCCTGGTACACGCTCGCGAACCGTAGGTATGCCACCTCATCGAGTTCGCGCAGCGGCGGCAGAATCGCCAGCCCAATGTCGGTTGCCTTAATCTCCGCTGCCCCAGAGGCGCGGATCGATTCCTCGACCTTGTGTGCCAGCACTGCGAGGTCGTCGTCGCTGACGGGGCGGCCCTGGCATGCCTTGCGTACACCCCCCACGACCTTCTCGCGACTAAACGGCTCCCCCACGCCATTGCGCTTCATCACCATGAGGCTTGCGGTCTCAATCGTCGAGAAGCGCTTGCCACACTCAGGGCACTCTCGGCGCCGCCGAATCGCAAGACCGTCATCGGACGTGCGTGAGTCAATGACTCGGGAGTCGGCATTCTTGCAGAAAGGACAGTGCATGCCCCTACTTTCCCACGACTAGGCGGTTAGTCGGAATCCTGGGTCCGGCTGCCGCCTGGGGACCTACTCGCTGACGGGCACCCGCAGCTGCTGGCCAACCTGCAGGGAGGACCCTCCCAGTGCGTTCAGCGAAGAAATCTCCGAGACGGCATCGCGCACATCTTCGCCCTCGGGGGTGTATGCGGATGCAATCGACCACAGTGTCTCGCCGTGCGCCACGGTGTAGGTGTCGAAGGCAGTGGGTGTCCCGCCCTCGGAGTCCGCGAACGCCTGCGGGCCAACAATCGCGGCCACGATTGCGAGCAGCACAGCCACGACCGTGCGGCGACGACGGCGCATGACCGGGGTGTCGATCACCCGCACACGGGGGCGCGGCGCGGCGCCTACCGGGCGTGGGCGAACTGCCTGCTTGGGGCTCGTCATCGCAACTGCGGTCATGATCTCCTCCATTCGAACACTTGTTCGTCGAACATCTGTTCTATTTGTAGCACTCTGGGCTGGCTCTGGCAAGACACGCTCGAACATATGTTTGATTCCTGCGCTCGGGTGCTCTACCGTCATGAAGGACAGCGAATCACCGGGGTCTGACATCACAGGCGCCGGGCACCTCAGGAGGCGACATGGCGCAGGCACCGGGAGACGGCGAAGCCACCATCCACGAGTTCCCCGACAAAGGTGGCGCGGGCCTCAGTGAGCGCCAACGGCTCATTCTGGAGTTCATCAAGGAGTGCGTCGAGAGCCGGGGCTATCCGCCGTCCATGAGGGAGATTGGCCGGGCAGTGGGGTTGACGTCGACTTCCTCGGTACAGCACCAGCTGAGCGCGCTCGAAGGCAAGGGCTACCTGCGCAGGGATCCGCACCGCCCCCGCGCGATGGAGGTCGTGTTGCCGGAGGCAACCGACTCCCCCGCGCTCGACGCCCCTGCCGCCCCGCAGGCGCCGGCTGTCCCCGACGACGTCTCTCACGTCCCGCTGGTGGGCCAGATCGCTGCAGGCGGTCCTATCCTCGCGGACCAGGCAGTCGAGGACGTATTCTCGCTACCCCGTCAACTCACCGGACAGGGCGAGCTCTTCATGCTCACCGTCAAGGGTGACTCGATGATCGACGCCGCCATCTGCGACGGCGACCTCGTTGTCGTGCGCCGGCAGAACACCGCTGACAACGGCGACATTGTGGCGGCGCTCTTGGATGACGAAGCAACCGTCAAGACGTTCCGCCGTACAGACGGACAGGTGTGGCTCATGCCTCACAACCCGGCGTACACCCCCATTGATGGCACGCACGCATCGATCATGGGCAAGGTCGTGTCCGTCTTGCGAAAGGTCTAGCGGCTACTCGCCGTCTTTGCCGCTTCGCCAGCCATCCTGCCAGTGAAACTCGCCGGTGATGGCGCGGCGCATCGCGTTCATCGCGTTGGCGATGGTCGTCTGGTACACGCGCGACTGCTCGGTTTCGGCCTCCGCGGCCATAGTCCTCGAGCCCTTCTCGAAGTGTTCGAGGTACTCAGCGAACCTCGCGCGCTCAGCCTCCTGGCCGCGACGGAACTCTTCTGACGTGTCCTGGTCACTCATGTCTCTCCCTCACCCTCGCATCGTCTCTGGATAGAGGCTACTGCCCCGCCGCACGTGCGGCCTCGTCTAGTCGCTCGAGTGCCCCCACGACAACTGCCCTATCCGTCGTGCCCCACAGCGCGGGCATTGACCGGGCGAGGAAGCCGCCGTAACGCGCGTGCTTCAACCGCGAGTCCAGCACAGCGACCACCCCCCGGTCTGCGTGGGTGCGGATCAGGCGGCCTGCGCCTTGAGCCATCAGCAGCGCCGCATGCGTCGCAGACACGGCCATGAATCCGTTGCCGCCGCGTTGTGCGACCGCCTCAGTGCGGGCTTGAGCGATGGGCTCGTCCGGCCGCGGGAACGGAATGCGGTCGATGATGACGAGTGTGGCGGACGGTCCCGGCACGTCGATTCCCTGCCACAGCGACGTTGACCCAAACAGACATGCGCGCGGATCCGCCTTGAATTGCTCGACGAGCGTGGGCAGTTGATCGTCAAGTTGGTAGAGAACGGGCAGATCCAAGCGTTCACGCATTGCCTCGGCAGCCGCCTGGCCTGCCCGGTGCGACGAGAACAAGCCCAGCGTGCGGCCGCCCGCGGCCCGAATGAGAGTCTCCATCTCATCCAGCGCCTCATCGGTAATCCCGCCTGCGCCTGGCTTGGGGAGGTGCGCCGCCACGTACAGGATCCCCTGCTTGTCGTAGTCGAATGGGCTGCCCGCGTCGAGGGTCATCGGCTCGGACACGCCCAGGTGAGCGCTGATGGCGCGGAAGTCGCCGCCCAAGGCAAGAGTCGCGGAGGTGAAGACCGCGGACTTCTCCTCGATCAGCCGCGTACGGATGAGTCCCGCGACGTCGAGTGGCGCAGCCACGATGCGCACGGCCTGCCGCGAGTCGTACTCACCGTCGGGTGGAGCAAGCCAGATGACATAGCGCCCGTGTTCGCCCTGCAGCTCTTCACAGACGTCGTGTATCTCCTGCAGTGCCGCGCTCGCCATCTTGGCAGTGGCTGAGCCAGCGTCTGGCCCGCTCTGTTGGGTTTTTTGCACGGCGCTCAGCAACGCACGCGCGGCACCCCGCACAGCCTCGATAGCCTCCGCGAGCTCCTCGCCTAGCCCCGAGCGCAATCGCGTGGGCTCATGTTCGCCCAAGGCAGCGTCCAACCGGCGCGCAGCGCGGTCAAGGTCGTCGGTGGTGTGCCCCGCCCTCCTGGCAGCGCGTGCCGCCCTGTCCACGCGCAGCACAGTGATCTCGTGGGTCGCGGCGGACGTGATTCGCGACACGAGTTCGTGCGCCTCGTCCACGACCAGCGCGTCGTGGTCGCCCAGGAGGTCATGGGATGCGGCCTGCACGCCCAAGACGGCATGGTTGGTCACCACGATCTTCGCCTGCGCGGCCTCGTCCCTGACCTTTTGGGAGAAGCACTCCTTGATCATCGGGCATTTCGATTCCAGGCATTCGCGTCCCGACACCGACACCTGGGCCCAGGCACGATGGGAGACGCCAGGGATCAGGTCATCGCGATCACCAGTGTCCGTCTCGTCGGCCCACTGGTGCAGGCGCGCAACCTCTTCGCCGAGCGCGCTCGTAGGGCCCGCGGAGATAGGCAACATGTCGTCATCGGGTTCGCCGTAACCGCCAGCGAGTTTATGGACGCACAGATAGTTCGCGCGTCCCTTGAATAGCGCCGCAGCCGGGCGCGTGCCGAGTTCCGGTTCGAGCGCGTCGAGGACCAGTGGCAAGTCCTTGGTAAAGACCTGACGTTGGAGCGCAAGGGTCGCGGTGGACACGACCACGCGCGATCCTTCGCGCGCCGCGTGTGCCACGGCAGGCACCAAGTACCCCAGTGACTTACCGGTACCGGTACCGGCCTGGACAAGCACGTGTTGCTGAGACTGCAGAGCCTCGTCGACGACCTCGGTCATCTGGGTCTGGCCCTCGCGAGGAGAGCCCCCAAGCGCCCCGACAGCGACCTCAAGAAGCCGGACGGCCTCGTCCCTGTCACTCACGCGAAGACGGCCGCCTCCCGGAGCCGTGCGGCGAGCGCCTCATCCACGAGGGCCACCAGGTGGGTACCGGCGCCCTCGTGCGTTTCAGTGAGCACCTCGCCGTGCTTGTGCGCCTCGTTGACGAGGTCACCGCGGGTGTATGGCACAACCAGGTCGATGCGCACCTCGGGACGCGGCAGCTCGCGCGCGATCAGGGCAAGCAACTCGTCGATCCCCGCGCCAGTCAGCGCGGACACCTCGATGGTCATGTCCCGGCGCGCACGCAATCGCATGAGCGTCTCGGGCTCGGCGATATCCGCTTTGTTGAGGACAATGACCTCCTTCACCTGGTCTGCCCCTGGGACGTCGGCGAGCACTTCCCTCACGGCCGCGATCTGGCTCTCCGGGTCAGGATGTGAGGCGTCGACGACGTGCAGCATGAGGTCGGCGTGCGACACTTCCTCGAGCGTCGAGGAAAACGCGGCGACCAACTGGTGCGGGAGGTTGCGCACAAACCCCACGGTGTCAGACACCGTGAACTCGCGGCCATCCGGTGTGCTGGACCGCCGCACGGTGGGATCAAGGGTGGCAAACAGCGCGTTCTCGACGAGCACTCCCGCGCCCGTGACGCGGTTGAGCAGGGAGGACTTGCCCGCGTTGGTGTACCCCACGATCGCCACGTTGGGAAGCGCAAGGCGACGGTCCCGCCGCACGTTACGGGCCGGCTCCATGGCCTTGATCTGGCGGCGCAGTTGCGCCATGCGGGTGTGGATGCGGCGACGGTCGAGTTCAATCTTTGTTTCACCCGGGCCGCGCGAACCCATGCCGGCTGCAGCGCCACCCACCTGACCGCCGGCCTGGCGCGACATGGAGTCACCCCATCCGCGCAGACGTGGCAGAAGGTACTCAAGCTGCGCGAGTTCTACCTGCGCCTTACCTTCCTTGGACTTGGCGTGCTGGGCAAAGATGTCCAAGATCAGCGCGGTGCGATCAATGACCTTCACCTTGACGACGTCCTCAAGTGCGCGTCGCTGGCTGGGCGCGAGGTCGTCGTTGACGACGACGGTGTCCGCGCCCACGGCGTGCACGATCTCCTTGACCTCCTCAGCCTTGCCCTTGCCGATGTACGTGGCGGGGTCAGGATGGGGCCTGCGTTGCAGGACTCCGTCGAGCACCTGCGATCCCGCGGTTTCGGCCAGCGCAGCGAGTTCACGCAGTCCCACCTCCGCGTCTTCGACGGTGCCCCGGGAGAACTGCCCCACGAGCACGACCTTCTCGAGTCGCAACTGGCGATACTCGACTTCAGTGATGTCTTCAAGTTCGGTCGACAGGTTGTCGACACGACGCAATGCAGCGCGTTCATCGCGGTCGAACTGGTCCCCGTCGTAGTCGGTGCGGAGCGTCTGTCCCGCGCTCACTGCGGTCCCGGCGCGCGACAGCACACGGGAAATCGTCGCATCGTCTCGGCGCGCGCGGTCCGCGGAGGTGTCCTCATTCAGGTCTGACATATGCGTCTATTGTCTCACCCCGGGCAGACACGCACCACGCCCGGGCCTGTAACCTCGCTTGAATGAGCACCGCCGACCACTACTTCACGGCCGACCCTGCCTCCGCTGATGAGCGCCGCATCATCAGGGCGGCCATCGCGGGACGCGAAGTCGACCTCGAGACAGCACCAGGCGTCTTCTCCCCCGACCACGTCGACCTCGGCACCCAGGTGCTGCTGCGCCACCTGCCGCCACCGGCGGAGACGGTCCTCGACCTCGGTTGCGGCTGGGGTCCGTTGGCGCTCACCGCGGCGCTGCAGCGGCCCGATGCCCGCATCACCGCCGTCGATGTGAACAGGAGGGCGTTGGACCTGCTGGAGCGCAACGCGGCTCGCTTGGGTGCGTCAGCGGCAATCGAGGCGCGTGAACCTCAAGCCGTGCCCGCCGACCGCACCTTTGCCGCGATCTGGTCCAACCCTCCGATCCGCATCGGCAAGCCGGCGTTGCATGCACTCCTCAGTACGTGGCTTCCGCGGCTCGAGTCCGGTGGTCACGCGCACCTCGTGGTGCAAAAAAACCTGGGAGCGGACTCGCTAACGGCGTGGATCGCGCGTCAGCGGGACGATGCCGGCCGCAGTTGGGGTGACATCGAGAAGGTTGGGTCTGCCAAGGGCTTTCGGGTCTTGCGCTTGACGCGTCGCTAGCCAGTTCGCGGCGCCGTGCCGTCACGCGCCTGCGGGAATAGTGACGCCGTCGGCGACCAGGACCGCAGGCCCCTCAAGCGTGGTCGCATCGTCGGTAATCCGGACGGTCACTTCTCCCCCGGGTACCTCAATGTCCCACACACGTGGCGCATCGGCCCCACCCCAGGTGGACAGCGCCAACGCCACGGCGCAGGCTCCCGTACCGCACGACTGCGTCTCTCCTGATCCGCGCTCGTGGACGCGCATGCGGGCCCAGCCGCGCACCTCGCCGGCGACCTCTCGTTCGCCCAGGGCCACCGCAAACTCCACATTCGAACCGTTCCTGGGCGCCGGTGTCACCGTTGGCGCGGCCGTCAGGTCAAGCGCCGCGAGCTCGTCTCCTGTCGCCAGTGCCACGACATGGTGGGGGTTGCCCACGTTGACGGACAGCGCGGGTCGAGCCACGTCAAGCCCTGTCGCGCGCACCTCGGAATCGAACGGCTCCACCGTGGTCGCGCCCTCGCGGCCCACCACGTACGCTCCCATCCCGATCGCGTACCGGCACTCGCCAACGGCTGTGACACGGCGCGGGCCGCCCCGCGTCATGAAGTCGAGTCCCTCACTCAGATCTTCGCCTGCCTGGGATTCGAGGAAAGCCCCGAAGACCCGGGCGCCATTTCCGCACATCTCTGAGGTGGTGCCGTCAGCATTCCAGTAGTCCATGAACCAGGTCTGCGGCTCCGCGCCTGCCCCTGCGGGCAACGCGCCGGAACGCACGGCACGGATGACCCCGTCGCCGCCGATGCCGCCGCGCCGGTCTGCCAGCGTGCGCACGAGCGCAGGAGTCAGATCAATGGCGCCCGCCTCATCCATGAGCAAGACGAAGTCGTTGCGCGTGCCGTGACCCTTGGTGAAGGCCACGGCGGCGGTCGGCTGGGGCACGTCAGTCATGACCCCAGGTTACCGGCCACACGCACCACCGCCGCGGCAGCGCGTGCCACATCGCTCCTGGATGCGGGGGCTGGAATCCACGTCACCCGTGGATCGGGCCCAAACCACCTGCGCTGACGGCGCGCGAGACGACGTGTGTGTTGGGCGATGAGTTCACGGGTCTGCTGAGCAGTGAGCTCGCCATCGAGGTGCCGCAAGGTCTCGGCATACCCGACGGCGCGCTGCGCAGTGGTGGCCTCGCGCAAGCCGCGCGCGACGAGCGCACGGACCTCGTCCACCAGGCCGCCGTCCCACATGGCGTTGACGCGGGAGTCGATCCTGGGGTCCAACGTCGCGTAGTCGAGGTCGAGCCCCACCTGCACCGTCGGGATTTCGTAGGTGTGCTGCGGCAATACGGACGAGAACTGCTCCCCCGTCAGCGTGATGACTTCGAGTGCGCGCACAATGCGCTTGGCGTTGCGCGCGTCGATGCGCTCCGCAGCAAGGGGGTCGACGGCGGCGAGCTCGCCGTGCAGGATTCCCGGGCCCTCCGACTCGGCCCGAGCTTCCAGCGCGGCGCGCAGCTCAGGGTCAGTCGGCGGAAACGAGAAGCGGTCAATCAGCGCTCGGTGGTACAGCCCGGAGCCACCCACGACGATGGCACGCTTGCCCCGTGCGTGAATGGCCGCGATGTCCGCGCGCGCCTCCCGTTGAAAACGCGCGACCGAGGCATCCTCGCTGACATCGAGAGTATCGAGTTGGTGGTGCGCAATGCCGCGGCGTTGGTCGACCGGGAGCTTCGCGGTCCCAATATCCATACCGCGATAGAACTGCATCGAGTCCGCATTGACGATCTCGCCGTCGAGGGCCTCAGCCACCGCGAGTGAGACGTCTGACTTACCCGTCGCGGTGGAACCGACTATGGCGATGACCGGTGGCACCGGCGACGCTGTAGCGTTCACGCTCCGGCGACGCGCAAGGTGGGGATCCCCAGTCCTACTGGACCCGCGGCGGGTGTGCCCGTGCCGCAGGAACTACCACAGCCGCCACCCCCGTGGTCGTGGCCACCGTCGCGCACCTGCTGCCACGCATCGCCCGCCTGCGTGGATCGCACGGCGTAGGTCCCGCCGGCAATCGCGGAGTCGGCGATCAGGTGATACGGCGCCGCATGCGTCACATCGACCGTCACCAGGTCTCCCGGGCGGGGAGCCGGCCCGTTCTCGGGAACCGTGAAGTGCACAAGTCGGTTATCCGGCGCACGCCCGGACATGCGCTCGTGCTGCGCATCCTTGCGGCCACCCGAGCCCTTGCCTGTGCTGTCCAACACGAGGACCTCGACGGTGCGGCCCACGATCTTGTGATTTTCCTCGACTGAGATACGGTCCTGCAGCGCAAGCAGCCTCTCGAAACGCGCCTGAACGACCTCCTTGGGAAGCTCCGGCAAGTCGAAGGCCGGCGTCCCTGGCCGCGGCGAGTACTGGAACGTGAAGGCGCTCGAGAAGCGCGAGGCCTCGACCACTCGAAGCGTTTCCTCGAAATCTTCCTCGGTCTCCCCTGGGAAGCCGACGATGATGTCAGTGGTGATCGCAGCGTCAGGCATGACCGCCCGCACCTTGTCGAGGATTCCGAGGAACCTCGCTGACCGGTAGGACCGACGCATGGCGCGCAACACCGCGTCCGAGCCGGACTGGAGCGGCATGTGCAGACTCGGCATCACGTTGGGCGTCTCCGCCATGGCGTCAATGACGTCGTCAGTGAACGCTGCGGGGTGGGGCGAGGTAAAGCGCACGCGCTCGAGCCCATCGATCTGACCACAGGCACGCAAGAGCTTGGCGAAGGCTCCCCGATCACCGAACTCGACGCCGTAGGAGTTGACGTTTTGCCCCAGGAGCGTGACCTCGACGACGCCCTGAGACACGAGCGCCTCGACCTCCGCGAGAATCTCCCCCGGCCGGCGGTCGCGCTCCTTGCCACGCAGCGACGGAACAATGCAGAAGGTGCACGTGTTATTGCACCCCACCGAGATTGACACCCAGGCGCTCGAGATGGCGTCTCGACGGCTCGGCAGCGTGGACGGGAACACCTGCAGAGATTCCTCGATCTCCACTTGAGCCTCAGCGTTGTGCCGGGCGCGCTCAAGCAAAGCTGGCAGAACGTCGAGGTTGTGAGTGCCGAACACGACGTCCACCCAGGGCGCCATTTCGACGATCTCTCCACGGTCCTTCTGCGCAAGGCAGCCGCCGACGGCGATTTGCATGCCAGGACGCCTGGCCTTGACGGACGCCAACTGCCCCAGATTGCCGTAAAGCTTGTTGGCTGCGTTTTCGCGGACCGCACAGGTATTGATGACGACGACGTCTGCCTCGGATTCGTTCGGCGCGGCGGCGGTGTAGCCGGCGCCTTCGAGGAGACCCGCCATGTGCTCAGAGTCGTGGATGTTCATCTGACATCCGAGCGTTTTGACGAGGTACGTGGGTGCGAGTGCGGTGTCTGTCATGCCTATCCTGCGACGGCGTCCGCGCGGCGTTCGCGGATCACGGTCACTTTGATCTCCCCAGGGAAGCTGAGGTCATTGCTGATGTGCTCAGCAATTGTACGCGCCAGATCCCCTACCGCGGAGTCCGCGACCTCGTCTGGTTCCACCATGACGCGCACCTCGCGGCCGGCGGACATGGCGAGAACGCGGCTGACCCCTGCGTGCTCAGCGACCAAGTGCTCGAGGTTCTCGAGGCGTTCCACGTAGCCGTCAGAGTCGTCACGGCGGGCGCCCTGACGACCTGCGGAGACGGCATCAGCGACCTGCACGATCACGGCCTCAACCGTCTCTTGCGGCACCTCGTCGTGGTGGGCAGCGATGGCGTTCACGACGCTGGGCTGCTCGCCATGCTCGGCGGCGAACGCCGCCCCAATCGCTGCGTGCGTTCCGGGAGTGTCGTGTGTGAAGGCCTTGCCGATGTCATGCATGAACGCTGCGCGGCGTGCCAGGTCGACGTCTGCACCGATCTCTTGAGCGATGTCTGCCGCAATCTGTGCGCACTCCACCAGGTGGGCCAACACGTTTTGCCCATACGACGTGCGCAGGCGCAACTTCCCCAGAGCTTCGATCATCGCGGGGTCAACTGCGCTGACGCGTGCAGCCTCGAGGGCGTCGAGCCCGGCGTCATGGTGACGCTGCTCGGCCTCCTCAACGGACTTCGCGTACGCGGCCTCGACGCGCTGCGGGTGGATGCGGCCGTCCTCGACAAGATCGCGCAGCATGACCTCGGCGATTTCTCTACGCGCGACGTCGAAGCAGGACAACTGGACTGCATTCACGCCTTCTTCGACAATCACGTTAACGCCGGTCAGAGCCTCAAAGGCGCGGATATTGCGGCCCTCACGACCGATGATGCGCCCTTTCATCTCCTCGTTCGGCAAGTCGATCCATACCGTCGCGCTCTCGGAGGACGTGTCCGCGGCTTGGCGCTGCATCGCCTGAACGAGGATCTCGCGTGCCTTGCGGTCGGCGTCCTTGCGCGCGGCGCGGCCAATGCGGCGCACGGTCGTGCGCGCACTCTCTTTGGCATCTTTGATCAGACGCGCCTCGAGCGCCGTCCTCGCCTCGTCTGCATCAAGGTGGGCGATGTCAGCGAGAGCCTCGCGCTGCTGACGCTCGTAGCCGCTGCGCTCCTCGTGGAGGCGGCGCTCGTCGCGCGCGATGACTGCGGCACGCTCGTCGAGCGCGCGTGAGTACTTCTGGGCGGCGCGTTGGTCGGCCGACAGTTCTTTTTCGCGCTGCGCTACCCGCTCCTCGCGGCGTTGTGCCTCCGACAACAGCTCGCGCGCCTCCGTGCGGATACTCTGCACTTCCTCGGTGCTGGAGCGGCGAATGTCGGAAGCCTCGCGCCGCGCGAAGTGCACCAGCAGTAGGGACACCAGCAACAACACCAGGGTCGCGACGGTGGCGATCAGTTGCGTCACGCCCACTCTCCTTGGGTCTCGAGGCTCACGCGCCCCTCGGACGCTGGTGACAGACTACGCACCCTCACTATCGGCACGTTGCAAGTCTTTCACGAGCGAGAACGCCAACGACGGCGAATAACCACGCCGTCCGAGCATGCCCACGACGCGTCGCGCGCGAGCATCGTTGTCGACGTGCGACAACTGATTCCACCTTTTGTGCGCGAGCGCCGCGGCCGCGGCGCGCTCGTCATCGTCGCTGATCTGCTCGACCGCCTCCTGCACAAGTGAGTCGTCGAACCCTTTACGCCTTAGCTCCTGCGCGATCACGCGCCGTGCTTTGCCGCGCTCGTTGTGGCGAGTGCGAGCAATCGCGCCCGCCAAAGCGGCGTCGTCGAGCAGCCCCACCTCGACGTAGCGAGCGACGACCTCATCGGCAACGTCGTCGGGAACGTCGCGGGAGATCAGCGCCTCCCGCAACTGCCCCGTGGAACGAGGCGAATGCGACAGCAGTCTCAGCGCGATCTCCCGGGCACGCTCGCCGGGGTCAGCGTCGTGGGACGCCGACCCCGCGCGTGCCTGTTTGCGCTGGGACGAGGACGCCATCAGAAGGTGGCGCTCTCCTTGTCCTCCGGCGCTGCGTCTGCAGGCGCGTCCTCTTCACTCAGACCGCCCACGCCAAGCTTGCGCTTGACCTTCAACTCCACCTCAGTCGCGAGCTCAGGGTTGTCCTTGAGGAAGTTGCGGGCATTCTCCTTGCCCTGGCCCAACTGGTCGCCCTCGTAGGTGTACCAAGCGCCGGACTTCTTGATGAAGCCGTGCTCGACACCGAGGTCGATGATGCCGCCCTCCTTGGAGATTCCCTGGCCATACAGGATGTCGAACTCCGCCTGCTTAAAGGGCGGGGCCATCTTGTTCTTGACGACCTTGACGCGGGTGCGGTTTCCGACAGGCTCGGTGCCCTCCTTCAGCGTCTCGATACGGCGCACATCCAGACGCACCGACGAGTAGAACTTCAGCGCCTTTCCACCAGTGGTGGTCTCCGGCGAGCCAAAGAAGACACCGATCTTCTCGCGCAACTGGTTGATGAAGATGGCGGTCGTGCCAGTGGTGTTCAACGCACCGGTGATCTTGCGCAGGGCCTGTGACATCAGGCGCGCCTGCAGGCCCACGTGGGAGTCGCCCATCTCGCCCTCGATCTCCGCCTTCGGGACCAGGGCTGCCACCGAGTCGATCACGAGGATGTCAACGCCACCGGAGCGCACGAGGATGTCTGCGATCTCAAGCGCCTGCTCGCCTGTGTCAGGCTGCGAGACAATCAGGTTGTCCGTGTCGACACCCAGCTTCTTGGCGTACTCGGGGTCCAGCGCGTGCTCGGCGTCGATAAACGCCGCGGTGCCGCCCTGGCGCTGCATGTTCGCGACAGCGTGGAGGGCGACGGTCGTCTTACCCGAGGACTCGGGGCCGTAGACCTCCACGATGCGGCCGCGCGGCAGACCACCAATGCCGAGCGCGATGTCGAGAGCAAGCGAACCAGTCGGGATCGCCTCGACCGCTACCTTCTTCGACTCGCCGAGCCGCATGGCCGACCCCTTGCCGAACTGACGATCGATCTGCCCGAGCGCCGCCTCAAGGGCCTTGCCGCGGTCTGCTGCCTGTGCCATGTCATTTCCCTGTCGTTCGTGGCATTCCTGCCGTGCCGTTGAGTTCACTGACGACGCTACGCCGTACCTGTGACACAGCGGCCCTGGCGCGTGCTCGTGTGTGCACAACAATCCATGGAATTGCGTCCTGGGGACCAGCCTAGTCGAACGCATGTTCGAATGCGCGCCAAGCCGACGGGCGTGTCGCCGAATCGCCGCCAGGCGCATTCAGAACCAGCCGCGGGACGCTTACCGCGGCGGTGGGATCATCGTCTCCCGCTGGCCGCCGTCGCGGGCATGGGCAGGAACATCCATCTGATCACACAGTCCGTGCCATACATCCCTCGCAGCGACACCGTCCGACAACGCCTGTTCACAGGTGCGTGAGTCCAGCGCATCGAGTGCGAGTTCGCGGGCAAGCGTGCGTGAGTACCGTTCACCGAACACGGAGTCGGCAAGTGACCAAAACTCGCTAATGCGCACGGAATGAGGAGGCGCTACCGCGCGCGGACACCACTGAGGAGTTCAGGAACCGTGTCAGGGATGCGCGGCATGACCTCGACGGTGTCGAGGGATTCAGCGGTGGCGAAGCGGTCAGAGACCTCACGCAGCACGGTCGACATGGGCACGTCCAAGGCATCGCAGATCGACGCGAGCAGCTCGGAGGACGCCTCCTTCTGACCGCGCTCCACCTCTGACAGGTAGCCCAGGGAGACGCGTGCACCAGAAGAGATGTCCCGCAGAGTCTTGCCCTGCGTCAGGCGCGCGTCCCGGAGAACGTCGCCAATTTCGTTGCGAAGCACAGGCATGTGCCGCCTCCTCCCGATCATGGTGGTCACGCCATGTCCAACGCAGACTACCCCAGTTGTGTTCCCGACTGCCAGGCCCGCGCGCTCTGGGCGTCCGTGAGCACGGCCCAGGCGAGCTCGAGCGCGGCGCTGCGGGCCCGCTCGCGCACGTGCGCGCGGCCACCGTCGCAGTGGAGGCACCGCGCCCAGTCGCCATCTGCCGTGGCGACCGCAATCCAGACTGTCCCAGGAGCGTGGTCGCCGTGGGGCTCAGGCCCTGCGACGCCGGTGGTCGCGACTGCGAGGTCAGCGGAAAGCACGCGACGTGCACCGTGCGCCATGGCCGTGGCTACCTCTGCCGAGACGGGGCCTGGCGTATCGAGAATGTCGGCCCCCACACCCAGCACGGTGTGCTTCACGTCGACGGCGTAAGCGGTAATAGTCCCGCGATACACGGCCGATGCGCCTGGCACCTCCACGAGGCTCGCACCGACCGAGCCTCCCGTCAGGGACTCGGCGCTGCCCACTGTGAGCCCGCGCGCCCGCGCGGCCTCGATCACCTGCTGGGACACGGACGGGGCCGGGCCGGTCATCGCGGCTTACGTTCCGTCCGTAGCGGAGTGTGAGTCGGACGCCGCGCCTTGGCCGTGGGGCGTAGCCGCATTAGTGGCGCCGTCGCGCGATTCCCGGTGAGCACGCGCGGCGCGCGCGATCATGCGCGCATAGTCGATTCCGGTCACGACCGCCACGACGACGGCGGCGACGAGGATCCACCACGCGGCTACGTCGATCCATCCTGGAGCGCCTGGAATGAGGAACATGATGATCGCGGCCATCTGCAGGACAGTCTTGAGTTTGCCTCCACGGGAGGCGGGGATCACGACGCCCTTGGCGACCGCCAGGCGTCCGACCGTGACGCCGACCTCACGCACCACCAGCACCGCAAGCGGCCACCACGGGAGACCGTCAACCCACACCAAGCCGGCGAGGACGCCCAACACCAGTGCTTTGTCCGCGATGGGGTCGGCAAGCTTGCCGAATGACGACACCACGTTCCAGCGGCGGGCGAGGTAACCGTCGAGCCAATCCGTCAGCGATGCGAGCACCACAAGGATCAGCGACCACCAGCGGGCGGCGCCCTCCTGGTCCCCATCGATGAACAGCAAGAACACAGCAACAGGCACCATCACCAGGCGCATTGCCGTGATCGCGTTGGGGAGGGTCGCTGTCACGCCTCAACCCTATAGCCCGCTGGTGTGCACGTCGCCCATCGCGACCCCTGGATAATGGCCGCATGCTTGCCAGCCCCGCGACCAACCCGCGACGCCGACGGTGGATCGCCGCCGCCGCGGCGGCAGTCGTGGGCGGCGCATGCGGTGTCGCCGTGGCGGCGCTAGCCACCCAGCCGGACCCCACGGACCTCGCCACCTCTCCAAGCCCCACGCCGAGCGCATCTGCCGCGGCATCGGCCCCCCAGCCCAGCCCCACGCCGTCGCCGACTCCGACCACACCCACGGTGGAGTTCACAGTGGTGGCGGGAGGCGATGTGCTGCCTCACATGCCGGTCGTGCGGTCCGCCACACACGCAGACGGAATGGACTTCTCCGCGCTCATGGAGGGCATCACCCCGTGGGTGGAGGGCGCGGACCTGGGCTTGTGCCACCTTGAGTATCCCGTCGACGCCACCGGCAATTTCACCGGGTATCCCCTGTTTGGCGGTCCCGCTCAGCTCATCACCGACCTGCGCGAGGCGGGCTGGGACGGATGTTCCACGGCTTCTAACCACTCCGTCGACCGCGCCTATGCGGGCCTCGAGGCCACCATCGACACGTTGATCGACGAGGGGCTGGGGTACGCCGGCACCGCCCGCACCGAGGACGAAGCTGCACAGACACAGGTGTACGACGTCGAAGCTGACGGCCGCACAGTGACGGTGGCCCACCTGTCGTGGACGTATGGACTCAATGGCCTCCCTAAGCCCGAGGGCATGCCGTGGTCTGTCGACACGTTCGATGCCGACGCGGCCAACGCCGCCCCCATCATCGAGGCGGCTCGTGGCGCCCGCGACAAGGGAGCCGACGTCGTGATCGCCTCGGTGCATTGCTGCGTCGAGTACCAGACGGAACCCACCCCAGCGCAGCGCGACATCGCGCAGCAGATCGCGGACTCCGGCGCCGTCGATCTCTACGTAGGCCACCACGCGCATGTGCCCCAGCCCCTCGAACTGCTCGAGGGAGGCCCCACCGGCGAGGGCATGTGGACCGCCTTTGGCCTCGGCAACTTCTTGTCCAACCAAGACAGTGCCTGCTGCGTGCCCCAGACGGCTTCAAGCGTGTTGCTGTCCGCGACCATCTCTGTTGCACCCGACGGCGCGACAACGGTCACGACCGAGTGGACGCCACTCACGATCGACCGGCGCGACGCGCACACCATGCATGCGCTCACCGAAATCGAACAAGGGGCCGGCACCCTCACCGCGTCTGAGGTCGCCACCCGGTACGGTCTGGTGGCCGACGCCGTCGGGACACAGGCCACGGAACGCACCTCCCCCATCGGCCCCCTCGCTGACGCGGTGAGCGTCCGAGCGCGGTCAGAAACGGCTGCCGAGGCCAGCCCGGGTGCGAGCGCTTCTGCAAGCCCTAGCGCGCGCCCGTAGCGCACAGACGGCGCCGCCTGTCAGTGCAGCCGCAAGTCAGTGCAGCCGCAGGTCAGTGCGTTAGTCGCGGTCCAAGCGCATGGCCTCCACGGCCGTCTCGCCCTCCGTGGGCCGCGGGTCGATCAGGCTCGACATGAACTCCGGGCGCTGCTCGCGCAACGCCTGCGCGGGCTGGGCAACACCGAACAGCCAGCCCTGGCCGTAGCGCCACCCGCAGTCAGCGAGGAACTCTGCCTGGTCCTCGGTTTCGATGCCTTCCGCGATGGTTGCCAGGCCGAGCTCGCGCGCCAGCGCCCCGAGAGCCCGGGACACACGCGCGCCGGCGGGATCCTCGGGGATGCCGGCAACGAAGGACATGTCGAGCTTCACGCCGGACACAGGGAGGTCGCGCAAATAACTCAAAGGCGAGACGCCCGTCCCGAAGTCGTCGAGCAAGATGGGCACGCCCGCGTTGCGCAACTCCGTCAACTCGTGCCGGATGCGCGTGTTTGGCGCCACGAGCGAGGCCTCAGTGAGCTCGACCACGAGACGCTGCGGGCTCAGTCGGTAGTGACCAATCGCGCTGAGGACCTTGTCCGCGAACTCCGAGTCTCCCAGCTGGTCGGCGGAGACGTTCAGCGACACCCATGTCGACTGCGACGGTCCGGTCGCGAGGAAGGTCGCGGCCTGGTCAACGAGGGACATCCCCAGCGCGACGGAGAGGTTGCGGTCGTCAATGAGGGGCAGGAAGCTGCCGGGAAGCAGTAGCCCGCGCGTGGGGTGCTGCCAGCGCACGAGCGCCTCGTAGCCCACCACAGTCCGGGTGCGCAGTTCCAAGATGGGCTGGTAATGCAGCACCAGATCGCCGCGCTCGATGGCCTCTGCCAACTCCGCAGCAAGACCGGTATTGCGTTCGCTCGCCGTCCGCATCGATGGCTCGAAGACCTCGGTGCGCGCCTTGCCCATGGACTTGGCGCGGTACATCGCGGAGTCGGCGGCGCTCAGCAGCGAGGGTGCTCCCCCGTCCATGGTCTCCGCGTCCGCGATCGCGATACCGACGGAGGCGTGCAGGGCAACCTGGTGGCGCTTGATCTGGATGGGACGGCGCAGGCCATCGTGGATCGCCCCGGCGATGTCGTACATCGCCTTGGAGCAGTCGTGGTCCTGCACCACGATCACGAACTCGTCGCCACCAATACGCGACACCGTGCCGCGCCCGGCCGCAGCCGCGCGCAAAATGCCAGCGACGTGCACCAAGGCATTGTCACCAGTGGCGTGCCCAAAGCGATCGTTGAGGCCCTTGAAGCCGTCAAGGTCGATGGCCAGCACGCCCACCCGCGACTCGGGATCGGGCTGGTCAAGCAACTCCTGCAGGACCTCCTGCATGAGGGTCCGGTTGGCGAGGCCCGTCAAGGGGTCGTGCATGGCTCGGTGCGCGAGGATCTCGGAATGCATGCGGTCGTCGGTGCTATCGCGCACCTGGACCACGTAGTGGTCGGGCGCACCGCCTGCGTGCCGCACGAGTCCCACGTCAAGTTTGGCCCACACCACGTTGCCGTCGGCGCGTACGTAGCGCTTTTCCAGGTTGAAGCGGTTCTGGAGGCCCTCATATAGGCGCGTGAGCTGGTCGCGTTCGGCGTGGAGATCCTGCGGGTGCGAGAGCGACGAGAACGGCACGCCGCGCAAGGCCGCGACCGTGGAGCCCATCATCTCCGCAAACGACCGGTTCACCTCCATGAGGCGCCACTCAAGGTCGACCAACGCCATCCCGATGGGAGCGTTCTCCATGGCCTTGCGGAACTGTGCGTCGGACCGGCTGATCGCTTCAGCGGCCTCACGCAGCCCAGAGGTATCCATGATGGTGACGATGGTCACGGGACCGTCGTCGAGCCCGTCCTGGACCACTCGCGCGCGCACCTGAACCCAGCGCACGTCATCGGCGCCGCGGCGGCCGGGCACGCCAACGATGCGTGACTTGACGTCGTCAGTGTCGATGCCAAAGGCCTCACGCAGCAGGATGGGCCGCAGGCGGTCGTCGACGACCCTCAGACCCAGGCGCGACAGCGGCTTGCCGACCGCGGCCGCGCGATCGACGCCCAGGACGTTGGCGGCGACGTCAGACAGCAGTGCGATCTCGTCCGTGCGGGTCACGATCAGCACGCCATCGCGGGTGGAAGACATGACGGCCTCGAACTGGCGCCGCAAGCGGCGTTCCCGAGCGGAAATCTGCTCCTGCGCGAGGCGGGCGCGGCGTGACCGTCCAAAGAAGTAGAGGGCAAGGCACGCGAGGATCAGAACGGCGAAGGTGCCCGTCCACGCTACGGCGGGCTCCGTCAACACGTCTACGACTCCTCCCATGGTGCTCCTTCGACCTCCTCGTCGACGTCGGCGCTTGGCGCCGGTGTAGGACTCTCTCCACGCAGGATAGCGAGTGTCGCGGCAAGGTCGTCAGGACCGACCAGTACCTCGCGCGCCTTGGAACCCTGCGAGGGGCCAACGACCTCGCGCGTCTCGAGCAGATCCATCAAGCGTCCTGCCTTCGCGAAGCCCATCTTGAGCTTGCGCTGGAGCATCGAGGTGGAGCCCAGTTGCGTCGTGATGACGAGTTCTGCAGCCGCCACGAGGTCATCGAGGTCATCCCCGATGTCCTCTGCGACGACGGCACTACTGCCCTGCGGCTGCGTGACGTCCTCGCGATACTCCGGGTTCGCCTGGTCCTTGGCGTGCTCGACCGCGGCGTGGATCTCCGACTCCGAGACCCACGCGCCCTGCACGCGCATGGGCTTGGACTCGCCCATGGGAAGGAACAACGCGTCACCCTGACCAATGAGCTTCTCGGCGCCAGGCATGTCGAGCACCACGCGCGAGTCCGCCAAGGACGACGTCGCAAACGCGAGGCGGGAGGGCACGTTGGCCTTGATGGTTCCCGTGATGATGTCGACCGAGGGGCGCTGGGTCGCGAGCACCAAGTGAATACCGGCGGCGCGTGCGAGCTGAGTGATGCGCTGGATGGACTCATCGACGTCGCGCGGCGCCACCATCATGAGGTCGGCGAGCTCGTCGACGATCACCAACAGGTAGGGGTAGGTGGTGAGCGTGCGCTCCGAACCGGGCAGCGGCTTGAGCTTGCCCGAGCGGACGGCCTTGTTGAAGTCGTCGATGTGCTTGTAGCCGAACATCGCGAGGTCGTCGTAGCGCATGTCCATCTCCTTCACCACCCACTCCAAGGCCTGCGCGGCCTTCTTTGGGTTCGTGATGATCGGAGTAATGAGATGCGGGATGCCCTCGTAGATCGTCAGCTCTACACGCTTGGGATCCACCAGCACCATGCGTACCTCGTCTGGGGTGGCACGCATCAGGATCGACGTGATCATCGAGTTCACGAACGACGACTTACCTGCACCGGTGGCACCGGCGACCAACATGTGCGGCATCTTGGCGAGGTTGGCCATCACATAGCCGCCCTCGACGTCCTTGCCGATGCCGATCGCCATGGGGTGATCGTTCTTGATCGCGGTCGAGGACCTCAGGACGTCTCCCAGCGCCACCGTTTCGCGGTCAACGTTGGGGATCTCGATACCAATCGCTGACTTTCCTGGGATGGGCGACAGGATGCGCACGTCGGGACTCGCGACGGCGTAGGCAATGTTCTTGGACAGGTTGGTGATGCGTTCGACCTTCACGCCCTGGCCGAGCTCGAGCTCGTAACGTGTGACCGTTGGGCCGCGCGTGAAGCCGGTGACTTCCGCATTGACGCCAAAGTCCTCGAAGACCTGCTTGAGCGCCTCCACGACGCGGTCGTTGGCAGCAGAGCGGGTCTTGTGGGGCGCTCCCTTGGCAAGGATCTCGGTACTCGGCAACACATAGGGGCGGGAGTTTTCCAGTTCGCCCTGCTGCCCGGTGGGGACCAAGCGCGTGGTCGCGGGAGCTTCGCGTTGGGGCAGGTCCTTGGACGGGACGTCCTCGTACTGGTCGTCGGAGTCGCCGTCAGCGACCGTGGCGCCCGCCAAGTACGGCGAAACTTTGCCGCCGGTCTTGAGCACCTCAGTCCCGCCTGGGGCGAACTCGGGTTCCTCGTCGCCGTGAGCGACCTCAGCGGCGGACGCGAAAGCCTCATCGGCCTCGTACTGCTCGAGTTGCCGCTCGTCCTTCTTGGGTTCCTTGGGGCCAAACAGGCGCTTCTTGGGGGCCGATGCTCGGGCTGGCTTGGCGCCCTTACGGTCAAGGGTGCGGTGCTCAGGGAGGTCCATGTCGTCGTCGGCTGGGGCGCGACCGAACCGCTCCTTCACCAGCGCGATGAGTTCACGCGCAGGCATCCCGATCACGATGAGAATGCCGAGCAATGTCAGCAGAATAAGCACGATGACGGCCAGCGGTGTGGACAGCAGATTGGACAGGCCGTTGCCGACGGCGAACCCCAGGAAGCCACCGGCCTCCCTGAGGCCTTCCCAGCCAGCGCTCATGCTTGGCCGGCCGTCAATAATGGCGACCAAGCCTGTCACGGTGAGCAGCAAAACTACTGCGCCGAGGGTGAGCCTGTGGTTCGCTTCCTCCTCTTGAGGGGCGCGGAACAGGCGCACGGCGGCCGCGCCGAGCACGATGGGCAGTACTACGCCCACCACGCCAACGGAGCCGGCGACGACCCAATGGATCGCGGCGCCGGCCCACGACGTCATGCCGAACCACTCCCGTGCCGCGATGAGGATCGCGCCAATGATCAAGAAGATCGCGACCCCGTCACGACGGACCTCGGGACTCACCTCCCGGGCGCCGTGGCCGATGCTCCTCACAGCAGAGCCAACGCCGCTCGACACGCCACGGCTCATGGCTACCACGCCGCGCAGGATCGCCGGAGGGCGCTTGGGGGCATTCTTCGCTGAGCCCTTGGCGGGCGCGCGCTTAGGCGCGGGCTTGCTGCGGGTGCTCGCGGGACGTGACTGAGCCATGCTTCCGGAGGCTACCCGGGCATTGGCCCTATCGAGTGTTGCCACCCCGCGCGTACGAGGATCGCAACGTCACGGCTCGCTAAGACTCGATGACGATCGGGATGATCATGGGTCGACGACGTAGCTTGGTGCCCACGTACCGCCCCAGCACGCGTCGCATCACCTGCTGCAACTGGTGATTGTCAGCCTTGCCGGAGGCAGCGGCCTCCTCGAGCGCCTCTTTGATCTTGGGCAAGATGGCGTCGAACACGGAGTCGTCCTCGGCGAGGCCGCGCGCGTGTACCTCGGGGCCAGAGACCACGGACCCGTTGGACGAATCCACCACCGCGAACACGGAGACGAAGCCCTCCTCCGACAAGATCCGGCGGTCCTTCAGTTCCGCGTCGGTGACCTCACCCACTGACGAGCCGTCGACGTACACGTTGTGCACCTCGACAGCACCCACAATGCGAGCCACGCCGTCCTTGAGGTCAACGGCGACGCCGTTCTCCGCGAAGATGACGTTCTCACGAGGCACGCCCGTCTTGATCGCCAGATTGCCGTTGGCGAGCAAGTGGCGAACCTCACCGTGAATGGGCATCACGTTCTTGGGACGCACGATGTTGTAGCAGTACAGGAGTTCGCCTGCGCTGGCGTGACCGGACACGTGCACACGGGCGCTGCCCTGGTGCACCACGGTCGCACCCAGGCGCATGAGGCCGTTGATGACGCGGAACACCGCATTCTCATTGCCGGGGATCAGGGACGATGCCAGCACGACGAGGTCGCCAGGGCCCACACTGAGTTTGTGGTCGAGCGAGGCGATGCGGCTGAGCGCGGCCATCGGCTCACCCTGCGAGCCGGTGCACATGTACACGACCTGGTCCGCGGGGAGATTGTCCGCCTTCTTGGCGTCCACCAGGATGTTCGCCGGCACATCCAGGTAGCCCATCTCCGCGGCAATGTTCATGTTGCGCACCATGGAGCGCCCCACGAAGGCGACACGGCGGCCGTGCGCGTGCGCAGCGTTGATGACCTGTTGGACGCGGTGGACGTGGCTTGAGAAGCTCGCGACCACGATGCGGCCAGTGGCTTGCGCGAAGGTCTGGTCCAGCACCGGGGTGATTTCGACCTCGGAGGCGGTGAAGCCAGGAGCCTCCGCATTGGTCGAGTCGACCATGAAGAGGTCCACTCCCCGCTCGCCTAGCTTGGCGAACGCGCGCAGGTCCGTGATGCGGCCGTCGAGTGGCAACTGGTCCATCTTGAAGTCGCCTGTGCCCAGCACGGTGCCGGCGGACGTCGTGATGAAGACCGCGAGCGCATCAGGGATCGAGTGGTTCACGGCGACAAACTCGAGGCCGAACTTGCCTAGCTGCTCCTCTTGCCCTTCCTTGACGGCCAGCGTCACCGGCGTGATGCGATGTTCCTTGAGCTTGGCCTCGATGAACGCGAGGGTCAACTGCGAGCCGATGATCGGGATGTCTTCGCGCAGGCGCAGCAGGTAGGGAACCGCGCCAATGTGGTCTTCGTGGCCGTGCGTGAGCACGATCGCCTCGATGTCGTCGACGCGGTCTTCGATGTAGCTGAAGTCGGGCAGGATCAGGTCGACGCCGGGCTGCGTGTCCTCGGGGAACAGCACGCCGCAGTCAACAATCAGCAGGCGGCCGTCGATCTCGAAGACCGTCATGTTGCGCCCGACCTCGCCCAGTCCGCCGAGCGGCACCACGCGGAGGGTGCCTGGCTCGAGTGCGGCGGGTTCGGACAGTTCGGGGTGGAAGGTCACTTCTCTCCTAGGGGTTGACCGGTACGCCGGCGTCACGCAGTTGCGCGACGAAGTGGGCGTACTCGGCATCATCAAAAGTCACGTGGGGCAGCCGCATGTGGCGGCTCGTCGTTGCCCCGAGGGCCTGCATTGCAGCCTTTGCGGTGACGGCGCCAAGGCCGCCGCCCATGATCACGTCAATCGCTGCGCTGTGGGCCTCGTATTCGGCCTCCGCAGTCTCGGCGTCGCCAGCATCGTGCGCCGCAATCATCCGGGAGATCGACTCACCGACCGCGTGCGAGGCGACCGACACGACGCCCACGGCGCCAGCCCGCAGGAACTCAAGCGTGAGGGGGTCGTCCCCGGAGTACCACGCGAGACCAGTGCGCTCAATGCGAGCCTTCGCCTGTGCGACGTCTCCTGTCGCGTCCTTCACTGCCACCACGTTGTCGCGCTCAGCGATCGCGTCCAGGACGCCATCGCTGATGGGCTTGGCCGTGCGACCGGGAATGTCGTACAGCATGACGGGCAACGATGTTGCGCTCGCAATCGCTTCGAAGTGGGCAAGCACGCCCACGTCGGAGGGCTTGGAGTAGTAGGGCGTCAGAGCGAGCACGCCGTCCGCCCCGCACTCCTGTGCCTGCTGCGCCATCATGACCGCGTGCGCGGTGTCATTAGACCCGGCGCCAGCGACAATCGTGGCTCGGTCTCCCACGGCCTCGACGAGCGCCGTGGTGAGCTCGACCTTTTCGGGGGCGTGCGTGGTGGGCGCCTCGCCAGTGGTGCCGGAGATGACGAGCCCGTCGGACCCGTGAGCCAGCAGGAACTCGGCCACCTTGATTGCGCCGTCGATGTCGAGCGATCCATCGTCGTGCATCGGCGTCACCATGGCCGTGAGCACGGTCCCCAGCGGGCGGTTGTGAGTCATAGGGCTAAACCTATCGCGCCACGGGGTCCATCACCGTCGCCGTCAGCGCTCGCCGCGGGTCGCCACGGTCAGGACTACCGCGCAGTCAGTGACGGCCTCCAGCCCGTGCCTGATCGGTGGAATCACCAGGAAATCGCCGGCCGACATCGCGAGCGCCCCATCGCCTGCGGTGAAGGTCGCCTCTCCCCTCAGCACCTGAAGTGTCGCCTCGCCGGGGCTGTCGTGCTCATGGAGCGCGTTGCCCCCAGCCAGCACAATCAAGGTCTGACGCAGGTCGTGTTCACGTCCACCCGCAAGGGTGCACGAACTGCGGCCGCTGTGCGCGGAGTACGCCAGCTCGAGGTGCTCGTCGATGAGCGCGTCAAGGTCCAGGATCTCCATCTGTCCACCATAGGATCCCCGCCCACCGTGCGCGCGCGATACGCGGCGTGGACATACGCTCGCTCGCGCGCGCGGCGCGTACAGTGTCTGCATGCCTGCGATCCCCACTCCATACGAGGACCTGCTGCGCGACGTGTTGGACACCGGCACGCGCAAGGAGGACCGCACGGGAACGGGAACACTGTCCGTGTTTGGGCGACAGCTGCGCTACGACTTGAGCGCAGGCTTCCCGCTCATCACCACCAAACGCGTCCACATGAAGTCCATCACCGGCGAACTGCTGTGGTTTTTGCGTGGAGACACGAACGTGCGCTGGCTCCAGGAGCGCGGCATCACGATCTGGGACGAGTGGGCCGACGACAACGGCGACCTAGGACCCGTCTACGGCGCGCAATGGCGGTCATGGCCCACGCCCGGCGGCGACTCCATCGACCAGATCGCGAACGTGATCGAGTCCATCCGCACCAAGCCGGACTCCCGCCGGCACATCGTCAGTGCGTGGAATCCCGCTGAGGTCGACAACATGGCGTTGCCTCCCTGCCACGCGATGTTTCAGTTCTACGTGGCCAACGGCAAGCTGTCATGCCAGCTGTACCAGCGCAGCGCTGATCTGTTCCTCGGCGTGCCCTTCAACATCGCCTCCTACGCGCTCCTGACCCACATGATCGCGGCCCAAACCGGCCTCGAGGTGGGCGAGTTCGTGTGGACCGGCGGGGACTGCCACATCTACGCGAACCACGTTGAGCAGACCGAACTGCAGCTGAGCCGCGAGGCGTACCCCTACCCCACGTTGCGCCTGGCGAGCCGTGATTCGCTCATGGACTACGACCTCGACGATGTGGTCATCGAGGGGTACCAGCACCACCCGGGCATCAAAGCGCCCATCGCGGTGTGACCATGGCACTCAGGGCGATATGGGCACAGGCGCGCGACAAGGCCGGCCAGCCTGTCATTGGCGCGCACGGCGACATGCCGTGGCAGTTGCCCGAGGATCTGAAGCACTTTTCTTCCCTCACGCGTGGCTCGGCCGTGGTCATGGGCCGGCGCACATGGGAGTCATTTCCCGAAAAGTTCCGGCCACTGCCGGGCCGCATCAACGTCGTCATCACGAAAGCGCCAGAGGTTCCCGGGGCCGATGCCGTGGCAGGCTCGCTTGAGGAGGCGCTGACAACCGCGGCACGGCTCACGCCGAGCGACGACGTCTGGGTCATCGGCGGAGGACGCGTTTATGCCGACGCGATGCCCCGGCTCGACGCCCTTGAGGTCACCGAGATCGACCTCATTGTGGACGGGGACACGTTCGCGCCGGTCATCGACCCCGACGTCTGGACCCAGTCCGGAGACTCCGGATGGCGCGAGTCCGCGACCGGCCCGCGACACCGGTTCCTGACCTACCGACGCCGTCACGGCGCCTAAGCGTGCTGTACCGCGTTCCCCATCGCATCGAGACCGACCGCCTGGTCATCCGTCGGTACACGGAGCCTGACGCCGACCAACTCGCCACGGTCATCGCGCGCAACATTGATCACCTGGCCCGCTACATGGAGTGGATCACGGTGGAGCCCCAGTCCCTCCAGCAGCGCCGTGCCTTTATTGCGGACGCCAACCATAAGGCCGATGCCGGCGAGGACTACACGTTCGGGATGTTCCTGCACACGGGAGAACTCGTAGGCGGGTCGGGATACCACGTGCGTGCGGAACCCGACCGGCTCGCCATTGGCTACTGGATCGCCGCCGAGCACGAACGCCAGGGCCTGGTGACGGAGGCCTGTGCGGCCCTCACCTGGGTGGGCCTAGGGCTCGCGGGCGCGTCGGTCATCGACATCTCTCACGCGCCATCAAACGCGAGGTCACAGGCGGTGCCGCAGCGGCTCGGCTTCACGCTCCAGGACGCTCGGGGCGACGCCTGCTACGACCGCGGCTGCCGAGAATCAGCGACGATGTGGTGGGCGGCACCGGCAGACCTCACGCGGGAGCCGCTGGCGAGCGTGGAACGTCCGCGAGCCTTCGATGCCGATGGCCGCGAACTGCCCTGGCCGCATCCGCCGCGCTGAGGGGCTAACCGAAGATCGTCGTGAGGACGATGCCCCCTGTGACCGAGAGGGTCAAGGCGACGATGGTGATCAGGGCGACGATGCGCACGCGGCGCTGCTGCTTGTCCTCGGAGCTCATGGACAGCAACTGTAGCGGCCAGGAGCGGCCCCGGGTGGGCGCAACACCTGTCACCCGCGCACTCCCGGCGCTGGCACAATGACGGCCATGTCCCGACGTGATGCCGCGCGCCAGCAAGCGCTGTCGGTGTCCTTGGCCACGGGCGCCTACGCCGTCAGTTTTGGCGCCCTCTCCGTCGCCGCTGGTCTCGACGTGTGGCAGACCATGGCACTCAGCCTGTTGGTCTTCTCCGGAGGCTCGCAGTTCGCCTTCGTGGGCGTGTTGGGTGCCGGCGGCACCGCCGCGGCCGCAGTGGCGACGAGCACCTTTCTGGGGTTACGTAACGGCTTCTACGGCGTAGCACTCGCGCCCGTCCTGCGACCCCTCGCGGGGTGGCGACGCGCGTGGGCCGCGCAGGTGACCATCGATGAGTCCACGGCGGTGGCGCTCGCGCAACCAGCAGACGACATTCGTGCTCGCCGCACCGGCTTCTGGTGGACCGGTGTGGGTGTCTTCGTTGCCTGGAACGCGATCACGGTGGTCGGCGCACTCTTGGGCTCGAGCATCGGTGACCCCGCTCAGTGGGGCCTCGACGCTGCCGCGGCGGCCGCGTTCCTCGGCCTCCTGTGGCCGCGGTTGGCGACCACGCCAGCCCAGGCCGTCGCTGCGGCATCGGCCGTCATCGCTCTTGTCCTCACGCCCGTCCTGCCCTCGGGGCTACCGATCCTCGCTGCCGCACTCGTCGCCGTAGCCGCGGGATGGCGCGCCCCGCGTGCACCTGAGGAGGTGCCCGAGTGAGCGACTACATCCTCATGTGGATCGCGATCGTCGCGGCCGGGGCCCTAGCGTGGGCGACCAAGTACGCAGGCCACGTTGTCCCGGAGTCGTGGCTCGAGAACCCCCGTGTGCACCGCATCGCGGCCTACGTCACGGTAGCGCTGCTTGCCGCGCTCTTCGCGGTGCAGGCAGTTACCTCCGGCACTGACGTGGTGCTCGACGCACGGGTCGCGGCCGTCGGTGTCGCGGCGGTGTTGCTGTGGAGACGCGCCCCATTCATCGTGGTCGTGTTCGCCGCGGCCGCCGTGGCGGCCGGCCTCCGTGCGCTCGGGTGGGGCTAAGCGCTACGTCAGTTCGTTGAGCACAAACGCGACCAAGAACCCGGCCGCCGCGATGAGGCCCGTCGCCCAGTGATCCTCAGCAAAGGCCTCGGGGATCATCGCGTTGCACACCATCGCCAGCAGTGCGCCAGCGGCGATCGATGTGGTCACCGCGAGCACCTCCGGCGGCGCACCTGCGAGCACCACGGCACCGACCACGGCTGCGACGGTCGCGATGGCGGTGATCCCCGCCCACAAGCCAAAAACAAAGCGCGCCGGCCGGCCGGACTTCTTGAGCGGAACAGTGCCAGCGAGCCCTTCCGGGATGTTGCTCAAACCGATCGCCGCCACAATCGCGACCGGGAACTGGCCTGTGAGGGCGGAGAGCCCAATGACGATGGCCTCAGGCACCCCGTCCAGGAGCGCGCCCACGGCGATAGCGCCACCGTCGCCCGGGCTGTCACCGCCGCGTCGCGCAGTGATGTTGCGCGATCCGTCAGCCGCCTGCCGCGCCGCCCTGCGCTTGCTCAGTTTGCCGATCGCCAGGTCTCCAGCGACATACAGCACCGCACCGGTGGAGAATCCCACGACGACCGGCCATACTCCCCCGCCGTCGGCTGCCTCCGCTACGAGTTCGAGGGCGAGCGTCGCCACCATGACGCCCGCGCCAAACGCCATGACTGCCGCGACCGCGCGGCGGGACACGTTCCAGCGCCACGCGACCCACGCACCCACCAGTAACGTACCGATGCCGATCGCGCTCGCGAGCGCCGCCACACCTATGCCCATGCCGCCACCCTAGCGAGGCAGGTCGCGCCCAGCGGCGCTGACACCGGGCATCGGCCCAGCGCCGCGTACCCTGGTACGCATGCCTACCGCAGATGTCTCCGCTCGCCCCGCCGTTCCTGGTGACGAGGAGGCGATCACCGCCATCCAACTCGCCGCCTGGGCGCTGACGCTCGGCGAACAGGCTGTCGAAGCCTTGCCCCGCGATCAGATCTTGGCGCAGTGGACAGCAGCCATCGAGGCGCCGCCGTCACGCCAGCACCGGGTGTTCATCGCCACCGACGGTCCCCACGTGGTGGGGTTCGCGGCCCTGGCCACCACCGAGATAATTGCACTTGAAGTGGCGCCTGAACACCGCCGCTTGGGCCATGGGTCGCGCCTGTTGGCCGCGTGCGTCGATACGGTCCGGATTACCGGCGGCGGTGAAATCAAGGCTTGGGCGCTCGAAGGCGATGAGGTCCGCGCCGCGTTTCTCAACTCAGCGGGACTGGGCGAAGGTGGCGTGCGCCGCGGCATTGATGGCCCGGGGGACGAACTTCACGAAGTGATGTGGAAGGCACGGCTCACCGACTAAGGCGGTCGCCCGCCTGACTGCCAGGCGGGCCGCAACCGCGGCGACCAGGACGGTAGCCGGACGCCGGCCTAGGTGCGGGAACGGCGCCGGGCCCGACGCTCAGCGCGGAACAGGTCGGCGGCGTGGCGCAGCGACTTGCGGGCCATCGACCGGTCACGGTTCTCCTCGTACGCGTACGCGACCCGGAACCAGGGCTCCCAGCGCTCGGGCGCTGCGTCGACCTCGGCCTTCGCCAGGGTAAAGGCCTCGTGAGCTGCCTCTTCCGTGAGCCGGCCCGCGGGAGTGGTCTCCCCCGTGAACGCCGGAAGCTCCTCGCGCTCGGTGAGTTCGCGCGACATCGCCTGAACCGTCATCCCCAGGCGCCACTCCACCACCAGGTACCAGCCTGCGATCACTGGCAGCACCATGAGGAAGACGCCGAGCGCCTTCGCCTGCCACGCATCGCTGCGGATCAGCAGCCACGCGAAGTTCGCCGCGAACCCGACATACAACGCGAGGATCACCGTCATGGCGACGGCGCCGAGGAACGCGGGTGAACGCATGAACGACATCTACAGGCTCATGTACTGGTCGAGGCCCACGGTGAGGCCGGTGTGCAGGCCCACTTGGCGCACCCCCAACAGCACGCCTGGCATGAAGGACACGCGGTCAAAGCTGTCAGTGCGAATCGTGAACGCCTCCCCCTCGTTGCCGAACAGCACTTCCTCGTGCGCGACCATGCCGCGCAAGCGCACAGCGTGCACGTGAACGCCATCGATGTCTGCGCCGCGCGCCCCGCCCGGGTCGTGCGTCGTGGCGTCAGGGCTTGGGGCAAGTCCAGCGGCCGCGCGGGCCGCGGCGATCCCCTGAGCGGTGTGGACCGCGGTGCCTGAGGGCGCGTCGACCTTCTTTGGGTGGTGCAGTTCCACGACCTCAGCGGACTCGAAGTAGGGCGCCGCCATTGCTGCGAAACGCATCGCCAAGACGGCACCGATGGCGAAGTTGGGGGCGATCAGCACGCCCAGATCGGGACGCTCGCGCAGGTGTTCCTCCACGCGGCCAAGGGAGTCACGCGTCCACCCGGTCGTGCCGACCACTGCGTGCAGCCCGGCATCGATCAGGGCGTGCACATTGGCCTCCGTGGCATCGGGGACCGTGAAGTCCACCGCGACCTGGGCGCCCGCACGGGCCGCCTCCGCGATGTCATCCGTCACGTCCAAGGCCGCGACCACCTGAAGGTCATCAGCGGCCGTGACGGCGTCCACCACATGAGTTCCCATGCGCCCCGAGGCGCCCAGCACTGCGACGTTAATCATGCGGACTACTCTACGGGCGTGGTCACCACGGCCAGGTCACTCACCCAACTGGCCCACGCGCACGCTGACACGCTCACGTGAGGCGAGGTCGGCCGCCAAAGCGACCACGTCATCGGCCGTCACCGCCCGGACCCGGTCCAAGGACTCGCCAATGCTCCACAGTTCGCCTTGCACGAGTTCAGCCTTACCCAGGCGTGACATTCGTGAGTAGGAGTCCTCGAGGCGCAACACGGTGGTGCCGGCGATCTGCCCTTGGGCCCGCTCGAGTTCCTCCGCCGTGATGCCCTCCGCGAGCCTTTCCAGCTCGGTGCCGAGCAGCCGCTCGACCTCGTCAGCGTTCGCGGGGTTGCATGCCGCGTACATGCCCCACACGCCGGTGTCGGCGCTGGGGGCGCCAAAGGAGTACACGCCGTACGTCAGACCGCGCTTCTCCCGAATCTCTTGGAACAGACGTGAGGACATGCCGCCGCCCAGGATCGCGTTGGAGACGCCCAGCACCGAGCGGCGCTCGTCTGTGGCGCGGAAGCCGCGCGTTCCCAGGAGGACGTGCGTCTGCTCGAGATCGCGGTTGACCCGCACCTGCGGTACCAGCGACGCTTCCACGGGCGCGAGTGGATCGCGCCGCTCAAGCGGTGCGCGATCGTCAGTGAGATCCCACCCGCCTCGAATCAGCGCTTCCGTCACCAGCGCGCACACCGTGTCGTGATCCAGGCCACCGGCAGCGGTCACGATGAGCCCCTCCGGCACATAGTGCTGGCGGTAGTGGTCCTCGACGGCGTCTCGGGTCACGGCGCGGATAATTTCCGGCGTGCCACCAATGGGCCGCCCTAGCGGGTGCCCGTGCAGGACCGCTTCCGTGAACCGCTCATGCGCGACGTCTCCCGGGTCGTCCTCGCTCATCGCGAGCTCTTCCAAAATGACGCCACGTTCCATCTCGAAATCGGCATCATCGAGCCGAGCGGACGTGACCATGTCACCGATGACGTCGATCGCGAGCGGGAGATCCTGGTCGATGACGCGGGCGTAGTAGCACGTGAACTCCTTCCCCGTCATCGCGTTGGACTCACCGCCCACGCGGTCGAACGCGACGGCGATGTCCTGCGCAGAGCGGCGCTGCGTGCCCTTGAAGAGCAGATGCTCGAGGAAGTGCGTGGAGCCTGCGTGCTCCGGCGTCTCGTCGCGGCTGCCTACCCCGACCCACGCACCGACCGTGGCCGATCGCATGCCGGGAATCTGCTCGGTGAGCACGCGGACGCCGCCCGGCAGCACGGAGCGGCGGATCACGGCGCCATGGTCCTGTTCCACCGCGAGGTGAGCGCCGATGGACTGGGCAGACACGAGAGGGAGTGCATGAGGCATAGGGGCGAGCCTAACGCGGCTGAGCGGCTTCACTGTGCTGAAGACTCGCACCGCGATGGTCCCCGCCCATGGTGCTGAACGGTGCCAGGCCCAGACATGCCACGAGGGCGGCCCCACCGAGCGTAACGCCCGGGGAACCGCCCTCGCGGAAGGATCAGTCAGCGATTACTCGCCGGCCTCCTCGGCAGCCTCGTCGGAGGAGCCTTCCTCGACCACACCGAGCGACAGCTTGCCGCGCGGGTCGACCTCGGCGATCTCGACCTGGATCGTCTGGCCGATGGACAGGACGTCTTCGACGTTCTCCACGCGCTTGCCACCGACGAGCTTGCGGATCTGCGAGATGTGCAGCAGTCCGTCCTTGCCGGGGCTCAACGAGATGAAGGCGCCGAACGCGACGGTCTTCACGACGGTGCCGACAAAGCGCTCGCCGACCTCAGGCACGTGGGGGTTGGCGATCGCGTTGATGGCCGAACGGGCGGCCTCAGCAGCCTCGCCGTTGTCCGCGCCAATGAACACGGTGCCGTCGTCCTCGATGCTGATGTCCGCGCCGGTGTCGTCCTGGATCTGGTTGATCATCTTGCCCTTGGGCCCAATGACCTCACCGATCTTGTCCACGGGCACGCGCACGGTGATGATGCGCGGTGCGTGCGGGCTCATCTCGTCGGGCTCGGAGATGGCCTGCTCCATGACGCCGAGGATGTGCAGACGCGCATCCTTAGCCTGGCCCAGGGCACCTGCGAGGACGGATGCGGGGATGCCGTCGAGCTTGGTGTCGAGCTGAATGGCGGTGACGAACTCGCGAGTACCGGCAACCTTGAAGTCCATGTCGCCGAACGCGTCCTCGGCACCCAGGATGTCGGTGAGCGCCGCGTAGCGGGTCTCACCGTCAACGGTGTCGGACACGAGGCCCATGGCGATACCGGCCACGGGGGCCTTCAGCGGCACACCGGCGTTGAGCATGGCGAGCGTCGACGCGCAGACCGAACCCATCGAGGTCGAACCGTTCGAGCCGAGCGCTTCAGAGACCTGGCGAATGGCGTACGGGAAGTCCTCACGCGACGGCAGCACCGGCACGAGAGCGCGCTCAGCAAGCGCGCCGTGGCCGATCTCGCGGCGCTTCGGTGACCCTACGCGACCCGTCTCACCCGTGGAGAAGGGCGGGAAGTTGTAGTGGTGCATGTAGCGCTTCTTCGTCTCGGGGTTAAACGAGTCGATCTGCTGCTCCATCTTGAGCATGTTCAGCGTGGTAATACCCATGATCTGGGTCTCGCCGCGCTCGAAGATGGCGGAGCCGTGCACGCGCGGGATGGGGCCAACCTCGGCCGACAGCGGACGGATGTCCTCGAGGCCACGGCCGTCGATGCGGACGCCGTCCTTGAGGATGCGCTGGCGGATGGTCTGCTTGGTCACGGAGCGGATCGCTGCCGAGACCTCCTTCTCGCGGCCCTCAAACTGCTCCGCGAAGTGGTCAAGCGCCCCGGCCTTGATCTCATCCAGGCGGTTCTCGCGCTCCTGCTTGTCTGCAATCTGCAGCGCGGAGGTCAGGTCGCCGGCGACGTGAGGCTCGACGGCAGCGAAGACGTCGTCCTGGTAGTCGAGGAAGCGGGGGAACTCCACCGTCTCCTTGGCGGCCTTGTCGGCGAGCTCCTGCTGAGCGTCGCACAGCGCCTTAATGAACGGCTTGGCGGCCTCGAGCCCCTCGGCCACGACCTCTTCGGTGGGCGCCTGAGCGCCCTCGGAGACCAGGTTGAAGGCGTCGTCGGTGGCCTCTGCCTCGACCATCATGATGGCGACGTCGTCGCCCACGATGCGACCGGCAACGACCATCTCGAACACTGCGCGGCCCTTTTCGGAGTAGCGCGGGAAGGCGACCCACTGGCCGTCGATGAGCGCCACGCGGACACCACCGATGGGGCCGGAGAAGGGCAGCCCGGACAGCTGCGTCGACATCGAGGCCGCGTTGATCGCGAGCGTGTCGTAAGCGTCGTCAGGGTTAATGGCCAGCACGTCGATGACGACCTGGACCTCGTTGCGCAGACCCGACACGAAGGACGGGCGCAGCGGGCGGTCGATGAGGCGGCAGGTGAGGATCGCGTCCGTCGAGGGACGGCCCTCGCGACGGAAGAACGAGCCAGGGATCTTGCCGGCTGCGTACGAGCGCTCCTCGACGTCCACCGTCAGGGGGAAGAAGTCGAAGCCGTCGCGGGGGTGCTTGCCAGCCGTCGTGGCCGACAGCAGCATGGTGTCACCGTCGAGGTAGGCGGCGGTGGAACCGGCGGCCTGCTTGGCCAGACGGCCAGTCTCGAAGCGGACGGTACGGGTGCCGAACGAACCATTGTCAATGGTCGCCTCGGCGAACTGAATCTCGGGACCTTCCATGTGGAAGTTGCTCCTTTGTTCGTAGAGCAGCCCAGGCGAACTGAAGAAGCTCATGTGAGCCTCACTGATCGTCAGTCGACATAGTCAGACGTGCACCCGCTCGCATACGCGGGGGTTCTGCCCATCTCCACCGAGGATCAGCGTCCTGCTGGCCTGCCAGGTGTATGAAATTGGGCGCCGCCGTCAACGGCGGGCCTTACCCATGCTATCAGCGGTGAGCCGATGCTGGGGCGTGACCATGCTCGGCGCGGCGCGCAGTGACAGGTCCTGACATGCGAAAGACCCGGCCGCTCAACCTCCGCGAGGAGGGAGCGACCGGGCCGAGCGCGACTGGGTGCGCCTTAGCGGCGCAGGCCCAGGCGCTCAATCAGCGAGCGGTAACGCTCGATGTCGACGCGCTGAAGGTAGTTCAGCAGGTTGCGGCGCTTACCGACAAGCAGCAGCAGGCCACGACGCGAGTGGTGGTCGTGCTTGTGCTCCTTGAGGTGACCGGTGAGGTCGTTGATGCGCTGCGTGAGGAGCGCGACCTGGACCTCGGGCGAACCGGTGTCACCCTCGACGGTTGCGTACTCGGTCATGATGGACTTCTTGGTGGCTGCGTCCAGAGGCACGGCTCACTCCTTCTGATGTCTGTTGCACGGAGCTCCCGGGCCTGTTCTCCGGGGGCTTACGATCCGCGGCCGTTTCACGGCGACGTCCAACTATACAGCAGATTGGCCTGCGGAGGCACCCGGTGAGGACCCGAAAGCCACCAGAGCGCGAGCGTGTCGACCCTCAGCGTACGGGAGGGTGGATCCCACCTGATCCAGCGCGATGGGCGGTGCGAGCAGCGAACCCCAGTCCCGGGCTGCGTGCGTAGCGGCCAGGAAGTCCAGCGCGGCCAGGACATGCCGTCCCGATACGGGAGGTGCGCCTCGCACCGTGACCGCGCGCGCAGCGAGCAGGCCGGCATCGACGGTGAGCGGCCGTCGGTTTCTGCCGGCGCGCCCCAACACGAGCACTCCCCCGTGCGCGAGCGCGTCCATCGCATCGGCCAGCGCTCCATCACCCCCGGAGACGTCCACGATCACGTCCGCCCGCCCAAAGCCCGCGCCCGGCTCAAGCGCGGCATCGGCCCCAAACTCCAGCGCGCGTAGCCGCCGCTGCGGATCGGGTTCCACGATGGTGACCGAACCCGCCCCCTCTTCCGCAGCCATGGCCACGGCGACCAGGCCCTGCATGCCAGCGCCGATGACGAGGACACGCTTGCCCACCAACGAGCCAGCGGATTCCATGACCGCGCAAACCGTGGCAACGGCGCACCCGGCTGGCACCGCGACCGGGTCTGGGACGCTGGGAGGCACGACTGCGATCACGGCGGCGCGCGGCAGCAGCGCGCGCGTCACGATGGAACCGGCAAAGGCGCAGTCGTCGGGCGCCATGTCGACGCCGAGTGCGATGGGCCGTCGGCATCCTGTGCCTTGTGTGCAACCTCCACACTGACGGCAGGGGCACGCGCGGCCCCACACGATCCGCATCCCGGGAGCGAGCAGAGTGCCATCAGCCGCAGCGGCGTCTCCCCCGCGGCCAATGGCTTCGATGGTGCCCACGCCTTCGTGGCCCAGAGCCGTGGCACGTGACGGGGATACATTGGAGGCAATCGCATCCTTCACGCACCCACACGGGGAGGCCAGCCGCATCGCGACACGGACTTGGCCCGGTTGGAGTGCGGGCACGGGCAGCGTGACGGCGCCGACGACGCCGCTATGGACCATGAGGGCGCGAGTGGTTGTCGTGGCAGCGGGAGCTGCGGCGGGGGGCATGTGGTGGAGACTGCCTCAGACGGGCCGATGCCCGCTACCGCCGAGCGCGGTTCTCGCCAGAGATTCACCGAGAGTTCAGCGGAGCGTCACCTTGCTGGGCGCGGAGGCGCCGCCATGACCCGTGGGCTACGTTCCGTCGGTGACGGCCGCGTAGCGGTCAATGTACGGACGCTGCGGTTCGGGCAAGACCGTCCCGGCCGTGCTGTCCCACGCCTTCTTCCAACGTCCGTCGTCCATCGCTTCTTCAAGGACGTCGTCAATCCACAAGCGGAACTCGTCGTCTTCGCGCGCCACGCCAATACCGTAGGGCTCGGCGGTAAAGGGCGCACCGACAATACGGAACTGCCCGCCCGCTTCCGCGGCGTAGCCCGCCAAGATCACGTCATCAGTGGTCACCACGTCCACTTGGCCAGTGCGCAATGGCTCGAGGCAGTCCGAGTAGTCGTCGAACAAGACCACCGCGGCACCAGGAGATACGCGTTTGATGGTCTCCGACGCCGTTGAACCGGCCACGGTGCACACGTGCTTGCCGTCGAGGTCGAGCGGCGACGCGATATCGACGTCGTCCTTGCGTGTCATCAGCGTCTGACCAGCGACGTAGTAGGGCCCCGCGAAGCCGACTGACTCCTTACGACTGTCGCTGATGGTGTAGGTGGCGACGATGAAGTCAACGTCGCCGTCCATGAGGAGGTGCTCGCGTTCGTCCGAGGGCGCCTCGACCCACGTGATGCCGGATTCATTGATGCCGAGCGCGTCGGCCACCAATCGCGCCACCTCAATGTCGAACCCCTGCGGCACGCCGTCACTATCGAGCTCGCCAAACAGTGGTTGGTCGTGCTTCACGCCAATGGTGACTGCACCGGCCTCGTGAAGTGTGGCCATGGTGCTGTCACCGGGGAACTTCTCAGCCGAACACGCGGCCAAGGCCACTGCGGCAACGCCAACTGCGGCCGCGACTCCGATGCGGCGCATTGTTCTCACTAGTGACATCGTTATCCCCTCTGGGCACTGAGGGTACACTCTCCCGCCCCGCGTGCCGCCGCAATCTGGCGCAGCGGTGAGGCTGAGACGCGCCCTTTGCACACGGGCCCGCCGGGGACAACGTCAGTTCGCTCTCCCACCGCCCGGGTCAACCTAGTTGGCTTGTGCCTGCGCCTCAAGGCCAGGCGCTGTGTCCTTGGGGGCAGTGCCGGAAGGCAAGGTCTTGCGCATGCGCCCCTCAAGCCAGGTCGCCAAGCGAGACACCGCCATGTTGACGCCGATGTAAATGACGGCCGCCGCGAGCACGAGCGGGACCACGGAACTGTTGCCAAAGAAGTTGTAGAGGTTCTTGGTGACCGTGAGCAGTTCGACGTACCCGATGATGAAGCCGAGCGAGGTGTCCTTGAGGAGCACAACGATCTGGCTGATCAGGGCCGGCAGCATGATGCGGATCGCCTGGGGCAGCTGAATGCGCATCATGGTCTGCAGCGGAGTCAGGCCGATGCTGAGACCAGCTTCCCGCTGACCGCTCGGCAGGGCGGCAATACCGGCGCGCAGAATCTCGGCGACGACCGCAGTGTTGTAGACAACGAGGCCGAGCACCACGGCCCACAGGGGCTCGAGGTCAAGGGCGAGGACGCCAAAATAGATGATGAGCAGGACGGGGATGCCGCGGAACACGTGGGTGAAGCCGTAGGCCGGGTAGCGCACCCACCGCGTGGGTGCCTGGCGAGCAATAGTCAGTGCCAGGGCGAACACGGCGACAACCGGAACCGCGATCACGACCGCCTTCATGGTGCCGAGGATCAGGCCATCCCACAGGAGGCGCTCCCACACCTCGAGGCCGGAGAAGCCCTTGTCGCCGGCCCACAGCACCTGCCACCGGTCGTTGAACAGACCACGGCTGGCGGCGTCGATGACGAACCACACAATCGCGCCAACGATGACGACGGTGAAAATGATGTTGAGCCACAGGTCCCGGCGGATCGCCTTGGGACCGGGGATGTCATAGAGGACTTGCTGCTTCTCGCTCATCGGGCCACCGCCACCTTCGACTCGAGATTCTCTGCCGCGATCGACAACGGCAGCGTCATGATCAGGTAGGCGATGCCGACTCCAGCGAAGATGCCCACCACGTCACCGGGGTTGCCATTCGAGAGTCGGTTCGCAATCGCGACCAACTCCGTGGTCGCAAAGCCTGCCGCGACGGACGTGTTCTTGATGTGGGCGATATACACATTGATGAGTGGCGGGATTACCGACCGGAACGCCTGCGGGAGCACTACATTCGTGAGCGTCTGCACAAAGGTGAGACCCACGGCACGCGCGGCCTCCGCCTGGCCCACACCCACCGAGTTGATGCCTGACCGGATTGCCTCACACACGAAGGTGGCCGTGTACAGCGACATCGACAAAATAGCCATGGGGATACCCAGCGGTACGACCAGGCCGAGAAGCTGGGGAATCGCGTTCAGCATGAACAGGAACAGGAGCGTCAACGGCGTGTTGCGGATGATGTTGACGTACGCGCTGGAGAACACCCGCAGCGGACCCACGGGTGAGACCCGGAAGGCCGCGAGCAGTACTCCCCAAATGAAGGACAACACCCCGGCCGCGAAAGCGATCCACAGTGTCGTCACGAAGGCGCGCCATAGTAGATCGAAGTTTTCGATCAAGGCTCCCATGCGGTATTCCCCTGACTACATGCGGGTGTGTCCCGGCGCTTGATCGCACCGGGACACACCCGACGATGCGTGTAACTAGCTGTTCTCGTAACGGTCGACGGTGGGAACCTCAGGCTCCGGCAGCACGGTTCCAGCCGAGCCATCAGCGTTCCAGGCGTCCAGCCAGCGGCCGTCCTCGAAGATCTCCTCGAGCACGTCGTTGATCCAGTCGCGGAACTCGTCATCCTCGCGAGCCAGGCCAATGCCGTAGGGCTCCTCGGTGAAGGGCTCACCGGCGATGGCGAACTCGCCGTCGGAGTCGTCGACGTAGCCGGCGAGAATCACGTTGTCGGTGGTGACGACGTCAACCTGACCGTTGCGCAGGGGCTCGAGGCAGTCGGTGTAGGCACCAAAGAGCACCAGGTTCGCCTCGGGATAGTTGTCCGCGATGTTAGCCGCGGGCGTCGAGCCCTCGACCGAGCAGACGTTCTTGCCGCTGAGGTCGTCCGGCCCGGCGATGTCAGTGTTGTCGGCTAGCACCATGAGCGACTGACCCGCGTTGTAGTAAGGCCCTGCGAACGAGACCTTTTCCTTGCGCTCGTCGTTAATGGTGTAGGTCGCGACCACGAGGTCAACCTGACCACCCTCGATGAAGGGCTCGCGGTTGGCGGACACCGTCTCCACCCAGTTGATGTTGTCAGCGGAAATACCCAGCTCTTCCGCAATGATGGTGCCAATGTTGACGTCGAAGCCGACGGGAGCGCCGTCGGGTCCCACGAGGCCGAACAACGGCTGGTCAAACTTGGTGCCGATGGTGATCGAGCCGGCGTCCGACAGCTCAGCCATGGTCGAGCCCTCGGCGAAGTCGCCCGCGGACGCCTCCTCCGAGGATCCCCCGTCGTCGGAGCTGCAGGCGGACAGTGCGAGCACTGCTGCGGCACCCAGTGCCGCCACCTTGGTCTTCGTGAACATGTGGTGTTCTCCTCTCATCAGCTGCGGGCGGGTAGCCCGCAACAGTTGTTGACGCGTCAGTGCGTCAAAATCTTGGACAGGAAGTCCTGTGCGCGTGCGCTCTGCGGGTTGGTGAAGAACTCCTCAGGAGTGTTCTCCTCCTGAATCCTTCCGTCCGCCATGAAGACCACTCGGTTGGCGGCCTTGCGCGCGAACCCCATCTCGTGAGTCACGACAATCATCGTCATGCCTTCTTTTGCGAGGTCCGTCATCACGTCGAGGACTTCATTGATCAT
Source organism: Demequina globuliformis (assembly GCF_000975155.1). Lineage (GTDB taxonomy): Bacteria > Actinomycetota > Actinomycetes > Actinomycetales > Demequinaceae > Demequina > Demequina globuliformis. The sequence goes on from NZ_BBRG01000001.1 coordinate 161,485, forward strand.
CTCGGGGTCAAGTGCGGACGTGGGCTCATCGAACAGCATCACCTTGGGGTGCATGGCGAGCGACCGAGCGATCGCGACGCGCTGCTGCTGACCACCTGACAGTTGCGCGGGGTACTTCTGGGCTTGGTTGGCGACGCCCACGCGCTCCAGCAGCTCCATCGCCTCCGCCTCGGCCTTCTTCTTTGACAGCTTGCGCACCTTGATGGGGCCTAGCGTGACGTTCTCGAGGATGGTCTTGTGCGCGAAGAGATTGAACGACTGAAAAACCATGCCGACGTCGGCACGGAGTTTGGCGAGCGGCTTGCCCTCCGCGGCCAGCGGCTGGCCATCGATCTCAATGAGGCCATCGTCAATGGACTCAAGGCGGTTGATGGCACGGCACAGCGTCGATTTGCCGGAGCCTGACGGCCCAATGACCACCACAACCTCACCGCGCTCGACGGTCATGTTGATGTCATTGAGGACGTGCAAGTCCCCAAAGTGCTTGTTCACTTGCTCCAGCCTGACGAGCGTCTGTGTCCCGCCGGCCGTTCCGTTCAAGGAGACGTCCATCCTGTGACCTTAGCGGCAAAGCAGGACCTAAGACCTACTTTCACGCTCCGGTTTAATCAAGATGTAACACGTCGCGGCACCAGGCAACATCAGCACCCAAAGCGTCAATGAGCGCCTCGACGGAACCGAAGTCGAGCATCGGCCGGCGCCACTGCACCAAATCAAAGGCCACCTCGGCGTCATACAGATCGAGGCCCTTACGGTCCATAGCAAAGCCCTCCACGCGCAGCGTGCCGCCACCAACGGTGTAGTTGATGCCGATGCTGATGGCCGCTGGCATCCGGTCCCCCACCAGCCCCACCGCGGCCCCGTTGCCGCGCGCGTCGAGCACCTCGAGGTAACCCGCGTACACGCCATGACGCGGAATCATGCCGCCCGTGACGCCCAGGTTCGCCGTGGGAAAGCCAATCTCCCGGCCCAACTTGTCACCGTGCTCCACGACCCCCCGGAGGCGGTGTGGCCTACCAAGAATCTCCGCGGCCTCCACCATGCGACCGTTGTCGACGAGGTCCCGCACCCAGGTCGAGGACCAGCGCCGACCCGCCTCAGACACCGCGCACGCATCCGAGATCACGTCCGTCTCGAAGCCCATGGTCGAGCCCAAGGCGCGCATGGTGTCCACGTCACCCGCGTTGCCGCGGCCGAACTTGGTGTCCTGACCCACCACCACGGTCTTGGCGTGCAGCCCATCCACCAGCCACCGGCGCACAAACTCTTGCGGAGTCTGTTGCGCAAATTCCAGGGTGTACTCCACGACCAGCACTGCATCCAGTCCGGTCGCAGCCAACCGGTCCAACTTGTCGTCGAGCCCAGTGATCAGCACGGGCGGGTGCGCAGGGTCGTGGATGGCTTTGGGGTGCGGTTCGAACGTCATCGCGACCGCGAGCTGCTCCCGCTCGCGCGCATCTGCGACCATTCGCGACAACACCGCCTGGTGCCCCAGATGGACGCCGTCGAAGTTGCCGATCGTCACGGCGGTGTCACCCAGGTCCGAGGGGATGTCCGCCAACGCGCGCCAGATATGCATGGCGACCATTGTGCCTGACCCTCGTCACCCCGAAGGCGACGCGGGTTGAGCCTTACGCCTGCGAGGGCTTGAAGACCAGCTCAGGCTTGATGCGGCCGTCCACCTGGCGCACGATCGCGATCAACTCACCCTGGGGGTCAATGCCGGCGAGCGGCCCGTCCCAGCGGAAGTCCTCGGTGTCGTCGAACTGCTGGCCAAAGCCCAACGTGCGCGCTTCGCGGTCCGTCAGCGCGCGCACGGGCAGAATGTCAGCGCCCGCGGCACCGAGCGGCAACCGAGGCACCTCTCCCCCGGCATCGACCACCGCACCCAACTGATCAAGCGTCATGGCATCGGCGACCTCAAAGTCGCCCACATTGAGGCGACGCAGGGCGGTGAGGTGGCCGCCAACGCCCAACGCAGCGCCCAGGTCACGGGCCAACGCGCGCACGTAGGTGCCTGATGACACCTCGACACGCACGTCGAGGTCAATGAAGGTGCCCTCCCGACGGGCCCGGGTGACGGCGAACTCGTGCACCGTCACTGGGCGCGGAGGGATCTCGACATCTTCGCCGTCGCGCACCCGCTTGTAGGCGCGCTCGCCCTTGATCTTGATCGCGCTCACCGCGCTGGGGACCTGCTGAATGTCACCAGTGAGCGTGGTGATTGCCGCGGCGATGTCCGCCTGCGTGACCCCAGCGGTGTCACTGGTGTCGACAACGTCGCCTTCGGCGTCGTCCGTCACGGTGGTTTGGCCTAGCCGCATGGTGGCGGTGTAGGTCTTGTCGTGGCCCACCACGTAGGTGAGCAATTTGGTGGCTTTGCCGATGCCGATCACCAACAGGCCAGTGGCCATGGGATCGAGAGTGCCGGCATGACCGACCTTGCGGGTGCCGGCCAGGCGGCGCATGCGGCCGACGACGTCATGCGACGTCCAGCCCGCCGGCTTGTCCACCAGGACAATGCCGGGAACGGGCTCGTCCTTAGCGCCCTTCGCCATCGTCGTCGGCATCGCCCTTGTGGCGGTACGGGTCCTCGTCGCCCGCATAGCGCGCGTTCTCACGCAACTTGCGGAGTTCCTCATCCCGCTGATGAGCCTCGTGGAGTGCCTTGTCCAACGTCGCGGCCGTCTCAGGGACAGCGTCGAGGTGGAACTCGAGGGTGGGCGTGAGCCGGATGCCCAGCTCACGACCCACCAGCGAGCGCAGTCGGCCCTTGGCGGAGGCGAGGGCGGCGGCCGTTCCCGCACGCTCCTCTTCCCCGCCGTAGACCGTGTAGAACACGGACGCCTGCTGGAGGTCGCCGGTGACGCGAACGTCCGTCACCGTGACGAAACCCAGTCGTGGATCCTTGATTTCTGTCTCAAGCGCGCGAGCGACCAACTTCTTGATGGTCCCCGCGAGCTTGAGCGCCCGTGCACTGTCTGCCATTAGTTCCTCGGAATCTCGACCATCTCGAAGGTCTCGATGATGTCGCCCACCTGAATGTCGTTGAACTTACCCAGGCCAATACCGCACTCGTAGCCGTCCTTGACCTCGGTGACGTCGTCCTTGAAACGACGCAGCGTGTCGATCGTGGGCTCGCCGATGACGACGCCCTCGCGGACCACCTTGGCCTTGGCGTTGCGGTTGATCTTGCCCGAACGCACCAAGCAACCGGCGATGTTTCCGAACTTGGAGGAACGGAAGATCTCCTGGATCTCGGCAGCACCGACCTGCTTCTCCTCGAACTCGGGCTTGAGCATGCCCTTGAGCGAAGCTTCGATGTCCTCGATCGCACGGTAGATGACCGAGTAGAAGCGCATGTCGACGCCCTCGCGGTCCGCCAGCTCCTGCACGCGCTCGGCAGGGCGAACGTTGAAGCCCAGGATGATCGCGTTGTCGACCGTCGCCAGGTTCACGTCGTTCTGCGTCACAGCACCCACACCACGGTGGATGATGCGCAGGTCAACCTCGTCGCCGACGTCGATCTGGAGCAACGCGTCTTCAAGCGCCTCGACGGCACCGGAGACGTCACCCTTCACGATCAGGTTCAGGGTGTCGACCTTGCCGTCCTCGATGGCCTTGTTGAGGTCCTCGAGGCTGATGCGCTTGCGACGCTTCGCCAGCTGTGCGGCACGCTGCGCGGCCTCACGCTTTTCGGCAATCTGGCGTGCAGTGCGGTCATCCTCGGCCACCAGGAAGGTGTCGCCGGCTCCTGGCACGGAGGTCAGACCGATCACCAGCACGGGACGCGCAGGCGTGGCCTCGTCGACGGGCTTGTCGTGCTCATCGAACATTGCACGGACGCGGCCGTATGCCGTTCCCGCGACAATCGAGTCGCCGACGCGCAAGGTGCCGGAGTTCACCAACACCGTTGCCACCGCACCACGTCCCTTGTCCAGGTGCGCTTCGACGGCCACACCGCGAGCGTCCTTGTCGGGGTTCGCGCGCAGTTCCAGGCCGGCGTCTGCGGTGAGCAGCACCGCCTCGAGCAGCGAGTCGATGTTCAGTCCGTCACGCGCAGAGACCTCGACGAACATGGTGTCGCCGCCCCAGTCCTCGGAGACCAGGTTGTACTCGGTCAGCTGCTGACGGATCTTGTCCGGGTTCGCGCCTTCCTTGTCGATCTTGTTGATCGCGACCACGATCGGCACGTTCGCCGCTTGGGCGTGGTTAAGCGCCTCGATGGTCTGAGGCATCACGCCGTCGTCCGCCGCGACCACAAGGATCGCGATGTCCGTCACCTGTGCACCACGGGCACGCATGGCGGTGAACGCCTCGTGACCCGGGGTATCGATGAACGTGATCGCACGGGTGACGCCCTCGTGCTCGTGATGCACCTGGTACGCACCGATGTGCTGGGTAATGCCGCCGGCCTCGCCGGAGATGACATCGGCCTTGCGGATCGAGTCCAGCAGACGGGTCTTACCGTGGTCAACGTGACCCATGACGGTGACGACTGGCGGACGAGCCTCCAGGACATCGTCGCCCTCTGCCTCGAGTTCAGCCTCGATGTCGAGTCCGAAGTCCTCGAGCAGCTCGCGGTCCTCTTCCTCGGGCGACACGATCTGGACCTTGTAGCCCAGCTCGGCACCCAGCGCGGCGAAGGTGTCCTCGTCGAGCGACTGCGTGGCCGTGGCCATCTCACCGAGGTGGAAGAGCACGGTCACGAGCGACGCGGGGTTCACATCAATCTTGTCCGCGAAGTCCGACAACGTCGCACCGCGGCGCAAGCGAATCAGAGTGTCGCCATCTCCACGGGGAATCTGCACGCCGCCGATCGCGGGCGCTTGCTGCTGCTCGTACTCGGCCCGCTTTGCGCGCTTGCTCTTGCGCGAACGTGCGGGGCGGCCTCCCTGGCGCCCGAAGGCACCGGCCGTACCGCCACCGCGACCGCGGCCACCTGCGGCAGGACGGCCACCGGGGCCACCGAAGCCTGGACGACCACCGGGACCACCTGGGCCGCCACCGGGGCGACCACCGGGTGCGCCGCCAGGACGGCCGCCGAGGCCACCTGGGGCCTTCTGCGGCATCTGGCCTGGCGTAGGACGGGGGCCACGGCCACCAGGACCGCCTGCGCCACCGGGCCCACGGCCGCCTGCGCCGCCTGGACCACCTGCGCCGCCTGGACGCGGGCCAGGGCGGTTGGTCTGGAACGGGTTGTTGCCGCCTGGACGCGGACGCGGGCGGGGGCCTGCGGTGCGGTCCGAGAACGGGTTGTTGCCGCCTGGCCGAGGCCGTGGCTTGGGCATGTCAGCCGGCGACGGCGCGCCGGGCTTGGGGGCCGCAGGCTTCGAGGACTGGGTCTCCGCTGGAGCCTCGGGTGCCGCTTCTGCGGGGGCCGATGCTGCGGGGGCCTGAGGCGCGGGCGCCTCCTGAGCGGCTTCCGGCTCAGGGGCAGGCTCGGGAGCCTTCTTGGGACCCGGCTTGGGGCCGGGCTTGGGCGCCACGGGCTTCTTGGCCGGGGCCTTCTTTGCGGGGGCGGACGACTTTGAGTCGGCCGAGTCAGCGGGCGGGAAGGCTTCACGAGCCTTGCGCACCACGGGCGCTTCGAGCGTCGAGGATGCACCCTTGACGTACTCGCCCATGTCGTTGAGCTTGGCGATCAGGTCCTTGCTCGGAATACCGAGCTCCTTCGCGATCTCGTGAACGCGGGGCTTTGCCACAATTCTCCTGTCTCGGTCCGACCGAGGCAGGGGTCGAACCGTCGTTACGGGTGGGTACTCATCGTGAGGTACTCATCGGATGGCCATGGGCTTTCATCCCAACTTGTTGACGGTCAGTGGGGCGGCGCTGATGTTCACGGCACCCGCACCTGCGACGTGTCCGCTCCAGGCGAGCGCAAGGCTCGCCCGATGGCACGTCGCTTCAGCGCGAGTTCTAGACAGGCCGGCGTGGGGTGCAGCCAAGCACCCCTCCCCGGACTGGTCGCGGCCTCGTCGACAACCACATGGTCGCCGCCGAGAACCAGACGCATCAGAACCGACCGAGGCGCCGTGTCCTTGCAGCCGACACAGGTACGCACCGGCTCAGAAGAGCCTGGGGCGGGCGTGCGGGAGCGACCGGACATGGTTTCTCGGCCCTTCTAGTCTAGCGGGTCACGGCTGGACGCCTAACCGCGGCGTGTTGTCAGCGGCGTGCGACCGGGGAATCAGGGTCCTCATCGGAGCGGATGTCGATGCGCCATCCAGTGAGACGGGCCGCGAGCCGGGCGTTCTGGCCTTCCTTGCCGATGGCCAGCGACAGGTGGAAGTCGGGGACGATCACGCGTGCGGCGCGCTCGTCCTCGTCCACAACGGTCACGGACACGACCCGCGACGGCGACAAAGCGTTGCCCACAAACACGGCCGGATCCTCGTCCCAGTCGACGATGTCGATCTTCTCGCCGTGCAGTTCGCTCATCACGGCGCGCACACGCGAACCCATGGGGCCAATGCAGGCTCCCTTGGGATTGACACCTGGCACCGTCGCGCGGACGGCCATCTTGGTCCGGTGGCCCGCCTCACGCGCCAAGGACATGATCTCCACGGTGCCGTCAGCGATTTCTGGCACCTCGAGCTCGAATAGGCGGCGCACCAGATTGGGGTGCGTGCGCGACAGCGTGATGGAGGGCCCCTTGTTGCCGCGGGACACGTCAAGCACGTACCCGCGCAGACGCTCGCCGTGCGTGTACGTCTCCGTGGGAACCTGCTCGTGCTGCGGCAGTACCGCCTCGACGTCGCCAATGTCGACGTGCACGTTGCGCGGATCAGCGGCCTGCTGAATCACGCCAGAAACGATGGTTCCCGCGCGGTCGGCGTACGTGCCCAAGACCTGATCGTCGCCTGCCTGACGCAGGCGTTGGACGATCACCTGGCGTGCCGTCATGGTCGCGATGCGCCCAAAGTCCTTGGGGGTGTCGTCGAACTCGGGCATCTCCGAGGGTTCGATCCCCGACTCGGGGTCCGCGTCCTCGCGCGCGAAGATCGTGACCCGGCCGCTGACCCTATCGACGTGTGCGCGCGCGTTCCGGTATGCGCCCGGCGTCTTGTGGTACGCGGAGAGCAACGCCTGCTCGATCGCGTCGATCAGTACGTTGAGAGAAATCTCGCGTTCCCGCTCAAGACCCTTCAGGGCCGCCATATCAATGTCCATCAGTCCTCCTGCTGGCGTGAGATCGTCACGCGCTCAATGTGTCGCGGGTCGTGCGCAACGACCGTTAGTCAAGTCGCTTGAGTTCCACCACGATGCGGGCCTTGTCCACCTGCGCCAGGCTCACCTCGCGCGTGGTGCCGTCAATGTCGAGTTCCAGGGTGTCGCCGGTGACGTCGACGAGACGTCCGGTCACGGTCTCCCCCGCCACCGCGAGCTCGACCACGCGCGTGCGGGCACGCATGAAGTGGCGGCGCTCGGTGAGCGGACGATCCGTTCCGGGGGTGGAGACCTCCAGCACGTAGGGAGTCGACGGCACGTCCGCCTCATCGAGAGCAGCCCCAATGGCGCGCGATGCGGCCGCGACCGCATCGAGGTCCGCGCTGCCGGTGCTGTCCTCGGGGAGGTCGACGGTGACGACGACTTTGGTGCGCTTACCTGCGGGTGAGACGCGAACCTCGTCGAGAACGAGGCCTGCTTCCTGAGCGGCCGGCCCTGCGAGGTCGGCAATGCGGCTGTCGATGTCCATGGGCCATTCGCCTCCTCGCGTGCTGCGCACACGCTTCCGTTGCTGAAGTTCGTCTGCGCCATTCTACCGGCGACACGTGGAATCATGGCCGCCATGACACTGTCCGCACTCGCTTGGCGCTCAACCGCCGCTGGATCCCTCGTTTTGGCGCTCGCCGGGTGCTCCTGGCGTATGGAAACGCCGGCACCCGACTGGCCCTCGCCCGACGAGGTCACCCTCATGCGCGACGCCGCAGCGCAACGCGAGCAAGACGTGATTGACGCCGCAGCGGGCGCGACCGCGTCGACGACGCACGACGCTCTGGTGCTCGCCGACCTGGAGGCCGACGCCGCACCCGAGCGTCTCGAGGCCTTCGGCGGACTCTACGTCGCGTACCCGAGCGCGAGCCCATCGCCAAGTGCGCAGGAGGACAGCGTCGGCGGCCTGCAGGAGACCGTCATCGATGCCCAAGACGGCCACTTTGCTGATGCGCTCACCGCGACGGACCCCGACCTCGCCGTCCTGACGGCCTCGGCCGGCCTCTCGCACGCGCTGAGCCTGTGGTACTCCACCTGGGTCGCGGGCGTCGTTGAGGGCGACGAGGCCGCCGCGTCGGCTGAACGGGTCTTTGAGTCGTCGGCTCTCGCGGGCGAGACGCTCGTGCCGGAGGGCACCGCGGTGGATGCGGCCACGGTCGCCGAGCTAGTGCGGTCTCACGACGAGGCCGGCTATCTGTACGAGGTCCTGGCCGCGCGCGCGGCTGACAGCGAACGTGACCAGTGGCTTGCACGCAGAGACCTGCAACGCGATCGCGCATCCGCACTCGTGGCACTCCCCGGCATCGAGGACGTGCGCGAGGCTACCTACGTCACGCCCACACGCGAACTACCGGATGCGGCCTCCCGCGTCGTGGCGGCGCAAACGGAAGAGCTCAGCATCGCTGAGACCTACATGTCTCTCGTCCCCGGTGCGGACCCCGAGGATCTCGCCTGGCTCCTCACCGCCGCCTACGATGCCTACGCGCAGGCTGCGGCCTATGGCGACGCCACGGTCCAAGCCTCCGTGCCCCCACTACCTGGCGTGGCGAGCGCGCCGTAAGAGCGTCCGCACGCGCTTCACGACCATGAGCGCGCGCGGACCTGCGAGGCGCTCGCTGCGCGCCTCGCAGCGCCCCTACCCCTCGAGCGCGGCGGCGACGCGGCGGGCAACCTCTGCCCCGGCATCGGTCACCGGAATGTTCTCCGACTCGCCCGTGGCGCGCGTCTTGAGCTCCACGAGCCCCTCAGCGAGACCGCGGCCCGCAACAAGAATGAACGGCGCACCGATCAGTTCTGCGTCCTTGAACTTCACACCCGGCGAGACCTTGGGCCGGTCGTCGTACAGGACCTCAACCCCTGCCGACTCGAGGCCCTCTGCCAGGCCAAGCGCGGCATCGAAGACGTCCTGATCTTTGCCGGTCGCAACCACGTGTACCTGGACAGGCGCCACGTGCGCAGGCCACGTCAGGCCCAGCTCGTCGTGGTTGAGCTCGGCGAGCAGCGCGAGCACGCGCGTCACACCAATTCCGTAGGAGCCCATGGTGACCACCTGCTGCTTGCCGTTCACATCCAGCACCTTGAGGTCGAGGGCCTCGGCGTATTTGCGTCCCAGCTGGAAGATGTGACCGATCTCCACCCCGCGAGCAAGTTCAAGCGGTCCCGAGCCGTCGGGCGCCGGGTCTCCCGCACGAACCTCGGCGGCCTCGATGGTGCCGTCGCCGACGAAGTCGCGGCCGGCTACCAGGTCAAACACGTGCTTGCCGTGCTCGTTGGCACCGGTGATCCAGCGGGTGCCAGGAACGATGCGCGGGTCAAGCATGTAAGGAATGGTCGCGTCATCCTCGGAGAGGAACTCGACCCCCTCAGGCCGGGCCTGCGGCCCGAGGACACCAGGGCCGATGTACCCCTTCACCAGTTCTGGGTGGGCCTTGAGGTCGTCATCCGTGGCCGGCTCGACGGTGGCGGGCGCGAGCGCCGCCTCCAGGCGGGTGAGGTCGACGTCGCGGTCGCCTGGCACGCCTACGACGAGCACACCTCGCTCGCCGGCAGGGTTCGTCGCCGCGATCACGACGTTTTTGAGCGTGTCAGCGGCGGTCCACTCGCGGTCGGCGCGCGGATAGCGCGCATTTGCGGCCGCGACGAGTGTGTCGATCGTGGGGGTGTCGGGGGTGTCCTCGACGTGCGCGGCCGGGGCGTCATCAAACGGCACGGCGTCCGGCACGGGCGTCGTGACGGCCTCGACGTTCGCCGCGTAACCCCCGGGCGAACGAACATAGGTGTCCTCGCCGATCGCCGTTGGGGCCAGGAACTCTTCCGAACGGGAGCCGCCCATGGCGCCCGAAGTCGCGGCCACAATCACGTACTCGAGGCCAAGGCGGTCAAAGATGCGGATGTACGCCTCGCGCTGCGTCTCGTAGGAAGCCTCAAGGCCCGCGTCGTCGATGTCGAACGAATACGCGTCCTTCATGATGAACTCGCGGCCGCGCAGCAGGCCCGCGCGGGGGCGTGCCTCATCGCGGTACTTCGTCTGGATCTGGAACAAGGACAGCGGAAGGTCCTTGTAGGACGAGTAGAGATCCTTCACCAACAGGGTGAACATCTCCTCATGCGTGGGTGCCAGGAGCATGTCGGTGCCCTTGCGGTCCGCGAGCCGGAACAGATTGGGACCGTACTCCTCCCACCTGCCAGTGGCCTCGTAGGGTTCGCGCGGCAACAGTGCCGGGAAGTGCACTTCTTGACTCCCGGAGCGCTCCATCTCCTCGCGCACCACGGCCTCCACCTTGGCGAGTACCCGCAGGCCGAGTGGCAGCCACGAGTAGATGCCGGGAGCGGCCCTGCGGATGTACCCCGCGCGCAGCAGCAATTTGTGCGAGGCGACCTCTGCCTCAGAGGGGTCTTCACGAAGGGTGCGGAGAAAGAGCGTGGACATGCGCAACATGGCTCCCATGCTAGTGCGCACCGCTACCCCACCGTTCCCACCAAAGCGAAAGCGCGGCCCCTCCCCTGGTCGGGAAGGGGCCGCGCTTGTCCTGGGAGCGCCCGCCGGGTGTTAACCGGTGAAGGTCGCCGTCAGAGCAGGAGCGGCGGGGTCAACGATGACGCCGTTGACTTCACCGTCAGCATCGCCAGCGCCACCGTCGGTCACGACGAACTCGACCGTGGTGCCGGAGAAGGTGGCGGGGTACTCCACCCAGCCGTCTCCCAGGTGCTTGTACAGCGAGTTGACGGGGCTCGGCAGGTCGATCGTGATGGTCGCCGACGACCCCTCCTGCACCGCCAGCGTCACGCCGAACGCGCCGAACGGCATCGACACATTCGCCGGGATGGCACCCAGATCGCTCGGGTTAGCCGTGAAGGTGGTCTCGGCGACCAGCGCGCGGGCGTCCGGTGCCTTGATGCCGGACACCGTGACCGTGGCCTCCGTGTCGCCATCGAACACCACGGTCTCGCGCACGGTCGTGCCCTGCGTGGCGTCGCCATCGGTCGAGCCGCCCGTGCCACCGTCAGTCGAGCCGTCCGTCCCGCCGTCGGTGTCGCCACCATCGGTCGAGCCGTCCGTGCCACCGTCAGTCGAGCCGTCCGTCCCGCCGTCGGTGTCGCCACCATCGGTCGAGCCGTCGTCACATGCGTTGCTGGGGCGCTCGGCGTTGAGCAACACGTTGTCGATCGGAAGGCCGTCGTACGAGTTGTTGACGAGCCATCCGTAGCGGTTACCGCCAGCGGAGGCGACGGCACGATCGGTGCCGTCCATGACCCATGAGCCGAGCTCGACACCTGCTGCGTCAAGGACTGCAAGCGTCGGAACAACGGCGCCGTCGACCGCGGCGAAGGTGTGCTGGAACGTGTACCAGCCCGACTCGGAGATGGTGATGGGCGAGTCGCCGTAGCTCGCGAAGTAGTTGTCGTCGGCGTTGGTGTTGGCACCGTGCCCTGTGCCCACGGTCCAGTTGCCAGCGCCGTCTGCGCCCGCGTGGAAGACGAAGTCCTGGTCGTGGATACCGTCGGGGCCATTCAGCGCGTGCGACCAGGAAAACTGGCCCTCTGGCGCTTCCGCATCGAGGTAGACGTCCGCTGACGCGAAGTAGCCAGCGTCGGGGAACGCATCCGAATAGCCGGCGTACCTGGTCACGACGAAGCCGTCGGTGCCGTGCGTGCCGTAGTTCGTCACGGGGGCCTCAGCGTAGAAGCACCCGGCAGCAGGGGCCACGCCCGCGTCGGAGGCCGCAATCGTCACGCCCACCAGGCCGCCTTCGGCCGAGTCGGCGTCCGTTGCCTGCTCGAAGCCAATCAGCGCGCTGGGCAGCTGGGGGCCGCCAGGCACGGATGCCGAGTCCGAGAAGCGGTACTCAGTGCAGCCCGCGGTCACGGAACTCACCACGCCGGAGCCGACTGAGGTGGAGCCCAACGAGAAGCCAACGCCGATCACATCTGCCTCGGGGTACTCGGCCGCGAAGTCCTCGAGAGTGAACAGGCGCCAGTTATCGGCCTTGTTGTCCTTGGTGCTCCACCAGTTGCCTTCGCCGTACACGCCGGGCTCGTACACGAGCGTGCCAGACCACTGCACCGAGGAGTCCTCGGCGTACGCGAGGTTGAGGCTGATGTCGTGCGTGCCGGACGTGCGCTCGTAGTCGAAGTCCGTCAGCCCAGCATCTGCCACATCGAAGCGCTCGATGCCGTAGTTCATGTACGCGACCTTGCCCGTGGAGTCGATCGCGAGCCCATCAGCGGTGAACTCCACCGTCGAGCCGTTGGACAGGGTCCACTCGTCGAACGAGCTGTCAGTGTTGAGCTCGGTCAGGTACTCAACCTGGGGGGACGCGCAGCTGGCGCCGCCGGTGGCGTCAGCAGGAACAGCAAGCGCGGCGGTCGCCGTGACACCGCCCGCTGTCAGCCCCAGAGCGAGCGCGGCGGCACTGGTGCCCGCGATCGCTGCACGCGGTCCGCGCGCACGGAAAAGTGAAAGCATATGAAGTCCCCCTCGTGGGAATCAGGGTTCGCACAGGTGCGCGAACGACTCTCTGTCGGGGGAACGTTATCGAACTAGATAACGACGCACCATCCACCGTGGCGGATTCCACACCCGGCCGCAAAGCGGACATTCAGGGCGAACGTGACGGGTCAGAACATCACGGTCGCGAAGGCGCCAGCGCGCACCATCCCCACCGCGTCATAGGCCGCCAATGCAGGGGCGTTGAAGTCGTTGACATACAGCGAGACAGTCGGGGCGTGCCGGCCTCGCACGGCATCGATCACGGCGACGAGCCCCGCACGAGCGAGCCCGCGTCCGCGCGCGGACGGGTGGACCCACACTCCTTGCAACTGGGCGACTCCCCCGCCTAGCGCGCCCACCTCAGCCTTAAACACGACTTGCCTGCGTCCGTCGATCTCGCCGTATTGCAGGTAGGCACGCCCGCCGCGCACCAAGTAGCGCAGCCGCTCCTCATAGGCGGCACGCCCGTGGCGCATGGGGTCGTACCCGACCTCGCCGATGAACATATGCACGCACGCCGGGAGAAGCAGGTCGTAGTCGGCCTCGGTTGCCGGCCGCACCGCATCGAGGCGGAGGTCATCGGTGGCGAGGGCGGCCACCGTGCGAGCCGGACCCTGGATTGACATCGACACCTGATGGGGCCGCACCTCGCGCGCGGGCGCCCACCACGGCTCGACCCGGCCCCACAGGTCCAAGGTGATGTCGGCGGCACCGACGAGCGCGGCTGGCCGGGACATGCGCCCGATGAGCCCCGCTGCAAGGTCGGCACGCACGCCATCCTCGGCGTCCTCGTCCGCGGCTCGCGGCAGGACGACGGTGAGGTTGGCACCGCCCCACACCAAGCCAATCAGTTCCCGTGACCACCCGGCACGCTTGCGCACAGCCCACAGACCTGCAGGCACCACGCCAGAGGCCAGTGCCACCTCGACGTGCATGGCAGGAACGACGTTCATGACAGGGTCCGCCGCACACATCGCGGCCAACTCCTCGAGGTCACGACGCTGCGCCGGCGCCAGCGAATGCTGAGCGCGCCGGAGCAGCGAGTCGGTCATGACGTAGCGACCACCTCGGGCGAGGCGCCCTCCTGCGGCTCCATGGTCTCGGCGATGCGCATGGCCTCTTCGATGAGAGTCTCGACAATCATCGCCTCCGGCACGGTCTTGATGACCTCGCCCTTAACGAAAATCTGGCCCTTGCCGTTGCCCGAGGCAACACCGAGGTCTGCCTCCCGCGCCTCGCCAGGTCCGTTCACGACGCAACCCATGACGGCGACGCGCAGGGGCACCTCCATGCCTTCCAGGCCGGCGGTCACCTTCTCTGCGAGCTCGTACACGTCGACTTGGGCGCGACCGCACGAGGGGCACGAAACGATCTCGAGCTTGCGCTCTTTGAGGTTGAGCGACTGCAGGATCTGAATGCCAACCTTGACTTCCTCAACGGGCGGCGCGGACAGCGACACACGGATGGTGTCACCGATCCCTTGGCTCAGCAATGCCCCGAAGGCCGTGGCGGACTTGATGGTGCCCTGGAACGCGGGCCCGGCCTCCGTCACGCCGAGGTGGAGCGGCCAGTCACCGCGCTCGGAGAGCATCTCGTATGCCTTCACCATCACGACGGGGTCGTTGTGCTTGACCGAAATCTTGAAGTCGTGGAAGTCGTGTTCCTCGAACAGGCTCGCCTCCCACACGGCGGACTCGACCAGCGCCTCTGGGGTGGGCTTGCCGTACTTCTCGAGCAGGCGCTTGTCGAGTGAACCGGCATTGACACCAATGCGCAGTGAGGTGCCGTGGTCCTTGGCGGCCTGGGCGATCTCCTTCACCTGGTCATCGAATTTCTTGATGTTGCCCGGGTTCACGCGCACTGCAGCACAGCCGGCCTCGATCGCGGCAAAGACGTACTTGGGCTGGAAGTGGATGTCTGCGATGACGGGGATCTGAGACTTCTTCGCGATCGCTGGCAACGCATCTGCGTCGTCCTGAGTCGGGCAGGCCACGCGCACAATGTCACAACCGGCGGCCGTCAACTCGGCGATCTGCTGCAAAGTCGCGTTGATGTCATGCGTCTTGGTCGTCGTCATCGACTGCACGCTCACGGGCGCGTCACCGCCGACGTACACATTTCCCACCTTGATCTTGCGCGTCTTGCGGCGCGGCGCGAGCGTGGGGGCGGGCATGGCCGGCATTCCGAGTCCGATAGCAGTCACAGGTCCATTATCTCCTTACAAGCAGTACGGACGCGCATCACGTCACCGTGACGGGCGCCACGATGTCGGCATAGATCAGGATGACGCCCATGACGAGCAACACCCCAAACATGCCGTACGCGAGCGGCATCATGCGGGCCACGTCGACAGGCGCAGGCATGGATAGGCCGCGCACGCGAGCCCACCCGTTCTTGATCGCCTGCCACAACGCGGATGCGATGTGGCCACCGTCGAGCGGAACCAGCGGGATCATGTTGAACGCAAAGAGCGCCAGATTCAATCCCCCAAGCAACATCAGCATGTCGCCAATGCGTTGGGTGAGCCCGTAGCCCTCCACATCTGCGGACGCAATCTCACCCGCCACCTGGCCCACGCCCACCACACCAATCACGGAGCTGGCGTCACGCTCTTCCAGCCCCAAGGCTGCACGCGCGGTGTGATAAATGTGCTCGGGCAGGTGAATGATCACGTCGAGCGTCTGGCCCAAGTAGTTCCACGCGAGCACCGTGCCCGCGGTGAGCGGTTGCTGCTGCACCTGGACGTCCGAGTACATGCCCATGTACCCCACGGTCTCCGTCACTGGCTCGTCGTCGTCCCCGGTGACTGGTTGCCCCAGGTCGTCGTAGACCACTCGCTCGCGCGGTTCAGGTGTCACGGACAAGGTGACCGGCGTGCCGGCGCGGTCGACCTCAACGGGGATGGTTTGCCCCGCAGACTCAGCAATGATCGAGGTCGCCTGATCCCAGTCCGCGACCTCGACGCCGTCGACGGTCGTGATGGTGTCCCCTGCCTGAAGCCCGGCGGCGGCCGCAGGTGACTCGGGATCCGTGGCGGTGCACTCGGTGGCGCCCGCGGCCGGCACACACGGCACCACCGCAGACACGGTCAGGGTCGACGTGGGCGCGCCAATGAAGGTCAGGGTCGCGGTGAACATCAGGATCGCGAGCGCCAAGTTCACGAGAGGACCGCCGGCCATCACGATCACCTTGCGCCACCAGGTCAGGTGGTAGAAGGCTCGCGAATCCTCGCCTTCGTGAATCTCCTCCACGGCCGCCTCACGCGCATCAGCGATGAGGCGCGACGCCCACCCAGTGCCGCGCACAGGCTTCACCCTGTCGGCTGGCGGGATCATGCCCACGAGCTTGACGTACCCGCCGAGCGGGATGGCCTTGAGCCCGTACTCGGTCTCCTTGCCACGGCGGGACCACAGCGTGGGCCCGAACCCGACGAAGTACTCGCTCACTCGCACGCCAAACTTCTTGGCGGGCAGCATGTGCCCGACCTCGTGCAGCGCGATCGACACCAAAAGTCCGACCACGAGCACCACGACGCCGATGACGGTTGCCATTGTCCTACCCTACGTTTCCGATTCTTGAGCGCTAGCGTCAGCCGATAGCGGCGAGGGCACGCTCGCGCGCCCACCGCTCGGCCTCGTCTACCGCAGCCAACGACAGCTCCTGGGGAGCCTCGTACGCCTCCACAACGCGCCGCACCGTCTCGACGATCCCGAGGAAAGGCAACCGACCGTCGATGAACGCCGCGACGCACTCTTCGTTGGCGGCGTTGAAGACTGCGGGGTGGAGGGCCGATGCCGCGACGGCCTGCCGGGCCAGGGCGACAGCGGGAAAGGCTTCCTCGTCGAGAGGGGCGAAGGTCCACGTCTGCGCCTGGGTCCAGTCCATGGCGGGTGCGGCGTCCGGCACCCGATCGGGCCAACTCAGTCCCAGGGCGATCGGCAAGCGCATGTCCGGTGGGGACACCTGAGCGAGGGTGGAGCCGTCAACGAACTCCACCATGGAGTGGACGATGGACTGCGCGTGCACCACTACATCGATACGCTCCATCGGGATATCGAAGAGCAAATGCGCTTCGATGACTTCGAGGGCCTTATTGACCATCGAGGCCGAGTTAATAGTCACGACCGCGCCCATGTCCCAGGTGGGGTGGCGCAAAGCATCGGCGGCCGTGACGTCGGCAAGGTCCTCCCGCGACTTCCCACGAAAAGCCCCGCCCGAGGCGGTCACGACCAACCGCTTGACCTCGTCCGCACGACCGCCGCGCAGCGCCTGCGCCAATGCCGAGTGTTCCGAATCGACCGGCACAATCTGGTCGGGCCGCTGCATGGCGCGCCTCACCAGAGCGCCGCCGGCGACCAAGGACTCCTTGTTGGCCAGAGCCAAGGTGCTGCCGGCCTCGAGTGCGGCGAGCGTGGGCCGCAGGCCCACGGACCCGGTCACGCCATTCAGGACGACGTCGGCTCCTGAACCAGCGGCGGCTACTACGGCATCGGCCCCACCCTCGACCCGAACCCCCGGCAACGCGGCGGCGATCTCAGCCACGGCATCGGCCCGTGCTACGGCCACCAAAGGCGCGCCTGTGGCGCGTGCCTGCTCGATGACCTGAGTGGGGTTACTGCCGCCGGCGGCTAGCGCCGTCACGCGGAAGGAGTCGGGATTGCGTTCGATGACATCGATCGCTTGGGTGCCGATCGAGCCCGTAGAACCAAGGAGCGCGACCGACCGGGTCGCGCCACTCACGATGCGCCGAGGAGAATGTCGACAGCGCGGGCCAGATACGCGTCAACGACGCGCTCTTGGTAGGCGTGAGAACCGCGCTTGCGAGAGAACGTGACCGAGCGGATCTCGTCCGCAGTGATGGCCTGGCCAGAATCGAAGAACGCGATGAGCCGGTCCAGCAATGCGTCCACCTCGCTCGCGTCGTATCCGGAGCTGACGGCACCTGGGTGCGCGAATCGCTCCCCCGATGGCCGGCGTAGTCGCGGGTAGAGGCTCTGGGCCCGGTCGGCGAGGCCACGCATCCAGGCGTCCTGGCCGTGTTCCTTCACGAAAGATTCGCGCGAGCGCAAGGAGAACGCCACTTCGAGGCGGTCAAGCGCCGCATCGACGGCAGCGGGGTCGTAGCCGCCGTGCGAGAGGTCGAACGACGCACGTCGCACCTGGAAGGGCTCCAACTTCTTGTCCGACTCGAGGTCCTCGTAGGCGCCCCTGGCATAGTCGAAGAACTCTTCAACGTCCTCGCGCTCGTAGCCAAGCTTGAAGATGCTGACCTTGGGGAACAGGCCCTTCGCCACGATTCACGCCTCCTTGATCGCGAGCTGCCCGCAGGCACCGTCAATATCGCTACCACGAGTATCGCGGATCGTGGTCGGAATTCCGTGAGCACGCAGGCGGTTCACGAATTCTCGCTCCACCGCCGGGTCCGAGGCCGTCCAGATGGACCCCGGGGTCGGGTTCAACGGGATGGGATTCACATGCACCCAGCCTTCCCCGCGGGCATTGAGCTTCTCTCCCAACAGGTCCGCGCGGTGGGCGTGGTCGTTCATGTCGCGGATCAGGGCGTACTCGATCGACACGCGGCGACCGGTCGCGTCGAAGTAGCGACGGGCGGCGTCGAGGGCCTCATCCACTGACCAACGCGTGTTGATAGGGACCAGCTCGTTGCGCAGCTCGTCGTCCGGCGCGTGAAGGCTGAGCGCCAGCGTCACCGGGATGCCTTCCTTGGCAAGCTTGTCGATGGCCGGCACGAGCCCCACGGTCGACACCGTGACGTGCCGCGCGGACAGGCCAAAGCCCTCGGGAGCTGGCGTCGTCAACGCGCGCACCGCGCCCATGACGGCCTTGTAGTTCGCCAGCGGCTCGCCCATGCCCATGAAGACCACGTTCGACATCCGGACAGGCTCGCCGCCGAGTTCGCCATCGCGAGCGGCGCGGGCCGCCATACGGACCTGCTCGATGATCTCCGCGGCAGACAGGTTGCGAGTGAGGCCCATCTGGCCGGTGGCGCAGAACGGACATGCCATCCCGCACCCGGCCTGGCTCGTCACGCACAGCGTCGCGCGCTCGGGATACTTCATGAGCACGGACTCAACCTTGACATTGTCGTGCAGGCTCCACAGCGTTTTGCGCGTGGCGCCACCGTCAGCGACCAGCGACGTCACCTGGGACAGCAGTGGCGGGAAGAGCGCTTCGACGACCTCTCCGCGGCTGCCGGCCGGGAGATCCGTCATCTCCTCAGCGTCATTGGTCAGGTGCGTGTAGTAGTGATGCGACAGCTGCTTGGCGCGGAACGCGGGTTGCCCCAGTTCGCGCACAGCGTCTTGGCGTTCCTCGCGGCTGAGGTCGGCGAAGTGGCGCGGCGGCTTGCCACGCTTGGGTGCCGCCATCTGCAGCAAAGGTCGGTCCGTCATGAAGCTCCCAAAAACAGTGCGAAGACGACGTAGCCTGCGGGGGCGGCCACGACGATCGAGTCCAGTCGGTCCATGATCCCACCGTGACCGGGGATCAGCCCACTCATGTCCTTGACCTGGATGTCGCGCTTGAGCGCGGACTCGGCCAGGTCGCCGAGCACACCCGCGAGGGCACAGGCCAGGCCAACGCAGGCGCCAATCCACCACCGCTGGTCAAGCGTGAACCAGGCGGCGACGGCAGCGGCCACGGTACCGAGGATGATGCCGCCCGCAAAACCCTCCCAGGTTTTCTTGGGACTCACCCGCGGCGCCATGGGATGTTTACCAGCAATGATGCCGGCGGCGAGCCCTCCGGTGTCGTTGCCGACCACCGCGATCACGAGGATCAACACCCGTGCCCAGCCGTGGTCAGCAGTCTCCATCAAAATGAGGAAACTGGCGAGGAAGGGGATCCACATCAAGGTGAGGATTGAGGCCATCGAGTCGGCCATGGTGTTCGCGACCCGCTCGTCTACGACTCGCCACGCGACCACGCCAGCGCAGCCGACCAGCAGTGCCACGACCAGGCCTTCAGGCCCGCCCGTCCACGTCGCGACCCCCATGCCGGCTGTGGCCAGCAAGATGGGGATGATCGACACCTCGCGCGAGCTCGTGGCGAGGGCGGTCTTCCACTCGTACGCCGCACCCATGCACACCAGGGTCAGCGCGATAGTAAACGCGAGGGGGCTCCACCATGCGATGAACAGCGCCGCGATCAAAATAGTCAGGCCGACGGCGGTGGCCACCGGCATATTGCGCCCACCCTTGCGGGCAACGGGTGCGACCTGGGGTACCGGCGTTTCCACCGCAGGCCCAATCCGCGGGTCAATTGCGTCACCGTCGACGCCTTCGTCGGGGACGTCCGCCTCTGCCCGTGCGCGCTCCTGAGCCTGCCGGACCTCCGCTGCGGTACCAACATGCGGTGCTGTCGCGACGGCCGCGGTGGACCCGGCCGCATGCTCAGCCCCGGCATCGGCCCCGTGCAAAGACGGCAGCCCGGTGCCAGTCAGATGCTGGGGAACGAACGAGGTCGGCGACGAGGCAGGAATCTCCTCATGCGGGGACTTCCGCCGTCGAAAGATGCTCATGAATGGCGCCGCCGGACCTCGTACACGAGGTCAAACCTCGAGCAGCTCGCTCTCCTTGGCGGCCAACAGCGCGTCCACGGCGTCAACGTGCTTCTTGGTGAGGCCGTCGAGCTCCTTCTCCGCGCGTGCACCCTCGTCCTCGCCGACCTCGCCGTCCTTCACGGCGCCGTCGATCAGATCCTTGGCCTTGCGGCGCATGTTGCGGATCGTCACGCGAGCGTCTTCTGCCTTGGACTTCGCCAACTTCACGTAGTCGCGGCGACGCTCCTCAGTGAGCTGGGGCATATTGATGCGCAGAACCGTGCCGTCGTCCGAGGGGTTGACACCCAAGTCGGAGTTCCGCAGCGCGGTTTCAATGTCCTTCTTCGCGGAAGCATCATAGGGAGAGATGAGGACCATGCGCGGCTCAGGCACGGAAATCGAGGCGAGCTGCTGCAGCGGCGTGGGAGCGCCGTAGTAGTCGATCGCGATGTTCGCGAACATCGCGGCCGAGGCCTGGCCGGAACGAATACCAGCGAAGTTGTCCTTCGCGACATTCACGGCGCGGTCCATGTTCTCCTCTGCGTCCAGCAGAATCTCGTCAATCACGTGCGTCTCCTTAAAAGTCTGCCAGCGCCGCGTTAGGCGGTGACCAGCGTGCCGATTCTCTCACCCAGCAGGGCGCGGGTCACGTTGCCGGGCGCCTCGAGCCCGAACACCAGCATGGGAAGCTCGTTCTCCATGCACAGCGAGAAGGCGGCAGCGTCCATGACCTGCAGGTTCTTCGCCAATGCCTCGCGGTAGGTGATGTGGGTCAGACGCTCGGCGTCCGGGTCCACGCGTGGGTCTGCCGAGTACACGGCGTCCACACCGTTCTTGCCCATGATGACTTCCGTGCAACGGGTCTCGAGCGCACGCTGCGCGGACACCGTGTCCGTCGAGAAGTACGGCATGCCGGCGCCGGCGCCGAAAATCACGACGCGACCCTTCTCGAGGTGGCGCATGGCGCGGCGCGGGATGTAGGCCTCAGCGACCTGGCCCATGGTGATCGCGGTCTGGACGCGCGTGTCCACGCCTGCCTGCTCAAGGAAGTCTTGGAGGGCGAGGGCGTTCATGACGGTACCCAACATGCCCATGTAGTCGGCGCGCGCACGCTCCATGCCGCGCTGCGATAGTTCCGCACCGCGGAAGAAGTTTCCGCCGCCCACCACGATGCACACCTGCACACCTTCGTTGACGGCGTCCGCGATCTCGCGTGCGATACGCGCAATCACATCGGCGTCGAGCCCGACGGACCCACCGCCGAAGGTCTCACCTGAAAGCTTCAGCAGAACGCGCCGCTGCGCCGGAGAATTCTCCTCGCCCGTCGTCATGTCACTGTCGTCGGGCATGGAGTTCCTCCTTGGCGTAGCGGCGCGTTACTAATGCTGAATGATGGGTGTGGGTCAGGCTCCCACACGGAAGCGAGCGAACGTGGTCACCGCGCCGCCCGTGCTCTCGATGACCTTGCCGACCGTGGTCTTGGGGTCCTTCGCGAACGCCTGGTCCACCAGGGTGTTCTCCTTGAAGAAGCCGTTCAGGCGGCCCTCCACGATCTTGGGCAGGGCAGCCTCAGGCTTACCCTCACCCTTCGCGGTCTCCTCGGCCACGCGGCGCTCGTTCTCGACGGTCTCCGCCGGAACGTCCTCGCGAACCAAGTAGGTGGGCGAGTAGGCAGCGATGTGCATCGCGATGTCGCGAGCAACCTCACCGGCCTTCGCGTCCGAACCGACCAGGACGCCCACCTGTGCGGGGAGGTCCTTGTTGGTGCGGTGCAGGTACTCGGTCACCACGGGTGCCTCGACGCGCGCCACGCGACGCAGCACGACCTTCTCACCCAGCGTGCCGGCAGCAGCGTCGATGTACGCGCCCACGGTGGTGTCCTCGATCGAGGCCTCCAGCGCGGCTTCAGCGTCAGCGGCACCTGCCGCCGCAACAGCGGCGAGCACGTCGTTAGCGAGGGTGATGAACTTGTCGTTCTTCGCGACAAAGTCCGTCTCGGAGTTGAGCTCGATCAGCGTGCCGACCTGGCCGCCGTCCACGTCGGCGATCGACGCGACAACGAGGCCCTCAGACGCCGAACGGCCCTCGCGCTTAGCGACGCCCTTCAGGCCCTTGACGCGGAGAATGTCGACGGCCTTGTCCAGGTCGCCGTCTGCCTCGTCGAGTGCCTTCTTGACGTCGAGCATGCCAGCGCCAGTGCGCTCACGCAGTGCCTGGATGTCGGCAACGGTGTAGTTCGCCATGAAAGCGTTCCTTACTTCTCGTCGGTAGCGGCCTCGGCCTCAGCGGCCTCGGGCTCGTCGGTCTTCTCAGCCTTCTTGGCAGCCGGCTTCTTGGCGGGAGCCTTCTTCGCCGGAGCCTTCTTGGCAGGTGCCTCGTCAGCCTTGGCCTCGTCCTTCGCCTCAGCAGCGGGAGCGTCGTCAGCCTTGGCCTCAGCGGCAGGAGCGTCCTCGTTCTTGCCCTCGAGCAGCTCGGACTCCCACTCAGCCAGCGGCTCGGTCTCGCCCTCAGCGGCGGCCTCGTCACCCTTGGGGGTGTGGCGGATCTTGAGACCCTCAGCGCACGCGTCAGCGATCACGCGGGTCAACAGCGACACGGAACGGATCGCGTCGTCGTTGCCGGGGATGCCGTAGGTGACCTCATCGGGGTCGCAGTTGGAGTCGAGGATGCCGACGACGGGAACGCCCAGCTTGCGGGCCTCGTCCACGGCCAGGTGCTCCTTGTTGGTGTCGACAACCCACACCACGGAGGGGACCTTGCCCATGTCGCGGATACCGCTCAGGACCTTGCTCAGCTTGTCCTTCTCACGACGCATCATGAGGAGTTCCTTCTTGGTGCGTCCCGAACCGGCGACGTCGTCGAAGTCGATCTCCTCAAGCTCCTTGAGACGCGAAATGCGCTTGGAGACCGTCTGGAAGTTGGTGAGCATTCCGCCCAACCAGCGCTCGTTCACGTAGGGCATGCCCACGCGAGCGGCTTCGGTGGCGATGGGCTCCTGAGCCTGGCGCTTGGTGCCGACAAACAGCACGGTGCCACCGTGGGCAACGGTGTCGCGCACGAAGGAGTAGGCGGCGTCGATCTTGCCCAGCGACTGCTGAAGGTCAATGATGTAGATGCCGTTGCGCTCGGTGAAAATAAAGCGCTTCATCTTGGGGTTCCAGCGGCTGGTCTGGTGTCCGAAGTGGACTCCGGAGTCCAGCAACTGGCGCATGGTCACGACGGCCATGGCTGTCCTTATCCGCACACCCATCGGTGTGCCTTGCTTGGGCGGGTGGTTGACCCGCGTTTCGGTTGCCGATGGTTTCCGTGGGGAAACCATCCCTAGCGCCAACGCGTTCACAGCACCGAGCGGACTCGGACCTCGCTGTTCCCGGCGCACTCCCCTGGGGATCAACTCTCCTGGGTAGCGCGAATGGCGCGCGATGTCATCCGGGCATACCGGATGCAGGGTCAATGATAACTGACGAGGGGCACACCACGCGACGTGTGTGCTGCCTGCGGTGACGCGACATCAGGTGACACTCCCGTCCCCAGCAGGCAACCTGACCTTGCCCTGTCCCCATGTGCCATCCAGTGCTCTCGCGATCGGAGGCGCGTGCGTGGTGCGCTGGGGTTATGTCTCGTGCACAGCGCGTCTTTGGAATCGCATCGATAGTGGTCGCCGCCGGCCTTACGTGGGGCGCCGCGTCAGCATCGGCGGCCGATGCCCCGGGTCGCTCGTCCGCGCCCGCACCGGCTAGCGGTGTGTGGGAGCGGGCCGCGACTGGGAGTGAGGAAGGCGTGCCCGCTGAGGGGTTCATCTCACCGATCCAGCCCTTAGTCGTCACGGCGCCGGCACGGGTTCCGGATCAACCGTGGCAGCCGGGCCACCGCGGCATCGACATCGCCTCCCACGTGGACGCCCCTGTGCGCACACCCGCGGACGGTGTCGTGACGTTTGCGGGCACAGTGGTCGACCGCGCGGTGGTCTCCGTGAGGCACGCCAACGGCCTGACCTCCTCCGTCGAGCCCGTACGCGCCACCGTGACGGTGGGTGACCACGTCCCGCGGGGCGCAGAGATTGGTCGCGTCACCGCTGAGCGTGGCCACTGCGCACCCGCGACATGCGTGCACTGGGGCGTGAGACGTGACGACACATACATCGATCCGCTCGACGTCCTTGAGGGCTATGGCCCGGTGCGGCTTTTGGAGGTCGGCTAGCGTAGGGCGACCGGCCGCAGTTAGAACGCGCCCGTCCGCAGGAGCGACTCGCGCAGCTTCTTCACAGCGCCAGAGTGAATCTGCGACACCCGAGATTCCGTCACGCCCAGGATCTGTCCAATTTGGGCGAGCGTGAGGTTGTCGAAGTAGTACAGCCGCAGCACTTCTTGCTCGCGGTCCCGCACGCCCTGGATGGCAGCCGCCAACAACGCACGGGTCTCCTGCGCCTCGACGGGCGACGATGCCTCCGGCAGTGTGAGGTCATGCGTCGCATCGAGTGCACCGCTGTCGCCGCCGGACACCATTCCGTCCAGCGCGGAGATGTGCGACAGCGCGACCTGCGCGCGAACGTGGCGCACATCGCTTGCGTCCCAACCGATCTGCGCGGCGACGTCCTCGTCGGTCACGGGGCGCAGCAAAGTCTGCTCGAGCGCACGGGTGGCCTGTTCTACGGTGCGCGCCTTGGCCCGGACCGATCGGGGAACCCAGTCAGCCGCGCGGAGTTCATCGATGATGGCACCGCGGATGCGCTGCGACGCGTACGTCTCAAATTTGAATCCACGTTCGACCTCGAACTTCTCGACCGCGTCGATCAGGCCAAAGAACCCATACGAGACCAAGTCCGCAAGTTCGACGGTCTCTGGCAGCCGCACAATCATCCGGGAAGCAACCTGATTCACCAGAGGCGAGTAATGAGTGATGATCGCGTCACGCGCGTTCTTGCGTTCCGTCACGTCGCCGTCGCGCATCAACGCCCACGAGTCGGTGAGCGCAGGAGCGGGCGGCCCCGGAGGGGCGACAGGTCGCGCGGCCGTCGCAACTGCGGCGTGGTCTTCGCCGAATGCCTCGACGGTCGTGGTTTCCCTCAGCTCGGTCATCGTTTCCCCTCAAGCACGCGGATGCGCGAGTTGGTATGCGGCCCTCAGCCGCTCGGCGGACACATGGGTGTAGCGCTGCGTGGTCGTCAGGCTGGCGTGACCCAGGACCTCTTGAACCGATCGCAAATCTGATCCCTCCGTGAGGAGGTGGGTGGCAACGGAGTGACGCAACGCGTGCGGCGCCACATCCGGGACACCGGCGGCGTGACACAGGTCGTGGATCACCTGGCGGAGTTGGCGCTGGTCGGCGCGCCCACCGCGCCGGCCGAGCATCAGCGCCGCATCGGTGTGCGTTGTCACCAGCTGCGGGCGGGCGACGTCGAGCCACAATGCCAGCGCACGGGCGGCGGGCACACCGAAGGGCACGACACGCTCTTTGTCGCCCTTGCCAATGACGCGGATGAGGCGGTTGTCGAGATCAACGGAGTCAACGTTGGCGCTCGACAACTCCCCCACGCGCATGCCCGTCGCGTACAGCAACTCCGCGCTGGCCCAGTCCCGTACGTGGAGCGGATCGCCGTCGTCGCACCGCGTGCGAGCCACCTCGAGAAGCGCATCGATATCCGCTGGGGACATGACGTCGGGAAGTACCGACGCGGGGCGGGCAGAGGCGAGGCGAGCCGCCGGGCTTGCAGCGACCCGCTCGGTGGATTCAGCCCACGCGTAAAAAGTCCGTGCTGCCGCGCCTCGGCGCGCCAGCGTAGTCCGCGACAACCGCGCGTTCGCCATCGAGGCAAGCCACGCACGCAGGTCGGGAAGAGTCACCGCCGCGAGTACTGCATCGACATCGCGGCCAGCCGCATCAAGGCCACGCTGGTCAATACCCATGTGGTGGGCGAGATGGAGGAGATCTCCCTGGTACGCGCGCACCGTGTTGTTCGACAGGCCGCGCTGATGGCGCAGGTACCTCTCAAACTGCGCGAGCAGTTCGCTCGCTGGGGGCGCATCGGTGCCGGACATGTCGCCATCGTGGCACCGTCACATCTGTCAAATCAACCCCTTGAGTCACATTTGTCACATCTGCATCGTCTTTTCACGGCGCCGAGAGGTCGCTTAGTGCTTGTTACTGCCGTTTGATGGCGATTGATGGCGTGGCGCCCGCCGGCGCAGCGCGACGCCACAGCCCACCGGCGTGACTCGCCATTCCAGCCATTTCCAGGCGTCCCAACGACATCAGGGCCTCTTGAGTGGTGAGACCAGCGTCCTTCATCACATCTTCGACTGCACTGCCCCGCGCTCCAATCGCGTCGTAGGCCTTGCGATCATGAGCGTGGGCGAACTCGATACCGCCCGGGGGCCCGGCGTTGAGGCCGAGGTCCAGTTCGAGTACCTGCTCGATGGGCTCCACAAGCTCAAGCACGTCTCGCGCACTCGTGCACAGCACCGCCTGCTGGTCACGGATGAGCCGGTGGCAACCGGCGGAAGAAGGCGACGTCGCCGGGCCTGGAATGGCAGCAACGGGCCGCGCCAGGTCGAGCGCATGACGCGCGGTGGACAGCGCCCCGGAGCGGACAGCGGCTTCAACGACGACCGTCGCGGCAGCCGTGGCAATCAACCTGTTGCGCTCGAGAAATCGGGAGCGGTGCGGGGCCGACCCTGGCGGAAACTCGGACACGAGGGCACCGCCGCGGACAATGGCAGCCAGGAGATCAGCATTGCCCGCCGGGTACAGGCGGTCCACTCCCCCGGCGAGGACGGCGACCGTCCTTCCGCCCGCCGCGAGCGCGGCCCGATGGGCTCGCGCGTCGATGCCGTAGGCGCCCCCAGAGATGACCGCGCGGCGCCCGTCGGCGATTCCCGCCGCCACCTCAGCGGTCATGTGCTCGCCGTATGCAGTGGCGGCCCGTGCCCCCACAACGGCCACGCCAGCATCAAAGGACGCCTTCAGATCCGCGTCACCTCGCACCCACAGCACATACGGCTGCTGCTGACCCAGGTCCGCGAGCGCTCGGGGCCAGCCAGGCGCTCCCCTCTCAATGACCCGGGCGCCACAGGCGGATGCCTGTTCACGAAGCCGGCCGGGTTCGCTCCGTTCCCTGCGCGCCTCCCAGCGTTCCACGGCGCGCTCTATCCGCTCCCTGTCCCGCGGCTCCACGCTGGCGGGGAGCGCCACACGCCCATTCGACTGGACCGACTCCTTCCACCACTGAAGCGCCTCCTTGGCACCGACAGTCCCCACGAGCCACTGAGCGATGCGGTCCCCCGGTTCCGCCAGCGCAGACCACGCCACCAAAGCGTCGCCCTCTCCGGGCTCGAGCTCCTGCGCCACCTCCGCAGAGCGCCGGTCACCTGCTCCCTCCCCGGTCACGCCGCCACCCGCGTCCGTAGTGCCATCGCCGTCGCCACGAGGGCGGCGGTCGGCGCTGGCTCACCCGCGAGGTCAGCGAGGGTCCACGCCACCCGCAGGGTGCGATCCGCACCGCGCGCAGTGAGCAGACCCTGGTCGAGCGCCTGCATCATGTCACGCGTCGCACTCGCGGGCGTGTGGTCACGGAGCCACGTCCCGGAGGCTTGCGCGTTCACGGACCACCCCCACTCGCTGAGCCGGCTCGTCGCGACGGCGCGGGCCTGTGCCACGCGTGCGGCGACGTCTGCACTGCTCTCGCCGGCCTCGTCGAAGCCTCGGCGCACTGGGCGCACCTCCACTTGGAGATCGATCCGGTCCAGGAGTGGGCCCGACAAACGTCCGAAGTACCTTCGTCGCGCCACCGGCGCACAGCCACACTCGGACCCGGATCCGAAGTACTTGCCGCACGGACACGGGTTCGCCGCCAAGACAAGTTGAAAGCGCGCGGGGTACCGTGACGCTCCGAGCGCACGGTGGAGCACCACCTCGCCGTGCTCGAGAGGCTGGCGCAGGGTTTGCAGCACTCGGGTCGCAAACTCGGGTGCCTCGTCGAGAAACAACACGCCACCGTGTGCGCGTGAGATTGCTCCAGGACGCGCCCAGGCGCTCCCTCCACCGACGATGGCCGCTGCCGAGGCCGAATGATGCGGAGCCTCAAACGGCGGCCTGCGCATGAGACCACCGTCGGGGTCGAACGTGCCCGCCAGTGAATGCACGGACGTGACGTCGACAGCATCGCGATCGCTGAGGTCGGGGAGGATGCCCGGCAGCCGCGTCGCGAGCATCGTTTTGCCAGCTCCTGGCGGCCCCACCATAAAGAGGTGGTGCCCGCCCGCAGCCGCCACCTCGAGCGCTGCGCGCGCCTCGGGCTGCCCGCGGACGTCCGCCATATCAGCGCCTGGACGCATAGCCGCATCCGGATGGGCAGAGGCCACGGGGCGCCGCTGACTGATCGCCGGGTCCTCGCGCACATCCGCGCATCCATACGCCCGCGCCGCGTGCGCAAGGCTGCGGACCCCTGTCACGCGAGCGCCGGGGATCAGCGCGGCCTCCGCACGGTTCGCCTCGGGCACCACGATCCGCGTCACCCCGGACTTGACCGCTGCGGCGACCGCAGGGAGGATCCCGCGGACCGGTCGCACTCGGCCGTCCAGTCCGAGTTCGCCAATGTGCACGGCGCTGGCAACCTGAGAGGCATCGACGTCTCCCGCAGCGGCCAACACCGCCAGAGCGAGAGCGAGGTCTGTGCCTGCTCCCGACTTAGGCAGGGTGGCCGGTGTGAGATTTACCGTGACCCGACGAGCGGGCCACGTCAATCCCGTCGATCCGCACGCCGCTCTCACCCGATCGCGCGCCTCCGACAGTGCGGCGTCGGGCAAGCCGACGATGGTCAACGACGGCAGTCCTGACGCGACGTGCGCCTCCACCTCGATGACATGCCCCGCCACACCGGTCAGCACGACAGACCTTGTGCGTCCAATCATTCGACGCCCCGCAGGTGCTCCACATTGACCGATGCGTCAGGCCCCACCCGCACAGCGAACACATCGATGCGCACCTGGGACCAATGGCGACCGCTCGCGCCCAGCCACGCGCCAGCAAGCCTGCGAAGACGCGCCAACTTGCGTGGCGTCACCGCCTCCTGGGGCAGACCCGTCGCGCCGGATCTGCGTGCCTTGACCTCAGCAATGACGAGGGTGTCATCCTCGACCCCCACCAGATCAATCTCTCCGTGCTCACACCGCCAGTTGCGAGCGAGCACCCGCCAGCCCCGATCGACCATCCACTCGTAGGCGGCATCTTCGCCGATCCGCCCCACTTGCTGCGCTGTTGTCACCGTTCACCTCCACGTCGAGAGTGGACGCGCGGTGCAGGGGCCTGCCAGCCGTGCACACTAGTTGGTGGACAGCCGTGGTGCGGGGCCTACCTGGGGACGGGGCTCGGCTCTTTGGGCGCGTCTTCGGCGGGCCCGGCACCCGCTCCTGCCGCCGTCTCTCGCGGACCACCGTCTTCGGCCTCTCCCGCGTCATCAGCCAAGCCCGCCTGTCGCACGGCCGCCGCTGCCGCCTCAGCGGCCGTTGCCCCCTCGACCTGGGCATCGGCCCGCAGCAAGAGCGTCGCCGCACCCACCGTGACGACGAGGGCCCCGACGCCCCCCACAATGAACGGCACCTGGAGGCCGGCCTTGGCGGACCACGCACCCACCAACGTCGCCACCGGCATCATTGACCAGGTCACGGTGCGAATCGCACCGATCACGCGACCCATAATGCGGTCCGGCGTCAACACCTGACGCAGCGTCGCCCACGGAACGTTCCAGCTCGAGATGCCGTACGCGCTGATGGCGTAGCCGACCATGGCCAGCCACAGATAAGGAGCAAGCCCCACCACGATCAAACCCACAGCCCCCAGCAGCGAGCCCGCCACCAGCGTGCGCCCGTAACCCCAGCGCCGCATGACCCGTCCCGCCGTCAGCGCGCCAGTAAGCCCACCCACGCCAATGCCGGCGGTGACAAACCCCATTGCCGCATCTGGCACGCCAAACTGTTCGACAAACAGCAAGATGGTGACCGACTGCGCGAGCGCGATGCAGGCTCCCACCGCGCTGGTGACGATCGTGATTGCCCGTAAGTAGCGGTGATTCCATAGGAACCGCATTGCCTCTCGCAACGAGATGGGGTCAGCGCTGTCACCCGGCTCAACCCGCGGGCGTGCCACCGCCACAGGGAGCACAAGCACCAGCACCACGGCGACGACGTAGCCGGCAGACGAGACGACCATGGGCAGTGCCACCGCCACGGCGTACAGAAGACCGCTCACCGGCGTCGCCACGAACATGTCCACGCCGACCTGAGCGGCCTGAATGCGTCCATTCGCACTACCCAGCTGCGGCCGTCGCACCACGGATGGCACCATCGCATTCGTGGCGTTGTCGAACAGTGTCTCGCCCAGCCCCAGCACCACCGTGGCGAGGGCCAGGACCGCGATCGACACGGTTCCAGTCGCGATCGACACCGCTACGCCCGCCGCCGTCACCATGCGCACCACGTTCGCGAGCGCCATCGCATGGCGGCGGTCCATGCGGTCCACCAGCATGCCGGCGGGGACACCGAAGAACAGCCACGGAACGTACACCAGCGCCGTCAGCAGTCCAATCGCCATAGGGTTCGTCGTCAACGCCACCGCGGTGAGGGGGATCGCGAGGCGGCCGATGCCGTCCGCGAGGTTCGAACTGATCGCTGCAGTAAAGAGCGTAGAGAAGTTGCGGCCGAGGCCCGTCTCGCTCATGACTCCTCCTGGCCGGCGCCAACCACCGGGAACACATTGATGTGAGTCGCGACGCGACGTGCATTCGGGGGGTCCTCCCGTTCGCGCAGCGGCTCGAGGAACGCACTCAGCGCGTCAGCAAGGTGCTCCGACAGCGCCGAGGTCTCCTCGACGGTGAGCGCCACCATCGCTGACGAGAACATGGAGGCATCAACCCACGGCGAGTCGCCGTTTGCCTCGCTGTGGCGCAAGAACTCGTCGACTCGGCGTGCACGCTGGTCGGCGAACTGCCGGGCGACTTGCATCGCCGCGCGTTGCGAAGCGCTGTCTCCCGCCATGTCCGACGCGGCGATGGTCATGCCGCCAGGGACGGGGCGCCACCACCGCTCGCGTCCGCCCGCGTGAGCCGGGTCGTCCTCGATGTACCCGTGCCGCGCGAGTTGGCGGAGGTGGTAACTGGTCGCGCCCGATGACTCCCCGAGTTGCTCGGCGAGCTGGCTGGCCGTGGCGGATCCCGCGGCGATCAGCGCGTCGAATAACTCGACCCGGAGCGGGTGCGCGAGGCCCTTCAGTGCGGCGGCGTCAACGTGGCGTTGCGATGTGCTCATGGGGCGAGAGTACGCTTACAAAGCTTTCTTTGCAATAGTTTCTTTGCACGGAATCGAGCGAGCGCTCGCGCGGCGCCACCTAAGGGGGAAAGCCGGCCGATGGGGAGAACTAAACGCCACCGCCACCGCCAGGCGCTGCGTGCATGTGAGTGCCGGAAATCGCCGCGATCCCGGCACTGACATGCACGGACGGTGGGGCGGGCGACGAGCGCTGGCGGGAGACGCGACGGGCGCTGGCTAGTGCGAGTCAGGCTTGTGGTGGTGCTGGATTTCCTCGACCTTGTGATCGAGCTCATCCGCATACGCGCGGGCCTCATCGCGGAGGTCTTCGAGGATCACCTCGCGCACCTCATCCGTGACGGGAGCACCGTAGTCCGACTCGAGCATGCCGTCACTGTCACCCACCACCACCTCACGCTCAGTGGACGTGCGTAGTGGCACCTCCTTGACGAACATGAGGAGCACCATCGCCACGAGGGTCAGCGGCGCCAGCCATCCGAGCACCGGGGCAATCGCATCGTTATACGAGCTCACGACGATGTCGTGGTACGGGTCTGGCAGGCCCGCAACAATCTCCGGAGTGATGGAGTTGAAGTCCTGCCCCGAGCTTTCCACGGCATCCGCAGGCAGCCGCTCCCCCAACAGGCCAGTGAGATTGGCGGTGAACATCGACCCCACAAAAGCCGCGCCGAGCGATGCGCCAATCTGCCGGAAGTAGTTGTTTGACGATGTGGCCGTGCCGACCACCTTGAGCGGGAAGGTGTTCTGCACGACGAGAACGAGGTTCTGCATCGTCATCCCCAGGCCCATACCCAAGATCGCCAGGTACAAGCACGTGAGCCAAATGGGCTCGTCCCACACCATCGTGGACATGAGAAACAGCGCGATGCTTGCGGTACCAGCACCCGCGATGAGCAATCGCTTGTACTTCCCTGTCCGTGTCACGGCACGCCCGGCAATGATCGACGTGACGAGCATGGTGCCCATCATCGGCACCAGCAGCAGCCCCGCCACCGTCGCGTTGACGCCCGTGACCATCTGCATGTACGTGGGCATGTACGTCAACGTGCCGAACATTGCCACGCCGATGAGCAGTCCAGCAGCGGTGGTGAGCACAAAGTTGCGCTTGCGGAAGAGGTCCAGCGGCAGCACGGGTTCGGCCGCGCGACGCTCGACTGCGACGAAGGCCACTGCCGACACCACCGTCAGCGCGCACAGGCCAATAATCATGGGCGAGACCCAGTCGTACTCGTGACCGCCCCACGACGTCGTGAGCACGAGCGACGTGGTCGCGATCGCCAGCAACATCATGCCCGCAACGTCCACCTTGACCTTGCGGCGCTCGACCTTGGGCGGGTGAAGGAAGAACAACACGGAACCGATGGCGAGCGCGCCCATGGGCAGGTTGATCCACAAGCACCACTGCCACCCAATGGTCTCCGTGAACCACCCACCCAACAGCGGACCGGCGACCGATGAGAACGCGAAGACCGAGCCCAACACGCCCATGTAGCGGCCGCGTTCGCGCGCGGGAATGACGTCCGCGATGATCGCCTGCGACAGGACCATCAGGCCGCCACCTCCGATGCCTTGGATGGCGCGGCCGATGATGAGCTCAGGCATGTCTGAGGCGAGCGCGCCCACCACGGAGCCTGCGATGAACACCGCGATGGCGCCAATCAGCAGGCCCTTGCGGCCAATGAGATCGCCGAACTTTCCGTAGAGCGGCATCATGATCGTCGCCGCGAGGATGTAGGCCGTCGTGACCCACAGCATCAGGTCCACGCCACCGAGATCTCCCACAATGGTGGGCAGCGCCGTGGCGAACATGGTCTGGTCGAGCGCAGACAGCAGCATGGCTGTCATCAGCCCGACGAACATCGGGAGAATGCCGGTCCGGGGCTTCGCGGGCGCTGTCGTCATAGTCGCCACACTAGCCAGCGGGCCCGCATCGCGCGCGGGTTAGCGTCCGCGGATCACCCGAATGTCAGGCATGGCGTCATCTTGTGCCAGCTCCTCGATATTGACGTCCTTGAATGTGACGACCCGCACCGTCTTGACCAGGCGCGCTGACCGGTACACGTCCCACACCCAGGCGTCGGTCATATTGACCTCGAAGTAGACGTCGGTGCCGGCTGACCGCACGTTGAGGTCCACCTTGTTGCACAGGTAGAAGCGTCGTTCGGTCTCGACCACGTACTGAAACAGCCCCACGATGTCGCGGTATTCGCGGTAGAGGGCCAGTTCGGCCGCGGTCTCGTAGTTTTCGAGGTCGTCACTGCTCACCCCACCATCTTGGCGGGCGGCCACGCATTGCGCCCGATGGCGCGCCGCGACAGCGGGGTCAGTCTCCGTGCGGCGCCGGAAGAGACCAGCTGCGCCGGTGGAAATCGGTGGGGCCTCGATCGCGGATGGCGTCCAGGTGGGCGGCGGCGCCGTAGCCCTTGTTGCCTGACCATTGATAGTGCGGGTGCGCCTCGTGCGCCGCCACCATGATCGCGTCGCGCTCAACCTTGGCAAGGATGGACCCGGCCGCGATGGACGCGCACAGATCATCACCCTTGATCACCATCGTCACCGGCGGCGGCACGCGTGAGATGAGGGCCGATGCCTCGGCGTGCGCTTCGTACTCCGGCTCACGGTCACTGGCGGATTGCGCCGCATCAAAGAGGTCGACGGGAGGAGGGGTGAGCCAGTCGTGCTTGCCGTCGAGCACGATGGCATCCACAACGACGCCAGCGCCTGCGATCTGGGCGAGTGCCCGGTGGCCGGCAATGCGAAGTGCGGCGACGATCCCGTGCGCGTCGATTTCTGCCGGGCTCGCGTGGCCTACCGCGCGCGCGAGCCCAAAGCCAGTGCCGTCGTGTTGGGCGAGAGCGAGAAGCATGTCTTCGCGCTTGGCAGCGCTCAGTCGCTTCGAGTCTGCGAGGCCAGCCGGCCACGTGTGGCACGGCGCGACTGCGCATACGCCGACTGTGACGGGGCCAGCGAGCGCGCCGCGGCCTACCTCGTCGATGCCTGCAACGACGCGGGCGCCCGCATCCCACAGGACGCGCTCGTGCTCAAGGGAGACAGCCATGGGCTAGTCGGCGACGACGTCGGGGTCCTCGTAGGGGTTGCCGATGCCGTGGAAGTGCTGCAAGGGCCACACCGTTGCGAATGCCGTTCCCACGATCGAATCGATCGGCACCGCCCCGCCGCCGGGATTGCCCATGTGCGCTCGAGAGTCAGCGCTGTTGGGGCGATTGTCGCCCATGACCCAGATGTAGCCGTCCGGCACCGTCGCCGTGAAGTCCGTCAAGGACGGCGCAGTGCCCTCGGGAAGGTACGGCTCATCCAAAGGCTCGCCGTCGACGGTGATGTTGCCGTCTGCGTCGCAGCAGACCACGGTCTCGCCTGGCAGCCCCACCACCCGCTTGACGAGGTGGGTGCCGGCGTCCTCGGGCAAGAGCCCGGTGAAGGTGAGAACGTTCTTGCCGGCGCGCTCCCAAGTCGAGTCATCGGCGCCGTCGTCAGGAGGCGCCAGCCAGCCCCCCGGGTCTTTGAAGACCACAATGTCTCCGCGACGCAGGTCAAGGGGGTCGGGGCGCCACTTGGTCACGAGGATCCGGTCGTTCTCTTGCAGGGTCGGATCCATCGAGGCGGACGGGATCCAGAACGACTGGAAAAAGAAAGTCTTGAGGATGAGCGACAGCGCCAATGCGCACAGCACAATGACGAGGAGTTCCTTGACAAACCCCCACAGACGCCGACCGGCGGAGGGCGCAGAGCCCTCCGCCGGTGCTGGCGACGCGTCGCTGATGATCAGTTCTCGCGCTTCTCGCGGATGCGAGCTGCCTTACCGCGCAGGTTGCGCATGTAGTACAGCTTGGCGCGGCGGACATCGCCGCGGCTGACCAGCTCGATGTGGTCGATCGTGGGAGCGTGCACCGGGAAGGTGCGCTCGACGCCCACGCCGAACGAGATCTTGCGGACGGTGAAGGTCTCGCCGATTCCCTGGCCCTGGCGACGCAGGACAAAGCCCTGGAACACCTGGATACGGGAGCGGTTACCTTCAACGACCTTGACGTGCACCTTGACGTTGTCGCCAGGGCGGAAGTCGGGGACGTCGTCGCGGACCTGGCCCGCGGTTACGTGGTCAAGCTTCTGCATGACTTCTTACTCCTACGCACACGCCACAGGTCCTGCACGCACTCTGCCTTACGGCCTAGTTCAGTGATGGCGTCGAAGCGGGATGTGCTGGAACCCCCTGTGGCAGGCCGTCAGCCCCGCTCGCACCGAAGATCTATTGTGCCACATCCGCGTCGCCGTCACCGAGCAAATCCGGTCGACGTTCGCGCGTCCTCGCGAGCTGCTGCTCGTGGCGCCACTGGGCGATCTTGCCGTGGTGACCGCTCAGCAAGACGTCAGGAACCTCGAGTCCGCGCCACTGTGCCGGGCGGGTATAGCTGGGGTACTCGAGCAGCCCGTCGGAGTGCGATTCCTCCACGATCGACTGCGCGTTGCCCATGAAGCCTGGGATCAGCCGGGTGATGGCCTCGATCATCGCGACCACCGCGACCTCTCCCCCGTTCAGCACGTAGTCGCCCAGCGACACTTCGCTCACACGGAACCCAGCGCTCGCGTAATGCTCCGGTACGCGCGCATCGATCCCCTCGTAACGGCCGCAAGCGAAAACGAGTTGGGGCTCGTGAGCGAGCTCGGCGGCCATCGCCTGCGTGAACGGGCGGCCCGCCGGGGTGGGTAGCACCAGGTGAGCCCCCTCCTGCATGACGTCGTCCAGGGCCGCACCCCAGACATCGGCCTTCATCACCATCCCAGCGCCGCCGCCAAATGGAGCGTCGTCGACCGTGCCGTGCACGTCACTGGTCCAGTCGCGTAGGTCGTGCACGCGCGTGTCCACCAGCTCCTTCGCGCGCGCCTTTCCCAAGAGCGACAGGTCAAGGACGGAGAAAAACTCGGGGAAGATCGAGAGGACGTCAATCCTCATGCGCGCGTCTCCCCCGTTTCCTCCGGCGACTCACCGTCGAGGAGTCCATAGGGAGGGGTGACGACGACCCGCTGTGTCTCGAGGTCGACCTCGACGACGAACTCGTCGACGAAGGGAATCATGGCCCGCCGTCCGCTCGGCTGTGTGACGACCAGCAGGTCCTGCGCGGGCATGCTGAGGAGGTCCACGACCTCGCCCACGCGCTCCCCTGACGGACGTTCCACCGTGAGTCCCACCAGCTCATGCACATACCAAGCGTCGTCCTCATCCGACTCATCCCCGTCGATGACGAGCTCCGTCCCGCGGGCGGCGTCGGCCTGCTCGCGGGTGGAAATCTCGTCGAAGCGCAGGTACCAACGCCCGGCTTGCGTGCGCACGTGGGCGATGGTGAGCGGGCCTGCGGTAGCGGGCTCCGTCTCGTAGGCCTCTCCCGGCACGAGTCGCTCTTCCGGGATGTCGGTGCGCACCTCAACGGTGACCTCACCCTTGAGCCCGTGGGCACGGCCGATGCGGGCAACAGTCAACTTCATGGGTCCAGCGTAGAGCCCCGGCGAGCGTTCCCCAGGACAGGGAGAGCGGGCCTCGCTACATTGAGCGATACCAAGCGTGGCGTGACACGAAGGAGCAGGCATGTCGAATCCCACCTCCAGGCCAGGATCGGTGACCTTCGTCGTCGTCCTCGTATGGATCTACGCCATCATGATGCTGATTTCCGGAGGCCTGTGGCTGTGGATGTCTAATGACAGCGCCTTTGTGGGCGACGTCGATGTCGATGCGGGCGAGGCGCAAATCTACGGGTGGACCATTCTTGTCATGGGCCTCATCACGCTCCTGACGGCGATTGGACTGGGGCGCGGGTCGCGGCTCGCCCGGTTCATCGTCAATGCGGTGATGACGCTGCGGATCATCGCGGACGTGCTGGGGCTACTCCTGCTGACCGGCTACCCCCTGTGGCAGGCGGTCGTATCGATCGCGTGGGCTGCGCTGATTCTGGTTCTGCTGAACAATCGCGCGTCATCGCGCTGGTTCCTCGGCGCATAGGAGCCACCAACGACGAAACCCCCGGCGCCAGGCGGCACCGGGGGTTTCGTATGTCAGGCAGTGGCTGCTAGGCCACGTCCACAATGTTGACGCGAACGTCGTCACGCGCGATGGCGTCGACGACGGTCCGCAGCGAGGTGGCGGTGCGGCCGCGTCGGCCAATCACGCGCGGGAGGTCCTCGGGGTGCACCACCACGTTGACGGTGGTGCCGCGACGACCGGAGCGCTCGGACACCGTGACGTCGTCCGGGTGACGGACGATGCTACGCACCAGGTACTCCACGACGTCGACGACCACGGTTACTTCTCCTCAGCCTCAGCGGCGTCGTCGGCCGCGGGAGCCTCGTCGGCAGCCTCAGCGGCGTCGGCCTCAGCCTTAGCAGCCGCCTCGGCCTCCTTCTTGGCCTTCTCCGCCTCTGCGGCCTTCTCAGCCTTGAGCTTCTCGGCGGCGTCAGCGGTGGCCTTGATCTGGTCCTCGGGGCTGAGCTTGCCTGCGGGGGTCTCCAGGGTGGACTTCGCGTCCTTGTCACCCTTGAAGGTGCCCCAGTCGCCGGTCAGTTCGAGCAGCTTGCGAACCTGGTCCGAGGGCTGCGCGCCCACGGAAAGCCAGTACTGCGCGCGCTCGGAGTCGATCTCGACGAACGAGGGGTTGGACAGCGGGTGGTACTTGCCGATCTCTTCGATCGCGCGACCGTCACGCTTAGCGCGACTGTCGATGACGATGACGCGGTAGAAGGGCGCCTTCTTCTTGCCGAAGCGCTTCAGACGAATCTTGACAGCCATGGCTGTTCTCCTTGTGTTTTCGGTGTGAGCCGGTTCATCGACCTCGAGGGGAAAACACAAGGGCGCGGAACTGGCAAGACGAAAGGCAGGTGAGGATAGAGGGCCACACCAGCCAACGCACTATTGTGCCAGATCAAGCGCCTGCCGCGAAACCGTCGCGGCCTACTCGTGGTCTCCGCCGAAGTCCGGCTGCACGACAGCAGTGACAACGCCGTCCGCGACGACCAGCCACATTCCAGCGCGCTGATGGTCCGACACGGTCGCGGGGCCTTCGCTTCCCACCTGCGCGGAGGTGACTGGTTCCCAGTCATGCGACTCGAGGTACAGCCTGACGTCCGGGTCGACGGCGATGTCAACGTCGAGCGATACATCGTTCGACACGACAGCGCCTTGGGCCGCCTCGCCCTCTTCGAGCCCCGCGGCGTACGCCTGCCATTGATCGGAGTCAACGCCAAAGACGCAGGCGGCATCCGCGGTGATTGTGTGGGCCTTAGCGTCCGCGCCACCAATGTATGCAAACCACGAGCCGTCCGGCAGCGTGGTGGATTCTTCTGCGGCGCACCCCGATCCGAGCGAGCCGTCGGCGTTAGCGGGTCCGCTGAGCCGCGCGAGGGAATGCACGGACAGCCGGGTGACGTCGCGCGCGGCGGGCGTGGCTGACACGACGTTGTCGCGGTCAGCGTGCACACCCGGTGCCGCGGCGATATCCGCGCTCGGTTGGACCGTGCACGAGGTCGAGAAGATGGCCGCCAACGCGACGACAATCCCTCGACGGAGTGTTCGCGATGCCATCGCACTCCCTCAGGCTTGACTGTGAAAAAACCTAGCGCAGACCACACCGGGCGCGCATCTTGCCTGCTAAACCGACCATCTC
This sequence comes from Demequina globuliformis, assembly GCF_000975155.1. Lineage (GTDB taxonomy): Bacteria > Actinomycetota > Actinomycetes > Actinomycetales > Demequinaceae > Demequina > Demequina globuliformis. Next base: position 200,737 of record NZ_BBRG01000001.1, read on the forward strand.
GGAGTTGAAAATGACTTGACCCGCTCCCCTACGATGCGCAGGGCCATGACTTCCATGCCGAACTCGGGTGCGCGTTGAGCCACCTCGAGTCCGCCAGCGACAATGGCGGTGGCCCACGCGTCGCACTGCACCAGATCGGAGCCTCGCACGCTTGCCTGCGCAACCTCGGGCCCACGCGACCGGCGGGGCGCCCAGATATGTCCGGGCGCTCCTGAGCGGCCCGAGGTCGCCAAGCAGGTCGCCGCCCGCTTTCCGCCGCCGAGCGTCACAGCGCTCACGCTCCGAGCGCGTGGCCCCGGCGGGTCACGCGGATCCGCGATTCCAATCCGCCATCCTGCGTCGGTGGGCGCCGCGCCAGCGACAGTGATGTCGCCAGCGCATGCGTAAGACCACCCGGAACCGCCCAGGAGACCCAGGCGCCACCGACTGCGTTCCATCGCCCACGTCTTGACGATGCCAGTCGGGTCGAGGCCACCCGTGGGCGTTCGTGCGTCGAACCACCCCCCGGTCTCGTCGCGGAAGCGCTCGCACAGGTCGAGCACCTCCGCCACCGCGGGCGGAGCATCGGCGACGGTGGCCGTGCCCGAACTGAGGCGTGACACCCACGAGTCCGCCCGGTACGTCGAGAACACCTCATCCACCCAGGCGAGGTCCGCAGCGAGGTGCGGTGCGACAAGGTCGATCGCATCCGGTGAGACGTCGCCCACGACGGTCAGCGTGAAGTCCATCGCCATCGCGGTCGTCGTATGGGTGACGGTCACAGGCCCGCATCCTCGAACGCCGCCTCAGCCGACTCCACCATGGCCGGCGACGTGTAGCTCGCGCCCGAGACGTACTCGACGTCCCACGTCTGTTCTTCCAGGAACTCCTCGGTCAATTCCGGGAGGGCCTGTTGGTTGATGCGCCGGGACTCCGCTGCATCCGTTCCGGCGACCGGATAGTCGACGGCCGTGAGGACGCCGTTGTCAAAGGTGAGCCGGACTTGGTAGTCGCCGCGAATGTTCGTCACGACGGGCCCGTCGAAGGTGCCGCTCACACCCGATGCGGCATCCGCACCGCTGGGCGACGGCGATGCCTGGGAGGTGCCCCCACCTTCCTGATTCCCCTCACCACTGCTGCCAGCGGCAGTGGCGCCACCGTCAGCGTCATCGCCTCCGTCGGGAGCCGCGGCAACGCCGCCCGCGACGATGGCGACGCAGGCGCCACCCACCCATACCTGCCTCGTGAGTCTCATGCGTCACCAACCAAACTCTTCGCGGTGGATGGCATCGGAGGCGACCCCGGCCGCGGCAGCATCGGCCTCCACCTCGCGCGCCCACGCGCGCGGTCCGCAAATGTACACGTCGGTCTCGCCAGGGTGAGGCGCAAAGTCGGTGATCGAGGCTGGGTGCGCGCGCGAGCCCCAGGTGTCTCCGCGAGGGCCAACAATCACGTGCAGGGCCACGTCGCGTTCAGCCGCGAGCGCCTCGACCTCGTCGAGCAGGGGCGCCTCATCGCGGGACCGCGCGCGGACAACGACCGTGATGTCCTCCCCCGGCGCAGCTTCCTCAAGCATGGCCCGCACGGGCGTGATGCCGATTCCGGCCGCAACGAGCAGCAATGACTCGCGGGTGCGGTGAGCGTGCGTGAAGATCCCCAGCGGGCCCTCGACCATGACTCGCGTGCCAGGAGAGACATGCCTGAGCGCGGCCGAACCGTCCCCCGACGCCTTGGCGGTGATGCGCAGGCGCTCGCCCGCAGCGGCGGAAATCGAGTACGGGTGCGCTTGCCATGTCAGGCCAGGTGCGAGGAAGCGCCATAGGAAGAACTGCCCGCCGCGCGCTCGCAGCCGCGCGAGGTTGCGGCCGTGGATCGTGACGGTGGTGGATCCGTCCGGGTGCGGCGTGACTGACTCGACCTCGAGGCGGTGACGCGTGTGCAGCAGCAACGGCCGCAGGAGCCGGAACACCACAAAGGAACCGATCGACACCATCCACAGCACTGCCCAGAACCACCAGGCCAGTCCGCCGGAGCGGAACGTCGAGCCTTCGAGGAACTGGTGGGGCACCGCCAAAGCGACCCCGATGTACACCGCGAGGTGGACGCCGTGCCAGCGCTCGTAGGGCAATCGCAGGCGCACCGCCGTGAGTGACGTCACCAGCACGACCACGAACGCGGTCGCGGCCACCAACGCCGCCAGCATCCACCAGCCGTAGTCGGGCCATGCGAGTACCTGCTGCACCACGCCACGCCCGTCATAGGTGGCCGTCACCGTCGTCATGATGACCAGATGAATCACGAGGAGGACGATCGCGAACTTACCCAGCCTGGTGTGCGTGGCGATCGCGCGGTCGTGGCCCATGGCGCGTTCCACCCACGGCGCGCGCGAGGCAAGCAGTACCTGGGCCATCATGAGCACGGCCGCCACAATGCCAAAGGCGCGGCCGCACGCGTACCACCAGTCAGGGGCGCTGCTGGCATAGGAGACGCCCCCGGAAGCGATCATGAGGGCGATGCCCGTCGCGGCCACCAGCCACACTGACGCCTCGAGGCCGTCGACCCACCAACGACGGCGCGCGGCGGACCGGCGACGCTCCTGAACCACCGTCATCCCGCACCGCCCGCCACCCGGGCGCCACGCAACACCACAGCGGTTGGCTCGTGCAGCACTCCGATGTCGGCTCGCGGGTCACGGGGATAGACAACCAGGTCAGCGCTCGCGCCTTCGGTCAGGGTGTCGGCGCCCAGGAAGCGGCGCGCGCGCCACGAGGCGCCGGCCACGACCTCGGGCGCCGGGATCGCACGCGCCATCTGAGTCGCCTCCTGGGGCAGCAGGCCGTGTCCCAAGGTGCCCCCGGCATCGGTCCCCACCAAGAGCGTCACCCCCGCTTCGTAGAGGTCGCGCACGTGGTCGTAGCGGCGCTCGTGCATGCGCCGCATGCGCGCGGCGTATCGGGGAAACTTCGCCGCGCCCGCGTCGGCAAAGCCAACGAAGTTGTCGACCTGCAAGAGGGTCGGCACCACCGGCACGCCTTGCGCGGCCGCCTGCGCCATATGCTCCGCCGTCATGCCGGTACCGTGCTCGAGGCAGTCGATGCCAGCCTCCAGCAGCGGCCCCACGGCCTCAGTCGAGAACGTGTGCGCGGTCGCCCGCGCGCCAGCGGCGTGCACGCGCGCCATCGCGGCCCTCAGCAGCTCGGGCGTCCACAACGGGGTGAGGTCGCCTTCGTCGCGGTCGATCCAGTCGGCGATGAGCTTGACCCAGCCGTCGCCCTTGCGAGCCTCATCTTCCGCCACGTCCGGCAGGTCTGCTGGCTCAATCTCGCGGGCGTAGTGGCGCAGGTAACGCTTGGGCCTGGCGATGAATCGCGCAGCGCGGATGAGGCGCGGGAGGTCGTCGCGCGCGTGGACAAAGGAGGTGTCGAGCGGGCTCCCGGCATCGCGAATCAGCAGTGTGCCGGCGTCGCGATCCACGGTCGCCTGTTTCACCGCCAGGTCGGGATCGGTCGCGCCGCCGGAGTCGAGGCCCACATGGCAGTGCATGTCCACCAGTCCTGGCACCACGGTGCCGGGCACGGTCGTGACATTGCCGCTGTGGCGCGGGCGCTCGAACGTGATGCGGTCCCCCACGACCCACGCGTGGTCCTCGACGCGGTCGTCATCGACCAGGACGGGACCAGTCAGGTGCAGGACCGCCACGGGGTTACCGCCCTAGGTACTTGCTGAGGTCCGCGTCCAGATCCTTGGGGTCAAAGTCCTTGGGCTGATTGAGCCCAAAGGCGCTGCCCGCTGGCGCCTGACCGGCGGCCTTGTTGCGTGCGGCGGCCTCCTGCTGCGCCCGCTTGGCGGGGTTGCCAGACTTACCCTTGACCTTCTTCTGCGGCGCTTGCTTGCCCTTGGACTTTTTCCCGCCAGGCATGCCGCCCCACGCGCCCGGGGCGCCGCCGCCCTGACCAGGAAGTTGCGGCATACCGCCACCGGAGGCCATGGCACGCATCATCTGCTGCGCCTGCTCAAAGCGCTTCACCAGTGAGTTGACCTCGGTCACGGTCGTGCCAGCGCCCGCCGCGATGCGTGAGCGGCGCGAACCGTTGAGCACCTTGGGGTTGTCGCGCTCCAGCGGCGTCATCGACTGAACGATCGCCTCGGTGCGCACCAACTCGCGCTCGTCGAAGTTCTCGATCTGGTCGCGCAGCTGGCCCATGCCGGGAAGCATGGTCAGCATCTTCTTCATGGAGCCCATGTTCTTGAGCTGCTGCATTTGCGACAGGAAGTCGGTAAACGTGAAGTCTTCGCCCTTGGTGACCTTGTCGGCCATCCGCTGAGCTTCGTCCTGATCGAACGCCTTCTCCGCCTGCTCGATGAGGGTGAGGATGTCACCCATATCGAGGATGCGGCTGGCCATGCGGTCGGGGTGGAAGACCTCGAACTCGTCCAGCTTCTCGCCGGTCGACGCGAACAGGATGGGCTTGCCGGTGACCTCACGGACCGACAGTGCCGCACCGCCACGGGTGTCGCCGTCGAGTTTGGTGAGGACCACACCGGTCAGTGACACGCCCTCGTCGAAGGCTGTCGCTGTGGCAACGGCGTCCTGACCGATCATCGCGTCGATGACGAACAGGACCTCGTCGGGCTCAATCGCCTTGCGGATGTCTGCGGCCTGCTTCATCAGTTCCGCGTCCACACCCAAGCGGCCGGCGGTGTCGACGATGACGACGGAGTGCTGCTTGGTCTGGGCTTCCTTCATCGCCTTCTTGGCGACCTTGACGGGGTTGCCCTTGACGCGCTCACCCTCGCGGGTGATGCCCGGCTCCGGAGCGAACACGGGGACACCCGCGCGCTCGCCGACGACCTGGAGCTGGTTGACCGCGTTGGGGCGCTGGAGGTCGGCAGCGACAAGGAGCGGCGTCTGTCCCTGCCCCTTGAGGTAGTGCGCGAGCTTGCCCGCGAGGGTGGTCTTACCCGCGCCCTGCAGACCTGCCAGCATGATGACCGTGGGGCCGGTCTTGGCGAAGGTCAACGGCCGCGCCTGGCCACCCAGGATCGCGATGAGCTCCTCGTTGACGATCTTGACGACCTGCTCGCCGGGGTTCAGAGCGCCCGAAACCTCGCTGCCGAGCGCGCGCTCGCGGATGTTGCTGGTGAACGTCCGCACCACGGGCACGGCAACGTCGGCGTCCAACAGGGCGCGACGGATCTCCCGAATGGTGCCATCGATGTCCGCCTCCGACAGGCGGCCCTTGCCCCGCAGGTTGCGGAATGTCGATGTCAGACGGTCAGAGAGATTTGCGAACACGTAACAGTCCCTTCACAGCGCGTAGGGACCTAGCCTACCGGCGCTGCTTGTGAGTGACCTGCGTGGGCCATGCTGTGGTGGCCCCACTACTGTGCCTGGGCGTGCCGTCGCGCGGCATCGGTGAGCTGATCAATCAGGGTGGTGCGCCACGTGGTCCACGCTTTGGGCCCGGCGGCCTTCGCGTCCGCCTCGGTAAGGGCTCGGAGGGTGTCGAGAAGGTCGACGCGTCCGTTCAGCCGTTCCATGAGGGCCGATGCCGTGACGGGGTCGGCAGGGTCACGCTTGGTCGCGAACTCGGCGAGAGTGAGGTGCTCGCGCACCAGCAGCGTGACGTCTGCCGTGGTGCCGTCACTCAGGCCTAGGCGCGCCGCGATGGTGGGGATGAGCGCGGCCCCGTCAGCGGAGTGGTCGGTCGCACCCGGGCGTTTGCCGATGTCGTGAAGCCACGCGGTCAGCAGCAATAAGTCCGGCGTCGGGACCTGGCGCCGCATGCGTCCGGCGAGCACGGTCGCCTCGATCATGTGCCGGTCCACGGTGTAGACGTGCACAGGGCTACGTTGCGGCCGGTTGCGGACGCCCTCCCATTCGGGAACCCAACGCACCGCGAGCCCCTGGAGGTCAATCGCTTCCCACACCGCCGCTAGGTGGGCCGAGCCCCGGAGCAGTTCGCGCAGGTGGTCGCGCGCCTGCGTGGGCCACGGCTCAGGCAGGTCCGGCGCTTGGTTCAGCGCCTCGAGGAGGCCGGGGGTGAAGACCAGGCCGGTCGAGGCAGCCGTGGCGGCCGCACGCAAAGGCAACAGGGGGTCGGCCGATGCCTGGGCGTCACTCGCGAGCGCGAGTTCGCCGTCCACGTCGATGAGCCCCTGAGCGACGTGGACGTGGCGCGGAGCGGCGCCCAAGCGGCGCGCCTTCCATGCCCGCGAGCCGATCCCGGAGCGTTCGAGCGAGCGGCGCGCGCCGCGCTCGGTCGTGTCCACGGCGTAGGCGACAGTGCGGCCAGCCTGGGCAAGCGACGCGAGCAAGTCATCCGGATCGGCGATGCCCATCAGGCTCGCGACCTCGTCCGCAAGATGGCGGCCGAGGATGTTGACGGGGCGTCCCGACACGAGGTGAATCGCGTCGCGCACGTCACGCAGATGTTCGGCGGCGTCATCCACGGCGCCGTGCGGGCGGTCCGTCAGCCAGGTCGCCGAGAGCGCGGACAGGCTCGCGTAGTCACGTAAGCCCCCGCGGGCCTCCTTGAGGTGGGGCTCGATGAGATACGCGAGCTCTCCGTGGCGCTCGGCGCGCGCACGAGAGTTCGCGAGCAGCTCGGGAAGGCGTTTGCGGGCGGCCGATCGCCAGTCTTGGTAGATCGCCGACCGGGCCTGCGTCACCAGCGCTTCGTCACCCGCGATGGGCTGCACGTCCAGCAGTCCTGCGGCCGCCGCAAGGTCCTTCGACGCGACCTGCCGGCACTCAGTGATGGATCGCGTGGAGTGATCGAGTTCGAGGCCCGCGTCCCAAATCGGGTACCACAGGCGTTGCGCGAGAGCCGCGAGGTCATCCTTGCTATGCGTCTTGCCGTCATGCAGCAAGACCAGGTCCAGGTCGGAGGCGGGCCCCGAATCTCCGCGGCCCAGCGAGCCCACCGCAGCGAGTGCGGCTCCCTCAGACGGGGCATCGGCCCCCTCCCAATGCTCCACCAGGCGCGCCTTCACCAGGGAGGTCAATGCCTTGCGGCGCTCGGGGCCTGGAACCGCGTCGTCAAACAGTTGCTGCGCCAAGGCGGCCCTGACGCGCTTGAGGTCCCGCACCCCGTGGGGGTGCGGGACCTCAGCGTCGGAGCCCTCAGCAGTGCTGGGGGTGTTCTCCATTGATGTGTGTGACTCCCTTAGAGAGCGTCGGGGCCGTGCTCGCCGGTGCGAACTCGAGCCACGTCGTCAACGGTGACGGTCCACACCTTGCCATCGCCGATCTTGCCGGTCTGCGCGGCGGAGACGATGGCCTCGGTGACGGTGGCGGCGTCCGCGTCGTCGACCAGGACCTCCATACGGGCCTTGGGGACCAGGTCCACCGTGTACTCGGCACCGCGGTACACCTCGGTGTGGCCCTTCTGGCGGCCGTAGCCGGCTGCCTCCGAGACCGTGACGCCCTTGACGCCTGCTGCCTCGAGTGCTGCGCGGACCTCGTCCGTGCGGTGGGGCTGAATGATCGCAGTGACCAACTTCATGGCTACTTCGCCTCCTCGTAGGCCGTCTCACCGTGTTCGGCGAGGTCAATACCAGTGATCTCGACCTCTTCGCTGACGCGCAGGCCGATGGTGTACTTGAGGGCCAATCCAATGATCAGCGTAGCAATGGCCGAGTAAACGATCGTGACTGCGGCCGCGGCTGCCTGGACTCCGAGCAACGAGATGCCGCCACCGTAGAACAGACCTGCGTCGCCGTTGATGGTGCCGTTGGCGATCAGGCCGATCGCGAGCGTTCCCCACAGGCCGGAGACCAGGTGGACACCCACCACGTCGAGCGAGTCGTCGTAACCGAACTTGTACTTCAGGCCCACAGCAAGGGCTGACAGGACACCGGCGAGCAGACCGATGATCGCAGCGCCGAAGGCGTCAACCGAAGCGCACGCAGGGGTGATGGCGACCAGACCGGCGACCACACCAGAGGCGGCACCAAGCGAGGTGGCCTTGCCGTCGCGGATCTTCTCGACGACGAGCCAGCCCAAGATACCAATGCCAGCGGCGATGGTGGTGTTGACCCAGGCCGTGGCAGCGAAGCCGTCTGCGGCGAAAGCGGAACCAGCGTTGAAGCCGAACCAACCGAACCACAGCAGCGCGGCGCCGAGCATCACGAACGGCAGGTTGTGGGGGCGCATGGGCTCCTTGCCGAAGCCCTTGCGGACACCCAGCAGCAGTGCGAGCACCAGGCCGGCGACACCAGCATTGATGTGCACGACGGTACCGCCGGCGAAGTCATACGGGCCAGGCAGCGATTCGAACAGCGGGCCGTCTGGGCCCAGGAGTGCAGCGAAGCCGTCGCCCCACACCCAGTGCGAGACCGGGGAGTAAACGAAGATGACCCACAGGAAAGCGAAGAGCAGCCAGGCGCTGAACTTCATGCGGTCCGCCACAGAACCGGAGATGAGGGCGACCGTGATGATCGCGAAGGTGGCGCCAAAGCCGGCGGAGATGATCCCCATCGCGTCGCCACTGGCCATCGTGTCGGCAAGGCCGAAGTCGTAAAACGGGTCTCCGATGATGTCATTCATGGTGTCACCGGCGGAGATTGAGTATCCGAAGGTGATCCACGCCAGGACTCCGACGCCCATGGCGCCAAAGCTCATCATCATCATGTTCAGTACTGACTTGCCTCGCGACATGCCTCCGTAGAACAACGCCAGAGCGGGCGTCATCAAGAGCACGAGCGACGCAGAGGTCAGGAGCCAGGCAATGTTGCCGCTGTCCATTCTGCTTCTCCTTTGTTCCCGCCCCTCGGCGAGTCACGTGTCACACTTCCCCACTGCTGTTGCCCCTGCGCGACCACGGTGTTTCGCGACTGTTACAAGACCCTCTCTCACGTAAAAGGTCTGTTGCGACAACAAAGAACAGGGAGGAAACGGACACCCTGAGACGACGAAGGCCCCGGGCAGCGGTGCCCGGGGCCTTGGTCGTGCGGGAGTCGTTACAGGAGTTCGCTCGCTCCCGTGTCGATGAGCCAGGTGTCGCCTTCCTTGACGAGATTGATCTCAACCGCGTTCGTCACGCCGTCGAGTTCGCCGGAGATTTCCACCGTCGCCGTGGCCTCGCTCACCGTGAGCGCGGTGTACGTCAGGTGTGCATCCTCGGCCTGCGCCGCCAGGTCCTCCTCGCTGAGAAGCTCGCCGGCGAGGTCAGACAACTCTTGGCACGTCATGCCCCCGAACCAGTCGTCCTTCGCTGCCTGCGTGAGATTCGGTTCCATGCCTTCGCAGTCCCACACGACTGCTGCCTCGTAAAACTCCTGGACGGTCGCTTCGACTGCGGCGTCCTGTGAGCTGCCGCCTCCCGCGAGCAACACCACGATGATGGCGATAGCGCCCACCACGACGACCACACCCGCGGCAATGACGCCCCACACCCACGGGGCGACACCCTTCTTTGTCTGAATCTGACCCGAGGGGTCAATGGTGGAGCCGTTGCCCGCCCACTGCGTCTGCTGCTGCGCGTACGGATCTGCGTGTGCGGAGTCCGTCGCCACTGCCGGCTGAGTGTAGGGGTCGGTCTGTTCGGGCCGCTCGAACGGGTCCGCGGGCGACACGTGTGCGTGCTGGTCGGCGACGTTGGCGTCAGTGTGCTCCGCGGCGTCGTGCTGAGCGTCAGCATGTGGCGCGGCGTCCTGCTGCGCGGCGGGCGGCTGCGCGGCGGGCGGCTGCTGTGGGTCGTGGAAGTGCTGTGTCCACGCGGCTCCGTCCCAATACCGCAGACGTCCCGACCCGGATCCGTCGTCATACCACCCTGCAGGCGTCGCACTCATGCGAAGTCCCCCCTCGTCGATGTTCACCTAGCCCGCTGCGGACATTGCGCGCGCGGACCCGGCCGTTGCGCGGTCAGCATAGCGGCTCACGCGCGACCGGAGCAGAAGGCGGCGCCCCCTAGTCGATCACCGACTCCTCATCGACCAACCACGTGTCGTCTACAAGGACCAGGCGGTGGCGCAGGTGCTCCGTCACGTACTCTGAGCCGTCGCGCGCGGACTCCTCCGACAACACGATCGCCTCAGTCAGATCGTCGCCAGACAGGGCGATCTCGATGACCGCGCGCCGCATGTCTGCCACAGACTCGGCGTAGTCCGCCGCGGCGGCGGCGAAGCTGTCGCCATCGGTCACGCCGAGCGATTCCCGCATGGCCGGAGTAGACGAGGCCACGTAGGCATCAAAGTTCGCCAGGTCCCATGCCGCCCAGTAGCGGGTGAGCGCGGCCTCAGCCCGCGCACCCGCGAGAGCATGCGCCTGTGCTTCAGGGGGCTGTGTCACTGGCCCAGCAGTCCATCCACGAACTGCGCGGCATCGAACGGCGCGAGGTCGTCGGCCCCCTCGCCCAAGCCAATGAGCTTGACGGGCACGCCCAACTCGCGCTGGACCGCGACGACAATGCCGCCCTTGGCTGTGCCATCCATCTTGGTCAGCACAATTCCGGTTACGGGGGCAGCCTCGGCAAACACCTTCGCCTGCGTCATGCCGTTCTGTCCGGTCGTGGCGTCCAACACGAGCAGCACCTCGACGGGGTGAGCGGCCTTGGACGACACGCGGATGATTTTGCCCAACTGATCCATAAGTCCGGCCTTGTTCTGAAGGCGGCCAGCGGTATCGATGAGCACCACGTCCGTGGAGTCCTGCGCCGCCTTGGACGCGGCTTCGAAGGCGACCGACGCGGGGTCTGCACCGTCACGGTCCGAGCGCACCACGGGCACCCCTACTCGGGCGCCCCAGGTTTCAAGCTGGTCAGCCGCGGCGGCGCGGAAAGTGTCCGCAGCACCGAGGACCACACTGCGGCCCTCGGCCACCAAGACGCGCGCGATCTTGCCAGCGGAGGTGGTTTTGCCTACGCCGTTGACGCCAACGACGATGATTGCCTCATGCGCGCCGCTACCCGGCGCCGCCAGTTTGAGATCGCGGTCAAGAGTGGGGTCGACGATCTCGAGAAGGACGGACCTGAGTGTCGCCTTCGGATCTGCCTCGGGATCAGCCCTGAGACGCTCCTTGAGCGCCGAGAGGATGTCGTCGGTCGCGGCCGCGCCCACGTCCGCCATGAGGAGGGTCTCCTCGAGTTCGTCCCAGTCGTCCTGCGTAAGCGAGCCCCGGGAGAAGATCGACAACAGGCTGGCGCCGAGGCCGCCCGACAATCGGGTGCGCAAGCGCCCCAGACGGCTGTCAGGGGACTCCGGCGCGTCAACGCTCGATTGAACAGGCGCCGTGGCCGGCGCGGGCGCCTGAGGAGAGGCCGGCGCGGGAGCGGTGTCCGAGTCGCGCTGCGGGCCGGGCGCGCCACCCTTGCTCGAGCCACGCTTCAGGTAGCCGACGATGCCGCCCAGGGCGGCCACTGCCACGACTGCGACGACGATGAGGTCGGCGTCGCCAGGAATCCAGGTCACGTCCATGGCTTCAGTCTCTCAGGTCGCCGCGCGCTCGCGGGTCACCGCCGTCCGGCGTGCGCCGCGCACTCGCCGCGGCAGTCGGAAGATTTAGCGCCGGCCGATGGCGAGCTCACCCGTGGTGGGCAACTCACCGGTCTCAGGGTGGGCCTCCGAGGTGGTCGCCAGGCGTTCGCGACCGGCTTCGACTGCTCCGACGGTGAGATCCTTGGCGTGAGTTCCCAGATCTTTGGCCTGCGCATATCTCCCGCGAGCCCACTCCTTGGCTCGCTCAGACCCGGACACCTCGTCGGGTTCGGAGTTAATACCGCCGAGCAGGGTCCAGTCGGAGGCCTCACGGGGAATCTCGTCATACACGTGCTCCACCCCACGCCGCCGGTCAATCCCCAGTGCCACGCGCAACACGTGACGCAGGCGTCCCTCCGACAGGCCGGCAACGATGACGACGATGGCCGCCAGCACGAACAGCACGACAAGCGCGGATCCGAGCGAGTTCAACATCGGTGAGACCTCCGGAGAATAGGGACAAAAGGGACACGGCACGCTGGCCGGCACCCCCTTGGTAACAAGGAGGTGGCCCGCGCCGCAAGGTGACACTGCGACGACTCTCCAACCGATAGCCTCCACCCATGACGAACGCTGTGCGCACTCGCTGGGTATGGATCGCCATCGCCGTGGCCGTAGTGGCCGCGGGAGCGGTCATCGCGGTGCTCGCCTGGGGCGACGACCCGGTGGATTCCGAACCGTCCCCCTCCAGTGCGGCGGGCGTCGGCTGCAACGCCGACTCGGTCGAGTATATCCGTCTCGATACTCAGATCTCTGAGCCGGAAGGCCCGGTGTGCTTCGAGATCACTGAGCGCGCCACGGTCACCGTCGGGGCGGCCGCGCTGGTGCCGGAGCCGCTCATCTCTGTCGCTTTAGCAACTGCCAGCGGGGACATCATCGACTCGACGGACGCTACTGCGCAGGAGGATCCCGACGTAACGGCGGAGCTTGAGCCCGGCGTGTACGAGATCCTCGTGTCGCCCGTCGGCGAGTCGGGCGCCACCCCTCCCCCTTACCTACTGGTGACCGCTACGGATGCGGCGACTACGGCATCGGCCTCCCCCACGCCGTCGCCAACGGCAAGTCCGGACGCCAGCATCGATGCGGACCTTCCGGATGCGTCCGCGTGCGGTGCCACGGTGCCAATCGCCGCGGCTGACTCGCCCGCACAGGTCACCAGTGACGCGCCCTACGCGTGCATCGAAGCGACCGAGGACGGCTTCTGGAGAGTCGGTGTGACGTCAGACGCCGACTCCACGGCGGACCTGCGCATGGTCGTGTACGGCTCCGACGAGGACCACGGCGTGGTGGCGTCCGTCGACGACACCTTCGGCAGTGATCCCGACATCAGTCACGACCTTGCCGCGGGCACGTACATCGTGTCGGTGAGCGCCTGGGATGAGGCGCCCTTCGTCGGCGCCGAGGTCTACGCGGACAACACCGGGACCCTAGTGCGGACGGGCGAACCGTCCGCGGCTCAGGCACTGCTCGACCCCAGCGTGTGCGAGACCGCGCCTGCGATGGGCGTCGGTGACGCACTGACCGTCGAGGATCAGTACGCCTGCCTCACGGTGGACGAGGCGGAACGGCTGACAATTCAGGCGGCCACGCTTGGTACGCAGGACCTTGTGGTCGAGGTGCTGGGCTTTGGTGCCGAGGGCGAGCCCTTCCGTGCGGCATGGGCTGACGGCAATCCGGATGCCACGAGCCTGGGCGACACCGACCCGCTGCTCGATCAGGTCATCGAGGCGGGCACGTGGGTCATCGCGGTGACGGACTTCCTCGGCGAGCCCGGCGCCGACTACGACCTCCGGGTGGTGCCCACGGCCGCACGCTAGGTGACCGCTACGCCTCTTCGCTGAGCCGCTGCGAGATCACCGTCGTGACGCCGTCGCCACGCATCGTGACGCCGTACAAGGCGTCAGCAATCTCCATGGTGCGCTTTTGGTGCGTGATCACGATGAGCTGGCTGTCCTCCTGCAACTCGGTGAAAATCTCCAACAGGCGGCCAAGGTTCACGTCGTCGAGGGCGGCCTCGACCTCGTCCATCACGTAAAACGGGCTAGGCCTGGCCTTGAAGATGGACACCAGCATCGCCACGGCAGTCAACGACCGCTCGCCACCTGACAGGAGGGACAGCCTCTTGACCTTCTTGCCTGCCGGCCGCGCCTCGACCTCGATTCCGGTGGTGAGCATGTGGGCGGGGTCCGTCAAGACGAGCTTGCCTTCGCCACCGGGGAACAGGCGGGGGAAGATCCTGTCGAACTGACGGGCCGTGTCCTCGTAGGCCTCAACAAAGATGCGCTCGACGCGTTCATCGATTTCGCGCACGATCTCGAGGAGGTCTTCGCGTGACTTCTTGATGTCGGCAAGCTGGTCCTGCAGGAACGTGTGGCGCTCCTCCAGTGCCGCGAACTCCTCCAGTGCCAGCGGATTGACCTTGCCGAGTTGGCTCATGGCCCGCTCGGCCGAGCGCAGCCGCTTCTCTTGACGCTCGCGCACATAGGGCTCGGTGGGCGCGTTGCCATCCTCATCTGGCTCGCCGTCGAGCACCGGCACCGGGAGGTGGGGGCCGTACTCCTCGACGAGCTGTCCGGGATCCATGCTGAGGTCGTCAACGGCGCGCTGCTCGAGTTGCTCGAACCGTACCCGCAACTGTGCACGCATGACCTCGTCACGGTGCGCGTCGTCGGTCAGCCTGCGGTGCTCGTCCGCGAGCTGTTCGACCAGGGCCCTCACGTCACCCAACTGCCCCGAACGCTCGGATCGCGCGGCCTCAGCAGCGGCGCGCTCGTCGTCGGCCTGAGCCACCGAGTGATCGATTGCTGTGAGAGCATCGGCACATCCCGCGATCACCTCACGCGCCGCCACCGCCTGGCGCTCCCTGCGCTTGGCCGCTTCCTGGGCGCGCACTCTGGCGTCGCGCTCCGCGATCACGGCTCGCTCGAGCGACTCGGCCCGGGCGGCCGATGCGCGGGCTCGCTCCTCAGCGGTACGTAGCGCGAGTCGCGCTTCTGTCTCCTTGGCACGCGAGGCTCGGGCCGATGCTTCGTCGTCATCGCGTTGCTGTTGCGCCTCGCGGGTGTCGGCTTCAGTCTGCTCGGGCTCAGCCTGCGCAGCAGCAAGGCGCTCGGTCAGGTTCTTCAGTTCTTCGGCCTGGTCGGCCATGCGCTGTTGTGCGGCCTCGATTTGACCAACGAGGCGCTCGGAATCCGCCTTCGCGGCGCGGGCGGAGGCGCCGAGGTGGCCCAGTTGCTCGGCGACCGCCGCCATCTTGGCGTCCGACTCATTCAAGCGGGCGAGCGTGTGTTCCTGGTGGCTCCTGGCGTCAGCGGCAGCTTGCTCAGCGTCGTGAAGTTCCTGGGTGACGCGGTCGGCCTCCGTGGCCGCGGCGTCGCGCTTGGTCCGGGCCTCGTCGAGGGCGGCCTGCATCTGCAGCACGCTGGGAGCGTCGCCTGCTCCGCCCGAGGCGGACCTGGATCCCAGCACATCCCCACGCCGCGTGACGGCGGTGACCTCAGGCAGCGCAGCGACCAGTGAGCGCGCTGCGGCGAGGTCGTCAACGACGGCCACGCCAGCCACCAACGCCCGCACGGTCTCCGCAATTCCGCCAGCGCCCGACACCAGGTCGGAGGCCCAGTGCGCGCCGGCCGGCAGGCTCACTGCGGGCTGCGTCACGGTCGCGGAGGGGTCCGCCACCAAGAAACGCGCGCGGCCGGCGTCCTCGTCGCGGAGCCACCTGATCGCGTCCACGGCGTCCTCGACAGTGTCGACCGCGAGTGCGTCGGCAAGCGACCCCAGCGCCGCGGCGATCGCGTCCTCGGCGTCCGCCCCTACCTCGATGAGCGCGGCAACGGTGCCGCGCACCGACTTTGATCCTGAGGCCAACAGTTCGCCTGCGCCGTCCTTGCGCGCCAGGGACAACTCGAGAGCCTCTGCCTTCGCCGCCCACGTGTCCCGCTCGCGCATCACCGTGTGGAGCGCATCCTTGAGGTCATCGCGCCGCGCCTTCGCGTCATCCCACGCCTCGGTGGCGTGCTCGTGGAGCGCGTCGAGGTCCTCGTCGTCGCCTTCTACGGAGGCCACGGTGGTTTCGAGCGCCTTGAACTCCGTCGTGGCATCGTGGGCGCGCTTGTCGGCGTCGTCCCTGGCCTCGCGCAGGCGCCCGATCTCCTGCTCTGCGGCTTCCACGCGGCTGCGGCGTGCGGACACATCGCCGGCCAAGCGTGCGACTCCCTCACGGCGGTCCGCGACCGACCGCATCAGGTTTGCGAGGTGCTTCTCTGAACCCTCCGCAAGCTTCTCTGCCTCCTGGCGGTCTCGCTCGGCCTGTTCGAGCGCCGTAGCCGCCTGGGCGACCTCAGCGTCGAGCTCGTCCTTCGCCGCGCGTGCACGCTCAAGCTGTTCATCTAGGTCGACCAAATCCGTGGGCGGCGCGGCGTCCGTTGCGGTGCCAAGCATGCGCAGGCGCTCCTGCGCGAGCGACTCAAGGTTGCGCAGTCGCTCGCGGATCGCGCTGAGCCGGTAATAGATATCGTTTGCGGCTGTCAGCGCCGGCGTGGCCTCGGCGGCCGAGCGCTCAAGCGCGGCCAGACGGTCGCGGGCCTCGCCCAGGTCCTTCTCCACCAGCGCGCGGCGCTCCAAGAGTGCGGACTCGTCGGCCTTACCCGACTCCATCGTGGCCTGCATCTGGGCCAAGTCATCCGCTAGCAGGCGGGCGCGCGCGTCGCGCACATCAATCTGAATGTGTTGGGCGCGGCGGGCGACCTCCGCCTGCTTGCCCAGCGGGCCCAACTGGCGACGGATTTCCGCAGTCAGATCCTGCACGCGCGTGAGGTTGGCCTGCATGCCGTCGAGTTTGCGCAGCGCCTTGTCCTTGCGGCGGCGGTGCTTCAGGATGCCAGCTGCCTCCTCAATGAAGTGGCGGCGCTCCTCGGGAGTCGCGCGCAGCACGGCATCGAGTTGCCCCTGCCCCACAATCACGTGCATTTCGCGTCCCAGGCCCGAGTCGCTCAGGAGGTCCTGGATGTCCATCAGCCGGCAGTTCGAGCCATTGATCGCGTATTCCGAGCCGCCCGAACGGAAGAGGGTGCGCGAGATCGTGACCTCGGTGTACTCGATCGGCAGGGCGCCATCGGAATTGTCAATCGTCAGCGACACCTCAGCGCGGCCCAGCGGCGCGCGCCCTGAGGTACCGGCAAAGATGACGTCGTCCATCTTGCCGCCGCGCAGAGTCTTGGCTCCCTGCTCGCCCATCACCCACGCGAGCGCGTCCACCACGTTGGACTTGCCCGAACCGTTCGGCCCCACCACACACGTCACGCCCGGCTCGAACTCGAGGGTCGTCGCGGACGCGAAGGACTTGAAGCCCCGTAGCGTCAAGGTCTTGAGGTGCACGCGCTCAGCCTAGGGGGTGACGTGCCCAATGTGAGCGAGGCAACCCGCATCACCCCGGCATCGGCCCTGCTCACTGCACCTACGCACCCCGGCCATGACCGCTACCGAGAGTCAGCGGCGGAGACCGCCGCCTCTTCCGTGACCGTCTCCGGATTGAGCCCCAGCGCCTTGAGCTTGGTCTCAGTGAGGAGGGCTTGCCGCTTGGCTCCCCAGTAATCCATCACCGCGAAGAGCACACCCGACAGCACAAAGGTGAAGTGGAGGCCAATGCGCCACGCGACGGCCTCGTAGTCAAGGGGCTTGCTGCCTGCATCCACGAAGTCCTTGAGCAGGAGGATCACGGAGATGGCGACCAGCGAGCCGATGAGCTTCATCTTGAGCCCGGAGAAGTCGACGGTGCCCATCCACGATGGGCGGTCCTCCGAGTCCTCCGCGACCTTGATCTTGGACACGAAGTTCTCGTAGCCCGCGAAGATCACGATCAAGATCAGGTTTCCCAGCAGCGCGATGTCGATCAGGGTGAGGATCTCGACCGTGACCTCCTCCGCGCTCTTGGCGAAGGTGAAGCTCGACATCATCTTCCACAACGCCGCGAAGAACTTGAGAGTGACGAGCACGAGGCCCGCGAGGAGCCCCACGTACATGGGCGCAAGAAGCCACCGGCTGGCGAAGATACTGCGCTCAAGCCCGTCTTCGAAGCGGCTCACGACAGGCCTGGGAACCAGATGGAAATCTCGCGCGAGGCGGACTCGGTGGAGTCGGATCCATGGACCAGGTTCTGGAGCACCTTGGTGGGCCACTGGCGTCCCAGGTCACCGCGAATGGTGCCGGGCGCGGCGCTCGTG
Source organism: Demequina globuliformis (assembly GCF_000975155.1). Classification (GTDB taxonomy): domain Bacteria; phylum Actinomycetota; class Actinomycetes; order Actinomycetales; family Demequinaceae; genus Demequina; species Demequina globuliformis. Next base: position 218,415 of record NZ_BBRG01000001.1, read on the forward strand.
GGGTCCGTGGTGCCGGCGAGCGAGCGGAAGCCCTCGATCACGCGGTCCCCTTCGGCAACGATGGCCAGCGTGGGTCCGGACAGCATGAACTCCACGAGGGGCTCGTAGAAAGGCTTGCCCACGTGCTCCTCGTAGTGCTGCGCGAGGAGGTCGGAGGTGGCGGTGCGGAGTTCAACCGCAGCGAGGGTGTAGCCCTTGGCCTCGATACGGCGAAGAATCTCGCCGGACAGGCCTCGCTTCACACCGTCTGGCTTGACGAGGATGAGCGTGCGTTCGGTGGACGTGTGCGCTTCTTCGGGGGCAGTCATGGCGATGACAATACCGGGCGTGAGCAGCGGATCGGTGATCGGTGTCGCCGCGGTGGCGGCAGGCGTGTGGGCGCGCGGCGGCGCGTGGGACCATGGTGAACGTGATCACTCTTGACGACTTCGCGACTTTCCCCGACTTTCCCGTGCCTGGGGTCCTGTTCTATGACATTTCCCCCATCCTCGCTGACCCCGCGCGGTTCCGGGACGCATGCGAGCAGTTGACGCCAAGCGAGCCCGTGGACGTCGTGGTCGGCGTTGACGCGCGCGGATTCATCTTCGCGCCGGTCGTCGCTCAGTCGCTCGAGGTCGGCATGGCCATGGTGCGTAAGAAGGGCAAGATGCCCGGCGAACTGCTCGAGGCGGACGCCACGATCGAGTACGGCGCGTCCGAGCTGGTGTTGGACCCAGTTGGCGTGGAAGGCAAGCGCGTGCTCGTGATCGATGACGTCCTTGCGACCGGCGGCACGGCCGTCGCCGTCGCAGACATGCTTGCCCGCGCAGGTGCCACGAGCGTTCAGTTTGCGTTCCTCATGGAACTGCCGGCGCTCCAGGGCCGCGCCAAGTTGGCCGACTACCCCGTTCACGCAGTCGTCGAGGCTTAGGCGCGCCTCACGGCCTTGTACCCGGGCGCCCAACGCACGCCGATCAACACCAGCGGGATCAGCACGATCGTCACGCACAGCGTCTCGAACAGTACAAACCCAAGATCTGGCTCGGTCGGCACCGGGACCTGCTCACGCATCCACGCGGCATGAATGGCGAGCGCTGTTATCAGCACCGCACCGGCAATCACCATGATGAGGATCGCGACCCATACGCGCATTTGCTTGGTCTGCGGGTGCTCTTGGAGGTGCGCACCCCATACGCGCAAGGCATGCGCGACCAGGAAGAACGTCACGCATAGCCCCACAAACAACGTGAGGTACACGCTGAACGGCAGATTGCCGTTGGACTCGCCGCGCACCTGAGCCATCCGGACAAGCGCCGCACGTTCCAGGCCCCAAAACACCATCGCGATGCCGACGGTGCCGCCTGCGAAGGCGAGCGACATTCGCTTCAGGAGAGGCCGCGAGGAACTCACTGCGCATCTCCCCCAGCAGGCGTGGCCGCTGCTGCGGCTTCGTCTCGCTCAGCTCGCTCGCGGTCGATGCGCGTGCCCAGCCGCACCCCCATGATCCACACGATCAAAAAGACGACGCCGATGATGGTGATGGCTGTGTCGAGGAAGCCGCCAAGCAGCAGTGGCAGCTGCATGGCCCAGCCCAGCGGCCGGCCCCACGACTTTGCCTGCTGTCCCGAGGCCCATGCCATGAGCACCACCACCACCAGGCCGCCCCCAAGCAGCCATGGAAGAGGGATATCGATCATGCCCCCGCGCGCGAGGCCCCACAGCAGCAAGGTCGCAAACAAGGCGCAGAAGGCCTCGAGGAGCAGCGTGGCCTGGCAAAAGATCAGCAATGCGGAGCGTTGCTTCTTCGCAGGAGGCTGGGGGGCCGGGTTCTGGGCGTCCGTCATCGCGCTTGGCCCATTCCCTTCCGCTCGTCCGCCCGCATCAGGATGCGGACCTCGGAGATCAGCGTGACGGAGCCGACGGCAAGCACGCCGGCACCCATGTCGTGCACCCGCTCGGTGATCTGTACAGCCTGATCGAGCGCATCGGGGAGGTCGCGCGCGACACTCACACGGTCGGCGCCAAAGATCGGTACCGCGATCGCTTCCAGTTCATCGGCTGGGATGGCGCGCGGTGATGCCGATGCCGTGATGACGACGTGGTCAAGCGCAGGTTCGAGGCCGGCCAGGATGCCCTCTGCGTCCTTGTCCTTCAAAATGCCGACCACGCCGACCAGGGACTCGAACGTGAACGACTCTTCGAGCGCCCCCACAAGCGCGTCAACACCCGCAGGGTTGTGGGCCGCGTCGACCAAAATCATGGGCGAGGTCCGCACCGCCTCGAGGCGGCCGGGTGAGGTGACGGCGCCAAAGCCCGCCTCCACGGTCTCCCCCGCCAGGGCCGTCGGCTCACCGCCGTCGGCCAGCAGCGCCTCGACCGCGGCGAGCGCCAACAGGGCATTGCTTGCCTGGTAAGCGCCATACAACGGCACAAAGATGTCCGCGTAGGTGGCTGCGGTGGTGCGCAACGTGACCAACTGGCCGCCGACGCCGGGCTGACGGTCTACGACTTCGAGGTCCGTCCCTTCCCATCTGGCGCGTGCCTCGCGCTCCGCGACCGCGCCGTAGAGCACCTCGAGCACGGAGTCCGACTGCTCGGCAATGACCGTGGCCGCGCCGGGTTTGACGATTCCTGACTTCTCGTGAGCGATGTCGACGAGCGTGTCGCCTAGCCACTCGGCGTGGTCCATCGCGATGGGCGCGATCACCGACACGTCGCCGTCGGCCACGTTGGTCGCGTCCCACACTCCGCCCATGCCCACCTCAATCACGGCCACGTCCACGGGCGCGTCGGCGAATGCCGCATACGCGAGCACGACGAGCACCTCGAAGAAACTCAGGCGCGGTCCGCCGTTGTCAACGGACTTGGCGTCCACGAGGTGGATGATGGGCGCGACCTCGGTCCACAGCCGGATGAAGTCCTCTTGGGCGATGGGCTCGCCGTCAATCTGGATACGTTCCCGCACCGAGCTCAAGTGTGGCGACGTGAACAGGCCAGTGCGCAGCCCGTGCTCGCGCACCAGAGACTCCGCCATGCGGGCGGTCGAGGTCTTGCCGTTGGTGCCGGTGAGGTGGATCACCTTATACGCGTGCTGGGGGTCGCCCAGCAACGCGCACACGTCGCGGACGCGGTCGAGGGTCGGTTCAAAGTTGTGCTCGGGGTTGCGGGAGATGATGTGCTGGTAGATCTCGCGCTCGGCCTCGTCCGGGGACAGGCCGCCAAGCATGAGGTCGGAAGACTCAGGCATACCCACCAGTGTCCCATGCTGGACCTAGACTCGCGCCATGCCCACCACGTACATCGATCTGTCTCAGCGGGTCGCCCACGGCACCGTCACGACGCCCGGCCAGCCCGCCGCAACGATCGATCATTGGCGCACTCACGCGGACACCGCTGCGCTCTACGCGGACGGCACGTCGTTTGCGTTTTCGCACCTGAACATCATTGGCGGAACGGGCACCTACATGGACGCACCTGCGCATCGCTTTGACGGCGGCGCGGACATCACGTCCTATGACCTCGACCGGCTCGTCGATGTGCCCGGGCTCGTGATCGATCTGCCGCACGGGTCACTTGGGGCTAACGCAGTCGCGGGGCTGGACCTCGCCGGCGTAGCCGTCCTGGTGCGCACCGGAGCGTCAGCGCGCTTCGGCTCACCCGAGTACGTCGTGAATGCGCCCATTATTGGGGCCGATGCCGGCGCCGCGTTGGCAGCGGCCGGACCGGCGTGGGTGGGGATCGACGGGCCCAACGTCGACGGCACCCGCACCGGTGAGCGACCCGTGCACACGGCGCTCCTCGAGGCGGGCATCCCGATCGTGGAGCACCTGGGATCGTTGGACGCGCTGCCGGCGCGTGGCTTCACCGTGACGGCGATCCCTCTGAACTTCGCGGGGCTGGCGACCTCACCCGTGCGGCCCGTGGCGTCGGTGCGGACAACAGGTACCGCGCCGGTCGACTCGTGACGATGACCACCACACTCGAGAGTCGCGGGTCACTGCGCGCCGCGGCACACTGTCAGCCATGGACAACAATGGCACCACCCGCGACGCAGCCACTGGCGGCGGCAACGTCAACGCGGTCGAACGGGTGGGCGCCACCGTCAGGCGCAGCGCCGGGCCCTGGACTCCCACGGTCCACCGTTTGCTGGATCACCTGCACAACCGTGGTGTCACCTTTGTGCCCCGCGCGCTCGGCATGGACGCCGACGACCGCGAGATTCTGTCCTGGATGGAAGGCGAAACTGCCGGCTGGCCCATCCCTGCGTGGGTGTGGGAGGCAGGTACACGCCATCGTGCCGGCCGCATGCTGCGCGACCTGCACGACGCAAGCACAGATTTTCCGCTCGAGGGCGCGCATTGGCGCATGCCGGCTCACCACCCCATCGAGGTGATCTGTCTTAACGACGTCGCGCCCTACAACATGGTTCACGACGGTGACCGGCTCGTGGGCATCATCGACGTCGACATGGCTTCTCCTGGTCCCCGCGTGTGGGACCTCGCGTACTTGGCCTACCGGCTGTGTGGATGGTGCGAGGACTCCCCTGCACCCGGCGACCGCTCGCCGCACGTCCTGCTGGACGATCTCCTCGATGCCTACGGCCGTGATGCCGCACCCCCGGCGACGGACGTGTTGGCGACCATGCGCGAGCGGCTTCTCGAGCTCGCCGACTGGACCCACGAACACGCCCGTGCGACGGGAGCGGCGGAACTCGACGCACACGCGCAGATGTACCGGCGGGACGCCTCCCGCCTCACTCCTCGCTAGCCGTCAGGCCCCGCTCACCGTCACGCTCAGACCACCGTCACGCTCCGACCGGGCCCCAAGACCCCCTACGCAGGCACCACTTCTGCGGACGTCTCACCGGCATCGGCCCTCTTAGGCGGCACCGTCCGCACCTGCGCGGCGTGCTCGCGCGCCACGACCTGACGGGCCGCCGCGACCAAGGTGATGGAGCCCGCAACGAGCACTCCGGCATCGGGCCCGTGCGCGACCGCCAGTCCCGAGGCGATCTCGAGTGCCTGCGCGACCGTGGGGGCGACCAGCACCCGCTCGTCGCCCCATACGTCACGCGCGCTCCGTGCGAGCTCGTCGACCGGAGTGGCGCGAGGAGACGTGGTCTGCGTCACGACCACGCGGTCCACGACCTGCGACAACCCGCGCAGAATGCCCTCGCCGTCCTTGTCCGCAAGTACGGCCACCACACCCACGACGGCGCTAAAGCCAAAGCTCTCCGCGAGCGAGCCGGCCAGCGCCTGCACGCCATGCGGGTTGTGCGCGGCATCGACCACGATTGTCGGCGCTGCCGAGATGACCTCGAGGCGGCCAGGAGACGTCGCACCGGCGAACCCGCGCGCCACGGCCTCCGGCTCCAAGACCTCGCCCGGCGCACGACCCCAGAAGCGTTCCAAGAACGCCTCAACAGCGGCCAACGCGACGAGCGCGTTTTGCGACTGGAAGTCTCCGTGCAGCGGCACCAGCACCTCGTTTTGCGCCCCGCCCATGGTGCGCAGCTCGACGTACTGCCCAGCGGCATCGGCCCGGCGAGACAGCACCTCGTGGTGCGCACCCTCCCACCGGATGTGGGCGTCTGCCAGGGCTGACGCGCCACGGATGATGTCTGCGGCCACATGCGGCTGCTCAGCGCTGACGACGGTGGCGCCAGGTTTGATGATGCCGGACTTTTCCGACGCCACGCCCGGCAGACCGCCCACAAAGTAGTCGGAGTGATCCTCGGCCATGGGCGTGAGGACAGCCACCTCGCCGTCACCCAGGTTGGTGGCGTCGCGCGCGCCACCGATGCCCACCTCGATCACCGCGACGTCGACACCCGCCTGCGCGTACGCCGCAAAGCCGAGCACCGTGAGCACCTCGAAGAAGCTCATGCGCGACCCTCCCGCGTGCACCGAGGATGCGTCCACGGCGGCAATCACCGGCGAGACGCGCTCCCACAGCGGCACCAGCACATCGGCCGGCAGAGGCTGGCCATCCAGCTGAATGCGCTCTCGGAACGTCGTCAGGTGCGGCGACGTGAACAGGCCAGTGCGCAGCCCGTGGGCGCGCAGCAGCGACTCGATCATGCGCGACGTCGACGTCTTACCGTTGGTTCCGGTGACGTGAACAATTCGCAAGGTTCGCTGGGGATTACCCAGGCGATCGAGGGCATCGGCAACGCGACGCATTTTGGCGTCGTGGTCCGTGTCTGGCTGTCGGGAAAAGATGTCGGAGTCAATCGCGCGCTCCGCCGCGGCAGGGTCGATCCCTGCGCCAAAGGCGTGGTTCACAGCAGATATTCTGCGGCACGAATCGCGCCCTCGATGACAGTTCTGGGAGTTATTTTTCGGCCGTCGGTTTTTGGGGTTTTTACCAGGGCCGATGCCGGGGCTAGGGAGAGCTCAGGAAGCCGCGAATCAGCCCGGAAGCCTCCGCACGCAGGTCGGTGCCCATCGGGTGATCGGCCCACCACCAGTAGTGCTCGACGTCCGCGCCCATCGAGCGGCCCACGGCGTGAGGCATGGCAGCCAGATAGTGCTTCGCGTTCACCTCAGGCGCGGTCTCCTGATCGGCATCCCCCCACAGGATCAGCGCTGGGGTCGCGGCGGCGCTCAGGGAGTCGCCACTCACGAGCTGCCCCAGGCTCGGTGCGAGCATAACAACCCGATGGATGCGCTCGTCCGCGACGTCGTCGCCCGCGTGTGCGAGGAGCCCGGCCAGGACCGGAGCGGGGTACTTCTGCGCGAGCCGGTCGATGAGGTCCGGCATCTCCGGCAAAGGCGGCATAGGAGACTCCTTTGCCATGATCGCGCCAAGGACGCGGGGGTCGATGCGCCCTCCTGCGAGGGCCGCGCAGGTATAGCCGCCGAGCGAAAACCCCGCTGCGTACACCGCCTCCGCGTCGACGGCGAGGGAGTCGAGAGCCCAATCGAGCCCCCGCGAGACGTCACGGGGCCGCTCCCACATGAACGCGAAGCCCTCGGGCAAGTACTCATGCGTGGACGTGTTGCCGTGGTGGTCAGGGCCAATGACGATGTGCCCTGCGGCGACAAGGGCCTCCGCGAGCCAGCCAAGGTCGGAGGCACGACCGCCGGTGCCGTGCGAGAGCAGTGTCAAGGGATGAGGCCCTGCGCCCTCCGGTTCCCACACGGTGAGGGCAATGGGCCGGGGCTGGGACGCGTCGGCCCACGAGCGCCGGGTCTCGTCGGTCAAGGCAACGGTGCGCATGGGCCTAGCCAACCACAGGGGCGCTGGAGGGCGTAGGTTGAGGCCCCGGCGCGGTGGCACCGGGGCCTCAACGGGCCGTCGTAGACGTCACACGCCTAGTCGCGGCGCAGGAGTGCTGGCGATAGGCGTGACGTGCTTAGTTGGCGACGGTGAGGGCGACCTCCACTGCCGCGGCGTCGCCCGCCTGGACCGTGACGCGAGGCTCGCCCGTGGCGGGATCGTGCGCGAGGGTCTCCGAGGCAATCAACGCGGCCCAGGCCTGGACCGCGTGCACGCGCTCGGCGGGGACGGTCAGCGACAGCACAATGCGGTCGGACACGTTGAGGTCCTGGGCCTTGCGGGTGTCCTGGACGGTTCGGATGAGGTCGCGGGCGTAGCCCTCGGCCTCCAGTTCGGGGGTCAACGCGGTCGCCAAGAGCACAAAGCCGCCGGTCGGGAGAACGGAGGCTGCGTCCTCGGATGCGTCGTCCGTACCGATCACGGTCGCGAGGTCATACTCACCATCCACCAGCGCAATACCGCCGGAGACGACGGAGCCGCCGTCGACGGACCAGTCGCCCGTCTTGGAGCCCTTGATCGCCGCCTGCACGTCCTTGCCGATGCGAGGCCCGGCCGCACGCGCGTTGACGCTGAGGCGCTGCTCGACCGGGTGATCCGCCGTGAACTCCTCGACCGAGACCAGGTCGACAGCCTTGACGTTGAGTTCGGAGGCAATGAGGTCCGCGTAAGGCTCCAAGGATGCGGGCTCTGCCACGGCGACCTTGAGCGACGCGAGCGGCTGGCGCACGCGAATGTGCTCACTCTTGCGCAGCGCGTGGGCGGACGAGACCACCTCGCGCACCTTGTCCATGACGCCCCCAAGCGAGTCATCGCGCCAGGCGCCGGGCACCTCGGGGTAGTCCGTCAGGTGCACCGAGCGCTCGCCCGTCAACCCGCGGTAGACCTCTTCCGCCAGGAGCGGCAGCAAGGGCGCGGCCAGGCGGGACACCGTGGTCAAGACGGTGTAGAGCGTGTCGAATGCCTGTGCATCCTCCGACCAGAAGCGGTCGCGCTGGGTGCGCACGTACCAGTTCGTCAGCAGGTCCATGAAGCCCTGCAGGGTCGCGGACGCGCCGGGGACGTCGTACGCCACCAATTGTTCGGTCATGGCGTCCACAAGCTCCGCCGTCTTGGCGAGCACGTACCGGTCCATCACGGGCAGGTCAGCCACCGCAGACTCGGCGACCGGGCTCGCCTGGTAGCCATCGCCGCCATTCGCGGCCCCCGCGTACAACGTGAAGAAGTAGTACGAGCTCCACAGCGGCAGCATCACTTCGCGCACGCCCTCGCGGATGCCCTCCTCGGTGACGACGAGGTTGCCTCCGCGCAGAATGGGCGAGGACATGAGGAACCAGCGCATGGCGTCAGAGCCGTCGCGGTCGAATACCTCGTTGACGTCCGGGTAGTTGCGCAAGGACTTGGACATCTTGCGCCCATCAGATCCCAGCACAATGCCGTGGGAGATCGCCGTCGAGAACGCGGGCCGGTCAAACAGCGCCGTCGCGAGGACGTGCATCACGTAGAACCAGCCGCGGGTTTGGCCGATGTACTCGACGATGAAGTCCGCAGGGTTATGGGTGTCGAACCATTCCTCGTTCTCGAACGGGTAGTGCACCTGCGCGAACGGCATGGAGCCGCTGTCGAACCACACGTCGAACACGTCGGGGATGCGGCGCATCGTCGACTTTCCTGTGGGGTCGTCGGGGTTGGGGCGCGTGAGGTCGTCGATGAACGGGCGGTGAAGGTCGGGCTCGCCGTCCTCGTTCACCGGCAAGCGCCCAAAGTCGCGCTCCAGGTCGGCAAACGAGCCGTAGACATCCACTCGGGGGTACTCGGGATTGTCGGAGACCCACACGGGGATGGGCGTGCCGAAGTAGCGGTTACGGCTGATCGACCAGTCGCGCGCGCCCTCGAGCCACTTACCGAACTGGCCCTCCTTGATGTGGTCGGGCACCCACGTGATGTCGCCGTTGAGCTCGACCATCCGGTCGCGGAAGTCGGTGACCTTGATGAACCACGAGGAGATCGCGCGGTAGATCAAGGGGTTGCGGCACCGCCAGCAGTGGGGGTAGCTGTGGTCATAGGTCTCGTGGCGCAGCACCACGCCGCGCTCCTTGAGGTCCTTGATGATGTGCGGGTTCGCGTCAAACACCTGCTGGCCCGCATAGTCAGCGACCTGACTGGTGAACTGGCCCTTGGAGTCCACGGGCACCACGGTTTCGATGCCGGCCTCACCACAGACGGCGGCGTCATCCTCACCGAACCCAGGCGCCATGTGGACAATTCCCGTACCGTCCTCGACGGACACAAAGTCAGCGACGAGCACCTGGTGCGCGTTGGCGAGGTCGGTGAAGTAGCCGAATGGGGGCTCATAGGTGAGGCCACCCAGGTGTGCACCCGCGACGGTGGCCAGCACCGTGGCGTCCTCGCCTAGCTCGCGGGAGTAGGCGGCCAGACGCGCAGCCCCAAGAATCAGCTTGCGGCCGGCAAACGCGGACTCAGCGCCGGGCGCGACCACGACGTAGTCGATCTCAGGGCCGACGGCGACCGCGAGGTTGCTAGGCAACGTCCACGGCGTGGTCGTCCAGATCAGCACCTCTGCCCCGGTCAGTGCGTCCCGCACTGAAGCCTCGAGAGCCGACTCCGCCACGGCATCGGCCATGAGCGGCATGGCCACGGTGAGCGCCGGGTCCTGACGGTTGGCGTAGACGTCGTCGTCCATGCGCAGCTCGTGGTTGGACAGGGGCGTCTCATCACGCCAGCAGTAGGGCAACACTCGGTGACCTTCGTAAGCCAGGCCCTTGTCGTACAGCGTCTTGAACGCCCAGATCACCGACTCCATAAACGTGGGGTCGAGCGTCTTGTAGTCGTTGTCGAAGTCCACCCAGCGCGCCTGTCGCGTGACGTACTCCTGCCACTCATCGGTGTAGCGCAGCACGGAGTCCTTGCAGGCCTTGTTGAACTGGGCGATGCCCATTTCTTCGATCTGCGCCTTGTCCGTGATGCCAAGGATCCGCTCGGCCTCGAGTTCCGCTGGCAGGCCGTGTGTGTCCCAGCCAAAGCGGCGCTCCACCTTTTTGCCGCGCATGGTCTCAAAGCGCGGCACCACGTCCTTCGCGTAGCCCGTCAGCAGGTGACCGTAGTGCGGCAGTCCGTTCGCGAATGGCGGTCCGTCGTAGAACACGAACTCCTCCGCGTCGCCGCGGTGATCAATCGACGCCTGGAACGTGCCGTCTGCCTTCCAGTACTCGAGCACCTCACGCTCGATCGCAGGGAAGCGCGGCGAGGCGGGGACAGAGGAATCGGGCCGATGCTGGGGGTAGGCACTCATAGCGGCGTCAGTGGTCCTTACGGGAGTTGTCTCTCACAGTTCCGTACGAGGACGCCGTTGCCGTGCTGCTGCACGCCCGCGACGCGGTACCACCTCGCTTGCCACGCTCCCCTGCCGTTGCAGGCGGATCGCGACCGCTCATGCCCTCGCTGCCACGAGGACGGACGCTGTGACGGGCTGCCCGTGCGGTTCTACTGAGTCCCGCGCATGGCGCGAAGCCGTTCTTCCGCAAGCTCTCCGGTGATGGCCGGGTCGTCGCTGATGGCACTAGTGTATCCGCTCGCATGATCTCGCCGGCAAGCGGCCCCAGGCAGCGACGCGAGGCCGCTGTCAGACGCTCATGGGGGCGGCACGCAGGCACGCGATGTGCATCGCGCCACAGCGCATGATTTCCTGGAACATCGCGGCCGTGCGCACCGTTGTCGGAGCAGGTGTCCCCGGTCGCGTCCTTGCGCCTGCGATGCCGCCCCCACACACGCCCCCCACCTGAAGGAGTTTCTGCATTGAGCACCATGCCGCGCACGCGTGAGCTCGATATGCAGGCGTACCTGGGGGAAGAGCGAGCTACAGACTCCTCGTTTGAGGAAGAGTCCTTCACCGACGAGCCCTACCCGGACAGCCAGCCTTACCTTGCTGCCGACGCGACTCGCACCATGGAGATTGTCGAGCGCATCGAGGCTGAGGAGCACCTCGCGGCTGAGGACGGCCTCGCGAGCGCCGACGACGATGCCAGCGAAGGCACGGCGCCCGCCGCGGGAGCCGCGGGGCCAGCCTGGGCGCCAACGGTGAGCGCGGACACCGAAGACCCCGGCGACAGTGCCGAGAGCGCCGTCGAGTCCACCCGCGAACTGCCCGCGATTCACGACGCGGACCCGCTGAGCGATGAACACACGGCTCACCACGATCCGCTCGAGGCGGAACCGACCACGCTGTCTCTCCCGGTCGTCGGTGGCTCCGCCGCCGTGGTCCTGGACGAGCCGGAACCTGGCTACCGCTCCGAGGCGTCGCTGCTGGTGTCTGCCAAGCGCGCAAAGCTGGGCTTGTTCGCTCTCGCGACGGCCGCTTTTGCGACGGGCGTGAATGAAGCGTCAGTGGTCGCGCTCAGCGCTGACATCGCCGCGGGGCTGGGCATCCCGGTCGCCACGATCGGCATCCTGGCGACTGCGTTCGCTCTCACGGTGGTGCTCACGGCCATTCCCCTCACCCTGGTCACCAAGCGATGGAGCCGGCGCGTCTCGCTGACCATCGCCATGGCGGTGTGGAGCGTGGGCCTGGTGATCGCCGCGTCTTCCACGTCGCTTGGCCAACTCGCGGCCGGCCGCGTGACCTCGGGGCTGGCACACGCGCTCTTTTGGGCGATCGTGGCTCCTACAGCCGCAAGCCTCTTTGCCCCGCACCTGCGCCCCAAGACCGTCACCGGGATCATGCTCGGGTCTGCGGCCGCCGGCGTGCTCGGCACGCCCCTGGTGACGCTGGCAGGTTCGCATCTGGGTTGGCAGGCGCCCTACATCGCGCTCGCAGCGCTGGGAATCATCCTGGCGGTGGCACTCGCATTCGTGTTGCCGTCATCCGCCACGACGTCGGGCACCTCCCACACTGTGGGTGACTTGCCCTCGCGCAGCGCGTTCTTCCGAGTCCTCACGGTCGCGTTCCTAGTCGCCATGGGAATGTCGACCACTTGGACCTACATTGTCCCGTTCTTCACCGAGGTCTCGGGCCTGTCAGCGGACATGCTGCCGCTGCTCTTCGCTCTCGGCGGCCTGCTCGCGGTCGCCGCCACCATGCTCGTTGGCAAGTTCCTGATCCGCCACGCCGTCCGCACGGTAGCCGTGGGCGCCGCAATGGTCGCGGGCGCGTGGTGCATGTTGGCGCTGGGTCAGGCCTGGTCCGCCATCGCCTTCCAGGCCATGCAGGCGGCCGGCTGGGCCGTCCTCGTGGCCGCCCTCCTTAATTGGGCGATGCGTCACACACCGTGGCGCACAGAAATGGGTGGCGGGATGTACACCACAACCGCCAACGCCGGCGCAGCGGCGGGTCCACTGGTAGGCGCCGGGGTGGTCAGCGTGTGGGACACCACCGTGCTCCCCTACGTCTCCCTCGCCATGTACGTGGTCGCGCTTGCCGTCACCGTCACGGTGTCCAAGCGCACGCGCAAGAAGCTCAACGTGCCTCGCAGCGTGCGGGCGGCACAGACCTCGATGGTGCAGATGCAGGCGCGGCGCTCCGCGTGGGCACGCCGCCAACGCGACCTCGCCCGCGAGCGCAGGGCCGCCGGCCGCCCACGCCGCCGGGCCGCACCGAACGCTAAGAGTGAGCGCATGGCCAATCGCAGCGAACGCCCAGAGTTCACCTCCGCCACACCTATGCGCTAGGGATTTCCCGCCGCTTCCACTCGCGGCCGACGTGCTCCGGCGTGACACTGGACGGGAAAGGAGAACACCATGCTCCACAACAGCCCCGCATTCAGTAGTTTCTCGACCGACTCGGCCGCCACGGCAGCGAAGTTTTACGGCGAGGTCTTAGGCCTCGACGTCACAGCGATGGACGGCGAAGGCATGGGCGCGATGGTGCGCGTGCGGTTCACCCACGGCGCGACCGCGTTGATCTACGAGAAGGAAGACCACGCTCCGGCCACCCACACCGTGCTGATGTTCCCGGTCGACGACGCCACCGCAACAGCGCGGTGGCTGACCGAGCGTGGCGTCGCACTTGAGCGCCTCGAATGGTGCGATGACGACGGCGTGGCGCGCGATCCGTCAGGCCTCACACCGAACACGGCGTGGTTCAAGGACCCCGCCGGCAACTGGCTCAGCATCCTGGAGTCCGATGACGAGGGCTAAACGCCATGTGATTGCCTTCATGGGCGTGGGCGCCGCCACCCTCAGTGCCTGCGCGGGGACGCCCTCCGAGGCGCCGGCCGCCACCACCGGCGGCTCACCGGTGCCCGCAGTCTCCGCAGGAGGTGCCACAGCCGCGCCTTCGATAGCGCCACCGTCTGTGAGCACCCCCATCACCGAGCTTGACGTCGCGGGAGTGACCGACGCTGCCACGGGGCTGCCCGCCCCGTGGGACGCGGAGGTGGCGCCCGACGGCACCGTATGGGTGTCGCTGAGGGACACAGGCGAGATCGCCCGTGTCGAAGCCGGGGAAGTCACCACGCTCGCGGGTCCGGGCGCGGATGCCCTGGCTGCCACCGTGGAGGCCGCGGGCGAGGCGGGGCTCCTTGGGCTCGCCCTCCTGCCCTCCGATCCCCGCGTTCTCTACGCCTATGTGACCCGTGCGGACGGCAACGCTGTGGTGAGAATGGCGCTGGAAGACGACGCCCTCGGCGCACCTGTAGACGTGCTGACCGGCATCCCGAAGGCTGCGAACCATGACGGCGGACGTATCGCCTTTGGGCCCGACGGCTACCTTTATGTGGCGACGGGAGACGCCGGCCAACCCGAACTCGCGCAGGATCCTTCCTCGCTCGCGGGGAAAGTTCTGCGGCTCCAGGCGGACGGCACGGACGCAGACGGGGCGCCGGCGCCGGACAACCCGTGGGGGACGCTGGTGTGGTCCATGGGGCATCGCAATGTTCAGGGACTCGCATGGCTTCCTGACGGGACCATGGTCGCCTCCGAGTTTGGGCAGTCTGACGCCGACGAGCTCAACGTCATCGTTCCTGGCGCAAACTACGGGTGGCCCCACGTCGAGGGGCTCGTCGGCGCTCCGGAGGGAACCGAGTTGGGCGCCACAGTCTCGGGATTCACGTATCCGGTCGCGCAGTGGAGTCCCACGTCGACGGCGTCGCCCAGCGGCATCGCCGCCAGCGCCGCAGGCGTGTTCGTGGCCGCGCTGCGTGGCGAGGCAGTGTTCTGGGTCCCACTCGACGGTTCCGCTGCGAGCGGCTTCGCGGAGCCACAGACTCTCCTGGACGGCGTGGGCCGGGTGCGGGACGTGTCTCATAGCGCTCGCGGGGAACTGCTGGTGCTCACGAACAACACCGACGGTCGCGGCGATCCGAACGACGGCGACGACCGCCTGCTCCGTGTGGAGTTGACGCAGTAGGCCACCGATAGGTCCCGTAGGACGCGGAAGCCCCCTGAGGCAGCGGCGTCAGCCGCCTGCCGCGTCGTCTCCCCTGCACACGCGCTTTTCCGGAAGTGCAGCCACCATGAGCGCGTGGGGAGCGGTGCCATCGCGCTTGTTGAGCGCGGTGTACTTTGCGTAGACGGCGCGCAAGTCCTCGGACAGTTCCGCGCGCTCCTCAGCGGTAAGCCAGACGGAGTCGTGGCGCATCGAGTAGCGCTCGTCCTTCCACTTGTCCCCTGTGGCTGCGACCGTGTGCGCAGCGGTCGTGACGATCAGGTCGGAGAAGGTCTGCACAGCCGCGAGGAACTCGGACACCGAGCCCGAGGTGAACTCCTCTGGCGTCAAGAGCGCCTGGTCAGGCAATGCCCGGTAGGTGCGCTCCATCGCACCGCCCTTGCGCTCCTCCTTCACGATCTCGATCGCGCCGCCCTGTTCCAGCTGCTTGAGAGCGCGATAGAGAGAGGCCTGCGGGACGTCAGGAAGAATGTTTTGCAGATCACGCGCGGTGAGGTCCTCAGCGCCCAATGCGATCACCACCTGCATGCGGACGGGGTGGAGGAGGAGTCGTGCGCGGTCGCTGGCCATTGGGCCATGCTACCCGCGAAGGACCAGGTAGGTCGTGGACACGCGACAATGGCGCCAAGCCCGACAAACGGGACGAGACGGCTGAATCGTTTCGACCCGAAACCTAGTCGCGACGCACAGTCTTGGTGGCGCCGCCTTGCTCGCGCGGGCGCACGACCAGCAGGTCGATGTTCACGTGGTGAGGGCGGGTGAGGGCGTACTCGATGGTGTCGGCGACGTCATCTGCCATGAGTGGCTCAATGCCCGCATAGACCTGATCGGCACGCTCACCGTCACCAGCGAAGCGATTGAGCGAGAACTCCTCGGTGTGCACCATGCCTGGCGCGATCTCGATCACCCGCACACCCGTACCGGTGAGTTCCAGGCGCAGCGTGCGTGTCATGGCCGCCTCGGCGTGCTTGGCCGCAACATAGCCCCCGCCATACTCATAAGGCTCGTGGCCCGCGGTCGAGGTCACGTTGACGACGTCGCCGCGACCCGAGTCGCACAGCGCGGGCAGGAGCGCCTGCGTGACGCGGACAGTTCCGACCACGTTGAGTGCGTACTGCTGGGTCCAGGCCTCGAGGGGCGCGTCAGCGATGAGCTCCCAGCCCACGGCCCCTCCAGCGTTATTGACGAGCGCATGCACTGGCTGCTCCACGGAGTGAGCAAGCTCATCGACGTCCGCGTCGCTCGTGATGTCCGCGACCACCACGTCACAGCCGGTCTGAGCAGCGAGCGCCTCGAGGCGCTCGGCGCGACGCGCCACTGCTGTCACCCGCCACCCGGCGGCGATCAGCCGCTTCACGGTTGCGGCACCGATCCCAGACGAGGCTCCTGTCACCACGGCATGCAATTGAGGTGTCGTCATGGTCCGAGCCTAGTGTCCCCACGTCACTCTTCAGGAGCGTGCGCACACACTGACCGGGGCATCGGCCCACTGCCACATTTGCGGCGGCGCTCTACTGTGTGCGCGGCCGACGCCGTCCCAGGCCCGGAAGGAACTTTCCGGTGCGTGCTGCGTACGCGTCGTATCCCTCATACGCGCGTACCAGGTAGCGCTCTTCGACTCGCGTCTTGACCTCAAAGAACACGACGAGCGCAAACACGCTCGCCCAACACAGCACGCGCCCTGCGCTCACGGCCACCCCGGCGCACATGAGGATGAGCGCCGTGTACATGGGGTGGCGGACCCATCGGTAGAGTCCCCGCGCCACCAGACCCACGCCGTTGGGGACCGGTGACGGCGTCAATGACCCGCCCAGGGAGCGACCCGTCCACACCACACCCACGGCGCCAGCAACGATCATCGCGAGCGCGAGCCCCAGCGATGACCACAGTTGCGGGCCTACAGGCGCCACCGCCGTCACCGCGACCGCGAGGAATGCAAGCCCCTGCACAGCGACCATCACCCAGCGGCCCTCGTTGATCACTCGTGCGAGGCGACTCATGAGACCTCCTCGCGGGCTTCCCGCTTGGCCGCCGCGACAGCCTCAGGAGATGTTTCCGGCTGGTTGTCGTCAATCCATGCGTCGATGCGCTCCCACCACGAGTACAGCCACTCCAGGCGGGCGTCGCGGTCGGCGGGGATGTCACCGGGTTCCGTCGCCCACCCGCGCAACACGATCTCCTTGTCGACGGGCAGCTCGCGCCACACATCACGCACGGTGCTGAGCCGCTCGAGGCCGGTATGCGCGACCATCACCACCGTTGCCTCAGGACAGGCCTCCATCGCCGCGAGCACTCCCCCGGCGTGCGGCGGCATCACATGCGGCATGGCCTCGGCACGCGCCGCGAGCTCGTCATGGCCCGCCTGTCTCAGCTGCGCAATGCGCTTGGCTCGGCGCTTGGGGGTGGCGTTGGCCCCCTCGGGAAAGATCAGCAGCGCGTCGTCACCCTTGAGTCCAGCGGCGAGGGAAGCGATCGACGACGTGCCGCTCGGTGCGCCCTTCTTGCGGCGACCGTAGGGTGCCACAAACCGCGTCGGGACCCTGTTGAGCAGAACATCGACGGCGGGGTCCCATTGCAATGTGTCCTTGAGAACGATCGCGGGCTCGCGCCGCAAGCGATTGATGAGGGCCTCCACGATGATGAAGGAGTCGCCCGGACCAGCGTGGCGTGACACCACGATGACGGGACGTCCTGGCGCCAGCGCATCCAGATCCGCGTCCTGGAAGGTGATGGTCAGGCGCAGGATCCGGCGCGCCGCTCGGAACAACGACTTGAGCATCACTCCGGCAAGTCTGTAGTGCTTGCGCTGGAATCGATCGCTGCGCACCTTCCAGCCAAATCCCGAGCCCACCCATAGGAAGAACATCCACACCAGCGCCAGTGCATCCCACATCAAGTAGAGGCCGGCCATGAACAGCACGCGCAAGATCCGTACGCGGCCAGGGAGCGCCCACGCCACCGCTCCCGCAACGATGAGCGCCAGCCACACCGCCGTAGGCGTCCACAGCAGCGCGAGCAACACGATCCCGGGCGCAATGACGCAGCGGCGTACCCACACCGGGGGCAGCCTCCACGACATGCGCCGGCGCGCGCGCGATGCCTCGCTCATGCGCCCACGCCCGCCTCGCTGAGGTACGCCGCACTCGCCTCATACGCGGCGGTGATCCTGTCCTTTGTCAGCTCCAGATTCTTGAAGGCTCCGAGTTTGCGGTCGCCCGGTTGAGGCCCTCCGTAGGGCAATACGTGGACCGTGACGCCGGCGGGCACCTCGGCCAGTTCGCGGACAAACCGGTGCCTGCGGGAAATCTCGAAGGTCACTTTGGCGACGTCCGCTGGGTTAGCTGGGACCGTCAGCGGCTCGTCGATCCGGCCCACCTGCAATACATAGACCATGTCCGCGCCACGCCGAATCGCCTCAGCCAACGGAATCGAATTCACCACGCCGCCATCGACATAGTGCTCTCCGTTGATGAGAGTAGGCGGCAGCGCGGCGGGAACGGAGGCGCTCGCGATCACCGCGTCAATGAGCGGTCCCGAGTCGAACCAGGTTTCCGCATTGCGCTCGATGGACGCCGCGCACACGGCGAAAGGGATCGTGAGTTCCTCGAACGTGCGCACGTCATCCAGCACCGCCTCGATGAGTTTCTTGAGCGGCACTGACGAGTTCAGGTGCGTGCGCGAGCGGGCCAGGCGGCTCAACTGCTTGGTGAACGGCTCTCCGTAAATCGTGGAGGCCGTCGGCGAACTCCACGCCGCCTCCAGCGACTTCACGACGTCCAATGACGGCTTGTGCGCCACGGCCGCACCGTTGATGGCGCCGATTGACGTGCCCACCACCACATCAGGCGTAATGCCGGCCTCGAACAGCGCACGCAGCATGCCCACCTCGACGGCGCCTCGCACCCCGCCGCCTCCCAGAACAAAACCGACTGTCATGCCACTGATACTGTCACGAGACGTGATGCCCGCGCAGGCGCCGCCAAAGACCGCTCCGCGCGAGCCGTGCGTCACCCAAGGCACGCTCTCGCAGGGGCGACCGGGCCAATCGCACGCCGGACGTCACGAGCGCTACGACACCTCCCGGTCGCGCCGGCGACGCCACGCGGCGCCGAGGACGAGGGCCGCACCGAGGGCCACGAGCAACCCCGCGAGCCCCACCGTCGCCGGCGAGAGTGAGCCTCCCGTCACGGGCAGTGCCGGCGCCGGCGGCGATGACGGGGCCAATGGCGTGGACGTGCTGTCACATGGCAGGCCGTCACTGGTCACCCCATCAACGCACCACCCGCTGGAGCTGCCCGAGCCACCACCCGGCGGCGTCGGAATACAGTCATTGCCCTCGCAAGCGGGGTTGGCGGGCTGGAAGGCGACGTTCACGATGCTTTGGTCGCCGGCTGCCGTGACGGTCACCGAATAGGTCAGCGTCACGGTCTCACCCACCTCTAGCGGCCCTTCCCAACGCAGGTAGGGATCAGTCATGGTCACCGTGCCGACGCTGGGCTCGGCCGCCGCGTCGTTGTTGAAGTTCGCGTCGTCGAGGACATCCGTGAGGTCATCAACGACGACCGCGGCAAGGGCATCCGTGTACGGCGCGTCGCCGGTGTTCGTGGCCGTGACAGTGAACGTGACGGTGTCACCGATCTGTACGCCGCCTGCCGGAGCATCTGCACGCTTGTTGATGTCAAGGGCGGGGAGGTCGATCGGGTTCTGCGTCGAGCAGTCCGGGTTGAACACGGCGAGCACGGTTGGCAGGTAGAAGCGCGACGTCCGTGGTGCGCTCATCGAGGGATCCACCGCGCACACGGATTCCGGCGGTCCGGTCACGGTGTTGTCGAGAACGCCGTCACCCATGGGCGGCGCGTCCACCTGGACCGAATAGGTGATCGTCACCGACTCGCCCGGGGCCAGCGCGCCAGTCCACCTCAGAGTCTCCCCCGGCACAGATACCGTCACGGTCCCGCCGGTTGCCTCAGCGTCCTCCAAGTACATGGCGTCGTCGAGGACACCGGACAGATCATCGGTGATAGTCGCGGGGTCATCAAGCGTGTACTCGAACGTGCCCGTGTTGGCGACCACAACCGTGTACTCGACCTGCTCCCCGGCCACGACTGACGCGGCGGCATCCGAGGTCTTCACAATGTCCAGCGACCGCACCGGAATTGTCACCACGCAGCCGTTGCCCTCGCAGGTGGACTCTGGCGGGCCTTCAACCACGTTGTCCAGTTCGCCATCACCGGTCGGCGGGTCGTTGACGCGCACCGAATACGTGAGCAGGACCTCCTCCCCGGCCACGAGAGGCCCCGTCCACGTCAGGTCGGTGCCAGAGAGTTGGAATGACCCTTCGCCCGTGGAGCTGACGGCATCGTCCAGATATGTCGCGTCGTCAAGCACGCCGGACAGGTCGTCCGTGACGATCACCGGGTCGCTACCTTCGTAATCCACGCTGCCGGTATTGCGCACCGCGACCTCATACGTGACGGTTTGGTAGGGGCCAATCCAGTCATCGACATCGGACGCCTTCTCAATCGCCAACTGGCGCACCGGCACGGTCACGGTGCATTCCTCGGGGAGCCCGGCGAGCGCATCTCCTTGGGGTGGGTTGCCTGCGAAGCAGTTGGACTCGGGCGCGCCGGCCACAGTGTTGACGAGCGTGGCTCCCTCCGCGACGGGGTCGTCCATCTGCACGGTGTACGTGATGGTCACGGTTTCTCCCGCGGCAAGCGGGCCCGTCCACGTGATGACCTCTTCCCCATCATCGAAGGCGAGCGTGACGCCTGGACCCTCGGAATCAGCAGCCAGCTCATCGATCCACGTGGCGTTGTCCAACACATCAGAGATGTCATCCCAGACGTAGGCCGGGTCTTCAGCACCGTAAGGAATGAACCCGGGATTGGTGACGGTGATCTCGTACGTCAACAGCTCGCCTGGCACCACCTCCTCTTGGAGGGCACGCTTGGTGAGCTCGACAGTTTTGTCAGGCGACAGCACCTGGCAGTTCTCGGGATCTGCTTGCTCGTCCGGGTAGCAGTTGGACTCCTCAGGGCCTGTGACCGCGTTGAAGAGATCTCCATCCCCAAGCGACGGATCGTCAATCGAGAAAGCGTACACGAGCTCGATTGACTCGCCGCCGGCCAGTGGCCCGGTCCACGTAATGGTCTCTGAGCCCTCCGTCGACCCGTCATAGATGGGCGGGTTGGCGGGGTCCTGCACAGGGCTGGTCGTCGCGTCCAGGAACGAGGCGTCATCATCCACTTGGCTCACGTCATCGACGATCACTACTGGATCGTCATCCGTGTAGGCGCCACCACCCGTGTTGGTCACCGTCACCGTGTACTCCACGGTGCCAGTGGCGGCGATGTCCGCCGCGTCGTTGACCGTCTTCACGATGGTCAGCCCGCGCACCGTCGAGGTCGTGGTGCACTCGCTGGGTAGCTCCTCGCCAGCGCCGGGCTCCGCGCACGTCGACTCAGGCGGTCCTGTCACCGCATTGACGAGCACTCCGTCGCCTGCACCGGTGGCGGGATCGTCGACTGTCACGGTGTAGCGAATCTCCACGCTCTCGCCTGACGCCAAAGCGCCCGTCCAGGTAAGGGTCGGGGCAACGAAACTTCCAGGGCCGGAGGCCGTGGCGGTGTTGCCGTCAACGATGGTGATGGCGTCATCCCACGTGGCGCCCTGGAGAACGTCGCTCAAGTCATCGCTCACCCGTGCGGGATCGCCCACCGTGTACTCAAAGGCGCCGGTATTCGTCACGGTGATGACGTACTCAATGGTGTCGCCGTCCACGAACGGGCCGTCATCGGTCGTGATCTTACTTACCGCGAGCGCCCGCACCTGCGCCGTCGTCGTGCAGCCCTCCTCCTCGCCCGTGTCACACGGACCCTGGCCGTCAGGGTTGACGACCGCATTGGTGAGCACGCCATCGGCACCGTCGGGGGCATCGGCCGGATCAAGGACCGTCACCGTGTAGTGAATCTCAACGATCTCTCCCGGCGCCAACTCGCCTTCCCACAGCAGCGAGGGTTCGGTGTAGGTCAACGTCACCGTTGGGGTCTCATCGTTGAGGTCGACCACGGTGGGGCCGCTCGTCAGATCAGCGTCGTCCTCGACGTTCGACAGGTCATCCGTGACCCGAGCGGGGTCGCTCGCGGTGTAGGTGTAACTGCCCGTGTTCGTCACCGTGATGGTGTACTCGATTTCCTGCCCGGGAATCACCGCGCCGCCAGCATCAGAGGTTTTCGTGACGTCGAGCGAGCGCACAGGGTCGGTGGTCGAGCACTCGGCGGCGGGGTCAGCCTCGTCGCACGAGGACTCTGGCGGACCCGTCACCGCGTTGCCGACGGCGCCGTTCCCGCCCACATGCGGATCGTCGATCGTCACGGTGTAGGTGATGATCACCTGCGTGCCGGCTGCGAGCGGGCCCTCCCATGTCAGCGTCTCCCCGGCCTCGTCCGCCGTGGTTGTCCCCACGTCAGGAACGGTGGAGTCGAGGACGAGGTTGGAGGCGTCATCCAACACATCCGACAAGTCGTCAACAATGACGGCGGGCTCGTCCTCCGTGTAGTCGCCGGATCCCGTGCTGTCGATCGTCACCGTATAGGTCACGTCATCCCCGGGCCCCACAGGGCCGCTTGCACTCGAGGTCTTGGTGATGCCCAGTGCTTTGACGCCGGTAGTGGTGCCGCAGTCGCCATCCTCTGAGTCGGTTTCGCAGTTCGACTCCGGTGGCCCCACGACGAGGTTGTCCATCTGTGAATCCACGCCCGCGGGTAGGGGATCATCCACGGTCACGTCGTAGGTAATCGTGATGACTTCGTCCACGGCGAGCGGACCAGTCCACGTGAGCTCACCGGTCGCGTCGTCAAAGGCCACTTCTGTCTCGGGGTGGTCGGCTTGATTGCTGGCCACCTCAATCCCGTCCGGACCATCGGCGACGAGCAGGACGTCGCTCAGATCATCAGTCACGGTGGCAAAGTCTGGATCCGCATAGGCATGCGAACCGGTATTGGTCACAGTGACGGAGTACGTCACCGTCGCGCCCGGCACCACTGCACCGTCGGGCGAGGCCGTCTTCACGATGTCGAACTGTCGCACGTCGGTTGTGGTGGTGCACCCCGGCGCGGAGGGGTCTTCACACGATGACCCCTCGGGCCCCGTCACCGCGTTGACCAGCTGGGCGCCCTGCGAGACCTCGTCATCGACGTTGACGGTGTAGACGATCGACACCGAGCCGCCGACCGCGAGGTCACCCGTCCACGCGATGGTCTCGGTCGAGGCCTCAAAGGTGGCGCCCGGATCCACTGGGTCCACGAAACCCACCCACTCGGCGTGGTTCAACACACCGTTGAGGTCATCCTCGACCGTGACATCAGTGAGGGCGGCCGAGCCCGTGTTGCTGATGGCAATGGTGTACGTCACGTCTTCCCCAGGAGACACCACACTCTCCGACGCCGCCTTCTCGATGTCGAGCTGGCTCACCGGGACGGTCACGGTGCAGCCGGGACCGGCAGGGGTGTCGGGGTCGCCGTCGTCCTCACAGGTTGACCCAGGCGGACCCACAACCGTGTTGACCAACTCGGCGCCTTCGGCGACCGGGTCGTCGAGTTCGACCTGGAATTGAATCTCGACTACCTCTCCCACTGGCACATCGCCGGTCCAGGCGACGGTGGCGGTGTCCGCGTCGAATGCCGCTTCTGGCGGCGTGGGGGGCGTGATGAACCCCGCCCATTGGGCGTGTGTGAGCACGTCCGTGAGGTCGTCTGTCACGCTCGCGTCCAGGTACACGGTGTCGCCGGTGTTCTCGATCGCAATGGTGTAGGTCACGGTGCCACCGGGTTGAGCGACATCCACATCCGCAGTCTTCGTGATGTCGAGAGCGCGGACGGCGACGTTGGTGGTGCATTCGGTGGACAGCGGGTCGTCGTCTTGCGAGCAGTTCGCTTCCGGAGGGCCCACAACGGCATTGTCGAGTTGCCCATTGCCGGTCCCGTCCGGCTGATCGACGATCACCGCATACTGGATCGTGACCGTCTCACCGACGTCGAGGGTCCCATCCCACGTCAACGTAGAGGTGCCGTCGAAGACCGCGTCTTCGGGTGTGTTCCCGTCGACGGAGGACGTTTCGGAGATTCCGAAGTTTGCGTCCCACGTGGCATCGTCCAACACTTCACTGAGGTCATCGTCGATGTGAGCCAACGGCACTCCGTCAGCCCCATAGGCGACTTGCCCACTGTTTTGCACGGTGACCGTGAACACCACTTGATCGCCGGCGTCGACAAAATCGGTGGGTTCCGCCTGCTTGTTGATGGTCATGGAGCGAATGGGCACGGTCACGGCACAGTCGGGATCGACCGGGTCCTGATTGGCGTCACAGTTCGACTCGGGAGGGCCGACGACCGTGTTCTCGGCTAGCCCGTCAGCGCCTGCTGGCGGCGGGTCCGACGCCCGCACGGTATAGGTCACGGTGACCGCGTCGCCGGCAGCAAGCGGGCCCTCCCACGTCAGGATCGGCTGGTTGAACGTGGGCTGCGGCGCGGACAACGGCGTCGCCACCGCTCCGAGCCACACGGCGTCGTCGAGCACCGCACTGACGGTGTCCGTGATCACCAGCGGGTCGTCAGCCGTGTAGTCCACGTCGCCGGTGTTGGTGATCACCACCTGGTAGGTGATGAGGCCGCCTGCCACTGCGAACTCATTAGGCGACGTCTTCACGATGTCGACGGCGCGTACCGGGGTGGTGGTGGAACAGTCTGGGTTCGTGGAATCTGGCTCACAGGTCGAGCCCTCGGGCCCCACGATGAGGTTTCCCAACTCGTGGTCGCCCAAAGGCGGATCACCGACGGTCACCGTGTACGTCACGACCGTCGTCTCGCCCGCTCCTAGAGGTCCTTCCCAACTCAACAACTCCGACGCTTCGTCGAAGTCCGTGGCGCCTGGGCCCGTGCCCGGAGGGGGAACGATGGTGACGTTGTCGTCCCACTCAGCGTCGTCAAGAACCGCCGACAGGTCGTCATCAAAACTCGCCAACTCCGACGCGTCGTCGTAGTCGACAGCGCCCGTGTTGGTGATCTCGACGGTGTAGGTCACTTGGCCACCAGCGTCAACGCTCTCCGGGGCGACTGACTTGGCAATCTCCAGTGCACGGATCGGCACCTCGGTCGAACACTCGCTGCGGTCGCCGGAGTCGGCACCACAGGTGGACCCTGGAGTAGACGTGACCGCGTTCGTCAGGACGTGGTCATTCGCCGGGTCGAGGACCTGGTCAACGCTAACCGTGTACTCGACTTCGACGACGGCACCCGGGTTGAGCAGCGGCGATTCCCAATGAAGAACGTTGCCGTTGAGGTTCGCGGTGCCGGCGTCTCCCGTACCGGCCACGAGCGTCGCGGTCGGACCGGAGGCCAGCGTCGCCTCCAGAAGGACGTCCGTCAGGTCGTCATCGAAGTACGCGTAGTCCGGGGGTGCAAGAGGTGCGCCACCTGTGTTCTCGACCGTCACTGTATAAGTCAGGTCGTCTCCGGCATGGACCTCATCGACAGGCGAGACGGACTTACTGACCGACAGAGCGCCCACGAGGGTCTCGGTCGTGCATTCCGCGGGGAACTCTCCTGTATCCGGGTCCTCGACGCAGTTGGATCCGGGCACGAGAGCCACGTTTGACATGTCGCCGTTCGAACCGGCGTCGGGCTCATCGACGATGAAGGAGAACGTCAGGACGAGCACGTCGTCTGGGGCCATCGCGCCAGACCACTCGAGGATGTCGCCGGTCACTGTCGGGTCGGGCGCGGGCGCGCCGTTGAGCACAGCCGCCGCGTCCCCCTGATACGTGCCGTCATCGACCATCTCCGCCAAGTCATCGGTGACCACCACGGGGTCAATCGTGGTCGCGCCAAAGTTTTCCGCGGTGATGGTGAACTCCACGGTGTCACCCACGGCGACAATGCCCTCTGGAGTGACCGACTTGTCAACAATGAGGCCTTCGACGGGAACGGTCGTGAAGCACTCCTGGCCCTGAGGGTCAGCGAGCGCGGGACAGTTGGACTCCGTCGGCCCCGTCACCGAGTTCGTGAGCACGTCGCTCACGGTTGCCTCGTCGCCGTCATCCACTGGAGGCGTGTCGACCATCACGTCGTAGGTGATCGTGACGCTCTCCCCCGCGGCGAGAGGTCCTTGCCAGACGAGCCGTTCGCTCACTGCATTGAACGTCCAACTCCCCACGTCTGCAGGGATGGTCGGGGTCACCGCAACGTTGCCCACCCACGTCGCGTCGTCGAGCACATCAGTAAGGTCGTCAATGAACCGTGCGGGTGCGCCCGTCGTGTAGTCGATGCCGCTCGGATTGGTCAGCGTGACTTCATACGTCACGACCTCACCTGCAAACACCGCCGCCGGATCGCCAACGATCTCCTTGGCGATCGCGATTTCCGGCGCGGCGGTCAGCACCGGGAAGTCCTCGACTTCTCCACCAATGACGGCGCCGTAGGGTGACAAATCTTCTGTGTCCACCACGCCCGGCAGCAGTCGAATGCGGCCATATGTGTTCAGCGCATTGAGCTGAATCGGGAAAACGAGGTCAAAGATTCCAGTGGTGTTGGCAGGAATGGTGAGTGACTGTTGCTCCGTGTTCACATCAAGAACGTCGTTGCCGTCGAAATCAATGAAGCCCACCAAGGTCGCGGCTTCGTCAGTGTTGTTGGTCACCGCGACCGGGACCACCGGGAACGTCGTGGTGTCGACAACGATCGAACCCTGAACGGCGTCTTCGTCGTCCACATTGGCCACGTCGTCACCGTCAGCGCCACCGCTGGGTGCGCCATCGAACTCCGCATCGAGACCACCTGGGAAGCCGAGCATCAGTGGAGCCTCCCCGGCGTCGGCATCGAAGTCGAGCAGAGCGTGACGCGCACCGTCCGCGTTCAGCGTGGTGAAGTACTCGTCCGGCAAGTCACCAAAATCCATCGGCATCGCCGCCGTTGGACAGCGCGCGCCGTCGAGCGCCTCGGTAGACGCGCCATACGCGAAGAAGTCGGCATCCCCCGTCACTGACAGCCGCCACAGGAGACCGGAGGCGTCATGATGCGCGTAGAAGTAACCGTCCTGGTCAGTGAATACCGCCGGGAATTCGCCTCCACTGACGGCCGTACCGTCAGGAGCCTCAAGAACCCCCACATCTGCGACCGTGGCGAAGGTGCCGGCCGCAGTGTCGAACGCGACGACAGTCCACTCGTCGGTGGCACTCGGCGTGGACCCAAGTGAGTACAGGACGGGGTCGGCCGCCCCATCGGGCACCACTGCCCAGTCGCCGAGGCCTTCTGCGCCGTCGAGGTCGGCAGTGCCGCTGGCGACCACGTCGAGGAAGGTGGCGGAGCTTGGGTCGAGGTCAACGCGCGCCCACTCAACGGGGTCGCTGTCCCCGCGGGCGAGCCACAACTGTCCAGCCGCATCGATGTCACCCGCAGTCCACGCGCCGCTGAGCGGCACAGCTGTGCCGGCCTCCATCGGGATGCCCAGCACTTGGATGGTGCCGTCTGCACCCACGCGCACAATCTCCGTGGCATCATCGCCAGTCACCGTCGCCCCGTAGAGATAGTTGTCGAGCGGGTTGTAGCCGAGCGCGTCGACCTCATCGGGATAAGCGTCCGCGAGGAGCTCCGATTGCTCCCCGGTGACAAGGGTGACAGTCACAACGTCAACGGGGCCGGCGCCGGTGGTCATGATGCCGTCTGGCGTGCACTCGAGGGGGAAGGGCGGCACAGCGAGAATGCGGTGGTCTTCGATTTCCCCGTCCGCAGCGGGTCCGTCTGGCGTGGGGTCGTCCCATGCACCCGGAACGATGCGCAAACGGACATACACCGATGCATCAAACGTCGTTGCCTCATCGAACGTGAGATTCGCAGTGGTCTCGCCGGCGTTCGCCGGGACCGCTGCGGTGGCTCGCTCGTCTACGGTGAACGTGCCGTCACCATTGAGGTCCACCCACCCTGCGACCGTGGCGGCGGTGTCAGAGTTGTTGGTGACGGCGACGGCGAGCGACACGGGAGCGTCCATGTCGAATGTGGTGCCCGGCGCAAGGCCTTCCTCGTCGGCCCCGCCTGTGGTGTCGTCCCCGCGCGCGCCCGCGCCTGGCTGACCGTCAAACTCGTCGTCTACTGTTCCGGGGGCGCCGAGGTAGACCTCCGGGGCATCGGTGCCATCAGGGTGGATCAAACTGTGGCGCGCTCCATCGACGCCAAGGGTGGTGCCAAAGGAGTTGGGGGCGTCACCAAAATCGACGGGAATGACCGCCTCTGGGCAGCCCACAGCATCGATGGCCTGGGGCGCAGGTCCGTAGGAATAGAAGTCTGTTGCGCCACCAGCGAGTGCAACACGCCAAATCTGCCCGGTGTCGTTGCTGGTCGCGTACAGGAATCCATTGCCGTCGACCGCGACACCGCCGATCTGCGGGGTGGCGCTGCCCCCCGTGATCGAGGTTCCATCTGGCGCGGTCAACAATCCGAGGAGTTGCACTGTCTCGAACGCCTCAGTGTCCGTATCGAACTCCACCAACGCCCACGTGCCCCCGGTCGTGAACCCGAGTGTGTACAGGTTCCCTGAGGCCGGGTCGAAAGCCCAGTCCAGCGCCACAGACTCGATGGCGGATGGCAACGGCGCAGTTCCCGCGGCCACTACCGACAGGAACGTGGGATCGCCGTAGGTCGTGTTGATGCGCGCCCAGGTCACCGGGTCGGTGCCGCCCGTCGCCACCCACAGGTGGTCCGCCTGGTCCATGTCGCCCAGCGTCCAGCCGTCAAGCGGCACGGCGGTCCCTGTCGAGTTGGTGGCCTCCCCCAGCTCCAGGTACTCACCGTCCCCCGTCGCGAGCACCACTGCCGGCCCGGTGTCCGCTCCGGTGCTCACTCCGTACACGTAGCCGTTGTTGGTGTTGTAGCCGGCTGCATCGATGGTGACGATGTCCTCCGCGAGCAGCGCAGACTCTCCGGTGACGAGGTTGAGACGGTAGGCATCCACGGGGTCGCCGTCGATCAGCACGGGGCCGGGCAGGCACGGGGACGGCTCGGGCACAACGCGTGCCGCCCAGTCCTCAACCTCGCCAGTGCGCACGCCAGCGCCCACGGTCGAGGTGTCCGTGGGCATCTGGTCCTCGTCCTCGTAGGCAAGGCGCAAGCGCATAAAGGTGTTGCCGAATGCGACGTCGGGAGCATTGGGGAAGGACAAGGTCACCGTTCCCGAGGAGGTGCCCGCGTCTGTAAAGGCCCGCTCGTCGTCCTCGAACGTGCCGGATTGGTCGAAGTCGACCCACCCCACCAATGTCGCGCTTTCGC
The DNA here is from genome assembly GCF_000975155.1 of Demequina globuliformis. GTDB lineage: Bacteria > Actinomycetota > Actinomycetes > Actinomycetales > Demequinaceae > Demequina > Demequina globuliformis. The sequence continues at coordinate 247,392 of NZ_BBRG01000001.1, forward strand.
CACCGTTATTCGTCACGGGGACCTGAATGGAAGCGCCCGACTCGCCGTGGACAATGACCGGCGCCTCCGCGAAGGCGTCATCGTTGTCGGCGTCTGCCTGCGGGGATGGCTGTCCGTTGGTCTCGCGCGACACGGAGGAGCCGATCATGACCAGCGGCTGGTCGAGGTCGTTGGAGATCAGCTCGTGGTACGGCCCGCCGCTGCCAATGAGGGTGGAGTACGTGTCGGGAGCGTCAGCGAAGTCGACGCTCACTGGAGCACTCTGGCAGCGGGCTCCGTCGTTGGCCGTTGAACTGGGCCCGTAGGCAAAGAAGTTGAGGTCTGATGGATCAGAGACGTTTACGCGCCAGATGTGCCCCAGGCCATTGGTCGAGCCGTACAGGTAGCCATCGAGGTCCGCATACACCGCACCGAACGTATTGCTGTTGTTGTTCCAGCCAGCAGCGTTGGGATCGCGTTGCGTGGCTACCCCGTTGGGAGCGATGAGACGGCCAAGTCCTTGCACGATCGTCGACGTCGACGCGCCGCTCAAGGGGTCATATGACACGAGTGCAGCACTGAAGTTATTGGTGTTCCAACCGATCGCCCACAGCGTCCCCTCAAGCCGGCCGTCCGGCGCGAACGATTCCGGAACGCTCGGGACAAAGGCCCAGTCTGCGCCAATGTTCCAGTTGCTGTTGGTGTCCGCCCGCCCGTTGTCGATGACCTCCATGAACGTGGACGACCCTGGGCGAACGTCGACTGCAATCCATCGCCACGCGTTAGGGCCTTGCGGAGCGCGCGCATAGTAGATCCCATCGGGCGAGACATCACCGACGTTAGGAAAGGTTCCCCCAAAGGTGCCGGACGTCCAACCGGAATCCGCCCAGTCCACTTCTCCCAAGCGGATCACGTTCTGATAGTCCGGAGAGATCGCCGCAATCTCTAGGGTGTTCGCTGTCCCGGTGGAGTCAGCACTCGACACCGTCCCGTAGTAGTAGCCATCGAGCTCGTTGTAGCCCACGGCGTTCACGGTGAGGTTGTCTGGAAGTGACCCCTCGTCAAAGGAGTCTCCCGTGACCAGGTTGATCTCATACGGGTGCGTGGGGTCGCCCTGCCACAGCGTCGCGTTCGAGGGGCACTGGCCGGGGTTGACGTAGAGCACGTCCGCGTCTGCCGGCAAGGTCAGTCCGTCCGTCGTGACGTCGGAGGCGGCGTTGGTGTACGTGCCCGCCACCGTGGCGGTGACGTTGATCGACAGTGTGCAACTGACAAGCGAGTCGCCCGACAGATCGCCGGAGCCGGAGATGGTGCCACCGGTACCGGAAATAGTGCCGTTGGTACAGGTGGTCGCGGCGTCCGGTGTGGATGAGACTTCGAGGCCAGGCGGCAGAGCATCCTCGAACGACCACCCCACCTTGGGTCCCGTCGGCACCGCATCGTCGAACGGCATGTGGGTGTTCGTCACGGTGAACGTCACTCGCGTTTGCTGTCCGACAACGTGCGTGCCCTCGAGGAAGTCCTTGTCCAACTGTGGCGTCGCGTCCAGCACCACAGCGTTGTCCGCATGTCCGCGCAGGCTCGGCACATCCACCAGCGACAGCGAGTACTGCAGAGGGCTTCCGTCACTCACGACCGAGTTCTCGCCCACGAAGGTTGCTGTCCGCGTCATGCGGTTGAAGTTGCCATCGCCTGCCTGCACGCCAATGCCGGACGTCGCGCACGAGTCAGGGACCGACGCGAACATGTCGGTAGCGCCGGCTCCGCTGGTGAGCGTGATTTGCGGGTGCAACGATGTTGCGTTGTTTGTTTGGCACGTCATCGTTGCCAAGTCAATCGAGGCCATATAGGTATGGCCGGCGACGGTGGGGATGGAGGCGGCCGTTTCGAACACGACTCCCGAGGCGGCCGTGGGCGAGTTCACGACAGACAGGGAGTAGTTGTTGGCGTCCGCCCCCAAGCCGGGCGTCTGTCCTGCGTACGGATACGAGTTGTCGTTGTACCAGCGCCCGAGGTTGAGCGACTTGAACAGAGTCGCCGTCCACTGCGCGTTGGAACCGCATTCAGAAGCGACGGCGTCCGAGGGCAGTGCGACGTTGTTCGAGGACACGGTGACGTTGCCGTTGGCCTTGACCACGAGCCCATTGCAATTGGCGCCCAGGGCAAACGCGGGGTCCTGAGAATACGTTTGGCCGTCGTCCGCGACATATCCAGGATGGGTACCATCCCCAGGGACAGGCAGCAGCGTGTTGACGTAGCTGCCGGACTGGGCGATCTGGATGTTCTGGAAGTCCTCGATCCATGCGACGGCGGGCGGCTGCATTTGCCCCGGCGTTCCCGGAGCGGCGCTGGCTGGCGCGGACTCGACCACCGCCGCGGACACCGCTCCAGCGGTCACGAGCAGGGCAATGGCGAGGACGCTCGCGACACGGCCTGCGGAGCCGTGCGGGTGCGTAGAGTTCCGGGCGCGACCAGACGAGCGCCGTGCCGTGGACCGCAACGTACGCATCCGCCACTGCCTCCCCCGACGCTGCCATGCACCCGTTGGATCACGGTGGGAGCGCCATTGCTCCTGGCCCGGCCACGACTCGTGTGCGACCAGGTATCTCTTTCGCCATCTAAACCGATGGTGGGGAGAGCCGCAACCGGTTCAGGCTCCAGCGGCCCATATCACCGCGAACTGTGACCTTGCCGAGACCCAACCCCCTGTCCACCCGCACCGAACACTCCACATGATCACGCTCGCCATCGTCGGCCTGTTGTCCGGCATCATCACCGCCCTCAGCCCGTGCGTCCTGCCCGTGCTGCCCGCCATCCTGACCAGTTCGGTTCAGGACGGCGCTACGTCGCGGCGGCGCCCCATCGCGGTCGTCGCAGGTTTGGTCACCAGTTTCGCGTTCTTCACGCTGCTGGGGGGCCTACTGCTGTCCGCGCTGGGGCTGCCCGATGCACTCTTGCGGTGGACTGGCATCGTGGTTCTCGCGGTAGTGGGCCTGGGGCTTGCGATCCCGCCGCTAGGAGAGTTGCTGCAACGGCCGTTCGAGCGCATCCGCCCTATCCGCATGGACCGCGACGGCAATGGCTTTGTGATGGGGCTCGCGCTCGGACTCGTGTTTGTGCCCTGCGCGGGGCCAATCTTGGCGTCGATCACGGTATTGGCGGCGACCAACGGATTCTCCTGGGGCCTCGTGGCACTCACGCTGTCGTTCGCTCTAGGCATCGCCATCCCCCTGCTCGCTTTCGGCTTGGCGGGTCAGGCCATGGGGTCGAGGATTCGGTTCATTCGTGAACGCCTTGAGGCGATCCGCATTGGCTCTGGCGTGGTGCTGATTCTGACGGCAGTCGTGATCGCCACCAACGTTGCGGAACCCCTCCAGCGATGGGTTCCCGGGGTGCTCGCGAGCGCACAGGAGGCGATCGAGGACAACGATGCCGTGCGTTCGGAACTCGATGACCTGACCGGGCGCGAAGAACAGTCGGCGGCAGTGGGCGCGATGACGTTCGACGAATGCGAGGACGCTGGCGGGGACGTGCTGCGCAACTGCGGACCTGCACGCGACCTCCCTGGCATTCAGGAGTGGCTCAACACCCCTGACGGGCAGGCAATCGATCTCGATAACCTCGACGGCCCCGTTCTTGTCGACTTTTGGACGTACTCCTGCATCAACTGCCAGCGCACATTCCCTTACATCACGGCCTGGGACGAGAAGTACCGTGACCAGGGCCTGACGATTGTTGGCGTCCACTCCCCCGAGTTCGCCTTCGAGAAGCAGGTGTCGAATGTCGAGGACGCGGCGCAGCGCTACGGGATCGAGTACCCCATCGCGATCGACAACGACTTCGAGACCTGGCGCGAGTGGGACCAGCGGTTCTGGCCAGCCCACTACCTCGTCGACACGGACGGCACTGTCGTTCAGGTACATTACGGCGAGGGCGCCTATGAGGACACCGAGCGACTCATTCAGGAGCTGCTGGGCGCGGAAGACTCGGGGACGGTCGAGGCCGATCCCGGCAGCCACACCGCTGGCCGCACCCCCGAGACCTATGTGGGATACGGCCGCCTGGAATACGCCGAAAACGCCGAGCAACTGGTCGAGGACCAGCCCGCGCAGTTCAGCTACGACGGCACCCCGGGCGAAGACCGCTTCGCTTACCGGGGAGAGTGGACGCTGACTGACGAATACGCCCTCACGGGGGCCGATGCCTCACTCACGTTGAACTACTACGCAGCCGACGTGCACCTGGTCATGGCCGGCGAAGGAACGGTGACGGTCACGTCTAAGGCGACGGGTGAGGTGACCGAGGTGACCGTTGACGGCACCGCAGACCGCTACGACCTTGTGACGGGCGAGCCTATGCAGGACATCATCGACATCTCGTTTACGCCGGGAATCGAGGTCTACGCCTTCACCTTCGGGTAAAGGACTTGGGCAAGATTTTGCCCGTCTCGGCTGGCAGAAACGGACTTTTCGGGTGTGAATGGTAGGGGCGGGTCACCGTGGCCCGCCACCACACTGAGTCCCCAGGAGGTATCCAATGGAGCTTCGTAAGGCAGTTGCCATCCCCGCCACTCTCGCATTGGCGGGCGCCATGCTCGCCGGTTGCGGCGACTCGTCGTCTGACACCGACGAGGGCTCGACGATGGACACCGACATGGAGTCCACCATGGAGTCCACCATGGAATCAACGATGGACTCCGACGGCTAAAGCCGTCACCCTCCCACTCGAGGGGCGTCCCCAGTGCCGGGGCGCCCCTCGAGCCATGTCTAGGCGAGTTTTCCTCCCGACCCATCCGCGGGCATCGGCCCTCCGAACTCTCCATACAGGGCCAATCCGGGCCCGCGACACGCAACATCAGGAGGAAAAGATGCCCGCTCTGCGCACATTCGCCGTCCCTGCAGTCATTCTGCTGTCGGGCTCCCTACTCGCCGCCTGTGGTGACTCGTCCGAGCCGGAGGACGCCATGAGCGAGGACACCATGATGGAAGAGTCCATGGAGCCCTCGGAGGACGCGATGATGGAAGATGAGGACTCCATGGAGGACGACTCCACGATGGAGGAGGACGACGCCATGGAAGAGGACAGCATGGAGGACGACTCCATGATGGAGGAAGATGACTCCATGGAAGACGACTCGATGGAGCACGACGACTCCATGGAGGAAGATGACTCCATGGAAAAGGACGACGCGTAACTGACGCGCGTTGGACGGGGTGATCACGAGTGACGGAGGGAGACGGCGACATGAACGCTGAGCGTCATTTGCGCGCCGTACCCGCGTCCGGGTCACCCGCTCCGCAGGCCGCGACGCCCGATTCCCCGGAAGCTCTCGCTGGCCTCGTGGAAAGCACCGCCCGCGGCGACGAGGATGCGTTTCAAGCGCTCTACGACCTCGTCGCCGCGGCGGTGTTCGGCCTCGCCCTGCGAATAGTGCGCGACCGCGACATGGCGCGCGATGTTGCGCAAGAGGCGCTAGTCGAGGTGTGGCGGCAGGCGGCGCGGTTTGACCGCTCTGCCGGCACCGCACGTTCATGGATCCTCACCATCGCCCACCGGCGCGCCGTTGACCGTGTGAGATCCGAGCAGGCACACTCCACACGGATGCTGCGCCATGCGGTCGTGGAAGAGGTGGACCACGGGGGCCAGGAGCAGGTGCTCGACCGCATGCACCACGAATGGCGCGCCGCCCGGGTGAGGACGGGCATGCAGGCGCTCACGGAGCGTCAGCGGGAAGCAATCGAACTGACATATTTCAAGGGCTACACCCACAAGGAGGTGGCCCACGCCCTGGAGATTCCGTTGGGCACTGCGAAGGCTCGCATCCGCGACGCCCTCATTAAACTTCGAGACACGTGGGGAGCGGATCGATGAACGACAACATTCATTCACTTGCCGCGCCCTACGTCGTCGACGCGCTCACGGACGCCGAGCGCGCAGAGTTCTCGCACCACCTTGCGGGCTGCGACGATTGCCGCGACGAGGTGCGCTCACTCGCGGGTGCCGTTGACGAGCTCGCGTTGGCACAGGAAAGCGCGCCTCCCATGAGCCTCAAAGGTGCCGTGATGGATGAGGTCCGCCGCACGCCGCAGGTCACCCCAGACGGCGCAACCTCAGCCGCTCATGCAACCGCTATCGGCGATGCGGCCGTGCCGCACGACGAGCTGGCCGGACGCCGCGATCGGACCCCTCGTGGCGACGCGCGCGTGCGTGCTGCCCGCCGTCGGTGGGTGCTGTCGGGAGTCGCCGCGGCATCGGCCGTGCTCGCGGTGATCGCCGGGGTCACGTGGACGGGAGCCCGTGCGGAGCGCGAGGCCGAACTTGCGCTGGAAAAGGACGTGATGATGGTCGCGTCCGCCCCGGATGCTGCCTCGATGGATCTTGAGCTGGGGCGCGGTCACGTCGTCACCAGTGAACGCATGGACTCACTGGTGGTGATGGGCACGGCCGCGCCGATGCCCGACGACGGCATGGAGTATCAGCTATGGCTGGTGATGGCCGACGGCACCAAGATGGCCGGGCCCACGTTCATGCCACACGACGGTGAGTACATGGCCGTGGCAGAGGGCGCGATGGGTGATGTGGCGGCAGTGGCCGTCACAGTAGAGCCCCCCGGCGGATCAAGCGAACCGACGTCCGACCCCGTGTGCGTGACGGAGATGCCCACCAAGGCATAGGACGTGAGCGCGAAGTCGCCCACCGTGCAGACCAGCCCGATCCGCGTAAGACTGGACCTATGGCGGAGATTCTGCTGTTCCACCACGCGCACGGCCTCACCGACGGGCTGTGTGCGTTCGCTGATCGCCTGCGCGGGGATGGCCACACCGTGCACACGCCTGACACCTACTCCGGGCGCGTATTCGACAACCTGGACGAGGGCATCGCGTTTGCCGCGACCATTGGCCGCGACGCCGTGGCACACGTCGCCATGCGGTCGGCGCGCACCTTTTCGCATGCTGACGTAGCGATGGGGTTCTCGATGGGGACCATGCAAGCGCAATTGGTCGCGCAGCACGTGCGCCGGATGCGCGGGTGCGTGCTCATGGGCGGCGCCGCCAATCCTGACCACCTGGGGTCCTCATGGCGCCCTCAGGTGCCGCTCCAGGTCCACGTCGCTGACCCGGACGACTGGTGCACGGCGGAAGAGGTCGAGGTTCTGCACCGCTCAGCACCCCATGCAGAGGTCTTTACCTATGCGGACAAGGGCCACATGTTCGTGGACCCCTCATTGGACGACTACGACGCCGACGCTGCCGACAGGTTTGAGGAGCGGGTGCTCGCTTGGCTCGGCGACCTTTAGAGCCGCTCGCGGGAGTCGCAGCGTAGCTCTTGCGCAACTCAGCCCTGTATCGACTGAGCCCAGTGTCAACCCAGTCCAGTAGCGACTCAGTCGAGTGGATCTGTCGCGTCCGCCACTGCGGCATTGAGCACGTCTACGAGCTGGGCGGGGTCCATGCTGACTGCTACTCCGTGCGCTCCCCCGCCAATGGACACGGGGCCCTCTCTCGACACCACGAGCCGGTCGGCAATCACGGGCCAGGGCGTACCATCTGCAGACCTCGCTGCGCCAAACGGCGTGATGGTTCCGCGCTCGTAGCCAGTGACCTCGCGCGCCACATCCTTGTCAGGCATCGAGAGCCGGCTCACGCCAAGGTAGTCGCGCAACTTTGGCCATGAGATCTGCCGGTCTCCTGGCACCAGCACAAACAGGAAGTCGCCCTCGCCGCGCCGGACCACCAGTGTCTTGAGAATTTGTCGCGGTTCCAAACCTCGCACCCGCGCTGCTTCGTCGAGTGAGGCGACGGGCCCGTGCTGGGTGATCTGGTGCTCAATGCCTAAGTCTTGAATAGCGCGGATAGCGGCGGTGTCGGGGATGTCGGCTTCGCGGGCGGGCTCGCTGCCGGTGTGTGTCACGCGGAGCCTCTCACTTGCCCGTGCGGACAACGGCGGAGTCCGTGGAGAAGTTGCCCGAGGGAACGCGCACGTCGTCAACGTCGACAGCAATCCACGGCGCTACTTCCTCGCCGTACCAAGAGCCGACGGCGTCCGTCGCGGCGCCAAACCAGTTCCCTGAGATCGCGCTGTACACCAGGGCGATGATCGCGGCCAGGACGGCCGCTTTGACGCCCCACTCGAGGCCGACGACTCCAATCGATGCGCGCCGTGCCGCAACGTTGCTCGCGTGCTCGGGCGCTGGGTGCGCGGCATGCGGGGTGTGCGCCTCATCGATGTCGAGCGGGAACGGGTCCGCGATGGGGTCGGTTGATGGCTGCGGCGCCCTCGACGCGCGGGTACGAGTGGCCGTCACACGCCACGCACCTGCACGGGGCACCGGGAGTCCGGGGGTTGTCACGTTTCCTCCATGGTGTGGGGACTGCGCGCCATCAGTGACCAGTTTTGCACCATTTGCACCCTCCCGCCGAGGGCGATACCCAACTGTGACCTGATGATCATCTCGATGGCCACAACACCGCGCACGGCCAGGTTATTCCCCAGCCTTTACTTCCCATTGACCCGCCTGCCGCACCCCGAGCGCACGCCCACATGACAGCTTCCCAGCCCCGGCATCGGCCCTTACCGTCCGGTCGGAAAGTGTGCCACACTTGCGTGACATCAGTGTTGAGATGACAGGACCCGCCGTGCCTACTGACGACCACCCACTGCCGCGCGCCGCCGCCACCGCTGCCGCCCACACCGGTGACGCCACGTGGGTCCCCTCCCCGTCAGACCACCGCCCGCAGGCACGCGGCCACGGTCCGTCGTGGACGCCAGTGACGACGCCACGACGCGCCCGCGCCACGCTCGTGGTCATGGCCTGCGCCGCGTTCGCCCTGGTCACCAATGAGATTGCCCCGCTTGGCCTGATCCGCTCCATGGCCGTGGACCTCAATCAAAGCGAGTCCACCATTGGCCTACTCACCACCGGCTTCGCCGTCACCGTCATGGTCGCGACCGTGCCGCTGACGCTCCTCACCACCCGCCTTGACCGGCGAGCGGTGCTCGTGGGCGTGATGGCTTTCTGGTCACTTGGCGCGCTCGTCATTGCCCTGTCCGACTCCTTCGCGCTCGTCATGACCGGCCGCGTGATGACCGCCCTGGGTCACGCGCTGTTCTGGGCGGTCGCCACCCCGGCGGCGGCCGGGCTCTTCGCGCCTCACCTGCGGGGCCGCTCAGTCACCCGCTTGATGCTCGGCGGGGCAACGGCGGGCGTGGTGGGGCTGCCGCTCGCGACGGTGCTGGGCCAACGCACGTCGTGGCAGGTGCCGTTTTGGATTCTGGCGGCGCTCGGAATCGCGGTGGCCCTCGCAATCGCTGTCCTCATGCCGAGCTTTCGCACCTCAGAGGGCTCCGTGGCACGGGGCGACGTGCCATCACTGCCCCGGTTCATCCGGGTGCTCGTCGTGGTGTTGCTCACCTGTACGGCCACGGCGACCACGTGGACTTACATCGCCCCCTTCTACGTCGACGTGGCGGGGTTCTCGGAGGAGTCGGTGCCAGCTCTGCTCGCCCTCGCCGGCGCGTCCGGCATGGTGTCGATGTACGCCGTGGGCCGCTTCCTAGACCGCTGGCCCGTGAAGTCCCTGGCGGTGGGCGAGGGCCTGCTGTTGCTGTTGTGGTGCGGCCTCGCAACCATGGGGCACATGCCGGTGGTGGCAATCGTGATGCTGGTAGTGCAGGGGCTCGCATGGTCGACCGCGGTGGCGGCGATGGCCAACTGGGCGCTGCGCCACACGCCGTGGTCCTCCGACATTGGCATGAGCGCTCAGGCCAGCACGTTCAATGCTGGCAACGCCTTGGGATCCGCCCTGGGCGCAGGGATCCTGGCCTGGTGGGGCGCGCAGTGGCTGCCGGTTGCCTCAGCGCTCATCACGGCGGTGGTTGCAGTGTTGGTGTGGCAGGTCGCGCCCGAGGCCACTCGCCTTCTCCACCGGCGCGCCCGCACCCCAGAGGCGCGCCGGCGCGCTGCGTCGCGAGGGACCATCAGTTAGGTTCCGGCTATGGCTTCTCTCACCACTGACGGACGGCTCCAGGCCCCCGAACTCGCCGCGCTCAAGAACACCTCGACACTCACCGTGCTGTTCGCGGTGTGGGTCGGCGGGCAGATTGCCCTCGCGGGATTCGTTGGCGGCTATTACGGGGGTCTGGTGACAGACCCGTTCGCGTCGTTTCCGTTCTCGTTCGCCGGCATGCTGGGCGGGCTCATCGTGGGGGCCTTCGCGGTGCTCCCGGTGTATGCGATCTATAAGGTCGTGGAGAAGGTCCTCCACACCCTGCATGCGCAGTTTGAGGCGAAGGTGCTCATCGACAATTGGCGGTCACGCCGCCCGCAGCCCGGTGACGCGCAGGCTGGTACCGACTAGCAGCTGCCCGGCCGGGAGGCGATGTCGCAGGTCGCCGATACTGTGCCACCTATGAGGTTTCTGCACACCAGTGACTGGCACATTGGGCGCACCTTCCACGGGCACAGCACAGACGAGCATCTGCGCACCGTCTTGCGTGCCATCGCGGACACCGCACGCGAGCGGGATGTGGACGCTGTGATCGTTGCGGGCGATGTGTTCGACTCCTCAACCCCCAAAGCGGAGGCCTTCACGATCCTGGCTGAAGCGCTGAAGAACATCCGCGCCACAGGTGCCCACGTGATCCTCACGTCCGGGAACCACGACGGGCCTGCACGGTTGGCGCACAACGCCGCCTTCGCCAGCGCCGGTGGCGTCCACATCAGGGCAGACCACACGGACCTCTCCCCCGTCGCGGTCGCCGACGCACACGGCGAGGTGCTGGTCTACGGCATCCCGTACCTGCACCCGGAGTTCATGCGCAGCGCATACACGGACTTCACCGGCAGCACGCATCAGGACGCGCTGGCCTTTGCCGTGGACCAGGTGAGGGCGGATGTCGCTTTGAGGGCGGATGTCGCTTTGAGGGCGGATGTCGCTTTGAGGGCCGATGCGGCCGGGAGGGTCGCTTCCGGCTCGGCTCATTCTGGCTCGCCGAGGTACATCGTCGCGGCGCACTGCTTCGCCGCATCCGTCGGTGGCGAGGCGCCGCCGGAGACCACAGAGGACTCGGGGCGTGCGGAGGAGCGTGACATCACGCGCGGCGGGCTGAACCTTGTCGCGGCGAGCACCTTTGACGGGGCTGCCTACGCGGCGCTCGGTCACATCCACTCGCGGCAGGTGCTGGCCGACACGGTGCGCTACTCAGGTGCGCCGCTACGGTTCAGCTTTGGAGAGCGGTCGAGCGCAAAGGGTATGTGGCTCGTCGACATCGACGGCAACGGGTCCGCACAAACGGAGTGGATCGACCTGCCTACACCGCGGGCGGCCGTGCGGCTCGAGGGCACTCTCGCCGAGCTGATGGGTGACGGCACCCACGAGGATGCCCGCGAGGCATGGGTGGAGGTCGTCCTCACCGACGACCAGCTTCCCCGCGACGCCATGCGCACCATCCAAGAGCGCTTCCCGCACGCGGTCACCCTGACCCACCGCCCGTCTAACGTCCACGATCACGGCGAACAGGATTACGCCGCTCGCGTGGAGGGCAAGAGCGACGTGGAAGTCTTCGAGGAGTTCCTCACGTACGTGCGCAACGGCGCCGGCCCCAGCGAGCCGGAGCGCGAACTGTTCAACGGCGCCTTGGACGCGTTGGAGCGCACGGAGGCCTCGCAATGAAGGTCCTGACACTCGACATCGAGGGCTTTGGCCCGTACCTGGCGCGCCAGCGCATCGACTTCACCCAGTTTGAGGACGACATCTTCTTGCTCACCGGCAAGACTGGCGCGGGCAAGTCCACCATCCTGGATGCCATCGTGTTCGCCTTGTACGACAAGGTGCCCCGCTACGACGGCGCCGACAAGTCTGTGCGCAGCCACTTCTGCGCGCCAGGCGACCCCACCGAGGTCACGCTCACGTTCGAGGCCGGCGGCGCGCGCTACAAAGTCACCCGCTCCCCCGACTTCATGCGGCCCAAGCAGCGCGGCGACGGGCTCACCAAGCAGGCGGCGAGCGCGCAACTGTGGATCGAGCGGGACGGTGACTGGGAGGCGCTCGCCGTGCGCCCCGTCGAGGTGGGCCAGGCGATCGCCGACATCATGCGCCTCACAGCCGAGCAGTTCTTGCAGGTGGTGCTGCTGGCGCAGGGACGCTTCCAGGAGTTCCTCCAGGCGGACACCAAGGACCGCCTCGCGGTGCTGCGTAGCCTGTTCGGCACGTCGAGGTTTCGCGCCATCGAGGAGCACTTGCGCGAGGTCGCGCGGGAGCGTGGCCGAGATGTCGAGGCGGCCGATGCCTCCTTGAGCGACCTCGTGGCGCGTGCGGTGACGCTCGTGGGCACTGAGGCTCCGGAGCCCGCGCGGGTCACGCAGTGGTGGGGGGACGCAGCCGAGCGAGTGGCAGGGGCCGCGGAACAGGCAACGGGCGCGCGTAAGGAGGCGGCTCAGCGGGCCGATGCCGCGGCGGAGGCGCTCGCGCAGGCGAAGGCCGTCGAGGACAAGCGTGGCCGGCTCGAGCGGGCGCGCGCGACGCTCGCCGAACTCGAGGAGGCGGCCGACGCTCACGCCGAGGACGTCGAGCGCCTGGGGCTCGCACGCGCCGCAGCGCCCTTGGTGGGCGCCGTCCGGTCCGCGCGAGACGCCGCACAGGCGCTCGAGACGGCGCGGTCGCGGCACCGACTCGCGTGCGAGTCGGCGACTGCGGACCCGGCGATGGTGCTCGCATGGCCGGCCGGTGCGGCGGCAGATGAGGACCTCTCCGAGGCCTCGGAGGATGCTCTGCGCGTAGCGGCAGAGCAGGCCGCGTCGAAGGCAGGCGCTCTGGCCCCGGCGCTCGAGGCCGAGCAAGCCCTCCCTGACCTCCGCCAATACCTCACGGAGTCTGAGGCGACGCTCACCACGGCACGCGAGCGCCATGCGGAACTAGACGACCAGCGCAAGCAGTTGCCCACCCACCTTGCTGAGTTGCGCGAGCGGCGCGAGGAGGCAACCGTGGCATCGGCCCGTCTGGACGACGCCGCCGGAGCGCTCCGGCGAGCAGGCGACGTGCTGGACGCCCATGCGCGGGCGGCCGAGCTCGAGGCCGCGCTGGCGACGGCGCGCGTGAAGGAAGGCGAGGCGTCCACGGCTCATGTGCGCGCCGCCGAGGCACACAACGCCCTGGTGCACCGGCGCCTGCGATCACAGGCGGCTTACCTCTCACAGGCGCTAGAGCCGGGTGAGCCGTGCCAGGTGTGCGGGTCAACGGAGCATCCGGCGCCGGCGAGGCCCTCCGACGACCACGTCACCGATGACGAGGTGGAGGCGGCCCGCGCGCAGATGGAGGCAGCGCACGCCGCGCTGACCACAGCCACCGAGGCGGCGAGGGTGGTCGACAGGGACGTGGCGGCCGCGCGTGCCGCCACCGGCGATACCGATGAGGAAGAGGCTCACGCCGCGCTCCTCGAAGCCCGCGAGGCGCACGATCGAGCGACCGACGCCGCGGCCGAGCGCGACCGACTCGGCGCGGAGGTTGCTGCTCTCGAGGCACGGGTGGACGCGCTCGAGGCCGACGTGCAGGCGGCGGCGGATTCCGTGGGCGAGGCTCAGGTAGCAGTGGCGGCGGCGACCAAGGACGTGGCCGATGCCGAGGCGCTCACCGCGTCCGCACCCGAGGGCTATGAGTCCGTGCGCTCGTACGCGGATGCGCTCGGTCACGCGCGGGAACTGTTGCAACGCGTTGCCGGCGCCGCCGGGGACGTGGATGAGGCTGGGCGTGCGGCGGCGGCGCGCGAGGCCGAGGTAGCCCAGGCGCTCAGCGCGAGCGACTTCGACACCGCGGATGCCGCGCTCGAGGCCTCACTCTCATCGGGCGAGCTGGACGCGCTGGCCCGCGGCGTCGAGGAGCATCGCACGCGGCTCAGCGGCGCCCAGGCCGTGGTGGCTGAACTCGCTGAGGAGGACCTGCCTGACGAGGTCTCGGACCTTGAGGCGCTGGCGTCGCAGTCCGCGGAGGCGTCTCAGGCGCGCGATCAAGCGGTCGCGGCGGAAGCATCAGCGAAGGCCACCGCGACTCAGGTCGGGACCATGCGAAACGAGTACGACGACAAGGCTGCCGCCACGCAGGCGGCACGCGAGGTCCGCGATGTGGCGCTGACGCTCGCGGACTCCGTCGCGGGAGATCCACCTAATGAGCGACGCATGCGGCTGGAGTCCTTTGTGCTGGCCTCCAAGTTGGAGCGGATCGTGTCCGCGGCCAACCAGCGGCTGCAGGTGATGTCCGGCGGGCAGTACCGGCTGGAGCACGACGACGACCGGCAGTATCGCAACACGCAGACCGGTCTGGGGCTGCGCATCGCCGACTCTCACACGGGCAGGTCCCGCTCTACGCGATCGTTGTCTGGTGGAGAGACGTTCCTGGCGTCGCTCGCGCTGGCGCTGGGTCTCGCGGAGACGGTGTCTGCTGAGGCTGGCGGAGTGCGGCTGGACACCTTGTTCATCGATGAGGGCTTCGGTTCGCTCGACGGCGACACCCTCGAGGTCGCGATGTCGACGCTCGACGAGTTGCGGGCCGGCGGCCGCACCATTGGCCTCATCTCCCACGTGGAGGCGATGAAGGAGCAGATCCCGGCAAAGCTGGATGTGGTGAAGGCCGCCGACGGATCGAGCCGGGTGGTGGCCAAGCAGATGTAGGCGCCGCGTAGGGGGTCTATGCCTCGCGCGCCTCCGGAAGGCTCCGGCCCACGATCGCTCCGGCAACACCAAGCGCGGCCAGCAGTGCCAGGGCGTAGTCGTTGCCCCAGGCCGCGAGCGCCGCGGTGATCGCGCCGGCGGCGAGCAAGAGCACGCCCATGAGGGTGTTCGCGACGGCGACATACTGCGTGCGCTGGTCGCCCTCGGCGATGTCCACGACGTAGGTCTTCCTGGCCAGCCGCGCACCCACGTGCACGAGGGCGAGCAGCAAGTACGTGGCGGGCGCCAGCCAGGCGGCTTCGCCCGTGGCAGGCAGCGCTACGAGCCCCAAGAACACGACGATCACGGCGGAGCTCGCGAGCGAAGCTCCGATCATGAGGCGGCGCGAGGACTTGTCCGCGAGACGCCCGAACAGCGGGCCGCCGATGATCCCTGCCACGCCCTGTGCGAGCACAAACAGGCCTAGCGAGCCGAGCCCGCTTGCCCCCTGCGCCAGCCCTACGCCCACCACGAATGGCGGGCTCAGCGCGGTGACGAGCAACAGCGCGCGGGCGATGACGAACTTACGGAAGACGGCATCGGCCTTCCACAGTTCCCATGCCTGCGCGGCCCAGTTGGGCCCGTCCTCGGCCTCAGGCTCGACGTCCTCCGCGGGTTCACGAATGGTCGCGTAGACCGCGGCGGCGATGCCCCACGCGACCGCAGCGCCGGCGAACAGCACGGCCAGCACGCCCACGCCAACGCTGTCCCCGCCCCAGATGCGTAGCGCCAAGCCGAGGGTGAGCGCCACGACGGCGGCCGCAACCGTAGTGACGCCCTTGATCTGCCCGCGCACGCCCTTAGGCACGGTGCGTCCCAGGACGTCCTTGCTCGCGATTGACGTCAGTGAGCGGGCAAGTGCAAAGACCGCGAGCGCGGCGAGCACACCGATGCCAGCCAACACGCCTTCAGCGGTGGCCGCCACGAGCGCAAGCCCTGCGGCTGCGAGCGCCTGACCCACGGATCCGGCCACCCACACCCACTTGCGCACCCGCTGGCGACGCACCCACGGCGCCCACGCGGCCTGCGGCAACATTGACCCGGACTCGCGGATCGGCACCACGAACGCGACAAACGCGCCAGGCGCGCCCAGGGCGTTGAGCAGCCACGGCAGCACCGTCTTCGCGTTGACGACCTGGTCGCCCGTGGACTGAAGCGCCTGCGCGGCCATCTGCCGCACTGCGTTGCCGGCGACGTAGGGGCGGGCGTCCTGACTCACGCTGTCGAGGTCGGCGTCGTCATCCTTGATGAGCTTGGCGAAGATGCGTTGGGAGGGCACGGGTTCATTGTCTCAGGCCCGCTCAAAGGGCCGATGCTCGGGCTGAGCGGGCGAGCGAGCCGCAGCTGGGCAGGACTAGCCCCGAGGAGCCGCCGCGCGCGCCGCCGCCAGGGCTTGCTCCGCACTGAGCGTGGGGGCGAGCACGTAGAGCTGTTCGACGTCCTCGCCCTCCACGGCGTCGATGCCCGGCTGTGCCGCCAGCGCCGACTCGTATTGGCCGTACGCCTTCTCTCCCCACTGGTAGAGCGCGGCGTTGTCGACACTGACCACGTAGGTGAACTCCACGCGGTCCGAGGGTTCGACGAACTGAATGAGCTCCTCGACCGGCAGCTGACGAAACGCGACTTCCTCGATCACCGTCACGGGCGGGGCCTCAGCCAGCATCGGCGGCACATCGATATGCCAGGTGGGCGCCCCCTTACCCAGCAGTCCGCCCAGGCGGCGCTTGGACGCGCGGCGCGCCTGCGCGAGCACCACGTCCTGGTCCTGCGGCCACGCATCCGCAGCGGCGGCGTGCGCCAACTCGCGGCTCACATGGAACGGGAATTGGAAGCGCGACGTCCCGCAGCCGCCTTCGGCCCAATACAGGGCGGCAGACATCGTCGACGAGGCGCAGCTACGCCCGTCATCGCCAACCATCGCCTCGCCGTAAAGGATTGCAGTCCGGTCCAGGATGACCGACCAGCCGCGCTCGTGGACCCCGTACAGGTGCGCCACGTGAAAGGCCAGAGCGTCGATGAGCCTCGCACCCACGGGCGTGATTCCAAATGTCTGCGGCGCGTGTCGAAGCCATCCAGGTTCGGGCACGTCGCCGCCGTCCCACAGGTGCGTGAGCACCAGCGACACCGCCCACCGATAGTTCGCGATGGTGGACTCGTACGGCGCGCCGTGCTCCGCGTTCCACACGGTCTCCATCACTGCTCGGCTGATGGGCTCGCCTTGCAGCCATTCCTTGACAGGCGCGACCTGATCGGCACTCTCGTCACGCTCAAAGCGACTCAAGGACCCCTCCCCTGTCAACTGTTAGTCGAAGCCTATCGGGCCGTCTGGCCTGGCTGTTGATGCGCCGGGAATCTCGCGTCGCTCACATGTCGCGCGTGCTGGGCGCCCTCGTCGCCCTCGACGTCGACTTCACAGCGACCTTTGAGGGTGACTAGCCCGTAGCTAAGTGGTGGCGATTCCACCAGTACGATCAACCCTCGTCACCATCTGCCTAAGGGAGTCAGAATGCGCAAGCGCTGGATCGCGCTCATCGTTGTCGGAGTCGTGCTCGTCGCGGCACTCATCACCGCCTACTTCATGGGACGCCAACTGTTCCAGATGCCGTCAGCGCAGAAGGTTGACTCGGTGATAGGCGAGATTGGCGGCGAGCGAGTGCTGGGTGTCTTCTCGCACCCCGATGACGAGCAAACAGTGAACGGCCTGTTCTGGCGCGCGCATGATCAGGATGACGCCTACACCGCGATGGTGACCATGACGGCGGGCGAGGCTGGCACGCAGGTGCCGGTCGTGGCGCGGCAAGAAGACCTCGGCGTTGTCCGCACAGCAGAGGCCCTCAAGAACAGTTTTCACCTAGGAGTCGACGAGCACGAGGTGTGGGACTACCCCGACGGTGGCGTGCCCCAGGCAGACGAGGCGGAGCTCGTCGACCGCCTCGCGGCGACGATCACGCGGGTCGAGCCCGATGTGATCGTGGGCTTCTGGCCCGCCAGCGGCGCTACCGGCCACGCCGACCACATGGAGACCGGGCGCATCACGGAACTGGCCATCGCCCAGGTCGCCGGGGAGGGCGGCACCTACGCCGGGCCGGACTACCTGGTGTACACGATCAGCCCCACCAAGGCCCTCGAGATGTTTGGCGGGGAAACCGGCGCGTTCGTGGCGGCGAACCAGCCCGACCCTCACTACGCCATGCCCGCCGAGGTGGGCCTCAAGAAAGACGGCTGGGAGATCCATGCCTCCCAAGAGGACTACCTCCAAGCCAGCTACGGCCTACCGGAGTGGCTCGTCTACGCGTTGTGGGACCAGGAGTTCTACTACGTTCGCGACCTCACCGAGGACTCGATTTCGGTTTCGTAGTAGGGCCGATGTCCGAATCGGTTTACCGTACGGGTGACCGTCACACCTGAGCGCTGGTCCGGCACGATCCGCTAGGCGTCCCAAGGGTCGTGAACTCCCGCGATGTCACGAACCTCCGAACGCAACTCAACCGCAGACGCGAGAATGGAGCGCTCAATAGCCGCATCTCGCTCGCTCAGATTGCCCGCGATGGCCTCGGTGAACAGCCGAGCGCTTCGATCAACGTACTCGTCAACGAGCCCGAGCGCTTCCGCGACGTTGTCTTTATCGCAATCCTGATGAGTGAACAACGCGGCAATGAGGTTATGAAGCAGCGCGGTGAAGTCAGACTGCGCGAAAGGGTCGGGAGTCTCACACGCAAGTTCCTCGCGGACCAATCGGACTGCCGCGCGCTTGTCTGCGATTTCAGGGACGCACCAAGTGTGCGAGCGCGACGTCAAGCGGCGCGAACTCAGCTCCCAAGCCCGGGTCATACGCACGGAGCGCTGCACCTCGCCCCCGTCGTTTTCGTCTTGGCCACCATCGTGTGAGGTCATTCGCTCAAACTAAACGCACACACTGACATTGTGACGTGTCGGACCGTGTCGATATGGTCGTTACGGGCCGTACGAGTGCCCACCACATTGCTGAGGAGCACATATGTCACATGTCGACGACAACAATCCCACGGACGCACGGTTTCCCCGATTGCCAGCGGACTTGCGAGTCGAACTCGGGAATCGTCCCCCCGGGCATCCGCCCGTGAGATTCCCAACGGAGCCGTGGCAGGCACTCATCAATGCGACGGCACAAGTGGAGCTCGATCTCAGCTCCCTCGGCGGCAGTATCCGTCGCGATGAAGTTGTCGCACTTGCAGATCGAGCCATTGGCTCCGGGAGGTATCTCGATGCCTTTATCTTGACAATGATCTGGGGCTACGGACCCGCAGGATACGGCCCATCGCGAACGCGAAGCGTCATAGAGAGCGAGCCCGCCGAAAACTCAAAGGGTGCCTCATCGGTAGAGGCACGGCTCGCCGGGGCAAGCAATCTCGCGCGGACCGGATCGCTCATAGACAGAGCCGACAAGGCGTACCGGTTCATCAACCGTGGCGAAGGTGAATGCAAGAACCTAGGTCCGTCGTTCTTCACCAAGTGGCTTTACGTCTCGTCGGCCCAGGGCGCCGCGCGAAGCGCGATGGCGCTGCCTATTCTCGACGAAGTCACGCGCCAATACGTAAATCGCAACCGAGGCACCATTGCGCCGATCCGTGTTCGCTATACCGATGACTACGTCCGCTATGTGAAGGTACTCAACCATTGGGCCGGCGAGGCCGAGGAGGGCACCTCAATCGTGGATGTAGAAGAAGCGATCTTCGCGGTTGCCCGACGGTCGCACGTGTCTTGGACCGACGACCGCTCACTCGACACCGTATTGCGGTGAGAGTCGATCGTCGGACGTCATCCTGAGCATGCATCGACAACTCTCCTGTGGCGACACAGTGCCTAGCCAATAGACGGGTGTCGAGCGAAGATATGAGCGGCCACAACAACCTCGTCCTGATCCTCGACACCAAATCCCAGCGATGGAAAGACCGGACGCGCGACGTCCGCAACGTCCAGCCAACAGACCAGGGCTTCGCGGTGACGTTCTCCAACGGCAAGCGTTACCAGTACGGTCCGGAGCGGGTTGTATTTTCGGAGGCCACTGAGGACATCTCTATTGCCCCCGACCAACGCGTCACCATCGCTGGCGCCGTCGCCGGAGGAGCCACGCGCGTCCAGTATTTCGGGGACCACACGACTGGGTGGGGCCGCGTGCAGTACACGAATGGGTTCTGGTCAGTGGCGCGCGCAGCTCAGGACATCGAGATTCTGGCTTCCGGGGTCACCCGAGAAGCCACTCCTGTATGGGAAGCACTGAAGGCGTACTCGGAGGGACTACCCGAAGACGACCCCACGCGGCGGGGATTCGAGCGAATGCGCTTTGTCCACCCCGGCAGTGCACTCGCGCGCTACCTCAACGCAGGCGACCCCACGGATCCCACTTCCGACCCAGAAGCGGCCGAGCCCATCTTCCCGTTCCAAGCGAACCTCTCGCAGCGGACAGCGGTTCCTCTCGCGCTCACCCAGCCGATCACGGTGATCGACGGGCCTCCGGGTACGGGCAAGACGGAGACAATCCTCAACATCATCGCGAATGTCGTCGCCGATCCGGGCGGCAAGGTCGCGGTGGCAACCCTCGCGAACGCCGCCGTGGACAACATCTACGAGAAGCTCACAAAGGAGGGGCTGGGCTTCGTCGCTGCACCGTTGGGCAATCGCGAACGTGTCGAGGCGTTTGTCCAGGGCCAGCGGCTGCGCGCGAACGAGCTCACCACCTACGTGCAGGGGCTCTCCCCCGCCATCATCGACCCCACGCGCCTCGCCGCAGCGCGCTCGGCCGTGACGACGGTGTACCGGACCCAGTGGCGGCTTGCACAGGCACGCGCGGAGCTCCGTGTGACGCGTGCAGAACAGTCCCTATTCCTCGAGCGGCGTGAAGCCGCCCTGACTGATGCGGTCGAGTTACCGCGGAAGGTGACCAAAGCATCGGCCGATGCTTTGGTCACCCTGCTCGCGGAACTTGAGGTGCGTGACACCGGCCTGTCGAGGTGGCGGAGTTGGCGACAGAGGCGGCGGCTGCGGCGCACCTTTGGGTTGCGACCGCACGTGCTCGATGCGGACATCCGCGCGCAGGTTCAGCAGGAGTTTTACACGGCGCGCATCGACGAACTCACTTACGAAATTGACCAGGCCGAGGCGCTGCTCGGCTCTGCCGAACTCGAGGCCGCCGTTCGCGACGTGCGGCACATGTCGAGCGACGTTCTGGACGCGGGAATCGTCGCCAGGTACGGAGGGCGCTCCGATGCCGACGCTCCCACGTTCGACGCGGACACCATGTGGCAGGACACCGACCGTCTGGCACGCGAGTACCCAGCGATCTTGAGCTCGTGCCACTCGCTTCCTAAGTACGTCAACGCCAACGAACTGCTCGATGTACTGATCCTGGATGAAGCCTCGCAGATCAGCCTGCCCGTGGCAGTACTGGCCTTGGCAATGGCGCGGCGAGTGGTGATCGTGGGCGACACTAACCAGTTGGGACACATCCTTAGTGATAGTGCCTCAAACGCCACTCCCCCGGACGGGCCGTACGACTTCGAGCGCCACTCCATCCTCAGTTCCGTCATCGAGCTCTACGGCGATACGCTGCCGCGGGTCATGCTGCGCGAACACTACCGCTGCGATCCGCGCATCATCGAGTTCTGCAATCGCCAGTACTACGGCGGCGCCCTACTGGCCATGACCGGCGAGGGCGATGGCCCCGCGATGTCCCTGGTCCGTACCGCGCCCGGCTATCACGCCCGCCGCGCTCCTACGGGCGGCGGCGTCAACCAGCGCGAACTCGACGTCGTGGCCCAAGAGGTAGTTCCGCACGTGCTGGCCGACTTCCCTCTCGACGACATTGGTCTCGTAACGCCCTACCGCGCGCAGGCGAACCTTGCAGTGACCGCGTGCCCGGGTCTCGAGGCGGACACGGTGCACAAGTACCAAGGCCGGGCGAAGAAGGCGATGGTCATGTCCGCAGTGGTGTCGGGCCCGGATCCGGCCGATGCCGTGGTCGCGTTTGTCGACGACTCAAGGATGATCAATGTGGCCGTCTCGCGAGCGCAGCAACACTTCGCCCTGGTCGTGAACCCCGACCTCCCCGCCGACTACGCGAACCTCACCGCGCTATCCGAGTACATCGCGATGCAGTCCCCGGGCGACGTGTACCGCTCGAAGGTGGTGTCCGTGTTCGACGTCCTCTACTCGACCTATTCCCAACGCCTGCTCGAGGTATCGCGACGCATCACGGGCCGGCTCCAGTACCGCTCGGAGGAGGCGATGCTGCTGGTGTTGGAGCGCACGCTCGAAGGGCCCGGGTTCGAGGGCATTGGTGTCGCCACACAGGTGCACCTCATCAACCTGCTCCCGCACCTGGACCTGCTGGACGATGCCGCTGCCGGCTACGTGCGCCGTGGGGCGTCGCTCGACTTTGTGCTTTACTCCGAGGTCACAGGCCGCGCGCTGGGTGCGATCGAAGTGGACGGGCACGCATTTCATGCCGCCAATCCTGAGCAGCTCGAGAAGGATGCACTCAAGGACCGGATCTTGGAAACGTATGGTGTTCCGCTCGAGAGGTTTGCGACGACGGGGAGCGGTGAGGACCAGAGAGTTCAAAGCTTCGTGAAATCGGTCACACGAGCATGGACAAGTAACAGCAGGCATTCTCCGGTCCGATAGAGTCGCCTACACCAACGATGCTGAGGGGGCGTCCATGGCCGGATACGCAGTCATTGATGTCGAAACCACGGGCTTTGCCTACAAGACGACCGACCGGATCTGTGAAGTCGCGGTGGTCCTGCTCGACCGCGAAGGACGGCGCGAGGACTCGTACTCGACTTTGGTCAATCCGCAACGCGACCTCGGAGCCCAACACATCCACCGTATTGATGCGACCGACGCTCGCCTTGCGCCAACGTTCGAACGCATTAGCGGCGACTTAACCGCCCTCCTCGGGGGCCGCACGCTCGTCGCACACAACGCACCATTCGATATGCGTTTCCTCATCGCGGAGTACGCACGTACCGGTGTCACGCTCTCGATCACCCCGGACGATGCGGTCTGCACAATGAGCCTGGCGCGACAACTCAGCGTGCCGACAAAGCTGGCGGACGCATGCGCCTATTACGGCATCCCGCTCGATGGGGCGCACGCGGCCCTTGTCGATGCGGAGGCGACCGCGGACCTTTTGCTGCACTACCGAAAACATCCCGCCGTCGGCCACCAGTGGGACCGGCTGTGCTGCGCAGGCGAGCAACTTTACTGGCCCACGACGGAACCGTTACACACCCCGACTGTGCCACGCGGTGCCTCGGCCCCTGGCAGCGGACTCCTCGAGGCAGTAGTCACGTCGTACCAGCCACTCGCATCCAACGCGAACGAAGACGCATACCTGCAGCTTCTCGAGCGAGTACTCCTCGACAGGAAGATCACCGCAAAAGAGCGTCGCGACCTCGACGCTCTCGCCGCAAACCTGGGACTCTCCGAGTCGGCCCGTGCCGCTCTCCACCGCACATATCTGCTCGCCGTCATCGATAGCGCCTGCGAAGACGACGTCCTTACCGCGGACGAACGAGCGCACATCATCAATCTCGCGAGCCTCCTCGATCTAGAAGACATCGAAACCGAGGCGCTGCTCGCGCACGCCTCCACGAATGTCAGCACGGTCTCCAGCGACCTCAACCTCGCACCGGGAGCACTGGTCGTCCTCACCGGGTTTGGCGCCGCAGACAAGGCCCGGCTCACTGCGCTAGCCGAGTCTCAGGGGCTGGCGGTGTGGCCCGGCGTCAAGAAGGGCGTTGCAGCGGTGATCGCCAAAGAGCCAGGTTCCAACTCCGGCAAAGCGAAAAAGGCGCGGCAGACCGGGGTTCCCGTAGTTTCCGAGAGCGTCCTCACCTAACCCCGCGCAACACGTTGTTGTTTCACGCGTATTTGCACGACAAGAAAGACTGACACACATGACTTCCACGGTTGAAGACCTCCTCGACAAGTTTCTGTTCGAGTCGCAGTCCACTGCCGAGCAGGGTTCCAAGTTTGAGCGCCTGATCAAGGCGTTCCTCCTCAATGACGTGGAGTGGTCGCAGCGCTTTGACGCGGTGTGGGAGTGGATGGAGTGGCCTGAGCGCGAGGGCACGCGCGATACCGGGATTGACTTGGTCGCGCGCTACCGCGAGTCCGGCGACCTGGTTGCCGTGCAGTGCAAGTTCTATGACCCTGAGACGGTGCTGTCCAAGCAGCACATCGACTCGTTCCTGTCCGACTCTGGCAAGGACCCGTTCCAGGAGCGCCTGGTCGTGTCGACCGCGCTTCGGTGGGGGCCCAACGCCGAGGCCGCTATCCGCGGCCAGTCCAAGCCCGTGCACCGCATCGGCCTGCACGACCTAGTCGACAGTTCGAT
The DNA here is from genome assembly GCF_000975155.1 of Demequina globuliformis. Classification (GTDB taxonomy): domain Bacteria; phylum Actinomycetota; class Actinomycetes; order Actinomycetales; family Demequinaceae; genus Demequina; species Demequina globuliformis. Next base: position 271,451 of record NZ_BBRG01000001.1, read on the forward strand.
CGACTGGGAGCAGTTCGACTTCGCGACCCCTGAGATCCTGGAGCTGAAGGAGCGCAAGCGGCTGCGCCCGCACCAAACGGAGGCGCTGGGCAAGGTCCGTGCAGGCTTCGAGGAGCATGATCGCGGCAAGTTGATCATGGCGTGCGGAACGGGTAAGACGTTCACGTCACTGAAGATTGTGGAAGACCAGGTGCCGTTGGGTGGCTCGGTCCTGTTCCTGGTGCCGTCCATCGCACTGCTGTCACAGACGCTGCGTGAGTGGTCGATCGAGGCCGAGGCGTCACTGCGCACCTTTGCCGTGTGTTCAGACATCAAGGTGGGCCGCAATGATGACTCCCCCGAGATCTCTGTCGTCGACCTCGCCATCCCCGCCACCACAGACCCGCTCAAGCTCGCCGCTCAGGTCAAGAACCCGGACGTTGCGCAGAACCGCATCACGGTGGTGTTCTCGACCTATCAGTCCATTGATGTAGTCGCCAAGGCGCAGAAGGATGCGGGACTTCCCGACTTCGACATGATCATCTGTGACGAGGCTCACCGCACCACCGGTGCAACCTTGGCTAACACGGACGAGTCGGCGTTCGTGAAGGTCCACAACGAGGACTTCATCAAGGCCTCCAAGCGCCTCTACATGACTGCGACGCCTCGTATTTATGACGACAATTCCAAGGCCAAGGCGGGACAAGCCAACGCTGTGATCGCGTCCATGGACGACGAGAACTACTACGGACCGGAGTTCCACCGGCTCGGCTTTGGTGAAGCAGTGTCGATGAATCTGCTCACCGACTACAAGGTGCTCGTGCTTGCCGTCGACGAAGGAAGCGTCTCCAAGACCTTCCAAGGAACGATGGAGGCCAACAGCGAGCTCAAACTCGACGACGTCGCCCGCATCGTGGGCTGCTGGAACGGCCTAGCGAAGATCGGCCAAGCCGAACACGACTTCTCCGTCGACCCCGAGCCCATGAAGCGCGCCGTCGCGTTCTCCCGTGACATCAAAGCGTCCAAGCAGTTCGCGGCCATGTTTGACGAGGTCATCGGTGACTACGTCCGCAACCAGGGCATCGGCGAAGACGAGGGCGACCGTACACCGCTGGATGCGACCGTGCATCACGTGGACGGGTCGATGAACATCCTCACCCGCAACGAGGAACTCGACTGGCTCAAGACCGACCCCGGCGCAGACGCCTGCCGAGTCCTGACCAACGCCAAATGCCTGTCCGAAGGCGTAGACGTCCCCGCACTCGATGCGGTGATGTTCCTCAACCCCCGCAAGTCCGTCGTCGACGTCGTCCAGTCCGTGGGACGCGTGATGCGTCGTGCGCCGGGCAAGAAGTACGGCTACATCATCCTGCCCATCGGCATCCCTGCGGGGACGAGTCCCGAGGAGGCGCTACGGGACAACGAGCGCTACCGCGTCGTCTGGGAAGTCCTCCAGGCCCTGCGCGCCCACGATGAGCGCTTCAACGCGATGGTCAACAAGCTCGAGCTCAACAAGAGCCGTGACCAGCGCATCAACGTCATCGGCATCGGAGGCGGTCGCGACGACGACAACGAGTCCACCAAGCCCAAGACCGATGGCCCGCAGCACCAGCAGCTGGCGTTCGATCTCGCCGCCCTTGAAGAGTGGCGCGACGCGATCTACGCCAAGATCGTTCAAAAGGTCGGCACCCGTAGGTACTGGGAGGACTGGGCCAAGGACGTCGCCCAGATCGCCGAACGCCACCGCACCCGGCTGCTCACAATCCTTGACTCCGGTCACGCCGCCGACGAGTTCACCGCCTTCCACAAGGCCTTGCAGGCGAACCTGAACGACGGCATCTCCCGCGACGACGCCATCGACATGCTCTCCCAACACATGATCACCAAGCCCGTGTTCGATGCGCTCTTCAGCGAGTACGCGTTCGCCGACCACAACCCGGTGTCCAAGGTCATGCAGACCATGCTGGAAACCCTCGAGGGAGCCAACCTCGGGTCCGAGACCGAGCCCTTGGAGAAGTTCTACGAGTCCGTCCGCCTACGCGCCGCAGGCATCGACAACGCTGAGGGCAAGCAGCGCATCATCACCGAGCTCTATGAGCGGTTCTTCAAGCTCGCGTTCCCCCGCGCCGCCGACGCCCTTGGCATCGTCTACACCCCCACCGAGATCGTCGACTTCATCATCCGCTCCGTAGACCACCTCTCCCGTGAACACTTCGGCAGGGGACTCACCGACGAGGGCGTGCATGTCCTTGACCCCTTCACCGGCACCGGCACCTTTATCACCCGTCTCATCGCGTCGGGCCTGATCGAGCCTCACGACCTGGCACGCAAGTACGCGTCCGAGCTACACGCCAACGAGATCATGCTGCTGGCGTACTACATCGCCGCCATCAACATCGAAACCACCTACCAACAGCAAATGTCCGACGCCGGGGTCGAGGCCCCGTACGAAGCATTCGATGGGATCGTGCTCACCGACACCTTCCAGATGACCGAGAAAGACGACATCGACGACCTCCTCGTCTTCACCCACAACAACGCCCGGGTCGAAGCACAACGACAGCTGGACATCCGCGTCATCATCGGTAATCCGCCCTACTCCGTCGGCCAAACCTCCGGCAACGACAACAACGCCAACGTCAAGTACCCCCACCTGGACAAGTCCATCGAGACGACGTTCGCAGCCAAGTCAAGGGCAACGAACAAACGCAGCCTCTACGACTCCTACATCCGCGCGATCCGCTGGTCCGCGAACCGCATCGGCGACGCCGGGCTCATCGGGTTCGTGACCAACGGCGGCTTCATCGACGCGAACACAGCAGACGGGCTGCGCAAGACCCTCGCCGACGAGTTCACCGACATTTACGTCTTCAACATGCGCGGAAACATGCGTGCTACCAACTGGAAGGCAGAAGGCGGCCAGGTCTTCGGCGCTGGATCGCAAACGACTGTCGCTGTGACCTTCCTCGTCAAGAACCCAGAACGTGATCAGGACCGCGCGACCGTGCACTACTTCCAGACGCCTGACGCGGCCACACGCGAGGACAAGCTTGAGCTCGCCGAGTCAGGTTCTGCCAGAACCATCGCATGGCAATCGATCGAGCCCAATGACGCCGGAGACTGGATCAACCAACGTTCCGACCAGTTCCAGTCATGGCACCCCATAGGTGGCGGCAATGACGCCGCGTTCCGTACCTACTCCGGCGGGATCAAGACCAACCGAGATGCGTGGGTATACAACTTCTCGTCGACCGAACTCGAAGCCAACGTGCGCCGGATGGTCGACTTCTACAACTCGCAGGTCGAAGGCTACGCAGCTCACCTTTCGCGACACCCCGGCACCGACCGAAAGAATGGCGTCGACAAGTTTATTGACAATGACCCCACCAACATCAGTTGGAACCGCGCAGACAAGGCCAACGTCGCACGGGGTCGCACCTACGCTCTTGATCCCTCGCGCACTTTCGTAGGGGCCTACCGTCCATTCACCAAGCAAACGGTTCAGTTTCAACCGGACCTGAACGACATGGTGTACCGCATGCCGTCGATGTTCCCCACCCCCGGACACACCAACATCGGTTTCGACATCACAGGCGCAGGTTCCCATTTCGAGTTCTGCCTAATCGCCACAGACCAACTGCCGAACCTGCATTTGCTCGACACCGGCCAGTTCTTCGCCCGCTATACCTATGAGCCCGTCGAGGACGGCACGCTCGAACTTTCAGACGATGTCATCGACGGGTACCGTCGCCTCGACAACATCACCGACGCCACGCTCAAGCAATACCGTTCCTGGTATGGCGGCGACGTCACTAAGGACGACATCTTCGCGTATCTTTACGGCTTCCTCCACTCCCCCGACTTCCGCAGCCGGTTCGCTGCGGACCTGAAGCGTTCGCTGCCACGTATTCCACGCATCGGCGCAGAGCAGTTCCCTATGTTCCGTGACGCGGGGAAGGTGTTGCTCGACCTGCACATCGGGTACGAGAACGTCGACCCCTACCCCGTGGTGGTGGACGGGGTACCGGACAGGCTCTATGGCGACGCACTGTACGACGCGCTGCGGGTCCAGAAGATGAAATACGGCAAGCGGGGCAAGAGTCAAGACAAGACCGTCATCCACTACTCGCCGACGATCACGGTCTCCCGCATCCCCGAGGAAGCGCAGCGCTACATGCTGGGGTCACGCTCGGGCCTCGACTGGATCATCGACCGCTACCAGGTCAAGACGGACAAGGCCTCCGGCATAGTCAACGACCCCAACAACTGGTCGCGGGAGGTCGGTAACCCCCGCTACATCCTGGACCTCATCGCCAAGGTCACCACGGTGTCCGTCGAGACGATGAAGATCGTTGACTCCCTTCCTTCGCTCGAAATCGTGAAGTAGAACGATGAGGAACTTGCAGCAAAAGATGAGAGGTGTCGAGATTGAAGGCCGGTGACGAACTGCTCAGCACCGTATTCAGCAAGGATCACCGGTACGTGATCCCCATTTTTCAGCGGCCTTACATCTGGGATGAGCAAAACAACTGGCGTCCCTTGTGGGCAGACCTACGCAAAGCCGCCGAAGACGTCGAAGACGAGTCAGGGCATGAGTCCGAGGACCCCATGGAGTACTTCCTGGGAGCCTTCGTCACGCAGTATCGGCCTCCGACGCCCCGGCGCAAGCCCACGTCCGATGTGATCGACGGCCAGCAGCGGATGACCACCATCCAGGTGTTCCTCGCTGCCGCGCGCCGCGTCGCGACCGAACTCGAGTGCCGTGAAGCCGCGGACAACTTCGCATCGCTCACGAGCAATCGGGTGAGTCCCGACAGTGATCACCCCGAGGACCGGTTCAAAATCGCTCCACTCGCAAACGATCGGGCAGCCTTCGAGTGGTCCATGCGCCCTCCGGGTGATGAATCGACCGCGCCTGATCCAACGCACCGGTTGGTCCGAGCAAGTGACTGGTTTGAGCGCCAGATCTTGGCGTGGGCACGCGAGCACGGCAACGAGGCAGCGCGGCTCGACTATCTCCACTTCGCGATTGAACATCGCGTCAAGGTCGTAAGCATCTTTCTTGACGCGAAGGACGACCCCCAGGTCATCTTCGAGGTGCTCAACCACCGCGGTGTGAGTCTGGACGCAGCCGATCTCATCAAGAACCTGCTCTTCAGGGAGCTGGAGCGGCAAGGTGACGGCCACCTGGCCCACGAGCTCCTACACAAATACTGGAATGCTCTTGACTCGAGAGCGTGGCGCGCTGAGGTTACGACCGGCCGCGTTAAGCGATCACGGGTCGACGTGCTGCTCGCGTACTGGCTGAGTGCACAGCGGGGCGAAGAGACGTCGATCGAGCACCTCTTCGACGACTTCAAGCGCTGGATGCGGACCACAAGGTCCCGCGTCGCGGAGGTCATTCCCAACATTCGCGCGTATGCCGACACCATGGATCGGCTCGAGAACCTTCCAATCTCGGATCCCGTGGCTCAGGTCATTGATCGTATGGACGCAACCAATACGACCACGCCGTGGCCACTCCTCCTGTTCCTCCACGCGGAGGAAGCCGTGCCGGCTGAGCAGGCAACCGCGGGCGCGCTTGCCATCGACTCATTCATCATGCGGCGTGCGATATGCCGCGTGACGACCGCGGACTACAACCGGTTGTTCTCGGCAGTTCTCCGTGATCTCAAGGCAACCGACCTGTCACGCGCCGGCGACGACCTTCGGGATGCCCTCGCGCGCCAGACAGCCGTGAGCCGGGCCTGGCCGGACGACGAGACATTCATCGCGGGCCTGCGCAATCCAAATCTCTACCGCGACCTCATCCGCGCGCGGCTTCGCACCCTGCTCGTGGGGATCGAGAACCACCTCATGTCGCCGCGCTCGGAGCCTGGGAGCACCTATCGTTCCAAGACGCCGGCTCTATCCATCGAGCACATCCTCCCGGTCACGTGGCAAGAGCATTGGCCCCTCCACGACGATGAGGACGAGGAGGCGTACGAGACCCGCGAAGCGGTAGTCCATTCACTAGGGAATCTCACACTCGCCACCAAAAGCCTCAACTCGACCTTGAGCAACTCCCCTTGGTCGAAGAAGCGACACCTCCTGACGACTCATAGCCGCACACGACTGACGAGTGCGGCCGTTCTGACTTACCCCGGGTTGGCACAGAACTGGACGCAGGAAACTTGGGCCGAGGTCTGGGATGAGCTGCGCATCGATCTCCGTGCCCAATGGCTGGTGACATTGGCCCTCGAGGCCTGGCCGCGCCCCGACCATGTCCCTACGTTTGACGGCGACTTGCTGGCCACCGACGAACTCGTTCAACAGTCTCCGACGAGGGGCAGCCAGTACACAGAAGAGCGGTCCGAGCCGGGCCCCGTCCGGGAGCCGGCGGGCGCTACGCGTAGACGTAAACGCCGCAACGAGCACGCCGTCCGTGGTGACCTAGTCGCCCTACTCCGAGCAGGCCTCATTCGCTCAGGCGACACACTCCGATACTCGCAGAAGCGAGCAGGTGAGACGTACGAAGGCGTGATCACTAACGAAGGAACGATCCGCACGAACGCTGGGGTCTACCGTGCGCCATCGAGCGCCCTGATTGCGTTGATTGGGTCCAACATCAATGGCTGGACGGCGTGGACCCACGTTCAGAGCGGCCGAACCTTGGCGCAGCTTCGCTCTATGACGGAATGAGAAAGGGTCACAAGGACCTGCCCGCTCCAGCCGAAGGGCACTCGCGATCGAGCCGAGTCAACAACTCGACGACTTCAAACGGGCCGGAGCTCCCTGCCTCTGGGCCCAGCCAACAATAGGCCCGGATGTGCCATGCTCGACCCATGAGCGTTCTGGGACTCGATTCTTGCAAGGGTGGCTGGGTGGTTGTCACCGCGAATACCAGCGGCATCCTTGACATCGCTACCGCGCCGGACGTCAGCGCCGCGGTAGATCGTGGTCACACACGGTGGGGAGCGACGACCGTCGTCATCGATATTCCGATTGGACTTCCCGATCGGTCAACGCGCGCAACGGAGCGGGAAGCGCGCTCTCGCTTGGGGCCGCTGCGCAGCTCTGTGTTCGACGTGCCCATTCGCGATGCGATTTACGCACCCTCCCGCGCTGAGGCTGACCTCATTTCGCGCGAGCGAGCGGAGCGTGGCGTTGGAGCGCAGTCCTTCGCTCTGGCTCCCAAGATCATCGAAGTCGATGCCTACGTCCGCGACCGCGCGCCGTCTGGGATCGAGATCCGCGAGGGGCATCCCGAGGTGTCCTTCGCGGCGATGCAAGGCGCGCCACTTACCGCCAGCAAGAAGACGCTCAAGGGTGCACTCCTACGTCACTCGTTGCTAGCGCGTGCGGGGCTATCGGTTCCACTGGATGCGGAACTCGCGCTCAAGGGCACGGGATTTGACGACGTCTTTGACGCGGCAGCCATGGCATGGACCGCGCTCCGCATCAGCGAACGCGAGGCGTTCCCCCTCGTTGAGCCGCCCCAGCGCTTCTCTGACGGCATCGAGTGCACCATGTGGGTTTGAGTCTTGGCTGCACTACACGCCACGCGCTGGAAGCGCTACGGCCACGACCGCTTGTACTTCACCACTGCCGACGGCGATAAAGCGGGCTATCTCGACCTCGCCACGGGTACATACGAAGGCGTGCCCGCTCACCTCATGACTACGGCGGAGGAGAGCGCTGGCGACTGGTGCGCTCACAACGACGTCACACCTCCCGGGATGCCGCTGCGAGCCGTCACACCACTGCAGTCGGCCTCCTCCCCCGCGGAAACTGCGCCCGAGGACGCAGCGGAAGTCTCCCTAGCTCCGGCCGCACCCCAACCCGAGCCTCCCAGTCACGCCGTGCGCGAATGGACAGACCTGTCCACCAATGTGCCCGGTCAAGGGGTGCGCTTGGAAGCCGCGGCAGAATGGGAAACCGCCAAGGGCCGCTCCAAGATCGCCGCGTACGCGAACCGCTACGTGTTCAACAACCACACGCAGGAACGGGCTTGGCGTGTGGGCGCCGAGGGCGAGGAATACATCGGTGCCCGGCTCAATAAACTGCGCGACCGTGGGTGGCACGTGCTTCACAGCGTGCCCGTGGGAGAGCGTGGTTCGGATATTGACCACGTGGTGATTGGACCCGGAGGCGTCTTCACCGTCAATAGCAAGAAGCATCCCGGCAAGAAGATCTGGGTCGCGCAATACCAAATGCGCGTAGGAGGGCAGCCTGTGCCCTACCTCAGGAACTCTCGGCACGAGGCGGCGCGCGCCAAGCGACTGCTCGAGGCACAACTGGACTTTGAGGTTCCCATGATGGGCTGTGTCGTAGTACTCACCGGAACGCTGGTCCCCGAGGTGACATACAAGCAGCAGCCGGACGACGTGCGGGTTCTCGACAAGTGGGATGTGCCGCGGTGGTTCAGGAAGCGTCCTGAGGTCTTGGGCCCGGCGCGGGTGCAGGCGGTTTTCGACGTCGCGCGTAAGTCGACGACCTGGGTATGAGCCGTGGCCGGGCATTCTCCTCGTTGGGAGCTCAACCGCGAAACTCGGCGACGAGCTACTCCCGTGCACCCGTATCAACTGATTCCCCGATGCGGATGCCTAGTTGTTGCGTCTCATGAGGTCGGTATCGACGCGGATGGCGGCATCCACGGCCGGGCCGCGTTCACTACACGCAGATAGTCCTCCCGCGCGATGGGGGCAGTCGACCCTCCGTCCACGAGCGCAGTGACAGCCTCAACGAGGCCCCCGCACCCGGCCACGGCACGCCGCGCCGCCACGCAGTAGGCGGCGTCCTCGGCGCGACTGAACTGGGCAATCGACACACCGTCGCCGTCGCGTAGCGTCGCGCGCTCCCGTGGAGAGCCCTCGCCACACATCCACACCGGAGGCCCGTCGACGATCTGCTGGCGCAGCAGCGGAAGGATGCGGCCCAGTCCCGCACCTGCGGCCTCCACCACAGGAACCTGCCAACTGTCGTACCAGCCCGGCCCCTCGGGCACCGTCCGCGGTCCTCGCGTGACGGGGTCCCAGCCTTTCCAGAACCACGGGTGCGTCCGCACGTCGGCCGGGCTCGATAGCGCCCTGCGCAGCAGGTCAGGGTCGACGGAGTCCGTCACCGACTCGCTCACCTCGATGAGCGCACTCGCCGTGGCAAACAACATCGTCGCCCAGCCGCGCAGTCGCGAAATGCGCAAAGCGATGCCGCTGGTCTGTGCCCACGCAACGTGGACAGGAAGGGCGACGAGACCCGTGAGGGAGATGACCGCTCGCGAATCGCCATACCCCACGGACGGCTGTTGCCACGTCGGCACCGTCGCCTGCGGGACGAGGGCGCGTACATCATCGAGCAACACGCCCGCCGTTCCCAGCGCGGAATCCGCAGCGCCCCCAACCCGATCATCCATGGCGTCACTGTATCCACCCCCTCGGAATACCCCCGCCTCCCCCACCGTTGCCCTTCACGTACCCCACGTGACGCCTGCCCTTACCCAGGGCCTGTCCGCCACGCCACCCAACAAGGAAGGCCCACCCATGCGCGCACTCGTCCAGCAGCAGTTCGGAGACCCCACCAAGGTCCTCAAGGTCGAGGAGGTCGCCACCCCCAACCCGGGCCCGGGCCAGGCACGCGTGCGCATGATCCTGTCCCCCATTCACAACCACGACCTGTGGACCGTGTCTGGCAACTACGGTTTCAAGCCAGAGATGCCCGCAGGCGCTGGCACCGAGGCCGTCGGCATCGTCGAGGAGCTCGGCGAGGACGTCGATGGCCTTGAGATTGGCCAGCGCGTGGTCTCGGCCGGGACATTCGGCGTCTGGGCGGAGGAGTTCGTTGCCGACGCCGCCTCGCTCATCCCCATCGCGGAAGCCGTCCCCGACCAGGTCGCCGCACAGTTGGTCTCGATGCCGTTCTCCGCGATCGCGTTGCTCGACTCCCTGAACCTCGACGAGGGCGACTGGCTCATCCAAAACGCCGCCAACGGCGCCGTGGGACGCCTCGTCGCTCAGCTCGCCAAGGCCCGCGGCATCCACGTCGTTGGCCTGGTGCGTAGCCCCGAGCGCGTCGACGAACTGGCCGCCCAGGGCATCGAGGACGTGGTCGCGACGGACCAGGACGGCTGGAAGGACCGTGTCGCGGAGATCACCGATGGCGCACCGCTCAAGGTCGGCGTCGAATCCGTCGGCGGCACCGCGGCCGGCGACGTCCTGTCGCTGCTCGCCGAGAACGGCACCCTGGTGGTGTTCGGCGCCATGGCCTCCCCCAGCATCCAGCTCGCCTCTGGCGACGTGATCTTCAAGCAGGCCACCGTCAAGGGCTTCTGGGGTTCCAAGGTCTCCGCGACCATCTCTGCAGAGGACCGCTCGCGCCTGATGCAGGAACTGTTCGCGCGCCTCACCGACGGCACCATCACACTGCCCGTCGAGGCCGTCTACCCGCTGGACCAGATCGCGGACGCCGCGCGCGCCAACTACGTTCCCGGCCGCGCCGGCAAGGTCTTGCTCAAGCCATAGCCGCGCAGCCCACGCTTGTGTGGTCGGCGGCCCAAGCACTCAGCGCCGCCGGCCACACAGGCCGCAATACATCGCAGCCAGCCACCACCTCGTCCCCTACGATGGGTCTCACTCTCAACGCTGAGAAAGAGGATCCATGGCGGACACCACCGCAACCACGGGCCCGCGCTCCACGACGCCCAGCACCCTAATTATTGGCGCCGGCCCGGCCGGGCTCGCCGCGGCACGCGCCCTCGCGAATCACGGCTTGGACTACGACCACGTGGAGCGCCACCACAGCGTGGGAGGCCTGTGGGACATCGACAATCCCGGCTCCCCCATGTACGAGTCGGCGCATTTCATCAGCTCCAAAACCCTGAGCAACTTCCCCAGCTTCCCCATGCCTCAGGACTATCCCGACTACCCCAGCCACCGCCAGATCCTCGCCTATTTGCAGTCGTTCGCCAACCACTTCCACCTCACCGAACGCATCCAGTTCGACACCACCGTCACCGAGGTAACCCGCACCGAGGCCGGGCGGTTCACCGCCACTGTCACCGAGGCATCGGCCCCCAACGAGCCCATCCACCGCACCTATGACCACGTGATCGCCGCGTCCGGCGTGCAGTGGGAGCCGAACGTCATTGACGTGCCTGGCTTCACCGGCGAGGTGCGCCACAGTGTCACGTACCGCGATCCGCAAGAGTTCGCAGGCAAGCGCGTCCTTGTGGTGGGCGCGGGCAACTCCGGCTGCGACATCGCGTGCGACGCCGCCCGCACCGCAGCCCACGCGGAGATCTCGATGCGCCGCGGCTACTGGTTCATCCCCAAACACATCTTCGGCATGCCGGTGGACGTCTTCGCCGAATCTGGGCCCGCCCTGCCGATGGCCGTCGAACAGAAGGTTTTTGGCCGCCTGCTCCGCATCATCAACGGCGACGTCACCCGCCTAGGGCTTCAATCACCAGACCACAAGCTCTTCGAGACCCACCCCATCCTGAACGACCAACTGCTGCACTACCTGGGCCACGGCGACATCACCGCACGCCCCGGGATTGCCAGCGCAACCGGCGCGACGGTGACCTTCACCGACGGCAGCGCCCAGGACTTTGACCTGATCTTGCTGGCCACCGGCTACCGCCACACCGTGCCGTACGCACAGGACCTCTACGGCGACGAGCAGCACCCAGACCTGTACCTCACGGCCTTCAGCAAGCACACCGGCCTGTACGGATTGGGTTTTGTCGAGACCAACTCGGGCGCGTACCGGCTGATGGACATGCTCGCGGAGATGATCGCCTCCCACATCTGGGATCGCGCCCACCGCCCGCGTCAATGGGAGCGGTTCGAGCACCACATCGCCCACGACCGCCCGGACCTGACCGGTGGACTCCACCTCGTGGGCTCACCCCGGCACCAGGGCTACGTGGACTCTCACGCCATGACGCGCTATCTGCGCATGGTCGCCTCGCGCATGGGATGGGAGCTGCGATGAGCCGCACGCGCTGGGACGGCCGCGGCAAGGTCGTCGTCATCACGGGCGCCGGCGGGGGGATCGGCTCCGAGTTCGCCCGGCTCGTCGCCGCTCGGGGTGCCACGGTGGTGTTGGTAGACCTCAGGGCGCAGGCGGCCGATGCCGTCGCGGCCTGGCTACCCGGCTCCGGTCACGAGGTGGTCACCGGGGACCTCACGCAACGTGCGGAAGTAGACCGGGTACTCGCACACGTGCGGGCCCGGCACGGCCGCATCGACGTGTTGGTGAACTCGATGGGCATGACGAGCGCTGAGAGGTTCGACGAGCGCAGCCCCGAGTCCATTGACCGCGAACTCGCGGTCAACCTCAACGCGCCACTCATGTTCACTCGCTTGGCGGTGCCGCTGCTCAAGAAGTCGGCCGATGCCCGCGTCATCTCGGTCGTGTCCCTGGGCGCGATCTTCCCTTTGGGTGAGACCCCCATCTACACCGCGTCCAAGTACGGTCTGCGGGGCGCCATGCTGTCGATCGCGCTCGACCTCAAGCCCAAGGGCATCACCGTCGGCTCGGTCATGCCGTCCGCGACGGACACAAGGATGCTGCGCCAGGAAGCCCTCGACGGCGGCAACGCATTCCAGTTCCAAGACCCGCCCCAGTCAGCCGAGCACGTCGCCGCGACCATGGTGGGACTGCTGGACAAGCCGCGCCTGGAGGCCTACCCCAAGCGTGGAGAGTCCTGGCTAGTCCGCGTGGCACTCCTGTCCCCCAACCTATTGCCGCGCATCATGCCGCTGTTTCGCGCCAAGGGCGAGCGCGGCCAGGCCAGGTACATTTCGCACCTCAAGTCACGCGGTCTCGTCACTCAGGACGGCGAGCTTGTCGACGAGCCCACACCGGGCATCGGCCCTCACCACTAGGGCGAGCCTCCGCCAACGTGAGCCGGTGATACACGCACGCGGCGCACTTCAATCGTCGATCACGGCCTCGCCGCGCTCGGCGAGGGCCGCCAACGAGTCCTTCATCGCCTGCACCTGCTCGGCCGGGTGGCCCACCCAGTCGGTGAGTTCCCCCACGACTTTCACGGCGTGCCGAGTCCGGTAGGACCGCGTGGGGTTACCCGGGAAGCGCTTGTTCGTGACATTGGGGTCGTCCTCGAAGTCGCCGGTGGGCTCCACGATGTAGATGTGGCCCGGTCCGTCTCCGGCGGCAAGTTCGGCGCCCCACGTCGCCGCGTCGAGCGTGGCCGTGAAGTACAAGTGGCGAGAGACCCGACCGTCCTCGAAGTTGGACCCGTGCCCAGGCTCGAGCATCTGGCCAACCGCGAGCTGAGCCTTGGTCCCATGCAGGTAGGTGGCACCGTCCTCGTAAACCTCAAACGGAGTGGGAACTGCAGCCATAGTGGCGACCTTACTGCGCGCCGCATCGCGATGCGCCCCCTGCGCAAGCGCCCTCGCTGCGTGAACACCAGTGTCGCAGTGGCGCACAAGAGCAACACTCACATTCACACCGCACCCGCGGACCACACGCCACCCGCACGTGCCGTCGGGGCAGTAAACTGATGTGAGGGCGACCCGTCTCGCCCGACCTCCTTCGCGGCACTCGCGCTGCCGCCGACCGGCTCGCCGGTGGAGGCAAAGGGGACCGTGGAGTGCTCGACGCGGGACTGCCGTGTCACACGCGCGTCCCCGATGGCGCGAGCATGCGGGGCCGCGCTCGACAACGGGAGATTCCCATGACCAACCAAGAATCATTCAAGAAGCGCGTTCGGACGCGCATGGCCGCGACCGGCGAAAAATACAGTGCAGCCAGGCGAGCACTCCTCGAGAAAGCACAGCCGTCGTCGTCGGGCTGGGTCTCCCAGCCCGAGGTCTCCGACGCTCGCGTCACAGAGGCGACGGGAACAGGGTGGGACGCGTGGGTCGCGCGCCTCGATGCCGGACCTGGACGCGATGCCACCCACACCGAGATCGCGACATGGATCAACAGCAACTCGGACATTGGCGGCTGGTGGGCGCAGACCGTGACGGTTGGCTACGAACGCATCACCGGCATGCGTCTGCCCGGCCAAATGCCGGACGGCACGTTCACGGTGTCCCGCTCACGCACGTTCTCCGTGCCGCCGCAGGAACTGCGCGCCATCATCGAAGACGACGACTCACGTGCGGCACTCCTGCCCGACCTCACCGCCACGCGTGCGTCAAAGGCAGGCGTCAAGTCACCGCGCTACGCGCTCGCGGATACGGCCGATGCCTCAGCACAGCAACTGGGTCGCGTGCAGTTCGCGTTTGACGCCACCGCCTCCGGCACCAAGCTGACGGTCATGCACGAGAAGCTCGAGACATTCGCCGCGACCGACCCGTGGAAAGACTTCTGGTCGGGGTGGCTCGACGCTCTCGAAGCGGAGCTCAACGAAGGCTAGGTCGCGCCCGCTGCGCTGCGGAGCTCACGCGCTCGCGCTCGTCGGACAGTCCGGCGAGGGCGAGCGCGACCCCGTCGAGGCCCGGGCTGACAGTGGCGCTCAAGCCATCTGCGCTCGGGGAGCGGCCACGGCCCCCGACCGCTGCACGAGCCGCTCATAGACAAAGGGCGACGTCATCGCCCGCAGCAGCGCGGAGTAGTTCAGGCCCAGCCTCACTTCCTCCCCCGCCACCATGCGCGTGGGAGTCTCGAGCACCAGGTGGTCGCTGCTGGAGGCGAGCACCGTCGTGCCCGCCGACGGCGTAACGCCGTCGGGATCGACGTCCTGGCGTCCCAGCGCCACGATGGTCTGGATGATGGTCCCGCGCTCACGTGAGGACGGCACGGCACCAAAGGCCATCTGACCTCGCAGGCCCCACGACTGTGAGGGTTTGTCCAAGGACTCGATCACGGCGCCCACCAGGGCAAACGCGTCCTGACGCAAGCCCTCGATCGGCATGCGCGTCAACGGGTCGATCCCCAGCAGGATCGCCTCCCCCAGACGCAAATCGTTGACGCGGCCCACCCGGCCGTTCCCCAACGCCCACGCGAGGTTCGCAGAGTTCCCGCCGCTGACCAGTGGCGCCGCGACGCCGAGCTTGCCGGTCACCGTGGTCGCGAGCGCGGACAGCGCCGCCATCTGCTCATCCCCCGGGATCACACCGCTGCGGCACGCCAGGTTGGTGCCGATCCCCGCCAGGGTCACGTGGTGCGTACGCGAGATCGATCGCGCGAGGTCGAGCGCCTCCGCCACCATCACACCTTCGCGCAAGTCGCCGAGCTCCACCATCAGCACAATGCGGTGGTTCAGGGCACGTCGGCCCGCAGCGGCGGACAGCGCCGCCACCACGCCAGGGTCGCTCACCAGACTTGTGGAGGCGCAAGCGACTGCACGGTCGGCCCATTCGGGTGCGGGAGCGCGCAGCAGGGTCAATGGCACCCGCACACCCGCCTCGCGTAGGGCCTCGAGGTTCTCAATGCGGGAATCCGCGATGCGCGCCACACCGCCGCGCACCATGGCCTTGGCGACCTCGGGCGAGCCGAGCGTCGCCTTCGTCACTCCGGTCACCTCGATGCCGCGTGCGCGCAGCCGAGTGACCAGGGTGCGGGCATTGTCTTCGATGGCCTGGAGGTCAATTTCGATGCGGGGCACAATCACGAGGCAACCTCGACCCGGTCGTTGATGAGCGCGGGGAACGCCCGCGTCACCATCTCCACGAGCGTCGCGGGATGACCCCACAAGGCGTCGGTGACCGGCACCCCCAACTGAGCCTCATACAGCGCAATCGCCGCATCGACGTCCTGCCTCGTCATGCCCTCG
This sequence comes from Demequina globuliformis, assembly GCF_000975155.1. GTDB lineage: Bacteria > Actinomycetota > Actinomycetes > Actinomycetales > Demequinaceae > Demequina > Demequina globuliformis. Next base: position 287,157 of record NZ_BBRG01000001.1, read on the forward strand.
TGGTTGATGGTCATCCCCACCACGGGTGCCCGCCCGAACGCCTCGATCAACGCAATCTCGCTCGTGGCGGTCGGCATGGGCACGCCTGGATAGTCACTGAGAACGTCCCGCGCCGGCGCATGCTGCATGATGACCGCGTGCGGCCGCGAGGCGCGCAGCACCACGGTCGAGCTCAGGTAGGCGGGGTGACTCAGCGCGCCCTGACCCTCGACAATGATGACGCGCGGGCGCTGTTCCTCCCAGGCAGCGACGACCGCGCCTTCGAGTTCACCCACGCCGAACTGCGCGGGGATGGCGTCCAACGCCACCCCGTACGCCGCACCCTGAATCAGCCCGGTCTGCCCCGTTCCGACCATCACCGTGGCGATGCCTGCGGCATTGAGGGCGTCGGTGAGGATCGTGCACGTGGTGCGTTTGCCAATCGCGCCATCCGTGCCAAGCACCGCGATGCGCACGCAGTCCACGCTGTCGATGGCCCCGTCGAACATCCGCAGTTCTTTGGTGGGGCGCGGGCGGCGCACGTCGTGCAAGGTCACGGACGCAATCTGCGCCGCGAGGACCATCTCCGGGTCGTCGTTGAGGAACTCGTGCAGACCGGACACGATGTCGAGCCCTCCATCAATGGCCGTCAGCACGGTGGCGCGGTCTGCCGCGGACATGAGCCCCGACAACGGCGCCAAACCGAAGATCAGCAGGTCAGCGCGGGGGCATTCCTCTAGCGAGGCCACGACGGCAATACCGTTGGCGACGCCGTCCAGCGCCACCCCGGCATCGGTCGCCTCGCAGGTGCTATCGATGACCGCGACAATGCGGTACCGCTCGGAGGCGCGCACGAGTCCGTTCGCGGTCTTGCCGTCAATGCGAGTGAACTGACCCTCGCAGTACACGACAGCGGCGGGTCGCGCGTCACCGCCCGCGGAAGCGGTGGCAGGGGAAACGGGAAAATGCGGGAGTGTCATTGCGACGTCCTCGAGTCAGTGCTCAGAGGAGGCGCCGGGAGGGCTGCTGGCGTGATGCCTGAGCCGTCAAGAGGTCCCCACCAAGAGGTAGTGGAGTGCCAGTCTACGCCGGTCCCCGCTCCCGAGCCGCCAGGGCCGCACGCCGCACCAGGTCTCGGTCGCCTTCGTCGCGCAAGCTAGCCACTGCACGGCGTTCCCCGCGCTCGGACGCCTCCACCAACTGCTGGGCCTCGCGTGGGTCGGCAACGTCGATCAAGTGCCCCAACACGCGCTGCACGCGCAGGCCAATCTCGACGAGCGCCGCCCCATCGCGCGCCACGGGTCGGAACGCGTCTTCGATGAGGTCCTCGAACCGCGGCTGGGGAACGTGGACGTGCGGGTACGGCACCTCGGGATCCGGCCGTGTGGTGAGGACGCGAATGAACACCCGCTCCAGGGCATTCAGCACCTCGATCGCCGTGCCGGGGTCATTCGTGGACGGCGACAGGGCGCGGGAGCCGATCTCCGACAGCGCGACCAGCCCCAGCCGGGGGTCCTGCTCGTAGGTGCGGTGGTCTTCAATGAGAAACGCGCCTCGCAGTTCGTGCGCGTCGGCGTCCGAGACCTCCGTGCGGCCCTCAACCCGGCCCAGCACCGTCCCCTTCCCCACCGTGACTCCCGGCAGCACGTCCACGTGGACACGGGCATCGGCCTTCCGAGCCCACCGTTCCAACTGCGCCATGCTGATTCCGGTCACACAGCCGGGGCTGTGGGCGCGAAACTCAGTCACCGGGCCGGGAGCATCCCTCGCGACCGAGCCGCCCAGGTGCGGCGCCTTGGCGTACTCGCATGCGGCGGTGGTCGCGGCGCGCTCCACGCGGTCGATGATGTCTGGCACCCGCCCAAATTCAGTGAGGTGATGTATCCAGCGCAGCAGCGTGACCACCACTGTGGCGATCACCACGAGCGTTGCGATGAACAAGACGGATCGCGCCTGCTCGCCGAACGCGTCGAGACCCAGTGCAATGATGCCCACGATCGCGAACACGAAGGCACCCAAGAACGTCGACAGCGCGTTTTGCGAGGTGGGGTCTTCAACGAGCAGCTGTGTGGCCCGAGGGGTGGTGCCCTGCGCGGCCGCCGAATATGCGGAGATCATCGCGGTGAGAGAGAACGTGGTGACCGCAAGCATGGACGTCGCCATGATGTTCAAAATGGTGCCGACGGAGTCCTGGCCCAGGTCAGCGCCCAACATCGGGAGGTATGGTCCGGCGAGCCACGCGACCAGCACGACGGCCACCGCGCCCACGGTAAACAGCACGAGCCGGAACCACACCTGTGCGGCGACTCGAGTCACCCATGTCTTCCACCACGCCATCGGATGCGCCGCCTTCCTCCAGTACTGGCCATTGTGCCTGGTGTCGCGGCCGTGTGACATCGTGGTGGGTATGAAGATTCTGCTCATTGGCCAAGGACACGTGGGTAGCGCGGCACTAGCGGCGCTCGCACCCCACCACGACGTGGTCGTCGCATCGCGCTCCACCTCACCCGCGTTGGATACGACCGACGAGGGCTCGATCAAGGCCGTGTTCGAGGAGGTCGGCGCGGTCGATGCCGTGGTCGTCACCGCAGGCAAGGTGCCGTTCGCACCCTTGGAAGAGTTGACCGCGGAGCAGTTCGCGGCCGGCTTCGCGGGCAAGGTGTTGTCGCAGATCAACGTGGTGCGCCTGGGCCTGCCGTTCGTCACCGACGGCGGGTCGTTCACGCTCACCTCCGGCGTGCTGTCGCGCGAGCCCATCAGGACGGGCGCCGCGGCGTCCACTGCGAACGGCGCACTTGAGGCCTATGTGCGTGCCGCCGCGCCCGAGCTGCCGCGCGGCGTGCGGCTCAACGTGGTGAGCCCGTCCGTGCTGGCGTCGTCACCACAGCACTTCCGGGCCTTCGCGGGGTTCTCGCCCGTGAGCGACGAGGCCGTGGGCCAGGCGTACCTGCGCGCCGTCGAGGGCATCCAGACGGGACGCACGCACACGGTCGACTGACGGACACGACGTGACGTGGGGCCGGGGGTTAGACGGTCAGCGCGACGTCCGCATACAGCGGCGCTTCCGCCGCCTCCCAGACGGGACGCAGATCGATGCGGCGCGCAGCGGGCTGCGGATCGTTCCAGTTCAGGCCGTGACGTTCCGCGATCGCGGCGATGACGTGGGTGGCGGTCGCCGCGCGAGTGTCCTTGACCTGGCAACGCCACACCGGCCCCGACGCGCTCGTGCTTGCGGGCCACACAAACGGGCTCGAGGCCCTCAGCCCCACACCGCGGTCACCCACGGGCTCAGGCCAAATCTCCAACACATCGGCCACAAACGCACGTACTGCCCGCGTTGGCAGAGTTCCGTCGTTCAACAGGTGCTGCCGAGCGAGGTCGTAAAAGTCGCGAACCGCCTCATCGCGGTCCGAGGGCAGGGGCCCCTCCCACACATGGATCACATGTCCCATACCAATGGACGGTAGAGAATGAAACCTGAGAATGTCCACAGATAACGCCACATGTGGACAAAAGGCACCAAATCAACCGTTTCGACCTCAAGGTCGGAGCCGAGTCGTACGCTGATCGAGTGACTCCCACCACCGATCGCCAGCTTCGCCTGGTGTTATGGATCGCCATTCTCGGCTCCTTTGTGTCCTTCCTCGACGGCACCGTCGTCAACGTCGCGCTTCCCGCGATCGAGGCGGAGCTGGGCGGCGGGCTCACCACCCAGCAGTGGACCGTAGATGCCTACCTCATCACGCTCGGGTCGCTCATCCTGGTCGCGGGCGCCGTGTCAGACGCCTTTGGGCGGCTTCGGGTACTGCGGTGGGGGTTGATCGGCTTTGCCCTGACATCGCTCGCCATTGCGTTGGCGCCCACCGCCGAGGTGCTCATCGTCGCGCGCCTCGCCCAAGGCGTCGCAGGCGCTCTCCTGGTGCCGAGCTCGCTCGCGCTGATCACGTCCTCGTTCTCGGGCGCCGCGCGGGGCAAGGCCATCGGCACGTGGACCGCGGCGACGTCGGGCGCCATGGTTGCTGGCCCGGTGCTTGGCGGGGCCTTCGTCGACCTCGCGTCGTGGCGGTGGGTGTTCGTCATCAACGTGGTGCCCATTGGCCTGACGCTGTGGATGATGACTCGCCTAGAGCAGCGCGACGTGCGGCTCCCGGACGCGCACGTTGACCTCATCTCCGCGGCATTGTGCGCCGTTGGCCTTGGCGGCATGGTGTACGCCTTCATCGAGCAGCCTCACCTGGGATGGTCGCATCCCGAGGTGTGGCTCACGGGCGTAGGCGGCGCCGTGGCCTTCTGCGCCTTCGTGTGGCGCCAACACGTGGTGGACCGGCCGATGCTTCCGCTGAGTTTGTTCTCCGCGCGCAACTTCGCGTGGGGGAACGTCGCGACGTTCCTGATCTACGGTGCGCTTGCGCTCAACGGCTTTGTGGTGACGGTCTACCTGCAACAGGGCGCGGGGTTCAGCGCGACCGCAGCCGGCTTGGCGAGCCTGCCCATCACACTCATCATGATCGCGCTGTCGTCTGCCGTGGGCGGATGGTCAGGGCGTTGGGGCCCGCGGATCTTCATGACGGTAGGCCCGGCGCTCATGGCCGTGGGCTCGGTGATGCTGCTTGCGGTCAGCGAGGACGTCAACTATTGGACGCAGGTGCTGCCGGGAATCGCGGTGTTCGGCCTGGGTCTCACCCTGATGGTCTCGCCGCTGACCTCTGCGATCCTGTCTGCCGTCCCACCCGAGCGCGCCGGGATTGCCTCCGCGACCAACAATGCGGTCTCGCGCGTGGCGGGCCTCATCGCCGTGGCCATGATTGGCGCGGTGGTGGGCGGCACACTCGACCTGGCCGGCTTCCACCGAGCCATGGCGGTCATCGCCGTCCTCATGGCTGCCGGCGCCGTGGTGTCCTGGGTGGGCATTCGGAACGCACCCGGGAGCGTTCCCGCCGTATCCTGAAACTATGACGTACAACCCGCAGACCGGATACCGCCCCTACAAGACCAAGTCGCTGTTGGTGGCGTACATCTTGTGGTTCTTCCTGGGAGTGCTCGGCATTCACCAGTTCTATCTGGGCAAGGTCGGTCGAGGGCTTCTGTACCTGTTCACCCTGGGAATCTTCGGCATCGGCGTCCTCATCGACCTCTTCACGCTGCCGTCACAGACGCGTCAGGTGAACACCCAGCGCGCGCTCGGCTTCTAGGCATTCCGTAGACTGAGGCGCTATGTGCTCCCCGATTGCGTGTGACTCCTGCGGCAAGACCACCTGGACCGGATGCGGTCTTCACGTCGAACAGGCGCTGGCCGGGGTCCCCGACAACGCCCGGTGCACCTGCGACAACTAGATGCCGTCGAGGAGTTCCACTCCCCACGCCTTCTTCTCATCCGCGGTGTAGAACGCGGTCCAGCCCTCATACTCCCCGCCGTGAGTGGACGCGATGCTCTCAGCAAGGTCGACCGCTTCGCGCAGCGCATTGGGCACGAGCGCCTCGTCCCGCCGCACCATGAGGATTCCCCACTCCTCGACGCCGTGGCTTGGCGGCACGAGTTCCCCCGCCACTCGCGCTGACGCCAACTCCTTAGCCGCCGCGCGCGCGGGCTCCTCCTTGGCGAAAGATACGGAGACTTCTAGGTCGCGCGGCGTGTGCGGCTCAGCGCCGCGGGCGAGGAAGGTGTCCCATCGCTCGGCGTCGTCGGACCACAGTTGATACGGCTCCACGCGGCGGCGCTTGCGCCCGAACAGTCCCATAGCCTCAGGCTAGTGCTCTGTGCGCGACCGCTGGTGCACCCGCGTCGATCTGGTCCCGCGCCCAGCCAGTACCTGTCCGTACTACGTTGAGGGCCAATGGCAGTTGGTGAGACGCGCTCTCAAGGATGTGCATGAGGTACCCGGCCGTGTTGACGAACGCGGCGATGTCACCGCGGGCCACACCGTGGGGAAAACGTAGGCGGCGACGCAAGAGGAGTTCCTCCTCCACGCAGTAGGCGCCCACCAGGAAGCCCTCCATCGGTTGCCCCGGCTCGCCGGCGCTCGCGGGCCTGACCCACCGAGGGTCCAGGAGAAAGTCGACGGACGTTGACCGCACCTGAGTGCGATTCATCGCCAGGCCCACCAGCGGGATGCCGTCGCTCGTGGACTTCCGGAAGGCGACGTCAGCCAACGTCATGCCACACCCGTCCACGATCGACCGGCCGGGCTCGCACCGGAGTTCGAGTTCGCGCGCAGTGAGGTCGGCGGCGATGGTCGCTCCGTCTATCCCGCGTGCGGTCAGTACGTCCGAGAGCCATTGCCCCCGAACGGGCGACTGCCAGTAGGGGTACATGGCCGGGGACGGCCGGGCCGCGTGCGGATCGACGAGCCCCAACCGGTCGCCCCGCCACGTGAGCTCTCCATCGGAATCCTCGTTGAGGGCCTCCCAAAAACGCGTCCACTGCTCTCTGTGCGCCAGGTAACTCATGGGGATGCCGCCGCCCATGTCGACAAATGTCACGGGATGGCCCGCTTGGCGCAGGCGATCAACCCACGGCAGTGCCTCCCGCAATACGACTGCCCGTTCACGAGCGCTGTAGGCGTTCAGGTGAAAGTGCACTCCCTCCACCACGATGTGCTGCGCCGGTGCAGCCGCCACGCGCTGATCCCACGCTTGGGAGGTGAGCCCAAAACGTGTGGCGGCGATGTCCCCGTCGGATGACGCAAGTCGCAACGCGACGCGTGCGACCGCTCCTACCCGCTCCGCCACGTCCACAACCGCCTCGAGTTCGTCCGCGTTGTCAAGGCTCAGAGTCACCCGCGAGCGCACGGCGAGCTCGATCAGTGCAGGAGACTTCACGGCAGCGGTCACGATCATGCGCTCTCCCGCCACCCCAGCGTCGAGGCACTGCTGCAGTTCCGCCAGCGAGGACACATCGATCCCCAAGCCGGCTTCGCGCGCCGCATGCACGAGCCCCAACGCCTTGTTGGCCTTGCGCGCGACACACACGCCCAGGGTCACGCCGTGGGCGCGCGCCGCGTCCTCAAGTTCACGGGCGTTGCGGGCCACCGGCGAGAAATCGAGGACGTTGACCGGAGAGCCGTACTCGCGCACGAGCGCGGCGCACTGCTCGCTGTCGGCGAGAAGGTCCTCCATCCATGGCTCAGTCCTCGCCTGCAGCGGCGCGACTCCCTCGCATAGCTGATGTGTGTCGTGTGTCATGGCTGTGGCTCCTTCACGGGTTCATCATGCGCATCAGACCGGCGCTGGGCGCGTGCAATCGTGGCTGCCCAGCGGCGCGAATCATCGTGGAGCCGGCGCTGCAGGGAGTCATGGCCCACGACCACGTCCTCTGTAGGCCGGCCCAAGGCGTAGAGGCCTGGAGTGGACGAGCCGTCGGCCGCGACGCACTGCCCATCCGGCAACGTCAGCACGCCCCGCTCCCCCGGCCGCACCATCACATGCCCGGCGCGCGCAAGGCCCCGCCACGGGGTGCGCGCGTGCTCGATCCAGGCGTGGCCTGCGTCCCACGAACGCGGTGCGGCAAGCACGCCGGGCCCGCACGTGAAGGCATCGATGGTCGTCGCGCGTGGGCCGTCGTGTGTGCCCGCGCCACGTCCGGCATCGCCCCGGCCGTGCTCCACGGTCAGCAGCCCAGCCTCGCGTAACGCCAGCAAGCGCCTGTACGTCTGCACCGGCGGCCCGAACGCCCATCTCTCCAAGGTGGCGGCCCTGCGTCGCCAGCGGGTCCAGGTGTGCTGATCACGGGGTGCGCGTTCGAGCGACCTCACCACGTCCGCGTACCCCGCTGCCCATGCGCGTCCCCACCACCAGGCGGCGTCCTCATCCAACTCCCCATGCGCGCGGGCAAGGTCCCTTTCCCCCCGGGTCGCGCGGGGCGCGGGGCCATCGAGCCGTGCCCACAGGTGCGCCGGTGTGACCGTCACGCCTGCCGCGGCGGCACCTGCCACGGCTGCGCGGGCGAGCACGTCCCACCAGGCATCGTCCGGCGCTGACTGCGGCTCCAGCCCAGCTGTCACGTCGCGCACAGCGCCCGCCACTGACAGTGGGACGCGGGCGGGTTTGGGCAGCATTTCTTCGCCCGAACGCGCAACGAGCGTCACGAGCGACGGCTCGCGCCCGCTCGGCACGTAGCGCAGGCGCGACGGGGTACCGGAGTCCTCGTGCCATGTGCCCCCACGCCCCTGCGTCACGTCTAACACAACATCGAACGCCGTCAGCGCTGCCCCGCGCACCAGGAGCGGGGCGCCGGCAGTGGGCCCCGTCTGGGGAGCACTCATCGCGACATGGTCCAGGCCAGCACCGCCTGCGTGGCCGGTCGCCATGAGAACGGTGGGCGAGGTGATGTCCACGCCGCCGGCACCGACGCCAGCGGCCTCGCCCGCAACGCACCGCCACCTCGCTCCATCCCGCTGGACAGACGTCACGGACGCCTTGATGTGCGTCACGTTGAGCCGGGGCGATTCGCAAAGCCGGTCGAAGGCCCACCCCAGGTACGCGCCCACACGAGCCCGCGGTGGGAATGGGTCAGCCTCGCCGCTCCACTCGCGAAAGCTCTGAGGCACCGCGGGGCACCGCGCGTCCACGATGCCAGCGTCGACGTTCATCAATAGGTGCGTCGGTTGATCCGCATCCCACACGGCGCCGGCCCCAGGGACGTAAGGCTCAACCACGGCGATGCGGAGCGGCTCACCTCGAGTGGCGCCCTCCCGCGCCAACGCCGTATCCAGGTCCGCCAGGGCGTAGAGCGCACGCGGCCCCCCACCCACCACGATGAGGTCATACGAGTGCGTGCGGTCTCGTCCTTGCGCATGGTCCGTCACGTGGCCGCGATCCCCTGCGTCACGCCTGGACAAAGGGGTTGGCCGCGACCGTTTCCGCCAGAGCATCAGCGCCGCCCTCGAGTTCTGCGGCCACCCACGCGTCGTTGAACACCGTGGGCAGGTAGGCGGAGCCGCCGTCGTGGATGAGGAAAGCGACCGAGTGACCAGGGCTAAGGGTGGGCAGGTCGTGACCGATGGCGGCCACGATCGCTCCAGTGGACGCGCCAGCGAGGATGCCTTCGCGCCGTGCAAGAAGGCGGCAGCCGCGCACCATGTCTGCTTCGCTCACGCGACGCACCGCGTGCGGGTGGGCACGCTCTGACAGTGCGGTCGCGAATCCAGCGCCCAGGCCGGGAAGCTTGCGCTCGGCGACCGCTCCTCCAAAGAGTGCGGAGCCTTCCGCGTCAACGCCCACAAGGGTGGTGTTCCACCCCGCTGACTCGATGGCCTGCTGACACCCCAGCACGGTTCCCGTGGTGCTCATCGCTACGTAGAGGTAGTCCGGAGGAGCACCAAGCGAGGCCACCAACTCCGGCACGGTCGTCGTGGCGTGCGCCGCGGGATTGGCGAGATTGCCGTACTGATTGGTGGTCACCGCTCCCGGCACCGCATCGAGCAACTCGGCGACGCGGGCAACGCGCGCTCCCAGGCGGTTTCCGTCAGGCGGCGTGAGGACCCGTTCCACCTGCGCGCCGAACGCTTCCATAGTCTGCGTCGCGGCGCCGGTGGCCCGTTCATCAACGACAGCGATAAACCGGTAGCCGCGTAGCGCACACTGACGTGCGAGGGCCATTCCAAGGTTCCCAGAGGTCGACTCGACCACGGTGCCGCCGGCCTGCAGCGCGCCGGTCCGTTCCATGTCATCGAGGAGGAAGTGGGCGGTGCGCTCCTTGGTGCTGCCGGAGACCTGCAAAAAGTCACACTTCGCGTAGATCCTGGCGTGTGTCTCCGGAAATAGCCGCTCCATTTGGCTCACCGGCGTGGGCACGTAGCCACCATGGATCGAGACGCTCGGCATCGGCACAGCATGCGTCGTATCACTCACCGTCATTGTTCATGCCCTCCCTTGTGTAGCCCCTGGTGGAGCCCCAACCGCGAAGGCGCCGTCGCCCCCGTCGCGGGTCCTCCTGTACTAACCATGCGCCCACATCGGACATTCCACAGGTGCGCGCAGACCACAGGGCACACTCGTGCGCGCGACATAGCGAGAGCGCGTCGCGTTCTCGCCGCCGGACTTCCCCAGTCCTGCCTGGGGTCTTGATAGCGTCAGAACTAGCGGACCGGCCTAGGAGGCGCACATGAGCGAAACCATCGTGGACACCGAACCTCGCACGTTTGGCGTCCACTCGGAGGTGGGAAAGCTGCACAGCGTGCTCGTGTGCTCGCCTGGGCTCGCCCACCACCGCCTGACCCCGTCCAACGCGGCAGACCTGCTGTTCGACGACGTGATGTGGGTGGCCAACGCTAAGCGCGACCACGACGAGTTCTGCGCGCTCATGCGTGCGCGCGGCATCGAGGTACTGGAACTCACTCAGCTGCTCACACAGACGCTCGACCTTCCGCACGCGCGGGCATGGCTACTCGACAGGAAAGTCACACCCAATGAGGTGGGGGTCGCACTGGCCGACGACGTCCGCGCTTTCCTGGACTCCCTCGAGTCTGAGACCCTCGCGCACCTCATCTTGGGCGGGTTGTCGACCACGGACCTGCCTCGCGACTTTGCTCCGCCAGCCGTGGAACTCGTGCGGGAAGAATCCGGCATGCGCGACTACCTCATGCCCCCGCTTCCGAACACGCTGTACACGCGCGACACCACGAGCTGGATCTACGGCGGCGTGACGCTCAATCCGCTGTATTGGCCCGCTCGCCACGCGGAAACCCTCGTCATGAAGGCCGTGTACACCTTCCACCCCCATTTCGCCGACCAAGTCAACACGTGGTGGGGCGATCCCGAGATCGACCACGGACTCGCAACGCTGGAAGGCGGCGACGTGATGCCCATCGGGTCCGGCGTTGTCGTAATCGGCATGTCGGAGCGCTCCAGCCGCCAAGCCATCACGCAGGTGGCTGCGGAACTGTTTGCTCGCGAGGCTGCCCAGCGCGTCATCGTCGCCAAGCTGCCCCGCATGCGCTCCGCCATGCACCTCGACACCGTGTTTACTTTCGCGGACCGCGACCTCGCCACGGTGTTCCCCTCGGTCGTCGACGAGATCGAGACGTATTCCATTTACGAGTCCCCCACCCCGCTCAGCCTCGACGTGCGCAAAGAGGACAAGCCGTTCACCGAGGTGATTGCGCAGGCGAAGGGACTCAAGGAACTGAGGCTGATCGCCACTGGCGGCGACCGCTACGACGTGGAGCGCCAGCAATGGGACGACGCCAATAACGTGCTCGCGCTCGAGCCGGGCGTGGTGGTGGCTTACGACCGCAATGTCGCCACCAACGCAGCACTGCGGGCCGCCGGCATCGAGGTGCTGGAGATCGTGGGAGCGGAACTGGGACGCGGCCGGGGCGGCGCACACTGCATGACGCAGCCCTTGGTGCGCGACCCCCTCAACTGAAGAGCCATCGTGCGAGCGACACACGGGAGGTGAGATGACAGCCCAGGCGCCACAGCGCCCCACCTCAGGCGTAATCGACCGAGCCGTGACGCGCCTGACTGTTCCCCGCGTCGGCCGGCCTCCAGCACCGGGGATCACGGAGTTCACATTCTCTGCCGTTGGCCTCGTCATTGGGCTGTACTTTTTCTCGCTGTCACTGACGCCGTCGCTGTTGCCGCGCGTGGCTTGGGTCCAGGGCATTAACTCTGGCGTCACCTTCATGGTCGGCTACGGCCTGGGGACTGCGGCGTATGCGGTCGTGAGGTTCCTGATGGTGCCGGCGGCCCGGGGCAAGGTCAGGGCGCTCTTGTTGGTCGCGTCGATGGCGGTCATCTCGGTGCAGTCGGGCCTTGCTATCTGGGCGTATGTGGGCTGGCAGAACGAGACTCGTCTGAACTTTGGCATGGATCCCCTGTCGCCGCTGGTGTGGCCGGTGATCGTGATCGTGGCGGCGGTGACGGCGGCGCTCATCCTGATGTTCGCACGCGCCGTGCGGGGGCTGTTTCGATGGGCTGACGACCTCGCCGACCGCTTCCTCCCGCGGCGCCTCGCGGTGGCTGTGGTGGCCGTCGTGCTTGGCGGGGCGCTGTGGTGGATCGCGTCGGGCGCGTTCGTCAACGCGTTCTTCACGGTGTCCAACTGGGCCTTCTCTACGCAGGACCTCGCCGACAAGCCGGGTGTGACTCAGCCGAGCGCGACGGAGCGCTCGGGCTCTCCCTCGTCGCTGGTGGCGTTCGAGGACCTCGGCCGGCAGGGGCGCGCATTCGTCTCCGGCGGCCCACGCGCAGCGGACATCGATCAGGTGGGACCTGGCGGCGCGGTCGAGCCCGTGCGCGCCTACGTGGGCCTGCGCAGCGCAGACACCATCGAAGGCCAGGCTGAGTTGCTGCTCGACGAACTGATCAGGGCCGATGCCTTCTCCAGGGAGGTGCTCGTCGTCGCCACCACGACGGGGACAGGTTTCTTGGCGCCGCACGGCGTCGACTCGCTTGAGTACCTCTGGAATGGCGACACCGCGATCGCTGGCGTCCAGTACTCGTACCTGCCGAGCTGGATTTCCCTGCTCGCGGACCAGGACGTCGTGGAGGAGACCTCGCGGGTGACGTTCCGCGTGATTCACGACTACTGGGCGACGCTGCCCGACTCGGACCGCCCGTCCCTGTACCTGTACGGGCTGTCGCTCGGGGCGACGGGCGTGGAGGCGGTGCTGTCCAGCGTCGACATCCTCAACGAGCCCATCGATGGCGCGCTCATGGTGGGCCCGCCGTTCCTCAACGAGATGCATTTTGAACTGACCCGTGACAGAGATGACGGCTCCCCCGCCGTGCTGCCGGTCGTCAACGACGGCAGGACCGTACGGTTTGCCGACGAGTCCGGCGTGAGCGATGCCAACGGCCCCATCTGGGGCGACACCAAGGTCGTCTACCTCCAACACGGGTCCGACCCTGTGGTGTGGTTCAACCAGCACCTTGCCTTCTCCAGCCCCGACTGGCTCGCCGAAGGCGAGCGCGCGCCGGACGTCTCCGACACCATGGCCTGGTACCCACTCGTCACCATGTGGCAGGTCCTGCTCGACCTCCCGGCGGCAGGCAGCGTCCCTGACGGCCTTGGCCACCTGTACACCGTCACCGCCAACCTGCAGGCATGGGCGGCCGTCACGGGCGTCGAGATTGCCGACGGCGACCTTGCCTCCCTCGCGGCGCACCTGGAGGACAGAGATGCCGCGCTCGAGGCGCTGCGGGAGGCGGCCGAATAGCGACACGTCCGCGCGAGGTCACGATTGGGTGACAGCGACCGCGAGCCACTGCGCATTTACATACACCTGCGTATGCTGTTGCTCGTGGCGCAGCACCTACGAGTGCGCCCGCAAAAGGGGGTGCGGGGCCGGGAGTCTCGCTGAGGGGATTCCCGCCCCGCCGACCGCACTGCCCCCGCCGACCTCGACCTCGAGCCGCGCCCTCACAACGTCGAGCCGCGCCCTCACAACGTCGAGCCGCGCCTTCACAGCGTCGAGCTGCGCCCGCGCGACGCCGTCGGACCCCGCAGTACGCGCCCCTGCAGACTCATTTATGCAATATCGCAAGCACCTAATTGCTTTTTTGACGTAAGCGCCGCTACTCTCCCGGTAAGGCATGCCTCACCAGGAAGCCGCGGCGCGTCGATGCGCCTCCCGAATGACCACATCTCTGGAGTCCCCTGTGACATTGCGTAGTGCGCGCACACGCCCAGCCGCCTGGCTGGCTGCCGCGATATTGTTCACCCTCACCGCCGCCGGTCTTGCCGCGGTGCCGGCGTCAGCAACAGAGCCATCCACCGGCTCGCTGACGTGGGCCGTCAAGACGTCGTTCCGCGACTACATCAGCCGCGGCGGGAGCGTGTCCGCGAGCGCCGGCGCCACGGACAACGGCACGGCGACGTCGTTCGCTGCAGGGAGCTCAGACGTCGCTGAGGGCGCGGGAGCCGCCAACTACACGGGCTCCGTGACCTTCGCCTACCCGGCCCACGGGATCGACATCACACTGGAGCAGCTGCGCATCACGCTCGACGGCGGTGGCGGCGCGACTCTGAGCGCGCAGAGCGCTGGCGCGCGTCACGTATTGGCCAGCGTTGACCTCGCAGCGGCGGGCACCAGCACGGCGGAAGGCGTCACCACATACACCGCAGCTCCCACGACGGCACTTCCAGGGATGTCCAACGTTTTCGGAGCGTCATACCCGGTAGGCACGGCGTTGGCTCCGATCACGTTCTCGTTCGCTGAGGCGCCCGTGGAGCCGGCCCCCGAGCCCACCGTCACGACTGAACCATCGCCGGAGCCCAGCGTCACCGCCTCTCCTTCGGCCGAGCCCAGCGTGACGGCCGAGCCCACTGCCGAGCCCACCGTCACGGCTGAGCCGTCACCGGAACCCACCGTGACCACGCAGCCTTCCCCCGAGCCGACGACGACGCCGGACATCGACTTCGGCGTCACCATCGACTCCGTTGAGCAGGGCAAGAATGAGGCCGTCGTCACGTTCTCGGGAACATACCCCGCCACGGTCGGAGGCAAAACGACCGGCATCTATGCGTTGTGGTGCGCCGAAGGCCACGACAGGTCCGGCACCCCAGGCTGCGCGTCCTCGCGTGAGGTAGGCGGCTGGTTCTCAAGCGCCGGCCGCGGCGCCACGATCGTTGGGTCCGTCGCAGACGGCGTGTGGAACTTTGACAACGCGCAGGTGACCGTGCCCTCCACGGTCGGTACCACCCTGTGCAAGGGACAGGAAGACGCCACCACGTGTGGGCTTTTCTTCCGGCTCGACCACCACCACACCACGAACGACACGTATGACCAGTTCGAGGCCATCGAGGTTCCCCGGCCGACCCCAACGATCGACGTGTCCGTCACCGAGGACCTCGACCGCGACGGCCAGACGGTGACCATCACGGGCACCCACTTCTACGTCGGCGCTGACGACGCACCCCAGGGCACCCGTCCACCCCTGCAAGGAATGAATAGCGGCGCGTACGTGGCGTTCGGCAAGTTCTCCGACGACTGGCAGCCCTCACAGAACTCCTCGACCGCCGTGCGCAAGGTCGACTCCTCGCAACAGCGGTGGGCCCTGCCGGCGTCCTATCTCGCCACCGATGGCACCAACCCTGTGCCGCCCATGTTCCAAGGCTCGCTGCGAGGCCAGGGCGTCGCAGTCAACGACGATGGCAGTTTCGAGATCACTCTCGAAGTAAGCGACTTTGCCCCCTTCGCCGAGGGCAAATACGGCATCTACACCTACGCCGGCAGCGGCGCCAAGTACGCGCCGTACGAGACCGCGACGCTGCTGTCCTTCGAGGACCCGTCGCCGACCATCACCGTCTCGGCCACCACTGGGCTCGATCCCCAGGGACAGATGGTCACGATCACCGGAACGGGTTTTGTCCCCGCAGACGGTCAAGCACCCACGGGCACGCGCCCGCCCCTCATGGGCATGTACTCCGGCGCGTACGTGGCTTTCGGCAAGTTCTCTGACGATTGGCGACCATCCGTCGGCTCCGCGACGGCCATCAGGAACGTCGACTCCGCACAGCAGCGGTGGCTCCTTCCCGCGTCCTACCTCGCTACTGACGCCACCAATCCCGTGCCGCCCATGTTCCAAGCCTCCCTTCGCGGGCAAGGCGTGGCGCTGGATGAGGACGGGGGCTTCGAGATCACGCTCCTCGCGTCCGACTTCGCACCGGAGGCCGACGGCAGTTACGGCATCTACACCTACGCCGGCAGTGGCGCCAAGTACGCGCCGTATGAGACGGCAACGCGAGTGAGCTTTGCCTCGGAGCCGGTGGACCCCGTGGACCCGGTTGATCCAGTCGATCCCGTTGACCCTGTCGACCCCGTTGACCCGGTGACGCCAGCGAGCGGCACGCTCACCTGGGCAGTGTCCGAGCGGTTCAACACCTACGTCACCGGGATTGGCGGTGGCGCCATCTCCGTCAAGGGGGGTGCGCAGAAGTCGGGCAACGCCTTCGTGTTCCTCGCCAACGGAGGTGACTCCGATGTCACGCTCGGCACCGGTACCGCGAAGTTCCGCGGCACCGTCAACTACAGCGCCCACCACGGCGCGTTGTCGGTGGCTCTCCAGAACCCACATATCAAGGTCACGAGTTCCACCTCGGCTGTCCTCAGCGTGGTCTCCGGCGGCAAGCGCGTCGAGTTCGCGAACCTCAACCTGGGGGCGTCCCCCCGCACCGCCGCGGCGCAGGCCGTGACTTTCTCGAAGGTTCCCGCCACGTTGACGGCCGCCGGCGCGGACATCCTGACCTACGAGGAGGGTTCTGCCCTGGCTCCAGTCACGGTGACGCTCGGCGCATCCAAGCCTTCGTCGGGCAACGGCGACGGCAGCGGCCACGGCAGCGGCCACGGCAGCACGGACGGCTCGAACGGTGGCGGAACCACAGGCTCCACCGGCGGCTCCACCACCGGGAACCCGAACGGCGGCGGAGCGATCGTCGTCGAGGATCCGGCCGATGCTTCGGCCTCCGTGGTGGGGCGCCTCACCTGGGGCATCAGCACTGGGTTCCGCAACTACGTCACCGGCCCCATCTCGCGCGGACAGGTATCCGTGACAGGGGCGAGCTCGAACGGCTCGACGTTTACGTTTGTTCAATCGAGCGGCTCGGCCAACCCAGAGGCCGGCTCGGGATCCGCCTCGTACGCGGGCTCGGTGCGCTTCACCGGCCACCACGGCGCCTTGGACTACTCGTTCGCGAACCCGCAGGTCCGCCTCACCTCCCCCTCGACCGCCGTCCTGAACGTGGCCGTCAACGGTGCACGCATGGACTTCGCGACGTTGAATCTGGCAGCGGGTGCGCGCTCGGAGTCGGGCGGCGCGGTGCGCTACGCAGGCGTACCAGCCACACTGACCTCCTCCGGTCGATCAGTGCTGACCTTCGGCGGAAACTCACTCGGGGTCGATCCCGTCACCGTCACCTTTGGCAAGGGCGCAAGCACCACCGCGGGCACTGGCACCCGCGTGGTCCAGTCCTCGGTGACGACAACGGCCTCCGACATTCCCGCGACGGCCCCCGCCACGACGGGCATCGAACTCGATGACGCCACCTTGGAGGCGCTGCTGTCCGGGGAGGTCGTCACGATTCGCGTCCCCGGCTTCCAGCCCAACGAGGAGGGCATCAAGGTAGTGATCTACTCCACGCCCACCGTCCTCGCCTCCGACCTCACGGCGGACGCCAACGGTGTGGTCGAGTGGACCGGCGCCCTGCCCGCTTCCTTGACTGGCGAGCACACGCTCACGTTCCAGGGTTCCGTCGACAAGGGCATTCTCCTGTCCATCCCGGAGACCAGTCTCGAGGGGATGTGTGTCGCAGATGCCACCGTGGCGTGGGGCTTCAAGTCAGGTTTCCGCGCTTACCTCGAGTCCACCACCGCGAAGGGACAGTGGGAGCTCGATGGCGTCGAGTACAACGACGGCGACTTCGTGTGGCTGGGCGGCGAGGCGGCGATTGACCCTGAGGACCTCACGGGCACGGTCACGACGAGCGGCTCCATCCGCTTCACAGGCCACGACGGGGCGCTCGACACCACCATCGCCAATCCCACCGTAGAGCTGTCTGCGGACGGCGCCTTCTTGCTGCTCAACGTTCACGGCACAACTCAGGCCGGCGACGACGTGACCCAGGAGGCCATTCGGTTCGCCGAACTGGACCTCGAGGGCGGTGAGGTCAGCGTCGTTGACGGGGCCACGGTAGTGACCGGGATTCCCGCCACCTTGAGCCAGGACGGCGCTGAGGCCTTTGGCACCTACCCCAGTGGCGAGGAGCTCGACCCCGTCAGCCTCACGCTTACCTCACAGGATGGGTGTGAGGCCGCACTTGCCGGCGAGACTGTCGCCGCCGTCGAGACCGAGCCGAAGCCGTCGGCCTCCTCCGAGCCCGAGGCTGAAGCCGAGGTCACGGCCGCGACCACCGAACCCGAGCAGGGCTCGACCTGGTGGATCTGGGTCATCGTCGCGCTCGCGGTCATCGCCGCGGCCGGCGCCACAATCGTGGTGGTACGCCGCAAGGCCTAGCGCGTGCGCCGAGAGGCGCGCGTCACCACTGCACAGATGCGAGGGGTCGCCCTGGGGACATGGGCGGCCCCTCGTACGTGTGTCAGCGTGCGCGTGTCAGCGTGCGTGCGAGCGGACGGGCACCACGAGCGGGTAGCCGTCGGCATCCTCGATCACCCGCACCGCAACGCCGTACACGCGCTCCAGCAACGCCGGCTCAAGGACCTCGGACGGAGCCCCCAGCGCCGCCAGGCGCCCTCGTTCCATGATCGCGATCCTGTCCGCATACGCGGCCGCGAGCGACAGGTCATGCAGGACAACGGCGACAGCCACGTCGGCAGCGGCAAGCGACCGTGCCACCGTCAGCACATCCTCTTGATGTTTGAGGTCGAGCGCCGCAGTGGGCTCATCGAGGAGCACCGCCTGGGTGCGCTGCGCCAACACACGGGCGAGGGATACGCGTGCACGTTCGCCCCCGGACAGCGACGTAAAGGTGCGCTCGGCAAGGTGAGTGACGTCGGCCTCCGCCATCGCCCGCGCAATAGCTTCGACATCCTCCGCGGCGCTGGCATCGCGCCACGGCGCCCGCCCCATCTCGACCACCTCGTGGACCCTGAAAGGGAACGCGACCTGGTTGTCCTGGGTGAGCACGGCGCGATGGCGCGCCAAATCCACGGCACTCCATTGCGCGACCGGGCGCCCATCACAGAGGACCTCTCCGGATGACGGGGTGCGGTCCCCCGCCATCACCCCCAGGAGCGTCGACTTCCCGGCGCCGTTAGGCCCTACCAGGGCGAGCACCTCACCGTGGCGCACGTCGAGCGAGACATCTCTCACGAGCGTTGCCTCGCCTATCGTCACGGTCACGCCGGACACGGAGAATGCCGCGGTCACGCCCACCCTCCCTGCTTGGACCGGGCGCGGCGCAGCAGCCAGAAGAAGAACGGGCCGCCAATAAGGGACGTCAGCAGACCAATCGGAAGTTCCGCGCCCGTCACGGCAGTGCGCGCGAGCAGGTCAGCCCACACCATGAGCGTCGCTCCACCCAACAAGGAGCCCGCGAGAAGCATGCGGTGCGCCGGCCCCACCATCATGCGCACGGCATGCGGTACCACCAGACCCACGAACGCGATAATCCCTGCGAACGCCACGGCTGCGCCCGTCAACACTGCGACAACGATGATCGACACCACGCGCAACCGTTCCACCCTCAGTCCCAGGTGGCCTGCGGTCCGCTCGCCCAGCGCCAGCAGGTCGTAATGGCGTGCGAACGCAAACGCCACCGCGCCGGCCACGATCGACAACGCCACGACCACCGCCACCTCGTTCCAGCGCGAGCCGTTGAGTGATCCCAGCTGCCAAAACACAATCTGCTCGCGCGCGGCCGAGTCGCCGATGAAGATCACGAGCGCCAGCCCAGCCCCTGCAAAGGCGTTGACGGCGATTCCGGTCAGCAGCAGCGTCACCACCTCGGTGCGGCCCTGCGCACGGGCCATGAAGTACACGAGCAAAGTCGCCCCTACCCCGCCTGCGAAAGCCAACCCGGCTGTTCCGAGCACGCCCGCGAACACTCCACCGGAGACGATCGCCAGCGCGGCCCCGAGCGCTGCGCCCGCAGACACTCCCACCACGCCAGGCTCCGCCAGCGGATTGCCGAAGATCGCTTGCATCACCGCGCCGGCAACCGCGAGCGCCGCGCCCACCGCAAGGCTCATCGCGACACGGGGAAAACGGATCTGCCACAGCGCCTGATAGGTGACGTCGCTGTCGGGGGCCCACGCGGTCTGCCAACCCAGGCCCTGGAGCGCCGCGCCCACCACTTCCGTCACGGAGACCGTCAACTGCCCCACGCCGGCAGAGGACACCATTCCCGCCACGAGGAGCAGCCCTAGCGTGGTGAGCAAAGCGGGCGCGCGCCACCGACCCCGGTGGGCATGCGTGCCCACACTCAGCCCGGCATCGGCCCTACCGGGCGCGACGTGCGTCACGCTCAGCTCTCCGGCGCGTACAGGGCACGGGCCAGCGCGTCCACGATGGCCGCAGAGCGCGGCCCAAAGGCGAGCAACTGGTTGTCCGCCATGTCAATAATGCGCGCGTTCTGGCCGGCAGCGGTGAGAGCGATCGCGGGCTTCGCCTCCAGCAGGCCCTCGACGCCACCCACGGACTCCAGCCCCCTCGTCATGACGATGATCGCCTCAGGGTCGGCCGCCAGCATGGCCTCGTCCGTCAGCGGTTTCATGCCTTCCAAGCCGGTCTCGCTCGCGGCATCGACGCCTCCGAGCGCAGAAATGATCTGGTCGGCGCCGGACTCCGAGCCGAACATGTAATAGATGCCTGAGGCCCCGCGCAGGTACAACATCATGACCCGCATGCCCTCGGAGGGGGCCACCTGCTTGATCTGGGCAGAAGTCGCAGCTACCTGGTCGGCGATCAGGCCGGCGACTTCCTCTCCGGCCGGTGCGACGCCAAGCGCCTGGGCGACCTGGCGAGCCAGTTCCTCCGCGCCGGCAAACGTCGCGCCATTGTCGACGTACACCACCGGCACGCCGGCGTCCCGGATCTGCGCGATGGCGTCAGACGGGCCGATGCTCCCGTCAGTGATCACCACTGTGGGCTCGAGCGCCAGGACCGCCTCTGGACTGACCGTGTGGCTGGAGCCCGTGACGACGGGAAGGTCCTCCGTGCCGGGGAACTCTGCCGAGGCGTCGCGACCCACGAGCCGGTCACCCTGGCCCAAGGCCCACGCGGTCGCGGCAATGGATCCGGAGATGTCCATAGCGACCACGCGCGAGGTGTCGGTGACGGTCACGTCACGGTCACCGTCACGTTCGCGCGACACAACGGTGACGGGAAGATTGGGCTCAGGGGCAGGGGCCAACGCGACCACCGATGGATCAGCGATGGTGGCGGTCGACGGACCCACGTACGTGTGGGGGTCGGACAGCACCTTGAGGTCGGTCCACGGCACCGGACCGTGCGGGGCCTCGCTCGCGGGAGTGCCTTCAGCTGTGCTGCCGGCAGGGGATGCCGCTGGCTCGGCGGCGCTCGCTTCCCCAGAGCCGGTCTCGACGGCGCCAGCGCGTGAGTCGGTCGGCGTGAGCGGAACCGCGCAGGCGGCGAGGGCCAAGGCCGCGGCTGCCGTGACGGCGGCGATCGCGCCGCGCGCGGAACGGACCGGCATGGTCAGGAGGCCACGGGCTCGGGCACGCTCTCGCCGAGCGCGTTAAACATGTCCCCGTTGAAGTGGAAGGCTCGCTTAGCCTCAGCGAACAACACCTGCGCCTGGTCTTCCGTGAAGTCGAGGGAGTCGAGCTGATCGCGGTATGCCCGCTTGTAGCGCACGGGGCTATCGATCTCGTCAAACCGGTAAAACGCCAACTGTGCGGGCGTCGCGCCGTAGTGGCGAGCAACGAGCGAGGCGATGGCTTGGCCACCCGACAGGTCGCCGAGGTAGCGCGTGTAGTGATGCGCGAGGTAACGCGGCACATCGGAGTCATCGATCGCGAGCAGGTGGTCAACGTAGGCCCGAGTCGCCGGGAGCGCCGGGTGGGTGTCTTCCCAATCGGCTGCGCCCAGGTGCTGGAGATCGCTGACAATCGAAGCAAAACGCGGCAGCGCAGGATCCGCGAGAAAGGCCGGGTCGCCCGACTGCACCTGGCGTGCCTCCAACGCGCGGTATACGTAGGCGTACTGAGCGAGGTAGCGGGTATACGCCTCCAAGCTGAGTTCGCCACCCATCAGGCGGGAGATAAAGGAGCGGTTCTCCGTGTCCTTGTGCTCCACGGCGGTGGCGTCGCGCAGTCGCGCGGCAAGGCCTGCTTCAGGCTGGGTGCTGGTCATGGCCGCCATGTTAGCAATTACGCAAGGCACCTGTCACACAAAAAAGTAAGGTTTGCCTTGGTTCTCGAAACTTCCAGGTAAAACGGCTCCCGTAGAATGATGCGATGCTGGACCACGCACCCCTCCTCACGACCATGGCCGTGGGTCTGGTGATGGCCTTCATTCTGGGATTCATCGCGCAGCGCCTCCGCCTGTCCCCCGTCGTCGGCTATCTCGCCGCCGGCCTCCTCATTGGCCCCTACACGCCCGGATTCGTGGGCGACACGGATGTCGCGTACGAACTCGCGGAAATCGGCGTCATCTTGCTGATGTTTGGCGTGGGCCTGCACTTCTCGTTCAAGGACCTGCTCGCCGTGCGCAAGGTCGCACTCCCCGGCGCGGTTGTCCAGATGGCCGCCGCCACCGCGCTTGGTACCGGCGTTGGCCTGTGGCTCGACTGGTCGCTCGGCGCGTCCATGCTTTTTGGCCTCGCATTGTCAGTCGCCTCGACGGTGGTCATGCTGCGCGCACTCGAGGACAAGCAACTGCTGGACACTCGCGCTGGTCACATCGCCGTGGGCTGGCTCATTGTAGAGGACCTCGCCATGGTGGTGGCGCTCGTGATCATCCCCGTGCTCGCGACCGATGCCTCCGGCCCAGGCGCCATCGCGGGCGAGTTGGTCTGGACACTCGTGCGGGTCGCGATCTTCGTGGCACTGATGCTCATTGTCGGCAAGCGCGTCATCCCGTGGCTGCTGGCCCGGGTGGCCGACTCCGGCTCGCGCGAACTGTTCACGCTGTCCGTCATCGCCATCGCCATGGGCGTGGCCGTGGGCGCGGCTTGGCTGTTCGACGTCTCGTTTGCCTTGGGAGCATTCTTCGCAGGCATGATCATGCGCGAGTCCGAGCTGTCGCACCGCGCCGCTGAGGACTCCCTGCCCCTGCGAGACGCGTTCTCCGTCCTGTTTTTTGTGTCCGTTGGCATGCTGGTCGACTGGCACATCGCGGTCGAAGCGCCGCTCGCCCTGCTCGTGACCTTCCTGGTGATCGTGGTGGGCAAGTTCGCCGTCGCCTACGCCCTGGTCCGCGTGCTGCGGTACTCGAAGCGCATGTCCCTGGTCGTCGCCGCTTCCCTCGCGCAGATCGGTGAATTCTCGTTCATCCTGGTCACCCTGGGAGGCGAGTACGAGATCCTGCCGGAAGCCGCTCAGGACCTCGTGCTCGGCGGCGCAATTTTGTCGATCGTGGTGAATCCGCTGCTGTTCGCATGGGTGTCACGCCTCTACCGTGACGGCAACGAGCCCGACGACGCGGACCCTGCCGACGAGCCCCG
Organism: Demequina globuliformis; assembly: GCF_000975155.1. GTDB lineage: Bacteria > Actinomycetota > Actinomycetes > Actinomycetales > Demequinaceae > Demequina > Demequina globuliformis. The sequence continues at coordinate 310,222 of NZ_BBRG01000001.1, forward strand.
CAGCTACACCGGGAGCGAGCACGTCATCGTGGTGGGCTTTGGCCGCGTCGGCACCCGCTCGGCGACGGCGCTGTGGCAGGCAGGCGTACCTACGGTCGTGGTCGTCGACGACGAGAACACCGTCAAGGCACTGAGGGAGGACGGCCAGGAGGCGATCCTGGGCAACGCCGTCCGCTCCAAGGTCCTCCGAGCCGCTGGCCTCAAGAGCGCCACCACTGTGCTGGTCGCGATTCACGACACGCTGACGGCGGGCGCGATCGTCTCGAAGATCAAGAAACTTGACCCGTCTGTGCGCGTCCTCGCGCGCGGCCAGGGCGACACCGACATTGAATACCTTGAGGCCCTGGGAGCCGACCGAGTCCTGGTGGGCGCCTACGAGGTCGCAGATCTGATGGCAACCGACGTCCTGACGGACCCCGACACTGACGAGGACACCCTCCCGAGCACGCCGCCCTCGCCCCCACCCCACTAGGCATGTGGCGCGCCCTGCGTCCTGCAGGTAGCGCCCGGCGCAGACTTCGAGCCGCCCCAGGAACGCACGAGGGCCCCGGGCGACAATCGCCCAGGGCCCTCGAAGCAGCGTGCGTTAGTCGCGGTCGCCCGCGCGCTCCTTGATGATGAAGGTCAGCAGAATCCAGCCGGCCAGCGCAGACGCAAGCCACACAATCACCGTGCCAAGCACCCAGGCAAGGACACCGTCAATGGTGAGCCCGTCCGTCAGGAGGGTGGCCAGGAGTAGCGCCACGAACGTCGAGATGAGGGCCACGCCGCCCTGCAACGCCTTCGCGTACTTGTGGGCCATCTTGAAAATGAATGGCGAGAACAGCGCCTGGGCCACCACGAAGATGACGACGGCGATGATGAAGCCGTTCATCTGCATGGAGAAGCCATCGACGACTGCCGACGCAATGAGAAGGCCGACGACCGCGGCCACGATGTTGGTCAGAACACTCCAGAGAAATCGCACCATGTGACCGACGGTACTGCACCCCTTGCCTCGTGCGCTCGATAAACCTGCGCGACACGCCCGGGACACGAGGCATGTTGCTAGACAAGGGGGCCGCGCAGCGCCCCACCCTCGCTACACGCCGTCCGCCTTGCAATAGTGTGCGTCACACACTATTGTGGGAGGCATGCTCGAGCCCGACCTCGTCGCCCAGCACCGTCAGGAACTCCGGCGGGGAACCACCTCGCTTGCCTGCCTGGCGTTGCTCGCGCAGCAGCCCGACTACGGCTACAACCTCCTGTCCCGGCTCGCAGGCCTGGGCTTGGCGACGGAGGCCAACACGCTGTACCCACTCCTCCGCCGACTCGATAAGCAGGGCCTGCTGACCTTTGAGTGGGACACCTCAGACGCCCGCCCGCGCAAGGTCTACGCGACGTCTGCGGACGGCATCGCACTCGTCGACCTCCTGCGTACGGACTGGAACCTCCTCACCGACGCACTGAACCGCATGGAGAAGCCATGACACTCACTGAGCGATACATCGCCGCCGTCACCACCAAGGTCCCCGCGGGCCAGCGGGAGGAGGTCGCGTCAGATCTCCGCGAGGCCATCACGGACGCGATCGACGCGCGGCTCGATGCCCAGCCCACGACCCCGGCGAGCGCGATCGAGCGCGAGGTTCTCAACGATATGGGCGACCCAGAGCACCTAGCCGCGACCTACGCGGAACGTCCGCTGTTCCTCATTGGCCCCGCTTTGTTCCTCCAGTGGAAGCGGCTCACGGTCCTGCTGCTGTGGATTGTGCTGCCCATCATTGCGGTCTTGATCCCCATCGCGGGATACCTCGATGGGGACAGCTGGGGAGCGGTCGTGGGCCAAACGATCGGCGGCACCATCACGGTCGGGGTCCACCTGGTGTTCTGGGTGACGCTCGTGTTCGCAGTGCTCGAGCGCTCTGGGGTCACGGCACGCGATGTCTCGGAGCCGTGGTCCGTGGACAGTCTCAAGGAGACGCCGGATGCCACGGTCCCGGTCGGTGACACCATCGGCGCTGCGGCCACGCTGGTGGTGACGGCGGTGTTCCTCATCTGGCAGCAGGTGTATCCCTGGGCGAGCAACTCCGCTGGCGAGGGCCTCCCGCTTCTCAATCCTGAGCTATGGACTCTGCTGCTACCCGCACTCCTCGCGGTCATGGCGGTCGAGTTGGTTGTCCTCATCGCACGGCAGGTGCGGGGTTCCTGGACACGGGCCGATGCCTGGGTCACCGTGGCACTGAACGTCGCCTCCGTGACGTTGCTCGCCATTCCGGTCTGGCAGCACCAGCTACTGAACCGAGAGCTCTTCACGGAAATTGGGTGGCCCGACGCGGCGACGACGGTCACCCTTGATCAAGTCGAGTGGCTGACGCTTGTCGTCGTCGCAGTGATCGCGGCCGTGGACATCGTGAGCGCAGTTCGCAGGGCGCGCCGCGTCACTCCATCCCGCGGGTGACGCGGTTCCATGCGTTGATGACAGCGACCGTCTCGACGATGGCCCCCAGCTGCTTACGCGTGAAGAACTCCGCGGCCTCATCACGTGCGCGACGCTCCAGGCCCCTGGGTGGATCCGTAAGGATCTCCGCGAAACGCAACGCGGCCGCATCACCGTCAGACACCAGGTCTGCGCGCATGAGCATGACGGGTCGCGCTAGTGCAGAAATCAACTCGGGTGACGTGCCCAGGGCGGCTAGCTGTTCGGAGTGCATGCGGATGCAAAAGGTGCAGCCATTGATGTGAGAGACGCGCAACCGCAGCATCTCGCGCAGGCGCGGCTTAAGTTCGTCCCCCACGGACATGTCGAAATCCTCGAGGGCCTTCAAGAACTCTGGTCGCACCGCTGCCTGACTCACGGGCCGACCCTAGCAACGCTCACCGACACGCACCAGTACCCCATGCCAGCTGCTGTCCCGACGGATCACACACCAGGCGCAACGCGTCGACGCCGCCACAGCAAGGCAGCCACAAAGACGAGCCCGGCGAGCATGACCAACCCCTCGGGCCGCGCCGCGAACCACCACTCGTTCGTGACCGTGACGGCGCCGGACAGCAGGACGGGAAAGGCCACCGCATTCGCCACGCCGTGCATGATCACCGCGGGCCAGACCGTGCCCGACCGCTCCTGCATGGCGCCGTAGATAAAGGACATGGGCACCATCGCGAGTACAAACAGCGTGAGATAGGCACTGAGTGGCACTCCTGACTGCGAGCCGAAGACCACGACATACGGGATGTGCCACAGACCCCACACGGCTGCGACCATCAGGTGTCGCGCGGCGGCCGGCACACCCCGGGACGCGAGCCGCGGCTCCACGTACCCACGCCATCCGAACTCTTCGCACGCTGCGTAGACCAGCCTCAACACGAGTGCACCCGCGACGCCGGCGGCAAGCGTGCCCGCGGCACCCGGCGCGAAACTCACCCCGCCCAGCAGCCACCCCACGGCTAGCACGGCTGCCGTAAGCGCCGGAAAAAGCGCCACGGCCAACAGGTACCAGCGACCGTTGCCTCGAAAGCGGGGACGCAAGCCGGCATCGGCCCACCCGTCCCCGGCCCATGAGCGAAGGATCACCGCCATCAGCAGCGGACTGAGGATGAACAGCAAAGCTGCGGGCGACTGCTCTGGATCCCCGCCCCCAGCGGCGGCGCCGAACGCCCCCACCACGGACAACCCAAGGACCCCCACGGCAAACGCCACCAGGTTGCGCGTGCGCGCGGGCTCGACGCGTCTGGACGCGTGCGGGGCGCTGGAGGGTACGACGACGGAACGCGACATGACATATCTCCTTTGGTGCGCGGCGCGCCCGTGCGACGCCGTCAAGGCGACGCTATTGAGGGCACGGCGACCGAGGCATCGGCCCTCAGTACGGCTTGTGAGTGCCGGCGGAATGATTGAGATGCACGGGGCATCGGCCGCGCGGGCGATGCGCCGTGCGTGCGTGCCGCCTGGTTCTGGAACAATGACCCCATGACTGCACGCATCCCCGACAAGGCCACCGTCGACGGACTCGAGGACCGCTGGAACCAGACCTGGGAGGCCGACGGCGTCTACCGCTTCGACGCCTCCAAGTCCCGCGAAGAGATCTACTCGATCGACACTCCCCCGCCGACCGTGTCAGGTTCGCTGCACGTGGGCCACGTGTTCTCCTACACTCACACCGATGTCGTGGCGCGATTCCAGCGCATGTGCGGCCGCGAGGTCTTCTACCCCATGGGGTGGGACGACAACGGCCTGCCGACGGAACGCCGCGTGCAGAACTATTTTGGCGTCCGGTGTGACCCGTCCCTGCCGTATGAGGAGAACTTCGAGCCTCCGCACGTGGGCGGCGACGGCAAGTCGATCAAGGCGGCCGACCAGCAGCCCATCTCGCGCCGCAACTTCATCGAGCTGTGCGAGCGCCTGACCGCTGAGGACGAGCAACAGTTCGAGGCACTGTGGCGCCACCTCGGCCTCTCCGTGGACTGGTCGCGCACCTACCAGACCATCGCGCCCAGCTCGCAAGCGGTCGCGCAGCAGGCATTCATCCGTTCGCTCAAGCGCGGCGAGGCGTACCAGGCGGAGGCCCCGACCCTGTGGGACGTGACTTTCCGTACGGCAGTCGCTCAGGCCGAACTTGAAGACCGCGACCGCCCCGGCGCGTACCACCGCCTCGCATTCGAGCCCGCCGCGGACATGGAAGAGGCAACCGGCTCCTACGACTCGGTGTGGATCGAGACCACCCGCCCCGAGCTCCTGGCCGCATGTGTGGCCCTCGTCGCGCACCCTGACGACGAGCGCTACCAGCCCCTGTTCGGCACGCATGTGCGCACGCCGATCTTCGGCGTCGAGGTTCCCGTGGTTGCGCACCGTTTGGCCTCGCCAGACAAGGGCTCCGGCATCGCGATGATCTGCACGTTTGGTGACGTCACCGACGTGATCTGGCAGCGCGAACTCGACCTGCCGATCCGTTCGGTGTTGGGCCACGACGGCCGGATTCTGTCCGAGCCGCCCGCCGGAATCGACTCCGATGCCGCCCGCGCCGCCTACAACGAGCTCGCTGGACTCACCGTCTTCTCTGCGCAAAAGCGCATGGTCGAGATGCTGGTCGAGGCAGACGTGATGGACGGCGACCCCCGGGCCATCCAGCACCCCGTGAAGTTCTTCGAAAAGGGAGACAAGCCGCTCGAGATCGTCACGTCGCGCCAGTGGTACATCGCCAACGGTGGTCGCGATGCGTCGCTGCGTACCGCGCTGTTGGGCCGCGGCGAGGAGCTGGACTTCATCCCCTCGCACATGGGCAAGCGCTACGAGAACTGGGTCAACGGCCTCACGGGCGACTGGCTGATCTCACGCCAGCGCTTCTTTGGTGTGCCGATCCCCGTGTGGTACCCGCTCAACGACGCCGGTGAGATTGTCTGGGACTCCCCGATTGTCCCCGACGAGGACCAGCTTCCCGTCGACCCCTCCTCCGACGCAGCTCCCGGCTACACCGCCGAGCAGCGCGATGTCCCCGGCGGCTTCACCGGTGAGAAGGACATCATGGACACCTGGGCGACGTCGTCGCTGACGCCCCAGATTGTGTGTGGATGGCGCGACGACCCCGAGCTGTACGCCAAGACCTTCCCCATGGATCTACGCCCCCAGGGCCAGGACATCATCCGCACCTGGCTGTTCTCAACGGTTGTGCGCTCGCACCTTGAGCACCACGAACTGCCGTGGAAGCACGCCGCGATCTCTGGCTGGATCCTGGACCCCGACCGCAAGAAGATGTCGAAGTCCAAGGGCAATGTCGTGACGCCCATGGGGCTGCTGGAGTCGCACGGGTCAGATGCCGTTCGGTACTGGGCGGCCTCGGCTCGCCTGGGTACGGACGCGGCCTTTGACGAGGGGCAGATGAAGATTGGTCGCCGCCTCGCGAACAAGGTGCTGAATGCCTCGAAGTTCGTCTTGGGCGCGACTGGCATTGCGACTGTCGCCAACTCCTCGCTCGACGAGGGTGTGGCGGCTACCGCGCACGTGACCGCCGGAGTGGTCAACGGAGCATCGATGGGGCTCAGCGGCGGCGCGGCAGGCGATGCGCACCCTGCCGCCCTCGACGGCACCGGCTCACTGGTCACTGACCCGCTCGACCGTGCTCTGCTGGCGGCGCTCGCCGACGTCGTGGACACCGCGACGACGGCGTTTAGCGCCTACGACCACACGCGCGCGTTGGAGCGTGCGGAGACGCTGTTCTGGACGTTCTGCGACGACTACGTGGAGCTCGTGAAGGCACGTGCCTACGACGGTGCAGCGCCTGGAGCGGACATTGACCCGCTCGCGCCGTGCTCGCCTGGAGCGGCGTCCGCGCGTGCCACGTTGGTGATCGCGCTGGAGACGTTCCTGCGTTTGTTTGCGCCGTTCCTGCCGTTTGCGACGGAGGAGGTGTGGTCGTGGTTCCGTCCGGGTACTGTGCACCGCGCATCCTGGCCGACCTCGGAGCCGCTCCGCGCGGTCGTGGGTGACGGGGCCGATGCCTCGTTGGTGGCGACGGCGGGCGAGGCCCTCGCCACGATCCGCAAGCTCAAGTCGGAGGCGAAGGTCTCTCAGCGTACGGAGCTCACGTCGGTTGACCTGCTGGTGCCGGAGTCGAAGGTGGCGGCTGTTCACGCCGCGAAGGCGGACCTTATGGCTGCCGGCCGGGTCCAGTCGTTGCAGGTCGTGGACGCCGTGGCGGCCCTCGACGAGGGCGTGGATGGCGATGGGCCCGAGGATGGCTCAGGCTCCCCCGTCGCGGACACGACCGTGATGCGCACCGAGAACGCGGTCTTCGCGGACGCCTAGCCCGCCCCTCCCCCTTCTCCCCTGGCCGAACATACTCGGCGGGGATACGCAGCTGCGAGCGCCCTCGCCGTCATTTTTCGACGGCGAGGGCGCCGCCGCGTGAGCGCTGTGCGATGACCGCTCGGAGCACCTCACGGCACCAGTTGGGCCGCTCGGTGACATCCCAGTATGAGAAGCGCACAGTTACTACTCCCTGCGCAAGTAAGGCCGCGTCGCGATTGAGGTCGCGCTGCCAGTGTCCCTGCGTGGCGTGGAACGCAGCGCCGTCGAGTTCGACCGCGATCCTGAGTTCCGGGTGATAGAGGTCAAGCCGGTACCGCCGGCCCCCGGCGACAATGTCGAACTGCCTCACCAGCGCAGCGAACTCCGGGAGGTTAAGCACGTCATGCTTGGCGTCGTACTCCAGCGATGACTCCACGCCGTCCTCGGCGTCCTCGAGGTACTGCTTGAGGATGGGCCGGTCCTTCACGCGTGGCATCACGGCCAAGGCGCGGCGCACGCCCTCGACTCTGATGCTCCCCTGCGCCAGCGCGGCGTAGAAGGTTCCCGCTCGGATGCCATGATCCAACCGGCCAAAGCACTGGGCGAGCGCCATGCACGGCTCCACGATTTCCCAACTGTCAACGAAGTCAACCCGCGGCGCGTAGCTGGCATAGGTCACCCGTAGCCAGCGCGGGGCGTGCGCGATGCGCTGGTGCCGCGGCACTACCACCGTGAGGATGTGGGGCGGTTCGGAAAGCACGCCCGCGATGAACAGCGCGGTCTCCCCTGCGAGCGTGCCGCGCGTCCCTAGCCACCGGGACACGGCATCCGCCCTGGTCCAGTAGCTGCGGGCGGCGCTCGTGTGGGCATACAACCCTGGCACGACCCTCACTATCTGTCCGGACTGTAGCGCTTGGCGAGCCGCGAAGTCAGACGCGATCGCGGAAAGCTCATCCCACGTGAACGCGCGCCACGTCGCGGCAAGCACCTCGGGCAAGTCACGCGGCGAGGAGCACCTGGGCATGCTGTGGAGTCTCTTCACCCTGCCACTGTGCGACGTCAACTCTCGAGAAGACGGGCCGATGCTCGCCACAGTGGATAACTGCGGTCACCGTGGCGGGTGGGGACAGGAGAGCCGCGCTGCTATCCACAGATACGCGCTTGCCGTAGAAAACGTACGCGCTTGGTCCCTAGCGTCATCGCCATGATCACTCCCAAGACAATCATCACCGTGGCCAGCGTGGCGGCCGCGGCACTGACTCTCACCGCATGTGGGGTTGCTTCACCACAGGCGTCGGACCCGGCGGAACCACAGGCGATACGTTCCTCGGCAGTCGACGAGCCCTCGTCGCTTCCCACACAGGCGGCCCCATCGGCCTCAACCTCCCCCAGCACGGCGGGTGAGGCTGACACTGACGCCCCGGAAGATCCCGCGACCAGCACGGACGACGGTGTGCGGGTCACGTCCGGCACGCTCACCCAGGACGAGATTCTCCGTCAACTTCCTGCCGACACGCTCGACCAGACGCCGGAGGCCGCAGCCAAGCTCTTGGGTTTCTACCTCAACCTCGAGTACGCCATGCATGCCGACCCCTACGACACCCGCCTCTTCACAGCCTTGTCGCTGAACGATTGCGCGTACTGCAGGGACGCGCTCGCGCAGGTGGCGGTCAGCGCATACTCGTCGGTCACCTACACGACGGACGGGTGCCAGTGGGAAGACGTGGCTCCCGGGACCGAAGAGGGCTACATGTTCATCGAGAGCGACGGCTCGTGGCTCATTTCGCAAGTGTGTGATGGCACGACAGTCGCCGTCTCCCGGCCCGGAGTCAGTGACGCTGAGACCGCCGTGGCGCCGGCGTGCGCCACGGGCCGGGTGGGGTGGAACGGCACCAACTGGATGATCGGAGACGTCGCGATGGGAGGGTTCTCGGACTGCCCGTGGATCACCGAGGAATGATCCGGCGGGGGCGCCGTGAATGTTCGGCGGCCCGCGTCGCGTTACCGTTTCCCCGCCGCTTTTGTTCGGCCAGGGGAAGGGGAACTCGCAAAGGTAGAAGGGGTTACGCGGCGCCCTCTTGCTCCTCGAGGTGTGGGTGGAAGGCCGGGAGGACGCGGTCCAGCACGACTTCACGAGTCACGACGACACGCGCCACGTCGGAACGCCCGGGGACGTCGAACATGGTCTCCTGGAGCACTTCCTCCATGATGGCGCGCAGACCGCGCGCACCGGTGCCGCGGCCAAGGGCCTGTTCGGCGATCGCCTCGATTGCTTCACGGTCGAACTCCAGTTGCACGCCGTCCAGCTCGAACATCCGCTGGTACTGCTTCACGAGGGCGTTCTTGGGCTCGGTGAGGATTGAGACCATGGCGTCAACGTCCAACGGCGAAACCGTGGCGATCACTGGGAGTCGACCAATGAACTCCGGGATCAGCCCAAACTTGTGCAGATCCGTAGGCGTCACCTGCGTGAAGAGGTCAGAGTTGTCGGCCTCCTTCAGCTGTGCTCCGAAGCCGATTCCCTTGCGACCCACCCTCGACGAGATGATCTCCTCGAGTCCGGCGAACGCGCCACCCAAGATGAACAGGACATTCGTGGTGTCGATCTGAATGAACTCTTGGTGGGGGTGCTTGCGCCCACCCTGCGGAGGCACGGATGCCTGGGAGCCTTCGATGATCTTCAACAGTGCCTGCTGCACGCCCTCACCGGACACGTCGCGTGTGATCGAGGGGTTCTCGGCCTTGCGAGCGACCTTGTCGATCTCATCGATGTAGATGATGCCGCGCTGAGCCTTCTCAACGTCGTAGTCGGCCGCCTGGAGCAGCTTGAGGAGGATGTTCTCGACATCTTCGCCCACGTAGCCAGCCTCGGTGAGCGCGGTGGCGTCGGCGATCGCGAACGGCACGTTCAGCATGCGCGCGAGAGTCTGCGCGAGGTACGTCTTACCGGTTCCCGTGGGACCAATGAACAGCACGTTGGACTTAGCGATGTCCACGTTGTCCTCGCCAGCCTTGACGGCCGCCTCACCTGCACGCACGCGCTTGTAGTGGTTGTACACGGCGACTGAGAGAGCGCGCTTTGCACCCTCCTGCCCCACGATGTACTGCTCCAGGAAATCGAAGATCTCGCGAGGCTTGGGCAGCTCAGTCAGCTCGGCCTCGGCTGCCTCCGCAAACTCCTCTTCAATGATCTCGTTGCAGAGTTCAATGCACTCGTCGCAGATGTACACGCCGGGGCCTGCAATCAGCTTGCGGACCTGCTTCTGCGTCTTGCCGCAGAACGAGCACTTCAGCAGGTCTCCGCTGTCGGCCGGTCGGGTCATCGGGGTCTCCTCTCACGGTCTCGGGCGCCATCAACCTCGAGCCGTCTTGACTCAGGCTACCTAGCCCCTGTGACACGTGCCGGGCGACGCGCCGCCAGGGCGCACCCCACAGCGCGTGCCGGGTGGGCATCGGCCCCCTGAACGACAACGGCGGCCGCTCCCCCTTCGGGCAGCGGCCGCCGTCAACGGTCTTTCGCGGGCCTTACTCGGCCTGCTTGAGAGCGCGGTCCTCGGGCGAGGTGGTGTCGACGCCCTTGCGCGACTCCAGCACCTGGTCCACCAGTCCGTACTCCTTGGATTCCTGAGCCGACAGGAAGCGGTCGCGCTCGATGTCTTCGCGCACCTTCTCTTCCGTTTGACCAGTGTGCTTCGCGAGCGTGTACTCGAGCCACTCACGCATCCGGATCATCTCTTCTGCGTAAATCTCGATGTCCGAAGCCTGCGCACGTGCGCCGCCCTCAATACGCGGCTGGTGAATCATCACACGCGCGTTGGGCAGTGCCAGGCGCTTGCCGGGCGAACCAGCCGCGAGCAGCACCGCGGCAGCCGAGGCCGCCTGGCCCAGGCACACGGTCTGCACCTCTGGCTTGATGTACTGCATGGTGTCGTAGATCGCGGTCAGCGCGGTCTGCGAACCACCAGGCGAGTTGATGTACAGCGTGATGTCACGGTCGGGGTCCTGGGACTCGAGCACGAGCAGCTGCGCCATGACGTCGTCCGCGGAGGCGTCGTCGATCTGCACGCCGAGGAAGATGATGCGGTCCTCGAAGAGCTTCGCGTACGGGTCCTGACGCTTGAAGCCGTAGGCCGTGCGCTCCTCGAAGGACGGCAGGATGTAGCGCGAACTGGGGCCTGCGGGGGCTGCACCACCGAAGCCTGCCGTGCGGCCCGCTGCGTAAAGTGCCTGCTGAATCTCGCTCATGCCTTGCCTCCCTGCGACGCGTCGCCGGCCTCGGCCGCGTGGGTGATGACCTTGTCGACAAAGCCGTACTCGAGCGCCTCTGGGGCGGTGAACCAGCGGTCGCGGTCTGCGTCCTTGTTAATCTGCTCGGGCGTCTTGCCCGTCTGCTCCGCGGTCAGGGCGGCGAGCGTCTTCTTCATGTGCATGATGAGCTCGGCGTTGATGCGGATATCCGTCGTGGTGCCGTAGATGCCGCCGGAGGGCTGGTGCATCATCACGCGGGCGTGGGGCGTCGCGAAACGCTTGCCCTTGGCGCCCGAGGACAGCAGGAACTGTCCCATCGACGCGGCCATACCCATCGCAACAGTGGCGACGTCTGGCTTGATGTACTGCATGGTGTCGTAGATCGCCATGCCAGCCGTGATGGAGCCACCAGGCGAGTTGATGTACAGATAAATGTCCTTGTCCGGGTCTTCCGCGGCAAGCAGCATCATCTGGGCGCAGATAGCGTTCGCGTTGTCGTCGCGCACCTCGTCGCCGAGCCAAATGATCCGCTCACGCAGTAGTCGGTTGAAGATCGAGTCGTTCAGCGCCATTCCAGCGCCGTCACCTCGAGCCGTGATCTCGTTCACGTGTGTCCTCCTGTTTGAACGTCTTGCTTGACCCTAACGCGCAGCACCCACGCTCTATTGCCGTTTACCCCCTTGTTTCGCTACTGGGAGAACGCTCCGCGGTGCCCATGGCCGGAGCCTCCGTCAGTACCTGTGTCCGACGTTTGCCTCGACCGTCCGGAACAACGCGCGAGGGACGCGCGCCGCACTAGGAGTTGCGCTCGGGGGTCTCAGGATCGGTCAGCGTCTCTGCGGCTTCCGCGGCACGCGCGTCGAGAGTGCTTCTCTCTTCTTCCGAGAGCTCGGCCCGCTCCTTCTCGTACTGCTTGAACTTTGTCATCGCGAGCACGGTGAAGTGGGACGACGACAGCTGTTCACGCGCCGACCGCTTGCCGGAAAGAACATCGTCGTAAAGCCGCTCGTCTGACTCCGGCGTCGCGTGCCGTGGCCTCGACCGCCATCGAAAAGCCATCAAGGGCGTCGTACACGTGCCGTAGCGCACTATCGATTCCTGAGCGCATCTGTTCCGCTTGCTCGGCGAACTGAAAGAAGATCCATCCCTCTTGTGGCTCTCCAACGGTCCACCTATTGAGGTAGCGCTGAGCCTCGTCCACCGTGCCCGCAAACCCGGCACCATACCTCCCGGTAGCCTCGGATAGTTGTTCGAGAGTCCCTTGCCCCACCTTTATTCTCATATCGCCGGAGTTTGCACAGATTGGTTGCACCTGCATGTTCGAAGTTCGAGTTGGCTTTTTCCTAGTTTTCTTGGCATTGCTCAGCTTCCTTGGACTGGCGAACGGGGAAGCAACCATTGGGACGTATGTAGGAGTGGGGGCGCTCTGGTGCATATCTGGAGCGGCGCTGTGGAAGGCTTCAGCCCCAACACGACGCGGGTACGACGCTAGCCTCTTGGACGCGCGCGACAGGGGCGACGACGCATTCGTCGCCGCGGCTCGAGGTCAGCAGCGCGGCCGGATTTGGGCGTTCCTGTGGGCGCTCACGTGCGGCGTTGCGGCTGCGGCTGCACTTGCAATAGCTCTCATTGCTAATGGTTACCCCGGATAACGGAAGACGTCCACACAGATTGGTTGCACCCGCATGCTCCATGGAGACCGTGCATGCCCAATCGACAGCAAGCACACCGGTCGAACAGGCCTCCTGCTATCTTCGAGGCCGGAAGTAGGAACGATGTCATTCACACCCGAGAGGGCGCCTTCCCGTGCTGTTTTGAAGTTTTAGACTTATTGGCCCAGTGGTGTTTACGACCCTGTTCTGCTTCGCAGGCTTCGGCAACCTGGTCTCCGATTCGGCGCCAGTGTGGGCCTATGTAGCGGTCACGGCCCTGTGGCTCATCGCTATTGTGTCTCTTTGGCGCGCATCGTTGCCCGCCCGTCAGGGCCGTAATCGCCAAATGCGCGAGGCACTCAAGATAGGTGGCCAAACCGCTCTCGACGAACTCGCACATCAGCGGTCCCTCCGCACACAAACACTGGGATGGGTGCTGGCATGGGCATGCTCCGCCGTCGCAGCGATTGTGATCGCGTTCGTCGCGATTGGCCTCACTTAGTGTCGAATAGCCACGCGGGTGTCTCGAGCCCCTCGACCCAGAACGCAAGAACGACCCCCGTCACACAAGAAACGGCGTGCTCTTGCGAGACACCGGGTCGTCAGGCCCATCGTCATCGTCGCCTTCCTCGCTGTGGTGAGTGACACGTTGCAGTTCTATGGCCCAGCGCAAGGGTCGGAGTTCGCCCGCGGCCACAGCCGGTGAGACGCGACACAGCTCTGAGCGCCCGAGTCCTGCTCGACCCGGCCCGCTCCCGCTAGGGTGGCGCCATCGCCATGGCACCCAGCCCCGGCATCGGCCCTGAGGAATACCCGTGGCGCAACCACCACCGCAACAGCCCCAGCAGCCATACCCACCCGCACCATACGGCCAGCCCCAGCAATACCCCTACGGCTATCCCCCGGCGCCTCAGCCGCGCGCGCAGGACAAGACCTGGATGAACATCACGGCCTTCGTCACTGCGCTGTGCGGCATCTCGATCGCGGGGATTGTCTTTGGCCACCTGGGGCTTGGGGCTGCGAAGCGCGGCGAGGCGGATCAGCGCGGGTTGGGGCTCGCCGGTCTCATCATCGGCTACGTCCAGGTAGGCCTCGTCCTCGCCGCGATCGCGTTCTACGTAATCTTCTTCATTGTGTTCATTGGCGCGTTTGCGTGGGCTGACTCCGGCGGCAGCCTGTAGACCCGCGGCATGCGAAGGGCCCCGTCACCAGTGTGGTGACGGGGCCCTTCGCGTAGCCGAGGGGGGCTTACTCGCCCTTGTCCTCCGAGGACTCCTCGTCGGCCTTCTTCTCGTCTTCCAGCGAGCCGATGACCTCAGACAGGTCAACGACGTTGCCGGCAGTGTCCTTGATGGTCGCGCGGCGCAGGGCGAAGGCGGTGGCCTTCGAGCGTGCAACCTCAGAGACGATCGCGGGGATCTGGCCGCCCTGCTCCACCTGCTGGATGAAGGTCTGGGGGTCCATGTTGTACTGACGCGAGGCGTTGATCAGGTACTCGAGGAGTTCGTTCTGCTCGACCTCGATCTCGAGGTCATCGGCGAGCTGGTCCAGCAGGATCTGCGCGCGCAGGGCCTTCTGAGCCTCCTCGGTGACCTCAGCGCGGTGCTCGTCATCCTCGAGGCGGTTCTCGTTCTCGAGGTGCGAGTGCACCTCACCCTCGATGACCTTCTTGGGCAGCTCGAAGTCGGTCGCCTCCTTGAGGGCGTCCAGCAGCTTTTCGCGGGCCTCGATGGCCTGGTTGTTCGCCTTGATGCGGGCGGCCTGGGCGCGCAGGTCGTCCTTCAGCTCGTCGACGGTGTCGAACTCAGAGGCGAGCTGTGCGAAGTCGTCGTCCACCTCGGGGAGCTCGCGCTCCTTGACGGCGGTGACCTTCACGGTGATCTGAGCGGTCTGGCCAGCGTTGTCGCCGGCGGCCAGAGGTGCCTCGAAGGTGGTCTCCTCGTCAGCGGACAGGCCGATGAGCGCGTCATCGAGGCCCTCGAGCATGTTGCCCGATCCCACCTGGTACGACGTGCCCTGCACGTTGTCGACGTCCGCACCGTCCAGCTTCGCGGCGAGGTCGATGGTCGTGTAGTCGCCGTCGGCCACGGGGCGGTCGACAGTCTTGAGCGAGCCAAAACGCTCACGCAGGTTGGTCAGGCGCTCCTCGACGTCCTCGTCAGAAACCTCGACGGGCTCGACCTCGACGGTGATGTCGGAGGCGGCGGGCAGCGTCACCTCGGGGCGGATCTCCACCTGAGCGGTGAACTCGAGACCCTCGAAGCCCTCTTCGGAGCCGGGGATCTTGACGACCTCGACCTCGGGCTGGCCGAACGGGCGGATGCCCTGCTCGTTCACAGCCTCGGAGTACCAGCCGGGCAGACCGTCGTTGACGGCGTGCTCGATGACGGCGCCCTTACCGACGCGCTGCTCGAGGATGCGCGGGGGCACCTTGCCCTTGCGGAAACCGGGGATCTGGACCTGCTCGCCGATGTGCTTGTAGGCGTGGTCCATCGAGGGCTTGAGGTCTTCCTCGGTGAGGGTGACCGTGAGCTTGACGGTCGTGGCGTCGATCTTCTCGAGGGCGCTGGTCACTGATGTGCTCCTGAATATTGGGATTGGGTCATGCCCGCATGCGGGCACGCCGCTAGTTAAGGCAACCCCACGAGTCTAGTCGGAGCGGCCCCTCACGCCCAATCGCGTTCGCTCTGGGCCAAGGCTCGGGTGGCTGCGGCCGGCGGGAGGGGCCGATGCTTGGGCGGGGGGAGGCTGTCGTCGAGGGACGATGGCGCGGCTGGGTGACGCTTGGCGCTCGGCCGCCGCCGGGGGCGATTGGGCCGCAGGCAGGACCGACTTCCTGTTAACGTTAACGCTAGGGACGATAGACGGCGCCCCCGCAGCGACGCGGGCGGCGCCAAGAAGAGAAGTGGAGCACCGGTGACGGACGCGAAGACGCCTGCAGCCACCTTAATTAGCGAAGGCCGCACCTCCCTTGGAATCGAGCTGGGGTCAACGAACATCAAGGCCTGTCTCATTGGCCCCGACCACGAGGTGCTGGCCACCGGCTCACACGCCTGGGAGAACCAGTTCGTTGACCGCCTGTGGACGTACTCCGAGGACGCGATCTGGGAGGGACTGCAAGGCGCGATCGCCGCATTGCGGGCAGCAGTCGAGGACGCGCACGGCGTCACGCTGGCCTCGGTGGGCTCGCTGGGGGTGTCCGCGATGATGCACGGCTACTTGGCATTCGACGCCTCCGGCACACTCTTGGTCCCCTTCCGAACCTGGCGCAACACGAACACTGGCCCCGCGGCCGTGCACCTGACCTCAGAACTGGGTTTCAACTTCCCGCTGCGCTGGTCCGCCTCGCACCTGTACCAAGCGGTCATCGACGACGAGCCCCACCTCGCTGACGTAGCTTTCGTCACGACCCTGGCGGGCTACGTGCATTGGAAGCTCACCGGGCGCAAGGTGCTGGGCGTCGGCGACGCCTCCGGCATGTTTCCGATCGATCCGGCTACGCGCGACTACGACGCGGACATGCTCCGGCGCTTCCAATCTCTGATCGACGCGCGCCGCACTAGCCTCGACGTCGCGGCCCTGCTGCCGAGCGTGCTCCTGGCTGGCCAGCAGGCCGGGGAGCTCACGGCCGACGGTGCCGCACTCCTGGACCCCTCGGGCACACTCCAGCCCGGCGCTCCCCTGTGCCCGCCAGAAGGCGACGCTGGCACCGGCATGGTCGCGACCAACGCGGTCGCGCCGCGCACCGGCAACATCTCCGCGGGGACGTCGATCTTCGCGATGGTGGTGCTGGACAAGCCCCTCGACGCGGTGCACGAGGAACTCGATATCGTGACCACTCCCGCAGGCGACCTGGTCGCGATGGTCCACTGCAACAACGGGGCGTCGGAGCTCGGTAGTTGGGCGTCTGTGTTCACCGAGTTCGCGGCGGCTGTGGGCGGCTCATCCGACCCCGATGCCGTGTTTGGCGCGCTCTACGACGCCGCACTCGCGGGCGAGCCAGATGGCGGGGGCTTGCTCGCGTACAACTACTTGTCGGGCGAGCCCATCACGGGGCTCGAGGAGGGGCGCCCCCTGGTGGTCCGGACGCCGGGAAGCCGCCTCACGCTCGCGAACTTTATGCGCACGCAGGTGTACGCAGCGTTTGGCACCCTCTCCCTTGGCATGAAGGTCCTCCGCCGTGAAGGCGTCACGCTCGATGCGATGTTCGCACACGGCGGGATGTTCCGTACCGCGGGCGTGGCGCAGCGCTTGCTTGCTGCGGCAATCAACGCGCCCGTGACGGTCGGCGACACGGCCAGCGAGGGCGGCGCTTGGGGTATCGCGGTCTTGGCCGCCCACCTGCGCTCAGGAGACGGTGCGCCGTTGGAGACGTACCTGGCGGACACGGTCTTTGCTGGGGCCGATGTCGTGGTGGCCACCCCGGACGCTGCGGACGTCGAGGGGTACGAGCGTTGGCTGGGCACGTACGAGGCTGGTCTTGAGATCGAGGCCGCGGCGGTGCGTGCGATCCGGTAGAGCGATCTGGTAGTGCGATCCCCTCGCGCTTGGCGTGCATGCGCCGTAGGGTCGAACGTATGGCTGATACACACAATGGCGTGAGTGTCCTCTCCCCCGAGGTCCGCACCGCCACCCCCGAAGACGCTCCGACCCTGGCGCGGCTACTGGTCGAATTCAACCACGAGTTCGACGCCCAGGTGGATGACATCCGGGAAGTCGAGGGCCGGCTCAGCCGACTCCTCGCCCGGCGCGATTTCTTCGCCGTGCTCGCTGGCGATCCCGCCATCGCGTTCGCCACCGTGGCGCTGCGCGCCACCGCGTACAACGACAGCGCAGTGGCAGCCCTCGAAGACCTCTACGTGGCGCCTCAGTGGCGCGGCATGGGAGTGGGGAGCACCCTGATGGAAGCACTAGGAGAGCGTGCCCGCGAGCGCGGCATCCTCGCTGCGGAGGTCTTTGTCGACGAGCCCGACGCGGGCGCACTGCGCTTCTACCAGCGGCACGGGTTTGTGCACCGCGACCCCAGCACGGGAGACCGCGCGTTCTACCTCCACCACGACCTCGACTCTGGGACGCGCCTGCCACACCCGGAGCGCCAGTTCGAACGGTCTGCCGCTCGCTCCTAGGCGGGCGCGTCCTTGTACATCGTTGAGGTCGTGTACTTGAGTGTGAATCCAAGACGGTCGTAGAGGCGGGTCGCACCTGTGAGCGACTCCGAGTCCACGTCGAGTTCAATGACCTCGTACCCGCCCGACTCGGCACCCGCCTGAATGGTCGCTGCCAGTACTGCGGCTCCCAGTCCTTGCCCGCGCGAGCCGGGGACCGTCCCCACCAAGTTCACGTACAGCTCGCGCGGCACCCACTCAGCGCTCAGCGCATAGGAGAGGACCTCGCCGTGGGGCCCGACTGCGATCGTCGAGACGTCCGGCCTGGAACTCGCAGCTGTCCATCGCTCGAGCCACGTCTGCGCGCTTGGGGGCAGACTGCCCCAATGGTCGGCGAAAGCCGAGCAGTGAGCAGTATGGACGGCAGCCACGTCGTCTGCCGTGGGGCGCCGCAGCGTCACTCCAGCGGGCACGTCCACGGTGAGTGAAGCATCGTCCCTCGTCAAAGGGCGGGCCAGCGCGTTGAAGTACCGCACCGTCTCGTACCCGCGGGCGCGCAGCATCGACTCAGCGGTGGAACCCACGCGTCCGGGGTCGGAGCGGAAGAATGCCGGCGCGTCCGGGTGACGTTCGCTGGCCGCTGCTGTGCCGCGGGCCTCCATGCGATCCATCAGTTCGCGTCCGATTCCCTGCCCGCGCCAGTCGGCATGCACGCCGCCGCCCAGCACGCACCGGGCGCGCCCGCGTTCATCCAGTGATTCGGAGATCCAGACCTGCCCGTAGGCGACGAGAGCACTTCCCGCCCACACCGCGAAGGTGTCGCGAGTGGGGTCAACGTCGTGGGCCTCGAGCTCCTCCTTGAGGTCCGCCGCCGAGTAAAACTCGTCGTTGCGGTCCACGGTCGCGAGGTGGGTGGTGAGCCGCTCCCACACCTCGACGTCGCCTACGGTCAGCGCGCTCCAGCGCAACGATGCATCCACCGGGAAATCCTAACGCGGCGCCAAGGGCGGCGGCCGCCGCCGGCAGTTGCAGTCAGCTCACAAGGGGCCACGCGCGAGCGGTGGCCTCGCTCACGTCGCTTGCCCTGATGCGCTGCCAATTGAGACCGCCTCGCGCGAACGTCGCGAGCACCGCAGCGGGCACGTCGCGGCCTCCCAGGGGGCGCGACCCCCATGTGCACGCGCGGACGTGGACCAGGTCGGCCGCGAGCGCAGCGGGACTCCCGTCGTAGCGCCACGGTCCGGCGAGGCGTCCCACCCAGTAGGCCTCGTCCTCGTCGCGGGTCCAGACCCAGGACCCATCCGAAGCCCCCGCGAAGCGCAGGACACGCCGCGCCACCCGCTCGCCGTACTCCGTGTCGAGCCGGGCAACGGCTCCATCGGCGGACTCTGGCGGCGTCGCGAGCGCACCGCCCATGCCGCACAGTCCCTGGTCCAGGGCGCGATGCACGCCCGCGAAGGCAGGAACATGCACGTCCCGTGAGCGCTGGGGCGCGCGATAGACGGCGGGCAGGGTCCTGTCAGTCATGCCATGGGAACGACCACGTGGGCACGCATCTTCCGAAGGCGGTGTCGCGGACCGTGTCAGTCGGTGGGGCGTGGCCGGCGCTCAGGGCGAGGAGGCACGGGCTTGGCGGCGACGATGCTGTCGACGGGGATGCGGACAACGCCTCGCACCCCATCCACGACGAGCGTGTGGTCGTCAGCGCTCAGGAGTTCGCCCAGGGCGTCCGTCGCCTCTCCGGTGGGGATCAGGTAGCGCACGACCACTCGCGCACCAGGCGCGGGGAGACGGATGAGGCCCTGATAGTCACTGTGCTCAGGCATCTGCCCATCCTCCCAGGTTTACCCCGGACCGCCCTCGGGGCGCCCGCCGCCTGTCCGCTACTAGGCTTTCACCGTGACCACACCCCACCCGCGCATCGTCCTGCCTCGCCCTGGCGCCCTGCCGCGCGGCGCCGTGGCGTCGCCGGGTGCAGTCGGAAGCGTGATGCGGTGAGCGCGGTGCTCGACTCGCTGCGGCGCTGGCCCGATGTCGAGGCCCCTGGCCTGGTCGCCGTCGACGCGGCGGATCGGCTGATCCTGGACGAATCCGCATCGTTGCGCACCTCCGCCCAGCCAGGGAAGGTGGTGGTCATCAACGACTCCTATGGCGCGCTGACACTCGGCGCGGCAGCTGACGGCGCGAGTGAGATCCGCGCGCATCTCGATGCCCTCACGGGCGAGCGTGCGCTTGAGGCCAACGCGGCACGGGTGGACCTCACCGGACACTTCCGCCCGCTCCCCCTTAACGCAGAGCTCGTGAGGGACGCGCGGGTGGTCCTGCTCCGACTTCCCCGATCCCTCGACGCGCTGCGCGACATTGCCGGGCTGATCGCCGCACATGCGGATCCCAGCGTGGTCGTCGTCGCGGGCGGCCGCCTCAAGCACATGTCCGTATCGATGAACCCGGTGCTGTCCGCACACTTCGAGCAGCTTGACGTCAGTCACGCCCGGCAGAAGTCGCGGGTGCTGATTGCCCGCGGGCCGCGCGAGGGTCGCGACCCCGTGCCTTCGGCCGCAAAGGTGGACGGCCTCCACGTGCGCGCGTACGGCGGGGTCTTCGCGGGCGCCAGCCTCGACATCGGCACGCGGCTGCTGCTGGAGAATCTCCCCGCCGCTCCCGCGGGCGGGACGCCGAGCGACCCTTACGTTGATCTAGCGTGCGGCACGGGGTTTATTGGCGCATGGATGGCGACTCACTACCCCGGCGCGTACGTCCACGCGTGCGATCAGTCCGCAGTTGCTGTGGCGTCTGCGCTGGCAACGATGCAGGCGAACGGTGTCGAGGACCGCGTGACGGTCGTGCGCGACGACATGCTTGGCACCCGGCCCGCCGCAAGCGCGTCGTTCATCACCTTGAACCCGCCGTTTCACTCGGCCGCTGCCGTGACGGACAGCATTGCGCCACGCATGTTCGCCGATGCGGCACGGGCCCTGCGCCCAGGCGGTGAGTTGTGGTGCGTGTGGAACTCCGGACTCAAGTACCGGCCACTGCTGGAGCGGACCATCGGCCCCACTCGCCAGGTCGCCCGGAACGCCAAGTTCACCGTCACCGTGTCGACGCACAGGTGACCTCACGGCGGCTCCGGGGCCACCATGAAGAAGGCCCCGGAGCCACGTGCGTTCGTGCGAGTCGTGAGCGACAGCGGGCACTTGACCCACGGTCCCCACGACTGGCCCGGACCCACTGGACGCGACCCCCATGGGTGCACTCCGGACCGGTGCAGGCCACAGGTCGTGAAAGACATCCACGCCGAAGGCCCACCCCGGACGACGGACGAGCCGACGTGCGCGGAAAGTCAGTCAGTGACGGTTTCGGCTTTCTTCTTCGATTTGCGGTTCCCGTCGAGGTCGTAGCGGAATGCCACGAACAGCACCAAGATCAAGGAAAGGTACATCGCGAGTTGACCGATAGTGGCACCCAGTCCAGCAACGGTCATCACCGTAGGGGCCTCTCCAGTGGCTTTGTTGACGAGGCTGCCCCAGTCCCAAAGCGCGTGCATCAGCATCGGCACCACGAGCGTGCCGGTCACGCGCCGCGAAATATAGAACGTCGACCCTGCCAGGAACGCCGCGAGGATCTGGAAACCAGTCGAGCTCACCGGCGCGCCGAACGCGATGTTGATGACGTGCAAAAGGCCGAACATGAGGCACGTGATGAACCAGGAGGCAATTTCCCCGACCGTGCCACGCGCACCTGTGAGCAGGATTCCGCGGGAGACAAGCTCCTCAGAAAAACCCACAAGGAGAACTCCGGCGCCGATCGTGAGAATGTGCGTCAACTCGAGTGCACCAAAGTCCGCGCCACCGAGGCTCATGGCCCCGCCCACGGTGAACAGGATCGGCACGATCAGCAACCACTTGGGAAGGTTGCGGGTCTTCTCACGCAATGCCGGCGCCCACCAACCGAGCAGAGACGTCGCGACCACAAGGAATGCGGCTCCAACAGCAACGGGGATGACGATCCCTTCGAGAGCATTCTGCTGCGTATCCTGCACTGCTTCGTAGTCGGTATCCATGACGGTCCACATGACGAACATCACCGCGACATAGCCGAGGAACACCGCCAGACCCATCCACAGGTTCGGGCTGACTCGAACCCTACTTGTGCTTGTCTTGTCGGTCGCCATCACAGTTCCTCCTCGGTGCGACAGAGCCGCGTAATTAGGTTTGCCCTTGAGAATGTACTGACTGAGAACCTATTTGTCACGGAGGCTTGCGGGATGCGTCGCACGGCGATGCCGTCTCATCACCCCGTTACGACGCCAGATGGCTAGGCGCGAGTCAGGCACTCGCGGCCACGGTAGCTGTGAGGAGTCTCGTGAACTGGCGGTGCAGGGCGGGGGTGATGTCTTCCAACGCATCGCGGACTGCGGTCGCAGCAGCGATGCCTTCGGCCGTGGCGACGATATGGATGGCACGCCGGTCAGCGTCGATTCCCCTCACCCTCTGCGCAAGCCCCTGGCTTTCGAGCGTGTCGATCATGTAGGTCGCGCCAGCGGGCGAGATGCCGAGGTCTGATACGAGGGTTGACGGCCGGCAGGCGTCGTGGGAGGTGATGACGAGCAACGCAATGATGCGTCGGCCCCCAATTCTCTCCGCACGCGCATTGCCCAGTCGCGAGGCGATCGCCTCCGACAGCTGTTGTCCGGTGCGGGCGACTTCGGCGGCAAGTTCCCAGGCAAGCGGCACTAAGGATGCTGCCGCCCCACTACTCCGACCCGGCGCGGCTCCGACCGCCGTCAGACGGACGATTTCCTCGGCAAGGCTTGCAGACGTCGCAAAGAACCGCTCAAGCCCATTCGCCGCCCGGTCGGCAGCCTCGCGACCGGCATCAGTGAGCAAGTACTCGCGTTTCCTGCGGTCGACCGTGGAGCGCTGCGCAGCTACGAGCCCACGCGCGGTGAGGTCGCGCAGAAACCTCAACACTTGGCCTCGCTCGAGGCCCGAGAGTTCAGACAGTGCCACGACAGTTGCGCGGGGCTGCGTCGCCAACGTCGCAATCACAAGAAGCTGCTCGTCGCTGATGTAGTCAGTGCCGAACGCGCTGTCAATCACCCCAGTGAACTCATTAGCGTACGCGGCCATTCGGTCTACGAGTCGCCAAGAGGCGGCCCGCTCGGCTGGCTTGGATGCATTCACCTGAGTATGGTACGGCGACAGTCGTGACGGTTGCTCTGCGTCGCTCGGACTGCGCCGGCACTCACTCCCGGGCCCCTCCCGAGGGGGAGCCTCTGTCAACGATGCCCCGGGACATCTGTAAACGATGTCCCGACACATCACAAGAGTCGGGGTGACAGGATTTGAACCTGCGACCCTCTGTTCCCAAAACAGATGCGCTACCAAGCTGCGCTACACCCCGGGCCGCCCGCATCGCGGGCGACCTAACTGTAGTACGACTTCAGGTGCTCGCACGACCGCAACCCGAGCATCGGCCCTCCATGAGCCCCTCTCCCACACGTAGACTCACGGTCAGACACCCAGTGGAGGCCGCATGCTGATCGCCGCTCAGATCTTCGCTACAGGTGCGGCGTTGCTGCACCTGTACATCTTCTGGCTGGAATCGTTCGCGTGGATGCGGCCCAGCACGCGGAAGGTCTTTGGCGTTGCCAGTGAGGATGAGGCGCGCGTGACGCGCTCCATGGCCTACAACCAGGGCTTCTACAACGCTTTCCTCGCGGTGATTGCGCTCGTGGGCGTGATCTTCCTGTCGACCGGTACCACCGCGGTGGGCGCGGCGCTCGTGTGTGCTGGAGCGGGCTCCATGGCGGCGGCCGCGCTGGTGCTCGTCACGACTGGGAGGGCCTACACGAGCGCCGCCATCAAACAGGGAACCCTCCCTGCGCTGGCGGTGATCACGCTCATCATTGCGCTCGTGTGACGCGCGGCGTTTTTATCCTGGCCGCGGCTCGGCTACTCTAGTGGAGCCGATGCGGCAGACAGCAGGTCTGTCACGTCGCCAGTGCGGGTGTAGCTCAATGGTAGAGCCTCAGTCTTCCAAACTGATTACGCGGGTTCGATTCCCGTCACCCGCTCCACTTCGAGGCCCTCGCCACCCGGCGGGGGCCTCGACGCTTTCCTAGCCCAGGAACAGGCCAATGATCGCGCCAGCGACCGCGAGCGCCACGGTGTCGTGCACGCCGTCGATCCAGGTTGCCGCCTGGCCGCGCATCGCGAAGCCGTCGTGGATGAGGTGCGCTCCCCATCGGAACGCGAACCCCAGCACGGCGCCAGTGAGCGCCGCCGCCCACCACGAGTCGACGCCAAGAGCCACAAGAAGAACTGCGAGCATGATCACGCCAGCGAGGTTGCCCACCACCATCTGGCCAAACGCCAGCGGCATGTTGGCATCCTTCATGTCGTCATCGGTGAATCCGACGGCGCGCTGCCAGTGGCGGAAGAACACCGGCGGCGAGTACCACACGGAGCCGATGATGAAGGTGGCGATAAAGGCAAGCACGACTCCCAACCAGGGGACGTCAGCGAAGCTCAGCCATTCCATGAGGTGCTCCTTTCACGGCCGACTCCACCGAGAACCGTCGGCTAGGGGCGGCCGGCGGTCGAAAGTCCGCCGAGTATGTTCGGCCAGGGCTAGAGGGGGTCTGCGGCGGCGCGGCGTTCTGCTTCCTTGGCGATGTCCGCCAGGTCCGCCTCCAGCGCCTTGCGGGAGGCCTTCATGCCCCCGGCCCCAAAGAGCGTCCACCCCCACCGCTGCATGAGCGACTGGTCGCGCGGGGCACCCGTGAAGGCGCAGGTGAGGACGGCACCGTCTGCCTCGGGCTCCACCCTGAACTCCGTCGTGTAATAGACCCCATGCGACAGGGACCCCACCGTGGTGGACTCTGGTGCATTCACACCCGTGACTTCCATGACCTCGGACGCCTCCGCGCCGAACATTTTGCGCGTCTCACGCCACCGCGTGCCGACCTCGTAGCCGTCGCCCTCGAGGCGCTCAACCTTGCGGATCGCAGAGATGACCTCGACGGCGGAGTCGAGGTCCGTGAGGACCGCGAACACCGTCTCGACGGGCGCGGCAACAACGCGCGACGCCTCGACTGACCTGACCTTCATGACGCTCCCTCCGTGACTGCCGGGGACAACATCCCTGCTATCACCGTAGCCCAGCGGGCGCGTGCGCGCGCGTTCAGCCCTACCCGGCCCGGGCGGCGTCCGCCCCGTCTCCGCACTCCTCGATGAGGAACCGTTGCAGGACGGACAGCGAGACCAAAAAGTCGTCTCCGGCCTCGCGCTTCACGGCGCCCGACTGCAACTTCACGAGCCCGTATTCGGCGAGCGAAAGGTTGCGGGTCACGGCCGTGATGCCCTGGCTAAACGACGCGACCCGGCCGTCCACCACATCGAAGCGGATCGTGGACGTCGTGGTGAGGTCCGGCGCCTTGAGTTCAGTGACATAGGAGTGGGGGCGGTCGACGGCCACGAGACGTTGCTGCACCGTGAAGGGCTCCCCGTCCTTGCCGCGGCCCGACGTGACGAACTCCGAACCGGGCTCACCCCAGGCGCCGGTCACCACATCGATGCGGTCAATCTGCGGGTGGTGCCGCACCTGGGCCTCGGGGCTGTCGATGAACGCCCACACGTCCTCGACCGCCGCATCCAGCGGCATGGTGAAGTCGCATTCGATGGTCAACGCGGGCATGTTTCCTCCATGTGCCAGGGACGATGCTCTGGCCACCCTAGCGGACGAGCCCATTGGTTGTTGCTCACCGGGGGCATCGGCGCTAGCCTGACGCTATTCGCACTCGGAGGGACCGCGACATGAGCAACGGCACGCGCACTGACGCGACGTTTGCCCGCGCCTCCCTGATGTGTTCAAGCCCCTCCTGCATGTGTTCGTGCATGTGCGGCGAGGGCTGCTGTCTGTAGAGCGCTGGCACCAGCCCGCGGCTACGTCCGCGGATACGCGCAAGCCGCCAGCGCTCGTCCCCAGGAATCACCCCGATTCACCTCGCGTTACCCCCATCAGTCGCGTCCATACCGGGCGCTCCACAACCGAAGGAAGAGAACCCATGGCCAAGATCTATGAGGACGCCACTGCCCTCATCGGTAACACCCCGCTCGTGAAGATCAATGCGCTCGCCGACGGCGCCGGCGCCACCGTGCTGGGCAAGCTCGAGTTCTACAACCCCGCCAACTCCGTGAAGGACCGCCTGGGTGTCGCGATCGTCGACGCCGCAGAAAAGGAAGGCTCCCTCAAGCCCGGCGGCACCATCGTCGAGGCCACCTCCGGCAACACCGGAATCGCCCTGGCCATGGTGGGTGCAGCCCGCGGCTACAACGTGGTGCTCGCCATGCCGGAGACCATGTCCAAGGAGCGTCGCGCACTGCTGCGCGCCTTCGGTGCCGAACTGGTCCTGACCCCCGGACCCGAGGGCATGAAGGGCGCAGTCGAGGCTGCCAACAAGATCGCCGAGGAGCGTCCCGGCTCCATCCTCGCCCGCCAGTTCGCGAACGAGGCCAACCCCGAGATCCACCGCCGCACCACTGCGGAGGAGATCTGGAACGACACCGACGGCGAGGTCGACATTGTCGTCGCCGGAATCGGTACCGGCGGCACCATCACCGGCGTGGGCGAGGTACTCAAGGCGAAGAAGCCTTCCGTGCAGATCGTTGCCGTGGAGCCCAAGGAATCCGCAATTCTCAACGGCGGCCAGGCTGGCCCCCACAAGATCCAGGGAATCGGCGCGAACTTTGTGCCCGAGGTCCTGAACACCGAGATCTACGACGAGGTCTTCGACGTGGACTCCGAGACCGCCATCGCGACCGCGCGCGCCGCTGCCCGCAAGGACGGCCTGCTGGTGGGCATCTCCTCCGGCGCTGCCCTGCACGCCGCGATCGAGATCGCCAAGCGCCCTGAAAACGCCGGCAAGACCATCGTGACGATCATCCCGTCCTTCGGTGAGCGCTACCTGTCGTCGGTGCTGTACGCCGACCTGATGGACTAAGGAGCACCCTTCACGCATGTCTGACCGCATTGGCCCTCTGGGACTGGCCCTCGAGGACATCCGCACCGCCAGGCGCCGCGACCCCGCGGCACGTTCAAACCTGGTGATTGCGCTGTCCTACCAGGGCGTCCACGCCGTGTGGCACCACCGGGTGGCGCACTGGCTGTGGAACCACGGTCTCAAAAGCTACGGGCGACTGTGGTCGCAGCATGCGCGGCGTCGCACCGGGATCGAGATCCACCCCGGTGCGACGCTGGGTCGCCGCGTCTTCATTGATCACGGCATGGGCGTCGTCATTGGGGAGACGGCCGTGGTCGGCAACGACGTCCTGCTCTTTCACGGCGTCACTCTGGGCGGCACGACAATGAGCCCTGGAAAACGCCACCCCACCCTGGGCGACCGCGTGGTCGTGGGCGCAGGCGCCAAGGTCCTGGGACCCGTGCACGTGGGCTGTGATGCGCGCATTGGCGCCAACGCCGTACTGGTGCGCGATGTCCCCGAGGGCGCCACCGCCGTAGGCATCCCCGCCAAGATTCGCAATCACCCGTCGGAGCGGGAAGCCTCAACTGCGGCATCGGCCGTGGACTCGGGTGACTCGCAGCATCATCCAGACCCGGATGCGCCGCCCATCGACGTGGAACAACGCGAGCCCGCGATGTACTACATCTAACGTGCCTGGCACCCGCCAGCCGCAATCGCTTTCCCCGGCGCGTGTAGTGCAGTAGTTCACTTTCACTCCCGCTTTCGAGAACATCGCGCTACAGTGTCAAACAGAGCACACGCTCGACACACGTGGCGCGCCCCTCAGCCGCGCCAACGACGAAGGGCCCCCGCCTCACGGCGGGGGCCCTTTGTCGTGCCAGGCGTACGGGCCTTAGCCCGGGCATCGGTCCTTAAGAAGCGAACGCGCGCAGCATCCAGGCGGTCTCCTCGTGGAACGCCAGGCGAGCGTTGTAGAGGTCCGCGGTTGCGCCGTCGCCAGCTTCATCGGCGGCCTCGGATAGCGGGCGAATCAGCTCCGCCGCCTTCTCGTGATCGCGCTGCAGGTTCGTCACCATCGTCATCGCGTCATCCGTGGGCTCATGGTCCTTGAGGCTCGTGAGCTCAAGCATCTCCGCCATGGAGCCGGGCGAGACATCCCCGAGCGCCCGAATTCGCTCGGCAAGTTCGTCGGCAGCAAGGAACAGCGCGTTGTACTGCTCTTCCAGCATCAAGTGGAGCGAGCGGAAGTGCGGGCCCGTGACGTTCCAGTGGTAGCCCTGCGTCTTGAGGTACAGCGTGAAGGTGTTCGCAAGGGTCTGCGCCAAGCCGGCGTTGATCTCCTTGAGGTGTGCTTCGTCGATCCCAATCGCGGGGGTCGTGGCGTCAGCCATGAAACTGCTCCTTCCAATCGTCGTACGGGATACATGGAGGTAACGGCTGGGTCACAGTGATCATTCCCGCCCCTGTCCGGCCCGCGGGAATGGCCTCAGCGCGGGTACGGTTCTAGAGATATGGACACTTCGCAGCCCATCCCGTCAGTGCCCGTCGACGGCCCCTCCTGCCCTGCCCCGTCGAGCGATCACGCGCCCGAGGACGCTGTCCTGGCGCAAGCGCTGAGCCAGGCGAAAACGGTCGCAGTCGTCGGCGCCTCCCCCAACGATCACCGCACGTCCTACGCGATCGCGGTGTGGCTCATGGAGAACACGCCCTACGAGGTATTCCTCGTCAACCCCATGGCTGTGGGCGAGGAGATTCGCGGCCACGCCTTCTACGCCTCACTCGCCGACCTGCCGGTGACACCGGACATTGTCGACGTGTTCCGCCGCAGCGAGCATGTGCCGCCGGTGGCCGATGAGGCCGTCGCCGTAGGCGCGCGCATGCTGTGGATGCAGTTGGGCGTGGTCAATGAGGAGGCCGCCTCCACCGCACGGTCGGGAGGCCTTACCGTGGTGCAGAACCACTGCATCAAGGTCGAGTACGCGCGCCTGCGTGATCAGATCGAAGCGCACCACGCGTAACTCGCCCGGCCGGCGCAATGGCCCGGTGCCACAATGGTGCGCATGACGACTCCTGACGGCTACCGCCGTGTCTCGCTCGACCAAAGTCGCTCTCGGGAAATGCTTCACATCGATGCCTTCGCGTTCGCGTTCACGGTGCCCGCCAAGGACGAGGGCTTTCTCGACACCGTGGTGCCGTGGGAGCGCGCCCGCGCTCTCGAGGTGGCCGATGCCTCCCGCGGCAAGGTCGGCACGCTCGCTGCCACGCACGCGAGTTTTGAGTTCTCGATGCGCGTGCCTGGTGGCGCTGAAGTCCCCACCTCTGGGCTGACGTGGGTAGGGGTGCACCCCGGTCACCGGCGGCGCGGGCTCTTGCGCGACATGATCGCCGATCACTTTGAGCGCTCGCTCGCACGCGGCGAACATATCTCCGTCCTCATCGCTGCCGAGACGGAGATTTACCAGCGATTTGGCTACGGGCTCGCCACCGTCGATGTCCAGATGGACTTAGGGCGCGGGGTGGGCCTGCGAGAGCTACCCGAGGCGGACAGCCTCACAGTAGAGATCGACACCGCCTCCGTGAGCGAGCACGGCCCCATCATTTCCCAGGTGCAGTCTCAGATGACGAGGCCTGGGATGCTCACGCGCTTTGCGTCACACACCCTCGAAGACCTCTTCACTGACCTCGAGGTGGATCGCGAGGGTGCCGAGCAACTACGCATTGTCGTGATCCGCGACGGCGACACCCCCGTAGCGTGGGCACTGTTTCAGCGCAAGCAGGATTGGGGCGCCACCGGAGCCTCGGGGCGCACGCGGGTGCGGGTATGGGGAGCGCTCACCGCAGCCGCCACGCAACGACTGTTCACTGTGCTGTGCGACTTTGACCTCATGACCTCCACGGGCGTAGGCGGCTTCGCGCCCGACGACCCGCTGATTTTGCGCCTCAAGGACGTGCGCGGCGCCAAGCTCGCGATCAAAGACAAGTTGTGGCTGCGCGTCCTCGACGTCCCCGCCGCGCTTGAGGCCCGCGCCTACAGCGCGGACTGCGACGTCACCGTCGCGATCACCGACGAACAACTGCCTAACAATGCCGGCACCTGGCGCATCCGCGTGAGCGAGGGACGCGCGAGCGTTGAACGGGCCGATGCCCCGGCTGACGTCACGCTCGGAGCGCAAGAGCTGGGTGCGGCGTACCTGGGCGGAACCACGGTGGCTCAACTTCACGCCGCCGCGCTCGTGACCGAGCACAAGGATGGGGCCGCCCGCGAGTTGTCGCGGGCGTTCGCCTCAGACGTCACGCCAGCCAGCAACCTCTGGTTCTAGGCCCAGGATGCGCCGGGAAAACACCACACGATTTCTTGACCGAACCAATACCTGAAAGACTGGGCACATGAAGAAGGCACAGGGTTACCAGTCCATCTCCGTCCCCGAGGACCGCCTCGACGAGTTTTTCCAGGTGGTGCAGTGGGCCTTCGTCGGCGAATGGCTCAAGGAAGACCGGCAGGACTACGTCGACGCCCTGCCCACCGAGCGTGCCCGCGCCCTCGAGGTGAACGACGAAGTTCGCGGGGAAGTCGGCGAGCTTGCGGCGGTCCACGCGTCCTTCGGCACCGAGATGATCACGAATGGCGGAGGCCGGGTCAAGACCGCAGGCCTGTCGTGGCTAGGAGTGCACCCTGCTCACCGTCGTCGTGGCCTCATGACTGCGATGATGCGCGACCACTTTGACCGGTGCATCGAGCGTGGAGAGGCAGTCAGCGCGCTGTACGCCATGGAGGCCGAGATCTACTCGCGCTTTGGCTACGGCATGGCGTCCCAGACGGTCAAGGCATCCATCCCCCGCGGATCCGGCATGTGGCCTGTCGACGGTGTCGACGACCTCACGATCCGCCTGGAGCGCGCAGACTTCGACAAGCACGACCAGCTCGTGGCCGACTTGCAGGCAAAACTCACTCGTCCGGCCACGATCATCAACCCGGTCGGTTCCGGTCGCAACGCGCGATTCACCGACCCCGTGGGCAACCGTCACGGCTACGAGAAGTGGCGCATCGCGATTGTCGAGGACCGCGGCGAGCCCGTCGCCTACGCGTTCTTCCGCCGCAAGGCAGACTCCGAGATCGGCATCCACGACGGTGTGTGCCAGGTGCGTGAGCACGGCGCGCTGACCGCTGCGGCGTCACAGAAGTTGTGGCAGACGCTGCTGGACTTCGACCTCGTGGGCACCACCCACACCGAGAACCTCGCCACGGACGACCCGCTGCTGCACCAGTTGAAGGACGCACGCGGCGCCCGCTCCAAGGTGATCGACAACCTGTGGGTGCGCATCCTCGACGTCAAGACGGCGCTCGAGTCGCGCGAGTATTACCACGACTGCGACGTCACGTTCTCGCTGACCGACAAGCACGTGTCGGCGAACCAGGGCGTGTGGCGCATCGTCGTGGACGGCGCGGACGCGCAGGTCAGCAAGATCAGTGATGACGCCACTGCGCAGGCCGACCTGTCGATGAACGCACGCCACTTGTCCACGATCTACCTGGGTGGAACCTCGGTCGAGTCGCTATCTGCGGCAGGCCAGATCACGGAGCACACGCCCGGCCAGGCGCGCGAACTCGCGGTCGCCATGCTGTCGCCGGTGGCGCCCCTGACGAACTGGGACTTCTAACCCCCACCCCTTCTCCGCCAAATGGCTCCATTTCGCTGTTACGCGTTGCTATAACAGCCAAATGGAGCCATTTGGCGTGGAGGGTCAAGCGTCAGCGAGCGTCTTCGTAGGCGCTCATCGCGTCAATGCGGCGCTGGTGGCGCGCGTCGCCGCTGAAGGGCTCATTCACGAACGCGTCCGCAATCGCTGTCGCCTCCTCGAGCGAGTGCATCCTGCCCCCCAGCGATCCCACCTGCGCGTCGTTGTGCTGGCGGGCCAGCCGCGCCGTCTCCTCTGACCAGATCAGGGCGGCGCGAATCCCGGTGACGCGGTTCGCGGCCAACTGCTCGCCGTTACCCGAGCCTCCGATGACGATGCCAAGCGAGCCTGCGTCGTCGCGCACGCCCTCGGCCGCAGCAATGCAAAACGCCGGGTAGTCATCCTGAGCGTCATACTCATGGGCGCCATGGTCGATGACGTCGTGGCCGGCGTCACCCAAGTGGGCCTTGAGGTGCTCCTTGAGTTCAAACCCGGCGTGGTCCGCGGCGATGTGGATGCGCATGCCTCACATCTTGCCAGGGCTGGGCGCGCCCGCGCGACCCGGCTACGGGACGTGACCCGGGCATCGGCCCAGTGCACGCAGCCACCTCGACTGCGCGCCCCGTCGCCGCGCCCTCCAAGCCATGAGCGAAACCGCAGCCGCGCATGTCAGAGGCACCCATAGGGTGTCTTTATGGCACTGCATTCAGGAATTGACCAGTCAGAGTTCTCCCCCACCGTTCGCCCAGGCGACGACTTCTTCCGCTACGTCAGCGGGCCGTGGGAGGACAACCATGTCATCCCCGACGACCGCGCCGCGGACGGCAGTTTCTACACCTTGCGCGATGAGGCAGAGAAGCACACCCGCGCGATCATCGAGGCCGCAGACACCGACTCGCTCATTGGTGCGCTGTACGCAAGCTTCATGGATGTGGAGAGGGTGGACGCCCTCGGAGCGACGCCGCTCGAAGCGGACCTCTCTGAGCTCGACGCGGCCGCTGACCACGAGTCGCTCGCGGGCGCCGTTGGCCGCCTTCAGCGCCAGGGCGTCAGTGGCCTGGTCGGCTACTACGTGTTCGCCGACAAGAACGCGCCCGACCGCAACGTCGTCTACCTGAGCCAGTCCGGCATCGGCCTCCCAGACGAGGCCTACTACCGCGAGGACTCCTACGCCGAGGTGCGTGACAAGTACACCGCGCACATTGACCGGATGGCCGCGCTGACGGGACAGTCATTCACCGGTGCGGAGATTCTCGCGCTCGAAAGCGCGCTCGCCTCCCACCACTGGGACGTCGTGAAGTCGCGCGAGGCGGAACTCACTCACAATCCCACCACGCTCGCGACGTTGGCCGACGACGCCGCTGGATTCGCGTGGCGCACGTGGGCAGACGCGATCAAGCTCCCCGAGGCCGCGCACGACCTGCTCATCGTTGGCGAGCCCAGCTACTTCGAGGCACTCGCCACGGTGTGGCGCGACACCGACGTCGAGCAGTGGAAGCGCTACTTCGCGTGGCGCATCGTGTCCTCCCGCGCCCCGTACCTCACCGAAGAAATCTCGAAGGCAAACTTCGACTTCTACGGCACCGTGCTGTCTGGTGCGACTCAGCAGCGTGAACGGTGGAAGCGCGGCGTGGGCTTCGTCGAGGCGGTCGCTGGCGAAGTCGTGGGCCAGGAGTACGTGAAGGAGCACTTCCCGCCGGACCACAAGGCGCACATGGACCGCCTGGTGGCGAACCTCATCGAGGCGTACCGCCAGTCCATTACCGGCCTGCCGTGGATGACCCCAGCCACGCAGCAGCGTGCCCTCGACAAGCTCGCGAACTTCACCCCCAAGATTGGCTACCCAGAGAAGTGGCGCGACTACACGGGTCTCGAGGCAAGTGTGACTGACCTTCTGGGCAATGTGCGCGCCTCCTCCGAGTTCGACGAGGACTGGGAATGGTCGAAGATCGGCAAGCCCGTCGACCACACGGAGTGGCTCATGACGCCGCAGACCGTGAACGCGTACTACCTGCCGACTGCGAACGAGATCGTGTTCCCCGCGGCCATCTTGCAGCCGCCGTTCTTCCACCCCGAGTCAGATGACGCCATCAACTACGGCGGAATCGGCTCGGTGATTGGGCACGAGATTGGGCACGGCTTCGACGACCAGGGCTCCAAGTACAACGGCTCCGGCGCGCTCGAGAACTGGTGGACTGAAGAGGACCGGTCCGCGTTCATGGAGCGAGCCAACCGCCTCATCGAGCAGTACAACGGCTACTCCCCCAAGCAGCTCGACGGCTCGCACCACGTCAACGGCGCTCTCACGGTTGGCGAGAACATCGGCGACCTGGCGGGCGTGGAGATTGCCCTCAAGGCCTACGAGATCGCGCTTGGTCACCCCATCGATGAGGCGCCGGAGATTGACGGCCTGACCGCGAAGCAGCGCTTCTTCATCGGGTATGCGCTGACGGAACGCATGGTGATCCGGTCGGAGGCGCTCATCACGCGCATCGCCATGGACCCGCACTCCCCCAGCGAGTTCCGTGTCAACGGCATTGTCCGCAACGTGGGCGCGTGGTACGACGCGTTCGGTGTCGAAGAGGGCGACGAGCTCTACTTGGCGCCCGATGAGCGCGTCTCCATCTGGTAGACCCACGTGAGTACGCACCCTGACGTCGACCCCTACGCGGGGCTCGAGCCACCGGATACACGCAGCATGCACGAGCGCATGCTGGCCGGTGACCTCTACCGCGCGGACGCGGAGATTGCCGCTGGCGTCGATCGCGGCGCGGAACTGTGCGAGCGCCATGCCGCGCTCGCCAGGACCGACCCCGACGGCGCGACCGCTGCCCTACGCGAACTCCTGGGCAGCATGGGCGATGACGTGTGGATTCGCCCGCCGCTGAAGGTCGACTACGGCTCCAACATCCACATTGGCGATCGCACGTGGGTGAACTACGGCCTTGTGGCGTTGGATCCCGTGGCGATCACGATTGGCGACGATGTCCTCATTGGCCCCAATGTGCAGCTGCTGACCCCGACGCATCCCATCGACCCCGTGTTGAGGCGGGCGAAGTGGGAGGCGGCGGAGCCCATCACGATTGGTGACAATGTGTGGCTCGGCGGCGGGGTCATCGTGTGCCCTGGCGTGACCATCGGCGAGAACGCCGTCATCGGCGCGGGCTCCGTCGTAGTCAAGGACGTCCCCGCTAACGCGGTCGCGGTGGGCAATCCTGCCCGGGTGGTGCGCATCGTGGGCGAGGGTGAGGGTCGACCAGACCCTGACGCGGGGTTACAGTAGGAATCAGGCCTCGCAGCGAGGCTGTCCCAGGATGTATTGGAGGCGCCTATGGCCGAGAAGACGAACATCGACCTGATCGACGTGACGGCTGACGAAGCCGCCGCCGAGAAGAGCGGCGGTTGCTGCGGTGGGAGCTGCGGCTGCGGCCAGTAGTCGACCCGTAACTTTCTAGACAGGGAGCGGGATCGGGCCTGAGGGCCCGGTCTCGCTCTTTGCGTCTCCAGCCCCGCCAGATGGCTCCATTTGGCTGTCTAGCGGTGCCAAAACAGCGAAATGGTTCCATTTGGCGAGATGGGGGCGGGTGTGGGACCGCTACGACTGAGTCGCCTGGTCGCGGGCCAGCCTGGTGTAGAGCCCCTCCGCCGCGAGCAACTCCGCATGCGTGCCGGATTCCACGATGCGCCCCGCATCAACCACGTGGATCACGTCCGCGTCCCGCACGGTCGACAAGCGGTGCGCCACGACCAACGTGGTGCGGCCCTGCGCCGCGCGGTCGAGCGCGGCCTGAACCACGCGCTCGGAGACCGTGTCGAGCGCGCTCGTCGCCTCGTCAAGCAGCAACACCGGCGGATCCTTCAAGAGCACACGCGCGATCGCGATGCGCTGCTTTTCTCCCCCGGACAGCCGGTAGCCGCGCTCACCCACCACGGTGTCGTAGCCGTCCTCGAACGACAGAATCTGGTCGTGGATGTTGGCCGCCCTGCACGCGGTCTCCAGCTCGGCGTCCGTCGCATCCGGCTTCGCGTATCTCAGATTCTGGGCAATGGTCGCGTGGAACAGGTAGGTCTCCTGGCTCACGACGCCCACCTCGTCGACGATCGACGCGTGCGTGAGGTCGCGCACGTCCGCGCCCGCGAAGTGCACCGCACCGTCCGTCGCCTCATGCAAGCGGGCCGCGAGGTAAACAATCGTGGTCTTCCCGGCCCCTGACGGCCCCACAAACGCGGCAGTCTGGCCCGGCTGAACCGTGAAAGACACGCCATCGAGCGTGGGCCGCGAGTCCTCGCTCGCACCGGGGTAGCGGAACGTCACGCCTGCGAAGGCGACGGATCCGAGAGGACCGGGAGCCTGCGAGACCGGCACCGCGTCCTCAGCATCGGTGATCTCTGGCGTCAGGTCCAGGTACTCGAAAATGCGCGCGAACAGTGCGCGCGAGGTCTGGATCTCCAATGCGACCCGCATCAGTGCCATGAGGGGGAACAGCAGGCGCCCCTGGATAGCGGTGAAGGCCACGATCGTTCCGGCTGTGATGGAGGGCTCGAACCCCTGGTCAAGCGCCCGAGCGATCAGGAAGCCGCTTGCCAAGTAAATGACGGCGGGGACAGAACTCATGATGACGTTGACAAGCCCAAAGAACCACTGGCCCGACATCGACAGCCTCACCTGGAGATCAACCTGGTTGGCGTTCTCCGCGCGGTAGCGCTCAGATTCCAGGAGCTGACGGTTGTGCACCTTGGACAGCAAGATGCCGCTGACCGAGAGCGTCTCCTGCGTGATCGCGGTCATCTCCGACAGTGACTCTTGCGTGCGCGAGGCCAGGCGCGCTCTCACCTGCCCCACCTTGCGTTGAACGAGCACCAGGACGGGCATCATCACCACGGCAATGAGGGTGAGTCTCCAGTCGAGCAGGATCATCGCGACGAGCGAAGCGATGACTGTGACGGTGTTGCCCACGATGGACGATACGAACGTCGTGAGCACACCCGCCACGCCCCCCACGTCGTTTCCCAGGCGAGACTGGATGTCACCGGTGCGAGTGCGGGTGAAGAACGCGAGATCCATGGACTGCAGGCGGTCAAACAAGCGCGTGCGCAAATCACCGGTAACCCGGTTGCCGACGGATGCGGTCACATACGTTTGCCACACGCCAAGGGCCGCGGTCGCGATGAAGATCACGATGACCAACGCGACCAGCTGAGCGAGCAGCGTCACGTTGGGGGCGGCGCCGTCGGCGGGGAACAGCGCATTGTCAAAGATCCGCTCGATGATCAGCGGCGGCACCACACCGGCCGATGCTGTGATGACCACCAGGACGGCCGTCAGCGCGAGCGATGAGCGGTATGGCGTGAAGAGCGCCAGAACGCGGCGCCAAAGGTGGGGAATCTGGGGCGCAGCGGCGTTGGCGGCGCGCTGGGCGGCCTCGTCACGGCCCGAGACACCGCGGTGTCCCCCGCCGCCAAGCGCGGCGCGGCGGGATCCGGGTGGGGCGGGAAGGCTCATGCCGCACAGCCTAGGCTGGTGAGATGACAACGGTGGCCAGCCCGCGCATCGGCCCTCTTACTCTGCCTTCACTGCAGCGGGCCGATGCCTACGACCTGTCCGAGGGTCCGCGCTGGGATGACATGGACTTCAGCGGGATGGCGCTCGAGGCAGTCGACCTGACGGACACGACTTTCGCGGGTTGCCTCCTCGACGGGGTCTCCTTGGGCGATGCGGCGGCGCGGGGCATCACCTTCAGCGACACCCGGCTCGAGGGCCTGTCTACGGCGTCGCTGCGCGCGCCGTCGAGCACGTGGCGCCGCAGCGAGTTGCGTCGGTCGCGGTTTGGCGCGGCGGAACTGCACGACGGGGAATGGGACCAATGCACCATCACCGGTTGCAAGGTGGGCTACCTGAACCTGCGCGCTGCGAGCGTGACGGATGTGCTTTTCGAGGACTGCGTCTTTGAGGACCTAGATCTCATGGATGCGATGCTGACGCGCGTCGAGTTCCGGCGGTGCCGGGTGGGGATGCTGACCGTCCGAGGTGCACGGTGTGCCGACGTCAATGTGGTGGGCCTTGAGCTCGGCGGCATTGACGATCCGCGCGGGTTGTCCGGCGCCATGGTGTCCGAGCAACAGGTGTTCGATCTCGCGCCCGTCTTCGCGGCTCATGCAGGCCTGTTGGTGCAGGACTGACGCCATGGCGGTCAACGACTGCCACAATTGCCCTATGTCTGCCGCGCCGCATATCGCCTACTTTGAACCGCGTATTCCGGAGAACACGGGTGCTGCGATTCGGTTATCTGCCGTCACGGGAGCCCACTTGCACCTCGTGGAGCCACTGGGGTTCGATCTGTCGGAGCCCAAGCTCAAGCGGGCCGGCCTGGACTATCACGACCTCGCTTCTGTCACCGTCCACCCTGACCTCGAGGCCCTGATGGCGGCGCAGCCGGACTCCCGCGTCTTCGCCTACACCGCTCATGCGGACACGATCTACTCCGACATCGAGTACCGGCCCAGTGACGTGCTGCTCTTTGGACCCGAACCCACGGGACTGCCCGAGGAGGTCATGGCGCATCCCCGGATCACCGCGCGCGTGCGCATCCCGATGATTCCTGGACGCCGGTCGCTGAACCTCACGAACGCGGCGTCGCTCGTGACGTACGAGGCGTGGCGACAGGCAGGGTTCGCTGCCTCGGAGTGAGGCAGGACCCGTCCCCAGCCCGCGGCGCGCATGGGACTTATCCACGAGTCGAGTGCGGGCGTGGGTGGACTGTTTCGCAGTTGCTTAACGTGTGAAGCATGTGGAAAACGTCGCCGTCATACCTGAGCCGCAAGGTGCCCATCCTTCACGGTGTGCGCAAGGTATCCAGGGCCGCGCGCCGGACGTACGCCACTATGGAGCCTGACCCTCGCCACCGCATGACACCCACGCAAGCGTTCTTCGTCAGCAATGTGCTGCGCAGGCGCCGGCTGACCATCAGCGAGTTGGCGGAACTGACGCATGTTTCGCTCGCCGCCGCCTCACAAATGGTGGACCGGCTGGTCGCGCGGGGATTTGCCCGGAGGAGACCGTCCGAGATGGATGGCCGCTGCGTGATCGTGGAGACAACGGCGCACGGTGCATGGGCGCTCAGCCTGTGCACGGCCGCCATGCGCCGGAGCGAAGCCACATGGAGGGATGCGGCCGGCGGAGCCAGCAGCGCGGCCCGGGTGAGCGCGGTGTTCGACTCAGCAGAAGAGTCTCAGCGGCGCACCATGCGGACCCGCCCCACGCCGTTTGAGCCCGCCTGGCTCGGCACCCGCCCACTCGACTGGCCCGCCACCATCGGCGTGCGCCGCGCGACGCCTACGGCGTCGGATTCCGGTCGTCGTAATCGCGAAAGCTCTGCCCCGAACGCGCACGGGTGATGCGGGTCAGGATCCCCACCGCACCAATGACCACGAACCCTCCGAACAACGGCGGGCACCACAGCGCGACGGCGGTGGCGAGGATTCCCGCATACATGTCTCCCAGCCGGGGGCCTCCCGTCACGACCACCACAAAGATGCCTTGAAGCCGGCCGCGCATCTCATCAGGCGCGGCGCGCAAGGTCATGCTTTGCCGGAATATCGCCGACACCTCGTCGGCGGCGCCCATGCCCGCCATCGCAAGCCCGAGCAAGATCAACGCCGGCCAGTAGATTCCCGACCAGCCCGCACCCGCGTCGTGGGGAACGCCCATCATGACGAGCACCGTGACACCGAAGAGCACCACGAACACACCAAAGACAGATATGGCGCGCGACACGGCAAGCCCGTGCCTGTGCACCCGCGCCACCGGGCCGGAGAACACACTCGCGAGCAGTGTGCCCACGGCGCCGGCCGCCGTCAAAGCGCCAACAGTGAGCGCGCCTCCACCCACAACCGTGGCACCCAGCGCGGGAAAGAGCACCAGCGGGCGGCCAAACGTCATCGCGATGATGTCCACGATGAAACTCATGCGGATGTTGGGCGCGCGCTTGAGGAAGGCCGCGCCTTCGCGGATCTGACTCCACCCCGCGGTGACCTTCTCCCCCAGGCGCGGCAGGGATGGCAGCATCCAGATCCCCAGGAACCCCGCGGTGAACAGCACAGCGTCGATCGCGAACGTCCACGGCAACCCAACGCTGGCCGCCAACACCCCCGCCAATGCGGGGCCGACCGTGACCATCATGCCTATGCTGATGCCGCTCATCGCGGTGGCGCGTGAAATGAGCTCTGGTGGCAGCAACCGTGGGATCACCGCCTGCCGTGTGGCGCCAGAGATGGTGGCCGCCACCGCATTGACCGTCGTCACGACGTAGAACGGCCAAGTCGCTGCGTGGCCGCCGCTGGCGTGCGCGAGCGCATCCCACGTCGCCAGGGCGACCAGACCCAACGTGCTGACCCAGGCAGTCAACGAGGAAATGATGAGGATGCGGCGGCGATCAAAGACGTCAGCGAGCATGCCGCCCCACAGGCCGGCAACGATCATCGGGATGAGGGAGATCCCGCCCACGAGCCCCACGGCAAACGTTGAGCCCGTGATCTCGTAGATCTGCAACCCGACCGCCACAATGGACATCTGCGAGCCAATACCTGCGATCGCGCCGCCCACCCATAGCCGCGCGAAGGCGGGACTGACCTTTAGCGGAGCCAGGTCAACAAGCCTGCGTTGGCGCTGGCGGGGCGCGTCCGTCTGAGTCACCGCACAAGTGTACGGACGCTGCCGCGCCCAGTTTCGCTGACAGCGGGACTCAATCGAGCATCCGCCCACAGCCAAGCGTGGAACAATCGCACCATGCCAGGTACGAACCTCACTCGCGCGGAAGCTGAAGCCCGCGCCGCCATCGTCTCCACCGAGACCTACGACGTCGAGCTGGACCTCACCACCTCCGAGGAGACCTTCCGCTCGACCACGACCGTTCGCTTCTCCGCCACCGCCGGCGAGTCGACGTTCATCGATCTCATTGCTCCGACGGTGCACAGCATCGTCCTCAACGGCACCCAGCTGGACCCGGCCACGCACTTCGCCGACAGCCGGATCACGCTGCCCGACCTCGCCGAGCACAACGAGCTCATCGTTGACGCCACCTGCGAGTACATGAACACGGGCGAGGGACTGCACCGCTTCGTGGACCCCGAGGACCACGAGGTGTACCTCTACAGCCAGTTCGAGGTGGCCGACACCCGCCGCATGTACGCCGTGTTCGAGCAGCCCGACCTCAAGGCCCAGTTCACCTTCGCGGTGACGGCGCCCGAGCACTGGCACGTGTTGAGCAACAACCCCGGCACCGCATCCCCGGTCGACGGCACCATCGCCATTGCAGGCAAGGACCGCGGCAAGGTGCGCTGGGAGTTCACCCAGACCACGACCCTCCCGTGCTACGTCACCGCGTTGGTCGCCGGCCCGTACCACGAGGTCGAGGGCACGGTTGAGTCGCGCAAGGGCACCCTGCGCGCCAACGTGTACTGCCGCGCGGCCTTGGCGCCGTACCTCGACGCAGACGTCATCTTGGACGACACGCAGAACGGCTTCACGTTCTACGAGGACAAGTTCCAGATGGACTACCCGTTCGAGAAGTACGACCAGATCTTTGTCCCGGAGTTCAACGCGGGCGCGATGGAAAACGCCGGCTGCGTGACCTTCCTCGAGGACTACGTGTTCCGTTCCAAGCCGCCGCAGGCGCGCGTCGAGCGCCGCACCGTCACGGTGCTGCACGAGCTCGCGCACATGTGGTTTGGCGACCTCGTCACCATGAAGTGGTGGAACGACCTGTGGCTCAATGAGTCGTTCGCGGAGTACGCGTCCACCGTCGCGACGGTGGAGACCACCAAGTGGAAGAACAACTGGGTCACGTTCAACTCGCTCGAGAAGACGTGGGCGGCCCGTCAGGACCAGCTGCCCAGCACGCACCCGATCATGGCCGACATCAAGGACCTCGAGGACGTCGAGGTCAACTTCGACGGCATCACCTACGCCAAGGGCGCCTCCGTGTTACGCCAGCTGGCCGCGTGGGTCGGTGAGGAGCAGTTCTTTGCGGGCGTCGCCGAGTACTTCCGCAAGCACCACCACTCCAACACCACGCTGCGCGACCTGCTCGTCGAACTCGAGGCCACCTCCGGGCGCGACCTGAAGGAGTGGTCGGAGGTGTGGCTGCAGAAGGCCGGCATCACGACCCTGCGCCCCGAGATCGAGACGGACAGCCACGACGACATCGCCGTGTTCGCGGTCCGTCAGGAGGTCCCCGCCGAGTGGCCCACGCAGCGTCCACACCGCCTCGGAATTGGCGGCTACGACGTCGTGATCGGGGACGACGGTCACCACTACTTGGAGCGCACGCTCTTTGTCGAGATCGATGTGCGCGGAGAGCGCACCGAGGTCCCTGAACTGGTCGGCAAGCACCGTCCGGCGCTCATTTTGCTGAACGACGGGGACCTGGCGTACGCCAAGGTGCGTCTGGATGATCAGTCCCTCGCGACTGCGGTCGAGCACGTGGCGGGCTTCACCGACCCACTCGCGCGTTCCATGGTGCTCACGGCAGCGTGGGACATGACGCGTGACGGCGAGATGCCTGCGCAGCAGTACGTGGACCTCGTGCTGCGTTCGATCGCGACGGAGACCGAGTCGACCACGGTGATGGTGCTCCTGCGCCAGCTCGCCACGACGCTCGGCCTCTACGTGCACCCCGACGCCGCGGAGGACGTTGCGCACGACGCCGCGGACACACTGTGGCGCCTTGCCCTGTCCGCGGAGGCCGGCTCCGACACCCAGTTGCAGTTG
The DNA here is from genome assembly GCF_000975155.1 of Demequina globuliformis. Taxonomy (GTDB): domain Bacteria; phylum Actinomycetota; class Actinomycetes; order Actinomycetales; family Demequinaceae; genus Demequina; species Demequina globuliformis. The sequence continues at coordinate 352,421 of NZ_BBRG01000001.1, forward strand.
GTGAAGGCCTACGCCTCCCACGCCGCGACCGACGCTCAGCTGGACACGCTCCAGGGCCTGATCGACGAGAAGCTCACGCTCGAGGGGCTCGAGATCGACACCGATCTCACCTGGGACCTGTTGATCGGCTTGGTGGCAGGGGGCCGATGCTCGGAGGTTGCCATTGAGCTCCAGCTCACCAGGGACGCCACAGCCTCGGGCCACCGCCGTGCGGCCCAGGCGCGCGCAGCGATCGCGACCCCTGAGGGCAAGCGTGCGGCGTGGGATGCGCTCGTGAATGCGGAGAAGGACATGCCGAACGCGCTGCAGTTCGCCGCCACCAGTGGCTTTGGGCACGTCAACGACACCGACTTGCTGGTGCCGTTCGTGGACGAGTACTTCGCCTCGGTGCGCCGCATCTACACGGACAAGACCAACGAGATGGCCACGACGCTGATCGAGGGTCTGTACCCGGTCGAGCTCGCTGGCCGCTTGCCCGACCTGCAGGCAAAGGCAGACGCCTGGCTCGAGGCCAATGCGGATGCGCATGACGCGCTGAAGCGCCTGATCATCGAGGGCCGCGACGGCGTGCGCCGGGCCCTCGACAACCAGGCTGTCGACAAGGCCGCGCAGGCCTAGCCACCGCGAATGCTGTCGAGGGGTCGGGACCGCGAGGTCCTGGCCCCTCGATGCGTTGGGGGCGGGACGTGGTGCCCTTGGGCGCGCCACGACGCGTGAAAGACTGCTCCCATGCACACCCTGACTCGTGAGGAGGCCGCCGCGCGATCCGCGGCCGTGCCGACCGCCACCTACCGCATTCACCTCGACTTCTCCCCTGCCGGCGACACGTTCCGCTCGGTCACGGAAGTGTCCTTCACCGCCGCGGAGGGAACTAACACGTTCCTCGACTTGGTGGGCACGGCGACGCGAGTGGACGTCAACGGCGAGCGGCGCGACCCTGCCGAGGTACAGGACGGGGACCGCATCGCGCTGACCGGCCTGCGTGGCGACACCACCGTGGTGGTCGAGGCCGACTGCGCTTACCGCACCACCGGACAGGGCATCCACCGGTTCGTGGATCCCGAGACCGATGAGACGTTCCTGTACAGCCAGTTCGCGATCGATGATGCGCGCGGCGTGTTCGCCTGTTTTGACCAGCCGGACATCAAGGGCACCTTTGAGATCTCCGTCACCGCTCCCGATCACTGGCAGGTGGCGTCCAACTCCTTGCAGCCCGAGCCCGTGCGTGTCGGCGGCGAGTCCGTCGTCGCCGGGCAGACCCGCGGCCTGCTGAGGTGGGACTTCTCCCCCACGCCGCTGCTGCCGACCTATGTCGCGGCGATTGCCGCTGGCCCGTGGGCCTACGTGGAGACCACGCTGCGCTCCGCAGGTGGCGACGTCCCCGCACGCCTGTACGGCCGCCCTCAACTGGCCGATCACTTCGATGCGGAGGAGATCTTTGGCGCAGTGCAGGCGGGCATTGACCTGTACGAGCGCATCTTCGACACGGTGTACCCCTACGAGTGCTACGACCAGCTGTTCGCACCCCAATACAACCTAGGTGCGATGGAGAACGTGGGCCTGGTGACCATCAGCGAGGACAAGTTGCTGTTCCGCACACGGCCCCCGCAGTCCGTGCAGGAGTCGCGCCTGGTAACGGTCCTCCATGAGCTGGCGCACATGTGGTTCGGCAACCTCGTCACCATGCGCTGGTGGGACGACCTGTGGCTGAATGAGTCCTTTGCGGAGTTCGTCGGCACCCATGCGGGCGAGCGTGCGCAGGGGCTCGACGGCGCATGGACCGCGTTCGCAGCCGAGCGCAAGTCGGTGGCGTACGTCCAGGATCAGCTTCCGACCACGCACCCGGTGCTGTCGGACATCCCGGACATCGAGGCCGTTGCGGGCCAGTTCGACATGATCACGTACGCCAAGGGTGCCTCTGCCTTGCGTCAGCTGGCACTGTGGCTGGGCGAGGACGTCTTCTTCGCGGGGGTGGCTCGCTACTTGAAGGCACACGCCTTCGGCAACGCCACCTTGCAGGACCTGTTCGCTGAACTTGAGGCCGTGTCCGGACGGGACCTGACTGCATGGTCGCGCGCGTGGCTGGAAACGGCAGGCCTCACCGGGGTCGGCGCGAGCGCAGAGGTGGCCGAGTCGGCTGTCGTCTCCCTCACGGTGACCGAGGACCTGCCTACCGGCGGCGTCCACCACCCGCATCAGTTGCAGGTGGCTGGATTCGGGGTTCGGGGGCAAGCGCTCGAGCGGCTGTGGACGCTGAGCGTCGCGACCGATGGCGCGAGCACCGAGGTGCCTGAGGCCCAAGGGCTGGCGGCGCCTGACCTGCTCATCGCGAACGACGGCGACCTCACCTACGCCAAGCTCCGACTGGACGAGCGCTCGACCGCCGTGGCGGTGACCCACGCCCGCGCGCTCCCGGAGGACATCCAGGTGGTCGTGCTAGGCGCCCTGTGGCACATGTGCCGCGATGGCCTGCTGCCCGCCTCCCAGTACGTCGACGCCGTTCGTCGCGCGGCCACGTCGATCACGAATCCGCAGGTGCTGGGAAGCCACCTTGCGAATGTGACGACCGCGATCCAGCGGTACGCGCCGCCCGCCGACGCTCCGGAACTGTCCGTGACATGGGCCGATGCCCTGGCGGAGTTGGTCGACGCGGCTGAGGCCGGATCCGACGCCCAGATGCAGATGGTGCGCCGCTTTGCGGGTGCGACATGCACGGGCGACCACGGCCAGCGGGTCAAGCACTGGCTCGACGGTTCCGTGGAGCTACCGGGCCTGCCTATCGATAGTGAGCTCACGTGGGATCTGCTGGGCGGGCTCGCTCGCGTCAACGCGATTGACGACGAGGTGATTGATGAGTTCCTCGCTCGCGACCCAGGGTCAGCCGGTCAACGCCGCGCGGCAGGAGTGCGCGCCCAACTCGGGACTCCGGAGGCAAAGCAGCGCGCATGGAACCGCCTGGCTCGCCCCGACGGCGCGGTGCCCGCCAACGCGATTGCGTTCGAGATTGGTCTAGGACTCACCAGTTGCGCGGATCCCGAGGTGCTCGCGCCCATGCTCGGCGATGTCTTGGCGACGTTGCGCCCCACGTACGAATCGATGGACCCCATGATGGGCGTGCGCGTCGCCAAGTACGTGATGCCCGTGATCCTCGCGGGCCGGGTCGATGGGCTGGACGGCATGCTCGAGGCATGGCTGGCCGACCACGCCGATGCCCCTGGCGTGCTCCGCAAGGTCGTCACGGAAGCGCTCGATGACGTCCGCCGCGCGCTTGCGGCGCAGGCCGCGCTGTAGCGACAAGCGCGCCGCGCGTGAGGGTGACTACCCCTGACGCGCGGTGCGCACCGCCTTGAGCAAACGCTTGAGGCGGGGGGGGTCGAACAGGTCGTCGAGCAAAACA
>NZ_BBRG01000001.1:355998-1004239 GCF_000975155.1 Demequina globuliformis
CACCGCCTTGAGCAAACGCTTGAGGCGGGGGTGGTCGAACAGGTCGTCGAGCAACACAGGTACTCCGTTGCTGTCCGCGAGCGCGACCCGCCAGTTGGGGTACTCGGTGTGCGTACCGGGGTGATTTTGCGAGCGGGTCTCCCCCACCGCATCGGTCAACGCGACGGAGGTCAGCAACGCCGGGCTGTTCAGCGCCAGCCTGTGCACGCCAGCCACAAGGTCCTCTTCTTCCCAGTCCTCAATCATCCAGTCGCGCGAGCGCAAGAACTCCACCATGCGGTCGCGTTCGTGGTCGCTCTTGGCCTGCTCATCCTCCATCGAACCGCCGAGGAGGCCCAGTTGCGCACGGGTTTCGATGTGGCCGCCCGCGAGGTACGTCGCCGTCGGCGGGAGGTCGTGCACCGTGACGGAGACGAGCGCGTCGGAGCGGTACTGCTCTGGCGGCGTCGGCGATCCGTCGTGCTGCTTCTCAAACAGGGCCACCACGGTGCCCAGCAGTCCGCGCTCGTTGAGGTAGTCGGACACCCACGGCTCGAGGGTCCCGAGGTCCTCGCCAATGACGATCGCCCCGGCACGCTGCGCCTCAAGGGCCAAGATGCCAATGAGCGCCTCGTGATCGACGTTGACGTACGCGCCGTCTGAGGGTTCGTGCCCTGCGGGCACCCACCACTGGCGGAACAGTCCCAGAATGTGGTCGATGCGCAACGCGCCCGCGTGCCGGACGGCAGCCCTCACCACGTCGCGGAACGGCAGGTACGCCGCGGCCTCAAGCGCACGGGGCTGCCACGGCGGCTGCGACCAGTCCTGGCCGCGCTGGTTGTACATGTCCGGGGGTGCCCCCACTGATACGCCACGCGCCATGACGGGACCCATGGCCCAGGCATCGGCCCCAAACGGATGAACTCCGACGGCGAGGTCCGTCATGAGGCCAATCCGCATGCCAGCGTCCCGCATGCGCCGTTGCGCACGCTCCAACTGCTCATCCGCGACCCATTGCAGCCACGCGTGGAAGAGGATGCGCTCGGCGTGCTCGTCGCGCCAGGCGTCGACTGCGGCGCGCGCACCGACCGAGAGTTCCTCGGGCCAGGGCACCCCTCGGTGGGCCTCGGCGATCGAGCACCACGTGGCGTAGTCCTCGAGGGCGCGTCCTTCCCGCATGCAGAAGGCCTCAAACTGTGCCTCACGCCCGGCAGACCGGGGCGCGGCGAACACCTGCTCGAGCGCGGCTGACTTCGCGCGCACCACGGCGTCACGGTCAATGTGGTCGCCGGTGGCGTTGGCACGGCGCGGGCGCTCGGATTCCCACGCGAGCACCGCCCGCTGTTGCGACGGCAGGTACGCGACCTCAGGGATGTCCTCAATGCGGATGTACAGGGGAGAAAGGAAGCGCCGCGAGGTCGGCAGGTAGGGCGAGGGCTCGATGGGCGGCACGGGCTCGGTCGCGTGAAGCGGGTTGATCTGCAGAAAGTCCGCGCCGCCGTGCACCACGCTAAGCGCACCCAGGTCGCCTAGGTCGCCAAAGTCGCCCATGCCCCACGAGCGCTCCGAGCGCACCGAATACAACTGGGCGGCCAGACCCCACGGGCGGCTCTCCCGGACGGAGGCGGGCACCTCGACACGAGCCGGGGTCACGACCACGTAGCCGCGCCCACGGCGACCGTTCGTAGTGGCCTCGATCCTGTGCCATCCCAACGGCACGTCGCCAGGCAGGTCAAAGGTGGCGCGTCCGATCGCGCGCGGCCCATCGCCACGTGGCGGCACGTAGATGTCGATCTGCTCCAGTTGCCGCACGCTGCCATCTTCGAGAGAGAGCGTCGCGGTCGCGGGGTCGCCGTGGGTCACATGCACGGGGATGTGGGTTCCCGATCCCTGCCGCACCACGGTGACGGGGGGCACCAACCTGCTCCACCGGTGGTCATCGATTGCCGCGAGCGCACGTTCGCATCCGGCGTCATCGGCGGCATCCATCCCCATGGCGCGCAGCACCGCGCGCACTGCCGAGGCGGAGGATTCGCGCCGCTGCCCGTCCCACCCGGTATACGACAGCGACACGCCGCATTCGCTGGCGAGACGAGCGAGCGCATCGCTGATTTCTTGCGTGGGGGTGTCCGTCATGGTCCTATCCTGCCAGGGCACACGTGCCCGTGACCATGGCCCATGTCCCACCTCCCGACGTCACTTGTATTTCCGTTCCGCCCGCAAGTGGCTAACCTGGACAACGTGTTTGACTTCAGCGCGTCCTCCGACCCTTCGACCTCGAGCACCTCGCCCAGCACCTCGCCGTCACCCTTGACCGTGCCAGACACGGACGACATTGGCCGCTGGTTGGCGGGCGTGGAGGAGCGCGCGCCCAGCCTGATCGCGGTGGTCGTGATCGCCTTCGTCATCTGGATCGTGTTCCACTGGGCTATCAAGCTGTTCACCCGCTCGATCGAGCGCGGCGCCCCCATGTCGGATCCCAAGACGGTCGCGGCGCTCAAGAAGGCGAAGATCCGCCTTCCCCAACAAGACGACATCGATGCGCGGCTTGAAGCGGAACGCCGCCGCCAACGCGCACACACTCTCCAACGCGTGCTGAACTCCGCCCTCACGCTGGTGATCATCATCATTGTGCTCATTACGGTGCTGGGCGTGCTGGGCGTTCCGGTGGGGCCGATGCTCGCATCCGCGGGAATCTTGGGTGTGGCCCTGGGCTTTGGCGCCCAGTCGCTCGTCAAGGACCTCCTCGCCGGCGTGTTCATGCTGATCGAGGACCAGTACGGAGTGGGCGACGTGGTTGACCTCGGCGCGGCCGCTGGTTCGGTCGAGGAGGTGGGCCTGCGCTCGACCCGTTTGCGCGCGCTCGACGGCACCGTCTGGTACGTCCCCAACGGAGAGATCACCCGCGTGGGCAACATGACGCGCCTGTGGAGCCGCGTCATGGTCGAGGTCCGCTTCGCGTACGACACCGACATTGAGGCCGCTCGCGAGGCCATGATCGACGCGGTCAAGGCCGCCGCGCAGGAGTCCGACGAGGTACGGTCGGCGCTCTTGGGCGAGCCGGAGGTCGCCGGAATCGAGTCCCTCGAGTACAACGCCATCATGCTGCGCCTCATGTGCCAGGTGAACCCCGCCATGCAGTGGGACGTCCAGCGCGAGGTCCGCCGCGAGATGCGGCGCATCTTTGGCGAACGCAACATCCGTCTGGCCGTTCCTGGCGACGCGATGGTCATCGACGAAAAGCCCGCCAAACGTGCGCCGCGCATTCGCGACAAGCGCAAGCACGACGAGCAGCCCTCCGATGACGACGGTCGACCGCTGCCCCCGCCCTCGCAGGACCTCGATGGTGACGGCGAGACCGACTGACGTGACCCAACCCGGCATGAATGTGGGCTCCGGCCCCACCCACGAGCCCGAGCAGAGCTTCTTTGAGGCCGTGGGCGGGCACGAGACCTTTGCGCGCATCGTCCACCGCTTTTACCAGGGCGTGGCGGAGGACCCCATCTTGGGGCCGATGTACCCCAGCCACGACATGGAGGGCGCCGAGTGGCGCCTCGCTGCCTTCCTTGAGCAATACTGGGGCGGCCCCACGACTTACTCGGATCAGCGCGGGCACCCCCGCCTGCGCATGCGCCACCACGGGTTCCACGTCAACCCCGAGGCCCGCGACCATTGGATCGCGCTGATGCGCGACGCCGTGGCCGCAGAGAATCTGTCCCCCCTGCACGCGACCACGCTCATGGACTACCTCGAGCGCGCCGCTCATTCGATGATCAATACTTTTGACCCCACGCCTGAGTCGTGAGGGCCGTCCCAAGGAGACCTTGATGGAGCACGTGGAAGACACCTGGGCCGAGCAGGCCGTTGCGTCCGGCATGGACGTCCTGAATCTGCGCAGGCTGGGTGACACCTCGTTTGAAGGCGACTCACTGCCCATGCCAGGAGGCCGCGCGTACGGCGGTCAGGTGTTGGCGCAGTCGCTGCTGGCGGCCGGGCACACCGTCGATGACGACCGTGCCGTCCACTCGATGCACGGCTACTTTCTGCGCCCAGGAGATGCGTCGCGTCCCATCACCTTCGAGGTCGAGGAACTGCGCGACGGGCGTTCCTTCTCCGCGCGCCGCACGCACGCCTTCCAGGACGGCAAGCCCATCCTGTCCATGATCGCGTCTTTCCAGCTCGACCAGGAGGGTCCAGAGCACTCCGTGCCAATGCCCGAGGTCCCCGGACCAGACTCCGTGGTGTCCGCGCTGGAGATCTTGGCGCCCATGGCCGGCCACCCCACGGCCGACTACTGGCTGGAGCGCACGCCCTTTGACCTACGTCACGTCGAGGGCTCCCTGTTGCTGCAGCCTGACCCGCGCCCCAAGCAGTACCAAACCACCTGGATTCGATTGCGCAAGCCCATCGAGGACTCGAGTGGACTCATGCACCGTGCGCTGCTGGCGTTTGCGTGTGATCAGGTGATGCTGGAGCCCCTGCTGCGCCGTCACGGCGCCTCTTGGATCACGCCCGGAGTGAACTTCGCCAGCCTTGACCACGCCATGTGGTGGCACCGCCCCGCGCGGGCCGACGAATGGCTCCTCTATGTGCAAGACGCTCCCACGGCTCAGGGCGGGCGCGGCCTGGGCGGCACGTGGATCTTCTCTGAGGATGGACGCCTAGTCGCGTCGGCGTCCCAGGAAGGCATGTTCCGGATGGCACAGGAGTCGTAAAGGCTCGGTCACGGACGCCTTTACCGAACCGTGACCAAAGTCCCCCGATAGTAGTTTTACCAGGGCCGATGCCCGCTCGAGTTGAGCGGGCATCGGCCCGTTTTGGTGCATCTCACTTGAGGCGTCCACCATCTCGTTGATAGCGTCATCAAGCCGTTTCGGGGTTCGCGTCAGTCACGACCGAAACGTCAATGACCAGCCCAGGCCTTGTGGCAGCGCCGTTCCCCGGCAGCGCCCCTGGCGAGCGCGCCTCTTCCCCATGGTGGAGTCCGCGGGCCCGTGACTGCCGTACGACGGCTGCGTGTCCCCTCGCTTGATTGACGAGGCCGCAATTCAACGCCCGTCGACTGACACGGGCGGCTGAGGATAAACGAGTGAACGACATCGCTTTGAAGGCGGAAGGCCTCTACAAGGTCTTTGGCCGCAACGCGTCAGATGCCGTCAAGAAATTACGTGACGGCGTCTCGCGAGACCAGCTTGACGGTGCCACGGCAGCCGTAATCGACGCCTCTTTCGAGGTCAACAAGGGCGAGATCTTTGTGGTGATGGGCCTGTCAGGCTCCGGCAAGTCCACCCTGATCCGCGCATTGAACGGCCTCCAACCAGCGACCACCGGCTCGGTCACAGTCGGCGACCAGTCCATCACGGACGCGAGCCCTGCGCAGCTGCGCGAGATTCGCCGGCACAAGATCTCCATGGTGTTCCAGCACTTCGCCCTGCTGCCCCACCGCACCGTGATCGACAACGTGGCCTACGGCCTGGAGATCCAGGGCATCAGCAAGGACCAGCGCCTCCAGCGCGCCCTCAAGGTCACCAAGATCGTCGGGCTGTCCGGATGGGAAGAGAAGTACCCCTCGGAACTGTCCGGCGGAATGCAGCAGCGCGTGGGACTTGCCCGCGCCCTCGCCGCTGACACCGAGGTGCTGCTGATGGACGAGGCATTCTCTGCGCTCGACCCCCTGATCCGCCGCGAGATGCAGGACCAGCTCCTCGAGCTGCAGTCCGAGCTCGGCAAGACCATCATCTTCATCACGCACGACCTCAACGAGGCCATGTACATCGGCGACCGGATCGCGGTCATGCGCGACGGCCGCGTGGTGCAGATTGGCTCCCCCGAGGACGTGCTGACCAACCCCGCGAACGACTACGTCGAGCAGTTCGTGCAGGACGTCGACCGCGCCAAAGTGCTGACCGCAGAGTCGGTCATGCGCAAGCCGCGCGCCGTCATCCGCGAAGACGCAGGCCCGCGTGCCGCGCTTCAAGCCATGCGCGAGAACGAGATCTCCGCTTTGTATGTCACCAAGCGCGACCGCACCATCGTGGGGTGGGTCCGCGACCGCGACGCCATGGAACTGGTGCGCAAGGGTGAACGGGCACTCGCCCCCATCATTCAGACTGACCACGGCGCCGTGTCAAAGGACACTGCGCTCGCAGACCTCTTCATCCCGTCACTTGAAGCGGCCTTGGCCCTCGCCGTCACCGACGACAACGGTCGCCTGGTGGGCGTCGTACCGCGCGTGACACTGCTGGCGGCCCTGGGCGGCGAGCCCGAGGCGGCCACCTCCGCAGAGCCCGTCATCGAACCCCTCCCCACCGAGGTGGTCGACAAGGTGCTTGACGCATCGACGGAGAAGGGAGGCCTGTGATGGATTTCCGCATTCCTGTAGGCGACTGGATCGCCGGGTTCTTTGACTGGCTCGAGGCAACCTTCTCGTGGTTCTTTGAGATCCTCGGCGACCTCTTCACCTCGATGGTGGACGCGCTCGTGTGGGTGTTCAGCACCCCGCCGGTGTGGGTCGTGATCCTGGTGGTCGCGCTCGGCGCACTTTTGGCTCGCGGTTGGAAGTTCGCGATCGGCGCCGCCATTGGCTTGCTCTTCATCGTGAGCGTCAACCAGTGGGACAACGCAGTGGACTCGCTCGCACTCGTGCTGGTGTCCGCATTCCTGGCCGTCGCGCTCGCCGTGCCGCTCGGTATCTGGGCCGCACGCAATGACACCGTGTCGAAGATCGTGAAGCCCGTCATGGACTTCCTGCAGACACTGCCGGCCTTTGTCTACCTGATCCCCGCGATCGCGCTGTTCAGCGTGGGAGTGGCGCCAGGTGTGATCGCGACTCTTGTGTTCGCAATCGCCCCAGGTGTGCGCCTCACGGAATTGGGCATCCGCGGCGTCGACAAGGAAGTGGTCGAGGCCGGCGAGGCCTTCGGTGCCACCCCGCGTCGCATCCTGCGCCAGATCCAGCTGCCCCTGGCACTGCCGTCGATCATGGCTGGCATTAACCAGATCATCATGCTGAGCCTGTCGATGGTCGTCATCGCCGGCTTTGTGGGCGCAGGCGGCCTGGGCGGTGACGTCGTGCGCGCCATCTCCGCGCTCGACGCGGAACTTGGCTGGGAGGCAGGACTGTCCGTCGTCGCCCTCGCGATCCTGCTGGACCGCTTCACCGCGGCCTTTGGCAAGAACGCTGGCCTGTACGCGTACTGGTCCAAGCAGCGCAAGCTCAAGCGTGAGGCCGATGAGCAGGCACGCCTCGACGCTCTCGAGCACGAGACCGCTGAGACTCACAGCTCCGCGTCCTAACCCCACCACCGCATCGGCCCTCGCGGCCGCTGCCACTACCGCAAGACTTCGCAACCCACGTGGTTGCGGGCGCCCCGCCCGAACCGGACGGCGGGACGCTTCCACGGCACCCGGAAATCCCTGTGCCGAGAAAGGAAGAAACATGTTCAAGCGCACTGGAACCGCATTTGCGATGACCGCCGCGGCGGGCCTCGTGCTCGCCGGTTGCGCGTCCTCCGACGAGGACTCGACTGAAGAGACCACCGCTGGCGCCACCACCGGCACCGAGACTGAGGCCGCCGCTGGCGGCGAGCTCACCCTCGCCGTGTTCAACGGCTGGGACGAGTCTCTCGCCAGCTCGCTCGTGTGGCAGCACGCACTCGAGAACCAGGGTTACGACGTGACTCTCGAATACGCTGACCCCGCCGTGGTCTTCAAGGGTGTGGCCGACGGCGCCTACGACGTCGTGACCGACGTGTGGCTGCCGCTGACCCACGCCTCGTACATCGAGGAGTACGGCGACGACATGGAGGAGCTCGGCGCTTGGTTCGACTCCGCCGCACTCACCATCGCGGTGAACGCCGATGCCCCGGTGAACTCGATCGAGGAGCTCCCCGACTACGTTGACGACATGGGTGGCCGCATTGTGGGCATCGAGCCCGGCGCTGGCCTGACCGCCGCCACCGAGTCGGCCATCGAGGCATACGGCCTGTCCGACTACGAGTTCATCACGTCCTCGACCCCCGCCATGCTGTCGGAGCTCGACTCCGCTGCATCCAACGGCGAGAACATCATCGTGACCCTGTGGGAGCCCCACTGGGCCTACGGTGCCTACGACATCAAGAACCTCGAAGACCCCGAGGGCGTCATGGGCGAGGCCGAGGAGATCGTGACCTATGGCCGCACCGGCCTGACCGAGGAGTTCCCCGAGGTCGCCGAGTGGTTCGGTAACTTCACGATGGACTCCGAGCTCCTGTACGACCTCGAAAACCAGCTGGTTGACGCGGACCAGGGCGACTACGAGCAGATCGTGGCCGACTGGGCAGCCGAGAACCAGGAGTGGGTGGACTCGCTCACCGCGTAAGTCTCACCCCAGCAGTACTGACAGCGCCGGCTGGCCCACAAGGGCCGGCCGGCGCTGTTCCCTTTCCCCTGGCCGTACATACTCGGCGGGGATCCGGGGGCTCAGAGCTTTTCGCCGTCACTTCTCGGTGGTGGCGAGCCGGCACAGGCCCTCCTCACCGCTTGCGGAACTCGACGGGCGCGTCGACAAAACCCGCCCACGCCTCGCGTTCGCGCTCGGTGAGCCGACGCGGCCGCTGCGACGCGGCATCCACCAGTACCAACGTCGTGGCCGCCTTCGCGTACACCACCTGATCACCGGCATCCCGCGGGGACCGTACCTCGTAGCAAATCTCGATGCTCGCTCCCCCAAGCCTCCCAATCCACAGCTGCACATCGAGCGGCTTGCGCACATACGGCGCCGGCGCGAGGTACTCGATCTGTTGGCCAGCGATGAGCGTGATCGTCTCCGCGCCCGGCCCGCCAGCGATCACCGCGGTGGCGTGACCATCGTGCGAACCCTCGCCCCCAGCCTCATCGGCCCAGAAGGCACGGATCCGAGCTTCCTCGAGGAGACGCAGCATCTCGGCGTTGTTGACGTGGCCGTAGGCATCGATGTCGGACCAGCGGAGCGTGACGGGAACGTGGATTCGGCTCATAGGGCCACCGTACCGCCGTCAATCTTCGGCCAGGAGGGCCGATGCTGGCGTAGCCCGCCGTGTATGTTCGGCCAGGCGAGAAGGGGGCTGGGCGGTGGCCGCGCGGTTAGGGGCCCGGTGGACGCGTAGTGGTCTAGACCGGTACGCTGAGGGTGTTCATCTCACCGTCTGGAGGTCGCCATGGAGCGCACTGTCACTGTCGCCATCGAGGAGGGCCTGCACGCCCGCCCCGCCGCTTTGTTTGTCGCCGCCGCCCAGGAGGCGCCGGCCGACGTCACCATTTCCACGGGCGGCGAGCCGGTGCCCGCCGACTCGATCCTGTCGATCATGACGCTCGGCGCGAAGGCAGGCGACACGGTCACGCTCGCCACTGAAGGCGACAGCGACGATGACGCAGCGGCGCTCGACTCGCTGGAGGCCTTCCTTCAGCAGAAGGTCGTCAGCTAGCCCCTCGACGCGCAACGGCGGTGGCCCCGGAGAGAGTCGGGTCCACCGCCGTTGGCGTATCAGCGGGGCGTCTAAAGGCCCCACTCCTCCAGCGCGGGGATGCGCTCACGCACCCGCGCACGGGCCTCGTGGGCCGAAGGCGCCTCCCGCGCCACCTCTGCCAACGCGCGGCACTCGTCCCACGTCAGGGTCGCCAGCACGGCGCCGACGGCGGGAAGCGAGCGTGCGGTCATGGACAGCGACGCCACCCCCAGACCCACCAGCACGGGCGCCAGCGCCGGGTCGGCGGCCGCCTCGCCACACACGCCGACCGGCCGGTCGTGGCCTGCCGCGCCCTCGCAAGCGACGGCGATGAGGTCCAGCACGGCGGGCTGCCACGGGGTGGACAGCTCGGCGAGCGAGGCCAGTTCGCGGTCCGCTGCGAGTGCGTACTGGGTCAGGTCGTTCGTGCCCACGGAGGCGAACGTCGCCACCTTGAGGAGATCGCGTGCACGCAGCGCCGCCGCCGGAATCTCGATCATGATGCCGGCCTGCTCAATGCCGAGGCTCGCACACGTGTCGACAAAGGACTGTGCCTCCGCGACCGTTGCCACCATGGGGGCCATCACGTGGACGTCCGCGCTGGTGGCGGCGGCCGCCTGCGCGATGGCGTTGAGCTGATCCTCAAGGACCTCGGGCCGCTCCCACGAGGTCCGCAGGCCGCGAACGCCCAGCGCCGGGTTCGGCTCATCATCGGCGGTCACGAACGGCAACGGCTTGTCCGCGCCGGCATCGAGCGTGCGGATGACGACCTTTTTGCCAGGGAATGCTTCGAGCACCGTCGTGTACTGAGAGACCTGCTCCTCGATCGAGGGGGCCGTGTCGCGACCCAGGAAGCAGAACTCCGTCCGGAACAGGCCAACACCCTCCGCGCCCGCCTCCGCGGCGGGCGCAGCGCCGGCGGGGTCGCCGATGTTGGCCAGGAGCGCGACGCGGTGGCTGTCCTTGGTCGCGCCAGGCCCGGTCAGTTCCGAGGGCGCCTCGATCGCGGCGGCAAAGCGCTCCACGAGCGCGTCATCCGGGGCAACATGGATCTCCCCCGCTCCGCCGTCGACCGCAAGCAGGTCTCCATCAGCGATGTCGTCCGCACCGCTTACGGCGACCACACACGGGATGCCAAGCGAGCGAGCCAAGATCGACGTGTGCGAGGTGGGTCCGCCGCCACTGGTGACGATCGCGAGCACCGCGTCGGCGTCAAGCGTCGCGGTATCCGCCGGCGCGAGGTCGTGCGCGACCAAGATATAGGGCTCATCGCGCACTGGCACGCCTGGCCCGGCAACGCCAGTCAGGCGAGCCACGATGCGAGCGCGCACGTCGCGGACGTCGGTCGCGCGCTCTGCCAAGTTACCGCCAAGCGCCAAAAGCTGCTCAGCCAAGGCATCGGCCGCCTGCCAAACGGCCCACTCGGGGCTGTCACCGTCGTCGCGCACGCGCTTTTCGGCAGCGCGGATCAGCGACGGATCCGTGGCCATCGTGGAGGTCACGGTGAGAATCTCGGATGCGGTACCGGACGCGGAAGCCGCCGCAGCCAGCAGGTCTTCCCTGACCTGATGGCTTGCGGCGGTGATCGCCTCCACGGCCGCCTCCCGCTCGGACTCAGGCAATGCCTCAGACGGAGCGGGCTCGGCGACCGCGGGGGCCATCCTCGCGGCCGGTGCCGCGCGGCGACCAGGACTCACGCCCACGCCGCGCAGCACCGTCGTCACGTGCGGTCACCTCCCGACGAACTCGCCGAACTGTCGAGCCTATTGAGCTTGGCCGCGTCGGCATCGGCCTCCAGCTCGGACGGCGACTCGTCGACCTTGGTCAACGTGTCGTCAGTCGTAGCCTCTGCACCGGTGTCATCGTCCTCGCGACCCGGGGTCTTGAGGTTCCACTTGGTGATGACCCAACGGAAGAGGAAGTAGTAGATGACCGCATAGCCCAGGCCGATCGGAATGAGCAGCAGCGGCATCTCCGCGATCCGGAAGTTCAGCAAGTAGTCGATCGCGCCTGCAGAGAATCCGAAGCCGTCGCGGATGCCAATCGCATTGACGAGCGCGAGCGACGTACCAGTCAGAACCGCGTGGATCACGTACAGCGGGTAGGCGACGTAGACGAAGGCGAACTCGAGGGGCTCGGTCACACCGGTCACGAAGGCCACCAATGCGGCGGAGCCCATGATGCCTGCGGTGAGCTTGCGCTTGTGAGGCTTGGCGGTGTGGACGATCGCGAGCGCGGCCGCCGGCAGGGCGAACATCATGATGGGGAAGAATCCGGTCATGAACAGGCCGGCCGTGGGGTCGCCGTGCAGGAAGCGCGCGATGTCGCCCTGCCACACCGCGCCGCTGGCGTCGGTGTACTCGCCGAACTGGAACCACGGGAACGCGTTCAGCAGGTGGTGGAGACCGAAAGGCAGCAGCAGGCGGTTCAGGGTGCCGTAGACAAAGCCACCGATGATTGGCAGACCGGTCACCCAGGTCCCGACGGCCGTGAACCCGGCATCAAACCAGGGATAGATCAGTGCGCCAATGACGGCGATGATGATCGACATACCCGCCGTGACGATGGGCACAAAGCGGCGACCACCGAAGAACGCCAGGTACGGCGGCAACTTGATGCGCGAGTACTTCTGGAACAGCAGTGCGGCGGTCATACCAATCACGATGCCGCCCAGCACGCCGTAGTTGATGAGCTCGCCTTCGTCGAGCATGCGCGGCGACAGCGCGTCGGAGACGCCCTTGAACACCAGATAGCCGACGACCGCGGCGAGGCCGGTGGAGCCATCCGCCTTGCGTGCGTAGCCCACCGCGACACCGACCGCGAACAACAGGGGCAGGTTTGCAAACAGTGCGTTACCGGCGGCGCCCACGACGTCAGCGACCGGCTGCATCCACGGCCAAAAGCTCGCGACGCCGTCGGCACCGAGCATGTCCGCCTGCCCCAGACGCAGCAGGAGTGCCGCGGCCGGGAGGGATGCGATGGGAAGCATGAGCGAGCGGCCCATGCGCTGTAGTTGCGCGAGGCCAGGAATGCCTCGTCGCGGAGTTTCGACTGCGGTAGCCATGAAACACTCCTCGTTGCGTATTTCACCTGTGATGGTTGCGTGCCCTGGGGAGGGACCCGCGTGCCCTCGCCGACATCGGAAGAGGGCCTCTGGTCTGGACCAGTTGCCAACAGAGTGGTCTATACCTCATGATGTTGTCAAGCGTTGGCTCGCCAGCGCCATCCACTAATCTGGACTGGACCACACCGAACCGCAAGGGGGCACCGATGCCTAGTGACGAAGACGCGCAGCAGGCTTCGCACAAATACTTGAAGGTCCGCGACTATCTTGTCCAGCTCACCACGGACGAGCTGGGGGTCGGCGACCCGATCCCATCCGAACGTGCCCTCACACAACGCTTTGGCGTCTCGCGCATGACGATCCGCCACGCCATCGACTCGCTCGTGTCCGAGGGCCTGCTTGAGAAGATTCAGGGCCGCGGGACGTTCGTGAGCGCACCCCGCATGGACTTCGAGGTGCGACTGTCCACCTTTGGCGAGCAGATGCACCGCCTGGGCCTGACCGCCTCGACGACGGTCCTGGAGTCGGGGGCCGTTGCCGCTCCCGCCGAGGTGGCCTCCGTGCTAGGCATCTCTCCCGGCTCACAGGTGCATCACCTGCGCCGCCAGCGCCACGCCGACGGCAAGCCGATGGCCGTCGAGGAAGCCTGGATCCCGGTCAAGCTCGCACCGGCCCTGTTCGACGATGGCCCGCCCGCGAGCCTTTACGAGGCCCTGCGCCTTCACGGCCACGACCCGCGGTGGGGTGAGGAGACGCTCGCCGCGGACTCACCCACCGATGAGGAGCGCCACCTGCTGGACATGGGCGGCCGCGGCGCGGTGCTGCGCGCCACCCGTCGCACCCACGCGGACTCCGGCGCAGTCATGTTTTCCCGCGCATGCTTCCGGGGGGACCGCTACCAGGTGTGGGTGCCGCTGGCACCGCCCCAGACTCCCGTCACGCCCTCGGGCGCGACCGCCACGACAACGACGTCCAAGGAGGACTCATGACAGCAGCTGAACCGCGCGCCGCCTTGTACCTGCAGGCGCTGGGCGGTGCCGACAACATCGAGGACATCGAGCCCTGCACTACCCGCCTACGCTCGCTGGTACACGACCCCTCCCGCGTGGATTCCGCGGCGCTACGAGAGTTGGGTGCCTTTGGGGTCATGATCAACGGCCGCGTGGTGCAGGTCGTGGTCGGCCCCGACGTCGACGTGGTCGCTTCCGAGATCGACGACCTCCTATAAACCGCGCGCTCCGCGCACCTTGCAAGCCCCTGAAGAAAAGGACACACATCATGGCTGACCCTCAGAAGATTCTTGACGGCCTTGGCGGCGACGAGAACATCATCGACCTGGAGCCGTGCATCACCCGACTGCGCGTGGAGGTAGAAGATGCCGCCGCGGTGAGCGAGGCGACCCTCAAAGCCGCAGGCGCCATCGCCGTCATGCAGCAGGGCACCGTCGTACAGGTCATCGTTGGCCCCGAGGCGGACACCATTGCTGCGGACATTGAGGACCTCCGTTGACCTCCCCCCTGACCGTCCTGGCACCCGTGTCCGGCACAGTGATCGCCATGAGCGACGTGCCCGACCCTGTGTTCGCGGCGGAATTGGTAGGCCCAGGCCTCGCGATCGAGCCAGACGCGCAGGACGGCTCCACGGTGCGCTCACCGATTGACGGCACCATCGTCAAGCTCCATCCGCACGCTTTCGTGGTCCAGGCCGCTGACGGGCGTGGGGTACTGGTGCACCTGGGCATCAACACCGTTCAGCTCGAAGGCGAGGGGTTCACCTTGCACGCCGCAGAGGGCGACGCGGTCACCGCGGGGCAGACGCTGATCACGTGGGATATTGCGGCCATCGCGGCGACCGAGCGCTCCACAACGTGCCCGGTCGTGGCGCTTGATGCCCAGGCAGACGCCGTGGATCGCACCGCAGCGGTGGGTTCCAACGCCGGCGACGGGACCACATTGCTCACCTGGGGCGCGTAGCGACACTGCCCCACAGACGACATCGGCCCTCCCCCGTACCTCCCGTCACCGGAAAGGTACGGCCAGGAGGGCCGATGTCGCTGTCGCCCGCCGTGTATGTACGGCCAGGCGAGAGTGCGGGTTAGTCGCGGGTGAGCTTGCGGTAGGTGACCCGGTGAGGACGCGCGGCGTCCGCACCGAGGCGCTCCACCTTGTTCTCCTCGTACGCCTCAAAGTTGCCTTCGAACCAGTACCAGTTCGCCGGGTTCTCCTCGGTGCCTTCGTAGGCGAGGATGTGCGTGGCCACGCGGTCCAGGAACCACCGGTCGTGGCTGACAACTACGGCGCAGCCGGGGAACTCGAGCAGCGCGTTCTCAAGCGAGCCGAGCGTCTCGACGTCGAGGTCGTTGGTCGGCTCGTCGAGCAGCAGGACGTTGCCGCCCTCCTTCAACGTGAGGGCAAGGTTGAGGCGATTGCGCTCACCACCGGACAGCACCCCCGCGGGCTTTTGCTGGTCCGGCCCCTTGAAGCCGAACGCAGAGATGTAAGCGCGCGAGGGCATCTCGACCTTGCCCACATTGATGTAGTCGAGCCCGTCGGAGACGACCTCCCACAGCGACTTCTTGGGGTCAATGCCGCCGCGCGACTGGTCCACGTAGGACACCTGCACGGTCTCGCCGACCTTGAGGTCACCGTCGTCGAGGGGCTCGAGGCCCACGATCGTCTTGAACAGGGTGGTCTTACCCACACCGTTGGGGCCAATGACACCCACGATGCCGTTACGCGGCAGGGAGAAGGAGAGCCCGTCGATCAGGACACGGTCGTCGAAGCCCTTCTTGAGGTCCTTGGCCTCGATGACCACGTTACCCAGGCGTGGGCCCGGCGGGATCTGGATCTCTTCGAAGTCAAGCTTCCTGGTCTTCTCCGCCTCAGCCGCCATCTCTTCGTAGCGGGCCAGACGGGCCTTGGACTTGGTGCGCTTGCCCTTGGCGTTTGACCGCACCCACTCGAGTTCTTCCTTGAGGCGCTTGGACAGCTTGGCGTCCTTCTTGCCCTGAACCTGGAGGCGTTCCTGCTTCTTCTCGAGGTAGGTCGAGTAGTTGCCCTCGTAGGGGTACAGACGCCCGCGGTCGACTTCACAGATCCACTGCGCGACGTGGTCGAGGAAGTACCGGTCGTGGGTGACGGCCATGACCGCGCCGGGGTACTTCGCGAGGTGCTGCTCGAGCCACAGCACGGACTCAGCGTCCAGGTGGTTGGTGGGCTCGTCAAGCAGCAGCAGGTCGGGCTTTTCAAGCAGCAGCTTGCACAGCGCTACGCGGCGGCGTTCACCACCGGACAGCACCGAGACGTCGGCGTCCGGCGGCGGGCAGCGAAGCGCGTCCATCGCCTGCTCGAGCTGAGCATCGAGATCCCAAGCATCAGCGTGGTCAAGCTCCTCTTGCAAGGTGCCCATCTCCGCCAGCAGCGCGTCGTAGTCGGCGTCCGGGTTCGCCATCTCCTCGGAGATCTCGTTGAAGCGATCAAGCTTGCCCTTGATCTCAGCGACGCCCTCCTCGACGTTGCCCAGGACCGTCTTTTCCTCGTTGAGCGGCGGCTCCTGGAGCAGGATGCCGACGGTGTAGCCCGGGCTGAGACGAGCTTCTCCGTTAGAGGGCTCCTCAAGACCGGCCATGATCTTCAAGATGGTCGACTTACCTGCGCCGTTTGGTCCCACAACACCGATCTTGGCGCCGGGGTAAAACGCCATCGTGACGTCGTCAAGGATGACCTTGTCGCCGTGCGCTTTGCGCGCCTTCTGCATCGTGTAGATGAACTCTGCCACTGCTGCTCCGTGAACTCGAAAGGAAGGCGCCCAACGGCGCCCAGATGAACTGCCCACCAGCCTACGCGGTCCAGGCCCCGGCGGGGCCCCGCACGCGACTGAGGGGGAGGCACGTGCGGAGCCGGTCCATGGGATGCCCGTCAGGCTGTCGCCAGCGCGGACTCGTCGGTGCGATCCGGATCGAAGGCGCCCTCGCCAGCGTCGTCGATAGCCCTCGCGTCCTCCAGGTCCTCCCCAGCGACAGGCGCATCGCCGTCCCTGTGGGCCACCGAGGATTCGGTGCCGTCAGCGCCATCGCCCCGCTCATTGACAGCTCGGGTGAAGTCCGACACGCCAAACGTCGCGTCGTGACCCACGGCCGTGGCCTCGATGACGAGGTCGATCCTGGGCTCTCCCTCACTGGTCGCCCACTCGTTGGTGCGCAGTTTGCCCGTCACAATCACGGGCTGCCCCTTCTTAATCGACTTCACCACGGCGCGTGCACCCACGCCGAAGACCTTCACGGTGAACCACTCCGTCTTCGCGTTGACCCACTGGCCCTCACCCGAACTGAAGTGACGAGGGGTCTGGGCCACTCGGAACTTGGCGATGTCGAGCGGCTCGCGATCCTTGCTGAGGACGAGCGCCGCGTCCGCGGCCACCCATCCCGTCACGGTCACATAGATGTCCTTCATGGTGTCCTCCCAGCGGCCGCACCTTGCGGCCTCGGGACCCAGCGTGGGTGAGCGCAGTCGCACGCAGCAGGGCGGGCGACACATTCGTGGACAGTGACCGGGCTAGCCCCTCCCTGGGGACAACAGCCAGGGGCCGCGCCGGCCCCGCTCAGGTGGAGTGACTGGCGCTAGGCGCCCATGTCAGCGTTGCGCGCGAACGCGGCACGCAGGGCGCGGACCACCGTTCCCTGCAGGTCCTCGGCCTCGAAAGTCTCGATCGCCTTCGCGGTCGACCCCCCTGGGCTCGTCACCTGACGGCGCAACTGCGCCGGGCATTGGCCCGCCTCGCCCAAATATGCCAGCGAGCCAGCGAGCATGGCCGGCACCACGCGCTGGGCCAGGTCGTCGTCCAGCCCCAAGTCCGCCGCGGCAGCCTCGAGCGCTTCGACAAAGTAGTAGGCATAGGCGGGACCGGACCCGCACACCGAGGAGAAGGCGTCGATGCTCGCTTCTGGCAAGACTTCCACGAGCCCCGTGGGCGCGAGTAGCTCGGCGGCCTCGCGCGCAACGGCGGAGTCGGCGTCCGTCTCGATCGCAATGGCTGTCACGCCACGACCGATCGCCGTTGGCGTGTTGGGCATGGAACGCACCAAGCGCACGTGTGCAGGTAGCGCGGCCCGCATTGACTCGAGCCTGATGCCCGCGGCCACGGACAACACCAGTGCCCCCTCAGCGAGCATCGGCCCTACCTCAGTGAGGAGATCCCGCACCTGTGCGGGCTTCACTCCCACGATCACCACGTCCGCATCCTCCACGGCCCACCGGGTCGCCCCCGCGTCCTGTGCAAGCGCCCGGTGCTCGACGTGAGACAGCCCCGACGCCCACTCGGGCACGCGAGTGCGCGTCGTGAGGCGCTGGTGCACGGTGGGGTCGGCGTCGGCAAGCCGCTTCGCGATCGCGCCCGCCATGTTGCCCGTACCCAACACTGCCACCGTGGTCATGCGTTCTCCTCGTCCGCAGCCTGCACTGCCTCAAGGCGCGTGAGCTCGTCCATCGCGCGATACGCCTGGTGAATAGTCTCGGTAGGCTCGACGACTTGCGGCATGACGACCAGGCGCACCGCCGCACGACCCACGTCAAGGGTGCGCCTGCGAGCGCGCGCGGCTGCGCCTGCCCGAGCGAAGAGCGCCTTGATCCCCGTCGGCCGTTCGATGTCTGGCCACGGCGCCGCCGCGAGTTCCGCCTGGATCGCCTCCGCGAGTTCGGCTCCCTCGCCGGTCGCGTCAGCGACCACCCGCCGCCACGTTGGCGGGAGGCCGTCGGTGGCAGCGTCCACCCAATCCAGACGCTCCCGTTCGGCCGTGGCCACTGACAGCCTCAGTGAGCCAGCCAACTCCCCTGCCGCACCCTTGGCTCGCGCGGCCGCTGACTCTGCCCTCGCGTCGACCCCGGCGGCCGCGGCAAGGGCCTGCACCAATTCCTCGGCATCCGGCAATGTGGGCTCGGTGCCGCGCGCCAATGCACCGGAGAGCAAGCGGCCGGCGTAGACCAGATCCGCGCGAACGGCTTCCGCCGCCACCGTTTTGCCGGCCACGGCGCCCGCCAACTCCGCGCGCAGGATGTCCAAAGACTGTCCGGTCTTGGCGCTGATGGGCATCACGGGCACCTGAGTCATTCCATCCACCGCCAGCAGGCGCTGGAGATCGCGGGCCACCGCCCACGCGTCCTCAGTAGACAACCGATCCACGTGGTTGAGCACCACGAGCGACGGGCGTTGCTGCTGCGATGCCGCCTCCAAGTACGCGCTGTGGAGAGCGTTGTCGGCGTACTTTTGCGGGTCCACCACCCACAGCAGCAGGTCTGCCATGGGGATGATCCGGTCCACGGTCGCACGGTTATCTGGGTTCACCGAGTCGTGATCGGGGAGGTCCAGCAGTACCAGCCCAGCGAGGCTCTTCTCGTCCTCGTCGTCCAACTCGTCAATCACCCGGGCAAGTCGCCGCTGGGGAGCCACGCCCAACCAATCGAGCAACGCTGACGCGTCGACGCCCCACACGGCTGCGCTCACGTCCGACGTGGTCGGCCGCGCCACCCCGGAGACGGCGAACTCGCGCCCCAGGATGGCGTTGAACAGGGTTGACTTGCCGGACCCCGTACCCCCGGCGAGCGCGACCACGGTGTTGTCGACCCCGAGCGCCAGGCGTTCTTCACAGCGGTCGATCGTCGCGAAAACCTCGTCGCGCACACCAGCGGGGATGGCATCAGACGCCCACTCCATCGCTGATCGCAGGCGCGCGACCCGGTCCCGCAGTGCGGCCGTCTCCGACGCCGGCTCGAGCGGCACAAACTGGACGCTCACATCAGCCCCCGGAGTTCTGCGCGCCGCAGGCGCACAGTCGAGGAGACCTCGGGCAGCAAGGACGGCACGTCCGTGGGCTTCATCATGTCCAACGCCTCGCGGTTAATGCAGTACCTGCGGGCCCCGGTGAGCTCAGCGCGCGCCAGGTGCACGGGCTCACTGACGGACGGGGTGACGAGCACTCCCAGCACGGTGCGCGCTTCCTCACTACCAAGAGCTGCGGAGGCCAGCGCCACCGTCAACCCCTCCTCGCCAAGAATCTCGGCCCCGCGCTGCGCGCCCGGCAAACGCATCACCTGCTCGTGACACTTCGTCATCCAAGCGCGGGTGGCGTCGGCCGCCCGGCGGTCGCGAATGATGCGCGCGTCCCTGGGGTCGCGCTGCCCGGCCAACCACACTCCGGGCGACTCCTCACCGTCGGTGAGGGCAGCGACCATGGTGTCTGAGGCATCGGCCGCGGCCGCCGCCAACGTGGCCTCGACGGAGGCGAGCACGTCTTTGCGAATCGCTTCCAACACCGCGTCGCGCTGCTCGCGCGCGGAGCGACGTTTTGTCCACATGCTGTGGCGGAGTTTGTACAGCGGGCCGCCCTCGGCACAGGCCGATTCCCACCGGCTGGCGAGCGAGCCCGTGGCGATCTCCTGGTACCAGGCGTCGCCGCCCTTCGCTTCTGCCTGTGCGGCGCAGCGTCGCACCTCGGCACGCACCTCTTTGGCCGCGCTGATTTGGTCGTCCATGCGCTCGGCGAGGGTCTCCAGCCACTCCTTGAGCGACTCGGTCGCGCCGTGCATGGTGCGCTCCACGATGGTGGCGGCGGAGGCGGCAGCGACGGACTCGAGCCACCGACCCAGGCCACCGACCACGTCCGCAGGCAAGTCCTTGCCGCCGCGCGTGTCCTCGGGGATCACGAACAGCGGCAGTGCCTCGAGGTCCTCATCCGCCAGCCGCTGCACGAGCTCGCGGCGCACCTGAGCGGCAACGTCGAGCGTGACGCGGTTGAGCACCATCGCGATCGAAGCGCCGCGCTCGGCTCCCCGGCGCAGGGCCTCCCACGGCACCGCATCGCCGTAGCGCGCGGCCGTCGTGACAAAGATCCACAGGTCCGCGGCCTCGAGCAGATTCTCCGCGACCTCGCGGTTCTCGGCGCGCACGGAGTCGAGGTCCGGTGAGTCCACGATGGCAAGCCCGCGCGGCACTGCGTCGGTCGCTACCACCTTGGCCTCGTGCGCCACAGACGTGAGCACGTCCGCGTCCAGAGGGTGGTGGAAGACATGCGGCACGCGCGTGGTGGGGCGCAGCACGCCGGAGGCGGTCAACTGTTCCCCTAGCAGGGCGTTCACGACGGTCGACTTGCCGGCGCCGGTCGATCCTGCGACGACCACAATTGCAGGAGAGGCCTCGTCGCGCACGCGCGGAATGAGGTGATGGTCGAGCTGGTCCAGCATGTGAGCGCGCAGCTCGCGCGTGCTCTCCGCGTTGCCCAGCGGGATCGGAAGTTCGAGTCCCGCAACAACGCGGCGGGTGTCCACGAGGGCGTCCAGGAGCGCGCCAGGGTACGACCACGTCTTCATGGGGCGGATGGTCATGCCGCTGTGGTCCCTCCTCGCTCAAGACTTGGGGTCCAGGCTACCGTCCCCGGCGCCTGCCCCTAGTTCACCACTCGGGCGTAGGGGGCGCCACCGAAAGGCCTGGTGCGGGCCGATGCTCCGGCGAGCAGCGCGAGCGCGTCAGCACTGTTGCTGGGGCCACTGCTGGGGCTGCGTCCCGTAGGCGCCGACGAGTGCACGTGGGGCACTGGCGCGGACGACTACCCTAGTGGCGTGGGCCGGCACGACGCGGGCCCCGCTGCCCCCGTAGCTCAATGGATAGAGCAACGGCCTTCTAATCCGTAGGTTGCAGGTTCGAGTCCTGCCGGGGGCGCACCTCGCCGCCCGGCACCCGAAGGAACGGCGCCGCGATGTCGCGAGCCAGGTCGCCCCGCGACACCGCGATGCTGAGTTTCGAGAATCCGCCTACCGCCTCCAAAACCGCAGCGCCGTGCACTGCTGCCCAGATGGCTCGCGCCAACGATCGAGGGTCCGCCTTCTTATCGAGATATCCCCCGCGCTGCGCTTCCACCACCGCGTCAAAGAAGGTCGTGAAGGACGGCGGCCCCACCACGTTGGGTCGGGCGCCGCGGTCACGGAACATGACCGAGAAGTATGTCGCGTGCTCCTGTGCGAACGCGAGGTAGTTGTCGATGATGCGCGCGATGGCGTCTCCGGGGTCGTTTGCCTGCGCGACGGCGGCGGCGAGCGCCTGACCGAACAGCACGTAGCCTTCATCCGCGATCGCGTCCACGAGGTGGTTGCGATCCGGAAAGTGGCGGTACGGCGCGGCGGGAGACACGCCCACGCGGCGAGCCAGCGCGCTCAAGGAGAACTCCTCGGGGCCGCTCTCGGCGAGGAGGTCGTGGCCCTCAGCCAAAAGCGCCTCGCGCAAGGACCCGTGGTGGTAACTCTCCCGCTGTGACATGTTGACGACATTAACATCTGGAGCTATGTTAATGGCATTCACACATGCAGCGCAGACGTCGCCGCAGGCCAGGAGGAGCCACCATGAGCGCACCGACCGCCCCCGCTCCCGCGCCAGCCCCCACGCGTGCCGCACGCACCGGCTGGTGGGTCATCACGGGCCTCGCGCTCGTAATTGTCCTCGTCAGCCTAGGCACCTATATGACCCAGTCGCTCGCGGACATCGGCGACGACTCGAGCGTGGCGCGCACGTACGCCAATGGCCCGGCAGCCCTGCAGTCCGCCTTCTACGCGCACGTCGTGGCCGCGAGCGCGGCGCTCGCCCTGGGCCCGTTTCAGTTCTCGCAGCGCCTCCGGCGACGCTTCACAGCGGCCCACCGAGCGTCGGGGCGCGTCTACGTGGGCGCGGTGGCGATCGGCGGCGTGAGCGGACTTGTCATTGCGCCCTTCAACTCCGCCGGCGCGCTCGGCACCGCAGGGTTCGGCATGCTGGGCGCCCTGTGGCTGGTGTCAGTGGTGATGGCGTACCGCGCCGCGAGGAGGCGCGACCTTCCGCGTCACCGCGCCTGGATGATCCGCAACTATGCATTGACTTTTGCTGCGGTGACGCTGCGCGCGTGGCTTCCGATCCTGATCGTCGCCACCGTCGCGGCGGGCGAGACCGACCCTGAGGCAGCGTTTGCCTCCGCCTACCTGTGGGTGCCGTTCCTGTGCTGGGTCCCCAACATCGCGGTCGCCGAGTGGCTCGTCGTGCGCCGCGGGCTACCGTCCGTCGTCACGCTTTGGAATCGCCGCGCTACCCGTCACTGACCCGCAGGGTCCACTCGACGCGCACTTTCGCGCTCGATCAGCTGAGTGGGAAGCGGTGTGTCAACCGTCGGTTCGCCGTCCTCTTCAAGTGCCACCAAGACCTTTTGGACCATCATCTGCCCCAACGCCGCGAAGTCCTGGCGCACCGTCGTCAGTGGCGGATACAGATAGGCCGCCTCTGGAATGTCGTCGAACCCCACCAAGCTGACGTCGCGCGGAACCTCGAGGCGACGATGACGCAAGGCGGACATGAGCCCTATCGACATCTGGTCATTGGCTACGAACACGGCGTCGCCTTGGCCTACATCGAGACGCTCTCCGACCTCATAGCCCGAACGCGCCGTCCAGTCACCCCGCAGCGGCTCGACTGCCTCGAGCCGGCGCTCGGCCAGTTCATCGCGCCAGCCGCGCTCCCGTTCGAGCGCGTCCGATGCCTGCTCAGGCCCGGCGAGATGCAGGATCCTCTCGTGGCCCAGTTCGGCAAGGTGACGCACGGCGGCCCGCGCGCCTCGGTACTGGTCGAGTGAGACCACCTGCGGCGACCGTCGCGCCGCGGACGTCGCCGCGACCATTGGCACGTTCAGGTCCAGCGCCTGAACTGCTTCAAGCGCCGTCGCGTCCGTGAGGATCAGCACCACCGCGTCCACCCGCTGACGCAAGAGCCCCTCAACGGTGCTGCGTACGGTCGCCGCCGTGGCATCGGCCGTCTGTGCGGCATCGACGCTGTACCGAGCGGCCCTGGCCGCAATGGTGAAGTGCATCGCGATCGAGGTGGGGCCAAAGTCCGCGACCGCAGGAGTCACCAAACCTAGGGTGCGCGTGCGGCGCGTCACCAACGCCCGCGCGGCAGGCGACGGGCTATAACGCAACTGCTTCATCGCCTGCTCGACGCGTTCCTTGGTCGCGGGACGCACGTTTGGCAGGCCGTTAATCACGCGCGACACGGTCTGGTGCGACACTCCCGCCAGGCGCGCCACATCAAAAATGTTGGCAGCCTTGGCCGGCTTGTCCCCCTTGGGCTGCGCCATATCCCCTCCCCTTACGCTTCCGGAAGGTCGGGCTGGGCGACCAGAGCCATGAGGGTGTCGGGGTTGAGGGATTCCGACGCCAGGGTTTCCGCAACGCGCCCCTCGCGCACCACTGCCACGCGATCCCCGACGCGCAGCACCTCTTCGAGTTCTGCAGAGATGAATACGACCGACAGCCCGTTGTCGGCCATCTCCCCCACGAGCTTCTGCACCTCTACCTTGGCGCCGACATCGATTCCTCGCGTGGGCTCATCGAGCACGAGCACCCGCGGCGAGAGGGCAAGCAGCCGGGCCAGCAACACCTTTTGCTGGTTGCCGCCCGACAGCGTGCGCGCGGGTGCGTCCGGGTCCGCAGGCTTGATTCCGAGGGCCTCGATCCAACTGGTGGCGAGTTCACGAGCGGCCTCGCCGCGGATGCGTCGCCAGGTCCCCTGCTGCGCCTGCAGTGCGAGAATGATGTTGTCTTGGATGGACAGCCCGCCAATGATCCCCTCAGTGCGGCGGTTCTCGCTCGAGTACACCACTCCCAATTGCATGGCCCGGCGGGGAGAGTCGAGCCGCTCCTCAGTGTCGTCGATGCGGATGATGCCGGCTTGGGGCTTGTCTACCCCGGTCAGCAACCGCGCCAATTCCGTGCGACCCGAGCCGAGCAGTCCGGCCACGCCCAGCACCTCGCCCTCAGCGAGATCGACATCGGCCTCCACCATGCCGGGAGCGCGCGTCAAGCCGCGCGCACTCAGCACGGCCTCCACCGGAACCTCCGGCTCGACCACGCGCTCACGCGGCGCAATCTCCGCGACCTCGCGGCCCAGCATCTTCTTCACGAGGTCGATGCGCAGCAGTTGGGTGGTCAGGTACTCGCCCACGAGCGCCCCGTCCCTCAGCACGGTAATGCGGTCGCTCATCTCGTAGACCTGATCGAGGAAGTGTGACACGAACAAGATCGCGACACCGCGCTCCTTGAGGTCGCGGATCACCCGAAACAGCTCGGCGACCTCATCCAGGTCAAGGCTTGACGTCGGCTCGTCGAGCACGAGCACCTTCACGTCCGCTGACGTCGCCCGGGCGATCGCGACGAGTTGCTGCACGGCGAGTGGGTGTGAACCCAGCCGGGAAGCGGGGTCGATGTCCAGCCCCAAGTCACTCAACACGCGGGCCGCCTCTGCGCGCATCGCGGTCGTATCGATCAGGCCCCAGCGACGCGGTTCCCGACCTAGCAGAACGTTCTCAGCGACGGACAAGTTGTCCAGCAAGTCCACCTCTTGATAGACCGTGCTGATACCCGCGTCTTGCGCATCCCGTGGACGGGTGAAGTGCCGCGTCTTCCCGTCGAGCACCAATGTGCCCTCATCCAGCGCGAGTGCTCCGGTGAGGGCTTTGATGAGCGTGGATTTCCCCGCCCCATTTTCCCCCATAAGCGAGTGCACCTCGCCGGGAAACATGCGGAAATCCACGGAGTCGAGCGCGGCAAATGCACCGAAGCGCACCGTTGCTCCGGCGATCTCCACCAGTGGACGCGCCTCGTTCACGTTGCCATCTTGGCATGGTGACCGAGGCGCGCCTGCATGGGGTACCTCACGTGGTGGTTAAGTGTTCCGGTCTGAGCGAGCGACGATGGCTCGCTGTACGACGATGAACAGCAGCAGGAGGGCGCCCACGATGATGTGGGTCCACGACTGCTCTGCGCCCATGAACGAGATGATCGTCTTAATGGTGCCGAAGACGAACACGCCGATCATCGACCCAAGGACGTAGCCGCGGCCGCCGGTCAACAGAGTGCCGCCGATGACCACACATGCGATCACGTCCAACTCGGTGCCGATGCCGTTGCGGGGATACCCCGCACCGGAGTAGGCCGTCAACAACAGGCCGGCGAGACCGCCGCACAGGCCGGAGATCACGTAGACCGCGACCTTGGTACGAGCGACGGACAGGCCCATCAGCCGCGCCGACTGCTCCGAGCCGCCGATCGCGTACACCGTGCGACCGAACCGGGTCCAGGCCATGGTGATGGCACCGATGGCCACGACTAGCAAGGCGATGATGCCGGTGGGCGTGATGTACCAGTCTCCGAGGTAAAACCGAGTGGTCTGGAGCCACAGGATGCCCTCATTCTCCACACGTACAGACGACAGGCTGACCACATAGGCCAGGCCTCGCCCTAGGAAGAGTCCGGCAAGCGAGGCGATAAACGGCTGCACATTGAAGTACTGCACGAGCACACCGATCAGCGTGCCGATCGCGGCGCCACCGCCCAGCATGGCGGGGATAACGATCCAGACCGGCGTCCCGGAGGCCAGCATGCTGGAGCCGAGGATGCCGGTGAAGGCCATCACAGAGCCGACCGACAGGTCGATTCCGCCCGTGACGATGACGAAGGTCATCCCCACGGCGAGCACCATCAGATAGGCGTTGTCCAGAAGCAGCGCGGACATGTTGCGCGCGGTGAGGAAGTTACCAAACTCGACTTGCGCACCAATGAGCACGATCACGAGGATGACGATCGCCGCCAGGGTGGGCAGGACCGATGCGTGGCGCGCAGCGAACTGCTTGATGGCGCCGGGTGATGAGGTCTTGGGTGCCTCGAGAGTCTGGGCGGTCATGCCGAGACCTCCTTGTGCTCGGGCTTGGTAGCGACGGGGGCCGATGTCGCGGTGGCGCCACCTGGAGGGGTGCCGTCTCGCGGGGTTTCCTTAGATGAGCGGAACATCGCTCCCACCTTGCGTCCCCAGGCGTGGACGCGTGGAGACTGGACGAGGACCACGATGATCACCACCACGGCGAAGAACACCGGGCTCTGCGCACTCGGTACACCGAAGAACAAAATGGTGGAGTCGAGCGTCTGGACAGTCAGCACGCCGATCACGGTGCCGGCAATCGAGAACTTCCCGCCCATGAGGCTGGTGCCGCCGAGCACGACCGCGAGAATCGCATAGAGCTCGATGAGGTACCCAGCCGCGTTGGCGTCCGCTGCCTTGATGTTCGAGGCGTAGATGATGCCCGCCACGCCCGCGAGGACACCAGAGGCGATGTACGCGCCCCAGACGATGCCGCGCGAGCGCACACCCGCCAGTCGCGAGGCTTCCGGGTTGATGCCCACGGCCTCTGTCAGCATGCCCAGCGCCGTACGACGCTCCAGCAACGCGATGACGGCGATGACCGCCACAGAGATAAAGAAGGCGAACGGCAACAGAGTCAGGTATCCGCTCGCGATGTACGACAGTGGGTCCGAGTTCACGGTGGTGATGAAGCCGCCGGTAATGAGGAGCGCGACGCCGCGCCCCGCCAGCATGAGCACCAACGTCGCAATGATCGGTTGGATCCCGAGCACAGAGACCAGGAACCCGTTCCACACTCCCAGCACGAGCGACACGAGCACTGCCACGCCGATCGCGATCGCCACCGTTCCGACGTTGTCGGGGTCTCCCGATCCATCAATGATCGTCAGCGCGACGGCGCCGGAGACCGCCATGATGGCGCCCACCGACAGGTCGATGCCGCGGGTCGCGATCACGAGCGTCATGCCGAGCGCCACGAGCATCAAGGGCGCACTTTGACGCAGGATGTCGACCATCGCGCCATACAGCTGCCCATCGCGCATGGTGATGCGGGCAAAGTTGGGGTTGACGACGATGTTGACCACGAGCAGGGTCACCAACGCCATGGCGGGCCAGAACAGCCTGCTCTTTACGAGCTTCATCCCGGTCACGCTCCCTTCTGGGCCGCAGCAGGGGCGTCAGCCTCCGCATTGGCGATGTAATCGATCAGACCGTCAAGGTCAACATCGTGCGAGTCGAGCTCTCCCACCTTGCGGCGGTCACGCATCACGTTGACGCGCTGCGAGATGCGCAGCACCTCTTCCAACTCAGAAGAGATGAACACCACGGACAGGCCCTGTGCGGACAACTCTGCGACCTTGCGCTGGATATCCGCCTTCGCTCCGACGTCGATGCCTCGCGTGGGCTCATCGAGGATGAGGAGCTCGGGCTGCATCGCGAGCCACCGGGCGATGAGCACCTTCTGCTGGTTGCCGCCCGAGAGGTTGCCGATGGGCACGTTCGGGTCAGCGGGTCGGACGCCCAGCGCGGTCATGTACTCACTCACGATCGCGTCCTGCTCTGCCTTCGAGACCCGGTGCAGCCAGCCACGCCGCGCCTGAACACCCAGGATCATGTTCTCCGCGACCGTGAGGTCGGCGACCACGCCCTCGGACCGGCGGTTCTCCGACGAGAATGCGATCCGCGAGTCGATCGCGTGACGCGGCTGGTGGATCTTGGCCTTCTTGCCGCGCACGGCGATGGTGCCCGAGTCCGCCTTGTCTGCGCCGTACAGGAGCCGGACCAACTCGGTGCGCCCCGAGCCGAGCAGCCCTGCGATGCCGACCACCTCGCCCTCAAAGACATCAAGGTCGGCGGGCTCGACAATGCCCTTCTTGCCCACGCCCTCGGCGCGCAGCACTGGGTGAGCGGCGCGGTTGATGGTGCGGTCTGCAACGGTCGACAGCGCCGCAAGTTCATCGAGCTCGCGGCCGATCATCTCAGTGACGAGTGCCTCACGAGGGAGATCGCCGACGAGGTGCTCGCCAACGAGTTTTCCGTTGCGTAGCACCGTGAGGCGGTCGGAGATCTCGTACACCTGGTCGAGGAAGTGGCTGACAAAGAGGATTGCCACACCCTTGTCACGCAGCGACCGAATCACATCAAACAGTTGCTCGACCTCACCGCGATCAAGGCTCGAGGTGGGCTCGTCGAGGATGAGCACCTTCGCGTCGAGCACCATGGCACGTGCAATCGCAACGAGCTGCTGAATCGCGATCGAGTGCGAAGACAGCGGTGAATGAGTGTCGAGGTCCAGCCCCAGGCTGCCCAGGTGCCGTGCCGCTTCCTTGTGCGCGCCGCTCCAGTCGATTCCGAACGTGCGGCGGGGCTCGTGGCCCAGCATCACGTTCTCCCCCACCGACAGGTTCGTGCAGAGGTTCACTTCTTGGTACACGGTGGAGATGCCAGCGGCCTGGGCGTCTGCCGTGCTGTCGAACGTTTGGGTGCGACCGCCAACGGTGATGGTGCCCGAGTCAATCTGGTACACACCCGTCAGGGCCTTAATAAGAGTGGATTTGCCGGCGCCATTCTCGCCCATAAGCGAGTGGACCTCGCCGGGGCGGAGCGTGAAGTCGACGCCGTCCAGGGCCTTCACCCCGGGGAACTCGATCGTGGTGCCACGCATCGACACGATCGGTGGGACTTCAGTGTCCGCGGTCATGGGAACTAGACCTCTTTGTCTTGTGTATGGAGCATCCGCCGGAGATGGACTCAGCCAACTCCGGCGGATGCTGTGGACCCTAGCTCACGTCAGTGAGTGGTGAGGCTTTAGTACGGACGCTCGTCGATGACCTCGGCGGCCTGCTCCTGCGTGAAGGTCTGGTCCTCCACGTAGTAGGTCTTCTCCACCTCGGTACCTGCGAGCACGTCCTTGACGATCTGTGCTGCGAGCTCACCGAGCATCGGGTTGCACTCGACGATGTAGTTGATCTTGCCGTCAACCAGCGCCTGCATGCCGTCCTTCACCGCGTCGATGGTGACGATCTTGATGTCCTCACCGGGGGTACCACCGGCGGCCTCGATGGCCTCAATGGCGCCCAGGCCCATGTCATCGTTGTGTGCGTACACCAGGTCGATGCCGTCGAGACCGTAGTTGGCGATGTAGCCCTCCATGACGGACTTGCCGCCGTCGCGGGTGAAGTCACCGGTCTGCGAGTCGATGGTCTCGATGGCGGTGCCAGCAATGGCCTCGTCGAATCCAGCGGCGCGCTCGTTGGCGGGAGCCGAACCGGTCGTTCCCTCGAGCACCACCATGTTGGTGGGCGTGTCGCCGAACTCCTCGGCAGCCCACTCGCCCGCCTTCACGCCCTCGGCGTGGAAGTCGAGTCCCACCCAGGACTCGTAGAGATCGTCGGACGCGGACACGGTGCGGTCCTCAAGCACGACGGGGATGCCGGCGTCCTTGGCCTCCTGGAGAACGTCGTCCCAACCGTCTTCCACCACGGGCGCGATGACAATCGCGTCGACTCCCTGGTTGATGAAGTTGCGGACAGCTGAAATCTGTGCGGCGGGGTCGTTGTCCGCCGCGTTGAACACCAGGTCGAACCCGTTGTCTTCAGAGAACGCGTTCTGCATCGACTCGGTGTTCGCTGAGCGCCAGCCAGACTCTGCTCCGGTCTGAGCGAAGCCAACGGTGATGACCTCGCTGGTTCCATCGCCCCCGGAAGCACCCGCGGTGGTGTCGTCCGCGACCTTGCCTTCGTCGCTGCTTGAGCAGCCTGCCAACACCAGAGCGGATGCTCCGGCGACGGCCATCGTGGAAATGAAAGTCTTCCTCATGCGTAGAACCTCCTCGTTCTGCACTCAGGCATCGTTGCCGAGTGGGTACTGCAGTGGCACTGCATGGTGTGCCCGTGCTAAATATTAGCGCTCACATTTCTCCCCATTGCAAGAGCAACGTCGTCACGTTTCGGTAACGGTGAACGTTAACTTACGCCTGTGAGGATGGCTTTTGGGCCACCTCTGTCCCGAGAAATGTGAAGGCTCACGGCTTCGCAGCGATCATGAAGCCCAGCAACACCACCGTCGTGGGCGATCGCGCGCCGGGACAATTCAGGCGTCGGCCGCAGAGGCGGGCCATGCAACGCGGCCGCGCAACTGCCGTCCACTAGCCATCACCGTTGCGCGCAAGGCAGGCTGTCAGCAACGGGGGAATCGCGCGGCCCAACTCGAGCGTTGACCCCGCAGACCCTCCTCGAAAGGATGCCCGTGCCTGACTCCGCACTGTTCCAGCCCCTCACCGTTGGCGCTACGACCTTCCGCAACCGCATCTGGGTTGCTCCCATGTGCCAGTACTCATGCGAGGACCGTGATGGCGTGCCGACCGACTGGCACCTGGTGCATCTGGGCGGCATGGCTCGTGGCGGCGCTGGCCTCGTCGTTGCCGAGGCCACAGCCGTGGTGCCGGAGGGGCGAATCTCCCCATGGGACACAGGCATCTGGAACGACGAGCAGCGCGACGCATGGGCGCGCATCGTGGCGTTCCAGCACGCACAAGGAACCGCGGCGGGCATCCAACTCGCGCACGCAGGCCGCAAGGCCTCGACATACCGCTCGCAGTCGGGTCGTGGCGCTGTCCCACATAGCGATGGCGGCTGGACGCCGCTCGGCCCTTCGACCCTCGCGTTCCGCGGGCTGGCGGACCCGCAGCCCATGAGCCACGAGCACATCCGCTCCACCGTGGAGGCATTCGCCGCCGCCGCCCGCAGAAGCGTTGAGGCGGGCTTTGATGTCCTCGAGGTGCACGCCGCGCACGGGTATCTGCTGCACGAGTTCCTCTCCCCCGCCTCCAACGACAGGACCGACGAGTACGGCGGCAGCTTGGACAACCGCGCCCGGTTCATGTTGGAGGTCATCCGCGCTGTTCGCGAGGCGGCACCGCACACGACCCTGTTCGTCCGCTTGTCCGCGACGGACTGGATTGAGCCGGACGGCTGGACGCTGGAACAGACCGTCGAGGTGTCGCGGTGGGCCAAGGAGGCCGGTGCGGACCTGATCGACATCTCTTCTGGCGGCAATCTCCCTGACGCCCGCATCACTGTGGGGCCGGGCTACCAGGTCCCGTTCGCGAGCGCTGTCCGTGACGGAGCTGATGTGCCGGTGGCCGCCGTCGGCCTCATCACAGATCCACACCAGGCAGAA
This sequence comes from Demequina globuliformis, assembly GCF_000975155.1. Classification (GTDB taxonomy): domain Bacteria; phylum Actinomycetota; class Actinomycetes; order Actinomycetales; family Demequinaceae; genus Demequina; species Demequina globuliformis. Next base: position 387,385 of record NZ_BBRG01000001.1, read on the forward strand.
CGGATTGTGGCCGGGCAGGAGGCCGATGCCGTGATGGCCGGTCGCGAATTCCTGCGTGACCCTCACTTCCCATTGCGTGCCGCACACGAACTGGGAGTCGACGTCGACTACTGGCCAGTGCAGTACGAACGTGGGACGTTTGCCGACAAGCCCTAGTCACTCGCGCTTCGCTGGCCGGCCGTCACCCGAGGCACATGCCGGGAACGCCACGGCAGCGTGAACCGTTGGCCAGGCACAGGCGAGAACCTGAACAACGAGCCCCCACCCCCGCTGCTTGCGGGAGACATCAAGGAGGATGCATGCGCGCCGCATGGCTACCCGCCGTACTCTTCACCTCCGTCACTTTGACGGGATGCGCGAGCGGCGGATGGACAGAGGACCTTGGGAACGCGGCCGCCAGCGCCGCAGGAAGTGCCGCCGAGCAGGCCCTGCAGGACGCCACAGGCGGCGATGTGTCCGTGAACCTTGGCAATGGGGCGTCCGTCCCCAGCGACTGGCCCGACTCGGTGCCGGTGCCCGACCTCGAACTCGCCGCCGCATCCGTGACGGGGAGCGGATGGACCGCGGTTGCGCCGGCCCCTGCGCTCGCCTTCGACGACTATGTCGACGAGCTCGAACACGCGGGCTTCTCCTCGATCGGCGACATCTCGATGGAGGATGCCGCCAAGACCGATCGCCTCGACGACGGTTCGCACGAGGTCACCGTCGCATGGGCAAAGGAACCCGGCGGCGACTCCGGCCTCTTGACCGTGACGGTCGCTGGCGCGGCCTAACCCCGGCGCTTCGTCGGTGTTCCGCCCTGTCAGCGGAGCACCGACGACCGTTAGCTGCGCGATGTGGCGCGGCGCAAGAGCGCGAACCCCACCGCGGCGCACACGAGCGTCACCGGCAGTGTCCAGGCGGCGATCGCCACGGGCGACGTGGACACGAAGAACTCGCCAACGGCCGGCCAGGAGTCCGTTGCGGTGATGATCCACCCACTGGCGACGACGACCACGGCCAGCCCTAGGAAGAACACGTAGAGGCCGTAGGCACGCCACCTCATCCATACAGTCGCTACCGCGGCGCCGAGGAAGAAGAACAACAGCATCGCCGCGAGGTACACGAACCACACGGTGAGCATCGGCTCTTCGTAGAGCCCGAAGGGTGCAAAGAAGGCCGCACCCAGCCCCCAGCCGTCCGTCGCGCGCTCGATGCCGCCAATCACGGTGAGCCCGGTGGAGTACAGCAGTGACAGCAGCACGAAGAACAGCGCGCTTCCGAGGTAGTAGTCCCTGCGAGTGACCGAGAAGCCCAAAGCAAATCGGAACGTGAGGCTCATGGCCTGGATCGCGACCACCATCATGAACACCACGATCCACGAGATACCGCCGTTGTACTGAAAGGCGTCTTCCTCGAGGTTCTCGACCCCTCCTGCGGCCCGCGCCACCATGAGCCAGATCGCCAGGTTGAGCGCAAAGATCGCGAAGGTAATGGCCCACGGCAACACCAACGTGGGGACGGGGTTGGCAACGTGTAGGCGTACCACGTTGAGGATGCGCGCGATCGGCGTTGCGCCGCGCGCGGGCGCCGGCGCTGAGGCGGCGCGGGTATCGGTGGCGGTCATGCTGCGTCCTCCTGTGCGGATGGGTCGAGGCCGGCGCGGCCTCCAGTGCGATTGACGATGAGTTCTTGCAAGGACACCGAGGCCGCCTCAAGTCCGGCGGCGCTCGCGGCCCGGCGGTCCTCGTCGGACAAGCCGGTCATGGTCACCGACGCAATTCCACCCATCGTGGTGCGGTCGATCACGTCCCGCCCAGCGGCGAAGGCGTCAACGTCGCTCGCGCGCCCCACGAGCGTGGTCGCGCTCCCGCGCAGCTCATCGGCATCGGCATCGATCACGACCCGGCCTTGGTCGATGACCACCACCCGCTGGAGCAGGTCCGCGGCCTCATCGATGAGGTGGGTTGACAGCACGATCGTGCGCGGGTGGGCCGCGTAGTCCTCGAGGAGCAGGTCGTAGAACCGGCGGCGCGCGACGGCGTCCAGACCGGCGTACGGCTCGTCGAGGAAGGTGAGCTCGGCGCGCGAGGCCAAGCCGACGATCACGCCAATCGCACTGCGCTGTCCTCGCGACAGCTTCTTCATCTTGCGATCCAAGGGCACGTCGAATGCGGCGACCAGGCGCTGGGCGAACTCCGCGTCCCAGTTGTCGAAGAACCACGGCGCCGAGCGCAGCACGTGCTTGCCCTTGAAGTCGTCCGGGTAGACCTGCGACTCCTTAATGAAACATACGCGGCGCAGCGCGGTGGCGTTCTCGACAGGGCTTGCGCCAAAGATGCGCACGGCTCCGTCTGAGGCAAAGTCCTGCGCGGTCAGGAGGTTCATCAGCGTGGTCTTGCCTGCGCCGTTGCGGCCCAGCAGTCCGTGGATGGCCCCCTCTTCCAGCGAGAACGACACGTTGTCGAGCGCGGTGACTTTGCCAAAGCGCTTGGTGAGGCCTTCCGCCTCGACGACTGTGGTCACTGTTCCATCTCCTTCACGATCATCGTCTGTAGTTCCTGGGCGCTGAGCCCGATTTTCTTCGCGCGGTCGACAACCGGCCGCAAATGCAGCGTCGCGAACTCTGCGCGGCGGTTCGCGAGCAGCCGCGTACGGGCACCGTCCGCGACAAACATGCCGATGCCCCGGCGCTTATACAGGGTGTGCTGGTCGACGAGCAGGTTGATGCCCTTGAGTGCCGTCGCCGGATTGATGCGGTGAAACTGCGCGAGTTCGTTGATGGACGGCACCTGCGCACCCTCGGGCATGGAGCCATCGAGGATCTGCGCTTCGAGCATCTCCGCGACTTGCAGGAAGATGGGCCGCCCCTCGTCCACTGTGCGCCGCCTCTCTCGGGTTTGAGTTCGGCCATTCAGCCGCGCTCCTCCACCACATCGGTTAGTTACTTACCTAACTAACCAACCATGCCTGCTTGTTGTTGTCAAGAGCGGGCACTCACCACACGCGTCGGGCAACGGTTCGCTCGGCGCGCGGCCCCCACCCGGTGGCCGCGCGGGCACCGGATTCACCGCGGCCCGTAAAGTGGACGCATGCCTGAGACCCCCCTTGTCTGGATTGACTGTGAAATGACCGGGCTCGACGCGGAGCGTGACGCGCTCGTCGAGGTCGCGTGCCTGGTGACCGATCACGAGCTCAACGTGCTCGGCGACGGCGTGCAGGTGGTGATCAAGCCCTCCGACGAGGCCCTCGCCGGAATGAACGACTTCGTCACCACCATGCACACGGAGTCGGGCCTGTTGCCCGAGTTGGAGCACGGCACCACGATGGCCGATGCACAGGAACAGGTTCTGGCATACGTCAAGAAGTACGCGCCCCAGCCGGGCAAAGCACCGCTGGCCGGCAACACGGTTGGCATGGACCGCATCTTCCTTGACCGCGATATGCCCGACCTCACGGCGCACCTGCACTACCGAGTGGTGGACGTCAGTTCCATCAAGGAACTGGTGCGTCGCTGGTACCCGCGAGTGTTCTTCAACGCGCCCGCCAAGACCGGCAATCACCGCGCGCTGGGTGACATTCGAGACTCCATCACGGAACTTCGCTACTACCGCGAGACGGTGCTCGTGGCCTTGCCAGGCCCCGACTCGGACGCCGCGAAGGCCGCAGCCGAGCGTGTCGCCGCGCGTCACGAGGGCACCGACGGGGCCTGACGCGCCGCGTTCCGCGCACGCGGTTACACCAACCCTCACAAGCAGGGTATGATTTTCGCTGGTTCCGCAATGCGGGCCGATGGTGGCTATAGCTCAGTTGGTAGAGCACCTCGTTGTGGTCGAGGGGGCCGCGGGTTCAAGTCCCGTTAGCCACCCCAAGAAGAAAGGCCCCCGGTGAACCCCGGGGGCCTTTCGCGTTCCCCCGGCGCCCGCTGCACTGCCGCAGCGCAGGCTACCCTTGACCAGTTGGACCGCACCGCACTCATGGAGGACACGGATGATCGCAGCGCTCACCGGAGCTGGACTGTCGGCCGCCGCCGGCCTGAACGCCTTCATCCCGCTGGTGATCGTTGGCCTCTTTGCCCGCTTCACCGAGTTCATCGTTCTTCCCGACCACCTCACCTGGCTGGAGTCATGGCCAGTGATCATCGTGGGGCTGCTACTGCTGACCCTCGAACTTGTCCTCGACAAGATCCCGGGCGTTGACCACATCAACGACCTGATGCAGACCATCATCCGTCCCGTGGTGGGCGGCATCCTGTTCGCGGCCACCGCAGCCTCGCAGGTCGTCGACCAGTCCAACTTTTGGCAGGACAACCCCCTTGTCGCCGGCATCGTGGGCGCACTGGTGACGCTCGCCGTTCACCTGGGCAAGGCCGCCTCCCGCCCCGCCGTCAATGCGACCACAGGCGGCACTGGGGCTCCCCTGGCGTCATTTGCCGAAGACGCGATCGCCGTGGTGCTCAGCCTCGTCGCGATCTTTGTGCCCGTGCTGGTCGTCTTCGTCTTTATCTTCATGGGCATCGCGGTCTACCGCATCGTCACAACCGGCCGTCGCCGTCGGCGCCACCGCGAGATGTTGCAAGCGAAAGAACGCCAGGAACGCGAGGCACAGGAGGCCGAGGGCGGCATGGTCGCGTGGTGGCGGTCCAAGTGGCGTGAGCCGCGCAGCCTGAGCTGGCGCGGCGACGGCGCGAGCGCGCGCCGCGCCCGTTCCGCGAGTTCGGCCACCTCCGCCGCCAGCGTGTCGTCTGACGAGACCCCGTCGTCGGCCCCCACTCCTCAGGACTGACGCACACGTCGCCAACCGGCACCGCACGCGCCTGCCGTCGCCTGTCCGCCAGGTGCGCTCACCGCACGGTGTTTTTCGGCATCGGTGTTTTTCGGCATCGGCCCGCTACGCGTTGCGAGCGAGCCCGTCGAAGTCAGCCAAGAAGTCCGCCACAAAGTCGTTTGCAGGGTTGTCAACGATCTCTTCCGGCGACGCCAGCTGTTCCAGCACCCCGCCCGTGGACAGCACCGCGATGCGGTCGGCCATCAGCACGGCCTCGCGCATGTCGTGCGTCACCATCATGACCGTGAGCCCCAACTGGCGCTGCAGGTCCATGAACTCCCTTTGCAGGCGGCGGCGGCCCTGGGGATCCACGGCTCCAAACGGCTCGTCCATCAGCATCACCGGAGGCTCAACCGCGAGCGCCCGCGCCACTCCCACTCGTTGCCGCTGTCCACCTGACAATTCATGGGGGAATCGCGGGCCGTACAGCTCGGGCTCAAGGCCCACAAGGGTGAGCAACTCGTCCACGCGCGCCCCAATCCGCTCCTTGGGCCACTTCACCAACTGCGGAACCGTCGCGACGTTCTGGGCGACCGTCTTGTGCGGAAACAGGCCCACGTGTTGGATGACGTAGCCAATCGAACGCCGTAGCTCCACCGCCTGTGCCGCCATGACGTCCTGCCCATCCACGGTGATGGACCCAGACGTGGGCTCGATGAGCCTGTTCACCATGCGCAGCGTCGTCGATTTGCCGCAGCCAGACGGGCCTACCAGGCACAAGATCTCGCCGGGATTGACCACAAGATCCAGGTCGCCTACAGCGACCGTGCCGTCCGGATACTCCTTGCGCACCTTCGAAAACGTGATGCCGCCGTGGTCCGTCCCAACCTGTTCCATCCAGCCACCGTACCGTCCTGCCTGGCAGCGTCGTGGGACATGGGCCTGTACGGTCGAGGCATGGACGCCGTCCCCAATCCGTGGTTCTCCCTGGATTACCTCACCCGGAACTGGGAAGAGGTCTGGGAGCAGCTGGTCATTCACACCACCCTGACGGTGCAAGCGGTCCTGATCGCGCTCCTGATCGCCGTTCCGCTCGGCATCGCAGCGCGGCGCATCCCGCGCCTTGCGGGCCCCATCATGGGCACCACCGGAGTGCTCTACACGATCCCGTCGTTCGCGCTCTTCGGACTGCTCGCCCCCTTCACGGGAATCGGCCGCACCACCGTCCTCATTGGCCTCGTCGCCTACGCACTGCTGGTGCTGGTGCGCAACATCGTGGTGGGGCTGCAAAACGTTGACCGCGACGTCGTTGACGCCGCGCGTGGCCAGGGTTACACCTCGACCGCGATGCTGTGGCACGTCGAGTTTCCGCTCGCTCTGCCATCGATCATCGCGGGCATCCGCATCGCCACGGTCACGACCGTCGCGCTCGTGACCGTGGGTGTGGTCGTGGGGTACGGCGGACTCGGGCAGCTGATGTTCCGTGGCTTGCAGTCGGACTACCGCGCCCAGATCATGACGGCCACGATCCTGTGCCTCGCGCTCGCGCTCGTGTGCGATCTGGTCCTGATGCTGCTAGGCAGGGCCCTCACACCGTGGACGCGAAGGAGGGCCGCATGAGCATCCTCTCCGACGCCTGGGACTACCTCACCACAGCCCAGAACTGGACCGGCGCGTCCGGAATCACCTCCCCCACCTTCGACGGCGGGTGGCGCTTCTCCCGGGACTCGATCCTGGGCCTGGGCATCGAACACCTGTGGCTGTCGTTCGCGGCCGTCACGATCGCCGTCGCCGTCGCCCTCCCCCTCGGGATCTACCTAGGGCACGTGCGCAAAGGCGGCACCGCGACCGTCGTGATTTCCAACGTGACCAGAGCGATGCCCACCTTGGCGCTGCTCACCCTCTTTGCGGCATCGGCCATTGGGTATGGCAACCAGGCCGTGATCCTGGCCGCAGCGATCTTTGCTTTCCCGCCCGTGCTCACCAACGCGTACACCGGCATGGCGGACGTGGACCCCGACATCCGTGACGCGGCGCTCGGCCAAGGTATGACGCGACGCCAAGTCGCCCTGCGCGTTGAGCTCCCCCTCGCAGTCCCGCTCATCGCGGCGGGCCTGCGGACCTCGACCGTGCAGACGGTTGCCACCGTCCCTCTCGCGGCCCTCGTCGCAGGTGGCGGGCTCGGCGTGATCATCAACCAGGGCCTGGCGACGCAGCGCTACGGCCAGGTGCTCGCAGGCGCCTTCCTCGTGGCCGGTCTGTCGCTGGCGATCGACTTCGTCATGGCACGCCTTGAACGGCTCGCCACCCCTGTCCCACTACGCGAAGCCGCGATGGCCGCGTGACGCGCTGACGTCACAATTCGACCACGGGTGCGCCTGCCCCAGGCACAAAACGCCTGGTCGGCCTAGCCTGGAAGCACCCCACCGGGAACAACCAGGGCGGCGCGGTGGTTGGCACCGGTGACCGTCCCCAACACGAGGAGCTGTGATGCTGACCCGTTCCCTGCCTCTTGCGGCCATTGCCGCATCGGCCCTGATTGTCGCCGGGTGTTCGTCCGATGGCTCGGACTCCCCCGACTCCACCGCTTCAGCCGGCCCCACATCTGAGGGCGCGGCTGGCCCCACCGCCAACCCCGGCAGCATGGCCGAGTGCCTGCCGGTGCCCGGCGACCAGCTCGTCGTGCTAGACGACGACATGATGCTTCAAAACAGCGACAACATCATCCCTGCGCTCAACGAAGACGTCGCGACCGATGACGTGCTTGCAGCGCTCGAGGCGGTCTCCGGTGCACTGGACACCCCGACCCTGATCGAGCTCAACAAGGCCGTCGACATTGACCGACGCACCTCGGAAGAGGTCGCTGAAGAGTGGTTCGACGGTGCGGGCCTGACCGTCGACGAGACCGGCGACGGTTCGACGATCACCATTGGCGCGGCAAACTTCTCCGAGAACATCACGCTCGCGCAGATCTACGCCGAGGCCCTCGACGAGGCCGGCTACGAGACCGAGGTCCGCGAGATCGGCAACCGCGAGACGTACCTGCCTGCCCTCATCTCCGGCGAAATCGACATTGTGCCCGAGTACGCCGCAACCTTCACCGAGTTCCTGAACCTGTCCATCAACGGCGCGGACGCAGAGCCGGTCGCCAGCGGCGACATCGCGGCCACCGTGAGCGCACTCGAGCCGCTCGCTGCCGAGGAAGGCATCGTCATTGGCGCTGCGGCCGATGCCCAGGATCAGAACGCCTTCGCCGTCACCACGGCCTTTGCACAGGAGTACGAGGTCTCGACGCTGAGCGACCTGGCCGCGACCTGTGAGGGCATTGTGTTGGGCGGTCCCCCGGAATGCCCCGAGCGTCCCTTCTGCCAGGTGGGCCTTGAGGACACCTACGGCATCGAGGTCCAGCAGTTCCTGTCGCTAGACGCGGGCGGCCCGCTGACCAAGAACGCCATCACCACGGGCGAGATCGCCCTGGGTCTGGTGTTCTCCTCGGACGGCGCGCTCGCTGTCGAGTAGCACGACCTTTCCGCCACGCCACAGGCCCGGCCGCCCACGCCATCGGGGTGCCGGGCCTGTGGCGTATCCAGCGTGAGCACGCGACACCGCGAGGTGTGCCGGCGCACGCGCTTGCTCGTTGTTGGTGAGGGCTCGGCTGTTGTCCAGGCTTTCCTCTGCTTCCGCGTGTCACGGCCGACGGCGGCGAAGGGGGCGAGTACACAGTGCTGATACACAGTGCTGATGGGGCGGGCCGAGAACCTGCACGACGTGATCGCGGCGCTTCGCGGTTAGCCCATGGCGCGGCGCTGAGCTCGCTTGGCGAAGGCGTCCATCGCATCTAGCACTTCTTTGGCCTGCCACAACTGATTGCGCTTGTCGCGCGTGGACTGGGTGAGAATGCCCGCGCGCACGAGGGCGTCGATGGCGTTGAACGCTCCCTGCGGCGAAGAGCCCAAGGTCGCCTGCACCCATGAGTAGTTCACGACAGGTTGAGCGAAGAGTGCGTCGGCAAGTTTCCACGCGCCCGCCCCGCGTCGTGAGGTGATCGCACCAGCCCATCGCTCGTGGATCGCGGCGGTGTCGGCGGCAAGGGCACGCCCGTTGACCACCGCGCGGCGGGCTGCGACGGCGAAGGCTCTCACGATGGGTTTGGGGTCGCCGGCTCGGTAGGCAGTCAAGGCGCGGAAGTATCCGTCCACGTCCCCCAGGAGTCCGGCAGACACCGGAACCGTGGTGTGTCGCACGAGCTGGGCGTCACGCATGAGGGTGTGGACGATGACGCGACCGGTGCGCCCGTTGCCGTCCTCGAAGGGGTGGATAGTCTCGAATTGGGCGTGTGTGAGAGCGGCCACGATCAGTGGGTTCATCCCTGACGTGGCGGCGAACGTCACAAGGTCTGCGAGGGCGCCGTTGAGGCGTTCGGCCCGTGGCGGGATGAAGTCGGCACCGTGGGGACTCGCATCTGGCGCTCCGATCCACACAGGTCCGGCGCGCAAGCGCCCGGCAATGTCTGGTTCGGAGCGCGACAAGAGGGCGCGATGGATGCCGAGGATCGTAGGTACGCTCAGCGGGCCGGGGGTGGCCAGGGCGGTGGTCATCGCAGTGGCATTGTCCGCCACAAGGGCGGCATTTTGTCCGGCCGCTTCACCGAGCGCGGCGACGGCGAGGTTGCGGGCGTTGGCGGTGAGACGCTCGATCTGCGAGCTCGATGCGGACTCGGTGCGCAGCAAAACCGCGGGCATGGCCACAGGCAGTGCGGCCGCTTCGGTGTCGAAGACACGTATGTCGGCGACAGCATCGGCGGCGAGTTCGACGGTGGGTGCGTCGAGGAAGCTCATGGCGTCGAGGCCAGCGAGGTGGGCGGGGATCGCCGCCATGTAAGGGGTGGCCTCGAGACGGACGCGCGTAACGGGGTCGAGGTGGCCCTCGAGGCGGTCAGGCATGCGCCACGGCACTGGCTCGTGGGCCAGTGCGAGGGGGTTGCCGGTGTCAGCCATCGTTGAACGCCTTCCTGTCTTATTCAAGAATAAGCGCCTATCGTGGAATAAGACAGGTGCGTGTTCAAGAATATGCGGCGAGCGCGGACGACGACCGAGCCATGATCCATGTGGCGACGATGCTGTTTTCGATCAGGCTGTTGATCTACTTCTTGACCCTCATCATGATCCTCCTCAAGATCGCCCTGGGTCTGGTGTTCTCCTCGGACGGCGCGCTCGCTGTCGAGTTCCACGGTAGCCAATAGCAAACACGGCCCGGCCCCGCTCCCCACCACGGTGAGCGGGGCCGGGCCGTTGCGCTACGTTGAGGTAGCGGGCGCTCAGTGGGAAAGCAAGCGCACCATCGTGGGCGAGAAACACAAAAGGGCCGCCCTCACGGACGGCCCTTCTTGGTGGTACACCCCCTGGGACTTGAACCCAGAACCCACTGATTAAGAGTCAGTTGCTCTGCCAATTGAGCTAGAGGTGCTTGCCCGCGGCTGCGCGGTGCGAGATACCACTTTAGCAGGAAGTTGCGCCGGTGAAAAATCCACGATGTCGACGCTCCTCAGCGCATCTCCTTCAGCCGCTCCCAGGTCGCGGCGAGCGAGATCAAGAGGGCTCCCACCACCGCAAATGCGATCCATCGTGGCAGTAGGGCCTGGTCGGCTGCGAGCTGCGTGACAGCAATCACGACGGCGGTCGTGGCGGCACCCGCGACACAGGCGAGAAGGCGTGCCCGGGAACCCACGACTGCAAGGACGGCGACGGCGGCTGTCAGCCCCAATGTGCGGAGCAGGTTGCTGGGATCCATGGCGAGCGCGATCCAACTGGGCACCAGCAGCACGGCAAGGCCGGGGCCCAGGGCCGCGAGCGACCTCACGTCGGACTGTCTGGCCAGCCACCGCCACCCCACCCATAGCGCCAACGCAGCGGGGATGGCCGTGTAAGCCTCCACTTCGACCACGCTCAGCGACCCCAGCGCGCACCAGAGGCCGGCTATTCCCACCGCGCTGCCAATCCACAGCGCGGAGCGCATCCCCGCACGGTAGAGGGGCGCCCACTGGGCTGACGCAACGATGAGGAAAATCCCGACATCCCTCGCGACAGCCATGGTGGCGCTGACCGAGCCATCGCCACCCGGCGTCCCCGGCGCGAGGACCATAAGCCATGCGGTCCCGACAACCGTCGCGACGGTCAGGGCGACGACCGCGCCCCGCAAACTGGGGTCTACCTGCCGTGTCACGGTGGGCATCACAATGAGCCCCACGACCGTCACCGCGAGGAGTCCAGCCACGGCGTGAGGCACGTCGAGCGCGAGCCCGCCCACCATGATCGCGGAACCCGCCGCGAGCGCTCCCACCGCAAGCATCGCGGTGCGACGCGCCACGGGTGTGGCGCCGGCGTCCAGGGGGCGATGCGCCTCCAGGGGCCGGTGAGCGTCCAGAGGGCGGTGCGCGTCGGCCAAGGACAATGCCGACAGGACCGCGAGCGCACCCGCCACAGCCCACGGCTGTCCTAGCGCCCACGCGACGGCAGCGACCGCAAGGCCAACGCCCACCTCACGCCCACGCGGCACGCGCAGTCCAGCCGCGAAGGCAACCACGGCCGCGAAAACCAGCACCGCCACTCGCGAGGGGTCAGGCAGCGCCGCGACAGACACGACCGCCGCGGCCCCAATCACCACCGCCCACCACGGCCTCACGACCGGCAGGCTCACGGCACCTGCAACCGCCACGGCGAGCACGGCGATATCCCAGCCGGAGAATGTGGGTGCGTCGCTCCATGGAGCGTCGCCCACCCAGACGGTGAAGGACATCAGGACGGCGTGCCCCGCAGCAAGCGCGAGGCCAACGGCGGCCGGCAGGGCGCCCAGCCATATGCGGACGCGGACCGCCGTAGGGAGTCGCTGCGCGATCCACATCGCCGCGGCTACCGTGGCGCCCGCGCAGGTTGCGACGATCGCAAGGGTGTCAGAGGTCCCTGCGATGCCGTTGGCAATATGAACGCCCGCGGCCGCTGTCAGCGCCGTAGCGGACACCACCGGGAGCGAAGCCGCCGGGGGGAGATACCACCGTGTCACGGCCACCAGCACCGCCACGGCAACGCCGGCCACCACCATCGCGAGCACGTGAGATTCGTCGCGGGCCACCGACCACGTCGACAGCGCCACTGCTGCCACGGTGATCCAGCTCATGCTCAACCAGCGAGCGACGACCGCCGCTGTCCGCTCGTTCATTGCGCCTGCCGCCGCCACGACGGAGGCGCTCACCACCACCGAGGCCCCGACGGCCCACACGTGCGCGGCGGGGCGGTCGAGCGCACCCGCATCGACCAGTGCTCGCATGATCGCGGCACCGGCAAGCGGCGAGGCACCCGCCGCGACGACGGCGGCGGCGGTGCGGGTTGCCGTGCGTAGCTGCGCCAATGGGCGTTCTGTCGCGAGCAACACGGCCACGACGGCCAGCGCTGCCACGACCAGCGCCACGGAGGTGTCGGTGGAGAGCTGACCGACCGCGAGTGCTCCGGCGGCGCGGACCATCGCGATCGCCACGACCGCACCGGCACACGCCGTACCGCACAGAGCGGGGATGAGCCCCCACCACAGCCCCGCCTGGACCGCCCCTGAGAACTGCAGCGACGCCCAGGCGCCCACCGCCGCCACGACGGCCACTGTCGCGAGCACAGTGAACACGTCGGTCGAGGCCTGCCATGCCACTGCGGCAGCGACAGCCGTCGTGGCGAGCGGCACACCCGCAGCCGTCAGCGCCACGCCGGTGCTCGCCATGACGGCGACGGCGAGCACGCTCACCGCTCCTACGATGAGTGTCGCGCTCAAGGACAGCCGGTCGTTTCCGTGCATCGCCGCGGCAGCGACCGCGACCACCGTGGCCCAGCCCGCAGCGCCAACGCGCATCACCACGATGCTGGCCCGCTCGCGAGCGCGCGGCGCCATCGCGTGCAGACCCCAGGCGCATAGGGCCGATGCCCCGAGGGCAACCGCCACCAGGTCCGAGGGGGCCAGCGGCGTGGCATCCGTCACCGCGAAGAGCGCCTGGGCGGCGGCGAGCACGGCGCCCGGCACGAGCGTGAGCGCGGCGACCGCGAGGCTGGCCGCACCCACGCGCAGCACCTGCCTCAGGTCGGCGGTGGCGCCTGCAATGTTCAACCCCAGGCGGCTTGCAGCCGCGAGGGCGACGCCGACGACGAGCGCGACGGCGAGCATCCACCACGCCTGGGGCCGCGCGGGCCCCTGCGCCGCGACCGCTAGCCCCGTCAGGCGCGCCACGCTTTCGAAGGACGCCGCGAGCACCATGCTGGCACCGACCGTGACGGCCAGCAGGGCGCCCAGGGCCGCCGCTTCCCTCCACGCCTGTCGAGCTGTGCGCACGCCGTACAGCGCCACTGCCGCCACGGTCACGAAGGCAAACAGCGAAGGCCACGCCTGCACCCACACACCCCACACCACCCCAGCCGCCGCGACGGTGGCGATGCCGACGGCGCCGGCTCCTGCGGTACGCGGAGCCCAGCGCATCCCTACCAGAAGGACGCTCACGGCGACGGCCGCAAGGACAGCACCAATAAGGACGGAGCCGGTCGCGGCTGCCCCCGCAGCGACCACTCCCGCGGCCACGACGAGGAACACAGCGCTCATGCCGACAATCCGCCGCGAGCGGCCGTCGCGCCACGCCAGCGCAGCGACGGACGTGACGGCGCCCACCCCGATCAGGATCCCCGCCACGTAAGCAGGGGTGGCCCAGCCAGTGGCGTCAAGCACACCCGCAGCCACGGTGATGGCCGCCAGCGGGGCGACCGCTGCACCCAGGCGCGCCACCCATCGCAGATCAATAGAGGCCGCGGGCCCACCACTTCGCGCCGCGCCCAGTCGCCAGGACGCGCTTTGCACATGCTCCTTGCCGGGCCACCGTGTCACCACCGCACCAACACCCGCGGTCGCGGCGGCGGCGACGCCCCATCCGAGTGCCACGGCATCCGCGGATACGCCACTGCCTGCCGCCAGCAGAACACCCACCGCCATGAAACTCACACCCACGGCCACGGCATATGACAGCGTGAACCAAGGCGCAAAGAACACCGCAAAAACGTCGCGCTCGCCGTGTCGCAGCTGCCCCGCACCGGCCACCGTTGCCAGGCCGAGCACGGCCGCAGAGGCAAAGCCGACATCGGCCCGTCCATCTACCAGGGCGGCCCCCGCCGCTCCAGCCCACAGGGGCACGGCGACCGCTGCCGCTGCGATGCTCGGCCTGCGCCACGGCCACGCGCACCACCCCAACGCAACAAGGACAGCCAGGCCGGCCCACGCGACGGTTCCGCCGCGCTCCCCCTGAGCGACCATGAGGGCGAGCACTCCCATTGCTGCGGCCCCGACACCGGCGGCCGACCACGCGACAATGCGGCGCTGCGCCCTTGAGCGCCACAGCGGCCTGCTCGCTCGCAGGAGCGTGATACCCACGGCGGCTCCCCCAGCGACGGCAGCGGCCTCCTCAACGCTCCCCAAGGTCGGCAGGGCCGTCACCGGCACCGTCATTGCCGTCACGGCAGCGCCGACCGCGCCTACCGTTCTCATGCGCGTGAGACCCGTGCCGCTCAGGCCCACCGCCGTCGCCGACGACAACGCCAGTGCCACCGGCACATCCACATACCCGAGCGCGCCCACACCGCGGTCGAGCGCGATCACCGCCACTGCGGGCAAGGAGGACACCACGGCCCCGACCGCGGTCGCTGTAATCACGAGCTTCTGGCGCATCAGCCAGCGTGCGAGGACCACGCCACCTGCGGCCAGCCCCAGCAACACAGCGGCCTGGCCCACAGGCAGCAGGCTCTCCCACGTCACGGCCACGAACACCACGGCGGCCACAATGAGCAGCGCAGCACCGCCGACTCCGAGCAATGTCGGGGCATTGAGCTGACGCAGCGCGCGGGCCTCGGACACGAACGCATCGTCGCCGCGACGGTGGGTGCCGGACGGCGTTGAGGGCGCGGCGCCATGCGCGCGGACGGCCGGGCGTGCGGCACCGGTGTGGGTCTGGGCCACTGCACCCTGAGCCAGCGCCGATTCCGGTTGACGCGGCCTACCCGCACCTGGACGCCCATGGGAAGCCGGATGAGCGAAGGGGTCGTCGTGAGCGGCAGGAGCACCGGGAGCAGTGGCCGTCGGCGCGGCCTGTGCCATCGCACTCGCCCGCGCAAGCGCAGCGTCCCGGTACGCCACCCACTCTCCGCGCCGCGCGTGAAGCGCGGCCCACGCCCGGTCGCACTGCGCAATGGCGGCATCGGCCCTCAGCAGTGCCTGATACGGCTCGCTACGTACGTCACTGCCACAGTGGCCGCATCGCTGAGCCCCCATCTGTGCACCGCACACTCGGCACGCGTCCACGCCCACCCCCCACTTCTAGATCTGTGTGGACGGTAGTGGCGCCGCACTCGTGGGCGCAAGAGGGGTGTGGACAAGCCGCGATACCGTGGAGCCATGAGCGAATCTCGACTGAGCACTGGCGACGCCGCCCCCGACTTCACCGCCGCGACCGACAACGGCACCTTCACGTTGTCCCAGGCGCGCGGCAAGCACGTCATTTTGTACTTCTACCCCGCCGCCATGACGCCCGGGTGCACTACGCAGGCATGCGACTTCCGCGACTCCCTCGACGCCCTCCAGTCCGCGGGCTACGAGGTGGTGGGCGTGTCAAAGGACAGCCCCGAAAAGCTCGCGCAGTTCCGCGAGAAGGAGGGCCTCACCTTCACTCTGGTGTCCGACGAAGACAAGGCGGTCCAGGAGGCTTACGGAGCGTGGGGCGAGAAGAAGAACTACGGCAAGACCGTCGTAGGTTCCATCCGTTCCACCGTCGTGATCGACCCCGACGGCAAGGTTGAACTGGCGCTGTACAACGTCAAGGCCACCGGACACGTGGCCCGCGTGCGCCGCGAACTGGGCATCGACGCGTAAGACCGCCGTGCCGCGCCCGGGTATCCTGGGCGTCTTGCGCGAGTGGCGGAATTGGCAGACGCGCTGGATTTAGGTTCCAGTGTCCTAGGACGTGGGGGTTCAAGTCCCCCCTCGCGCACCACGAACACGGCCCCCCTCCCGGGATCTTCATCCGGGATGGGGCCGTGTGCCTTGGCGCAACGCAACGCGCGGGAAGCCTTGAATCGAACTAGGCAGATCTGGAATGTGACATGCAGGTTCTCCTCCGACCGCTGGCGATGCAAGACGTGCCCGAGTTATCGAAGCTACTCACGTTGCAAGCGAACTATCTACAGCCGTGGGAACCCGAGCGCGCACCGAGCTACTTCACCGAAGACGGTCAGCGGGAGCTCGCCAGGACCGCGATCGCCGCGCGCGAGGCGGGCACCCGGGCCCCATTCGTCATCTGCTCCGACAGTGGCGCCATCGTCGGCGTGCTCAACCTGTCAGGAATTGTGCGCGGCGCACTGCAATCGTGTGCGCTTGGGTATTGGGTGCGTTCCGAACTGACCGGGCGCGGATACGCGACCTCCGCCGTCGCGCAGGCGGTCGACTTCGCATTCGATGAACTTCACTTGCACCGTGTCCAGGCGGAGACACTCCCTGAAAACATCGCGTCGCAGCGGGTCCTTGCGCACAACGGCTTCCGCCAGTACGGCATGGCTCCCGAGTACCTCAGCATTGCAGGACGCTGGCGTGACCACCTGATGTTCCAGAAGATCAGTCCGCACGCGCGCTGACACGCGTGCGGCACTTCGGCAACGGCGATTGCGCGGCGGCGTGGCGCCGCGAGCAGACGTCAATTGCCTAGTGAGGCCGGCCTAGGCCTTGCTCGCAGTCGTGGCTTGCCAAGTATGAGGGTGAGGGGCGGGCGCAGGGGCTGTCGGCACGCGGGCGCGGGCATCACAACGCCCCGGCCACCATTGCTGGTGACCGGGGCGTCGTGAACGAGAAGAACTAGCTCTGCTGCTCGGCGAGCTTGGTGCGCACCTCATCCATGTCGAGCGCCTCGACGGCGTCCACGACCTGCTGCAGCGACGGTGCGGGGAGCGCACCGGCCTGCTGGAACACCATGATGCCGTCGCGGAATGCCATCAGCGTCGGGATGGAGGTGACGCCGAACTGCTGGCCGAGTGCGGCCTGGTCCTCGGTGTCGACCTTGGCGTGCACCACGTCGGGGTTCGACTCGGAGGACGCGTCAAAGACGGGCGCGAAGCGCTTGCAGGGGCCACACCATTCAGCCCAGAAGTCGACGAGGACAATGCCGTCCTTCGTGACCGTCTCTTCAAAAGTCTCAGTGGTCAGATCTACCGTTGCCATGGGGATTCCTTTCCTGTCGCTTCCCCGGATGCCCCCGTAACGCCGTTGACGGGGAACCTATTCCTGGACAAGCCTGCCATGGCTCGGCGCGGGTGTGACACGACCCTGAATGGACCGCCACAATGGGGGCATGACGGATATGGCGGAGTTGCCCCCTGAACCCTCCGGATGGCTTAGCGAGCCCGAACTGGATCACGTGCGTGCGGAGTTGCCGGTGCTGTACGTCAACGTGGTGCCGGTACGTGTCGATGCCATGGGACAGGTGCAGGAGGTCGGGCTGCTGTTGCGCGCAGACGACGACGCCATCCACCGCGCACTGATCGCCGGGCGCGTCCTGTATCACGAGCGCATTCGTGACGCCCTGATCCGCCACATCGAGAAGGACCTCGGTTCAGTGGCGCTGCCGCGGATCCCCGCCTCCCCCGCACCCTTCACGGTCGCCGAGTACTTCCCCGTGCAGGGCGTCACTGCGTTCCACGACCCCCGCCAGCACGCCGTAGCGCTCGCGTTTGTGGTGCCGGTGGACGGCGACTGCGAGCCCAGTCAGAACGCGCTGGACATCGTGTGGATCTCGCCCGAAGAGGCCGCGAGCGACGAGGTCCTGCAGGACATGACCGGCGGCCAGGACACGTTGCTGCGCCAGGCCCTGGCGCACTGCGGCGTGCTTCCCTAAGGACTTTTTTTAGGGTCGATGCCTCCTGAACCCCCGTACTCGGGATTCTCGGGCATCTGCCCTAGCGACCGCGGGACCGCCCGTGGCCGTCAGGCCCCGAGCGCCTCGGCCACGATTGGCGCAAGCGAGCGGAACGCCGCGCCGCGGTGCGACAGGGCGTTCTTGGTGTCGGGGTCGAGCTCCGCGTTGGACACGGTCTGCCCCTGCCCCATGAAGATGGGGTCATAACCAAAGCCGCCCTCGCCACGCGGCTCGCGCAGCAGCACGCCTGGCATACGGCCCACAACCACGTGCTCTTCACCTGAGGGCAGGGCAAGCGCGGCGGCGCACACAAACGCGGCGCCGCGGTGCTCATCGGGAACGTCCGCGACTTGGTCGAGGAGCAGCTGCAGATTCGCGGCGTCGTCCCCGTGCGACCCGGCCCAGCGTGCCGAGAAGATGCCGGGCGCCCCGCCCAGGACGTCGACGGCGATGCCGGAGTCATCGGCAATCGCGGGCAGGCCCGACGACGCCGCGAGAGCGCGCGCCTTGATGAGCGCATTTGCCTCGAAGGTCACCCCGTCCTCGACGGGGGCGGGCGCGCCCAGGTCGCCCGCGGAGGCGACATCCGCGCGCGACAATCCGTCAACTAGGGGCGCAAGAATCGCCCAAATCTCCCCCACCTTGTGAGCGTTGTGGGTCGCGATGGCGAGGCGGGTCATCAGCGCACCGGGCCGTCGGCGGCGTCGAGAGCGGCAGCCTGCATCCGCGCCAGGTCCGCGTTTCCGCTGGTGGCGAGGGCGAGCAGCTCATCCAACTCGGCCTTGGAAAATGGCGCGCCCTCCGCGGTGCCCTGGACCTCGACAAACCCGCCTGCGCCGGTCATCACCACGTTCATGTCGGTCTGTGCGCGCACGTCCTCGACGTACGGCAAGTCCAACATGGGCACGCCATCGATGATCCCCACGGAAATCGCGGAGACCGATCCGGTCAGGGGCGCGGCGCCGGGCTTGATGAAGCCCTGCGCGCGGCCGTACGCCACGGCGTCTGCGAGGGCCACGTAGGCGCCTGTAATGGCGGCGGTACGGGTGCCACCGTCGGCATCAAGGACGTCACAATCGAGGACGATGGTGTTCTCACCCAGGGCCTTCACATCCACCACAGCGCGCAGCGAGCGGCCAATCAAGCGGGAGATCTCCATGGTGCGCCCACCGATCTTGCCGCGCACGGACTCGCGGTCGTTGCGGGTGTTCGTGGCGCGCGGAAGCATCGAGTACTCGGCCGTGACCCACCCTTCGCCGGAGCCCTTCTTCCACCGCGGCACCCCTTCCGTCAGCGACGCCGAGCACAACACGCGCGTGCCGCCAAACGTCACCAGGCACGATCCCTCGGCGTTGCGCTGAAAGCCGCGCTCAAAGCTGACGGGACGGAGTTGGTCGGGACGGCGCCCATCGGCGCGGGTGTTGTCGCTCATAAGTCACGAGCCTAACGGCCCCTGCCCCAGGCGAAGGTTAGATCTCGATGTGCTGGCCGGGCCGTGCCAACGACACGTCGACGTCGCAGTGCGCGGCGGCCTCCGCGAGCACACGCTGGCAGTCCGTCCACGGAGGGATGTGGGTGAGGAGCAGGCGACCTACGCCTGCGCGTTCTGCGGCGGCGCCAGCGGCGGCAGCGGTGAGGTGGACACCGCGAGGCGCGTCCTGCTCTTCGAGGTAACTGGCCTCACACAGGAACAGGTCCGCTCCAGCCGCCGCGACGTCGAGACCGTCGCACACGTCCGTGTCTCCCGAGTACGTGAGGATCGCCGACGCACGCGCTGGCTCCGCGCTCGGCCCCTCGATGCGCAGCGCGTAGGCCGGCACGGGATGCTCCACGGCCTCGCACGTGACGTGGAGCGGCCCAATGCGCACTTCGCCGGAGGCTTGCCACACCACGGGGTTAAGGACCTCGGATGGTTCAGTCTCGCCGCGCAGCTGATTGATGCGGCCGGCCGCACCAAAGGGTGCGTACACAGGAACGGTGGTGGGGCCATCGGGGTGGTACTTCAAATACACGTGAAGTGAGGCCAAGTCAGCGCAGTGGTCGGGGTGCAGATGTGTGATCGCGACCGCGTCCAGCTCGCGGGGGTCACAGAAACGTTGCAACGCACCCAGTGCTCCGGCGCCCATGTCCAAGGCGACGCGCCAGGTACGCCCGTCCGCGTCATCGGCCTCAACCAAGTAGCACGAGGCAGGCGAGGCAGGGCCGGGAACCGAGCCCGAGCACCCCACGATGGTCACCCGCATCAGCTGAGGCGCTCCACGCTCGTCACCACAGGTCCCAAGAACCGTTGCGCCAGTTGCTCGAACCGCGCGGTCTCCCCCGTCGCCGAGAATCGGTGCTCGGGGGTGCGCGCGGTGTCGCGCTCCAATCCATGCGCGGTGAGCGCCCGGTACACGTCGATGGCGGTCTCCGTGGCCGAGTCCACGAGGGTGACCTCGGGCCCCATCACGTAGCCGATGGCGCCCAGCAGCATCGGGTAGTGCGTGCACCCCAAGATGACGGTGTCCACCTGTGCGGCCTGCAGCGGTTCGAGGTATTCGCGCGCTACGTCGATGACCTCGGGTCCCGAGGTGATGCCCGCCTCCACGAGGTCCACGAAACGCGGGCATGCCTGGGAGTAGACCGCGATGTCGGGTGCCGCCGCGAGAGCGTCGTCGTAGGCACCGGATGTCACAGTCGCCGTGGTGCCGATCACACCCACGCGGCCGGACTTTGTCAGTGCAGCAGCGCGGCGCACGGCAGGGACAATCACCTCGACGACCGGCACGCCGCGCTCACGGGCGAACCGTTCGCGCGCGTCCCGCAACACTGCCGCGGAGGCGGTGTTGCATGCGATGACCAGCATCTTCACGCCGTCGTCGACGAGCGAGTCCATGATGTCGAGCGCGTGCTGGCGGACCTCGGAGATGGGCAGCGGCCCGTACGGCCCAAATGCGGTGTCACCCACATAGTGGAGCGACTCGTGCGGCAATTGGTCCATGATGGCGCGGGCCACCGTGAGGCCGCCTACGCCCGAGTCGAAGACGCCAATGGGCGCGTCAGACATGGTCACCGCCTTCTTCCATCAGGGCATCCACCAGGCTCTGTTGGAGCCACCCCAGAGATTCGTACAGCATTCCGAGCCAGACTCGCTCCGCCTCCGCTCGCGTCGCGGGCTCCTCGCCGGACTCGAGCGCGGTCGCGAGCTCGCTGCGCAGCAGCTCGCCGTCGTCGTCTGAGGACAGTTGAAGGCGGCTCGCGAGGACAAGGCGGATGTCGGTGAGGGCCGATGCCGTGGCAAGGGCCTCGCTATAGGGCACCAGCCAGTCGGGGCCGTCATCGCTCAGGTCTTCCCAGATGCGGCGCAAGCGGTCCACTTTGGTGATGCGCAGGTCTGCTTCGGTGAGGCGCCTGAACTCCTGGGCCACTTCGCGGTCCTCGGTGGACGCGTGTGGAAGCAGGCTGAGCACGGCGGGATCCTCGGGATCGGTCGCGTTTTCCGCAATGCGGGACAGGGCTTGCGCGAGGGCGTCCTCGGGATCAAGGCCCGCGTCTCGGTCGACGGGCGGGGCCATGCCGAAGGGTTCGGCGCCCAGCAGCAGACCCACGTCCGCGACCATGCGCGCGACGACGGTGCGCTCTTCTTCGTCGAGTTGCGCGACCGCTCCCTCTGGGCTCGCGACGAACGCTCTCATTCGCCGCTCCGCTGGAGGGTGGCATGGAGTCCGTATCCGTGCATCGCTTGCACATCCACCTCCATTTTCTCCCTGGGGCCGGAACTGACGATCGAGCGGCCGTCGCGGTGCACTTCCAGCATGCGGGCCTCCGCGACCTCCTTGGAAAAACCAAAGTAGGCGCGGAACACGTAGGTGACGTAGCTCATGAGGTTGACGGGGTCGTTCCAGACCACCGTGACCCAGACGTCGTCGACGCGGGTCGCGACGGCGCCTTCGCGTTGGCGTTCTTCCTGGGTCGACACGCTTCTACCCTAGGGCTCGCGCGGGCCGATGTGCGGGAAGCAGGTCAGTCCTTGCCGCCGTCGTCGTTGCCGAATGCGGCGTCAAGGATTTCCTTGCACTGGGGGCACACGGGGAAACGCTTGGGGTCACGGCCGGGCACCCATACCTTTCCGCACAGAGCGATCACGGGGTCGCCTGACAGCGCCGACTCCATGATCTTGTCCTTCTTCACGTAGTGCGCGAAGCGTTCGTTGTCGCCGGGCTCAGCGAGCTCGCGCTGCTCGACGCGCTCAATGGTCGCGGTGCCGCCCTGGGTTGAGCCGTTGTCGGTCTGGGGGTCGAGGGTCTCGCTCATGGCTCCTATCCTACGGCCGGGCGGGGCGCGGGCAAGGAGCCGTCATGCGCCTCGTGCGGGCAGGTGCGGGTGCCCGGGAGACGTGGCTTGCCTCGTTGAGGCGGTGGTCCCCGCGCCGTCGATGTGGCGCGCCTAGGTTGGACTAGGTGATCGCGGCGATGAGCTTTCCCGAACGATGATTGAAGAGGCTTCCTGCGGCGCGGGCGCCCCAGGTGAAGCACACGGCGCCTAAGACGAGCCCCGTGGCGAAGGCGACCCAACCCCACCCCGAGTGGACCGTGAGCGACAGGAAAAACGGCACTGTCATCAGCGGCAGCACCGCCGCAGTCGCGATTGCCGACGCGAGTTGTGCGAGAAAAGATGCTCCGAGCGACCCGACCTCCGCCCCGAAAGGATTCTCGCCGGGCCCGGCCGTCCGGTACGGCAGCGCCACGGCGCACACCGCGGACACGCCCATGGTCGCGCCCAGGGTTCCGACCGCCGCACCGATGAGTCCGGGAGCATCCGCCCAGCGGCCGCTCCACGCAAGGATTCCCACTGCCGCGATCAACACCGCGGGCAGAGCCCACACCAACGTGGCCTGCATACGGCCCAGCATGACCTCGCGGCCGCGAGCGCCAGAGACGATGTCGAGCCACAGCCCGGACGAGTCCAACGCGACGTCGTTGTGACGACCCCACCCAATAGACGACGCCAACAAGACGGGCGCCACAAAGGCCCACCGCGTCTCGAGGCTGAGCACGGGCATCGCGACGGCGAAGAACAGCACGGGGAGTGCCACCACGCCCGCAGCGGCAACCACGTAGCGCGCGTCGGTTGCCCACGACACCAGCAGTCGAGCGCGCACTGCCCGCACCGGCCCCGAACTGTGCCACCACCGCGCGGGTGACCGTTCCTGGCCGTCACCAACACCCCCCAGGACGGCATCGGCCCGGCGCCGGCGTCCCCCACCGCGATGAAGCGGATGCACCAGGGCGTGCGCGATCGAGTCCTTCCACGCCCACCCCAGCAGGACCACCATGGCGACCATCATCGCCAGGCGCCACAGCGCGCCCCACGTGTCTCCTGCGACCCACGCCGCGGGCGCGTACATCCCCGCGCCCACCGGCGTGCGCGCGAGAGATTCGGCGACGACGGGAACCGTGAACTCGAGCCCGGCCTCCAAGCCGTCACGCAGCCCGATCCACATGACCGACCCCAGCACGGCAATGCCGACTCCCATACTGAGCAACAGCAGGCCACGTGTGCGACGGTCGTTGATCGCCCGCGCGCTCCAGGCGACGGCGACCCGGGCAGCGAGCACCATGACGGCGACAGTTAACAGGCCGCCCACGACGGCGATCGCCCTGGCGCCCACGCCGTCGTAGCGCCAGCTGCCCGACAACAACGTGAACATCGCGCCAAAGAAGAGTGCAGGCACGGTGAGGAACGCCGCGATGGTGAGCCCAGGCGCGATTTGTGTGGCGCTCACCCCGAGCGTCGCGAACCGCGCGGAGTCAAGGGTGTCTTCGAGCCCGGTGACCATGAGCGGCACCACGATCCAGCCCACGATGCACACGGCTGCGGCGAGCACGACAATGCTCGCGCGGACGTCGGCCGCCTCAAATCCAAGCCGAACCTGCGCCCACCAGACCATCGGCACCAACGTGACCGACCACACGGCGCCGCCGATGAGTAGCAGCGCCCTCCACCACTCGCGTTGGAGTTGGTGGCGAACGGTCGTGAACTTCAGCGCGAGGACTGTCGCAACCATGACAAATCCCGCTGGTCTGACACGTCGCCCACGAGTTCCACGAACCGTTCCTCGAGATCGCGTCCCTGGCTGACGTCCGCGACGGTGCCTGCGGCAAGGACCGCGCCGCCGCCGACGACGGCCACGTGGTCGCACAGCCGCTCAACGAGCGCCATCACGTGGCTCGACATCACCACCGTGCCGCCGGAGGCGACGAACTCCTGCAGGATGCGCCTAATTGCGCCGGCAGAAACGGGGTCGACCGCCTCGAAGGGCTCGTCGAGGACCAGGACGCGCGGCGCGTGAACGAGCGCGCATGCGAGCGCGATCTTCTTGGTCATGCCCGCGGAAAAGTCGGTGACGAGCGTGGAGCCCGCCGCGTCGAGATCGAGCGCTGCCAGGAGGTCGTCGCGGCGCTCGCGCACGGTCGCCTTTGGCAGCCCGCGCATGAGGCCCGCGTAACTGATCAGTTCGCCCCCGGTGAGGCGATCAAATGTGTGCAACCCGTCAGGCAGCACCCCCACCAGCGGCTTGGCAAGTGCCGGCTGCGTCCACATGTCGATGCCGTGGATGAGGGCCTGGCCGGAATCCGGCTCGAGCAAACCCGTCGCCATGGACAACGTCGTCGTCTTTCCGGCCCCGTTGGGGCCCACGACTCCGTAGAACGAGTGCGTGGGGATGTCGAGGTCGACGCCAGCGACCGCGACGGTGGAACCGAAGCGCTTCGTGAGTCCCCGCAATGACATGGCGGCCGGGTGGCTCACGACCTCGGTGGCGTCAGCGGCGCTCACGCGGCTAGGCCGTCACGAGCAGGAAGGCGGTGTACGCGAGCCAGATGGCGAGAAGAACGCCGCCTTCCAGGCGGTTGATGCGACCGTCGCGCTTCCACCGGAATCCAAAGATGATCAGCAGCAACGTCATGCCCATCACCATGGGGAAGTCGCGCACGAGGACCTCTGTGCTCACCGCGGCAGGGGCGATCAAGCCCGCGATTCCGATGACTCCCAGCGTGTTGAAGAGGTTGGAGCCAATGACGTTTCCGAGCGCGAGGTCGTTCTCGCCGCGACGGGTCGCGATGATGGTGGAGGCGAGTTCGGGCGCAGAGGTCCCGATCGCCACCACGGTGAGTCCAATGACAAGGTCGGACCAGCCTAGCGACTCGGCGATCTCAACCGCACCCCAGACCAGGACGCGTGACGCCACAAGGAGCAGGACTAGGCCCGTGACGAGCCAGGTCCAGGCCGCCTTCTTGCTCATGTCGCGTCTGTCAGTGCTGGCCTCGACGTCGTGCTCGAGCGCGTCTCCCTTGTGCTGGCGAGCAGACATGATCTGCCAGGTCAAGAGGACGGCGAGCAGAAGGACCAGGACGCCCGCGTCTCCGGAGGAGAGTTGACCGTCGCTCATGAGCAGCCATGCCACACCCGTCACGACCACCAGCAGCGGCAACTCTTTGTGGAGGATTCCGCGCTTGACGATGATGGGGAGCATGATCGCTGCCACGCCAAGGATGAGGCCAATGTTCGCGATGTTGGAGCCCAGCGCGTTGCCGAGCGCCATCTCGGGGTCGCCGCCGGCTGCTGCGAAGGCTGAGACGACCATCTCCGGCATCGAGGTACCAAAGCCGATCACGATCATGCCGATCAGCAGGGGCGCCATGCCCAGGTAGCGAGCGACCGACGCCGCCCCCATCACGAACTTGTCCGCGCTCCACGCGAGAACAGCAAGGCCAAGGACAGTCGCGAGAATGGGGACAAGCATGAGCACGAGCGTAATGCGTCAACGACTTGTTGAGAATGCGTGACAAGTAACCTACGGTCGCGTAGGGTCGACACATCCGCACAGTTTCGCGGCGTCGCTTTTGCTGCTCGCCCGGTGCCGTGTTCGCTCAACGGCTGGGAAGTCGTCCGCCCCCCAATGCATTTCTGGAGACGCATGACTCGCACGCCGCTCGCTGGCACCGTGATGCCCCTCAACCACGTCACCCACCGATTCGCCGAACTCGCCGCCACCGTGCGCGACACCGGCCTGCTGCGTCGCGCCTACGGCTTCTACGCCGGCTTTGGCGGCGCGCTCGTGCTCGCCATGGGCGGCGTCATCACTGGGTTCGTCCTGCTGGGCGACTCCTGGTTTCAGCTACTGATCGCCGCCGCCCTTGGCCTGGTGCTGACACAAGTCGCGTTTTTGGGACACGAAGCCTCCCACCGCACGGTCTTCAGCTCCGGACCCGCCAACGACCGTTTGGGCCGCATCCTCAGCGCGCTCGTCGTGGGCATCAGCCACCAGTGGTGGATGACCAAGCATTCGCGCCACCACGCCAACCCCAACAAGATGGGCGCTGACCCCGACATCGACAAGGACACAATCTCCTTTGTCGAAGAAGATGCTCGCGAGGCTCGCGGCATTGTCAAGTGGGTGACGCAGCGCCAGGGCTGGCTGTTCTTCCCGCTCCTCACGTTCGAGGGCCTGAACCTCCACTACCGCTCCGTGGCGTCCTTGGTGACGCAGGGGACGCGGAAGCAGCGCTGGACTGAACTGCCCCTCATCGCCGCGCACTTCGCTCTTTACCTGATCCCCGTGTTCGCGTTCCTCCCGCTAGGGCTCGCATTCGCGTTTGTGGGGGTGCAGATGGCCGTTTTCGGCGTCTACATGGGAGCGTCATTCGCCCCCAACCACAAGGGCATGGGCATTGTGCCTGCAGACGTGAAGATGGACTTCCTGTCCAAGCAGGTGCTGACCAGTCGCAACATCAAGGGTGGCTGGACCATGAGCATCCTTACCGGCGGCCTCAACTTCCAGATTGAGCACCACCTGTTCCCCAACATGGCGCGCCCGCACCTGATTCGCACCCGCGAGATTGTTCGCGAGTACTGCGATCAGCACTCCGTCCCGTACACCGAGACCACGCTCATTGAGTCGTACGCGATCGTCATCGCCTACCTCAACAAGGTGGGACTTGCCGCACGCGACCCGTTCGACTGCCCTGAGCGCGTGGCCATGGGCCGCTAACCTCACACACGAAAGGCCCCTGGCGCCCCACACGGGTGCGCCAGGGGCCTTTCGCATGGGCAGGCACCACGCGGGCGGCCGCCCCGTGAGTGGCCTAAGCCGGGAACAGTGACTCGATCAGCTCAACTTGGTCCGGACTGGGACGCCAGTGGGCAGAGCGCGCGTTCTGCTTGACCTGCTCCGGCCGCGTCGCGCCGGCAATCACGGAGGAGACAACGGGACGGGACAGGAACCAGCCAAGCGTGGCTTGCAACATCGTGACTCCCCAGTCGTCGCACAGCGCCTGGAACGCCTCCATGGCGTCCCAGTCGGCATCACGCGCGATGTGCGGCCTGACCTTCGCGATGCGAGAGTCCGCGGGCATGTCGGTACGCGTGAACTTGCCGGTGAACAGGCCGTTCGCCAGCGGGAAGAACGGCAAGAACCCCGCGTCGATGTCGTGCGCCGCGCTCAGGCGCCCGTCCTTCTCCACAGCGCGAGCAATCAGGCTCAGTTCGTCCTGGCTCGAGGCAATCGCCGGCAGTGATCGCTCCCTGGCCGCAGCGCTGGCCTTGCGCAACTGCGCGGCAGAGAACTGAGAGACGCCATAGGCACGGATCTTGCCCTCGTCGACCAGTTCCGCGAGCGCGCCCAGCGTGTCCTCAATGGGCACCGTGGGATCCGGCTGGTGCTGCTGGAAGAGGTCGATGCGGTCGGTCTGCAAACGCTCGAGGGACGCCTCGCACGCGGCGCGCAGATAGGCGCGCGACCCCTTGGGACCGAGCTCGTCCAGCGGCGTGGCGACCTCGGTGAACCCGAACTTGGTGGCGAGCACCACCTCGTCACGCCTCCCCGTAAGCGCGGTGCCCATGAGCGTTTCGCTCACGCCCCACTCGCCTCCATACAGGTCCGCCGTGTCGAGAAATGTGACCCCGGCGTCGATCGCGGCGTCGAGGACGGCGGTCGTACCATCCTGAGTCTGCGAGACCGTGCCCTCGCGGCCAAAGTTGTTGCAACCCAGGCCCATCGCGGAGACGGTGAAGGGGGCAGATCCGAGTCGTCGCTGTTCCATGACCCCACGGTAACCCCATGGACGGCGTGCAACGGTGTCAGCGGCACGCGCACCAGACGGGCGCGCACCTCGAGCGAGTGGCGCTGGGCGCTGGGCGCTCGCGCAGTGGTAGCGGACGCAGTAGTCCGGTACCGTGGATGGGGTGCACGTCCCGCGCCAGCCATCGGGCGCCACTGCACGCAGAAGGCCGCCGCGCCCGCTGAGGGGTCGCGGCGGCCTTCTGGTCACCTACCAGGGATGATAAACGTGGAGATGGCGGGAATCGAACCCGCGTCCGCATGCACAACGACAGGTATTCTCCGGGCGCAGTCTGAAATAACAGTGTCTCGGACCCGCACGACCTTCAGACAGGCTGTGCGATAGCCCCAGTTGCCTAAGAGTCCCGAGCCGCCCGGCAACGAGGCGACTCAGCAAGTTCCCTAGATGACGTCAGGGACCAGGACGGGAACTAGCCTGGGCTGACGGACTTCGGGGCTCGCTTAAGCAGCGAGGGCGAAGTCGGTGCGCTTGGAATCGGCACCTATTGGTTTGTCACGGGCGTTAACGAGATAACGTGACGTCCTCGGCCCGCTTCCCCTGAGGAAAGCACACACGTCGAAACCGATCATCCCCTGTGCAGTTGTACTGACAAGTCTACGCGACCGGCCGGCATGCTCCAAGAGGCGCCTCTTCAGGGCCGATGCCCCGACGGGGATTGGGCTCACGCGCCGCTGGCCGCTATGCGCCTTTGGCGCGGCCGCCCAGTCCCAGCAGAACGGTCCATACCCATTGGGCGGCCTCCGCGGCGTCGGGGCGCTCGTCGAGAGACAGCCACGCCCCAATGACGCCAATGATCGAGCCCGCAACGCCGGCCGCGACCACCTGCGCCGGCACGTCGATCGCATGGGCGTCATCGTGCTCAGCCGCTGCAAGGATCGCGTGATGCAGGTGCTCGCGCAGGCGTGACAGCACCACGCCGTAGCCGGGCTCGGTGAAGACACGACGGTAGACCTCCGCATGAGCGTCGACGTGCGAGATGAAGTCGACGAGCACCGCCGGGGCGCGCTCTGCGGCGGGGTCGATGTCGCCTAGCTGGGCGCCGGCCTCTTGCGCCACCAGGTCAAGCGCATCCGCCAGCAGTGTCTCCTTATCGGAGTAGTGCTGGTAGAACGTCGAGCGGTTCACGCCGGCGCGTTCGGCGATGTCGGAGACGCTCACATGATCGATGCCACGCTCGCGCGCCAGGCTAAAGAGAGCCTCCTGCAAGCGCCGGCGGGTTCTCACAATGCGGGCGTCCATGGGCTCATTGTGCCTCGCGGCCGCCCCAACTCCAAGCGTAAACCGACAGGTGTCGTAGAACTGGCCTGTTCGCGCTAAACTGTCCGCCTGGCATCGTCGCCACTGCCCTGCCCCCACCCCACCCCCCGAAAGGCACAGACGTGGCCAATTTCCTCTTCCGGCTTGGACGCGGCTCCGCGCGCAAGCCCTTCATCGCCATCGTCGCGTGGATTGTCGCGCTCGCAGCAGCGGGCGGCGCATTCCTGACGTTCGGTGGCACTCTCACTGACTCGTTCTCCATCCCCGGCACCGAGACTGACCGCGTCGCCTCGCAGCTCGCTGAGGAAATCCCCGACGCGGCCGGCACCACAGCCCGGGTGGTGTACCAAAGCACCGATGACGCAGAACTCACCGAGTCACAGCAAGCGCAGATCTCCGATTCTCTGGCTGAGGTCGCCGAGTTCGACTTCGTCACTGCGGTCATCGACCCCTTCGACACGGCAGCCCAGGCGCAGGAGCAGGCCTCGCAGCTCGAGTCAGGGGCAGAGCAGATTCAGTCGGCGCGCGAAGAACTCGACGCAGGCCAGGAACAGCTCAACGCCGGACTCGCGGAGGCACAGGCGGGCCAGGAACAGCTCAACGCCGGCCAGGAGGAGCTCGACGCGGCGATCGCCCAGGCCAAGGAAGCCGGCCAGTATGAGGCCGGCCAAGCGCAGTTTGATGCGCAGCAGGCGGAACTCGACGCTCAGCAGGAGCAGATCGACGCTGGGCTTGAGGAACTCGCGGCCCAGCAGGAGCAGATCGACGCCGGCTACGAGGAACTCGCCACTCAGGAAGAGCAGCTTGAGCTCGGGTCTCAGCTGGCCGACAACGCCTCCTCGCTGAGCACCATCTCTGACGACGGCACCACCGCCCTTGGCGCGGTCCAGTTCGAGGACGACATCCTCACGCTGTCCCAGGAGGACAAAGACGCCGTGATGGACACCATCGAGGCCGCTCCACTGGACGGCGTCGACGTGTTCTTCTCCTCCGACATCGCCACGTCTGTCGAGGGCCTCCTCGGAATCGGCGAGGTCGTCGGCGTGTTCCTCGCGCTCGTCGTGCTGTTCGTCATGATGCGCGTAGTGTGGCCGGCCCTCACCCCCATCATCACCTCGGTGGTCGGCGTAGGCGTGGGCGTCGCGGCGTCGCTCGCCTTGTCCGGATCCGTCGACATGTCCTCCGTGACCCCCGTCCTGGGAGTCATGCTCGCGCTGGCGGTCGGCATCGACTACGCGCTGTTCATCATCAACCGCCACCGCACCAACCTCAAGCGCGGCATGGAGGTCAACGAATCCATCGGCCTCGCCAACGGCACCGCCGGAAATGCCGTCGTGTTCGCAGGCGCCACGGTGCTCATCGCCTTGCTCGCCCTCAACGTCACTGGCATCCCCTTCATCGGAGTCATGGGCAATGTCGCCGCGTTCTGCATTGCGATCGCCGTGCTCGTCGCGATCACCTTGGTTCCCGCCGTGATGGGCCTCGTTGGCATCCGCGCCATCTCTCGCAAGTCCCGCGGCCGCATTGGTCAAGCAGCCGAGCCTGAGGCCCCCTACACGCCCATTAAGACCAGCCGCGCGTGGCTCCAGGTGGTCGCAGGTATCGCGGTGCTCGGCATCTTCGCGATCCCTGCCGCATCCATGCGCCTGGGGCTTCCCTCGGGCGACCAGGACACGCCTGACTCGACGTCCTACCAGGCCTACACCACGATCGACGAGAAGTTTGGCGAAGGCCTCAACGGCACCATCCTGGTCACCGCCGACCTGCCCGCTCCTGTCGAGGGAAACGACCTGCTGGCGGCCCAGGTCAGCGTCGGCAACCTCATCATGGAAAACGACGACGTCGCCGCGGTGGCTCCCGCCGGCACCTCTGAGGACGGCTCGTTCCTTGCGTTCCAGGTGATCCCGAATGAGGGACCAAACGCGGAGTCCACCGAGCAGCTGGTGCACGAACTCCGCGCGCTGTCGCCCCTCGATGACGGCACCCAGATCGGTGTCGCCGGAACGGCGTCCGGCAACATCGACATCTCGGAGAAGTTGGACGAGGCGCTGCCCGTCTACCTCGCCGTGGTCGTGGGCCTGTCGCTGATCATCCTGATCATCGTGTTCCGGTCGCTCGTAGTACCGGCAATCGCCACGCTCGGGTTCGTCCTGTCGCTGTTCGCGGCCTTTGGAGCCGTGACAGCCGTGTACCAGTGGGGCTGGCTGAGTGACCTGTTCGGCGTGCACTCCCCCGGTCCAATCTTGAGCTTCCTGCCGATCATGCTGACCGGAATCCTGTTCGGACTAGCGATGGACTACCAGTTGTTCATCACCTCTGGCATGCGCGAGGCATACGTGCACGGCTCCAACGCACGGGAGTCCGTCGTGGCGGGGCTGCGCCACGGTCGTGCAGTGGTGACGGCGGCGGCCATCATCATGGCTTCCGTGTTCGGCGGCTTCGTGTTCTCACACATCACGATGATTCGCCCCATGGGCTTTGGCCTCGCGATGGGCGTGCTCTTTGACGCCTTCGTGGTGCGCATGCTGATTGTCCCGTCGCTCATGCACATCGTGGGCGAGGGCGCGTGGTGGATGCCCAAGTGGCTCGACAAGATCCTGCCCAATGTCGATGTGGAGGGGTCTGCGCTTGAGCGTGACCACCCCGTCCCCGCTTCCGTCGGCGCAGCCGCTCCCGAGGGCGCCGCCGCGGACTCGGACGCCACGCCCGGCACCGGGACCACCACGTCGCCCGGTACGGAAACGAACGCGAGCACGTAGCCGCATCCGGCATCGGCCCGCAAGAGCCCGGTCTCCCCACGGAGACCGGGCTTTTGCGCGTGCGGCAACCCGCGCATCGGCCCTCCCGTCAGACCGTTAAGGTCAAGGCATGGACGATCTCCTGACAGCCGTTCACGACCTGCTGCCCGCACGCCACGACACCGTGATGGTTGCGGTCGCGAAGGAGGGGCGCACCGCGCACGCGACCTTTGGAGCCCCCGACGGCAGCGACGGCGAACTGGGCTCCATCACCAAGGGACTGACCGGCCTGCTGTACGCGCAGGCGCTCGCGCGCGACGAGATCGACTCCATGACGCGCCTAGGTGACCTCCTTGACCTCGGCAACTCCCCCGCCGCGCAGCTGCTGCTGGGAGACGTGGCCGTGCACCGGTCGGGCCTGCCTCGACTGCCCCACTTCGACCGAGACAAGTCCATGCGGGCGCGCGTCAAGGCTATGAAGCGCGACGGCACTGATCCCTACGGCGACTCGCTCGAGGAGTGGCTGGGGTTTGCACGCCAGACTCGCATCAAGCGGAGGCGGTTCCGCTATTCGAACGTGGGCTATTCGCTCCTGGGGCACGCGCTGGCGGCCGCGGCCGGAACCTCGTACGGGGCGCTCGTGCAGGAACGAGTCCTCACCCCCGTGGGTATGCACGGCGCCTACGTGGCGGCAGCGCCCTCTGACCTGCGCGCGTCAGCGCTGCCAGGGACCGCCAAGAATGGCGATGTGCAATCGGCGTGGACGGGTGAGGGGATCGCGCCGGCCGGCATGGTGCGCGGCACGGCGGGTGACCTCGAAGCTCTCGTTCAGGGGCTGGCTGGCATCACGGAACTGCCGGGGGCCGATGCCCTGGAACCGGTCGCGAAGGCACAGGCACCGTCCATGGTGGGCGCGGCTTGGCTCGTGACGCCCGCGCGCGGGCGCATAGTGACGTGGCACAACGGCATGACGGGTGGCTTCGCGTCCTTTGTAGGCGCAGATCGCGAGGCCGGCATTGGCGTCGGCATCATGTCAGCAGTGGCGTCCGATGTGACGCACTACGGGTTTGCCGCGATCGACGCCATGGGCGCCTAACCGCGCGGAGCCTCGGACTCCACCAAGACGGGCGGCGTCGCTGCGGGCTGCGCCCCGCCCTCGCGTGGCGTGGCGGGCAGTTCGTCGGCGCCAGCAGGGCCAGATTCGGCCCTGGCGTGGGGACCGCTGATGAACAGGTAGGCCATCCCGATGACGACCATGCCACCCACGAGGTTGCCCAGGCCCACCCACAGCAGCATGGAGGCGAACGCCCCGACGGACACCGACACGGTGCCGGCGCCAAGGATCCCGAGCCCAAAGATGGTCATGTTGGCGACCACGTGCTCGAAGCCTGAGGAGATAAACGCGAACACGCCCCAGAACAGGATGATCGCCTTCGCCGCTTCACTGCGCACGCGCGACGCGGCCCAGATGGCACCGCACACCAGGATGTTGCACATGACGCCGCGGAAGAAGAGCTCCGCGGGCGCGGACTCGAGCCGAGCCGTCACGGCACCGTCCAGCATTCCCTGGGTGGCGGGTGCGGAGAAGATGCCGGACTGAATCAGCACCCACGCCAAGAGCAGCGAGCCTGCGAGGTTGCCGATCACGATCACCACAAACGCCCACAGGGCCTGCCACCACGTCACGGCTCGCCGTGCGGCTCCGATCGGCAGCGACATCATTGCTGACGTCGCCAGCTGCCCGCCCGCGAAAACCACAAAGGTCAACGCGATCGCGAATACAGCGCCCGAGACGAGTTTGGTCGCAGGAGATCCCGCTGCGTGGAATGGTCCCGCCGCAGAGAACATCACGTACACGCCCGTGCCGATCCACAGGCCGGCCATCATCGCCGAGGTCAGGAACCGCCACGGGTGGGACCGTACTCGCGCCACCTTCGCGACGGCGTCGTCGACCTGTGTGCCGATGTTGTCTGAGAGAGTCTTCACGTGACTACGCTACGGTCACGACCCAGTCACTATCAGGGTCTTTGGTCCCCGCCCAGCAGGCGTTGCCGCCTGCACCTGGCGCTAGTCGTGCCGACGCAGGCTCATGGCCCGCTGCGCCTCACGGTTGTCCTGCTGCTCGCGAAGCGTTTGACGCTTGTCGTACTGCTTTTTACCGCGGCCAATACCGATCTCGATCTTCGCGCGCCCCTTCACGAAGTACAGCCGCAGCGGCACAATCGTGAAGCCCTTTTCACGGGTTTTGATGAGGAGCCTATCGATCTCGGCGTGATGCAGCAGCAGCTTGCGCTTGCGCCGTGGCGCGTGGTTCGTCCACGTTCCCTGCGAGTACTCGGGAATGTGAATGTTGTCGAGCCACGCCTCGCCGTTGTCGATGTACACGTAGCCCTCGCCAATGGCGGCGCGGCCAGCGCGAAGGGCCTTCACCTCGGTGCCTCGCAGCACCAGTCCGGCCTCGAAGGTCTCGTCGATGAAGTAGTCGTGGCGCGCGGCACGGTTGCTCGCCACCACCTTCAGCTCATCCGCCATGCCACACCTCCTCGGTACCCATTGATTGACCGCCACCCATGCACACGGTGCGCGGGACGGGGATCCGAGTCTAGGCGAAACTCCCACCCCTGCGCGACGCTCCTCGCGCCGAGCGGACGCTGGTGATGCTTACAGCACGCTCATGGGGTTGACGGTCGCGCCATTGACGTACATCTCGAAGTGCAGGTGGCACGCAGTCGAGGTTCCGGTGGTGCCTGAGTAGCCAAGCAGGTCGCCCCTGTTCACGCGCTGGCCGCTACCGACAGCGAAACGCGAGAAGTGGTTATAGCTCGTCATCACGGAGTCACCGCCCACGGTGCCGTGGTCCACCATGACCTGGTTGCCAAAGCCGCCCGTGTAGCGCGCCCACGCGACCGTGCCAGGCGCGGAGGCGTAGATGGGCGTGCCGCAGTAGGCGCGGAAGTCCGTACCCGCGTGGAGGCGCCAGTACCCCAAAACCGGGTGATAGCGCATGCCGTACGACGACGTAATGTGCACGTTCTTGGTGGGATAGGCGAAGAAGTTCGACTGTGTCTCCGCCCCGCCGTTGCTTTGAGCCGCTTCCTCATCCGCCTTGCGCTGCGCTTCCGCCTCAGCCTCCGACAAGCCCTCCTCGGCCACCAGCTTCGCTTCCTTAGCGTCCTGCTGCTGCCGGTAGAGCGCCGCCACCTCGTTGCGGATCTGCTGCTGGAGACGGTCGTTCTCTTCCTGCTGCGCCACGAGCGTGGAACGCTGCTGTTCCAACTCTCGCTTGACCTTCTCCTGTTCGGCCACCAGCGCGTCGACCTCGGCCTTGGCGTCTTCCGCGTCCTGACGCAGGCCCTCGAGCTCGATCACCAGAGCATCAGCCTGTGCCTTGAGCTCGGCGATGTAGTCCCTGACCGCTTCCTGACGCGCGCCACGGTTGCGGTTCACGGCCGCAATTTCTTCGAGCTCGCTGAGAGTGCTGGCCTGCACCCGCGACGCGGATTGCTGGGCGGTGTACTCGTCCACAAACTGCTGCGCGTCAGCGGAGCCCAGCACGATGCTGAGCGATGCGTTCAGCGAGGCGCCCTTGTAGCGTTCACGCGCGATGGCCGCGACGAGCGACTCAAGCTCCTCGGTGCGTTCCTCATCGTCAGCGATCTGCTTCGTGATGGCGCGGTCTTGAGCTTCAGCGGCCTCCAGCTTGTCGGCGACGATGCCCTGCTCGACCACTGCCGCGTCAACGGCCGCCTGGGCCTGCGCGAGGGCCTCTTCGAGCCCCGGCAACTGCGCGTTGAGTTCCTCAAGACGTTCGGTGGTCGCGACAATATCTGCGTCCGTGTCATCAATCGCAGAGTCGAGCATCGCGGCTTGGTCCTCGACGGACGCCTTTTCCTTCTCCGCGTCGTTGATGTCGTCCTGGGCAGAGTCGATCGCGTCCTCCTGCTTCGCGATCTCGTCCTCCCAGTCGGAGATAGACGCGCCTGCGGCGCCCGCCTGCCCCACGGCCACGCCTCCCACCACCGCAGCAAGGAGCACTGCGGCAATGACGATGAACTCTCGGCGAAGTGTCCTCATGCTCGGGTGTACCTCTTCAACGTGAGCAGGGATGCGATCAAGGCGAGTCCCACGGCAGCCACAATGAGCCACGGGGCTACGGCCCACACATCGTCCCGGCTGATGTAGTCGACCCACGCGATGGAGCTGGTGAGCCAGCCCTCGACGAAGTAGCGCACCGCGAGCCACAGGCCCCCGATCGCCATCAGGGCGCCACCCGTGGCCGCCGCAGCGCCTTCGAGCATGAACGGCGCCTGGATCAGGGACCGCGAGGCGCCCACCATACGCATGATGTTGGTCTCACGTCGCCGGCTCAGCGCGCTCAATCGGATCGTCGTCGTGATGAGCAGGATCGCGGTCAGCATCATGATTCCTGCCAGGGCCGCGGCAAGGATGGTCGCGGAGTTCAACAGCGAGAACAGATCGTCGAACACCTCTCGCTGGTCGTAAACGGTCTCGACACCAGGCAATCCCGCGGTCGCATCCGCGACAACCTGGAACTCCTCCGGATCGTGCAACTTCACTCGCAGCACTGGCGCGAGGTCTTCTGGTTCCAGCTGTGCGTAGACGCCGGAGTCGTCCGCAGCGACGATGTTCTCGTACACCTCGTCGCGGGTCTCGACATAGACGGTGTCAACCAGCTCGGAGACGTTGCCTTCCTCGAGCACGGCGATGACGTCGTCCTCCTGAGCGGTGGTCACTGGCCCTGCCGCGCAGTTGTCCTCATACGAGTCCGGCGGGCACAGGAAGATCGACACCTCAACCTGGCCGTACCAGGCATCCTTCAGTTGCTGCACCTGCATCTGCGTCAGAGCGGCAGCGCCCACGAAGGTCAGGGACACGAACGTCACCAGGGCGACAGAAAGCGCCATGGTCGAGTTGCGGCGGAGGCCATTCCAGACCTCGCCCATGATGAATCGCAGGCGCATCAGACAGTCTCCAGCCCGTAGACGCCACGATCTTGGTCGCGCACCAGCTGGCCGCCCTTGAGCTCAATGACGCGCTTGCGCATCTGGTCGACGATTTCGTCGTCGTGCGTCGCCATCAGCACCGTAGTGCCCGTGCGGTTAATCCGGTCCAGGAGACGCATGATGCCCACGGACGTGCCGGGGTCGAGGTTTCCGGTCGGCTCGTCGCACAACAGGATGGGCGGGTGGTTCACGAATGCGCGCGCGATCGCCACGCGCTGCTGTTCGCCACCGGACAGTTCGTGGGGCAGGCGACGTTCCTTGCCTGCGAGACCCACGAGTTCCAGCATCTCGGGAACCGTGGCCTTGACGTCACGGCGTGACTTGCCGATGACCTCGAGTGCGAACGCGACGTTTTGGTAGACCGTCTTGTTGGGAAGCAGGCGGAAGTCCTGGAACACCGCCCCAATCTCGCGACGCAGCTGGGGCACGCGCCAGTTGGAGAGGCGGTTGAGGTGGCGTCCAGCCACCCAGATGTCGCCGCTGGTGGCGCGTTCTTCACGCAGGATCAGTTTGAGGAACGTCGACTTGCCGGAGCCGGAGGATCCCACCAGGAACACGAAGTCTCCGCGCTCGATCTCCACGTCTACGGCGTCGAGCGCTGGGCGCGCGCCGCGCGTGTACACCTTGGAGACATTGTCGAATCGGATCATGAGTCACTTCCGCGCGTGGGGTCGGTCACGCGCTTCCGCAAGCATCGTAAGAACGCGTCAAGCACGCTCCCCGCAGGCGCGCCGCGCGTGTCCATGTCGCCTTGTTCACACTTCACAGTGCGCCCATGGGGCCGATGCTCGGGTTGCGCGCGCATTCGCGTCGCCTAGAGTCGAGGTAATCGAGAACGGGAGTCGCGGTGACGGACGACGACAGCGGGGCGAGTATGCGTGCGGCCGACTCGGCGCACACGCAGGGCGTACCTCACCTCCCGGCATCGATAGCGGCGGTCATCGCGGACTATCCGGAGGCAGTGCGGGACCGGATCCTAGAGGTGCGCAGCTTGGTATGGAGCATTGCCCACGGCGACCCAGGCATCGGCGATCTCCACGAGACCTTGAAGTGGGGCCAGCCGAGCTTCCTGACCGCGTCCCCACGCACGGGGACTACCGTCCGCATCGACCGGATCGGCAAGGGTGACGACGTCGCTGTCTTCACTCACTGCCAGACAACCTTGGTGGACGAGTGCCGCGCGCGGTTCGGTGACCTCTTCGACTACGACGGAACGCGAGCGGTGATCGTCAGGTCTTCCGAGCCCATCCCCACGACTGCCCTCGGCGAGCACATCAGTGCCGGCCTCACGTACCACCGCCGGTAACGACGCAACGCGACGCGACCGAGCATCGGCCCTTAGCTCGCCTGGTTCTCCACCTGCTGCTGCTTGCGCCACCGAATACCCGCGTCGATGAGCCCATCGAGGTCACCGTCAAAGACCACCTGCGGGTTACCCACTTCGTAGCCGGTCCGCAGATCCTTGACGAGCTGCTGCCCATAGAGGAAGTACGAGCGCATCTGGTCGCCCCAGGACGCCTTGATGTCTCCGGCGAGTTCCTTCTTTTGCGCCGCTTCCTCTTCCTTCTTGAGCAACAGCAGGCGCGACTGCAGCACGCGCATCGCGGCCGCGCGGTTTTGAATCTGCGACTTCTCGTCCTGCATCGACACGACGATGCCGGAGGGCAAGTGCGTGATGCGCACCGCGGAGTCCGTGGTGTTGACGGACTGACCGCCGGGTCCGGAGGAGCGGAATACGTCGATCTTCAGGTCAGCTTCCGCGACCTCGACGTGGTCGGTCGACTCGATCTGCGGAATCACCTCGACGGCCGCGAAACTCGTCTGTCGCTTGTCCGCCGAGCCAAAGGGACTGATGCGCGCCAGGCGGTGCGTTCCCGCCTCGACCGACAGCGTGCCAAACGCGTAAGGAGCGTTGACCTCGAAGGTCGCCGACTTGATGCCCGCGCCTTCCGCATACGAGGTGTCGAGGACTTTGGTCGCGTAGCCATGGCGTTCCGCCCATCGCAAGTACATGCGCAGCAGCATTTCAGCGAAGTCCGTCGCATCGTCGCCGCCGGCACCGGATCGGATCGTGACAACGGCGTTGCGCTCGTCCCACTCCCCCGACATCAGGGTGCGGACCTCCATCGAGGACAGGTCCTTCTTCAGCACCTCGAGCTCAGTCTCGGCTTCGGCAAGGGTCTCCGCGTCCTCGCCCTCCGTTCCGAGCTCCACGAGGACCTTGAGGTCTTCGATGCGGCGCCGGAAGGTCTCGAGCCGCTCGAGTTCACCGTTGGCGTTCGACAACGCG
The DNA here is from genome assembly GCF_000975155.1 of Demequina globuliformis. Classification (GTDB taxonomy): domain Bacteria; phylum Actinomycetota; class Actinomycetes; order Actinomycetales; family Demequinaceae; genus Demequina; species Demequina globuliformis. The sequence continues at coordinate 426,534 of NZ_BBRG01000001.1, forward strand.
CTAGTCACGGCCTGCGCGTTGTCTTGGTCGTCCCACAGGTCCGGAGCCGCCGCCTGCGATTCGAGGTCAGCAATCTTGGCCTTGAGGGCCTCAGGGTCACTCACGGCCGAAATCTGCGCGAAGGTCGCCTGAAGCGCGGACAGCTCGGTAGGGAAATCGGTAGCCACGACAAACCAGTCTAGTCGCCACGCTCACGTACCCGCCCGCCTCACTCGACCCCGGCCAACGCGGAGCGTCTCCCCCTATGCTCGGTGGCATGACGGTGGACGCCACGGCACATTCCCCTTTCCAGACGGCACGCGTACGTACCTTGCTGCGGATCACTGTGCCGGCGCTCGTCATTGGCGCAATGTGCGGCGTTCTTCTGTGGGCGATCGATGAGGTGGCTGAGGGAGTCACCGTGGTCCTGTGGGAGTGGCTGCCCGAGCTCACGGGGGTTGATCCGGCGGCACGCTGGTGGCCCATCCTGGTGCTTGGGCTCGCGGGACTCGCGGTGGGCGTCACCATCCGCTACATGCCTGGGCACGGCGGCTATGACTCCGCCACCACCGAGCTGGTCGCGCCCGCCCTACCCCTGAAGGCACTGCCCGGCATTGCACTCGCGTTGATCGTCAGCCTCGGCGCCGGGGTCAGTTTGGGGCCCGAAAGCCCGATCATCTCGATCGCCGTAGGACTATCCGTGTGGGGAGTGGCGAAGATCCTTCCCAACGCGAGCCACGGCGCCATCTTGCTCGTGGCGGGAGCCGGCATGGTCGGCGCGATGTTCGGCTCGCCCGTTGCCGCGGCGCTGTTGCTGACGGAGATGGTGGCAGGGGTCAAGGCTGGCGGCCTTCTGTGGGACCGCCTGTTCGCACCCGTCGCGTCCGCGGCCGCGGGTGCTCTGGTGGCGCACCAGCTCGGGGTGGCGTTCGCACCCGGCCTGATCGGCGACTATGCAGGCCCGCACTGGATGGATCTCGTGGTCGGCACGCCTATCGCTCTCACAGCCGCGGCGGCGTCCCTTGCGGGCGCGTGGTTGATGCCGCGCCTGTGGCACCTTTTGCGACGCTTCCCCAACCCCATCGTTTTCACGACGATCGGCGGCGTGCTGTTGGGCATTCTGGGCGCCATCGGCGGACCGCTCACCATGTTCAAGGGCGCGCACGAGACCGGTGAGCTCATTTCGCGCGCCAGCGAGTTCTCCTTTTGGGCGCTGCTCGGACTGGCACTCATGAAGGTGGCCGCCCTGACGGTATCTGCGGCCTCCGGGTTCCGTGGCGGTCGGATTTTTCCCGCGGTGTTCATTGGCGCCGCCTTTGGACTGGCCGGCCATGCCCTCGTGCCAGACACATCGTTGGCTCTGGCAATCGCCGCGGGCTGCTTGGGATCGATCCTCGCCATCGGCCGTGATGGCTGGCTCGCCGTGTTCATGGCCGTGGCGATCGTGGGAGACGTTGAGATCCTCCCCATGATCACCGTGATCGTCCTACCGGTATGGCTGCTGGTGACCTCGGCTCCCGAAATGCTGGTGCACGGCGCGACCGTTCCGCCCAATGCCGGTCACAGCGCCCCCAAGGAGCCGGAGATTACGCCGGAGCAAGCGACCTCCTAGCGCCGCTCAATGCGCGACTTCCCCTGCTGGAGTAGCGGCGGGCCGAGTTTCCCGGCACAGTGGGGAGGACACGCCATCAGGGATGCCGGCGCTGCGCACAGCGGCTATCCCCCAGTTCACGAGGGGCTCCGTTGACCGACATCTTGACCGCCCTGGCACAAGTGGCCATCCTCGTATTTGTCGTCGCCTCGATGATCGCCCTCGGGCTGTCACTGACTTTTGCTCAAATCCTCACTCCGCTGAAGAACGCGCGGCTCGTTTTCATGGGGCTGGTCCTGAGCTTCCTCGTGGCACCCGCCGCTGCTTGGGCCATCGCACAGGTCTTTGGGCTCGGGCAGGATCAGACCCTCGGCTTGCTTCTGCTCGGAGTCGCCGGCGGCGCCCCGTTCTTACCCAAACTCGCCCAACTGGCCAAAGGCGACGTGCCCTACTCGGTGGGACTGATGGTGCTGCTCATGGTCGCCACCGTCGTCTACGTGCCGATCGTCTTGCCGCTTCTGGTTGACGGAGTCAGCATCAGCGCCTGGGACATTGCCAGGCCTCTCGTCGTGGTCATGCTGCTTCCGCTGCTGGTTTCTCTCGTGGTGCGCGCGCGGTATCCAGAGGCGGCCGGTGCAGCACCGGCGATGAACCAGATCTCCTCGAGCGCGCTTGCTCTCGGCCTTGGCGCCGGCATCATCGTCGCTCTGCCGTCGATCTGGGACCAGGTGGGCAGCGGGCTCCTCTTCGCCACCGCAGTGCTCGTCGCAGTGTTGCTTGTGTTGGGGTACGTGATGGGTGGCGCCACGCGCGAACACAAGGTCGTCACATCGCTGGGCACAGCGCAGCGCAACCTCTCCGCTGCGCTGCTGGTTGCCGGGACCAGCTTCATCGATACCCCCACCGTCCTCGTGACCGTCATGGTCGCCGCGCTTCTCCTCACCGCCTCCCTGCTCTTGGCCGCTGGCGAGATGGGCAAACGCGCCGGAACGACCGCGGCCACGACGGCCGATCCCGGTTAGGTGGCAGCGCGGCGTGCGCGTATTGGCTCTTTGTTTACGTGCACGAGGAGGGTGGTACGTTCTCGCTATGACGCAGTCTCCCGGGGGCGGGACTCCCATCGCCAACTACGCCAACGCGCCAAGGTCCACGCACCGCGTCCACGCACGCGCTTCGGTTTCCTCCCCCTCCCCGTTGCGACGGCGCCCGCGGCGGCTGCTGGGCTTGTCCACGGCGGCCGCCGCGACAATGCTGTGCGCAGCATGCGGCGTGTTTGCGCCCCATGATGTGGGTGACATCGAGCAACAGGCCGATGCCGTGTTTGACATGGCCGAGGCCACTTTCCCAGGCATGGCCGAAGACCTTGACGCTGTCCTCACGGGCGCTGGAAGCGGCGAGAACCCTGGCGGCGGCCTGGAAGGCGGGAACGTCTTCATTAAGGTCCAAGTGAAGGCCTCTTTGGACGGCCCACAACCCAGCACAGAACAGATCGCCTCCGCATTGAGCGATGCCGGGTTCGTTGACATTGAGGTGCGAGAGAACGACGTCGCGCTCGCGGGGGGTAGGGGCACCACCGCTGACGGCACGATGGAGGCATACATCGGCTACCTGTTCCCCCCGGAGTTCAGCGCACCGGACTACCACATGGTGTTGCGGAGCACTGAGACGCTGACGGTGCCGTACGGCGACTACTGGGATGACTACAGGTACCGTGACTATCGCGAGTTTGACCCATCGCTTCTCACCCCCGAGCAGTAACGCAACAAGGCCCCGTAGCCCGGATGCGAGATCCGAGCCACGGGGCCTACGTGCTTTGTGCGGCGTTGCTTACTTCTTCGCGGTGCGAGCCTTCCTGCCCGCAGCCTTGGTGACCTTGGCCTCGACCTTCGCCTCCGCATCGGCCGCCTCCGCTTCACGGGCGGCGACATCCTCGTAGCGGATGCCGTAGTACGCAGCCTGCATCATGACCTTCATGTCCGCCAGCATGGGCAGACGCGGGTTGGCGGGTGCGCACTGGTCCTCATATGCGTTCAGTGCAAGGGTGTCCAGCGAACCGATGAACTCCTGCTCGTCGATGCCGACCTGCTGGAACGACCGCTCGATGCCGACCTTGTCGCGCAGTTCCTCAACCGCGGTGGCGTAGGCCTCAACGGCCTCCTCCGGAGTGGAGTGCGCGAGGCCCAGGATCTTGGCGATCTCCTGGAATCGCTCGGGAGCCACGTAGGACTCCTGCTTGGGCCATGAGGTGGGCTTGGTGGGGATCTTGCCGTTGTAGCGGATCACGTGCGGCAGGTAGATCGCGTTGGTGCGGCCGTGAGCGACGTGGAACGTCGAACCGGTGACGTGGCTCATCGCGTGCACCAGACCAAGGAACGCGTTACCGAATGCCATACCCGCGACCGTCGCGGCGTTGTGCATCTTCTCGCGTGCCTTCTCCTGGTTCTCGCCACCGGTGACGGACTCCTCGATGTACTCGAAGACCATCCGGATGGCCTGCAGAGCCATACCGTCGGTGAAGTCATTGGCGTAGACGGAGACGAAGGCCTCTGTGGCGTGCGTCAGAGCGTCGAAGCCTGAGTCGGCCGCGACACGCGAGGGCAGCTGCGCGGTCAACACGGGGTCGACGATCGCGACTGACGGGGTGAGCGCGTAGTCGGCCAGCGGGTACTTGCGTCCGGTCTCGGTGTCCGTGATCACAGCGAAGGGAGTGACCTCCGCGCCGGTTCCGGACGTGGTGGGGATGCACACCAACTGGGCCAGTTCACCCAACTGCGGGAACGTGAAGGCGCGCTTGCGGATGTCGAAGAACTTTTCCTTCAGGTCGCTGAAGACCACCTCGGGGTGCTCGTACATGAGCCACATCACCTTGGCGGCGTCCATGGGGGAACCGCCGCCGATCGCGATGAGGGTGTCCGGCTTGAAGGCACGCAGCACCTCGGCGCCCTTGGTGACGGTCGCGACCGAAGGCTCCGGCTCGACGTTGTCGATGATCTGCACGGACACCTTGTTGGTGCGGCGGTTCAGTACGTCGAGGACCCGGTCCACGATGCCGATGCGGGTCATGGTGGCGTCGGTGATGATGGTGACGCGCTCCACGTCTGGCATGGACTTGAGGTAGCGGATCGAGTTGGGCTCAAAGTAAGTCTTGGCCGGCACCTTGAACCACTGCATGTTGTTGTTCCTCCGGCCAATGCGCTTGACGTTGACAAGGTTGACGGCAGTGACGTTGTTGCTCACCGAGTTGTGTCCGTAGGAGCCGCAGCCCAGCGTCAGCGAGGGCAGGAAGGCGTTGTAGATGTCGCCGATTCCGCCCTGGGAAGAGGGCGAGTTGCAGATGACACGCACTGCCTTGACGCGCGAACCAAACTCCTGGATGAGGTCCTGGTCGGTGGCGTGGATGGCGGCCGAGTGGCCAAGGCCGTGGAACTCGACCATGCGCTCTGCGTAGTCCAGGCCCTGCTCGGTTGACTCGGACTTGAGGATCGCGAGCACGGGGCACAGCTTTTCGCGGGTGAGGGGCTCGGATTCGCCGACTGTGGAGACCTCGGCCATGATGATCGAGGTTTCTGCGGGGACGGAGAAGCCTGCCTGCTGCGCGATCCACTGCGGCGACTTGCCCACCACGTTGGGGTTGAGCTTGGCTCCCCCGCAGTTCTCACCGGAGGCGGTCACACCAAAGATGAACTCTTCGAGCTGAGCCTTCTCCTCAGGCGTGACGCGGTACGCGTGCAGCTTTTGGAACTCCGCCATGGCCGTGTCGTAGATGGAAGCGTCGATGATCGCGGCCTGCTCCGACGCGCACACCATGCCGTTGTCGAAGGCCTTGGAGATGATGATGTCGTTCACGGAGCGCTTGAGGTTCGCGGACTCGTGAATGTAAGCGGGAACGTTGCCGGCTCCGACACCCAGCGCGGGCTTTCCGCATGAGTACGCGGCCTTCACCATGGCGTTGCCACCGGTGGCGAGGATCAGCGCAACACCGTCGTGGTTCATCAGCGCGTTGGTGGCGTCAATGGACGGGTGCTCGACCCACTGGATGCAGTTCTCCGGCGCGCCGGCGGCGATCGCGGCGTCGCGTACCACACGGGCGGCGGCGACCGAAGACTCCTGGGCGCTGGGGTGGAAGGCGAAGATGATCGGGTTGCGAGTCTTGAGCGCAATGAGCGACTTGAAGATCGCCGTCGAGGTGGGGTTGGTGACGGGAGTCACGCCGCAGATCACGCCCACCGGCTCGGCGATCTCAGTGATGCCCAGCAGCGGGTCCTCGTGAATCACGCCGACGGTCTTCATGGGCCCCATGGAGTGCGTCACGTGCTCGCACGCGAAGATGTTCTTCACGGCCTTGTCCTCGAACACACCGCGACCGGTCTCTGCGACGGCCTGAAGCGCCAGGTCGCCGTGCTGGTTGAGCGCGGCCACCGAAGCCTTCTTCACCACCAGGTCGACGTCGTCTTGCGTGAAAGCGGAGTATGCCTGGAGTGCGCGCTGGCCGTTCGCGACGAGCCTGTCGATTTCCTCTGCGACAGACGGTTGAGCAGCGGTGGGGCTGTCCACGGTGGCGGTCATGGTGATTCTCTCCCTTGGGTCACGGATCCCTAGGCGGGATCCTGATAGTTCGAATCTATGACCGAGCGCTGCGGTTCTCGCGTGGCCAAGGTCCCGTGTGACGTTGGTCCTACCAGTGGTGTTGCCGCGTCTTCGGTCATGTGGGGCCAAGTTTCGTCGACACGTGGGACACGGTCCGGTAGCGTCAGTGCCACGATCAACAAGGGGGCATCAATGCCAAATCTGACCGAGTTTCCTCCTGCCGTTTATGTGCCGTGCGCGGAGGCTGTCGCGGACGGCGCAGAGGCTCGCCTTGAGTATCGCCAGACCAAGGACGGTCGCACGGCACTGCTGGTGTACTCCGCACTCGACCGACTCCGTCGGGGCATGGGTGACGTCCAGCCATGGGTACTCCTGCCGACCCCCAGCCTCGAGAAGGTCTGGGAGAAGGACAAGTTTGATCTGGTGCTGATGGACATTGAAGTGCCGGACGAGCACCGCCGTCGCGGAGGGCTAACCGCATGATCCGGATCGACGCGGCCGCGGTACGAGCAATCGCAGCAGGCCTCGACGAGGCTGGCACGGACTTCGACAGCGCGGCATCGAAGGCACCGGCGGAGGCCGATGCTGGAATCGCCAACGCCGCGATCGCGAACCTGCTTGCCTCGCTGATGGACTGCGCTATCCGGCTCGCCGCGGAGCCTCAGGAACTGGCGTCACGAGCGGGAGACGCATTGAGCGACTTCGACTCCAACGAAGGCGCCGCCATCGACGGCCTCCACCTGCCACTGCGGGCAGAGTGAGGCCGCACCATGCAGCAAGACACTCTCATCGAGGGCACACCCGTGTCGATTCGTGAGGTCGAGACGTTCCTCGCCAACGCGTTCTCGCAAGCCGCCACGTCCCTGGCCGACTCTGCCAGGGACTCGGCACGCACATCACAGGATGCGTGGGAAGGCGTGTCCGGGACCGCCTTTCGCACCAGGCTCAACAAGCTCCGCGCCGCAGCGGAAGACGTCCGCGACGAGACCGCGACTGCGCGCACCGCCCTGACTGCGCTCGCCGATGCCCTCGAAAGTGCCCACACCACCATGGACAGCGCTCGCGCGCTCGCACGTGCAGGCGGACTGACCGTGGTCGGGACCGTCATCTATGCGCCCGGTCCCGCGCCCGTCATCATGGCCGACCAGATGGGCACGGCTGCCGCTCAGACCGCCCTGTCGACCTATCAGGCGTCCGTCGACGCGTGGAACAGCGCGATTGCTGTGGCGGACGAGGCGTTTCTTGCATGGGCAGAAGCAGTCGAGACGTTTTCTACCGTCGCCATCGCGTTTCCGGGTTCCTTGGCAACTTTGACCGACGGGCTCATCACTGGGGCGAGCGACGTCACCAAACTCGCAGCCAAGGCACACTCGCTCTCGGCGCTCCGGGAGCTACATCTGGACACGCAGGCGCGGCTCTTGGGGCACGCCGACGCGATCACCCCAGACGGCCGTCTCACCTCGACCAAGGCTCACTTCTATGACCTCCTCAACGGTGCCGACGACGCTGGCGCCAAGGTCAAGGCCATCGACGACGTTCTCAACAAGCACTCCGGGGTCCGCAACGCGGCACGCGTGGGCAAAGGTGTCCCGGTTCTTGGAATCGCGGCCACCGGGTACGGCATTTGGGCGGACATGGAGGCGGGTGAAAGCGGCGGTCAGGCTGTGGTGTCAAATGTTGGCGGCGCTGCGATCGGCATGGGCGCCGCGATCGGCACCGGCGCGCTGATTGGATCATTCATCGCGCCTCCTGCCGGCACCATCGTCGGCGCAGGAGTGGGGGCGATCGTTGGCGCTGCTGCCGGAATCTTCGCGTCGGGGGCCATCGATCACATGTGGGAGAACGCCAGCGAAGGGTTCGTGGACACCGTCAACGCAGGGTGGAAGGAGATCACTGACACGGGTGAAGCAATCGGTGATCTCGCCAGCGACGCGTGGGGAGCGATCTTTGGCTAACCGGCTTTACACGCACTCAGCGACACCCCCTCCGGCGGCCGCGCGTCGAACCATGCCAGGGGCGTACGGCGAACTCGCGCTTCCCCGCTGGGCGTGGTGGGCCGTCATGGTCGTGAATGTCGCCATCACAGGCTTCTTCGTGTTTGGCGCGTTCTACCCCGCAGGGAGCGCTCACTGGACTGCGGCCTTTGCCGCGCTGGCCTGCGGCTGGCTGGCCCTCACCATCCATCTGTATATCCAGGTCATTCATCGACCTCGTGGACGCCGCGACGTGATGTCAATCGAGCCATCCCGCCAGGCTCCCGCGCTCGTTCTCACGGCGAGCCGTCGGCTCACTGCGTGGATGACCATCACCGCATCGGTGTGGGCGCTCGCGCTCGCAACGTTTGCTGTGATCGCGGACGGCGGGTGGGGAGCCTTCTGGGCGGTATGCGCAGGCTTTGCCGCGCTCGGGGTCGCTTCGCAAGCGCTCGCGCTCAAGCCTCGCTCAGTGCGGCTGACCAGTGCGGGCATCGAGGCCGTCACCAACGGCGCGTCCGCCGCGGTCGCGTGGGATGACATCCAGGTGATGACGTGGCAACAAGTCCGCGAAGGCCTCATGGGCATCCGGGTGACGCCAAGGTCCGGGGCAGCTTCATGGCACGCCAAGCCGCATCGTCCCTGGTCCCGACGTGACCGCCGGTTCCTTGAGATCGACCTCATGCCGCTCGACGTGGATCCGCTGCTCGTGGCGCACGCCCTCTTCGCGTATTGGAAGGACCCGGCCGCGCGGCACGAACTCGACTCCGGCACTATCCCCCGCAGGTTCACGGATCCAACGACCGCAACGGTTGACTCGCATGGACGACACATCGTCATCCCGTCCCACACCTACCGCTTCGAGGCCATGGACGCCCGCGAGGGAACACTGCCAACGGCGTAGCCTGCCAATCGCACAGCCGGGCCCCGGCCGCATGATGCCCCGCCGTGAGGGCGACGCATCCCAGGGCTCAGTATGTGAGCAACCCGCGCGACTCGAACTGGCCCCGTACGCGCTCCACGAGTTCCTTGGAGGGTGGCTCCACATCATCGAGCGCGTAGTTCTCGCCCAGCTCGTGCCACTTGTCGCGACCCATCTGGTGGAACGGCAGCACCTCAACCCGCTCGAGCGAGGTAAGAGTGGCGGCGTAGTCGGCAACCTTGTCGACATTGTCGACGGCATCCGTCAGGCCAGGTACGAGGACAAAGCGCAGCCAGATCGGGATGTTGCGGTCGGCGAGCTTGCGACCGAACACGAGGGTCGGCTCCAACAGGCGTCCCGTGACTTTCTTGTACGTGTCTGGGTCCCCTGACTTCACGTCGAGCAGCACCAGGTCAGTGTTGTCGAGGAGATCGTCGGAGGCCCGCAGACCCAAGAACCCGGAGGTGTCGAGCGTCGTGTGCACTCCGATGGCTTTGCATTCGGCGAAGATGCGCTCCACGAACGAGGCCTGCAACAGCGCCTCACCGCCGGAGAGGGTCACTCCCCCACCCGAGGCCCGCATGACGGGCTCATAGCGGCGCACACGCTTCATGAGGTCGTCAACGTGGACGCGCGTGCCGCGCCGCATCTGCCAGGTGTCAGGGTTGTGGCAGTACAGGCACCTGAGGGGGCACCCTGCCAGGAAGAAGGTGAGGCGCGTGCCGGGGCCATCGACGGCTGTCACGAGCTCCCACGAGTGAACCGAGCCCGTGTCACCGCCGGCCTTGGCCGAGCGGTGCAGGTCGGCATCGGCCTCCTCCAGCGGAAGGGGGTTGCGCCCGCTGGGGGCCGATGCCCTGGTGGGCTGTGTCTCACTCGTCACCACGGCATCGGCCGTAGCGATGGAGAGGTCACTGGGGACGGACATGACCTGCGCTCCTTCACGAAGAAAGGGTGCGGCGCCCGGCGAGCGAGAGGAGTCCCCCGCCGGGGCCGCGTGAGTGTTACAGGCTTGCGTGGAACGTGCGAGACAGGACGTCGAGCTGCTGCTCGCGGGTGAGGCGAACAAAGTTGACGGCGTATCCGGACACGCGCACGGTGAGCTGAGGGTAGTTCTCGGGGTGCTCCATGGCGTCCTCGAGCGTCTCGCGGTTCAGCACGTTGACGTTCATGTGGAAGCCGTGCGACACGGTGTAGGCATCCAAGACACCGACCAGGTTCTTCACCTGCTCCGCCTTGTCGCGGCCCAAGCCGGAGGGCACCACTGACGTGGTCAGCGAGATACCGTCCTCAGCGTCTGCGTAGGGCAGTTTGGCGACGGACAGGGCCGATGCCACGATTCCGTGGGTGTCGCGGCCATTCATGGGGTTGGCACCCGGGGAGAACGGCTCGCCCGCACGGCGACCGTCAGGCGTGTTGCCCGTGGCCTTGCCGTACACCACGTTCGAGGTGATGGTCAGGACGGACTGGGTGTGCTTCGCGTTGCGGTAGGTGGGCTGGCGGCGCACCTTCTCCATGAAGCGGCGCACCAGGTCAACAGCGATGTCATCGGCACGGTCGTCGTCGTTGCCGTAGGTGGGGAACTCGCCCGTCACCTCGTAGTCAACGGCCAGACCGGTCTCGTCACGCACGGGCCGCACCTGGGCGTACTTGATGGCGGACAGCGAGTCCGCGACCACGGACAAGCCGGCAATGCCGCAAGCCATCGTGCGCAGAATCTCCTTGTCGTGCAGCGCCATCTCGATGCGCTCATAGGCGTACTTGTCGTGCATGAAGTGGATGCAGTTCAGGGCGTCCACGTAGGTCTCGGCGAGCCAGTCCATGAGCTGGTCGAACGCGGCGAGGGTCTCGTCGTAGTCGAGCACGTCGCCACTGAGCGGCGCGGTGGCCGGAGCGACCTGCTTGCCGGTGACCTCGTCGCGGCCGCCGTTGATCGAGTACAGCAGCGCCTTGGCGAGGTTCACGCGAGCTCCGAAGAACTGCATCTGCTTGCCGACCTCCATTGCGGACACACAGCACGCGATGGCGCCGTCGTCTCCGCACTGGGAGCGAATCAGGTCGTCGGACTCGTACTGAATGGAGGAGGTGTCGATCGAGACCTGAGCGCAGTACTCCTTGAAGCCCTGCGGCAGCTGGTCGGACCAGAACACCGTGAGGTTGGGCTCGGGTGCGGGACCCAAGTTGTACAGGGTCTGCAGGAAGCGGAAGGAGGTCTTGGTCACCAGCGGCCGGCCGTCGTCACCCATGCCACCAATGGATTCCGTGACCCAGGTGGGGTCGCCGGAGAACAGGGTGTCGTACTCGGGGGTGCGCAGGAAGCGCACGATCCGCAGCTTGATGACGAAGTCGTCGATGATCTCCTGTGCCTGGGTCTCATCGATCACGCCCTCGGCGAGGTCACGCTGGGCAAAGATGTCCAGGAAGGTGGAGGTGCGGCCCAGCGACATCGCGGCGCCGTTTTGCTCCTTGACCGCGGCCAGGTAACCGAAGTACAGCCACTGGACTGCCTCACGGAAGGTGCCGGCAGGTCCGGAGATGTCGTAGCCGTAGCTCGCAGCCATCTGCTTGAGCTCGTTGAGCGCCTTGATCTGCTCGCTGTTTTCTTCGCGGTCGCGGATCACGTCCTCGACGGAACGCTCCATGTCCAGCAGCGCGCGCTCGCGCTTCTTGCCAGCGATCAGGGCGTCGACGCCGTACAGCGCCACGCGGCGGTAGTCGCCAATGATGCGGCCGCGGCCGTAAGCGTCCGGCAGGCCGGTCACGATGTGAGAACTGCGTGCGGCGCGCACGTTCGGGGGGTACACGTCAAAGACGCCGTCGTTGTGGGTCTTGCGGTACTTGGTGAAGATGGTCTCGAGCTCGGGGTCAACGTCGTAGCCGTAGGTTTCCAACGACTTTGCGACCATGCGCCAGCCACCGAAGGGCATGATGGCGCGCTTGAGCGGGGCGTCGGTCTGCAGGCCAACGATCACGTCTTCGCCCTCCCGAATGTAACCGGGGCCATGCGCGGTGATGGTGGCGGGCGTCGTGGCGTCAACGTCGTAGACGCCCTTCTCGCGCTCCTCGGGGAACATGGCGGCGATGGAATCCCAGGCGCGGGTGGTGCGCTCGGTGGGGCCGGCCAAGAAGGTGCTGTCGCCTTCGTACGGCTGGTAGTTGGTCTGGATGAAGTCACGGACGTTGATGGCGTCGGTCCAAGGGCCGCGCTGGAAGGCCCGCCACTCGTGTGCGTGGGCGAGGTCGTCTGCGCTGGTGCGGGGATCAGTGGTCGTCATGATTGTTCTCCCTTGCGGCTCGAGCTTCGCGGTGGTTCCGCTGTCCTCTCGAGCGCTCTTCTTCGACAGTAGCCGCGAGGGGCCCGGCTCGCTTGGGACCTTTGGCCCCGCGACGTGCACACGGAACGTTTCGGCTCGCTACGGTGGGGCACATGTTGGCAACGTCGCTCACAACGGTCCCGCTCCATGATGCCTGGACACTCACGCATACCGGGGGCGATGCTCCTGACGACGTGACGGGCACTACCGTCGCCGCCACGGTCCCTGGCTCCACGCACACGGACCTCATGGCTGCAGGACTCATCCCGGATCCGTACCTCTCTACGCACGAGGCCGCGCTGGCCTGGATGCACCTGTGCCAGTGGCGCTATGACTGCACATTCGACGCCCGCGCCGCCGCGCCAGGAGAGCGAGTCGACTTGGTGTTCGAGGGCCTCGACACCGTGGCCACGGTGAGCGTCAACGGCGCAGAGATCGCTCGCACCAAAAACATGCACCGCTCCTTCCGGTTCGATGTCAGGGAGCTCCTGCGTGACGGCGACAACACCCTCAGCGTCGAGTTCGCATCCGCGCTCGAGTACGCCCGCAACCTCACCGAGACCTTGGGCCACCGCCCCACTCCGTACCCGCACCCCTACCCCGCGGTCCGCAAGATGGCCTGCTCGTTTGGCTGGGACTGGGGTCCGGACCTGCAGACGTCCGGCATCTGGAAGCCGGTCAGGCTAGAGCGTTGGCACACTGCACGCATCGACAGCGTGCGACCCGTCGTGACAGTCGAGGGGTGCACCGGTCGCATCGAGGCTCACGTCACGGTAGAGAGGGCGGCCGATGCCGACCTCACCGTGGTCGCGACCGTTGCCGGGGTACGGGCTGAGGCACAGATCGTCGCCGGCGAGTCCACGGCGACCGTGGTGCTCGAGGTGCCGGATGTTGAGCGGTGGTGGCCTCGCGGGTACGGCGAGCCGGTCCTGTACGGCCTGGACGTGACGGTCCACGCAGGGGACGACGCCCTCGACCGCTACTCGCGCTCGGTGGGCTTTCGCACCGTTAACGTCGACATGGCGCACGACGGCACCGGGGCCGGGTTCACCTTTGTCGTGAACGACGTCCCCGTCTTCATCAAGGGCGCCAACTGGATCCCCGATGACCACCTCCTCACCCGCATTACCCGCGAACGCCTTGAGCGCCGCATTGGCCAGGCCACGGACGCCCACATGAACTTGTTGCGCGTATGGGGTGGCGGGATCTACGAGTCCGATGACTTCTACGAACTGTGCGATCAGGCCGGCGTGATGGTGTGGCAAGACTTCCTGTTCGCCTGCGCAGCCTATGCAGAGGGCCCGCCGTTGCGTGGCGAGGTTGAGGCAGAGGCCCGCGAGGCGATTGTGCGCCTCATGACCCACCCGTCGCTGGTGCTGTGGAACGGCTCCAACGAGAACATTTGGGGATGGCACGACTGGAACTGGCAGGGCCACATTGGCGGCGACGGTACCTGGGGCATCGGCTACTACGAAGAACTCCTGCCTGCCCTGGTCGCTGACCTGGACCCTGGGCGCGCGTACACGCCATCGTCGCCCTTCAGCCCCCACCAGCAATACGACCAGGTTCATCCCAACGACCCAGCGTGGGGCCCTATTCACGAGTGGCAAGTGTGGAACCAGCGGGACTACACCCACTACGGCACGTATGTTCCACGCTTCAGTTCCGAGTACGGATTCCAAGGCCCGCCCACCTGGGCGACGCTGACCCGCGCCATCCCCGAGTCCGCACGCTCACAGGAGTCTGACGACTGGCTGGCGCACCAGAAGGCAGACGACGGCAACGCCAAGCTCAACCGCGGCCTCGAGCCGCACCTGCCTGCCGGCCGCGACTTCGAGGAATGGCATTGGGCCACGTCGCTGAACCAGGCGCGCGCCATCCGCTTCGCGATTGAGCACTACCGGTCGTGGTGGCCCACGTGTGCCGGGTCCATCATGTGGCAGCTCAACGACTGCTGGCCCGTGACCTCATGGGCCGCGGTCGATGGCGACGAGCGGCCCAAGCCGCTGTGGTTTGCACTCCGGCAGGCGTATGCGCCCCGCATGCTCACCCTGCAGCCGCGCGCTGCGGATGGCTCCCTCGACCCCGAGGGCGCTCCGCATCTGGCCGCGGTCAATGACACTGACGAGGACTGGGAGGACACCCTGACGTTCTCGCGCCTCACGCTGGACGGCACGGAACGTGCTGTCGCAACGGTGCACATGTCCGTGATGGCGCGCTCGGTTGCCGTGATCCAGGTCCCGGACCACGTGCTCGAGCATGAGACGTCGAACTCCGAGATTCTGGTCGCGGAGGCGGGCTATCCGGGCGATGGCGACCATGCGCGTGCGGTGTGGTCGTGGCACGAGGACAAGGACATGCCGCATCAGGCGCGCCCCTTCACCGCGACCGCGGAGATGGCCTCCGGCGGCTACGACATTCATGTCGATGCGCACGCGCTGGTGCGCGACCTCACCGTGCTGGCCGACAAGGTCGCGCCGGACGCCGTCGCATCAGACGCGCTAGTCACAGTGCTGCCGGGTGAAGCGATCACGATCCACGTCGCCACGGCGGCGGACGTTGACCCGCAGGAGTTCTTGAGCGAGCGGGTGCTCGTGAGCGCGAACTCCCTCGTGGCGGGCGCCGCAGGCTAGGTTGAGCGCGCTGTCGCCGAGGCGCTGATGGTGACGCCGTCGCTCCACGGCGCGAGTGCGTCGAGCCCAAAGAGCAACGGCACCGTGCGCGCCAGCGTCACGCGGGCGCTCTGTTGGTCAGGGGCCGATGCCTCGGTCACCACCGCGGTCGTGGACCACCTGCTTGGTGCGCCGGAGGTGGTGCGGACGGCCGCGATCGCCGCGACATCTGCCGACGTCAGCGCGCTGCCCCGGGCAGCCTCGTAGTAGCCATGCGAGCCAGCGCCCACGGCTTCAAGGACAATGCCGTCCGCGAGCGCCGCAAGCCGCGTCCGCTGGACGTGCACGTCGGAGACGACCGCCACCGTCAGTGCCGCGACGAGCACCACAACAACCCAGCCCAAGGACAGCACGGAGATGGATCCCGCATCGTCCGCCACCCGGCCGCGCGTCACGACGTCTCACCCGGAACCGGCGCGCTCGCTTGGGCGGTGACGTCGATGGTGAGAGGTATCACGGCGGCGAGCAAATCCGGCATCCCGGGCATGCGCACTGGCATGGTGACCTGAACGTCAATCGCCGAACCGGGCGCGAGGCAGTCGCCTTCACACGCGACCGCGACGGAAGGGTCGGGTATGCCCGCGTCCTCGCCTGCGAGTGACACGACCTGCCAGGCACGCTCTGAGGCGGCCTCCATCGCACGCGGGTCCCCGTCTTGGTGCGCCTGGACCCCTGCCGTGACGGCTCCGCGGGCGGCGGTGCGCGCGGCTCCCTCTGCGGCGAATACGCCCGCCTGCACCTGCGCGAGGGTCACCACCACATAGACGAGCGGGATCAGCACGAGCACAGAGATGCCAAGAAACTCCACGATCGCGCCGCCGTCGTCTCCGCACAAAGCCCAGCGGTGCCGCACCCTCGCGCTCCACCGCCCCCACGTGCGGGCGCCGCTAGGCATCGGCTTCCTCCAGCGCACGCGCAGTGACCTCGAGCCCTGTGGGGCCCCACAACCCGACGAGCGGGAGGGTCGTCGCCACCGACACTTCGACGGCGTCCTGCCCACCCACCGTGATTGCGCGCGCGGTCGCGGACACCGCAAGCGCGCTCATGGACTCCGCCGCAAGGTCGATCGCTCTCGCCTCGCCGTCCCCCAAGCCCCGGTCAGCGAGCGCCGCATGGGTAGCGCCCTCATAGGCACTTGATGCGAGCGTGTTACGCACGTGCAGCGCGAGCACGAGCTGAATCAGCGCGAGGGCCACGAGGATGACGATGATCGCGACGCCGAGGAACTCCACGACCGCGCTTCCGCGCTCATCGCGTGTGCGGCTAGCCCCCGGTGACGGACTTGATGGCATCGCCGAACAAGGTGGTCAACTGCGTCTCGGCAACTGCCCAGATCACCGCGACGAGTCCCGCGGACATGAGCGTGATCAGCACCCAGCCGGGGACATCTCCGCGATCCGACTGAGACTCTGAGCGCAGTTGTGCGCGGTGGCGGCGTGCCGCATCGCGCCACCGCGTGAGCGCTGGTTGTGGCCGTGGTGATGAGTGCTTCATCTGGTGCTCCCCTTCAAGGTGATGGTCACAGGTGGGTCCTACGACAGCCGTAAGGCCAGCAGACCCGGGTAAACGGCGAAGACGATGGTGATGGGCAGGATGAGGAACACGACCGGGACGAGCATCGCCAACTCGCGCTTGCCGCCCTCCTCGATCAGCGCCTCGCGGCCCTGGGCACGCACGTCCGCGGCCTGGGCGCGCAGCACGGCTGCCAAGGGCGTGCCACGTTCCATGGCGGTGGCGATGCCTTCCGCGAAGCGAGCGAGGGCGGCTACACCCGCGTCCTTTGCCATCGAGTGCAGCGCGTCTGGGAGCCGGGCTCCTGCACGACAGTCGGCGAGCGCGATCCGGAGTTCGTCGGACATGGGTCCGCGCGTGATCCGTGCCACGCGCTCGAGTGCGGCCGTGGCCGACTCTCCCGCGGACACGGCCAAGGCGAGAAGCTCGGCAATCGTGGGCAGTTCTTGCGTGAGTCGGCGCTCCCGGGTCGCGACCGCGCGGCTGAGGGCGAGGTCGCGCACCAGGACCCCGGTAGCGGTCGCGACGCCAACGAGCACTGTCAACGGGACCAGTCCCGCGCCGCGCGTGAGCGCCAAGAACGTCGCAAGTCCAAGGCCCGCGACGAGTCCGGCGCACCCGGCAAGAACCTGTTGCGCGCGGAACTGCTCGACTGTGGTGCCGCTGCCGGCACGGCGCAGCCTGCGCGAGACGTCCGACGCCGGCCCTGCGTAGCGTGCAAGGACTCTCGCAGCATCGCGGACGGCAGGAGCTAGCAGGCGCTCGAGCGTGGGCCACGGCGTGGTGGTGACCGCACGCAGTCGGATCTCCTCCGCCGGCTCTGCGCGCACGTATGGTGCTACGCGCTGGGCAACGCCAGGGCGCCGCGCCCGCACCCACAGGAGCACCATCCACGCGCCGCTTCCCAGTGCGAGGGCAGCAAGCCAGGTCACCGCGGTCACCGCAACACCCGGATCTCGGTACGCATGCGACCAGCTCGCATCATCAACCGGTATGCAACCACGGTGCACACCCCACCCACTGCGAGGACCGTGGCTCCCGCTGCAGAGTTGTATGCCTGCGCGTTGTCACCGCGGGCGGCCAGGAGCGCGAGCAGCACCCACGGCGCAGCGGCAGCGAGCCTTGCTGCGTTGACCGTCCAACTCTGCCTGGCCTCAATCTCTCCCCTGACCCGGGCATCGTCCCTCAAGAACTCCGACAGGGCGCCCAAGACGCGGCCCACGTCGGTCCCACCGACTTCCCGCGTCATGCGCAAAGCCTCCACGACCCGGTCACCGACGGGGTCGGCCAATCGCGCCTTGAGAGCGTTGAGGCAGTCGTCGAAACGACCGGATGCCCGGTAGTCGGCCGCGAAGAGCACAAACGGTTCGCGGAGCGGTTCCGGCCCCCTCGTGCCCACCTGCGCGAGGGCCTCTGGCAGAGTCAGCCCGGCCCTGATGCCTGACGCCAAAGTGTCCACGACGTCCGGCCACAACTGCCGCGTGGTCGCGGCCCGGCGGTGCGCGCGCGACGCCACCAACGCCCACGGCGCCCGGGCCGCCATCACCGCAAAGCACGCGGCGATCGGCACCGAACCCGTGACGCCGGCCGCCACCACGAGCGCCACCGTGCCCGCGCCAACACAGGTCACTGCGAGCGCAGCGGGCGTGACCGCATCGGCACCAGCCTGAACCAAGAGATCACTCGTGCGGGTCTGCCAGCCTCCGCTGCGAGCCTCGCCGCGCGTGGGCTGCTCCCACCACGACCACCACACCAGGAATAGCCCCATGCCGAGCGTCAGGCCCCACACCACGGTCATGCGAGCGTCCCCACGTGGTGCGGCACCAGTCGTGCCCCGTCGTGCGAAAACACGGTGGACGTCGAGATCACGCCGCCTTCCACGGCGCCGGGGACCTGCACTATCTCCTTGACGCGGCGCTCGCCCTGCGGGCCGCGATCAAGGTGGACGACAAGATCGATTGCAGATGCCACCGTCGGCACCACGAACCGGTCCGTGACGTTTTCGCCCGCCAGCAACGGCAACGTACACAATTTGGTGATGGCGTCGCGCGCCGAGTTCGCGTGCAGGGTGCACATCCCGGGCACCCCGGCGTTGAGCGCGATCAGCATGTCGAGCGACTCGGCGCCGCGCACTTCACCGACCACGATGCGGTCGGGCCTCATACGAAGCGCCTCTTTGACAAGCCGCCTCAATGGGATCTCCCCCGTGCCCTCCAGGGACGGCTGACGGCACTGCATGGCCACCGTGTCGCGACACTGAACCGTGAGTTCGAACACCTCTTCGCAGGTGATGACGCGCTCGCGAGCCGGGACCGCCCCAGCAAGCGCGTTCAACATCGTGGTCTTGCCAGCTTGCGTCGCGCCGGACACAAGCATGTTCGCGCCACCGGCCACCGCGGATGCGAGAAACCTGGCGGCCTCAGCGGTCAGCGATCCCAGCCTCACCATGTCATCGAGGTCACGTGCGCGCACCACGAACTTGCGGATGTTGACCGCCCAGTCGCGTCGGGTGACGTCCGGGATAACGACGTGGAGACGCTCGCCACCCGGAAGTGTCGCGTCCACGAACGGCATGCTCAAGTCGAGCCGGCGCCCGGATTGCTTGAGCATGCGTTCGACCAAGTCGCGGACAGCGTCCGCGGTCAGCAATGTCGTCGTCAGTTCTGCGCGGCCGCCCCGGGCGATGAAGACCTCCGTGGGCGAGTTCACCCAGATCTCTTCTACCTCGGGGTCGTCGAGATACGGCTGCAGCGGGCCAAGCCCGGCAACAGCATCGACAATGGAACGGGCCGCCGCGCGAGGGTCGGTGATCGGCGGCACAGCGCCCGCCAGCGACCGCGCATCCCAGGCCGCGAGCGCCTCCTCGACCATGGCACGTACCGCCGCGACCTCGGCGGCGGGATCCACGCCGGAGTCACGAATGCGCTGACGCACCTGGTGCTCAACCTGAGCAATGGCTTCCCCCGTCATGCGCTCGACAGTAGGGCGATTGCTTCCCTCGCGCGACAGCAAGGCGCGCGCCTGTGGATAACTCGACGTGCTCGAAATGCTCGATGTGCTCGGCGGGCCGATGCCGCGTCACGTCGCGGCTCGGCGTTACCTTGGCGTGGGCGACAGTCCCAACTCAATGCTCTGGGGCGCGCGGCGGGGCGCCGGCGCGCAGCAGGCGCCGCTTACCTCGGATCCAGGCTCGGCGTCGTAGTCGCCAGCGCCACCACACACGCCAGTGTCGGGAAGCACGAGCTCCACTCGCGCAGCCGCCTCGTGATCGCCAGCAATGGCGGCAACGACAGAACGGACCTGTTCGTAACCCGTCAAGGCGAGGAACGTGGGCGCTCGGCCGTAGGACTTGGCACCCACAATGTAGAAGTCCGTCTCGGGATGAGCGAGATCGGCGGCACCGGTCGCCCTGACCGAGCCACAGGAATGGACGTTGGGGTCGACCTCGGCCGCTACCCTTGCCGGCGCCTGGAGACGCATGTCGAGGTCGAGCCGGATCTCCGACAAGAAGCCCAGGTTCGGCCTCGCGCCAGTGAGCACGTAGACCTGGTCGGCTGCTGGCAGGTGCCGACCGTCTTCGGCGGACACGACGGCGCGGCGCCCCTCAAGCTCGATGCGTTCTGTGCGGAACCCCGTGACGATCTCCACGATCCCTTCGCGAACTGCTCGGCCCGCGCGCTTGCCCAGTGCACCACGCTCTGGCAACTCGTCGGCGGCGCCACCTCCAAACGTGGTTCCGACGGCGCCGCGTCGGAGCACCCACGTGACCTTTGTGGCGGGATGCGCCCTCGCTACGTCCGCGAGCGTGGTGATCGCCCCTGCGGCCGAGTGACCACTACCCACGACAACGACGTGCCGCCCGGCAAACTCTGCCGCTTCCAGGGCAGTCGGGATTCTCGACGCGACCACACCGCGCTCGCGTGCGGTGGCTTCACCCAGCGCCGGTAGGCCCTCCGCTCCGGCGGGGTTCGGGGTGGTCCACGTCCCGGAGGCATCGATCACCGCGGACGCCTCGAGGCGGTCCTCGGTGCCATCCGCGCCCACCACGGTGACCACAAATGGCTGCTCGGCACGCCCCGAGTCGACGGACAGGTCACGTCCTTTGCGTCCCACCCCTGTCACGGTGACGCCGTACTGCACCGCGTCGCCCAATGCGCGGGCCAGTGGCGAAAGATAGTGCTCAATCCACTCGGCTCCGGTGGGGTAGGCAGTGCCGTCGGCTGCCTGCACGGGCGCTGTCCAGCCCGTGGGCTCCAGCAGGCGGCGCGCGGCGGCGTCGATGAGCTCCGGCCAAGCCGAGAACAGGCGCACGTGGCCCCATTGCGCGACTGAGGCTGCGGGGCCAGTTCCGGACTCGAGGACTAGCGGTGTCAGGCCGCGTTCCTGCAGGTGGGCTGCCGCCGCCAGGCCCTGAGGGCCCGCTCCAATCACCAAGACACGTGGCATGGGTTCATTCCATTCGTTGCGAAACATTGACGAAGATCAATGTGTCCACTGTGGTGCAGATATCGATGAAAGTCAATGTCTGGATCCGGTCGACATCATGACGAGCACGCGCCACCATGAGGGTATGTGCGGCCGCTACGCGAACTTCCTGACCGAGCAAGAGCTCGTCGACCACTTCCACATTGCTGCCGTGGCGGACGAGCCCCGCCTGTTCGACGCCAACTGGAACGTGTCACCCACCCAACTGGTGGCGATCGTGGTGCCCGGCAAGGACGACGACCCCGGGCGGCGCCTTGAACCCGCACGCTGGGGCCTGGTGCCGTCGTGGGCCAAGGATCCGAGCGTGGGCGCACGGATGATCAACGCGCGCTCGGAGACCGCCGCGGAGAAGCCGTCGTTCCGATCCGCTTTCGCGAAGCGACGGTGCATCGTCCCCGCTAATGGCTACTTTGAGTGGCAGACGGGCGCGGACGGTAAACACCCGTTCTACATCCATCCCGAAGACGACTCGCCGCTGGCATTCGCTGGGCTGTACGAGTTCTGGCGGGACAAGGCGCTGCGCGAGGACGCGCCATGGCTCGTGACGACCACGATCATGACGACCGCGGCGCGCGGGTCGATGCGCGACATTCACGACCGTCAGCCCGTGATGCTGGGTTCCGAAGGCGTGGATGCCTGGCTGTCGCGCGATGCGGATCAAGGCACCTTGTTTGACGTGATCGCCGCACCCGCACCGTCGCTGGCGTGGCATCCGGTGCGCAAAGCCGTGGGCTCGCCCAAGAACAACGCGCCTGACAACATCGCACCGCTCGACTAGTACGGGCCGCGCCCCAGCATCGGCCCGCCCCAAGTGGCACAAAATGGCTGTTATAGCCCGCTAAAACAGCGAAATGGAGCCATTTGGCGGGGAAGGCGCGGGTTAGGCGCGGCGGACTCGCACGTCTCCGGCCATCACTTCGCGCTCACCATGGCGAGTCGCCACGCGCAATGCACCAGAAGGCGCCAGGCCCGTCACACGACCCGTGACCGCCTCTCCCCCCGGCAAATCCACGGTCACATCCCAGCCAATCGACGCGCACACGGACTCGACGGCGGCATGCACCCGCGGCAGGTCCTCATCGGCCTCCCACATCGCGACCGCATCTCTCAGGTGAGCCACGAGCGACTTCGCGAGCGAGACCCTGTCCAGGCGCGCGGCGCCCAAGGTCGCCAGCGACGCGGCGTGCGGGACGGGCAGCTCAGACGGCGACTGCGACACATTGATGCCAATGCCGGCCACGATTGCCGCCTCTTCATCGACACCAGAGCGCGGGACCATCTCGCACAGCACGCCCACCACCTTGCGCCAGCGCCCCCAGCCGGGAATGGCCTTGACGCCGGCCTCGACCACCACGTCATTAGGCCACTTGAGGTAGGCCCCCACGCCCGCATCTCGCAACGCCCCCACCGTTGCCACGCCCGCGACCAGCGGCGCCCACCCCAGGGAGTCGACGGGGACATCGGGCTTCCACAAGAACGATGCCGTGAGCGCCGCCCCCTGCGGAGTGGCCCACGCGCGGCCGGCGCGCCCCCGGCCGGCAGTTTGGTGATCCGCGATCATGGCACTGAAATGTGGCCACGCCTCAGGTTCGGCGCGTGCGGCGTCGAGCAGGGCCGTGTTGGTCGACGGTGACGCCGCGCGCACGTCCAGACGCGCCAACTGGCGCCCCGGGCCCACAAGGCCGTCAAGGGCGCTAGCCGTGAGCGGCTCGCGGGAAGCAGCAACGGCTGCGGGCGTCGGGGAGGTCACCGGGCTAGGCTAGCCGCCGAAGCCACACCACAAGGAGTACCGTGACCGATTCCCAGCCCACCTCGACCACCGCAGGCGCGCTCGACGCTCTGCGTGGCAAGCTCGACGAGGCCGTGACACAGCACGAGGCCACGGCCCAGGACAAGCAGCACGCGCGCGGCAAGAAGACCGCCCGCGAGCGCATCGAGCAGTTGCTCGACGAGGACTCCTTCGTCGAGCTCGACGCCCTGGCACGCCACCGCAGCCGCAACTTTGGCCTCGACAAGAACCGCCCCTACGGCGACGGCGTCGTCACCGGCTACGGCACCATCGACGGCCGCCAGGTGGCGGTCTACAGCCAGGACTTCACCGTCTTTGGCGGGTCGCTGGGCGAGGTCCACGGTCAGAAGATCACCAAGGTGCAGGACTTCGCGTTGCGCACCGGCGTGCCGCTGATCGGCATCTCCGACGGCGGCGGCGCCCGCATTCAAGAAGGCGTTGCTGCGCTGACCCAGTTCGCAGAGATTTTCCGCCGCAACGTGGCGGCCTCCGGCGTGATCCCGCAGATCTCGATCATCCTGGGCCCGTCCGCAGGCGGTGCGGTCTACTCCCCCGCGCTGACCGACTTCATCGTGATGGCGGACGGCACCAGCCAGATGTTCATTACAGGCCCCGACGTCATCAAGTCCGTGACGGGCGAGGAAGTGACGTTCGAGGAGCTGGGTGGCGGGCAAGCGCACAACGCCAAGTCCGGCGTCGCGCACTACCTGGCCTCCGATGAGGACGATGCGATCGAGTACGTCCAGCACCTGCTGCAGTTCCTGCCCTCCAACAACCTGTCCGACGCCCCCGACTGGGACGGGGCCGCTGATCTCACGCTGACGGAGGAGGACGAGGCTCTCAACACCATCGTCCCCAACTCCCCCAACCAGCCCTACGACATGAAGACGGTCGTCGAGACGGTCCTGGACGAGGGCGAGTTCTTCGAGATTCAGCCGCTGTTTGCGCCCAACGTGCTCACCGGGTTTGGCCACATCGAGGGCCACAGCGTAGGGATTGTCGCGAACCAGCCGCAGTCCATGGCCGGCACCCTCGACATCAATGCCTCGGAGAAGGCCGCGCGCTTTGTGCGCACCTGCGACGCGTTCAACATCCCGGTCATCACCTTTGTCGACGTCCCCGGCTTCCTGCCCGGCGTCGACCAGGAGCACCAGGGCATCATTCGCCGTGGCGCCAAGCTCATCTACGCCTACGCCGAGGCGACCGTGCCCCTGGTGACTGTCATCACCCGCAAGGCCTACGGCGGTGCGTACATCGTGATGGCGTCCAAGCAGTTGGGCGCGGACATCAACCTGGCGTGGCCCTCGGCACAGATCGCGGTCATGGGTGCAGGTGGCGCCGTGAACATCCTCCAGCGCCGCACGCTGGCCAAGGTGGCCGAGGACGGCGGAGACGTCGACGCCGAGCGTGCGCGCCTGACCGCCGAGTACGAGGACGAGATCGTCAACCCGTACGACGCGGCCGACCGCGGCTATGTGGACGCGGTGATCGAGCCGTCGGAGACTCGTGGCCAGATCACTCGGGCACTCCGGGCGCTGCGCACCAAGCGCGCATCGCTGCCGCCCAAGAAGCACGGGAACATCCCGCTGTGACCGGCCAGGCAGAGGACCCGTTCGCGGCCGCCGCAGGGCTGCGGGTGGTGCAGGGTTCGCCCGACGACGCGGAACTGGCGGCGCTGGTTGCCGGCGTCGCGGTCGTGGCGTCAGCGGCGTCAGATGATGACGCTCCCGGCTCCCCCACGTCCGCGTGGATGGACCGCACCCGCACCATGCGCGGATCCTTTCGCCAGTTACCGCTGGGGCGGGGCGCTTCCGCGTGGCGCCACTCGCTGCGGTAGGGCCGATGCACGGGGCACGCAGCACACTTGGGCTCACTGCTCTTGCGGGGGCAGCGGCACTCGCGCCCCAGCTCTATGCCAGGGTGAGCGCGCGTGGTCGGCTCAAGCCAGCATCGGCCGCCGACTTTGATGCGGCTGATGCCGCGCTTGTCCTGGGTGCCAGGGTGTGGCCCGACGGCAGGCCCAGCAGGTTCCTGCGTCAGCGGGTGGAAGCGGGCGCGGCCCTGTGGAACGCGGGACACGTCACCCAACTCATCCTGACAGGCGCCGGGAACAACCGCGAGGGCCTGGACGAGACCGCGGCAATGGAGCGCGCAGCACTCGAGCTTGGCGTCCCAGGCGACGCTCTCGTCAAGGACCCGTATGGATACGACACGCGGGAGTCAGCGCGCAACGCCCGCGCACAGGGGATCTCGAGCGTCATTGTGTGTTCGCAAGAGTTCCACCTGCCGCGGGCGATGTGGCTGTGCCGGTCTGTCGGCCTCACCGTTCAGGGGGCATACCCGCCTGTGCTCGCAACGCGGCACCACACCGCGCGCGGCTATGTGCGCGAGATCCCGGCCACCTGGAAGGCCGCTGTCGAGATCGCGCGCGACGCTGCGACCTAGATCCAGGCGAGGAAGCCGAGGATGGCCACCACGATGCTGGCAGCGCTCAGCGCAGCCGCGGGCACGTAGGGCTCCTTGTTCTGGACGTGGTCCACGACAGCAATGATCATCAGCACGGCGAGCGCGATGGCCGCGACTGGAGCCAGGATGACGGCGATCGAGGTCAGCGGGGGGACGATGAGTCCGACGGCGCCGATCACTTCGAGGGCACCGATGATGCGCTCGGACGCGAGGCTGCGTCGCTCGGGCAGAATGCCGGAGTCGCGCAGGTCCTTTTCCGACTTCACGAGCTTGCTGAGGCCGGCGGCAAGGAAGACGAGCGCGAGCAGCCCCGCGACGATCCAGTAAGCGATGACCATGAGTGTCCTTCCGGGCGGCGTGGATAGCCGTAGATTTCGGTTGATGTATCAACGATTGATATGACAACCGGAACTGTAGCAGTATTCCCTCGGCGCGTGCTCCTCGGTACCATGGTGCCCGTGACCGTTGAGGCGACCCCCACCCTGAGCACCCAGGACGAACTCTTGTGGCGCCGGTTCAGCGCTGTCCTCGCCACGGTCCCAGCCGCGCTCGACGAGCGTCTGCGCCACACCACCGGCCTCAACCACTTCCAGTTCACCATCCTGTCGACGCTCGCGGCCCAGCCCGACCGGACGCTGCAGCTCGCCCGGGTCGCTCAAGCGGCGGACTCGTCGCTGTCGCGCCTGTCGCACACCATGTCAAAGCTGGAGTCCGACGGGCTGGTCGAGCGCCGCACGTGCGACCACGACAGGCGCGCCAACTGGGCCGTCCTCACCGACAAAGGCGCGCGCGTGGTCGACGACGCCGCCGCAGCCTACGAGGACCTCAAGCGCGAGGTCCTGATCGAACGCGTGCCCGCCCACCTGCGCGCGGGGCTCACGGAGTTGTTCACATCGCTCCTGCCGACGGCCGTGGCTCAGCAGTGCGCCGCGGTGGACAGCGACCTCACCGCCTAGGTCGAGCGCTCAGGCCCGCACCGGGTGACGGGGCGGGCGCATCCGCCGCTCCTGGGCAGGTTTGCCCCCACTACTGCGCGGGCTCATCCCCCACGGCAGCCAAGATTGTCCCGAGGATGCCCCGGAGCTGGACCACCTGCTCGTCGGACAGCGCGTTGAGGTGCGAGATAAACCCACGCTCAGCCTCGGCCACCGCCTCATTGACCAGGGTGACTCCGGCATCGGTCAGCGACAAGAGCCGCACCCGCCCGTCCTCCGGCGATTGCTCGCGCCGCACCCAGCCGCGCTCGACAAGTCGCTGGATGACGCCAGTAGCAATGTTCGCGCGAATGTCGAGCGCGCCCGCGGCGTCAGACGTGGGCACGCCTGGGTGCGAGTGCAGGTGTAGGAGGAGGTGAAACTGCACCGGGGTGAGGTGTTCATCGACCATAGTGCGGGAGTGGTGGCGCATGGAGGTGCGCATCAGCCGGCCCTGAAGCTCGAGAATTTGCGCCACTTCGGCGTCGCGATTCATCGCCCACTCCTTGTCACGCCCTCAGCAGTCGGGAAGGACGCCGGCGGCAACGATCGTTAATTACTTCACGTCACACGAACTTGATAGTTCATCTAACGCGAAGTAGTGTAGCCGAGCCCCCCGTGCGGGGTCCCCATCTTTATCCGCAAGGAGCTGCAGTTGTCCAAGCCTGCCCCCATCCACGCCTCGCTGCAGGATGCCATCGACGAGGGCATCCCCGAGTCGACCTACCGCCGTCGCTGGGCCATCCTC
The DNA here is from genome assembly GCF_000975155.1 of Demequina globuliformis. GTDB lineage: Bacteria > Actinomycetota > Actinomycetes > Actinomycetales > Demequinaceae > Demequina > Demequina globuliformis. The sequence continues at coordinate 453,546 of NZ_BBRG01000001.1, forward strand.
GCGACTCTCTGCCTGGGCCTCATGACCGCGATGATCGCGAACATGAGCCTCAACCTGGCTCTCCCCGACCTCACCGTCGAGTTCTCCCTCACGCAACTGGAACTCACCTGGGTCGTCGAGGCATTCGCGCTCGTGTTCGCCTCGCTGCTGTTCGTCGCCGCCGCGATCGCCGATCGCTACGGCCGCAAGCGCACCATGGTGGTCGGCCTCGTTGTCTTTGTCCTCGCATCCCTGTACGCCCCGTTCTTCGCGGAAACGGGGGCAGAACTCATCGCCTCGCGTGCCTTCATGGGCATTGGTGGCGCACTCGTGATGCCGACGACGCTGTCCATCGTGAACGTCGTCTTCCCCAGCAAGGAGCGCCCCAAGGCGATCGCAATCTGGGCGGCCGTTGCCGGCGTCGGGATGATGATCGGGTCAGTGCTCACCGGTATTTTGCTGCACTTCTTCGACTGGCACGCTGCGTTCCTGCTCGGCGCAGTCTTCGGCGTGATCGCGCTCGCCATCACGTGGCGAATCGTGCCCGAGTCTGTCGATGAGAAGGCCACTCCGGTCGACTGGGTCGGAGGTGCTTTCATCACCGCCGCCCTCGCCGGAATTGTGTACACCATCATGGAGGTCCCCTCGCACGGCTGGGACGACGTCGTCACGATCACCGCCGCGGCCGTGGGCGTGACATCGCTGCTGGCCTTCATCTGGTGGGAGAACCGCGTCGAGCACCCCATGCTCGACCTCTCGCTGTTCAAGAACCGCCGCTTCTCCCTGTCGGTCGTGTCGGTCACGCTGACGTTCTTCGCCATGATCGGCGCGTTCTTTGGCATGACCCAGATCTTCCAGCTCGTCATGGACTACGGGGCACTGAAGACCTCCCTTGCCATGATCCCGCCCATGCTCCCCATGATGGTCGTGGGCCCCATGGTCCCCCGCCTGGTCGCTGCCGTGGGCACCCGTTGGACCGTGGTACCCGGCTTGGTTGCCGTCGCCGGAGGGTTCTTCCTCATGACGACCTGGCCGGCCGTTCCGAGCTACTGGGACTTCCTCATCGCCATGTCCATCATCACGCTCGGCATGGCGATGGTGATGACGCCCGCGACCAACATGCTCATGGCGTCCGTGCCTCGCAACCGCTCCGGCATGGGTTCGGCCATGAACGACACCACGCGCGAGTTGGGCGCGTCGCTCGGCATCGCGCTCCTGGGTTCGATGATCGCCACCCAGTACACGCAGAACATCTCCGACGTCGCTGAGCAGGTTCCCGGCGACGCCGGCGCGGTGATCGAGGACTCGCTGGCTGGCGCCCTCGCCGTCACCGACCAGATGGCCAGCGCCGGAGGCGACGCAGCAGGGGCAGCCGAACAAATCGCCTTCGCTGCCCAAGCAGCCTTCATGGAGGCCAACCAGTACGCCATGATGATCTCCGCAATCATCGCGATCGCCACCGCGGTGCTGATGCTTGTGGCGCTGCCGCGCGGCGAGAAGTCGCTGAGCGCGGAGCCCGGCAGTGGCGAGGGCGGCTCGACTGATGGCGCGGGCGAGGGTGCCGACGAGAGCACTGACGCGCACGATGGCATCCGGCAGGACAGCGCCGCCGAGCGTGGCGTGCGTGGGTCCGCGGACCAGGGGCCCACCCCTGCTGGCGTGTCCGCGTCAGGCGCAGCGGATCCCGACAGCGACCAGAACGCACCCGCCCCACCCGCCCGCTAAGCACGTCACGTCTGAGCACGTCCGGCCCAGCGGCGAACGAGGCACTTCACCTCCGTTCACCGCTGGGCCGGACTTTTTTTGGGCCTCGCGCGGCTGACGCGCGAGCCGCACACGCAACGTGCCGTTGAACCGCCGGGCCGCCGCGCGTGGATGCCAGTTGACTAGTCCGGCGGCGGGAGACGCCCAACGGCGCGGCGGCGGCGCGCAGGAGGGCAAGGCGCGGTCGGTAGGCTCTGCGGCATGACTGTCCCGCTCCTGCTCGCCTCACAATCACCCGCCCGCCTCGCCACGCTCCGTGCCGCGGGCGTCGAGCCAGACGTGATCGTTTCCGGCGTCGACGAGGACGCGATCCTGAGCGCGCTCGCCACTGATCATCCTGACGCGGGGCCGGGCGACGCCGTCCTCGCGCTCGCGCGCGCCAAGGCAGAGCACGTGGCAAGCGAGTACGAGACGGGTGCGATCGTGCTCGGATGCGACTCGATGCTGGAACTCGACGGCCAGATCTACGGCAAGCCGCACAGCCCCGAGGTCGCGCGTGAACGTTGGCAGTCCATGCGCGGGCGGTCTGGCGTACTGCACACGGGCCACTGGCTGGTCGACGACCGCGAGGATGGCTCGCGGGGGTCCGTGGGCGCGAGCAGCGAAACAACCGTGCACTTTGCGAACCTCACGGACGACGAGATCGATGCGTACATCGCGACCGGGGAGCCATTGAAGGTTGCCGGCGCATTCACCGTGGACGGACTGGGTGGACCGTACGTGGAGGCCATCGAGGGTGACTTTCATGGAGTGGTGGGAGTGTCCCTGCCCCTGCTTCGCGCCCTGCTCGCGGAACTCGGCGTGCCCTTCCACACCCTCCGCCACTAGCCGTTCATTGTGGATCGGCGACAACCTACGGCCCCGTAGCCCAAGAAATCGTCAAGTCGTTTGTGGGATGCCTACAAACGGCCTTCCGCAACGTGTCATGGCGCACCAAAGTTCCCGCGCGCCGCTGACCACAACGCCAAGAGCAGCGACATCGCGCGCTACGGTGTCGGGGTGCCCGCCTACTCATCCGTCCTCATCGCCAACCGGGGCGAGATCGCCGTCCGTGTGATCCGCGCCTGCGCAGACGCCGGACTGCGCTCGATCGCCGTCTACGCCGACCCCGATCGGGATGCACCGCACGTACGGCTGGCAGATGACGCTTACTCGCTGAACGGCTCCACGGCAGGCGAGACCTACCTGGACATCGCGAAGATCATTGAGGTTGCCCGACGCTCGGGCGCCGAGGCAATCCACCCGGGGTACGGCTTCCTGTCAGAGAACGCTGACTTTGCGCGCGCCGTGATCGACGCTGGGCTCGTGTGGATTGGGCCCCCTCCCGCGGCGATCGAGGGACTGGGAGACAAGGTCAGCGCACGCCACATTGCGCAGCGCGCTGGCGCTCCGCTGGTGCCCGGCACCAAGGACCCGGTGAAGAACGCCGACGAGGTTCTCGCATTCGCGGACGAGTTCGGCTTGCCGGTCGCTATCAAGGCGGCGTTCGGCGGCGGCGGCCGCGGCCTCAAGGTCGCGCGCACCCGTGAAGAAATCCCCGAACTGTTCGACTCCGCCACGCGTGAGGCTGTCGCGGCGTTTGGGCGCGGCGAGTGCTTCGTTGAACGCTTTCTCGACAAGCCCCGCCACGTCGAGACCCAATGCTTGGCCGACCGCCACGGGAACGTGGTGGTGGTGTCGACGCGCGACTGCTCGCTGCAGCGTCGCCACCAGAAACTCGTCGAAGAGGCACCGGCGCCGTTCCTCACCGACGAGCAGAACGCGCGCCTCATCGAATCCAGCCAGGCGATTTTGCGCGAGGCCGGCTACGAGGGAGCTGGGACCTGCGAGTTCCTCGTGGGCGCGGACGGCACCATCTCCTTCCTTGAGGTCAACACTCGCCTGCAGGTGGAGCACCCGGTGACGGAGGAGGTCACCGGGGTCGACCTGGTCCGCGAACAGTTCCGCATTGCCGCGGGCGACCCCATCTCCGTGCTGGAGCCCGTCACCCGCGGGCACTCCCTCGAGTTCCGCATCAACGGTGAAGACCCGGGCCGCAACTTCATGCCGGCACCTGGACGCATCAGCACGCTGCAGTTCCCGTCGGGCCCCGGGGTCCGCGTGGATGCGGGTGTGCGCGAAGGCGACACCGTTTCCGGCAACTTCGACTCGATGATCGCGAAGGTCATCGTCACGGGGGCCACTCGCGAGCAGGCCATTCAGCGCGCCCGCCGCGCGCTCGCGGAGATGACGGTGGAAGGCATCCCCACGGTCCTTCCGTTCCACCGCGCCGTGCTTGAGGCCCCCGAGTTCACCGCCGCGCACGGGTCGTTCAGCGTGTACACCACATGGATCGAGTCGGACTACGCGGAGACCGTCGCCAGCCTCGGTAGCACCGGAGCGGGCGTCGAGGTCGCGGCGGAAGCCTCGGCCACCGAGCGCGTGGTCGTCGAGGTGGGCGGAAAGCGTCTCGAAGTCGTCTTGCCTGCCGCTCTCGCCCAGGCGGGGCGCGCCAACGCACGACGCGCTGGAGGCCCTGCGCGGCGCACGGCGCGGCGCTCAACCGGGGCCAAGGCCGCGGCATCGGGCACCTCCCTCACCTCCCCCATGCAGGGGACCATCGTGAAGCTCGCCGTCGAGGACGGCGCCAGCGTCGCGGAAGGCGACCTCGTGGTCGTCCTCGAGGCGATGAAGATGGAGCAGCCGCTCGTGGCGCACAAGGCCGGCACGGTGACAGGGCTCAGCCACGCCGTTGGCGCGTCGGTGAGCGCCGGCACCGTGATCTGCGACATCGCGGACTAGCCCTTCCGTTATCCACCGCGCCCTGCCCGGGGTACGGTGATTTTCATGAACGACGCTCGACGTGCCCTGGGGCTGATCGCTGTCGCGAGCTGGATCCTGCTCGACTCCTTGAGAGCTGCAGGCCCGCTCATTCTGGATCTATCCGAGCCGAGTGTCGCGCCCGGCATGGTTGCATTGGCGGCGACGCTCGCGGGTGGCGCGGTCGTGGCGTGGGTGGCGTCGTTGTCCGCTCGCGTGTTCTCCCACGGCCATGTGGTGTGGTTCCTCCTGTCGCTCACTGCGGTGGCGCGGCTGGGGATGCCTCTCCTCGACGGCCCGTGGCTCATCGGCGCCGGCCTCTATGTGCTCGCGCTCGCGCTCGCATCCGTCATTTTGACGGCGCGGGTGGCGGTGGGAGCAGGAGGAGGCCCAGCACTGCTCGCCGGTACCGCGCTCGGCGGAGCGGCGGCGGTCGCGGAGCAGACGGCGCTGCGCACCTTGGACGCAGTCTGGAGGGCCGATGCCTGGGGCTGGGCCGCGCTCACCGGCGTCGCCGCGTTGGCTGTCCTGAATGGGTGGCGGTGTCATGACGTGGAGCCGGCCGCACACACTCGCGGCTGGTGGGGGTATGGCCTGTATTGGGCCCTCTTGACGTATGCCTTTGCGAACGTCGGCTTCGTCGCTTCGCAGGCCGATGTTCGCCTCTCCGCCGCTGCTGTGCTCGCCATGGTGGGGCTGCTGTTGGGAGCCCGTCTCGCGGCCTCCGCCGGCCACATGCCCGGTGGCGTGAGCATCGGCCTGGCAGCTGTGGGTACGGCGGCCGTGGCGGTCGCGACGCTGGTGCCCGGCACTGCAGCCATGATTGCCCTCCCCGCCGCTGCGGGCCTGTCGAGCTTTGCCGCTGCCCTCGTGATCAGGTCCGCCGAGGGCTCGGCTCTGCGCAGTCTGGGCGCGTCCTTTGGCTTTGTCGCGGCGTTGGCTATCCCTGTCCTCGCGGCGGAGGTGGACCGCATGGGCGACCTGCCCATTCGCCACGCCATCCTCATGGCCACCGCGGGGATCGCGCTCATGGTCGCCGCATCACTGGCGTCGTGGCAGGCCACCAAGCGGCCGACCGTCCCCGGTGTTCTGCCTCGCATCGCCGTCGGCGCTATCGTCGCGGCGGGACTGGGCTGGTGGACGCACGCGTCGTACGAGCAAGAATCCAACTACTCCGCGAACTTCCTCGCAAGCCCCTCAGTGCTGTCGTGGAACGTGCATCACGGCGTGACGCCGTCGGGTGACGAGGGGCCCGGCGTGAATGCCGCTCAGGTGGCGGACACGCTCACCGATCACGCACCTGATGTCGCGATGCTGCAGGAGGTCAACCGGGGCTCGCTCGTCGCGGGTGGGCTGGACATGGTCGAGTACCTCGCAGGCGAGCTCGACCTGCCCTACGTCTACGGCGGCGCCCAGACTCCGCAAGCTGGCAACGCCATCTTGACCTCCAGGCCGCACTCGGAGCCCCGGACGACCGCGCTGGACGGCGACGGCGGTCCGGACCGCGGCGCAGTCGCGGTGTCCTTCATGGGCGCCACCTACGTCTCAACCCAGCTCACGGCGGCAGAGGCCACCGATGGCCGCGCTGCTCAAGCGCAGCAGCTCGCCGCGTGGCTCGGTGACGACGAGCTCGTGGTCATTGGCGGCGACCTCGGGGACTCGACGGACTCGACGGGCGCCACGACCGTCGGAACGTTGCTCGACGAGGACTTCACTGCCGCCTCTGGAGGCGCCGCAGAGACGGCGCTTGACGAGGGTGAGCTCCGCGTGGACTTCATTCTTGGCCGCGGCGTCGAGATCTCGGACTTCACCATGCTTGAACTGCCGTGGTCGGATCACTTTCCGCTGACCGCACGAGTCTCCACCGGGCTGGACGAGACCATTGCTCCCGAGGCTGCGGCCGAGCAGGAAGCGACCGACGAGGACGGCGCTCCGGCAGGCGAGCCAGCGGAGGAGTAGCCGCGCGCTAGTTGCGCGAGGCGTCCGCCAGGTGGTGCAAGCGGCGAGCGACCTCGGCTGTGGTGCCCGACAGTGATGGGTAGACGGTGAAGGTCCCCGCGATGTCGTCAACGGTGAGGTGGTGCGTCACCGCGAGCGCGAGGGGGAAGATGTGCTCGCTGGCTCGCGACCCGACGATGACAGCTCCGAGGACCTGGCCGGTGACGGTGTGGCCGAAGATCTTGACGAACCCGCCATCCATGCCGAGCATCTTTGCGCGCGGGTTCCGCGCCAGATCAAGCCGCGACACTTCGTAGAAGATGCCGCGGTCCTTGAGTTCCGCCTCGCTGGCGCCAACGGTAGCGATCTCAGGTGTCGTGAACACCGCGGAGGCCACGTGGCGTAGGTCGAGCGGGGACACGGCGTCACCGAGCGCGTGCGCCATGGCGATGCGTCCCTGGGTAGCCGCCACCGAGGCGAGAGGCAGCACGCCGGTACAGTCGCCCGCTGCGTAGATTCCCCGTGCCGAGGTCCGCGAGACACGGTCGACCTCGATGTATCCGCGTGGGTCGACAGCCACGCCAGCCGCCTCCAGACCCAGTTCCTCGGTGTTGGGTACCGAGCCGACGGCCATGAGGCAGTGGCTGCCGGTGACCTCGCGCCCGTCGGTGAGGGTGACTGTGACCGAATCGCCGTTGTTGACGGCCGTCGCGGCGCGCGACCCTCCCAGCACGGTCATGCCGCGCTGCGCGAAGGACTCTTGTACCAGCGCGGCTGCCTCGGGGTCCTCCTTGGACAGCACGCGATCACCGGAAGACACCAGCGTCACTTGTGACCCCAGCAGGCTGTACGCCCCGGCAAACTCCGCACCGGTCACGCCTGAACCGACCACGATGAGATGTGCGGGCAGTTCTTGCAGGTGGTAGAGCTGCGTCCAGGTCAGAATGCGTTCACCGTCTGGCTCCGCACCGTGGACTACGCGCGGGCGCGCACCGACCGCGAGCAACACCGCGTCGGCGTCGAGCGTCTCGCCGTCGACCTCAACGCCGCCGCCGGTCGTCAGCATGCCGCGCCCGTGCACGACCTCGATGCCGTTCTTGGCCATGCGTGCCGCGATGTCAGACGACTGCTTCTCCACCAGCGCAGACACGCGGCTGTTGACGGCCGCCAAGTCCACGACGTGTTCGGCTACCTCGGTGCCTCCCACCCTGGCGGCGTCCCGAATGCCCAGTTGCGGGGCGCGTTCGGCGATGGTCCGCCACTCTGCGGTCGCGATCACGGTTTTTGAAGGAACGACGTCGGTGAGAACGGCGTTGCCGCCCATCCCCTGGCGTTCAATGAGGGTGACGTCGGCCCCGGCCTTGCGGGCCACCAACGCCGCCTCATAGCCTCCTGGGCCTCCGCCGATGATCGCGATGTGCGTGCTAGCCATGGTGTCCATTGTCGCTCACGCGCACCAGGCAATGCACACCCGATTGGGGCTACGCTCGGTCTATGACAGAAGCATCCAACTTTGCATCCGAAGCCGCTGCCGCCCTCGCCGCCGCCACTGGCGTGGAACGTCACGATGTGGCGCTCGTGCTGGGCTCGGGGTGGTCTGGCGCGGCCGACCTCATCGGCGAGGAAGTCGCGTCCGTACCTGCCTCCGACATTCCGGGATTCGCCGGGCACGTCGTTGCGGGGCATCAGCCCACGCTGCGGTCGCTGAAAACGGCCGACGGCCGCCACGTCTTGGTCTTGGGCGCTCGACAGCACTTCTATCAAGTACGCGACGCGGCCAAGGTCGCCCACGGCGTGCGTACCGCTGCTGCAGCGGGCTGCACCCAGCTTGTGCTGACGAATGGATGCGGGTCGACTAACCCCGACGTTGGCCCCGGCTCGGTGGTTCTCCTCTCGGACCACCTGAACCTGACCGGAGCCACCCCGCTTGAGGGTGCGACGTTCGTGGACATGACTCAGACCTACTCCCCCCGCCTGCGCGGCATTGCCCGTGAGGTCGACGGCGACCTCCATGACGGCGTGTACGCGCAGTTCACTGGCCCTCAGTACGAGACGCCCGCTGAAGTCAAGATGGCCGCCATCTTGGGAGCGGACCTCGTGGGCATGTCCACGGCGCTGGAGGCTATCGCGGCACGCGAGGCCGGCATGGAGATCCTGGGCCTGTCCCTCGTCACCAACCTGGCGGCCGGCATTGGCGGAGAAACGCTCAACCACCAGGAAGTGATCGACGCGGGCGCGGCCGCAGCGCCCCGCATCTCCCGACTTCTTGCAGACGTTGTGGAGCGCATGCGATGAACGAGCTAAGCGCACTGATTGATCGCGCCCGCGAGTGGGCCGCGGACGACCCTGACGCAGACACTCGTGAGGAACTTGACGCGCTGATTGTCGCCGCGGAGGCGGGCTACGACGACGCCGTGCACCAGCTGCAGGACCGGTTCCGTGGCATGTTGGAGTTTGGCACTGCGGGCCTGCGTGGCGCGCTTGGTGCTGGCCCCAACCGCATGAATCGCGCGGTGGTCATTCGTGCGGCTGCCGGCCTCGCTCACTACCTCACGGACGCACTCAATGACGCCGGCGAGAAGCCCAGCGCGACCGTCGTGATCGGTTTCGACGCGCGCCATGGTTCCCGCCAGTTCGCCTTGGACACGGCCGCGGTGATGACGGCGGCCGGCCACCGCGCGCACGTCATGCCACGCCTACTTCCCACTCCTGTGCTCGCGTACGCGACCCGGGCCATGAACGCCGATGCCGGCGTCATGGTGACGGCTTCGCACAACCCGCCGCAGGACAACGGGTACAAGGTTTACCTGGGTGGACGCGTGGTCACTGGTGATGGCCAGGGCGCTCAGATCGTGTCGCCATTTGACGCGGAGATCGCCGAACGCATTAGTCAGGTGCATGCTGTCGCTGATGTTCCGCGCGCGGCAGAGGGCTGGGAAACTATTGGCGCCGACCTGGTCTTCCAGTACGTCGCGGCGACCTCTGCGCTCGTCGGGGCACCCCAGGGCGATGGCACGCGCGGGGACATCAAGATTGTCCTCACCCCGCTGCACGGCGTGGGCGGCGATGCCGTGGAAACGGTGCTCAGCTCCGCCGGTTTTGGCAACGTGCACACGGTGCCTCAGCAGGCGCAGCCCGACCCGGACTTTCCGACGGTGGACTTCCCCAATCCTGAGGAGCCCGGCGCCATCGACCTCGCGCTGGCCCTCGCTCAGGAGGAGAGCGCGGACCTGGTCATCGCCAATGACCCCGACGCCGACAGGTGCGCCGTCGCGACCGTGATCGATGGCCAGTGGACCATGCTCCACGGCGACGTGGTGGGTTCGCTGCTCGGCGAACGCATCGCGGCGCGCGGCAAGCACTCTGCCGGTGCCGTGCTCGCCAATTCCATTGTGTCCTCCCAGCAACTGGGCCGGATTGCACAGCGGCACGGACTGCGTCACGCCCACACGCTGACGGGTTTCAAGTGGATTGCGCGCGAGCCTGGACTGGTGTTCGGCTACGAGGAGGCGCTGGGCTATTGCGTCGCGCCAGACCTCGTGCGCGACAAGGATGGGGTGTCCGCGGCCGTGCTGATCGCTGACTATGTCGCGGACCTCAAGGCACAGGGGCGCACGCTGGCCGACGCAATCGATGACCTTGCGCGCGCGTACGGCGTTCACCTCACTCGCCAGGTGTCGGGGCGCTTCGATGACCTGTCGAAGATCCCCGCGCTGATGACTCGCTTGCTGGCTGAACCTCCGGCAACGCTCGCTGGCTCGCCTGTCATCCACACCGACGACATGAACGAGGGCTTTCAGGGCCTGCCGCCCACGAATGGACTGCACTTGGCGACAGAGTCCGGTGCCCGCGTGATCATCCGGCCTTCGGGCACCGAACCCAAGATCAAGGCGTACCTCGAGGTCGTGGAAGAGCCCAGCGAAGACGTCGCAGCCGCACGCAGCCGCGCAGAGTCAGCGATGGACGCTCTCGTCACGGATGTCAGGGAGGCCCTAGGCCTCGCCTAACCCACCCCTCCCACCGCCAAATGGCTCCATTTGGCTGTTATAGAGGGCCATAACGGGCGAAAAGTGCCACTTCACGCGGTGGCGTCCTGCGGACGCTGTGGTGACTTAGTGCGATGCCCTGGTGACTTCGCGCCGACGCCGGGTTCAGCCAGCGCCGATGCCGTGGTGGCCGTCCATACGGGCGGCACCCGCGCATCGGCCCGCCGCTGCTCCCCTCCTACCGCTGAAGTGGCACAAAATGGCCGTTACGCACCCATAAAACAGCGAAATGGAGCCATTTGGCGGGATGGCGGGGTTGGCGGGGATGGGGCGACGGGATGGGGCGCGGCGTTAGTAGCCGCCGGCCTCTTCCCCATCGCTAGCGGAAGCGGAGCCGTCCAGGCCATCCAGCACCGCGCGCGTACCCGACAAGCCCAATCGTGACGCGCCGGCCTCGATCATGGCCAGTGCGGCATCGGCCGTGCGAATGCCGCCTGATGCCTTCACGCCCAGCGCGTCGCCCACCGTTTCACGCATCAGGCGCACCGCGTGCTCGCTCGCGCCGCCGGCGGGGTGGAATCCCGTCGACGTCTTCACAAAGTCGGCGCCAGCAGCGACAGCAGCGCGACACGCCCCCACGATCGACTCGTCGCTCAACGCCGCGGACTCAATGATGACCTTGAGCACCTTGTCCGTGGGCACGGCGGCACGTACGGCTGCGATGTCATCCTGCACCTCGTCGAACCGGCCCTCGATCGCGGCTGCCACGTCGATGACCATGTCCACCTCGTCGGCTCCCTGCGCGATGCTGAGGGCGGCCTCGGCGGCCTTGATGCTCGAGTGGTGTTTGCCCGACGGGAAGCCGCACACCGTGGCCACCGCGACTCCCGCCGGGGTGGAAACAGGGAGCATCGAGGGCGAGACGCAGATCGAGAACACCCCCAGTTCACCTGCCTCGGTCGCCAATGCCTCGACGTCGCCAGGCGTGGCCTCCGGCTTGAGCAAAGTGTGGTCGACGTACTGTGCCAGATCGGCTCGTGCCAGGGTCATCAGAACTCCTTGTGTGAGGGGGCGCATGTGCTGCTACCAGCCTACGTCCCGCCGGGCTCAGGCGCGCGTACGCACACGGCTGCGATGGTGACCAACGCCACAGCGCGCGACGTTGCCCGAGCGTCGGCGCCGTGCGAGCATGGGCCCAGAGCCCCAACCTGGCTCCCGGACGAGGGTGACGTACCCGGCAGCGCGACAAGACGTCACACGGGAGTCATCATGCCGTGGATCATTCTCATTGCCTCCGGAGTCCTTGAGGCTGTCTGGGCTACTGCCCTAAGTCGAAGCGAAGGCTTCACTCGCCTGTGGCCCAGCGTCATCTTTGTGGTGGCGCTCGTGGCGAGCATGTTCGGCCTCGCGTACGCCCTCAAAACCCTGCCCGTGGGCACCGCCTATGCAATCTGGGTGGGGATCGGCGCGGCGCTGACCGCCATTTGGGCGATGTCGACTGGCGCGGAGCCCTTCTCAATTGTGCGGGTGCTGCTCATTGTGGGCATTGTGGCCTGCGTGGGCGGGCTCAAGCTCACGCACTAACTCACGACAATGCCCCGGGCAAGCACACGCTCGCCCGGGGCATTCACGTGGGTGGCTAGAGTTCGATGCCGTAAGCCTCGAGGATGGCCTCGGCGAGGTCTCCACGCTCCTGGTAGGGCAGGAACGCGCCCCAGGCGGCGCTGAGCGTGGCCTCCAACAGGTCCTCGCGGGTCCAGCCGGCCTGGACGAGCACGTCGAACTCACCCGACATGGTCACGCCGGACACCAAACGGTTGTCGGTGTTGATCGTCACAGCGAAGCCCAGGTCACGCAGCGTGTGGATGGGGTGCTTCTCGATGGACTCAGCCGCGGCGGTCTGCACATTCGACGTGGGGCAGCACTCGAGCGGAATCTGCAGGTCGAGGGCGTGCTGAGCGATGTGTCCCAGGTTCGGCTCGTCCGAGTCGAAGTCCTCGATGTCCTCCCAGATGCGCACGCCGTGGCCCAGGCGGCGCGCTCCCTGGATCAGCGCGTCGGACACCGATGACGCGCCATCTGCCTCGCCCGCGTGAATGGTGACGGGCATGTGCTGCTCGCGCAGGTACGTGAAGGCTTCCGCGTGGTTCGAGGCCGGGAAACCAAACTCCGGTCCGGCGATGTCGAAGCCCACGCAGCAACGCTCGCGGTTGGCCACTGCCAGCTCCGCAATCTCACGCGAACGGTCCAGGTGACGCATCGCGTCCAGCAGCGCTGCGGCGCGAATGCCGCGGCCGGACTCGGCGGCCTCGGCCACGCCCTCCTCGATGCCCGCCTGCACAGCCTCGACCACCTGCTGGAGGCTGAGGCCACCCGCGACGTGCTGCTCTGGCGCGTAGCGGAGCTCGGCATAGATCACACCGTCGTCTGCGAGGTCGACGACGGCTTCGCGGGCAACGCGACGTAGGTTCTCTTCGGTCTGCATCACAGCGGTGGTGTGGGCAAAGGCCTCGAGGTAGCGAACGAGGTCACCGGAGTTGGCGTTCTCCGCGAAGATGCGAGCAAGCTCGTCCGGGTCCGTCGAGGGAAGCTCGTGGCCGATCTCGGCGGCAAGTTCGATCAGGGTTGCGGGGCGGAGGCCACCGTCGAGGTGGTCGTGCAGGACGACCTTGGGCAGGGCGACGATGTCGGAGTACGAAAGTGTCATGGTCCAAGGCTAGTCGCTCGGCCGCACCCTCGCGGTGGGTCTACTGCTTGAGGCGTTGGCGCGGAAGCACCATCCAGGACACCCGCGTCCACTGCCCCAGCGCCGGCTCACGGGACCCACCGCCCACCATGCGTTCGTCCGCGAGGGGCAGCACCCGTCCGGTGGACGGCTCGTATACGCGGAAGCCCCCGGCGATGCGTCCCACGAGCAACACCACGTGCCGTGGCACGACCGCATCCGTTCCCAGCGACGAGTCTCCCCCGGTGAACATCGGCACCGGGATGCCGTCGCGGAGTGCGGCGCTGGCATGCGCGATCGCGGCGTCCATCACGGCGGGGTCGCAGTCGTCCAGCATCGCCGAGTGGAACCGTACGCCCGCGAAGCGGGTGTGGTTGTCGACGCGCCATGGAGGCGTGCCGAACTTGCGCGGCCACGGTGCGACGACGAGCCCACGCGCGGTCGTTTCGCGGTGCAGGACGCGCTGCAACGCGCTCCACCGCTCGTCGATGGTGCGCGGATTGTCCTCGTGAAGGGTGACCGCGAGCGCCTCCGGTGGCAGGTGGTCACCGAATACGCGGCCCGTCATCACCCAAGCCGCGAGCAGCGGGTCCCCGGTCATCGCCATCATGCCCATGACCGCCGCGCCGCACGTCGTGGAGTCCACTTGGGTCGCTTTGATGGATCCCAGTTTGAGAGGGCCGATGCCGGTGCCGGTGGGGGCGCGCACGACGTCTTTCGCGGTTTCTGGCAGGCGCTCCCATGCGGCCGCGAGGCCGGCAGCGGCCGTGACGGTGGCACCGGAAGCAAGGACCCTCTCCAGGACGTCGGCATCCGTGACCATCTCCGCACGCGCGGCATCGAGCGCCTTGCGGTCCGCTGCCGAGAGCGTGGCCATGCGCCGCGCGTAGGAGCGCGCAAACACCGTGTCGCCGTCGCGGCGGGGGCCACGCTGGGCCAGACCTGCCGCGTGCGACGCCGCGTAGGGCTTAGCCCAGGAGCCCCGCAGGCCGACTTTGCCCGCGGTGCGAGCGGCGAGCGACGTGAGGGTCCACGGCATTTAGGACACCGTTCCGAGCGTCTCCAGGATGATCCGACGTTCTGGGGCGGTGTCTGCGACCTCGATGGCGCCGGCGCCGTCGCACGCGTCCGCGAGCGCCTGCAACCCGCGGGGCATGCGGGACTCCGTCTCGGTGTGGAGGGTGAGGATGGGCTCGCCCTTACGGACGGTCTCACCCACGGTGCGGTGCACGGTGATTCCGGCCGATGCTTGGACTGGGTCTTCCTTGCGGGCGCGGCCAGCGCCTAGGCGCCACGCGGCGACGCCTGTGCCCAGGGCATCGACGCGGCTCACGACTCCGTCGCGTTCGGCAAGGACCTGGTGGGTGTGAGGCGCGTCCGGCATCGGGGCGTCAGCGTCGCCTCCCTGCGCCTCGATCATCCGGCGCCATGCATCCATGGCGCGGCCGTCCTTGAGAGCGTCGGCTGGGTCCACGTCGGTGACCCCAGCGCCGGCCAGCATTTCGCGTGCCAAGGCAACCGTGAGCTCCACCACGTCTGCTGGGCCGCCACCTGCGAGCACCTCGACGGACTCCGTGACCTCGAGTCCGTTTCCGATCGCGCGCCCCAGCGGGGTGTTCATGTCCGTCAGCAAGGCGGACGTCTTGACGCCAGCATCGGTGCCGAGGTTCACCATGGTCTCTGCCAGTTCGCGAGCGGACTCGATGTCCTTCATGAAGGCGCCGGAGCCGACCTTGACGTCGAGAACGAGCACCCCGGTCCCTTCGGCGATCTTCTTCGACATGATCGAGGAGGCGATCAGGGGGATCGCCTCAACTGTGCCCGTCACGTCACGCAACGCGTACAGCTTTTTGTCGGCGGGCGCCAGCCCCGAGCCTGCGGCGCAGATGACGGCTCCGACGTCCCGCAACTGGTCCATCATCTCGTCATTGCTGAGAGCCGCGCGCCAGCCCGGAATGGACTCGAGCTTGTCGAGGGTGCCTCCCGTGTGCCCCAGGCCCCGGCCTGACAGCTGCGGCACGGCAACGCCGTAGACCGCGACCAACGGCGCCAGCGGCAAAGTGATCTTGTCTCCTACACCCCCAGTGGAGTGCTTGTCCGCGGTGGGCGCGCCCAGACCAGAGAAGTCGAGCCGTTCACCGGTATTGATCATCGCGTGGGTCCACCGTGCAATCTCCGCACGCGTCATGCCGCGCTGGAGGATCGCCATCGCGAGCGAACTCATCTGCTCGTCCGCCACCGCGCCACGGGTGTACGCGTCGATCACCCAATCAATCTGGTCATCGGCGAGCACTCCACCGTCGCGCTTGGTGCGGATGACGTCGACAGCGTCGTGGGATTCCGTCGTACCTGCTTCGGTCACTGCACCTTCTCCAAATCCTCGGGCCCGAACGCGCCGGGCAACATCTCTTCCATGGTGACCACGCCGCCCGCGGTTTCTACCAACAGGGCGCGGCCACCGTGTTCGAACAGCAATTGGCGGCACCGTCCACACGGCGCCAGAATCTCGCCGTTGCCGTCCACACACGTGAACGCCACCAGGCGGGAACCGAGCTGGTCGGTGTGGAGCTTCGACACCAGTGCGCACTCGGCGCACAGAGTGAGACCGTAACTGGCGTTCTCGACGTTCGCACCAACCACGGTGGCGCCGGTGTCCGTGAGTGCCGCCACCCCCACGGGGAATTTCGAGTACGGCACGTATGCGCGCGTGGCGGCGTCGCGCGCAGCAGCCCGCAACCCCTCCCAATCGATGTCGGGCACGTGGGGCCTCCTACTTCTTGTACGGGATACCTTCAGCGGCTGGTGGGCGAGAGACACCCACCAGGCCGGCCACGGCAAGGATGGTGACAAGGTACGGGAGCATCGACAAGAACTCCGATGGGATAGCGGAGCCGATGATGCCGAACTGCACGCGCAAGGCATCCGCGAATCCGAACAGCAGTGCTGCAGCCAGCGCGCCACGCGGGCTCCACCGGCCGAGGATCATCGCCGCCAGGGCGATATAGCCCTTACCTGCCGTCATTTCCTTGCCGAAGGCCAGCCCCGAGGCGACGGTGAAGAACGCGCCTCCGAGCCCGGCGACCGCACCACCGAGCACAGTGTTGCGCACTCGAGTGCGGTTGACCTTGATGCCAACGGTGTCTGCAGCCTTGGGGTGCTCGCCGACGGCGCGAACGCGCAAGCCCCAGCGGGACTTGAACAGCATGATCTGCAGGACAATCACCACGACGTACATGATGTACACAAGCAGGTTCTGCTGGAACAACACGGGGCCGATGATCGGGATCGACGCCAGCAGCGGGATGTCGATTTGCGGCAGCGACAACGCGCGGTTGAGGCTCGGGTCATCCGTCATCATCGTGGAGAAGAAGAAGCTCGTCAGACCGATCACCAACATGTTGAGCACCACGCCCACCACGATCTGGTTGACCCAGTACTTGGTCGCGAAGATCGCGAGCAAGAGTCCGACGAGTGCGCCGGCAATCGGGGCCGCGATGAGACCGACGTACGCATTGCCCGCCATCGACCCCACGAGCGCCGCGAGGAAGGCTCCGGCCAACAGCTGGCCCTCAATCGCAATGTTGATGATTCCCGAGCGCTCGCACAGCGTTCCGGCCAAAGAACCGAACACCAGGGGCACGGCGAGGAACAGCGCGGACGTCAGCAATCCGGTGAGCTGGATCGTTGTGCCCGAGCGGTCGGCACCGGCCCACGTCAGGAGGGCCCCTAGCACGGCCATCCCGAACACAATGGGCAGCCAGATGCCCACCTTGCGGAACTGGTTGGCCCGGAAGCCGACGTACGCGGCCAGCAGGATCGCGACCACCGACAGCACCACGGCCGCAGCACGTGCCGGCACGGTGATGCTGGGCAGCGTGATGAAGTCGGAGCTGGTGGCCACCGTAAAGGTGGTCTGGACGCCCGATGGCGTCGTCAGGCCGAACAGCAGTAGCGAGAGCACCGCGACCACGCTGAGGCCAATGGTGGCCTTCCACGACTTGGTCTCGGCTGGCTGGGGACCCTTGCCCTGCTGAGGCGTGGGGCTGTGTTCCGTCACCGTGGCGCTCATGCCGCCACCTCCTTCTCGTGGGTGGGGGCAGGCAAGCGGAACATCGACCGAATCAACGGTGGAGCGGCGATGAACAGCACAATGAGCGCCTGGATGACAAGGACGATGTCAACGGGCAGTCCGGCTTGAACCTGCAGGGTCGGACCTGCAGCTCGAAGACCACCGAAGAGGATCGCGGCAAACACCGTGCCGAGCGGACGCGAACGGCCGAGCAGGGCGACAGTAATGGCGTCGAATCCGATGGATCCCGCCGTCGCCGTCGTGAGCACCTTCTCTGTTCCCAGCACCTGCGCAGATCCCGCCAAGCCGGCGAACGCACCCGCGATCACCATGACAAGGATGTACGCCTTCGAGACGTTCATTCCCGCAGTACGGGCCGCGTGACTGTTCGCGCCCACGGCGCGGAGCTCGAAGCCGAGCGTCGACCGCTCCATCAACCACCAGGCAAACCACGCGCCACCGAGCGCGAGCACAAATCCCCAGTGAAGGTTGAAGTTGTCGCCCAGTAGCAACGGGTACTGCGCGCTCTCGTCGACGATCGGTGAGATGGGGTTGTTGGACCCCTCGCGTTGGAACGCTTCACGCGTCAACAGGTAGGCAACGAGGTAGAGCGCAATGTAGTTGAGCATGATCGTGACGATCACCTCGTGTGCTCCAGTGCGTGCCTTCAGGAATCCGGGAATGAAGCCCCACACCGCTCCACCGAGCGCCGCACCCACGACCGCGAGCAGCAGGTGGATGGGGAACGGCAGGTGGAACGCGAAGCCGATGTACGCACCAAGCGTGGCACCGATCAGCAGCTGTCCTTGAGCACCAATGTTGAACAGACCAGCGCGGAAACCAATACCCAGGCCAAGGCCAGCGAACAACAGCGGCGTAGCCATGGTGAGGGTCTGCGTGAACGGCTTGATGAAGCCGACAAAGTCGTTGGCCTGGAAGTTCACCACGGCGCCTTGGAAGATCGCGCTATAGGCCCCGCCGAGCGCGTCGCCGATTGCGGAGAAGGTGTCCCCGGGCTGCGAGAAGAAGTAGCCCGCGGCCGCGCGGACGTCTTCGTCGGCGAAGCAAATCAAGATGCCTGCGATGAGCAGCGCGGCAACGACTGCCATGACGACCACGAGCGTGGAGCTCTCGAGGATCTGTCGCAGGACGCTCTGCGAGCGAGGCGCTCCCTCGGTGTCCGCGGGGCTGGTCGGTCCGCCCGTGCCCTCGGGCTTGGGCGTTTGCGTCTCGACTGCCGCGCCGTCAGCCGCCGCACCGCCTGCGGTGGTGTCGCTCGCGGCCTTGTCGTTTCCTGCGTCGTCGTCACCCGGGCGGGGTGCGGTCGAGTCGCTCATGCAGCGTCCTCCTCGTGTGCGCCGGCCATCATCAGCCCCATCGTGTCGCGGTCAGTGTCGGGCGACACGATGTCGACAATTTCGCCGTGGTACATCACCGCAATGCGGTCCGCGAGCGCGTACACCTCGTCCAGTTCCGAACTCACGATGATGACCGCAACTCCCTTGTCACGTTCTTCGATGATGCGTTTGTGGACAAACTCGATCGAGCCCACGTCCAGCCCGCGCGTGGGCTGGGACGCGATCAGTACCTTGAGATCGCGCGCGAGTTCGCGAGCGAGCACCACCTTCTGCTGGTTACCGCCCGACAGCGAGCCGGTCAACGCGTTGATGGACGTTGTGCGCACATCGAACTTCTCCACCTGCGTTTCCGCATGCTCTTTCACCACGGAAGGCTTGATCGCGCCTGCACGCGAGTAGGGCTCGCGGTCGTACAGGTCGAGGATGAGGTTATTCGCCACCGTAAACGAGGCGACGACGCCGTCCTCGGTGCGGTCCTCGGGGACGAACCCCACGCCGGCGTCCAGCACCTGGCGGATGGTCTTGCCCGTCAGCTTCTCGCCCTGGAGCGACACGGAGCCGCTCTTGGTTTCGACGACGCCAAGGATCGCTTCCGCCAGCTCAGTCTGGCCGTTGCCTTGCACGCCAGCGACTGCGAGAATCTCCCCAGCCTTGACCTCAAGTGACACGCCGTTGAGCAGCGTGATGTGGGTGGCCGGGTCCACCACGGTGAGGTCGGAGACCTCGAGAACCACGTCGCCCGGCGACGCCTCGTCCTTCTCCACAGTCATGGACACGTCGCGGCCCACCATCAAGGACGCCAGTTGCTCCTGTGAATCCGTGGGCTCGGCCGTACCGACGACCTTGCCGCGCCGGATCACCGTGATGGTGTCCGCGATGGCCTGGACCTCGCGGAGTTTGTGGGTAATGAGCACCACGGCCGTACCGGAATCACGCAGCTGCCCCACAATCTCCAAGAGTTCATCGGTCTCTTGTGGGGTCAACACTGCCGTGGGTTCGTCCAGAATGAGCACCTTGGCGTCGCGAGACAGCGCCTTGATGATCTCGACGCGCTGTTGAGCGCCGACGGACAGGTCCTCGACCACAGCATCGGGGTCGACGTGGAAGTTGAAGCGATCGGAGATCTCGCGCACCTTCGCGCGCGCTGCTTCGACGTCCAAAAGCTTTGCTGGGCCGGTGACTTGCTCGTGGCCCAGCATCACGTTCTCCGCGACGGTAAACGGCGGCACGAGCATGAAGTGCTGGTGGACCATGCCGATGCCGGCCGCCATCGCCTCACCTGGACCGGAGAAGACCACCGGCTCATCGTCGAGCAGGATCTGACCCCCATCCGCGTCGTAGAGGCCGAACAGGACGTTCATGAGGGTGGACTTTCCGGCGCCGTTCTCGCCCAGAAGCGCGTGGACGGTTCCCGATTCCACAGTGATGCTGATGGCGTCATTCGCGGTGAAGTCGCCGAACTTCTTGGTGATCTCGCGTAGTTCGAGTTTCACGCTGTCTCCTTCTAGGACCTGCGCCGATGCTGGTCCCTCAAGTCAAGCACGAGGGGCGTACCGCGTCTACGCGGCACGCCCCTCGCGTGGAGTGAGCTCGCGGCTCACATGCTGGTGTGTTAGCCGGCCGTCGAAGGCTCGATCTCACCCGCGATGATGCCCTCACGCAGGGTCTCAAGCTCCGCGGTGACCTCCTCGGGCACAACGCCCTCGGGGAACTCCGCGATGCCAACGCCCTCGTTCTCCAGCGTGCCCACGTAGGGCTCGTTGGTGAAGCCGTCGCCGGCAGCCTGGTCGATCGTGTCGAACACTGCGTTGGAGATGTTCTTGAGCACCGAGGTCAGGATGATGTCGGCGTACTCAGGAGCGGACTCGGTCCAGTCGGAGTCCACACCCACGAGCCAGGCGTCGCCAGCCGACTGCACGGCCGAGGCGGCACCCAGACCCACGGGACCCGCGACGGGCATCACGATGTCCGCACCCTGGTCAAGGAAGCCCTGCGTGGTGTTCTGGCCCTTGGTCTGGTCGTCGAAGTCACCGGTGAACGAGCCGTCCGAGCCGTCCCAACCGAGAACCGAGACGGAGCCGCCCATGTCCTCGTTGTACTTGTTGGCGCCCGCGAGGAAGCCGTCCATGAAGATCGACACGGTCGGGATGTTCACACCACCGAAGGTGCCAAGCGTGCCAGTCTGCGACGCGCCAGCGGCCGCGTAGCCCGCGAGGAACGCCGCCTCGTCGGTCTCGAAGAACATGGGCTTCACGTTCTCGATGGGCTCGTCGTAGCCGAAGTCGACGATCGCGAAGTTCACGTCGGGGTTGTTGGCAGCTGCCTCAGCAGTCGCGTCACCCAGCAGGAAGCCGACGGTGATGATCAGGTCACAGCCTGCAGCAACCTGGGCCTCAAGGTTGGGGCCGTAGTCGGACTCGGCGGTGGACTCGGCCTGAGCGATCTCAACACCGAGCTCGTCGCCTGCGCGCACCAGGCCGTTGTATGCCGACTCGTTGAACGAAGCGTCATCGAAGCCGCCCGCGTCAGAAACCATGCACGCCTTGAAATCGATCGACTCGGCGGCCTCCGTGGTGGCGTCGGTCGTCGACTCGGCGCTGGTCTCTTCCTCAGGGGCAGAACCACACGCTGCCAAGACAAGGGCGGACGCTGCCGCCACTGCACCAATGCGAATCGAATTGCGCATCTGTAGCTTCCTCACTATCGAATGACCTGTTGGGTACGCCAGGCTGTTGCGTTGCTCACAATGCTACGCAGGAAATGTTTCCGCTACAGGTCAGTATGGTGCCGGCGAGGCAACGGTTCTGTATCAATCTGGCAGGCGGTTTTAGGGAAACCGGACATCCTTCACCCGCTGGGCCACAGACCGGCGCGTCACCAAGATCGCCTCGTCGGTCTCGACAATGACCGCGTCATCAATGCCCACCACCGCGACCGGCTTGGTGCCGCCAATCACCACGGGAGACTCGGAATCGACCGCGGCCACGGCCGCGGTGCGCTGACTAGCCAGGGTGCCTGAGGCATCGGCCTCCAGCAGGTGCGCAAGCGAGTCGAAGTCGCCAACGTCGTGCCATTCGAATGACCCAGGAAGGGTCGCGACTCCCCCGGAGGCGGCCACGGGTTCCGCGATCGCGTGGTCAATGGCGATCTTGGTGAGCGTGGGCCACACGCGGGTGAGGACATCCGCCCGGTCCGGCCCATCCCACGCGGCGGCGATCTCGCGCACGCCTGCTTCAAGAGTCGGCTGCAAGGTCGCGAGATGGTTCAGCAGCACGGTCGTCGACACCACGAACATGCCCGCATTCCACGTGTAACCTCCAGCGGCGAGCATTCGTGCTGCAGTGTCCTCTTCAGGCTTCTCTGTGAAGGCCTCCACCTGGAACACGCCCGGCACCTCAGGCAACGGCGCGCCGGCCTTGATGTACCCAAACGCGCTCGACGGCCCCGTCGGCTCAATTCCGATGGTCACGACCTTGCCGGTGCGCGCCGCGGCGATCGCAGTCCGCACCGTCTCGCGGAACGCATCGGCGTCGGGGATGACGTGGTCCGCAGCGAACGACCCCATGATGCGTTCCCCGTGGCGGTGCTCGATGACCGCGGCGGCAAGCGCGATTGCTGCCATCGAGTCACGGGGGCTCGGCTCGGTGAGGAGAGCCGATGCTTCAAGGTCAGGAAGTTGTTGAGCGACAGCTGGGGCGTGACGTTCGCCCGTCACGACCAGGGTCTCGCCCGCTACCGGCGCGAGGCGCGCGACGGTGTCCTGAATCAACGTGGTCCCTGATCCGAGCAGGTCGATGAGGAACTTGGGGCGGTGAGGTTGGGACAGAGGCCACAGCCGCGAGCCAATGCCCCCCGCGGGGATTACTGCCACAAAGTCGGAGACGGGTTCCTGACCGCTGTCATCGTGAGTCATGCGACCACATTAGGATGGACGGCGAGTCAACCCGGAATTCGAAGGAGAGTCCGTGTCGCCAGCGCCCACGCTCTACCGAGGAGCCGAGGGGATGTGGATGTGGGTCGTGCACCGCACGACCGGTATCGCCATCTTCTTCTTCCTTATTGTCCACGTCCTCGACACCGCGCTCGTGCGCGTGTCACCCGAGGCCTACAACACCGTGATCGGTCACTACAAAACCCCGCTGTACACACTGATCGAGGCCGGTCTCGTCGCCGCCATCTCGTTGCACGCCCTGAACGGCCTGCGTGTAATCGCAGTCGACAAGTGGACCTGGGCGTTGCGGCGCCAGAAGATGCTCGTGTGGTGGGTGTGGATCGGCTTCGCCATCATCATGATCGGCTTCCTTCCCCGCCACTTCATGCACGCGTTCGGAGGTGCATGATGAGCCAGGCTCCCGAACTCAAGGCGCCCAATAAGGCAATCAGCCACTCCACCCTCGGGCGCGCCCGCCGCTGGAGCTGGATTTTCCAGCGTGTCTCCGGTGCGCTGCTGATCGCGCTGATCGCGATTCACCTCACCGTGAACCTCGTCAGGGGCGACGGCATCAACCAGATTGACTTCGCCTTCGTCGCAGGCAAGCTCGCCAGCCCCTTCTGGCAGTGGTTCGACTTCACCATGCTCATCCTCGCGATGGTGCACGGCGGCAACGGCATGCGCATGGTCATCGATGACTACGCCCGCAAGCCCTGGTTGCACGCGACCCTGACGTGGGCACTGCGCATCACCACGGTCGTCATCATCGTGCTGGGCACCTTGGTGCTCTTCACCTTCGACCCGTGCCCCGCAAACGCCGACCCATCCCTGCTGCCGAGTTTCTGTGAGGACTTCTCATGACCACTGAGCACGAGTTCGACGTCGTCATCGTGGGCGCCGGTGGCGCCGGCATGCGCGCGGCGCTGGAGAGTTCTCAGCGCGCCAAGACTGCCGTCATTACCAAGCTGTACCCCACCCGGTCCCACACTGGCGCGGCACAGGGCGGCATGGCTGCGGCGCTGAGCAACGTCGAGGATGACAACGCCGAGTGGCACACCTTTGACACCGTGAAGGGCGGCGACTACCTGGTCGACCAGGACGCCGCTGAGATCCTGTGCAAGGAAGCGGTTGACGCGGTCCTGGACCTCGAGAAGATGGGCCTGCCCTTCAACCGCACCCCCGAGGGCAAGGTTGACCAGCGTCGCTTTGGTGGCCACACCCGCAACCACGGCGAGGCAGCCGTACGTCGCGCCTGCTACGCCGCGGACCGCACCGGTCACATGATCCTGCAGACGCTGTACCAACAGTGCATCAAGCAGGAAGTCGAGTTTTTCAACGAGTTCTACGTGCTGGACCTGATTCTCGACGGCGACCCGCAGGCCGCTGGCGACGACGGCGAGGTGGCTGCCGCTGGCGTGGTCGCGTACCAGTTGTCGACGGGTGAGGTTCACACCTTCCGCGCCAAGTCCGTGATCTTCGCGACCGGTGGCGCTGGCAAGGTGTTCAAGACCACCTCCAACGCCCACACGTTGACCGGTGACGGCATGGGAATTGCCCTGCGTGCCGGCATCCCGCTCGAGGACATGGAGTTCTTCCAGTTCCACCCCACAGGCCTGGCGGGTCTGGGGATCCTGCTGTCGGAGGCCGCGCGCGGCGAAGGCGGCATCCTGCGCAACTCGGAGGGCGAACGCTTCATGGAGCGCTACGCCCCCACGATCAAGGACCTCGCACCGCGCGACATGGTGGCGCGCGCGATGGCAAATGAAGTGCGCGAGGGCCGCGGCTGCGGCCCCAACAAGGACTACGTGCTGTTGGACCTCACGCACCTTGAGCCCAGCCACATCGACGAGAAGCTGCCCGACATCACGGAGTTCGCCCGCACCTACCTGGGTGTGGAGCCGTACACCGAGCCGGTCCCCGTGTTCCCCACCGCGCACTACGCCATGGGCGGTATCCCCACCAACGTTCAGGGCGAGGTGCTGCGCGACAACACGCACGTGGTCAAGGGCTTGTACGCGGCCGGCGAGTGCGCGTGCGTGTCGGTGCACGGCGCCAACCGTCTGGGCACCAACTCGCTGCTGGACATCAACGTGTTCGGGCGCCGCGCCGGTATTGCCGCCGCGGAGTACGCCAACGCCACTGACGTCACCCCCGAGCTGCCGGCCGATGCCTCCGCCAGGGTCGAGGCGCTCGTCGCCCAGTTGCGCGAGACCGTCGGCGGCGACGGCACCGAGCGGGTCGCGCAGATCCGCAAGGAGCTTCAAGAGACGATGGACCGCAACGTCCAGGTCTTCCGCACGTCGGACTCTCTCGCCGAGGCCCACGGGGTCGTCAAGGAACTGCAGGAGCGCTACAAGAACGTCGCGATCCACGACCGCGGCACGCGCTTCAACACGGACCTGCTTGAGGCGATCGAGTTGGGCTTCCTATTGGAGCTTTCCGAGGTCGTGATCGCTGGCGCCGAGGGTCGGAAGGAATCCCGCGGCGGTCACTACCGCGAGGACTTCCCCACGCGTGATGACGAGAACTACATGCAGCACACCATGGCCTACAAGCGTGCCGACGGCACCGTGGACTTGGACTGGAAGCCGGTCGTGGTGACCAAGTACCAGCCCATGGAACGCAAGTACTAGGAGGGATGGGGAGATGACCGCTACCGCTGAGAAGCCCGCCGAGGCAGGCGCCATCCCGTCGATGACGGTGACGCTGAAGATCCTGCGCTTTGACCCCGACGGCCTCGACGGCCGCGAAGCGGGGACTGAGTACTGGGAAGAGTTCACGGTCGAGGCGCACGCCACCGACCGCGTGCTGGACGCGTTGCACAAGATCAAGTGGGAGCAAGACGGCTCACTGGCCTTCCGCCGCTCCTGCGCGCACGGCGTGTGTGGCTCGGATGCCATGCGCATCAATGCCCGCAACCGCCTTGCCTGCAAGACGCTGCTCAAGGACCTCAACCCCGCCAAGCCCATCATGGTCGAGCCCATCAAGGGCCTGCCAGTGGAGAAGGACCTCATCGTGGACATGGAGCCGTTCTTCGCCTCCTACCGCGAGATCATGCCCTTCCTCATGACGACGGGTACCGCTCCTGAGCGCGAGCGCCTCCAGTCCCCTGAGGACCGCGCTCGCTTTGACGACACCACCAAGTGCATCCTGTGCGCCGCGTGCACGACGAGCTGCCCGGTGTTCTGGACGGACGGCCAGTACTTTGGCCCGCAGGCCATCGTGGGCGCCCACCGGTTCATCTTCGACTCCCGTGATGAGGGCGAGTGGGACCGTCTGGAGATCCTCAACGACAAGGCCGGGGTGTGGAAGTGCCGCACGGCATTCAACTGCACCGAGGCCTGCCCGCGTGGCATCGAGGTCACCAAGGCGATCTCTGAGGTCAAGCACGCGCTCAACACGGGTGAAATCTAGCCTCGTCAGCGTGACAGCGTGAAGGCCGGGTGAGGAGTCCTCACCCGGCCTTTGTGCTGGTATCGCGACTGCGCGCAGCGCCTACTCTTCGCAGTAGCCACCCATGGGAGTGGCCTCGCGGCCGCCGCAGGTCTCCGCGAAGGACTCATACTCGGAGCCAAAATCGGAGGCCCAGTACAGTTCGTTGCAGGCACCGTTGTCCCCCGCCTCGCACTGGTCGTACAGGGCGTCGAGGTCCGCGTCATCGCCGTAGGCCTGGTCACTGTCGAAGAAGTCGCCCAGCTCGCTGCCGATGGGCTCCACGTAGGCCTGCGTGGCCGTGATCGCGGCGGTGATGACGGCTGTCCACACCATGCATGCCAGGACGCCGAGCACCACACCGGTGACAGCCATCCACGTGCCCTTGCGCTGGCCGCCAGCCGTGCGTCGCAGGCCGATTGCGCCGAGCACTACGGCGACAGGGCCCATCGATAGCAGCCCTGTCACCAAGGCGCCGATCGAGACACCGTCGTAGTCACCGCTCGTGGTGGGCGCACTCGCCGGCGCGGCACCGTAGCCCTGCGGCGCCCCATAGACCGGTGGCTGCGGGGCCTGCGGCGGCGCATACGTGGCGCCAGGCGCGTAGGGCTCACCTTGCTGGTACATGGGGGTGGCTGGTGCTTGGACGCCAGGTGCGGGCGTGGCCACCCAAGGAGTCGCCCCTGCGTCGCGGTCGGCCTGCTCGGCAGGCGCCGGCCACGAAGTCTCGGGCTGGAACTGCTGCGGTGGGTTGCTTTGTTCGTGGGAAGCCTGCGGGGTCTGGGCGGGCTGCGAGCCGTCCTTGGGACGCAAGAAGGGGTCGTATTCGGTCACGCAGATCTCCTCAGTAGGCACTCGACCTCACGGAATCTACTGGTACACGGCCGTTACGCGCTACCCCCGACACATGTTCCGTGCGGGCTAGCGCCTGCGGGCGACCACCAGCGCGCTGAGGCCCAGGGCGAGCAACGTTCCCGCGACGAGCACCATCAATGCTGACTGGTCAGCGTCGGCTCCGGTGGCAGGCAACGTGCTCTGCGTCGGCTCCGGGCTGGGAGTCTCCGACGGGGACGCAGACGGGCTCGGCGTAGTAGACGGGCTTGGCGTGGTGGTCGGGCTTGGCGTGGTGGTCGGGCTTGGTGTGGTGGTCGGGCTTGGTGTGGTGGTCGGGCTCGGTGTGGTGGTCGGGCTCGGTGTAGTAGTCGGGGACGGTGTGGTGGTCGGGCTTGGCGTGGTGGTCGGGCTTGGGGTCTCGTCGCACGACGGCAACGGTCCGGTGAAGGGGTACGCGTGGACTTCGAGGCCGGTATTCGTCGTCGTCAACCCATGCTCGAGTGAGCCGGCGACCTCAGTGCGTCCGTTGAGTTGGTTGGCGTTGATGTGGGTCGTCGACGCTTCCTGTCCCACCAGGACCGAGCCCGGAATCACGGAGCCGCTCAACGTCACGTCAGTGGATTGTGGAAAGTTGAACACGATGCGCTGTGACGCGTTGATTTCCGCCTGATCCACACCACCGACGGTGCCGTTGAGCTGGAAATCGACGGGGTTGGAGGAAGTCACATTCACGATGACTGTCTCGGTGCCCGCCAAATTTTCTGCGGCGAGAACGGCGCCCCAGTCGGCTGTCACAGACTCCGCAGTCACCTCAAAGACCTCGATCTGGGCGCCGGAACCTGTGAAGGTCACGGTTCCGCCGTCGTCTTCCTGCACGGTGCCTGTGGGCGCCTGCGCTGCCAAGCACTGCGAGAGCGCGGTGACGTTCGCACGTCGTGCGGCCCATACCGAGGCCACATCGACGCTCTCGGTGACGGTGCCGGGCGCGACCTGAGTGATCGTCCCAGAGGCGGTTCCACCCACATTGACGTTGCCAACGAGGTCCGGCTGGCCCACGTGGAGATCGGTCCCCTGCGCCACAGTGAGGTCACCGCCGACGGTCAGCATGGTGGAGTTATTGGGAGGCGGCACGCGGGATCCGACGCCAGCGGTACCGAGGTTGTACACGCCCTGGCCCTTATCAAACGTGGCGTCGCCGAGGACAACCACATTCCCTTCCGCCTCCGCCGCTGCCTGGCCAATGGAGAAGTCACCGCCGGCGAAGATGCTGACGCCGTCATCGAATCCCAAGTACGCACCGTTATGCGGAGGACTGTACGAACCGGGGCACTCGTCCCCCAGACAGGGGTCGAGCGGCGTGTTGTCGTCAACCATGACTGCGCTCACCATGGAGGTGGTACCGATGGCGAGACCGATGGCCGTGGCAGCGACGAGGGGGCCACGCCACGCTCGGGTGCGATTGCCTGTGGGGACAGCATGCATGCCCGAATTGTACTAATTCTGCAGTAGTGATCTCACCATTGAGAATATTGGCAGAGCCACGTTATGACGACGTGTGGGACCGTCCTGTCGCGCGGGTCGTGGTGACCGACCCCTTGCCCCGGCGCGGCGGGGCTTCCAACGATTGGGTAGGCGCCGAGCCATGGTCGCCGAGTTCGCTGTCGGGAAGAGTCCCGAGCCACGCGGACCCCACGAGCACAATGCGCGCGATGAAGTCCACAAAGATCATGACGGTTACGATCGCCGCGACGGAGCCAAGCACCGGGTTCGAGGACACGGACGCGATGATGAGCGACACGGCCTGGCGCAACACTCCAATCGCCACGGCTGCCGCCAGCAATGTCCACAGGAGGTGCTGACGCGAGCCCCGGAATCCCCCCAGGACCACGATGAGCAAGCCCACAAAGGCGGCATCGAGTAGCCCACCAATGATGATGGCAGGCGCCCGGATCACGCTCTCAGAAATCCACTCCACGGCGAACCAACTCGCGACGGTGGTCGCAAACCGCGACGCCAGCACCTGCAAGCCAATCCCTAGGACCACGAGCAAGATGAGCGCGAACAGCACCGCAAAGTCCCTCAGCTTGCCCTGCGCCGGCGCCGCGGACCCATTGCCCAGCATGACGCGCACGCCGATGCGGTTTCCGCGCAGGTACCGCGAGGCGGTGTTGAAAAGAATGATGAAGGAGACGATTCCGACGACCCCCGTGAGGCCCTGAGGCTCGATGTCGGACGGGTCGATCACCGCGTCCTCGCCGGTACCGACAATCCCCGGCAGGATGTCGTCGATGAAGCCGTAGAACGCGTCGTTCCACGCCTCGTTGTTGTAGACCAGGAAGCTGGACAGTGTCACACCGATCACCACGGCCGCCGCGAGAGACGTCAAGGAAAAGTAGGCGATGCCGCCCGCAAGCAGCATCGCGTTGCCATCCTTGATGCGCTCCAGCATCCGGCCCACGTGGCTCTCGTCGAACCGTTCCTTGCGGCTCTTCGCTTCCGCAATGGCCGCCTTGGTCTTGTCGATTGCGCCGGAGTCCTCAAGCGCAGCGCGCCCCTTTTTGGCGGTCGTCGTTTCCTCGAACGTGCCGCGCAGCGGCATGCGCTTGGGGTCGGTGGGCTCGCTCACGGGCTACCTCCGGTGACTAGGGCGCAACAGTCCCACTCGGTCATACAGCCGCTCAAGGGTGGCCGACGCGATCTCGCTGGCCCTTTCCGCACCGTCGGCCAACACTGCGTCCAAACGGTCAGGAGACTCGATCCATTCCATCGCAGCGTCATGGATGGGCGTCAGGTAGTTGACCACGACCTCCGCGAGGTCGACCTTCAGGTGGCCATACATCTTGCCTTCGTAGTCCGCCACCAGTTGATCAACGCTGCGTCCGTCGAGTGCAGAGTAGATCGTGAGCAGGTTGGACACGCCCGCCTTGTTTTCGCGGTCGAAAGCGATGACCGCGTCCGAGTCCGTGGCTGCAGCCTTGATGTTCTTAGCGACTGACTTGGGGTCTTGGAGAATTTCGATGATGCCTTTGGGGCTCGAGAACGACTTCGACATCTTCTTGGTCGGTTCCTGAAGATCAAAGATCTTCGCTGTCTCCTTCACGATGTGCGGCTCTGGCACGGTGACGGTGTCCTCGCCAAGGCGCGCGTTGAGGCGCATCGCGAGGTCGCGAGACAGCTCGAGGTGCTGTCGCTGGTCCTCACCCACGGGCACCACGTTGGTGTCGTACAGAAGGATGTCGGCGGCCATCAGGATGGGGTAGGTGAACAGGCCCACGTTGGTACCGGACTCGCCCACCCTCGCGGACTTGTCCTTGAACTGAGTCATGCGCCCTGCCTCACCCATGCCGGTGAAGGTGCTCAGCAACCAGGCCAGCTCGGCGTGCTCGGGTACGTGCGACTGGAGGAAGACGATCGAGCGCGACGGGTCCACCCCGGCCGCCAGGAACTGAGCGGCGGTGACACGCGAGCGGCGCCGCAATACCTCGGGTTCCGGCGCCACGGTCAACGCGTGCAGGTCGACCACACCGTAGATCGCGTCATGCGTGTCCTGTAGCTTGACCCACTCCACCAGGGCTCCCAGAAAGTTTCCCAGCTGGAGGGAGTCTGCTGTGGGCTGCATAGCCGAGAACACGCGAGGTTTCATGCCCGCTATTGTTCCGCATCGGCCCGAGTGCTGTACAACGCGGGGAGCGGCTACGTCGCTTCCGAGTCAAAGGGCGCCGCCGCGCCACGAGCATCTGGATTGCTAGCGGAGGGGCCAGGCTGCGCAGCAGCGGCCGTGATGGGGGCCGATGCCTGGGTGACGGGGCGCACTGGAGGTGCCTGGGCAGCGGGGCTGGGCTCAGCGAGCGCCTCGCGCACAATCCGACGGGGATCGTACTGGCGGGGGTCGTACTGGGTCCAGTCGACCTGATCGCCTACCTCCGACTTCACCTGGTCCTTGCCCTGGTTCACCCAGTCGCGCCCGCGGACCACCCAGCGGCGAAGCTGGGCAGCGTACTCGGGCATGCGTTCGGGACCGATCACGACAATCGCGATCAGGATGAGGACGAGGAGCTCTCCTCCGTTGATGCCGAACACAGCACTATTGTGCCGTGTTCAGCAGTCCGGTCGCGATCACCCCTGCTGTGCCTCGAGCGTCGCGGAGGAGGCGAGCGTCACGGTGATGTCCTGCTCCTGGTTGTCGCGCAACACCGTCAACGTCACCTCGTCACCTGGCGCCATCGCGCGGATCGACACAATGAGCTCGTCGACCTGGGTGATGGGACGGCCGTCAATGGCCGTAATGACGTCTCCAGGCTCGATCCCCGCTTCACCCGCTGGCATTCCGTCCGTCACGCCGCTGGGGTCGTCCAGAACCTTGACCCCCTCGCCGGTGTAGGTGTCGTCGAGCAGCACGCCGATGATCGGGTAGGTCGCCGTCCCGGTCTCGATGAGCTCCTCAGCGGTGCGCTTGGCTTGGTTCGAGGTAATGGCGAAGCCCAGGCCAATGGATCCAGTGGTGTCCGTCGAAGTCGACAAGGTCGCGATGGCTGAGTTCACGCCAATCACCTCGCCATTGGCGTTGAGAAGCGGCCCACCTGAGTTACCCGGGTTGATGGCCGCGTCCGTCTGAATGGCGTCGATGAAGGCTGGTTCGCTCGACTCGCCGGCGCGCACGGGACGGTGCAGCGAGGAGACGATGCCAGTGGTCACCGTGGCTTCGAGGCCTAGTGGCGACCCGACGGCGATGGTTTCGTCACCGACGACCACCTGGTCGGAGTCCGCGA
Organism: Demequina globuliformis; assembly: GCF_000975155.1. Lineage (GTDB taxonomy): Bacteria > Actinomycetota > Actinomycetes > Actinomycetales > Demequinaceae > Demequina > Demequina globuliformis. Next base: position 485,130 of record NZ_BBRG01000001.1, read on the forward strand.
ACACCAGCGGCGTGAGCCCGCTCAGTTCCACGTGCAGGACGGCGAGGTCGTAGTCCCCGGTCGCGCCAATCAGCTCTGCGGGGTGCTCGGACCCGTCGGAGAACACGACCGTGATGTCCTGCGCGCCCTCGACCACGTGGTTGTTGGTCAGGATGTAGCCGTCCTCGCGGATGACAAAGCCGGAGCCGGTCGACGACCCCAGCTGGCTTGAGGCCTCAATCGAGACTGCAGAGGGCATCGCCTCCGCGGCGACGGCGGCGACGGAACCCTCGGGACGGTCAACGGCCTCGACAGTCGAGGTGGCGATGGACGCTTGCGGGGCTTCAGTGAACTCATCGAAGGCCCACGCACCCAGCACTCCTCCGCCGAGCCCAAGCACCAGTGCGCCGGCCGTGATACCAGCCACTGCGCCTGCACCTACGCGGCCGCGCTTGTCCTTCTTGGTCGGCGCCTGGTGGGGAGCTGGCGCTCCCCCGTGGTAGCCCGCGCCATCGTAGGCAGGCTCAGCGGTGGAGAAGGTGCCGTCTGGCTGCGCGGCCATGGCGCCGTGAGGGGCCGGGGGTTGAGCGTAGACGGGCTGCTGCACAGTGGCCGGAGGCTGCGCATAAGCGGCCCCGCTGACGGGAGCCTGCGGAGCGCGGACCTGCGACGGGTCAATGACCTCGGTGTCCTGCTGCTGCGGGTCAGCAGCGGAGGGCGCGGACGCCGCGGATGCGGGCGGCGTTGCGGCCGATGCCGGCGTACCTTGCGGGGCGTCTTCAGCGTCGCGGCGACGCTCGTTGGGCGAGGCAAAGGGGTTGTCAGACATGGCGCTCCTTGTCAGAGGGTGTCATTCGCCGGTGAGGACCTGAGCGATACGCATCGCTCCGTCGCCCACACGGTCCAGGAATCCGGGGGTGCTGGTGGCGGGAAAACTGGCGGCCGCTGCCTCCAATGTCGCGGCGGTGCACTCACACGCCGCAGAGACCACGAAGTCGCCGGTCTCCCACAGCAGGCGGCGCGGCTGCTCGCTTACGAGGAACGCGGTCACACCACCCAAGTCCACGCGTGGGTAGGCGTCCGCAGCCGCATAGTCGAGACTGCCGCGCTGCTCTGCAACCACGATGGTCTCGGAACCAGCCACCAACCACAGCAAGAGGACGTCGTCGCCGTAGGCATCATGAACCACGCGAGCCTCGACGGGCTTGACGTCGGCGCTGTCCCATTCGGGATGGGCCCAAGCGCTGAGCACATCGTCCGAGCGCATCGAGGTCGACGTCATGTAGGACACGGTGTTGTCGTCGGAGTCGGCTCCGTCCGCGAACGCGGGCTCGACCCGCTCGGGGGCTCCCGCCGCGTATGCGCCGACCACACCCGAGGACAACACGATCAGCATGACCACGAGCGCCATCATGGGGCGGTGCGCGTGGCCGGCGGCCGCGCGCGCGTCCCGCTTGGACTCACGTTGGGCGATCTGCGACATGCGGTCACGGTCGAGCAACTGCTGCGCGAAACTCATGTCGATTCCCGCGGGCGACGACTGGAGCGCCTCTCGCGCAGCCCTCAACTCTGCCCAGCGCGTGCGACAGTCGGCGCACACGTCAAGGTGAGCCATGGCATCGGCCGCCTGCAGCGGCGTGAGCCGGTTGTCCAGCAAATCGTGGACGCGCTCTCCCAGGTGCTCTTGCTTCACACGCCACCTCGCACCGGCGCGCGGTGAGCCAAGGACTCACGGAGCTTCGCGCGGGCGCGAGACAGTCGGGACCGGACAGTGCCCATCTTGATGCCGAGCGTGGCGGCAATCTCCTCGTAACTGAGACCCTCGATGTCGCTCAGCACCACAGCTGCGCGGTACTCAGGGGGAAGGTCGGCGAGGGCGGCGACGATGTCGTCGCCAAGGTGGGCCATGTCGAAGGCGTCCTCTGGCTGTCCCGAACGCTCGTGGCGATCGAAGCTGTCGGACGTGGGAACGGCGGCATCGTCATCGGCCATGAAGTCGAATCGGATGCGCTTCTTGCGGCGCATGCGGTCAAGGAACAGGTTGGTCGTAATGCGGTGAAGCCAACCCTCGAAGGTCCCGGGCTTGTACTGCGACAGCGAGTTGAACACGCGGATGAAGACGTCCTGCGTGAGGTCCTCGGCATCGTGCTGATTGCCGGTGAGGTGATAGGCCAGCCGGTAAACGCGACCGGAGTGTTCCTCCACGATGCGCTCCCACGTTAGATCCTGGGGCGGGTTCGTAGGCGTGATGGAGGCGTGCTCACTTTGCACTTGAGTCATCTCAGTTGCCTCCTCCACATCACGATCAACGGCTACCAACAAGAACATGTTCCCACGCGATGCTGGGAGTTTGCTGAGACATACGTCCCTACAGGGCGACTACGATGCGGCATAGAGGAGGCCACCCATGAGCATCGAAGGTACCAACTGGGCGTACGCCGAGGACTTTGTACCCGAAGACAGGGTTCTCCTAGTCGCCCGCGACGTCGCAGAGGAGTTGGGCTGCCCGCCCGTTCTCCCGGGCGCCGGGCAGACGTTGCAACTGCTTGCCCAGGCCGCAGGCGTCAGGTCCGTCGTGGAGATCGGCACCGGCACGGGCGTCTCGACCACATACTTGCTGCGCGGCATGGTCAGCGGCGGTGTGGTCACCACGATCGACGTCGAACCCGAGCACCACAAGGCCGCCCGTAAGACGCTCGCCGCGGCCGGTTTCCCGCCCGAGCGAGCGCGCATGATTACGGGGCGTGCGCTCGACGTGCTCCCGCGGCTCACCGACGGCGGCTACGACCTGGTACTCATCGACGCACGCAAAGTCGAGTACCCGCAGTACCTCGAGCAGGCGTTGCGCCTGGTGCGTGTGGGGGGCATGATCGCCATCGACAACGCGCTGTGGCACGGGCGCGTGCCCGATCCCGCCCAGCGCGACCAAGAGACCACCGCGATCCGCACCACACTCAAGAGCGTCCGCGAACATGAGTCGCTCACGACTGTCCTGCTACCTGCGGGCGACGGTCTCCTGGTTGCGATCAAGAACGCGTAACTGACCTGCACGGGCGCGCCGGCAACGCCACCCAAGACAGGAGTGACCAGTGGTGACGTGCCCGCGCGCTGGTGTGTTCGCGGCGCGAGCCGTCATCCCTTGGGGCGGTTGAGCCCTACTGCAGGGCGCCAGCCAAGGCGTCGCGGAGTTCAGCGACCTCGTCCGCGTTGATCTCGACCACGAGACGACCGCCACCCTCAAGTGGCACTCGCATCACATACCCGCGACCCTCCTTCACGACCTCCATGGGGCCGTCGCCGGTACGGGGCTTCATCGCAGCCATATGTGCTTCTCCTCGCCAGTGTGCGTCGGCCGCGCATACGCACGGCACCGCAGACCATTCTACGACGTGTCATGGTCGCGCCCCAAACATCCCCGCAGATCGGAGCCGTGATGCTACATCGGCTCCGCCCGCGGCGGCGTCGCTGGAACCTCTGGTCCCGTCCCTTCGCCGCGCGAAAACTCGACCACAATGCGGATCGCCTCTTCCACATCATCCGTCACATGGAATAGGTCCATGTCGGTGGATGACGCCTTGCCGTCGGCGACCACGGAGTCTCGCAACCAGTCCACCAATCCATCCCAGTAGCGGTGCCCGACCAGCACCACCGGGAACTTGGTGATGGTCCGTGTCTGCACCAATGTGAGGGCTTCAAAGAGCTCATCCATGGTTCCGAACCCGCCGGGCAAAACGATGAAACCCTGGGCGTACTTCACGAACATGGTCTTGCGGGCAAAGAAGTACCGAAAGTTGATGCCGAGGTTCACGAAACTGTTCACGCCCTGCTCGAAGGGCAACTCAATGCCGAGCCCGACGGAGACTCCGCCTGCCTCGCTAGCTCCCTTGTTCGCGGCTTCCATCACGCCGGGACCGCCGCCGGTGATCACGGCGAAGCCCTCCTCGACAAGCCGGCGGCCAATGGTGACTCCCTGCTCGTAGTCGGGCGCATCGGGGGTAGTCCTGGCAGAGCCGAACACGGAGATCGCGGGTCCCAGCTCTGCGAGCGCGCCAAAGCCCTCCACGAACTCGCTTTGAATGCGCAGCACGCGCCACGGATCGCCGTGGAGCCAGTCCGGCTCATCCTGATTGCCCAAGAGGCGGCCGGACGTGGAACTCGAGGGAATGTTGCGACCGCGCAGCAGCACCGGTCCCTTGCGGTATTCAGACATCGCGTCCTCCTTACGTCGTGAGCCGGTGGGCTCGTGAATCACATCTCAGGCGGGGCTGTGAGCCACGCTTCCATACCCGCGCGGCACGCGTGGATATCCGCCACCGGGCAGTGTTCGTCGTCAGCGTGGGCGAGTTCCGGGTTACCGGGGCCGTAGTTCACGGCAGGAATGCCCATGTCTCCGAACCTCGACACGTCCGTCCACCCTTCCTTGGCGCGCGGCTCACCCCCGCCCGCAGCACGCACGGCCGTGGCGAAGGACTGCGCCAGCGGCGCGTCGAGGCCGGGTCGGCACGCGGCCGATTCATCGGTCCAGACCATGGTGTGGTCCCCAGGCAGGGCCGCACGAACCACGGCAGTCACGTGAGCCTTCGCTTCCTCAAGGCTTTTGTCCGGCGCGAACCGGTAGTTGATCGTCACGGTGGCCGCATCCGGGATCACGTTGCCTGCAATCCCGCCGCGCACACCAACGGCGTTGAGCCCCTCACGGTAGTCGAGCCCGTCCACCGTCACTGTGGCCGGGCGGTAGGCCGCCAGCACGGTCAACAGCGGCGCGAGGCCGTGAATCGCGTTGATCCCTTTCCATGCCCTCGCGCTGTGCGCCGCCTTGCCAGGGACCGTGACCTCTACACGTACGGTGCCGTTGCACCCGCCCTCGATCGCGGCAGAGGTGGGCTCGCACAGCACCGCAAAGTCGCCGTCAAGAAGGTCCGGGTGGTGCCGCACCATGCGGCCAAGGCCGTTCTTCGTCGCCTCGACCTCCTCATGGTCGTAGAAGACCCACGTGACGTCACGAGACGGGTGCTGAACCTGGGCCGCCAACGACAGCATGACGGCAACGCCCGCCTTCATGTCGACGCTTCCGCGCCCCCACAGCGTCGCGCCATCGTCATCGAAACGGCCGGGCACATTATCTTTGATCGGGACCGTATCAAGGTGGCCGGCGATGATGACACGCTCACTCGCCCCGGTCTCCGTCCGGGCCACGATGGCGTCGCCATCGCGCGTCACGGACAGGTGGGAGCACTGCCGTAGCGCCCGCTCCACCGCATCGGCAATCGCGCTCTCGTCACCGGACACGGAAGGGATGTTCACCAAGTCCGCGGCGAGTTGCGCCACTGGTGCGCTCAGATCAAGGTCAGCCATGCCGCCACCCTATCCACAGCATCGGCCCTCACCACGCCGCGCCTAGCCGACGTCACCGATCCGTCACCGCGTGGCGTGTCTGCGCCCTCAACTAGGCTTGTGCCCATGACTCGCTCTGCCTACGGATTCGGACTGGCCACCTACGACGCGAACGGCGTCGCACTCGACACTTGGTACCCCTCCCCCGGGCTCGGCGAGGGACCCACCGGCAACATCCCGGCGGGCCTCGCGGCGGCAGAGCGCTACGACGACCTGCGTGCCGTGACCATTCGCGCCGTCCATACCGTCATCGACCTTGACCAGGCTCCCGCCACCGTGGAGGACGCCTACCTTCGCCTCCACCTCATCTCCCACCGCGTCGTGAAGCCCCACGGCCTCAACCTCGACGGCGTGTTCGGTGCTTTGACCAACGTGGTGTGGACCTCCGCCGGGCCGTGCGCAATCGAGAGCTTCGACGCGACCCGCCTGCGCTTCCGCGCGGCCGGGCAGCAGCTCACCGTGTACGGCATCGACAAGTTCCCCCGCCTGGTGGACTACGTCATCCCGTCCGGCGTCCGCATCGCGGATGCCGACCGCGTGCGCCTAGGAGCGCACCTTGCCGAGGGCACCACGGTGATGCATGAGGGCTTTGTGAACTTCAACGCGGGCACGCTCGGCCACTCCATGGTCGAGGGCCGCATCTCTGCTGGAGTGGTCGTGGGCGACGGTTCCGATGTGGGCGGCGGCGCCTCCATCATGGGCACTCTGTCCGGCGGCGGCAAGGAAGTGATCTCCATCGGTGAGCGGTCGCTGTTGGGAGCGAACTCCGGCCTGGGAATTCCGCTCGGCGACGACTGCGTCGTCGAGGCTGGCCTCTACGTCACCGCGGGCTCGAAGGTGCTGCTCGTCGGCCAGTCCGATGACGACGGCAAGCCGGTCGTCGTCAAGGCTAAGGAGCTTGCGGGCAAGGACGGCATTCTGTTCCGCCGCAACTCTGTGTCCGGCGCGCTTGAGGCAGTCATGCGCCAAGGCGCCGGCGTGGAGCTGAACGCCGCTCTTCACGCGAACTAGCGTGGCTCAGCGGCGTCGCGGTCGCGGCGCGAGCCTGATCGCTGTGGGGTTGGTCCTCGCCGTGACCGTCGCCGCGCTGGTGTGGGTGCCGCGCCTGTGGGAACGCTTGAACGACGAGCCTGCGGCATCCTCACGGTGCACCGTGGCAGTCGCCGAGCGCTCCGACACCAAGACAGCCGAGCAAGCCAACAACACCGCGCTCATCGTGGCGGGATCGATGCGCTGGGGTTTGCCAGCGCGCGCCGGGACCATTGGCGTGGCCACCGCCATCCAGGAGTCGTCGCTACGCAATATCGACTACGGCGACCGCGACTCGCTCGGTCTGTTTCAGCAGCGCCCCTCGCAGGGATGGGGAACTGAAAACGAGATCATGGACCCCCACTACGCGACCGACAGGTTCTACGAGGCGCTCATCAAGGTCGCGGCCTGGACCGAGATGGAGATCACCGACGCCGCGCAGGAGGTCCAGCGCTCCGGGTTCCCTCTGGCCTATGCCGATCACGAGGAAGAAGGCCGGCTATGGGCCTCCGCCCTGACGGGCAACGGCGGAACCATCACCTGCGACCTCGACCAGCCGATCGAGCCGACCACCACGCGCGCATTCGCGGGCAGGCTTGCGGCGGACTTCGGCGAGGATGCCTACGTCGTCGAGGTTGTCGGCACGGACGGCGATGACACGGTGCTTCGTGTGACGGGGGCCGATGCCCTGGCCAACAGCGCTGTCCAGCGGTGGGCCGTCGCGGTCGCTGCGCACGAGCAGGTCACCTCGGCGGTGAGCGCCACTGCACAGTGGGTTCGGGACGGCTCCGCGCCACCACCGGCGCCCGAGTCCGCAGTGACGGTGACGCTACGCACGCGGGCTGACTGACGCGTCGGCCCGCAGCCCCCACCCGTGCCCACATAGTCAAATGGCTCCATTTCGCTGTTTTAACTAGCGATAACAGCGAAATGGAGCCATTTGGCGGGAACGGGGGTTAGCGCGATTCGATCGGCGTGTAGTCCCGGTCGGTCTCACCCGTGTAGATCTGGCGCGGGCGACCAATCTTGGTGCGCGGGTCAGCCAGCATCTCGCGGTAGTGAGCGATCCAGCCAGGCATGCGTCCCAGCGCAAACAGCGGCGTAAACATGGCCTTGTCGAAGCCCATGGCGGAGTACAGCAGCCCGGTGTAGAAGTCCACGTTGGGGTAGAGCTTGCGCTCGATGAAGTACTCGTCGGACAGCGCGATCTCCTCGAGGCGCTGGGCCATCTGGAAGGTCTCATCGTTGCCGCCCAGGTCGGACAGAATCTGGTTCGCGACCTTCTTCACCTGCGCGCCGCGCGGGTCGTACGACTTGTAGACGCGGTGGCCAAAGCCCATCAGGCGGGCGCCTTCGGCCTTGTCCTTCACCTTCGCGACAAACTGCTCAACGGTGTCGCCGGACTCCTTGATCTGGTCGAACATCCGCAGCGCGGCCTCGTTGGCGCCGCCGTGAAGCGGGCCAGACAGGGCGCCAACGCCGGCAGCGACGGAGGCGTAGATGTTCGCCTGCGACGAGCCGACGATGCGAACGGTCGAGGTCGAGCAGTTCTGCTCGTGGTCGGCATGCAGGATCAGCAGCAGGTCGAGCGCCTTGCGCATGATGGGGTCGATCGCAAGTTCGCCGTCCGCGCCAGAGAAGCCAATGCGCATGAACTCGTCGACATAGCGACCACCCTGACGGGGCTCAATGAGGTCACCGCCGGTGGAACGACGCTGCAGGTAAGCGATCACGGTGGCGGACTTCGCCAGCAGCAGCACGGTCGCGAGCTCAAGCTCGTCTTCCGAGGTGCCCACCGACTCGGGGTAGAACGTCGACAGCGCGGAGATGGCGCCGGACAGGACCGCCATGGGGTGGGCATCACGCGGGAAGGCGCCAAGGAACGTCTTGATGCCCTCGTGCACGTGCATGTGGCGGCTGACGCGGTTGTTGAATGCGTTGAGCTGGTCCTCGGTGGGCAGGTTGCCGTGAATGAGGAGGTAGGCGACCTCGAGGAACGTGGAGTTCTCTGCGAGTTGCTCGATGGGGTACCCGCGGTACTTGAGGATGCCGGCGTCGCCGTCAATGTAGGTGATGGCGGACTCGCACGAGGCGGTGTTCATGAAGCCGGGGTCCACGGTCACCAGTCCGGTGTCGCGCAGGAGCGTGGAGACCGAGACGCCGTCGTTGCCGACTGTCGCCCTCTCGATCGGGAGCTCCCTGGTGGTGCCGTCCACGGTCATTCGTGCGTCGACAACTCGAGTCATACTGAGGGTCCCTCCGTGCGCCGCAGCGCCTTTGTGTGCGTTCGCTTGGGCTTGAGTTTACCCGCGAATAGGCAGCCGCTTGACCGCCTGGGCAATGCGCTCATCGGTGGCGGTGAGCGCAATACGGACGTGCTGGGCGCCCGCATCACCGTAGAACGCTCCCGGTGCCGCGACGATTCCGAGGTCCGCCAGGAACGCGATGGTGTCCCAGCAATCTTCACCCCGAGTGGCCCACAGATACAAGCCCGCGTCCGAGCCTGTCACGGTGAAACCGGCGCGTTCGACGGCCGGCAACAGCGCGTCGCGACGGGCGCGGTAAAGCTCGCGTTGGCTGGACACGTGCTCGTCATCCGCGAGCGCCGCCACCATGGCGGCCTGGACGGGAGCGGGAACAATCATGCCCGCGTGCTTGCGCGTCTCCAGTAGCGCCCCGATCACGACGGGATCGCCGGCGACAAAGGCCGCCCGGTAGCCCGCGAGGTTGGACTGCTTTGACAGGGAGTACAGCGCCAGCAGGGACTCATGCGACCCGCCGCTGACCCGCTCATCCAAGACGGAGGGCACACCTTGGGTCGTCCACGGCTCGCTCCACGGCAAGGCGGCGTAGCACTCGTCGGAGGCGACGACAGCCCCGATCGCACGGGCCTGGTCGACGACGGCGCGGAGTCTCTCGACTCCCAGGACCTCTCCGGTGGGGTTGGATGGCGAGTTGATCCATACAAGCTTGACGTCCTTGCGGCCGGCCCAGTCGGCAGGGTCATCCGCAGCGACTGCGGTGGCGCCCGTGAGAGTCGCACCGACAGCGTAGGTCGGGTAGGCCGATGTCGGGAAGACGACCGCGTCGCCCTCACCGAGACCCAGAAGAGCCGGTAGCCACGCCACCATTTCCTTGGAACCCACCGTCGGGATCACGCCATCGAGGCCGAGGCCCGCCACGCCACGGGTGCGCGCGAACCAGTCCACAATCGCCTGGCGCACCGCCACAGTCCCCATGGTGGTGGGGTATCCGGGAGCGTCGGCGGCATCGCGGAGGGCGGCGCGCACCAACTCTGGCGTGGGGTCAACCGGCGTGCCTACGGAGAGGTCCACCACCCCGTCAGGGTGCTGAGCGGCCCGCTCGCGGAACGGCGTCAGAGAGTCCCAAGGAAAGTCGGGAAGCGCGCGCGGGTGCAGCCCCATGCGCGCGGATCAGCCGTTCGGGTTGGCCGGGAGCGACTTGATGAGGTCGTGGTCGTGCTCGATCAGACCCATCTTTGCGGCGCCACCGGGAGAGCCAATCTCGGAGAAGAACTCCACGTTGGCGTTGTAGTAGTCCGCCCACTTGTCCGGGACATCGTCCTCGTAGTAGATGGCTTCCACCGGGCACACGGGCTCGCACGCGCCGCAGTCCACGCACTCGTCGGGGTGAATGTAGAGCGAGCGCTCGCCTTCGTAGATGCAGTCGACGGGACACTCGTCGATGCAGGCCTTGTCCTTCACATCGACACAAGGCAAAGCAATGACGTAGGTCACTTCGTCTCCTCCATCCGGGGGTGCGTTGGCCGCACCATCATACCGCCGTCGGCTCCCGGGTGGAGCACGTTGGCGCGAGCGTGGTTTCAGTTAGTCATCGTCATTCGGGGACACGCACTTGATAGCGTCGTCGGGCGCGTAGGTCCAGGTGTCGACGTTCTCATCTACCTGCTCGCCGTCGAGGAACACCTTGCGCGTGTTCGTGATCGTGAAGCCGTCCTGACCCGGGCCCTTGGCCTCGCAGTTGGGGCTGTCCACTTCCTTCACGCCGGGCGAGCGCACGTTCGTCTTGTCCGACGCATAGGTCTCCACGTCGAAGTGCGGAGTGGACCACATGTCCACATACAAGCGCCCGCCAGAGATGTAGCTGTTCATCACAGCCGCGTAGGGCGTGTTGTTCTCGAAGATCACGTTGATGGTCGTGCCCCACAGCGTGGATTCGCGACCTGCGGGGTAGCGCGTGAACCATACCGAGTGGGGCCGGTGCTGGATCAGATCGAAGCCGGAGAAGTAGCCCACGTTGTACGTCGTGGTCGCCATCTGCGACAGTCCACCACCGACGCCGCTCGTCAAGACGCCGTCGACGATCACGTGCGCCTCGCCGTAGCCTTCCTCGGGCGTGATGGGCGCGAGCGTCTCCGCCAGGTTGAACTGCTCCCCCGGCAAAATGACCGTGCCTTCGACATCCGCGGCTGCGGTGCGCAGGTTTTGGGTTCGGATGGGCTCGTTGGTCAACGGCGTATCGAATGTCGCCACGACCTCCTTGAGGTCCTCGATCCCGAGGTCGTCATTGGAGACCTCCGGCTCGGTCACCTCGACCGGCAGCTCGGTTGAGCGAGTGGGGCTATAGGCGGCCTCGATCACCGCGGGACCAAGGTTCGCAGCATCCACCGCCTGGCCGTCAACACCCTCAACCGTCTCGAGTTGGTGGCTACTCGTGAACGACAACTCGGCGTCCTTGGCCTCGACGACCAGGTCCGGGTTTTCATCCTCAATCGTTTTGGCGAGCGGTTCGCCGTCGACCACGAGGCTGAGGACTCCGCCCTCGGTGTCGACGGTCGCCAGGGAGGCGATCTGCTCGGCGGTGACGTCGACGTCGCCCGTGTCGTTGGCAAGAGTCACCGGTCCTGCCAGCGCCACCGTGGTGACTTCATCTGCGAACGCGTCTGCATCGGCGGTGGTGATCTCAGGGTCGGCAACCTCGGCAACGCCCTCGACCTGCTCGGTGCTTGGCCACGCCGTGGCGACGACGGCGCCGGTCGCGTCAGCGTCCAACGTGATACCGGTTTGTCCGTCGGTGACGGTGGCGGCCGTGCCCACGATCTCCACGACCGCGTCGACGGGCTCGCGGTCGACCTGGCTCGCCAGGTCCGTCATGGCAGCCACCAGGGCATCATCGTCGACAGTCTTGACCGGCTCGAGCTCGCCGCCGCCTGCGATGCGCTCCCACATGCGCTGGGGTTCGAGGGTGAAGCCGACCGTCTGCTCGACTGTGGCCTGCGCATCCACGCTCAGGCCAGCATCGGCCCCCGTGACGACACCCTCGGTGTCAGCGACGGTCACGGTGATCGGCTGCGCATTGATCTCGGCAACGTGGTCGTTGAGCGTCGCTACTGCCTGCCCGGTGGACATGCCGCCAATGTCAACGCCCAGCGTCGACGTGCCTCGCGGCACCGTGTTGGCTAACAACGCCGCGGCGCCAACATAGGCACCCGCGAGGACCAGGACAAAGACGGCCGCGACAATCCATCCGCGGCCCCGACGGCTCTTCTTCGTCGGGCCTGCTGGGCTCACGTCTGCCTCTTCTGCACGGTCAGTGGACGACTGTTCGGTGGATGCCGTCTGGCCGGGCGCGCTCTGAGCGGACACGGGGTGGGCGGGTGCGGGGTGGTCTGCCGCGCTCGCGAAGGCCGCGCCGGCGGCGGCGCCGGCTGCTACCGCCGTCGCACCGGGGGCCGCGGCGTCGTTCGCCTCGTCCGACTGCTCGTCCGATGGCACCGGATCATGAACCTCGGTCGCAGCAGTGGGGTCGGCGTCGACGGCAGGCATCACTTCTGTCGCTGCCGCATCACCGCGCGCGTTGTCGGGTGCCTCGTCGGCCTGTGGACGAGAGTGCCGTCCAAGCCTGGCGGCCGCAGCGGCGGCGACAAAACTCACGCGTTCTGCGTGCTGATCGGTCGTGGGGTCCACGGTCGTCGGCTCGTCGTCTGCGTGCTCGGCGGCGAGCCATGTGGGCGCGACGAGTTCGGAGGTGGGCGTCCGCTCAACGCGAGGGCTCGGCTCGGAGGCCTGGTCCGGGGGTTGTGGGGCCGATGCTCCGGCGGCGGAGTGCGCCCCCACTCCCCGTTCGGCCCGTTTGCGTAGGCTCCGGTGCGCGGCTGAACTCCGGCGACGCCGAAGTTCCTGCTCGGCGGCCTGTCGATCCAGATCCCTACGGCGTGACATCGTCCCCCACAAGAAGTTTCACGGGGATGACTGCGGCAATCACGATGGCGACGGCCGCTCCCCCCAACCACGTAATTCCGAGCGGGTCCTGGGCGATCAGCACGGAGCCGCCCGGCCCATTCAGTGACCACACCAAGGTGGCCATCCCCCACAGCCCCGCATACAAGCCGAGCCCAGTCCAGGACAGCCATGCGCGCGCGAAGATCGCGGCGGCCAGCACCATCAGGATCGCCATGACAGCGCCCCACGGTGCGAGCGAACGGTAGGCGACGGCGCCCACGGTCGCGGTCAACAGACCGGCCAGGCTGACCACCACATACCCTACGGAGTCCTTCATGCGCTCAAGAATAGGTGCAACACACGCAAGCGCCGACGACCACGGTCAGGCGTTGCGAATCCGTAATGCGCGCCGGGGCACACTACTCGTCGTAGGCGGACGGCCACACGGTGACGGCGACCTGCTCAGGAGCGCCGTCAACATTGAAGTTCGCGTCAAATCCGTACAGTTCGACTTTCCAGTCGCTTTGCGGTTCGTAGAAGACGGTCGTGGCGGTGGTGCCGCCAATCCCGTTGTCGTTGTCGTACTCGGATTCGATGGCCCATCCAGCGGCCGCCAGGGCCTCCACCTGGGCGTCGACCACACCATCCCCCGCAATCACCACCGTGTAGACATCCCCCGAGCCCATGTCAGACACTCCAATGTTGGTCGTGCCCTGTGCCAGCGGGACCTCGTCGATAGGGAAGTCAGGCGGAACCTCAGCGCCCACCACGTCAGTCTCCGCGAGTGCCTGCTCGGCAGTGTCCTCGCCAGCCTGCGCGGCGTCATCGGCCGCATCAGCGGCATCATCGGCCCCATCAGTAGCCGCGCCCGCTGTGGGGGCCGTACTTCCCTCCAGGGTTGTTGCCGTCGCACTCGACGGCCCGGCTTCGCTGGAGGTGCCCTCGGCGGCACACCCGCCCATCACCAAAGTGGCCACCACCGCCGCAGTGACAGTGGCGCGGCTACTGCGGCGTCTGTTCATACTCAGCACGCTAGAGCGAACGCGCGCGACGCGCGCGAGGGTTCACCGAAGGTTCACCTTCGCAACCGGGGGGGTAAACGCCACAGGGCCGATGCCCGCCCGGGTGGGCGGGGCATCGGCCCTGTGGCACGGCGCGAAGGCGCGTTACATCTTCTTGGCGCGCGAAGCAGCACGCGCGCGCAACGTCGCGTCCAACTCGACCTTGCGAATGCGGATGTTCTCGGGGGTGACCTCGACGCACTCGTCTTCGCGAGCGAACTCGAGGGACTCCTCCAGCGTCAACGTGCGCGGAGGGGTCAAACGCTCCAACTCGTCACCGGTGGCCGACCGGATGTTGTTGAGCTTCTTCTCCTTGCAGATGTTGATGTCCATGTCCTCGCCGCGCGAGTTTTCACCCACGACCATGCCCTCGTACACGTCCTGGGTGGGCTTCACGAAGAACGTGCCGCGGTCCTGAAGGAGCAGCAGCGCGTTGGTAGTCACGGCGCCCGTACGGTCTGCAACGAGCGACCCGTTGGTGCGGTACTCGATGGGTCCGGCCCACGGCGCGAAACCGTGCGAGATGGACGACGCGATGCCGGTACCGCGGGTCTCGGTGAGGAACGTTGAGCGGAAGCCGATCAGGCCGCGAGCAGGGACGATGAACTCCATGCGCACCCAGCCAGTGCCGTGGTTGGACATCGAGTCCATGCGGCCCTTGCGCGACGCGAGCAGCTGCGTCACGGCGCCAAGGTGCTCCTCGGGGACGTCGATGGTCATGTGCTCCATGGGCTCATGGACCTTGCCATCGACCTCCTTGGTGACGACCTGCGGCTTGCCGACGGTCAACTCAAAGCCCTCGCGGCGCATCTGCTCCACGAGGATCGCGAGCGCCAGTTCGCCACGGCCCTGCACCTCCCATGCGTCGGGACGCTCGGTGGGCAGGACGCGGATAGAGACGTTACCGATCAGCTCCTTGTCCAGGCGGTCCTTCACCTGGCGCGCAGTCACCTTGGCGCCCTTGACGCGGCCAGCCAGCGGCGAGGTGTTGATACCGATGGTCATCGAGATCGCAGGGTCGTCCACCGTGATGCGCGGCAGCGGGCGGGGGTCGTTGATGTCGGTCAAGGTCTCACCAATGGTGATTTCCTCGATACCGGCAACGGCAACGATGTCGCCGGGCCGTGCGACCTCTGCTGGCACGCGGTCCAGGCCCTTCGTCTCCAGCAGTTCCGTGATCTTCACGGTCTGGGTGCTGCCGTCAGCACGCGCCCAGGCCACCTGCTGGCCCTTGCGCAGCTCGCCGTTGAAGATGCGCAGGAGCGCAAGACGCCCAAGGAAGGGGCTCGCGTCAAGGTTGGTCACGTGCGCCTGAAGCGGGTGGCCCTCCTCGAAGCTGGGGCCGGGAATGCGCTCCATGATGGTCTGGAACAGGGGCTCAAGGTTCTCGGAGTCCGGGAGCGAACCATCAGCGGGCTGCTCAAGGGACGCGAGGCCGGCCTTCGCGGACGCGTAGACGACGGGCACCTCGAGGAGTCCGTCGATGTCGAGGTCCGGGACCTCGTCGTGGAGGTCAGAGGCCAGGCCCAGAAGAAGGTCGTGGGTCTCTTCGACGACCTCGGCGATGCGGCTGTCGGGACGGTCAACCTTGTTGACAACAATGATCACGGGAAGCTTGGCCGCGAGCGCCTTGCGCAGCACAAAGCGGGTCTGGGGCAGGGGGCCCTCGGATGCATCGACGAGGAGCACCACACCGTCCACCATCGACAGACCGCGCTCCACCTCGCCACCGAAGTCAGCGTGGCCAGGGGTATCGATCACGTTGATCGTCACGCCCTCCGGGCCGGCAGCTTCACCGGTGTAGCGGATCGCCGTGTTCTTGGCGAGGATCGTGATGCCCTTCTCGCGCTCCAGGTCGCCAGAGTCCATGGCGCGGTCTTCGATGTGGGCGTGGTCGCCGTAGGCGCCGCCCTGGACGAGCATGCCGTCAACAAGGGTGGTCTTACCGTGGTCGACGTGGGCGACGATCGCGACATTGCGCAGGTCGGAGCGCACAGGCATGGAGACAACTCGATTCATTGAAGTGGGAGCGCGCACCGAACGGGGCGCCGGTACATTCTAGCGGGCGCGCCCGCGTGGCGCCTGCGTGGGACCATGGGGCCATGCTTCGTCGCCCCTCCCCCGACGCCCCGCGCACGTCCTCAACGGATGCAGTCGACTCCTACCGCACCCGGACGGCACCCATCTGGGGCTGGCTCGGCATTGCAGGCGGAGTGCTGATCGCTGGGCTGGGAGCAACCGCGGGAGGTACGGGATCGGTCGCCGTGCCCGTGCTGATCGGAGGCGCCGTGGCCATGCTCGCGGTCGCGTTGTTTATGCGCCCCATCGTCATCGTCAACGAGCACGCGATTGTGGTGCACAACATCACGCAGGTCGTGACAGTGCCGTTCGCTCGCTTGAAGGACCTGCACACTCGCTGGGGCCTCGAGTTGGTGATGG
Source organism: Demequina globuliformis (assembly GCF_000975155.1). Classification (GTDB taxonomy): domain Bacteria; phylum Actinomycetota; class Actinomycetes; order Actinomycetales; family Demequinaceae; genus Demequina; species Demequina globuliformis. Next base: position 501,235 of record NZ_BBRG01000001.1, read on the forward strand.
ACGATGCCTCGAAGGTAGGCGCTTTCGCCGCCCCCGATCCCCACCGGCGCGACCGTCGTAAGGCGCCTTCGGAGCAGATGGCGGCCGACCTTGTCGCGATGATTCGCGGCGCGGAGGAGCAGTGGCTCGAAGGGCCCCACCGCGCGGCCGACCAGGCAGCGTGGGCGGGCAGAGCGCCACTCGAGCGGCGCTGGGACCCCGTGGGGCTAGCGCTGGTGTGTGGAGCGCTCGCAGCCGTCTTGGCGGGCTTCTTCCTCGCGTAGACGCATACGTGCGGCGACCGCGGCCGCCATGCCAGCTTGCTCCTCAAGACCAGCGATGATCGCATCGCGGTCAGCGTCGGACCTGTTCTGGCTGAGCTTGTCCTTGGCGTGCACCGCAGCGACCGCCACCTCGATGCCGATGATGGCGCGCAACTGGCCGCGAACGAATGGTTCCGGCGCGTCGTCGACGCGCCACGCTTGGGCCGACCCCGCCTCATGCACGTCCGTCAATCGCGTCACTGAGCGGTGAAGCCAGGTCGGGTCGCGATGAACTGTCACGGTTCCGCGGATCTGCACTGACGAGTAGTTCCACGTGGGCACCACGCGCCCGTGCCGAGCCTTTGCCTCGTACCACCGCGGCGTGACGTACGCCTGCGGACCCGTGACGATGAGGAGTGCCGCCTGGCCATCCTCGAGCGCCTCGGCGTGAGGATTCTGCACAGCGAGGTGCGCTTCGACTGTGTCGCCGTCCCAGACGATCGGCACCTGGGTCGCCAGCGGCTCCCCGCCGGGGCCTACGGTGACAAGCTGCGCCGCTGCGATCTCCGCGACAAAGCCACGGACACTGCCGGCATCCATGTGAGTCAAGCGCGGGATGTACATACGGGAAGCCTAGTTTTCCGAGTGCGTGGAAGACTCCCGTTGGATGGTGCCAGTGCTCGGTGAGCTGGGACCTAAATCTCCTCCGCGTGCGCTTCCAGGAACTCGTGCAATTCGCGGTCATCCACACCGGGATATGTCCCGTGTGGCAATGGTGCAAAGAGGTAGGGGCGCACCCGTGGAGACGCCCAGGAGCGGCCGTGCCATTGTTCCGCGAGTCCGTCTTCTGGGCGCCGGCAGCACGTGACATCAGGGCACGTCGACACCTCCCGCAGCGGCGTCTCCCGCCCGCGGAACCACTTGGAATCCGCATAGGGCACGCCCACGGTGATGGAGTACTCCTCCGCGCCAATGCCCGTCTGGGTCGCCTCAAAGAACGTTCCTGCAGGCGTGTCGGTGTACTGGTAGTGCTCGGTCGTGCGGGTCGCGCGCGCGAAGGCCCGCCGCGCGCTCCAGTAGCGGCACACCACTTCACCCTCCGTCGATCCCGTCGCGTCAAGCGGCAAGGGCAGTGAGTCGTTCTCGTACGCGCCCTGAACGGTGCCGTCTCCCGCGATCCTGACGTAATGCAGCGTGATCCCGAGGTGCACGGTTGCCAGGTTCGTGAAGCGCAGCGCGGCCGCCTCGTGCGTGACGCCAAAGGCATCGCGGAAGTCATCAATCGCCAGGTGGCGCGATCGCTTGGCCTCGTCCAGGAAACGCACCGAGGCTTTCTCCGGCATGAGGCAGGCCGCGGCGTAGTAGCTGGCCTCCAGCCGCTGGCGCAGGAACTCGCCGTAGTCTGCGGGCTCGCCGTGCTCAAGCACCTTTTGCGCGACGGCCTGGAGCGCAAGGGAGCGCAGCCCGTGCCCGCCGGGAATGGACGCCGGCGGGATGTAGATGCGGCCGTGCGCATTGTCGACCACGGCGCGGGCCGAGTGCGGAAGGTCGTCCGTGTGCACGATGCTGAGGCCCACGCGCTCCGCCATCAGCGCTACCGTGCGGTGGGTGAGGGCGCCGCCGGTGTGGCCGACCGCGTCCACGGCCTCTTGCGCGACAATCTCGACCTCGGGCAAGTGGTTGTCGATGGCCCGCATCCGAGCCCGCAAGTCAGTGTTCGCGCGCCGCGCTAACTCCGGCGTAGCGATGGCCTGGCGGGCGCGACGATCCAGTTCCCGGTGCAGGCCCACGAGGGTGCGCAACGTTTCATCTGTCATCGCTTTCGTGGGGCGCAGCGATGGCAGCCCCAACTCGCGATACGCGGGCGTCTCCTGGGCGCGCGCAAGTTCCATTTCCATCGCATCGCGGCCCGAGGGTGCCTCATCCTTCAGCAACTCGGCCACCGTGACGCCGACGGTCTCGGCGACTTCCTGCAAGAGCGACAGGCGCGGCTCGCGCTTCCCGTTTTCGATGAGCGACAACTGGCTGGGCGCTGTGCCAGTGGCGTGGCTCAGTTGGTCCAGCGTGAGTCCCGCGCGCGTCCGGTAGTGGCGGATCCGACGGCCCACAGTGACGAGATTTGCCATGGAATTAACGATAACGAAAGAACAGAGAAACTTCCGGGGCAAATGAGTCGATACCTCGCCCCCACACCTGCCTACGGTGAAATCACTGGAATCCTTCCAACCCAAGGAGCCGCCATGACCATCACCGCCACCACCGCCGCTCTCCTAGCCCCGGCATCGGCCCCCACCAGCGTCGTGTCCTGGGTCGAGCGCATCGCAGCGCTCACCCAACCTGACTCCATCCACTGGTGCGACGGCTCGCCGTCGGAACGCGCGGCACTCATCGAGACACTCGTCGACGCTGGCACCCTCACGCCCTTGAACCCCGACCTACGGCCCGGCTCCTACCTCGCGCGCTCGCATCCCGAGGATGTCGCTCGCGTCGAATCACGCACCTTCATCTGCTCCCCCACACCGGACGGCGCGGGACCGACCAACAACTGGGCGGACCCGGCTGAGATGCGCGAGACCCTCGACGGGCTGTTCGAAGGCAGCATGCGCGGGCGCACCATGTATGTGGTGCCGTTCTCGATGGGCCCAGTCGGGAGTCCGCTTGCGCGCGTCGGAGTACAGGTCACGGACTCCCCATACGTGGTGGTGAGCACCGGCACCATGACCCGCATGGGGGCGAACGCGCTGGCCCAGATCGGTCCGGAAACCGAGTGGGTGCCGGCCGTACACTCCGTGGGCGCGCCCCTGAGCCCCGGCGACACCGACGTGCCGTGGCCGTGCAATGACACCAAGTACATCGTGCACTATCCGCACGACCGGGAGATCTGGTCATTCGGCTCTGCTTACGGCGGCAACGCCATCCTGGCCAAAAAGGCCTTTGCCCTGCGCATCGCCTCCGCCATGGGCCGCGACGAAGGATGGCTCGCAGCCCATATGCTGCTCCTCAAGGTGACGAACCCGCGCGGCAAGACCTTCCACGTCGCAGCGGCCTTCCCCAGCGCGTGCGGCAAGACCAACTTCGCGATGCTGCAGCCCTCAATCCCTGGGTGGACAGTCGAGACCATTGGGGACGACATCGCATGGCTCGCTCCGGGACCGGACGGGCGGCTCAGGGCCATCAATCCGGAAGCGGGATTCTTTGGTGTCGCCCCGGGAACCGGGCAGTCCACCAATCCCGTCGCCGTCGACATGCTTCAGCGCGACGTCATCTTCACGAACGTGGCCCTCACAGACGACGGTGACGTGTGGTGGGAAGGACTCACCGAGGAGCCACCAGCCCACCTCACCGACTGGCGCGGCAACGACTGGACGCCGGACTCCCCCACCCCTGCGGCGCACCCCAACTCCCGATTCACGGTGAGCGCCTCCCAATGCCCCACCATCGCGGACACCTGGGATGATCCAGCTGGGGTTCCGGTCGACGCGATCATCTTTGGCGGGCGCCGCGCCACCAACGTGCCCCTGGTGACCCAGGCGCGCAGCTGGGAGCACGGCGTGTACCTGGGCGCCACGCTCGCCTCGGAACGCACGGCCGCAGCCGAGGGCGTTGTCGGCGAGTTGCGGCGCGATCCGTTTGCGATGATGCCGTTTTCCGGCACACACATGGCAGATCACTGGCAGCACTGGCTCGACGTAGGAACCACGCTAGAGGCGGCCGGCGGTGCGCCCGCAATCTTCCAGGTCAACTGGTTCCGCAAGGGGGACGACGGCCGGTTCCTGTGGCCGGGGTTTGCGGAGAACGCGCGAGTACTGGCGTGGATTCTGGACCGCGTTGAAGGCCGCAACTCCTACGTCGACGGCCCATTGGGCCGCATGCCCGTGGATGGTGCGATCAACTATGCGGCAGCGGGCGTCCCCCGTGCCGACTGGGACGCTCTGTTCGACGTCGATGAGGCAATGCTCACGGCTGAGGCCGACGACACCGGCCGGTTCCTTGAAGGCTACGGAGACGCGGTGCCGACGGTCCTCCGCCAGCAGCACGCGCAGCTGCGGTCCCGCCTCGCGGAAATCCCGCCGCACTAAAAAACCCCGCCAAATGGCTCCATTTGGCTGTTAAGCGACGCTAAAACAGCCAAATGGAGCCATTCGGCGGGGAACGCGGGGTGGTTTAGGACGCCACGAGTGTGGCGTCAGCAACCTTGGTCAGGAGGCCATCAAATGACCACCTGTCCACGACCAACAGCGTGCCGTCGTCCGTCTCCAGGCTCCACTGGTTCTGCGGCACCGCCACCTGTTCGGCACCATCGTCATCCGCACAGGTGATCTCGAACATATGCATAGTGCCGCTGTGACCCGCGACGGTCGCCTCGTGTTCACTGAGGAGTTCCGCGCTGCTGGGTTGTGTGCCCGGCACCGGGCATGCCACGCCATCATCGAAGAAGGCTTCAGACGGGTTCGCCGCCGCTGCCGTCTCGCCGGAGATGACAGCGAAGGCCGGGCACGGGCCGTCGTCCTGGCAGCCGCCTGCGGTGACCACAGCGATATCGCCATCGGCCTCCGTAGGCGTCCAGTACTCGGCCGCATCCATCTCGAGGGGCCCCACCGGCATGGCCGCGGCGGCCTCTGCCGGCGGGGAAGACTGCTCAGTCGCCTGCGCGGCCTCCGTCTCCCCCGGCGCGGGAGTGCTCCCCGTGCACCCCGCCGCGAGCACGCTCACGGCGAGGGCAACGGGGAGCACCCGCGCGGTTGAACGACCTAGCAAGCGCCGAGGTCCGTCCACGGGCCCCACTGCGACGCGCCGGGCGCCTCGCCGGTGGTCCACCACTTTGCGCGGTAGTTGTGGCCGTTGTAGGAGACCTCGTCACCGCCGACGTAGACGCCGCCATTGCTCCAGGCCGCGACGCACTGTCCGGGGTCGGTGGTCGGGTCGGTGGTCGGCTCCGTCGTCGGGTCCGTGGTGGGGTCGGTGGTCGGGTCCGTGGTGGGCGTCGGGTCGACGGCACCGTCACAGTCACCCTGGGCAACCCAAGGGCCCCATTGGGTGGCACCGGGCTCTTCGCCCTGCGACCACCACTTGTTCTTCCACGCCTGGCCGTTGTGCGAGACCTCAGTGCCGCCCGGGTAGGAAGCGCCGGAGTTCCACGCTGCGGGGCAGTCGGTGGGGTCCTCGGTCGGTGTCACCGTCGGGGTCACCGAAGGCTCAGGCGAGGTCGTGGGGTCCACCGTCGGGTCCGGCGAGGAGGTCTCGGTCGGAGTCGGGGTGGGAGTGACGACCGGGCCGCCCTCGATGGGGCCGGCAGGGCCAGCTTCCAGGTCATCCATGAGAATCTTGGTCAGTTCGCCGTTGCGGTCGCCGTCAAGCTCCCACCACATGCCGCCGCCCAGGCCCTTCTCACGGATGTAGTCCGCCTTGACCGGGATGGTCTTGTCATCGTCCAGGGTCCACCACTGGTTACCGTCGTAGCGCCAAGACGCCACGACCTCGGGGTCAAAGTACGAGGTGCCGACGTTCTTCAACTTGTAGTAGTCCTCGATGCCAGCTTCCCAGGTGCCATTCGCGCCACCGTTGGCGGAGTTCCAGGGCTCTGCGTCAGCAACACCCTTCCAACCGCGGCCGTACATCGCCATGCCGAGACCGAGCTGCTCGGGTGCGATTCCGGCGTTGATGTACTTCGACACCGCCTTGTCGACCGAGAACTGCTCGCCCGCGGGACGTGGGTCCGCAGGGTCGTCGTAGAGGTTGATCTGGTGCCCAGTGAGGCCCGGCTGCCACGCGCCGTGCAGGTCATATCCCTGCACGTTGCCGAAATCCAGCGACTCGAAGATGCGCGGGTCGTTCCAGCCACCTGCGTCAATGACTGCGGGGCTCGCGGGAAGGAACGCTGACAACAGGTAGTCCTTGCCCGTCTGCGCGCCGTAGGCGTCCAGCTGCGTGCGGAACTCCTGCAGCAGCAAGCGGAAGTTCTCCTTGTCCCTCGCCTCGTCGACGTGGTTGCCCTCGAGGCCAGCGTTGGATCCGGGCCACTCCCAGTCAATGTCGATGCCGTCGAAGACACCGGCAGCCGCGCCAGCGCCACCCTTGCCATCGATCGTGGGGAGGTTGCCCTTGATGTAGAGGTCGATGCAGGAGGAGACGAACTTTTTGCGAGACGCGTCCGTTGCCGCGGCCTTGGAGAAGTTTTTGGACCAGGTCCAGCCGCCCAGCGAAATCATCGCCTTGAGGTGGGGGTTCTTTTCCTTGAGCTGCTTGATCTGGTTGAAGTTACCGGCCAGAGGCTGGTCCCACTTGTCCTGCACGCCAGCGACGGAGTTCGCTGGGGTGTAGCCCATACCGAAGTCCGCCCACGCGTCACCGGCGCCGTCCGAGCCGTTGGGGCCGGTGCCCTGAGCCTTGTTGGCGATGAAGCACGTCAAGGTCTGGTGGTGGATGTTTCCGAACGCGTAGTTCAGGTGGGTCAAGTCCGCGGCAGCGCCAGAGTCCTGCAGCTGCTTGAGCTTGAAGTCGCGGCCGTAGACGCCCCACTGGGCGAAGTAGCCGACGTTGCGGTAGCCATTGATAGCGGAGTCACCGTCGGGGGTTGAGACCGCCTGGGTGGTGACGGGCGTGGCGGAAGCCACTTGGGTCGTGCTCGCGGACGCGCTGGCGGCAGCGGTGCCGACCAGGGCGAGCGAGGCGACCACGGAGCCGACGACAGCCCAGGGGCTGCGGCGGCTCGTCCTCGTTGATGAGGTCATGATGTGTGTCCTTTGTTCTCGTGTGTGCTGCGAGAGTTCCGGCGGGCCGATGCGGGGGTCACCCGGATATGGCCCGCCGGCAGGCGGGCGGCTGGCGTGAGGGAGAGGCAGCCGCCCACCTACCGAGCAGGTTGCTCGGACGTTGGGGTGCGGTGGCGGGCCGGACGTGCGTCACGGCCCGCCACCGCCGTCTAGATCAGCAGCTGCCGGCCGGGGCCCACGGGCCCCAGGAGTTGGCGCTGCTGGGCTGGTCGCCCTGCGTCCAGTAGCGAGCGGTCCATTCCTGACCGTTGTAGCTGACGCGAGCGCCACCGTTGTACACGGCGGTGGCGGTCCACGCCGTCGCCGCGCACTGGCCGGTGCCACCGTTGCCGCCATCGCCACCGTCGCCGCCGTCTCCACCGTCACCGCCGTCGATGGGCGAGGACACGACCTGGATGCCACGACCGTGGTCGTAGGTGGTCGAGTACTCCGCACCGTCGAAGGACACGATGACGTTCGAGAACTGGGCGATGGGCAAGGTCCACTTGAGGTTGTTCACGATCTCGCCGCCAGCGGGGAGGCCGCCGAGCGGAACCGTGAACTCAGCAGTGTGGAAGTCGCCGTCAAGGCCGCCAACATTGTTGCCGGTGTGACCCTTGTCCGTCGTCGTCGTCTTGAAGCCTGACCAGTCGCTCATCTCTCCGGTGTCGGACGTGCCGTACTGGAAGGAGATGGTGGCGCCAGCCGGGATGTCAACCGAACCGTTGTTGGTGAAGACGACTTTGGGTGCGATCGGGTAGTTGTTGTCGCCCAGTGCGAACTCCGTGTACTCGATGTCGATGTCAAGTGCCTCAGTCGGCATCTGACGGTCGGCGTTCGCCTTGGTAGCGCCGTACTGGCCGGCGTTCGACAACTTGTCGTGCATCAGCTCGACGAGCGTGGAGCCCATCTCGTACTGGCCCTTGGCCTGGTTGTACTCGTAGTCACCCGCGAGCTCCCAGATCATCAGACCACCCAGGCCCGTGTCTGCCACATAGTCGGCCTTGGCCGCGATCGCCTCGTTCGAGTCGCCGGACAGGAACGTCTTGGTCTGTGCGTTCCACCACCACTCGTTCTTGGTGACGTCATCGAAGTAACGGACGTAGTCGCCTTCGATCTGCTCGGTCACGCCGTAGGAGTCCACGTAGTCACCGCGCACGCCGTCTTCAAGGTTGAGCACGTGCCAGATGGGGTTCACGCCAGCGGGGATCGCATTGCCCTGGGGGTCGGAGTCGAACCACAGGTTGTTGATGCCTTCGCCGCCGAACCCGCACTTGCCGTTGGTGCCGTCGGGGCAGTTGAAGCCGGCAGGCGCAGGGGCCCTGCCGCCCATGCCGTTGACGCCGCCTTGGACGTTCTCGAAGCCGCGGGTGTAGAACGGCACACCCAGGTTGATACGTCCGGCCTGCATAGCGCCACGGAAGTAGTGCGAAGCCCAGTCACCGTTCAGGTAGCCGATGCCCTTGTAAGCGCCGTAAACGCCTGCAGCGGCGAGCTCCGGGTCCTTGCCGTCGTCGAACAACGCACCGTTGCCGCCGACGTACTCGTTCCACGCGCCGTGGAGGTCGTAGGTCATGAGGTTCAGGTAGTCGACGTACTCGGTCACCTGGAAGGCCTCCATGCCACGCAGCAGCCAGCCAGAGGAAGGCACCGCAGCGGTCAGCATGTAGTACTCGCCGTCCTCAGCGCCAGCCTCGTCGAGCTTCTCGCGCAGGGTCTTCATCAGGTCAACGAAGTCGGAGAAGAGCTCACCGCGCTTGGCGTCAGCGATTCCGAAGTCCAGCGGGTTGCCGGCCTGAGCGTTCGATGTCGGGTATTCGTAGTCGATGTCGATGCCGTCAAAGTCGTACTCGCGAATGAAGTCAACGACGGAGTCGGCAAAGGTGTTGATCCGGTCCTGCGACTCGGTCATCGTGTAGAAGCCGCCGTTGTCCACGCGGTCGCCGTTACCGTCGAAGTAGCCGCCAGTTTCGGCCCAACCACCCACGGCGGGCAGGATCTTCACACCGGGGTTGTCCTTCTTGTACTTGTTGAGCAGGTTGAAGTGACCGGTGTAGGGCAGCGATGGGTCCATCTCGACGCCCGGGAAGGTCATGTCCGTGGCAGCGTTGCCGGGAACGTCCTGGTTAACAGACACTTCGTAGTTGTCGTCGATGTGCGCGAAGGCGTAGTTGATGTGCGACAGGGACTCCCACGGAATGTCATCTGCCAGGTACGCCGGACCGTTGGCACCGGTGCGCCACGAGGTGAAGTAGCCAATCACACGGCGATCGAGGCCATTAGGCAGCCGCTCCACACCGTTCTCGTCGTAGATGTCGCAGTAAGGCGTGTCCACTCCTGGGGTCTGCGCCATGCCATCAGGGCGGCAGACCTCGTCAGGGTTGGCATCCGGGTCCGGAGTCGGGTCGACCGTGGGGTCCGGGCTGGGATCCGTGGTCGGCGTGGGGTCCGTGGTGGGTGTCGGATCCGTCGTCGGTGTCGGATCCGTCGTGGGTGTCGGGTCCGTGGTGGGCGTGGGGTCTGTCGTCGGAGTCACGCTGGGGTCGGGGGTCGGCTCAGTGCTCGGTCCGCACTCACCCTTGGACGCCCAGGGGCCCCACTGGCTCGCGCCAGGACGCTCGTTGACGGTCCACCACTTCGCCTCGTAGTTGACCCCGTTGAGGGAGGCGGCTTTGCCTCCCACGTATGTGGTGGTGGCGCTCCACTCGGGCGCGCATTCGGCGGCCGATGCCGCCGAGGCAGTCGCGGTGACCGCAACCGCCGTGAGCGACGCGCCGAGGAGTGCCGAAAGCGCTGTCGCGGCCACTCCTGACCGTGCTCGAGAACGGATGGAAAGCATCGTTGCTGTCTCTCTTCCTGTCCGCGCCATCGGCAGACCTTGGGGAACGTGCGTCCCACGTTAGGAAGATGTTCAGGTACTTGTAATCCGCGTTCACCACACTTTTGTGAGGAAACCTCACTAACTACCCGTACGTAAGTACCCGTACGTAGGGGGCTTGGCGCTCATCCGTTGCCAGAGAAACGATGGGCAAGGACTGCGAGTTCCACGCGTGAGCGGAGCCCAAGTTTGCGATACACGCGGCCCAAATGGACCTCGACCGTCCGCACGGACACGTACAGGCGTTCCGCGACGTCGCGGTTGGCGTAGCCCTGTGCCACGAGCGTGGCGACCTCGCGCTCGCGGTCCGTGAGATCGCTCGCCCACCGATGACCAGAAGGCGAGGGCGCGTCGGCCACAGCGGACTCATCAGCGGCGTCGCCAGCGACGCGCGCCGCCACTCCTGTCCCGGCGGACGTATCAGCCATGGCTTCCGTCTCCTCGCGCACCAAGGCGACCCAGGCGTCGGCCCCCGACTCATCGAAGAGGTCCTGCGCGGACATCAACGCGGCCACCGCGCGCTCACCGTGGTCAAGACGTGCCCACGCGCGGCCGATGCTCAGTTCAGTCCGCGCGCGGTCATAGGCACTCATGAGGTCCCGCGACGCGGCCATCGCCGCATCAACCCGGGCCTCGATGTCGTCCGTCGTCGCTACCGCGAGCTCCGCGCGAGACAACGCCGCTGCTCGGCTCACGGGAGACAGGGTGCCAATTCGCGTACGCAGTCGGTGCAACGCGCGATGTGCCTCGTGCCCACGCCCCGCGACCGCCCACTCCTCTACGACGTCCAAGCCCGGCACGGCCATACCCACGCTGGACTCCCGCAGCTCACGCTCGGCCGCAACCTCCAACAGAGTCGCGGCCTGGACATGATCGCGATCAAAACTGGCCTCGATTGCGCGGTCAACGAGAAGCCCCAAACGCACCGCGGTGCTCGCCGCGCAAGGAGACGTCGCACTCAAGGCATCACTCAGGACTCCCACCGAGCCGTCCCGGATCATGTCGATGCGCCTGTTCAAGGTCACGCCCAGACCCGCAAGCACCATGCCGATGGGCACGTGCTCGGCGGCCTCGCGCAGCGTTGCGGCCGCGCGTGCCACATCACCTGCCCGGAACTCGACCAACGCCTGCACCACGCGCAGGTGCGCGACCACCAGCGGCGACGCGGCACGCCCTGCACCGTCGAACCACCGCGCTCCGTGTCGCACCGGCGACAACTCTGCCACCGCGCTCGCGAGGAGTCGCGCGGCGGCATCAGGATCGTCAGCGTGCATGAGCGCGATCCCTCGCGCCACGGCACCCAGCGCCTCGTCGTCGGCCAGTTCCGCCTGGCTTGGCAGGTCAAACTCACCCGAGTTCTCAGCCGCGTAAATGGTGAGCCACCCACGGGCGAGCCGGGTGCCGTCCCGATCCCCGCATCGGCCCCCTCCCACCAACTCGCGGGCCTCCTCGAGCCGGCGCCACGCAGCGGCCGTTGCCCCGCGCTCCATGTGCAAACACGCAGCAGCAGACAGCGCCCGCGCGACGTCGGAACGGAGCCGTTCCCCGTCCTCGCCATGAGAGCCTTCCGCCACTTCCGCGCGGGTGCGCTGAAGGACGTCATCCGGCACGCGGCCATCGGTGAGGGTCAAGGTCAGGGCCATTCCCAACAGCGTGCGGGCGCGCGCGGCCAGATCGCCGCTGCGGGCCGCGTGGGGAAGCCAGTGCGCCGCATCATGGATATGCCCGCTCAGCACCGCGGCAAGCCCCGACAACTCGCAGGCACGCAAGCGCTGCTCGCCGGTCGCGTGACCCACCGCCTCGCGCGCCACCGCGTGCGCCCAGACCGTATCGCCGTGGCGCAGATGACGACGCGCCAACCGCAACAGGTGCGGAACCACAGCCGGGTCTCCGGCAATGTGCGCCAACGCGGTGTGCCACGACGCCAGCTCCGGCTCGTTGGCCTCCGCGTGCGCCCGCGCGAGAGCCTCATGCGCCGCGGTTCGTTCTGCAAGCGACGCCTCGCCGTGCAGGAGTGACCTCATGCGTGGGTCGTCGAACGTGAAACCACCGGACAACAAGTTGAGGTGCGGTGCGACAGGGCCGGACACAAAGTAGCTGACGTCCTTGCCCGTCGCGCTCGTGAGCGTATCGATCCTGTCGACGACAGCGACGGCCGCAATCAGCAACACCTCGCGATCCTCCGCGGTGAGATCGTCGGCGACGGGTGCCAGGGTGTTCTTTACGGCCGGCACCAGCGGCAGCGGATCCGGCAGCAGCGACGTTCCCGCGAGGTGGTGCGGGCTCAAGCGTCGCGCTGTTTGCACCACACAGCCAGGGTTGCCCCCCAAACGGTCGACGAGCAAGCGCGCCACATGCGGCGCGACGGGCCCGCAGCCGGCGCCCGCGAGTACGCGCAGCGCTCCCTCAGCCGTCAGGCGAGGCAGGTCGCGCATCTCCACGTCGTGCGGGATGCGCGAACCAAATGGCGACCGGCAGGCCGTCGCGAGCACCACTGTCGCCGAGCCGTCATGGCCCATCAGTTGTTGGAGGGAGTCAAGGGCGTCCTCGGCGAGCTCGTCGAGGTCATCGATGAGGATGACCGTGGTGCGACCGTGGGACAACTTGCGCAACTGCGCTGCGATGGCCGCCTCAAGACCGCGTTCGGCTGGCAACTCGTCTTCTGCCGCGTCGCTCAGCCGCTCCACTTGACTCAGAACCGCTGCCAAGAACGCATCACGCGAACGTTCGCGATCGAGGCGCTCGGGCGAGATGCGCAACACAGTGGTGCGAGCCGAGGCGGCGGTTGCGGTGAGGGCCTCGTACAACGCGTCGATGAGGGTGGAGCGGCCCATGCCGTGTTCGGCGGTCCACACCACTGCACCGGAGCCCTCCGCCACCACGGCGAGGGCATGCTCAAGTTCTGCCTGACGCGCGCCAGGCAAATCCGCGGCTCCCGCTTCTGCGCCCCTGCGGGCGTGAGCATTCACCAGCGGCACCTCAGTGGTCATTGCCATCATGGACCCCTTCGACCGCACGCCCTCATTGCGATGCCGCACATGCTAGCAATGGAGATTCTCAGAAATCCCCTGGCAGACGCGGCAAACACTCAGAAAGCGCTTGTGGAATTGTGGTGAGAAGGGATGGCCAGGATAACGGCGCACAACGATTCGACACCAGGGCGCCCGGCCCTCGCGGGCGAGTCTTGTGGTGGGCGTGACGTCGCGGGCATACTCGCCGCATGGCGATCTATCACCTCGCGCTCGTGCGCGACTGGGAGGCGGCCGTTGCCGCCGGCGAGTACCGCGTCTCGACGCTTGGACGCAGCTTTGACGAGGTGGGCTTCATTCACGCCGGTCACGCGCATCAAGTGGCCGGCGTGGCGGAGGCGTTCTACGCGGGCGTGACCGAGCCGTTGTGCGTCCTCACGGTCGACGTCGAGACGGCGCTGGCGTCCGGTGCTGAGCTCATCGAGGAGGACGGCGGCGAAGGGCAGTTGTATCCCCACATTTACGCGGCGATCGATCCGGCATGGGTGACGGAGGTGCGCCCGGCGGGTTTTGAACGAGGCCGGTTCGTGTGGTGATGAGGCTCGAGTACGCGCCGGTTGCCTAGTGCGGGGCGGGGGTGACCACGGGGGCCGATGCCGGGATGCCTGGCTCCTGCGAGTCACCTTCCGGCGCGGGCAGCGTGAAGTCCTCCGCCGGGTCCTCGGGCAGCGCCTCGGGGGTCCGTGCAGGCTCGATGCGCCGCTCGCCTAGCTTGACGATCACGACGCCGGTGAGCACCAGTCCAGCCCCAGCGATCTGGACGGCACCAGGAGCCTGACCCAACAGGATCCACGCGAAGATGGCGGCGGCGAGCACCTCAGTGAGCGCGACAAACGACCCCAAGCGTGCGCCAAGCCGTCGCGTTGCTGCAATGCCCGCGACGTAGGACACGCCTGCCGTCACGACGCCCAACACGATGGCGACGAGCCACCACGGAACGGCGAATGGCACAAACTGCACCGTGCCCGTGGCGAATGCCATGGGCAGCAGGCCCGTCACGGCTGCGACAGAGAGCACCACGAGCGCGACCAGCAGTGCACCCGCAGCGAGGGTCAAAGGCGGCAGGCCGTTGCTCTCGTCCCCGGAGATCACGAAGTAGACCGAGGCGCCGACCATGGCGCACAGCGCCCAGCCGATCCCCACAAGGCTGACTTCTCCGCCGCCCAGCACATCCAACAGCAGGACAAGCCCACCAAAGGCCACTGCCGCCCCTGCGAGAGTAAGGCGAGTGGGGCGGTGCCCGTGTCGAAGCCACATCCACAGCACCACGGCGACGGGCGCCAGGTACTCGATGAGCAACGCCACCGACACATCCAAGTGCTGAACGGCGAAGAAGTAACACAACTGCGCGCCCGCCACGGCGAAGACGCCGTAGGCGATGATCGAACCGATGCCGCGGCGCACCAAGTGCCAACGGCCGCGCAGGGCGACGATGCCGGGGAGGGTCAGCACCGCCGCTGCAATGGCGACGCGCACCAGCGTCGCCGAGCCTGCAGTCCAGCCCATGTCCATCAGTCCACGGCCAAGGCTTCCGGACATGCCGAAAGCCGCGGCCGACAGCAACGCAAACCCCAGGCCGGAGGCCAGGCGGGGCGCCCTGATGTCATGAGCCAACGTCGTCATGACTGATGACAGTACGGTGTCAGTTGGTAATGTGTCAACATGGTTTTTGCCCATGACACGACGATGGCCCTCGAGACCGCTGTGTGGCTGGCAAACTCGGAACTTGAGCCGGACACGTTGACCACCTTCGATGAGCTGGTGGCGTTCTACGACGAGTGGGGCTACACCGGCGCGCGACCCACAGCACGGGACCTGCGTGAGGTGCGGGCGATCCGCACGCAATTGAGGGGCCTGTTCAAAGCGAGCCGTGATGGCGCCGTCCCGCTGGTCAACGCGATCCTCGCCGAGCAACAGGCACTCCCCCAGGTCGTCAAGCACGGAGACATCGACTGGCACATCCACGCCACGACCGACGACCGCCCGCTTGCCGAACGCATCCTCGTCGAGGCAGCCATGGGCATGATCGACGTGATCCGCGCGGACGAGATGAGTCGCTTTGACCACTGCGAGATGGACGACTGCGAGGGCGTGGTCTTCGACCTGTCTCGCAACCGCTCGCGCAAGTACTGCTCGCCCACCTGCACCAACCGTGCCGCGGTCCAGGCCTACCGCGCGCGCCAGGCCGAGGACGACGACTAACCCAGCCCCGGCATCGGCCCCACGTCGTTAAGCGCGGTGCACCTTCACCGCGCCGTATCCGGTGCGCACGTGAAGCTCAACGGGGTCCTCGCCGGCGACCGGCCCGCCGTCAGCCTCCAAGTCCATCACCACCGCCCCGTGATCAGAGGCCGCGTCCAGCCACAGCGGTACGCCCGGCCTGACCCCGACTCGCACGGCGCCCATGGAGGTCTCACACCGGCTCACCCCGCCGGCCAGATCGCGCAACGTGATCGAGCCGTGGGTGGTGCGCGCGTCGAGGCCCGCGAGCGCGCTGCCGACCTTGATCGATCCGTTGGTGGTCTCCAAGGTGGCGGGCCCCGCGACCGACTCGACCGCAATGGCACCATTCGACCCGCGCACGCTCAGCGCCCCTTCCGCGGACTCGACCTTGGCGGAGCCGTTCGACAAAGCGACGGTCGCGTCGCCACTGACGTGCCGCACCCGCACCGCCCCATGCCCGCCGGTCAGTTCGAGCGCGGCAACTGTATCCACGCGCACGGCGCCATAGGTCGCTTGGAGACGCGCAGCGCCCAACTCACCGACGAGGCGAATCTCGCCGTACTTGGTCTGCGCATCCACCGACAGTCCCCGGGGACCCTCGACGATCACGTCAACGGAGTCAGGCTTGCCGAACACCGACGTGCGAGACGGGGCCGTCACCACGATGGCGTCACCGGAACGCTCCACACTTGCATTGTCGGCCGCCTCGCGGTCGCCTGCACGCATGCGGTTGGAGGGGTTGACGACCACCGAGACCTCATCGCGACCGGGAACACCGACAACGTCGATGCGGCCGGCTGGAATGTCGATGCGAACGGTCGTGATCTCCGCGCCCGTCACCGCACCCACCCCGTGTACCGAGCGGCAGCCATGCCGCGGCGCGACTGGGGAGCGGGCGTGACGGCGCCCTGGATTGCGCGTACGAGCCATGCGTTCAGCGACAGGCCCTCGGCAGCAGCTGCGGCCTCTGCCCGCTGCTTCAATGTGTCGGGCAAACGCAATGTGGTGCGGCTCGTGGCGTCATCATCCAGCGGCTCGGCGGCGTTGGAAACCGGTGCAGAGGGAGCCGATGCTCGCTCATCTTCGCGGGTTGAAGGGTCGGGCTCGGCAACGGTGACGACAAAGTCGACGTCCCGGCCGCGTACGCGCAGGTCGACGGATCCTGGGGAGAGGTCACGAGAGATCTCCCCCGTGGCTTCGGAGAGGGCCTCGACAATGACGAGGCGGGTGGCGGCATCCAGGGTCTGAGCGAGGCGCTCGGCGGTGGCCTGCGTCTCCTCGGTCCCGGCAGCTGCGGCGGAAATGAGCTGGCGCTGCAGCTCTTCGGTGTAGTGAGAGAGTTCCATGACGCCAGTATGACATCAAAGTGATGTCAATGTGACGCGACAAAGGTCCTGGGCCTAGCGGGGCCGCGCGACGGATATGGTGTTCGCGTGACTCTCGTGCTCTCGATCCTGCTCCTCACCAACGCCATCTTCGCGTTCATGGTGTGGCCCGCTTTCATGAAGCGCATCGCGGCAGACGCTCGCTCGACGGACGCTGACGGCCAGCGGACCAAGTTCTACGCGGTGCATCGCCGGCTCATCACGATTGCCCTGATCCTCGCAGGGATCTCAGGCGTTGCTGGAGTCGTGGGCTTTATCTTCGGCTAGTGGGCGGAGCTGCGGATGCGCTCCAAGCCCGCGCGGACCTGGTCCGCAGCGTGCGACAGGCGGTCGTCCGTAGAGCCCGCCCAGTCTGCAGAAATCTCGAAGCCGTCATCCGGGTATCGAGGGAATACATGCAGGTGGGAGTGGAAGATTTCCTGCAAGGCAGCCTCCCCCTCGGCAAAGAACAGGTTCACACCCTCGCACCGGACCTCCGAGGCACGCAGCGCCCGCGCGAGTTCCTGCGCCACCTGCATGACCTTGCCTGCCAGCGCCGGCGGCATGTCCGTCAACCCCACCGTGTGCTCCTTGGGCACGACCAACAGGTGGCCATCGGTCACGGGGTTGATGTCCATGAACGCCAACACGTCTGCGTCTTCCCACACCACGTGGTCCCGCGAAGGGTCTGCCACGATCGAGCAGAACACGCACTCGGCATTTGTTGAAGGCTCCGTCACCATGGCCCCAACGTACTACGCCGGTCGCGCACCAGGCCCGCACCTTGCCCGGTTCGCGCCAGCCCTGCCTCCCCCACGCCGACCCCGCGCTGGCCGACCGCCGGGCTACCGCCGGCCGAGCGCCGGCAGTCACCCAGTGCCGATTTTCGCGCGAATGCGGCACTCAGTGACTGCTGAGAAGCAGGTGCGGGGTTGACGGATGGGGGTCCGACTGAAGGCGCCCGTAGGTGTCGACATCGACGCGAACACCGTCGATCAGAAACTTGCCCCTCTCGGTGCCCTCCTGCACGAACCCTGCGGCGCGCGCCACCGCTCCCGATGCCGGGTTGTTCACGCGGTGACCTAGCTCGAGCCGCTCAAGACCCCCCGCCTCCAGGGCCCAGGCCGCCACTGTCGCAGCGGCACGTTGCATGACGCCCTTGCCCCGGGCGTCGGCCCTCATCCAGTACCAGAACCACCCTGACCTGTTCACCGCATCGACTGTGACGCACACCAGTCCCACCAAGTGACCCTCGTTCTCGATGGCCCAGGGACAATGCCGCGAGCCGGGCGCGGTGAGCCCCGCGATGTAGCGGTCCGCGTCGGCGAACGACGCGACATCGCCTTGGCGCGCCATGTCCGGGTGAGAGGTGAACGCCGCGAGGACATCTGCAGCGTCGCCTGCCACAAGCGGCCGCAGTGCGTACGGGAAATGCGCGGTGCTGGCAGTCATCCCACGCAATGTACCCGCCACACGAGGTGGCGACTGGCAACGGCGGATGCTAAGAGCCCTGCTAGACCGTCGCCGGAATCATGGTCACAGTTCAGCAAAGAGGCTTGCTCGCACTGAGTCGGGGGCGTAGTCTCACATCGTTCCAGCGGTCAGCTGGACGTGCTGAAGAGATTGAGGAGGTGCATGACCATGTTGAAGTTTGCAAACATCACGGCAATTGTCGTGCGCCTGCCCCTCGGCCGTAGCTAACGCTGCGTACTCCGCCCCGCACTCGTTGAGTTGCGCGGGCCCGGCCCTGGCCTGATGCCTCACCGCGCGCTCTGTCGCGACACCCGCCTATGTCATCGTGCGTCACCACGCACCTGAGCACGGGCCCACTCTTCCGCACCACCAGTCAAGGAACTGACATGCACACCATCGACCCTGAGTCGATGCTCACCGTTCACCACGCCGAGCACCGACAACTCATATCCCCGGCAGGCACTGCCCGCCGGGCCTACCGGCAGCACACCGTCATCCGTCGCGTTCGCGCGGTCTACGTCGTAGTCCTACGACGCGCCTACGTTCGCGCCCGAGCCGCTCAGGCGCGTTCCGAGGCGCACGCGTCGAGCGCGACGGCGGCGTAATGCGACCCACTGCGCGGCTCCGCCTGGACTCCTCCGGGCGGGGCCGCGTGACCATTCCCCGCTGCCAGAAGAAAGGACACTCCCATGGCACGCAAGCGCAAGAAGCCTCGCGCAGGACTGGCCGGCATGGGCAATGACGCACTTCATCACGCGATGCAGGAAAAGCGCCGTTCCAACGCCGCCCAGCCTCATCTCGACAGCCGTACGCAAAGGGCCCGCACCAGGGCCGACGCCACCCGCAAGGCCATCACCGACTCCCGCCGGTCCCTGGAGGGACATGGCTGTCAGCGTCACCGTAGGCGCTGACAGCTTTGCCTCTCTAGGGACGGCCGCAATATACGATTCCTGGCATGCCGCCCCGCTCCCCATTGCCGCAACGCCATGGGCTGGATGCTGCGTGGATTCGCACGCCCCGCGTTGACGGCGAAGCCCAGACCTGGGCGACCATGGGCGACTTTCTGCGCGACCGCCTTCCCGCCCGAGCGCAGGTGGACGCGCGCCTCGAAGCCGGCGAGTTTGTGAACCACGATGGTCAGCCGTGGTCAGGAGACGAGCCGTACCGACCGCACCAGTTCATCTGGTTCCACCGCCCGCTCGAACCGGAGGTTCCGGTCCCGTTTCCCATCACCGTCGTTGCCCAGACCGAGCGGTACGTGGTCGCCGACAAACCACACTTCATGGCTACGACCCCGCGCGGGGCGCATGTCCAGGAAACGGCGCTCGTGAAGCTCCGCGTGCGCTTGGGACTGCCCGAACTAACGCCTGCGCACCGGCTCGACCGCGCAACGGCTGGCCTCGTGATGTTCACGACGAGGCGTGAGTTCCGCGGGCCTTACGCGATGGTGTTTGAGCGGCGTCGCGCGCGCAAGAAGTACGAGGCCCTCGCTCCGCACGACCCCACGGTGACGTTCCCGGCGCGCGTCGCAAACCGCATTGAGAAGGAGCGAGGGAGTCTGCAGGCGCGGATTGTCGCGGGCGAGCCGAACGCCGAGACGTTCATTGAACGAGTGGAAGTGCGCGGCTCATGGGCCCGCTATGCGCTCACCCCGGTGACCGGCAAGACGCACCAGTTGCGGGTGCACATGGCGTCGCTCGGGCTTCCCATCCTGGGCGACCCCATGTACCCAGAGGTGCTGGAGGTGGCCGCGGATGACTTCAGCAACCCCCTCCAACTCGTCGCACGCGGGTTGAGCTTCACGGACCCCATCGATGGGAGCGAGGCCCGTTTTGAGAGCCGATGCGCGCTCCAGTGGCCGCACGAGGTCGCCTAGCGCACGCGGCAATTGTGGCTGCGCAGCAGCCAGGGTCTAGGTCAGCTTCTCGAAGACCATCGTGGCCTGGATGCGCTCGCCGCCTCCAAGACCTGCCGAGCCCGACGACGCGGTAGTGATGGTGTGCAGTCGGTAGCCAAGCGACGCCTGGTAGTTGATCACCCTCTCCAGCTCCACGAGATTGTTCGACCCCGTGCCCATGAACTTTTCCTTGAGCGACACTTGGAGCACCGCGTAGGGGCCCGACTGAGTGTCCCCCTGGCGCTCGCGACGCTCGTCACTCCAGCCTTGACCATCCCACCAGCGTTCCGCCCCCGATCCGTCGTCATACCAACCAGGCTGCGTTGTCATGGTGCCCCCCTTGTGCATCTCTGTGTCTGGCTCTTCCGATTCGCCTACCGTAGCGTCGAACCTTGTCCGGGCGTTTCACTGACCGTGATGTGATTCTCGTCAGGTGTGCGAGTACTGGTGCGTCCCCGCCTCACCATGTGAATCCGGCGCCAGTTCAACTCTCCCGTCGTGTGGCTGACAGCACTCCCCTATTGGAGGCAGAACTCGTTGCCCTCAGGATCACGCATTTGGTAATACAACTCGGGCCACTCACCCCATGTCTGGTCGATGAGGCGCACCACCTCAGCGCCCAAGGCGACAAGCCTGTCCTTCTCCGCGTCGAGTTCTTCACGCGAGGGACGGCGACCAGGAGTGGCCTGAACATCCAGGTGCAGACGGTTGCGACCCGCCTTGGCGGCGTCGGCGTGATGAAAGAAGAACCGTGGCCCTTCTTGCCCTTCGCCGGGCTCGGCGAGACCGCGCTTGGCCAAATCCACCTCTGTGAGGCCGGCGGCGAGGAGCTGACTGACGAGCGGTTCTTCCCACGTCTGCGGCGGATACCCAAATACGCCTGCCCAGAAGCGCGACAGGCGCTCAGGGTCGTCCGCGTAGAACGTGATGTTGCCTAGCTTCGATGCCACGGTTCGCTCCTTGTCGCGTGCTGCTGGCGCCTCGCGGCGCCGCTTGTGCAGTTCACATCAGCATGGCACCTAGGCACGTGCGGCGCAGGCGCGGGCAAGCCACCGCGTTGCTTGCTGAAATGCGCGCACGCTCTGGCGACGCTTACCGTCTGAGCCGCGCAGACGTATAGCTCGTGCTCGCGGCTGGACGTCAGGCGGGCGAGGGACGACACGCGATCCTGAGCGTGTCTTCGGAGCCCCCGACGAATCCCCGAAGCGACGAGTCCGCGATGAGGAGGCGGGCACCTCGATCACCGGTCTCGCCCACCGTTTCGACCTGGGCTACGTCTTGCCAGCCTGCTGCGCCCTTCGCGCGGCATACCCAGGTCGCACGCGGGGCTCGCGAGAGAAACGGCCGGAGCACGCTGGCCAACATCTCTGACAGCAAGAGGCCGTCGGACACATTCACGGTCGTTTCCCGACCGTACTGATCACCCGCATGAGCGTCGAGACGCTCGACTTCAACACAGATCATCGGCACGTGCTTCTCCCCATTTGCGAGTGCTCCGTCGAGCGCTCGCGCACCTCACAGCGTTCAACCGGAACGCCCCCTACGAGCGCGTTGAGCCACGCCCTTGACCATCGAGGTCACATGTCATCCACACGGTACAGCCGTGGTCCGGATTGAGGTCTCGCTGGCCACTGTCGGTGAACCCTAGCTTCGCCAACACCCTGAACGAACGAGCGTTCCAGTCCCATACAGAAGCCCAGACTTTGGACCGTCCAGTCGCCCGGGCAGCGTCAAGGATGGCTCTGGCAGATTCCGTCGCATAGCCCCGCCCCTGCCAGGCGCGAGCGACCTCGAAGACGAGTTCGGGCTCATCCGGGTTCATGCCGCCAACCCTCAGACCGCAGTAGCCAATGAAGCCCGGCGCGCTCCGCCGTTCGATCACCCACGTCGACAAGCCCGTCCGGTCAGACTCGGCCAACTGCGTCGCGAGCAACTCGTTGAACTCCATGATGGTGGGGCGACCGTCCGCGTCGATCCGCCGCCGTGGCGGAACTCGCGGATCACGCTCGAGCCACAAGCCTCGCACGGCCGCAGCATCGGCCAACTCCATGCGGCGCAGCCGAAGACGATCGGTGACCACGTCCTGCGACATCGACAGGTACACGCGGACCATTATCGCTCGACTCGTGCGTGCTGCGGCGGAGCGCTCACCCTTGCGAGCCGTCGCTCGCTCTAGGCGGGACGCGGATAACGGGGCGCCAACAGCGCTAGACGCTAAAGCGGAACTCCAACACATCACGTAGTCGAGCAACCACTGGTTGCTGTGCACACGTCGATACGCAGGATACAAACGCCGCTGCGATGCGCTTGGCGATCATCCCTGTTCGGCGGTCGCCAAGGCGTTACCAGCTTCGTTCGAAGGCGATGTCACGGCAGGACGGAGGCTTCGATCCCAATGAAACGCGGATACGGGAACGCGTCGACACTTTCCGGACCCCGCAATTCTTCGAAGGCAGTCACGGTTAGGCCGTGCCGACGGAGCGTGCTCAGATACAGCTCAAGCGGCCGGTGCACATGAGTCGCAACCAGCCCGTAGGACTTCGAGCTCGTTCTGAATGGAGTCTCAACGACGGTCTCAGCGAGATAGCTGAAACCGTCTCTGCTCGCGTAGTCCCAATAGATCGGCCAGAACGCCGGGTGAGCGATAGTCGCGAGCACTACTCCCCCGCGCGCGAGGGTCGCGAGCGCACCGACGATCCCCTCGAGATCAAGCGCGTCCATAAGAACCATGTTCGCGACAGCCAAGTCGAACCGCAGATCCGAGCCGCGACGCACCCACTCTTCAGCGGTCGCGACCTCGAATCGCGTTGTGTCATCGCGAACACGAGCAAGTCCGATACTCACGGCGCTCGGATCGATGCCCAGAGTTTCGCCAGAACGCAGATGCAACTTCGACGTGAGCCGTCCTGTCCCACATCCCACGTCGACAATCTTCGTTGCCGCCAAGCGATCGACACGCTCGAGGATCCACGGCTCGAGGACCTGCTCATACGAGGTGTCTTGATGCAGCGCAACTTGGCGATCACGGATCGGAGCAATCGAGTCCCATTCGCGGACGATTTCGGCCTCGTCCTTGTGATCGTAAAACTTCACAGGCTCGGTCACCTAGAACCCTTCTCGGCAAGACGGCGTGCGAGTTCAATCAAGTCCTTCGCCATGTTCAGCGTGGGGTCATCACTGGAATGAAACTCCCGGATCATGTGCGCGCCTTTTCGCCCATAGCCCACAGCCACCCATGCATCGGCTCTGCTCGAATTGACGACTGTAAATCGACTCCGAAGCCGGAAGGTCTCGTCACCGTAGTAACGCGCCTCCGCCCCTGCCCTCACGAGTTGACGGCTCATCTGATTAGCCCTCGGCATAACTAGCACGAGGGATCGCTCTGCTGCCTTCTTCATGAGCATCTCGTATGCCTCGCCAGAGACCCAACTTAGGTCGTTAGACGAGACGACGCACTGCCCATCAAGCTTTGTGAGATTCGCCATGTATTTCCGGATGCGCTCATTCCGCTTCTTGCCTTTGTATGCGATGGGCCGGGAGCGCACGGCAGCGACTACTTCCCACACCGCTAGCGAAATGGCGGCCACCACTGCGACTGCGACCAACACGACCTTCCACGGTGTCGCGAGAAGTTCGTCTAAATCGCCAGCCAACAGCACTGTCAGCACGACGGCGGCAACAGCTGAGAATTGCGCGAGGATGGTCCTGATCACAACGCAATGTTATTGCAATTCTCATGCCCTGACCGCTGAACACGGGTCCCCCGGGCGGCTCTGCCTGGCCCACCCCCAAACTTGCGTCGCCGCACTGACTCCACAGTGCTAGATGTTGAAGCGCAACCTAACTTGTGGCGTAATGGAAAGCAGTTTCACCTCTACCGTGTGAGCATGATCGAGGCTTCCGTGCGTGCCGCGCTCTACCTTCGTATCTCTTTGCATCGAGAGATGGATAGCCTCGCCATAGATCGGCAGCGGGCCGACTGCATGCAGATCGCCACGACTCGGGGCTGGCGGATCGCTCGCGCCGCGCACGCACCGCCAACACAAAACCCGTCACTCCTGTGGCGACGCCGAGCACAAGAATAGGCAAGTAGACCAACGAATCCGCCGCCCGGTACAGCACGACGAGCACGCCCAAGACCAGGAGCGCGACTCCCGACACCCACATCGCCAATGTAGGTTGCGGGCGCCCGGCGATCCGGAGTCGTCCGCGACGGCCGGAGATCCTGCGTGTTCGTCGGTCATAGTGGCCTTTCACATGCCTGGCGAGATGGCGGCGGCCCTCAAACAATACTTCCGGGAGGCTGATGTTCATCATCGTCCGACTGTGCCCACATCGCACCGGGCCCACACGCGATAGCCGGCGAACCAGGAATGAGAACGGTGGCCGAGTACGGAAATTTCGAAGCCAACGTCGGCCCAATGAAGCGCGCCGCTATCGATTGCTGGATGGCTGATCAAGGCTTCTACCCCGCGTGGGGCAATGATGGCTCCTATTGCAAGTGGCACTGGGCCCCGTATCAGTACTTCCGTCCTGCAGTGGACGGCTCTGGCGGACGCGAGAGCGCCGGCTATGGCGACGTCATCACGTGCGCTGCCGAGTTCGACAGGATACGTGCACGCATCGACGGGATTGCGAGCACATGGCTAGACCTGCCCGACGGGTCTCTATGCGACGCACCGCAGCAAGATGCGAATGCCACTGCCGCGATCCTCGGCACCAGAAATCGACCCCGCGCCACGAGGCGGCTGCTAAGGGGTGCCGGCAAGGCAAAAGCCGACCACGCAAGCAGGTGGCTGGCCTAGCTCGGCGCTCCTGCGTGCCCAGAGCTGCGCGCTGAACCTAAACTCCACCGCGTTCCGTACCCGACCAACGTGTGGCTGACGAGTCCGTCCACTGCCCCTCGGGTCGTGAGCCAACGGAGCGCGCAGATCGTCCTACACTCCTAGGCATGAAGGCGCCTGCCGTGATCGAGGCCTATGCTGTGCGATCCGCCGAGTACGTGGACCGCTTCGGACAGATCGAAACCGCGGCGGAACCAGACCGGCTCGCGGTACTCAACTGGGCCCTTCAGTTCGATGGACAGCTGGTCGACGTCGGATGCGGGCCAGGCCACTGGACCAGCTACCTTGCGCACCACGACCTCAATGTCACAGGCATCGACCCCACACCCGAGTTCATCGCAGCGGCGCGACAGCGCCACCCCGGGCTGGACTTCGGCGTCGGGTATGCCGAGCACCTGGCCGTTGACGACGAGACGCTCGATGGCATCCTGTCGTGGTACTCCCTCATCCACACGTCCCCCGAGTCGATCGACACGGCGCTGACCGAGTTCGCACGATGTCTTCGCCCCAGAGGGGGTCTGACGATCGGGTTCTTCGCGGGCGTCGAGTGCGTGCCATTCGACCATGCGGTGACGACCGCCTACTACTGGCCAGTGGAACAGCTTTCCGAGCGCATCGAGGCATGCGGGTTTGCCGTGACGAGCGCTGATACACGCGTCGAACCTGCAGCACGCACCCACGGGTTCATCACCGCCACGCGCATATAGCCGCGCTAGCGCAGAATAGAACGAACGCGACTACACGTTGAATCTCAACTCCACCGGGTTGCGCGAGCACTAGCGGCGAGAGCTCGCACCACCTTCCGTGGGCGAACGCGGCGGCGCCGGACAACGGCGACGGATTAGAGCAGCGAGAACCCTGACGATCTCACTAACATTGGGTGATGCGCAGTCCCCTAAGAACTGCAGACGAACTCGTCGCTGCATTGCAGGACGCGGCAGTTCCGCTCGAGGCCGAGCGCATCCGACCACGCGTCGCAGCGGACAAACCAATCATCGGCGTCCGGATGGGCACCTTGTTCGACACGTCGAAGCGGGCCACCGACATCCCTTCGGCAGAGCTCGAGCGACTCTTCACCCATCCTGCGTACGAGCCGCGACTCGCCGCGTTCTGCATCCTCGATTTTCGCGCCCGACGACGGCTGTCCGACAAAGAGCGCGAGGCTCTCGCCGCCACCTATCTCGACCACCACGATGCCATCACGACATGGGACATGGTCGATCGAGCAGCACCCAGGGTGATCGGATGGCCAATCCTCAGCGACGTGATCGAATTCACGATCCTCGAAGACCTCGCACGGTCCGACGACCCGCTTCGACGACGCTCTGCCATCACCGCGCCGCTATGGTTCATCAAGCAGGGGACGGATGCCGACATCGCGCGTGGAATTCTCATCGCGGACCTACTTGCTGACGACCCACATCCTCGCGTCGCTTCCGCGGTCAAGATCTACCGCAAGCATGCAGCGCGGCGCGGTCATTGATCCGGGTCACGCGTTAAAGCGGAACTCCACCGCAGTCCGTAGCCGAACTCTCTCTACGAACCACTGGTGCGCGCGCCCAGTCCAGCCGACCAATCAACCACGTCGCTCGCCCGTTCACGGCTGTCGCGCGTGGGCGCGGGTGGGAGGAGGCACGCTGCGCGAGAATGGCACCATGACCCAGGTGGTGATGGTGTGCGGCCCTGCGGGATCAGGCAAGTCTGCGCATGCGCGCCGCCTCACGACGAACGGCTACGCACTATTGTCGTTTGACGCGATCGCATGGGAGTTGGGGTTCCGCAAGCATCCGTTGCTGGACAAAGCCCGGCTGGCAGTGCATCGCGTCCTGCAGGAGCGTCTGGCGAGCTTACTCGATCGTGGTGAGTCCGTGGTGATCGACTCATCGTTCTGGTCACGCGCATCGAGGGACACGTACCGACAGATCTTGGCGCATCGCGGCGTCGAACCGGTGGTTCACTACATCGCGGCGCCGCCAGAGGTCATCCTGGATCGTCTCGCCAAGCGCACGGACAGCGGGCCGGACGACATCATGGTGCCAGCGACACGAGCCCAGGTGTACATGGACGGGTTCGAAGTTCCGCAGGCCGCTGAAGGCCCAGTGGTCTGGATCGACGGGTCGTAGGCCTCCGCGAAAGCGCTCCATGTGTCGGCGGTTGGCCCGGGCACTCACACAGCGCGCTCCGCAGGCGGGGAGAACGGCGAAGTGCTCGCAACTCCCGCTTGGGCGGAACTACACGTTAAACCTGAACTCGACCACGTCACCATCAACCATGACGTAGTCCTTGCCTTCCATGCGCACCTTGCCGGCCGCCTTGGCGTCGTTCATGGAGCCGTACTCCATGAGGTCGTCGAAGGACACGACCTCGGCCTTGATGAAGCCCTTTTCGAAGTCCGTGTGGATGACGCCCGCAGCCTGGGGCGCGGTCCAACCCTTGCGGATGGTCCACGCGCGCGCTTCCTTGGGGCCAGCGGTGAGGTAGGTCTGCAGGCCAAGCGTGTCGAAGCCGATGTGGGCGAGCTGGTCAAGGCCGGACTCGGTCTGACCAGTGGACTCGAGCATCTCGCGCGCTTCTGCGTCATCCAACTCAATGAGCTCGGATTCAAACTTGGCGTCCAGGAAGATGGCCTTCGCGGGGGCAACAAGCGCCTCGAGGCGAGCCTTCTTGCCCTCGTCCATGAGGCCCGCGTCGTCCGTGTTGAACACGTAGATGAAGGGCTTGACGGTGAGCAGGTTGAACTCACGCAGCTGAGCGACGTCGATTCCGGCAGCAGCGGCCCCGGCGAACAGCGTCTGGCCAGCCTCGAGCACCTCCTTGGCCTGCGCAACGGCCGCGAGCTGGTCAGCCGAGCCCTTCTTGATCTTCACTTCCTTCTCGAGACGCGGCAGGACCTTCTCGATGGTCTGCAGGTCAGCAAGAATCAGTTCAGTGGCGATGGTCTCGAGGTCGCCAGCCTCATCGGTGGACCCGTCGACGCGAGTGACGTCAGAGTCCTCGAATGCGCGAGTCACCTGGCAAATCGCGTCGGCCTCACGAATGTTCGCAAGGAAGGCGTTGCCCAGCCCCTCGCCCTCGGAGGCACCCTTCACGATGCCCGCGATGTCTACGAAGGACACCGTCGCGGGGATCTCCTTCTCCGACGAGAACACCTCGGCCAACTTGCCCAGGCGCGCGTCGGGCAAGGGGACCACGCCAACGTTGGGCTCGATCGTCGCGAACGGGTAGTTCGCAGCGAGCACCTCAGCGCGCGTCAGAGCATTGAACAGGGTGGACTTGCCAACGTTGGGCAGTCCGACGATTCCGATAGTAAGTGCCACGGGCGACAAGTCTAGTTCGTGCGGCCGATGCATGGGTGCAGCGAGCGGCGTACGCTCACCTTATGAGTGGACTCGAAGAGGTATTCAACCCAGGCGCGGTCGACGCCATCGACTACCTCGCGCGAGAAAAGGTACTGCCCGCTCCTGCGCCGGTCGCCGGAGATCCTATCCGTGACGAGGACGGAGCGGAGCTCTTTATCCCTCCCCTGCCCACCGAGGGTTCCTTGCCTGAACCGCCCCGGCGACCCGAGCATCGGCCCTAACAACGCATCAGGGCCGCCCGCGAACGGACGGCCCTGACAACGGAACTTCTGGCGTTTAGACGCCGCCAGGCATGCCTGCGCCGGAATCCGGGCCAGGCACCGAGCGCTTGCGCGAAGGCGCCTCGGGCGAGATGTGCAGCCCGTGCTCAGACTCGCCTACTTCCTCCAGGAAGCGGTGGCGGTCTTCGCGACGCTTGCGCTGCTCGTCCGGGTCTGGGACCGGAGCGGCCATCAGGAGACGCTTGGTGTACTCCTCCTGCGGGTTGGCGAGCACCTGCGAGCGGTCGCCCTGCTCCACCACCTTGCCGTCCTTGAGCACCACCACGCGGTCCGCGAGCAGGTCAACGACAGCGAGGTCGTGGCTCACGAACAAGCAGCCGAAGTTGTACTCCTCCTGCAGCGCGGTGAACATCTTCAGCACCGAGGCCTGCACGGACACGTCGAGTGCCGACGTTGGCTCGTCCGCCACCAGCAACTCGGGGTCCAGGCTCAGCGCACGCGCGATCGACACGCGCTGACGCTGGCCGCCCGAGAGCTCGTGCGGGTAGCGGTTCGCCATGGATCGTGGCAGTTCGACGGCGTCCAGCAGCTCGGCGACCTTGTCGCGTCGCGACTTCTTGTCGCCGATCTTGTGCACTTCCATGGGCTCGGCAATGCAGTCACCGACGGGAAGCCGCGGATTGAGCGAGCTTGCCGGGTCCTGGAACACCACACCCACGCGCTTGCGCAGCGCCTTCAGCGGCTTGCGCTTCATCTGCGTGATGTCCTCACCCAGAATTGCGACCTCGCCGGAAGCGGCCGGGATAAGACCCAGTGCAGTACGCGCAATCGTGGACTTGCCCGAGCCGGACTCGCCGACCAGACCCACGATCTCGCCACGCGAGACGCTCAGTGAGACGCCATCGACCGCACGGAACGGCGTCTTGCCGGCGCGGTGGAACTCCACGACCAGGTCGTTGACCTCGAGCGCCTTCGCGCCCTCGGTCTGCGCCACCGGGGGCGTCTCGCCACGCGAACCCAGACGCGGTACCGCGTCCAGCAGGCGCTTGGTGTAGTCGTGCTTGGGCTGCATGAGCACTTCGTGCACGCTGCCCTGCTCGACCAGGTCTCCCTTGTACATGACGGCCACGCGGTCCGCCATGTCCGCCACCACACCCATGGAGTGCGTGATCAGCAGGATTCCCGTGTTGAGCTCGTCCTTCAGCGACCGCAGCAGGTCAAGGATTTCCGCCTGCACCGTCACGTCAAGAGCCGTCGTGGGCTCGTCCGCGATGATGACGGTCGGGTCACACGACAGCGCCATCGCGATGACGATGCGCTGGCGCTGACCGCCGGAGAACTCGTGCGGGTACTGGAAAAGGCGACGCTCGGGGTCGGGGATGCCCACCATGCGCAGCAGCTCGATGGCCTTAGCGTCCGCATCCGTGCCGTACGCCTTGCCGTGCAGCTCGAGCGCCTCGACCATCTGGGTGCGGACAGTCAGCACGGGGTTCAGGGCCGTCATGGGCTCCTGGAACACCATGGCGACGTCGTCACCGCGCATCTTGCGAAGCGCGCGGTCAGACATCGTGTCGACGCTCTTGCCCGCCACATTGATCTTGCCGTTGACGGTGGCATTGCGAGGAAGCAGGCCCAGAGCCGAGGTCGAGGTCACGGACTTGCCAGAGCCAGACTCGCCCACCAGCGCGAGGACCTCGCCAGGCTTCACCTCCAAGGAGATGCCCTTCACCGCGTGTACGCGGCCAAACTCGGTGTTGAACTTCACATCGAGATCGGAGAAGGACAGAACGGCGCCGCCCTCGAGAGGCTGATCCGTGGTGTTGTCAGTCGTGGTCATGATCAACCGTCCTTACCCTGGCGGGGGTCAAACGCATCGCGCAGACCATCACCAATAAAGTTCACGCTCAGGGCGATCGCGAGGATGAAGATACCCGGGAACCAGAACAACCACGGGCGCGAGGTAAACGCGGTCTGGTAGTCACTGATCAGCGAGCCCAGGGAGATGTCCGGCGGCTGCACACCAAAGCCCAGGTATGACAGCGAGGTCTCCAGCAGGATGGCCGAGGCAATGGCGAACGTAGTCGCCACGATGATGACGCCAATCGTGTTCGGCAGGATGTGACGCATGATGATGCGCCAGTGACCGGTACCGATTGCCTGCGCCGCAGAGACGAACTCGCGCTCACGCAGGGACAGCACTTCACCGCGCACTAGACGCGCCAAGCCGGTCCACGTCACCGCCGCGAGCACAAGACCCAGGGCGAAGATTCCGGAGTCACCCGCGATACGACCGAGCACGGCCGCGAACACGAGCAGCGGGATGATGATGAACAGGTCCGTGACGCGCATCAGCAGGCTCTCTGCCCATCCGCGGAAGTAGCCCGCGATGGCGCCAATGAGAGTACCGATCATGGTGGACACGATTCCCACCGTGAAGGCGATCACGAGCGAGATCTGCGTGCCGCGCATCACCATTGCGAAGTAGTCGCGTCCGGTGGTGTCCTGGCCAAAGGGGTGCTCGCCGAGGTGGAACCATCCCATGGTGGGCTTGCCGCCATTGACGACGGTGCCTGTCGTGGAGAAGTCCTTGTCCCACCACCCGGGGATAGGCCCAATGCCGATCGAGCTGAAGGCCAGCACGGCAATAAACAACAGCACACCCAGTCCGGCGAGTGCACCCTTGTGCCGGAAGAACCGGCGGCGCACCAACTGGCCCTGGCTGTAGGACTTGTCTGCGAACTTGGGGTCATCGACCTCGGCGCCCGCGTGGGGCAACGGCTCGGGCGACCCCTGCATCGCGGAATCGCGATTCTGCTCACTCATGAGTGGCTCCGTTCGGGCGGGAGTTCAAGAAGTAGACACGCATGGCACTACCTCCTAATCCGCGGGTCGAGTGACGCGTACGCAAGGTCGGCAACAAGGTTCATGATCACGGCTGCCGTACCCGTCACGAGGAAGAACGCCATCACGGGGTTGGGATCGACGTGCGTGAGTCCCTCGCGGAACATCGCGCCCATGCCCTTCCAACCAAAGACCGTCTCCGTGATCACCGCACCACCGATCAGCGCTGCGAAGTCCAGCGCGACAATGGTCGTGATCGGGATGAGGGCGTTGCGGAAGGCGTGCTTCGTGATGACCGTGCGCTCGGACAGACCCTTCGACCGCGCGGTGCGGACGTAGTCCTGGTTCATGGTCTCGAGCATCGACGAACGCGTGTAACGCGAGTACGTCGCCACCGAGATCAGCGTCAGCAGGATCGACGGCAGGATCAGCTGCGTGCCCCAGTCGAGCGTGGTCTCCCAGAAGTCGCCCTGGAAGTTGGGCGTGGAAGCACCGATCGTGGAGATAGGCCGCGGCTTGAGCTCCAAGAAGCCTGCCCAGGCGTACACGAGGTGATCGACAAAGGTCATTCCAGCCATGAACGTGGCGGTCACGGCAGACAGCGCCATGGCCTGTCCCCTGGAGTAACCACCCCAGAAGTAGCCCACGACAAGACCCACGACAACCGCAGAGACGAACAGTCCCAGCAGCAGCCACCAGTTGGGCTCGGCCAACAGCGGCTGAAGCGCGAAGTACAGGATGGAACCGATGCCCACGGTCGTGAGGGTCGAGTACAGCACCCGCTTCTTGCCCAGACCGGCAATGAGGGCGACGAGGCCCACGGCGAAGGCAGCGGACACCAGGATCACGATGACGGGACCAAGAGCCGGGCTACGCCACCAGCCAACGTAGGTGAAGTACAGCAGCGCGGCGATCGTGAAGACTGCGGTCGCGCCGGCCGTGAAGAGGCGGCGCTTCATATCGCCGCCCATGATCCCTTGCAGGATGAAGCCCAAAAGGACTCCGACTATCACTGCTTGGAGAACAGATATCTGTGGATCGGCTATCCAGTCGTTGAAGCGGATAGCTCCGTACTCCTTGAGGAGCACCGCGGCCCAGAACACGGGCAGCGAGAAGAACAGGAACGTCAGGAACGTCACGACGTAGTCGAAGCCGGAGTACTGACGGATCGCGGTGAGGATACCGACGATGATGCCGATGATGATCGCGGCAAAGGTGGCAATCGTGACCAGGCGCAACGTTGCGCTTGCCGACTGCTGCAGCATGCTCAGAACGTCAGTGCCGCTTTGGTCAGTGCCGAGGTCACAGGCGCCGTAGAAACATCCAGCGACACCGGTGAGCCAGCCCCAGTAGCGTTCGTACCAGGGAAGATCAAGGCCCATCGTGTCGATACGGCCTTGGATGAGAACATCTCGGTTGGATGCTGTCGACTGACGGAGATCTTCGAGCGGGTCACCCGAGTTGATCGTCAGGATGTACATCAGGAACGAGCCGACGAACAAGACCCCGAAGGAGATCGCCAGCCGCCTGAGGATGTAGCGGGTCATAAAGAGACTTCCTCTTGAACAGTGAGCCGCCCGCTCGCCATCGTGCCTTCACCGGCAGTGGTCCGCATCTAACCCACATGTGACCGGTGGGGCAGGGCCGTGAAGCCCTGCCCCACCGGCAGGTGCTGTGCTAGGTGGGTAAGCCTAGCGGACCCACTCCTCAGCGTTCCACACGATGCCGGACTGCGAAGGCGTCGGGATCACGTTCTGGATCGTCGAGTCCCAAGCAGCGACACCGGGGTGCGCGAACAGCGGAATGCCGAACAGCGAGTCCCAGAGGGTCTTCTCAATGATGATGGTCTGCTCCTTCTGAGCCTCGGGGTCGAGGGTCGAGGTAAGAGCGTCCCAAGCAGCGTCCACGTCCTCGTTCACGTAACCGGTGACGTTCTGTGCACCGTCGGAGGCGTAGATGTTCTGACCGGAGGTGATCTGACCGGAGCCGGACCATGCGTACAGGGCGACGTCGAAGTCACCGGCGGTCAGGTCAACACCGAAGAAGTCGGCGTTTCCGTTGTCAACGATCTCGAAGCCAGCCTGGTCACAGGAGTCCTTGATCAGCGCAACGATGTCGGTACGACGGGGGTTCGGGGTGTTGTAACCGATACGAACCTGGACGGGCTCGGACACGCCGGCCTCGGCGATCTTCGCAGCAGCACCCTCGATGTCGACCTCGTCGTAGCGGCCGTCGTAGGAAGCGGAGACAATCTCTTCGTAGTCAGACTCGAACGGGAAGACCTCGCGTGCGTTCATGATGCCCGCCTCGGGGTTCATGGGCGCAATCAGGTTGTCCACGATCAGCTGGCGAGGAACGCACATGGCGAAGGCCTCACGCAGCTCCTGGCTGTCGGCGAGCGAAGCACCTTCCTTGAAGTTGATGTCAAGGTGCTCCCAGATGAGGGTGTCGTAGGTACCCACGGTGACAGCGTCGCCGATGGCGGCGAGCTGGTCGAGGGTGTCAACGGTTGCCTGCGGCTCGATGACGTTGAGGTCACCGTTCTGAAGCGCCTGCACGTGCGTGTCAGCAGCGGCGAAGCGGAAGGTCAGGTTGCCGGTGGCGGGAGCGGTGCCCCAGTAGTTCTCGTTCGGGACGAGGGTCAGCGACTGACCAGCCTCCCACGAACCGTAGGTGTAGGGGCCGGAGGACAGCGCGATGGCCGGGTCGGGCAGCTCACCCGGGGTGGGCGACAGCCAGCCGGTGTTCCAGAACTCGGCGACGGGGCGCAGGGCCTCGATGTCCTCAGCCTCAATAGCGGCGGCCATGTCCTCGAGGGACACGCCCGACTGCTCCGCAGCGACGTGTGCGGGGAGGTCGATGACCGTGGTCAGCAGGTAGTCGGGGTAGGGGTTGGTGTACTCAACCGTGAAGGTCTTTCCGCCGGCCTCACCCTGAGGGCCCTCCACGACGCGCTCGCCGTAGTCGATGCCGCCCACGTGGTCGAACAGCTGGATCGGCGTGCCGTCTTCGTTCTCACCGTCGGTGAACTTCTGGGCGGCCCAGGTCAGCAGAGCGTCGTCGTAGGTGATGGGGGTGCCATCGGACCAGACGGCGTCCTCGGCGATCGTGTACTCAACGATCATCGGGTCTTCCGAGACGAGCTCGACGTTGCCGAACTCCTCGTTGATCTGGATGGCGGACTCCTCGTCGAAGTACGTGAACGTCTCACGCACGCGGTCGTTGATGACCGAGTTGTACGTGGAGTAGGTCGCCGGCGTCATGTTGTTGTAGCCAGCCCACTCGTCTTCACCGACGGAGACCAGGATGGTGTCGTCGTTCGAACCAGTCGCGGCCTCGGACGTGGCTGCAGCCGTGGGAGACTCCGACGTCTCGTCGCTGTCACCTGAGTCCGAGGTGCACGCCGCCAGGGCGAGGGTGGAAGCAGCGAACAGTGCCACTCCCTTACCCATCGTGCCGATCTTCATACTTATTCCTCTCGCATCACGCGCCGCGGATGCCTCACGGGTTGGGGACGACATCGTTAGCGCGAAGGGGAAGCGGGGAGGTTCCCCGCTCGTGCCGATCAGATTAAGTAGGCATATGTGTCAGATTCGTTTCGAGATGGGCATAAGCGCGTGATTGTGCCTGAAATGTGATGAAACTAGGGTCAATATGGCGCTCGTGTGACTTTCTTCACACGCGCGACAAGGCCTCGGCTGCCATGTCACAGGGCGATGGCAGGCTGGCTCCATGGTCGAGTTCCTTCTTGTTCTGGTGTCCCTCGCGGCTGGCGTGGCGACTGGCATGGTCCTTGCGGGCCGACGCTCGCAGGCGTTACGTACTGAGCTTGCAGTGGCGATGGCAAAAGCCCAGGCAAGTCAGGCGCGCGAACAGGAACTCATGGAGGCTCACCGGCAGCGGTTGGCAGAGGTTCGTGCCGATCACGAGGGGCTCCGCTCTCAGTTCGCAGAGCTATCTGCTCGCCAGCTGAGTCAAAGTCAGGAGCAGTTGCTGCGGGTGGCCCAAGAACGGATGCGTCGCGAGCGCGAAGTGTCTGATGCTGAGCTGGCCAAGCGCGAGGAAGCCGTCAAGCAGCTCGTCGAGCCGCTCGCTAAGGCCCTTGGAGAGGTCCAGCGGCAGACTGCGGATGCGGACAAGGCTCGCGCGTCGGGCCAGGCTCAACTGTCCGAGCAGGTGCGTCAGATGCTCGAGGCTTCCGCGAAACTCGACAAGCGCACCAATGACTTCGTGAACACTCTGCGTCGCTCCGACGTGCGCGGAAACTGGGGTGAAGTCCAACTTCGCCGCGTCGTGGAGCTCGCGGGCATGGTCAGCCACGTCGACTTCACGGAGCAGGACTCGGTGCGCACGGCGGACGGTGACGTCCTGCGGCCAGACATGACCGTGCGCCTCGCGGGCGGCCGGTCGATTGTCGTGGACTCCAAGGTGGCGCTTGCGGCTTTGCTGGAGGCCTTCGAAACGGATGACGAGGCGGTGCGGGCCGAGCGGTTGTCCGCCCATGCGCGCCATGTCAAGAAGCACATCGACGAACTCGCGGCCAAGCGGTACTGGGAGCAGTTCGACTCGGCCCCGGAGTTTGTCGTGATGTTCGTACCGTCTGAGGCGTTTTATCAGGCTGCGCTCGAGCAGGATCCGCAACTCCAGGAGTACGCCTACGGCAAGCGGGTGTTCCTGGCGAGCCCGACCACCCTCGTGGCGATGCTGCGCACGGTTGCGCACGCGTGGAAGGAAGACGCTCTCGCGAAGAACGCGCAAGAGGTCCTCGCCGCCGGCAGGCTCCTGCACGACCGGCTCGCCACGATGGGCGAGCACTTGGCGAAGGTAGGGCGCGCGCTCGACTCAGCAAGCAAGGCCTACAACCAGACCGTCGCATCGCTTGAGTCACGCGTGCTTGTCACTGCGCGCAGGTTTGGAGAGATGCAGCACATCGAATCGGAGCTGCCGGAACCCGCTCAGGTCGGCACCGAGGTGCGCTCGCTCGCGGCTCCCGAGTGGCGCGACTAACAGCGAGCGACCCTTCGCACCACCCCGTTCCCCTGGCCGTAGATACACGGCGGCAATCCCCCAGCTCCACTCCCCTGGCCGTACCTACTCGGCGGCGATCCCCCGACCCCACCGTCCTGGCCGTACTTACTCGGCGGGGTCTCGGAAGCATCGGCCTCCTGGCCGTCGTTCTCAGAGGCCCGTCGCGCACAACCGCCCCCGCAGACGCGACAGCCGAATGGTGACGTGAATCCCCCGAGTGACGCAGAGACCCGCTCACCGCAATGCGGAGCTCGCGACTACGTCACACCACCGAGAATCTACGGCCAGCGCGCTAGAACACCCATTTCTCCGCCGTGTATGTACGGCCAGGGCATGGGGGAGGCCAGCGACGGGATGTGACCAGGGCCTGGGGCGGACTGGGCGGGGGCGGGGCTAGGTGGGCGGCGAGGGAAGGTGAGACGCGCTAGGCCTTCATCGCCTTGTCTGCGGCCTTGAGGTCTGCCCGGATCTCCCGCGGCAGGGAGAACATGAGGTCCTCCGTGGCCGTCTGCACTTCCTGGACGGTCGAATAGCCCAGGCCGTCGAGACGCTCAAGTAGGTCGCGCACGAGGATCTCGGGCACGGAGGCGCCCGAACTCACGCCCACCGTGCTCACACCGTCGAGCCACGACTCGTCCATCTCGGACGCACGGTCGATGCGGTACGAGGCATCGGCTCCCGCCTGCAACGCGACCTCGACCAAGCGGACGGAGTTCGACGAGTTAGCGGAGCCCACGATGATCACGAGTTCACACTCGGGAGAAAGCTTCTTGACCGCGACCTGACGGTTCTGCGTCGCATAGCAAATGTCGTCGCTCGGCGGGTCCTGCAGGTTCGGGAAACGTTCACGCAGGCGGCGCACCGTCTCCATCGTCTCGTCGACGGACAGCGTGGTCTGGGACAGCCACACCACGTTGTCGGGGTCCTTGACCTCGACGGTGTCCGCCTCCTCTGGAGAGTTCACCACGATCGTGTGCTCGGGGGCCTCGCCCGCGGTGCCTTCGACCTCTTCGTGGCCGTCGTGGCCAATGAGCAAAATGGTCTGCTCTGCCTTCGCGAAGCGCACCGCTTCCTTGTGGACCTTGGTGACCAGCGGGCAGGTCGCATCGATGGTGAGCAAGTTGCGCTTTTCGGCACTGTCGCGCACGGCCGGCGAGACGCCGTGCGCAGAGAACACCACGCGAGCGCCCTCAGGCACCTCGTCAGTCTCATTCACAAAGATTGCGCCGCGCTCCGTCAGGGTCTCCACCACATACTTGTTGTGGACGATTTCCTTGCGGACGTAGATGGGGGCGCCGTGGAGCTCGAGCGCCTTCTCGACGGCTATCACCGCGCGATCGACGCCGGCGCAGTAGCCGCGTGGCGCAGCGAGCAGTACACGCTTGGAGGAGGATTCGGGCATGCCGTCCATCCTACGTGCCATCACACTCACTCCATTCAGGTCGGACTTTGGTCTGGCACCCTAGGAACGTGACCGAGTCCGCTGATGTTCCTTCCCGCTCCGTGAGCTTGCCGGAGACGGCAGGCGAGACGTCCGCCGAACGCCCGTGGCCGGTGCGCCATCTCAGCCCCAAGATCCGGGACTTCATCGCGCGCATGCCGCCCGTGTGGGTGGAGGGGCAGGTCCTCAACGCAAAGCGATGGAAGCACATGGTGTTCCTCACGCTGCGCGACACCGATGAGCAGATGTCGCTCAAGGTCACCCTGCCGGCGTCAGAAGTCGACGCGCTGGGCACCCCCTTCGTCGACGGCGCGCGAGTGGTGGTGCATGCCAAGCCCTCCTGGTGGGTGAAAAACGGCGACCTTCAGATGGCAGGCGACGCAGTGCAGTCTGTGGGCCTCGGCGACCTCCTCGCCCGCGTCGAGGCGCTCAAGGAAGCACTCGCGGCAGAGGGCCTGTTCGACCCGGGCCGCAAGCGGGACCTTCCCCTGGTCCCCCGCCGCGTCGGTCTGGTGTGCGCGAATCAAGGCGACGCCGAGCACGACGTGATCGAGAACGCGCAGCGGCGCTGGCCCGCGGTGCAGTTCACCGTGCGGCGCGTCACGGTGCAGGGTGCACGGTGCGTGCCTGAAACCACCGCTGCCATTGCCGAGCTCGATGCAGACCCGGACGTTGACGTGATTGTGGTCGCGCGCGGCGGTGGATCGTTCGAGGACTTGCTGCCATTCAGCGATGAGTCCCTAGTGCGTGCCGCGGCGCGTTGCGGGACACCGCTCGTCAGCGCGATCGGCCACGAGAAGGACGCTCCCCTGTTGGACCTCGTCGCTGACTACCGCGCGTCAACCCCAACGGACGCTGGCAAGCGCATCGTGCCCGACGCCCACGTCGAGCGCACGCTGATCGCCGAGCTGATCCGCGACGCGTCGGCCGCCGTCGCCCACCACGTTGCCCGCGAGAGCGACGGACTGGCGCAGTTCTTGTCGCGGCCCGTCCTGGCTCACCCGGCACGCATGCTGGATCCCTTTGCCGAACACCTGGCTCGTGCACGCCAGGCGTCTGGGCGCGCGCTCATGTCCATCCTGTCCACGGCAGACGCCGCGACACGCGAACTCGCAGCGAGCCTGCGCGCGCTCAGCCCACAGGGGACCCTTGACCGCGGCTATGCGATCGCTCGTGACGCCTCGGGAGCCGTCGTCACCACGGCATCGGCCCTCTCCCCTGGCACGGCGCTGCACCTCAGATTCGCCTCCGGCAGCGCCGATGCCGACGTCACCCAGGTGCGTCCCTCGCCGTAACGGTGGCTCTCAGTCCGCTCCACGCGACAGAGGTCCCCACGGGCTGCGGCCGGTGGGGACCTCCCTGTTATTGCGGGCGCTAGCGATCCGAGCGGACTCGCGCCTTCCGCTGGGTGATGATGATGGCGCCAGTGAGAACCGCGACCATGGCAGCCGCGAGCAGCCACTGCCACGGCAGCGTGGCGCCGGTCGTGGGCAGATCGCCGGTGGCCTGCGCTCCCGAACCCGCCGCGCCACCGTCAACGTCCTCGGCATCCGGAGCCGTGGCAGCATCCGTGACCGTCAACGCCACGCTGGCCTCGAGCCCTGACGCGCCGCCCTCGGCGACCAGAGTGTGCTGGCCTGCGGGCACCGTGCTCGGGATTGCCAGCGTCGCGTCAAGCGACCCGTCAGCCGTCGCGGTGATGGTGCCAAGGTGAACAGGGTCAGAGAAGAGCGTGAAGGTGATCTGCTCGCCGGCCTGGAACCCGTTGCCTCGGACGGTGAAGGTGCCGCCCGCAGCGACCTCCGGCACGGACAGCGTCAGCGTGGGGGCCTCACCTGTGGAACCGCCGCCGTTGTCGGACCCATCGGATCCGCCGTCGCCGCTGTCGGTACCACCGTCGGTCCCGCCGCCACCATCGGTGCCGCCGCCATCGGTGCCACCATTGCCGGCATCCGTTCCGGACACGGTCAGGGTACGAACCTCAGATACGGCCACCCCGCCGTGCTCGTCCTCGGCTCGCACAAACCACGAGTGCTCGCCGTCGCCAGGGGTCCAGCGCGCGCTCACAGTCGTGCCAGACGGCACGCCCACAGAGGAGGCAATCGCCTGGTCCGTGAGGGAATCAGCACGGAACGAGTCCGTCGCGAGTTCCTTCGTCGACACATCGATGCCAAGCACCTCATAGGAGAGGCTGAAGTCCTGGTGTTCGGGCTCCAGGGTCGGGTGGTCCGCGTCGTAGTCCTTCAGGTAATCGGAGTAGGTACGGATGCGCACCGACTGAGACTGGTTGTCGAAGTGCAGCAGGCGCATGTACCCCTCGCCACCATTGGGAAGCCCCTGGTAGTCGAACAGCATCGACGTCACGGTGCGGTCGTTGACGCCATCACCGTCATCGTCAAACGAGTCCTGACGGGTGTAGGCGTCGTGATAGTGACCCGATGTGACCGCACGCACATTGGGGTTGGTCGCGACGACCTCGTCCATGATGCGCTGCGGGATAGGCCCCAGCCCGCCGGTGGTGAGCATGAACTCGTGCAGCTGGATGAACGCCACTCGCTCGGGGTACTGCGCGAGGATGTCGTTCATCCAGTCGATCTGCTCCGTTCCTGGCGCCCACCCCATGTAGAGGAACAGGAAGTCGATTCCACCCGCAGTGATGAGGTCGTAGTGACCGCGGTTGTCGAGGTGGTCGCCGCCCCACCAGGGGTTGGAGTCGTAGCGCGAGGCCCCAAACCAGGTGCTGAACTGGGTGTAGTCGTTCGTGGCCTGGTTCACGTCGTGGTTGCCAGCCAGGACGCCGTATGGCAGACCTGCCTGGTCCAGCATCGCGTACGCCGGGTCCGCGCGTAGCCACTGAGCCTCGTCGGTGGAGGTGTTCACGATGTCACCGTTGTGAGCCATGTACTGCAAGTTGAGCGCGCTGCGACGCTCCAGCAGGAACTCGTGCATCGAGAGCTGGCGATCGTAGATCCCGCTGTAGCCGCCCACGCCGTCCTGGTTGTAGTACTGCGTGTCCGACTCCCACGCGAGCGTGAAGTCGTATTCAGACCGCGGGGTGTCGTCGACATGGTGGGGCTCGACGGCAGATGCGCGGGTCGACAGGTTGTCGCCGGCATAGCCCTCGGAGTGTTGCACGAGCGCCGTGATCTGGCCGTCCGTGGCGTACCGCGCCGAGTTCACGACGGCTTCGAGGCCAAAGGCCTCGTTGTCCGTGGGGAGGGCCGATGTCACGTGTCGGTCCATCTCCACCCACGCGTTGGCAGCGGGGTCGAGGACGTAGAGCAACACTTTGGCGTTGGCGTTGGCCGTGCCGTCCCAGCGCACGCGCACCTCGCCTTCTCCGTCCACCTCAGTCGTCAACAGGACGTACGGCAACTTGCTGTCAGAAGCGGTGACGAGCGCGTCGTCGTCGAGGTGAGCGATCGCGGCGACCTGGGCCGCCGTGATCTCGGTCGCATCTGCACGGTCAACCGCGAGCGCAGTGGTGGCCTCGCCCGTGGAGACGGTCGTTGCGTCCCCTACGGTGAGCTGCGAGCCGCGGACGAACGTCACGTCCAGGGGGTCACCCGTGGGGTCGGACACCTCCGCCTCCAAGAGGGCCTCGCCAGCGTCCGCGAGTGCACCATCGGCTGGGCTGAGCGCATCAATGCTCGGCTGCTCATCCGCGATGGAGAACGGGACCTCCTTGGTGATCTCGTTGCCGGCGCGGTCGCTGGCCGTCACCGCGAGCGTGTAATCTCCGGCCTTGCCCGTCAGTGAGGAGATGGCGTGGGGGAAGTAGATGCGCCGGCCGTTCAGCGTGACATGGACCTCATCTACTCCGGCACCCGCGTCGGTGACAACAGCGGTCAGGTCGCGGTCACCGTGGACAACCTCAGCTTCCCCAACGTTGGGGGCGACGGTGGGTGCCGTGTTGTCGACATGCACGGTCGCCATCGTTTCCTCGTCGCCGTGGCGAGCGGTCACGACATGGGTGGTGTCGCCTTCCGCGGTGGTGTCCCAGGCGAAGGCGTGCGCCGCGAAGGCGTCGTCGGGTGCGAGGAAGGTGGCCTCGAGGTAGTCGACGGCGCCGCCGGAGTCACCCATGTAGATCCAGGACTCGGGGTCCATGGCCTCAAGGGGCCTCAACGTCCGTCCGTCTGGCAACACCAGGCGCAGGTTGCGCACGTTGAAGTTGTCATTGTTTTCGTTGAGGTCGATCTCGGGCGCGGCTTTGGTACCTGCGTAGATGCGTACCGAGAACTCTTCCCCTGGGTTGACTTCCTGCAGCGGAAGATCGGCCGTGACTGTCACTTCGCGGGCGTAGTACCCCTCGTCGAACACGGTGAGGACCTGGTCGCCCATGACGACACCGTTGCGGAAGTACGCGTCGGTCGCCGTCGCCTCGAAGGCGAACACGGGTGCCGCCTCGAGCTCAGGGTACGTTTCGAGCTCAGTGTCGTCGATGAACAACGAGATGTCGTCCGCGGCGGAGTCCGTCGCGGCGGCGATCACGTGCTCTCCCGACAGATAGTCGCCGTGGCTCACGTTGAGTCGCAGTGGGTCTTTCTGGACCGTCGAGGTCATTGCTGCGGGCACCGAGGACACAGTGGTGTACCCGTCCGAGGCGGTGAACTCATAGATGAACTCGCCCTTGCCAAGGGTGTCCGCGCCAGCGACCACCGTCGAGTAGGTCCCGTCCTGACCGGGCACCATATTGAGGACGAGGGTCTCGGCATCAACGTCATTGCTGACGGTCAACGTCGCGGTGCGCACGAGCACGTCATCGGTGATCACCGCCTTGAACGTCGTATCCATGCCAGGGGTAAAGGTCGGCAACGTCTGCACGTCGATCACTGGCGGGGTCCCGGGCGCCACCGCGGGCGCGAGCCCCTCGTTGACTTGTGTTGAGGTCACCGTGCCTGGAGACGCGGGAGCCAAGCCCAACAGCGGCGCAACACCGTTGTTACCAGGGATTCCATACTGAATTCCTTGGTCGGCCTGAGTGTCGTCCTCCGCGCCAATGTTGTAGAAGGCGCGGCTGATGACCACCTCCGTGTTCGTCATGACATCCATGCCACGCGGCGACGAGTTGGCCATGCCGCCCACCTGGGCCTCCAGCAGGTTCACGCCAGCGACGAGGTCCGTGCCAAAGTGGGCGTTGAAGTCCGCGGCCGTCAGGTCCTGGTTTCCGCCGTTCTTGACCCACACCACGATCGTTTGTCCTGGCTCGACACTCGCGGCACGCGGCTGCGACACCCACGGAGTGGAACTCGAGATGGACAGGTCTGAGTTCGGGTACAAGTAACGCAGCGTGAAGTCTTCCCATGCGAGCGCGGCGTCAGAGGCGTTGTAGACCTCGATGAACTCGAAGCCGTCCGCGCCGCCGGCATTGGTGGAGTCGGGCAGCAGTTCCGTGACCGTGAGCATGGGGGTCACGAGATCTGGATCCGTCACGCGGTCCAGGGTCACGTCGAACGCACGCACGTCGACGACGCCTGGCGTCGGCTCAGCCTTGGCCTCGAACACCGGCAGGACGGCCTCACCGCGAAGGGTAGGCGCGCCGTACATCGCGGCGGTGCCCGACGACAGCGTGGTGCCTCCGGTGTACTGCGCGCGGACCAGTTCCTCACCGGCATTGTCGAGCACGCGCAGCGCCCTATCCCCCGAGTTCGCCATGGCGGCCACGCCCGTGACGGGAACGACGACGGTGGTCTCCGGGACGCTCCAGTAGTCGCGGAAGTCGCTTAGGGTCTCCGGCGTCACGTCCGCGGTCGCAGGGTTCCACAGCACCACCGCACGGCCGGCAGGAATCACCAGCTCCGCATCGATGGACATCGCGACATCACTGTCGGGGTTGTTTCCCGCGCCGTAGGCGTAGGCGAGCGAGTACCCACTCGCAGCGAAGTCGATGTCTTCGGTCGTGAGGTTCGTCAACTCGATGTACTCGTAGAGGTCGGCGCCGGCGTGGTCGGCGACAACTTCGGAAATCACGACGGGCCACTCGGCGGCAACCTCAGGACTGACCACGATGGGCTGAATGGGGTCCGGCTGCTGCGGGACGGTGGTGAACGCGTCCCACTCGACCGCTCCCGGGGTGGGCTGGCCCTGTTGCTCCCACACCGGCAGCGACGTCACACCCACCTGTCCAGGGGTGCTGTAGTGAGCGGAGAGGTGAGACGCGACGTCATCCGCCCGGTAATACGAGCGCGCGATCTCGACGTCGTCGTCGCCGATGATGCGCACGCCGCGGTCGCCGCCGTTGCGGAACGCGCCCTGACCGTACATCTGTTCGACCTGGATGTCGTCGCCCAGCGACCAGTACGCACGGAAGTCGGTGAGCGCCCCCTCCGCCACCTCATCTACGCCAATGTTCCACAGCACCACAGTGGCCCCGGCGGCAATAGTCACGTCACCAACGAGCGACAGCGGTACGTCGTTGTCGCGGCTGTCCGAGTCGTCCCAGACGTAGGCGAGCGAAACGGACCCGTCCGACAGCGAGACTTCCGCGTCCGACACGTTGGTCACCTCGACGTACTCGTACAGGTCAGCACCATCGTGGTCAGCCATGATCTCCGACACCACCAGCGGCCATGCCTGCGCGACCTCTGCGGGGATCTCCTCCGCGGCCACACGGGCGAGCGGCGCCACGATGCTGGGCGAAGGAGTGGGGGTCGGCGAGGGGGCCGATACCTCGGCTGGGGCCTCGGCCGAGGGCGTCACGGACGGCTCGGGGGACGCCACCGGAGTCGGCACCGCAGACGCGCCGACGGACGACGGGGAGGGCTCAGCGGACGGGCTGGGCGAGACCGAAGGCTGCGTCGGCGCTGCAGCGCTGACAGTGGGGTCAGGCGCCGGTGTGGCGTCGGCGACGGCCGACGGCGCGAGACCCAGCGTCGCGACGCAAGCAAGGGCGGTCGCCGCAAGCGGCCGCCGATTGGTACGGAGGAAAGACACGAGAGACTCCAGGAAGTAGCTGGTGTGGACACCCGCGCAAGGCACGAGCCACCCGGAGTCAACCGCATTCCTAGAATCGATAATGCCGAAAACGTGACAGGTCAGACGACTGTCAGCCGACGTTTACCAGGACTTCACCGCCCGCGCCGAGTGAGACCCACCTCACCGGGCGCGCCATTCACCTCACACAGAACGGGGCCGATGCCGCTCCTGCAGCATCGGCCCCATCCCTCCGAGTGAGAGACTCAGCCAGACGCGATACCCAACTT
This sequence comes from Demequina globuliformis, assembly GCF_000975155.1. GTDB lineage: Bacteria > Actinomycetota > Actinomycetes > Actinomycetales > Demequinaceae > Demequina > Demequina globuliformis. The sequence goes on from NZ_BBRG01000001.1 coordinate 546,032, forward strand.
GCCCAGGACCTTCGCCGCGCCGCCCTTAGAGGCGAGGCGGTCGCGAGCGGCGCCCGAGTACTCCTTGTTGAACTTGCGCCCCAACTTCGCGATCAACGAGTCAGGAACCTGCGGGTTCGCGATGAGCGCGTAGACGACCTCAGGCACCTTGTCGCCCGCGAGGTCGGTGTAGATGTCCTCAGGCATATCCGGGCGAGGGTTGCGAGCCAAGCCGGCGCGCACCGTCGCGGACTCGTCACGCGCGAGCTTGAGCAGCGTGGTCAAAGGGGTGTTGGGGTGGGCCGCGGCGGCCGCGCGGATCATCGCCTCGTCAGACTTCGCAAAGGTGGCGAGCTCGTGATCGGACAGGTTCTGGTCCATGTCCTTCAAGCTGGCCAAGGCGGTCTGGCGGGAGTAGTTCTCACTAAACATGTTCACTCCGTTGTGAATCAAGGGGACGGTCAACATCTCATGAGAGGGCTCACCACGCCAACTATGACGCGGTAAGTTGAGGCATATGCCACACAGCAACGAAGACGTGAAGGAACTGTCCTATGAGGAGGCCCGCGACGAGCTCGTCGCGATCGTCGCCAAACTGGAGGCCGGCGCCGCGACCCTCGACGAGTCGCTGGGGCTGTGGGAGCGCGGCGAGGCGCTCGGCGCGCGCTGCCAAGAGTTGCTGGATGGGGCGAAGGACCGCATCACCGCAGCCACGGACGACGAGCTCGATCCAGAGGCAGACGCCGGTGTGGTGGGCATCATCCCCGCCGACGACGAGGACGACGAGTGAGTGGCACGGCCCTCGTCATTGGAGAAGCGTTGGTCGATGTCGTGGTGCGTGCCGATGGCACCACTGCCGAGCACCCGGGCGGATCCCCCGCCAACGTCGCGATTGGTCTGGGCCGCCTGGACCGCGACGTGAGCCTCCTCACTCACCTCGCCGTTGACGCACGCGGACAGGATGTCGCGCGTCACCTCGAAGCGTCACACGTGAGGCTTGCCCCCGGTTCGCTTGACGCGGATCACACCTCGGTGGCGACCGCCACGCTCGACGCCACCGGCGCCGCGACCTACGTCTTTGACCTGGAGTGGGCGCTGCCCGCACCTGAGGTGACTGCCGCCCATCCCCTGGTGGTGCACACCGGTTCGGTCGCCGCCGTGCTCGCGCCAGGAGCGAGTGCCGTGCGTGATCACGTGCAGGCTCACCGTGAGCACGCGACCGTCACGTACGACCCGAACGCCCGCCCCACGCTGATGGGAGACCCCGCGGACGCCCGCGCGGCAATCGAGGCCATGGTCGCCCTTGCCGACGTCGTGAAGGTCTCCGACGAGGACCTCGAGTGGATCGCGCGCGACGGTGAGACGGTCGAGGATGTGGCCGCCGGGTGGCTTGAGCACGGACCTGCGCTCGTGGTGGTCACGCGTGGCGGCGAGGGAGCCACCGCCCTTGCTCCAGCAGGCCGCATCGACGTGGCCGCACTCCCCGTCACCGTCGCGGACACGGTCGGCGCCGGCGACTCCTTCATGTCGGGGCTCATCGACGGGCTATGGACCGAGGAACTGCTTGGCGCGGATCGTCGCCAGCAGCTGCGCGCAATCGACGCTGACACGCTCACCCGGGTGCTCGAGCGGTGCATCCGCATCGCGGCGATCACGGTCTCGCGCGCCGGCGCCAACCCGCCTACGACGGCGGAGCTCGCCACGGCCTGATCCTCGCCCCGCTCCACCGTCCCGCCCAGCCTTCCCCGCCTGGCCTTCCCCGCCAATTGGAACCATTTCGCTGTCTAGCGGTTCTATAACAACCACATGGCTCCATTTGAGTTGCGGGGGGGACGTGCGGCGGTGCGCCACCGAGGTGTCAGAATGTGACCCATGGCTAGCAACGAGGCATCCGAATTCCGCATTGAACACGACACCATGGGCGAGGTCCGCGTACCCGCGCACGCCCTCTACCGCGCACAGACCCAGCGCGCAGTCGAAAATTTCCCCATCTCCGGCACCACGCTGGAGCGCCGGCACATCGAGGCCCTTGCACGCGTAAAGAAGGCTGCGGCGCGCGCCAACGCCGAGCTCGGCGTGCTCGACCCCGCCATCGCCGAGGCCATTGTCGCCGCGGCAGACGAGGTTGCAGCCGGCGAGCACGATGATCACTTCCCCGTTGACGTGTTCCAGACGGGCTCGGGCACGAGTTCCAACATGAACACCAACGAGGTCATCGCCACCCTCGCGACGCAAAAATTGGGGTCGGACGTGCACCCCAATGACCACGTCAACTGCTCCCAGTCATCCAACGATGTGTTCCCCACATCGGTCCACGTCGCCGCGACCTCACAGCTGGTGAACGACCTCCTGCCGCAACTCGACCGCCTCGCCCAGTCGCTTGAGGCAAAGGCATCCGAGTTCTCCGAGGTCTACAAGTCCGGCCGCACCCACCTCATGGATGCGACGCCCGTCACCCTTGGTCAGGAGTTTGGCGGGTACGCCGCTGCCATCCGCTACGGCATTGAGCGCCTCGAGGCCGCGTTGCCGCGAGTCGCCGAGGTTCCTCAAGGTGGCACCGCCGTCGGCACCGGCATCAACACCCCCGCTGGCTTTCCCCAGCGCGTGATCGCTCTGCTCGCCGAGGACACGGGCCTACCGATCACCGAGGCCCGCAACCACTTCGAGGCGCAGTCGGCACGCGACGGCCTGGTCGAGGTCTCCGGCGCGCTGAAGACCATCGCCGTCTCGCTCACCAAAATCTGCAACGACCTGCGCTGGATGGGGTCCGGCCCCAACACTGGCCTGGGCGAGATCGCCCTGCCCGACCTCCAGCCCGGTTCCTCGATCATGCCCGGCAAGGTCAACCCGGTGATCCCGGAGGCGACCCTGATGGTGTGCGCGCGCGTCATCGGCAACGACGCCACGGTCGCGTGGGCGGGAGCGTCCGGCGCGTTCGAACTCAACGTCCAGATCCCCGTGATGGCGCTCGGCGTACTCGAGTCCATGCGTCTGCTCGGCAACGCCTCGCAGGTGCTCGCCGAACGCACCATCGACGGCATCACCGCCAATGTGGAGCGGGCACGTCGCCTCGCCGAGGCGTCGCCGTCCATCGTGACGCCGCTCAACCGCGTGATCGGCTACGAGAACGCCGCGAAGATCGCGAAGCACTCCGTGAAAGAGGGCCTCACCGTGCGCGAAGCCACGATCGACCTCGGCTTCGTTGAGCGCGGTGAGATCTCGGAGGAGCAGCTCGACCAGCTGCTCGACGTGACCACCATGGTGGGCGACCACTAACAGCCACACACGACGAAGGCCCCGGGCAGATGGCAGATGCCCGGGGCCTTCGTCGTACTCCTTGACCCTGGGATATCGCTGCCACCGCCGCTAGACTGCAACCCAGTGGAGGAGGAGCGCGCCCCCAGCGGCGCGCCGCGTCCCCTCAACTTCTCCGCGAGGTCGAGTCCAACTGCACCGGCAGCTGAACATCGCCCGCGCATCGGCGCGTCCCCTACTCTCCCCACCCATTGTGCGACGGAACAGAGTGGCCGCCTCCGTGGTTGCCCTGGTAAGCGCACGTCACTGTTGTGAGCCCAGGAGGTTCCCATGAGCACCACCCGCGTCCTGATCCTCGGCGGAGGCTACGTTGGCCTGTACACGGCCCTGTCCCTGCGCAAGAAGGCGGGCAACCACGTCGACATCACTGTCGTGGACCGCCGCGCATACATGACCTACCAGCCCTTCCTTCCGGAGGCCGCCGCCGGCTCCATCGAGCCGCGCCACGTCGTGGTGCCGTTGCGCAAGGAACTCAAAGGCATCCGAGTGGTGCAGGGCAAAGTTACAAGCATCGCCCACGAGGACAAGCGGGTGCGGGTCGAGACCGACTTTGGCGGCGATCAGGACCTTGAGTACGACGAGGTCGTCATCGCGCTCGGCGCCATCCCTCGCACCCTCCCCATCCCGGGCCTGGCTGAGATGGGCTTTGGATTCAAATGGGTGGAAGAGGCCATCAACTTGCGCAACATGGTGCTGGGCCGCATCGCGCGCGCCGCGAGCACCGAAGACCCGCACCTGCGGCGCAGGTTGCTGACCTTCGTGTTCGTGGGCGGCGGGTTCGCCGGGATCGAGGCGTTCGCGGAGACCGAGGACATGGCCCGCGCCGCGCTGCGCCACTACCCGGAGCTACGTCCTGCGGACCTGCGCTTTGTCATGATCGAGGCAGCCACGCGGATCCTGCCGGAGATGGGCGAGGAGATGGGCGGCTACACGCTCGAGGTACTGCGCAAGCGGGGCATGGAGATCTACCTGGCCACGCGCCTGGAGAGCTGCGTCGACGGCCGCATTGAACTGTCCGACGGCCAGAAGTTCGACGCGGACACGGTCGTGTGGACCGCCGGCGTCAAGCCCAACCCCGTCATTGGCGAGTCCGACCTCCCCACTGGCCCGCGCGGCCACGTGAACGCCCTGCCGACCCTGCAGGTGGCCACTGAGGACGGCGATGTGGTTCCCGGCGCGTGGGCCGCGGGTGACTGCGCGCAAATCCCGGACCTCGCGAAGGGCGAGGGCGCGTGGTGTGCCCCGTCGGCCCAGCACGCGGTGCGCCAAGCCAAGCTACTTGGAGCCAACATGGCGGCGCACATTCACGGCCGCCCCGTGAAGGAATACAAGCATCAGCACCTGGGCACCGTGGCGTCGCTGGGTCTCAACAAGGGCGTGGCGCAGATCATGGGCGTCAAGTTGCGCGGCTGGCCCGCGTGGTTCATGCACCGGACCTATCACATGGCGCAGATCCCCTCGTTTAACCGCAAGGCTCGCGTGGTGGTGGACTGGACGACTGCGCTGTTCTTCCGGCGTGACCTGGTGTCGCTGGGCCGCATCCACGAGCCGCGGCGAGCGTTCAAGGAAGCCGCCGACAGCTAGCCCCTCTTTCGTCAAGTGGCTCCATTTCGCTGTTATAGCAGGCTATAACAGCGAAATGGAGCCACTTGGCGGGGAAGCGAGTGGTGCTGGCCGATGCTCGGGCTGGCTAAGAGACGTCGGCGACGGCCTGCATGAGGTGGTCGACCGCACACGCCGCGTACGCGGCAGTGGCGAGTTCATCGAGCGCTTCCTCACTCAGCTCGGCCGACTCGAGGCGCACCACGGAAACGGCTAGCAAAGCGTCGAACCTGACCGCGACATCGGCCCCCTGCGAACGCGGGCGCACTCGACGCAGCGCGTGAACGGCGCGTTGGGCAGGCAGATCGGTGACGAACCACCGCACGGGCCCGGTGGCGAGCAACGGGCCACGCGCCACACCCCCGTCGAAGTGGATCTCGTCGACGCACGGCTGGTGCTCTCCGTGAGCCGGCCACTGCGAGGCCACATTGCGGAACGCGTGTGCACACATCGAAGCCTCGGGAAAATCACCCACAATCACGGTGGTGCCGCCGTGAGTGTCAAGGGACACCGTCAGTTGGGGCACCGCTGATGCAAGCGCAGCCACGTGAGTCAGCGTCGACACCGGGATCGGCATGGCGGGCTCCTGACCTCCAGGCGGCCGCGTGATGCGAGCCGCTCACCGCGAGAGTAGCCGCACCGCCGCGCTTTTCGCAATACCAATGTTGCGAAAAGCGGGCGGGCGTGGCAGCTGAGCCCTACGCAAGCGACAGGAACACCTTCTCCAGACGCTCAAGGTCCGCTTCACGGCCCTCCTCATCGGCGGAACTCAGGCACTCACGCACGGAAGCGGAAATGATCATGAAGCCCGCTCGGTCGAGCGCCTTCGACACGGCTGCGAGCTGGGTGACCGTCGGTTCGCACTCCCTCCCCTCCTCAACCATGCGGATCACTGCATCGAGCTGCCCGCGCGCCCGCTTCAGGCGGTTGAGCGCCGCGCGCTGAACTTCGGCATCGGCAGCCATGTCACTTACCGCGCAGCCACGGGAAGAACGATCGACCCGAAGGCGAATCGTGCCCTTCACACCACTGCCCTGCGGGCACCCGCGCCTTCACGGCGTCGACGTGCTGGCCGCAGCCGCTCCACGTGGTCTTGCCGCACTGACGACAGGTGATTGGTGAACACATGAGAAGACTCCTCCAGTTGTGCAATGTTGCGACGAGAATACCCCCCGGGGTATCGTGATGGCAACCCCAAGGAGGAATTCATGGCCCACAAGGTCGTCATCATTGGTGCGGTTGCTGCGGGCATGTCCGCCGCCACGCGCCTACGCCGCCTCGACGAGGACGCCCACATCGTCGTCCTCGAGGCAGGCGAGCACGTGTCCTTTGCGAACTGCGGGCTGCCCTACTACGCAGGCGGCGTCATCGAGGATCGGGAGGACCTGTTGCTGCAGACCCCCGAGTCCCTCCGCGCGCGCTTCAATCTCGACGTACGGACGCGCTCGCGCGCCACGTCGATCGACCCGCAAGCAAAAACCGTCACCATTGACTCCCGGGAGCACGGACTCATGATCGAGTCATTCGACTCACTCATTCTTGCTCCCGGAGCTCGGCCAGTGGTCCCACCCATCCCCGGCGCGGAGCGTGCGCTCACGTTGCGCGACGTCGCCGACGTGGACCGCATGGTGGCGCGCATGGATGGCGCGGCGAGCGCAGTCGTCATCGGCGCAGGCTTTGTGGGGCTCGAGGTCGCGGAGAACCTGGCCCTGCGCGGGCTCAAGGTGACGGTCGTCGAAATGGCAGACCAGGTGCTGACCGCACTGGACCCGGAACTGGCGATTCGCATTGAGGAACGACTCACCAGCAACGGGATCCACGTCACGACCGGTTCAAGGGCCAGCGAGATTGCGGACGATGCCGTGGTCATCACCGGCCCCAACGGCACTCAGCGCGTCGCCGCAGACCTCGTCATCGCAGCTATAGGCGTCACGCCGGACACTCACCTTGCCCGCGACGCGGGACTCGCGATCGCGCCCAACGGCGGCATTGCCGTCGACGAAGCTATGCGCACCTCCGCTGAGCACATCTACGCGGTCGGTGACGCCGCTGCGAAGGCAGACGCATTCGGTGACTCGTCGGTGCTCATTCCGCTCGCCAATCTCGCGAACCGCCATGGGCGGCGCGTTGCTGACACCATCACCGGCCGCGACGTCTCACCGGTGGCGTCGATCGGCACCGCGGTCGTGGGTGTCTTTGGCCTCACCGCGGCCGTCACCGGCCGCACGGAGCGGCGCTTGCGCACGGAAGGCCGCCCGTACCGGGCCCTCCACACTCACCCGCTCAACCATGCCGGGTACTACCCCGGAGCATCGGCCCTGGCTCTCAAGCTCCTCGTGGACCCCACAACGGACCTCATTCTGGGCGCGCAAGCCGTGGGCGAGTCAGGAGCGGACAAACGCATCGACATCATCGCGACCGCGATTCGTGGCGGGCTACGCGCGAGTGAGCTCGCTGACCTCGAACTGGCATACGCGCCGGCGTACGGCTCCGCCAAGGACCCCGTCAACATGCTGGGATACCTCGCAGAGAACGCCGCGACGGGCGACACCCCGTCGATTCAGTGGCACGAACTCACCGCAGCGGACTTCGTAGTCGACGTGCGGACGGCGGCGGAGCACGGGCGCGGTGCCGTGTTCACCGGAGGCGACACCGTGAACATCGACCTCAATGACCTGCGCGCGCGGCACCAGGAGCTGCCCCGCGACCGGCGCGTTGTGGTCCACTGCCAGGTTGGCCAGCGCGGTCACACTGCCACGCGCCTGTTGCGCCAGCTCGGGTATGACGCCGTCAACCTCGACGGCGGGTATCTCACGTGGAGGGACGGCCAGGCGGCTACCACGCGCCCCTGATCCGCCTCGCTTTCACACCAAATGGCTCCATTTCGCTGTTATAGCTTGCTAAAACAGCCAAATGGAGCCATTTGGCGCGGGGGGTGCGGGCTGGTGGAGTCGGCTACTGGCGGCGGAGGTTCTCGCCCTTCGCATACGCCTGGTCCCGCAGGTCTTCCTGGAACGTCCGCATCGCGGCGCGGAGGTGCTCCCCCTGCTCCGTGTCCGCCGCCCCCAAAATTCGCGCAGCCAAAAGCCCGGCGTTACGCGCGCCGCCAATGGAAACTGTCGCGACGGGGACACCCGCGGGCATCTGCACAATCGACAGCAGTGAGTCCATGCCGTCGAGGTGCTTGAGAGGCACCGGCACTCCAATGACGGGCAGCGTCGTCACCGAGGCAAGCATTCCAGGCAAGTGCGCGGCACCACCGGCGCCGGCAATGATCACGCGCAAGCCCCGCGCCTCCGCCTCACGGCCGTACGCGATCATCTGTTCCGGCATCCGGTGCGCGGACACCACGTCCTTCTCAAACGCAATACCGAACTCGCCAAGGGCCGTCGCGGCTGCCTCCATGGTGGGCCAGTCGGAATCCGACCCCATCACGATTCCGACCTTGATGTTCTCGCTCATCACTGCACTCCATCCCTGACCACGGCTGCGGCGGCCACGGCCCTGTCATAGGTCTCTGCGCGGTCATCGCCGGAGAGGTTCACATGTCCCACCTTGCGCCCGGGACGCACGCCCTTGCCGTACAGGTGAATCTTCGCGGCCGGGTCCTCGACCTCGCTGAGCGACCCTTGTAGGTCCTCGCGCGCGCCCCCAAGCACGTTGGCCATGACTGTCCACTGCGCGGTCGGAGCGGTGTCACCCAAAGGCAGGTCCAGGACCGCCCGGAGGTGCTGTTCAAACTGTCCAGTCACAGCACCATCCATGGTCCAGTGACCGGAGTTGTGCGGGCGCATCGCGAGCTCGTTGATGAGGATGGCGCCGTCGACCTCGAAGAGCTCGACCGCAAGCGCACCCGTCACGCCCAGCTCGTCCGCGACGGTGCGCGCAATGCCCTCCGCCTGGCGAGCAAGCGTGGGGTCGAGGTCAGGCGCTGGCGCGGTGACTTCGGAGCAGACTCCGTCACGTTGAATGGACTCGACAACGGCCCACGTACGCGACTCGCCGCTGGGGCGGCGTGCGATCTGCACGGCAAGTTCGCGCGTAAAGGGCACCTTTTCCTCGAGCAGCAGGCGCGGGCCGCCTTGCGAGGCGGCTTCCAGCCAGGCGGTGGCATCGGCCGATGCTCGAATCACCATCACGCCCTTGCCGTCGTAGCCGCCGCGAGCGGTTTTGAGGATGGCTTCGCCACCGTGGGCATCGAGGAAAGCCTGGACGTGCGCTTCCGTTTCCGCGACGGCCCACGCGGGGTTAGGCAGCCCCAACTCGTCCATTCGGCGGCGCATCTCGATCTTGTCCTGTGCGTACCGCAGCGCGTCATGACCGGGCCGCGCGGGAACGCCGAGCGCCTCCGCTGCCTCGAAAACCTCAGCCGGAATGTGCTCGTGTTCCCACGTCAGGACAGCCGGGCGCGGGTGCGCCAGCAACTTCTCAATGGCCTCGGGATCAGTCGGCAATCCAACAACGGTCTGGTGCGCGGGGTCGGCAGCGGCGGCGGCGTCGGATTCCACGAGCACCCGGAGCGTGAGCCCCAGGTTCGTGGCCACGGGAGCCATCATGCGCGCCAACTGACCGCCACCGACGACGGCAACGATGGGGGAAGTCATGGCTACAACCTACCGGCGACTAGGCTTCCCTTTTGTGACGATGCTCCAAGGACTGCGCGCGCGCGCCGGCGAACTGCTGCGCTTTGGTGCCGTAGGCCTCGCAGGGATCGTCGTCAACCTTGGCGTCTTCAACCTCCTGCGCCTGGGCCCCTTGGCGCCTGATGCAGAAATCGCTGGCGACGACGACCGGGTGGTGACAGCGAAGATCATCGCGACCGTCGTGTCGATTCTCTTTGCCTGGTGGGCGCACCGCGGCTGGACCTTTCGCGGCCCTCAGCGCCACACTCCCACCCGAGAGCTCCTCCTATTCGCCATCATCAACGGCGTGGCCATTGTGCTTGAGGCCGCGACAGTCGCGATCAGCCACCACGGACTTGGATACGAGTCTCTTATTGCGGACAACGTGGCTTCCGTCATTGGCATCGGACTGGGCACGATTACCAGGTACATCGGCTACGACCTGTTCGTGTTCACCTCGGAGGGCCGCGCTCTCCCCGCCGTCAGCGCCGACGACGAGGGCTGATCTTCCGTCCGTGTGGGATGACCGTGTCGAGGTCAACGAGCGAGGGCACACCCTGCAAGAACACCGCGAAAACCGCAGGTACGCGGTGAGCGAGCTCTAGCCTGCCCCCGTCGGCCGTCACCAAGTCACGCGCGAGCGCGAGGCCCAACCCAGTACCCCGGCCGGACGTCACCTCGCGCTCAAAGATGCGCGGTGCCAGTTCCTCAGGAACTCCCTCGCCCTCATCACGCACCTCGATGACGGTGGCGTGGTTGTCGCCTGACTCCCGCGCGGACACCGACGTTGTGCCCGCGCCGTGGTGCAGCGAGTTCTCGATCAACGTGGCAAGGACCTGGGCGAGTCCACCAGGAGTGGCGAACACGGATACGTCGGTCGGGTGAAGCACCAGGTGACGGCCAGCAGCGTGGAAGGCCTGCGACCACTCCTCGCGCTGCTGCTCGAAGATCTCTTCGAGCGCGACTGGCTCGGTGCCAGATCCCAAGGCGCGGCGTGAGCGGCCCAGCAACTCGTCGACCACGCCCACCAAGCGCTCCACCTGCTCGAGCGACTTCTCAGCCTCCTCGCGCACCTCTTCCTGATCAGACAGAGCCGAGATCTCTTCCAGGCGCATGGTGAGCGCTGTCAACGGGGTACGCAACTGATGCGAGGCATCGGCCGCAAACTGGCGCTCCGTCGCCAACCGCGCCGCCATGCGGTCCGCCGACCGCGACAGCTCGTCCGCCACCTGGTCGATCTCCTCAATACCGGAGCGCTCCAGACGCGGGCGCACCTGACCAGTGCCCAACTGCTCGGCAGACGCGGCGAGGTACACCAACGGGGCAGTCAACCGGTTCGCCTGCCAGATGGCCATCGCCACACCCGCCGCAATCGCGACCAGGCCTGCGCCCATCACGAGGAACACGAATCTCGCCGCAGACCAGAACACGTCCCACCACGGCACGTACATGACGACGACAAGACCGTCGTCCGTGACGTGGCTGTCAGAGAACGCTGGACGCGGCTCTTCGCCTGCCGTCATCACCTCGCCGTCGGGCAGGCTCACATACACATAGGCGGGGGCGCCGGCAGCATCGGAGACGTACGAGTCGAGGACGTCTTCCGTGATGCTCTCGCCCGAGCGGTAGCGCACTTCAAGCGCACGCGCGGCGGTGGCGGTGCGCAGGTCAAGGTCACTGAGAGCGTCAGTGCGCACCAGCTCCACCGCGGCGATTCCCAAGGGGATACCGAGGAGCACCACGGCCACGGCAAGTGCAGAGACCGTGGCGCGCAGGACTCGGCGCCGCACTGGCGCCCCTACTCGTCGTTCTCGAAACGGAAGCCCATGCCGCGCACCGTCGTGATGTAGCGCGGCTTGGTGGCGTCATCGCCGAGCTTGCGGCGCAACCACGACACGTGCATGTCGAGCGTCTTGGACGGAGCGCTGGACTCCGCCTCCCACACGTCGCGCATCAAGGTGTCGCGCGACACCACCGAGCCCGCATTGGCAACGAGCAGGTGAAGCAGATCAAACTCCTTGCTCGACAGCTGCAGTTCCCGGTCATCAAGGAAGGCACGGTGTGCGGCGACATCTACCCGCACTCCTCCGACGGTCAGCTCGCCAGCGGAATCGCCCGCCACCCGGCGGCGCAGGAGCGCACGCACGCGCGCCAACAACTCCGCGAGGCGGAACGGCTTGGTGACATAGTCATCCGCACCGGCATCGAGCCCGACCACCAGATCTACCTCATCCGCGCGAGCGGTGAGCATCAGAATTGGCACCTGAAGGCCCTTGTCGCGGATGCGGCGGGCGACATCGACGCCGTCGATGTCGGGAAGTCCCAGGTCAAGGATGACCAGATCGGCGTCGTCCGCCGCTCCGACTCCCCCCATACCGGTCCCGTGCCACTCCACGTCGTAGCCCTCGCGACCCAAAGCGCGGGTCAAGGGTTCTGAAATGGTCGGGTCATCTTCGACCAAGACAATACGAGTCATGAGGCAACGATACCCGGGCGACCTGAGTTTGCAATGTGCGTCACGCCCGCATTCACGGAACTCGCGGGCTGCCCGCCGGTAGGGTGGCGCGCGTGAGTACCTCCACTGACGTGACCTTCGAGGACACGCCTCCCAGCGCCACCGCCATCCGCCGCGCGCGCATCCTCGCGTCCATGCCCGAGCGGGCCGTCCTCATGACGGTGTCGCTCGCGCTCGCGGCGGGACTCGCGGTCACCGCCGGCGCGCATTACTGGTGGACGGTACTGCCAGGCGCCGCGGTGCTCACTGTGACGGCGTGGCGCGCATGCACGCCACGCACGCTGTCGCCCCGGGACGCGGTCGCGAGCGCGATCGCGGTGGGCGGGACTGTCGTCTGGGCAATCGTGAATATGGCCATGGCCGCTGAATACCTCCTCGTAGTGCGCGATCCCGGCTTTCTCACCCTGTCCGGCCTGTGGCTGGTCGACCACGGCACCACTGACATTCCGGCCGCCGGGGCCGTGGAGGCCGCCCACGCCAGCTCGACCATGCTTCCGGACGCCTCGGAAGCATGGAACCTCAAGGGCGACGTGGTTCAGCCGCAGGGAGCGAAGATGCTCCCTGCGACCATCGCGGTGGGCGGCTGGATCGCAGGTGACAGCGGAGTCCTCGCTGCCAACGTTGCTCTTGGCGCGGTCGGCATCCTCGCCGTCTACGCGCTGGCCCGTCAGTTCCTGTCCCCCATGGCCGCGCTCGCGCCCGCTGGCGCCCTCGCACTCACTGTGTCGCACATCGGCCTGTCGCGCCCCGCCTACACCGAGCCGCTCACGCTCTTGCTCGTGGTTGCGGGCATTCTGTGGGCGTGGCGGGGTGTGGTCGAACGCTCCACCAACCTGCTCATCGTGGGCTCGATCGCCACGGGCGCGACCATGCTGGTGCGTGTCGACGGCCCCAGCTACGCCATTGGCGCACTCGCTGGTGTGGGCATTGCCCTAGCGAGCGTTAAGGCAGACGACCGGTGGCGACGCAGCGCCGCCTTCGCATACATAGGCTGGCAACTCGTCACCATTGCCGTGGGGTACCTGTCGGTTGCACTGTGGTCAACCGAGTACCTCGAGCGCCTCGCTGACGAGACGCATGCGCTGCTCATTGTCTACACCGGTTTGGCGGTCGTGGGGGGCATCTGGGCGGCGACGTGGACCGGCAGGCCCGGCCAGTGGCTCGCGCGCCTGTCAGACGCGATCGGTCGCAGGGGCGCCATCGCGATGGGCGGCGCCGTCGTCGCCGTCTTGGCGGTCTTCGCGTCGCGTCCCCTGTGGACCACGGTTCACCGCGGCACGGAAACGTCGCGGGAGGAGTTCACCAACGGCGTCGTGGAGAGTTTTCAGCGGGCGCAGGGGCTACCGCTCGAGGGCACCCGCACGTATGCGGAGTCGACCGTCACCTGGCTGTCCTATTACCTCACGTGGCCCCTCGTCATTTTGGGAATCCTGGGGTTGGGCTGGGCGACCATGCGGATGGTGCGCCGCGATGCGCCATGGGCCGTTTTCCTTGGTGCGGTCCTTGCGCCCAGTCTCTTGTACTTGTTCCGCCCGTCGATTGTGCCCGACCAAATCTGGGCGATCCGGCGCTTTGAACCCGCCACCTTGCCGGGCTTTATCCTCGCTGCGGCAGCCGCGGCATGGGCGCTCGCGGCGCTGGTGCGCACCGACCGTGGGCGCGCGGCCGCACGTCGTGTCGCTGGCGTCGGCATGCTGGTGTTGCCGCTGACGACGTGGTTCTCGCTCACCCCAGGTGAAGAGTACCCGGTGCAGGGCTCGGTGAATGTCACGACGCGCGAGATGATCGGGGCGCGCGATCAGTTGACGTCGCTATGTGCGATTGAGCCTGGGCGCCCCATCGTGTTGGTCGGCACGAGCAGCCACTTTGGATCGCTGCGCGTGATGTGTGACGCGCCCGTGGTGCTCGAACTTGGCGACCCCACCGCGGAGGAGCTGGCGCAGGTCGCCGACTCCTTTGGTCAAGCGCCGCTGGTGCTGACGCGGCAAGGAGACTCGGTGCCGTGGACACAGACACCGACTGCGGTCGTCGACTCCCAGGTCACGCATTCCGCATACACGCTTCAGGGGATCCCTCACAGCCTCATGAACCGCAATTACACCTGGTACGCGGGGGTCGTCACCCAAGACGGCACGGTCGCGCCGGTGCCTGCGGGTCACAGCGCGAGCGCGCCCTAACAGTTATCCCCAGATTTGGGGTGCGGGGCGCGGGGGCCGGTCGCGCGGCGTCACCATCGGTCGCATGCGCGTCACCGATCCACACGGCCACGACTGGGAGGTTGAGCCCGGCACTCCGATCGCCGAACTCTGCGCCGCCTGGAGCGTGGCGCGGCTGTGGTGCGGGGACGTGGCGCTCACGGATGATCACCCCACGGGTGTGCCCCCTGTCCTCGAAGGGGCCGCGCTCACATTGCGGCCCGGGCCGCTCACCGCCACCCCGCTAGGCGCGCGCGTCGAGGTGGTGCGGGGGGCCGATGCCGGTGCCATAGCCTCGCTCCACGCTCCCGTCACCGTGGGCTCGGGGGCAGAGGCAACGTTGCGAGTCGCGGACCCTACGGTGTCGCGCCTCCACGCGCGGCTTGAGCCTGGCGTGCCGCCCCGCCTCACGGATCTGGGCTCGACGAACGGGATCGGTACGCGCGTGCGCAAGGTCAGGCGGTGGCCCCAGAACGGCGCGGTGCGCCTAGGAAACTCGTGGCTCGCCGTCAGCGGCGCACCCAGCGAGGAACCCGTCGACCACAGCAGGCGAATGGCTGTTCCCTGGCCGGCCCTCGTGGGCGGGCTCGCGAGCGGAGCGGTGATTGCCGTCATCACCGGGCGGTGGTACCTGGCACTGATTGGCCTCGCCCTGCCCGCCGCGATGATGCTGACAAGGCTCGTGCAGCGCGCCCGAGCGGCACGGCCCGGCGAAGACGTACCTGCGCTTCCCTCGGGGCCACTGGCCATCCGCGGACCTCGGGAGGCCGCCGCCGGCTATGCGAGGGCGGTGATGCTGGACCGTGGCTCGCGGCTGCCCGGGTGGAACGAGCCGTGGATGAGATGGCTGCCAGACACGGCTGCGGAGGATGTCGTAGTTTTGCGACCAGGCGAGACCGCACCGTCGTGGTGTACGACGGTCGTGGACGTGACCGCCACGGGTTGCCGTGAAGCTGGGCCCCACGGGGCAGTGGACACTCCCCCACTCATGGTGAATGAGGACAGGGCCGATGCCGCCGCGCGCCGGGCTGCGGGCGAACGCGGCCGCGACGAACTCCCCAGCGAAGTGAGGTGGGCGCAGGTAGCGGGTGCCGCGCTCGATCCTGCCGCCCACGCCGCCGGCTCGCCGCGCAGCATGCAGGTGGCGCTCGGCCAATCCGCCACGGGTCCCGTCGTGATTGACCTCGACCACCATGGCCCGCACCTCCTGGTCGCGGGCACCACCGGCTCCGGGAAGTCTGTCCTCCTGGAGACCCTCGTGGCAGGCCTGGCACACGCCCACGCCCCCGCGGACCTTCACCTCGCGCTCATGGATTTCAAGGGCGGTGCGGGCCTGCGCACATGCCTGCACCTTCCCCACGTCGCCGCGACTGTGACTGACCTGGACGAGGAGCAGGCCCGCCGGGCGCTCGCAGGGCTGGCGCAAGAAGTCGCGTCGCGTAAGCACACCCTCGCCGCCCACGGGCACTCGTCGTTGGCGGACTGGGAACGCGCGGGTGGCGCGCCCGCGCGCCTGCTGGTCGTGATCGACGAGTACCAAGAGATCACGCTGCGGATGCGCACGTTTGTCCCCGAGCTCGCGCGCATCGCCGCACAGGGCCGGTCGCTCGGGCTCCACCTCGTCCTGGCGACCCAGCGGCCCTCGGGTGCCGTCACGCCTGAGGTACGTGCAAACATCGGCTCCACCATCGCGCTCAGGGTCGCCTCGGAGACCGAGTCGCGCGACCTCATCGGCTCCTCAGCCGCCGGCAGCCTCCCCAGAAACTCCCCCGGTCGGGCCATCCTGTCCGGGCCAGAAGGCGAGACCACGTTCCAGACCGCCGCGCCGCTCGCGAGCGCGGCGGCGCGCATCCGCCGGTGCGACGACCACGGTTCCCCCGGCCAGTCGTTGCCGGCGGCGGTGGCCGCTCGGTGGCAGACCCACGAGCCGGCGACCCCGCTGTGGCAACCACCCCTCCCTTCCCAGGTGAGGATTCAGCCCGACGGGGAGCGCATCGTGATCGCCCTGCGAGATGATCCCGCTCGGCGGGTTCAGGACCACGTCACCTGGACTCCAGAAGACGGCGCGCTCGTGATCGTGGGCGCCGCGCGCACGGGCCGCACCAGCGCACTAAGGGCCATCGCGCAGCAATCCCACGTGGCCGGACGCGTCCCCGTCTGGCTTCCCGCACATCCCCGCCTTGCCGCTCGCACCCTCGCGCTTGCTGCTTCGCGACCCGAGGTACTGCTACTCATCGACCGTGCGGACGCAGCGCTGCCACGGCTGTCGCATGTGGACGACGGCCAGGCACACGAGGCACTCATGGACCGCCTGTCCCTGGGCTTGCCCACAGCAATCGCGGGCACGCCCAGCCTCCCTTCCCGGCTTCACCCACGCGCTGCGGTGGTGGCAGTCCTTGAAGGAACCGACCCGCAACAGGGTGCCCTGTGGGGCGTGCCGCGCGGGGGCCTCAGCACGCCGGGAGGCGGCCCGCGTCCCGGGCGCGCGTGGGTGACCGACGCCAGCGGCGCGGGGACGGCCCAACTCGCGAGTGCACCGGCCAGCATTGAATGCCGTGGACGCGACCTCGTGACCGACCTGCCCGCGACCGTTGCGACCGGCGTGTGGGCCATAGGCGGGGACCGCCCCCGCGAGCGAGACCGACCCACCACAGCGACACTGGTGGGTCCGGACGGCCCGCTACGTCAAGCGATCGCGAACTCCATCGGCACCGGCGCCACGACGGTGGACGTCGCGGCCCTGGCACCGCACTCGGGCCTGGTCATCCTGACGGAGCCACGGTCGCGGGACGTGCGCATGGTGGCCAGGGGAGCCACGGGCGGGCTTGTCGACGATGCCGCGCCTGCGGGCAGAATCGTCATGATTGACGACGGGAATGCGTGCGCGGCCCAGTTAGGCGTGGACGTCGTCGGGCATCTCCTCGATCGCGTCCATGACCACCGCAGCACCGGCCACGACTCCCGCGACAATGGCGCACACCGCGACCACGGGAGAGGCGCTGAACATCAGCACCGCTGAGGCAACCTGCAGCACTTGCCACATGATCGCGTACGACCGGCCCCACCGCTGACCCCCGTACAATGCCCGCGCGGCGAACCCCAAAGCCACGGCGAAGACACCCAGCATTCCGGCGACCGCGATGCCAAACCCGGAGCCATCACCGGTGATCGTCTCGACCACCGTTGCCCCTGCAAAAACAGCCAAAGCGAGCGCCTCGATGCCCACGACTGCGACACCAATGGGGCGCACCACACGCTGGCGGGGCGTGAGATCATTGTTCATGTCATCCAAAGTACCGCCCCAGAAATGTGAGCCATCACACACACGGGACCTCTTGTCATCTGTTGTTAACAATGAGAACCTTGAAACAGTGACATTCGCGATGGCCGCGGCTTAAGTCCCCACTCATTCACCCTTGAACTGGGATCTGCCGCGCCTCCCCACCCCCACTGGAGGATCCCATGGATTGGCGTAACAACGCGGCTTGCCTGGACGTCGACGACCCCGAGCTCTTCTTCCCGGTCGGCAACACTGGCCCCGCCCTCGTGCAGATCGAAAAGGCCAAGGCCGTCTGCGGCACCTGCCAGGTGCGTGAAGTGTGCCTGAAGTGGGCCATGGAGCACAACCAGGACTCCGGCGTGTGGGGCGGTCTGTCTGAGGACGAGCGCCGCTCGCTTAAGCGCCGCGCCGCCCGCGCCCGCCGCGCAGCCAAGTAACGCTCGCAGCCGCCTCTCCCCTTAGCACCCAGAGGCGCTACTCCCCCACCTGGACTTCGAGGCTCACCACCGAGCCCTCGTCCGTGTTGCTCCACGTAATGTGACCGCTGAGCTCGTTCTCGACCAGCGTGCGCACAATCGATGAGCCCAAACCGGACGGTTCCGCACTGAGGCCCACCCCGTCGTCGGCGATCGTCACGGCGAGGTGGGCGTTCGTGCGTGTGGCCGTGACCGTGATGGTGCCAAGATCCCGTCCCTCGAACCCATGCTCGACCGCGTTCGTCACCAGCTCGGTGATCACGAGTGCAAGGGAAGACGAATACTGCGCGGGGATCAGGCCAAAGTCCCCCTCGCGCACAATCTTCACCTGGACGTTCGGCGAAGCAATCTCCGCGGCCATGCGCATCGAGCGCGCGGCCAGGTCGTCAAAGTTCACCAGCTCGTCGAGCGTGCCGGACAACGTCTCGTGAACGAGCGCGATCGTCGAGACCCTCCGCATGGCCTCCGCGAGCGCCTCCTTCGCCTCCGGCGCCTCGACTCGCCGCGACTGCATGCGCAACAGCGCTGCCACCGTCTGAAGATTGTTCTTCACGCGGTGGTGAATCTCGCGAATGGTCGCGTCCTTGGTGATGAGTTCACGCTCACGACGCCGTAGGTCGGACACGTCCCGGCACAGGAGGACTGCGCCGGTGCGCTCTCCGTGGTCGGTGACGGGGATGGCGCGCAGCGACAATGCCGCACCGTTGGCTTCTAGGTCAGTGCGCCAGGCAGCTCGCCCCATCACCACCATCGCGAGGGTCTCATCGATGTGTCCCTGGTCATGCACAATCTCACTCGTCACCCGTGGCAGCGAGCGGTTCATCAACGACCCTGTCACGCCTAGGCGGTGGAAGCACGACAACGCATTGGGGCTCGCGTAGGTCACGTGGCCCGCTGCGTCCAGGCGCAGCACGCCGTCGCCGACACGCGGCGCGCCGCGGCGCGGCCCCGTCACGGAGGTGGCCACCGGGAACTCGCCCCGCGTGATCATGTGCAAGAGGTCGTCCGCGGCCCCCTTGTAGTTGAGTTCGAGGCGGCTCGATGACCGCGAGACCGCCTGCGACACCTCACGGGTGAGGACCGCGATCGCACGCCCTTCCATCATCACCGGCAGAGCGTCCTCGCGCACCGCGTACGTCTCGTCCCAGCGAGGCTCGCGTGAGGCAGTAATGCCGCCCTCATCGAGGGCGCGCTGCAGGTGCGCAATGCGCCCGGCCGCTGCCATGGTGCCCACGACATCGTCCTGATGGACGGTGGGGCCCGTCGACGGCCGGCACTGAGCGATCGCGACAAAGCCATCGTCGACTGCGCGCCACAACACGAGGTCGGCGAAGGACAGGTCGGCGATGATCTGCCAGTCGGACGTGAGCAGGGCCAGCCATTCGGCCTCAGCATCAGTCAACGTCCCGTACTTCTCAGCGGTCTCTCTCAGGGTTGCCACGCCTCTAGCCTAGGGTGCACGCGCGCGGGCGGTAGCCTGGTGGCACGGCGAGAGGGGACACAGATGCATTTCACGCACGAGCACCACTTCGATGCGCCCGTGGAGGACGTGTTCGCGATGCTCGCGGACAAGGAGTTCGCGGTGAAGCGTGCGGAGACCTCTGGTGCCGACGCCTCCGACGCCGTGTTCTCCGGCTCCATTGATGAGGGCTTCACCGTCGCCATCCGCCGGGTAGTGCCGTCGTCCTCGATTCCGCAAGAGTTCCGCGGATTCATAGGCTCCGATCTCACCGTGCGGTACAGCGAGGTGTGGTCCGCGCCGCGCGGGACCGAACGCCAGGGCACGTTCTCCGTCGAAATTGTCGGGGCTCCGGGGCATGCGTCGGGCCGACTGCTCCTCACCCCGGAAGGCAACGGCACCGACTTTGTCGTGGATGGCACGGTCACAGTGCGCGTGCCGTTGTTTGGCGCCATGATCGAGAAGTCGCTTCTCAAGAACGTCATCGAGGGGCTTGAGACCGAACTCCAAGCCGCGGACGCCTGGCTCGCAGCCCGCTAGCCCATGCCGGCCGTCTTTCTCGTCTTCCTCGGCGGCATGCTTGGAGGCGCGGTGCGCATCGGCCTTGACGCGGCGATTCCAAGCGCCGGCGCTGTGCCCCTTGACCTCGTGGTGATCAACGTCGTCGGCTCCGCCGCACTTGGCGCGGTCACCGGCTGGAGCATGGTGGAGGGACGTGCCTGGTGGCTTCCCCTGGTAGGCCCGGGACTCCTCGGCGGCTTCACGACCTTTTCCTCGATCGCCGCTCTTGCGTGGAGCGCTGAGGCCGGCCTCGCCGTGGGTGCTGGCGTCCTAGCCGGCACGATGGCAGCTTCCGTCTTCGCTGCGGCCGTGGGTTGGCGCTGGGCCGTGCGGAGGGCCGATGCCAGGGAGGCTACCCGGTGAGTACGGCTTTGTTTGTGGGCGCCGTCGTGGGCTGTGGACTGGGCGCGGTCGGTCGCTACCTTTTGGGCAAGATCGACTACTCCATGGACTTTCCGTGGCACACGGTCATCGCGAATGCGGTGGCCGCCGCGCTCGTGGGAGCGTTGGCCGCCGTCGACGATCTCCACCCTGGGTGGATGATCGTGCTGGGAGCGGGTCTCGGTGGCGGGTTGTCCACGTTCTCTTCGCTCGCCGTCGACGCGGTCGTGCTGTGGAATGAGAACAGGCGCCGCGCGGCGGCGGTCTACCTCTCCATCACGTTTGCGCTCGGCCTTGCGTGCGCCGCGGGGGCGTACGCGCTGGCAGGCGTGTGGGGTTAGTCCTCGACGACGTCGACGCCACGCCAGAAGGCGACGTGGTCGCGGATCATGTCCGCGCGCGGCTTGGGGTCCCGGTAGATCCACACGGCGTCGGGGTTCGTCTCGCCGTCAACCGTGATGGACCAGTAGCTGGCCTCGCCCTTCCACGGGCACTTCGAGACCATGTCGGAGTCGCTCAGGTAGTCGGTATTGACCGAGTCCAAGGGGAAGTAGTGATTGCCTTCAACGACCACCGTCTGGTCGGACTGCGCGATCACGGCGCCGTTCCACACTGCCTTCATGGCTTTACTCCCAACGTCCCGCGGGCTGGCCGGGTGCCTGCTCGCTCCTTGGTCGACAACGCTGCCGGTCAGCTCGCCATTCCGCGGTCCAGGGCTCAACGGCGCCGGCGAACTGCCGCAGCCGTCACGGGCCACCCGATGACAACGGCGAGCAGCACCACCGTGGGCCACCAGGCGGCAGACGCCCCTTGCACAGCGACGATGGCGAGGACAGCAGAGGCCGCCAGCCCCGCTGCGGAGACGGCCACGGGAATACGGAGGCTCGCGGTGCGTCCGGCCCGGCGCTGCACGATCGCAGCGAGGTTCGCGACCGCGTAATACGTCAGGACGCTGGCGGCGGAGACCAACACCAGCGAGGCGCCCTCGGTCCACACCAGCGCGATGGCAGCGAGCGCGATCAGGCCTTCTGCCTTCCACGGAGCGCCGCTGGTGCCCTGGTGAGCAAGGGCGCGCGGAAGATCGCCCTCCCGCGCCATTGCCATCGCTGTGCGTCCCGTACCGGCCATCACCGCGAGCATGGCCCCACCCACGCTGAGCGTGGCGGCCACAGTGACGATCCATACGGGCAAGCCCGCGGCATCGGCCAGATACTCCAAGGGCGCGTCCGCGAACCCGTCAGGCACCATGACCGTGTCCCCCTCCACGGCGATACGCGGCGTGACGCGCGCAAGCGCGAGCGCGACAGCGAGGTAGACGACGATCACGATCGACAGCGCAGCAACCATGGCTCGCGGGATAGCGCGCGCAGGATCGCGCACCTCCTCGCCAAGGGTGGCGATGCGCGCGTAGCCGGCGAAGGCGAAGAACGCTGCTGCGACTGCCACGAGGAAGGGCGGTCCGCCGGCTGCCGGGATGGGGTCCGCGAGCACAAACGACGCAACGGCGTCAGTAGCGCTCTTCTCCGTGGCGAACGCCGCAACCACCAGTGCCGCAAGCGCCGCGAGCACGATCACGGCGATCGCAGTGGCTCCGGCCGCGGTCCGCGTGATGCCGCGCGCGTTGAGCGCCCAGGCCAGGATCACCGCCGCTGTCGCGACCATCGAAGCATGGCCGGGAAGAACGTACGCGCCCAGCACCGTCGCGCCCACGGCGACGGAGACAGTCTTGCCGAGGACGAACGCGGCGCCCGCAATGTGCCCCGACAACGCTCCGAGTTCTGCCCTGCCATAGGCGTAAGCGCCGCCCGCCACCGGGTACCGCGCGGCAAGTTGCGCGGTTGACAGAGCGTTTGCGAAGGCCACCGCGCCGGCCACCACAATGGCGGCGAGGTAGTGCCACTGGCCTACGGCCAGGATGGGCACCCACATGTCGGAGAACACGCCCGCGCCGAGCATGGACCCGACGCCAATACCCACAGCGGCGATGAGGGAGATACGGCGCTGAGTCATCACGGCGCCAGCGTATAGGCGAACCGGCACCCCACCCCTGCCAGATGGCTCCATTTCGCTGTTATGGCCTGCCATAACAGCGAAATGGAGCCACTTGGCGGGAAAAGGTGGGGAAATGACGAAGCCCCCGATCCAGTTTCCTGGATCGGGGGCTATCACGTAGTAGCGGGGACAGGATTTGAACCTGCGACCTCCGGGTTATGAGCCCGGCGAGCTACCGAACTGCTCCACCCCGCGTCGGCTTGATAACTGTAACCGACGCGGGGCACGGAACCAAATCGGCTACTCGGTGGCACCCTCCGTCAGCTCGATGATGCGGTCGTCAGCAGCGATCGCGTCGGCGATCGCCTGGTCAAGCGCATCCTGAGCCTCGCCGTAGGCAGCGAAGTCGCCCTCGGCCAACGCGGCCTCACCTTCGTCGATCGCCTGCTGAGCGGCAAGGAGCGACTCGTGCAGCTCCTGCTGGGCTTCGGCAAGGTCGCCAGTGAGCGGCGCCGAGGTGGTGCCGGTCGTGGGCTCAGCAGAGGGCTCCTCCGTAGAGGTCTCCGAGGGCTCTGGCGACGGCTCCGGCGTGGGATCGACCAAGCCAGTGTCGACATCGGCCTCATCCGTGATCTCACCGTCGTCCGTGATGGTCTCGGTGTCCTCCGGCGCCTCAGGGGCGGCACCCTCACCGAAGATCTGGTCGAGCGCCTCCTGCAAGGTGTCAGCGAAGCCGACCTCGTCACCGAAGGACACGAAGACCTTGCGCAGCAGCGGAATCTGAGTGCCCTCGGACGCCTGGACGTACACCGGCTGCACGTACAGCAGGCCACCGCCGACCGGGAGCGTGAGCAGGTTGCCGTTCAGCACGTCCGTCTCACCCTGACGCAACAGGTTCAGCGTGGTCTGCGCCTCAGAGTTCGAGTTGAAGTCGTTCTGCACCTGACCGGGGCCAGGGATGGTCGTGTCACGCGGTAGTTCGAGCAGCCTCAGCGTGCCGTAGTCCTCCGCAATCTCACCCGGGGTATCTCCGGTCTCGGAGTCAACCGCCAAGTATCCGGTGAGGATGTTGCGGTCGGTGTTACCACCGGGGATGTATGTCGTGTACAGCGAGAACGAGGGGTCGTCCTGGCCCGGCATCTGCAGCGTGAGGTAGTAAGGCGGCTGTAGCACCGAGTCGCCAGCGGTCGGGTCGGAGGGCGTCGCCCACTCATCCTGGCCCGAGTAGAAGGCCGAGGCGTCGGTCACGTGGTACCGCTGCAACTGCGCGCGCTGCACCTGGAAGTACTCCTCCGGGTAGCGCAGGTGACTCATGAGGTCGCCCGAGATCTCCTCGAGCGGCTTGAGCGCGGTCGGGAACACGTTGTTCCACGTCTGCAAGATGGGGTCCTCGGGATCCCACGCGTACAGCGTGACCGAGCCGTCATACGCGTCCACCACGGCCTTGACCGAGTTGGACATGTAGTTGAGCTGCGACGGCAGCGGGTTGGTGGACGAGCTCGCGAACAGCGAGGTCGAGTTCACGGGAGCCGAGTATGGGTAACGGTCGGTCGTCGTGTAACCGTCCACGATCCACACAATGCGGCCGTCGACCACTGCGGGGTACGCAGTCGAGTCCAGCTCGAGGTACGGGGCGACGCGGCCCACGCGCTCGAGCGGATCGCGGTGGTAGAGCACCTGCGACTCGGAGGTCACGCGGTCGGAGAACAGGATCTGAGACTCGCCGAACTTGATCGCGTACATCAGCTTCTCGAAGAACGAGCCGATTGCGGGTCCGCCCTCGCCGGAGTACGTGGTGTTGACCTGGCCGTTGGCGGCATCGTCGTCCGGGTAGTCGAGCTCCCAGGGCTCGGTGCCCTCGGGAGCGCCAACGATCGAATAATCCGGCACGGTCGTGCCGAAGTACACGCGCGGCTCATCGACCTCAAGGAGGCCCGTCGACGGGATACCGCCCTCGAAGAAGGACGGCTGCCCGTCCTGTGTGGTGCGGTTGCCGTAGGCCGCCGCCACACCGAAGCCGTGGGTGTACACGGTTGTGTCGTTGACCCAGGTGCGGTTCTCGTCCGACAGTCCGTCGAGGTCGAGTTCACGCACCGCGATCACGGTGTCCTGGATCTCTCCGTCAATCCGGTACCGGTCAACAGCCAGGGTCTCGGGGAAGTTGTAGTACTGCTTGTTTTGCTGAAGCTGACGGAACGCCGGGGAGACGATGTTCGGGTCAAGCAAGCGGATCTGCGCGGTCGTTTCCGCGTCCGCCCGCAGCGCCTCAGCGTCGGCCTCCGTGGCCGCCGCGTAGTCAGTCGTCTCGACGCCATCGATGTTGTACGCCGCTAGCGTGGCGTCGATGTTGCGTTGGATGTACTCGCGCTCGAGCTCCTGAGCATTGGGCTCAACGGAGAAGTTCTGCACGATCGCGGGGTACACGCCGCCAATCACCAGCGCGGACAGCACCATGAGCGCAACGCCGGTGGCGGGGATACGCCAGTCACCGCGCCAGATCACCGCGAGGAACAGCAGCCCGACCATCACCGCGACGCCGGCGAGGATGATCTTTGCCGGGAGGATCGCGTTGATGTCGGTGTAGCCGGCTCCGTAGAACCGCTCGCCCTGGGAGTTCAGTAGCGCGTACTGATCGAGCCAATAGTTCAGCGCGAGCCCGATCATCACCAGAAGGCCGGAAACTGCGAGCTGGATGCGCGCACCGCCCGAGGCGACGAAGGCGCGGCCGCCGCCGGCGATGCCGCCGTAGACCAGGTGGACAAAGGCCGCGAGCAGCGTGCACAGGATGGTGATGACCAGCCAGAAGCCGACCAGCGTCTGCAGCATGGGAAGCGTGAAGACGTAGAAGCCGACATCGAGCCCAAACTGCGGGTCAACGGTGCCGAACGGCTCGTGGTTCCACCAGGCGAGGAAGTCTTCCCACCTACTCGACATTGAGAAGCCGGCAATGATGCCAACGAAGATGGGCAGCGCGACCATCACCGCGCGCTCCAGTGGCTGGATCTGTTCGCGCAGCTGGTCGACCGGGCTGCGCCCAGCCGTCGCGAGGGGGCGTGCGCGCTTCGCGAGCCACAGCGCCAAGAAGACGGCGCCGCCAGCGATCAGGCCAAACGCGACGAACAGCACGGCGCGAACCGCCCACTGCGTCCAGAACACGGACTCAAAGCCGAGCTGCTGGTACCAGCGCACTTCTGTCCATACCTGGGCGAAGATCACGGTGGCGAGAAGGAAAATACCCACGGCAATGAGCGCCACGAGCAGCGGCGAGCGCTTGCGCGGTGGGGTGGCGACCGGTCGCGTGGGACCTGGCCTGCCTGCGGGACGATCGGAGAAACTCACAAAAGGGTCCTTTGGTTCACTACTTCGGAACTGGGGTCAAGAG
This sequence comes from Demequina globuliformis, assembly GCF_000975155.1. Lineage (GTDB taxonomy): Bacteria > Actinomycetota > Actinomycetes > Actinomycetales > Demequinaceae > Demequina > Demequina globuliformis. The sequence continues at coordinate 571,791 of NZ_BBRG01000001.1, forward strand.
TAGTCACGGTGCGGCACACGTGGCTAGCGCGGCGGTGTCGCCTGCGCCGATGGCCTGGATTGCATCGTAGGCCTGGTCCACGTTGTCGACCGCGAAAACCTCGAGCCCCTCCGGGACGTGATCGATGACCTCGTCACAGTTTTCGATGGGGGCGAGGAAGTAGTCGGCGCCAGCGTTGAGGGCGCCGTAAAGCTTCATGCGGATGCCGCCGATGGGGTGAACGTCGCCGTCGGCACTCAATGCGCCCGTGCCGGCAACGTGGGCACCGTTCAGTTCGTCTGTCTCGGTGAGCTTGTCGAGGATGCCGAGCGAGAACATCATGCCTGCGCTCGGTCCACCCACCTTGTCGATCTGGACCGTCACATCAATCGGCAGGTCGAACTGGGGGTCGATGTACAGGCCCATGACGGCTCCACCGGAGCCGTTGTCGTTCAGCCCGAACGTCGCCTCTTGTGCCTGTCCGTCACGGGTGAAACCTACGGTGATGTCGTCGCCCGGCGCGTGGGCCGTCACGGCATCGGTCAGTTCCCCGAAGGTGTCGACGGCGGCACCGTCGACTGACGTAATGATGTCCCCCGCAAGGATGAGCCCGTCTGCCTGCGACGATCCATCCAGCCCGGCGACCTCAAGCGTCGCCGGGACAGGCTCACCCAAAACCTCCAGGGCTGCCACGGTGGCGGCCTCCTGCGAGGTCACCCACTCCACTTGCGACTGCTCGTCGAACTCTTCTTCCTGCTCAGGGTCGCCAAAGACGTTCTCCTCTGGCTGCACGTAGCGCTCGGGCGAGAGCCAGCCACGCAGCACGGGCCCCAACGTGAATAGCTCAGAGCTCGAGCGCGCAACCGACACAGTGGTCAACCGCAGCTCGCCGGAGGCGGGGTAGGTTGGGGCACCATCGATCTGCACCAACGGGGTTCCGTCTTCGGTCTCGCCGAGGGTGTCGTACGTGGGTCCTGGGCCTCCGATGGCGAACTGCGCGGGCAGCACTGACAGCACAGCCATGAGCGCCGCGGCCACCAGGCCAGCGATGGACATCACCGTGTAACGGTGAGCGCCAATCTCATGCGGGTCAGCGGGCACCGTGTCTGTCTCGGTCAGAGGCATCACCGGACCATCATTGCTTATAGCGAACGATGCTCCCAACTCGCTTATGTGCGGGTTAGGTTGGTGGCGACGCAAGCGACCTGCGCCCGTCACCGACTTCAGGAGACTTTTCGTGAGCGACGACAACACCCCATGGATGCGCCTGCTGCGCGAACTGTTCGGTGACGACGCCGAGGCAGCGATGGAAGAACTGCAGCGCATGGGCATGGATCCCGATGCCCTGGCACAGGCTTCCGGCATGCTCGACAACCCCGCGATGATGGACCACGTCTTGGGCCAGATCCGATCCCTCGTGAATCAGTCGCAGGGTGAGGACGTGAACTGGACCCTTGCGCACGACGTCGCCCGAGGGGTCGCCGCACAAGGGGGTGACCCGACCGTCACAGAGTCCGTGGCTGTCAAGCACCGCAATGCCATCTCGCGCGCCCAACTGTGGCTCGACGCCGCGACGGACTTCAACCCCACCGGGCGCGAGCCCAAGGTGTGGAGCCGCGCCGAATGGATCGAAGGGACGCTTCCCACCTGGCAGGTCCTGACCGGTCCCGTGGCGATCTCGGTGTCCCAGGCGCTGGGCTCGATCCTCAAGGGCGCGCAAGAAGACGGCGCAATGTCCGCCATGCTGCCCGGCGGGGACGCCACCGGACTGGTCGGCTCGGTCAGCCCCACGGTGTGCGGAATGCACATGGGCCAGGTCGCCGGGCAGATGGCGCGCGAGAGCTTTGGGTCCACTGACCTTGGCTTCCCGCTGCTCGCCGAGCCGCGCGTGGTCCTGGTGCCGAGCGTCATCAGCGGCTTCTCCCAAGACCTCGACATTGACGAGGACGAGGTCCTCACCTTCGTGGCACTGCGTGAGGCCGCTCACGTGCGGCTCTTCTCTGCCGCGCCGTGGCTGCCCGGGCACCTCCACCACCTGATCGAACGCTATGCCGCCGGCATCAACATCGACATCGAGGCACTCGACGAGGCCGTGGGACAGATCGGCATGTCTGACCCAGAAAAGTTGCAAGAGGCGCTCACGCGAGGAATTTTCCAGCCGCGCCACTCGGAGGAGCAGGAGGTGACGCTGCAGTCCATCGAGACGCTGCTAGCGCTCATCGAAGGCTGGGTTGATGAGGTCACGCTGAGGGCAGCCGCACCTCACCTGCCCTCCGTTGGTGCCCTGAGCGAGATGCTCCGTCGCCGTCGCGCCGCCGGCGGGCCCGCTGAGGACGCCTTCTCTACCCTGCTGGGGCTGGAGTTGCGGCCGCGGCGTATGCGCGAAGCGACGGCGCTGTGGCGCGAACTGTCTATCCGTGCCGGCCACGACGAGCGGGACCGGGTGTGGTCGCACCCCGACCTGCTGCCGTCGAGCGAGAATCTCGACGAGCCCAGCGCCTGGATTGACCGATGGCTCGCAGGGCCAGATGCTGGCGACGACGTTGACCGCGAGCTTGAGGCTTTGCTCTCCGGCGCAACCGGCGGCGCGGGCGGGGCCGACAGCACCGCCGACAGCACCGCCGACAGCGCGGACACGACCCAGGAAGACGACGGCGACCCGAACGGGGACGCCGACCACGACGAACGGCGGTGACTTTGGCCGCCGTACGACACGGCGCAGGCGTGGGTTGAGCACAAAACGCTCCGTTCCCGTCTACGCTGTCTGATGATCGGCCCTCGTGGCCACCACGTGTGCGGCGTCCCGGCGCTGCGCGACACTAGAGAAGGAGAAGGCTGATGGCCGACAAGTACCAGGGTGAGTTCTACTGCGTGAAGTGCAAGGACAAGCGCACCACTGAGGGTGACGTGGTTGTGTCCGAGAACGGCCGCCGTATGGCGAAGGCCGTGTGCCCCGAGTGCGGCACCAAGCTGAACCGTATCCTCGGCAAGGCGTAACGCTTCATCGCTCAAGCGATACCACGAAGGGCCGTCCCCGCATGGGGGCGGCCCTTCGTCATTGTCGTGACGACTGCTCAACCGACGCTGTGGAAATCGGCTCCCTCGCGCGTCGACCTGCCACGCTCAATACATGCGGCTGTCCCCCGGTGTTCCCGTACTCGCCCTACCCAACGGCGCCATACGCGTGGGGCTCCATCACCCCGTCATTGTCGACTGCCCCAGCGACGCTGAGCGGAACTGGCTGGAACGCCTCGAAGGCAACACGGCTGGGGCCACGCCACCGGCGCTCGCCGCCCCGTCGACCGTGCCGACCCGGCTCACCGCAGCTGGCTTGACCGGCGTGCCCGTGGCACCAGCGCAGCCGACCATACGGGTGCGAGGGCCCCGGATCGTCAGCGTGACTATTGCCGAGATTCTCGCGAGGACGGGGCTTGAGGCGACCGCCACGACGCTGCGCGGCGAACAGCATCCTCACGCGCGCTCCACGGTGACCTACGGGCGCCACGATCAATCCAGCGGCTCGCTGGCGCGCCACGCACACGCGGACGTCGAGGTTCTGGTGACGTTCGCCAGCCCGTCAGCACTCACCGTGGATCTCTTGGCCGCCGACCAACCGCACGTACTTGTGCTCGCGGATGACGCGGGGGTGACAGTGGGGCCCGTCGTCATTCCAGGGGCCACGGCCTGCGCGACGTGTGTGGGGCTGTACCGGTCAGACGCCGACCCCACCTGGCCGTGGGTCGCACTTCAATGCGAGGGCCGCGTGCCGCATGTGGGCACCGATCTGCTTGCAGACGTCGCAGGCGCGGTGGCCCGCCTCGCTCGCATCGCAACCGACCCGAGCGCCGCACGCGAGGCACCGGTGTGGCGGGTTGAACGCGGTAGTCTCACGAGCGTCGAAGCCCCGACCCCCCACCCTGATTGCGCGTGCTCGCATTGCTAGCCCGGGCACATGGGACAGGCACCAGAGGCTCTCGCGTGCCGCGCTAGTGCTCCGCGACGACTTCCAAGATCTGCAGACCGTATGCCTCGAGCTTGGATGAGCCGATGCCGTGCACGCCCGCAAGTTCCCCCAGCGTGCCGGGCCGCGTTCGCGCGATCTCAGCCATGGTGGTGTCAACGATCACCGTGAACGCGGGCTTGGACGCCGCCTTCGCGATTGCCGCTCGCCACGCCTTCAACGACTCGTACAAGCGCAGATCTTCAGGGCCAAGGTCCGCGAGCGTGTCCTTCGTGGACCGGCGTGGCTTGCGTGCAGGCATGCCGTCTGGCCACACGTGTTCGAGGAACCGCGTGCGCTTGCGCGTGGCACGGCCGCCCGCCTTGCGTGCCCGGGCAAAGCTGAGGTGCAGGTGTTCGCGCGCGCGGGTGATGGCGACGTACAGCAGCCGCCGCTCCTCCTCGATGGCCTCGGTGGTTTCCGCCATCGACACGGGCATGAGGCCTTCGGAGCAGCCCGCAATGAAGACGGCGTCCCACTCCAGGCCCTTGGCGGCGTGCATGGTGGTCAGCGTCACGCCCTCCACGGTGGGCGCGTGCTGGGCCTGCGCACGCTCCACGAGGTGCTCGACGAATTCACGCATGCTCGCGCCACCGCCCGCATCCGCATCGAAGTCATCGGCGAGCTGGACCAGTGACTGGAGCGACTCCCAGCGCTCGCGCACGGCGCCACGGGCGGAAGGAGCCTCTTCAGCCCAGCCCGTTCCGGACAATGCCTCCCGGACCTGCACACCAAGCGCGTCCTCGGACGGGGCCACGGCCGCGCCCCGCAGCAAGACCATCGCCTTGCGCACCTCTTCACGGTCGAAGAACCGTTGGCCACCGCGCACCAGGTAACCAATCCCCCGTTCCGCGAGCGCCTCTTCGATGGCTTCCGACTGGCTGTTCACGCGGTACAACACGGCGATCTCCGAGGCGGGTACGCCTGCTGACAGCAGCCGATCGATGCGGTCGGCGATTCCAGCCGACTCCGCGGGCTCATCCTCGTAGGCAGTGAAGATTGGCTCGGGGCCGTGCGGGCGCTGAGCGATCAGTTCCACGCCCGCCTGGCCCGCGCCACGCTTTGACATCAAGCCGTTGGCGAGCTTCACCACCTGTGGCGTAGAGCGGTAATCCCTCACCAGGCGGACCACGGTGGCGTTGTCGTAGGTGCGCGTGAAACCCAAGAGGTGCTGGGGAGACGCTCCTGCGAACGAGTAGATGGTCTGCGCGGGGTCTCCCACGACGCACAACTCGCTGCGTCCTCCCATCCACTGTTCGAGCAGGAACTGCTGCAGTGGTGAGACGTCTTGATACTCATCCACGACAAAGTGTCGGTACTGACGGCGAATCTGGTCGCCCACCTCGACATGCCGGCCGATGATGTCGGCGAGCAACAGCAGTATGTCCTCGAAGTCCAGCACCACGGCGTCCGTCTTCGCGTCCTCGTACGCGCGCATCACGTCCGCCATCACTGTCGCCTCCACCCCCGCGGGAGTGGGGCGACCTTCCTTCGCGATCACCGTGGCGTAGTCGTCCGGGGACACCAATGCGACCTTCGCCCACTCAATCTCGCTCGCGAGGTCGCGCACCGTGAGCCGGTCAGGCCGCAGCCCCGCGTGACGCGCGGCGCGCCCGACCAGGGGCGCCTTCTGCTCGACGAGCTGGGGCATTTGCCCGCCCACCACCTGGGGCCAGAAGTAACTCAACTGACGCAACGCGGCGGCGTGAAAGGTGCGGGCCTGTACGCCGCTGACTCCCAGGCCCTTCAGCCGTTGCCGCATCTCCCCCGCAGCGCGCGCCGTGAAGGTCACCGCAAGCACTGACTGAGGGTTGTATGCCCCCACTCGCGCGCCGTAGGCAATCCGGTGAGTGATGGCGCGGGTCTTGCCCGTTCCCGCTCCGGCGAGCACGCACACAGGGCCATGGAGCGCCGTGGCAACCTCGCGCTGTTCGGGGTCAAGGGCGTCGAGGATCTCTTCTGCTGACATCAGGCCACCAGGATGTCAGGTGTCACTGACATCGTCGGCCTCAGCCGGCATCGGCCCTGAAACCTCCCCCAGCCACCGCTGAACCATCGAGCGCGCAATGGAGCCCACCGGAGGGGCGACGATCTCGCCACTAGCCGTCAGGTGCTCGAACTCGGCGCGCGAGACCCAGCGGGCATCCGTGATCTCGATCCCGTCGGGACGCAGGACTTGCCCCGTCGCTCGTGCCCGGAAGCCGGTCATGAGGGAGCCGGGGAACGGCCACGGCTGCGAGCCCAGGTAGGACACGTCGGTCACCTCAATGCCTACTTCCTCTCGCACCTCGCGATGCACCGCGTGCTCAAGGCTTTCCCCCGGCTCCACGAATCCGGCGAGCACGCTGTAGCGCCGCTCAGACCAGTGAGCGGCATGCGCGAGCAGCAACCGGTCCGACTCATCTGTCACGGCCACGATCATCGCGGGGTCAGTGCGCGGGTAGAGGTCGCGTTCACAGGACGGGCAGCGCCGCACCCATCCCGCCTGTGCGGAGGAGGTTTCCGTGCCGCACCGCGGGCAGTAGGCGTGGGTCAGGTGCCAAGACACGATCGCGACAGCCGTGAGCGCGAGTTCCGCTTCGAGGTCACCCTCAGGAAGGGCCGATGCCAGGATCAGGAACTCTCGCAACGGCGCCCAACGCGCGCGTTCGGGAAGAGCGTTCTCGGGGTCCGTGGGGACACGGACGGTGAGGTTCCTCCCCCTGGCCTGGCCAAGAAAAGCCTCGACCGCCCCACCAGGCTGCTCGCCGGGACCGGCAAGAGCAAGCCCAGAGTCCGCCACCGCGACACGGCCGTCGTGCACCAGGACGGCGTAGCAGCGGTCCAGGTGGACGCTGTCACGAAGGTGGGAGGCCCGGTCGACGAGGCCGGGCGCGGAAAAGTCGCTGGCGTGGCTCACCCGCCCACGCTACGGCACCGGCGGCGTGGAACGTGGCGCACGCAGGGATTTGGCTCTACGGTGAGCAGGTGCCTCGTTCTCCGCTTGCGCTCGCAGCGCTCGCCTCAGTCGCCGTTCCCGGCCTTGACGTCTACGACGTGCTGCGAAGCCCCCACTCCGACGCAGATTTTGACGTGGTCGTGGTGAAGGACGCGACGGGCAAGCGCTGGGTGGTCCGCGCACCGCGCCGTGCAGCGGCCGGCGCCGCTCTCGAGGCAGAACAGGGCCTGCTGACGGCACTGGGCCGCGCGCACGATACGGAACTGGTGTCCTTCGACGTGCCGCGCCCCAAGGGCGCCGCGTCGATGGCAGGCGACGAGGGCCGCGCGATTGTGTACTCCGAGGTCCCAGGCGCGCCGCTCGTGCTTGCGCGCCTGGAGTCGGGCCCTGGACTCGCAGCGAGCCTGGGCCGCGCGATCGCAGAGATCCATGAACTGCCGCCCGCGCTCGTCGAGGACGAGGGCCTGCCGACCTACGACGCGGAGCAGTACCGCCAGCGCCGGCTCGCCGAGCTCGACGCCGGCATCCAGACCGGCAAGATTCCTCCGCGCTTGGCGGACCGTTGGGAACGCCAGCTTGAGAACGTGTCGTGGTGGCGCTTTGAACCCACTGTCGTCCACGGCGACCTCGGGGAGCACCAAATCGTCGTGGCCGGCGACTCGGTGCGCGGGATCGTTGACTGGATGGACGCCCGCGTGGCCGACCCCGCTGACGACCTGTCCTGGCTGGTCGCGTCCGCTCCCGAAGACATCGTCGACTCCGTCATGGAGGCCTACCGGCTCCGCCGGCGCGAGTCTCCCGACTCTCACCTGTTAGACCGGGCTCGCCTGGCGTCCGAGCTCGCCTTGTTGCGGTGGCTCATGTACGGCGTGCGCACCGACAATGCCGACGTGGTCGAAGACGGAGTCGGAATGCTGGCCGACCTCGAGACCATGCTGTTCGACGAAGGCGACGACTCCTAGGCTTCCCCGTCCGCCGTGATGAGCGCAATGATTTGCGCACGGGTGAGCAGGTCCCGCGGCCACACCGTCGTGTCAGACGCAGCGTAGTAAAACGCCGCATCAACCTCGTCGATGTCGAGCCCCTTCCACTCTGCCCAGGCAAGGCGGTAGACGGCGAGTTGCACCTCCCGCGCGGCCCGCTCGGCATCGTCGCGCGGTGGGCGACCTGACTTCCAGTCCACCACGGTCACGCGCTCCAGGCCGGCCCCCGGGGGGAACACGGCGTCGATCCGGGACCGGATGGTCACTCCCGCGACGGGGAGTTCCACGCGCACCTCAATGTCGGAGGGGGTGCGTGCGGCCCATTCAGATTTCGCGAAGTTCGCTGTGAGCTCGTCGACGGGCCCGCTCGTCGACGTCCCGTCGACTGCGTCGAGTTCGTCGACGCTCAGCAGCGCCGTGTGGCCGTATTGCGCCTCGATCCATGCGTGGAGCGCATTGCCGATCTCGGCTGCAACCGTGGGCTCTTGCGGCAACGGGCGCCGCAACTGATCGGCGAAGGCGTCACGGTCGCGGGTGAGAGACACGAGCGCAGACGTCGTGAGGTGGCCGGGCATGGGCACGGTCGGCCCCGAGCCTCGGTGTGCGTCCCGCTCCGCGAGCATCGCCGCGAGGTCGCGCGCCAATGGCAGTGCTGGGTCCCACTCGTCCTGCTCGGCCCCTGGTGTGGCCATCGCGTCGCTCACCTCGCGAGCAAGCGCCCGGCGAGAGGCCTGCTCATCGGTCACTGGCGGAGGCCACGGGGCCGAGGCCGGTGGTACGTGCGGCTTCTCCGCGTCCGGGCCCGGCTCCGGCGCCCAGCCATCGCGCGTGACGTATCCCCCGTCAAGCAGTTCCTGCAGGAGCAACGAGGGTGCGCTCGGCGAGGTCGACGTCGACCACCACGACCCCGACAGCAGGACGTGCGAGCGTGCACGCGTGAGCGCGACGTAGAAGAGGCGGCGCTCCTCATCGAGACGGTGGATTCCACAGTCGGCCTTGAACGCTGAAATCGACGCCCCAAGTGTCGCCCTGTCCGCGACGTCGCCGCGGTCCCACAGCGGGAGGTCGTCACGGTCCAGCCGCAACTCGAACGGGAGATTCCCAGTGCCGCTCATCCACGCGCTGTCTGCCACGGACACGTGGACGGAGCCGTCTTCCGCTTCGGCGTAGGTGGGAACAGCGCCGGACGGGAACTGGCTCTTGGCGCCCCGGCCGGTCCCGTGCGTAAGCCCCGGCACCGCGACGACGTCCCACTCGAGCCCCTTCGCACTATGCGCCGTAAGAATCTGCACAGCATCTGGCTCGGGTTCCTTGACCGGCGCGGTCAACCCCGACTCTTCTCGCCGCGCGGCGTCGAGCCACGCAAGGAACGCGCCGAGCGTGGCGTGTTCGGCGCCCGAGGCGAAACCGCGTGCGGCGTCCAAAAAGGCGTCGACGTTGCGGACCGCGCGCCCACCCGGCCGGGAGACCTCTGCCTCGATGTCGAGCCCCCACGCGCGCTCTGCGAAGACGATCAGCTCGGTGAGGGACAGGTAGGTGTGTTCGCGGATGGCACGCACGACCGACTGCAAGCTGCGCAGCCGTTCAAGCGCAGTCATCGAGAGCGAGCGACCCTCCGCGGAGACCCAGTGCGGGTCGGGCAGGTCATCGAGCGCATCGACGATCGTGGGCGCGTACTCGTCGTCGCGCGTGCGACGATCCCGGTCGCGATCAGCCCAGTCCTTGAGCGCGATCAGGTCACGCGGGCCGAGCGCGAGCCGTTCGCCCGCCAAGAGACGCATGAGCGAGTCACCCCGCGAGGGGTCGTGCACCACGTGCAGAAGCGCCATCAGCTCGGCGACCTCAGGCGTATCAATGAGCCCGCCAAGGCCCACGACCTCGTAGTCGAGGCCCGCTCGCGTCAGCGCGGCGACCATGGCGGGAAACTGCGCGCGCCGACGGCACAGTACCGCTGCCGTCACGGGGGCGGTGGCGGTGCGCGTGGAGCCCAAGTCCGCACGCCGTTGAATGATGAACTGCGCGACGGCGTCAGCCTCGTCGTCGAGGTCAGCCGCCATGTGCGCCACGACACCCGGGTGAGGGCGCTGCGGTTCAGCCACGTCCAGGTATTGGCCCTTGGAGCGCAGCGGTTCTACCGTCACCTGGGGGTTGACGGGCAGCGTCGCCGCCACCGCGTTCGCCACGTCGAGGACCGACGCTTCGTTGCGCCATGACACCGACAGGGTCCTGTTCACGACCGCGCCCGGGCCACCGAACTGGGTGACGAATGAGGACAGCGCGCTCGCGGAGGCTCCCCGGAAGCCGTAGATGGCCTGGTTCGGGTCACCCACCGCCATCACGGGGTGGTGCTCACCGAACATGCGCGCGAACAAGGTCAGCTGTGCGGGAGACGTGTCTTGGAACTCGTCGAGGAGAACCACGCGGTACCGGCTGCGTTCAATGGCTTGGACCGCAGGCAGTTCCGCAAGCTCGACGCCGTACGCCACTTGATCGGAGAAGTTGAGGTAGGCGCCATCACGCATGCGCCGTTGGAACTCCTCCACCATGGGGACCAGGTCCAGCAGCGAACGTACGGCCTTGAGGCTCGAGGCCTCCGGCGTGGGGTTGCCGTTGCGATTCACTAAGGCGGTGCCTGAGGGCGCGGGAAGGCTCTCCAGGGTCTCCCACAACGAGGTTGCCCAGCGGCGCACCCGGTCGGGAGTGACGAGGTGCTCGCGCATCTGCCCACTGAGCGAGACCAGAGCCTGCGTCAACGTACTCTGCGCCACGCTCGTGGCCACGGGACCCGTCCACGTGCTGACGATCTGGTCGGCCAATTGCCACAGCGCGGCGTTGGTCACCGTGGCGGACTCAGGATCGACGCCCAGCCGCAGGCCGTGTTCGGCAACCAGCGCGGCCGAGTAGCCGTTGTAGGTCGCCACAGAGACGGGCGGTCGAGCCGGATCCTCACCAAAGGCCGCCGCGATCCGGTCCTGCGAACGCTCGGCGATCTCTGCGGCCGCCTTGCGAGTAAACGTCAGGCACAGGATCTCGTCGGGGCTGATGGGCCGCCCAAACAGCTCTTCGCCATGGTCAAGCAGGTAGACCATGCGCATCGACAGCGTCTCGGTCTTGCCCGAGCCGGCGCCCGCCACCACCAAGGTTGGCGACAGGTCCGCGCCAATGATCGCTGCTTGCTCCGGCGTTGGCGTGGTGTGCGGGTCAATGAGCGTCGTCAGCTCCGCCACGCTGCGGGCCTGGCCGGCGACCGTTGAGTCCTCGTTCATCCCTCGCTCACCTGCTTGCCTTCGGGTTGCACAGGGCACACGTGGCGGACCGGGCACATCCCACACATGTCATTTTCTGTCGCCGTAAAGGTCGGGGCCGTCATGGTCCCCACCACGTCGTCGAGGCGGTGATGCTGCTCTTCAACGTCGATGGGGTCCTGGCGAACGACCTTGGGCTTCACCGTGTCGCCGCCAAGGAACGCGAGTGCGGCGCCCTCCACCTTCTCAACACCAGCAAAAGCCCCGTGCGCGGCCGCGAGCTGGTACATCGATAGTTGTGCGTGCGTCTCGACGTCGCCCACGTAACTCGCGCTACCGGTCTTGAGGTCGACAATCAGCGCGTGCCCATCGTCGTCGACCTCAATGCGGTCAGCGCTCCCGGACAGCAGGGCGCGGCCAATGGCCACGGAGAACCCCTTTTCCACGCTGATGGCCTCCGCCGGGTGCGTCGCGATGTACGTGGCAAGACGGTTGATCATGGCGTCCGCCCGCTGACGCAGGGCGCGATCAGGCAGCGTCTGCGTGCCCGCAATCTGCGGCCACCGCTCATCCAGCGCGGCCATGAGTTCGTCCCGTGTCCCGCGCGGGTGCTCGGCAGCGATCTCGTGCAGGAGCGAGCCCAACTGCTGCTTTGTGGAGCTTTGAGTGGTGCCACCGGCGGTCTCAAGCGCCCACCGAAGTGAGCATCGCTCCACGCCCTCCACCTTGGACGGCGACACCCGGACAGTGGAGTCCTCGGGGTAGAACCCCTCTGCGCTGGACGGTTCCGGCACGCCATGCCACTGATGCGGCGCCGCCCCCGGCACTCCACGACGCGCCAGGCGCGCGAGGGCAAGCGCGTAGCCCTCGCGCTCGGAGCCGTCGGCAACCGCGCCACGAGCGCGCAGCGTCGCTACCGCATGCCGGAGGTCCCCCACCTGGGGAACCGTGCCAGCCTCGACGCGCGCTACACCAGCCGCATGCTCCACCCAGTCCATGTAGCGAGACGGGCGGCTCTCAGCGTCCTGCACGCATGTCAGGATCAAGCGCTGGCGCGCCCGCGAGGCAGCGACTGCGAAGGCACGGGTCTCGTCGTCCACCACGCTGGTGCGCGCTGCTGCCGCGAGGACAGAGCGGCGCTCGGCCGTCAAAGGTTCGGGATCCGCGCGGTAACTCAGGATTTGCGCGAGGTGCTGTGCGCCCAGGACCGAGTCTCGCAGCCGTACGTTGGGCCACGAGCCCTCTTCGAGTCCGGCCACCACCACCACGTCCCACTCGCGCCCTGCTGCGGATGCAGGGGTAACGAGCGCCACCGCGTCGACGCCCTGTGCCCTGGCGCCCAGGCTGTCGGCCGCGAAATCCTGCGACTCGAGGTGCTCAAGGAATGCACCCAGGGGCGCGTTCCCCATGCGCTCTTCGAAGTTCTGGGCCGCGCGTAGTAGCGCGATGACCGCGTCCAGATCAGCGTCATCCCTTGCAGATCCCGCGAGCGCTGCCGCTCGCCACGTCTCGGCGACGTCGAGCGCTGTCCACAGGGCCCAGATCACGCGTCGAGGTGCGGCGCCCTCGCCCAGCAGAGTGCGGGCAGCGTCGACGGCGGCGACGGCTCGGGTCCCGGCGCTCGCTTCGCGGCCGTCCAGGCTGGCCCACGTGGCCGTGCTCTCCATGGCCTCCACGAGGAGATCAGCGGAGGACCGCATCCCCCCGTGGGCGCGCTCCTCACGGACAAGGGCCCGGCGGAGCCTGCGGAGCCCGACCGGATCCAGACCCACGAGCCGCGAGCCCAAGACGCTCAGCGCGGTGTCCTCGGTCCAGGGCTCACCCGCCGCCACGCGCATCATCGTCACCAGGGGCGCCACGGCGCTGGCCTGGTGAAGTGCCACGGCCTCGCCCAGCGAGTCACAAGGAATGTCGGCGCCGAGCAGATCCGCCCGCAGTTCTCGCAGCTGCGTGTTCGAGCGCGCGATCACCGCCATCCGGGACCAGCGCACGGCGTCTCCCGATTCCGGGTGCCTGGCACGGCGGAGCGCGGCTGCGACAGCGCGCGACTGCGCGTACCGGTGGGGCGCGACCACGACCTCGACCGGGGCATCGACGCCTGCGTCGGCTCGGCGGCGAGCGGACCCCACACCCTGGGTGCCAATGTGGCTCACAATCGCGTCCACCACGCCGCTCAGCTGCGGCGGCTGCCGGTGCGAACCCCCCAGGCGCATCAACTGTGCCCCAAAGGCTCGCGGACCCGCCTCCCGAGTCGCCTCAGCAAGCGCCGACGGCAGAGCTCCGCGGTAGCCCTGCACGGACTCGTCGGCGTTGCCCACCAGCATCAGTCGCGCGCCACCGCTGGCCATCGCATCAAGCAGCGCCACCACGGCGTCGGTCGCGTCTTGGTAGTCGTCAACGATCACGAGGTCCCACTCGGGACGGAGTCCACGTGCACTTGTCCAGGTGTCGAGGGCGACGGCGGCGTCGCGGGCGGCACTGGCGGGGTCGTACTTCACGCCCTGATCGCCCGGCAGGGTGCGGTAGATGAGGGTGCCTTGATACTCGCGCATGACGTGCGCCACGGCGGCCCACTCAGGCCGGTCCGTCTGGGCGGCAAGGTCCGCGAGCCCTTCAGCTCCCAGCCCGGCCTCCGTCGCGCGCATGATCACGTCGCGTAGCTCTGATCGGAACCCGGGAAGGACGGTGGCCTCGGCCGGGACCACTGACGCCCAGTCGGGCCCTGGGACAGTACCGAGTCGGTGGCCTTCGAGCAGGTCACGCAGGACCGCGTCCTGCTCCGCGCCCGTGATGAGCGCGGGCTCAGGTTGACCGTCCGCGCGGGCAGCGGCGGACAAGATGGCGTGCCCCACGGAGGCTGCGGTCCGGACGACCGGCACACCGGTGGGGCGGCCCACGGCGGCGGACACCACGTCTCTTAACTGCGCGGCCGCTGCGCGCGTTGGCGCAAGCACCAGCAGGCGTTCGGGAGAGATACCGCTGTCCACAGCGCGTGCGGCCGCCGCCGCGACCGCCGTGGTCTTGCCCGCCCCTGCTGCTCCGACCACCACCACGTGGCCCGTTCCGCGAGCCGCGGCCTCGACAACGGCCTCTTGGTCCACATCGAGTGCAGGCAGCTCTGACCGGGCAGGTGGAGGCGTCAGTCGGACCGTCATGCCCCTACCCCATCACGCGCCAGTGACACGTCTAATACTCGCTACTCGTCGTCGCTACGGGTGGCCGTCGGCGAGGGCGACGCGCTGGGGTCGGGCAGCGGCTGGTCGGGGAACGGCCATGGGTTGGGCTCGCAGTCGTCTGAGAGTTCACGCTGGTCCGTCATCACGAGGGCACGACCGGAGGCACAGATGCCGTCCTCTTCTCCCAGGACGTGACCCACTCCGTGGTTCAGGAAGTAGTCCCGCGCTCCTTGCCGGTCGTCGCCGTACGCGTCCAAACCTGCTGCCCAGTCGTACGCACTGATCATGATGAGGCCGCGATCGGCGCACGTGCCGTCCTCCACCGGGCTCGCAGCGGTCGCGGAACTCGACGGTGCTCCACTGGGTTCCGCGGAAGGCTCTGCCGACCCGTCCTCGGACGGCTCGGCGCTGTCCTGCGCCGTCGCCGTGGGCTGCGCGCCGACGGAGGCGGGCGCGTGCGGAGTCGGGCACGTGGCTGCGGCCGTGTAGGGGGTCGCGAGCGCGACGCGAATGTCTGCCGCACCGGTGGTGGGGACGTACTCGTACCGCCCGCTCGCGCCCCACCCGCGGGGATCGTTGAGCGAGTCCAGCACAAAGGCAGCAACAGCGTCACCCTGCAGGGCAAGCCCGTTTTCCACGTCTACTCGTACGTAGCGCACGGCCTGTGCTGAACCGGTAGCTTCGGCATCGGCCGTCACCGTGGTGTACACGCCATCACCTGCCTCCGGGACGACCAGCGACGTGATTCCCGCGTCACGATCGGCATCGTCGAGTTCACGATCGAGAGGCTCCAAGGGCGGCAAGGAGACGTCAACGGTGGACGTGGGCTCGGCGGTGGGAGTGGGTGTCACCGACGGCTCGGGCGCCGCAAGGTTGCCTCCTACCAGGCCGGTCCCCCAGCCCACCGCAATGCCGGCGACGAAGGCGCACCCGACGGTCAGCGCAATCGCCTTCAGGCTGGGCAGGTGGATTCCCCTGCCCGCGAACAGGCCCTTCTCACGCTGGTTCACGCCTCTACGATAGTCAGAACATCCCCATCATCAGCACCATCGGAGGCGGCAGTGGAGATTCGCATCGGCGTTCAGAACGTGGCACGCGAGATTGTCATCGAAACGGACATGAGCGGCGACGAGGTGGCGAAGGCAGTGGCCGACGCCCTCGAGGGCGCCACTCTCGATCTATCTGACGCCAAGGGGCGTCGCCTCGTGGTCCCCGCGGGGGCACTCGGCTATGTCGAGATCGGCGAGGAGAGCAAGCGCCGCGTCGGGTTCGGCGCGTAACGCGCGCTAGGACTCCATACGGGCCGATGCCGCGGCAACCGCCGCTGCCGGGTCCAGCACGCTCACGTCGAGCGTCACACCATCCTCGTCCGCCGCGAGGGGCTCCAACGTCGCATACTGCGAGTCCAGGAGCGCCACCCCAGCGAAGTGTCCTTCTTCAGCCAAGCGGCGCCTCACGCGCTCCTCAAGGACCGCCTGCGGCGCCGCGAGGTGCACAAACGTCACCTCGCCCACACCCGCCACAATGCGGTCGCGGTAGACGCGCCGCAGCGCCGAACACGCGATGACGGCACCGTCGCGCGCGGCCAGCCACTCAGCGACCCTGTCCAGCCACGGCCACCGGTCGTGGTCCGTGAGGGGCACGCCCGCAGCCATCTGAGCCACGGCATCGGCTCTGTGAAGGTCGTCCGCGTCCGCGAACTCCAAGCCACGCGCCTGTGCCAGGCCGCGAGCGACGGTCGACTTGCCGCATCCCGTCACTCCCATGACCACCACTCTCATAGGAATCAAGCCTAGGGCTGCGGGTCCTCAGCTGGCGTCGCTCGCACCTCGGTCACCCCAGACGTCGTCGACAGTCCCTTCTTGCGCATGGCACGCGCGCGTTCGCCCGCGGACCTCAGGCGCGGGTTGACGTACTCGTCGATGCCAAAGTTCACCAGCGACAACGCCATGCCGAACACCGCGATGCATAACCCGGCAGGGATGTACCACCACCAGAAGTCTGGGAAGGCGCCATTTTGCTGCGCCCAGAACAAGATCGTGCCCCAGTTGAGGTTGGTGATGGGGATGACGCCAATGAAGGCGAGCGTGGTCAAACCCAGAACGGCCGCCGTCACGGTGCCCACAAAACTGGAGGCAATGATCGCCGTGAGGTTGGGCAGCATCTCCACCGTAATGATCCGCAACAGCTTCTCGCCGTTCGCCCGTGCCGCCTGCACGAAGTCGCGGTTGCGCAGCGACATGGTCTGCGCGCGGAGCACTCGAGCGCCCCACGCCCACCCCGTAATCGCGATGACAGCGGAGATCAACACAATGCTGGGATCGTCATATTGCGACGCGATGATGATCATCAGCGGCAAGCCAGGGATGACCAGGAACACGTTGGTCAACGCCGACAACGACTCCGACTTCCATCCCCGAACATAGCCCGCGGCGACCCCGACGAACACTGCCACAAACGTGGCCAGCACGCCCGCCACGAGGCCAACCACAAGGACGCCCCTGGTGCCGTAGATGATCTGGCTGAACACGTCTTCACCCAGGTGCGTAGTGCCCAACCAATGCTCGGCCGACGGCGGCTGCTTGAGCGCGTCGTAGTCCTTTTCGAGGGGGCCGTAAGGAGCGATCAGCGGCGCGAAGATCGCCGCAATGGCGAACACCGCGATGATGATGAGGCCCGTGATGGACTTGCCGTTGCGAAACATCGCGAAGGACTGACCGAAGCGCCGGACCGACGAGGGCCGACGAGGCTCCGTTGGCAGGCCCTCCCGAGCCTCGGAGTCCTCATTGGTGGGGAAGTTCGACACAGTCATGATTTACGACTCCATCATTCGGGTGCGAGGGTCAAGGATCGCGTGGACCACGTCCGCGAAGATGTTGGCGAGCAACACGGCCATCGTGATCACGAGGAACAACCCCTGCATGAGCGGCCAGTCCTTGGCGTTGGTCGCATCGAGCAGCATCTTGCCAACGCCGGGGTAGCTGAAGACAAGTTCGGTGACGAGCGTGCCGCCCACGATGAACCCGAGCGCAAGCGCGAAGCTCGACAACTGGGGCAGCACCGCGTTGCGAGCGGCGTACTTGCGCAAGACTCGGCGAGGCGCCAAGCCCTTGGCCTCAGCGACCGTGACGTAGTCCTCGTCGAGGACCGTGATCATCATGTTGCGCATGCCCAAGATCCACCCGCCCAGGGAGGCGAACACGATCGTGACGGCTGGCAGCGTCCCGTGCGCAATGACCTGGCCAATGAAGTCCCACGAGAGGTTCGGCACCGTGCCCTTGTCATAGGCGTGCGAGGCCGGGAACCACCCCAGTTGCGTGGAAAACACCGCAATAAAGATGAGCGCCATCCAGAAGTACGGAACGGTCGAGAAAAAGGTCGCGAAGGGAATGACGTAGTCGCCTCGGGAGCCGCGCTTCCAGCCAATGACGGACCCCATCAGGGTGCCGAGCGCAAAACTGATGATGGTCGACAGGCCCACCAGACCGAGCGTCCACGGCAAGGCCGTCGCGATCACATCGGACACGGGTGCGAGGCCCTTGGAAAACGACACCCCCAAATCCCCCGTCAAGAGCTGCCCCCAATAGTCAACGTATTGCTGCCACAGCGACTTGTCGGAGTCCAGCCCAAACAACGTCCGCAGAGAGTCGATGGCCTCGGGGTTGAAGTCTCCTTGGTGCTTCGCCATATAAGCGGTGACGGGGTCGCCCTTCATGAAGCGAGGCAAGAAGAAGTTGATGGTGATGGCCGCCCATGCCGTAAAGGCGTAGAAGGCGGCGCGGCGCAGAATGAATCTCACGTGCGTCAGCTCCTTGAACTCGCCGGACCGGACGGGTCCGCGAAGTGCTTGTCGGGATCCGGAGAGGCGTCCCGCAGTGCGCGCGTGTACTCGTGCTGCGGGTTCAAAATCACGTCATCAGAGGGGCCGCGCTCCACCACGACGCCGTGGTGGAGGACCATGATCTCGTCAGAGAAGTGGCGAGCGGTGGCGAGGTCGTGCGTGATGTAGAGCACGCCCAAGTTGGACTCTCGCTGAAGATCGGCGAGCAGGTTGAGCACCCCGAGGCGGATGGAGACGTCCAGCATTGACACCGGCTCGTCGGCAATCAGAAGCTCGGGACGCGACGCCAGCGCGCGAGCAATCGCGACGCGCTGGCGCTGCCCTCCAGACAGTTCGTGGGGGCGGCGGTCAATGACAGCGTCGGGCTCCAGGCGCACGCGCGTCAACAATGACCGCACCTCGTCATCCACGCGGTCACTCGGGACAACCTTGTCCAGCCGCAACGGGCGCTCAAGGTGGTGGCGGATCGTGTGATACGGATTCAGGGACGCGAACGGATCCTGGAAAACCATGCGGACTCGTTGCCGGTAGGCCCGCAGGCCCTTGCCGCGCTTGGGGATGGGAGCCCCGTCCAACAGGACTTCTCCCGTGGTCTCGCGTTCCAGTTGCGTGAGGATCTTCGCGATCGTGGATTTTCCAGAGCCTGACTGCCCTACCAGCGCGATCGTTTGGCCGGAGGTCAGGGTGAAGGACACGTCATCCAGCGCGAGCATATCGCCGGCGCCCCTGACCTTGTACTGCTTGGTGACGTGGCGGAAGTCGAGGGTGGTCATTGCGCTTCCTCCTCGCGCTGAGTGCCACGGATAAAGTCGCCGCGTTCGCCCGTGAGGCTCGGGAACGAGTCAAGGAGGCGGCGCGTGTACTCATGCTCGGCGTGGTGATAGATCGACTCCGCTGAGGCGAGCTCGACGATGACGCCGTCCTTCATGACGGCGATGCGGTCGGAGATCTCAAGCAAGAGCGGGAGGTCGTGGGTAATGAAGATCACGGAGAATCCGAGTTCTTCACGCAGCTGCGAGATCTGGGTCAAGATCTCCCGCTGCACCAGCACGTCGAGCGCCGTCGTCGGTTCATCCATGATCATGAGTTGTGGGCGCAGCGCCATGGCCATCGCGATCATGACCCGCTGGCGCATGCCACCGGACAACTCGTGTGGATAGGAGCGGTAGCGGTCACGCCCCACTCCCACCAGGTCGAGAAGATGGCGCGCTTCCTCGAGCCGCTCGGCACGCCTCATGGCCGGCCTGTGCGTGGTGAAGACGTCGTCCAACTGGTCTCCCACGCGCGCAACCGGGTTGAGCGAGTTCATGGCGCCTTGGAAGACCATCGACACCTTGTCCCACCGGAACGCACGGATCTGCGCCGCGTCGAGGGTGTTGAGGTCAATGTCCTCGCCAGCCTCATCGTGAAAGACGGTATGACCGGACGTGATGACCGCTGGCGGCTTGAGGAGACGTTGAATGCCGTACGCGAGGGTGGTTTTGCCGCAGCCGGACTCGCCCGCGAGCCCGAGGATCTCTCCACGGCGCAATTCAAGTGAGACGTGGCTGACCGCCTCAACGGGCGGGTCAACGTCGTACACGACGCTGAAGTCCGTCACGGTCAGCAAGGTGTCGGTGGTCACTGGGGCCTTCCTGGAGTTCACGGGAGGGAGAGCAAAGGGGTGGCGCTGAGGTGGGGCGGGACACCGCCCCGCCCCACCTCAGCGAGAGATCAGCTCGCGGGCTCGAGGCTCGTGAGGATCATGACCGCACCCGGCATTGTGGGGTTCGGGTCTGCATACGGGTCGTCCGCGGAGGGCCAACCCACGTAGTTGCGGGTGTTGTACTCCACCAGCGAGGGTCGCGTTCCCACACCAATGGTGGGCACCTCATCCACGTAGATCTTCTCGATCGTGGCCAACGCGGCGTCACGGTCGGCGTCCTCCTGAGCGTTCGAGTAGTCGTTGAGCGCTTCGGTGACCTCAGCGTTGTCGAACCGGCCAAAGTTGTTGTTGGCGGGCTCACCCATCGGGACCAGCCAGTCCTGGCTCATCATCGACTTGTACATGTCGTAGGGAGTCAGGCCACCGTCGGTCCAGTGCAAAATCGCGTCGAAGTCTCCGATGGACTTGTTGTTCCACCACGTGTCCGCGTCGGGCGTGTCGACCATCGCCTCGACACCGAGCGCTGCGACCTCGTCGGAGATCAACGAGATGCCGGTGACGTAGTCGTTCCAGCCCTGGGGAACCGACAGTGTGAAGGTCACTTCCTCGCCATCGGGATCCATGAGGGTCTCGCCCTCCCAGGTGTAACCGGCGTCCTCGAGGACCTGGCGTGCGCCGTCAACGTCGACCTCGTAGTTAGCGCCCTGGTAGTCGGGAGCAATGTAAGAGTCACCGACCGGCGTCGGCAGTCCCGTGACCGACGTGAGTTCGGGCACGCCGCCCTCACGCGCAATCTCCGCGTGCTTGGCGCGGTCAACGACCATGTTCACCGCCGTACGGAACGCCACGTCGTTGAAGGGCTTCTCCTCCAGGTTCATGTACATGGTGTCGATCGCGAGGCCCGCGGCTGCCCAATAGACGTTGTTCTCGTCTTTGTCGAGGTAGGCGGACTGCACGTTGGGAATGAAGGCCTGCGCCCAGTCGGCGTCACCGGTGGCGAGCGCAGTGGTCAAGGCGGTGTTGTCGTTGTAGGACACGTAGTACAGCGTGGGAACGGCGAGTTCGCCGCCCCAGTAGTCGTCACGCGCGTCCAGTTGCACCGACTCCGTCGAGAAGCTAGTGAGCGTGTACGGCCCGGTGCCGACGGGTTCGAGGAACGGGTCGGTCGCCGGGTCTTCGACGCTTTCGTACACGTGCTGAGGGACGATGAGCTTCATTAGGACCTTGTCCTGCTTCACGTACATCGGCTCTGCGAAGGTCAACGTGACGGTGTTGCCGTCCTGGGCCACGCTTTGCAGGCCCAACGCAGCGGTGTCGAGCTCGGGGTGGTCCAGGAACAACTGGTAGGTGAAGGCGATGTCCTCCGCAGTGAACTCTTCGCCGTCACTCCAGGTGACTCCTTCACGCGCGGTGACCGTGACCGACGTGGTGTCGTCCGACCACTCAATAGATTCCGCCAGCCATGGCGTCACTTCCGCGGTGGGGTCAATCGTGTTGACCTGCGCCAGTGGCTCCAACAGCGCGTTGATGTACCCCAGCTTGAGGCCGGATGAGTCGCCGACCCAGGGGTTGTTCGACTCGGTTGCGATCGCGCCATCGGGCTTCGCGATCGTGAGCGGAGCGCCCGAGGCCGGTGCGGCTTCACCGCCACCGGTCCCTGTTGCACTCGGATCGGATTCGGGGTTGTCGTTGCCGCTGCACGCGGTGAGCGTCAGCGCGGTGGCCATACTGAGAGCCACCATCGAGGACTTCTTCATCCTCATGTCTTCCTCCTAGAAGAGCGGACCGGCCGTGCCGGTGCTGTGAGTGGGTCGGCTCGCCGTCGTTGGCGAACCGTTCTGGCTGAACCTCATGAGGCCGTCAGCGCGCTCTACCCAGGGAGACGTCAATGACTCCCCGAATATCGCGTACTGACCTCCCCGTGTGCAGGCGGTAGACGCCCTCCGGCAGCACCCATGCGTGCTGCCGCACATCCCATGTTTCGAGCGCACGGCGCGGGATACGCACCGTGACGCCCTTCTTCTCGCCGGGCTCGACGGCGACGGCGGCGTGCCCCCCGAGCCAGCGTGCCGGCCTGTCGTCCTCGCTCGGCGGCGCCTCGATGTAGACCTGAACAACTTCGCGGCCAGGGCGCGACCCCACGTTGGTGACGGTCACATCCAGGTCAATTCCGCCGTCGGTCACCCGGGCCTGCCCCACGTGGTGTTCCCAGCGGGTCCATCCCAACCCGAACCCGAACTCGGCCGCCGGGCTCGCGCCCGAGCGCTCCCAGCCCCGGTACCCCACATGCACGCCGTCGCGGTACTCGACCACGCCATCAGTCGGGCGCGCGTGGGGTACCGGGACATCTTCATCGCGCGCAGGCAGCGTCCACGGGAGGCGTCCGGACGGCTCCACGTCACCAGCCAGCACATCCGCAAGCGCGTGGCCGGCTTCTTGGCCGGGGAACCATGCCCACACCACGGTGCTGGCCTGCTCCAGCCACGGGAGCAGCACCGGCGCACCGGCGTTGACGACGACGACCGCATCGGGAACCTCGGCGAGCACGCGCGCCACGAGCTCATCCTGACGGCCAGGCAACGCGAGCGTCACGCGGTCCCAACCCTCGGACTCGCATTCTTCATTGGTCCCCACCACGACCACTGCAAGGTCGGCTGCCTTCGCGGCAGCGACGGCGTCTGCGATCTCCTGCTCGTCGCTACGACGCGGCAACGCGTGGCGGATCTCGGCTCTGACCATGCGTCCGTACCCTGCCGCGTCGATGACCTGGTGTCGGGAGACGATGCGCGCGGCACGGGGAGCGTCAACGGTCACCTCCGCGGGGGCGCCGTGGGGGGTGTTGACCGATGAGTCGAGGACGCAGTCCACGCCAACGCGGCGCGTACCAACGGACGTTTGGGTGCCGTCAATGTGCGTCTCGTGGATGCCCACGGTGCCGACGGATAGGACGTGGACGCCCGGCTCCACCAGATCCACGGTCGCGGACAGTTCCACGTCCACTGCCGAGTCGGGAATGTCCCGTAGCCACCCGTCGTGCGCGTCGAGAGTGTCTTCACGCACGGTAGCCCCGCGGGCGTCCAACCATGTGACGCGCAGGCCCTGAGGTACCCGGGTGGCGATGTCGAGCGCGGGGGCAAAGGCGCGGGGGTCCCCACCCCTCTCGCTCACAATCGACGCTCCTGGCCACCGCTGCGTGAGCCCTTCGAGTGGTGTGACCACGTGCGCGGGGTGCACTGTCGACGAGCCGCCACCCAACACGTGGGGGCGCTCGGCATTGGCACCGATGAGCGCGATGCTCGCGGGGGCACCGCGGTCCCACGGGGCGCCGCATTCTGGTGCGCGCAAGACCACCATGGCGCGGGCCGCCGCAACGCGCGCGAAACGGCGCAAGTCCACGCCTGCTGGCTCGCGGGGCTCGGGCTCGAAACCTCCCACGCGGTCCGCCAGCAGCAGTACTCGCGCGACTTTGTCGTCGATGTCGCTCTCGGTGACCTCTCCTTCATGGACCGCGTTCAGCAGCCCGTCTGCCCACGGCCCGCCGGGGCCGGGCATGACGAGGTCAAGGCCGCCGGTGGCGGCTTCGACAGCCCGGCGCGTTGCCTCCCAGTCGGAAACCAAGACGCCGTCGAAGCCGAGCTCATCGCGCAGGACGTCGACATTGAGGTGACGATGCTCGGTCATAGGTGCGCTCTCAGCGCCGTCATCCACGCCGTTGTACGCCGCCATCAGCGACCACACGCCGGCATGGATCGCGGCTTCGAACGGAGCGAGGTAGACCTCACGGAGCGCGCGCTCGTCCACGCGGGAGACCATCGTCGTGCGGTCAGTCTCGGAGTCGTTGGCGACGTAGTGCTTCATGCACGCGGCCACGCCCGCGTCCTGGATGCCGTTGACGAGCGCCGCGCCTACGTCTGCGGTCAGCAACGGGTCTTCGGAGAAGCATTCGAAGTGCCGCCCACCCACGGGCGTGCGCTGGATGTTCACCTGGGGAGCAAGCACCACGTCGACTCCGTGCGCGCGGGCCTCCTGCGCAAAGGCGGCGCCAACCTCGTAGGCAAGCTCGGTGTCCCACGCAGCCGCGATTCCCGACGGGGTCGGCAACAGGATGGACGTCTCGCCCTCGACCTCTCCGATTCCCCGCACGCCCACGGGGCCGTCGGAGAACGTGATGGAACGCATTCCGATCTCTGGCAGAGCGATCAGGCGCCACATGGTCGCGCCGGTGAGCAGTTCCACCTTGCGCTCAAGGGGCAGGCGCTGGGCAAGCGCGCGGCAGCCATCGAGAGTGTCACTCGTTGGCTCGGACGTCGTCGTCACTGCGGGCTCCTCGTCATCGGGGAAACCGACCCTGGTGGTCGTGTTGCGGACTAACTTACAATGCAGTCAGTAAGTAAGTGCAAACTCGCGGGATTCGATACCGTTTCGTGACCTGACGACCAGCGCGTACCCTCCCAGGAGGTGCCGTCCTAGACTCGGGACCTGCGGCCCGCGGCTACAGCCACGAGCGACAACCATTGCGACAAGGACGACCATGGCGACCAGACGACAACTCCCCCCGCGACCCGAAACGGCTGCGCGGCGCCGGGAGATTCTGGCCGCGGCGCTCGAGATCTTTGGGGCCAAGGGGTACAAGAACGGGCCGCTCGCCGAGATCGCGGAGCAGGTCGGCATGACCCATGCGGGCATCCTTCACCACTTTGGATCCAAAGATCGCCTTCTCGTGGAGGTGCTGCGCTACCGCGACGAATCCGACGTCGAGGGTCTCGAGGACCAGCACATCCCCGACGGGATCGAACTTTTCCGTCACCTCATCCGGACGGCCTTCGCCAACGAGGCGCGCCCCGGAATCGTGCAGGCCTACGCCGTCTTGTCCGCAGAGTCCGTCACCGACGGCCACCCGGGCCGCGACTACTTCGAGGAGCGCTACCGCGTGCTTCGAGCAGAGATCGTCGAGGCGTTCACCGTCGTGTGCCGCGATCGCGGGATCGACGATGCGCAGCTGGTTGACCGCGCGGCCGCGTCGATCCTCGCCGTGATGGACGGATTGCAAGTGCAGTGGCTCCTGGACCCCACCCAAGTCGAGCTGGCAGAAACCAGCGCGTTTGCGATCGAGGCAATCGCCCTGCAGGCCCTGTCCCCGCGACCCTCGCCGTTCGACGCCGAGTGACTGCCGCCACGGAGGTCCTGGTGCCCAGCGCTACCGCACGGTAGACTTGTAGGCGACCCGGGGCTGACCGGTCGTCATGTGAAGCGCGGCGCCGCTGAAGAAAGCGCAGGCCGCGAGCCTAAGATGATTCGCGATCGGCTGCCCGCCGACTAAGGGCGCCACTCATCGAGCGCCCTCGCAACACTCTCGAGGAACCATGACAGACACGCACGCCAGTGTGCAGACCCAAG
The DNA here is from genome assembly GCF_000975155.1 of Demequina globuliformis. Taxonomy (GTDB): domain Bacteria; phylum Actinomycetota; class Actinomycetes; order Actinomycetales; family Demequinaceae; genus Demequina; species Demequina globuliformis. The sequence goes on from NZ_BBRG01000001.1 coordinate 596,995, forward strand.
ACCAGAGCTTCGCCGACTTCAAGGTGAACCCCCTCATCGTTGAGGCGCTGGCCGACTCCGGCATCATCAACCCCTTCCCCATTCAGGCCATGACGTTGCCAGTCGCGCTCAGCGGCCACGACATCATTGGGCAAGCGAAGACCGGTACCGGCAAGACGCTGGGCTTTGGTGTTCCCGCTCTCCACCGCACCGTGTCCCCCGGCGAGGACGGGTTCGACGAGCTCGACGAGCCGGGCAAGCCCCAGGCCCTCATCGTGGCGCCGACCCGCGAACTCGCCGTTCAGGTGGCCGGCGACCTGGAAACGGCCTCGAAGAAGCGGTCAACTCGCATTGTTCAGATCTACGGCGGCCGTGCGTACGAGCCGCAGATTGAGGCCCTCCAGAGGGGTGCCGAAGTGGTCGTGGGCACACCCGGTCGCATGATCGACCTGCTCAACCAGGGACACCTCGACCTTCGCTACGTGCGCACCGTGGTGCTCGACGAGGCCGACGAGATGCTCGACTTGGGCTTCCTGCCTGACGTCGAGAAGTTGCTGGCAGCCACCCCCGCCTCCCGCCACACCATGCTGTTCTCCGCGACCATGCCGGGCGCGGTGGTGTCTCTCGCGCGCCGCTACATGGTTCAGCCCACCCACATTCGCGCGGCGGACCCCGATGACGATGGGGCCACCGTCAAGGCGATCAAGCAGGTCGTGTACCGCGCTCACGCGCTCGACAAGGTCGAGGTTCTCGCGCGCATTTTGCAGTCCGAGGGCCGCGGTCGCACCGTCGTGTTCGCACGCACGAAGCGCACCGCTGCAAAGGTGTCAGACGAGCTGCGCTCGCGCGGGTTCGCGGCCGGCGCCATTCATGGCGACCTGGGCCAGGGCGCCCGCGAACAGGCGCTGCGCGCCTTCCGTCACTCCAAGATCGATGTCCTGGTCGCGACTGACGTCGCCGCCCGTGGCATCGACGTCGACGACGTCACGCACGTGGTCAACTACCAGTGCCCCGAGGACGAGAAGACGTACCTGCACCGTATTGGCCGCACCGGGCGCGCCGGCAAGACCGGTACCGCCGTCACCTTCGTTGACTGGGACGACATCCCCCGCTGGACCCTCATCGATAAGGCCCTCGACCTCGGTTACCCCGAGCCAGTCGAGACCTACTCGACGTCGCCCCACCTGTTCGAGGAACTGAACATCCCTGAGGGCACCAAGGGCCGTCTGCCGCGCGACAAGCGCACGCTCGAGGGGCTCGAGGCAGAGACGCTGGAAGACTTGGGCGAGACCGGCAAGAAGCCCGCTGGCGGCGGCCGGGGCGGTTCCGGTCGCGGCGGTTCCGGTGGTCACGGCGGTGGTCGCTCCGGCGGTCAAGGCAGCGGCCGCAGCCGCTCCGGCGGCAATGGGCGCGGCAACGGCCGCGCTGGCGACAAGCCGGCCGATGCCGCACGCACCGAAGGAACCCAGCCCTCGGGAAACAACGGCGAAGGTGGGCGGCCTCGTCGCCGTCGTCGCCGCCGTTCCGGTGGCGGCCAGGGTGGTCAGGGCGGCCAGAACGCCGCCCCCGCAGCCTCGGAGTAAACCGTCATGGCCGAGCACAAGGTCCTGCTGTTTTACATCTTTACCCCGCTGAGCGACCCGGAAGCCGTGCGTCTGTGGCAGCGCGATCTCTGCGAGTCGTTGGGGCTGGGCGGACGCATCATCCTGTCCAAGGATGGGATCAATGGCACGGTCGGCGGCGAGCTCGGTGCAGTCAAGCGCTACCTGCGCAAGACGCGCGAGTACGCGCCGTTCAAGCCCATGGACGTGAAGTGGTCCGAGGGCTCGGGCGACGACTTCCCCCGCCTCAGCGTCAAGGTACGCGAGGAGCTGGTGAGTTTTGGCGCGCCCGGCGAGCTCAAGGTCGACGCGAATGGCGTGATTGGTGGCGGCACGCACTTGAGTCCGCAGGAGCTTCACTCGCTGGTCGCCGAGCGCGATGTCACCTTCTTTGACGGCCGCAATGCCGTCGAAGCGGAGATCGGACGCTTCAAGGGCGCTGTAGTTCCTGATGTCGAGACGACTCGCGACTTCGTGTCAGAGCTCGAGTCCGGCAAGTACGACCATCTCAAGGACTCCCCCGTCGTCACCTACTGCACCGGAGGCATCCGGTGCGAGGTTCTCAGCGCGCTGATGATCAACCGCGGGTTCTCAGAGGTCTACCAACTCGACGGCGGCATTGTCCGCTACGGAGAAGCCTTCGGTGACGCGGGGCTGTGGGAAGGCTCGCTGTATGTGTTCGATGGCCGCGAGGCCGTGCAGTTCAGCGACCAGGCCATCACGATCTCGACGTGCAGCGTCTGCGGCGAAGCGTCCAGCCGGCTACAGAACTGCGACGACCTGTCCTGCCGCACACAGTTGGTGATCTGCGAGACGTGCACCGTCGCCGACCGGTTCTGCCCCACTCACGCGAGCGTCGACCACTAGGACGACGGCGCTTCCTGCGCACCGTCGTCGCCGTCGATCGCCCGCTCGAGGCGCTCCAGTTTGCCGTCCAGCTCGCCCTCGTATCCGGGCCGGATGTCCGCCTTAATCACGAGCGACACGCGCGACCCGTACGGCTGCACCGCCTCCGTCGCGGCCTTGACGACCTCGAAAACCTCATCCCACTCGCCCTCGATCTCCGTGAACATCGCGGACGTGCGGTGAGGAAGGCCCGATGCCCTGACTACCTTCACGGCCTGGGCGACGGCGTCATGGACGGAGCCGTCTGCGCGACCGGTACCGGAAGGCGCGACGGAAAAGGCGACAATCATGATGCTCCTTGGGTGGGGTGACTGGGCATAGTCGCGACCCTAGCGGGCCGCCTGCAACGCGGCATAGGCCTCGGGGCTCGTGAGGTTCTCCCCTAGCTCGTTCGGTTTGCCGGCACCGTGGTAGTCGGAACTCCCGGTCGCGACCAGGCCTGAGCTCGCCGCAAGATCGCGCAGCCGCGCACGTTGCTCCGCGGTGTGGTCGCGGTGGTCGACTTCGAGTCCCACGAGCCCCGCTGCTGCGGCACGCTCCACCACCCGCGTCGGCAGCTCTGCACCGGCGCGGCCCGCATAGGGATGCGCAACGACCGGCACACCGCCAGCGGCCCTCATGGTGCGCACGGCGTCCACGACCTCCGGCGCGTAGTGCGGCACATAAAAAGCGGAGCCGGGCCTCAGAATCTCCGTGAACGCGGCCGAGCGGTCAGCTACGACCCCCCTGGCCACCAGTGCATCGGCTATGTGGGGGCGACCCACCGTGACGGCCCCGCCCGACTGTTCCACGACATCGGCCCACGTCACTGGGTAGCGCTGCCCCAAGAGGTCGACAATCGCCTGGGCGCGGTGAACGCGCGCGTCCCGCGTCTTCGCGATCATCGCTTCCGCCTCAGCGTCGCGCGGATCATGCCAGTAACTCAACAGGTGCACCGAGGTGCCGTGGTGGCGGGCAGAGACTTCAATCCCTGGCACCCATTCAACGCCGTGGGCCTTGCCCGCCTCGCGCGCCTCCTCCCACCCCGCGACCGAGTCGTGGTCGCACAGCGCCACGACATCGAGTCCGGCTCGCGCGGCCTGCGCCATGACCTCGGCGGGAGACTCGGTACCGTCCGAGACAGCCGAGTGCGTGTGGAGGTCGATGCGCATGACGTCACGCTACACCGGGCGCCCCGCACGAACGCCCCGCCGCGGACCCGGGTTGCGGGCCGCGACGCGGCGTCGGTTGATGCGTGCGTTACGCCTGCAAGAAGCGCCGAGAGACCAGCAGCCCAGCCCCCAGCACCACCAAGATGCCCGCAGGGAGCACCAGGCCAAGGTCGCCGCCCGTGGTGGGCAGTGCCTCAGAGGTCGTCGTGGCGGTCGGCGCGGAGCCCTCGGTGCCCGCGGGCTCCTCGGTTTCCTCGCCAGAGGTGGTGTCCGACTCCTCGGGCGCGTCATCGCTGGCCTCAGCCGGAACGTCAACGGCGGTGTCCACCGGCGTCGCGGCGGGCACGTCCACGGGCACCACGGTGTCGATCACAGGCAGCGCCTCGACGTCAAACGACACTGAGTGCGTGGCCTCGATCTTGGCGCGGTTCACCATGGTGGCGCGCGGGTTGCCAGGTCCTAGCGGCAGGAAGCCTTCCAAGAGCACCTCGAACGTCACGGTGCCGTGGTCGACATCGGCCTGCTGCACCTCGTAGTCGACGGTGCAGGCAATGCTCGCGCCAGCAGGCACGACGCCGTCCGCCGCGATGTCACACACCGGCGTGAGGCCAGCGGGCGACACGACCTGCACGGTCACGCCGGAGAGGTCGTAGTCGGCCGAGCCGGGAATCGTGAAGGCCACGGAGACCGTGTCTCCCGGGTGGACCACGCCGGGCGCCGCATCAGTGCCCCAGACAATCTCGGTCTGCGCCTTGCGGTAGTCCGCGAGGTCGGCGACGCGGTCGGCGACCTCGCGCTCGGCCCCAGCGAGTCCCTCGAGGAGCTCGTTCATGCGTGCGAGCGCATCGGCTCCCTCGCCCTGTCGTGCGACGAGCGCGAGGTAGATCGCTTCCTTCTCGTCCTGAATGGCGTCAGCATCGAACAGCGCCTGCTGCGCTTGCGCCTGCAGCGCTCGCAAACGGTCGAGTTCATCGCCCGCGTCCTTGTTGGCCTGCGCCTTCACCGCGTGATCAGCGATAGCCGCTTCGAGCGCTGCACGGGCGTGCTCGATGTCAGCGTTCGCCTGTCCGTGAGCGGCCTGCGCGGCAGAGAGCTCGGCACGCGCGGCGTTCGCTGCCGCAGCGGTGTCAGCGACCGCCTGCTTTTTGCCGTGGCCATCGACGGCCAGCATCATGCGGTCAATCGCATCGACCCGTACCTGCGCCACGTCCCGTACGCCCTTCGCGATTCCCAACGCGATGCTTGCGCCAATGCGATCGAGTCCGCGCGCCGCGTCGTAAGCCGCCTGTGCATCGGCGACTGCCTGGATACGTGAGTTCAGCGTCGCCACCGCCTCGTCGTACGCGCCGGACAAGTCGGATACGTGCACGGGGGCGTCGTTGATCTGCTGCCACCACGCGGGGGCGCCCACCACGGAAGCAATCGTGGCGTGGAATGCCTCTTCCGCGGCGCGCTCCTGAGCCTCCGCAGCAACCGCGGCGTCGGCCGCCACGCCCACCGCCGTCTCGCGCTCAAGCGCGGTTGCCTGTGCTGCTGCCAGCGTGTCCTCGGCCTCGCGCTTAGCGGTCACTGCCTTGTTGCGCGCCACGCGCGCAGCGTCCTTCACTTCCTGCTGGGCGTCGGCTGCGGCCTTGGCACCATTGCGGGCGACCTGCGCGGCACGGCGGTCCGTCTTCGCGTCCTGGAAGGCCGCGAGCGCATCGGCGAGTTCGCCGGTCTCAAGGTCAGCGAGCGCCACGGCAGCCGCATCTCGGAGCGACACGAGCGAGTCGCGCGCCGAGCCAAAGGCCTCGGCCTGAGCCAGCACCTCGTCCCAGTCGCCATCGATGAAGGCTTGGTTGGCGGCTTCGGCCGCAGCGTGAGCCGCGTTGGCGGCGGTCGTGGCCGGGTCTTCCGGAGCCACATCGGCAAAGGCGGGCACGCTGGCGCCCACCGCCAGCGCGGCGGCGGCGCAGGTGGCGGCCGCGGACGCGCGAAGGCGTGTCATGTTCATTGATTTCCCCTCAACTCGGCCGGCGAAGTTCACACGGCCTGGAGGCGACAGTAGCGATAAACACGCAGTGTGACAAGGCCCACACTCGAGCAAGTCGCCTGCAAATAGGACATATAAGACAACTATGAATGTAAATCGCCAGCGGCGCCGTCGCACAAGCGACCAATGGGACAATGGAGGGGTGAGCGACGACAAGACGAGCACCACCTCAGACAAGTCCAACAAGGCGCGCGCACTGCGCCCCGACAACGACGAGTTCAAGACCTGGATTGGCTCCCAGTGGGCCGAGCCGGACGACCTCGCCACTCAGAAGCTGGGCTCCGCGCCCTACGCGGCACAGCGGCGCGCCCGCCTGTCAGCGCGCTTCCCAGGCAAACGCATCGTTGCCCCCGCCGGTGACCTCAAGGTGCGCTCAAACGACACTGACTACCGGTTCTCGCCGTCACGCGACTTCGCCTACCTGACCGGGCTCGGCACCGACCGCGAGCCTGGCGCCGTGCTCGTCATGGAGCCCACCCCGAGCGGCCACGACGCCACCTTGTACTTGGTTCCGCCCGCGACCAAGGACGAGGACGGCTTTTACACCGACCCACGCTCGGGCGAGTTCTGGATCGGGCGGCGCCCGGGCTTGGCCGAGTTCGAGGCAATGACCGGAATTGCGACCGCTCCGCTCAGCGACCTGCCCACCGACATTCGCGTGGCCAATCACCCGCACAAGGCCGTCTCCCGCGTGTTGTCGGAGATGCGCCTCGTCAAGGACGCGTGGGAAGTGCAGCAGCTGCGCGACGCCGTCGACGCCACCATCGCGGGCTTTGAGCGCGTGGTCGGCGAGCTTCCGCGCGCGATCGAGCACAAGCGAGGCGAGCGAGTCGTCGAGGCCACCTTTGACGGCCACGCCCGCGAGGAAGGCAACGCGGTTGGCTACGAGACCATTGCCGCCTCCGGCCCCCACGCGACCACCCTCCACTGGATCACCAACGATGGCCAGGTCCATGCGGGCGACCTGCTGCTGCTTGACGCAGGCGTCGAGGTTGACTCGCTCTACACCGCGGACATCACACGGACGATGCCGGTGACCGGCCAGTTCAGCCCGGTGCAACGCCGCGTATACGACGTGGTCCTTGAGGCGGCGGATGCGGCCTTCGCCGTCGCCGCACCCGGCGTGACCTTGCGGGATGTGCACGAGGCAGCGATGGACGTCATCGAGGCGCGCCTCACCGAGTGGGGCATTGTCCCCGAGGCCAAGTCGGACGACTCGAAGCTATTCCGCCGCTGGATGGTCCACTCGACGTCCCACCACCTGGGTCTCGACGTGCACGACTGCGCGGCCGCGAAGCGCGAGACGTACATGGATGGCCCCCTCGAGCCGGGCATGGTGTTCACCATTGAGCCCGGCCTGTATTTCAAGGCGGACGACCTCGCCGTGCCCGAGGAACTGCGCGGCATCGGTGTGCGCATCGAGGACGATGTGCTGGTCACCGACGACGGCGTTGAGAACCTCTCGCAGGCGCTACCGCGCACGGCCGATGCGGTCGAGGCGTGGATGAACAAGCACCGCACGCCCTAACCCCTCTTCGCCAAATGGAACCATTTCGCTGTTTTAGCTACGCATAACAGCGAAATGGTTCCATTTGGCGTTGGCGGAGGGGGACCTAAGCCCCGCCTGACGCCGGCATACGCCTCCTAACCTCGGGTCAACCGCTGAAGAGGAGAGCGCCGTGACCCAAGCGCCCAGTCCCACTCCCGTGCGCACGCGCACCTCGCGCGTCGGCGCGTTCGCCGCAGGCCTCCTCATCGCGCTGCTCGTGCTCGCCACCGCAGGCGCGAACCTCATCACTGCCCTGACCGACGGCGCGGCCCGTGCCGCAGAGGGTCAGCCTGGTACGGAAGTCATTCAGGCATCGGCCCTCGATACGCCCGTCATCACAGCCGACGCCCCGGTCACTGTGGACCCGGACGCAGACTTGGTCTTGTTTTGGGGAGATGGCTGCCCCAACTGCGAAAAGGAACGCGCCTGGCTTGAGAGCGTCGAGCGCGACTACCCGGATCTGACCATCGCCCAATACGAGGTCTGGGGCGACGACGCCAACCGCGAACTGTTCGCGTCGGAGGCGGAGCGCCTCGGCTTCGAGGCAGGTTCCGTGCCCACGACCATCATCGACGAGCGTGTCTGGATTGGCTGGACTGATGCCATCGAACAAGACATGGCGGGCGCCATTTCCATGGTCGAGCGTGGCGAGACGCCCACCCCCGGCATCTACGGGACCGCTGGCGCCGGTACCTGTGCAGAAGACGGCGAGGTGTGTTCGGCGGAGGCTCCGCAGACCGTCATTGATGTGCCATTGTTCGGCGAGGTCACGGTGTCCGCCGACTCACTCCTCATGTCCACGATTGTCATCGGGTTCGTTGACGGCATCAATCCGTGCTCATTGTGGGTGCTGTCGGTTTTGCTCACCATCGTGCTGCGCACCAATTCACGCAGGCGCGTGCTCGCCATCGGCACCACCTTCTTGACAGTGACCGCCATCATGTACGCCCTCTACATGGCGGCGTTCTACTCCGCGCTGGCCGTCGTGGGGATGCTGGGCTGGATCCAGGTGGTCGTCGCAGCGGTCGCTGGCATCTTCGGGATCGTGTCAGTGAAGGACTACTTCGCGATGGGCAAGGGCCTGTCGTTCACGATCCGCAAGGAGGACAAGCCCGGCATCTACTCGAAGATGCGCGCCGCGGCAGGGAAAAAGGCGCTCATCCCCGCGCTGGGCGCAACCGTCGTGCTCGCCATTGGAGTGTCGCTGCTTGAGACCCCCTGCACGGCAGGTTTCCCCGTGCTGTGGACGGGAATGCTGCACGCGAACGGCGTGGGACCCACGGAGACTGCCGGCCTATTCGTCGCCTACATGGTTCCGTTCCTGCTTGACGAGCTGATCATCTTCGGTATCGCTGTCGCCACTATGAAGGCGACCAAGATGCAAGACAAGCATGGCGAGCTGCTGAAACTCTTCGCGGGCGTCACCATGCTGGTCCTCGCGGCCGTGATGGTGATCGACCCCACGCTCATGGAGAACCCATGGGCGGCGCTGGGGCTCTTTGCCGGGGCGTTCGCGGTAGCTCTCGTGATCCACCTTGTGACCGTCAGGGTCGTCGCGGCGCGGCAGCCGGTCGACGCACCGCGGCCCCCAGACGACGGCTCGCCCCCTGCCTCCGCGGAGGTGTCCTCCGGCGCTGCCGATGGCGACCGCGCCGGGGAATGATCCACGCGAGCAACTCGTTGTCCCTTCAACCGTTGTGTTGTCGAGGCCCAAGGAGCCACGTTGCCCATTCCGTTGTCTGTGCTGGACCTCGCCCCCATTGCCGAGGGAGAAACCGCGGGCGATTCGTTCCGCCACTCCGTTGACTTGGCGAGGGTCGCCGAGCGATCCGGCTACACGCGCGTCTGGTACGCCGAGCACCACAACATGTCCCGAATCGCATCCTCAGCGACGAGTGTGCTCATCGCCCACGTCGCGGCGCACACGTCCACGATCCGCTTGGGCGCCGGTGGGGTCATGCTGCCCAATCACTCTCCGCTGACGATCGCCGAGCAGTTCGGCACGCTCGAGACGCTCCACCCGGGCCGCATCGACCTGGGGCTTGGCCGTGCTCCGGGCGGGGATCGCGCGGTGTTCGCCGCCCTGCGGCGCACCCCCGAGTCCTCCGACCGCTTCCCCCAGGACGTCCTCGAACTGCAGGGCTACCTGGGTGACGAGTCCCGCGTCCACGGCGTCGAGGCCACCCCGGGCAAGGGCTCGCAGGTGCCGCTGTACATCCTTGGCTCTTCCCTCTTTGGGGCCCAGCTTGCCGCGCAACTCGGGCTGCCGTATGCCTTCGCGTCCCACTTCGCTCCGGCGGCGCTCACGGAGGCCGTGGCCGCGTACCGTGACGGATTCCAGCCGTCGGCCCAGTTGGACAGCCCGCACGTCATCCTGGGCGCAAATGTGTTTGCAGCGGAGTCGACGGCGCTCGCGCAGGAACAATTCGCGGCGTCGCGTCGCTCGCGCGTGCGGATGATGCTCAAGCGTGGCCCCTCCATCCCCGAGTATTCGGATGCGGACATTGACGCGTTCCTCACCACCCCTCAGGGCGCACAACTCGCGGACATGATGCGCATCACCGCGGTGGGGACGGGGGAAAAGGTGCGCGCGTGGCTCAACGACTTCGCGGCGCAGCACGGGGCCGACGAGGTCATCACGGCTCACGGCGCTCTTGAGGCCGATGCCCGGGTGGCGTCAGTAGCGCTCGCGGGAACGGCCGCTTGACGCGGCGTTCGTACAGAGCGGCGCTGAAGGCGTGCGGCTCCGCGCGGCGCTGAAAGCGTGCGGCCCCGCCCGGCGCTGAAGGCGTGCGGCCCCGCCCGGCGCTGAAGGCGTGCGGCCCCGCCCGGCGCTGAAGGCGTGCGGCCCCGCCCGGCGCTGAAGTGGCACAAAATGCCTGTTATAGGGACGCAAAACAGCCAAATGGAGCCATTTGGCGTGGGGCGGCGGGGCTATGCCGCGCGCTCCGCGAGCACCTTGACGCCGAGGCGCATCTCTTCAGGGGGCAAGTAGATCGGCAGCCGGAAGTGTGACGCCCCTCCCCCGGGCGCTACCTCGAAGGCAGTGCCCGGGGCGACTGGGACACCCGCGGCTTCCGCTCTAGCCGCGAACCGGTCGGCATTCATGCCAGGCACCTCCACCCACAGGCTGGGTCCACCGTCGGGCATGCGCACCTTCCACTCGGGCGCATACTCGCGCATGGCGTCGACTGTGGCGTCGAGGGATTCGCGCAGTGCCGCGACACGCCACGCCAGAGTCGACTCGAAGGAGTCAGTCAGCAACTCACGCGCGATCCTCTGCAACAGCGCGGAACTGCCCAGATCCATCGCCGCCTTCCGCTGGCGCAACTGAGCCGCGAGCGTGGCATTGGTGTGGAGCCACCCAATGCGCAGCCCTCCCCAGAACACCTTGGACAGCCCCGAGATAGTCACGACTGACGCGCCAGTCCCCAATGCGGCGAAGGGCGGCGCGGGCACACCGCCCAGCGCAAGATCAGCCGTGATGCGGTCGTCGACAAGGGTGGTTCCCGTCATGGCGGCAGCCTCAGCCAGCGCGAGGGCCTCGTCCTCGGTGAGCGCGGTTCCCATGGGGTTGTGAAAGGTCGTCACGTACGCGACATCCGGCCTCGCGGCGCGCAGGAGCTTGATGGAAGCTGCGACGTCTAAGCCGTCACGCCCAATGGGCAGGGCCAGGGGGCGCGACCCCGCGGAGGAGATGGCGTCAAACACCCCCGGGTACGTGACGCCTTCGAGCGCCACTGGGGAGCCCGGGCCCGCCAACTCGGTCAGCGTCAACCACAGGGCCTGTTGGCCACCACTGGTGATGACCACCTCTTCCGGCTGCGCGTCAATGCCCTGCGCGCGCAGGCGCGCCACCACTGCGTGCACGAGGTCGGGGTCGCCCAGCGCCGCGTACCCGGTCCCGAGAGTCGGCGACGCGCCAAGAAACGCCTGTGCATCCGCGAAGGCCGTCACCACTGCGGGCGCTGGCGGCGGCGTGGCAGAGGACAAGCCCACCAGAGGGGCCTGCGCACCAGGCAGGATGCGGTGAAAACGGTCCTGCAGACTCATGGCGTCGAGCCCCCGCGCACGCGCCCCCAACGTGGGTGCCGCGCCAGCCTTCACATCCAGCCAGGCGTCATCGCGCAGCCGCTGATACGCGGCCGTCACGGTGTTACGCGACAGGTGGAGCGAGTCGGCAAGCGCTCGCTCCGATGGCAGACGTGTGCCGTATTCAAGCGACCCCGACTCCGCCAAGGACACAATGGCGTCAGCGAGCTGCTGGTACAGGGGTCCGGTGCCGGATCGCCAATGGTCAAGGACGTCGCGGAGCTGGTCGGCCGTGGTGCGCATGGAGCCATCACAGCGCAAACTGGCCCCCTCTGGCTAGTGCCACCCGTGCGCCAACTGGACCTCGCCGTTAAGGGCCAGTCGCGCCAGTCTTCTGACATGAGCACCGACACCCTCGCCACGGATACCTCCGCTACGGACACCCCCGCCGCCGCAGACCTCAGCCGCGTGCGCACCAACCCCAGCACACTCGCCCGTACCCGCGAGCGCATCGGCCTCATGACCGAGGCCGCCCGCCGCGCCGGTTCCTACGCAGCGAACGCCGGCTCCCGGCCGGTCGCCCCTGCTCCTGCCGACGTTGCCGCGCTGTCCGTCCTGCGCCGCCCCCTCCCCGACCGCGGCGCCCCCGCGCGAGCGGTCCTCGCGGAGCTCGACCGCGTCGGATCCCCGGCAGCGACCGTCACAAACAACGGCCGCTACTTTGGCTTCGTCACCGGCGGCACCGACCCCGCCGCGCAGGCGGCGGCCATCCTCGCGGGCGCGTGGGACCAGAACCCCGGAGGGGCATCCGCGATCGGCGCAGAACTCGACCGGGTGGCGTGCACGTGGGTCATTGATGCGCTTGGCCTGCCCGCAGGGTCCGCGGCCTCATTCAACGCGGGCGCGACCGTCGCGAACCTCACTGGCATCATTGCCGCGCGCGATGCGCTCTACGCTCGCCTGGGGTGGTCGGTCGCCGAGCGCGGCCTCGCTGGCGCCCCGGCACTCCGGGTCGTGGTGGGCGAGGAGATTCACGCCTCCGCGCTGAAGGCGTTGCGCCTCGCAGGCTTTGGCGAGGCGCAGCTCGAACGCGTGCCTACCGACGCGACGGGAGCGGTCAAGGCGGATGCGTTCCCCACCGATACCGACGAGCGCACGTTGGTGCTGTTGCAGGCGGGCAATGTCAACACTGGGGCGTCCGATCCCTTCGCCGCCGTCATCCCTGGGGTCCGCGAGCGCGGCGGGTGGGTGCACGTCGACGGTGCATTCGGCCTGTGGGCTGCGGCCTCACCGACCTTGCGCCACCTCGTCGCCAGCGTCGAACTCGCCGACTCCTGGGCCACGGACGCGCACAAGTGGCTGCAGGTGCCCTACGACTCCGGGCTGGTCATCGTGCGCGACCCCGATGCGTTAACCCGCGCCATGACATCGCAGGCCGCCTATCTCTCGCCCGATCCCACCGCCCCCATGAACCGCGGTATCCAGATTTCCCAACGGGCGCGTGGGGTAGAGACGTGGGCCATGCTCGCCACGCACGGGCGCGCGGGGCTGGCCGACATTATCGACCGCTCGTGCGCTCAGGCGCGGCGCTTCGCTTCGGGTTTGGCCAGTGCAGGGGCTCAGATTCTTGCGCCGGTGACCTTGAATCAGGTGCTTGTCGCCTTTGGCGACGGTGAACAGACGGCAGCGACCATCGCGGCCGTTCAGGCCGACGGCACGTGCTGGGCGGGCGCCACCACATGGAAGGGACGCTGTGCCATGCGGATCTCCGTGTCCGATGCGGCGACGACCAATGACGACGTTGACGCGTCGATCGCTGCCATCGTCGCGTGCTGGGAGTCGGTCCGCGCCGGCGCCTCAAGCCCCGCTGCCTCGCCCCACTCCTCGCCACATGGCTCCATTCGGCTGTGATAGCCAGCCATAAGAGGCATTTTGTGCCACCAGGGGTGGGATTCCAGCCGGGCCGATGCCCGGGGCGCGTGACGTACGGGACGCGCCCCGGGCATCGGCCCACAGAAGTTCGACACCCCACGCGCTCCCAGGCCAACTGAAGTGGCAAGAAATGCCTGTCTTGCGTACTCATAACAGCGAAATGGAGCCATCTGGCGAAAAGAGGCGGGCGGGGGTATGCGGGCCCCGGTTAGGCTGACCCCATGAGCCAATCAGCCGAGCGTGTCTACGTTGCCCGACTGGTCGGTACCAGCGTGTTCGACCCCCTGGGAGATGCCGTGGGGCGGGTGCGTGACGTGGTGCTCCTCATGCGGCGCGGAAACGCCCCCAGTGCCGTAGGACTCGTCGTCGAGGTCGCCGGCCGCCGCCGCGTGTTCTTGCCACTGACCCGAGTGACGTCCATCGCTCCCGGCCAGGTGATCTGCACCGGCGTGCTGAACCTGCGCCGCTTCCAGGCCAGGGCCTCCGAGACCCTCGCCATCGCGGAGCTCCTGGAGCGCTCGGTGACGATCAAGAACGGCCGGATTCCCGCATACATTGAGGACCTCGCGATTGAACCTCAGCGGGGCGGAACATGGCAGGTGACCACGCTATTTGTGCGCAAGTCCGAACGCCGCAAGGGCGTCCTCGGCTTCTCCCGTCGCGGAGAGGCAGTGGTGGTGGGCCTCGACGAGGTAACCGGCCTCATGCGCCGCGACCAGCTTCAGGGTGCGCAACTGGTGATTCAGTCCTTCGCGGACCACAAGCCCGCTGACCTCGCGGCCGCGTTGATGGAGATGTCGCCGTCACGGTCGGCGGAGATCGCGGCCGCCCTGGACGACGAACGCCTCGCAGACGTCTTGGAGGAGCTACCAGAGGAAGAGCAGATCTCGCTGCTCGGAACCCTGCGCAACGAACGCGCGGCCGACGTCCTTGAGGCCATGGACCCCGACGACGCTGCGGACCTGTTGGGCGACCTGCCGGACGCTCAAGCGCAAAAGTTGCTCGAACTCATGGAGCCGCAAGACGCCGACCAGGTGCGACAGCTGCTGCACTACGAGGACGACACCGCCGGCGGCCTCATGACGACCGAACCCGTCATAGTGGGGCCCGAGACCACCGTGGCAACGTGCCTGGCACTGGTGCGCAAACAGCAACTTCCTCCCGCGCTCGCATCGATGGTGTTCGTCGTGCGCCCGCCCCTGGAAACGCCCACAGGCCGGTACATCGGCCTCGTGCACACCCAGCGCCTACTGCGTGAGGCACCGCACGACCTCATTGGCGGGCACACCGATCCCGCCATCGAGTCCCTCAGCGCCGACGACTCGCTGCAAGAGGTATCGCGCCGCATGGCCGCCTACGACATCCTCGCCATGCCCGTCGTCGACGACGACCACCGCCTGCTGGGTGCGGTCTCGATCGATGACGTGCTCGACCACCTACTGCCCAGCGACTGGCGCGAGCACATGGATGACGAGGAGGACGCCTCGTGAGCGAACGCCTCGACCGCCCCAAGGCTGAGCCAAAGCGATGGGGACTGTTCCGCAGGTCAGGTCGGTCCAAGGATCCGGACCGGATGGGCGCCTTCACTGAGGGCATTGCCCGCTTTTTGGGCACCACGCGGTTCCTGATCTACCTCACGGTGTTCTGCATCGTGTGGCTGGCGTGGAACTCGTGGGGCCCCGAGGGCCTGCGTTTTGACTCGGCCGCGAACGGGTTTACGGCGCTCACGTTGATGCTGTCGCTCCAGGCGTCCTACGCCGCACCGCTGATCCTGTTGGCACAGAACCGCCAAGACGACCGCGACCGCGTGGCCGCCGAGCAGGACCGTCAGCGCGCAGAGCGCTCCCTCGCGGACACCGAATACCTGGCACGCGAGGTCGCGGCGCTACGCCAGGCCGTCAATGAGACCGCGACCCGCGACTTTGTGCGCTCCGAACTGCGCGGCCTTCTTGAGGAACTGCAGCAGGCCGATGCCAGGGACAACTCCCGCAGGGACGACGCGGCTCAGCGCGACTAACGCGGCCGGGTGAGGGACTGCGGACGATCGGGCTAGGCTCCGCGCGGCCGGTATGCCTGGGTAGCGAGGACGGCTCCGGCGCAGGTCAGCACCACGAGCACGACCGCGAACGCGGTCTCTTCGAACAGCCGGGCCGATGCCGTCACGGGGTCTGTCACATACGGCGAGATAGCGGCACCGAGGTCGCCGTCGCTTTGCATCGCGTCGGCGCAGGCCCTCGCCAGCGCCGCTCCGGCCCACAGGAACACTGTCGCGCTGACCGCCGCGACCGCACCTGCCGGCCAGCCGGGAGCAATCCCACCGACCCTCAGGCCCGCGCCGCACAGGATGCCGATCACAATGACGGCCGGGAAAATCTGCGCACCCACAAGGACCGCGAGCGACACGTAGAACACGGCTCCCAGGAGACCGAGACCTACGGATGCCGCGAGGCCCCGCAACCACGCTGCCGTGACGCTTGGACCCCCGGGGTCGTCGACTGGCGCGCCCGCGCTTGGCGGAAGACCCGGCGGCTCTGGCATGACCGATGCCCACGACGGGGACTGACGCTCGCCGCTCGCGGGCCCCCCGTCGGGCAGAATCACGTGTGGTCGTCGCTGTGCCTGACCCGACTGTGCACGCTCGTTGTCGTTCATCGTGGCCCCCACCTGTCCCTCAACTGTCACGATTCACATACACCGTTGCAGGTAAATTGAATGCGACGCAAGAGGCGCGGCTCGCGATGTGATGCATCTCACAGGACGAACGGCGCAAGCACGGGCAAATCACCCGTCAGGGGCCCCCACGCAAAGCGCCTACGATGGGTGGCATGTCTACCGTCGAGCTTGTGACCGACGCCCTGTCAAAGGTCATCGACCCTGAGATCCGCCGCCCGATCACTGAGATCGGCATGGTGCGTTCAGTCGATGTCGAGGGCTCCCGCGCCATGATTGGCATCGATCTCACCACCGCCGGTTGTCCCATGAAGGAACGGATCACCGGGGACGTCAAGGACGCCGCATTGCGCGTGCCCGGCATCGACGAGGCCCAGATTGAGCTGGGCGTGATGGACGAGGAGCAGCGCCTCAACCTGCGCTCCAAGCTCCGTGGTGGCAAGCCAGAGCCCGTCATCCAGTTCACGCAGCCAGGCAACATGACGCGCGTGTATGCAATCGCCTCCGGCAAGGGCGGTGTGGGCAAATCGACCGTCACCGCCAACCTCGCGGCGGCCATGGCCCAGGACGGGCTCAAGGTGGGCGTGCTCGACGCGGACATCTTCGGCTTCTCGATTCCTGGCATGCTCGGCGTCGAGGGCCAGCCCACGCGCCTGGACGACATGCTCCTGCCGCCTATTGCCCATGAAGTGAAGGCCGTCTCCATCGGCATGTTTGTGCCCGAGGGCCAGCCTGTGGTGTGGCGCGGACCCATGTTGCACCGCGCGATCGAGCAGTTCCTGGCCGACGTCTACTGGGGCGATCTCGACGTCCTCCTGCTCGACCTCCCGCCCGGCACGGGCGACATCGCTATCTCCATTGCGCAGCTACTTCCCCACGCCGAGCTCGTGGTCGTCACGACCCCGCAGTCTGCGGCTGCAGGGGTTGCCGAGCGCGCGGGATCGATTGCCACCCAGACGTCTCAGAACGTCGTGGGCGTCATTGAAAACATGGCGTGGCTGGAGCAGCCGGACGGGTCGCGTCTGCATGTGTTCGGCGAGGGAGGCGGACAGGTGGTCTCCGAGCGCCTGTCGAAGACCCTTGGCACGGACGTTCCTATGCTGGGTCAGATCCCGCTCGACATCGCTGCCCGTGAGGCCGGCGACGCGGGCACTCCCGTCGTCATCAGCGATCCTGACACGGCCGCTGCGGCCGCACTGAAGGATGTCGCGCGGCGCCTGACGGGTCGTCAGCGCGGCCTCGCCGGCCGCTCGCTCGGCGTCACCCCTGT
The DNA here is from genome assembly GCF_000975155.1 of Demequina globuliformis. GTDB lineage: Bacteria > Actinomycetota > Actinomycetes > Actinomycetales > Demequinaceae > Demequina > Demequina globuliformis. Next base: position 614,117 of record NZ_BBRG01000001.1, read on the forward strand.
CTCGAAGTAGGCAACCTCGTCGGCTCCCACCCGTGCGCGCATCGGCCCACAGCCCACTGCCGTCCGCGCATCGGCACCCATAACCCACGTCCGTTCGTGCATCTGAGTGCCGGGTTTGGGGGTCATACCGGCACTGAGATGCACGCAGCGGTGGGACAGGAGGGTGGGCGGCGCTAGCGGCGGGGAGCCCAGCCCGCAATCATCGCCGCCACGAGGCCACCGAGGAGCGTTCCTACGCTGAAAGGCGGCGTCGCGAGCGCGCTCATCAGCGCGTCGTCGAATGCGACCCTCTCGACGCCGGTGAAGCGGGCCAAAGGCAAGGCCGAACCCGTGAGTGTGCCCGTGACCGCCATGAGGTGGACTCCGACCGCGGCCGACACAAACGCCGTCGCCTGGGTGCGCCAACCGCGATCCACCGTCACATAGCGAACGGTGAAGCCCACTGCGGCCGCGACGAGCGAGCCCAGCACAATCAGTGCGAACACCCCGGTCTTGGGCGGCACCACGACCGACAACAGCAGCCCGACCACGACGGCAACGCCCAGGCCCACAGCGAGCGGACCCATCGCGGTCCGGCGCACATGCTCAAGAGCGGGCGTACGGGGAGGAGTGGACTGATCGGTCATGCGGAGCTCCTTGGACGCGCGGGGTGAATGACTGGTCCCATCGTATGTCCCCTAGAGATTTTGAGCATCGTCCCTGATACTTGACCACATGGCCCCCACAGCACCGCCCTCTGAACTGGACTGGGTGCCCGCGTGGTCGCGCCAGGAGGCGCAGGCACACTTGGCCACCCTGTTCACCGAGTTTTTTGGATCCGGACCGTCACACATCGAGCGCGCCCCCGGTCGCGTCGTGCTCATGGGCGACCACACCGACTACAACGGTGGCGTGGTCCTCACGACCGGAACGCATCACTCGTTGGTGGCTGCGGTGCGAGCCCGCGACGACAGATTGCTGCGCGTCGCCACGGACCTCACGCCTTTCATGGACGGCCCACAGGGGCTTTGGGAGGGAAGCATCGACCACCCGTCCGCGGCCGATGCTGCTGGCTGGCCCGCGTACGTGGCTGGAGTGGTCTGGGCCCTGGCCGAGCACGGCTTCGATGGCCCCGGGCTCGACATCGTCTTCTCAAGCGACATCCCAGTGGGCTCAGGCATGGGAGGCTTCGAAGCCCTCGAGGCCGCCACCGCGCGCGCCGTGTGCGCCGCCTGGGGCATCGCCGTCAGTGACGACGACGGGGCGGACGTGCTCGCCGGCGTGTGCGAGGAGGGCGATCGCCTGGTGGTGGGCTCGCCAACCGGGGTTGGCGACAGGATCGCGGCGCTGCGGGGCGCTCCGGGCCGTGCGCTCGAACTGGATTTCCTTTCCGGCTCCCCTCACGCCACGGATGTCCCTTGGCCTTTCGCTCAGTACGGCCTGGGCCTCTTGGTGACCATGTCGGCACACCTTTACCGGCCCATGCGCGAGGGGTTCTTCGCCCGTCGGAGCGAATGCGACGCGGCAGCGGCCGCTCTGGGTGTGCCTTCCCTCGGAGCGCTGGCGACGCAGCCCGATGCGCTGCGCAAGGTCGCCGCCATCCCCGACCCGATCCTGCGCAGGCGGGCCCGGCATGTCGTTAGCGAGATCCTTCGCGTGCGCAGCGTCGAAGACAGCATTCGCGACACCGCGCCGGCGCACGAGCGCTTCACTGCGATTGGGGAGGAGATGTTCCGCTCGCACGCGTCTCTCGAGGCCGACTTCGGGATCTCCCACGCCGTCATCGATCTGGCGGTGGAAGCTGCGCACCGGTCGGGCGCTCTGGGCGCGCGAATGTTCGGGCAGGGCTTTGGCGGATCGTCAGTCGCGCTGGTGAGACGTGCCGAGGTCGACCGCGTGGCGCGAGGCATCCATCACGCCGTCGTGGAGGCGGGACAGCCGGCTCCACGGTTCCTGCTGGCCTGATCCTTCGCGAACCTCACGCCCCCTGCCCCCACGCCAAATGGCTCCATTTGGCTGTTATAGCGAACTAAAACAGCGAAATGGAGCCATTTGGCGAAAAACGGGGGGGGTTAGAGGGCGTAGTCGACCACGAGCGGGGCGTGGTCGGACCAGCGCGACGCGTAGTCTGCCGCGCGGTCCACCCGCACGTCCGTGACGGCGGTCGCGAGCGCGGACGTCGCCAACTGGTAGTCGATGCGCCACCCGGCGTCGTTGTCAAACGCCTTCCCTCGCATGGACCACCAGGTGTAGGGACCGGGCCGGTCGCCCGCGTGAACACGGTGGACGTCGACCCAGCCGGCCTCGATCCAGCGCGATACGTAGGCGCGCTCCTCCGGCAAGAAACCGGCGGACTTCAAGTTGCCCTTCCAGTTCTTGATGTCGTTGTTGCCGTGGGCGATGTTGATGTCGCCCATCACGACCACGCGCTCGTACTCGTCGGAAAGCGCATCGAGGCGCGCCGTCATCATGTCGAGGAAGGCGTACTTGTCGACCATCGACTCTGGCTTCTCGACGCTGCCGGAATGGACGTACACGGACACGACGCGCACAGGACCGGCCGGCGACTGCACGGTCGCCTCGACCCAGCGGCCCGTGTGGGTCGCCGCCGCGGCGGCGTCGCCGAGCGCTTCCGACCCCGCGTACACATCGGACAGGGGTTCGCGGGACAGGATCGCGACGCCGTTGCGCCCCTTCTGCTCGCTGATGTGATCGGCCACGTGCCAGGTCTCCCCCAGCTGGCCCGCAACCAAGTCCTGGGGCGCGCGCACCTCTTGCAGGCACACTACGTCCGCCTGGACCTGATCCAGCCACTCGCCCATGCCCTTGCGCATGGCCGCGCGAACTCCGTTGACGTTGACCGAGACGATGCGCATCAGCGAATGCCCGCCTTCCTCTCACATGCTTCGACGACGTTGGCCAGCAGCATGGCCCGCGTCATGGGTCCTACTCCACCAGGGTTGGGTGAGTACCACGCGGACTTTGCCACGGCATCGGCCGAGATGTCCCCGGCCACCTTGGACTTGCCCGTCTCTGGGTCCGTCACGCGCGACACACCGACGTCGATCATCACAGCCCCGTCTTTGACCATGTCCGCCCTAATGATGTCCGGCACTCCGGCGGCGGCAACGATCACGTCAGCGGCGCGTGTGTGCGAGGCCAGATCCTGGGTTCCGGTGTGGCACAGGGTGACCGTCGCGTTCACGTCCTTGCGGGTGAGCAGCAGGCCGATGCTGCGGCCCACCGTGGTACCGCGGCCCACGACGACCACGTGCTTACCGCGCAGGTCCACCCCGTGGCGCTCAATAAGCTCGATGATCCCCTTGGGAGTGCATGGGAGGCTGGATTCCACCGGTTCTGCGGTGCGCAGCACAAGCCGGCCCAGGTTGGTGGGGTGCAGTCCGTCCGCATCCTTGTCGGGGTCGATCAGTTCAAGCACACGGTTGGTGTCGATCCCGGCCGGCAGAGGCAATTGCACAATGAAGCCCGTGCACTCGGGGTCCTCATTGAGGCGGGTGACCGCAGCCTCGATCTCTTCCTGGGTAGCCGTCGCGGGCAGGTCCTCGCGAATTGACGCGATACCTACCTCGGTACAGTCGCGGTGCTTGCCCGCGACGTACCAGGTGGAACCGGGGTCCTCGCCCACCAGGAGCGTACCCAAGCCGGGAGTCACGCCGCGGTCCGTGAGGACCGCGACGCGCTCAGCGAGCTCAGACTTGATTGCGGCCGCGGTGGCCTTACCGTCGAGCTTCTGCGGGGCCATTACTGCGACAGACCCGGGTACAGCGGGAAGTCGTCCGCGAGCTTCTTGACGCGGGCACGCAGCGCGTCGATGTCCGCGCCGCCCTTGAGCGCCGTGGCGATGATCTCCGCAACCTCGGTGAACTCTTCTGCACCAAAACCACGCGACGCGAGTGCGGGCGTGCCCACGCGCAGGCCGGAGGTGACCATGGGCGGGCGGGGGTCGAACGGCACGGCGTTGCGGTTCACAGTGATGCCGACCTGGTGCAGCAGGTCTTCGCCATCCTGGCCGGTGAGCTCGGAGTTGCGTAGGTCGACGAGCACCAAGTGGACGTCGGTGCCGCCCGTGACGACGTTGAGGCCGGCTTCAATGGCGTCGGGCTGGACCAGGCGGTCGGCGATGATGCGGGCGCCCTCAAGCACACGCTCCTGGCGAGCCTTGAACTCCTCGCCGGCGGCGGCCTTGAGTGCAGTGGCCTTGGCGGCGATCACGTGCATGAGCGGTCCGCCCTGCTGGCCGGGGAACACCGCGGAGTTGAGCTTCTTCGCGTACTCGGTGTCGCGCGCGAGGATCATGCCGGAGCGCGGTCCGCCAATGGTCTTGTGGATGGTCGTGGACACCACGTCCGAGTGCGGCACGGGCGACGGGTGCAGCCCCGCGGCCACCAGGCCCGCGAAGTGCGCCATGTCCGTCCACAGCTTGGCGCCCACCTCATCCGCGATGGAGCGGAATGCTTCGAAGTCGATGTGCCGGGGGTAGGCGGACCAACCCGCGATGATGACGTCGGGACGCTCGGCGAGTGCCTGCTCGCGCACCTGCTCCATCTCGATGCGGTGCGTCTGCTCGTCCAGGCCGTACGCCGCGACCTCGTAGAGCTTGCCGGAGAAGTTGAGCTTCATGCCGTGGGTCAGGTGACCACCGTGGGGCAGGGACAGACCCATGATCTTGTCGCCGGCGTTGATCAGCGCGTGCAGCACGGCGGCGTTGGCCGTGGCACCCGAGTGGGGCTGCACGTTCGCGTACTCGGCGCCAAAGAGGCTCTTGGCGCGGTCGCGGGCGATGTTCTCGGCAACATCAACCTCTTCGCAGCCACCGTAGTAGCGGCGTCCCGGGTAGCCCTCCGCGTACTTGTTGGTCAGGACGGAGCCCTGAGCCTGCAGCACGGAACGGGGAACGAAGTTCTCCGAGGCGATCATCTCGAGGTAGGTGCGCTGACGGTCGAGTTCGCGGTCAAGCACCTGCGCGATCTCGGGGTCAAAGTCCTGCAGGGTCGCGTTCATGACCTCTGCGGTGGCGCTGGAGTCGGTACTCATCTGGGTGTCCTCCTGTGCGCGGCACGGGGCCGCCGGTTGTCCGGTGACCTTGGCCCAGGCGTACGACCAACAGTCCTCATCAGCAAGTCGCCGCTCCCTCGTGGTGTCCCACTGCGCCAGTCGCGACGCGCGCAAGTCTAGCAACGCGCATACGCGACGTGCACCCCGTCAGCGCCTCACGAGTTCCTTCCAGAAGGCGTAGTCCATCAGCGGGCGCGTGGCCTTCACGACGATCGGTCGGGAGGCGGCCCACGAGAACACCACGGAGAACGCAATGAGCACGACGATCATCACTGATTCTGACCAGCCGATGCGGTAGTCGTCCAGGTGCGCGGGGTACAGCACCAAGGGGTGCAGCAGGTACACGGGCAGGGTTGCGGCGCCGATGGACGCGAGGATCCGGTTGGTGCCGCCGCTCAGCGACAGCACGGCGAGCGTCAAGACCGCGCCGGCGACGAGCACTCCCCCGCGTTGAAGCATGCCTTCCGCGTTGTATTGACCAATGTCCTCGTAGCTCTCCGACATAAAGAAGATGGAGCGGATGACGGTCTCTTCGCTCAACCAACTCCACACCAACGCCAACCCGAGGAGCGTGACTGCGGCCAGGCGCATCGGCCCTGTGCGCAGCCGTTGCCACCACCGGTCCTCCCACAGCAGTCCTGCCGCGAAGAACGGCGCAAAGCAGATAATCCGCTCGAGCGACAGTTCGCGCCCCACCCCTGCGACGGTGCCGAGCAGGACGCCCGCGAGCGCGAGACCTGGCACAACCCACCACGAACTGCGCAACAGCGGCGCGCTCAGCCGCCATGCCGCGAGCGCCACCAGGTACCACAGGGTCCACGAGGGCGTGAGGAAACTGGCGGAGAACGCGTCGCCTGTCAGCGCCGATGTGAGCGCCGCGTGGATCACCGTGAACACCGCGTAGGGAAAGGCCAACTTCGCCACTGTGCGGCCCGGGGCCCACCGGGTGGAGTAGCGCGTCACATATCCGGAGACAAAAACGAACGCTGGCATGTGGAACATGAAGATCCACTGCGCGAGCGTCTCCGCGTACTGGCCGCTGAGCGGTTCGATGGCGTGGCCAAAGACGACCAACATGATGAGCACGCCAGCAAGGGCGTCGATGGGAGCATCGCGCCTGGTGGTCGAGCGAGGCGCGGGCGTAGGCGTGGGGGACGTCACCTGACTATTGTCTGGCGAGGCGTCTGAGACAGCGACTCAGTTGTCTCCGCGGACCGCGTTGGAGTCGGCGTCGTCGTCGACGATCGCACCGGACTCCAGAACCTTGCGCAGGTACGCGTAGGTGAGGTCACCGTTGACCTGATCAAACTGGTGCTCGTAGCCGGCCTTGTTGTACATCGCGATGTTGTGCTTGGAGTTTTGCCCCGTGAACACCCACACTTCGCGGGTCGAGTCCGGCAGGTAGCCGAGTACCGAAAACAGCAGCTGGGTACCGATGCCCTGGCCCTGCAGGTCAGGCGCCACGGCGAGACGGCCAATGGTCGCCTTGTCACCCTCGAGGCCCACGCGAATCGAGCCGATCAGACGGTGTCCGGCCCACGCCCCCAGTGTCACGACGTCATCGGACTCAAGGTCCACGATGAGCTCTTCGAGGGTCTGGGTGAGCGCGGGGATGTTGGGGTCGTTGTAGAGCTGGGCCTCGGTGACGAAGGCGGCGCGCCGCACCGTCAGCAGTTCGCCCGCGTGGGCCTCACCCAAAACATCTATCCGCACGTTGTCTGACTCGGTCATGGTCTTATCGTGGCATGTCCGCGCCCACTGGTCAGGCCCGACGCGCTCGCGCGTACCGCGCTGTTCGCCACAAGCGTGGCCACGGGCGCGTGCCGACTACCCTGGGCGCATGACCGACGAGACCCTCGAGCCCCGCCTGGGACGCCAACACCCCACCGTGGCCGACGTCAAGCGCGATGGCCAGCCAGAGCACATCCGCACCCGCGCCAACGCCGAGCACTGGTCTGCGGACGTGTGGTGGCGTCACCTCTCCCCCTACGTCTCGACGACCGCCATCCGCTTGGGCCTCAGTGCCAACGCCGTTTCCGTGGTCATGATCCTGTGTGGCTGGGCCGCTGCGGCGTCTCTGCTTGCCGGGGCCTGGTGGGGAGCACTCCTCGCGGTGCTCTTCGCGCATGGGCAGATGCTGATCGACGCCGCCGACGGCGAGGTTGCCCGGTGGCGGCGCACCATGTCGCCGCGCGGCATCTTCCTGGACCGCATCGCCCACACCACTACGGAGTCGCTCATGCCGCTGTGCTTTGGCATCGGCTTGGGGCTGGGCACAGAAGACGTCTGGAAGGGCGTGGCAGGCGGCGCGGTGCTCGGGCTGCTGGTGCTCATCAACAAGTCAGTGAACGACGCCGTCGCCGTGTCTCGCGCCTATGCCGGGCTGGGGAAACTCCCCGACACCAAGGCGGCTCACGCACCCAAGCCGGGGCTGGTCGCCACCGCACGCCGCGCCGCGCGCCTTGTGCCGCTGCACCGGCTGTACCACTCGGTGGAACAGTCACACGTGTACTTTGTCGCTCTTGTGCTGTCCGTGTGGATCGCTGGTTTTGCCGGCTGGGTACTGCTCGCGATGGTCGTCGTGACGCCGTTCGTCATCGCCGGCCACATCGCGGCCGTGTGGACCTCCTCGCGCCTGACCGCCCAGTAGCCTCGCTACCCTTACATCCATGACTGCCTCCGACACCCGCTTTGTGCTGGCGCTGTCCTGCCCGGACCAGCCGGGCATTGTCCACGCCGTCTCTGGACTTCTGGCCGAGCACGGTGGCAACATCACCGAGTCGCAGCAGTTCGGAGACCCCGACACCGGGTTGTTCTTCATGCGCGTCGAGGTCACCACGGCGGCTGACGAGGACGCGCTGCGCTCCGCCGTCGCCGGGCTGGCGGAGCGGTTCTCGATGTCGTGGAAGCTCGACCGTGCGGGCCGCCGCATGCGCACGCTCGTGATGGTCTCGAAGTCGGCTCACTGCGCCAACGACTTGCTGTTCCGCGAGCGCGCCGGCACGCTTCCCATCGACATTGTGGGCGTGACCGGCAACCACACCACGCTCGCGGACCTCGCGGGCTTCTACGGCAAGCCGTTCACCCACATCCCGGTCACCGCTGACACCAAGCCGGCTGCCGAAGCCGCGCTGCTCGACCTTGTGTCAGAGCTCGATGTGGAACTCGTGGTCCTCGCGCGCTACATGCAAATCCTGTCGCCGTCCCTGTCGGAGGCACTACGAGGGCGAGCGATCAACATTCACCACTCGTTCCTGCCGTCATTCAAGGGCGCGCGACCGTACTTCCAAGCCCACGACCGTGGCGTTAAGCTCATTGGCGCCACGGCCCACTATGTGACGAGTGACCTGGACGAGGGTCCCATCATCGAGCAGGAAATCGAGCGGGTCGATCACACCCATACGCCTGAGTCGCTCACTGCCGTGGGGGCCGACGTGGAGCGCCGCGCGCTCGCTCGCGCCGTCCGCTGGCACGCGGAGCACCGCGTGCTGCTCGATGGCCACCGGACCATCGTTTTCAAGTAGCGCTACAGCACAAGCAGACGCCCGTTGCGGGCGATGAACCACACGCTCTTCCACCCCATCTTGGGCTGGTCGCGCGGGCACTCCCGCCAGCCGGCCCACCAGCCTTCAAACCACGGCTTCAGGGTGGACGGATGTCGCCATGACCTCGCTACCTGGATAATGGCCCAGTTAGTTGCGTACACCACCGACAGCGGAGCTGGCAGGTTGCGCCGAGCGCACCACACCCGGTTGCGTGCCGAAAGCTGGTAGTACTGATCATGGCGCGTCGGCGGCTTCACTGGGTGGTAGATCGGTAAGTCCGGGTCGTAGACGACCTGCATTCGCTGTTCCCAGACTCGCCACGCGAGTTCTATACCTTCGTGCGCGTAAAAGTAGTCTGCTGGCCAACCACCCGCGCTCAAAAACACTGACCTGCGCACCGCCACAGCACCCTCCCAGAGCGAGAACGCATTCATGGGGTGGTCTGGGACCCGCCCGCCAATGCGCGGGACCCATCGAGTCGGCGCTTCTTTACCCTTCCGATCCGAGACTCGGCCTTGGACCGCGCCGTAGTCGGGAAACTCGTTCATCCGGCGTCTTATATCGCGCAACACCGTATCGCTTGCAAGTTCAGCGTCGTCGTCGAGGAAAAACAGCAAACGTCCCTCTACCTTGTCGACACCTGCATTTCTTCCAGCGGGAATCCCGATGTTATGCCGGAGAGCGAGGGTTCTTACCGATGGGAACTGGATGTGGACCGAAGGGTCCCAGCCATTGCCCACGACAAGCACGTCCGTAGAGACGTCCCGTTGCCTCAGCACTGAAGCTATGGCACGTCCTAAACGCTTGCGTCGCTTCCCCATAGTGAGGATGACGACGCCAAAGTCGGGCGTCTCGGGTTCAGGCATGGGTCGAGTTTACCGGCGTGTCACCTAGGTCCAGGGACGTCACCGGCGCCGCTATGCCAGGCCCAGGAGCGCACGCGGGGTGGTCGACGCCGCTGCCAGCGCGTCTGCCTCGGGCACGCCGGCCTCGACACACACCTCGACGGCGCGTGCCATCGTGAGCGTAGAGCCGGCGATAGTGTCCGTGCCTTTCAGTACCGCCTTGCGGTCCTTGACCTCGACCTCAAGCTCGCCGAGCATGTAGTCGCCCTCGGCAGCGGCAGCCGCAGCCATCGCGTCCGTCACCAGCACCACGCGGCCGGGCGCCGCGCGGAAGACAGTGGCGATGAGTGCGGGATCGACGTGGATACCGTCGGCGATGAGTTCGATGAAGACGCGCTCGTCGTCAAGGGCCGCGCCTACGGGACCAATTTCGCGGCCGATAATGCCCCTCATCGCGTTGAAACCGTGCGTGATGAGCGTGGCGCCCGCGTCGAACGCTTCGCGCGACAGCGCCGCGGTGGCCTCGGTGTGCCCCACGGCGACAATGACACCCTCGGCCGCAAAACGCTCGATCGCCTCGAGCGCTCCTTCGCGGGCGGGGTCCATCGTGATCTGGCGGATCGCCCCGTCGGCGGCCTCAAGCAGTTCGTCGACGACGTCCTTCGAGGGATCGATGAGGTTCGCGGGCTTGTGTGCGCCCTTGCGTTCGAGCGCCAGGAACGGCCCCTCGAGGTGGAGTCCAAGGATTGACTCGTCCTCAGCCATCGCGTCACGCACCACACCTATCGCCGTGACGATCTCCGGGATGGTGAGCGACACCAGCGACGCAACCATGGCGCTCGTGCCTGCGTCCCGGTGAGCTTTCGCGGCTGCCAGGGTCGCGTCGACGGATTCACCAAAGGCGAAGCCCCCGCCACCGTGGCAGTGGATGTCGGTCAACTGAGCCATGACGAGCCTCCTTGTGCGGCCTTAGATGCCCTGCCAGTCGGGCTTATTGCGCTGCGCGTGACGGTAGTAGTCGACGAACTTCAGCTTCGACGCGGCGGCCTCATCAATGACCACGGTCGCGTGCGGGTGGAGTTGGATCGCAGAGCCGGGCATCGCTGCGGACAGCGCGCCTTCCACTGCCCCGGCCACGGCGTCTGCCTTGCCCTCCCCGAACGCGAGCATGACCAGGTGACCGGCGCGCAAGATGGTGCCGAGCCCCTGAGTGACACAGTGCATCGGGACGTCGTCGATCGAGTCAAAGAAGCGGGCGTTGTCTTCGCGTGTCTGCTCCGTCAGCGTCTTGACACGAGTGAGTGAACCGAAGCTTGATCCGGGCTCGTTGAAGGCGAGGTGGCCATCCGTGCCGATGCCGAGCAGTTGGAGGTCAACGCCGCCGTGGGCGCGCAGCGCGGCTTCGTAGCGCTCTCCGGCCGTCTCAACGCCCTCGGCGGAGCCGTCGGGAACATTGACGCGCGCGGGGTCTAACCCGAGCGGTTCGGTGACCTCGCGGTCGACGACTGCCCGGTAGCTCTCGGGGTGCCCGGCGGGCAGGCCAACGTACTCGTCGAGCGCGAAGCACGTGATCCCGGTGAAATCGACACCAGCCTGGGCGTGGTTGGCGAGGCCCCGGTAGACAGGCAGCGGCGTCGAGCCGGTGGCGACGCCAAGAGTGTAGGCGGGGTTCGCAGCCACCTTGGCAGCGATGTGGTCCGCGACGAGTGCGCCAGCGGCGTCCTTGTCAGCAACGATGAGTACTTCAGCCATGTTCAACTCCCAACATTGCCGCCCCAATGGCGGCGACGGGCTTATAGCCCTCGAGCATTCGAGTTCGCTTGGCTAGCGCCAGCGAACTGAGGAAGGACGATGCCTCCGACCATTCATCCAGGACCGCTGTGGTGCCGTCAAGGAGAGTGTCCCCCAGGCCCGTGAGCCCGCCCCCCACGATCACCTGTTCCACGTCATACGCGAGCACCAGAACGCGGATGGCCGATGCCACACCGACGTAGAGCCGTTCGCGGATCGCCTCCGCCGCGGGGTCGCCCTTGGCTGCGGCGGCCATGATGGTGCGGGCATCCGAATCCGGCACGCCCCACTGGCGGACAATGCCGGAGCCGGAGGCGTACGTTTCGAGGCCGCCGGGGACGCCCTCAGCATCCACGGGCCCACGCGGGTCGATGCTGACGTAACCGATCTCCCCCGCAGCGCCATACGCGCCGCGCCACAACCGGCCATCGAGAATAATCCCCGCCGCCAGGCCCGTGCCGAGGTTGAGGTAGGCCACAGAGTTCGCATCCGGCGCCGCCAGGCGCCATGCACCAATCGCCGCAGCCGATACGTCGTTCTCGACGTACACGCCACGCCCCCACAGCTTCCCCAGCTCACCCGCGAGGTCGAGTTCCTTGAGGTCAAGGTTCTGCGCATACCGCACAATGCCGTCAGTCACGGTGCCAGGAATACCCACACCGACCGTCGCGGCGTCCGCGACCGTGATGCCTGCCTCCGCGGTGAGGGTCGCGACGGCTTCCGCGGTGGCGGCCACCACGCCCTCCGGACCACGGCGCACCGGGATGCGGTGACGACCCAGCACCTCCGCGTTCTCATCCACCACGACTGCATCGATCTTTGTGCCGCCGATGTCGACGCCAATGTGCACGCCGCTCATGCGAGCACCTCCTTCAAAGCTTGTCCCACCAGGCGCGAGGCGCCAAAGGTGGCGATATCTGCGTACGGCTCGTCGAGTTCGGGCCACCCCATGTCGATCACCAGCGCGCCGTGCTGGCGAGCCTGGTCGATCGCGGCACGAGCCCACGCGTGACGGTGGTTGTCCTTGCCGACCACGACCATCAACGCATCCGGGTCGGGGACAAAATCTCCTAGCGGCGCGTGAGGCGTGACAACGGCGTCGGCCTCCACCCCGTCAGCGAACGGCCCCCACGGACTATCTCCCACCGCCATGTTGGCGGCAGGCTCAAGCCGAACCCACTGAAGCCGCTGCACCGCGCCGCGCGCAGCCAACTTCGCACGAGCATCGGCCGTCATCCGGAACGCTCCCGCCACAGCGCTCGGCCCAAGCCCGAGGGTCTCCCCTCGGCTAAGACCCTCGGGCACGGGCGCGTGTTCGGCACGCTCGGAAAACTGGGCAACCATGGCGCCGATGCGCCCGGCGGCCTCGCGAACGCGCTCCGCCGTCAGTGCTCCTGTCGAGATCGCGCGCTCAATGGCCTCCGCCAAGTCGGTGATCTCGTCATCGGTGTTGCCATAGCCAACGCACAGCAGGTCGACTCCGGCCGCGAGCGCCTTGACCCCCGCGCCCGTCGTCCCTCCGTACGCTTGCGCTCCGGCCATATTCAGCGCATCGGAGACGACCACGCCCTCAAAACCCATCTGCTCGCGCAATAGGCCCGTGATGATCGGCTTCGAGAACGTTCCTGCGTTGTCCGGATCAAGAGCTGGCACCATGATGTGTGCGCTCATGATCGCGGCCACTCCCGCGTCGATCGTCGCTGCGAAGGGCGGGAGTTCCCGTTCCCTGAGGACATCAGCCGAGGCTGCGACCGTCGGCAGGTCGTGGTGGGAGTCCAGCGCGGTGTCTCCGTGACCCGGGAAGTGCTTGGCGGTGGCAGCGACCCCTGTCGACTGCAGGCCTTGCGTCCACGCAACGGCGTGCCGTGCAACGAGGTCGGGATGGTCCCCAAACGCCCTCACCCCGATCACGGGGTTATGGGCGTTTGAGTTGACATCCGCCTCGGGCGCCAGCGTGAGGTTCACGCCGGCCTCCCTCAGCTCCCAGCCCACCTGAGTGCCCACCGCTCGGGTGGCCTCAAGGTTGTCCAACCGGCCGAGGATCGCGCATCCGGGGTACGGCGAACCCTCGCGCTGGTACAGACGCGAGACGTCGCCGCCTTCCTCATCGATCGCGACCACGGCGCGAGGGTTCGCGGCGTAGATCCGGTCGGTGAGGCCCCGGAGCTGCTCAGGAGAGGAGACGTTAGTGCCGAACAGGCACACGCCTCCCATCCCCTGACGCAGGCGGCGTTCCACCCATTCCGGCAACTCGGTGCCGAGAAAGCCCGGCATGAGTACCGAAAGGGGGTTCATCCCTTAACCGCTCCGCCGACCATTCCCTGGGTCATGCGGCCCTGAACGATGAGGAAGAAGATCATCACGGGGATGGCGACCAGGACGGAACCGGCCATGACCTGGCCCCACGGGATGGGGCCGTAGGCGCTCGGCTGAGCGAAGTCACGCAGCCACAGCGGCAGCGTCTCCGACGCGTCCTCCGTCAACAGCACGGAGGCCAGCGCGAACTCATTCCAGACCTGAATGAAGGCGTAGACCGCAGATGCCACAAGGCCGGGGGCCAGAAGCGGGAACGTGACGCGCATGAATGCGCCAAAGCGCGTGCAGCCGTCGACCATGGCGGCCTCTTCGAGGTCAGCGGGAACGCCAGCAACAAAGCCACGCAGCATCCATGTCGTGAACGGAATGACCGTCGCGATGTAGATGATCGAGATACCTATCACGGTGTTGAGCAAATTGAGCTCAGCGATCATCTTGTACTGCGCGATGAACATCGCCTCCGCGGGGAGCATCTGAATCAAGATGATCGCCAGCACGAACGACTTGCGGCCGCGGAACTTGAAGCGGGAGATCGCAAGGGACGCAAGGAACGCGAACACGATGCAGACCGCTAGTGACAGCACCGTGATCATGACCGACATTCGCAGCGCGGTCCCGAACCCGGTCGAGGGATCGAGCACGGCCTTGTAGTTCGCCATGGTGCCGCCCGGGAAGGGGAACCACGTGGGCGTCAGGGCGTTGATGGTGGTGGTGGTCTGGAAGGACGAGTTCACCATCCAGTACACGGGGAACGCCCACAGGAGCGCGATGAGGATCGCGGCGGTGGAACCGATCCACTTGCCGGTCGAAGTCTTGGTGTTCATCAGTCGTCCTCCTTGAGGAGCTCACGCACGTAGAACCAGCTCAGGCCAATGGTGAAGATCATCACCAACATGGCGGCCGCGGCAGCCATGCCGAACTGGCCCTGGCCCACACCCATGCCGTAGATGTAGGTGCCCAGGAGGTCGTACCTGTCGCCGGCAGAGCCAAAGCCCTGCAGCAGTTCAATCTGCGCGTACACGCGCAAGTCCCAGATCATCTGCAGCAGCAGCAGGATGACAAGGATGGGGCGGATGATGGGAAGCGTGATGCGACGCAGCATCTGCCATCCGCTCGCGCCGTCAAGGGCGGCGGCTTCCTTTACTTCACCAGACACCTGGGTGAGCGCCGCGTACACGGACAGCGCCACGAAGGGCACGGATGCCCATGTGATGATGACGGAGGCGACAGCGAAGAAGGACAGCGGGTTGACCAGCCAGTTGTGGCCGATCATGTCGACGCCGGGGATCCAGCTCAGGGTGTAGTTGAGCAGACCGTTGCGCTGGTCGATCATCCAGTTCCACACGGTCATCTGCGCGACGATGGGCATGGCCCACGCCAGCAGCATCGCGACCTGCAATGTGATGCGCGCGGGGCGGCTCACGGCCTTCATCATGAGGGCCATGCCGATGCCGAGGATCACCGTGGCCAGGGCCGTGACGGCCATGAACAGGACCGACTTGATGAGGACGGACCAGAAGAAGCTGTCCGTCAGAAGAGTGATGTAGTTGTCCAGACCCACCCAAGCCGGGGGCTGTCCGAACTGCTGCGCGAGTCCGTACTCGCGGAAAGAGTTGAGGATCTGCCACCCAAGGGGGTATCCCATACCCACCAGCAGGGCAAGCAATGCGGGGGTGAGCAGAAGGTAGGGCAAAATCCGCTTGCCGAAGGGCTTCTTGGAAGAAGCCGGCGAGTCGTCGAGCCTGCTGGGCGCGACCGCGGGGGTAGTCATGGTGTGCCTCTCGAGAAGTGCCGAGGTGTGAGATAAGAGGGGCGGGGATCCCCCACTGCACGTGGGGCCCAGGCCGGAAACGCTAGCCCGGGCCCCACGCGTGTGACGGTCAAGCCGTCAGCAGGTGTTAGCCGTTGATCAGCTGGTTGATCTTTTCGTCGTACTCAGCGGCGAGAGCGGTGACGTCGCCACCCTCAGCAACTGCCTGGAAGTACTGCTCCAGGATCTGCTGCTCCTCGATCGCAGCCCAGCCCTTAGCGGCGGGGGTCAGCTTCGCGGACTCAGCGGTCTCGAGGGCAACCTCGTTCTGCGGAGCCAGGCCAGCGTAGATGTCACCGAACTCGGTGTTCGCGGGGCCGAAGCCGTTCTCAGCGAGCAGGGTCTGGTACTCATCCGAGAAGATGATGCCCATGAGCTGCTTTGCACCGTCGACGTTCTGCGAGGCAGCCGAGATCGCGATGTTCGAACCACCGGCGAACACGGGGGCAACGCCACCGTCAGCACCGGGCAGTGCGTAGAAGCCGTTGACTGCGTCGTCCCACACGGGAGCGGGGTTGCCATCGGCGTCTTCACCGGTGAGCGGGCCAATGCAGCAGCCAGCCCAGTTCGGAGCCATCTGAGCGGCAGCAGGCAGGCCCTGCAGCATCTCGTCGTTGATGGCGTTGAAGACCTCGTCGGTGTCCGTGACCTGGGCGACGCCCGCGGTCTCGAACAGCTCCTGCCACTGCTCCATACCGGAGATGGCCTCAGGCGAGGACAGTGCTGCGGTCCAGGAGGAGCCGTCGTAGGTGGCGATGTCTCCACCGTTAGCGAAGACCCACGAGATGCCGTTGCGCCAGTCCTGGCCGCCGATGTAGAAGCCGGCGATGTCCTGGTCCTTCAGCGAAGCGTGAACCTCGGTGACCTCGGCGAGCGTGGTGGGAACCTCGACGCCACCCTGCTCGTACAGGTCCTTGCGGTACCACGCGAAGCGCGAACCGAAGTAGTAAGGCAGTGCGTAGACGGTCTCGCCGACGGAACCGGCCTCAACGAAGCCCTGCAGGAGGCTGTCGCCACCGAGCTCTTCGTACATGTCGGTGATGTCCAGGAACGCACCGACGTTGGTGAACGTCGCTGCCTGGGTGTTGCCGACCTCGGTGACGTCGGGGGTGTTGGCGGAGTCCGGCAGAGCGGTGGTCAGCGCGGAGATCGCGTCGCCCCAGCCCACGTACTCCACGGAAAGCTCTCCACCGTTCTCGGCGGAGTAGGTCTCCTGGAGGTACTCACGGAACATCTTCGTGGTGTCGTCCTCCTGGCCCATCCACCACATGGTGAGGTCCTGAGCCGCAGCAGCGGTCTCCTCGCCACCAGCGGTGGAGGAGGTCTCAGGAGCGGTGCTCTCTTCGGTTTCAGCGTCGTCGGACGAGGAGCATCCGGCGAGGACGACGGCCGAGGCAGCGGCGAATGCCGCGATACCGCGAGTCATCTTCTTCATTGTGCTACTTCCTTCTCTGTTGTGTGTGCCGTCCGTGACTACATGGCCACGACGTTGTGGTTGCTGGGTAGTTACGAAACCCCCAGTTGTCCGGTGAGGACCATGACCACTGCTCCGAGCACGACGATGTCGCGCCCAAGTGCGGTCATCCGCAGTGTGAGATCACCGTGGAGTTCGGCCATCGTCCTACTACGGAGCGTCTCGGAGGTTCCCTCCAGGAGGGGTCCAGCGAGAAGATTGTGGGGCCCGGCGAGAACGACCTCGCCGAGGTTGAGTGCCGCGACGACTGGCGCGAGCGAGATGCCCAGGCGCTCCCCTGCCTCGCGCAACGTCGCTTCCCGGGCTGTCTCGTCGGCCTTGGCGGCCGCTTCCAGCCGCGGCGACGCCAGCCAGGTCTCGAGGCATCCGGCCTTGCCGCACGCGCACTCGTCGCCACCGTCGGTGCCGACCACGACGTGGCCGATCTCACCGGCCGCAAAACTCGAGCCGTACACGAGGTGACCGCCAACGACCACACCCGAACCCACACCGCGACCGATGCGCACGAGCATCATGTCGGTGCTGGCGCCGCCAAAGCTGCGCTCGCCCTGGGCGGCCATGTTCGCGTCATTGGCGACCTGCGTCGGCAGCTCGTAGCGCTCAGCCACCAACTGCTGGAGAGGAACGTCGGTCCATCCCAAGTTGGGCGCCGAGACGACCGTGCCGTCAAGGTCAACAATTCCGGGGCTGCCGATGCCGATGCCGACGATGGGGGCGGAGGCCCGGCTAACGAGATCGTCCAGCAGAGTGAAGACGGCCCCGACTGCTTCTTCGCCGGTCATGTCGCGAACGGCAACCTCAGCACGCTCCACGATGGACCCGTCGAGGTCAGTGACGACGCCGCGGAAGACAGAGTAGTTCGACAGGTCCAAACCGACGATGGCGAAGCCTTCGCGGTTGATGTCGAGCAAGGTGGCTGGCTTGCCTGGGCGCGCATCGGGACGCAGGCCCAGTTCGATGACGAGGTCCTCTTCGATAAAGTCCGAGACCAGGTCCGAGATGGTCACGCGGGTGAGGCCGACTTCGCGGGCGAGGTCCGCGCGGCTCAGGCCGTCTGCCCTGTACAGGGCCTGCAGCACCAGTGCCCGGTTGTGACGGCGGGCGTGCTCGGGACGGACGCGTGCGCCAGGGCGCACAGCACCAGCCAGCGCCTTGATGCGCTGCGGTGCAGCCGCGCTGCTTGCTCCGGCGTCGGCCACTGTCTGGACCGTGTCACCGGAGGAGCGCCGCTGAGCGTCCTTGGTCGTCATAGTTAGTTAGTAAAGGTTACTAACGAACTTCGCGCAAGTCTGTCGAATCGATTTGATGGCAACTGTTACCTAGCCGTGATGAACTTTGCGATGGCCTGGGAAGAACGGTCTGCGGCGCCCGGCTACACCCTGGAAGCGGCTCTCGCCACGCCGTGTCCGCACGCTCCAGCAGTGGCCACTCGTGGCTTATGGTGGTCACACTGTTCACATACGTCACGGAGTCTCGATGCGCACTGCCCGCAGCTCTTCGTCGCGCGGCTTCAAGGCCGCCATCGCAATTCTCGCTATCTGTGCGCCGCTGGCTGCGTGTGCCAGCCCGGTGGCCGCAGGCGCTTGGTCGACTTCTCCCACACCGACCGCGGACACGCCTTCTACCGGAGTGCCCTCGCCCGTGATCTCTGGCGACACGACTCCAACGGCAAGCTCGTCGCCCAATCCTTCGGTGAGCGCGACGAGCCCGACGCCCTCCCCTGCGCCAACCACGTCTCCTACTGAGGCCTCGCCAGAACCGACCGTCGAAGAGAACGAGATCGAGCCCATCCTCACTTACGTAGGGATCGAAGACGGTCAACTCACAGCGAACGCCGTTATCCCCTACGTGGTGGAAGAAGGCGGCCGTTGCGTCTTCACCGTCATGTCGAACGGAGCGATACGCAACCACACCACCGACGCGATCCCAGACGCGCAATCGACTTTGTGTGCACCTCTCACCGTGCCAACGTCAAGCAGCGAGTCGACCGTTACTGTCCGCTACGAGTCGCAGGAACTCTCCATCCAGAGCGACCCCGCACGTGCAGGAGACAACCCGTGAGGCGACGCTTCCTCGGCTCCATCGCCATCGCAGCCGCCGTCATTGCAGTCTTCACGCCGGCCTCGCAAGCAGCTACCGGCAGCAACTTCGACCCCGGCTACATCATCTCGGACGCCACGTTTTACGACGCGGCCGCGATGTCAACCACGCAAATCCAGGCCTTTCTCAACTCCAAGGGAAAGAACTGTGTCGCCGGCCAAGAGCCCTGCCTCAAGGACTACACAATGACCACGCGCTCGATCAGCGCGAACTCACAGTGCAGTTCTTACACGGGTAGAACGAAGGAGACCTCCGCGGCCATCATCGCCAAGGTGGCACAGGCATGCGACATCAACCCGCAAGTCTTGCTGGTGTTGCTCGAGAAGGAGCAGTCATTGGTTGGGCGCAGCCAGCCAACGAGCCGTTCCTACCAAATCGCCACTGGCTACGGGTGCCCTGACACCGCGCCGTGTGACACTGAGTACTACGGATTCCAGAACCAGGTCTACCTCGCCGCAAAGCAGTACCAGCGGTACCGGGACTATCCAGGTAACTACGCCCACCAAGCTGGTCGCACACAACAGGTGCTATACCACCCGAAGTCCTCATGCGGCTCGTCTGCCGTCTACATTCGCAATCAGGCAACAGCGGGGCTTTACAACTACACGCCCTACCAACCCAACAAAGCCGCGCTCGCCAATTTGTACGGAAGCGGCGATTCGTGCTCGTCCTACGGCAACCGCAACTTCTGGCGAATCTTCACAGATTGGTTCGGATCGACCTCAAACGTACCGCCGGTGAGCTTAGCCCAGCGCGACTGGGATACGGACGGAACGTCCGACATGCTCGCTCGCCACTCAAATGGGAGGCTCTACGGATACTTCGGACGCGCCGACGGCTCGGGATTGACCGGGAGGCAGATCGGGCATGGCTGGAACGGGATGCGACTTATGTCGACGGCCTACAACTTCAACGGCACTGCGATGCCACAGATAGTCTCGATCCACGGCAACGGCCTGCTCTACCTCTACACCGCTGACGGCAACGGCGGCTTTAAGGCTTCAGGGACCATAGGCCAAGGTTGGGGAGGCTACGACCAGCTCGTGGGGGTGTCCCAGTGGGGCGGGCAACGCCTAAGTGGAATTGTGACACGTCACCGGTCATCGGGAGACTACTACTACTATCCCAAAACCGCTAAAGGCAGTTGGCTCCCTCGCATAGCATTGGATATCCCGGATTACGACCTATTGTTCTTCGCTGGTGACTGGGACCGGGACGGGTTCGCGGACATGCTGGGCCGCAGCAGCGTAGACGGCCACCTCTACTTGATCAGTGCCGAACCCGATGGGTCGGTCCAAGACCCCGTTCGAGTAGGAACCAACTGGGGCCGCTTCTCCAACATCTTCAGTGGAGGAGACTGGAACAACGACGGGCGTGTAGACGTGCTTGCAACCGATGCCAAAGGAGACCTCTACCTGTACGCCGGAGATGGCAAAGGTGGCTTTGGTGCCAGCATGAGGTTTGGACACGGATGGGGAAACATGCAGTTCGTGCCTTGACCCACAAAGCAGGGCCCATATGTGCGTGAGGGGTTCGAGCCAGCTGGCTCGAACCCCTCACGCACATTCAGAGCGACCTAAATCAAACCCAGTTCCTTCACTGCATCGCGCTCCTCGACAAGCTCGGCGACCGAGGCATCAATCTTCTCCCGAGCGCCATCGGCAATCGACAGCCCCTGAACAATCTCCCACTTCCCGTTACGGGAAACGGCCGGGAACGAGGAGACGAGACCCTCGGGCACGCCGTAGGAGCCGTCTGACGGCAGTGCGACGGACGTCCAGTCACCCTCGGGGGTGCCGTGGACCCAGTCGCGAACGTGGTCGATCGCGGCGTTGGCCGCGGAGGCCGCGGAGGATGCACCTCGAGCCTCGATGATCGCGGCACCACGCTTGGCAACGGTGGGCACAAACGTGTCAGCGACCCAGGCGTCGTCAGCAATGACCTCGGTCGCGGCGCGGCCGGCGATCTCGGCGTGGGCGATGTCCGGGTACTGCTTCGCAGAGTGGTTGCCCCAGATGGCGACCTTCTTGACATCGGACACCGACGTACCGGTCTTGGCGGCCAGCTGGGCGAGGGCACGGTTGTGGTCCAGGCGCATCATCGCGTTGAAGCGCTCGGCGGGAACGTCAGGTGCGTGTGCGGAGGCAATCAAGGCGTTCGTATTCGCCGGGTTGCCCACAACAAGGATGCGGACGTCGTCGGCTGCGCCGGCATTGATCGCCTCACCCTGGGGGCCAAAGATCCCACCGTTGGCGGCCAGCAGGTCGCCGCGCTCCATGCCCGCACCGCGCGGACGCGCGCCCACGAGGAGGCCAACGTTGACGCCGTCAAAGGCAGCCTTGGCGTCGTCGTAGATGTCGATGCCGTCCAGCAGCGGGAATGCGCAGTCGTCAAGCTCCATTGCCGTGCCCTCTGCTGCCTTCACACCCTGAGGAATCTCCAGCAGGCGCAGGCGCACAGGGGTGTCGGCTCCGAGCATCTGACCGGAAGCGATACGGAACAGCAGCGCGTAGCCGATCTGGCCTGCGGCGCCGGTGACGGTGACATTGACGGGTGTGGTGCTCACGGCGGTGTGACTCCTTGGATTTTATCGAGGCGAGGGAAAGTAAAGCGGGCCCGCAGACCGGATGGCCTGCGGGCCCGGACGGTTAGGCCAGGCGGGCCGAGAGGTTCTCGTCGAGGGTCGCGAGGAACGCCTCGGTGGTCTGCCATTCCTGGTCAGGTCCAACGAGCAGGGCGAGGTCCTTGGTCATCTTGCCGGACTCGACGGACTTGATCACCACGTCCTCGAGCGTCTCCGCGAAGCCGGTGACCTCGGGCGTGTTGTCCAGCTTGCCGCGGTGCTTCAATCCACCGGTCCACGCGAAGATCGACGCGATGGGGTTGGTCGAGGTGGGCTTGCCCGCCTGGTGCTGGCGGTAGTGACGCGTGACGGTGCCGTGCGCAGCCTCGGCCTCCACGGTCTGGCCGTCCGGGGTCATGAGCACGGAGGTCATGAGGCCCAGCGAGCCGAAGCCCTGGGCAACGGTGTCGGACTGGACGTCGCCGTCGTAGTTCTTGCAGGCCCAGACGTAGCCGCCCTCCCACTTCATGGCGGAGGCCACCATGTCATCGATGAGGCGGTGCTCGTAGGTGAGGCCCTTGGCCTCAAACTCGGCCTTGAACTCGCGGTCGAACACGTCCTGGAAGATGTCCTTGAAGGCACCGTCGTAGGCCTTGAGGATGGTGTTCTTGGTCGACATGTACACGGGGTAGTTGCGCAGCAGGCCGTAGGAGAAGGACGCGCGGGCGAAGTCCTCGATCGACTTGTTGAAGTTGTACATGCCCATGACAACGCCGCCGTCCTCGGGCATCTTCACGACTTCGTGCTCGATGGGGGCGGAGCCGTCCTGCGGCGTGTACGTGATGGTCACGGTGCCGGGGCCGGGGACCTTGAAGTTGGTCGACTTGTACTGGTCTCCGTGCGCGTGACGGCCAATGATGATCGGCTTGGTCCAACCGGGCACCAGGCGGGGAATGTTGGAGATGATGATGGGCTCGCGGAACACGACGCCGCCCAAGATGTTGCGGATGGTGCCATTGGGGCTCACCCACATCTTCTTGAGGTCGAACTCCTCGACGCGGGCCTCATCCGGCGTAATCGTTGCGCACTTCACGCCAACGTTGTGCTTCTTGATCGCGTTCGCGGCGTCGATGGTGATCTGGTCATCGGTGGCGTCGCGCGACTGGATGCCGAGGTCGTAGTACTCGAGGTCAACGTCCAGGTAGGGGTGGATTAGGCGGTCCTTGATGAACTGCCAGATGATCCTCGTCATCTCATCGCCGTCGAGCTCGACGACCTTGCCTTCGACCTTGATCTTCGCCATTGAGGTTCCTCATCACGTCTGTTAGGGACAAATACGACGGACCCAGGCTAGTCCACTCGGGCGCGCGCGGGGAACGCGCGCGGGATCTGAGGCGCTTTGCCAGGGGTGTCTGCCTACCATGAGGCGTGCCCCGCGACCGCAACGCCAAGATCGAAGCCCTCCGCATCGCCGCGATGTTGGGAATCGTCGCGCACCACTACGCCATCCACGGCGGTGTCATCGGTGGCACCGAATCCGGCAACACCGCCGTCTTCTTGGCTGTCTTCAGCAGTTTTGGCAAGTGGGGCGTCGACGTCTTTGTCCTTGTCAGCGCGTGGTTCATGGTGGACCGGCCGGCCCGAGGGAAGGCGCTGTCGCGCGTCTACAGCGAGACGTTGCCCGTCTCGTGGCTGATCGGCACGTTGATGGCCGTCACCGGGGTCGTCGCGCTCAGCTCACGCGACGTGGCGAAGGCGGTGGCCCCTGTCGTTTTCAGCGAGTACTGGTTTGTGACGGCGTTCGTCCTCCTGGTTCTCATCTCTCCCTATCTCACGATCGTCATCGACGCCCTGACCAAGCAACAGTTGGGGAGGCTCCTCGCCGGGGGCCTCGTACTGTGGAGCGTGCTCACCCTGGTACCGGGAATCGCGCTCGGGATGTCAGACCTCGCATGGTTTGCCTTTCTGTACTTGATCGCGGGATACCTCAAGCGCCACGGGCTCCCCTGGACGCCCCGTGTGCTAGCTGTCACCGCACTCGTTTCCGTGGGAGTACTCGTGCTCGGTGTGGCCCTGGCTGCTAGTTGGCGAGTAGCCATCGGCTCCCCCGCCGACGTGTGGTGGGTGATGACCGAACTCGCGTCCCAGTCCTCCCTGCTCACTGCCGTCCCAGCCATCGCCGTGGTCGCGTGGGCGACCACCAGCCGTCCCTGGCGGTCCCCGCTCATCGTCACCGTTGCATCGGCCTCATTCGGCGTCTACCTCATTCACGACAATCCCCTGATCCGGCGCGTCCTGTGGAGCGACGTGGTGGACACGACGGGCGCCGCCGGCCAGGCATGGCTGCCGCTCCACGCCGTAGGGTGGAGCCTCGCCATTTACGTCGCCTGCACAGCGCTGGTGCTCGCGCTTCAGCCCGTGTGCATCCGGCCGATGCACCGAGTCACCGAGCGCCTCCGCGCTGCAGTGACGAACACCTGGGGAAGTGGCGAGGCATCCACCAAAGCCCCAGATAGGCGCTAAACCGGTTGCGCCGCGTGCACGAACACGCCGACCCGTGCCACGATGCCCCTAGAGTGCGGGCGGCGCATTCCTGGACTGACTGAAAGGCACTGCACTATGACGGAAGAAAGCAAGGCATCTGCGGCGGCGAGCGACCCGGACGTCACGGGCTCCCTCGCCGAGTCCGACCTGGAGCACGACGACTGGATCGAAGACAACTCGGCACCCACGCTCCTCGCGCGCATGGCGTCCGAGCTGGTGGGCACGTTCATTTTGGTGTTCATGGGTGTCGGCACGGCCCTGTTCTTCGCGACCGGCAACAACGGCACCTTGACGGTGGCCTTCGGCTTCGCCCTCGGTGTCATCATCGCCGCCGTGATCTTTGGTGGCGTCTCCGGCGCCCACCTCAACCCCGCTGTCACGGTTGGCGCGTGGGTGGCTGGCCGTTTCCCTGGTCGCGACGTGGCCCCTTACCTACTGGCGCAGCTGGTCGGCGCGACTGCCGCGGGCGGCGTCTTGTTTGGAGTGTCTGCCATGCACCCGCAGATCTCGGGTGGCGAGGGCGGCGCTCGCACCTATGTGTCCAGCGGCGCCAATGGCTTTGGCGAACACTCCCCCACCGGGTTTGACTGGGGAGCGGGTCTGATCATCGAGGTGATCATCGCGGCCCTGCTGGTTGCCGTGGTGCTCGCGGTTACCTCCGCCCGTGCCACCCACTTCACCGGCGCGGCTCCCATCATCATTGGCCTCACCGTGGGCTTCCTGGTCCTCATCGCGGTGCCGTTCACTAACGGTGCACTCAACCCGGCTCGCGCCACGGGCATCGCGCTGTGGTCGGACACGTGGGCGCTTGAGCAGTTGTGGCTGTTCTGGCTCGCACCGCTCGTGGGCGCAGTCATCTCCGGCTTGTTCTTCCGTGCGCTTGGCCCGGTTGAGGACCTCATTAGCGTGGAACGCGTCGAGGAGACCGTGCTGGTCGTCGAGTAGCGATCCCCTTCCTCTACGCTGAGGGCCTGGTACCTGCGGGTACCGGGCCCTCAGTGCGGTGAGGGCCATGTGAGGAGGGAACGACCATCGCCACCACAGACGCACCCGCGGGCCCGCAGCCACTCCGGGGGACAACCTGGCTGTCCCCCGGCTCCCGGGAGTACCTGCCAGCACTCACCGGTGTGCGCGCCCTCGCGCTGGCGCTGGTGGTGGCGTACCACCTGTTTGGAAACGGGCGAGTCTCCGGCGGCGTGGACGTCTTTCTCGTCATCTCCGCTTTTCTCCTGACGCGATCCCTGCGCCGCGCACCCACGGACCACCCCTGGCGGGCCGTCGTACGCAGGTGGGCAGCGACATTCTCGAGGCTCACCCCTCCGGCACTGCTCACGATTGCAGCCGTCGCGGTCACCGCCCCATGGGCGTTTGCGGAAACCCACCTGATCGCCATCTACCGGCAGGCTGCGGCCACAGCGCTCTATGTGGAGAACGTTGAGCTCGCACGGTCGCAACAGGCCTACGACGCTGCCAGCGCCACCACGAGCCCCTTGCAGCACTTTTGGTCGCTGTCCATCCAAGGCCAGATGTTTCTCCTGCTACCAATCGTGATCGCCGGGCTGGTGGTGCTCGCCCGCGGAGCCACACCGCGCACACGGCACATCCTGCTGGTCGCGCTCCTCGCCGCCAGCACCATCGCGTCTTTCCTCTACGCCATGGAGCTGGTCGACTCCGACCAGCAACGCGCCTACTTCTCAGGACCGGCGCGAGCGTGGGAGCTGGGGCTAGGTGCGCTGCTCGCGCTCGCCCCGTCCCGGTGGATGCTGCGGGGACGCCCCGCAGTCGTCACCGGCTGGCTGGGCACGGTCGTCATTGTGTGTTCCGGATGGTGGATCGACGGTGCGCACGCCTACCCCGGGCCCGCCACGCTTGTGCCCGTCGTGGCGGCGCTCGCCGTCATCGCCGCCGCAGCCGAGAATTCCCGGAGGTCGCTCGGACGCGTCCTGTCTGTCCGGCCAGTCGCCCACGTGGCCGCGGTCTCGTACGGCCTCTACCTGTGGCATTGGCCCATTCTCATCGCGGTCATGACCGCGACCGCCACGACGAGCATCGGCCCTGGCACAGCCCTGGTGGTGCTCGCCGCCTCCTACCTCCTCGCACGCGCGAGCGCCGCCATCTGGGCCCGGCCCACGCAATGGCTGCGCCAGCCGGCACGTCGGAGCCGGCAGGTCGTCCCGCTGCTGGCTGGCGCGGCCCTCGTTGTCGCGCTCCCGAGTGGCGCCTACGCCCAGCACCTCAGCACCGAGCGCGACGCCGAGCTTTCAGCGCTTGCCCACCAGACCCCAGAGGCCACCCCTGCTCCCAGCGCATCAGGCGGCCAGGACAAAGTTCCAGGAAACCCTGGCGCCGCAGCCTGGGGCGTGTCGGGCGCCGACTACAGCGCACCGTTGAGCCCCTCCATCTCCGCCGCGAACCAGGACCTCCCCCTCGATTTCTACAACCGCGACTGCTACCAGCGCTGGCCGGATGAACCGCGTTACACCGACGTGCTCGTGTGCGAGGACGAGGCCGCTCCGGACAACCCCAGCCACACGGTCGTGATGTCAGGCGGCTCGCATGCCTTGCAGTGGTACGCGGCGATCGAGCCGCTCGCGCGCGAGTACAACTGGGAACTCGTCATTGTTGAGAAGGACGGGTGCCGCCTTCAAGACCCCGGGCCGATGTTCTACGGCTCAGACGCGTGCCGGGTATGGAACGAATCAGCCGAGGACGTGATTGTGAGCCAACGGCCCGATGCCGTGGTGACGGTTGGCACCGTCACGCCGCCTGAGGTGTCCCGAGAGAGCGTGCTCGCCTCCCAGGCACTGCTGTGGGGAAGGCTCGTTGACCAGGGCATCGGCGTCGTCACGATCCGGGACAACCCCCGGTTCGCGTGGGACGTTCCCACGTGCATAGCCACCAACGGTGTCACGGAAGCTGACCAGAGCGCATGCACCAAAGAGACTGACGCCGCCTTGGAGGCATCGAGCCCCCTCACAAGCGGCGCCGGCACCATCAACGGCGCTGACATCCCTGGCGGCGGGAGCCGCGCTGACCTGACGGACCCAGAGGCCGCGACCACGCAGATCGACGTCACGGACGCTGTCACCGTGCCTGACCTCGCGGCCTCGCTCGACCTGACTCCGTGGCTGTGCGACAGCGTCACCTGCCCAGTGATTACTGGGAACGTGGTGATGTATCGCGACGACGACCACCTGTCAGCGACCTATGTCCGTACCCTCACTCCCATGGTGGAGGAGCAGCTCCGAGCGCAGGCGGCGTGGCTGTTCGAATAGCCGCCGTGCGGACTACCCCAGCGGGGTGGTGAGCCCCAAGAACGCCAGGGCGACGCCGAAGGCGAGCATGAGCGATATATCCACGGCGCGGCGACGCACCGAGAACGCCCGTCCCGCCGGCAGCCACATTCGCAGCGCCACGCCAGCGAATGCCGCGCCCGCCAGCAACAGCGTGCCGGCCTGCGCGTTCACGAGGGCACCGACCGCGACGCACAGTGCGATCACCACAAGCACCACCACGGCGGTCAGGGCGCGCGTCTGCGTGGTGTTGTCAGCTGGCAAGGGCACCGGGTCCGCCTCTTGCGAAGTGTGGCCCGAGGCGTCGCTGACGGCGCCGTCGTCACCGGCGTGCGGCGCGGGCGACTCCGACTCGCGTGGCGCGGGCTCGGTCATGACCTCAGTCTCCTCGTCGCGGTCCGCTTCCTAGTGGAAGAAGTGCCGCGTGCCCGTGTGATAGAGCGTGATTCCTGCCGCGTTGGCGGCGTCAATGACCTCCTGATCACGAACGGACCCGCCAGGTGACACCACCGCCTTGACGCCCGCGTCAATCAGTGTCTGGAGGCCGTCGGCGAACGGGAAGAACGCGTCGGACGCGGCAACTGAGCCAGCCGCGCGCTCCGCGCCTGCGCGCGAGACCGCGAGGCCGCACGAGTCCACGCGGTTCACCTGGCCCATGCCGATCCCGACCGCTGCCCCGTCCTTGGCCAGCAAAATCGCATTGGACTTCACGGCACGGCACGCGCGCCACGCGAAGTCGAGGTCTGCCAATGTCGCGTCGTCGGCCGCGTCTCCCGCCACCAGTTCCCACGTGTCAGCCGGGTCGCCGGGTGCGTCCACGGCATCGGCCTGCTGCACAAGCAGCCCACCCGTGATCCGGCGCCACTCTGTACGCAACGGAGCAGGGTCGACCACCAGGAGCCGGATGTTCTTCTTCGCCTGCAGAACCTCGGCGGCACCGTCCTCGAACCCAGGCGCGACCACCACCTCGGTGAAGATTTCCTTGATCTGATGCGCTGCCTCCACCGTGATGGGGCGGTTCGCGGCGATCACGCCGCCGAACGCGGAGACGGGGTCCGTCGCGTGGGCCTTCGCGTGCGCCTCAGCGATGGTGTCCGCCACGGCAATGCCGCAGGGATTCGCGTGCTTGATGACGGCCACCGCCGGGCCGTCGAAGTCGTATGCGGCGCGCAGTGCGGCATCCGCGTCGACGTAGTTGTTGAAACTCATCTCCTTGCCGTGGAGCTGCTGCGCCTGGGCGAGCCCGCCAGCGACCGCGGGATCCGCGTACACCGCGGCAGCCTGATGCGGGTTCTCGCCGTAACGCAGCGTCTGGGTCCGGTCAAACGACGCGGCGACCCAGCTCGGCAACGTCGACTCCGGTTCGGGGGCGACCACCGAGGTCATCCACGAGGCCACGGCGATGTCGTAGTCGGCGGTGTGGCGGAAGGCTGCCGCTGCGAGGCCCTGGCGCTCGGCGAGCGTGAAGCCACCCTCGGCGACGGCGCCCAGGACGTCTCCGTAGCGAGCGGGGTCAACTACCACCGCGACGGACGGGTGGTTCTTGGCTGCGGCGCGCACCATAGACGGGCCACCGATGTCGATCTGCTCCACGACGGCGTCCTGCTCGGCACCGGAGGCCACGGTCTCTACGAACGGATAGAGGTTGACGACCACCAGGTCAAAGGGCTCCACGTCGAGCTCGACAAGCTGCTCGCGGTGCGACTCGAGGCGGCGGTCGGCCAAGATGCCGGCGTGGACGCGGGGGTGCAGCGTCTTCACACGCCCGTCCAGGCACTCGGGGAAGCCGGTGATGGCTTCCACCGGCACCACGGGCACACCGGCGTCTGCGATGCGCGAGGCCGTGGAACCGGTCGAGACGATCTCGATGCCGGCGTCAGCAAGGCCACGAGCAAGGTCCTCGATGCCAGTCTTGTCGTACACCGAGATAAGGGCCCGGCGCACCGGCTGCCGCTGAGTCATGCTTCGCCTTCCTGTGAGCCGAGCATCACCCGGCGTCCGTGAATAGTCCATCCTTCGCGCGCCATTCTGCCGACGGTGTCCGCCACCAGCGCGCGCTCCACGACCTTGATGCGTTCGTGGAGGGAATCTTCCGTGTCATTGTCCCAGACCTCTACGGCCGCCTGAGCGAGAATGGGGCCAGTATCGACGCCGTTGTCGACGAGCATGACAGTGCAGCCCGTCACCTTCGCGCCGTTCGCGAGCGCGTCCCTCACGCCGTGCGCGCCAGGGTAGGCGGGCAGGAGCGCGGGGTGGGTGTTGACGATGCGACCGCTGTACGAGTCCAAGGTGGGAGCGCCGATGAGCTTCATGAACCCCGCACACAGCACCAGGTCGGGTTCGAAGATGCCGATCGACTTGTCCAGCGCGACGTCCCACGCGTGGCGATCGGGGAAGTCAGCGAGCGCGACCACGGCGGTGGGGATTCCGGCGTCGCGGGCGATGTCCAGTCCGGCGGCGTCCGCGCGGTCAGAGATCACGCCAACGATCCGCGCGCCGTAGCCGGTGTCCTGCGCTGCGGCGAGCACCGCGCGCATGGTGGAACCTGCCCCAGAGATGAGCACCACGACCCGCTGATCACGCTTCCGGTTTGTCACGGAGGCGAGCCTATCGGCATGCTGGTGCCACCACCTACCTCAGGAGCACCGTGGCCGAGAACGAAACCCCGCGTCCCACCATGCCCGACAATGTCCGTCGGAGCGTGACGTGGTTCACCGTCGTGCTGGGCATCACCGTGGTGCTGTACCTGTTCTCGATCCCGCTGTCGTTTGGCATGCTCGTGACTGCTCCAATCGCGATTGTCATGGCGATCCGCATCCTGATCCTCACGCGCAAGAACAAGGCCATCTCAGGGTTCCGCTTGTCGATCACGCTCGGCATGGCGATGGCCGGATTCTCGCTGCTCATGGGAGTCACCATGGTCGTGTTCCAAGACACCATCGTGGAACTGCAGAACTGCATGGAGCGGGCCGTCACCAACTCCGCGCAGGCGCAGTGCGAGGCGGACTACGAGGACGCGATCAATGGCATTACTGAGGATATCTACGAGCGCTTCGGGATCACCGCGCCGTAGAGGTCTACGTGCGAGGGGTGGCTTCCGCCTCGGAGCGGGCCGATGCCCCCGTCTCGTTGTCAGGGCGCGTCACCGGACGCTCGGGTTCAGTCCCGCTGACCGACGCACGCGCGCGCCTGCGGGCCCGCCACTGCACGGCAGCGATGCCCACGGTCACCGTCGCGTAGCCCGCGAGGGTGAGTGCGATCACAGAGGCGGTCACCGGCACAATCGCGGGGCCCGTCGAGGCCAGCACTCCGGGTCCCATGGCTCCGGAGGCCATCGCGGCGAGTCCACCTGTCACCACCGCGGCGACCGCGAGCGCGACTCCGTCGCTCGCCGCGTCCTCCCACGTCAACGCGGCGCGCCGGCGGGTCATCACCCGTGCCACGCCAGCGAGCACCGCAAGTAGCGCCGGTAGCCACACCAGCCACGTCGCTGTCGCGTCCGGTAGTGCCGCCAAGAGCGGGATCTGTGGGAGCGCATCGGCCTGTGCCACACCTGGCGAGAACGATGTCCCCTCCCCCACCGCGAACCCCGGCCCCGCGAGGTAGGACAGCATCCACACAATGAAGGCGGGCGCGTAGGCCAACTGTGCAATCGCGAGCACAATGCCGCCAATGGCATCCACGCCCAGACCGGTCGCCCACTGTGCCATCTGGCCGCCGTGCATCACCACGGTCACCACGGCTGCGACGGATGCCGCGCACACCACGAGGGCCATCGTTGCCGTGCCCCTGCGCAGGCCGCGCCGGGCCCAGTCTGGCAGCTCGAGGATCCAGGAGAACGAGGCCCCATGCGCGCGCCAGATCCCGATGGCTGCCGACGCACCGGCCACCATCGCGGCGACCGTGCACGCGCGGACCACCAGGCTGCCGCCGTCGGCATCCGAGCCCAACGCGAAGGTGCCGATCACGCCCACGACTGCGACATATGCGCCCGTCGCGAGGCCCCAACTGACCCACGACCGCGTCGCGAAGCGCCGCGCACACGCGGCTACGACCGCGCCGCACAGAAGCGTGAGCCCCGCAGGCAGCAGAGTGAACGTGACCCCGCCTGCCACTGCGGGCACGCCGTGAGCCATGAGGAACACCGTGGTTGCGACGGAGAATGCCGAGCCCCAGTTGATGCCCGACGAGGTCGTGGCCCCGGGATCAGAGGCGATGACAGCCAGCGACAGCACCACCACCACGAGGTAGGGGATCAGCGCGCCTTGGAGTCCCGTCAGGACTCCGCCGACCCATCCCGGGTAGCCCGCAAACCAGCCCTTGACCGTGTGGGCCAGGGCGCGCGCGTCGTGGGTGAGGGAGCGTGGCATGGCTCCATGGTCACCCACCGGTCCGCCAAATCGAGGGACCGCCTCGCGCAGGCCGCCTCGCAGCCGACCGCCCCACCCACGCCCACGCCCCCTCTCGTGCATCTCAGTGCCGGAATCAGCACCTAAACCGGCACTCACATGCACGGGGGGGGTGGGGGCGCGGGGCGAGGGCGGGGGGCGGCAGGGGGAAGCGCAACGGCCCGCCTCCCCTACCAGCGGGGAGACGGGCCGTGACGGGTCGAACGACTTAGCCGTTGATGATGGCGCGCATCAGTTCGGCGGTCTCGGTCGGAGTCTTGCCGACCTTCACGCCTGCGGCCTCAAGGGCCTCCTTCTTGGCCTGCGCGGTGCCTGCGGAGCCGGACACGATGGCACCGGCGTGGCCCATGGTCTTGCCCTCGGGCGCCTCGAAGCCGGCAACGTAACCCACGACGGGCTTCGTGACGTGCTCCTTGATGTAGGCCGCGGCGCGCTCCTCAGCGTCTCCACCGATCTCGCCGATCATCACAATCGCTTCCGTCTCGGGGTCGTTTTGGAACGCCTCGAGGCAGTCGATGTGGGTGGTGCCGATGACGGGGTCGCCACCGATGCCGACGGCGGTGGTGAAGCCAATGTCGCGCAGTTCGAACATCATCTGGTAGGTCAGCGTGCCGGACTTGGACACGAGGCCAATCTTGCCGCTACCGGTGATGTTCGCAGGGGTGATGCCCACGTTGGACTGACCGGGCGTGATGAGTCCGGGGCAGTTGGGGCCAATCAGACGCACGCCCTTGGACTGCGCGTAGGCGAAGAACTCCGCGGTGTCAGCGACGGGCACGCCCTCGGTGATGATGACGGCGAGCTCGATACCGGCGTCGACGGCCTCGATGACCGCGGCCTTCGTGAAGGCCGGGGGCACGAACAACACGGTGACGTTGGCGCCGGTCTCGGCCATGGCGTCTGCCACCGATCCGAACACGGGGATGTCGGTGCCGTCGAAGTCGACTGACGTACCGGCCTTGCGGGGGTTGACGCCGCCGACGATGTTCGTGCCGGATGCGAGCATGCGCGCGGTGTGCTTCTGGCCCTCGGAGCCAGTCATGCCCTGGACAATGACCTTGGAGTCAGAGTTGATGAAGATAGCCATGTCTGATGCTCCTTACGCGTTGGCCAGCTCGGCGGCCTTGGCCGCTGCGCCGTCCATGGTCTCGACGATGGTGACGAGCGGGTGGTTGGCGGCGGCGAGAATCTCGCGGCCCTCCTCCACGGCGTTGCCGTCGAGGCGCACCACGAGCGGCTTCGTCGCGGAGACGCCGAGCTGCTCAAGAGCGCCAACAATGCCCTTCGCGACCTCGACGCACGAGGTGATTCCGCCGAACACGTTGACGAATACGCTCTTGACCTGCGGGTCGTTGAGAATGACGTCGAGGCCGTTGGCCATCACCTGAGCGGACGCGCCGCCACCGATGTCCAGGAAGTTCGCGGGCTTGACGTTCCCGTGGCTCTCGCCGGCGTAGGCGACGACATCGAGAGTCGACATCACCAGGCCCGCACCGTTTCCGATGATGCCGACGGAGCCGTCGAGCTTCACGTAGTTGAGGTCGAGCGCCTTGGCCTTCGCCTCAAGCGGGTCGGCAGCGTTCTTGTCTTCCAGACCAGCGTGGTCCGCGTGACGGAAGTACGCGTTCTCGTCGAGCGTCACCTTGCCGTCCAGCGCGATGATCTGGCCGTCTTCGGTGCGCACCAGGGGGTTCACCTCGACCAGCGTGGCGTCTTCATTGGCGTACACGCCCCACAGCTTCACGATCACGTCCGCGACCGAGTCCTTGAGGTCCTCGGGGAAGTTCGCCTCGTCGACGATCTCTCGCGCCTTCGCGGCGTCGATGCCCACGAGGGGGTCCACGGCGACGCGGGCGAGCGCCTCGGGACGCTCCACGGCGAGCTGCTCAATCTCCATGCCGCCCTCAACCGAGCACATGGCCAGGTAACGGCGCTGCGCGCGGTCCAGCAGCACAGAGAAGTAGAACTCTTCGGCGATCTTGGCACCCGCGGCGATCATCACGCGGTGCACCGTGTGGCCCTTGATGTCCATGCCCAGGATGGCCTCTGCGGCGGCTTCTGCCTCCGCGGGCGAGTGGGCGAGCTTGACGCCGCCGGCCTTGCCGCGGCCTCCGGTCTTGACCTGAGCCTTGACGACGACTGTTCCGCCGCCCAGTTGCTCTGCGGCGGCTTTAGCCTCCGCGGGGGTTTCGGCGACGATGCCGGGCAGCACGGGTACGCCGTGCTTTTCGAACATATCGCGCGCTTGGTACTCGTAGAGATCCATGTGCGTCCTTGCTTGTCGCGAACGGCGCGCAGGGTTAGCACGCCGGGGTCCGTGGAGCACAGCCTAGTACGTGCATGTGACGGCCTAGTAACGCGGCTGCTCGTCCTGTGGAGGAGGGCCGATGCCTGGGCAACGCCCCGTACAGACAGGTGCCCGTGCTGGCGTAGCTGCCGTTGTTGCTTACCCTTGACCGGTGACTTCCCCCGGACCTGACACCTCTCGCCGCCGACTCCCCCTGATCATCGCGGCCGCTGCCGCGGCCGTGATCACGGTCATCATCGTGATCCAGGTCTTGGGCGCTGAAGACGAGCCAGCATCGGCCCCATCCCCCACCCCCAGCACGTCACACACGGCGGCCCCCCACGAGCCCTCCCCGTCCCCCACGAGCAGCGCTATCGCCCTGGAACCAGGCGAGGCCGTGCTCACGACCGCCGTCGAGGAACTCGCTTTGTTTGCCGCTCCCGGCGACGCGTCACCAATCCAGACGTACGGCGAGTGGTCGGCGTACGGCGCCCCCACCACACTCATGGCGTTTGGCGCGCAAACCGTCGGGGACGACGAGTGGTTCCAGGTCGAGCTCGTCGGCGCCCCTAACCATCGCGAGGCCTGGGTGCGTGCGGACGATGTCACGGTGGAGTCCACCACGACCGCCGTGCACGTCTACCTGGAGGAACGCGAAGTTGACCTCGTCCAGGAGGGCGACATCACGCTCACCTCCGAGGCCGTCATCGGCGCCCCCGCGTCACCCACCCCAGTGGGAACGTTCTTCATCACGGACCCGCTGGACTTCTCCTCGAATCCCTCGGGCACCTACGGCGCCTATGCGCTCGGGCTCAACGGCTATTCGGAAACGCTGACGGAGTTCAACGGCGGGGATCCACAGATCGCCCTCCACGGCACCGACCAGCCCGACCTGATGGGTCAGGACGTATCAAACGGGTGCGTGAGGCTACCCAATGACGTGATCACGCAGATCGCCGATGCCGTGGCGCCAGGCACGCCCGTGATCGTCGCGGAAAGCCGCTCCGGGGCTTAGGTCGCCGCGGCGCCGGTCAGACTCCGAACTTGTCCGCAGTCTCGCGGATCGACCGTGCGGAGGCCTCAAGGGCGGCACGCTCGGCGTCATCCATGGGGACGTCCGCGTGGTGCTCAATGCCGTGGCGGCCAATGACCGCAGGCACAGACATGCACACCTCTCCGACGTTCGGGTAGTCGATGAGCGTTGACACCGGCATGATGCGGCGCTGGTCGCCAAGGACCGCCTCGACAATGCGGGCTCCCGCAGCACCAACGGCGTAGTTGGTCGCGCCCTTGCCTTCGATGATCGTGTAGGCGGAACGCATCACGTCGTGGTGAATCTGCTCGCGAGCGGCCTCATCCATCACGATCGCGCCGTCGCGGTCGCGCCACTCTGACAGCGGCTGGCCGCCGACCGTGGCCGACGACCACAAGGCGACCTCGGAGTCACCGTGCTCCCCGGCGATGTAGGCGTGAACGTTGCCCACCGCGACATCGCACTTGGCCGCGACCTGGTGACGCAGGCGCGAGGTGTCCAGTGCGGTACCCGAACCGAACATCTGTGCCGGGTCCATGCCGGACTTCTTGATGGCGGCAAGCGTCACGACGTCGACGGGGTTGGTCACCATGATGTAGATGGCGTCAGGTGCGACCTTGATCAGCGGCGGCAGCACTTTGTCCATGAGGCCGATGGTCGCGCCAGCGAGGTCCATGCGCGTCTGTCCGGGCTGCTGCTTGGCCCCTGCGGTGACGACAATGACGTCGGACCCGCGGCAGACCTCGACGTCGTCGGATCCCAGCACGGTCGCTTCCGGCATGAACTGGATGCCCTGCGCCAGGTCGAGCGCCTCGGCCTCGACCTTCGCCTTGTTGATGTCGTAGAGAGCGACCGTGCGCGCGAACCCGCGCATCAAGCCCGCGTATGCGAGCGTGGAGCCCACCGCTCCCGCTCCGATGATCGAGACCTTTGACGTCCTGGTATCCACGGGTTCCTCCTGGGTTCGCACGGGGGCTGGGGACTGCTGCGAGGCCAGCCTAGCGCCCGCCCATGCTCGGCGTCGGCCCTCCTCGCACCCCCTTTGCCAAATGGCTCCATTTGGCTGTTTTAGGGCCCTTCAACAGCGAAATGGAGCCATTTGGCGGGTGGGGGCGGGTGGGGTCGGGTAGAGGCGGGCGCAAACGGGCGCGAGCGGCCCGCGCACGCAGCCAGTGCGCCTCGGCGGCCGGTCGTGCGGCTAGAGCTTCTCGAGCGAGTTGAATCGCAGGACGAGTCGCTTGACACCTTCTGAGCCAAAGTCGACCTTGACGACTGCATTGCGGCCAGCCCCCTCGGTGCCGACCACCTTGCCCATGCCGAACTTGTCGCTCATTACGCGCTCCCCCACCTCGAAACCGATGTCGCCACCGGCCCCACCGGGTGGGCTGGGCGGGACACGCCTGGTCGAGACTGCGCCCGCGCGGCTGTAGGTGTTGCCGTCGGCGCGATCCTGGGAGCCGCCATAGCCGCCCCCGGAGCCATAGCCCATGCCTGACCACGAACCCGACCGGCTTGTGCCGCGATCCGACCGCGCCCGCAGCTGCTGCATTGACGTCTGCGCGATCTCCCACTCGATCAGTTCGGCGGGGATCTCCTCGGTGAAGCGCGACGGCCCAAAGTACTGCGGCGCACCCCAGCTCGACCGGACCTGAGCTCGCGTCAGGTAGAGCTTCTGGCGTGCTCGCGTGAGACCCACATAGGCGAGGCGGCGTTCCTCTTCCATGTCCTTTGTCGCGCCAGACTCGATCGATCGCATGTGCGGGAACGTTCCGTCTTCCATGCCGGTGAGGAACACGACGGGGAACTCGAGGCCCTTCGCCGTGTGCAGCGTCATCATCGTGACGACGCCTCCGCCGTCCTCGTTGTCGGGAAGTTGGTCCGCGTCCGCGACGAGCGCGACCTTCTCCAGGAAGTCCTCGAGGGTGCCGTCGGGGTTCTCCTCCGAGAACTCACGGCCAACGGCCACGAGCTCCATGATGTTCTCCACGCGGCTCGCGTCTTGAGGATCGTCGCTCGCGCGGTATGCGGTGAGCATGCCCGAGCGGTCGGCGATGGCATCGAGCACCCCGGCCGGCCCGTTGTCGACCGCGAGCGCGCGAAGGTCATCCATGAGCGACACAAAGTCGCCGAGCGCGCGCACCGCGCGCGGCTGCAAACCGGCCTCATCTGCCCGGCGTAGCGCGTCGCCAAAACTCACCGAGGCATCGGCCGTGGTCAGCGACCGCCGCAACCCATCAATGCCCTCGACCGCGGTGTCGCCGATGCCACGCTTGGGGGTATTGATGATGCGACGCATAGCGATGTCGTCATCCTCATTCACTACCGCGGCCAGGTAGGCAAGCATGTCCTTGATCTCTTTGCGCTCGTAAAAGCGCGTGCCGCCAATGACCTTGTACGGGATGTCCGCCCTCATGAAGCGCTCTTCTAGCGCACGGGACTGGGCGTTGGCGCGGTACATGATCGCCATGTCGCTGGGTGCGTAGTCCCCGCTGTCACGCAGCGCGTTGATCTGGTCGGCGATCCACTTCGCCTCATCCTGCTCGCTCTCGGCCGCGTAGCCAGAGATCTTTGCGCCCGCGCCGGAGTCTGTCCACAGGTTCTTGGGGCGCCGGTCAGCGTTGTTCTTGATCACCGTGTTGGCGGCGGTAAGGATGTTCTGAGTCGAGCGGTAGTTCTGCTCCAACCGCACAATATGCGCGTTCGGGTAGTCCTTCTCGAACTCCATGATGTTGCGAATCGTGGCACCACGGAATGCGTAAATCGACTGGTCCGCGTCACCCACGACCGTGAGTTCGCCTGGCGGAAGCGACGCGTCTCCCTCGGGACCAATGAGTTCGCGCACCAGCGTGTACTGCGCGTGGTTGGTGTCCTGGTACTCGTCGACCAGCACGTGACGGAACCTCTCGCGGTAGCGCCGGGCCACGTCGTCGTTGTTTTGCAGCAAGTGCACCGTGCGCACAATGATGTCGTCGAAGTCCACGGCGTTGGCGGCCTCA
This sequence comes from Demequina globuliformis, assembly GCF_000975155.1. Taxonomy (GTDB): domain Bacteria; phylum Actinomycetota; class Actinomycetes; order Actinomycetales; family Demequinaceae; genus Demequina; species Demequina globuliformis. The sequence continues at coordinate 652,178 of NZ_BBRG01000001.1, forward strand.
AGCCGGCGCTGGTACTCGCCGTACGCGCGCCCGGCCGCGTGGTCGATCGTGAACTTGGAGGCGGACTCCGTCAACACGAGCGCCTGCTGCGGGCTCATCAGTTCGTCTTTGAACTTGCCGATCCGGTTGAGCAATGCCTTCGCATTGAACTTCTTGGGGTCGATGTCGAGTTCCTTCGCCACCAGCTTCATCAGGTTCGCGGAGTCAGATGAGTCGTAGATCGAGAAACTCGACTTCAGGCCTGCGGCCTCATAGTCAGCGCGCAGCATGCGCACGCAGGCGGAGTGGAACGTCGACACCCACATCCGCCGAGCCTCCGGGCCCACGAGATTCTCGACGCGCTCGCGCATCTCCCCAGCGGCCTTGTTGGTGAAGGTGATTGCGAGGACCTCATGCGGGCGCGCGCGCCCGGACTCGAGCAGGTATGCGATGCGGTGGGTGAGCACGCGAGTCTTGCCGGACCCTGCGCCGGCCATGATCAGCAGCGCCTCACCCTGGTGCAGCACTGCCTCCGCCTGAGCCGGGTTGAGGCCCTGGACGAGCGGAGAGTCCTCGCCCAATGGAACAGCGGTGCGGGTGGAGGGGGCCGATGCCTGAGTGACGGGCGGCAACCAGGCTTCTGCTGGCATCGGCTCGTCTTCCGGCTCGGGAACGGGTTCGAAGTCCGGCTCCGGCCCGGGGTCAAAGCTGGGGTCGCCACCGGCGGCGGGCGCGGGCGGCGTGGGGCGGGCAGGCGTGGGCTGCGAAGGATCGGAGCCGTCGAGTTCGAAAAGCGCATCCATGACGGCCACGAGTCTAGGCGTTGGCGGTGACGTTCTCGACTGGCGGAGGCGGGCAGACCCAGGCTCCGTCCGCTTTCGTGACTGGGGCCGGGGATGTGATCAGTGGGCGGTCCCGCGCAGGGACGTCGCGCGTCGCGGAACAGTCCCGTAAGTCTCGCAAGCACTGAGCGCCTCGTCAGCCGCGCCGCGCACCACGGGATCTGGATCGCTCGCGAGCGTGAGCAGCGCCGCCCATACCTGCCGGTCGGCCGGTCCCCGGCCGGCCTGTGCGAGGATCGCGAAACTCTTCGCGACGGTCGTGCGGGCGTGCGCGCCACCCGTTGCGGCCATCTTCAGCAGTTCGGGAACTAGCGCTTCGAGTTCGCGAACGCGCTCGGCCCGGCGCTGATCGGTGCTGGCACGCGCCGGTGGCACCGGTGAGGCCGGACGCCGCGGCCAGATGGGAGGCGCGGGCTCCGACATCTGATGGTGGCCCACCCAGAAGGCGAGCGCACGCAAGCGATCGTCCACGTCATCCACGTGGACCGGATTAGCCATCGTCACGGTCATGGGGTCTCAGCTCTATCTACACCGCGGTGCGGAAGCAGTCTGAAATGTACCGAATGTCCGTTCTCAGAAACCTGAGCGACTCGCGGGATTGGGCGTGGCTGCCACGCGGACGCGCCGACGTCCGCTGGACTTCGCCTGGTACAGCGCGCCGTCCGCCCGCGCCAGCACCCGGCGAGCCGGCTCTGCCTGCTCACGCCGCGCCACTCCGCCGGACAATGTGAGGGCGAACGTTCCCGCGGGTGTCTCCAACGGCGTGCGGGCAAAGTCCAGACAGAGCCGCTCAAGGGTGCTCACCACGTCGGTCGCCTTGTCAGAGGACAGCACCAGAAACTCATCGCCGCCCCAGCGCGCGACCATGCAGGACTCACCCAGTTCCGCGGTCAAACGCTCGGCAACGGCAGAGATCACGGCGTCGCCAACATCGTGCCCATGGCGATCGTTAATGGTCTTGAAGTGGTCAAGGTCCACGAGCGCGACGCACGCGTACTGGCGAGCGTCCGCATCCAGCGCATCAAGTTCGCGCATCACCGGCCTGCGATTGGGGATTCCCGTCAGCGAGTCTGTGTTCGCGCGGCGCTCGCCATCACGCGCCAGTCGCACAAGTTCGCCTTCCGCGCGGGCCGTGCGCAACAGAATCAACACCGTGGAGGTCAGCACCACGGCGATTCCACCCAACCTGCTCGTGGTCGCGAGCAGCGCAAAGTGAGGGTCGTTGAGCGGAATGTCTGCTCCCGGTGGACTCCACCATTCGCATCCCAAGATCACCGCAATGACCGTCCCGCAGTACACCAGGCGCGTCTTCACCAGGCGCTCGGGAATGACGGCAAGCACCATGAAGCCAACCGCGAGGCACAGTATCTGCACGCCGGAGGACGTGGGATACGTCGCGGCATACGGCAGGAGGCTCAGCAGCGCCGTCGTCACAATGGTGACGCCAGCCGGCACTACCAGGCCGCGAAGCGCCATCACCATCGCGACTCCGTACGCGGCGGCACACAGCACACCTAGAGTCACGGTCAGCGGCGCGCGCTCAGGGATCCACGTGGAGAACAGGACAACGTAGAAGACCGTCGCGCACAGACCAAGGATGGCCAGCCCAACGATCACCTTCCGGCTCGGGGTGCCGCGCCTGTCATAGCCGGCGCGGATGAGTCCCCGATGCTCTCGCGCCCCTCGCCGCATCATGATGAGCCTCATCGTAGGGCAGTGCGGCCGCGCGGGCGCGCCGAACCGGGTGAGAGACGACTGTGCACGCGGCGTTTGAGCTCGTGCGTTGCTCCCCGCGACCGGGCGTGTCAGACGATGCGCCGCTGCGCCGCCCAGTGCGCAAGCTCGTGACGGTTCGACAACTGCAACTTGTGCAAGACCTTGCCGACGTGAGTTTCCACAGTCTTAATGGAAATGAAGAGCTTGTCCCCCACCTCTCGGTAGGTGTAGCCGCGAGCGATGAGCCGCATCACTTCCTGCTCCCTCGCGGTGAGCTGATCGAGCTCGTCGTCTTCCACAGCAACCTCGCCGCCGGCGGCGCCGAAGGCGTCCAGGACAAACCCCGCCAGGCGTGGAGAAAACACGGCGTCGCCGCCGGCCACGCGGCGCACCGCATCGGAGAGGTCGGGTCCGGAAATCGACTTCGTCACATACCCGCGAGCGCCAGCGCGAATCACCGACACCACGTCTTCGGCGGAGTCAGAGACGCTTAATGCCAGCGTGCGAGTGCCGTCAACGCGGCCGCGGATCTGCGACAACACGTCCAGTGCCCCACCCCCCGTTCCTCCCGGCAGGTGCACGTCGAGGATCACCACATCTGGGCGAAGGTCGAGAATCTCCGCGACAGCGGACTCCACATCGCGCGCCTCCCCAAGCACCTCAATGGAGTCGTCGAGGCTTTCCCGCACCCCCACGCGGATGACGTCGTGATCATCCACGATCACCACGGACACACTCATCGGTTCTCCTCTCGAGGCACACAAATACTGACTTCCGTACGACTGCCCGGCGCCGACTGCACTACCGCTTGGCCATGATGGCGCTGCACACGCCCCACGATGGATTGCCGAATTCCCCAACGATCATGCCCAATGTCCTCGGGATCGAAGCCCGGGCCGCCGTCGCGGACGAACACCTCGCATTGGTCCGCCGTGAGTTCCGCGTACAGGGAGTATGGGCCAACCGCGTGACGAGCGGCGTTCGCAGCGGCCTCCCGCGCCGCAGCCACGGCGGCTCTGAGGTTGTCCGTCAACGGCGCATCACCCACGGTGACAGTGTCGAACACCACGCCATAGGCGTCTTCCACGTCCGCGACAACGTCGGCAATTGCCGTCGCCACGGAGTCGGCCGGATCGGGGCGATTGGCATACAGGTAGGCGCGCAGGTCTCGCTCTTGGGACCTCGCGAGGCGCGCCACGGTGTCGGGCTCGTTCGCCCTGGCACGGATCAGCGTGAGCGTTTGCAGCACTGAGTCATGCAGGTGCGCTGCGATCTCCGCGCGCTCGTGCTCCCTCACGCGTTCCGTGCGCTCGATCGAGACTTGGCGCAGCAGGCGCAGCCACCACGGCGCGAGCATCAGCGCCACGCCCACCACGACCACGAGCGACGTCACAACGGAGCGCAGCGCCAACGAGTCCGTGAAGTCCCACATCGCGAACCATCCCAGCGCCGTGATGCCGAGCGCGAAGCCCACCAAGAGCCGCAGCCAGTCGTCGCGACGGAACAGTCCGCTCACGTCGAGCCGGCGCGCGTCCTGGCCGAAGGCACCGTCGAGTGGACTCCACGTCAATCCCAGCGACACCAAGAACAGCAGCGTGGGCAGCAGCCAACCAGGAATGTCCTCCGTGCCCCACCGCTGGAATGCAAGAAGCGTCGCGCCACCCAGCAACGCGAGGCCTAGCAGGGCGCGCCACCACACGGGCGCGCCACGGCGCTGATGCAGAGGCTGGGCGATGCGCGTCGCCGACGTGGTGCTCACGGGTACATCGTCACACAGCGCCCAGCGGCGGTGACGGGAAGAGGTCCACGATCAGGGTGGCGCCCACAGGAAGATCAGGGTGCCAATCAGGGTGATACCTCATGGCGGGGTGGCCCACACGGCGGGAACACTAGTGACATTGCTAGACACCTCCGCGGTGTCCGAGACCACGAAGGAGCACCATGAGCGAGAACCCGCAGCCCCCCAAGGAGGCCGCGTTCTTCACCGCTATCCGCGACTGGGAGCTGACCCGCAGCGACCGCGGGCTAGGAGGCGTCGCGTCCGGACTTGGCGCCAGGGTGGGCATGGCCCCAGCCCCGGCCAGGTTGATTACCATCGTGGCGGCCGTGATCCTGCCCGGCGTGGTGCTCCTGGCCTACGCCGCCGCATGGGGCCTGCTGCCCGACCGGCGCGGCTCAATCGTCATTCAGGACTTTGGGCGCGGCATCACGAACGTAGGCGCGCTGCTAGGCATCGCCGTGATGGCGGTCCTTGGCTTCGCTAGCCTCGACAGCGGCGGCCTCCTGAACTGGTGGGGCGGCGGCTACGACCTGTGGTGGATCCACGATGCCGGCCCGTTCGAGCTTCTCGCCGCGTTCTTCGCGATCGTCATTCCCCTGGCGGTGCTTGGCGGGCTCGTGTTCCTCATCGTCTACCTGGTGCGGCGCAGCAAGGCATCAGGCCAGGTACCTCCCGGCACACCCGCAGCTGGCACCACGTGGTCGTCCGCTCAGGAACCGCAGCATGGCGGCCGGGCTGCCGGCCCGGCATCCGCTCAGCCGTCGGACGTCCCCGCCTCCGCGCCTGGAGAAGAGCCTTCAGGCGCCACTGCCCCGGTCAAGCACCCGTCGGACTCGTCAGACACCTCCGCGAACGAGGCAACCGACCTCTACTCGGGCGACCCCGCCAAGCCCCAGCCATGGGAGCCGGCCCTTACCCCAGGCGACCCCCGTGCGGGACTGCCGCCGGCCGGGCCTGGCAAGCGGGCATCGGCCCGTCGCAACGACGCCAGTGCCTACGCGTGGAGCACCTCGACCGGCCAGCCCGCGCCGGCTCCAGCACCCGCCTACACTCCGCCACTGCCCCCAAGGGCGCCGCGTGTTCCCGGCCCCGGCAAGGGCGCGTGGTTGGCACTCCTGGGAGTCGCCCTCTTGTCTGGCGCGGGCGTCATCATCGCCGAACGCGTCGGGGACCTCACTGTCGCCTGGCCGCTGGCATGGTTCGCGGGCTTCGCGGTGGGCCTGGGCCTCATCCTCGTGGTCGTGGCGCTCAGTGGACGTCGGCTCGGGTTCCTGGGATTCGTGTCCGTGCTGGTCGCGATCGCCGGCGTGGCGTTTTCCGCGAACTCCGATGACCTCCGCGCTGCGTACGACGACGCGAGCGCGAGCTTTGGTTGGACCTACCAGGAAGACTCGGGCTACGGCATCGAACCGACCCCCGGTGTCGACGAACCGGATCAGATCTCCGTTGCCGAGGCGTTCGGCGACGACTACTCCACCATGTACATCGAAGGTGCCTGCTACGACACGTCACGCTTTACCAGCGACGAGGAATGGAGCATGTGGTTTGGTTACGACCTCGACCCCACGCCCAACGCTGTCAACCGCTACGACGCCGTCGACGACGACACCTCGGCGACGCTCCGCGCCGAGGTCACCGACGTGACGATGCCCGCCGGCACCTCGCTTCACGTCACGGGCGTCAGCGGCCAGTTCATCGTGTGGCCGGACCGCGAGGTGTATTGCGAGATCTGGTCGGACGTGTCCGACGGCCCCGTCGTCGAACTCGTCAACCCTGACACCCCCGTGCTCACCCTGTCCGCCTACGAGGGCGGCACCATCATCGTCAACGAGGAGGTCACCCCGTGATCACCACCACTGCACCGCGCCGGCGCGCCGGTCAACGCCTCTCCTCTGCGATCTGGGGCCTGCTCGTCATCGGCTCGGGCGCGCTCATGATCCTCACGTTCTCGGGGTACGCCGTGGACCTGGAACTGTTGGGCATCATCCTGCTCGCCTCGCTGGGCGGGTGGCTGATGTTGTCGGCAGCGCTGTCCGGCCTAGGTCGCAAGCGCGAAATCCGCGAGGCCACCGCGCCCGTGGTCGAAGAGCCACACGACGACGCCCACGCAGGCACCGCGCCTGACGCCGATGACGCGCTCGACCGGACGGCCTCCCCCGACGCAGACGCGCTTGCAACGCCGAACGGCCCTGAGTCAACGGGCGCCGCGGGTCCCGCAGACCCGACAGACCCCGCAGACCCCACAGGCCCCGCAGACCCGACAGACCCCTCAGACCCGGAGCCGCGCAGCTAGAGGCCGCTCCGTCCTCCGCCGCCGGGTGCGCTTGCCATCGCGCGCCCGGCGGCACTTCTTTGTCTGAGCCAAGGCGCGGCAGGAGCGCGCCCCACGACCCTGCAGGGAATCCACGGCCCGCGCCGTCCGTTGCCCTTACGGAACCACGACGCCCCTCATGCCAAGGAGACACCCGTGCCCTACCGCCTGACCGCCGCCGCTCTCGCCTCCACCTTGGTGGTGGCCGGGTGCTCCGCGAGTGACACAGACACCACCGCAACGGCGACCGCGACCGCGCCGCCGACCACCGAGTCGGCACCTCACGCGGACGCCAGTCCCACATCGAAAACGTCGGCGGACATCGACGTGGACTCCGAGGGCTCACCGAGCGCCGATGCGCAGGACGCCGAGGGCACCGCAGCGCTGGGCACCGCCGCCGCGACTGTGGAGATCACTTTGCCGGGACAGTGGCAATACGAGGGCACGTACGGCGACGGCGCCGTGCCGTACGCCGTGCTGGTGGATGCCTCGCAAGCCTTTGACCTCTCCGAGCCGGGTTCGGCCGCATACGACGACTCCGTGTGGGTCCAGGTCGAGACCTACCGAGTAGGCGCCGACGCGCCGTTTGCTGACGCGGTCGCCGACAACCCGGCTGACCTCGCGGGCCAGCTCGCGGACGCCCATGGCGGCGACGCGCAAGAGGTCGACGGCCGAGACGTGCCGCTCGTTTATGCCACCTACGAGCAGGACGGAGCGAGCGTCGATGACCTGTACGCGCTCCACGGTGACGTATGGATCCTTGCGCGACCCAGCAACGTTGACGTCGACGGCTACCTTGACGGCGACGACGTCGACGGGATCCTCACCGCCGTCTTGGAAAAGGCAACGATTCTCTAGGGCCGATGCCCCGGCAAGCGGGCATAGAGCGTGACACGTCCGTCACGCTGCCTCGAAACTGCTAGGGACCGGGAACACCTGCTCGAGAAACGCCGGGACAATCTGGTCAAGTTCGGCCATCTGCTCAGGCGTGGCATTGGTCTCGTTGAGACAGAACACATCGAGGTTGCGACGCTGACGCAGGAGCGCGAGCTGAGAACGGACATCCGGACGGGCGAGATCGAGGTAGCCATACCGAATGGAGCCCTCGTGTGCCCGGCCGGACGCGTATGCCCAGTAGTGGTGCAGCGCGGACGTGATGGAGATGTCCTTGGGGTGACGCAGCACGGAGGCTTGGGTCTGCGCAAACAGGTCGGCGTGGGTCGCTTCGAGGTCTGCCAGTACGTCCTTGCGTTGGGGGTGCGGAGTGTGCTTGAACTTCTGCGTGATCGTCACTCCGAACGCGTCGCGCACGAGCGCGCGATTGTTCTTCGCGGCAGATAGCACGGGAAGGTCGCGTGCCGACGGCTCGGCGACGTCCAGCACTGCCTTAGAGCGGAAGAACTTGGTCAGGCCGCCGGGACCAAAGAACGTCTGGGCGGCGACTGGCCGGCCAAACATGATGTCGTCGTTGATGTAGAGGTAGCGATCGCTCAGGCCAGGGATGTGGTGAAGTTGGGACTCGATCGCGTGCGAATTGAATACCGGCAGGACGGAGGGGTCGGAGAAAATCTCGCTGTGGTCGACAACGGTCACGCGCGGGTGGCCCTCGACAAGCCACGCCGGGCGCTGGCGGTCCGTCACGATGTAGATGTGACGCACCCACGGGGCGTACATCTCGAGAGACCTCAGCGAATAGCGCAGTTCGTCGCGGTCGGCGTACCGGGACGGGACGTCTGCCGCATCGTTGTACTCCTCGCGCTCGGTGTCCCCAGTGCGCTCGGCTTTGCGCGCGAGCCACGCGGGATCGTTGCCGTCGACCCAGGTGTAGACAACATCGATGGGGTCAGTGACGGCATCGATCAGCGGGGGCCACGCGGGTGTGAACGTGGCATCGCCCGAATACTCGGCCCACGTGTCCGGCTCAAAATACGCAACCGTCGTCGCTGGGTGGCGTGGGTGACGGTGCAACGTGCCGGGCGTGAACTCATCGCCGTCGACCCGCTCGATGCCCTCGCCGAGCGCCGTGTACACCAGAACCGTGACCGTCTCTGCACGGGAATTGAGGCGCCGCGCGGGCGCGTCGACGTTGCGGTAGACGCGCGCCGACAGCAGACCGCCCTCACGATCACCAGGAACCATAGGCGCGGCACCATCGGCAGGCTTCGCCGAACGCGCCACTGGTTGCCGCTGAGCCTGCCGGGTGCGCAGGACCCAGCCGTCCTCAGCAGATAGCGCGCCAAGCGCCTCCGCTGTTCGTGAGGCATCGGCTTCACCGACCACCACCGTGGGCGCGTACGAGTCAGGCGCTGGTAGCACGGTGTGCCGCACCCCCGCCCCGCTCAGGGCTCGCCTGACCGCTGCCAGGTTCTCGGCCACGAGGTGCCCTGCGTTGTGGCCCCGCTGCGCGGGGATTGATGGCTCGCGGGACTCGCGCTCACGGAGCCGCTCCCACTTCCACTCGAGGTAGCGCAGACGCTGCGCCTCCGTCATGCGTGATGCCACATTCCGACGCAAACGCGTCACCAGTCGTGCCAATCCAGTGCCCTCCCTAGGCAGTGCCGAACAAACATGAACAGCAAGTGAACAGCGTTTGGGAGGCGGTATTTGTTCCCGGATATTTTGGTGTAAACCAGGACAAACCCTTGGCTGCCCGCGCGGCCGGCCCGACAGGCTGCCGCCGGTGGGCTCGTCAACCCGCGCCAAGGGGGATCGGTGGACGACCACATCGCGGCTCGCGTGGCGCGTACGGGATGAGGCGCGCGGCGGCGCCCAGGAACGCGAAACGGCGGCCAGGCTGACCTGACCGCCGTTGCCCGCCGTCAAAGTACAGGCAGGTAAAGGTACGCGCGGGGAGCTACTCCCACTCGATGGTGCCCGGCGGCTTGCTGGTGACGTCCAGCGTGACGCGGTTGACTTCGGCGACCTCATTCGTGATGCGGTTGCTGATGTGCGCGAGCGTCTCGTAGGGCAGGCGCGACCAGTCAGCGGTCATCGCGTCCTCGGAGGACACAGGCCGCAGCACGACGGGGTGGCCGTACGTGCGCCCGTCACCCTGGACGCCTACCGAGCGGACGTCGGCGAGCAGCACCACCGGGCACTGCCAGATTTCCTGGTCCAGGCCGGCTGCGGTCAGTTCCTCGCGAGCGATGGCGTCCGCTTTGCGCAGGATCTCCAGACGCTCCCAGGTCACCTCGCCAATGATGCGGATTCCCAGACCGGGGCCGGGGAAGGGCTGGCGTCCCACGATCTCCTCGGGGATGCCGAGTTCACGGCCCACCGCGCGGACCTCGTCCTTGAACAGGGTGCGCAGCGGCTCCACGAGCGAGAACTGAAGGTCATCGGGAAGACCGCCCACGTTGTGGTGGCTCTTGATGTTGGCTGCGCCTTCGCCGCCGCCGGACTCGACTACGTCGGGGTACAGCGTGCCCTGGACGAGGAACTCGACGTCGCCGTCGGCGCCGGCCTCTTCAACAACCTGGCGCGCGGCATCCTCGAACACGCGGATGAACTCGCGGCCAATGATTTTGCGCTTGTCCTCGGGGTCCGAGACGCCGGCGAGCGCAGTCAGGAACCGCTCCTTCTCATCACGAATGATGAGGCGCACCCCGGTGGAGGCCACGAAGTCCTTTTCGATCTGCTCGACCTCGCCCGCGCGCATGAGGCCGTGGTCGACGTGGATGCAGGTGAGCTGGTCACCCACGGCCTTTTGCACAATCGCTGCCGCGACGGCGGAGTCGACGCCGCCGGACAGGGCGCAGATGACGCGCTTGTCGCCCACCTGTGCGCGGATGCGCTCGACCTGCTCATCAATGACGTTCGCGCTGGTCCAGTCTGCGGTCAGCCCCGCGACGTGGAACAGGAAGTTCTCAATGGCGCGCTGTCCCTCGGGAGAGTGCTTCACCTCGGGGTGCCACTGCACGCCGCACATGCGGGCGTCGAGGTTCTCGAACGCGGCGACCGGAGCGCCTTCAGTCGTGGCGAGCACGGTGAATCCCTCGGGCGCTGCCTGCACGGAGTCGCCGTGGCTCATCCACACGGTCTGCTCTGCGCCGGACCCGGCGAGCGCGGTGCCAGGTTCAGCGACTGCTGCGGTGGTGCGTCCGTACTCGCGCTTGCCGGTCTGCGCGACGGTACCGCCCATCGCCTGCGCCATGGCCTGGAAGCCGTAGCAAATGCCCATGATGGGAACGCCAGCGGTGAAGATCGCTTGGTCGATGCTGGGCGCGCCGTCCGCGTACACGGAGGAGGGGCCGCCGGACAGGATGATCGCGGCGGGGTTCTTCTCGAGCATGCGCTCTGCGGACATCGAGTGCGGCACGATCTCGCTGTACACGTTGGCCTCACGCACGCGGCGCGCGATGAGCTGCGCATACTGGGCGCCAAAGTCAACGACCAGCACGGGCCGATGCTCGGTGGGCGGGGTAGTCATGCGGCCTCCTTGGCGACAACGGGCTCGAGCTCGCGGGCAACGCGCCGCTCGATGAAGAACGACAACAGCGGCACCACGCCGCCCAAGAACATGGTGGCGAGGCGGCCGTAGCCCCAGCGCGCTTGCATCCATAGTTGCATCACGGTGATGACGTAGACGATATAGACGAATCCGTGCACCTGCGCGAGGATCCCGAATCCCGACTCCCACGACTCCGGGGTGTTGAGCGCCGGAATGTAGCGCAGCAGTGCCAGAAAGACGATGATCAGCAGGGTGCCCGTAATGAACGCCATCACTTTGTAGCGCGCGAGGGCTCCAGGGGACACGGCCGATGCCGTGGCTGGGGTGGCGGGCTCAGTCACGAGGGTCCTTCCTTCAGGGCGGTGTCCGCGGCGGCCTCGACGTCCTGAGCGGGAGCGGGCTGCACACGTCCATTGTCCCGTATCCACCGCGCGGCAATGAACGCGAAGAACGCGGCGAACAGCCACCATTCCAAGGCGTAGACGATCGAGCGGAAGTTCAGCTCGGCCTGCGGCTCGGGGGCTGGCAGTGCGTTCAATCCTTCTTCAGGCGACTCGGCGACCAGCACCGCTGAGTACAACGGACTGTCCCAATGCTGAGCAAACTGCGCCGGCGACAGTGTTGGGACCCAGAATGCGCCGTCTACCTCGGTGTCAGGCAGCTGGCCAAGTCCGGCCAGGCCCTCGGACCCGCGCAAGTAGCCGGAGATCTCGGCAGCAGGTTCGGGCTCACCCACCGGTCCCCCGACCTCGGCCGCGTTTTCCCAACCCACGACGACGGCGAGAGTAGCCTCCTGCCCCGTGCCCGTGGCATCGGCCGCCACCGTGTACGGACGCACCACCAGGACGGCGTCTTGCGACTCAATGGTGCGGCCGGGAACCAAAGCCGCCTCGGCATCGGCCCATTCACCGGCGACGTCCACAGCGGAACCTACGCCCCCCTCCGCCGGGCTGGCCGGCGCGAGCACGTCTGCAAGTGGGACGGGCTCTGGGTCGGGCTCGGCGGACTGCGCGTGTGTGCCGGACGACCACTGCCAGGTGCCGAGCGCGCCACACACGATCACCACGGCGATCGCGAGCGCGCTCACACCGAAGACGGGGCCGCGCTTGATGGCACCCACGGGGCGAGCCGTCACGCTCCTGCCCCGCGCACGCGGCGGCGGTCTTGAACACGGTCAAGGCGCGCACCCTCAGCAGGGTCGCGTTGCACGGCGCTCACTCGGTCTCGGCCCTTCTGCTTGGACGTATACAGCGCGTCGTCGGCTCGTTTGATCGCGTAGTGCGCGGAGCCCACGTGCTCACCTTCAGTCACGCCTATCGACACCGTGATCGCGTGGTCGTGGCCGCTACACACGACGGGGCGTTCGCCGATGCTCCGGCGAATGCGATCCATCGTCAGCGCCGCTTCCTCGAGGGTCGCGTCTGGCAGAACAAAGATGAACTCTTCGCCTCCCCATCGTCCCACGGAATCCGTGAGGCGCAGTTCTGCTCGCAGGCGCACGCCCACCTCGGCGAGAACGGCGTCGCCGCAAGCGTGCCCGTGCGCGTCGTTGAGTTCTTTGAAGCGGTCCAGGTCCGCGATCGCGACGCAGTAGGGCGCAGCCCCTGGCAGAGCGAGAGCTTCGAGTCTCGCCAACACTGGCCGGCGAGTGGCCAAGCCCGTCAGCGCATCGGTGTTGGCGAGCGACTCTGCCCTGTGGGCCGATTCCGCGGCGAGCTGCTGCGCGGCGTCTGCGCGATAGTGCGCGATGGCGGCGAGCATGAACAGCAACGCGGCGGTCACAACGGCGGCAACGGAAAACATGCCGTTCAACACTGTGCGGGGCATCTCATATTGCGCCCTGGACGCCGGCATCGTGAACTGGCACAGCAAGAAAGCACCCAGGCTGAGCACCACCCACATGGCGCGCCAGGCCCACTGGCTCTTGGTCAGCAACACATACACCAGTTGAGCGGCGGCCAACAGGTACAGATGGACGCCCGACTCCCAGCCCAAGAACCACGTGCCATAGGCCATTTGCACGGTGGGGACGGCGAAGGCCGTGAGCGCCGCAGCCAACTGACGACCGCACCGCACAATGACGATGCCAGCTGTATGCAATGCGATCCACACCACGTGCATCAGCACTAGGGGACGCAGGCCCGCGGCGTCGTAGGAAAGATAAAAGCTCAGGTACCCCAACGTGATCACCAGGCACAGACCCAAGAATGCCTGGGTGGAAGCGGCTGCGCGCCCGACTTCGCCGGTCAAACCGCTGACGCCTCTCTCAAGAAGGCGCGCCACCGTGTCCGACAACGCGCCTCGCCGGCGCGACCCCGGTCCCTCAGCCGTCATGGGCCCCTCATATCCCGCACCAACTCGGCCGACCCTCACGAGTCACAGCCGCGCCGGGCGCCCCTCATTACCGTCAAGCGTACGCGGAGGCGCCGACATCCTCTAGGGCTGTGGACACTCGGGACTACAGTCACGGAGCACGCGCCCCACCTGCGTGAAAGGATGGTGACGTGGCTCGCAACATTTACATCGCATCGGCAGAAGGCGACACCGGGAAATCCACGGTGGCCCTGGGAATCACCGCGCTGTTGGCGCGCACGGTCACGCGCGTGGGGGTGTTCCGACCCGTGGCCCGCGTCGCGGACGGGTCCGACTATGTCCTTGACCTGTTGTTGGGGCACGACGGCGTGGACTTGTCCTACGACGAGGCAGTCGGCGTCACGTACGAGGATGTTCACCGCGACCCCGATGCGGCGCTCGCGACCATCGTGTCCCGCTACCACGAGGTTGAGCGCAAGTGCGATGCCGTCGTGATTGTCGGCACGGACTACACCGATGTCTCTGCCGCCGCAGAACTCGAGTTCAATGCCCGCATCGCGGCGAACCTCGCCGCCCCCGTCGCCCTCGTTGTACACGGCCGCGAGCGCACTCCGCGCGAAGTGGCGCGCGTCGTCGAACAAGCACGCAACGAACTGACCGACTCGCACGCGCGGGTCGCTGCAGTGTTCGCCAACCGCTGCGACCCCGACCAACTCGATGCCGTGCGCGACGCACTCCCGGCGGAGCTCGCCATGGGTGCGCTGCCCGAGGATCCCCTGCTGGTTGCGCCGCACCTTGGCCAACTGGTGGAGGCGGTCGACGGCGAACTCATCGCTGGTGACCCAGCGTTGCTGTCGCGCGAGGTCCGCAAGGTGCTCGTGGGCGCGATGACTGCGGAGAACCTACTCGAACACCTCCGCGACGACGCGGTCGTGATCACGCCCGGCGACCGCTCGGATGCCCTCATGACGCTACTGACAGCCCACGGCGCTGAGGGCTTCCCGACGTTGTCAGGGATCATCCTGAACGGCGGGCTCGAGCCCTCACCCACCGTGACCCGGCTCCTCACCGGCACGGGCTCCGCACTTCCGATTGTGCGCACCGACCTAGGCACGTTTGAGACCGCCAACCGGTGCTGGAACACCCGCGGGCGGCTCTCGCGCGAGTCCGCCATCAAGGTTGACCTCGCGCTCAGCCTGTTTGATCGCAACGTGGACACCGAGGCGTTGGCGCGCCTGCTCGACGTGGCGAGGACCGACGTCGTGACACCCCTGATGTTCGAGTACGACCTCCTGGACCGCGCGCGCTCAAGCCGCAAGCACATCGTGTTGCCCGAGGGCAACGACGATCGCATTCTGCGAGCCGCCTCGACCTTGCTCACCCGAGACGTGGTGGATCTCACCATCCTGGGCACGGAGTCGGCGCTACGCCAACGCGCAGCTGAACTCGGCATCGACATTGAGGCCGCCCGGATCATCTCCCCAGAGGACCCGGAGCTCGTGGAGCGCTTCGCCGCGCGCTACGCAGAGGTACGGGCCTCCAAGGGTGTCACCGTGGAACAGGCCCGCGAGCTTGTCCAAGACGTGAGCTACTTCGGCACCATGATGGTGCAAGAGGGGCTCGCCGACGGCATGGTCTCCGGAGCAGCGCACACCACCGCGCACACCATCACGCCATCGTTCAGGGTCATCAAAACGGCGCCAGGAGTGGGCGTGGTGTCGTCGGTGTTCTTCATGTGCCTGGCCGACCGCGTCCTCGTGTACGGCGACTGCGCCGTCAACCCCGATCCCACGGCAGAACAACTCGCCGACATCGCCATCTCCTCCGCTGAGACGGCTCAGCAGTTCCACATCCAGCCCCGCGTCGCAATGCTGTCCTACTCCACGGGCGAGTCCGGCTCGGGCCAGGATGTCGACAAGGTGCGCGAGGCAACGCGGATCGTCAAGGAGCGCCGTCCCGACCTCCTGGTTGACGGGCCCATGCAATACGACGCCGCCGTTGAGCCGTCCGTCGCACGCTCGAAGGCGCCTGACTCGCCGGTCGCAGGGCAGGCCACCGTATTGGTGTTCCCCGACCTCAACACGGGCAACAACACGTACAAGGCAGTGCAGCGTTCGGCTGGCGCCGTCGCCGTCGGCCCAGTCCTTCAGGGCCTGCGCAAGCCGGTGAACGACCTCTCTCGCGGCGCCCTTGTCCAAGACATCGTCAATACTGTCGCTATCACTGCGATCCAGGCGCAGGGTCTGGACGCCAAGGAGGAAAACGCGTGAGCGTCAACTACGTGGGGGTCGCGCTGGTCCTCAATTGCGGCTCCAGTTCCATCAAGTACCAAGTGGTCGACACCACGAAGGACGAGCCACTCACGGTCGGCCTGGTCGAGCGAGTGACGAACCACGCCGAAGGCGTCCAGGAGATCATCGCCTCGCTGGAAGCTCCCGGCTCAGGCGTGAACGTCAGCGACCTCACCGTCGTGGGCCACCGCGTGGTGCAGGGCGGAGCAGAATTCTCCGCCCCTACCATCATCGACGACGAGGTGGAGAAGAAGATCGCGATGCTCGCGACTCTGGCGCCGCTTCACAACCCGCCGAACCTTGCGGGGATCTCCGCGGCACGCCACGCCTTCCCGCACCTGCCGCACGTCGCGATCTTCGACACCGCCTTCCACGCCACGTTGCCGGAGGCCGCGTACACCTACGCCATTGACCGACGTGTCGCAGCCGAGCACGGCGTTCGCCGCTACGGCTTCCACGGCACGTCCCACGCGTACGTGTCGCGAGAAACGGCGCGCCTCATGGGCCGTCCGGTCGAGGACGTCAACACGATCGTGCTTCACCTCGGCAACGGAGCGTCGGCCTGCGCCGTGGCCGGTGGACGCTCCATCGACACGTCGATGGGCCTCACCCCACTTGAGGGACTCGTCATGGGCACACGTTCCGGCGACATCGACCCGGCCGTCGTGACCCACCTCGCCCGCACGGCAGGCATGACCGTCGACGAGGTCGACACCTTGCTCAACCGCCAGTCCGGCATGGTCGGACTCACCGGCTACGCGGACATGCGTGACGTCAACAACGCCATCGACGAGGGATCCCACGAGGCCAAGGTCGGCATGGACGTGTACTGCCGGCGCATCCGCGGCTACATTGGCCAGTACTACGCGCAGCTGGGCCACCTCGATGCGATCACCTTCACCGCTGGTGTGGGCGAGAACGACTCGGTGGTGCGCGCGGGTGCACTCGACGGGCTCGCCGAGCTCGGCATCGTCATCGACCTCGAGCGCAATGAGGGCCGCAAGAAGGAGCCCACGTTGATCTCTGCCGACGACTCCCGCGTCCAGGTGTGGGTAGTGCCCACCAATGAGGAGCGCGAGATCGCCGTGCAATCCGTGGCGGCCGCTACCTGACGCCACACGCCGCTTGTGTGACTTATTGCACGTGTCCGGTTTGGGCTTGTCGCCCACGGATTGCAGGCATGCCGCTTAGAGTGGCGATGCTGTAGCTCAGATGGCGGGATGCAGCAGGGAGTGAGATACCGATGTCTGACATTTCGGTGTGGGTGGCGACGGCCGCCCGCGAACCGTCCGAGGCACTACTGACGCGCCTGGATCGACGATGGCGTGACGGTGTCCAGGCAGCAAAGAACGAGGACTGCGTCTGGCTACGCGATGCCATGCACTCCTTCGTCCTCGCCCACGTGGACAGAGCGGCGTACCGCCGCCGGCTCAGGACGGTGTTCCTCACCGGGGGCGAAACCCACGAGCACTGTCACGGTTTCACGCCCATGTCCGACCTCGTCACCGGCGACATGTTTGGCCCCCAAGAGATCGACGCCCGCCACACCGGCGACGACTCGCCCCTGGCTGCGGCCATCTCGCTGGCCAAGACGGACCCTCATGTCCTCGCCGTCCCCGTCATCACGGAGCGCACCTACACCGACGTCGACGAGTTCTTCGACCACGCCGCGACCACGCTGCGCGCGGACGTGCACGGCGCTGTCCTTCCCGTCCTGTACGCGCCAATGGGCGAGGATCTGGACGAGGTTGACGCCCGCGAGAACCTCCTGCGAGCTGGAGGCTTTGCCACCTACACGGTGGATGTGGACTTCACCCGCGACGAGCCCCATGACATTCACGCAAGCGTGGCGCTGCTCCTCGAAGATGCGCTCGACTCGATCGCCCACCTCAAGGCGGATACGCCGGGGCTGAGCATGCTGGGCGCACCGACGTGGCCGCTCATCACCGTGCGTGCCGACCAGTCGTGGGACCCCGACCGGTGCCGTGAGCAGACGCTCGAAACCGCGCGTAAGGGCACCGCCGGGGCTTAGCGCCTCCCACGCCCTCTACCCTGGTCGGGTGGCACATCTCATTGGCGCTCAGGGCGTCCACCTCGACTTCGGCACCGGCACTGTTCTCGATGACGTCACGGTGGGCCTCGAGGACGGCGACCGGATTGGCATTGTGGGCTCCAACGGAGCCGGCAAGTCGTCGCTGATGGCGATCTTGGCCGGGCGGCTCGCACCGCACGACGGGATCGTGACGACCTCCCGAGGCACGCAGGTGGGTGTACTCGATCAGTCGGACCATGTGGACGAGTCACTCACCGTCCTACAGGCCATCGTTGGCGATGCCGACACCCACGAATGGGCGTCCGACCCTCGCGTGCGCGACATCATGTCCGGTTTGGTGCCCGACCTTCCGGCAGACGCCGTGGTGGGGACATTGTCAGGCGGCCAGCAGCGACGCGTTGCTCTCGCACACGTCCTGGTCGGCGAACATGACGTCGTATTCCTTGACGAACCCACGAACCACCTCGATGTCGACGGCGTCGCGTGGCTCGCCGAGCACATCAACCGGCGCTGGGCCAAGGGTCGCGGAGCGCTTGCCGTCGTGACCCACGATCGGTGGTTCCTCGATGCGGTGACTCAGCGCACCTGGGAAGTCCACGACGGCACCATTGACCAGTACGAGGGCGGCTATGCGGCCTACGTTCTGCAGCGAGTCGAGCGTGACCGGATCGCCGCGGCCACGGAGGCCAAGCGCCAGAACCTCATGCGCAAAGAGTTGGCCTGGCTTCAGCGCGGCGCTCCGGCTCGCACCTCCAAGCCCAAGTTCCGCATCGACGCGGCGAACGCGTTGATTGAGGACGTTCCGCCGGTGCGCGACAAAGTGCAATTGGCACGCATGGCGGCGGCTCGCCTAGGCAAGGACGTGGTCGAGCTCATCCGCTGCTCAGTGAGCTACCCCCTGCCCGACGGCACGTCGCGTGAGGTGCTGCGCGACGTGGACTGGAACATTGGTCCCGGCGAACGCACCGGCATCCTGGGGACCAACGGCGCAGGTAAGTCGACGCTCCTGAAGCTCATCACGGGCGCCATTGAACCCACATCGGGTCGCGTCAAGACAGGCAAGACGGTGCGGGTCGCCACGCTGTCGCAGCAGCTGGCCGAGCTGGACGATGTCGCAGACGAGCGCGTCTCGGGACTCGTCAAGCGGTTCCAGTCAATCGAGCTGTCCGATGGTTCCGAGATGACTCCCACGCAATTGCTTGAGCGACTGGGCTTCACGAGCGCGCAACTCAAGACCCAAGTGGGCCGCCTCTCCGGCGGTCAGCGCCGCCGCCTGCAACTGTTGATGGTGTTGCTGACGGAGCCCAACGTGCTTGTGCTGGATGAGCCGACCAACGATCTGGACACGGATGTTCTCGCGGCCATGGAGGATCTGCTCGACTCCTGGCCAGGCACGCTCATTGTCGTCAGCCACGACCGCTACCTCGTCGAGCGGGTGACCGACCAGCAGTACGCGGTGCTCGATGGCGGGCTACGGCACCTGCCGGGTGGGATCGACGAGTATGTGGGCCTCGCGCGCGAGCGCCGAGCGGCCACGGGTGGAGTCGGCACCTTTGGCTCGGCAGGCGATGCTGTAGCGCAGACGGTCAAGGGCGGGGCAGAGCGGCGCGCCCTCGAGAAGGACGTCGCCGCGGTGGAACGCCGCATGGAACGCCTCGACAAGGAGGCGGCGACGCTCCACGAGCAGATGGCCGCGCACGACCAGTCGGACTACGAAGGCCTGGGCGCCCTCACGTCGAAGCTACGCGCGATCGACGAAGAAAAGGACACGCTCGAGGAGCGCTGGCTAGAGCTCCAGGAGTGCCTTGGCGTGTAGCGGGCGGCCCTACGAGCGTTCGCGGGGCACAGGTGCGCGATCTCGCACGAGCGCGAGCACCCGTGCCCCTCGATCTCACGAGCGCGTTAGCCGCGCTTGAACGCCTCGGTCAGTTTCATTCGGCCACCAGTATTGAGGACGGCTCCGGCGTAGACGCGCCCGGCAATCCATGTCAGGACAGGGATCGTCACGAGGCAGATCACGATGGCGAGCACCGTCTCACCCGTCGTAATGGTGCCAAAGGCGGCCCGCATCGGCACCAGGAACGGCGCAAAGAACGGCACCTGCGTGAGCACCACGGTTGCCGTGCCGTCGGGGTTGTTCGGCACCAGGTAGATCGCGAGGTACAGCGGGACCATCATGAGGAACATCATGGGCGTCGTGATGGACCCGATGTCCTCTTGGCGGGACACGAGTGCGGCAAGGCCGCCAAACAGAATCGTGAAGACCGCGAAGCCCAGGACAAACCACACGGCGAAGTTCGTCACCAGCAGACCGGCGGGCACGTCCAAGGTATCCATGAAGCCCAGGTACCACGCGGCGCCCACCAACGGAACGAACATGGTGGCGGCCTGAACCAGGGAGTACATGCCCACCCCCAGTACCTTGCCGCCGAGCAACGTCGCGGGGCGCACGGTCGCCAGCAGTACCTCGACAACCCGCGAGGACTTCTCCTCGACCACGCCCATCATGATCACGGACGCGCTTTGGATCAGCACAAAGAACAGCACGATGACCACGACTACACCGGCAAAGAACGTCTGCCCGTCGAAGTCATTCGTGTCGCCCACCACCGTGACGTCCGGCGTCGCGGCCGCGAGTGCGTCGCCTACGCCCGCAGGGTCGCCCCCGAGGTCGCTGATGCGCTCGTCCAGCACGGCGGCCTGCGCTGCACCGTGCACGACTGACACGAGCGCATCGTTGCCGTCGCCGAGGTACAGCTGCGGCTGCTCGGCCGGACCCACCAGCACTCCAGCGGCGCCCTCGGATGGGGCAGGTTCCTCACCGGCATCGACCTCAACCACCTCGAGGTCGAAGTCCTGTGCGGCGGCGGCGCTGTCGAGATAAGGGATCAGGGGCGCGGCCGTCGCGGTGTCGACCTCAAGGACGGTGGCCTCGCTCTCCCCATCGAGGAAGGGCTTAGCGATGAGCGCGCCACCGATCACGACGACGAGCATGATTCCCGAGGAGATCAGGTTGGCCTTGGACATTGTGCGCGTGCGGAACTCCCGCTTTGCGATCAGCCACATCATGCGTGTGCGCCCTCCTCGGTGTCGCTCACCACGTCTTGGAAGAGGTCAGTCAGGCTAGGCCGCACGGGGGTGAACTCCGCGACGGTGCCCTGGGACAGGGCCGATGCCAGGACGGCTTGGGCGGCGTCGCGGGAGGGGGCTTCGACGAGCCAGCGCCGCTCGCCTTGAGCGGTCACGCTCACGCCGGGCCACTCCCCTGCGAGATCCCCATCTGCCAATGTCACCGTCCATTGTTGGCGATCGGTCGAGCGCAGTTCGTCGATGGTGCCGAGCGCCACGAGCCGCCCCGCCTTGACGATCCCGACTCGATCGCACAACTTTTCGACAAGTTCCAGCTGGTGGGAGGAGAAGATGACGGGCACGCCTTTGGCGGCCTGGCCACGCAGCACCTCGCTCATGACGGCAACGGCGACAGGGTCCAAACCCGAGAACGGCTCGTCAAGAACCAGGATGTCGGGATCGTGGACGAGCGCGGCCGCGAGTTGAACGCGCTGCTGGTTGCCCAACGAGAGTTTGTCGACCTCGTCTCCCCGGCGCTCAGCCACACCCAAGACGTCAGTCCAGTGCTCCATAGCCGCCACGGCATCGGCCTCACTGAGGCCATGGAGCTGAGCGAGATACACGAGCTGCTCGCCCACCTTCATCCGGGGGTACAGGCCACGCTCCTCCGGCATGTAGCCAATGCGACGGCGCACCTGCAGATCCACTGGCGCTCCGTCCCACCGCACCTGACCGCCATCGCCACGTAGGACGCCCAAGATGATGCGCATCGTGGTGGTCTTGCCGGCACCGTTGGAGCCCACAAACCCGAAGATCTCTCCGGCCGAAACGTTGAAGGAGACGCCATCGAGCGCTCTCACTCGTCCATAGGACTTCTCAAGGGCATCAATTTCCAGAATGGACACGTCTGCCTATCCCCCCGATCGTGGCTGTTGCGGCGCCTGTCACCGTTGAGGCGCTTTGTGTCACCCTATCCCTGACCACGAGGCAAAGTGATCCTCCGCGAGACCGACGCACACCCTGAGCCGGGGCATCGGCCCTTGTCACCTTCCGCCGCGCGAATGAGGCTCAAGCATGGAAATCTAGACACGAGTCCCGCGACGAAGGAGGTCACCGTGAGCACCTGGATGTCCCGCACTGCCGAGACCGCTACGGATGAAGAAATCGACGCCATTGACCGGTGGTGGCGCGCCACCAACTACATGTCGATTGGCCAGATCTACTTGCTCGACAATCCGCTCTTGCGCGAGCCGCTGCACCGCGACCACGTCAAGCCGCGCCTGGTGGGCCACTGGGGAACCACGCCGGGCCTGAACTTCCTTTACGCGCACCTCAATCGCGTGATCCGTGCGCGCCACCAGCCCACGATGTACGTCACGGGCCCCGGCCACGGCGGGCCTGGCCTGGTGGCCTCAAGCTTCCTCGACGGCACGTACACCGAGACGTACCCCCACATTTCAACCGATGCCGAGGGCCTCAAGCGACTCTTCACGCAGTTCTCCTTCCCCGGCGGCATCCCCTCGCACGTGGCTCCGGAAACGCCGGGGTCTATCCACGAGGGCGGCGAGTTGGGCTATTCGCTGTCACACGCATACGGCGCGGCCTTCAACAACCCTGACCTGCTCGTCGCCGCCGTCGTGGGCGATGGAGAGGCGGAGACCGGCCCGCTCGCCACCAGCTGGCACTCGAACAAGTTCCTCAACCCCGCGACCGACGGGGTCGTGCTGCCCATCCTGCACTTGAACGGCTACAAGATCGCCAACCCCACGGTGCTGGCGCGCATTGGGGACGACGAGCTCGACGCGCTTATGCGCGGCTACGGCCACACGCCGCACTTCTTTGTCGCCGGGTTCGACGACGAGTCCCACGAGTCCATCCACCGCCGCTTTGCCGCGACACTCGACGAGGTAATGGACGAGATCTCCGCCATCAAGGAGCAGGCCGCGGACGACCCGGAGATGCCCAGGCCAGCCTGGCCCATGATCGTGTTCCGGACCCCCAAGGGCTGGACCTGCCCGCCCCAGATTGACGGCGAGGTCACCGAGGGATCGTGGCGCGCGCACCAGGTACCCCTGTCGAGCGCGCGCGATACCGACGAACACCTCCAGGTGTTGGAGGACTGGCTACGCTCCTACCGCCCTGACGATCTCTTCGACGACGCTGGCGCACCCTTCGCCGCCACTCGAGCGATTGCGCCCGAGGGCGAACTACGCATGTCTGCGCGGCCCGAAACCAATGGCGGGCTGGTGCTGCGGGACCTGGTCATGCCGGGCTTCCGCGATTACGCAGTCGACGTTCCCCATCCCGGCTCAGGCCCGGTCGAGTCCACTCGCCAGCTCGGCGAGTTCCTTCGCGACGTAATGCGACAGAACATGGACAACTTCCGCGTGTTTGCGCCCGACGAACTTGCCTCCAACCGCCTGCAAGCGGTGCTCGACGTCACCGACAAGGTGTGGGAAGGCGAACGCGAAGACGACGGCGCGCACACCGCCGCCTCAGGCCAAGTGATGGAGATGCTGTCCGAGCACCAGTGCCAGGGGTGGCTCGAGGGCTACCTGCTGACCGGTCGCCACGGACTTTTCACCTCCTACGAGGCCTTCATCCACATCATTGACTCGATGTTCAACCAGCACGCGAAGTGGTTGAAGGTGTCGCGAGAGTTGCCGTGGCGCCGACCCATTGCCTCCCTGAACTACTTGTTGTCGAGCCACGTATGGCGCCAGGACCACAACGGCTTCTCGCACCAAGACCCTGGCTTCATTGACCACGTGGTGAACAAAAAGGCGGAGGTGGTGCGGGTCTACCTCCCGGCGGACGCGAACACCTTGCTGTCGACATACGACCACTGCTTGCGCTCGCGCGACTACGTCAACGTGGTCATCGCAGGCAAACAGCCGGCGCCGCAGTGGCTCACGATGGACCAGGCGGTCGACCATTGCACGCGGGGGCTCGGCATCTGGGAGTTTGCCTCCAACGTCGAGACGGGTGAAGAGCCGGATGTGGTGATGGCGGCCGCGGGCGACGTGCCCACCTTGGAGGTGCTGGCGGCAATCGACATCCTGCGCAAGGAGCTACCCGAACTGAAGGTGCGCATGATCAACGTCGTTGACCTGATGCGCCTGCAGCCGGAGGGCGAACACCCGCACGGCATGAGCGATCGCGAGTTTGATCAGCTTTTCACGACCGACAAGCCCATCGTCTTCAACTATCACGGGTACCCGTGGCTCATTCACCGTCTCACCTACCGCCGCACGGGTCACCACAACCTGCACGTACGGGGCTTCAAGGAGGAGGGCACCACGACCACGCCATTCGACATGGCGATGATGAACGACATCGACCGTTTTCACCTGGTCATGGACGTCATCGACAGGGTGCCTCACTTGGGGACGCGGGCGGCGTCACTGCGTCAGCGGCTCTCGGATCAGCGTCTCGCTGCACGGAGGTACGCGCGCGTACACGGCGCGGACCTGCCCGAGGTGGCCAACTGGGTGTGGCCCGATGCCGGGGCTGAGACCCGTGCGGCCGTTGCCGGGGCGCACGACACCGGTGGTGACAACGAGTAGCGGCAGTTCCCACACCCCTGGAGCGTCTGCTTGCAGTGCCCTGCTTCGCGGATTGGCCTGTGTCACTGGTGGGCTCTGCGCCTGAAGAATGGCGCGTCGTCCTCAAACCCGATCCAATTGCGCACCCCTGCGGGGACCTTGCCAACAAGGAAGACGCCCAGAAAGACAGCCTCGGGGTCGCGGGCCCTGCGTCGGCGCGTGTGCAACGCCCACAGGGTGCCGCCGAAGGCCGCCGTCGCGATGGCGACGACCCCCGGCCCCGTTCCGAGCTCCCACGCGAGTCCCCCGAGCACCACGACCCACGCCGCCGCGACGATGTATCCGATGACGTCGGTGAGCCGCAGACCAGCGATTGCAGCGACCAAAAAGAGCCGCACCGCGAGCGCGAGCACTATCGCATAGCCCGCAATCGAGAGAACCTCTGCTGCCGTCATTCGATCAGTAGTCCCTACCTGTCGCGGCGCTCACACGCCCGTGGCCCGTCACTCATTGCGGCGGCCCCCGATGGCGACGTTGCCGATGCCAGCGAGCGCGGGTGCGACAGCCGGGTCAGTTGGAGGTGTAGGTCTCACTCCACAGTTCGGAACCGTCGCTGTTGAGGTAGACGTAGCGTGCCTCAGGGCTCTCGACGCCCTCCGCCTCCATCATCGGGAAAACGGTGGACTCGCACAGGTCTGCCAGGGTGTCCGTCACGCCCTCGAAGTAGGCCGTCGCCTCGTCGGGGTCGACAGCCTCTGCGTACTGGTACGTGTAGACGATGGTCGAGGGCTCTTCGGCATCGATCCAGATGTCGGAGTAGACGCCGCTCGAGCTCTCCACAATGGTGTCGACCTGGGCGGCCTCGCGGGCGACGTAAGCCTCGAGCGCGCCGCCTGCTTCAGCCTCAGTGCTCTCCTGTGCGGGGGCGCTGGTCTCCTCGGCAGGAGCACTCGTGGTCTCCTCGACTGCGACGTTGCCCGACCCGTTGGGGTCGGTGGCCTCCGCGTCGCCAGAGCCGCTGCAGCCAGCGAGAGCCAGCACAGCAATGGAAGCGGCGCCGGTGGCGACGCGGACACGAATGGACGTGGTCATGATTCCCCCTTGTTTCAGGATGTGGTGGCATCGCGATGCCAGAACACGCCGCGGGCTCGGCCACGCGACTGCGGCGCGTCGACGCGACCGCTGACGCCGACACTACACGCCCACGGGTCCACTTGACGCGGCGCACGGTGGCTCGCGACGGGGCCGCCAGCGTCGAGCCGAGCGATGTGGTGGGGCGCGCGTGGACTACATCGGGTTGTAAGGCGAGACCACCACGTCGACCCGCTGAAACTCCTTGAGGTCGGAGTAGCCCGTGGTCGCCATCGAACGGCGCAAAGCGCCCATGATGTTCGTCGAGCCGTCCGCTGAGTGGGCCGGCCCGTTAAGGATCTCCTCAAGGGTGCCGCCAGTACCCACCTCGACGCGCTCGCCGCGGGGCAGTTCCGAGTGGTACGCCTCTTGACCCCAGTGGAATCCAGCGCCAGGCGCCTCCGCAGCGCGAGCCAGCGCAGAACCCAACATCACGGCATCGGCCCCACAGGCGAATGCCTTCACGAGGTCGCCCGAACGTCCCAGGCCGCCGTCGGCGATCACGTGCACGTAACGGCCGCCAGACTCGTCGAGGTAGTCGCGGCGTGCAGCGGCGACATCAGACACCGCCGTTGCCATAGGCGCGTGGATCCCAAGCGTGGTGCGCGTGCGCTGCGCTGACCCGCCGCCGAAGCCCACGAGCACGCCCGCAGCACCCGTACGCATCAGGTGCAGTCCGGCCTGGTAGGTCGAGGCTCCGCCCACAATCACGGGCACGTCGAGGTCGTAAATGAACTTCTTGAGGTTGAGCGGCTCGGTGTGCTCGGACACGTGCTCGGCTGACACCGTGGTGCCGCGGATCACGAAGAGGTCAACCCCGGCCTTCAACACCGTCTCGTAGTGCTCCTGCGTGCGCTGCGGGCTCAGGGCGCCTGCCACCGTGACGTCTGCGGCGCGGATCTCCCGCAGGCGCTCGGCGATCAGCTCATCCTTGACGGGCTCGCGGTAGATCTCCTGCATGCGGGTGGTCGCGGCCTCGCCGTCTAGCTGTGCGATCTCCTCGAACAAGGCCGTGGGGTCCTCGTAACGAGTCCACAGCCCTTCGAGGTCGAGTACGCCAAGCCCGCCCTGGCGGCCCAACGCGATCGCCGTCGCCGGGCTCATCACGGAGTCCATCGGTGCGGAGATCACGGGAATGTCGAACTGGAAGGCATCGATCTGCCAGCTCAGCGACACCTGCTTGGGGTCGCGTGTGCGGCGCGACGGCACAATGGCGATGTCATCGAAGGAATAGGCGCGGCGCCCGCGCTTGCCGCGGCCGATCTCGATCTCGTTGCTCACCGGACCACCCTATCGCTCCTGCGTTTCGACAGGGGATGTCGGCGGCGCGTGGAAGAGTGGTGCCATGAGCTGGCTAGACGAGACCATGGTGGGCTTCGACACCGAGACCACGGGCGTGTCCACGTCCCATGATCGGATCGTCACGGCAGCGATCTTGACGCGAACGGGCGGCGAGACGACCGCGCGCACGTGGCTGATCAATCCCGGGGTCGAGATTCCGGCGCGCGCCACCGAGGTACACGGGATCTCGTCCGAGTACGCCAGGGAACACGGCTCGGATCCGGCCGATGCCTTGGAAGAGATAGCGGCGATCCTCGCCTCCGCGATGGGCGCCGGTTTTCCCGTCGTCGCCTTCAACGCCCAGTTTGATCTTTCGATCTTGGAAGCGGAGCTCGCCCGCCACCAGCTTCCTTCATTGGCCTCGCGGGTCCCGAGCGGCAGCATCGGCCCCGTCGTTGACCCGCTCGTGCTTGACCGCCACCTCGACAAGTGGCGCAAGGGCCCCCGCAAGCTCCTCAACATGTGCGAGCACTACGGCGTGGCCGTGGTTGCCGATGACCTGCACGCCGCGGACGCGGACGTCGCGGCGACACTCGACCTGCTGCCTGCCATGGCGCGGGCGCACACCGCCTTGGCGGCAGTCGCACTTGCGGACCTGCAGTCACAACAGGTTGAGGCACACCGCGTGTGGGCGCTGGACTTCGCGGCATGGCTCAAGTCCAAGGGACGCACGGAGGACCTGCCCCGGCCCGAGTGGCCCGTCGCCGTATAAGAATCGCGAAACTTCACATCTCGCGACAACAGGGCCACACCAGAGGCGGCGTTAGAGTCGGAGTGACTCGACGAGGAGGCATGAATGATGGCATCGACCGGCGGCGGCACTCCTGCCCTGCACGGACCGTGGAATGACGCCCAAGCGCAGCTGACGGAGGCCGTGGAACACCTCAAATGTGCGCCGGGACTTCACGAGATGCTGGCGATGCCGCGCCGCGAGATGCAGGTCGCCGTCCCCTTGCGCAAGGATGACGGCACCACCGCAGTGTTCTCGGGGTACCGCGTCCAGCACAACTTCTCACGCGGCCCTACGAAGGGCGGCCTGCGCTTCTCCACGGCGGTTGACCTCAATGAGGTGCGCGCCCTGGCGATGTGGATGACGTGGAAGTGCGCGCTCGTAGACGTGCCCTACGGCGGCGCCAAGGGCGGTGTGGCCATCGAGCCGCGCGACCACACCCAGGGCGAACTGGAGCGGGTCACGCGCAGGTACACCTCGGAGATTCTGCCCATCATTGGCCCCGACACCGACATTCCTGCACCCGACATCGGCACCGACGAGCGCACCATGGCGTGGATCATGGACACCTACTCCGTGGCGAAGGGACACACTGTTCCTGGCGTGGTCACGGGCAAACCGATCTCGCTCGGCGGATCGCTTGGCCGCGCGCAGGCCACCTCACGAGGGGTGGCTCACGTCGCACTCATGGCGATGGCCTCCAAGGGCATCGAGGCGGAGGGCGCGACGGCCGCGGTGCAAGGCTTCGGAAAGGTGGGGCGCGGCGCGGCGCGGTTGCTGTCGGAGGCAGGCGTGCGCGTCATCGCAATCTCAGACGTCGATGGCGCTGTCTTTGCCGGGGACGGAATCGACGTCGCTCGCCTGGGAGCGCATGTGGATCGGGAAGGCTCGGTCGAGGGCTTTGAAGGCGCGGAGTCGTTGGATCCTCAGGCGCTCCTCACACTCGACGTCGACGTCCTTGTTCCCGCCGCCGTCGAGGGTGTCCTGACCGCGGCAAACGCCCGGGACGTGCAAGCAACCATCGTGGTCGAAGGCGCGAACGGTCCCACGACTCAAGAGGCCGACGCCATCTTGATCGACCGCGACGTGCTCGTGGTGCCTGACATTCTCGCCAACGCCGGCGGCGTGATCGTGTCCTACTTTGAGTGGGTCCAGTCCAATCAGGCGTACCAGTGGCGCGAGCGTGAAGTGAACGAACGGCTCGAAGAGAAGATGACGGCGGCATGGAGGGACGTCGTGGACTACGCGGGCGCGCAGTCGCTGACGTATCGCCAGGCCGCGACGGCGCTGGCCGTGCGACGGGTCCTCGAAGCCCACGAGTTGAGGGGGCTCTACCCCTGATTCACACCCGAGTCGCGATCTCTCAGCGCACAGCACCCGCACCTCAGTGCTCGCTAACTCCCCTGAAATGGAGCGCTGGCCGCCATCACGACGCCTTCTTGGCGGCCCGTGCTCCATTTCAGGGTGCGAATCGGGCGTGAGGCGATGTTGGCCATGGCCGCTGTGACTTAAGACAGGAGCACGCGCCACAGCATCGTGAGTGACACGGCGACGATGAGAACACGCAACACCATCGGGTTGACCCGGAGCAGAATGTGGGACCCGATGTATGCGCCAATCAGCTGACCCACAATCATGACTCCGCCTACGAGCCACACGATCTTGCCCGCGATGACGAACACGATCAGCGACGCAATGTTCGTCGCGAAGTTCAGCGTCTTCGCGATCGCTGTGGAACGGCGGAGCGGTAGCGCGCGCAGCGCCACGCCGGACAGCGCGAACAGCGACCCCGTTCCCGGGCCAAATGCGCCATCGTAGGCACCGATCGCAGGAACCACGGTCGCCTCATAAGTGGGGTCGCTCATTCGTGGCTTAGCAGGCGGCTCGTGGGACTTGGGGACAAACAGAAAGTATGCGGCGATCAGCGCGAGCACGACCGGGATCACGATCTCCAGCGCATCCGCGGACACGAACAGGATCGCTACCGTGCCAGCCACCGAGCCAAGGAAAGCCCACAGCATCGGCCAACGAACATCGGCCCACCTGACGCCATGCTTGCGTATGACCTGGTACGTCGCCATCCCCGTGCCTGCCGGTGCCTGCAACTTGTTCGTCGCGAGCGCCTGCAGCGGCGGCAGCCCGGCGAGCATGAGCGCGGGCACCGTGATGAGGCCGCCGCCGCCGGCGAGCGTGTCAAGACACCCGGCCAGCAGCGCGACCACCGCGAGGAGGAGAAGGATCTCCCACGTGATGTCCACGGCCGCCTGGGCCTAGCGACCGGTGTAGTTGGGGGCCTCGACGGTCATCTGGATGTCGTGGGGGTGGGATTCCTTGAGACCAGCGGGCGTGATGCGCACGAACTTGCCGCGCGAGCGCAGCTCGTCGATGGTGCGCGCGCCCACGTAGAACATCGACTGCCCCAGGCCGCCGACCAACTGGCGTGCGACGTCGTGAAGCGAACCCTTGAACGGGACGCGACCCTCGATGCCCTCGGGGATGATGTCGTCGTCGCTTGGCGCATCCGACTGGAAGTAACGGTCCTTGGAGTAAGAGACGCGGCCGCGCGAGGCCATGGCCCCCATCGAGCCCATGCCCCGGTACAGCTTGTACTGCTTGCCGCCCACGAGCACCAGGTCGCCCGGCGCCTCAGCGCATCCGGCAAAGAGCGAGCCGATCATCACCGACTCCGCACC
The DNA here is from genome assembly GCF_000975155.1 of Demequina globuliformis. GTDB lineage: Bacteria > Actinomycetota > Actinomycetes > Actinomycetales > Demequinaceae > Demequina > Demequina globuliformis. The sequence continues at coordinate 682,422 of NZ_BBRG01000001.1, forward strand.
GGCGACGAGCGCCTTGGCGATGTCTCCCGAGTACTGGAGGCCCCCGTCGGCGATCACGGGCACGCCCGCGGGACCGGCCGCCTGGTACGCCTCCCACACGGCGGTGACCTGCGGCACGCCCACACCGGCAACCACTCGCGTGGTGCAGATCGAGCCCGGGCCCACTCCGACCTTCACGGCGTCGACGCCCGCATCCACGAGCGCCTGTGCGCCTTCGCGGGTCGCGACGTTGCCGCCAATCACCTGGACGTGGGACGTCGTCGGATCCGACTTCAGGCGCTTGATCATGTCGATCATGGCCTGGGCGTGCCCGTGCGCGGTGTCGACGACCAGGGCATCGACGCCTGCCTCTACCAGCGCAGTCGCGCGCTCCCACGCGTCTCCATAGAAGCCCACGGCAGCAGCAACGCGCAGGCGACCCTGCTCGTCCTTGGTTGCCTTGGGGTAGCGCTCGGTCTTCACGAAGTCCTTGACGGTGATGAGGCCGGTCAGGCGCCCATCCTCATCCACCAGCGGCAGCTTCTCGACCTTGTGTTGCGCGAGCAGGTCTGCGGCATCGGCATTCGACACACCGGTGGGCGCTGTGATGAGCGGCATGGGCGTCATTGCCTCGCGCACCTTCCGGCCCTCGTAGTCGGCGTGGTCGACAAAGCGCAGGTCACGGTTGGTGATGATGCCCACCAAGCGGCGGTCCTCATCGACCACGGGAAGCCCGGACACCCGGTACTTACCGCACAGTGCATCGAGCTCCGTGAGCGTGGCCTCAGGCCCCACAGTGACGGGGTCAGTGATCATGCCGGACTCGGAACGCTTCACGATCTCGACCTGGTGCGCCTGGTCGGCGATCGACAGGTTGCGGTGCAGGACACCGATGCCGCCCTGGCGTGCCATGGCGATCGCCATGCGGGCCTCGGTCACCGTGTCCATCGCTGCGCTCAGCAGCGGGGTCTCGATGGTGATGCCACGCGTGAGGCGCGTGGTCGTGGAGACCTCAGAGGGAATCACGTCGCTTTGCCCGGGAAGCAGCAGGACGTCGTCGTATGTCAGACCGGTGAACGAGAACGGGTTGTTGTCAACTGGCGCCATTGCTCGATTCTACGGGGAGCGTCGCGTCGGGCCGGACAGCAAGGGAAACACCCCGTAAACGTTCCTTCCCATCTTTGCGAACGCCCTAGCCAAGGTGCGAGCCAGGGGGTATGAATGGGAGAGATGGCCACATTTCGCACTGGTCCCGACGGTTGGAGCCGGGTCCTGGCGGCGTGTGAATCGTGAAGCGTTTGACCCTCAACGGCGAGGGGCAGACAGGTCAGTAGACCCGATGTGTAAGGAGCGCCATGAGTACAGTCGCGAAGCTTCCCGCACCAACGCAGGAGCAGTGGGAGTGGCAGTACCAGGGGGCGTGCCGCGAGGCCGACCCCGATCTGTTCTTCCACCCCGAGGGGGAGCGCGGTGCGGCTCGGCGCCGTCGTGCGGAAGCTGCCAAGGCTTATTGCGAGCAGTGCCCAGTGATGGACATGTGCCGTGAACGGTCGCTCGACGCGCGTGAGCCCTTTGGAGTGTGGGGCGGAATCAGCGAAGACGAGCGCCACTCCATGCTTGTGCAGCGCCTCCCCAAGGCAAGCTAGCGCCGCACTGCGCCGTTCGGCGCGCCGTCCATCCCCCCGAGCGAGCGCCCGGACAACAAGAAGCCCCCGGCCAGATTGACTGGCCGGGGGCTTCCTTGACTTACTGACGGAGCGTTACTGCACGACTCCGAGCAGGTCACGCGCCGAGAGGATCAGCAGCTCTTCGCCGCCGTACTTGACCTCGGTGCCGCCGTACTTGCTGTAGATGACCTTGTCGCCCACGGCCACATCCACGGGGATGCGGTTGCCGTTGTCGTCGACACGGCCCGGGCCAACTGCCAAGACTTCACCCTCCTGGGGCTTCTCCTTGGCAGCATCGGGGATGACGAGGCCGGACGCGGTGGTCTGCTCGGCGGCAGAGGGCTTCACCACGACCTTGTCCTCAAGAGGCTTGATAGAGACCGACACAGCGGACCTCACCTTCCATGATCCATGACAGTTGTGTTCCACGGCCCTCGCGTCCGTCCTGCCGTCGCGGGGGTCAGGGCGGCCGTTGTGGGCCACGGGCTCCTCGGTAGGAGCAATGCCCAATTTAGCACTCACACCTGGCGAGTGCTAACTCACGCCACCCGTTGTTCACGGACCGTGAAAGGATTCTCACATGGATGTCCAAACCGCTCAGTGGTTGACCTCTGCGCACGGGCGCGCCGTGGTCGACGCGCTGCCGCCCTACGTTGCTGCGGACGCCGTTTCTTGGGGCGCCGAGCTGCGGCAGGACGGGCTCGAGCCGGATCGCGTGGCCGCGGCGCTCACGCAATCGGCCCTGAGGGCCGATGCCAGGGCTAAGTTTGGCGACTTTGCGGCGGGGATGCTGTTCACGCGTGACGGCCTCGAGCAGGCGACTCGGCTTCCGGTCGCGGCGCGGCACGCCGCGCGCTTTCGGGATGCCGGCATCACCAAGGTCGCCGACCTCACCTGCGGCATTGGGGCCGATGCCATGGCAATGTCCGCGCTTGGGCTTGCTGTCACCGCAGTGGAGCTTGACGAGGGCACTGCGGTGCTCGCGGACCACAATCTGCGCCACTGGCCGGACGCGCGCGTGGTGCACGCGGACGCGCTTGAGGTCGCCGCTCACCTTGGGGTAGACGGATTCTTCGCGGACCCCGCCCGCCGAAATGCGCGCGGGCGCAGGCATGACCCACGCGACTACTCCCCCGCGCTGGATCGTGTCCTTGCCTTGCGTGACCTAGCTCCGGCCGTGGGGGTCAAGGTGGGACCTGCCGTTCCGCACGAGGCCGTCCCGGCAGGCACGGAGGCGGAATGGGTCAGCGTGGACGGCACAGTCGTGGAAGCGGCGCTGTGGTGCGGACCGCTGGCCCGCACGCCAGGGCACGCGGCCGTCGTGATCCACGACGGGGCCGCGCACCGACTCGACGGCGACACTCACCGCGCTGAGGCTGGCGCGCTCGGGGCGTTTGTGTATGAGCCGGACGGCGCCGTCATTCGCGCCGGCCTCATTGGCGCGTTGGCTGACCGCACACAGACGCGGCTTGTGGACTCCCAGATCGCGTACCTCACGGCAGACGTTGCCGTCGAGTCCCCGTTCATGCGCGGATGGCGGGTGCTCGAGACGGTGCCGCTGCAGACGAAGGCCATCGCGGCGGCCTTGCGGGCGCGCGAGGTGGGCGCCGTCGACATCAAGAAGCGCGGGGTCGACATCACGCCGGAGCAGTTGCGACCCGCGCTCAAACTGCGAGGACCTCACCGACTCACCGTTTTCCTGACCCGCCTCCAGGGCAAGCGCCAGGCGATCATCGCCGAGCCCCTCGAAGCCGCGCCGTTGTCAGCGTAGGTCGCGAACGACCTTACTCACCATTTGCTGGCTGGTGCCCTCCGCGCGCGCGATCGCCGACTGGGATTGACCGGCCAGGTAGGCGGCACGGATTCTGGCACGGGTCTCGTCGTCCAGCGCACCAGCCCGCGCGCCGGTGGAGCCTCCGCGCCGGCCCGCCATGATGGAATGCACGCTCGCGAGGGAGATACCGAGATCTGCCGCCACGCTCGCGCGCGCCTGCCCATCGCCCACTCTGCTCTTCACCTCTGCAGCCACCGCAGGCGTCAATGCCGCGCGGCGGGGTGACGAGGGCGCGCGGTCCGGGCGCGGGGCCCGTCCGCGGGGCGCCGCAAGGGGCCCGCCCGCGTGGGCCCGCGCACGCCCTGCCACCAGCGCGGACACGCTCGTTTGGGAGATGCCGAACGCCTCGGCAAGTGCACTTTGGCGCTCGCCGCCGGCGTAGCGTTCGCGCAGGCGTACGACGTCCTCGTCGGTCAAGCGGGTCATGGCCTCAGGGTAGCGGCGCGCTAGACAAGGCCCCAGACCAAGCTCACCGCGAGCGCTGCCATCACGACCGCGACGAGCACATCGAGGACGCGCCAGGCACCCGGCTTCGACAACACCCCTGACAACAAGCGGGCGCCGTAGCCCAGCACACTGAACCATAGGAGCGAGCCAGACATCGCCCCCGCCGCAAAGAGCCACTTGTCGTCGCCGTAGGTCCCCGCCACCGAGCCCAGCAGGACCACGGTGTCGAGGTACACGTGCGGGTTAAGCCACGTGATCGCGGCGGTGGTGGCGGCCACGGACCACAAAGAGGCACCCGTCTGATGCGCCTGCGCAGCATCAAGGCCCTCATCAGGACCACGCCATGCACGGCGAGCCGCGATGACCGCATATGTGGCGAGAAACACCGCCCCGCCCAATCGGGCTACGGTCTCTACCCACGGGTGGGCGGAGATCAAAGCACCAAGACCCGCTGTCCCCGCGGCAATGAGGATGGCGTCTGACAGGGCGCACACCAACACCACCGCGATCACGTGCTCGCGGCGGATCCCCTGGCGGAGCACGAACACATTCTGAGCGCCGATGGCGGCGATGAGAGACAGGCCAAGTCCCAGGCCAGCGAGGTAGGTCATGCGTCGACGCTAGTGGCGACGTTTCCTTAGTTCCACCAAGGTTTTCTACATATCCATTAGCCTGGCTGAATGAAAGTTCCGGTGGATCTCGCCCACACACTCGCTGCCGCGGTCGACGCGGGAACGCTTGAGGGGGCCGCTCGTCGCCTTCACCTCACGCAGTCGGCGGTGAGCCAGCGCCTCGCCACACTGGAACGCCTCACTGGCCAGGTCCTGTTGGTGCGGTCGCGTCCCGTGAGGGCGACCGCGGCAGGCGAGCAGGTGATCCGCTACGCCCGACAGGTCGCGCACCTGGACGACGATCTCGCCGACCGGCTTGGGGTAGGCGGGTCCGCAACGACAGTCCCGCTCGCCATCAATGCCGATTCGCTCGCCACGTGGATTCTGCCCGCGCTCGTCGAGGTCGCGACCGCGCACGACATCACGCTCGAAATCCACCGCGAAGACGAGAGCCACACGACAGAACTCCTCGCTGACGGCACGGTCGTGGCGGCCGTCACGACGGTGGCCCAGCCCGTGGCCGGTTGCACCGCCACCCGGCTCGGCAGCCTGACCTACCGAGCGGTCGCGTCCCCCGCATTCGCCGAGCGCTGGCTTCCCGATGGAGCCACTGCCGCCGCGCTCGCTCTCAGCCCCGTCGTGGACTTCGACGCACGCGACCAGATCCAACGCCGCTATCTCACGCGGCGCGGCGTCAATCCCGAACGATGCCCGCGCCACCTTGTGCCCTCGTCACCCGAGTTCGCCGAGGCCATCGAGTTGGGCCTGGGCTGGGGGCTGCTCCCCGCTTCGCAACGCACCGGCCGGACCCTCGTCGAACTGGGCGGCCCAGACATCTCCGTCACGCTGTGGTGGCAACAGTGGCGCACCCACTCGCCCACGCTCGGCACCATCGGTGAGGCCGTCACCCAGGCAGCCCGCGCCCACCTGTCAGCCTGAGCCACATACGGGCACCGGCAAATCGAGGTCCACGGGCCAGGTCCCACCCGGCGAGGCCGCGCCCGTCAACACGTCCGCGAGCGCATTCATGCTCGACCCACTCGTGCCGTACAGACCCACGTACACGTCCGCGTCAGCGTCCTCCAACCCCCACGGTCCGCGCAGGGCGACCACGACATCGGCCCTGGGCGAACTGTCGTCGGAACCCGCGAGAGCGATGCTCGTGCCAGCGCCGCCTACGCTCACGCCGCGCTCGGCGAGGGCCGCGCCGAGCGCGGCCCTGTTCCCCTCTGTCCCGCCGGAGATGCTCACCTGGGTCCCCACGAAGCTTCCACCACAGGACTTCGCCGCCACCGTCGCGCCCGCCACGGCAAGCCTGTGGGCGTAGGAAGCGCCAGCATCAGCGACCGACTCAAGCCCCGCTTGCCACCGGCCGGCGAGGATGACCCGCGCGGCGGCCTCTGTCAGACGCTCGCGCGTGAGGTCGCCATCCTCGACCGCGTCGACGATCGCGTCTCGCGCGGCCTCCGGTTCCGGGGGAAGCAAGAGCACGTCCGCGCCCGCCTTGAGCGCCGCAACCGCTGCCTCACCAGGCTCGTGATCATTCTGAATGGCGCCCATGTTGAGCGCGTCCGTCACCGCCAGACCCGTGAAACCGAGCGTCTCCCGCAAGTAAACGTAGGCGCGCGGGTTGAGCGAAGCGGGAAGAGAACCCCAGTCCTCAACGGCGACATGCGCCATCATCACGGCAGGCGCTCCCTCGTCGATCGCGCTCGCAAATGGTGCCAGGTCCGTCGCGACCAAGGATTCGATCGAGCGGGCCTGCACCGGAAGCCCCACGTGAGAATCCACCGTGACTGACCCGTGCCCAGGGAAGTGTTTCACCACCGGCGCCACCCCACCGGCGATGTAGCCGTCGACAGCGGCATTGACTGTCGCCGCCACAACCTCGGGATCATCGCCCGCCGCGCGCGACCTGATCACAGGATCGCTCAACCCTCGCGTCACGTCAGCGACAGGAGCGAAGTCCATGGTGAAGCCCAGACCACGCAGATCCACCGCTTGCTGGGCATATGCGTCGGTCACGGCCGCCTCGTCACGCGCGGCCCCCGCAGCCATGAACCCTGGCATCCCCGGCACCACGCCCCGGAGGCGGGACACGGTCCCCCCTTCCTCGTCGACGGACACAATGGTGCCCCAGTCGCGCGCCCCGCCAGCGGATCTCGCGGCGGCTGTCAGTTCCTTGACCTGCGCCGCGTCATCCACCGCGCCGCGCATCACGATGACGCCGCCCAGCCCCAGCTCCTCTACGAGTTGCGCAAGCCCATCCGCGTCTGGCGAACTCCATTGCGCCACGATCACCTGCCCGGCGGCTTGTTCCACGGAGAGCTCACGGGCCGTCGCGAGCGCCGCCGTCCACTCATCCACCGAGGGGCCCCACGCCAGGCGTGGTCGCGTCACCGTCAAGTCCGGCCCAGGAGCCGACCACGAGCCCTCACCAGCGGACATCTCCGGCCATGGCGCGGGCGAGGGCGCCTCTTCCGCCCTGGTGAGGTCAGTTGAGGCCGCAACTGAGGCATCGGCCCGTTGCGGCGACAGCGCTGCCCAGGCGATGGACCCCGCGGCGGCCAGCACGGTGGCCACGAGAGCCACCCACGCCAGCGCCGAGTGATGCCGGCGAGCCACGTGCGTCAGGCGACGACGCGAGTGAGCGGCATCGAGGAGTCCACGCCGTAGTCGAGCGCGTTAGGAGCCACACCGCGACGCACCACAGCGGCGCCCAGCGCCGCAATCATGGCGCCGTTGTCAGTGCAATAGCGGATAGGCGGGATGCGCACGTCGATGCCGGCCTCCTCGCCGCGCTTCACGGCCATCTCGCGCAACTGAGAGTTCGCGGAGAACCCGCCCCCGATCACCAGGGTGTCGATGTCATGCTCACGGCACGCGTTCAGGGTCTTCAGCATCAGCACATCTGCGACTGCGTCAGCGAAGGACGCGGCGACGTCCTCGAGCGGGATCTCGCGGCCAGCGTCTCGCTCGCGCTCCACCCACCGCGCAACGGCGGTCTTGAGGCCGGAGAAGGAGAAATCGTACGCGTGCTTGTCTTGGAACTTAGGCGCCGTGAGCGCACGCGGGAACGGGATCGCCGTGGGGTCGCCCTCGCGAGCCAAGCGGTCAATGTGTGGCCCGCCGGGGTAGGGCAGTTCGAGCAGTCGCCCCACCTTGTCGAAGGCCTCACCGGCGGCATCGTCCAGGGTGTGGCCCAGCTCGGTCACCTGCGTGGCGACATCGTCGATCTTGAGCAGCGACGTGTGGCCACCGGAGACCACCAACGCCATGACCTTCTCTGGGAACTCACCGTGGACGAGCTCATCCACCGCCGCATGGCCAATCACGTGGTTCACGCCGTGCAAGGGCTTGCCGAGAGCGACCGCGAGCGACTTCGCTGCCGCGTTGCCCACGGTGAGCGAACCCACCAGGCCAGGCCCGGCGGCGACCGCAATCGCGTCAACGTCGCTCAAGGTCTTGCCCGCACGCGTCAACGCCTCATCCAACGTGGGAAGGAACGCTTCCAGGTGGGCGCGGCTGGCTACCTCCGGAACAATCCCGCCAAAACGCGCATGCTCGTCCATCGAAGACGCGGTCACGTCGACAAGGAGCTCAGTGTCCTCGACAAGCGCGACACCCGTCTCATCGCAGGTGCTCTCAATTCCCAGTACCAAAGCCACGGCTTGAGTCTAGTTGGTGGGGTGGAGGCGGCGTTCCTCGTGGTTCACAGCACTCCCCGCTGCGGGCGACAATGGTTGATATGTCTCCCTTCATTCTGGACGACCTCGCGCTCGAGCGGCTCTTCACCGGTGCGCGATCCAATATCCGCTTCGCCGATCAGCCCGTGACGATGGACACGATCACGCAGGTGTGGGACCTCATCAAGTGGGGCCCCACGGCGAATAACACCGTGCCCCTGCGCATCGCGGGAGCCACGTCGCCCCACGCACGCGCACGCGTCCTCGCGCACGCGGCTGAGGGCAACCGCGCCAAGGTCGAGGCCGCTCCGCTCGTGTTGATCGCCGCGCGCGACGAGCGCTTCCACGACCACTTTGGCGTCACCGGAGGCACCGACACCGCCGCGGCTCGCTTCGAGGGCGACCCGGAGGCGCGGACGCGATTCGCGCACACCAATGCGATGCTGCAGACCGGCTACCTCATCGTGGGACTGCGCGCCGCTGGACTGGCCGTAAGGCCGCTCGGGGGATTCAACCGCGCCGGCCTGGACGCCGACCTGTTCGCCGATTCGCCATGGCGGTCTGAGGTCCTCCTGCTCGTGGGCTACCCCACCGACGACCACGGCGCGGGCGACCGTAAGGGCCGCATCGACGCCGCCGACGCCATCAAGGAGATCTAGTGACCACGGACACCGGCACCACGACCACCGCTCCCCAACGCCCAGCATTCGCCACCCTGCCGCGGCTCTCGCGCGCCTACGTCGTGCTCGCGATTGTCGAGGCATTCACCTGGGCAGGGCTGCTGATCGGCATGCTGCTCGAGCACGTGCTTCACGTGACCGAGTGGGGCGTGACCATCTTTGGCCCGCTCCACGGCGGCGCGTTCATGCTGTACGGCCTGGTGACACTCCTGCTCGCGTTCAAGATGCGCTGGGGCTTCTGGCTCACGGTGCTCACGCTCGCGGCCGCGGTGCCTCCGCTCACGACCATCCCTATGGAGATCTGGCTGCGCCGCAACGGGAAGCTCACCGCGAAGTAGCGCTCAATCGGGCAGGCCGTGGGCGTCCGCCTGGACGCTTGCCAATTGCGCCTTCACGGGCTGTGCCCCTTCGACCACGAGGTCGCCGCCCAGCAAGCCCAGGTCGTGATCGCGCACCTGTGCCCACCGCTCCCTCGACATCCGCCACCGGTTGAGCATGGCGGGCTTGTCTGCCCGAACGTCATGCAGCAACCCGTCTGGCTCGTAGCCGGCCTTGCGAGAGACCGCATTGGATGACGGATTGTCCTGGAACGCCGCGGATGTCACATAGTTCGCGTCGAGGTGGTCGAACATGAGCGCAAGGTACATGATGCGCATGCGCGTGCCGATTCCCCGGCCGTGAAACTCAGCACCCAGCCACGAGCCGGTCTCGACCTCGCGCTTGATCCCCCACTGGCCTCCTGACGCGCCCTGGATTCCGACGGGTTCGCCGCGCCACAGGACGCCAAGTTCCAGGACAAGGCGGGCAGGGCTCACATGCGCACGCTGTGCCCACTGAAACGTCAGCACCGCGCGAGCGACTTCCTCGGGAGTACCCGTGGTCCAAGGGCGGTAGAACGGCATCACCTCAGGAGCGTGAACGCCGCGTCCCGCCACCTCGGCGACGCGCGCCAGCAGGGCGTCGTCCATCCACCTCAGTTCGAGGTCGCCGGCGGTGACACGGAGCGCCGCTGCAGGCCACAGCGTCGTCAGGCGCGGATTCGATTCAGACATGCGGTCAGCGTAGTGATGCAGGGGCGTTCTCGCGCGTCAAAGTGACTGCGATTCCCGCATGGGAGCGTGTCGGCGTGCGAGGCGACACGCGGCGCCGCACGAACCTCAGTCAGTTTGCTGCACGGCCGGGGAGTGTCGCGGCCCGGCTTGGGTTCGGTCGCGGCGTGTCGCGGCCCGGCGTAGGGTCGAAAGGCGCGTGTCGCGGCCCGGCCATACGACGACCGGCCACCCATCTCGACCGACTAGTGGCCGGCGCCCAGGTTCCCGGTGAGGCGGCCGTGCCGCTGCGCTGAGTCGTCGTTGAGGCCAATGATCTCGACTGTTTTCCCGCGCGCCTCGTACTTGGTGCGCACCGCGTCGAGCGCAGCGACCGTGGAGGCATCCCAGATGTGGGCGCCGGTCAGGTCGATCACAATCCGCTCGGGGTCACCCGAGTAGTCGAACTGGTAGACCAGGTCGTTGGAGGAGGCAAAGAACAGCTCACCTTCAACGGCGTACACACGCTCGCCGTCGGCATCAGAGGCATCCAGGCGCTTCACCGTGGTCAGGTGAGCCACGCGGCGCGCGAACAGCACCATGGCGACGAGCACGCCGGCCACCACGCCGTACGCGAGGTTGTGCGTCGCCACGGTCACGGCAACGGTGATGACCATCACGGCGGTCTCCGACTTGGGCATGCGCTTCAGGGTCGCAGGCTGGATGGAGTGCCAATCGAAGGTCCCCACGGACACCATGATCATCACGGCGACGAGTGCGGCCATGGGAATCGCCGCCACGACATCGCCTAGTCCGACAACGAGGATCAGCAGGAACACACCTGCGAGGAAGGTGGAGATGCGGGTACGAGCGCCCGAGGCCTTCACGTTGATCATGGTCTGGCCGATCATCGCGCAGCCTCCCATGCCGCCAAAGAAGCCAGTGATGACGTTCGCCGCGCCCTGGCCCCACGCCTCGCGGGTCTTGTTGGAGTGGGTGTCCGTCACGTCGTCGACAAGCTTGGCCGTCAGGAGCGACTCGAGGAGACCCACCAATGCCATGGCGAGCGCGTAGGGGAAGATGATCTGGAGCGTCTCCCACGTGAGCGGCACGTCGGGGAACAGCAGCGAGGGCAGCGACTCGGGCAGTTCTCCCTCGTCGCCCACCGTCGGCACGTTGATGGCGGCGATCACGGCCGCGAGCGTGAGCAGCACAATGGCCACCAGCGGCGCGGGGATCACTTTGGTCCACCGCGGCATCAGGACCATGATGACGAGTCCAATGGCCACCATGGGGTACACGGCCCAGGGCACGTCGATGAGGTGGGGCAGCTGCGACATGAAGATGAGAATGGCCAGCGCATTCACAAAACCCACCATCACGGAACGGGGGATGAATCGCATGAGCTTCGCGACGCCCAGGAGGCCAAAGGCGACTTGGATGACGCCCGCAAGGATCACTGTGGCGATCAAGTAGTCGGTGCCATGGTCGGCGACCACGGGCGCCACGACGAGCGCGACCGCACCCGTGGCCGCGGAGATCATGGCTGGCCGGCCGCCCAAGAATGCAATGGAGACGGCCATGGTGAAGGACGCGAACAGGCCCACGCGAGGGTCAACGCCGGCGATGATCGAGAAGGCGATCGCCTCAGGAATCAGGGCCAGCGCCACGACCAGGCCGGCAAGCACTTCGGTGCGCAACATGCGGGGAGAGCGGAGCGCGGCGCGCACGGAGTAGGAAGCGTCGGCTTCTGGGGCACCGGTCACGGGCGCGGGCTCGGGCAGGCGGTCAGAGGCGGGTGTAGACACGCGTCATCCTCGGGTAGGGCGGGCTGGAACGGACGGACGGGGCCGATGCCGTGGCATCGTTAGCCCCGGCAGTCCGGGAGGGTCGTCGCGCGGCTTCGCGCTGGGCCGGGGCGCGGGGGCGCCAAGGCCGGAGCAACCCTACCCTAACGTGAGGGTAGAGCCGACCTCACCCGATCACACGGAAGAATGGACCCATGCCCGCGCCCGATCCAGCAGCCACCCTCCACATCGGCGCCGTCGCCGAGCGCACGGAGTTGTCGCTGCGCACCCTGCGCCACTATGACGAAGTGGGGCTCGTGACGCCCTCGGGGCGCTCTGACGGCGGATTCCGGCTCTATACGGAGGCCGACATCGAAAGGATCATGCTCGTGCGGCGCATGAAGCCCCTGGGCTTTTCGCTCGACGAGATGGGTGAGGTTCTCGCCCTGGCGGAGGCCCTCGGGGACACGGCGACGGCCGATGTCCAGAATAAGTTAGCGGACTATCTTGAGTTGGCGCGGGAGCGGCGGGCCAAACTCGAGCGGACCCTGTCGATGGCCGATGAGTTCATTGCGCTGCTGGAGCAGCGCCGCGCAGACGCAGGCGCATGACGAGCGCATCGAGCCCCTCGGGCTGGTAGTAGCGCGGCCTCACGCGCACGTCCTCGAAACCGAACGACCGGTACAAGGCAAGGGCCCCGCGATTGGTGGTCGCCACTTCTAGCCATGCGTCCGGAGCACCGAGCCGCCTCGCTTCCGCGAGGAAGTCCTCGACGAGCGTACGGGCGAGGCCCTGCCTCCGCGCCTCCGGCACCACTGCAAGGTTCATGAGGTGAAACGCGTCGCCTTCATAGCCATACACCGCGTATCCCGATAGCAGCCCCTCGACCTCGATGCCACGCCAGCGCGAAAAGCCGTGAAAGAAATCCTCACGGATAAGCGACAGTGACCAGGCAGACAGCCCAAAGATGTCACGTTCGCGCTGCGCGACCCAATCCAGGTCTTCATCGACGAGGTCACGAATGGCCACCTCGGCGTCCGGGTCCAGGTCGCCTGTCACGCCGATCAAGCGCCGGGCACCCCGTGCACGTCAGGGCGGCGAAGATACATGGGCTCAACCGGGAAGTCCGTGACGCCCGCCTTGCGACGCGCGGCGTACACCCGCCCGAGCCAAGCCGGGTCGGGATCCCCCGCCTGCGCGTGAGGAAAAGCCTCCGGGTACAGCAGTGCGCCCCGGCCGACGACATCACCCAGGACGTCAACGTCGCCTGGTGCACTCACCTGCGGGCCGGACAACCGTTCGCCATCTCGGTAGGTGGCGGAGTAGACCTCTTTGCGACGGGCATCGGCCACCACCGTGACCTCCCCACCGTGGAATGCCGCGAGCGCGTCAAGCGAGCACACGCCATGGACGGGCACGTCCCAAGCGAAGCCAAGCGTCCGCGCGGACACCAGGCCCACGCGCAGACCCGTAAATGGCGCCGGCCCGGTGCCCACCACGATGTCCGTGATGTCCGCCCCGGTGACCCCGGCATCGGCCATTACCGAATCAAGAAAGCCGCTGAGCAGTTCTGCGTGACCGCGGGGCGCAAACTCGGCCCGCTCGGCCACCACGTCGTTGTCGCGCAGCAGCGCGACGGCGACCGCTGCGGAGGTGTCAATGGCGAGAATCACGGTACTTAGCCTAGTTGTGAGCGAAGGTCACGCCTGCCCAGCGCGGACCGTGGGCGGCGATGGTGACCTCCCTCACCCCCTGATCGGGGTTGGCCAAATCAACGTCCCCGCCCCGTTCACGAGCCAGCGTGAGGTGAAGGCGATCCGCGGCGAGGGTTTCCGCCTTGTTCTCCCCCCACTCCACCACGGTGATGGAGTCCTCAAGCGTGGAGTCCAGGTCCAGGTCATCGAGCTCAGCCAGCGAACCCAGGCGGTATGCGTCGACGTGGATGAGGCCAGGACCGCCCACCTCGGACGGGTGGGTGCGCGCGATGATGAACGTCGGGCTCGCTACCGGTCCGCGCACACCGAGCGCGTCTCCCAGGCCCTGCGTGAACGTGGTCTTCCCCGCGCCAAGATCGCCGGTGAGAATGATCAAGTCCCCTGGAAGCAGCAGTGGCGCAATGACATCCGCCGCGAACGTGCGCATCTGGTCAGCGTCGGCAATGGTGTGCGTGTGGGCGCTCACGCGCTCTCCTTGTCTCGCAGTCCACCAAAGCGGCAGACAATCTCGTAGTCGATGGTGTCCACGGCCGTGGCCCAGTCGCGGGCGGTGGGCCCGTCTGGCCCCACGAGCGTGACCACGTCGCCTTCGCACACCTGCGTCGCAGGTCCCAGGTCGACGACAAACTGGTCCATGCACACCCGCCCCGCAATGCGATAGCGACGCCCGCGGATCTCCACTTCCGCGCGGTTGCCCGCGGCCCGGAAGACTCCGTCAGCGTACCCGGCACTCACCAACCCCAAGGTGGTGCGGTAGGGGGTGACGTACTCGTGCCCATAGCTCACGCCCTGACCCTCGGGCACGTCCTTGACGAGCACCACTCGGGACCGCACCGCCATCGCGGGACGCAGACCAAAGTTCGCGCCGTCCGGGTCCTCGACCGGAGGGAGCCCGTACGTCGCGATCCCGGGGCGCACCAGGTCAAAGTGCAAATCGGGTCGCGTCAGCGTGCATGCCGAGTTCGCCAGGTGGCGCACCTCGAGGTCGATGTCCCGCTCCTCCGCCAACACCACGGCGGATCGGAAGTTCTCCGCCTGCAGGTTGATGGTGGGGTGTCCCGGCTGATCGGCCCACGCGAGGTGTGACCACATGCCCGCAATGCGCAGCAGGCCCTCGGCTTGAGCCGCCTGTGCGACGGACAGGAGCCCCGGCAAGTCGTGGAGGGTCACCCCTTCGCGACCCAGACCGGTGTCGACGCAGATGTGGATTCGGGGCGCCACGGTGAGGTCGCGCGCGACGGCGATAATCTCGCCGAGCACCTCGGCGGAGTTGACCGAGAGGTCGACGTCTGCCGCGATCAAGGCACGGGCCGGCACCTCCGTGCCGTAGAGCCACGTGAAGATGCGTCCGCTGTCCCCTGCCGCGCGCAACGCCAGCGCCTCCGACGGCTGCGCGACGCCCAGCCAGGTTGCCCCACCCTTGCGAGCCGCTGCCGCTGACGGCAGCAAGCCGTGACCGTACGCATCGGCCTTCACGACGGCCATCACCTCAGCGTCCGCGGCACGGGCACGCAAGGTGCGAACGTTGTCAGTGATCGCGTCGTAATCGACAGCAATCGCGAGCGCGCTCATCAGTCTCCTTCCGCCACGACCACGGCCGAGGCGATGCCAGCATCATGCGACAGCGACACGTGCACGTGGGAGATGCCCAACGCGGCCGCGCGGTCGGCCACCGATCCTCGCATCACGAGGTGGGGGCGACCACCATCTTCTCGCAGGACCTCGCAGTCGTGCCAATGCAGACCAGCAGGAGCGCCCAACGCCTTCGCGAGCGCCTCCTTGGCCGCCCACCGCGCGGCCAACGACGCCGTGCCGAACTCCCGCTCGGAGGGCGTGAAGATGCGCTCGACAAAGGTAGGGGACTTGCGGACCGTGTCCTCGAATCGATCGATGGCGACTACGTCGATACCGACGCCCTTCACGGCCATGCGCGCTCCTCTACTCGACAGTCACCGACTTCGCTAGGTTACGCGGCTGGTCGACGTCATAGCCCTTCGCCGCGGCGAGTTCGAGTGCGAAGATCTGCAAAGGGATCACAGACAGCAGCGGCGTCATCAGCACAGGTGCGCTGGGCACGTAGAACACGTGCGCGGCATGGTCGGCCGCGACCGTGTCTCCCTCTTCAGCAATCACCAGCGTGCGCGCGCCGCGCGCGCGGACCTCCTGAACGTTGGACAGCACCTTCGAGTGCAGCGACTCCCGGCCCCGCGGGGAGGGCACCACCACAAAGACGGGCTGGTCCTGCTCCACCAGCGCGATGGGCCCATGCTTGAGCTCGCCAGCGGCAAAGCCCTCTGCGTGGATGTACGCCAGCTCCTTGAGCTTGAGGGCGCCCTCCATCGCGACCGGGAACCCCACGTGGCGGCCCAGGAAGAGGACCGTCTGCTCGTTCGCCATGGACCGCGCGACCTCACGGATGGGCGCGGAGGTATCGAGGACGCGCTGAATCTTCGCGGGGATCTCATCCAACTCACGCAGCAGTGCGTCGATCTCGTCGGGGAACTTGTTGCCGCGCAGTTCGGCGAGGTAGATGCCAAGCAGGTAGCCGGCGGTGATCTGGGCCAGGAACGCCTTGGTGGATGCGACCGCGATCTCCGGTCCTGCGCGGGTGTACAGCACGGCATCGGCTTCGCGGGCGATCGTGGAGCCCTGAGCGTTGACGATGCCGATCACTGTCGCGCCCTGCTGCTGCGCGTGCCTGACCGCCATGATGGTGTCCATGGTCTCGCCGGATTGGCTGACCGCGACCACCAAGGTCTTCACGGACACAATGGGATCGCGATAGCGGAACTCGTGCGCGAGCTCGACCTCGACCGGTACGCGCGTCCAGTGCTCGATCGCGTAGCGGGCGACCTGGCCTGCGTAGGCGGCCGTGCCACACGCAATGACGATGATCTTGTCGACCGACTTCAAGATGTACTCGTCGACAATGCCCTCGTCGAGCTTGAGGCGTCCACGCTCGTCGAGGCGGCCGCGCAGGGTGTCGGCCACGGCCGCGGGCTGGTCGTGGATCTCCTTGTCCATAAAGGTGTCGAAGCCGCCCTTCTCGGCAGCGGCGGCGTCCCAGTCGACGTGGTACGGCTCCCGTTCGACCGTCTCACCGTTGGCATCGGTCACGACGACTTCGTCAGGAGTGATGGTCACGACCTCGTCTTGCCCGAGTTCGAGTGCCGTACGGGTGTGCTCGATGAACGCGACCACGTCGGAGCCCAGGAAGTTCTCGCCTTCGCCCAGGCCGACCACCAAGGGAGAGTTGCGGCGCGCCCCCACGACCGTGTGAGGGTCGGTGGCGTCAACCGCGAGGAGCGTAAAGGCGCCTTCGAGACGACGCGCCGTGGCGCGCATGGCGTCAGGAAGGCTCAGTCCGGATTCGACGAGCGAGCCCAGCAGGTGTCCCGCCACTTCGGTATCGGTGTCCGACAAGAAGTCGATCCCGGACTGCGCGAGCTCCGTGCGCAGGGCGCCGTGGTTTTCGATGATGCCGTTGTGAATGATCGCGATCCGTCCACCTGCCGCGAGGTGAGGGTGCGCGTTCGCATCGGTGGGCGGGCCGTGGGTAGCCCACCGGGTGTGGCCGATCGCCGCCGTACCTTCAGGCAGGGGGCGCTCCTCGAGTTCGGCGGCAAGCATCGCGAGTTTGCCGGCCTTCTTCGCGGTCGCGACCCGTTCGAGGTCCTCGGACACAAGCGCGATGCCCGCAGAGTCGTACCCGCGGTACTCAAGGCGGGCGAGCCCGCCCATCACGACGGCGCTCGCGCGTTGCCCGTCACCCAATTTGCCGACATATCCAACAATTCCGCACATGGCGACGAGTTTACGTGGCCGGCCACCCCTCGGACGCCACGCCACCCACCTCCTCGCCAAATGGAACCATTTCGCTGTTACGCGGAGCTATAACAGCGAAATGGTTCCATTTGGCGGAGGGGGCGAGGGTTCGGGGACGGCGAGAAAGCGCACATGCGCAAGAATGGGCGAGTGAATGAGCGAACCTCAGCGGAAGCCATCACCCCCTTCACGACCTTCACGCGTGACGAGTGGGCGGCCCTGGCAGACGCCACCCCCCTGCCGCTGACGCAGGAAGACATCACCCGTGTGCGCGGGCTCGGCGACCCCATCGACCTTCACGAGGTTGACCGCATCTACCGGCCGCTGTCCCGCCTGCTTGACCTGTACTCATCCGCGGTCGGGGGGTTGCACGATGCTACGAGCGCCTTCCTGGGAGAGCGCACCCGGCGCACCCCGTACGTGATCGGCATCGCCGGATCCGTCGCCGTCGGCAAGTCAACGACAGCGCGCGTCCTGCGAGAACTGATGGCCCGCTGGCCAGGCTCGCCCCGCGTCGAGCTCATCACCACCGATGGCTTCCTTCACCCCAACGCTGTGCTGCGCGAACGCGGCCTGTTGCAGCGCAAGGGTTTCCCGGAGTCGTACGACCGCCGGGCGCTGCGACAGTTCATTGCCGACGTGAAGTCAGGCGCCCCGGAGGTCCACGCCCCGGTCTACTCGCACATCACCTACGACATTGTCCCGGGCGAGGTCGCGAGCGTGCACGCCCCAGACATTCTCATTGTGGAGGGCCTCAACGTCCTCCAACCGGCGGGCCCACGCGACCTGGACGAGACTGCGCTCGCCGTCTCGGACTACTTCGATGTGTCGATCTACGTCGACGCCGAACCCACGGACGTGCGCCGCTGGTACATCGAGCGCTTCTTGTCGCTACGGTCAACGGCGTTCTCCCGCCCCGACTCCTACTTCATCAACTACGCGAATCTGTCGGATGAAGAGGCGGTCGAGCGAGCAGGGCAGATCTGGGACTCCATCAACGCCCCCAACCTCGCGCGCAACATCGCCCCCACGCGATCGCGCGCCACGATCATTCTGTCCAAGGGCACCAACCACGAGGTGGAGTCCGTCCACATGCGCAAGCTGTAGCGCGTGGCACGGGCGGGTTGAGGCGAGCGCTACCGCTCAGCGCCTCTGCGCAGCCCGCCGTCAGCGCAACCCGGCGTCAGCGCGACCCGCCGTCAGCGCAACCCGGCGTCAGCGAGCGCGGCCACAATCGCCGCCACTTCAGCGGCATCAGTGCCGGAGCCATCCGCCCGGGGCGCGCGCATGTGCACCTCGCGCAACCCGGCGCGTGTGACGATATCGACGACCGAATGCGCGCGCACTCCCCCAGAGCCAAGAATCGTCATGCGCTCCCCCGCTGCCGCGCCCATCGCCGCAAGTCCGGCGACGTCGGCCACTGAGCCGGCGGCACCGGTCGTGAGCACGCGATCGAAGCCTAGGGTTGCCAGGGTTCGGGTGGCGGCCAGGGGATCGCGTGTGGAGTCGATTCCTCGGTGAAAGGTCAGCGGCGCCTCACCCGCGGCGTCGCGGAAGGCACGAGCCGCGTCCTCATCGAGCTCCCCGTCGCGGCGCACGGCGCCCACCACGAATCCCAGCCGATGCTCGGGCCACTCGTGCCGCCAGGTTGCCATCCGTTCGCACAGGTCGCGCACCTGGTCTGGGGGCACCACGAACCCGTCGCCCGAGGACCGCATCAGGGCATGCACCCCCGCGCGCGGGGCTGCAGCCAGCGCATATTCGACCAGCGCCGACGGTGGCGTGAGTCCGCCCACCGCGAGGTCAACGCACACCTCGAGGCGGTCCGCGCCTCCCTCGAGCGCCGCGTCGATCGCCTCTTCGCTATCGACGCACAGTTCGATCAGCACGGTCACGGTGCGACCCTCATGCCCCGTCCCGGCGGTCAGACGGGTGGTCGGCGTCATCGGTGTCGTTGGCCGCGTCGCTGGCATCTAAGTCGTGGCCGTGCTCGACGTCGCCTTCGCCGTCCGTGCCCCCGCGGCGTTCCTCGCGGCGCGCTTCCCGGGCCTCGCGCCGGGCGGCTTTTTCGCGCTCAAGTTGCTCTGCCTTGGCGCGCTGCTCGGGGGTCTGAAGGCTCGCAATGTCGGAAGCGAGGTCTGGCAACTCAGGTTCCGTGATGCCGAGCTTGTTCAGAATCTTCTCGACCAAGACGCCTAGTGCGACACCACCGATGAGCCCAATGATGATCGACAGCAGAAGGTTGTCCTCGAAGAGCGCCCCGAAGAACCAGCCGATCAGGATCGAATACGTCGCCCACAGCACTGCACCAATGGCGTCCATGCCCATGAACCGGCGGTGCGGGTAGCGCAAGGCACCCGCGCCCACGTTCACGGCGAAGCGCCCCATGGGAACAAAGCGAGCAGCCACGATGAACGTCGCGCCGCGCTTCTCAAGCGCGTGTTCGGCCCAGTCGAGTGACCGCTTGCCACGTGGCGTGCGGAAGATGCGGAACTTGCGGACGTCGAGTTTGGCGCCAAGGAGGTAAGCGATCTGGTCGCCGGCCCAGGCACCCACCGCGGCGCAGATCCAGATGAGCCAGATCATCGGCTGCCCGTCGTGCACCCAGGCAGACGTGGTGGCGATGATGATTGACTCGCTGGGCACGACCGGGAAGAAGCCGTCAATGACCGTCAGGGCGAACACCCCGGGGTAGATCCAGAGGGAATCCATCAACGCGAGGATGTACTCCTCCGCCGTTGAGGAAAAGTGCAGAATCCAGTCTGCAAACGAGGGGTCGTTCACGCGGCTAGTCTTCCAGGGCTGACGCACGCGCGCGATAGGGGATCCCCCTGATAGGGCCGATGCCCGGGACGGGAACCGCTGTTACCTCGCCAAACGCACCACATGCCGGGCGTCACGAAAGGGCGAGCGACTCCCGTACCACTGCGGCTAGCGCATCTGCGTGGCGTTGTGCGTCTTCCGCTGTGGTGGCTTCGACCATGACACGGACCAACGGCTCGGTGCCGGAGGGGCGTAGGAGCACGCGGCCGCCGTTACCCAGCTCGCGCCGCGAGGCCGTCACGGCCTCTTGGACGCGGCGGTCGCTGTAGACGCGGGCACGGTCCACATCCTTGACGTTGGTGAGGACCTGGGGCAGCGACTCGATCGCTGCACACTGCTCTCGCAGTGGGCCGGCAGCGGCCACCCGCGCGCCCAGCAGCAGGCTGGTGAGTACGCCATCGCCAGTGGTCGCGAACTCCGACGCAATGATGTGTCCGGACTGTTCGCCACCTAGCGTGTAGCCGCCCTCGCGCATGGCTTCGAGCACATAGCGGTCTCCCACGGCGGCCTCGATCATCTGAATGCCAGAGCGCTCCATGGACCGCTGTAGTCCCAGGTTGCTCATCACGGTGGCCACGAGCGTGTCGTGATACAGCGTGCCGGCTTCCTTCATTGCGATAGCGAGGATGCCCATGATCTCGTCGCCGTTGACCACGGCGCCGGTGTGGTCGACTGCCAGGCAGCGGTCGGCGTCGCCGTCGTAGGCCACGCCCAGGTCAGCGCCGCGGGCGACAACCTCAGCCTGCAGAGACTGCATGTGGGTCGATCCCACGCCGTCGTTGATGTTGAAGCCGTTGGGCGAGGCGTGTGCCACGTGGACGGTCGCGCCTGCCGCTTCGAGGGCGCGCGGGCCGACCGTTGAGGCGGCACCATGCGCGGTGTCGACGACCATCGTGACGCCCGCGAGCGGCGCGTCCGTGCCAGCAAAGGTGCGCACGGCGTCCACGACATGGGTGACATAGTCCTGGGCTAGGTGGGAGGCGTCGCGGATCGAGCCGACGGACTCGCCAATGGGGCGTGCCCACTGCTCGCCGATCTTGGCCTCGATCGCGTCCTCGATCCCGTCGTCGAGCTTGTGCCCGCCGCTGGCGAAGAACTTGATGCCGTTGTCGGGCATGGGGTTGTGAGACGCGGAAATGACCACGCCGAGGTCCGCGCCTGTCGAGGCCGTGAGGAAGGCGACGCCGGGCGTGGGAAGCACGCCTACGTCCAGCACATCCACGCCTGCTGACGCGAGTCCCGCCGCGACCGCGTGGGACAGGAACTGACCGGAAATACGGGTGTCGCGGCCCAGGACCGCGCGGGGGCGGTGACCGGAAAAGTCACCGCGCTCCGCGAGGACCCGAGCTGCAGACACAGAGAGGCCCACGGCCAGCTCTGCCGTGATGTCACGGTTCGCTAGGCCGCGGACCCCGTCCGTGCCGAAAAGTCGCGCCATGCGCGGCAGATTAACGCTTCGAGTACTGAGGCGCGCGGCGGGCCTTCTTCAGACCAGCCTTCTTGCGCTCCACCACACGGGCGTCGCGGGTCAGGAAGCCCGCCTTCTTCAGTGCGGGACGGTTGGTCTCCGCGTCGATCTCGTTCAGCGCACGAGCAACACCCAGGCGCAGCGCGCCGGCCTGGCCCGAGGGGCCGCCGCCAACGATGCGAGCGTGGATGTCGAACTTGCCCTCGATGTCGAGGAGCGCGAACGGGTCGTTCACGAGCTGCTGGTGCACCTTGTTCGGGAAGTAGTCCTCAAGGGTGCGTCCGTTGATCTTCCACTGGCCGGAGCCGGGAACCAGGCGCACGCGTGCGATGGCCTCCTTGCGGCGGCCGAGGCCGGCGCCGGGGGCGATGGCCGAAGTACCCTTGCCACGCTCGGGCGCGGACTCGGAGGTGTACTCGGTGGGGGTGTCGTTCTCGACGGTGTCAGTCACGTCTGCCACTTCAATCAGTCCTTATGTCCTGCCGGCGCTACTGCGCGACCTGGGTGATCTCGAACGCCTGCGGCTGCTGCGCGGCGTGGGGGTGCTCGGGGCCAGCGTAGACCTTGAGCTTAGAAATCTGAGCGGCGCCCAGCTTGGTCTTGGGCAGCATGCCCTTGACGGCGTTCTCGATGACGCGCTGCGGGTTCTTCTCGAGCAGTTCGCCGATCGGCACTGCGGAGAGGCCGCCCGGGTAACCGGAGTGGCGGTAGACCATCTTGTCGGTCGCCTTGGTGCCGGACAGCGACACCTTTTCCGCGTTGATCACGATGACGAAATCGCCGCCGTCGACGTGGGGAGCAAAGGTCGCCTTGTGCTTGCCGCGGAGCAGCGTAG
This sequence comes from Demequina globuliformis, assembly GCF_000975155.1. Lineage (GTDB taxonomy): Bacteria > Actinomycetota > Actinomycetes > Actinomycetales > Demequinaceae > Demequina > Demequina globuliformis. Next base: position 704,807 of record NZ_BBRG01000001.1, read on the forward strand.
CAGCCTGGGAGGCCAGACGACCGAGCACCACGTCAGTTGCATCGATGACGTACCAGTTCTTGGTCACGTCACCCGGCTTGGGGGAATACGTACGCACTGTTAAGCCTTCTTCACTGGTCAGGTGGGTGGTGGCTGTCTCAGCCACCGGGTTGGTTCGGTCGGCGGATCCTTAAGGCTCAGGCGAGTGGGAGGCACCATTCCTCGTGGAACGCACAACAGCGAACGAGTCTACCGGCCCGGAGGCACAACGGTCAATTCACGGCTGTGGCCCAAGCCCGCGGAGCCTACATCCGCGCCGCGCGCTGCTCACCGTGCTGCGCCAGTGCCAGCATACCGGGCCAGATGAGGCCGACTCCTGTGAGGACTGTGCCGACGCCTGTGCCCACCAGCCACAGCGCCAGCACCCAGCCCCCTGCGCCCGCGACAGCCAGGGCGATCGTGAACAGAGCGAATTCGATGATCCCTGTGCCCACCAGGCCAACGACGTACACGATCGCAAGCCATCCAGGGGCGTTCGTCGTGGCATTGAGCCAGATGAGCACCGCTGCGATGAGGTAGCGAACCGCGGCGGTCACCCCCCACGCCCAGATCATCGCCGTGCTCACATCCGCTGGCACTGAAGCGCTCCACGCCCCCGCGAACCCGAGCGCCGCCACAGCCATCACGACGGACGCGAGCGCTAGCCACGTCAGCCACCGGCGCCAGTTCTCTCGCAGCCACCATGCCCGCCCGCCTGGGGCTGGTTGGGTGCCGTGCGAGCGCGATCCGACGGTGTGAGGGGCGGACGACGAGCCGCGCTCAGTCCGCCTCGTCGGGGTCTCGTCGTTCACGTGCGTATCTCCCCCCAGGGTCGCGCCGCGGACGCGCCGTCAGGACACCGCTCACCGGCCCCGAGAGCCACGCTAGAAGGTCACTTTCTCAGTCTCTTGGAGACTGTTCGTGATCAGGACGACTGCGGAGGCGGGGTGGTGCGGCGCGCCCGGGTGACCTCGGCACGGGCCGCCAGATCGGCATCGGCCGGGTACGTCACCTGCTCCAACGTCAGCCCGTGAGCGGGCGCAACCGCGATGGCCGATGACCGGCTCGCTGCGGTCGCGACCTGGGCCAGCCACTCGAGGTCACGACGTCCCATCCCCACCGGCAGCACTGCGCCCACGAGCGCGCGGACCATCGAGTGGCAGAACGCATCGGCCTTCACGGTCGCCACGACGAGCCCCTCGTCGGGCCCAGTGTCCACACGCGCCCAGCTGAACTCGGTGAGGTCCCGAATCGAGGTCGCGCCTTCGCGTGCCTTGCAAAACGGCGTGAAGTCTCGTAGCCCCGTCAGGGTGGCCGACGCGCGGTTCAGGGAATCGACGTCGAGGGCCTCGTCGTGCCACAGGACGTGACGGCGACTGAGGGGGTCACGCAGCTCGCGTCGGTCGCAAATCCGGTAGGCATAGCGGCGCTGGGTCGCGGAAAAACGTGCGTCGAATCCTGGCGGCGCCTCCACAGCTTCGTGGATGGTGACGTCTGGCGGCGAGACACCGTCCAGACGCGCGCGCAGCCCCTGTGCGGGAGTGCGATCGCTCCGGCCGGGAAGCAGCGTCCACGCGGCCGTGGGAATGTCGACGTGGGCCACCTGATGGCGTGCATGGACACCCGCGTCAGTGCGCCCCGCCACCGTTAGCCGCGGGGCCAACGACTCCCCCGTTGCGGGGTCGCGGATGACGCGCGCAAGGGCATCCTCCAACTCCCCCTGAACCGTGCGCAGCGCCGGCTGCGTGGCCCAACCCGCGAAGTCGGTCCCGTCGTAGGACAAAACAAGGCGGGCCCTCACGACCTCACCAGTGGTGTTGGTCATGAGAGCCCGCCTTGTGTCAGCTCACAGCGCGGGCAAGCCCGCGCATCGGCCCGTGTTACTTGTCTTCACCCTCGGCCGGAGCGTCAGCGTGCTCGGCGACGGCCTCTTCGGCCTTCACCTCGGGCTCGCTGGCCTCGGCGTCGATCGACGTGGCGTCCTCGACGGACTTCTCCTCGGCCTTGGCGGCCTTCTTGGGAGCAGCCTTCTTGGTTGCCTTCTCCGCCTCAGCCTTGACGGCCTTCTTTGCGGGGGCGCCGAACTCAACGAGCTCGATGACCGCCATGGGGGCGTTGTCGCCCTTGCGGGTACCGACCTTCGTGATGCGGGTGTAGCCACCGTCGCGCTCAGCGAAGCCGGGGCCAATCTCGGTGAACAGGGTGTGCACGACACCCTTGTCCGAGATGATGCCCAGCACCTTGCGGCGCGAGGCGAGGTCGCCACGCTTAGCGAAGGTGATGAGGCGCTCGGCGTAGGGACGCAGACGCTTGGCCTTGGTCGCGGTGGTCGTGATGCGGCCGTGCTCGAACAGGCTCTGCGCGAGGTTCGCCAGCATGTGACGCTCGTGCGCAGGACCACCGCCGAGGCGGGCACCCTTCGTGGGGGTAGGCATTGTGCTTAGTTCTCCTTGTTACTGGTCGCTGCCCGAGAAGTACACGCCGGCCGCGGAGCCGCCGTCGTACTCGGTGCCGCCGTCCTTGAGGCTGAAGCCAAGCTCAGCGAGCTTTTCCTTCACCTCGGTGATGGACTTCTGGCCAAAGTTTCGGATGTCCATGAGGTCTGCCTCGGAACGCGCGGTGAGTTCGCCCACAGTGTGGATGCCCTCACGCTTGAGGCAGTTGTACGAACGCTGGGTGAGGTTCAGCTCCTCGATGGGCTGGTTGTAGTCCTCTTCCAGAGTCTCCTCGGAATCCGAAGGACCGATCTCGATACCCTCGGCCGCCTCGTTCAGGCCCTTGGCGAGCGAGAACAGCTCGACCAGGGTCGAACCAGCAGAGGCCACGGCGTCGCGCGGCGAGATGGCGTTCTTGGTCTCGACGTCGATGATCAGCTCGTCGAAGTCGGTGCGCTGAGCCACACGGGTGGCTTCCACCTTGTAGGTGACCTTGAGCACCGGCGAGTAGATCGAGTCAACGGGGATCTGGCCGATCTCCGCGTCGTAGCTCTTGTTCATCGCCGCAGGCACGTAGCCACGGCCACGCTCGACGGTCAACTCGACCTCGAACTTAGCCTTCGAGTTGAGGGTGGCGACGTGGAGGTCAGGGTTGTGGATCTCGACGCCAGCCGGCGGAGCGATGTCCGCAGCAGTCACGGCGCCAGCACCCGACTTGCGCAGGTACATGACGACGGGCTCGTCGTGGTCGGAGGAGACAACCAGGTTCTTCAGGTTCAGCAGGATCTCGGTGACATCCTCCTTCACGCCCTCGATAGTCGTGAATTCGTGGAGGACTCCCTCGAAACGCACCGACGTCACTGCAGCGCCCGGGATGGACGACAGCAGGGTACGGCGGAGCGAGTTGCCGAGCGTGTAGCCGAAGCCAGGCTCGAGCGGCTTGAGAGAGAACTGCGAACGGTTGTCCGAAATGACCTTCTCGGTCAGCGTGGGACGCTGTGCGATCAGCACGGTTCATTTCCTTTCCGAGCACCCGCTATTTGATGCTCGCAAACCTGCCGGGTTCTGTCCGCCAGGGTGGGAGTTCTTCAGTTTGAAAGGATTCGGGTCGTAGCCGGCCCGAACGACGAGGCGTGGTGACTGCCACCTACTCAGGCGGCAGTCACCACCGTTCGCTAGTTGCGGCGGCGCTTGGGCGGACGGCAGCCGTTGTGGGCCTGAGGAGTCACGTCCTTGATGGAGGTGACCTCAAGGCCGGCAGCCGTGAGCGAGCGGATCGCGGTGTCGCGGCCCGAACCCGGGCCCTTGACGAACACGTCGACCTTGCTCATGCCAGCGTCCTGCGCACGGCGAGCAGCAGCCTCGGCTGCCATCTGGGCGGCGTACGGGGTCGACTTACGCGAACCCTTGAAGCCCACCTGACCAGACGACGACCACGACACCACGGCGCCCGAGGGGTCCGTGATCGAGATGATCGTGTTGTTGAAGGTCGACTTGATGTGCGCCTGACCGTGCGCGACGGTCTTCTTGATCTTCTTGCGCGGCTTACGAGTGGGTGCGGCCATGGCTTACTTCTTCTTTCCGGCGACGGTCTTCTTGGGGCCCTTGCGAGTGCGGGCGTTGGTCTTGGTGCGCTGACCACGGACCGGCATGCCACGACGGTGGCGCAGTCCCTGGTAGTTACCGATCTCCACCTTGCGGCGGATGTCGGCCTGCACCTCACGGCGAAGGTCACCCTCAACCTGGAAGTTGGCTTCGATGAAGTCGCGGATAGCGACCAGCTCGGCGTCACCGGCGTCCTTCACGCGCAGGTCTGCGCTGATGCCCGTGGCGGCCAGGATCTCCTGAGCGCGGGTGCGGCCGATGCCATAGATGTAAGTGAGCGCGATCTCCATGCGCTTGTCGCGCGGGAGGTCGACGCCTACGATGCGTGCCATTGTTCTGTTTCTACTCCTCAGTAGTCGGAGGTCTGACGCTCAGACTTCCCGCGGGATATGGTGCGGGCCTCGGCCTCCGAGCCGAGGGCTGCCTTGCGGCTGCCTGAACGCGGTCTTCTTGTGTGTGTCTAGCCCTGACGCTGCTTGTGGCGCAGGTTGTCGCAAATGACCATGACACGGCCATTGCGACGGATCACCTTGCACTTGTCGCAGATGGGCTTGACGCTGGGCTTAACCTTCATGATTCCTTCTTCGCTCTCGGCGTGCCTGGACGCGGCCCGTTCAGGGCGCGCCGGGGGCGACGATCACTTGTAGCGGTAGACGATGCGGCCGCGGGACAGGTCGTACGGGCTCAACTCGACCACGACCCGGTCCTCAGGGAGGATTCGGATGTAGTGCTGTCGCATCTTGCCCGAGATGTGCGCGAGGACGAGGTGCCCGTTGGTCAGTTCCACACGGAACGACGCATTGGGAAGCGCCTCGACCACAGTGCCTTCGACCTCGATGACTCCGTCTTTCTTGGCCATGAACTCCACTCACATTTGTTGACTGGTTTTCGGGCGCGGCAAAACGCCCGACTATCCACTATACGCGAGGTTGGCCTGTGTCTCAACCACAGGCACGCGAGTTCGTCCACTAGACACGCCGTAGGGCACTCCGTGCCCGCCGACGTCGCGTGTCAGCGGTGCCGGATCAGCTAGGACCGAAAACTCGTACGAAGGCGCTGTGTCGCGGCCTCCGCTACCGCAGCATTGCGGTGGTCAGCCAGTCGCCGGATGACCGACGACGGCGTGCGCGGGTTCTTCACGAGAGCGTGAAGAACATCCGCTGAAGGATCGTACGCCAACGCTGTCAAAGGCGCTACCGGGCAGTCAATGCTCGCCGCGGCGCTCGCGCGCACGAGCGGATCGCGGTCAGCGGCATGGCGCATCAGGTCATCCGCGACAACGGGCGCGCGCGCTGGCACAACGCCATCATTGACGGTCTGTGACTGGTCCACGACTCAAGCTCCACATCTGAGGGGTGCTTTGACTGTGCCCTCATGCTAGGGCTCGTATGCGTGGAAAGGAAGGACAAAAAGGGTGAAGTGACGAATCCTTCAGTTCTTAGGCCTCGATAGTCCCGCCAGGCAGGATGATCGCGCCGGTGGTTGGCAGGCCGCCAAGCCGCGGCGAGACCGTGGGCACCACCGGCGCGCGCCGGCCCGCAACCGGACGGGGCGCGAGCGTCGCTGGCGCGTGTTTGCGCTCCGGGCTCTGGTGCTGCGGTGTCGCAGGAGCGACCTCGTCTGAGTCCTGCGCGTGGAGGCGCGTCGCCACTGTGCTGCGCAGGAGCGGCGCGGCGACGGCAGCGACCTGGTCTCCCCCTTCGCGCTCCGTCTGCACCTTGCTGACCAGGTAGCGCACCTCTTCACGCCGGTGGCGGCTGAGCCCGTCCAAGATCGCACCGTCGGTCGCAGGGTTGCGCACCACAGCCTTGACGACGAAGGCATCGCGGTCTGCGGCGAGGAACTCCAGCACAGTGGTGCCCGCCCGCGGGTGGGAGGCAACAGCGCCACGCACCGTAGGCCGCGAGTCATGGGCGAGTGCAGCCAAGACGCCGAAGGGACAATCCGCTCGCCGGGCAATCGCCTCTCGCACAGCAGGGTCGCGATGGCTTGCCAGCTCGACCATGCGCTCACGCGTCAGGTCCGCGCCCTCGGCGATGTGCCGGTCAGGTGACTCCGTGCTCCCGCGCCGCTGCAGTGACAAGCCGGATCCGGCCATATACGCCCGGGACCATGAGCCGTCATCCGCTCCCCTTGGCATGCATACCTCCTCATCGGCACTGCCCCGACTGGGAGCGTTGCACCTGGTATTGAGGGGCTACGTTACGTGGGCAGAGTGACTGAAGGCTGTCCTTTACGTGCACGAAGAATGAACATGAGGCCAAACTTTGGCCCGGGAGCCGCGGCGGCATGGGCGGGTATCTGGGCCTGGGCTGGAGGGCCGATGCTGGGACGGACCTGGCGGTACACGCCCGGTGGTTAGGTCGTGCAGGTGAGCAGGTGAGCAGGTGGGTAGGTGGCGCAGCCGGGCGGGTGTCTAGTCGGTGATCCGGAATCCGCGAATGGGCGCGGTCCGGGTCGGGCGCGGCTGAGGTGCAGCGTCCGCCGCTGGCTGCACGGCGCGGCCGTCAGGGAATCGCACCACCGTGTGTTCGGCACCTGCGGCGAGTAGTTGCTCGGGTGTCCAGTCCTCACGTTCCGAGGCGCCTGCGTCGCCGCCAGCTGCTCCTGCGGACAGCTCGTCAGCGGGCACTGCGGCCGGCACGTGTTCGTCAGGAATGGGTCCGTGCAGGTGGACGGCGGTGGTACGCGGCGCCGCCGCGTGGGGCGCCGTTGTGTCGTTGAGACGCGCGGCGGCCGCCAGCCTCACCTGATCCTTGCGGTGAAAGGCCAGACGTTCGACCAACGCCAGCGGTGTCACAGGGTTCGCGAGAAGAGCCTCGAGCACAGGGACGTGACGGTCACCCGCGAGGTGCTCCAGGATGGTCGCCGAGACACGCGGGTTGCCTGCAAGGGCGGCACGGACATCGGTCGCACGATCATGCGCCATCGTCACCATCACTCCGAGCGGAAGGTCGTCGCGCGCGGCGATCGCTTCACGCACGACCACGTTCCTGCTCTGCGACAGCGCAGTCATCTCGGTCCGGTGCAGAACGGGCTGTTGCGCAACGGCAACCTCATCGCTGGCACCGGGCGCGTACTGGAAACCTCGAGCCATGATTGACCTCCCCAGGCCGGGCGCGCGGTTCGCGCCTTCCCTTGGGTCCGACGCTATCGACGCGCCGTGTCACCACCATGGCGTGGGTGTAAAGGTCCTGTTACTGCGCGTGCAATGCCTCACACCGTATGCGGGACTACAAGGGTGCTGGAGTGACTCCGAAGGGGGCCAAGCCCTGAGCGCCACCGTCGGACGCAGTGAGGACCCAGATGCCATCGTCATGCACAGCGATGGAGTGCTCCCAGTGCGCGCCCCGGGAACCATCAGCGGACACGATCGTCCAGTCATCGTCCAAGACCCGGCTGTCCTCGGTGCCCAACACGAGCATCGGCTCGATCGCCAGGCACATGCCTGGCTTCACTCGAGGATGCCGACCGCGGGTGCGGTAGTTCAGCACATCCGGGGGCTGGTGCATCTCAGTGCCGATCCCATGACCCACGTAACCAACGAGTGGATGGAGGCCCGCGGCATCGGCCACGTCCTCAATTGCTGCGCCAACTTCATCCAAGCGGGTCGCGGTCGCCAAGGCGGCAATGCCCGCCCACAGCGAGCGGCGCGTCTGCTCAACGAGTTCGACATCCCTCGCGGACTGCGGTTCGCCAATGATGAAGGTCACCGCGGAGTCGCCGTGCCACCCGTCGACGATCGCACCGCAATCAATGGAGACCACGTCCCCCTCAACGAGGACGCGTTCACCGGGGATGCCGTGCACGATTTCCTCGTTCACGGAGACACAGGCGGTCGCCGGGAAGCCGTGATAGCCCTTGAAGTTCGACGTCGCTCCTGCATCAGAGATGACGGAGGAGGTCGCCGCGTCAATGTCCGCGGTGGTGGCGCCAGCGACGGCGGCTGCACGACCGGCAGCGAGTGCGCGCTCAACGATGACGCCGGCGCGGGCCATGACCCGCATTTGCTCCCGGGTCTTGTACTCGATGCGCTGTGCCATCGCGGTAACGCCCGCGCGTCAGCGGGACTCGACGGATGAAACGATGCGCTCGGTGACCGCGTCGATGTCACCCAAACCGTCCACCTGCACCAGCAGGCCACGGCCCTCAAAGAATGCCGTCAGCGGAGCGGTCTGCGTCGCGTAGACAGACAAGCGCTTGCGGATCACGGGCTCGGTGTCGTCTGACCGTCCCTCGATCTCGGCTCGCTTCAGCAGGCGCTGCGTGACCTCATCGCTGTCCGCGGTGATCTCGATGGCGACATCGAGGTTCACGCCTAGGTCAGCAAGCATGCCGTCGAGTTCAACGGCCTGCTCGGGATTGCGCGGGTAGCCATCCAGCAAGAACCCGGGAGCGACATCTGCAGCCTGCAGACGGTCGCGCACCATCGCGTTCGTGATCTCGTCCGGGACCAGTGCTCCTGCAGACATGTACTCCTGAGCCTTGCGGCCCAAGTCAGTCTTGCCGGACACGTTTGCGCGGAAGATGTCGCCCGTCGAGATGGCGGGGATGCCGTAGCGCTCAGCGAGGCGAGCTGCCTGGGTACCCTTGCCGGCTCCGGGAGGACCGAGGAGGACAATACGCATTACTTCAAGAACCCTTCGTAGTGGCGCTGTTCCAGCTGCGACTGGATGCGCTTGACGGTGTCAAGACCCACACCCACGAGGATGAGGACCGACGCACCGCCGAATGGGATTGAGGTGCTCAGCCCGAGGGCCACGAACACCACGGTCGGCAGGAGCGCCACGATCGCCAGGTACAGCGATCCGGCGGCGGTGATGCGCGACAGGACATAGCCGAGGAAGTCGGCCGTGGGCTTGCCCGGGCGGATGCCGGGAACGAAGCCGCCGTACTTCTTCATGTTGTCCGCGACGTCCGTGGGGTTGAACGTAATCGCGGTGTAGAAGTACGCGAAGAAGATGATGAGCAAGGTGAACAGAGCGATGTTCAGCGGCGAGCCCGGGTCCGCGACGTGAGTCTGCATCCACAGGACCCACTCAGCGGGATCATTGCCGGAGAACTGCACAATGACGGTGGGCAGCATCAGCAACGAGGACGCAAAGATCACGGGGATGATTCCCGCCATGTTGATCTTCATCGGGATGTACGTCGATGAGCCACCGAGCATCCGGCGCCCGACCATGCGCTTGGCGTACTGGACCGGAATGCGGCGCTGCGACTGCTCGACGAACACCACGACCGCGATGATCGCAAGGACCAGCAGGAGCACGAGGATGGTGTTGCGCACGCCGTCCGAGGAGTTCCAGATGGTCGACGCTGCGCCGGGGAACGACGCGGCGATCGAGGTGAAGATCAGGAGCGACATTCCGTTACCGACACCGCGCTCGGTGATGCGCTCACCGAGCCACATGATGATCACGGTGCCCGTGGTCATCGTCAAGATCATGACCGCGATCATGTACCACGAATCGTTGGGCACAATCGGGTAAGCACAGCCCGGGAAGAACGCGTCGTTGCGGGCCAGCGTCACGTAGGACGCGGACTGCAGAGCTGCGAATCCCAAGGTGATGTAGCGCGTGTACTGCGTGAGCTTGGCCTGGCCTTCTGGGCCCTCCTTGTAGAGGGTCTCGAAGCGAGGAATCAGAACGCGCAGCAGCTGCACGATGATCGACGCCGTGATGTAGGGCATGATGCCCAGGGCGAAGATCGAAAGTTGGAGCAACGCTCCACCTGAGAAGAGGTTCAGGATCGCGAAGGCCGAGTTACTCGAGGCCGTCGCCGCACATAGCTGGACGTTTTCGTAGTCCACGCCCGGGGTGGGAATCGCGACGCCCATACGGTAGACGACGATGATGCCCAGCGTGAACAACAGCTTCCTGCGCAGATCCGGGGTCCGGAACGCGCTCACGAAGCCTTTCAGCATTGATCCTCCACAGGTTGGGCCCAACGTCGGGCCAATTGAGCGGGGCGGGCCACGCCTGCGCGCGGCCCGCCCCCGACTCTAGTCTGCTAGCCCTCGTTCACCGAACCGCCGGCGGCCTCGATCTTGGACTTCGCGGACTGCGAAACCTTGTCCGCGTCCACGATCTCCACCTTGACCGAGATCTCGCCGTCGCCCAGCACCTTGACGGGCTGGTTGCGACGCACGGCACCCTTGTCGACGAGGTCAGCCTTGGTGACCTTGCCGCCCTTGGGGAAGAGCTCGGCAATCTGAGAGACGTTCACGACCTGGTAGTAGACCTTGAACGGGCTCTTGAAGCCGGGCAGCTTGGGGATGCGCATGTGGATCGGCGTCTGGCCGCCCTCGAAGCGCTCGGGCACCTGGTAACGGGCACCCGTTCCCTTCGTACCGCGACCTGCGGTCTTACCCTTCGATGCCTCACCACGACCCACGCGGGTCTTCTTGGTGTGGGCACCCTCGGCGGGACGCAGGTGGTGCATCTTGAGCGTCGAGACCTTGGCCTCGGGCTCAGCTGCAGCAGCCTTCTTGGGAGCAGCCTTCTTGGCAGCGGGCTTGTCAGCCGCGTCCGCCTTCTTGGCCGCAGTCGCCTTGGAGGCCGTGGCCTTCTTGGCAGCGGGCTTCTTAGCCGCGGTCGACGAGGTGGCCTTCTTTGCAGCAGGCTTCTTCGCCGCGGGCTTCTCCGCGGTCTCGTCGGCGGGAGTCTTCTTCTCCTCAGCCATTACTCAACCTCCTCCACGGTGACCAGGTGGTCAACCGCCTTGACCATCCCGCGAATTTCGGGACGGTCTTCCTTCACGACGATGTCGCCGATCCGCTTCAGGCCGAGCGACCGCATGGTCTCGCGGTGCTGCGGCTTGACGCCGATGATCGACTTCTTCTGCTGGACCTTCAGTCGTGCCATGGTTACTTCACCCCCGCTGCCTGAGCGCGGAGCATCGCGGCAGGCGCCACGTCCTCCACGGCCTTGCCGCGGCGAGCCGCGACAGCCTCAGGCTGCTCGAGACCCTTGAGGGCCGCGACGGTGGCGTGCACGATGTTGATCGCGTTGGACGAACCGAGCGACTTCGACAGAACGTCGTGGATGCCAGCGCACTCGAGCACGGCGCGCACGGGACCACCCGCGATCACACCGGTACCGGGAGCGGCGGGACGCAGGAACACGACGCCGGCCGCGGCCTCACCCTGCACCACGTGCGGGATGGTGCCCTGGATGCGAGGCACACGGAAGAAGTTCCGCTTTGCCTCTTCGACACCCTTGGAGATTGCCGAGGGCACCTCCTTGGCCTTGCCGTAACCCACACCGACGTTGCCTTCACCGTCGCCCACGACCACGAGGGCGGTGAAGCTGAAGCGACGACCACCCTTCACGACCTTGGACACGCGGTTGATGGTGACCACGCGCTCGATGAACTTGTTGTCAGGCTCGTTGCCGCGGCCATTGCCGCGACGGTTGCTGTTGTCAGCCATACGAATTCCTTATCTGGACCCGGCTACAGAGCCAGGCCACCCTCTCGGGCGCCGTCTGCGACCGCGGCCACACGACCGTGGTACTTGTTGCCTCCGCGGTCGAAGACCACGGTGTCGATGCCGGCAGCCTTGGCGCGCTCAGCGACAAGCTCTCCGACCTTGGTGGCCTTCGCGGTCTTGTCGCCATCCAGCGCACGCACGTCTGCCTCGAGAGTCGAGGCGGAGGCGAGCGTCTTGCCGACGGTGTCGTCCACGATCTGCGCCACCATGTGACGGGACGAACGGGTCACGACCAGGCGCGGACGCGCAGTGGTGCCCGAGATCTTCTTGCGCAGGCGGAAGTGACGGCGCTTGCGCTGAACCGTCTTCCCCTTGCCCTTGATGCTGATAGCCATGGCTTACTTACCCGTCTTTCCTGCCTTGCGGCGAACGTGCTCGCCCGCGTAGCGCACACCCTTGCCCTTATAGGGCTCCGGGGGACGTACCTTGCGGATGTTGGCGGCGACTTCGCCGACCTGCTGCTTGTCGATGCCCGAGACCGAGAACTTGGTCGGACCCTCCACTGCGAAGGAGATGCCCTCCGGGGGAGCAATGACGACAGGGTGCGAGAAACCGAGCGCGAACTCGAGCTCCGAGCCCTTGAGCGCGACACGGTAACCGGTGCCGACGATCTCGAGCTTCTTCTCGTATCCGTTGGTCACACCCTCGACCATGTTGGCGATCAGGGTGCGGGTCAGGCCGTGCAGCGACTTGGACACGCGCTCGTCGTCGGGACGGTTGACCGCGATGCCCTCCTCACCCTGCTCGACCGTGATGGGGGCTGCGACCGTGTGGGTCAGGGTGCCCTTGGGGCCCTTGACCGTGACGAGCGCGCCGTCGATGGTGACGTCTACGCCGCCGGGAACCGGGACGGGGTACTTACCAATGCGTGACATGTGAGTGCTCCTTCCCGAATTACCAGACGAACGCGACGACTTCGCCGCCGACGCCCTTCTTCTCGGCCTCGCGGTCAGTCAGCAGACCGGAGGAGGTGGACAGGATTGCGACACCAAGACCGCCGAGAACCTTAGGCAGGTTCGTCGACTTTGCGTACACGCGCAGGCCCGGCTTGGACACGCGGCGCACGCCAGCGAGCGAACGCTCGCGGTTGGGGCCGTACTTCAGGGTCAGCGTGAGGGTCTTGCCCACCTCGGCATCGGTCGTTTCCGAGCCCGAGATGTAGCCCTCCTGCTCCAGGATCGAGGCAATGTTTGCCTTGAGCTTGGAGTGCGGCATTGCCACGGTCTCGTGGTACGCCGCATTCGCGTTGCGCAGACGGGTCAGCATGTCTGCGATGGGGTCAGTCATCGTCATGAGTGTTGAACTCTTCCTCGCCATGGTTTCCACTCACATGAGTGGACCTGTGGCGTAGTGGTTTTACCAGCTGCTCTTGGTGATGCCGGGAAGCTCACCTGCGTGGGCCATCTCACGGAAGCACACGCGGCAGAGGCCGAACTTGCGGTACACGGAGTGCGGACGACCGCACCGCTGGCACCGGGTGTAGGCGCGAACGGCGAACTTCTGCTTGCCGGCGGCCTTGTTCTTCAGGGCAGTCTTCGCCATGTCACTTCTCCTTGAACGGGAAGCCCAGCTGCTTCAGCAGCGAGCGGCCCTCGGCGTCGGTCGTGGCGGTGGTCACCACGGTGATGTCCATGCCACGGACGCGGTCGATCTTGTCCTGATCGATCTCGTGGAACATCGACTGCTCCGTGAGTCCGAACGTGTAGTTGCCGTTGCCGTCGAACTGCTTGGGGCTGAGTCCACGGAAGTCGCGGATACGCGGCAGTGCGATGGACAGCAGACGGTCCAGGAACTCCCACATGCGGTCGCCACGCAGGGTGACGTGCGCGCCAATGGGCTGGCCCTCACGGAGCTTGAACTGCGCAATGGACTTGCGAGCCTTGGTGACCTGCGGCTTCTGGCCGGTGATCGCCGTGAGGTCCGCAATCGCGCCCTCAATCAGCTTCGAGTCCTTCGCAGCATCGCCCACACCCATGTTGACCACGATCTTGGTGAGGCCAGCAACCTGGTTCACGTTCTCGTGGCCAAACTCCTCCTGGAGCTTGGCGATGATCTCCGAGCGGTACTTCTCCTTCAGCCGCGGCTGAGTCGTAGCGGTGCTCATTCGACGTCCTTACCCGAGCGCTTGGCGACGCGCACACGCTTGGTGCGGGTACGACCGTCCTGCTCGACCTCCTCCGTGCGGTAGCCCACACGGGTGCCCTTCTTGGTCTCCGGGTCCACGAGCATCACGTTCGAGATGTGCATCGAGGCCTCAACCTCAACGATGCCGCCCGACTGGTTGTCACGACGGGTGCCCGGCTTGATGTGCTTGGTGACGCGGTGCACGCCCTCGACCAGGACGCGCTCGCGCTCCTTGTCGATCTCGAGCACGCGGCCCTGCTGGCCGCGGTCGCGTCCGGCGATGACGACCACGAGGTCGCCCTTCTTAATCTTCGCCATCAGATGACCTCCGGTGCCAGCGAAATGATCTTCATGAACTTGCGGTCACGCAGCTCACGGCCCACGGGGCCGAAGATGCGGGTGCCTCGGGGCTCGCCCGACTCCGCGTTCTTGAGGATCACCGCAGCGTTCTCATCGAACTTGATGTAGGAACCGTCGGGACGACGGCGCTCCTTGGTGGTGCGGACGATGACGGCCTTCACCACATCGCCCTTCTTGACGTTTCCGCCAGGGATTGCGTCCTTGACGGTGGCGACAATCGTGTCACCAATGCCGGCGTAGCGACGCTTCGAACCACCGAGCACACGAATGACAAGGATCTCCTTGGCACCCGTGTTGTCGGCGACTCGCAGTCGCGACTCCTGCTGAATCATGTCTGTCTCCTGTCGTCTGGTTCTCGCCCGGGATTACCGCACGAGCCTGGTCGAACCTAGTTACTTAGCCTTCTCGACGATCTCGACGAGACGCCACCGCTTCGAAGCGGACAGCGGGCGGGTCTCCATGACCACAACGAGGTCGCCGATGCCGGCGGAGTTGTTCTCGTCGTGCGCCTTGATCTTGCTGTTGCGACGGATGACCTTGCCGTAGAGGGGGTGCTTAACGCGGTCCTCGACATCGACGGTGATGGTCTTGTCCATCTTGTCGCTCACGACGTAGCCACGGCGCACCTTGCGCTGTGCCCGGCTTTCGTCGGTCGCGGTAGTGGGCTTGTTAGTCGACATTGTTCGCTTTCCTTACTCGGCCGACGCCGTGGGGGCCGTGCGGATTCCGAGCTCGCGCTCGCGCAGGATCGTGTAGATGCGGGCGATGTCTCGCTTCACAGCCTTCAGACGACCGTGGTTCTCCAGCTGGCCGGTTGCCGACTGGAAACGGAGGTTGAACAGTTCCTCCTTGGCCTTGCGCAGCTCGTCCACGAGACGCTCGTTCTCCATGGCATCGAGTTCGCTCGGCATGAGGCCCTTGGTACCGATGGCCATCAGATGTCACCACCCTCACGGGAAACGAAACGGGTCTTCATGGGCAGCTTGTGCTGAGCGCGGCTCAGCGCCTCACGAGCGAGGTCCTCCGGAACACCGGCGAGCTCGAACATGACGCGGCCGGGCTTGACGTTGGCCACCCACCATTCGGGCGAACCCTTACCGGAACCCATGCGGACCTCGGCAGGCTTCTTGGTCAAAGGACGGTCGGGGTAGATGTTGATCCACACCTTTCCGCCACGCTTGATGTGACGAGTCATCGCAATACGAGCCGCCTCAATCTGGCGGTTCGTGACGTACGCCGGCTCCAGAGCCTGGATGCCGAAGTCGCCGAACGACACCTCGGTGCCGCCCTTGGCAGCGCCGCTCCGCTTGGGGTGGTGCTGCTTGCGGTACTTCACACGACGGGGAATAAGCATGCTGCTTAAGCCTCCTTCTTGGCCTCGGCCGAAGCCTCAGCCGCGGGGGCCTCGGCCTTGGGAGCCTCGGCGGACTGCTGGCGGTCACGGGGACCACCCTCGCGACGGGCGCCGCCACGGCCTCCACGGCCGCGCTGGGGACGAGGGGCCTTGGCCTGCTCGGCCGCCCACTCCTTCTCCGTCATGTCGCCCTTGTAGATCCACACCTTGACGCCGATGACGCCGAACGTGGTGCGGGCCTCGAAGAAGCCGTAGTCGATGTTCGCGCGGAGCGTGTGCAGCGGCACACGACCCTCACGGTAGAACTCCGAACGCGACATCTCAGCGCCACCAAGACGGCCCGAGCACTGAACTCGGATGCCCTTGGCGCCTGCGCGCAGCGAGGACTGAATGCCCTTGCGCATCGCGCGGCGGAAGGCCACGCGGGACGCGAGCTGCTCGGCGATGCCCTGGGCGACGAGCTGTGCGTCGACCTCGGCGTTCTTCACCTCAAGAATGTTGAGCTGCACCTGCTTGCCGGTCAGCTTCTCCAGGTTGGAGCGGAGCTTGTCGGCCTCGGCGCCACGGCGACCGATGACGATGCCGGGACGAGCGGTGTGCAGGTCCACGCGAACGCGCTCACGAGTGCGCTCGATCTCGACCTTCGACACACCAGCGCGCTCGAGGCCCTGGCTCATCAGCTTGCGAATCTTGACGTCCTCGTCCACGTAGTCGCGGTAGCGCTCCCCGACCTTGGTCGAGTCGGCGAACCAGCGCGAGCGGTGGTCGGTCGTGATTCCCAGGCGGTAGCCGTGCGGGTTGATCTTCTGACCCATTACTTGGCCCCTTCCTTCACGGCAACCTCGGGCGTCGCGACGACCACCGTGAGGTGGCTGCTGCGCTTGAGGATGCGGTTGGCACGACCCTGAGCACGCGGCTGAATGCGCTTCATGGTCGGACCCTCGTCAACGGTGATCTCCTTGATGACGAGCTCACGCTCGTCGAAGCGCTCGCCAGCGGCATCGGCCTTGACTCGCGCATTGGCGATCGCGGACTCGATGAGCTTGCGCACGTCGGTCGCGACCGCCTGCGGCTGGAACTTCAGCGAGGCGATTGCCTCGGTGGCGTTCTGACCACGGACCAGGTTCACGACACGGCGAGCCTTCTGGGCGGTCACGCGAAGGTATCGCGTCTGCGCCTTGGCTTCCATCTGTACTCCTCTAACCTTCGCCGGGCGCCTTAGCGGCGGCCCTTGCGGTCGTCCTTGATGTGGCCCTTGAACGTGCGCGTGGGAGCGAACTCGCCCAGCTTGTGGCCGACCATCGACTCGGTGACGAACACCGGGACGTGCTTGCGGCCGTCGTGCACGGCAAAGGTGTGACCCAGGAAGTCCGGCGTGATGACGCTACGGCGCGACCAGGTCTTGATGACGTTCTTGGTACCCGCATCGTTCTGGGCGTCCACCTTCTTCTGCAGGTGGTCGTCGACGAAGGGGCCCTTCTTGAGACTGCGTGGCATTCTTCAGGCTCCTTAGCGCTTCTTGCCAGTACGACGGCGGCGGACGATGAGCTGGTCGGACTCTTTGCCCGGCTTGCGGGTGCGGCCCTCAGGCTTACCCCACGGCGAGACCGGGTGGCGTCCACCGGAAGTCTTGCCCTCACCACCACCGTGCGGGTGGTCGACCGGGTTCATGACGACACCACGCACGGTCGGGCGCTTGCCCTTCCAGCGCATGCGGCCGGCCTTACCCCAGTTGATGTTGGACTGCTCGGCGTTGCCGACCTCACCGATGGTGGCGCGGCAACGAGCGTCGACGTTGCGGATCTCGCCGGAGGGCATGCGCAGCTGCGCGAAGCGGCCCTCCTTGGCGACGAGCTGCACCGAGGCACCCGCGGAACGGGCAATCTTGGCGCCGCCGCCGGGCTTGAGCTCAATCGCGTGGATGACCGTACCGACCGGTATGTTACGCAGCGGGAGGTTGTTGCCAGGCTTGATGTCGGCGCCGGGACCGGCCTCGACAACAGTGCCCTGGGACAGCTTCTCCGGAGCGATGATGTAGCGCTTCTCGCCATCTGCGTAGTGCAGGAGGGCGATGCGCGCGGTGCGGTTGGGGTCGTACTCGATGTGAGCGACGGTGGCAGGCACGCCGTCCTTGTCGTGACGACGGAAGTCGATCACGCGGTAGGCGCGCTTGTGGCCACCGCCCTGGTGGCGAGTGGTGATGCGGCCGGTGTTGTTACGGCCGCCCTTCTTGTGCAGGGGACGGGTCAGCGACTTCTCGGGCTGCGACCGCGTCACCTCGACGAAGTCGGCGACCGACGAGCCACGACGGCCCGGAGTCGTCGGCTTGTGCTTGCGAATAGCCATGGTTGCTTGAGTCCTTTACCTAGCCCACGTGGCCCGAGAAGATGTCGAGCGCTTCGCCGTCACCGACGGTGACGATGGCGCGCTTGACGTCCTTACGCTTGCCGAGCCCGTAGCGGGTGCGGCGCGTCTTGCCCTTGCGGTTGATGGTGTTGACAGAGACGACCTTGACGCCGAAGACCTGCTCGACCGCGATCTTGATCTCGGTCTTGTTGGCTCGGGGGTCGACCTCGAAGGTGTACTTGCCCTCATCCATGAGCGAGTAGCTCTTCTCCGACACGATGGGACGGATCAGGATGTCACGGGGGTTCTTGTTGACGGTGCTCACTTGGTCTCCTCCGCCTCAGACTCGGTGGCGACGGCGGTCGCCGACTTGCCCTTGGCAGGGCCGGCCAGGAACGCCTCGAGCGCGCCAGCGGTGAAGACGGTGTCGTCGTTCACCAGCACGTCGTAGGTGTTGAGCTGGTCGACCGCGATGACGTGGATCCACGCGGCGTTACGCAGCGACTTCCACGAGACCTGGTCGGTGCGCTCGAGCACGACCAGGGCGCTACGGCCGTTGGTCAGGTTCGAGATCGACTCGAGGGCCTTCTTGGTGGAAGGCGTCTCGCCGGCGACGAGGCTCTTCAGGACGTGCACGCGGCCAGCGCGAGCGCGGTCGGAGAGAGCACCGCGCAGGGCGGCAGCCTTCATCTTCTTGGGGGTGCGCTGCGAGTAGTCACGCGGCTGGGGACCGTGAACGGTGCCACCACCGGCGAACTGAGGGGCGCGGATCGAACCCTGGCGGGCGCGACCGGTTCCCTTCTGCTTGTAGGGCTTGCGGCCACCACCCGCGACCTCGCCGCGGGTCTTGGTGGCGTGGGTTCCCTGACGCGCAGCGGCGCGCTGTGCCACCACAACCTGGTGGATCAACGGAACGTTGGTCACGACGTCGAAGACCTCAGCGGGAAGCTCGGCGGTGCCGGCCTTCTTGCCAGAGGCGTCGCGGACGTCGACAGTCAGAGCATCAGCCATGGTGTCACGCACCCTTCACGGCAGAGCGAATAAGGACGACGCCGCCCTTGTTGCCGGGAACCGCGCCCTTGACGAGCAGCAGACCCTTCTCGACGTCGACCGAGTGGACGGTCAGGTTCTGGACGGTCTTGCGGGCGTTACCCATGCGACCGGCCATCTTGAGGCCACGGAACACGCGCGACGGCGTCGAAGCGCCACCGATCGAACCGGGCTTGCGGTGGTTGCGGTGTGCACCGTGGGAGGCGCCCACACCGGCAAAGCCGTGGCGCTTCATGACACCAGCGGTGCCCTTACCCTTCGTGGTGCCTGTGACGTCGACCTTCTGGCCTGCCTCGAACACCTCAGCGGTGAGCTCCTGGCCCAGCGAGTAGTCGGCAGCGTCAGCGGTCCGGACCTCGGCCACGTGGCGGCGCGGCGTGACGCCGGCGGCCTCGAAGTGGCCCTTGAGCGGGTCCGTCACGCGACGGGGGTCAACGGTGCCGAACGCGAGCTGGACAGCTTCGTAGCCGTCCTTGTCCGCGGAGCGCACCTGGGTCACAACGTTGGTGTCGACCTGAACGACGGTCACGGGAACAACCCGGCCCTCGTCGTCCCACACCTGCGTCATGCCCAGCTTCGTACCCAGCAGTGCACGCGTGGTGCGCTGGGCATTGGAAGTCGTAGTCATGGTGCTTGGTTTCCTGTCTTTGGGGAGTTAGAGCTTGATCTCGATGTTGACGTCCGCAGGGAGGTCGAGACGCATGAGCGAGTCGACAGCCTTGGGAGTCGGGTCCACGATGTCGATGAGGCGCTTGTGGGTGCGCATCTCAAAGTGCTCGCGGGAGTCCTTGTACTTGTGGGGCGAACGGATCACACAGAACACGTTCTTCTCCGTAGGCAGCGGGACGGGGCCCACCACCGACGCACCAGCACGCGTGACCGTCTCGACGATCTTGCGGGCCGAGGAGTCGATGACCTCGTGGTCATAGCTCTTCAGCCGAATGCGGATCTTCTGTCCCGCCATGGCGTGGTTCTGCCTTTTCTCTCGAACGACTAAGGTCTCCACCTCCGACCCCCGCGCTCGGGCGTGTCGCATATCTGCGACGCACAGGCGCGCTTACCGAGTGACTCGGCTCGTCGTTGGTGGTGTGCGGCTGCCTGCAATAGGCAACCTGGATATTGTGCCAGATTTTTCCCCGGCGCGCCACTCGGGCGCTTGCGGCCGATGCTGTAGTACCGGCCCGTGGGGTCAGCGCCCCCGGGGCAGCCCGGGTGCAGACGTGCGCGGGGCCATCGGCCCTCACGCAGAAGCGGGGCCTGACCGAAGTCAGGCCCCGCTTCCGGAGCGTAGCTACAAACTACTTGATGATCTTGGTGACGGTGCCTGAACCGACGGTGCGGCCACCCTCACGGATCGCGAAGCCCTGACCCTCTTCGAGAGCGATGGGCTGGATCAGCTCAACCGACATCTCGGTGGTGTCACCCGGCATGACCATCTCGGTGCCCTCGGGCAGCGAGATGACGCCGGTCACATCCGTGGTGCGGATGTAGAACTGCGGACGGTAGTTCGTGTAGAAGGGGTTGTGGCGGCCACCCTCATCCTTGTTGAGGATGTAGACCTTGCCCTCGAAGTTGGTGTGCGGCGTCGTGGTGCCGGGCTGGACGATGACCTGTCCACGCTCGACGTCCTCACGCTTGGTACCGCGCAGCAGCAGACCGCAGTTCTCGCCGGCCCACGCCTCGTCCATCTGCTTGTGGAACATCTCGATACCGGTGACCGTGGTCTTCTGGGGCTCACGGATACCGAGGATCTCAACGTCGGAGTTGATGGCAAGCTTGCCGCGCTCGACCTTACCGGTGACAACGGTTCCACGACCGGTGATCGTGAAGACGTCCTCAACGGGCATCAGGAAGGGCTTGTCCATGTCACGCTCGGGCTCGGGAACGTTCTCGTCCACAGCGTTCATGAGCTCCTGGACCGAAGCAACCCACTTCTCGTCGCCCTCGAGCGCCTTGAGCGCCGAGACCTTCACGACGGGAGCGTTGTCGCCGTCGAAGCCCTGCGACGACAGCAGTTCGCGGACCTCCATCTCGACGAGGTCGAGGATTTCCTCGTCGTCGACCATGTCGGACTTGTTGAGCGCGACCAGCAGGTAAGGAACGCCAACCTGCTTTGCGAGCAGCACGTGCTCACGGGTCTGTGCCATGGGGCCGTCGGTGGCGGCAACCACGAGGATCGCGCCGTCCATCTGAGCAGCACCGGTAATCATGTTCTTGATGTAGTCGGCGTGGCCGGGGGCGTCAACGTGTGCGTAGTGACGCTTCTCGGTCTCGTACTCGATGTGCGCGATGTTGATCGTAATGCCGCGCTCGCGCTCCTCAGGAGCCTTGTCGATGTCCTCGAAAGGCGTGAAGGGGTTGAGGTCGGGGTACAGGTCGTGCAGCGTCTTCGAGATCGCAGCGGTCAGCGTGGTCTTACCGTGGTCGACGTGACCAATGGTGCCGATGTTGACGTGCGGCTTCTTCCGCTCGAACTTGGCCTTAGCCATGAGGGGTTCCTCCTGAATTAGTGAGACTCGGGTAAAGATGTTAAGCCTTACGCTGGCCGGAAGCCATCTGGGGCGCCATCCCTACTGGTCGTATTATTTCTTATTTTCAACCGGTGGGGTTACTCGCCCCGGGTCTTCGCGATGATCTCGTCGGCAACAGCCTTCGGGACCTCCGCGTAGCTGTCGAACACCATCGAGTAGACGGCACGACCGGACGTCTTGGACCGCAGGTCGCCGACGTAACCGAACATCTCCGACAGCGGCACCAGCGCGTCGACCACCTTGACGCCGGACGCATCCGACATCTGGCGAATCTGACCGCGACGGGAGTTGATGTCGCCGATCACGTCACCCATGTACTCCTCGGGCGTGCGCACCTCAACGGCGAACATCGGCTCGAGCAGAACGGGCTTCGCGAGTCGAGCGGCCTCCTTGAAGGCCATCGAACCGGCGATCTTGAACGCCATCTCCGAGGAGTCGACGTCGTGGTACTGACCGTCGAGCAGCGTTGCCTTGATGCCCACGACCGGGTAACCGGCCTGGATACCCAGCTCCATCGACGCCTGGATACCAGCGTCAACCGAAGGGATGTACTCGCGGGGCACGCGGCCACCGGTCACAGCGTTGACAAACTCGTACTGCACCTCGGAGTCGTCCGGAAGCGGCTCGAGCGCGATCTGGACCTTTGCGAACTGGCCCGAACCACCCGTCTGCTTCTTGTGGGTGTAGTCGTACTTGTCGATCGTCTTGCGAATGGTCTCGCGGTAGGCCACCTGGGGCTTACCCACGTTGGCGTCCACCTTGAACTCGCGACGCATGCGGTCCACGAGGATGTCGAGGTGCAGCTCACCCATACCGCCGATGACGGTCTGGCCGGTCTCCTCGTCCAAGCGGACGCGGAAGGTCGGGTCTTCCTCAGCGAGCTTCTGGATCGCGGTCGACAGCTTCTCCTGGTCACCCTTGGTCTTGGGCTCAATCGCCACGTCGATCACGGGCTCGGGGAAGGTCATCGACTCGAGCACAACCTGGTGGTCCGGGTTGCACAGCGTGTCACCAGTGGTGGTGTCCTTCAGACCAATGACGGCGTAGATGTGGCCGGCCTGAATGGTCTCGACAGGGTTTTCCTTGTTGGCGTGCATCTGGAAGAGCTTTCCGATGCGCTCCTTCTTGCCCTTGGTCGAGTTGATGACCTGAGCACCGGTCTCGAGGTGACCCGAGTAGACGCGGACGTAGGTGAGGCGACCGAAGAAGGGGTGCGACACGACCTTGAACGCGAGGGCCGCGAAAGGCTCCTCGGCGTCAGCGTGGCGCTCGATCTCGATGGTCTCGTCCTTGGCGTCGACACCCTTGATGGCGGGGACGTCGGCGGGGCCGGGCAGGTAGTCGATGACCGCGTCAAGCATGGGCTGCACGCCGCGGTTCTTGTACGCCGAGCCACACAGGACCGGGTAGATCTCCGACGCGACAGTCAGCTTGCGGATCGCAGCCTTGATCTCTGCAACCGTGAGCTCTTCGCCGCCGAGGTACTTCTCCAGGAGAGCCTCGTCCGACTCCGCGACGGCCTCGAGGAGCTCGGCGCGGTACTGCTCGGCCTTGTCCTGGAGGTCCGCGGGGATCTCGGTGGTCTCGTAGGTAGCACCCATGGTCACGTCGCCCTTGGCGTCGCCGGGCCACACCTTGGCGTTCATCTCGACCAGGTCAACAATGCCGACAAAATCGTTCTCAGCACCGATGGGCAGCTGGATCACCAGCGGCTTGGCGCCGAGGCGCTTGATGATGGTCTCGATGGTGAAGTAGAAGTCCGCGCCGAGCTTGTCCATCTTGTTGACGAAGCAAATGCGGGGGACGTCGTACTTGTCAGCCTGGCGCCACACGTTCTCCGACTGGGGCTCAACGCCCTCCTTAGCGTCGAAGACCGCGACGGCACCGTCGAGCACGCGGAGCGAGCGCTCCACCTCAACGGTGAAGTCAACGTGACCCGGGGTGTCGATGATGTTGATCTGGTGCTTGTCCCAGAAGCAGGTCACCGCGGCGGAGGTGATGGTGATGCCGCGCTCCTGCTCCTGCTCCATCCAGTCAGTGGTCGACGCACCTTCGTGAGTCTCACCGATCTTGTGGTTCACACCCGTGTAGAACAGGATGCGCTCGGTGGTGGTGGTCTTGCCGGCGTCGATGTGCGCCATGATGCCGATGTTGCGGACCTTCGTGAGGTCCGTGAGCACGTCCTGTGCCACGAGTGGTTCTCCTTGGGTGTGTTCCGTCGAACGCGGTCAGCGACTACCAGCGGTAGTGCGCGAACGCCTTGTTCGACTCGGCCATCTTGTGCATGTCCTCACGGCGCTTCACAGCGGCACCAAGGCCGTTCGAAGCGTCGAGGATCTCGTTCATCAGACGCTCGGTCATGGTCTTCTCGCGACGAGCGCGCGAGAAGTCGACGAGCCAGCGCAGCGCGAGCGTCGTCGAGCGCGACGGACGCACGTCAACCGGGACCTGGTAGGTCGCGCCACCGACACGGCGGCTGCGGACCTCGAGGGCGGGACGGATGTTCTCGAGCGCGCGCTTGAGCACGACGACGGGGTCCTGACCGGACTTCTCGGCGACACCCTCGAGCGCACCGTAGACGATCGCCTCAGCGGTCGACTTCTTGCCGTCGAGCAGGACCTTGTTGATCAGCTGCGTGACGATGGGTGCACCGTGGACGGGGTCGTTGATGATGGGCCGCTTAGGGGCCGGTCCCTTACGAGGCATTACTTCTTCTCCCTCTTCGCGCCATAACGGCTGCGAGCCTGCTGGCGGCCCTTGACACCCTGGGTGTCGAGCGAGCCGCGGACAATCTTGTAGCGGACACCGGGGAGGTCCTTCACACGGCCACCGCGCACGAGCACGATCGAGTGCTCCTGCAGGTTGTGACCCTCACCGGGAATGTAGGCCGTGACCTCGATGCCGCTGGACAGGCGCACACGTGCAACCTTGCGCAGAGCGGAGTTCGGCTTCTTAGGGGTCGTCGTGTAGACGCGCGTGCACACGCCGCGACGCTGGGGGCTTGACTTAAGCGCCGGGGTCTTGGACTTGCCCGGCTTGTCTTGCCGGCCCTTCCGAACCAGCTGCTGAATCGTAGGCACTACTTCTCCGTTTGGTCGTTGGACGAAAACTCATGACGGTGCGACCCCCGCGCCCGGGCGTGTCGCTCCTGTGTTGCGTGCTCCCGACGGGGCACACAGAGATGCCCGACGTCGCGGGCACGAGTATCAACAATACTCGCCACGCGCATCCGCGTCAAAGCCAAATGCTCGGGGCCGTGCTAAGGAGCCTCACCGCTGCGTGGACGAGCGCCTCCCATGCTACCCCTGTGAAGGGAAAACCGGTGCCGATCGCGCCGGTCAGCGAGACCCCGGCTCCGCGCCAGACGGTCCTTCTGGGGGCGGCTCGACCACCTTGGTCGCGTCGCGCCGCCTCGAATCAAGCAGGCCGGGTCGGCTCGGGGCTGACTCCACGGCAGTGTCACGGCGCCTGCGCATAACAAGGACGGTACCCATGCTTGCTAAGGCGGTGGCACCGACCACCGCGACGACGACCATGAGCGCGCGCGTATCCGCGAGCGGGGACTGCACGTGGCGCGACTCCAGCGCAACCGTGCCGGGGGCGACAGGCTGCGCTGCGGTCTGGGTGAAAGGGTTGTCCGGACCGCGCTGTGAGGATCCTGGCACGAGTGCGAGCGCGTCATACGGCTGGACAATGCCCCACCCCGCGGCCTCGTCCCAGTGGTCCGGGTTCGCGCGAGCGGCGCTCGCCGTCAACCTATATGTGGTCTGCGCAATGGTGTCGTCTGGATACTCTTCGCGCACGAGTGCAGCCGCGCCCGCGGCATAGGCCGTGGCGAAGCTGGTCTGGGGCTGCTCAGTGGCGAAAAGACAGTCACCCGCTCCAGTGGCGGAGGTCAAGACGTTCTGCCCTGGCGCCGCGAGGTCGACGTGCTCGCCATGGATCGACGCATCCGTCACCACCCCAGCGGTCGTGGCGGCCGCAACTCCGAGGACCTCGTCGTAGGCCGCAGGGAACCGGGCGGTGTCGGTCGGGGCATCCGCGGTGGTGGCGTTACCGGCAGAAGCCACCACGAGGATGCCGGCCTGCGTGGCGCGCTGCACGGCCGCGCGCACAGCCGGATGGTCGCTCTCATCGCTGAGTGACACGTTGATGATGTCGGCACCGTTGTCAACGGCCCACTCGATGCCAGCAGCGACCTTCGTCGCCGTGGGCCCGTGACCTGCCTCGATGGATTGCTCGTCGGTGCCGCGATACACCCTGACCGCCAAGAGATCAGCGTCGGGAGCCACTCCCACCACTCCGGATCCCTCGACCGCGCGGGCGGCCATGGCACCCGCGACAGCGGTGCCGTGGCCCTCGAAGTCAACGTAGCCATCGGCCTCGTCGTCGCCAGCGAGGTTGACCCCACCGACGACTGCGGAGGCCAGGTGCGCGTTGCCAGCGTCAATGCCGGAGTCCACGACAGCAATGGTCACTCCAGCGCCCGTTGCCACCTCACCCGCGGCATCGGCCTGCAACACGGACAGCGCCTCCGGGGTCTCGGGACTGTACTCGATTGTGCCCGGCTCACACCGTCCGCTCGAGCCGACCGAGGCGCGCAGCGCCGCGTCGACCGTCATCGCGGATTCTGGGCTGCGCCCGGCGGCCTCGACGGTCAGGTCGGGGCCCGCGGGGAAGAACTGCGACCACGCACTTGGCACGCGGGTTTCATCGTCGCCGGTGTAGCCCAGCCTGGCGAGAATCTCGTCGTCGGACCCGGGGATGGGGAAGGCGGTGCCGGTCTGATCGATCAGTGCCACGGTGCTCGCGGCCTGGTCGCCAGCACCCACCACGCGCGCCAGGGCTCCGCCACGCACGGCGACACTCACCCCGGCCTCTGATGGGGCCGATGCCGTGGTCGCCAGGGTCGTCACGGGCGCGAAGGACTCGGTGTGGGTGAGCGACGCACAGGGCGTCGCGGTGGGGTCGATCGGGGTGAAGGCCTCGTCCGGCCACGCCTGACCACTGGAGTCGACCGGTGCCGTGGGGAGGTTCGCGATGTCCGCCGGCGCGACTTCGCGCGCACCCCCCAGGGATGCGCCCGTGCCCAGTTGGTAGAGCTGGAACTCCACACTGCTAAGCGGGCGCAACTCTCCGTTGGTGGTCACGAGGAACAGCGAATCTGATCCCTCGGGCGTGAGCACCGACCCCACGACCAACGACGTACCGTCCACGGCCTGACCCGCGCCGTCGATCACGAGGGGTGCAAGCGGGGCGCCCTCAGCGAAGAGATTGAGCCATCGGCTCTCAACCG
Source organism: Demequina globuliformis (assembly GCF_000975155.1). Taxonomy (GTDB): domain Bacteria; phylum Actinomycetota; class Actinomycetes; order Actinomycetales; family Demequinaceae; genus Demequina; species Demequina globuliformis. Next base: position 731,418 of record NZ_BBRG01000001.1, read on the forward strand.
GCACGGCGACTGCCTCTTCCAGCCCGACCGCGCGCAGCACTGCATCGGGCCCCTGGGGGTCAACGGCGTAGCGCACCTGGTCCGCCACCACCCACGGCACGCCATCAACGGTCACGAGCGCCGCGCCAGTCGGACGGTCAAGCCCCGACGCCCCGGGAACGGCCACGGCGGTCTCACCGTCAGCCACGCACGCACTCCACCCGGTCGGCACCAGGTTCTGGGCTGCCGGCACATCGTCAGGTGCCCCCACGATGCCCACCGCGGGCCCCACCGGAATGTCCGCCACGGTTCCCGAGTCCGTCGCGACGACCGTGAACTCGTCCGCAGGGATCAGCAGGCGCGCGCTTGTCGTGTTCAGTGCGGGGTACAGCGTCGCGTCCATCGAAACAAAGCGGGATCCCGTGTCCTCCAGGACAACCAGGCGGTTGGACTCCCAGTCATCCGGCAACCCCTGGTTGAAGTAGCCGTAAAACAGGCCGACGAGCACCACCATCACCGCAAGAGTGATCGAGGCGATGACCGCGCGCAGGGGTTTCGCGGGTTCGAGTTCCTTGCCGCCGGGCGCACCCGAGGTAAAGGCCGTCAAGAGGCGGCGGCGGCTGAACGTCTGGGCCTCGATGAGGTCCTTCTTGGTCGCCATGGACTAGATCCAGCCAGCCGCGAGCACTCCAAGCGGCAGGAGCGACGCGAGGATCAGCACCTCAACAGTGTCGGCCACGCGCGCAAGTCGCATGCGCGCGCGCGGATTCAGCAGTGCCACTGCGACCAGCACGCCAGTCACGGTCAACACCACAGGCAGCATGATTGCCCGCAGGTCCGGCTGGGCCACCGCGACGGTGAGCCCGGTCACCGCAAGCCCCACAGTGCCCATCGCCATGATCACCATGACTGCTGAGCGCGCGTAGGCCTGGCGGGATTGGAACATCATTCCGACAAAGACCAGTGCCGCGAGGACGGCGCCGAAGGTAGACGCACTCGCCACCAGCGGCGTCGCGAGAAGCAGCACGACGCCCAGTCCCAGGCGGAGAGCCTGCAGTACTTGACCGCCCGCGCGTGCGCGCGCCTTCACAGCATCGGCCTCAATGGGCGCGGGATCAGCAAAGATGTCCTGCTCGTTGGCGAAAGAAAGCGCGGGGATGCGTGCGGAGGAGAACGCGAGCCACGGAAGCAGATTGCCGAGGGCTCCGCCGACTGCCATCACGACGACCCACGCCGCGGTCTGCCACGCGGGCTCGAGGCCGCTGATGAGCGCGGGAACTCCGGCGACCACACCTGCCGTCACGGCCGCAAGAGGCACAAAGTGATGACGCCGCGTCAGCACGAGCGCGAGCCCACCGGCCGCCGCCGCACCTGCGCCCGCGAAGGCAAGGGGCCACCCCCACACGGAACCCTCGGGACCGATGAGGAAACCCGCGAGCGCCGCGTAGAGCGCGGCCGCTAGCGCGAGCCCACGCCCAGATTCAGGCTGGTCCATACGGTCCAGGACGGCAGCTGCCGCAATGAGTACTGCAGCGCCACCCGCCGCAATCAACGCGCCCACCGCGCTTGGCCGCCCCATCGACAGCAGCACAACAGCGCACAGCGCCAGGAATGACAGCGCGACCGCGAGCGCGGTACGCGCGCTGTCCGTGCCCGTCCACGTGTGGTGGTGGTCAGATGTCGCGTCGAGGACCGCCTCGGTGATGTCGTCGTACACCTTGGGTTCGACCAGGAGCTCTCCACGCACCAACGTCAAAACGTCACCGTCGTGGATGGACTGGGCGGTGGCGGAAAGGCTGGAATCCAGGGGCGAGCCGTCGGCCCGCCGCAGTGCATAGCCGCCGTGGACCAAAGTGGGGTCGAGCGAACCAAGGTTGCGGGCAAAGCCGGGGATCACCTCGACGAGCGGCACGGCGCCTGGGATGGCGATGTCGAGCCGCCGGTCGTCGCTCAGCACGGAGACGCGCACCACGGTGCTAGTGCTGGTAGCAGGTGTGCTCACGTGCGTCCTCTCCCCCGGGAAACCCCCCGCGGCCGATGCGCACGGGCGTCCGTGGGGAGTGTAGCGCGCGCACTGTTCGGGGCAACACCCACGAGCCAGCGCCACCGCTCGTTTCCATTGCGACCGCTAGTAGCCTCTGCTAGCGTGAGCGCGTCAGCGTGAGTACCGGGGGCACCATGCGCAGACACCCAGGTCCTGTTCCGGACTCTAGGCCAACCGCCCCCTCCACCATCGAAGGGGAGCTTGACATGGCTTTCGAAGTCGCTTCACAGGAAGGCGCCCTCAAGGCCGGCGCCGACGCGGTCAACACCGCGCACACCGACATCAACCGTCACATCGCGAGGGTTCGCGGCGAGATCGACCAGCTGCGCGGCTTCTGGACCGGCGCTGCCGCCACGTCCTTCACCGGCCTCATGTCGCGCTGGGATGGCGAGACCCGCAAGCTCAACGACGTCCTCACCACCCTTGAGGAGGCCCTGCGTGGCACCGAGCGCGACCAGATCGCCTCGGAAGAGTCGCACCAGGCCACCATCGCCAACCTCGCCGGCGGGATGAACGGCTAAGCGGCCGTTCCCCCACGACAGACTTTTAGGAGACCACCATGGAATCAATGAGTGTCCGCCCCGAGCAGGTCAATGCTCTCGCCGGCCAGATCCGTACCGGCGCCAACGAGATCCGCGGCTCGCTGGAGAAGCTCGACTCCGACGTCGCCAAGCTGCGTGCCGGCTGGTCCGGTGAGGCCCAGGTCGCCTACGACCAGGCCCAGCTGCGCTGGAACAAGTCGCTGGCCGAGCTGCAGCAGCTGCTGGCTCAGATCGCCAACAAGACCGAGGAAATCTCCTCCGGCTACGTCAACACCGACAACAACGCCGCGAAGCGCTTTAGCTAAGACCTCCGTGAACGAGGGCCGGCCCCCAGGGGCCGGCCCTCGTTTGCTGTCCACACCATCCCTGTGAAAGGTGCGCCGTGACCGCCCGCAACGAGATTTCACTGCAGGTAGACGAGATCGTCAGCCTCCTCACACACGTGCGCGCCGAAATTGAGCAGGCACCATCCGCCGCCAGGGTCGAAACACTCGACGGACCCAGCGCACAGGTCGTCGCTGACTTCCGGCGTGATGCAACTGGTGCCCTCCAACGGCTTGCATCTCGCACAGCGGTACTCGAACAGCGAGTGCACATGTTGGTGTCCAACTCCAGCGCCGCTGTCCGCGACTTGGCGGGAGTCGACGACGCCGCCGCCGCGAGCGCGGACTCACTACGCGATGCCGTCGCTGCACCCACGTCACCCGCACCACGGACACAGGCCGCCCCGTCGCAGCCACGCTCGGCCGCCCGGGGTTCCGCAGGGGTGGCCGATGCGTAGAGCTTCCCGAGTGGCGGCCACCGCCGCGGGCGTCGCGGTGCTTGTCCTGTCCTCCACGATGCCGGCCGCCGCGGATGTGGTGGACGACGGCCAGTGGTACATCGACGTGTATGAGATCGAGCGGTTTCATGACCAAGGCATCGATGGCTCAGGCGTCACGATCGCGGTCATCGACGACTACATCAATCCGGACGCACCCCCTCTCGAGGGCGCCAATGTGACGGTGCACGAGGAAAACTTTTGCCACGGCGCGGACGGTGAATCGCTTGGTTCCGTAGTGACTGACGAGTGGCCGCTCGCTGACCACGGCACGAACGTTACTGCGATGATCGCAGGCACGGGCGCCGGCCCGGGCGGTACTGAGGGGATCCTCGGCATCGCCCCCGGCGCTCACGTGCGGTTCTACGGGGTCGGCAGCGGCATCGATGACCCGTGTTACGCCTCGGTGCCGGCGCAGTACCGACCATCCCAGGACGACGACGAGGACCTCTCCTTCGCCGACGACCTTGGAAACGCCGTGGACAACGCACTTCTCCAAGCCTTCGCCGATGGCGCCGACATCGTGTCGGTGTCGATGGGGTACGGAACGGGCCAAGCCACCGAGGAGATTCTCGCCCTCATGCAGCGTCACGGCGTCCTGTTCGCGAACTCGGTCAGGAATGCCGGTGCCGAGGACGCATCGCAGGGCCTGAGCAAAGCCAATGGCGTGGTGGGCGTGACCTCCGTCGCCGCGGACGGGTATCCGCAACTCAGGAATGCGGACCAGTACGACAGCCGGGAAGAGGCTTTGGATGACACCTGGGCGGACTGGATGATCGGTTTCGAGACTGACATCGCCGCGCCGGGCATCGACGTGCTCAACATTGGTGGGGAGAACTGGGATCAACAGGGCACCGCAACGGGCACGTCGTTGGCTACACCTATCCTCGCCGGGAATCTTGCGCTCGCGATGCAAGCCAACCCCGAGGCGACGCCCCACCAGATCCTCCAACTCCTCATTCACAACACCGGTACCGACGCGCCTCACGAGCCTGTCTTCGATGAGACCGGCATGTTTGGCTACGGGTATCTCGACACGATCTCCCTCCTCGCCGACGACGCCACCGCGTACGACGACGTCAATCCCTTCGTCGACACCTCCATCACCAATGACGACATCGGAGGTCCGTCGGCGGCTGAGATCGCCGCGGCGGGAAATGCGGACACCACGGTGACGGCCTCCCCCGATCCCAGCGCCAGTGCCTCTGACGGGGCCACGGATACCCCACCCGCCCCGGACAGCGAGGGCGGTGTTCCGACGATCGTCTGGGTCATCGTCGCCGGGGTCGTCGCGCTGGTCGTCGCCATCGCCGTGATTGTCGTGGTCGCCACCCGCAACAGAAGGAGCACCTAGCCATGGGCCACTTCGAAGACCAGCTTCAGGATCTGGCCGCATCCTCCGAGGACTTTGACGGGCCTTATTTGCTCAAGCTCGAACTCGCAATGTTGGAAGTGCGCGAGCGCCTGACGGCGCTGCGGCGGTCGCCGGCGTGGACCGGGCCCTCGGCGGAGGCCGCCCGCGCCGCGATCGAGGAACTCACCGCCGAGTGCACCGCCATCGAACTGTCCACGCGGCGGGCCCGCTTTGCCCTGCCCAACGCCAATGAGGCGGTGAACCAGGCACGCCAAGCGTATGCGTCGTTGCCCTCCAGCTGGGTTCCCGAGTGGATGCGCGACACCATCGACACCGCGGCGGACGCCGGCGACGCCCTGGTGCGCATCCCATCGATCGGCACCATCGCGGTTGGCAGCGGCCTGAACTACCTCGAGGACGTCTTCGTGAACTCGCGCGAGGATGCGGCACGGGAGGCCGTCGAAAAGTTGCAGGCCCAGCTTCAGGCTCCGCGGCAGGTCCTCAACGGGATCGACGCGCGGGAGAAGCCGACCACACTGTCCGTCCCGAGCCCCGCCTCACTTCCCAGTGCTCCCACGCCACCGTCGGCCCCCTCGCCCGTGCGTTTCGAGGAGCGCACCGGCGGCGACGGAACGGCCTCACGCCTGAGCGGCGTCGGCTCATATACACCCACGGCCTCCGCGCTGAGCTCGGCGAGCAACGCGAACGGCAACACCAGCCCCGTGTGGGACGTGACGTCCCCGGATTCCGGGAACCACACCTCGGGAGACGGGCCTGGCTACGACGAATCCGCCTATCAGGATGATGCCAATGGCGGCGGCGATGCGGGCTACCGGCCAGGCGGCACCGATAGCGACGACCCCGACTACTCCGTGGACTCGGGCGCGGCCGGGTACGGCGTTGGCGGCGGCACGGGCTACCCCGGCACCGGTGCGGGCGGAGCCGGATATTCGGGAGCGGGCACGTCCGGGCACGGCAACGGCGGCCTCACATCAGGCCTGATGGGCCTCGGCGCGGCCGGCAGCGCTGCGGCAGTCCGAGCGGGCACCGCCGGACTGGGCTCGTCACCTCACGGCGCGCAGGGGGCCTCGGGGCTCACAGGCCGAGGCGGAATCCTGGGACGCATGGGGGCCGATGCCGGCGGAACCTCCTTGCGGGGCTCCGCCGGAACGGGTGGCCTGGCTGGCCAACGTTCGGGTGGCCTCGGCACGGGCGCCTCGGCCACCGGCTCCGGGTCGGGCACGAGCGCCGCCGCGGGCGGCGCCAACGCGGGGGCCCGCGGCGGCATGGTGGGCGGCGCTCCCATGGGCGGCGGCGCAGGGGCGTCAGGAAAGAAGTCGGGCCCGCGCTCGGGAGGCCTCATTGCGCCAAAGATCACCGATGACGGGGACACAGCTCCACTACCGCCGGCCGCGCGGGCCGGGAGTCGGGACAACCTTCGCGACCGCGACGAGTGACGCAATGCGCAGGCGAGGCAATCTCGCGGCGCGTGTTCCGCCAGAGCGGGCCGCGGCGGTATTGTCAGCACTGCTGGTGACGGGGACCACCACTGGGAGGGGGCACTGATGACGGCAACGGGCCTTCATCGCCGCATTGTGGTGCTCCACGACAGTGGGCGCGTTGACGTCGATGTCGCCGAGGCGACCACGTTCGCGCAGCTCACCGAGAGCCTGGGGCTGCCCTTCACACCTGGCACTGACCGGATTGTCGGCATCGACGGAACTGAGTACGGCGCGACCGCTCCCGTAGGTGATTTGGCCGATGGCGCGCTGGTCACGCTCATCTCGCAATCCCACGAGCGCCGGGTTCGCGGTGGCGCTGGCGATTCCACTGCCCCGTCCGGACTTCCGTGGGGCATTGCGCTTGGCGGCATCGCTGTAGCACTGGCTGCGCTGGTCGCCCTCACCCAGTCCTCGACCTTGCTCGGTGACTCGGCGCGACTGTGGTGCGCAGCAGCGTCCGCCACGGTCGCGATCGCGCTGGCCGCGCTATGGAGCGTGCGCGCCCCGACTCAACTCTCCCGTGCTTCCGCGGGCCTCATTGCCCCGTTGACGCTCAGTTTCGCTGCAGCCGCGGTGATTACCCCTGCGGTTGTCCAAGGAGCGCTCGTGGCCGCGAGCGCCGGTCTGATCGCCATGACATTGGTGTGCATCGTCGCCGCGATTGCCGCGCACCATCGGTATTTGCGCGCGCTGGCGTCCTCGGTGGCCATCGTGCTGGTGATGACGTCCGTGGTGTGGGCCCTCCCCGCGCTGTGGGGCTGGCCCGTGGCCACGCCTGCGCTTGTCACGATGGGGCTCGGGACCCTCGCCCTCAGGATTGTGCCGGCCACGGTGATCAACGTGCCGGAGGGGCACTTCATCAACTACGAGCACTTCATGTCGCACCGGTGGACGGTCCGTGGCGCGGTGCCGGCTGACCCTGGTGAATTGAACGCGGACGGTGTGGGCGCATATCTCGACGAGTCCGAGGCACGGTACGTAGGTGGTACGACTGCCGCTGCCGTCCTCACTGCACTCGCCGCGCCCTTGGGACTGTCCGCGTTGAACGGACCGTGGTCGGTGGCGAGCATCGGGGCGCTCGTGGCGTATGTCTCGACGCTCGCGGCCTTTGGCCTCGCGGCCCGGCGGATCGCCACGCCTGTGCTCCGGTGGATTCTGCGCGCGGTGTCCCTGGTGATCGGCGCCTCGCTCACGCTGGCGGCGGTGACCGCCGACCTCAACGCGCTCGTGGTGGTCGGGATTTTGCTCGCAGTCGCGGTCCTATCGATCGCGTTGATCGTGCCGATTTCTCGGGGCACGCGGTGGCTTCGGTGGTCCCGGCTCGCCGACGGCATCGAGGCGATGTGCATCGCGATTGCCCTTCCGACCGCACTCCTAGGCGCGAACATGATCCAGCTAGTGCGAACCATGGTGTCCTCATGACGACTCCTCCCGCCACCACGATTCCCTGTCCCACGTGCGGGCAGCCCACCCAGCCAGCGGCTGCACGCTGCATTTGGTGCGGCACGGCGCAGCGCGTGCCCGCCACTGCTCCGGTTGCTGCTGCACCCGCCACGGCTGGCGCGCCGGTAGTAACGACCGCCGCGCCACGGCCGTCGCCTTCAGGCCAGGTGCCCGGTCCCTCGCGCGAGGCGGGAGCCGCCACGTCGTCGACCCCACCGCGCGGCAACCTGGGCCCTAGGTTTGCGGCCTACCCTGCGGGCACGGGCGCGCGCGTGGCTGCCTGGTCGATCGACGTTGTCGCCGCCGCCGGCGTGACTGCGCTCGTGACCGTGTTGACACACTCGTGGATCCTGGGCGCCGTCGCGCTCATCGACGTCGTGGCGTTCCAGTGGGTGTGGCAGGCCCGCCGCGGACTCACCCTCGGAAGCGCGCTTGTGGGCCTGCGCGTGGCACGCGACGACGGCCCCTACTCTCCTGGCGCGACCAGGGCGTTCGTCCGCGGAACCGTCACCTCAGCCGGCCTCATTGTCGCCGTCGTGGGTGCTTGGGTAGTGGCGGCGTCTAGCGCCTGGGACGCGACTGCCCAACGACGGAGCTGGGCCGACGCGCTCGCACGTACCGTGACAGCCACCAGTCCGCGGGGGAACCGCCCCACTCCGACGCCTCCCGCCGTGTCTGCCGCCACGGTCGACCCCGCGCACGGCGCCCCCACCGCTACCGTCACTCCCTTGCGGACCGCACCGTCACCCATCCCCGCGATGGCGGCTACACCCACGCCCTCCCACACGCCTAGTGCGCCCGTGACGGCGACCGGGACATCGGCCCTCCCCCCTGGCCTCGCGTCACCCACCGGGGCGCCGCAGCCCGCGCCAGCGCCACCCGCGCCGCCCCAGGCCGCAGCCCCCGTCGTCGCCGCAGCATCGGCCGCACCCCAGCGCGTCAGTCCCGCTGAGCCTTCGAGTGCCGCTCAGCCCTCCGGTGTCACTGCGCCGTCGGGGGCCACTGCGTCGTCCGGTGGCACTGAGCCGTCCGGTGTCACTGCGCCGTCCAGCCCCGCCGAGCCCGTGCAGACGCCCGTGCAGCCGCCCGCCCCTGCGGTCGCTGAAACGCACTCGCTGCTCCTCACGTTCGACACCGGCCAACGCGCGCAAGTCACCGTCCCCTGCGCGGTCAACCTGGGTCGCAAACCTTCGCCGACCGAACCCACCGACCACGTCGTGGCCGTCGAGGACCCCGCGGGGTCCGTCTCACGCACCCACCTGCGCCTTGAGCATTCGCGCGGTCGCACCTGGGTCATCGATGGCGGCTCGACCAATGGCTCGGCCCTCGTCAGCGACCACACGACTCGCCCGCTCACGCCTGGCGAACGCACCGAGGTGCCAGACGGCGATCGGGTCCGCATTGGCGACCGCATCTTCACCATCGCGATGCTGATGAGTGCATCGGAGAAGGAGAACTCGTGACTGGCCCCCGCCTCGCTCCGCCCCGCGTTCCCACGGGCACTCTGCCCATCCAAGCGCCCCCAGAGCTCGAGCCTTCGGACGGCGCCTCTGGCATGCTGGCGTCGATGCTGCCGATGCTGGGCTCGGTGGGTGCCATCGTCATGATCTCGATGACGAGGCCTGGCCCCGCGGGCTACCTCACGGGCGGAATGTTCCTGCTGTCTGCGCTCGGATTTGTCGCCGTGAACGGATGGCGCCAGCGAGCACAGCGCAACGCCCAGCTCCTCACCTCACGGCGCGAGTACCTGGCCTATTTGAGCGACCTGCGCACCACCGTGCGCACCGCGGCCAAGCAGCAACGCCGCGCAGCAAACTGGATTCACCCCGCCCCCACAGCCCTGCCATTCTTGGCGGAGGAGCGCACGCGCGTGTGGGAACGCTCGGTGTCAGACGGGGACTTTCTCCACACCCGGGTAGGACGCAACGACCAGCCGCTGTGCTTGGAGATGCAGCCGCCGGAACTGCCCGCGCTCGCTCAACTCGATCCCGTTTCCGCATCCGCGGCGCACCGCTTCATGCTCACTCACGAGGTGCAGCACCGGCTGCCGTGCTCCGTTCCACTGCGCGACTACGCGCGCGTCGAGGTCACCGGCGCTGAGTATCCGGCCCGGTCGCTCGCGCGTGCCATGGTGGCGTCCATCGCGACATTGCACCACCCCAATGACGTGCGCATCGTCATCGCCGCTGACCCCGCCGTGCTCGATCAGTGGGAGTGGGCCAAGTGGCTCCCGCACTGCCACTCCCCCCACGCGACCGACGGGCTAGGCGCGGCGCGGATGATCGGCAGCGACCTCCGTGCGCTCGAAGCCATGCTGCCCAGCGACGTTGCGGCACGTGCACACTTCACCCCGGGCGATGGCCCCCTGCCCCACATCATCCTTGTGACGGACGGATTACGACTGCAGGGCGAATCGACGCTGCTGGCGCGCCAGGGCGTGCAAGGTGTCACCGTGCTCGACATTCCGGCCAGTTGGGGCGAGCTCCAGGGCCGGGCGACGCTCCGGTTGGCACTGGATCAGGCCGACGACGCGACCGCCGTGGAGGTCATTTCCACCCAGGCGCCCTCCTTCGGCGCGGTGGCAGACACGCTGTCGATTGCGGAGGCGGAGGCCACGGCGCGGCGGCTGCTGCCCCTGTACGACGGGCCAGCCGACGAGGGCGATGAGGGTGCCAGGACGTCCACCGAGCAGCGCGAACTGGTCGAGTTGCTGGGGCTGCCAGACGTGCGCGACATCGACTTCTCTCACGTGTGGCAACCGCGCCCCGAGCGCGACCGGCTGCGCGTGCCCATTGGGCAGACCACCACCGGCGCCCCCATGGTGCTCGACATCAAGGAATCGGCGCAGCAGGGCATGGGCCCGCACGGTGTGATGATCGGAGCGACGGGTTCTGGAAAGTCGGAAGTGCTGCGCACCATGGTGCTCGCGCTCGCCATGACGCACTCGCCCGAACAACTGAACTTTGTGCTCGTGGACTTCAAGGGTGGAGCCACCTTCGCCGGCATGGCTGACATGCCGCACGTCTCCGCCGTCATCACGAACCTCGCCGACGAGATCGCTCTCGTGGACCGCTTCCAGGACGCCCTCACCGGCGAGGTGACCCGCCGCCAGGAACTGCTCCGTAAGGCCGGCAACTTCGTCAACGTCACCGAATACGAGAAGGCGCGCAAGTCTGGTCGCACTGACTTGGAACCGCTGCCTGCGTTGCTCATCGTTGCCGACGAGTTCTCCGAGCTGCTCGCCGCGAAGCCCGAGTTCATCGAGACTTTTATCAACATCGGCCGCGTGGGCCGCTCGCTGCAGGTCCACCTCCTGCTGGCATCCCAGCGCCTCGAGGAAGGCAAGCTCCGCGGGCTCGACACCTTCTTGTCTTACCGCATTGGTCTGCGCACCTTCTCCGCCGCCGAGTCCCGCTCCATCTTGGGCGTGCCGGACGCCTACACGCTGCCCCAGCAGCCCGGTGTGGGTTACCTCAAGGCGGACACCGAGACCATGACGCAGTTCCGTGCCGCCTACGTGTCAGGGCCGCCTCCCCGCCGCACGGTCGCCGCCGCAGACGGCACCGGACCCGCACGCCAGCGCGCCAAGATCACCGCATTCACCGCCGCAGCCGTGACTGCGGAAGAACCCGTCGAGACGGACGAGGACCAGCCCGCACCGTTGCTCGACAGCGGCCCCGCGGAGAAGCGATCCACGTTCGATCTCGCGGTCAGCCGTATGGCCGGCCACGGCCCCGCTGCCCACCAGGTGTGGCTGCCGCCCCTGGACATCCCCGCGACTCTCGACCAACTCATGCCGGACCTCGCGGTGGACCCGGAGATGGGTCTGGTGTCCCGCCAGTGGCGCGCGGCCGGAACGCTCACCGTGCCGTTGGGAATTGTGGACGTCCCACTCGAGCAGCGCCGCGAAAGCCTCACAGTCTCGCTCGGCGGCGCTGCCGGCCACATGGCCATCGTTGGCGGACCGCTGTCAGGTAAATCCACGCTGGCCCGCACCACCGTGGCCGCGCTGGCCCTCACACACACGCCGCAAGAGGTCCAGTTTTACGTCCTGGACTTTGGTGGCGGCACTTTTGTGGGCATGCGCGACCTGCCCCACATCGCGGGTGTCGCCACGCGATCCGAGCCGGAAGTGGTGCGTCGCGCCGTCTCCGAGGTCTCCGGCATCCTCAACGCCCGCGAGCAGTACTTCCGCGACCAGGGAATCGACTCGATCGAGACCTACCGTCAGCGCCGCGCCGCTGGAACCGCCAACGACGGCTACGGCGACGTGTTCCTCGTCATCGATGGCTGGGGAACCGTGCGCGCGGACTTCGAGGCCATCGAGGCCCAGATTCAGGCCATCGCCGCGCGTGGACTGACGTTCGGCATCCACGTGATCATCACGGCCTCCCGGTGGATGGAGGTGCGCATGAACATCAAGGACCTGCTGGGAACGCGCATTGAGCTGCGTCTAGGTGATCCCTCTGACTCCGAGGTGGACCGCAAGGCCGCGGTGAACGTCACGACCAACGCACCGGGTCGCGGCTTGGCGCCCACGCGTCTCCAGATGCTCACCGCCCTGCCGCGCGTGGACGGCTCGAGCGATGCGGAATCGCTTTCTGATGGCATCGCTGACCTCATCAGCAAGACCACGCAGGCCTACCGTGGTCCTGCCGGCCCCAACCTGCGCCTGCTGCCGGAACGCATCACGCTCACGCAGGTCCGCGAACTGGTGCAACCGGACGACAAGCGCCTGCTCCTGGGTATCGACGAGGCAGGCCTGGCTCCATTCGGCGTAAACGTGATGAGCGAACCGCACCTGTTCCTGTACGGCGACGCCGGCTCGGGCAAGACGTCGTTCCTACGCGCGTACGCGCAAGAGATCACGCGCCTGTTTGCCCCGCACGAGGCCAAGATCTTCACGATCGACTACCGCCGTTCACTGCTGGGAGACCTCCCCAGCGAGTACGTCATGGCAAGCCTGTCGACCCACGACGAGGCGACCGCGGGGGTGCAGGAACTCGTCGACTTCTTTGGCACCCGCGTGCCGGGCAAGGACGTCACGCCCGAACAGCTACGGTCACGATCGTGGTGGAAGGGCGCGGAGGGCTTTGTGCTGGTGGACGACTACGACTTGGTCGCTACCTCTCAGGGCAACCCGCTCGCCCCCTTGGCGACGCTGCTCCCACAGGCCCTGGACCTGGGGCTACACGTTGTCCTGACGCGCCGCGCCGGTGGAGCCTCGCGTGCAGCGTACGACCCTGTCATTCAGCGGTTCACGGACCTGGGCGTCACCGGCATCCTGCTCAGCGGCAACCCGGAGGAGGGCGCGCTCATTGGCAAGGTGAAGCCGGCGCCCGCCGTCCCCGGTCGCGCTCAAATTGTGTCCCGCGACCAGGGTCTGATCGCTGCCCAGTTGGCCTACCAGGCTTCTCAATACTCATGACGCTGCCGTCCGCTCGCCAGGCCCGCGCCCGCCGCGGCTCGCCATCATGACGGACCACGTGCCCGCGGGGTGGTATCCCACCCACACGATCCACGACGGCGAGCGTCGCTACTGGGATGGTCAGCAGTGGACGGATCGGTTTGACCCGCCACGGAACTTCACGATGGAGGACCTGTGGATGCCTGCTCCGGGCGAGCGCCAGGAGCCCCCAGCGCTCCCACCTGGAAGCGCATACCCCGCGCAGGCGAACAGCGCATATCCCCCAGCGCCAACGGAACACACGTGGCCGGCGCACTCGGGCGGCACCACGGGCACGCATGGTGAGGGCTGGAGCCAGCCGACGGTCCCCACATACGGATACCCAGACCCGCAGCCACCGCGCAAGCCCTTGCGGCGGTGGGGCGGCCTCCTCGCAGGCGCGGTCATCGCCGTCGCGTTGTGGTCAGGACTCGGCGCCCTCACTGACGGCGGCAATGGGATCCCGCCAGCGAGTGCGCGCTCCATGCTCGACGTCCGCGTGACCGAGCCAGCCGGCGTCGACTCTCGTGACCTTGCGGCGGCGGAGGCCTTCGCCGTGAGCCAGCCTCGCGAACGCGACGAGAACGGCTCATTCGTGACCACCGCCGCGACGCTCGCGGACGCATTCGGGTCGGAGTTGCGGTGGCACGAATACGACCGTTACGGCCTGTGCGCGACCGGTCAGCCAGGTGACGGCGAGTTCGTCCTCGCAGCCTACTGTCCCCTGGACCCTGGCATGGTCATGCTCAACTCCACCCACGCCTCCTATCCCGATTACCTGTACCTCGAGGGCTTCGTGGACATCGTGGCCCACGAACTCGCACACAAGGTCATCGATGTGCGCTGCGGCACCACCTCCCCGCCGGGGCTCGGGGTAGAGACGGAGGGGCTCACAAACTCCTACGCAGTGGCCTACCTCGGGGCCGACCGTAGCCACTTGGAATCCACCATGGATGGCTTCCCCGAGTACGCGATGACAAACGCCACGGACGAGGCCGCGCGCCGCGTCCACGAAGGCGACTGCGGGTAGCGCCACCCGCCCGCACCGCCGTCACGGCTCTCACCTACGGCGGCCCCGTCAACGCCGTCAGTACCACCCGCTCGCGCCGCTCAACCCGGGCATCGGCCCCGGATGCACAAAGCCCGGTCCCGCACATGGCGGAACCGGGCTTTGTGAACCTCAGCAGAGATTAGTCGCGCGGGAGTTCGAACTCCTCCAGCGGCACGGCCTCGCCGGTGCCCTCGGAGAAGAACTGGCCATCCCACTCCTCGTACCCGAAGGTCGGGAACAGGTTGTTCTTGGCCTCCTCGGTGGGCTCGACCGTCGCCGTGCGGTACTGGTGCAGACCGGTACCGGCGGGGATGAGCTTACCGAGAATGACGTTCTCCTTGAGGCCCAGCAGCGGGTCAGACTTGCCCGACAACGCAGCCTCGGTGAGCACGCGAGTGGTCTCCTGGAACGATGCGGCCGACAGCCACGACTCGGTCGCGAGCGACGCCTTGGTGATACCCATGAGCTCGGGGCGGGCCGATGCCGGCTTGCCACCCTTCGTCACGGTCTCACGGTTGGCGTTCTCGAAGCGAGCACGCTCCACCAGTTCACCCGGCAGCAGCGGCGCATCGCCAGCCTCGAGGATCGTCACGCGGCGCAACATCTGGCGCACGATGACCTCGATGTGCTTGTCGTGGATCTCCACACCCTGCGAGCGGTACACGTTCTGGACCTCGTCCACCAGGTGCTTCTGGGTGGCACGGGGACCAAGAATGCGCAGGACCGACTTGGGGTCGACGGCACCGGCGATCAGCTGCTGACCGACCTCCACGTGCTCGCCGTCCTGAACCAGCAAGCGCGAACGCTTGGTGACGGGGTACTCGATGACCTCATCGCCGTTGTCGGGGGTGATGACGAGGCGACGCATGGCCTCCGAGTCGTCAACCTTGAGCTTTCCTGCGACCTCGGAGATCGGGGCCTCACCCTTGGGGGTACGGGCCTCGAAGAGCTCCTGGACACGGGGAAGACCCTGCGTGATGTCGTCTGCGGACGCCACACCACCGGTGTGGAACGTACGCATCGTCAGCTGGGTGCCGGGCTCACCGATCGACTGTGCGGCGACAATACCCACGGCCTCGCCGATGTCGACGAGCTCACGGGTGGCGAGTGAACGGCCGTAGCACTTGGCACAGGTACCCACTGCCGACTCACACGTGAGCACGGAGCGGACCTTCACCTCAGTGACGCCGTGGCCAATGAGCGCGTCGATCAGCACGTCGCCGATGTCGGCGCCGGCCTTGCCGATCACGTTGCCGTCCGGGTCGGTGACGTCTGTCGCGAGC
The DNA here is from genome assembly GCF_000975155.1 of Demequina globuliformis. Taxonomy (GTDB): domain Bacteria; phylum Actinomycetota; class Actinomycetes; order Actinomycetales; family Demequinaceae; genus Demequina; species Demequina globuliformis. The sequence goes on from NZ_BBRG01000001.1 coordinate 746,882, forward strand.
GAACGAGCGAAGACGGAGGTCTCCACGCGCTCGTGCTTGACTACCTCGCCACCGGCGGTGGTCTCCACAATCGGCATGACCAGACCGCGCTCGGTGCCACAGTCGTCCTCACGGACGATGACGTCCTGCGACACGTCCACCAGACGACGGGTCAGGTAACCCGAGTCGGCGGTACGCAGCGCGGTGTCGGCCAGGCCCTTACGAGCACCGTGGGTCGCGATGAAGTACTCGAGGACGGACAGGCCCTCGCGGTAGTTCGACTTGATGGGCCGAGGGATGATCTCACCCTTCGGGTTGGCCACCAGGCCTCGCATACCGGCGATCTGACGCACCTGCATCCAGTTACCACGAGCACCCGAGCCCACCATGGTGTGCACGGTGTTGTACTTCGGGAAGGACTCACGCATGGCGCGGTCCACCTCGTTAGTGGCCTGGGTCCAGATCTCGATGAGCTCCTGGCGGCGCTCGTCGTCCGTGATCAGACCGGTCTCGTACTGGACCTGAACCTTCTCAGCCTGAGCCTCGTAGCGGTCCAGAATGTCCTGCTTCTGCGCGGGCATCGCGACGTCGCCAATACCGATCGTCACACCCGAGCGCGTGGCCCAGTGGAAGCCGGCCGACTTGAGCGCATCCAGCGAGGCGGCAACCTCGACCTTGGGGTAACGCTCCGCGAGCGTGTTCACGATGTCGCCCAGGACCTTCTTGTCAACGTTGCGGTTGACGTACGGGTAGGACACCGGAAGCAGCTCGTTGAACAGCGCGCGGCCCAGCGTGGTCTCGAGCACGAAGGGCTCGCCCTCCACGTGGCCCTCAGGCAGTTCGACGTCGACCGGGGGTACCGTCTCGCCGTCGACGCGGAGCTTGATCAGCGCGTTCAGCGAGATCTCGCCAGCGTCGAACGCCATCGTGGCCTCGGCGGTCGTCGTGAACGCCTGGCCCTCACCCTTGTCGCCTTCCTTCAGCAGCGACAGGTGGTACAGGCCAATGATCATGTCCTGCGAAGGCATGGTCACCGGACGTCCATCCGAGGGCTTCAGGATGTTGTTGCTCGACAGCATCAGCACGCGGGCCTCTGCCTGCGCCTCGGCGCTCAGCGGCAGGTGCACGGCCATCTGGTCGCCGTCGAAGTCGGCGTTGAAGGCACCACACACCAGCGGGTGCAGGTGGATGGCCTTACCCTCGACCAGCTGCGGCTCGAACGCCTGAATACCAAGGCGGTGCAGGGTGGGCGCGCGGTTCAGCAGCACGGGGTGCTCGGTGATGACCTCTTCGAGGACGTCCCACACCTCGGGGCGCGAACGCTCGACCATGCGCTTAGCCGACTTGATGTTCTGTGCGTGGTTGAGCTCAACCAGGCGCTTCATCACGAAGGGCTTGAACAGCTCCAGTGCCATCTGCTTGGGCAGACCACACTGGTGCAGCTTCAGGCGCGGGCCGACCACAATGACCGAACGGCCCGAGTAGTCGACGCGCTTTCCGAGCAGGTTCTGACGGAAACGTCCCTGCTTACCCTTCAGCATGTCGGAGATCGACTTGAGCGGGCGGTTGCCCGGTCCGGTGACCGGACGGCCGCGACGGCCGTTGTCGAACAGGGCGTCAACAGCCTCCTGCAGCATGCGCTTTTCGTTGTTCACGATGATCTCGGGGGCACCGAGGTCAAGCAGGCGCTTGAGGCGGTTGTTGCGGTTGATCACGCGACGGTACAGGTCGTTGAGGTCGGAGGTCGCGAAGCGGCCACCGTCCAACTGCACCATGGGACGCAGGTCCGGCGGGATGACCGGGACGGCGTCCAGCACCATGCCCGTGGGGGCATTGGTGGTCGTGAGGAATGCGTTCACGACCTTGAGGCGCTTGAGCGCACGGGTCTTGCGCTGGCCCTTGCCGTTGGCGATGATGTCGCGCAGCAGCTCGGCCTCAGCCTCGAGATCGAAGGACTCAAGGCGCTTCTGGATGGCCTCGGCGCCCATCGAACCCTTGAAGTACGGGCCGTAGCGACGCGAGAGCTCGCGGTACAGCAGCTCGTCGCCTTCGAGGTCCTGGACTTTGAGGTTCTGGAAGCGGTCGAAGACGTTGTCGAGACGCTCGATCTCGGCGTCTGCGCGCTTGCGCAGGGTCGCCATCTCACGCTCAGCGCCGTCCTTGACCTTGCGCTTGACATCGGCCTTGGCACCCTCGGCCTCAAGTTCGGCGAGGTCCTTCTCCAGCTTCTCGGCGCGGTTGTTGATGTCCACGTCGCGCTGGTTGGCGATGTACTTCTTCTCGTTCTCGATCTCGTTGCGGAGCTCGGGCAGGTCGCGGTGACGTGCCTCCTCGTCCACCTCGGTGACCATGTAGGCCGCGAAGTAGATGACCTTCTCGAGGTCCTTGGGAGCCAGGTCCAGCAGGTAACCCAAGCGCGAGGGAACGCCCTTGAAGTACCAGATGTGCGTCACGGGAGCGGCGAGCTCGATGTGACCCATGCGCTCACGACGAACGCGCGAACGCGTCACCTCGACGCCACAGCGCTCACACACGATGCCGCGGTAGCGGACACGCTTGTACTTACCGCAACCGCACTCCCAGTCGCGAGTAGGTCCAAAGATCTTCTCGCAGAACAAGCCGTCCTTTTCGGGCTTCAGCGTGCGGTAGTTGATGGTCTCCGGCTTCTTGACCTCACCGTGCGACCAGGTGCGGATCTCTTCCGCGGTCGCCAAGCCAATACGCAGGTCGGCGAATTCATTCACGTCAAACATTTATTGAGACGCCTACTTTCAGATCTCGTCGACGCTGGACGCGTCCGGGCGGCTGGACAGGGAGATGCCGAGCGATTCGGCGGCCTGATAGGCGTCCTCTTCGGACTCGCCCATCTCGACAGCCTGGCCCTCAGCGTTCAGGACCTCGACGTTCAGGCACAGGGACTGCATTTCCTTCATGAGGACTCGGAAAGACTCCGGCAGACCTGGGTCAGGGATGTTCTGTCCCTTCACGATGGCCTCGTAGACCTTCACACGACCCACCACGTCATCCGACTTGATGGTCAGGAGCTCCTGCAGGGCGTAGGCAGCGCCGTACGCCTCAAGGGCCCACACCTCCATCTCACCGAAGCGCTGACCACCGAACTGTGCCTTACCACCCAGCGGCTGCTGCGTGATCATGGAGTACGGACCGGTCGAGCGGGCGTGAATCTTGTCGTCCACCAGGTGGTGCAGCTTCAAGATGTACTTGTAACCCACGGCAACGGGCTCGGGGAACGGCTCACCGGAGCGGCCGTCGAACAGGCGCGCCTTACCGTTCTCGTTCACCAGGCGGTCGCCGTCACGGTTGGGGTTGATGACCTCGCGCAGGTTCAGCAGCGTGGACTCTTCCAGACCATCGAACACCGGCGTCGCCACAGGCGTACCGGGCTCCGACTTGAGGGCGCCCTTGGGCAGCTTGGCCGCGATCTCGGGGTTGTCCGATGCATCCCAGCCGTTCTTGGCTACCCATCCGGTGTGGGTCTCGAGGACCTGTCCCACGTTCATACGACCGGGAACACCGAGGGGGTTCAGGATGACGTCGACCGGCGTGCCGTCTTCGAGGAACGGCATGTCCTCGACAGGCAGGATCGTCGAGATGACGCCCTTGTTGCCGTGACGGCCGGCGAGCTTGTCACCCTCGGAGATCTTGCGACGCTGAGCGATGTAGACACGAACCAACTGGTTCACGCCGGCAGGCAGGTCGTCGCCGTCCTCTTCGGTGAACACGCGGACACCGATGACGGTTCCGGTCTCACCGTGGGGAACCTTGAGCGACGTGTCGCGAACCTCGCGGGCCTTCTCACCGAAGATGGCGCGCAGCAGGCGCTCCTCGGGGGTCAGCTCGGTCTCACCCTTGGGCGTGACCTTGCCGACGAGGATGTCACCGGCGCGGACCTCGGCACCGATGCGAACGATGCCGCGCTCGTCGAGGTCAGCGAGCACCTCTTCCGAGGCGTTCGGGATCTCGCGAGTGATCTCCTCGGGGCCCAGCTTGGTGTCGCGGGCGTCGACCTCGTGCTCCTCGATGTGGATCGAGGAGAGGGTGTCGTCCTGGACGAGGCGCTGCGACAGGATGATCGCGTCCTCGTAGTTGTGGCCTTCCCAGCACATGAATGCGACGAGCAGGTTCTTACCGAGCGAGAGCTCGCCACCGTCGGTGGCGGGACCGTCGGCGAGGACGGAGCCCTCAACGACCTTGTCGCCCTCGTCCACGAGAACGCGCTGGTTGTAGCTGGTGCCCTGGTTCGAACGCTGGAACTTCGCGATCTTGTAGGAACCGGTGGTGCCGTCGTCGTTGGCGATGGTCACGAGGTCAGAGCTGACCTCGGTCACCACACCGGGCTTGGTCGCCACGATCACGTCGCCGGCGTCGATCGCCGCACGGCGCTCCATGCCGGTTCCGACGAGCGGGGCCTCCGAACGCACCAGCGGCACTGCCTGACGCTGCATGTTCGCACCCATGAGGGCGCGGTTCGCGTCGTCGTGCTCGAGGAACGGGATCAGAGCGGTCGCGACCGACACCATCTGGCGCGGCGAGACGTCCATGTAGTCAACGGCCTCGCGGGGAACGAACTCGACCTCGCCACCCTTCGAGCGCACCAACACGCGCTCCTCGGCGAAGGTCTTGTCCTCGTCCAGCGGCGCGTTGGCCTGGGCGATCACGAAGTGGTCCTCGTCGTCCGCGGTCAGGTAGTCAACCTTGTCGGTGACCTTGCCCTTGAGGACCTTGCGGTACGGGGTCTCCACGAAGCCCAGCGGGTTCACGCGACCGTAGGACGCGAGCGCACCGATCAGACCAATGTTCGGTCCTTCAGGGGTCTCAATGGGGCACATGCGGCCGTAGTGCGACGGGTGAACGTCGCGGACTTCCATGCCGGCACGGTCACGGGACAGACCACCGGGGCCCAGCGCAGATAGACGACGCTTGTTCGTCAGGCCGGCCAGCGGGTTGTTCTGGTCCATGAACTGCGACAGCTGCGAGGTTCCGAAGAACTCGCGGATCGCAGCGACAACCGGGCGCGTGTTGATCAGGGTCTGCGGCGTGATGGCCTCGACGTCCTGCGTCGTCATGCGCTCGCGCACCACGCGCTCCATGCGCGACAGGCCGGTGCGGATCTGGTTCTGCACCAGCTCGCCCACGGCGCGGATGCGGCGGTTACCGAAGTGGTCGATGTCGTCGGTCTCCACCTCGACGGTGCCGGCGGCGCCCTCGAAGGTGGCGTGACCGGCGTGTGCCGCCACGGTGTACTTCACGGTCGCGATGATGTCGTCGATCGTGAGGACCGAGTTCGACAGTTCCTTGCCGACCTTGAGCTTCTTGTTCAGCTTGAAGCGGCCGACCTTCGCAAGGTCGTAGCGCTTGGCGTTGAAGTAGAAGTTGTCGAGCAGGTTCTGACCGGCCTCAACCGTGGGGGGCTCGCCCGGACGGAGCTTGCGGTACAGGTCGACCAGGGCCTCTTCCTGGGTGTGGACCGTGTCCTTCTCGAGGGTCTCGAGCATGGCCGGGTAGTCCTTGAACTCCTCGGCGATCTGCTCGGCGGTCATGCCCAGCGCCTTGAGGAACAGGGTCACGGGCTGCTTGCGCTTGCGGTCGACGCGCACGCCAACGGCGTCGCGCTTGTCGATCTCGAACTCAAGCCATGCGCCACGCGAAGGAATGACCTTCGCGGTGAAGATGTCCTTGTCCGACGTCTTGTCAGGGGTGCGCTCGAAGTACACGCCGGGCGAACGCACGAGCTGCGACACGACTACGCGCTCAGTCCCGTTCACGATGAACGTGCCCTTGGGGGTCATAAGGGGGAAGTCACCCATGAACACCGTCTGCGACTTGATCTCGCCGGTGGTGTTGTTCATGAACTCCGCGGTGACGAACAACTGCGCCGCGTAGGTGAAGTCCTTCTCCTTGCACTCGTCAGGGGTGTAACGAGGCTCCTCGAAGTAGGGGTCGGAGAAGCTCAGCGACATCGTCTCGCCGAAGTCTTCGATCGGGGAGATCTCTTCGAAGACCTCCTCCAGACCGGCGATCTCGGGGACGTCGTTGCGGCCGGCCTTCTTGGCGGCGGCGACGCGAGCCTTCCAGGAGGTGTTGCCGACGAGCCAGTCAAAGCTCTCGGTCTGAATGCCCAGCAGGTTCGGAATCTCGATGGGTTCGTCGATCTGGGCGAAAGAGATGCGCGGTGATGCGGAGCGGTTAGCGATTGCTGTTGCCGAGGGGGTGCGCGAGGCAGCCAAGGGCGGGTCCTTCCCTTTGAAGAGCGTGCGTGTCACGTGTCACAAGCCGCGGCTCCACCGGATCCCGGGGCCAAACCGCTACGGAGCGGTGGCGCGCCAGGTAGGCATCTGAGGGCAGGGCAATAGACAGCGCAAAGCAAGAGCCTACTCGGGCGCGCGCAAAAAGTCCAGCCGCGCAAGTCGCCGCGCCGGGCCGATGCCGCATTGCTCTCGTACCCGTACTTCTGTTGCCTGCGAAAAGAGTACCCCCTCCCGGACTCTCACCGGCATCGGCCCTCCGCGATGCCCCCAGAATGGGCCGGACACGGCAAAAGCCGGGCCGCCCCGAAGGGCGACCCGGCTTGTGCGAACCGAAAGCGAGCTTACTTGAGCTCGACCGTGGCGCCAGCAGCCTCGAGCTGCGCCTTGGCCTTCTCGGCGTCTTCCTTCTTGGCACCCTCGAGGACGGGCTTGGGAGCCTCGTCGACCAGAGCCTTGGCCTCACCGAGGCCGAGCGACGTGAGCGCGCGCACCTCCTTGATGACCTGGATCTTCTTGTCGCCAACGGCGGCGAGGATGACGTCGAACTCGTCCTTCTCCTCGACGGCGGGAGCGTCGCCACCAGCAGCGGGGCCGGCAACGGCCACAGCGGCGGGGGCAGCAGCGGTGACGTCGAAGGTCTCCTCGAAGGCCTTCACGAACTCGGACAGCTCGATGAGCGAGAGCTCCTTGAACTGCTCGATGAGCTCTTCGGTGGTGAGCTTAGCCATGATGTGTTTCCTTACCTGTTATCTGCGTGTGTTGCAGGTTCTTGCGATGGGGGGTCGCAGCCGTTAGGCCGCGTCTTCCTGCTTGGCACGCAGGGCGTCGACGGCGCGCGCTGCCTTGGACAGCGGTGCCTGGAACATGTATGCAGCGTTGACGAGCGATGCCTGAATGGCACCCGCCGCCTTCGCGAGCAGCACTTCGCGGGACTCGAGGTCTGCGAGCTTGTTGATCTCCTCAGCGGAGATGGCCTTGCCTTCGAGCACGCCGCCCTTGATGACGAGCGCGTCGTTGTCCTTGCCGAACTCCTTCAGACCCTTTGCAGCCTCCACCGGGTCACCGGTGATGAATGCAATGGCCGTGGGGCCTACGAAGAGGTCGTCGAGACCCTCAACGTCAGCGTCCTTAGCCGCGAGCGCCGTCAGAGTGTTCTTCGCAACCGTGTAGGTCGCGGCGCCACGGATCTTGTCGCGCAGCTCAGCGAGCTGCGGAACCGACAGGCCGCGGTACTCGGTGACGATGACAGCGTTGGACTCACGGAACTTGTCCGCGAGCTCCTTGACTGCAGCCACCTTGTCTGGCGTCGCCATGTTTGTCCTTCCTTTGGGTGACCGTCGGCGCCTCCTTGCGGAGACGGCCTGTCCCGGACAAACAAAAAGCCCCGCGCAGGCGGGGCTGGGATACTCGGTGTCGCACGCTGGCACGGGGCCGATGCTGCATCCGAGAGATCTTCACTCTCACCTACGCTGGCCTCCGCTTGAGCGGGACTTCGGTCGGTTTCAGTTTCCTGATTCCGATGACCGGCGGTCTTGGGCAAGGAAAAGTGTACGTCGAGTCTCGCGCCTACGCAAACTGAGCGCCGCGAGGACGTGGCCGGTGCGGACCACCGCTAGACGCACGGAAGCCCGGCACCTCGCGGTACCGGGCTTCCGTCAGCGTTTGCTACGCGGTGCTCTACGCCTCAGGCTTGGCGAGGGCGTCCACCGGAATGCCGGGGCCCTGCGTTGCAGAGATCGAGGTCTTGATGATGTAGCGACCCTTGGAAGCCGACGGCTTCACTCGCTGCACCTCATCCAGGACGGCCTGGAAGTTCTCGAACAGCTTCTCGTCGCCGAACGACGCCTTGCCCAGCACGGTGTGCAGGTTGGCGTGCTTGTCGACACGGAACTCGATCTTTCCGCCCTTGATGTCGGACACGGCCTTGGTGACATCCATGGTGACGGTGCCGGTCTTGGGGTTCGGCATGAGGCCACGGGGGCCGAGCACGCGACCCAGGCGACCAACCTTGCCCATCAGGTCGGGGGTAGCAACAACGGCGTCGAAGTCCTGACGGCCGTTCTGCACCTCCTCGATGAGCTCGTCGCCACCGACGATGTCGGCGCCGGCCTCACGGGCGGCTTCTGCCTTGTCACCGTTGGCGAAGACCAGGACCCGAGCGGTCTTGCCGGTGCCGTGGGGCAGGATGACGGTGGAGCGAACCGCCTGGTCCGCGTGGCGAGGGTCAACGCCCAACTTGAAAACGACGTCGATAGTCGAGTCGTTCGTCTTGGAGGACGTCTTCTGAGCGAGGCGCAGGGCCTCGATCGGGGTGTAGAGCTGGCCGCGGTCGACGAGCTGGGCTGCGTCGCGGTAAGCCTTGGAGCGCTTGGTCATCTGCTTCTTCCTTTGCAGTCGTGGTGGCGGGCCAGCGCGGCCCCTCCCACTGGAGTTAAGTGGCCTTAGGAGACCGTGATGCCCATGGAGCGGGCAGTGCCGGCGATGATCTTCGCGGCGGCGTCGACGTCGTTGGCGTTGAGATCAGCCATCTTCTGCTCCGCGATCTCACGAACCTGCGCCTCGGTGATCGAGCCGACCTTGTCCGTGTGCGGAACACCCGAACCCTTCTGGACGCCGGCTGCCTTCTTGATCAGCTCAGCGGCGGGAGGGGTCTTGGTGATGAACGTGAACGAACGGTCTTCGTAGACCGTGATCTCCACGGGGATCACATTGCCACGCTGCGACTCGGTTGCCGCGTTGTAGGCCTTGCAGAACTCCATGATGTTCACGCCGTGCTGACCCAATGCGGGTCCAACCGGCGGTGCCGGGTTTGCGGCGCCGGCCTGGATCTGAAGCTTGATCAGACCAGCGACCTTCTTCTTAGGGGCTGCCATGTTTCGGGTCCTTCTATTGCTTGGGGCGGCTGGCGCCGCCAGATGTGCTGGCGCGAATCAGATCTTGGTGACCTGGTTGAACGCCAACTCGACCGGGGTCTCCCGGCCGAAGATGGAGACGAGAACCTGCAGCTTCTGGGACTCTGCAGAGATCTCGGAGATGGTGCCGGGCAGGGTCGCGAACGGCCCGTCGACAACAGTGATCGACTCGCCGACCTCGAAGTCGACCTCGATCTGCGGCTTAGCGGACTCCGGCTGCGAGTCATCGATGTCGCCATCGACGGACTCGGGGGTCGCCATCATCGAGTACACCTCGTCCGCGGTCAGCGGCACGGGCTGGTGAGCGTGGCCAACAAAGCCGGTCACACCGGGCGTGTTGCGCACAGTGCCCCACGACTCGTCGGTGAGGTCCATACGGACCAGGACGTATCCGGGCATGCGCACACGGGTCACCAGCTTGCGCTGGCCGTTCTTGATCTCAGCGACCTCTTCCATGGGAACCTCGACCTGGAAGATCGAGTCCTCCTGGTGCAGGCTCTCGCGGCGGTGCTCGATGGACTGCTTGACGCGCTTCTCGTGCCCCGAGTAGCTGTGAACGACGTACCAGTCGCCCTCCTGCATACGCATCTGGGCGCGGAACTCTTCGAGGGGGTCGGCCACAGGGGCGGGCTCCTCCTCGACCTCCACGGCGTCGGCCTCGGGGGCCTCACCCGCGGGCTCGTCGGCGGGGACAGTGTCGTCGTCAGACTCCACGACCGCGTCCACGGGTGCGTCGCTCAGCTCCGCCTCGTCGACGGCGGGAACGGTGTCCTCCACCGCATCGAGCTTGTCGTCACTCACTTGTCATCACTCCTTTAGCGTCGGACGGCCTTAGCCGCCGAAGACCATCGAGGAAAGCCAGCCGAAACCAACGTCCAGCGCGAACACGATCACCATCATCACGGCGACGAACCCCAGTACGATCCAGATGTACTGAATCCACTCCTCACGCGAGGGCGTCACCACTCGCTTGAGTTCCGAGATCACCTGGCGCACGAACAGCGCGATGCGACCGAAGATGTTGCGACCCTCGCGAGACTCGTGCCGCGGGTCGTTCTCTCCGGAATCCGTCACGGCAGATTCACTCACCAGGAAGTCCTTTGCTCGGAATTGGGGATCTTTCTTGTGCACGCGGCTTCCCGCGTTGGCAGGGTAGGAGGGACTCGAACCCCCAACCGTCGGTTTTGGAGACCGATGCGCTACCAATTGCGCCACTACCCTTCGGAGGCGGTTGGACCTCCAGGCTCGTCACACCTGCCATGCGGAACGTGCGGTGGGCACGCCTCATCATGGCGGATGTCAATCGCCGACTTGCAATAGTACGTGTTCGCCCGCCGAAATGCGAACTCGCTCCTGGCAGTGCAGAAGGTGACCCCTGCATCGGCCCTCGCGAAGCGCGATTGCCACCTCATTCACCGGGCCTTACTGCCGCGGTGATACTCCCACGAGACGCGACGGCGACGCAACGCCGTCGCACGCCCAGCACCCAGGACGTTCAGTCGGGTGACCTCATACCGCCGCCATGGAACAATGACCTCATGACCTCCTCCAGCCGCGTCTCTGCCCGCCTCGGCGCCATTGCGCCGTCTGCCACCCTCGCCGTCGACGCCAAGGCCAAGGCCCTTAAGGCCGCCGGCCGTCCGGTCATCGGTTTCGGCGCGGGTGAACCTGACTTCCCCACTCCCGAGCACATCGTCGAGGCTGCCGTCGAGGCCGCCCGTGACCCCAAGAACCACCGGTACACCCCGGCTGGTGGACTCCCCGAGCTCAAGCAGGCCATCGCGGACAAAACCAAGCGCGACTCGGGCTACGAGATTGACCCGGCAAGCGTGCTAGTGACCAACGGCGGCAAGCAGGCCGTGTTCCAGGCCTTCGCCGCGATCCTTGACCCGGGCGACGAGGTCATCCTTCCGGCGCCCTACTGGACCACGTACCCCGAGGCGATTGGCCTCACTGGCGCGACGACCGTTGAGGTCTTCGCCGGCGCCGAGCAGAACTATCTGGTGACGGTCGAGCAGCTCGAACAGGCCCGCACCGACCGCACCAAGGCGCTGCTGTTTTGCTCGCCCTCCAACCCCACCGGCGCGGTCTACACGCCTGAGCAGACCAAGGCGATTGGCGAGTGGGCCCTTGAGCACGGCATCTGGGTCATCACCGACGAGATCTACGAGCACCTGCTGTACGACGGCGCGCAGTTCACGCCCATCCTGCGCGAGGTCCCCGAGCTGACAGACACGACCATTGTCCTGAACGGCGTGGCCAAGACGTTTGCCATGACCGGTTGGCGCGTGGGCTGGATGCAGGGCCCCCAGGACGTCATCAAGGCCGCCACCAACTTCCAAAGCCACCTGACGAGCAACGTCGCCAACGTGTCTCAGCGTGCCGCGATCGCCGCGCTCACGGGCCCACTGGACGAGGTGTACGCGATGCGCGAGGCGTTCGACCGTCGCCGCCAGACCATGGTGTCGATGCTGCGCGAGATCGATGGATTTACCGTCCCGACCCCGCAGGGCGCCTTCTACGCGTACCCCTCGGTGGAGGGGTGGATGGGTCGCACGCTCCGCGGGCGCGAGATCACGTCCTCGATCGACCTGGCCGCAGTGATCCTCGACGAGGCCGAGGTCGCCGTAGTGCCCGGCGAGGCATTTGGCCCCTCCGGCTACCTGCGCCTGAGCTACGCGCTGGCCGACGCCGACCTCGCCGAGGGCGTGGGCCGCATCCAGTCGCTACTGGCCGACGCGCAGTAAGTTCGCTTCACTTCAGTCACGAGGGCGGCTCCCGGTGGGGGCCGCCCTCGGCGCATATAGGCAGGGGTGCGGTCGCGCGTCACGCCCGCTCGCGCGCTGAGGTCCGATGCCCTTCACCCGGGCGGATGCTGTGACAGCGGGCGCGGCGCATTAGCCTCGTGCCCATGACAGATGCGGCTATTGAGGTCTCCGGCCTGGTCAAGTCCTACGGCGGGGTACGAGCGGTGGACGAGCTCGACCTGACCATCAAGCGCGGCGAAATCTTCGCGCTCCTTGGGCCAAACGGCGCGGGCAAGTCAACGACTGTCGAAATCCTTGAGGGCTTCCGCGGCCGCGATGGAGGCGACGTATCCGTCCTGGGCATTGACCCCGTCATGGCGACGCGCTCGTGGCGCGAACGTGTAGGTGTGATGCTCCAGTCCACGTCCCCGCGTTCGTTCCTCACCGCACGGGAGGCGCTCGACCATGCCGGTCGGCTCTACAGCGCACCCAGGGACGTGGACGAGATGCTCGAGGCCGTTGGGCTCACCCAGAAGGCGGAGGACAAGCCGCAGGAGCTGTCTGGCGGGCAGCGCCGGCGGCTGGATGTGGCGCTCGCGCTGATTGGTCGCCCTGAGCTGGTGTTCCTCGACGAGCCGACGACGGGGTTCGATCCGGAGGCAAGGCGGCAGTTCTGGACGTTGGTGGAGTCCATCGCCGCAGACGGGACGACGGTCGTGTTGACGACGCACTACCTGGACGAGGCCGACCACCTTGCCGACCGGATCGGCATCATCTCCGCCGGCCGCCTGGTCGCGCTTGACACGCCCGAGGGCCTGCGCCGGCGCGCCAGCGGTGCACGCGTGTCGTGGCGCGAAGGCACCACGACGCACGCCGAGCACACGGAGACCCCCACGGCCTTCTTGCGCGGCCTGCTCGCGCGCCATGACGGCGAGATAGAGCGTCTTGAGGTGACCCACCCCAGCCTCGAGGACGTCTACCTGGACCTGATCGGCGTTCAGCATGAGTCCGCGTCACCCGTCGCCGCGCCGGCCAAGGGTCAGGAGGAGCGCGCATGAGCGCCGCACGCACGGTCACGGTGGGCGCTCCCCCGTCGTGGTGGTCGATGACGTGGGACCGCACGCGCGTGGAGCTGAAGGAGTTCCTCCGCTCGCGCGAGCAGATGATCTTCATCTTCTTTTTCCCGATGATTTTTCTCGCCATGTTTGGCGCGATCTTCAACACTGACGATCTGTACGGCACCGGGGTGTCGTTCGGCCAATACTTCGTGGCGGGCATGATCGCCTCAGGCATGCTCAATACGGGCTTTCAGTCCCTCGCGATCTCGATCTCGATTGACCGTGCTGAGGACGTGCTCAAGCGCATCCATGCCACACCCTTGCCGCCCACGGCCTATTTCGTGGGAAAGATTCTGCAAGTGCTGATCGTGTCCGTGGTCCAGGTGGCGCTGCTGCTGCTGATGGGCGTCGTGATGTTTGGTGTTGAGCTTCCTTCCGATGCCCAGCACTGGATCACGTTCGCGTGGGTGTTCCTGCTGGGCCTCGCTACCTCCACTGTGTGGGGCATCGCGACCAGTTCACTGCTCCGCAACGGCAAGGCGGCGTCCGCGATCCTGACGCCGGTGGTGCTGGTCCTCCAGTTCACCTCGGGAGTGTTCTTTGTCTTCACGGAACTACCGACGTGGCTGCAGCACTTCGCGGAAGTGTTCCCGCTGAAGTGGCTTGCGCAAGGCATGCGTGCCGTGTTCCTGCCCGAACAGTTCGAGGCCGCAGAAGCGTCCGGGTCGTGGCAGCTGCCCATGGTCGCAGTCATGCTGACCGTCTGGCTGGTCGCCGGTCTCGTCATCTCGATGAAGACGTTCCGCTGGCTGCGGCTCGAGGACCGTTGATGCCGCGCCCCGGCAGCGCGTCTGAGTGCAACCTCAGAAGAAACGGGCAACACTAAGGCCATGGGCCTTCCCTCGTTGCGCGCTGCCGCCGTCGCCGCCGGTCTCGTTGGCGTGAGCCTGATCGTCGCAGGCACCGCCACCGCCATGGCTGCGGGGCCCTCACCTGACCCGGTGGGCCAAGCGATTCAACTCCCGGTACCGGAGGTTTCCCTGGCCCCGGCCGCTGGCCCCACTGCCGAATCGGACGAGCCGAGCGCGCCCATCGAGGTCGTCGCGGAGCCCATCGTGTGCAGCGACGACGGCCACTGTGGCGACGACCCCATCCCGACCCCCAGCGACTCGCCCGACAGGTCCGAGGCATCGGCCTCCAGCACCCACTCAGAGGACCCCGCCTCCGCGCCAAGTGCCACGGACGAGGCGTCTGCGGGCGCCACCTCCGGCAGTACTTCCTCCGCGACGGCGACATCAAAACCCGCACCCAAGTCCACCTGCACGCTTCCCACCGCTCCAACCTTGACAGCGAAAATGACGGCCGCGTCAGTCGACGCCGCTCTCGCGCAGTGGCAGTCAGCCAGGGACGGCGCGATCAAGGCGTGTGGGGCCGATGCCGTCGCCGCCCTTCCCACCAAGGCCCAGTTGCGCGACCGCTGGCAGGCGCTCGTGGAGCAGGCCAAGCCCGAGTCCACGCCCGACCAGACGTACGACGACGGCCAGTGGCGAGGCAACGAGGGCGATTGGGACGACGGCCAGTGGCACGGCAACGAAGGCGACTGGGATGACGGCCAATGGCACGGCAACGAAGGCGACTGGGACGACGGCCAATGGCGGGATGACACCGGCAAATAGCCGGGAACGCCTGCACCCTGTCAATACCGCTTGAGCCCTCCGGCGCGCTAGCGTGAGCGCAGGATCGGCGAGGAGGCCCGCATCACGCGCACCGTGGAAACCATGACATCAGCAGCCCGGCGCATGAGCGTGCGCGCGCGACTGCTGGTGTATTTGCTTGTGCTCACCACAGCCGCGTTGATCATCTCCGGGCTCACGGCGTTCGCCATCGAGCGCGCACGGATCGACAACAACATCACGGAGGGCCTGGCGCTCAGGACCGAGGCGTTCACGGAACTGGCGACGAGCGACGACCCCTCGACGGGACAGCCGTACGCCTCCGCCGACGACCTGATGCGCGAGGCCATGATTCGCGTGGTCGCGAGCCCCACGGAGTCCGCCGTCGCCCACATCGGCACCGTCGCCCGCTACGTGCCGTCGGCGCCCTCCCGCCTGCGTCTTGAGGACGACCCGCAGCTGCTCGAGGCGGCGGCAGCGAACGCGACCAACGACGTCGTGGTGCGCGCTGTCTCCACTGACGTCACCGACTACCGCTACGCGGCCGTCCCGATCATCGCCCCCGACGGCACTGAGGCTGGGGTCTTCACGATCGCGACCGACCGTGGAGCGTTGCAAGCGAACCTCTCCGAGACCTTCCGCGTGTACTCCCTGGTGGCCGTGATCGCGCTCGCGGTCATGGGCATCGTGGCATGGACCACCGTTGGCCGGACACTGCGTCCTATTGGAGTGCTCGAGGCGCGCGCACGCCAAATCTCCGAGCACGACCTCTCCGGGCGTATCCCGGTCCAGGGCCACGACGACCTCGCGCGCCTGACGGGCACGTTCAACGGCATGTTGAACCGCCTCGAGGGCGCGTTCGCCGACCAACGCCGCCTGCTCGACGACGCTTCCCATGAACTCCGGACGCCGCTGGCGATCATGCGCACCAATCTGGAACTGCTGGAACCGCGTGATCCGGAGGAGGTGACCCGGGTTCAGCGCGACTTGCTCGAAGAAGTGTCGATGATGTCGCGGCTGGTCGACGACCTCGTGACCCTGGCAAAGTCCGACCGCCCCGAGTTTGTCCTGCGGGCGAACGAAGACCTCCGCGACCTCACCGACACCACCTTCACCCGCGCGAGCGCACTCGGCGACCGGGACTGGCGGGTCGAGGGCGACGGCGCCGGCCCGGTCTGGGCAGATGCCCAGCGACTTACCCAGGCGTGGCTGCAGTTGGCGGCGAATGCGGTGAAGTTCTCGGAGCCGGGGACCCCCATCTGGATTGGCTCTTCTACCGGTCGCACGACCGTGCGCGTGTGGGTGCGCGATCAGGGCATTGGCATTGCGCCTGAGGACCACGCACGGGTCATGGAGCGTTTTCACCGCGTTGACCCCGATGCGGAAGGCGCTGGCTTGGGATTGACCATCGTGAACGCCATTGCCATCGCGCATGGCGGGCGGCTCGAGCTCTCGTCCTCCCTGGGAGCGGGCTCTCAGTTCACTATCGTGCTACCCAAGGATGGAGGTGCGTCATGATTCGCATGCTGCTCGTCGAGGACGAGGACAAGCTGGTCGCGACCCTGATTCAGGGGCTGCGGACAGCGCAGATTGAGGTGGACGCCGTACGCACGGGCCGCGAGGGTCTGCAAAGTGCGCTCGAAGGCGACTACGACATCATGGTGCTCGACATTGGTCTGCCGGACCAGGAGGGCTTTACCGTCCTGCGCAAATTGCGTGCGGCCGGCTCCGACCTGCCCGTCATCATCCTGACGGCACGCACCTCCGCGGAGGACACGGTGCGTGGCCTTGAAAAGGGCGCGGATGACTACATGGCGAAGCCGTTCAGCTTCGATGAACTTGTCGCACGCATCAAGCTGCGGGCACGCCCCGCCGACGACGACGCCGCACCTGCCGGCATTGTGCGCGTGGGCGCATGCGACCTCGACCCCGAGGCCCGCACTCTCACCTGCCGCGGCAACCAGGTCCCGCTGAGCCCGCGCGAGTTCCAGCTCGCCCAGCTCCTGATGGAGCGCGGAGGCGACGTCGTGCCGCGCGCTGTCGCGCTTGAGCACGTGTGGGGGTCCGCGACGCGCGACAACGTCCTCGACGTCTACATTCGCTACCTTCGCTCCCACTTGGGAGCCGATGCCATCGAGACAGTGCGCGGAGTCGGATACCGGTTCGTGGGGTAAGGCCGAAGGTGTCGGGGGCTGCGCCAGGTACCCCCGGCATCGGCCACAAGAACGATGCGCGCGCCCAGCGCGCCCTCTAGCCTGGGGCCATGGATCTGAAGGCACCGCGCTGGACCGATGCCCTGGTCGCGGGCGCGCTGCTCGCGCTGAGCGTCCTATGGGGCGTGTCTGCGACCGCATTCCAAGGACTCAACCACCGTCCCATGGACGTGCTCGGATGGTCCCTTGTCGTAGCCGTCATCATCCCGCTCATGTGGCGCCAGCGGTACCCGCGCACAGTGCTGTGGGTGATCTTCGTCGCCTGGATGGTGTTCGCCGGACTGGGGTACGAGGCGACGCCGGCGATGCTCGCGCTGTTCGTTGCGCTCTACGGCGTCGCGTCCTACACCCCGCGTGCGGTCGCGATCCGCCACGGTGCCGTCATGTTGGGGCTCATGATGGGCTGGACCGCCCTGGGGATCGCAACCCTCGACAACGTGCACGGCTGGGCACTCATCGCAGAGCCAGTGGGAATGCTGATCCCGTTCCTGTTGGGCTCGACCGACCGCAAGCGCCGGCAGCGCCTAGGCGAGCTGGAGGTCGCGCACGCGCGACGGGAACAGGCGGCCTTTGAGGCGGCGACCGATGCCGTGCGCGCCGAACGCGCTCGCATCGCACGCGAGCTCCACGACGTCGTGGCCCACGAGATCACCGTCATGACGCTGCAGGCCGAAGGAGCCCGGCGCCGCGTCAAGGACGAGCCGGAGGTCGCGCAAGCCCTCAGCACGATCGCGGCGTCCGGCCGCCGCGGCCTGGAAGAGATGCAGCGAATGATCCGAGTGCTGCGCGCCTCGGAGCAAGAGGCGGCCGAGCGCGTCGACCACGACAAGGTTGTCGCAGGAGCGCACGGCGCCATGCGCGCTCCCCTGCGCGATGAACTTGCCCCCATGCCGTCGCTGGCAGCGCTGCCCGGCCTGGTCAAGCAAGTCAGGGACGCCGGGCTTAGCGTGACACTCGAAGTTTCCGGCTCCGCACACGTGCCCGCCGGCGTCGAGCTCAGCGCCTACCGAATCATCCAAGAGGCGCTGACCAATGCGCTCAAACATGCCGGCACTGGCGCGACCGCGCAGGTGACGGTGAACAGGACTTCCGACGCCGTGCGGATCTCCGTCGAAGATGACGGCCGGGGCACTCCGACGGAGCGACAGCGCGTGGTCGGCGGGCAGGGGCTCGCGGGAATGGTGGAACGCGTGCAGGCGCTTGGAGGCTCCCTGTCGCACGGGCCCCGGCATGGCGGAGGCTTCCAGGTTCACGCGGTATTGCCCTCAGACGACGATCAAATCAGCGAGGCCGCGAACGCGGCAGGACGGGAGGCCTCGTGATTCGCGTGGCGTTAGTGGATGACCAGGCGATGGTGCGCGTGGGCTTGCGGATGATTCTCGAAGCCGAGGCCGACGTCGAGGTATGCGCGGAGGCCGCGGATGGGGCCGAGGCGACGGCGATGGTCGCCGCGCACACCCCCGACGTGGTCCTGATGGACATTCGCATGCCGGGCATGGACGGGCTCGCCGCCACCCGAGAGGTGCTCGCCGCGCATCCCGGCACCCGCGTCGTGATCCTGACGACCTTCGACGACGACGAGTACGTGTACGAGGCGCTACGCGCGGGGGCGTCCGGGTTTCTTCTCAAGAGCGCCGACGGTGACACGCTGATCGACGCGGTGCGGGTCATCGCCTCCGGCGAGGCCCTGCTGGCACCGGAGGTCACCCGGCGGGTGATCGAGCGATTCGCCGCGGGCTCTGCGACCGTATCCCCCGAGGAGCACGTGCCGTCACCCGAGGCCGTGGGCGACCTATCCGAGCGCGAGGTGGAGGTCCTCACCCTCATGGCGCGAGGGATGTCGAACCAGGAGATCGCGCAGGAGCTGTGGGTCTCCGCGACCACCGTCAAGACCCATGTCAGCCACATCCTCACCAAGCTTGGCGTCCGCGATCGCGTGCAGGCCGTGGTCGAGGCGTACGACTCAGGGATTGTGGTGCCGCGCGGGTGACGGCGCCCCTGGCGACCCCCTTGCGGGTCATCCCTGAGTCCCACCCATCACAACCGTCCGCAAGAACGATTCCCCTGACTCGGGCATTGTTGGCACACTGATCACGTTCAACGACTGACCGTCCCCTGCTCGAAAGGCACACCGATGACCACCACCACCGTCTCCGCGCCCGCGGCGACCATGCGCGATGGATACAAGGACTACGGCTCGGGCGAGGCGGCTGTCCGCGCGCTCGACGGCATCAACGTGTCGATGGCACGAGGCGAGTTCACGGCGATCATGGGCCCGTCGGGCTCCGGAAAGTCGACCCTGCTGCACACGCTCGCTGGCCTCGACAACCTGTCGGCTGGTTCCTCAACGATCGCCGACACCGTCATCACCGACCTGTCCGAGGCGCAAATCACCGAGGTACGCCGCAAGTACATCGGGTTCGTGTTCCAATCCTTCAACCTCATCCCGTCGCTGAGCGCCAAGGAGAACATCACCCTGCCGCTGGACATCTCCGGCACCAAGGTCGACCCTGCGTGGTTCGACGAGATCATTGGGATCCTCGGTCTCAAGGACCGCCTGACGCACCTGCCCGCAGAGCTCTCGGGCGGCCAGCAGCAGCGCGTCGCGGTGGCGCGCGCTCTCGTGGCGCGCCCCGAGATCATCTTTGCCGACGAGCCTTCAGGAAACCTGGACTCGAAGTCAGGGTCAGAGCTCCTCGCGTTCATGCAGCGCGCGGTCAAGGAGTTTGGCCAGACCATCGTGATGGTCACGCACGACCCCACGGCCGCGTCCTACGCGGATCGGATCCTGTTCCTCGAAGACGGCAAGATCGTCGACGAGATGCGGGAGCCCACCGCTGACCGCGTGCTCGACCGCATGAAGCAGATGGGGCACTGATCGCATGTTCCGCCTTGCACTGAAATCCGTTCGGCATAATCCGAAGCGGTTGATTTTGACGGCGTTCGCCGTGGCGTTGGGAGTGTCGCTCGTCGCGGCGACCCAGGTCTTCACGAACGCCCTGTCCTCCGGGTTCTCCGACCTCTTCGAGGACATCTACTCCGGCTCCGACGTGATTGTCGAAGCGGCTCCCACCACCGATGATGAAGCGGGCGACCCCTTCGCGGCCGCAGAGGGCATCTTCACGCCTGAAGAGGTGGAAGAGATTGCGGCCGTGGACGGCGTCGAGATCGCCGGCGGCGGGCTCCAGGTGGACGGCAGCGTGCTCGCGTCCGGCTACGCCGATGCGGGCGCTACGGACTCGTTGTCTGGCGGTCCGCCCAGCCAAATCTTCAACTGGGTCGGCGACCCACGCATTGACCAGGCCACCCTCATTGATGGGCGGGGGATCGAGTCCCAGGGCGAGATCGTGCTCGACCTCGATGCGGCTCCCGCGCTCGGATACGAGTTGGGCGATGAGGTGGCGATCGCTACCCTCGACGGCGTCTCCACGTTTGAACTCGTGGGCACCATCCGCTTTGGCGACTCCAACAACCTGCAGGGTGCCACGCTCGCCTTTATCGAGGACGCGGACGCACACGACCTCGCGGGAGACCCGAACTACTCCTCGGTCTCCGTCGTCGCTGAGGAGGGGCAGGACCTCGACAGGCTCGCCTCCGACATCTCCGGTGTCATCCCCGAGGGCACCCGTGCGATCACCGGTGAAGACAAGGCAGCAGAACAGACCGAGGAACTCAATGACGTCCTCCAGTACGTCGACATCTTCGCCATTGCCTTTGGCCTGATCGCGCTGTTCGTGGGCGCGTACATCATCGTGAACACGTTCCGCATCATCGTCACCCAGCGCACGCGGGAGTTTGGCCTCATGCGCGCGATCGGCGTGACGGGCAAGCAGATTCGCCGCATGATCCTGCTTGAGGCGGTCGTGATCGCGTTCATTGCCTCGACGCTCGGCATCATCATGGGCTACCTGCTCGCGTTGGCGTTCTCGTGGCTGGTGAGCCTGTTCGCTGGCGACATCTTTGGCACCCTCACGCTGCCTCTGGACGCCGTGTTGTGGAGCTACGGACTGGGTACTGCAGTCACGCTCATCGCGGCGATCATGCCTGCCATCCACGCCTCGCGTATTGCCCCCATGGAGGCGCTGCGCGAGTCCGCCACCAGCGGGAAGAAGCCCCTCAAGGTGCGCAACATTGTGGGCGCGGCGATGTTCCTCGTTGGTGCAGGGGTCGTCACCCTGGGGCTGTACGCCGACTTCGAGCGTCCCTACATCTACGTGGGCGTGGGCGCCGTCACCCTCGTGATCGGTGCGACCTTGCTGAGCGCGCAGATCCTGTCACCGCTTGCTGGCGCCATGCGTCCCGCACTGTGGAAGTGGTTCCGCGTGGACGGCAAACTCGCCGCCAACAACATCCAGCGCGAGCCGCGCCGCAGCTCCAACACCGCCGCCGCGCTCATGATCGGCGTGATGCTGCTTGCGCTCGTGGCCACCTTCACGGAATCGCTGAAGACCGTGGTGACGGAGGAGTTCTCCTCGACGCGTGCGGACGCATTCGCGACGTCGACCCAGGGCGCCATGCCGTACGGGGCCATCGACGTCATCGAGTCGGTGGATGGGGTCGCCCTCACCAGTTCAATTGGGTTCAGCCAGGCTGAGTACGACGGCGTGGCTTACTCTGTCGCCGTGCTCGAGCCGGAAACGGCTTCTGAGGTCGTCGAGTACCAGAGTGATCCGTCCGTCGACGATCTTGGCTCGGGTGAGGCCTACATTGACCCCACCATCGTGGACCTCGGGGTCGAGGTCGGTGACGAGATCACCCTGACCGCGGGCGAGAACGACATCACGCTCGAGGTCGCCGGCACGCTAGCGCGCGAAGGTGAGGGCAACTTCTGGATCGACTTCGCCACGGGCGAGGACTTGCTTGGCGAGGTCAGCATCGTTCAGACGCTGGTGGTGTACGACGATTCCGTCGTGGCTGACGATGCCGACAACGCGGACTCGGCGACGACCGTGACCGAGCAGACCGAGTTGGTGCAGGAGGCGCTCGCTGAGGACTACCCGCTGGTGTTTCTCGCGCAGCCTGGTCAGCTTGAGCAGCTCGCGAACACGTTCATTGACCTCCTGCTGGGAGTCATCTCCGCACTGCTGGGCTCGGCCTTGGTGATCGCACTCCTGGGCGTGGCCAACACGCTGCTGCTGTCGGTCACCGAACGCACCAGGGAGATTGGCCTACTGCGCGCTGTGGGGCTCAAGAAGTCCTCGGTGTGGCGCATGATCACCGTGGAGTCCATGGTGATGGCCGTGTTCGGCACGGTGATGGGCATGGTGCTGGGCGTGGCGCTCGGCTCCGCGCTGGTGCTGTCGCTCGCCGACTTTGGCTTCGACGGCGTCACCATCCCGTGGGTGTGGCTGATCGTCTACACCGTCGCTGCGGCCATCGCAGGTGTGCTCGCAGCAGTCTGGCCAGCGTGGAGGGCCTCGCGCCTGAACATCCTGGCGGCGATCGCTGCGGACGGATAACCTCCGCCGCGCCTCATCTTGGGCCCCCTTCCCCTGGCCGTACATACACGGCGGGAGAAGGGGGCCCAAGTTTTTCTGGCCGTCACTTCTCGTCGCTCACGCACGTGGAGCACAATGACGAAAGAGCCCAACGACAGGAGCAGATCGTGACAACGGCCACCGAGAAATGGGACGCGAAGAAGTCCATTCCGTCGTACCGTGCACGCCCGGGCCGGGTCGATCTGATCACGCTCCCGTCACAGAGGTATTTAGCGGCCGACGCTGCGGGAGCCCCAGAGGCCGAGCTGCGGGTGCCCGAGTCCTCGCTGCCCATGTTCTCGGAGGCTGTTCAGGCGCTCTACCCCCTCGCGTACGCGCTGAAGTTTGCCTCCAAGAACGTGCTCGGCCGCGACTACGTGGTGCCGCCCCTTGAGGCACTGTGGTGGGCGGATGACATGAGCGTGTTCACCACGCCCAGCAACCGCGATCGGTGGCGGTCAACAGCGCTGCTGATGATCCCGGCCTGGATTGAAGAACCGCAGATCGAATCCGCGTTCGAGACCGCCTCCGGGAAAGTCGCGCCAGAGTTGCTGTCACACGTGCGCGTCGAGACCCTGACGGAGAATGTGGCCGCGCAGACGCTGCATGTGGGCCCCTTCAGCGAGGAAGGCCCGGTTGTCGAGTCCCTCCATGCGCACATCGCCGACGCCGGTATGGAGTTGGCGGGCAAGCACCACGAGGTCTATTTGTCCGACGTTCGCCGGGCTGCGCCGGACAAGTGGCGCACCATCATTCGGCAGCCCGCGCGCTAGCTCGGGCTCTGCGTCCCCGCCGTCGGCGCGCCCCACGCGCACGTCCGCGTCACAGGTCGACGCCCACCCTCACCGGCTCCGGGACCAAGTCGACTGCGAACGCGTCCGCCACACCACCTTGGACCGTTTTCGCCAGCTCCACCAGGTCGTCGGCCCGTGCCGCGCCCCGGTTAGTAAGCGCCAGAGTGTGCTTAGTCGACAGCGAAGCGGGGGCGTCTGGCCTCACCTGGAAGCCACGGGCAAATCCCGCTCGCTCAATCAACCACGCCGCGGAGGTCTTGACGCGGCCATCCGCAGTGGGAAACCGCGGAGCGTCTGCGGGCAGCGCAGCCGCCGCTGCCGCCGACAGGATCGGGTTGGTGAAAAATGACCCCGCGCTCCACGTGTCGTGATCCGCGGAGTCGAGCACCATGCCCTTGCGCGCCCGCACCTCGAGCACGGCCTCGCGAACCTCAGTGAGCGGCGCGCGGTCGCCTTCCGCCACGCCCAAAGCGGCGGCCAATTGGGCGTACCGGATAGGCGCAGACAAGGTGCCAAAGCGCATGTGGAACGTGACGTCGAGCACGATGTATCGCGGACTGGGACGCCAGATCTCGCCGTCGGGTGCCTGGCCGCGCATGGACTTCTTCAGCAGCGAGTCACGGTAGGCGAAACCGCACGCGACCTGCGGCAGGGACCGGACGCGGGACTCCGCTCGGTCCCAGACCCGCACCGTGGCGATGGTGTCCGCGACCTCCGCGCCATACGCACCCACGTTCTGCACCGGCGTCGCGCCCGTCGACCCTGGGATGCCGGACAACGCCTCGATGCCGACCCATCCCTCAGCGCATGCCTGCTCCACGAAGGAGTCCCATGGCAGCCCAGCCGTCGCAGTCGCGGAGACTCCCCCGCACATGCCGTCGTCTTGGACACGCACCTCGCGGCGGGCGTCGCGCAAAACCACGCCATCGAAGCCGCCGTCACCGATCAACAGGTTGGAGCCTCCGCCCAGCACCAGCAGCGGCGTGCCTGCGGCATCGGCGTCTGACACCGTGGCGATCAGCTCGTCCTCCGAGGCGGCGTCCACGAGGGTGCTAGCGGGCCCGCCCACGCGCAGCGTGGTGAAGTCTGCGAGGGCGACGGTCATGGGTTCAGCCTAGAGGGCCGCTGTGCCGCGGCCTCGTCGTCCCGTGCCGGAGCGTGATCAGGCGTGCCGTCGTGAACCACGGATCCCGTGTCAGCGCCCAGGGTCGCGTGCTCGGCGTCGTAGGCGTCGTGCGCGGCGTCGTGCGAGGCGCCGCGCGCGGACCGACGCCGAATGTGGCCCGAGCCACGCACGCCCTGCGCGAAGATCAGCGTCACCGTCGAGGCGACCGCCACCACCAGCAGCGCGTCCCGCAGTGGCACCAGCTCGCCCAGCTGGCCCACAATCTGGGGCACAAACAGCCCCGCGACGGTGGAGAACGATGTCACGGCGGCGACCCTAGCGGCGGCGTGGCGTGGATCATCCGCGGCCGCCGTCATCAAGATGGGGACACCCAACGCAGCGCCCATGCCCCACAGCACTGCGGCCACCGGCACCAGCCAGGCCACCGGGGTGAAGGCAAACAGCACAAGCCCGGCGATCACGCTCAACGCGGACAGGCGCAGTGTCGTGACGCGGCCAAGGCGGGCAATGATCGGGGCACCCAGCCACCTCACCGTGACCATCGCGACCACGAAGATCCAGTAGACGATGACGCCGGTCGCTTCCGAGCCACCGAAGTCGTCGACCACGCTGAGCGCCAGCCATTGGCCCGCGGTCATCTCAGTCATGGCGGCGGCGCAGATCAGGATTCCGAGCAGCAACACGTGGCGGTTGCGGTACTCCTTCTTTGCAGTCGCGAAAGGTCCGCCAATGCTCGCGGCACGCGAGTCCTCGCTGGGCATCCCGTCCATGGTGGCGGCCGGAATGATGAGGAAGCGGATCACGGTCATGATCGCGACCGCGCCAAGGAAGTGCCAGGCCGGCTCAAGCTGGAGCGCGGAGGCCACTGCGCCGATGCCAAGACCTGCCGCGAGGCCAATCGAGAACGAGGCGTGGAACTGGCTCATGACGGCGCGCCCCATTTTGCGCTCGACCTCGGCTGCCTCCGCGTTCATCCCCACGTTGATGAAGGAGTAGGAGAAGCTCATCATGAAGTAGCCGGCAGCAAACAGCCACCGCGACGGCACCTCCATCGACAACGCGATGGTGACAAATGCAGCGAGAACGCCCCAGTTGGCCCATGCCAGCACTCGGCGGGTACCGAACTGCGCGGCGGCCCACCCCGTCACCACGAGTCCGGCGAGCGCGCCGAGCGCTCCGAACATGATGAGGGTCGCCAGCTCCGCGGAGGACGTGCCGAGCGCGTCGCGAATGGACGGCATACGCGACATGAGCGTCGCCATCGAGAAACCCATGAGGATAAACAGGCCGAGCACGGCCACTCTCGCCGAGCGGACCCGCGCAGGCGTGGGCGCGTTCGTGGGCTCGAAACGTTGCGAGAGGGGCATGCGTCGTATCACCTTTATGTTGGGGGAACCCCGCAATTGGCCGATGCGTCGATCGCCTCCGGTCAACGCTACGATGCGCTTGAGCAGGGGTACCTTCATGGTACGCGCGTTACACACTTCAGGAGGCACCGTGGCAGCGAAGCGACGACCCACGATGGCCGATGTCGCGGCCAGGGCAAAGGTGTCACTGTCAACGGTGTCGCTCGCCTACTCGGGCGCCGGCCCCATCTCAGGGGACATGAAGGCCCGCGTCATCAAGGCCGCAGACGAGCTCGGCTATGCCGGCCCCTCCGCACAGGCCCGCGCCTTGCGCTCAGGGCGCTCGCACGTGGTCGGCGTGGTCATTCACGACCAGCTCTCACTCGCGTTCCGGGCGCCACTTATCCTCAACATCATGGACGGCCTCATCTCCGACCTGGGCGAGATGGGACTCGGGGTCCTCCTCATCCCCTCC
Source organism: Demequina globuliformis (assembly GCF_000975155.1). Classification (GTDB taxonomy): domain Bacteria; phylum Actinomycetota; class Actinomycetes; order Actinomycetales; family Demequinaceae; genus Demequina; species Demequina globuliformis. The sequence continues at coordinate 772,951 of NZ_BBRG01000001.1, forward strand.
CCGAGCGGCAAGGCGGATGAGAAGTCGCTCCTGGAAACTGCCCCCATGGACGCGGCCGTCCTGTTCCGCGTCCGCGACCACGACGAGCCCGCCCTAGAGATTCTGCGCAAGCGCGCGATCCCCACCGTGGTGATGGACGCGAACGCCCCGTCTGGCGGAGCCGAGGTCAGCATCGACGATGGTGCCGCCACGGTCGAACTCATCGAACACCTGCAGAGCCTGGGCCACGAGCGCATTGGCACCATTACCCTCCCTCACGCTCCCGGCGGCGAGACGTCACTCAAGCCCGTCGACTACGACCCGCGCTCAGCGTGGGCCCCCATGCACAATCGCCTGCGCGCGTTCCGCGAAGCCGGAGTCGAGCCGTGCGTGGTGGTGGAAGCACGAGAGTCGATGGTCGCTGAGGGCATCGCGGCCGGCCATATTGCGTTGTCCCACGATTCCCGGCCCACCGCGCTCGTGGTGCAGTCGGACATCCTTGCCGCTGGCACCATCCTCGCCGCACGCGAGCTCGACCTGTCGATCCCCCACGACGTCTCGATCACCGGCTTCGATGGACTCGATCTGCCGTGGATCTCGCCGCTCGAGCTGACCACTGTGGAACAGGACGGGGAGGCCAAGGGACACACGATGGCACGCCTGGTCCGCGAACTTCTCGACGGTGGCGCGCCACAGCAGGTGCTCAGCCCACTGACCTTCCGCATCGGCAACACCACGGCCAAGGTGAACCCGGAGCGCTAAAGCGCCCCGGGCATCGGCCCTACTCGCAGTCGACGACCGCCTGCGCCTTGCCAAGGACCTTGGCGCCGTCGAACTCGACGGTCAGATCCACGCGCGCGGTGCGGCGTTCCTCGTCGAGCGCGCCAATCTTCGCGCTCACCTGAACGCGGGCCTCGCCTGGGTTCGGCACGGGAATGGGGCGCGTGAAGCGCACCTGGTAGTCGGAGACATTGCCCGCACCAGCCCACTCCTCAACCACCGACGCGCCCACGCCCATGGTGAGCATGCCGTGCGCGATCACGCCGGGCAGGCCCACCTCCTCGGCGATGACATCGTTGTAGTGAATGGGGTTGAAGTCTCCTGACGCACCCGCGTAGCGGACCAAGGTGTCGCGCGTCAGCGCCACCTCGCGCTCGGCGACCACCTGGCCTACCTCGAGGCCATCGAAGCTGGGACTCGTGGACTCGGTCATGCGGACTCCCTCACAGCCAGGGTCGAGGTGACGGTAGACACGGGAGCACCGTCGGCGTCCGTGAGTTCAGCTCGCGTGGTCACCATCGAGATGCCCGCGCGCTGCTTGATGGAGTCGATGTGCACGGTCGTGTAGATGACGTCACCGGCCACCAGGGGGCGCACGTGGGTGAAGCGCTCTTCGCCGTGCACCACCATGGAAAAGTCGACGCCGACCTCGGGGTCCGTCACGACGTGAAACTCGGCCTTTTGCGCGATCACCACTGCGAAGGTCGTGGGGGCGACCAGGTCGTGGAAGCCTTCCGCCTGCGCGACCGCGACATCGCGGTGGGCGCCGGAGTAGGCATCGACGGCGTCGGCGAACTCGCGAATCTTGACGCGCGTCACCTCGTACGGCTCAAAGGGGCCGTATGAGCGGCCCACTGCATCTGCGTTAACTGGCACGTGGCCAGCCTAGCGAACCGCGCCGACGGCCCCACCTCTCCCGCCAAATGGAGCCATTCGGCTGTTTTAGGGGGCCATAACTGCGAAATGGTTCCATTTGGCGGGCTGGGCCGGGGCGCGGGTGGGCTGGGCGGGAAAGCACAGCGGGCCGATGCCCGGGTGCGCCTCCGTACGGAGGTCGGCCCGGGCATCGGCCCGTATGAGCGGCGGGGTTTAGCCCAGCGCCTCCACGATGGGACCAAGCGCGAAGTAGACCACGAACGCGCCGGCGGCACCCCACATCAGGGGGTGAACCTTGCGAGCGCCGCCGGTGAAGACCTGGAGCACCACAAAGGAGATGAAGCCCACGCCAATTCCGGCGGAGATCGAGTAGCCAAAGGGCATGATGATGAACGTCAGGAACGCGGGGATCGCGATCCGGTAGTCCTTCCAGTCAATGCCCGCCACCTGCGACACCATCAGGAAGCCCACCACGACCAGCACCGGCGTGGCGGCCTCGAACGGCACCAACGCGTACAGCGGGGTCAGGAAGGTCGACAACAGGAACGCGACACCGGTGATCACCGACGCGAACCCGGTCCGCGCACCATCACCCACACCTGCGGCAGACTCGATGTACGAGGTGTTCGAGCTCACGGAGCCCAGACCACCGGCAGCGGCACCCACGGAGTCAACGAGCAGGATCTGCTGCGTGCGGGGCGGGTTACCGTCCTTGTCGTTCAGGCCGGCCTCGGCACCCACGGCGGTCATGGTGCCCATGGTGTCGAAGAAGTCGGTGATGAGCAGCGAGAAGATCATCAGCAGCGCGGTCAGGACGGGCAGCGACGTGAAGCCGCCGAACAGGTCGACCTGGCCCACGAGCGAGAAGTCCGGCGCGGACACCACGGAGTCCGGCACCGCGGGGACCACGAGCGCCCAGCCGTCAGGGTTCTCACCGCTCTTGGCGCCCAGGCTGGCGACGGCCTCCACAATGACGGCCACCACGGTCGCGACGATGATCGAGATCAGCAGCGCACCGCGAACCTTCTTGGCCATCAGCACGATTGCGGTGAACAGGCCGATGACGAAGACAACCATGGGCCACGTCGAGATGTACCCGCCGTTGCCAAACTGCGTGGGCGTGCCAGCGCCGGTGGTGACAATGCCGGCGTCGTACAGGCCAATGAATGCCAGGAACAGGCCGATGCCGACCGCGATGGCCTGCTTCAAGAAGGCCGGCACGGCCGCGAACACGGCCTTGCGGAAGTTCGTGAGCACCAAAATGAAAATGATGATGCCCTCGATGACCACAAAGCCCATGGCCTCCGGCCAGGACATGCCCTCGCGCGAGGCAATGGAGTAGGCCAAGAAGGCGTTGATGCCCAGGCCGGCAGCCATGGCGAGCGGGAACCGCGCCCACACACCCATGACGATGGACAGGAGTCCGGCGACCAAAGCGGTGGCGGCTGCGACGAGGGCAAGGTTGGGCTCAGTGCCGCCGCCCAGGAAGTTGCCCTGCCCGTCCGCGACGGTACCGATGATCAGGGGGTTAAGAACCACGATGTAGGACATCGTGAAGAAGGTGGTGAGTCCTCCTCGGATCTCTTGGCCGAAGGTGGACCCCCGGCTCGAGATTGAAAAGTAGGAATCGAGTGTGCCGGCGATGCCGGTGCGCTCAGTAACGGGCGCGGACATAAATGCTCCTCAGTAACTTGATGGGTGCTGAGTTCCCAACGGTGATGCCGCCAGTCGGCCATCGTGACGTGAGCGTTGCACGGGTGCAACGCTGTGGCGACGGGCGATAGCGTACCTGCCTCAACCGGACGTGTGTGACCGGTTTCAGACAGGCGGCCATTTGCCCTGCTAGGGGGCGCCGAGTTGAGCGACAAGCGCGAGGTGGTCCGCACCTGAAACCGGCGCCGTGCTCACCGCCTGAGCAGCAAAGGGACCGCCACGAAGCAACACGTGGTCGATCCCAGCGACCGGGAACGGCAACCTCCCGTGCGGAAACGACATCACCCACCCGGCTCCTGCTTGGTCCGCCGCGCTCGCGTAGCCACGGTCCTCGAGGGCGCGGAACGCCCGGTGGTCACGCGTCATGTTGAGGTCTCCCACCACGAGCGTGGGGCCGTCCTGCGCCGCGAGCAGATCGACCAACGCTTCGGTGTCCGCTCGCCAGGCATCGGTGGAGAACGGGCCAGGCGCTGCCGGGTGGGGCGCGAGGACGGTCAGTGGCCCCTGCTCGGTTGCGACACCGGCGCGCACCAAATGAGAGGTGAAGCCGTCCACCGACTCCGCGGATTCCAGCGCTAGCCGCGACCACAGCCCCACGCCTACGTACCCAGGTTCTGGGAACGCCGCGCTGTAGGGAAGGTGCGTGGACAGCCCGGCCTCAGCCAAGGCATCGGCCGCCTCCGGGGTGAGCTCTTGCAGCGCGAGAAGGTCAACACCATGGTTCTTCACGAGCGCGACGACCTCATGCGCGTCTGCTCGCCCGAACGTCAGGCTCACCGAGGCGACGGTGAGCGTCGATGCGGACTCGCGCGGGGCATCGGCCGTCCACACGGGCAACTGCCACCACGTCAGCGGCACGGCGATCACCGCTGCGACGGCCGCTAGGCGCCACGACCGCGCGCCTGCGGCCAGCGCGACACACGCCGCGATGCCCACAAGCGCCCACGGGGTGAGTGCGACCAGCCACGCGAAGGGGCCCCACTCAAACCCGGTCGCGCGGGCGAGGACCGTCAGGGCCGTCGCAAATGCGCATGCAGCACCAGCGATCAACGCAAGACGGCGGCCGATGCTCGGGTTCGTGTCGCTCGGGTTCGTGTCGCTCGGGCGGCCGATGCTCGGATGGCCTAGTGAGGTGGGCGTCACGAGGGCAGTGTGGCATGGCGCGCTCGCAATGCGGCTCCCAGTGGCACTTTCCGGACGTTATGGGCACCTATAACTGCGAAATGGTTCCATTTGGCGGGGATAGGGGGCTGGGGATGCACGAAGGCCCGGCACCTTTCGGTACCGGGCCAACGCTGAAGAGGTTGTGCTTAGCGCGTCTCGCGGTGCGCGGTGTGCTTGCCGCACTTCCGGCAGAACTTGGAGAGCTCCACGCGGTCGGGGTTGTTGCGACGGTTCTTGCGCGTGATGTAGTTGCGGTCCTTGCACTCGGTGCATGCCAGCGTGATCTTCGGGCGAACGTCGTTCTTTGCCATGGGTCTCTCCCAGCCTTGTGATGACGCGCCTGACGGGCGCGGTCGCAGACGTCGTGTCTGCGTCGTAGCGAGGGCGGGACTTGAACCCGCGACCCCACGATTATGAGTCGTGTGCTCTAACCAACTGAGCTACCCCGCCGCGAGAATGGGACAGCCGCCGCTTCTCGACCGAGATGCGACGGCACCCATCCTTGGAGCCCCGACAGGGAATCGAACCCTGGACCTTTTCCTTACCATGGAAACGCTCTGCCGACTGAGCTATCGGGGCCAGCCGGACTAGGGTACACGGACTTGGAGCGAGAAGTGAAATCGGCGAAGTTTTGGTCGCCGGGGCCCCTCGACGACCACTCCCGCGTCCGTGTCACCCCCACACTCTAGGGTGGCGTTGTGACGACCTCTGTGAGCGCCAAAGAAGCCCGCCGCGTCTTCCTGCACCGCCAGGGCCTGGGGCGCGCGCGTCCTCGTAAGGCCGTGCGTCCGCGGGACATCGCTGGCTACCTCGAGCGCCAGGGCATCCTGCAACTGGACACGGTGAATGTGCTTGCGCGAGCGCACTACATGCCCCTGTATTCGAGGCTGGGCCCCTATGACACCGCGATGGCTGATCACGCGCTGTGGGGTCACGAGTCAGGCCATGCTGAGAATGCGTTCGAACACTGGGGGCATGAGGCCTCCGTGATGCCGCGCGACCTTCTGCCGCTCATGCACCACCGCATGGCGGCGGGATCGTCGTGGCAGGCGCGCACCCGGGAAGGGCTTGAGGCGGAGCGTCCCGGCCTTATCGCCGCAGTCCTCGCTGCCGTCGAGGACGCCGGGCCCGTGACCGCCGGCGACATCGAGCACCTCGCGCCACGCACCGGCCGCAAGGGACCGTGGTGGGACTCAAGCCACGTCAAGGTTGCGCTGGAGTACTTGTTCATCACCGGCGAGGTGGCTGCCTCGCGCGGGCGCCACTTCGCGCGCACCTATGACTCCACCCAGCGGGCGTGGGGGCTCCCGCGCGCAAGCGAGGGTGACTGGGGAGTTCCGGCCGACGCCGCGCGCCAGGCCCTCTTTGACCGCGCACTGGCTGCGGTCGGCATCGGCACCCCCAAGGACGTATGCGACCACTTCCGACTCTCCTTCCAAGCCGGTCCCCGCACGCGCGACGTGGCCGGAGCGAAGGTATGGGCGGCGTCCGCCGTGGAACGGGGGCTCGCCACGTGGGTGGAGGTCGAGGGCTGGGGAGAGCCTGCACTAGTGGCGGCCGATGCCGTCGACCCCGGGCGCACCACTGGCGCTGCGTTGCTGAGCCCGTTCGATCCGGCGTGTTGGTACCGACCGCGCCTCGAGCGCATGTTTGGCATGGACTACCGCATCGAGATTTACACCCCCGCGGCCAAGCGGCAGTACGGCTATTACTGCCTTCCGCTGCTCATCGGCGATCAGATGGCGGGCAGGTTCGACCTCAAAGTTGACCGCAAGTCCGGCACCCTCATGGTGCAGGCCGCCTGGGCACAGCCGCATGGTGCCCCCGGCTCACGGCGCCTGAGCGACCACACGACGGCGCGCGCCGCAGCGGCGGAACTGCGCACGCTCTCGCGCTGGCTGGCCGCACCTCACATTGTTGTCGCTAGCAGGGGCAACCTTGCGCCCGCCCTACACCAAGCCGTTGGCGACACACCGGGGGCATGAGGCCTCGACAACTTGAGCGCCCCACCGCCACGGCAACTAGGGTGAGGACCATAACGGTGCAGGCCAGCCATCCGCCTGCCTTGGATCAAAGGAGACACACGTGAGCACCGAGTCCCCGGCTCCGATAGCGAGCGCCAAACTCAACCGCAGAGTGATCGCCATTAGCGTGGGCGCGGCTCTGGGCGGCTTCCTCTTTGGCTTCGACTCTTCCGTCATCAACGGCGCAGTCGAGTCCATCGACAAAGAATTCGCGCTCTCCGAGGCGCTGTCAGGCTTTGTCGTCGCCTCCGCGCTGTTGGGGTGCGCGGTGGGCGCATGGTTTGCCGGAAGCATCGCCAACCGCTTTGGCCGCATCCCGGTCATGGTCATTTCTGCGATCTTGTTCCTAGTCTCAGCGCTCGGCTCGGGTTTCGCGTTCGCCGTATGGGATTTGATGCTGTGGCGCATTGCCGGCGGTCTGGCGATCGGTGCCGCATCCGTCATTGCACCGGCCTACATCTCCGAGGTGGCGCCCGCGAAGTTCCGCGGACGCCTGGCCTCACTCCAGCAAATGGCGATCGTGCTGGGCATCTTCGCGGCCCTGCTGTCTGACCAACTGCTCGCGGAGGCTGCCGGTGGCGCCTCCAACGACCTCTGGTTCGGCGTCGAGGCCTGGCGCTGGATGTTCATCATGTGCTTCATCCCCGCCGTCATTTACGGCCTGGCGGCCCTCAAGCTCCCCGAGTCGCCGCGCTACCTCGTGTACCGCGGTAAGTCGGAAGAAGCCGCGGTCATTCTGCGCGAGTTCTCTGGCGAGCAGAACGTTGACCACCGCATCGCAGAGATTGAGCGGTCGCTGGGCACCGAGGAAAAGCAGTCGCTGCGCGACCTACGCGGAGACCGCCTAGGCCTCAAGCCGATCGTATGGGTCGGCATCCTGCTGAGCGTCTTCCAGCAGTTTGTCGGTATCAACGTGATCTTCTACTACTCCACGTCGCTGTGGCAGTCGGTGGGCTTCGACGAGTCCGAGGCGTTCCTCACGTCCACCATCACCTCCGTCACCAACATCGTGGTCACGATCGTGGCTATCTTGCTGGTGGACCGGATTGGCCGTCGCCTGCTGCTCCTCATCGGATCCGCTGGCATGACGGTGTCGCTGGGCATCATGGCGGTCGCGTTCTCGACCGCCACCCTCGACGCGGACGGCGAAGCCATCCTGAACGGACCGTGGGACAGCATCGCCTTGGTTGGTGCCAACGCCTTTGTGGTGTTCTTTGGCGCCACGTGGGGACCCGTGGTGTGGGTGCTCCTTGGCGAGATCTTCCCCAACCGCATTCGCGCGACGGCGCTGGCCGTGGCTGCGGCAGCACAGTGGCTGGCGAACTGGGCCATCACCATGACCTTCCCGATTTTCGCGGACATTGGGCTGACGTTCGCCTACGGCTTCTACGCGACTATGGCGCTCCTATCGCTGGTGTTCGTGTTCTTCCGTGTTCCGGAGACCAAGGGCATGGAGCTGGAGGACATGGACAACGTCGTGATCGAGCGCGGCAAGTTTGTCGCCATCGAGGGCGGCTCCAAGCGCGTCATCGAATAGCAGCCACGCCGGCGGTACGCCGCCGGCACCCTCGCTCGAGCGGGGTGAGCAGGCCCGAAAGTCCCGGCCTGCTCACCCCGCTCGTGCGTATGGTCAGGGGGTGACCTGGTTCTACGACCCGCGCGCCACCTACGAGCACAATCGCGAGCACGGCCCCTTTGGCGCCTTCGCAACTCCGGCGGAACACGCCGAGCCCGGCGTTCCGGAGATGGACTTCTTGGGCAACGCGGTCCACCGCCCCTTTGGCATCCCGGCCGGCCCCCTGGTCAATGCCGCGTTCTGTGAGGCCGCGTTTGAGCACCGCTTCGACATCGCGGTGTACAAGACCGTGCGCACCCGCGCCCACCCTGCCCACCCCTTTCCCCATACCCTCGCTGTCCACGTCGAAGGCGATCTCCTGCCGGACCGCGCCGCCCCCGTACTCGCGGACGACGCCCTGGACCAGGCCACATCGATCTCCAACTCATTTGGCGTCCCCTCACGCAACCCCGACGAGTGGCAACCGGACATGGCGCGCGCCGTCGCCTCCGCGGCAGAGGGTCAGGTCCTGGTGGGGTCATTCCAGGGGAGCAGGCCACTCGCCCAGGGCGGCGATGCCGCGTACATCGCGGATCACGTCACCGCCGCGCGGCTCACGGCCCAGACGGGGGCGCCAGTCCTCGAGATGAACCTCTCGTGCCCCAATGAAGGCACGGGGTCACTGCTGTGCTTCGACACCGAGCTCGTCGCGCGCATTGCCGCCGCGGTCAAAGAGGAGATCGGCGACCTTCCCTTGGTGCTGAAGTTGGCCTACTTTGCCGACGACGCGGCGTTGCGCCTGCTCGTGAACGCCACGGCGGGGATCGTCGACGGGTACGCCGCGATCAACACCATTCCCGCCACCCTGGTGGACGCCGGCGGCCAGCAGGCTCTGCCAGGCAAAGGCCGCGAGCGCGCCGGCGTGTGCGGGGCAAGTATCCGGTGGGCGGGCCTCGACATGGTGCGCAGGCTCGTGCGGCATAGGGCGGATGCCGGGGCGGACGTCACCATCATTGGCGTGGGAGGGGTGATGACGGCTGACGACGCGGAGACGTATGCCGCGGCGGGCGCTGACGCTGTCATGAGTGCCACGGGCGCGCTGCTGAATCCGGGCCTTGGAGCGGCCGTCCGCCGCGTGTCGTGGCCATCGTTCACGGCGCTATAAAGCGCGGTGTGGGACTTTGGGCCCAGATTCCTCGCCACGGCACATCTAGTGTCAGATTCACACCAAGGCACTAGATGTAGTGGCCGCGCCCCGTCTGGGCGGTCTGCTGGCTAGCGCCGCGCACACACCGGAGGGGACCATGACGACCACCCAACCGAGCACGCTCAGCAGTGCCCAATCGAGCGCTGCCCCACGCGGCACTGCCGTCCACACCTCCGCCGCGACCATGACGAGCGTCCCCCTCCAGGTGGTCAAGCGCGACGGCCGCACGCTGGACTTTCAGCCCGAGCGGATCACGGCAGCGCTTCGCAAAGCGTTCGCGGCCGTCCACGGCCAGCACCCGAGCGCGGAGCACTCCTCCAGCCTCCACGCACCCGCGCCGCGCTCCGGTGACGCACCTACGCAGGGCGACCCGCGCATCGGCCCCCTCACCGAGCGCATCATCGCCGAGCTCACCTCACGCCAGGGCGCAGTCAAGATCTACGAGATCCAGTCGGCCGTGGAGCACGAGCTGCTGGCCGCAGGAGAGTACGAGGTCGCCCGCGCGTACATCGACTACCGCGTGCAACGCGACTTTGCCCGCGCCCGCGCGACGGATCTTAACCACACCATCTCCACCCTCCTGGACAAGGATCAGGCGGTGGTGAACGAGAACGCCAACAAGGACGCCGACGTCTTCAACACCCAACGCGACCTCACGGCAGGCATGGTCGGCAAGGCGATTGGGCTGCGCCTCCTACCCGCGCACGTCGCCAACGCACACACCAAGGGCGACATCCACGTGCACGACCTGGACTACCAGCCGTACGCGCCTATGACGAACTGCTGCCTCATCGACGTGCCCGAGATGTTTGCGCACGGCTTCCGTATGGGCAACGCGGAGATTGAGCCGCCCCGCTCCATCCAGACCGCGACCGCGCAGATCTCGCAGATCATCGCCAACGTGTCTTCAAGCCAATATGGCGGCTGCACCGTGGACCGCATCGACGAGGTGCTGGCCCCCTACTCCGCACGGAACTTCGACAAGCACCTCGCCCACGCGCGGCAATGGATCGAGGACCCAGCCAAGCACGAGGACTACGCGCGCGAGCGCACGCGCAAGGACATCGAGGACGCCATGCAGTCCCTCGAATACGAGATCAATACCCTGTTCACGTCCAACGGGCAGACGCCCTTCACCTCCGTGGGCTTTGGGCTGGGCACCGGGTGGCACGAGCGGGAGATCCAGAAGGCCATCCTGCGCATTCGCCTGCGTGGACTGGGCAAAGAGGGCCGCACCGCGATCTTCCCCAAGCTCCTGTTCACGCTGCGCCGCGGCGTGAACCTCGAGCCAAGCGACCCCAACTACGACGTGAAGGAACTTGCGGTCGCGTGCGCCACCGAGCGCATGTACCCGGACGTGCTGAGCTACGACAAGATCACCGAGCTCACGGGCTCCTTCAAGGCGCCCATGGGGTGCCGCTCCTTCCTTCAGGGGTGGACCGACTCCGACGGAAAGGACGTCGTCAACGGCCGCATGAACCTCGGTGTCGTCACCCTCAACCTGCCGCGCATCGCGCTCGAGGCCGACGGCAACCTGGAGGCATTCTGGGACCTCCTCGAGCAGCGCCTAGTGACCGTACGCGACGCCCTGAACTACCGCATCGGCCGGTGCAAAGAAGCAGTGCCAGCCAACGCGCCCATCCTGTACGTGCACGGTGCGTTCGGGCAGCGTCTTGCGGTGGAGGACGACGTCGACGACCTGTTCCGCGACGGCCGCGCGACCATCTCGTTGGGATACATCGGGCTGTATGAGGTTGCGGCTGCGTTCTACGGCGGCGCGTGGGAGGACAACCACGAGGCCAAGGAGTTGACGCTCGCGGTGCTGCGCCGGCTCGCCGATGCGGCGGCGCAGTGGAAGGCGGAGTCCGGGTACCACTTCTCCGTGTACTCCACGCCGTCCGAGTCCCTGACCGACCGGTTTTGCCGCATGGACCGCGAACGCTTTGGTGCGGTCCCGGACATCACCGACAAGGACTATTACACGAACTCCTTCCACTACGACGTGCGCAAGAACCCCACCCCCTTTGAGAAGCTCGACTTCGAGGCCCCGTACCCCGAGTACGCCTCCGGCGGGTTCATCCACTACGTCGAGTACCCAGTGCTGCGCACTAACCCCAAGGCGCTAGAAGCGGTCTGGGATTACGCCTACGACCGCGTGGGCTACCTCGGCACGAACACCCCCATCGACCGGTGCTACGCGTGCGGCTACACCGGCGACTTTGACCCGACCGCGCGCGGCTTCGCGTGTCCCGAATGCGGCAACGACGACCCGCGCACCTGCGACGTCGTCAAGCGCACCTGCGGCTACCTCGGCAACCCGCAGCAGCGCCCCATGGTGCACGGCCGGCACGAGGAAATCGCGGCCCGCGTCAAGCACATGCCCGGCTCCGTGCGGGCCAGGGCGGGGCGGGCCGATGCCGGGGCCGGGTCGCCCGCCGACGGGGAGTAGGCATGGCGCTCGAGCCGAACCTCCGGACGTGGGTGGCAACGAAGGTGTCGCACTCCTACGTCGCGGACTACAAGCCGTTCAGTTTCGTGGACGGGGAAGGGGTGCGCTGCTCGCTGTATGTCGCCGGCTGCCTGTTCAAGTGCGACGGCTGCTACAACGAGGCGGCATGGTCCTTCCGCTGCGGTCAGCCCTACTCGCGCGACCTCGAAGACCGGATCATCGCTGACCTCGCGCACCCGGCCGTGCAAGGCCTGTCCCTGCTGGGCGGTGAGCCGTTCCTCAACACCCAGGTGGCGCTGTCCGTCACGCGCCGGCTACGCACGGAGTTTGGCAGCGAGCGCGATGTCTGGGCGTGGTCCGGCTACACCTTTGAGCAGCTCGTGGCGGATTCCGAAGATAAACAGGAGTTGCTGTCCATGCTCGATGTGCTGGTCGACGGCACCTACGAGGAGGGCCTGCGGGACCTGTCACTGGCGCACCGGGGCTCGACCAACCAACGCGTTCTAGATGCGCGGGCCTCGCTCACCGCAGGCCAGCCCGTGACGCACTACTCGCACACCACCCCGTCGCCGTCGCGGTCCTGATAGAACGCGTACTCGGGGTCAACGCCCTTGACGTACGGACCCTTGCCCGCCGGCAGCTTGTAGCACGCGCCGTAGTTCTGATCGATGTCCTCGGACGTCTCCCCGGCATCGGCCGTCTTCTTAGGCTTGGGTTCCGGCTCCGGCTCGGGCTCTGGCGGCGCGGCAGGCGCGGGCTCCTCAATGTCGAGTGCGATGACCTCCCCCGCGGCAGGCAGCGGCTCGTCGGGGCAGGCGCCCAGGACGCGCTCCATCGCGCTCGACTCCGCGGGAGTTACCCACAAGCCGTACTTGCCTTTGATCGCGATCTGGCGGGCCACGTACTGGCAGTGGAAGTCGCGGTGCGGCGGGAGCCACTCGGAGGCGTCGTCGTCGCCCTTGGAGCGGTTCTCACCGGCGTCAACGGGCTCGAGGTTCAGCGGGTCATTCGCAAACGCCACGCGCGTGGCGTAGTCCCACTCGGAGGCGCCCGTCACCCACGCCGCGGACAGCGCGACCAGGTGGTCGATGTCGACCTCGCTCGCGCCGCCGCGCTCGAACCAGATGGACGTTCCCGTGAACGGGTCGGTGAGGCGTCCCGACGTGACGGTGCATGAGCCGCTCATGTCGCGCTCGTATAGCCGCAGGATGAGCATGTCGTTGCGGGTGTCGCAGCCGTTGCGGTCCACGTCCACCCAGCCGTCGCCGAACGCTTCGCGCTCGTAGGGAGACTGCGCCTGCTCCGCCTTGACCTCGAGGGCCACAAGAGCCGCGGCGGCGGTGCCGTCCGTGAGCGTCTGGGAGGGACTCGGGGTGGGTGTGGGCGCCGGCGTCGGCGTTGACAGGGCCGATGCCGTGGGGCTGGGCGTCGCGGTCGCGCTGAGGCTGGGGCTGGGGCTCGGGGTCGCCGATGGCGCGGTCGCCGTGGGCGTGGGCGTGGGCTCAGCGGCGGCCGACGGCTGCTCCTCGCTGCTGCCCGCCGACCCGATTGCGATGAAGAGCACGAGGACACCCATCGTGGCCCCTACTTTGATCGCAAGGTGAGTCCCCCGTCGCATCCACAGCAGCACCAGGCCGGGGAACACGCACAGAAAGAAGCCCACGGCGATCGCGGGCCAGGAGGTCCACCACGGGCGTTGACGCCGTACCGCGCGCACAGGAACGGTTTCCGGGGGCGGCGGGTTAGCGCCGGCGGCAGGCGCGTGGGCGGTGTTCGCTACCGAGGTGCCTTGCGGGGCCCAGGCCAAGCCGTCCCAGTACCGCAGATCGTGAGGCCGGGCGGGGTCAGGCGCGTACCATCCGGGCGCAGCGCTGCCGTTGTCAGTCATGAAGCTCCCTCAGCGTGTGACTTCGGGTGACTGTAGCCCGCCAGTGCGTGCGGATTCACGCTCGTGTGAGGAAGTTCTCATTCCCGAGAATGCTCGCGTGGGCGGCGCCGCCAATGCGTTTCCCCTCCTGGCGGGGCGTCAGAGAAAACGGTGCATGATGCGCAGTCCCACGGGCCCCAGCGTCGGGTGCGCAAAAGCCTCAGGAACCGTGGCGAGCGTCGCAAAGCCGAGCGACTCCCACAAGCGGACGGCCGCGACATTCGTATCTACGACGGCGTTGAACTGTATGGCTCGGTAGCCGTCTGCCCGCGCCGCGTCGATGACCGCCTGGCCGAGCGCCCTGCCGACACCCCGCCCCGCTGCACGTGCCGCTACGGCGAAACTCGCGTTCGCCACGTGTGCCCCGGCCCCTGGGTGGTTGGGCAGGTACTTGGCGGTCCCCACAATGTCGCCCGGGCCAGCATCCACCGCAACCAGCACCCGCGTGTGCTCGCCGCCCAGCCAGGACGCCCGCGCACTCTCTTCGCGAATGTCCCGCGGGTAGGTATACGTCTCCCCCGCCCGGAACACCGGCTCGAGGACCGCCCAGACTCCCGGCCAGTCTGCGTCGGTTGCCGCGCGGATCGTGATGGTGTCGCTCACATTCGCGAGCGTAGGGGACGGATGCAAAAAGCCCGGCCGAGGCCGGGCTTTCCACGTGGTGGCAGGTGAGGGATTCGAACCCCCGAAGTCAGTGACGGCTGATTTACAGTCAGCTCCCTTTGGCCGCTCGGGCAACCTGCCGTGCTCCGGGTCCAACTGCAACCTGGCGCGCATGGAAGGATAGCAAGCAAATGGCCCTCAACGCTAACTGGCTCCCGCCCACCGCGGATGCGCAGCGCGGACGGGGCCCATCAGACCACTACTGAGGAGGACACCATGGCCGGTGACAGCAGCTTCGACGTCGTTTCCAAGATTGACCGCCAAGAGGTCGACAACGCTGTGAATCAGGCGATCAAGGAGATCAACCAGCGCTACGACTTCCGCGGTGTGGGTGCGTCCGTGGAGCCCACCGGCGACGCGATCCTCATGAAGGCCAACTCGGAGGAGCGCGTCAAGGCCGTCCTCGACGTCCTCATTGCCAAGCTCGCCAAGCGCGGCATCTCGATGAAGTCCCTGGACTACGGCGACCCGGTCGCTTCCGGCAAGGAGTTCCGCTTGGTCGCCGACCTCAAGGAAGGCATCACGCAGGAGACCGCCAAGAAGCTTGGCAAGATCATCCGCGAGGAAGGCCCCAAGACGGTGAAGTCGCAGATCCAGGGTGACGAGCTGCGAGTGTCCTCCAAGTCTCGCGACGACCTCCAGAAGACCATTCAGTTGCTCAAGGGCGCCGACGTCGACGTCGACCTCCAGTTCGTGAACTTCCGCTAATGCCAGGCTCCGCCCTCCGGGGCGGAGTTCCCGCGGACCGCCCCCGGACCGCCCGCGCGACTTCGCGCCCCTCAGTGACCGAAGCATCGGCCCGTACCGCTGCCCCTCACCGTCGACCCCGGCGACGCTCAGTGCGCGCTTGGATCCCGCCCCAGCACGGCGTCTGGGCGATGCTGCTGCTGCCCTTCCTTGCGGGCCTGCGCCTCGGTCTGGACTGGTGGCACGCGCCACTGCTGGTCGGGTGGCTCACCGGGTGGCTCGCCAGCCATCACTTCCTGGTCGGGGTGAAGACCCGCCGGTGGGCGAAAGTGCGCCCCCAGGTCCTGACCTTCGGTGCCGTGTGCGCCGCCAGCCTGGTGCCGGTCGCGGTCGCACGCCCCGCGGTGCTGTGGTTCGTGCCAGTGTTCGCGACACTGGTGGGCGTCAACGTGTGGCTCACCGCCATTGGCCACGAGCGATCCACCATCAATGGGATCGCGTCGGTCACCATGGCGTCCCAGATGGCTCTCATTGTTCCCGTGACGGCCGGCCTGGACTGGCGGCCGGCCATCCCGCTCGCGGTCCTCACCTGGCTATACCTGGTCGGCACGGTCGTGTACGTGAAGTCGATGATCCGGGAACACGGCTCACGCCCGCACTATTGGGTATCCGTGACCTACCACGCGGCCGCGCTGGGCGTCGTGACGCTCTGGGAGCCGTGGCTCGGCGTGGTGTTCGCCGCGCTCCTCATCCGCGCCGCCTGGCTTCCCCGCCGGCCTCGCATGAAGGCGGCCGTCATCGGGGCCGTGGAAACCGTCCTCGCCGTGGCTGTCCTCATCAGCGAACTGGCGATGCCGCTGTAGGCCCGTCCAGGCACCGGCCCGCCCTACGGGGAGTCAGCGACTCTCAAGCGACTCCGTGAGCTTCGCTACCGCGTAACCCCACGCCTGAGAGACCTTGGGGTGCGGCGGCACAGCGATCTCATCGGGATTGGTCACCACGTCCAGCAGCACCGGCCCGTCCTGCGCCAAGGCCCACGACACTGCCCCGTCCAGGTCATCCGCGTCCTCAACGCGGCGAGCAGTGAGCCCCAGCGCCGTCGCGACCGCAGCGAAATCGGGATTGTCGAGCTCGGTCCCGAACGAGGCGATTCCGCCCTCCTGCTGCTCGAGCTGCACCATGCCAAGGGACCCGTTGTTGAACACGACCACCACGAGCGGCAGCTGGTACGCGACCGCCGTGCGCAGGTCACCCAGGAGCATCATCAGTCCACCGTCACCTGACAGCGACACCACCTGCCGGTCGCGGTCCAGCGCTTGCGCACCCAGCGCCTGCGGCAGTGCGTTCGCCATGGACCCAAGGTTGAAGGACCCCAACAGCTCGCGATCCTGCCGCATCTCGATAAACCGTGCGGCCCACACCGTCGACATTCCGGTGTCTGCGGTGAAGACCGCGTTGTCCGGCGCGTGGCGGTCAATGGCGGCCGCGAGCGCCTCGGGCCGGATGCGGTCGTCGGGGTTGTCAAAGACGGAGCGCACCTTCGCGACCACGCCCGAGTCCTCGTAGTCGGGGTCCGCGACGTGGTCTTGGCGCTCGCGCCAGGAGTCGTAGGTCGAGCGGATCCCCTCGAAGAAACCGGCATCGTCGTGTGAGGTCAGGCGCGGCAGCAGCGCGCGCAGCGCCTCGCCCGCATCCGCGGTGACGGCAACATCCACACCCACGCGCCTGCCAATGTGCGTGGCCGCTTGGTCGATCTGAATGACCGTCGCGTCCTTCGGATAAAAGTCGCGGTAGGGGAAGTCCGTGCCCACCATGAGCAAGACGTCGCACTCAGCCAGAGCATCGGCCGCAGCAGGGTTACCGAGCAGCCCTGCCTGACCCACGTTGTGGGGGTTGTCGCCGTCGAATCCAGTCTTGCCCTTGAGGGTGACGACCATGGGCGCGGACAGCCGCTCGGCAACGGCGAGCGTGTCACGGCGCGAGTGTTCGGCGCCGCGACCCACGAGCATGGTCACCTTATGCGCCCCGTTGAGGGCCGATGCCGCCGCGGCGAGCGCCCCTTCCGCGGGCTCTGCCGCCACGGAGGGGTGCGCGAACTGGGGCACGTGAGTGTCCTTGGGCAGTTCCAGGGCACCCACGTCTCCTGGAATGGTCAGTACCGCCACCCCGCGCTGCGCGTAGGCGGCGTTGACGGCCTGCACGAGCATCTGCGGGAGCTGCGAAGGGGACGTGAGGGTCTGGTTCCACACGGCCACGTCATCGAAGACACGGTCGTTGTGCACTTCCTGGAAGTAGTCGGTGCCGATCTCCTCCGTCGGCACCTGACCGCAGATGGCGAGAACGGGGGCGTGCGACTTCTTGGCGTCGTACAGACCGTTGATGAGGTGCAGCGACCCTGGGCCGACGGTGCCCATGACCACGCCGATCCGGCCGGTCAGCTGCGCCTGGGCGGCGGCGGCAAACGCGCCCACCTCTTCGTGGCGCACCCCTACCCACTCGATGCGGTCCTCGGTGCGGATGGAGTCGGTCAAAGGGTTGAGCGCATCGCCGACCACTCCCCAAACCTGCGTGACGCCATGATCTGCCAGTGCGTCAATGATGTGCCGTGCAACGGTCGTGCTCATCCGTGCCACTCCTCTCAACGTGCGCGTAGCAGGGGTCTGGCGCGGCGCTGCCGGCGCCAGGCCCTCCGTGGAGTCAACGCGTAGCGCGGCGGGGCGCATTCCCCGTGCAGGGATAGCGTGCGCTTCAGGGCACCGGCCGCTACGTCCCGCACGCCGCTCCTCACCGGGCGCCGGAGCGCTGGCGCGGGATCACGCGGGTCCGAGTCGCACCGCTCAACAGTTCCGGCGTCGGAGCATCGTGACGGGCGCCCAGCCTCTCTCAAGAGGCGCTAAAGAAAACACTATGAAAGGCTAACGACGACAGGGACAACCGGAGGTCACTGTGTCACAGGTGCTGCTCGCCGTACTCGCCGTCGGGGGCGGCCTGGTCGTGTTCCTCGGACTGTTTGTCCCGTTCTTAGGGCTCATGATGCGCAGGCGCGGCGCGGTGTCGTTCCGTGCAGTCGCCATCGCCGTCGCGACGCTGGTCTACTTCATCGCACTGTGGACCTACACGTTGGTTCCGCTGCCAGAGCCGGACTCCATTGTGTGCGCCGGGCCCGCCCAACTGGATCCTTTGGCCTTCGTCGATGACCTTACGGGGGCGAGCGCACGCGGCCACTTTTTGTCCGATCCAGCCTTTTTGCAACTCGCGCTGAACGTCCTGCTCTTCGTTCCGCTCGGAGTTTTTGTACGGGTGGTGGTGCACCGCGGCATGGGGGTGGCAGCGGCGGCGGGGGCGGCAGTGTCGCTGCTGATCGAAACCACGCAGATCACCGGCGTGTGGGGTTTGTACCCCTGCGCCTACCGCCTATTCGATGTCGACGACCTCCTCACCAACACCCTGGGAGCTGTGCTGGGCTGCGTGGTCGCTCTCGCGGTTCCACCCCGGTGGCGAGAGCCCCAAGCGCTCGACGTGTCGGCGACCGTCCCGCGGCCCGTGACGCGCGGACGCAGACTCCTGTCGATGATCGCGGACTTTGTGGTGACGGTGGTGCTGAGCTTCGCGACTGCGATCGTCGCGGCGCTGGTGATCACTGCGGCGCACGCACAGCCCAGTGAAGTGCTCGCGTCCCCGCTCGTCACCCTTGGTGTGGCGCTCGTGCCTCTCGTGGCAACAACCGTGTTCTTCACCGCAACCGGCACCACCTGGGGGCAAGCGGCGATGCTCCTCAGATACGACGTCCCCGGCGGCCTTGGACGGCCACGGCAGTTCCTGGTGCTTCTTGGGGGCATTGGCGGGTATCAGCTCCTGGCGCTCTTGCCACCCGTGTGGTTCAGCGTGATCGGTCCGCTCTTTTGCCTCGCATCTCTCATCTTCACGCTTGCCACCCCGGACGGACGCGGCCTCCCAGGACTTCTCTCACGCGCCGCGGTCGTGGATGCGCGAGCGCCGGGGGCCGGGGACGATCACCCGCTGGGCGGTGGACATACTCGCGCTGCGCAAAGAAATGCTGACAGCCAAGGAGGCAACGCATGACTGGAATCGTGACGGCAGCAATAGCGGCACTCCTGCTCAACCTCTATGCGTTGACCCTGATTTTCGCGCGCGGAAGGCTCTTCGGGGTCAAGGTCTACCGGCCGATGGTGCTCAACTTGGGCCTGTCTGCAGTGCCCATCATCGCGGCGATTGTGCTGGTGGTGGGGCCCTTGCTCCTGACCGCCGTCGTTGCACCCGCTCCTGCGGGCACGGCCACAGTCGCGCTCTGGGTGTTCCTGATCGTCAGTACCGCCGCCTGGCTGGTCTTTTTCCCCAACTCGACCTACTTGATCACCGAACTGAACTTTAGCCACAGGCGAGACGACAGCCCCGTGCCCCTGTGGTTCGACATCATTCAGACTCTTGCGTTGACGCTGTCGGGGATTGCCAACGCAGTCATCAGCCTGGCGCTCGTCCAGACGGTGTTCATTGGCGCCTTGATCGATCCACCTGCAGGCGCGGGCGTCCCCGTAGCGAGCTGGGTGTTTGCGCTGACGATGATCGTGGCCGGCGCGGCGGGGGTTTACTTGGGTCGCACCCTCAGGTTCAACAGCTGGGACATGCGCCACCCCACGTCATTGTTCGCGAAGCTCGGTCGGCACCTCGCGGACAAGAGCAACCGTGCGACGGCTCTAGGCTTCGTCGGCTTGCATGCCGTGTTGGTGGCGCTCGTCTACGTTCCGATCTACGCCTTGGCCTACGCCGCTGTGTCCCCCGTGGTCGCCAGGTAGGCGCCCCCCGCGAACAACACAATCAACAGGATGACGATCGCGATCGCGACGGCAATCCAGCCCAGGACAACGGCCGCGAGCGCCATCCCCCGGCCACCTTCTCCCGTTCGCTTGATCTGGGACAGAGCGATGTAGCCGAAGACGAGGCCGAGTATGCCTGTGAACCACACAAAGATGATCGCAAGGATCGCAAAGACGTTGGTACCCCGGCCTGCGGCGGGCTCTGACGGCGTGACCATTGGTTCGCTCATGCCCGCGATCATAGGCACAGTTCGGCCACGACCGCATTCGCGAATCCTCACGGCAACCGTCCGCCATCCGGCTACGGCCCCACGTGCCCGCTCGAGGCGCAGGACCGTGTCCCGCCACCGTCACCGACCTGCCGCCACGCTTGCGCAGGCGTCGCTCAGGCGCCCATCTCCCTAGAAATACTGGCCGTTACGGCGCGCCATTTCTTCGAGGCGCCCCACGCGCTGGTCCATGGGCGGGTGCGTCGCGAACAGGTTGGCCATGCCCTCGGGCTTGAAGGGGTTCGCGATCATCATGTGCGAGACGTTCTCGAGCTTGGGGTCCGGCGGCAATGGACGCGACGCGGTCCCGGACTCGAGTTTGCGCAATGCAGAGGCCAGCGCGAGCGGGTCGCCGGTCAGGGCCGCACCGTCCTCGTCCGCGTCGTATTCGCGGGTGCGCGAGATCGCCATGCGTATCAGCGTGGCGGCAATGGGTGCGAGCAGGAGCATGGCCAGCATCGCGAATGGCCCAAAGGGGTTGTCGCGGTTGTTGCTACCGCCGCCAAAGAAGAACAGCATCTGCGCAAGCGCGGTGATCATGCCGGCGAACGCGGCCGCCACGGAGCCGATGAGGATGTCGCGGTTGTACACGTGCATGAGTTCGTGCCCGAGCACGCCGCGCAGTTCGCGCTCGTCAAGCAACTGCAAGATGCCCTCGGTGCAGCACACGGCCGCGTTCTTGGGGTTGCGGCCGGTGGCGAAGGCGTTGGGGGCCGATGTCGGCGAGACGTAGAGCCTGGGCATGGGCTGGTTAGCTTCTGCGGACAGTTCGCGGACTATGCGGTACATCGCTGGGTGCTCGACCTCAGTGACAGGGCGCGCATGCATGGCGCGGATCGCGAGCTTGTCGGAGTTCCAGTAGCCGTAGAACGTGCCGAACACGCCGAACAACGCGAAGGCCCAGAGCCATTGACCGCCGCCTACGACGGAGCCAACGCCGAGCAGAACGACCCACATGAGCACGAAGAGACCCATGGTCTTCACGCCATTGAAGTACTTCCCAGACACCTGTTCCTCCGGTCACACCTGTGCTCTTGCTCAACGCGTGATGGACCGTCCGCGTTCCACCCGCCCCCACACTCAAATGGCTCCATTTCGCTGTCATAGCTAGCTATAACAGCGAAATGGAGCCATTTGGCGAAACGGGGTGGGGGTTAGCTGCGGCCCAGCGAGATGTTGGTCATCTCGTCGCGGGGCACAACCTTGATGCGCTCGCGGCCGTCGGCCTCGCCCAGGCCACGCTCGTGCGCGTCCAACAGCTCCCAGTCAGCCCACTGAATCACGTCGACGCCACGCTGGTGGAGCAGGCGCATCACGTTGTCTGGACTGCGCTGCTCGGCGCCCGCAGAGGAGTTCTCGTACAGCGCGTCCGCGTCCTCGATAATCTTGGCGATGGTCTCCTGGGCGTCGGACTTGGTGTGCCCAATCAGGCCCACGGGTCCGCGCTTGATCCACCCAGTCGTGTACATGCCGGGGACGGGGTTGCCGTCCTCGTCGAGCACGCGTCCTGCCTCGTTGTTGATGGTGCCCTTGCGGTCGTTGAACGGGACACCATCGATGGGCGTGCCCCAGTAGCCGACGGCGCGGTACACGGCCTGGACGGGATAGTCGATGAACTCGCCGGTGCCCTTGACAGTGCCGTCGCCCTGGAGGGCGGTGCGCTCCATGCGCACGCCGGTGACCTTGCCGTCCTCGCCCAGCACCTCGTGCGGCGACTGCATAAAGTGCAGGTGGATGCGGCGCGACGCGGTGCCCGGCTCCCGCAGGGCGTAGTCGGTCAGCGTCTTGACGACCTGCTTTTGCTGCTTGTTGGTCTCCGCGATCTCCATGGAGACCTCGTCGAACTCGTAGTCGGTCTCTGGGTACACCACGATGTCGACGTCGGGCACGTGGCCCAGTTCGCGCAGCTCGAGCGGCGAGAACTTCACCTGAGCGGGGCCACGGCGACCAAACACGTGGACGTCAGTGACGGGGTTGGACGTCAGCCCGTCCAGCACGTTCTTGGGGACCTCGGTGACCGCGATGTCCTTGGGGTGCTTGGCGAGCACGCGGGCGACGTCAAGCGCCACGTTGCCGACGCCGAAGATCGCCACTTCCTTGGCCTCGAGCGGCCACGTGCGCGGCACGTCGGGGTGGCCGTCGAACCACGACACAAAGTCGGCCGCGCCGTACGAGCCGTCCAGGTCAATGCCAGGG
This sequence comes from Demequina globuliformis, assembly GCF_000975155.1. GTDB lineage: Bacteria > Actinomycetota > Actinomycetes > Actinomycetales > Demequinaceae > Demequina > Demequina globuliformis. The sequence goes on from NZ_BBRG01000001.1 coordinate 795,275, forward strand.
ATGTCGAGGTCGGCGTCCTCGAAGGCGCCGGTCGCGAAAATCACCGCGTCGTAGTGCTCGCGCAGGTCCTGCAGCGTCAAGTCTGTGCCGATGTTGACGTTGGCAAGCAGACGGATGTCCCCGCGTCCAAGCACGTTCGCCAGCGCGACGATGATCTGCTTGATGCGCGGGTGGTCCGGCGCGACTCCGTAACGCACCAGGCCAAACGGCGCTGGCAGGCGCTCGATGATGTCGATCGACACATCGAGTCCGGACTTGGACAAAATGTCGCTGGCGTAGGTTCCGGCGGGGCCGGCACCGACGACGGCGACGCGCAGGGGGCGTTCCGTGGTCACGGCGAATCACAATCCTTGAGGATGGGGGTCGGCGAGCCGGGGACGCTCCCGGTCGCAATGGCCACGAGTATAGACATGCCCGTCAAGCGTAATTCGCGCGCGGAGTCAAAAACCGGCCAGTGGTCCTACCGCGCCTGTGCCGCCTCCGCCTCGTCGAGCGAACCCATTCCGGCCAGTGCCACGGTCAATTGCACGGTCTGTTCGGTGAGGTTCCCGCCGCGGCGCCCCACCTCAGCGACGAGCTCCTGGTACAGCGCAAAGGTCCGGGGTCCGTAGGTGCCGAGTTCGCCCCGCAGGTATGTCTCGAAGGACGTCTCCGCGAGCGAGTCCTGCTCGGTTCGCAGCACCCGCATCCCGGCCCCGAGCGAGGGGAAGCGCGCGTGGAAGTCCCGGGCCCATGCCACTTGCGTCGCGATCACGTCCTCCTGGGCGGCCACGCGCTCCGCCCCGAGCGCCGGAAGGCGGGGAGCGATCTCGCGGGCATACCGCTGCGGCTCCGTGGAAGCCATCATGCGGGCGTACTTCTCGGTGAGCAGGTTGCGGCCAGCGGAGTCCGCTGCGGCCAGGTCGGAGCCGTACGACTCCAGCAGCGGCACCGTCCAGGTGAGAAACTGCGGCAGGCGTTGGCCATGAAAGGTAGGCCAGTCGTCCTGACAGGCGGCGCGGCCACCCTCCGAGTCCACGGCGTCAAACTGCGTGAACTCGTGACGGACCACCGCCTCGGCAAGGTCGAGCTTTCCGGCCAACGCGTTGCGGTCCATCACTGCCCCCGCAGCCACGGGTCGACGACCTTCGCCGCGAGCGCGGGTCGGTGGTGCTCCAGGAACGGGTCCTCGACGTCGGACAAGCCCTGCGTGCGCAGCTCATCGGCCACGCTGGCGCACACGGCTTCGACCTGCGCAGTGAGCTGCTGAACCGCCCGAGTGACCCCCTTGCCGCCTTCGCCGAAGGCGGCGCCGCCCAGGCAAGCGGCGGACGCAGTGCGCATCACCGCGGTCAGGTCGCCGGGCACGGCGGCCAGGCGAGCCAGCGGACGCTCACGGAGGCGACGCAGCGCGGCGAACTGCCATTTGTAATACGGCAGGTAGCCCACCTGAGCGGGCTTGTTCAGCAGGTACGTGACGGACGCGGCGGCACGGACGAACTCCCCCACCGCAAGCCAGGCGGCCTCGCCGTCCCCACGGCCCAGCATGCGCGGCACGTTGTACTGGCCGGCCTGGGACATCATCGCGATGCGCCGGGATACGTGGGTGAGCCACACGTCGCGGGGCATGCGCAGGAAGGCTCCGCGGGCCGCGCCGAACGCGCCGTGCGGGTCCGCAAAGACCTCGCCATTGGTCGCGGCCGCCAGCGTGGGCTCATCGAGTGCCATCCACAAGTGTGGCTCGGACGCGGACGGGGCCGCCTCCATGCCAGTGAGGGACGCGAAGAACTCGCCGATCTCGAAGACCCCGCAGCGGCGCTGCCCGTGCGCCGCGAGCGCGGGCCGCACGGGGTAGCCCTCAAACGTGCGCGGGAGTGAGTCGTAGGCGTCTTGAAGGGAGCGCCCAATCTTCGCGTGATCGCCGGCGGTGAGCCACCAGCAAAACCCGACCCCGAAGTCGTGGTCGGCGCTGACGGCGTCGTCGAAGCCGTAGCACTCCGACCCGTGGCCCACGAGGCCCGCAGCGATGCGGCCCGCGTACTCGGGGAACTCGGCGTCCAGGAGGGGCTTGCCGTGAGCCAGCCAGTACCGGCGCGCCAAGACCAGGCCTGGCACGTGGGGAGAATGAGTGGGGGCCGATGCTGGGGCTGGCCGGTCCGCTTCCGGCGCGGCAGAGGGGGACTCACGACGGGACGAGGGCTCATCGCCAGCGGGGGCCTGTGCTCTCGCGTCACGCAAGGAACGCGCAGCCGAGAGGTTCTCGGCGGTCACGGTGTACGCATCCGAGTCGCGGCCGTACGCGGCGTCGACAATGGCCAGGGCCTGCTCGTAACGCTCGACGGCACCGGCGGCGTCCCCGCCCGCGATCATGGTGGCCGCCTGCGCCGCGAGCGCGGCCGCCAGGTGCGGGTCATCTGTCGCGCCAGCCGCGTGGAACATCTGAACCGCCTCACTCGCATGCCGCGCGGACCCGTCCGCGTCGCCAAGGGCCGCGAACGTGTGCGCCAGGTTGGAGTGCGTCATCGCGATGTCGACGTCCACGTCCGGATCAGTCGCGGCTCGGCGCAACACGTCCAGAGCCGCTGTCTGATGCTCGCGCGCTCCTGCGTGGTCACCGCCGTCGGCCAAAGCCAACGACAGGTTGTTGTGAAGCGCCGCCAAGCGGCGGTCGTCCGCCCCCAACAGACGCCGCGCCCCGTCGAGCGCGCGCGTGTACGTCTCCGTGGCATCGGCCACCTGACCCGCAGCGCGTTGCGCGGTGGCGACGTTGATGAGAGTGGTGGTCTCCGCGTCCGTCCCCTCCAAGCCCAGTTCGGAGACCAACGCCACCGCGGCATCGGCCGCCTCCAAAGCCTCCGCGTGCGCCCCCACCGAACGGAAGAAGCCGGCCTGCTCGTTGCGCAGCGTCAGCAGCGCGGCTCGGTCCCCCATCTGCTCAGCGCGAGCAACGCCCTCCTCAAGGATCCGCCGGGCCATGTCTGGACCACTCGAGTGGGCGAACGCCTGATCCAGGCGCTCAAGGAAGCCCTGCATGGGGAACTGGGCATGGGGGCTGGTAGTCACCGAAGATCTCCTGCCGGACGTAGGTGCTCTCTGGCGGTGGGGACAACCGTCCTTGCCAGTCTACGGATTGGGGGTAGTCACTCCCTGGGCCGTATGGCACAATCACTCACATGTCCCAGCAGCTGATCGTGCGCGCATCCGTGATGTGCCGTTGCTGCTGTGCCATGTGTCTTCAGGCCTAGTCGCCCGCGGATACGCAACGTAGCCCTGGGCGCTCGGCCAGAACGAGCGCGAACCAGACGTGCTCTGAACGGCCTCGCTCCCACTGATCGTGATCATTTCGAGTCGAGGAGTCTCGGTGACTGACGCCGACACCACCAAGAACGGTGCCCCCGCCGCACTGACGGACGCTGAAGAGCGCCGCCGTCACCGCGAGGAGGCGCGCCTCATCCGCACCCGCGAGGCAGCCGCGCGCAAGAACACCGCGTCCAAGGACGGCCAATGGGCCGCCGGCGACCGCACGCCGCTGAACCCGAACGAGGAGATGAAGGCAGCCGGCGACCCGCTCGAGGTGCGCCAGCGCATTGAGTCGATGTACTCGAAGTGGGGTTTCTGGTCCATTCCCCCGGGTGACCTGCGCGGACGGTTCCGTTGGTGGGGCCTGTACACGCAGCGCCGCCAGGGAATCGACGGCGGAAAGACCGCGATCCTTGAGCCGCACCAGCTCGATGACGAGTACTTCATGTTGCGCATCCGCTCCGACGGTGGCCAGCTCTCCGTCGCCCAGGCGCGCGAGATCGGTGCCCTGTCAGAGGAGTTTGGCCGCGACACTGCCGACGTATCCGACCGCCAAAACATTCAGCTGCACTGGATCCGCATCGAAGACGTGCCGGAGATCTTCCGCCGGGTCGAAGAAGTGGGCCTCCTGTGCACCGAGGCCTGCGGCGACGTCCCGCGCGTGATCTTGGGGTCCCCCGTCGCAGGGATCGCCAAGGACGAGCTCATCGACCCCACGCCCCAGATTCGCGAAATCATGGACAAGTACATCGGTTCCCCCGAGTACTCGAACCTGCCGCGTAAGTTCAAGACCGCTTTCACGGGCCAGCCCGTGCCCGACATCCTGCACGAGGTCCAGGACATCGCGTTCTGCGCGGTCGAGCACCCCGAGCTGGGAATCGGCTACGACCTGTGGGTGGGCGGCGGCCTGTCCGTTAGCCCGTTCCTGGGCCAACGCCTGGGCGTCTTCGTCAAGCCGGAAATCGCGCACGATGTGTGGCGCGGCGTGGTCAGCATCTTCCGTGACCACGGCTACCGGCGTCTGCGCACGCGCGCTCGCCTGAAGTTCCTCGTCAAGGCCTGGGGCGCAGAGAAGTTCCTGCAGGTGCTGCAAGACGACTACCTGGGATACGAGTTGCCCAAGGGCCCCGCACCCAAAATCGCCCAGCGCGGCGAGCGTGGCGACCACGTGGGGATCCACGAACAGGCTGACGGCAAGTACTACGTGGGCGTGGCCCCCGTCGCCGGTCGCGTATCCGGCACCAAGATGCAGCGCATTGCTGACATCGCGGCGTCCGTAGGCTCCGACCGCGTTCGCCTCACGCCGCTGCAGAAGATCCTCGTGCTCGACATCCCCGAAGACCGCGTCAGCGACGTCGTGAACGGGCTGCGCGAACTTGAGCTCGAATCCCAGCCCGGCGAGTTCCACCGCAACGTGATCGCTTGCACGGGGATCGAGTACTGCAAGCTCGCGATTGTGGAGACCAAGGCCACGGCCCGTGAGGTCGTCAAGGTGCTGGACCAGAAGTTCCCCACCCTCGACAACCCCATCACCGTGCATGTCAACGGATGCCCCAACTCCTGCGCGCGCGTGCAGATCGCTGACATTGGCTTCAAGGGCCAGCTTGTCCTTGACGAGGAGTCCGGCGAGCAGGTGCCGGGCTTCCAGGTGCACCTGGGTGGGCGCCTTGGTCGCGGCGACGACAACGACTTTGGTCGCAAGATCCGTGGTCACAAGGTCACCCAGAACGGCATGCCCGACTACGTGGAGCGTGTCACCGCGAACTACCTCGACGACCGCAACGGTCCCGAGGAGACCTTCGCCGAATGGGCCTTCCGTGCCGAGGAGGAGCTGATCAAGTGAGTGCCATCCTGCCCGGCGCGGTGTCGCTGACGCTGCTGAACCCCTCGGAGTGGAACGCGCAGACCTGCGCGGAGGTCAACGCGCGCCTCGAGAGCGCGTCCGCCACCCACATCGCGGACTGGGCGGTGGCGACGTTTGGCCGCGACATGATCGTGGCAGCGTCAATGCAGGACACGATCTTGCCGCACATGTTCGGCACCCGCCTGGCGGACATCGACGTGCTGTTCCTGGAAACCGGGTACCACTTCGCTGAGACCATCGCTACGCGCGACGAGGCGGCACGCCGCTTTCCGATCACGATCGTCAACGCCGAGTCAGAACTCAGTATCGACGAACAAGCGCAGAAGTATGGCAAGGGCCTGTTCAGGACGGACCCGAACCTGTGCTGCCAGTTGCGCAAGGTCGAACCCCTCAAGCGTGAACTCGCGAAGTACAGCGCGTGGGTGACCGGCGTGCGCCGCGTGGACGCCGCCACCCGCTCCGAGATGCCGGTCGTCTCCTGGGACGCCAAGCATGGCCTCGTGAAGATCAACCCGCTGGCCCTGTGGGACGACGACACTGTGGAGAACTACCAAGTCGCGCACGACCTCCCGCGCAACCCGCTGGTGGCGCAGGGCTACCCGAGCATTGGCTGCGAGCCTTGCACCCGCAAGGTCGCGCCGGGCGAGGACCCCCGCGCGGGCCGGTGGTCAGGCCAGAACAAGACTGAGTGCGGCCTCCACAGTGAGTAGTGGCGCGACAGCACAAGAACCATGGACAGCAAGTGAGTGACGAGGAACACGTGACGACCGAGACCCCCACACCCGCGCGCCTGAGCACGCTCGACTCGCTCGAGGCGGAGGGCATCCACATCATCCGCGAGGCCGTCGGAACGGCCCGCAAGCCCGTGCTGTTGTTCTCCGGCGGCAAGGACTCCGTTGTGGTGCTGCACCTGGCCACCAAGGCGTTCTGGCCCGGCAAGGTGCCCTTCGAACTGCTGCACGTGGACACCGGCCACAACTTTGATGAGGTCCTCGAGTTCCGCGATCGCACCGTCGAGAAGCTTGGTCTGCGCCTCCAGGTCGCGAAGGTCCAGGACTACATTGACGATGGTCGCCTCCGCGAACGACCCGACGGCACCCGCAACCCACTGCAAACAGTGCCGTTGCTGGACGCCATTGCTGAGCACAAGTACGACGTGGTGTTTGGCGGCGCCCGCCGCGACGAGGAAAAGGCGCGCGCGAAGGAGCGTGTGGTGTCGCTGCGCGACGAGTTCGGCGCGTGGGACCCCCGCAACCAGCGCCCCGAGCTGTGGAACCTGTACAACCCTCGTCACCTGCCCGGCCAGCACGTCCGCGTGTTCCCGCTGAGCAACTGGACCGAGTTGGACGTGTGGCGTTACATCGAGGCCGAGGGCATCGAGCTGCCGCCTCTGTATTACGCGCACGAGCGCGAGGTCTTCCAGCGAGACGGCATGTGGCTCACCCCGCACGCGAGCGTTCGCGTGAAGGACACCGACGTGATCGAGACCCGCACGGTGCGCTACCGCACGGTCGGCGACGCCTCATGCACGGGCGCAGTCGAGTCCCCCGCCGCGAGCATTCAGGACGTGATCGCCGAGGTCGCCTCCACCCGCATCACTGAACGAGGCGCGACCCGTGCCGACGACCGCCTGTCTGAGGCGGCCATGGAGGATCGCAAGAAGGAGGGCTACTTCTAATGAGTGCCGCACCCCAGACCACCTCCGCGCTCGACGAGCACGGCGTACCCGACACCACCCGCACGTCGCTGTTGCGCTTCGCCACGGCAGGTTCGGTCGACGACGGCAAGTCCACGCTGGTGGGCCGCCTGCTCCACGACACCAAGTCGATCCTCGCGGACGCTTACGAGGCCGTCGAGCGCGTGTCCAAGGAGCGCGGCTCCGAGGAAGTTGACCTGGCACTGCTGACGGATGGCTTGCGCGCGGAGCGCGAGCAGGGCATCACGATCGATGTCGCCTACCGCTACTTCTCAACGCCCCGCCGCACTTTCATCCTGGCGGACTGCCCCGGTCACGTGCAGTACACCCGCAACACGGTGACCGGAGCGTCAACGGCCGATGCCCTGGTGGTGTTGATCGACGCCCGCTACGGCGTCGTGGAGCAAACCAAGCGTCACCTGGCGGTTGCCGCGCTGCTGCGCGTGCCGCACGTCATCATCGCGGTCAACAAGATTGACTTGCTCGACTACGCATCTGGCCCGTTCCGCTCCATTTCGCAGCACGTGCAGTCCCACGCCGAGTCGCTGGGCCTGCCGAACGTGATCTGCGTGCCGGTGTCCGCGCTCAATGGCGACAATGTCGCGGAGCGCTCGGAGAACACTCCCTGGTACGAGGGCCCCACGGTGCTCGACATCCTCGAGACGGTGCCCTCCATTGACCAGGGCGCGGACGCCTTTGCCGCGGCTCACCGTCACGGGGTGGTCCACCCCACTGCGGCCGATGCCGTGGCTGAGGAGGGCGGCTGGCGTCTGCCGGTGCAGCTCGTCCTACGTCCCCAGGACGCTGCGGTGTCCGAGGAGTACCGCGAGTACCGCGGCTACGCGGGCCAGGTGGCCGAGGGCACCATTCGCGTGGGTGATGAGGTCGTGGTGCAGCCGTCGGGCAAGCGCACCACCGTCGCCGGCATCGACACCGCAACCGGGTCGCTCGACGAGGCACACACGGGCCAGTCCGTCTCCGTTCGCCTGGCCGACGAGGTCGATATCGCGCGCGGCGACATGCTGTCATCGGCCCCTGACGCCGCCGCAGCGTCGAAGACGTTCCACGCTCACGTGGCGTGGCTGACGGACCGGCCCCTGCGCGTCCGGGACCGTGTGCTTGTTCAGCACGGCTCCGCCGTCGTGCAGGCGATGGTCACCTCGATCGACGGCATCCTCGACATCTCGCTGCCAGGCGGCACGCTCGACTCGTCGATCGCGAAGGGCACGGAGCTGCAGCTCAATGACATCGGCGTGGTGTCACTGCAGCTCGCGCAGCCGCTCGCGGTCGAGGACTACGGGACGCACCGCCGCACTGGAGCGTTCTGCCTCCTGGACCCGCAGGACGGCAACACGCTGGCCGCCGGCACGGCGCGCGCCCAGGTTCCCGGCAGTGGCGACGAGACGTACATCTCGATCTAGATGAGCGCATCCGTTTCCCTCACCGACGTCGCGCAGGCGTTTCCCGGGCGCGAGCGTGCCCGGCTGGCGCTCGAAGGCATCAGCCTGGACATTGAGCCCGGGCAGTTTGTGTGCGTGGTGGGCCCGTCCGGCTGCGGCAAGTCCACGCTGCTGGATTTGGTGGCAGGCCACACGCGACCCGCGCGCGGCTCGGTTGAGGTCGACGGCACCACAGTGAAGGGACCAGGGCTTGACCGAGTGATGGTCTTTCAAGACCACGCGCTGTTTCCGTGGATGTCCGTCGCAGACAACGTCGGCTTTGGGCTCAAGAACGCAGGGATCCCTGCCGCCGAGCGTGAGGCCACGGTGGCCACGTGGCTATCGAAGGTGGGTTTGACGGATGCCGCCGCGCTCCACCCGCACCAGCTTTCAGGCGGCATGCGTCAACGTGCCGCGCTCGCACGAGCGTTCGCCATGAAGCCGCAAGTGCTGCTGATGGATGAGCCGTTCTCCGCGCTCGACGCCCCCTCGCGCGACCGCCTCCACGTGGAGTTGCAGCAACTGTGGGCGGACACGGAAACCACCATCATCTTCGTGACCCACAACGTGCGTGAGGCCGTCGCGCTCGGCGACCGAGTCATCGTCCTGTCCTCCGGCCCCGGCCGGATCATCGGGGACGTGCCCGTCACCCTCACCCGCCCCCGCGTGGTCGAGTCCGAACGCGTCGTCTCCGTCGCGCATCAGGTGCGCCGCCTGCTCGACGAGGCCGACCAGCTTGGCATCACGACGCCGCGCGAAGGCGGTGACTCGTATGTCGCGATCTGACGTGGAACTGACAACCGAGCAAAGCGTCCAGGCGCGCTCGCGTGCCCCCTGGTGGAAGGCATCGGCCCCCATCCTCATCACCGGCGTGGTGTTGCTCATCGTGTGGGCTGGGCTGGCGCTGTTTGTCGACACGCTGCCGGGGCCCGGCGAGACCGCGTCGGAACTAGGCCGCATGGCCGCGGACGGTCAGTTGTGGTCGATCTTTGGACGCATCACCGTGTTCATGACGGTGTGCTTCGTGATCGCGGCCGTTGGCGGCGTGGCGCTCGGCCTGCTGCTGGGGTCCCGCAAGCGGCTGGACCGCGGCTTGTCCCCCTACCTCGCGGCGCTACAGGGCATGCCCACCTCGATGTGGATCCCCGTCGCCGCCGTCGTCCTGGGCACGTCGCCGTGGTCGCTGGCGGCGGTGGTGTCGATCGGCGCGATGCCCGCGATTATGCTCGGCACCCGTTCTGCGGTGGCCAATGTGCCCCCGTTGCTCATCCGTGCGGGCCGCACCTTTGGCGCTGACGGCGGCAATCTGCTGCGCAACGTAGTGCTGCCGGCCGCGCTGCCAGGAATTATGACCGGGCTTGAACTGGGCTGGTCCATCGCCTTCCGCTGCCTCGTGGCAGGCGAAATCTTCTCCGGCGCGCTGTCGGGAACCGGCATTGGTGAAGTTATCCAGCGCTCGCGCGACACCGGGGAGCTCACGGAGATGATGGCGACCATCATGATCGTGCTCGCTTTCACGCTGATCGTGGACCGCCTGGTGTTCGCCCGCGTGCAACTGCGCCTGCGCGTGTCTCGCGGCCTCATCGACACGGGCCTGCCGCACTAACACCTCGCCAAATGGAGCCATTTGGCTGTTTTACGTGGCTATAACAGCGAAATGGTTCCATTTGGCGTGTGGGCTGGGGGCGCGCCTGTGAGGGAGATGTCACACAGAATTCACGTGGCAGGTCTAGTGCCGGTGAGCTTGGGTACCTAACCTGACGCTGTGGAGGCCCCGCGCCTTTGCCGCACCGCAGGGCGCGTCCGCCGGACCGCCACCGCCGACGATGCCGGACCTTCCCGTCACGACCCACCCCACCCGCACGCTCGCGTGCGCTGGAGGTCCCCCCATGGCATCCCGTCCGCGCACCGCGCCCCCACACCACAGCGTCGACCTCGACTCCGCCCGCCAGCGCCTGACCAGCAAATCGCCGGTCATGATCCTGCTAGTCCTCGTGAGCACGCTCGGCATTTTGGTCTACACAGGCTTTCTGCTGGACCCGTCCAACCGCGGGGATCTCCTCCCGTGGCTGATGGTCATTGCCGCTGAGGCGGTGCTCGTGTTCCATGCGCTCCTGGCGATGTGGACCATCCTCTCCGGCGGCCAGGACCCCCGCGATTTCCAGTACCACCACACCAGGGAAGCGATCTTTGGGCGAGCAACCCGGGGCCCGGCGACGGCGTGGCCGCTGCACGTGGGCGGGCGGCGCGTTGAGGTGGACGTGTTCATCACGGTCTACGGCGAGGACCTCGAGGTGATCAGGCGCACCGCTGTGGCGGCTCTCGCCATCCGCGGCAAGCACCGCACCTGGATCCTGGATGACGGCAGGTCGGACGACGTCCGCGACCTTGCCGCGACGATTGGCGCGCGCTACATCCGCCGCCTCAGTTCGGGAGGCGCGAAGGCCGGCAACGTCAACCACGCGCTGACCATCGCCAAGGGCGACTACTTCGCGATCTTCGATGCCGACTTTGTGCCGCGGCCCGACTTTCTCGAGGAGACGTTGCCGTTCATGGCGGACTCACAGGTGGCGTTCGTGCAAACACCGCAAACCTACGGAAACTTGCACACGACGGTGGCCCGCGGAGCGGCATACATGCAGGCCGTCTTCTACCGCTTTGTGCAGCCGGGCCGCAATCGCTTCAACGCAGCGTTCTGCGTGGGCACCAACGTGCTGTTCCGTCGCGAAGCGATCGACGACGTGGACGGCATCTGCACCGATTCCAAGTCGGAGGACGTGTGGACCTCGCTCAACCTTCACGAGCGCGGCTGGAAGTCGATCTTTATCCCCAACGTGCTTGCCGTGGGGGAGGCACCCGAGACCATCGAGGCGTACTCGAAGCAACAGCTGCGATGGGCCACCGGTGGATTCGAGATTCTGCTCACTCACTTTCCCCTGACCGCGAAGCGCCTCACCATGGACCAGCGAATCCAGTACTTCGTGACGGCGTCCTTTTACCTCACCGGCATCTGCCCACTGCTGTTGATTCTGGTCCCGCCGCTCGAGATCTACTTTGATCTACGCCCCATGAACCTGTCCATCACGGTCCTGACGTGGCTGCTGTATTACGCGGGGTTCTACGTGATGCAGATCCTGCTCGCCTGGTACACGCTGGGGTCTTTCCGGTGGGAGACCCTCACACTTTCCACCGTGTCCTTCCCGATTTACACCAAAGCACTCGTGAACGCGTTCACTGGGCGCGACGTGGGCTGGCAGTCAACGGGCACGGCGCGCGGCCAGTCGCCCTACAACTTCATCGTCCCCCAGATCTTGTTCTTTCTGTTCCTCTTGCTCACCTCAGCGGTCGCGATCTGGCGTGACGTCGACAATGGCGTCTTCACGCTGGCGACGGCGTGGAACGTCACCAACACCGTGATCCTGGGTGCGTTCCTCAACGCAGCCCGCCGCGAAGCCAAGGCGCTGCGGCGTGGCACGCCGCTGTCACCGCCGTCTGCCCCGGCCGCGACAGAGCCGCGGAGCCCTCGCACGGTCGTCGCGCGGCCCTCAGGCCGCATACCAACTGAGGTGGGGTACGGGCGCCAGGGCGGGCATCGGGCCGATGCCCCCGGCAGTACCGCTCCCGCGTCACCTGAACCGCACCTGGTGCCAAGCGGCACCCGCACCGCCACGAAGGAGGACGCGTCATGACGTGGAAGAGTCGATTTAAGTTGGTGCTTGGCGTGATCGCGGTGATCGTGATCGTCGCGGCCTTCACCCTCGTGTTCAACCAGCGGCAAACGCAGGTGACGAGCACCTCGGCGGCGATCGCCGCGCAGCACTACGACGTGGGAACCGACTATGGCGGCATTGTGTCCGAGGCGTTCGTCGAGGTAGGCGACGAGGTCTTCGAGGGACAACGCCTGTTTGAGGTGCAAAGCCTCACCCTGGAACGCGACGTCGAGGCGGGCGCGGTGTCCGACGATGACGCCACCGTGACCGAGGACGGCACCTTCGTGGTGAAGTCAGCGGTCACGGGAGTCGTGAGCGAGATCGCCGTCAATACCGGCTCCTACGCCTCCCCCGGCGCCGTCGTTGCCACCATCGACAAGGCGGACTCGCTCTTCGCGTCCGCCGACTTCATCCTCACCTCGCGCGACTTTGGCCGCATCGAGGATGGCGCCACCGTGGAACTGGTCCTGCCCGACCAACGCAGCGTGGCCGGCAGCGTGGAGGACATCGCTGTCGAGACGGTCGACGGCGAGGCGCACGTCACGGCGCGCGTGGCGTCCGATGGCCTGGTGATGGGCGAGGCGAACAACCTCATCAAGCCAGGCACACCTTTGACTGCCACGCTCCACCTGCGTGACGATGGCCCGCTGGCCGGGGTCGACGACGCCATGCAAGACTTCCTCACCAAGATTGGGCTGTAGTGCGTGGCCGGGTCGCGAGCGCAGCCGCCGTGCTGGCCTGGTGCCTGGCGGGTGCGGCGTGCACCGCGGCTGAGCCCACGCTGGCGGCCCTGCCGACCGCTCCCGTGAGCGCGACGGGAGCACCGGCGGCGGTCGATCTCCTCCCGCAGGAACGGGTGGATGAGGACATGACAATGAGGGTCGCCGACTCCGTGGCGCCGCCGTCGAACCGCTGGTACTCGTCGCTGGCCTTTGGCCAGGGCGGACTGCCCGTCTTCCCGCGCCCGCTTGCCGTGACACCTGTCGACGGCGGGGTGGGCGTGGGCCTCACGCAGCCGCAGGCGAGTGCGGCCGCGATCCTTGCGCCAGCGCGCACCGACCTGACCATGACAGTGGAGGGCGCCAGCGGGCTCGGCGTGGTGACGGCTGCCGACCCTGTGGGTGTGACGCTTGACCTTGGCCCGGCGCAGGTGGTGCTCGCGCAGGGGTGGCCCGTGGCGGGCCTGGTGGCGTCGGAGGACGTGGCGGTCACGTTCTCGGTGGCGCTGTCAATGGAGTCCGAGCGGCTCGCGGTGGCGACCATCGAGGGACGCAGCTACGGCGTCGTCATTGAGGACGGGGCGTGGGAGGTGAGCGAGGCGACTGACGCCACCGCCAGCGCTGCGCAGTTACGCGTCGGCGGCTCGCTCCAGGCGTTTGCGGTGCCCGAGGGGTCAAGTGCCAGTGCCCTCGCAGGGGCGCTGACCCGCCCCGTCACCGACGTCACGTGGGCCGCTGCGACCATTGGCGATGAGGTGGAGACCACCCTCGACTATGGCGTGGACACCGTGCTGACGGTGCCGGCCGACCGGGCCGTCGAGGCCGGCCTGGACTGCAGCTTGGGGACGTACGCCACCATCGACGGCACCTTCGCGGTGTGCGCGGCGCGGGAGTACGCGTGGAAAGTCGACGCCCTCGCTCCCTCCGCACAACTTGACGTCGCTGAGCTCACGGAGTCCGAACGATCGACCATCCGGGCGGCGCTCATCGATGATGTCGCGACAACGCCCGACTTGCCGGCGGACAGTTACTTTGGCGGCAAGGCGCTATACCGGCTGGCGAACCTGCGTGTGCTGGCGGAGGACCTGGGCGAAGACGAGGCCGCGAACGACCTTGACGCCCTCCTCGCGGAACACTTGCGGCTGTGGGGCGACGCCGCGCGCTGCGACAGCGAGGACGCCCGCTGCTTTGTGTACGACCCCGTATTGCGGTCGGTGGTGGGACGCACGCCCGCGTTTGGGTCCGATGAACTGAATGACCACCATTTCCACTACGGATACCTGCTGTACGCCGCGGCTGTGGCCGGCGCCAGGGACCCTGCGCTGCTCGCTGACATTCGCGACGTGTTCGACCTGGTTGCTGCGGACATCGCAGGCGGCGAGCAGGGGGTGGACGCAGCGGGCGCCGCGCTACCCCCCATCCGGCACATGGACATTGCGGCGGGCCACTCGTGGGCGTCGGGCTACTCCCCCTTCGCCGACGGCAACAATCAAGAGTCCAGTTCCGAGGCCGTCGCCGCCTGGAATGCGGTCGCGCTATGGGGTGAGGTGACCGGCGATCAGGCACTCGCCACCCGGGGCCGGTGGCTTCTTGCTCTGGAGGCCGATGCCGCGCGCCGTCTGTGGCTCGCTCCCGACCTTGAGCAGTTTCCCGAGTTCGAGCACCCGATTGTCTCGCTGCAATGGGGCGCCAAACGGGACTATGCCACGTGGTTCTCCGCCGAACCCGGGGCCATGCTCGGCATCGAAATCATCCCCGCGTCCCCCGCCATGGCCCAGTACTTTGCCTCCGTCCCGGCCGAGCGCATTGAAGCAGCGGTCGCGGAGGGCCTCGCTGCGGGCACGTCCGTAGCGTTCGCGGACTACATGCTCATGTACTCGGCCGCCGCAGGGCCGCAGGAGGCGGAGCAGGCGTGGCACGCTGCGCTTGAGTTGCCAGCGACCGCTATCGACGACGGCAATTCACGTGCGTACCTCCTGGCGTGGATCGCCTCGCACACCCGCTAACCTCCCGCCAAATGGAACCATTCCGTTGTTTTCCGCCCCCTTAACAGCCAAATGGCTCCATTTGACTGTTCAAGGGCGCGATAACGGGCATTGTGTGCCACTCCACCGCAGCCCAGTCCAGCCCGCACCCAACTGGCACCTGGATACGGGAGCCGGCGAGCATCGGCCCGCAGCACGCTTGAGCGGTGACAGACTCAATCCGTGACCACTTCCCTGTCCCGCTCGGGCCTCGCGTACGGCGCCGGCGCGTACCTCATGTGGGGCCTATTTCCCCTCCTCATGGCGGCGCTCAAGCCCGCGGGCGCGCTCGAGATCACGGCGCACCGCGCGGTGTGGTCCCTCGTGGTGTGCCTGGGACTGGTCGCGATCCTGCGCGGCTGGGCGCGACTGCGGGCCGTCCTCCGCGATCGCCGCACCATGCTGATCCTCAGCGCCGCAGCGCTCGTCATTGCCGTCAACTGGCTCGCCTACGTCTACGCCGTCGTGACCGACCACGTGAACTCCGCGTCGCTCGGCTACTACATCAACCCGCTCTTCACTGTGGCGCTCGGGGTGATCTTCCTGGGCGAACGCCTCAGCCGCGGGCAATTGATCGCTATCTCAATCGCGCTTGTGGCGGTCATCGTCATTGGCGTGGGCCTCGGTGAGTTCCCGTGGTTGTCTCTCCTCATGGCGGTGTCGTTCGGCTTCTACGGCCTGCTCAAAAAACGTGTGGGCGGCACCGTGGACGCGATCACGGGGCTGACTGTCGAGACCATGGTGCTGGCGCCCGTGGCCATCGTTGGCCTGGTGGCACTGCATTTTGCCGGCATGCAGACGTTCCTGGTGCGCGGCGAACCCGGCTTGGGCCTGTCCCACGACTTGCTGCTGATGTCGACCGGAATCTTCACCGCCGGCGCGCTCCTGTTGTTCGCGGCCGGTGCGCGCCGCCTGCCGCTGTTCGTCACGGGGCTGTTGCAATACATCGCGCCCACCATGATGTTCGTCCTGGCGGTGTGGCACTTCGGCGAGCCGATGCCGGCGTCGCGTTGGATCGGCTTTGTCCTGGTGTGGGTCGCGCTCGTGGTGCTCACCGTGGACGGGTGGCTGCGGCGTCCGCGCCGGGCCGATGCTCGGGTGGAGCCAGCAGAGCCGGTTTAGGCGCGTAGGGGCCGGGTTCCGGTGCTAGTCGTTGGCCGGGCGCGCCACGACCATGATCGGCACAACGTCCTTCCTCACGCAAGACTGCCCTGTGGCGACGAACCCACGGCGCGAGTAGAACCGCACGGCGCGGTCGTTGTACGTCGCGACTCAATGACGGCCGGCGCGAGGTGAGGTCGCCTTGCGAACGCGGGACGCACACCCGGACGAGTCCCCGGAAATGTACGGCCAGGGCTCGCGAAGTGCCGCGGGCCCGCCGAGTATGTTCGGCCAGGGGAAAAGGGGGCTAGGCGGCGCGGGCTACCAAGGCGTCTGCGAAGGTGTTGAGCGCGTCCTTCACGGGACCGTCTGGCAACGGGTCGACGGACTCGGACGCCCTCACGGCCCACTCGCGGGCCTTGGCACTCGTCTCATCGACGACCGGGTGGACGGCAAGTCGAGCGACGACATCCGCGAGAACCTCGTCCGAGGACAGGTCGCCGTCGATGTCCGCCAGCAGCTTCTCGTCCTCAGCCGTGGCCCGACCGCTAGCGACCCGCTGGCGCAAGAGGAGGACGGGCATAGTCGGCACGCCCTCGCGCAGGTCTGTGCCGGGGGTCTTTCCCGTCTCGTCCGCAGAGGACCGTACGTCGATGACATCGTCGGCCAGTTGGAAGGCCACGCCCGCCAACTCGCCATACCGTGTCACGCGCTCGACGGTGGCCGGCTCGCACCCGGCCAACAGTGCGCCAAAACGTGCCGAGGTCGCAATCAGTGAGCCCGTCTTGTCCGCGAGCACCTGAATGTAATGTGCGACGGCGTCCTCACCATCCCTGGGACCAACGGTCTCGTGCAGCTGTCCCAGGCACAGGCGCTCAAACGTTTGCGCCTGAATGCGGACAGCCTCTGGCCCCAGACCTGCCACCACGCGGGAGGCGCGAGCAAACAGCAGGTCTCCCGTGAGGATCGCCACCGAGTTACCCCAGACCTCATGCGCCGCAGGGGCGCCACGCCTGGTCGGAGCCGAGTCCATGACGTCGTCGTGATAGAGCGTCGCAAGGTGAGTCAACTCCACCACGACGGCGGCCTCCACGACCTCAGGCCGGGCACCATCCCCCAACTGCGCAGTGAGCAACGTGAGCATGGGGCGCAGGCGTTTGCCACCTGCGTTCACCAGGTGCTTGGACGTTGCATCAGCGAGCTGATCGGCCTGGCCCACCGCGTCCCGCAGCCGTTCCTCAACGATCGCGAGGCGCGGGGTCAGGACGTCCTCGAGCTCCGCGCTACCCAGGGGAAGTGACATGTACCTATCCTGCACTCACCAGGAACACCGCGGCGTCCTGGAGCACATTCAACACGCCCGACGGCACGATTCCGAGCAGCACGGTGGCGGCAGCGGTCACGATGATGACAATGCGGGTCAGGAGGTCGTTCTCAACGGCCACCGTGTCCTGTGCGCCCTCGGGAACGTCAGTGAAGAACATGAGCACAATGAGGCGAACGTAGAAGAACGCGGCGACGGCCGAGGCCAACACTGCGATCAGCACCAGCGGCCATGCGCCACCGGCGACCGCAGCGGAGAAGACCTCGAACTTACCGATGAAGCCAGCGGTGAGAGGGATACCTGCGAAGGACAGCAGGAACAGCGCCATGGCTCCCGCCAGCAGCGGCGAGCGCCTGCCCAGGCCGGCCCACTGGCCAAGGCGCACGGCCTCGGCAGCGACTCCGCCGTCTTCAGCACGCTCGCGCACCTGAGAGATCACGGCGAAGGAACCGATAGTCGCGAGGCCGTATGTCAGCAGGTAGAACGGCAACGCCGTCAGCGCTTCTGGGGTCAGTCCAGCGAAGGCCACGAGGATGAATCCGGCGTGAGCAACGGCGGAGTACGCCAACATGCGCTTGACGTCGGTCTGCACCAGAGCGACGACGGTGCCGACCACCATCGACGCGATGGCGACGGCCCAGAACATCCAGGACAGTTCCCACTCAAGGGGGTAGAACGCCAGGTACATCACGCGCACGAGCGCAGCGGTCGCAGCCGCCTTGGTCGCGGCGCCCATGAATGCGGTGACCGGGGTCGGCGCGCCCTGGTAGACGTCGGGGACCCACGAGTGGAACGGCACGGCGCCAATCTTGAACATGAGCCCGACAACCACCATGACGGCACCCGCGAGCAACATGGCGTCGTTGCTCGGGATGAAGTCGATTGCGATGCCGATGGACTCCATGTCGATCTGCGTGGTCGATCCGTAGACCAGTGCGGCACCGAACAGGTAGATGGCCGACGAGAACGCGCCGAGCAGGAAGTACTTGAGGGCGGCCTCTTGTGACAGCAGCCGGCGCCGGCGAGCCAGCGCCACCATGATGTACAGCGGCAGCGAGAACAGCTCGAGCGCCACGAACAAGAAGATCAGGTCGGTGATGCAGGTGAAGAGCATCATGCCGCCCACGGCGAACAGCAGCAGGGCGTAGACCTCGGTGACCTGCAGCCCTGCGCGGCGTGCCAGGCGCTCCTCGGTGGAGCCCGGCGGTACGGAACCCAGCGAGGTGAAGGACTCCTCCCCGTCGGCGGTACGGGCCGCGAACAGGAGAGCCGCCAGGATTCCGAAGACCAGCAGCATGGCCTGCCACGCAAGCGACTGGGCGTCGACCGTGATCTTGCCCGTCATGACGACGGTGCCAGCCGAGTCGCCCAATCCCACCCACTGGACCACGACCATGCCGAGAGCGACGGCGAGGGCACCAATGGTGACGGTGAGCTGGACAAGGCGGCGCGTGGCCGGAGTCTTGATGAACGCCTCGATGAGCACGGCCGCGGCGGCGGCGCCCAGGACGATCAGGATGGGCGTTAACGGCGCCCAAGCGATCTCGGGGGTCACGAAGTTCACGCGTTCGCCTCCTCAAGCTCTACGTGAGCCACCACATCAGCGGCGGGTGCGCTCACGTAGTCGATTGCTAGACCGGGCACGAAGCCCAGCACCAGCATCGCCACGATCAGCGGCCATGCGACGAGCTTCTCGCGCAGGCTCAGGTCCTTGGTGTCCTGGAGTTCCGGGCGCGGCGGGCCGGTGAACACCTTCTTGTAGGTCAGCAGGATGTACAGCGCGGCGAGCACCACCGAGATCGCGGAGACAATCACTGCCGCCTTCGCCACCGGGTAGGCGCCGATGAACACCATGATCTCCGACACAAACGGCGACAAGCCCGGCAGGGCCGCGGCGGACATTCCGACAATCAGGAATGCGCCAGCGAACACCGGCACCACCTTCTGCAGGCCGCCGTAGTCGCTCATGTCGGCAGACCCTGTGCGCTTGATGAGGAAGCCCACCAGGAAGAACAGCGCTGCGGTCGACAGTCCGTGGTTGAACATGTAGAGCGCTGCGCCTTCCATGGCGGTGGCCTGGAACACGAAGATGCCCAGGATCATCACACCAAAGTGGCTGACGGAGGTGAAGGCCACGAGACGCAGCATGTTGCGCTGGCCAATCGCGAGCAGGGCGCCGTAGATGACCGAGATCACCGCGAACACGATGATGACCGGGGCGGCCCACTGCGCGGCGTCGGGGAACATGACCAAGCACAGCGTGATCATGCCGAACGTACCGATCTTGTCCAGCACCGCGACCAACAACGCCGTGGTGCCGACGGGGGCCTCTTCGGCGACCGTGGGCAACCAGGTATGGACTGGGACCATGGGTGCCTTGATCGCGAAAGCGAGGAAGAAGCCCAGGAACAGCAGGCGCTCGGTGGTCGCCGAGGCGTCGAGAGTGCTCAGGTTGTCGATGAGGAAGGCCTGCTCGCCACCGGGTCCCACGAAGTACAGCGCGACGACGGCGACCAGCATGATGAGGCCACCCACAAGCGAGTACAGCAGGAACTTCACGGCCGCGTAGCGGCGCTGGGCACCACCGAATCCTCCAATGAGGAAGTACAGCGGAACCAGCATCGCCTCGAAGAGCACGTAGAACAGGAACACGTCGCGCGCGGCGAAGATGCCGACCATGAACGCCTGGCTCAGCAGCACCAGCGCCATGTAGTTGCGCTGGCGGACAGGGTCCGTCTCGTCACGCCACCCAGCGAGCATTGCCAGCGGCACCAGGATCACGGCGAGCGCGATCATCAGCAGGCCAAGGCCGCTGACGCCGAGCGCCCACGAGGCACCGATCTGCGGAATCCACGCGTGGGTCTCGGAGAACTGGATGGCGCCAGCGTCAGCGGTGTCGAACTGCAGCGCCATCACGGCGAACAGGACGGCCTCGATCACGGTGACGCCCAGCGCGATCTGACGCGCCTTGGGACGGGCCGATGCGGGTAGGGCCCACAGGACGGCTGCACCCAGGACGGGCAGCACGATGAGGACAGTCAGGAATGGGAACACGGTTTACAGACCCCCGACCACGATGATGAGAGCAATGAGGACCACGCCTACGAGCATGGTGGCGGCGTAGGACCGCACCTGCCCTGTCTGGAGCTTGCGCGAGGCCTCGCCCAAACGGGCCCAGCCATGCGCTTGCTTGTTGACGGCGCCGTCGACGATTGCGGCGTCCGCGTAGACCAGCGTCCGCGTGAGGTGCTGGCCGGGACGCTGGAACACGGCGCGGTTCACGCCGTCTTGGAAGAAGTCGTTGCGTGCGGTGATGGTCGCCAGCGAGCCAGCTGGGGCCGTCTCGGGAACGTCAGCGCGGCCGTACTTCATCCAAGCAACAGCGGCGCCAACGATGACCAAGGCCAGCGTCAAAGCGATGATGACCGGAATCGGAATGACCGGATCGTGGTGCTCGGCGTGACCGGTGACGGGCTCCAGGAAGTGCGTGAAGCGGTCGCCAGTAGCCATGAACAGACCCAAGAATGCGGAGCCGACGGCCAGCACAATCATGGGCACGGTCATCAGCGGCGAGGACTCGTGCGGGTGCACGTCGTCCGTCCACCTGGCCTTGCCGTGGAACGTCATGAAGAACAGGCGAGACATGTAGAACGCGGTCAGGCCGGCACCGATCAGGGCTGCTCCTCCGAGCACCCACGGCTGCCACCCTTCGCCCACAAACGCGGCCTCGATGATCTTGTCCTTGGACCAGTAGCCCGAGAACGGCGGGATGCCGAGGATCGCGAGCCATCCCAGTCCGAACGTCACCCAGGTAATGACCATGACGCCGCGCAACGCGCCGAACCGACGCATGTCGACCTGGTCGTTCATGGCGTGCATCACGGAACCGGCGCCAAGGAACATGCCTGCCTTGAAGAAGCCGTGGGTCAGCAGGTGGAAGATCGCGAAGGCGTAGCCGATGGGGCCAAGGCCCGCGGCGAGCATCATGTAGCCAATCTGCGACATCGTCGAGGCGGCGAGCGCCTTCTTGATGTCGTCCTTCGCCATACCAATGAACGCACCGAGCAGCAGCGTGATCGCACCCACCACGGCGACAACCAGCTGCGCGTTGGGCGCCCCGTTGAAGATGGGCGCCGAGCGCACGATCAGGTACACACCGGCGGTGACCATGGTCGCCGCGTGGATGAGCGCGGACACCGGCGTAGGACCGGCCATCGCGTCTCCCAGCCACGACTGCAGCGGGAACTGCGCGGACTTACCGCATGCGGCCAGCAGGAGCGCGAGACCAATCGCCGTGAGCGTCGCGGTCGAGGCCTCGGGGGCCTCAGCGAAGACCGTGGTGAAGTCGACGGCGCCGAACGCCGCAAACATCATTCCCATCGCGATGATGAGGCCAATGTCACCGATGCGGTTCACCACGAACGCCTTGTTCGCGGCGGTGGCGTACTCGTTGCGGTGGTTCCAAAAGCCGATCAGCAGGTACGAGGCAAGGCCAACGCCCTCCCAGCCAAAGAACAGCAAGAGGTAAGAATCGGCGAGCACCAGCAGCAGCATCGCGGCGATGAACAGGTTGAGGTACGCGAAGAAGCGGCGACGTGCGACGTCGTGCTCCATGTAGGCAACTGAGTAGAAGTGAATGAGCGTGCCAACGAACGTGATGAGCATCACGAAGGTGATGGACAGCGGGTCTACCAGCAGACCCACATTCACGTTGAGGTCGGAGCCTGGGATGAACTCCCACAGGGTCAACGTCGTGGCACGGTTCGCCGCGTCTTGTCCCAGCATCTCCAGGAGCGCTCCCGCGCCCACCAGGAATGCCGCACTCGAGGCGACGACTCCTACCCAGTGACCCCATGCATCGGCCCTCTTGCCGGCAACGAGCAAAAATGCTGCGCTTGCCAGCGGAATGGCGATGGCGAGCCAGATCAGTGACTGCATCCCTTACCCCTTCAGCTCGGCGGGCTCGTCGAGCGAGATGGTCTGACGTGCGCGGAACAGGGCGATGATGATCGCCAGTCCCACCACAACCTCGGCGGCCGCGACCACCATGACGAAGAACGCCATGATCTGGCCGTCCAGCTCTCCGTACATCCTGGAGAACGCGACGAGCACGAGGTTGGCGGCATTGAGCATCAACTCAACGCCCATAAAAGCGACGATCGCGTTGCGGCGCAGCAGCACGGCGGCCGCGCCAATCGCGAACAGGATCGCGGCGAGGTACACGAAGCTCATGGCAGTCACTTGGGCTCCTCCCCGTCGCGGGTGTTGCGCGTGTCGGCGTCGCGCGAGGGCGCACCGTGCGGGCGCGCCTCATGGTCAGGATTGTCGGTGTCCTCGAGCTGGGCCCGGAACTCCTGGCCGTCCTGCGTCTGGCGGCGGATCTCCAGCACGCGAGAGACCGACTCCTCGATGGGCTGGCCCTGGGGGTCGAGTGCGGGGACGTCGAGCGCGTTGTGGCGCGCGTACACACCTGGCATGGGCTTGTTCACGGGGTTAGCTCCCGCGAGCACGCGTGCCGCCTGCAGTTCGACCTGAGTGCGGCGCGGAGTCAGGCGCGGGACGTGAGTGAGC
Organism: Demequina globuliformis; assembly: GCF_000975155.1. Classification (GTDB taxonomy): domain Bacteria; phylum Actinomycetota; class Actinomycetes; order Actinomycetales; family Demequinaceae; genus Demequina; species Demequina globuliformis. The sequence continues at coordinate 818,002 of NZ_BBRG01000001.1, forward strand.
ACGAGCGCGCCCACGGCGGCGGTAATGAGCAAAAAGCCCAAAACCTCCATGACGAGGACGTACTCACTGAAGAGGATCATCGCGACACCTTCTGGGTTACCCACCGTGTCCGTCAAGCGCGGCTCGATGGACGCATCGCCGATCACGGAGATCAGCAGGATGCCCAGGCCGCCGGCGGCGAGGAAGCCAATCCACTTCTGGCCCTTGATGGTCTCGCGCATGTCTTCAGCGTTGTCCACGCCCACGAGCATCATCACGAACAGGAACATCATCATGACGGCGCCCGTGTAGACCACGATCTGCACCACGCCAAGGAACGGGGCGCCGAGGCCCACGTAGGCGGCGGCGAGCCCGACCATGACCAACACGATCGACATCGCGATGTGCACCGGACGCTTAGCAAACAGCAGCGCCAGCGAAGGAATGACGGTGAGTGCCGCCACGATCCAGAACAGGACCTCACTTACCACGGGCGGCCTCCGACACTCGGTTCTCCGGCAGAGTCTCGTCCTCAGGACGGTTCTCGCGGACCCAGTCCACCTGCTCCTCGACCACCTTCAGGACATCGCCCTTGTAGTAGTCGTCATCAACAGTGCCCGGCACCATGGGGTGAGGCGCCGCCAGCATGTCCTTGCCCATGGGGGCCAGGAGGTCCTGCTTCTCGTAGATGAGACCCTCACGGGTGGGACCGGCGAGCTCGTAGTCCGTGGTCATCGTCAGTGCACGCGTGGGGCACGCCTCGATGCACAGGCCACAGAAAATGCAGCGTAGGTAGTTGATCTGATAGACGCGGCCGTAGCGCTCACCGGGCGAGTACTGCGCGTCCGGCGTGTTGGAGTCCGCCTCCACGTAGATCGCGTCAGCAGGGCATGCCCAGGCGCACAGCTCGCAGCCAATGCACTTCTCGAGACCATCGGCGTAGCGGTTGAGCTGGTGACGCCCGTGGTAGCGAGGCATGGCCGTGTCTCGCTTGTCCGGGTACTGCTCGGTCACGGTGGGCTTGAAGAAGTTGCGCAGCGTGACACCAAAACCGGCGACGGGTGCGAACACCTTGCCAACCGGGCCCGGCTCGGGCAGGTTGGACTCGAACTTCTCCGCAGCGCCGTCGCGCTCACGGTTGACCTTCCAGACGTCGTCGGAGTCAGTCATCGTCGCCTCCTTCGGTGGCGGCTCGGCTGGCGCTCGCCTCAACGGTGCGACCGGAGCGAGGCGAGGGGGGCAGGGTCTGGTGTGGCAGCGGCGGGACCGGGTATCCGCCAGCAAAGGCGTCCAGAACCTCAGGCTCTGGCTCCGTCTCTTCCGGCTTCTTCGCTTCCTTCGCGTCCTTGATGAAGCTGATCACGGAGATGGTGAGCAGGATGCCCACCAGGCCGGCGACGGCGTCGTAGACGGCGAGGTCACGGCCCCACGAGTCGAAGATCTGGCGACCCACGGAGAAGAAAACGAGCCATCCCAGGCCGACAGGGATGAGGACCTTCCACCCAAACTTCATGAACTGGTCGTAGCGGAAGCGCAGCAGCGAACCGCGCACCCACACGAAGAAGAACATGAGCAGCCAGATCTTGAGGATCAGCCATACGGGGCCAAGCCACGCGGAGTTGAGGAACTCGCCGCCTGGCCAATCCATGGGCCACGGCGCATGCCAGCCTCCAAGGAACAGCGTGGCGGCCACGGCGGACACGTTGATCATGTTCATGTACTCCGCGAGGAAGAACCACGCGAACTTCATGGACGAGTACTCGGTCATGAAGCCGGCCACCAGCTCGCCCTCGGCCTCGGGAAGGTCGAAGGGCAGGCGGTTGGTCTCGCCGACCATGGAGATGACGTAAATCACGAAGGCGGGGAACAGCGGCCAGATCCACCAGCGGTCTTCCTGCGCCGCGACAATGCCGGTCGTGGACATGGTGCTCGACAGCAAGAACACGGTGACGAGCGACAGGCCCATCGCGAGTTCGTAGGAGATGACCTGTGCGGTGGAACGGATCGCACCCATCAGCGGGTAGGTCGAGCCGGAGGCCCAACCACCCAGCACAATGCCGTACACACCCAGGGCCGCGCAGGCCAGGATGTAGAGCACCGCGACGGGGAAGTCCGTCAGCATCATGGGCGTCGTGTTGTCCGTGCCAGGGATCGTGATCTCCGGCCCAAACGGGATGACCGCGAAAATCAGGAACGCGCAGAACACGGAGATCGCGGGCGCCACGATGTACAGCACCTTGTCCGCGGCGCGGACCGTGATGTCCTCCTTGAACAGGAGCTTCATCGCGTCGGAGACCGACTGCAGCAGGCCGAACGGTCCCAGGCGGTTGGGTCCTGGACGCAGCTGGAGGCGACCGATCACACGGCGCTCGAACCAGACTGCGAACAGCACGCTCGTCAGCAGGAAGACGAGGATGATGACGGACTTGACGATCGGCACCCATAGCGGGTCGTCTGCCAAGGCGGCGGTGGTGGCCTCAACGGGATCCACCGCAGTCAGCAGGGTCGAGATCATCACATGCCTCCCTTGACCGTGACGCGCGCACCCGGCTCCACGCCGAGTTCCTGAGCGACCCACGACCCAGGCGACTTCGCCGGGACCCAGACCACACCGTCGATCATGTCCGTGATCGCCACCGGCAGTTCGAGTGAACCGTACTGCGTCGAGACCGTCACCAGGCCGTCCTTGAGGCCCACAGCATCGGCCGTCTTGCGCGACAGGCGCGCAACGGAGGTGCGGCCGGTGCCCGCAAGGTACGGTTCACCGTCCTGAAGGGCACCCTCGTCAACGAGCTGGTGCCACGAGGCCAGCACCAGGTCGGCACCGGGCTTCGCGTCGATCTTGACGGCATCCACCTTGGGCGCGGCGGGACGCTCACCGGCTGCCGCAGCACCCAGGGCGCCGAGCTGCTGGGACACTTCGCCCACCGTGCCGGTGCCCAGGTGCACGCCCAGTTCGCGAGCGAGGATGTCGAGCACGCGGTGGTCGCTCATGGCGTCCGTCTTGATCGCGGTCGCGAAGCCGCGCAGGCGTCCCTCCCAGTTGACGAACGTGCCTGACTTCTCTGACGGCGGCGCCACGGGCAAGACCACGTCGGCCGCCTCGGCCACCTCAGAGCGGCGCACTTCAAGCGACAGCACAAAGCCGGTGCGCTCAATGGCGGCGCTCAGGTCGCCGGTGACGTCGGACGGCGTGACACCGCCCAGGATCAGGGCGTCGAGCTTGCCATCCTTCGCGGCGGCGATGATCGAGGCTGCGTCGCGGCCAGCGGCCTCGGGCAGCGCGTCCACACCCCAGGCCTGGGCAACCGCGGAACGGGCCGATGCCTCGGTCACCGAGCGTCCGCCCGGCAGGAGCGTGGGGAGGGCGCCAGCTTCAAGCGCACCGCGCTCTCCGGCACGGCGAGGGATCCACGCCAGCCGTGCGCCGGTGCGCTTGGCGAGCGCCAGTGCCTGGGTATAGGCGCCGGGCGACCCGGCCAGGCGTTCGCCGACCACGATGATCGAGCCGTCGGCCTTCAGCGCCTCGGACGCCTCCGTGGAGCCCTTGACCCCAGCGAGGGCCTTGCCTTCGCCACCGGGGGCGGCAGGCAGGAGCGTTGCGTCGAGCTTTTCCGCACCGCGCGTGAGGAATGGCGCCACGGTGAAGACCTGCTGCGAACCTACGGACTTGCGCAGGCGCAGGAAGACCACACCGCCTTCGTCCTCGGGCTCAAAGCCGGCGAGCAGCACGGCGGGGGCCTTCTCGAGGTCGGCGAAGGTCACTCCCATGCCGGTCGCGGCGACGGAGGAGCCCAGGAAGGCGATCTCCTCGTCGGACGCGGTGCGGGTGCGCACGTCAACATCGTTGGTGCCCAGCACCGTGCGGGCAAACTTCTGGTACGCGTAGGCGTCCTCGAGCGTGACGCGACCGCCGGGGAGCACTGCCGCACCCTGGGCCTCGTCTCCGGTCAGCGCCGCGCGCAAGCCCTTGGCTGCCGCCGCGAGGGCGTCAGGCCACGAGGCCTCGTGCAACTGACCGTCCTCGCCGCGCACCAGCGGGCGAGTGATGCGGTCAGACAGGTTCTGCCACGAGAAAGCGAAGCGGTCCTTGTCCGTGATCCACTCTTCGTTCACCACGGGGTCGTTGTCAGCGAGGCGGCGCAGAATCTTGCCGCGCCGGTGGTCCGTGCGGATCGCGGAACCCGAGGAGTCGTGCTCCGAGATTCCGGGGCTCGAGACCAGGTCAAACGGGCGCGAACGGAATCGGTAGGACGCGCTCGTCAGGGCGCCAACGGGGCAAATCTGGATCGTGTTGCCCGAGTAGTACGACGAGAAGGCACGGCCGGACTCATCCTCCGCGGCGACGCCGATGGGCTCGTAGCCGTCGAACTCGAGGACATCCTCATTGAACGTGCCGATCTGCTGCATCGCACCACGGTTCTGGAGATCGATGAACGCGTCGCCCGCGATCTCCTTCGAGAAACGGGTGCAACGCTGGCACAGGATGCAACGCTCGCGGTCCAAGAGGATCTGCGAGCTCAGCGACAGCGGCTTCTCGAAGACGCGCTTGACGTCGATGAAGCGCGTCTCGGTGCGGCCATTGCTCATCGCCTGGTTCTGCAGGGGGCATTCGCCACCCTTGTCACAGACCGGGCAGTCAAGGGGGTGGTTGATGAGCAGCAGCTCCATCACACCCTCCTGCGCCTTCTGGGCGGTCTCCGAGGAGTGCTGAGTGTTGACGACCATCCCGTCCATCACCGTCATGGTGCACGAGGCCTGCGGCTTGGGGAACGGCCGCACGTTGCCTTCACGGTCAGGCGCGGCGACATCCACGAGGCACTGGCGGCACGCACCTGCAGGCTTCAGCAGCGGGTGGTCGCAAAAGCGCGGGATGTCGATACCGACCTGCTCGGCGGCACGGATGATGAGGGTGCCCTTGGGCACGGTCACCTCGGTGCCGTCGATCGTCAGTGAGACGGTCTCGACGGCCTGCGTGGTGGCCTTGTCCGCGGTCGAGGTCATGCGTGAGCCTCCTCGGTGACCTTCGCGGGTGCGTCGTAGTCAAACAGCGCAGATGCGGAGTGGTCGAACGGGCACGCGGCATCCGCGATGTGCTGTTCGAACTCCTCCCGGAAGTACTGAATGGAACTGGAAATGCAGCTCGTGGCACCGTCGCCAAGCGCGCAGAACGCGCGCCCAAGGATCGACTCGCACGTGTCGAGCAGCTGCTGAATGTCTGCCTCGGTGCCCTGGCCGCCCTCGATGCGCTTGAGAATCTGGGTCAGCCAGAAGGTGCCTTCGCGGCACGGGGTGCACTTGCCGCAGGACTCGTGCTTATAGAACTCGGTCCAGCGAGTGACGACGCGCACCACGCAGGTGGTCTCGTCGAAGATCTGTAGGGCACGGGTACCGAGCATGGAGCCCGCCGAACCCACGGACTCGTAGTCCAGCGGGGTGTCGAGGTGCTCGTCGGTGAAGATCGGGGTGGATGACCCGCCTGGCGTCCAGAACTTGAGCTTCTTGCCGCCGCGGACACCACCAGCCATATCCAGCAGTTCGCGCAGGGTGATCCCGAGCGGGGCCTCGTACTGGCCTGGGCGTTCAACGTGCCCTGACAGCGAGAACAGGCCCATGCCCTTGGAGCGCTCAGTGCCCATCGAGGTAAACCACTCGACGCCACGGTCGATGATCGCGGGGACAGACGCAATGGATTCCACGTTGTTGACCACAGTCGGGCGAGCGTACAGACCCGCGACCGCGGGGAACGGCGGCTTGAGGCGCGGCTGACCGCGTCGGCCCTCAAGGGAGTCCAGCAGGGCGGTCTCTTCACCACAGATGTACGCGCCGGCGCCGGCGTGCACGGTGACGTCGAGGTCGAACCCGGAGCCGTGGATGTTCTTGCCAAGGTGACCGGCTGCGTATGCCTCACGCACGGCCTGCATGAGGCGGCGGTACACGTGAGTGACCTCGCCACGCAGGTAAATGAAGGCGTGGTTGCAGCCAATGGCGTAAGACGTGATCGCGACGCCCTCGATCAGCACCTGAGGTGCCGAGAGCATGGTCGGGATGTCCTTGCACGTGCCCGGCTCGGACTCGTCTGCGTTCACCACCAGGTAGCGGGGGCCGCCGTCGTCCGGGGGCAGGAAGCCCCACTTCATACCGGTGGGGAAGCCCGCGCCACCACGGCCGCGCAGACCGGAGTCCTTCACGGCCTGGACAATGTCGTTCTTGTCCATCCCAAGCGCCTTCTTGAGCGCGCGGTAGCCGCCGTGGCTCTCATACGTCGACAGCTTCCAGGACTGCTCTGCGTCCCAGGTCGCCGACAAGACGGGGGTGAGGTCGGTCATCGCTGCTCCTCCCAGCCCTGCTCGCGGGCGATCTTGAGGCCCACCAGCGTGGGATCGCCCACACCTTGGTCCTCGTCCACCTTGCCGTCCTCGAAGCCGGCGAGGACTCGCTCGGTCTCCTTGAACGTCGACACCTTGTGGGGGCCGCGGGTGGGCTTCACGTCACGTCCCTCGAGGATGTCGTCCACGACGCGCAGCGCGCGGTCAGGCGTCATGTTGTCGAAGAACTCCCAGTTGACCATCATCACGGGGGCGTAATCGCACGCCGCGTTGCACTCGATGCGCTCGAGGGAAATCTTGCCGTCGGCCGTGGTCTCGTCGTGACCCACGCCGCACTTGTCGGACAGCTGACGCCAAATCTCGTCGCCGCCCATCGTCGCGCACAGCGCGGTGGTGCACACGCCCACCTGGTACTCGCCGTTGGGGCGGCGCTTGTACTGGGTGTAGAACGTCGCGACCGCGGAGACCTCGGCGCTCGTGAGGTCAACGACCTCGGCACAGAAGGAGATGCCGTCGGGGCTCACGTAGCCGTCAACCGACTGCACCAGGTGCAGGAGCGGCAACAGCGCGGACCGCTTCACCGGGTACCGGCTCAGGATCTCGTCCGCGTCCTTGCGCAACTGCGCGAGGGTGTCTGCGTCGTAGGTCATCGGTCCACGCCTCCCAGCACCATGTCGATCGACGCGATCGCGACCACGACGTCGGCCACCTGGCCGCCCTCGCACATGATCGACAGCGCCTGCAGGTTGTTGAAGCCGGGGTCACGGAAGTGGGCACGCCACGGCTTGGCTCCGCCGTCGGACACCAGGTGCACACCGAGCAGACCCTTGGGTCCCTCAATGGCCTGGTAAACCTGGCCAGCGGGGACATCGAAGCCCTCGGTGACCAGCTTGAAGTGGTGGATCAGCGCCTCCATGGACTCACCCATGATGTGGCGGATGTGCTCAGGCGAGTTGCCCTGGCCGTCGCTGCCGATCGACAACTGAGCGGGCCATGCGATCTTCTTGTCCGCGACCATGACGGGGCCGTCGCCAAGCTTCTCGAGACGGTCGATGCACTGCTCGACGATCTTCAGCGACTCGTAGCACTCTTCCATGCGCAGGACCATGCGTGCCCACGCGTCGGAGTCGGTCGAGGTCGGCACCTGGAAGTCGTAGGTCTCGTAACCGCAGTACGGCTCTGCCTTGCGCAGGTCGTACGGCAGTCCGGTCGCGCGCAGGATGGGGCCGGTGATACCGAGCGCGGTGGCGGCGGGGAGGTCGACCTTGGCGACGTTCTTGAGACGTCCCTTGAGGATGGGGTTTTCCATCTGCAGCGCGGACAGCTCGTCTAGGCGCAGCTTGACCTCGGGCACCATCGCGCGCAGCGCCTCGATGCCGCCCTCGGGAAGGCCCTGGGAGACGCCGCCGGGGCGGATGTAGTTGTTGTTCGTGCGCAGGCCGGTGATCATTTCGATGACCTTGAAGGTCTCTTCACGGCCAATGAATGCCGTGGTCATGATCGTGGTGGCGCCCAACTCGTTTCCACCGGTGCCGACGGCGACCAGGTGGGAGCCAATGCGGGTGAGCTCCGCCATGAGCACGCGCAAAATGGAGGCGCGCTCGGGGATGTCATCCGTGATGCCCAGCAGCTTCTCAATGCCAAGGCAGTACGCGAGCTCCTGAGTCATCGAGGCCACGTAGTCCATGCGGGTACAGAACGTCACGCCCTGCGTCCACGTCCGGTACTCCATGTTCTTCTCGATACCGGTGTGGAGATAGCCGATGCCGGCACGGGCTTCCGTGACGGTCTCGCCTTCGATCTCGAGCATGACGCGCAGCACACCGTGCGTAGACGGGTGCTGGGGGCCCATGTTCATGACGATGCGCTGTTGGCCCAGGCGCATGGCCTCTTCCACGGTCTCCGACCAGTCGGCACCGTAAACGTTGTACTCGGGAACGTCGGCATCTTCGACGAAGGAGCCGGTTGCCTGTGCGGTGGGGTTGTTCATCGGTACTGCCTCCGCTCACCGGGCGAGGGCACTTCTGCACCCTTGTATTCGATCGGAATGCCGCCCAGGGGGTAGTCCTTGCGCTGCGGGTGGCCTACCCAGTCGTCCGGCATTTCAATGCGAGCGAGCGACGGGTGGCCGTCAAAGATGATGCCAAAGAAGTCCCAGGTCTCACGCTCGTGCCAGTTGTTCATGGGGTAGATCGCGCACAGGGACGGGATGTGGGGGTCGTTGTCGTCCACGGCCACTTCCACGCGCAGGCGGCGGTTGTGGGTGATGGACTGCATGGGGTAGACGGCGTGTAGTTCGCGGCCCTTGTCGGCGGGGTAGTGCACGCCGGACACGCCCAGGCACATTTCGAAGCGCAGATCCTGGTCGTCGCGCAGGTGCTGGGCAACCTCGTACAGGTGATCGCGCGCGATGTAGAGCGTGAGCTCGCCGCGGGCAACGACGACGTACTCGATCGCCTCAGCAGCCTTGTCCCCAAGGAGCTCCTCAAGGACGTCAACGACGCCGTCGAACCATTCGCCGTACGGGCGCTCGGACGCACCGGGCATCTGGACCGGCTTGACGAGTCCGTCGAATCCCGACGTGTCGCCCTTGGCGCCGAACAGTCCCTCGCGGACGTTGATGAGCGTCAGGGGTGAACGGCCCTCAGCCTCGACCGGCTGAATCTCGTTGTTGTCGCTCAACGCAGCAGCCCCTTCTGGTCAATGGTCGGGGTCGCCTTGAGCGCGGCGGCCTCTGCGGCGGCGGCGATCTCGCGACGGTTGGCGCCCATGGGGGTGTTCTTGACCTGCTCCTGCAGCTCCAGCAGCGCGTTGATCAGCATCTCGGGGCGAGGCGGGCAACCGGGAAGGTAGATGTCCACCGGCACCACGTGGTCAACGCCCTGGACAATCGCGTAGTTGTTGAACATGCCACCCGAGGAGGCACACACGCCCATCGACAGCACCCACTTGGGCTCGGCCATCTGGTCGTAGACCTGGCGAACAATGGGGGCCATCTTGTTGGACACGCGACCCGCGACGATCATCATGTCTGCCTGGCGCGGTGAGCCACGGAAGACCTCGGAGCCAAAGCGCGAGATGTCGAACCGGGACGTACCGGTGCCCATCATCTCGATTGCGCAGCACGCCAAGCCGAAGGTTGCCGGCCACAGCGAGCCTGCTCGCATGTAGCCCACAAACTTCTCGACAGTGCCGAGCATGAACGGAGGTGCACTCTCTTCAATACCCATAAGTCAGTCCCACTCAAATCCGCCGCGGCGCCACTCGTACACGAAGGGGATCGTGATGAGGGCGAGGAAGGTCATTGTCGCGATGAGGCCGAACCATCCCAGTGCGTCGTGAGCGACGGCCCACGGGTACAGGAAGACGACCTCGATGTCGAAGACGATGAAGGTCATCGCTACGAGGTAATACTTGATCGGCACGCGTCCGCCGCCGACCGCGCCCGGGGTGGGCTGCAGGCCGGACTCGTACTGGTCCACCTTCGCGGAGTTGTAGCGCTGGGGACCCACGAGGCGGCTGACGATCAGGCCAGCCACCGCCATCAGTGCGGCGACGCAGATCATCACCACGATGGGGACGTAGGGATTCACTGAGCGGCTCCTTCGTTTTGGTCGTCGGAAGCGGTGCGGAAAGTCGTCATGCGGCGGGTGCCACCTTAGTCAGCGTAGACATGAGCCGGTCTGCCCAGTCGCCCCCACGGGGTTCGTACACGTCCGCCAGCAGTTTATGCGTGAACTGCATGATCAGGGGCCGCGGGAGACCGTACTTGGTGCAGACCTTCATCACTGCCGGGTGCGCGATCAGCTCCGCGAACACACGGCCCAAGGAGTAGTAGCCGCCCAAGTCATCCTTCATCTGGCGCGCGTAGCCTTCGAGTGCGGCTTCGCGGGCGCCGTCCGTGGACGCCTCGCGCCATGCGACGAGCGACTCGCAGGCACGGCGGGCGGAGTGCATGGCATAGGCGATGCCCTCGCCGTTGAAGGGGCTCACCATGCCGCCCGAGTCGCCCACGAGCATGAGGCCAGGCACGTAGTGCGGCTGACGGTTGAAGGCCATTGGGATGGCGGCGCCCTGCACCTTGGACACGGGCGCCTCGGGGTCGATTCCCCAGTCGCCCAGGCTGTTCTTGATCCAGCCGTCGAACAGGGCGCGGTGGTCCAGGCCAGACGGCGCGCCATTGGGGCTCAGGGTACCGAGGCCGATGTTCGCGGTCCCGTCGCCCAGGGGGAAGATCCAGCCGTAGCCGGGAAGGAGGTTGGACTTGCCAGGCTCGCCGTCCCAGATGGTGAGGTGGCCCTCCATCCACTCTTCGTCGTGGCGGGGCGTCTCGAAGTAGGTGCGCACGGCCACCCCCATGGGGCGGTTCTCCATGCGTTCCATGCCAAGGCCCAAGGCGATGCGCGCGCTCACGCCGTCGGCGGCGATCACGACGGGGGCGGAGTAGGTGACCTCGTCACCAACCTTGCGCCCCTTCTCGTCAGTCGCCTTTGCGGTGACGCCCGTGACCCTGCCGGTGAGGTCATCGCGGACTGAGCCGGTCACGTGCCAGCCCTCGCGGATGTCGGCGCCAGCGGAGCGGGCGTGCTCGGCGAGGCGGTGATCGAAGTTCGCGCGAGTGAGGCTCAACCCATAGTTGGGGAACGACTCCTGCTCGTGCCAGGGGAATTCGAGGCGGTGGCCGCCACCGATCATGCGCAGGCCCCAGTTGGGGATCCAGCCTTCTTCGCGGGGAGTCGGAAGGTCGAGAAGCTGCAGTTCGCGCACTGCGCGGGGCGTCAGACCATCGCCGCAGACCTTCTCGCGCGGGAAGCGTGACTTCTCTAATGCGATGACGTCAAAGCCCTCGCGTGCGAGGTAATACGCGACGGCGGAGCCACCAGGGCCCGCGCCCACCACGATCACGTCGGCTTGAGTTTTCACGCCCATAGCCTACGCGGTTCAGGACCATGGTCACGAACGCAAATGCCTCGCTCCCCGTACAAAAATCGCAATACCGGTGTTGCGTAATTGCGTGCCGCCCCACCAAACTCGGCAACCCACGTCTACCCGTCTGCGGCCCCGCCCCACACGCGGCAAGCCACGGCTCATCGTCGCACCCCGCCCGTAGGCTGGCTCCATGAGCATTGGAGCTACCTGGGCCGGAACGCACGTCTTTACTGCCACCCGCCTTATTGAGGCCACGAGCATCGGCCAGGTCCAGGCCGCCGTCGCGGAGACCACGGGCCCCATCCGCGCGCTCGGAACCCGCCACAGCTTTAACGACCTCGCAGACACCTCCGGCACGCTCATCACCGTCACCGGCATCGCGCCCGATCCCCAGCTGGATCAGTCCGCGCGCACCGTGACGGTGGGTGCCGGCACCCGCTACGGCGATCTGGCCGTGTGGCTCGAGGGCCGCGGCTGGGCCCTGCACAACATGGGATCCCTCCCTCACATCTCTATTGGCGGCGCTGTCGCGACCGGCACTCACGGCTCGGGCGTCACGAATGGCTGCCTGTCGGACGCGGTGCAGGCGCTCGAGTACGTCGACGCCGCAGGAGATTTGCGTGTGGCGCGTCGCGGCGATGACGGATTCGAGGGCCTGGTCGTGGGGCTTGGCGCCTACGGCGTCGTGGTGCGGCTCACGCTCGACGTGCAGCCCACCTTCCTGGTCCGCCAGGACGTGTACCGCGGCCTCTCGTGGGAGAGGTTCCTCGACGACGTTCCCGCGGTCATGAGCGCCGGATACTCAGTGAGCGCCTTCACCACCTGGGCAGAGGACACGCTTCAACAGGTGTGGCGCAAGAGCCGCATCAACGACGCGGACGCGCCTGATCCCACCTGGCTGGGCGCCCGGTTCGAGCGCCCCGAGGAGGCCGGCTTGGTCGGAGTCCCGCCTGACAACCTCACCGTCAAGGGCGGCGTCGAGGGTCCCTGGCTCGAACGACTCCCCCACTTCCGGTTGGACTCGACACCCTCCAATGGTGACGAGATCCAGACCGAGTACTTTGTCGACCTCAAGGACGCCGCAGCCGCACTCACCGCCGTGCGCGCTCTCTCGAGCGACATCGCCCCACACCTGCTCGTCACCGAGCTGCGAACGGTCGCGGCCGACGCCCTGTGGCTGTCGGGCGCCTACGGCCGTGACACGCTTGCTATCCACTTCACGTGGCGCAACGCGCCCGCAGCCGTCAGCGCTCTCACCCCCCGCATCGAGGAGGCGCTCGCGCCGTTTGGCGCCCGCCCGCATTGGGGAAAGGTCCACACCATGGGGGCCGATGCCGTGGCCGCGGTCACGCCGCGCCTCGCCGATGCCCGGGCACAGTTTGAGCGGCTGGACCCGGCTGGGCGGTTCGCGAACTCGCACCTGCAGCGGTTGGGCGTGAGGGTGTGACTGCCGTTTCGAATGCCCGTCGCGCAGACGTAGGCTTACTTAGGTGAGTGTTCAGCCCGCGACCCCCGGCCCGCTGACGGTTCGCACCGTCGAGATCGACGCGGTCGATGACCTCCTATCCCTGTTGCCTGAGGGCGGGATGTCATGGGTGAGGCGCGGCGAAGGCCTCGTAGCGTGGGGAGAGGTGGCACGGCTGGACACTGCGGGCACTCACCGCATTGACGACGCCGACGCATGGTGGCGGCGCATCAGCCGCCACGCCGTAGTCCGCGATGACGTGCACCACCCGGGAACGGGGTTGATCGCGTTTGGATCGTTCGCGTTCGCAGACTCGTCGAGCGCTGGCGGAACGCTCATTGTCCCGCGCTACGTGGTGGGCCAGCGAGGCGACTGCACGTGGCTGACGGTGGTGAGCGAAGACGGTCTGGGCGAGATGCCCGCACTCGCGGACATCACTGCCGCGCATTCGGAACCCCGACGCGTTGGCAGCGTCGCGGTTGAGGACGGCAACCAAGCAGCGTGGACCCATGCGGTGACGGCCGCCGTTGAGCGCATTGCCGACGGCGTGCTGGACAAGGTGGTGCTGGCCCGGGCCGTCGAGGCGAGGGCCGATGCTCCGGTGGACGTGCGCACGTTGCTTGCGCGCCTGGCGGAAGACTACGAGCGCTGCTGGACGTTCCACGTGGACGGCCTGGTGGGCGCCACGCCCGAACTTCTCGCTCGGGTGGATCACGGCCTGGTGACGTCCCGCGTGCTCGCCGGGACCATTCGCCCCACGGGAGACGAGACCGCCGATCTTGCCCACGCTGCCGCCCTCGCACGGTCCTCGAAGGACTTGGAAGAGCACGAGTATGCGGTGCAGTCAGTCACGCAGGTTCTCGCCGCCCACTGTGGTTCCGTGAACGTGCCTGAGGCGCCGTCGGTCCTTCACCTGCCGAACGTGATGCACCTCGCGACAGACGTCACGGGTGTGCTCAGCCACAATGCATCCGCGTTGGAGCTCATCCGGGAACTTCACCCGTCGGCCGCTGTCTGCGGCACCCCCACCCTGACCGCCGCCCAGGTGATCGACGATCTTGAGGGCCTGGACCGCGGTCGCTACGCGGGCCCCGTGGGCTGGATTAACGCCGCCGGCGACGGGGAATGGTGCATTGGCTTGCGCTCTGCCGAGGTGAACCAGGAGGACCCCACCCATCTGCGTTTGTTTGCGGGGTGCGGGATCGTCGCGGCAAGCGAGCCGCAGTCGGAGTGGGCCGAGTCTCAAGCCAAGCTGGAACCCATGCGAAGGGCACTCGGCGCGTTGTAGCCTGCCGCTTGAGGGCAAATCGGGGCAGAATCGGCATGAGGGGCCATGACAGGCCCTCCCCACGCGAAAGGGCCGCCATGACGCACCCAGAACACGCACACGCCCCCGGCGCTCACACGCACGCAGATCACACGCACGCAGCGCCCATGCCAGACTTCTCGCGCGAATCCTGGGAAGCGAAGTACCGCGAGCGAGAGGCGCTGTGGTCTGGCCAGCCCAACGCTCCGCTGGTGGACGCGGTGGAGAACGCCGCCCCCGCACGGGCCCTCGAAGTGGGCTGCGGCGAAGGCGCAGACGCGGTCTGGCTCGCGACCCAAGGGTGGAAGGTCACGGGAGTGGACCTGTCTGCGACGGCCCTCGCGAGGGCTCAGGTGCACGCGGAGGCGTCCGGCGTCGCAGCGCACGTGACCTTCACGGATGAAGACATCGAGCAGGTCATCGAGCGCGACCGACCGTGGGAGTTGGTGACGTCCATGTACACCCACCCTGCCCAGGGTGGCCGGTGGCTAGTGGAGACGCTCGCCCAGGCGGTTGCCCCAGGCGGCAGGCTCGTGGTCGTGGGGCACCACCCCACGGACCCGCATGCCGCGGACCACCCCGACCTCAAGGACGCCGCCTTCGCCGCAGAGACGGTCGCTGACGTGCTGGACCGCGATGCGTGGGAGGTGTCCGCGCAGGTCCGCGAGCGCGTCACGCTCGGCGACGGCGGGCATGAGCGGCTGTGGCGGGATTCGGTGCTGGTCGCGCGACGCCATTAGGGCTGTCACGGCCCAAGGTCCCGGATGCGTCCGGCGGCCCGTTGCTAGGTTCCGACCATGGAGACCACCTGGGCGTACCGGCTGACCGCACCGTTGCAGTTTGAGCGCGTGGAAGTGGCGGTGCCGTCCGCACCCGCGCTTGGCGAGGTCGTAGTCGAGCTGACGGCGGGTGCGGTGTGCGGCTCCGACCTGCCGTTCGCGAAGGGCGCGCTGGTGCCCGCGGGGGGCGCTGGGCAGCCAGGGAGGCCAATGCACGAGGTCGTCGGCACCGTCCGCGACAGTGCGCACACCGACTTTGCGCCGGGAGACCGGGTCGTGGGCTGGGCCTCCAACTGGGACGCGTTGCGCGGGGTGTTCACGACGCGGGGCGACCAAGTCGCGAAGGTCCGTATGGATGTCAGCGATCCCTTAGCGACGGTGGCTCAGTCCGTGGCTTGCCTCATGACCGTATTCGATCGCTTGGGTCCGCTCGAGGGCCGTTCAGTGGGGATTGTCGGGGTGGGGCCGTTTGGGCTCATGACCTCGGTGCTGGCGCGCCACTTTGGCGCCGGGCGCATTGTGGGCGTGGACCCGCTGGACCGGAGGGCCGATGCTGCCGGGCTGCCGTTTGACGACCTCCTCGCGCTGAACTCACGCATCTGGGCGAACGAGATCGCGGACAACGACCGTCCCGACATTGTCATTGAGATGGTGGGGCACCAGCCTTCAACGGTCGCGGACGCCATGAACGCCGTCGGTGCCTCGGGCACGGTGCTGGCCTTTGGCGTCCCAGATGACGACTGGTACGCGCTGCCCATGCGCAGCTTCTTCAGGCGGGGAGGCACGCTCGTGACGGGCGTGACCACCCATCACCGTGACACGTTGGAGCGCGCACAGGACTACCTGATCGACAACCCGTGGTTCGCGGAACGCATGGTGACCGACGTGGTTCCAGTCGAGCGCGTGGACGAGGCCTTCGTTGCCGCATGCCGCCCCACGCCCGGGCAGCGCAAAATTGTGCTGTCTGTGTGACACCGTCGCGTCTCGACTTCCCGGCAAGCCCCGCGCAGTAGCATCCGCGTGTGACCACCCGTCGGCGCTCCTCCGCAAATCAGTCGGCGGCGACCCGTGCTCGGTACGCGAAGCGGCGCAAGAACCGGCTCGCGCGCGTCGACAACGACCTCGCTGCGCAGCAGTGGCAGGCGCTCGTGGACGCGTGGGGCGGGTGCGCGTACTGCGGCGCAACGGACGTGGCCTTACAAAAGGACTGCGTGCAACCCATTTCCCGCGGCGGGCGCTACACGCTCGACAACGTGGTGCCGGCCTGCGCGTCGTGCAATGCCAGCAAGCACAACTCCGAAGTGACCGGGTGGCTGCGCCGCAAAAAGCTCGACGAGCGGACGTTCCTTGAACGGCACGCCGTCATTCAGCGACGCCTGAGGGAGACCCAGGGGGCCGCCGACTCGCCCGACGCGCCGTGACCGCTTAGCGCAGCCGCGCCTCGACGACCTCGAACGCGACTGGTGGCACCGCGAGCGCGGTGCCCAGGGCATCGGCCTGAGTCACTAGGCGGTACCCCACGCCATAGCCAGCGCACAGGCTCGCGAGGTCCGCGCCATGCGGCGTCGTGAACACCCGCTCCACGTTGGCCGCGGGCGCCGTTGCGTGCTCCAACCCGCCAAAGATGGTGCCACCGGCGTCATTCACCACCACGATGCGCAGCCGCGGCCGCTGCTCGCGCGGACCAATGAGAAGACCGCCCACGTCGTGCAGGAACGTCACGTCTCCCATGAGCGCCTGCACTGGTTGATTCGCCGCGAGCGCCACACCCACGGCGGTCGCCACCGTCCCATCAATGCCAGCGAGTCCACGGTTCGCTAGGAGCACCGGCGCCTGCCCTGGCTCCCAGACGGGGCCAATGCGGTCAGCCGCGCGGATCGAACCCGACGATCCCAGGACCGCCACGTCACCTGCGCCGAGCGATCCCAGGAACGCCCGCGCAACCGCGCGCCTACCCCAGGGCCGCTCCTCGGCGACCACGGCATCGGCCGCCTGGCGCCATTCGCGCAGCCACGCCGAGTCCCCCAGTTCCAAGCGCCCGTCCGCGCGGCTCGTCCACCTGCGCGGCACCGCACGCACCACCCGGTCCGCATGCCGCGGAGCTTCCCGCCACCGCGCTCCATGCGCAGCCACCATGAGCGCCGGCGCGCGGGCGATCAAAGCCTGCACTGGTCGTGAGAGCGTTGGCCGGCCAATCACGACGACCTGGTGGATGCGATCGGCAAGGCCCTGACCCTCACGGGTAGCCAAGAGGTCGAGGTACGGGCCAATGCAGGCGTCGCCCGCGCGCGCACCCGAGGAAGGCTCTGCCAGCAGCGGCCACCCGTGGGCCTCGGCGACCTGGCGCGCAACGTCGCCAGCACCATCACCGGCGATGACGATGCCTCGCTCCACGTCAGGCAGTGGCTCCGGCTCGGCGACCACTGGGGTTCCGAACGACCCCTGCGAAGGGTGCGGGTCCACACGCGGGGGGTCATTCCACACGCCGTTGTCCGCCCCCAAGGGGTCGCGGAACTCAACATTGAGGTGGACCACGCCCGGAGTTCCCGTCATGTCATCGCGCGCGGGGTCGCCCAACGCGATCGCGACTGCCTGGGTAGCCAGGAGCGCGGCACGACCGGGCTCATCCCTATCTTCAGGCGCCGCCGAGGTGGCCGCCCACCGCACGAACGTCCCAAAGATCCCCTCTTGGTCCGTGGTCTGGTTCGCCCCCACGCCGCGCAGCTCACGCGGCCGGTCCGCTGTGAGAAGGATGAGGGGCACGCCAGCGTGATGCGCCTCCATGACTGCGGGGAGAAGGTTGCCGACCGCCGTACCCGAGGTCGTGACAATCGCCACGGCCCGCTGCTCGCCCACCGCCGCCCGACCGCGCGCCAAACCCAGCGCCAGGAATGCGGCGCTGCGCTCGTCGATCCGTACGTGAAGGTTGACGCTCGGTGCGCCCAAGGGTGGGTTGTCGGCCCCGGCCTCCGCGAGCGCATGTGCCAAGGGGCCGGACCTGGACCCGGGGCACAGCACGAAGTCGACGACTCCTCGCTCGACCAGGGTGGCGACGAGTTCACGCGCATACTCGGCGGAGGGGTTGCTCACACGATCACCTCGAGTTCACCGGCGGACATCCGCCCGTCCTGCGGCAGCCACGTCGCGGCCACCGTGTCCGTCTTCAGCAAAGCGCCTGTGCCCAACCCGCAGGCGAGGGGCTCGCGAGGCAAGGCACGCGCCAACGCTAACCCAGCGGCCAGGCCCACCGAGGACTCCATCGCGCTCGACACCACCACATCCAGGTCCCCGGCACTGTCGATAATCTCCAGCGCCCGGCGCACGCCCCCCAGCGGTTGTGCCTTGATGATCAGCACGTCTGCGGCGCCGGCACGCACCACGGCGTCCGCGGTGCCGGGGATCCTGATGGACTCGTCTGCGGCGATCGGCACAGTGACGGCGCGGCGCAGCGCTGCGAGGTCGTCGACCGACTCCACGGGCTGCTCGGCATACTGCAGTCCTGGTCCGCCGGCGGAGCGGGCCGCGCGGTCCAGGTGCGGCAGGCAGCGGATGGCCTCGTCGAGGGTCCACCCACCGTTGACGTCCACGCGGATCCGGCCGTGGGCGCCTAGCGCGTCCGCGACGGCTTCGACGCGGGCAAGATCCTGGTGGAGGTCTGACCCGCCGCCCACTTTGACCTTCGCAGTGGTGCACCCGTTGCGCGTGGCGTAGTCGCGGGCGCGCTCCGGGTCGACCAGCGGGACGATGCTGTTGACAGCAACGCTGTCGCGCACCGGCTCCGGCCACTCACCCCGGGCTGCTTCCATCGCCGCGCGCCACCACCGGCTTGCCCGCTCCGCGTCGTAGTCGGGAAAAGGGCTGTACTCGCCCCAGTGGTGGGCGCCGTCGGCGGCGACGGTGTGCACAAGGACGCCCGTGCGGTGGGTCGTGGCGCGAAAACGGGTGGTGAGCTCGACGGTGAAGGGCCTGAACTCCATGGGCACAGACTACGGCGCGCCGCTGGGCTCGTCGTGTCGCGAGCCACAGGCTCGGTCGCGACCGCGGCCGGGTCGGATCGCTGCGTCTCCCCTGCGACTACCCTGGCCATATGAGCATCCCCACCCAGGTCTCTGACACGTTTGACCCGCAGCAATGGCGGTCGATTGACGGCTTCCCTGACGGCGACATCACCTATCACCGGTGGGTGGAGCGGTCCGGGGACACTACGCGCGACCTGCCTGCCGTGCGCATTGCCTTCAACCGGCCGGAGGTGCGCAATGCCTTCCGCCCGCAGACCGTCGACGAGCTGTACCGCGCGCTCGACCACGCACGGATGACGGCGGATGTCGCGGCAGTCATCCTCACCGGCAACGGCCCCGCGCCCAAGGATGGGGTGTGGGCATTCTGCTCGGGTGGCGATCAGCGCATTCGGGGCCGGGACGGCTACCTCTACGAGGGCTCCGCGGCTGACGCTCCCGCTCACGGGGGCCGCCTTCACATCCTTGAGGTCCAGCGCCTCATGCGCACCATGCCCAAGGTGACGATCGCCGCCGTGAATGGCTGGGCCGCCGGGGGTGGCCACAGTCTGAATGTCGTGGCCGACCTGTCGATCGCGTCCCTCGAGCACGCGCGCTTCAAGCAGACGGACGCCAACGTGGGGTCGTTCGATGCCGGGTATGGGTCTGCGTTGCTGGCCCGCCAGGTAGGCGACAAGAAGGCGCGCGAGATTTTCTTCCTCGCACGTGAATACTCAGCTGCCGACGCCGCCGAGTGGGGCGTCGTGAACGAGGCCGTTCCGCACGCGCAGCTGGAGTCCACCGCGCTCGAGTACGCGAAGACCATCGCCACAAAGTCGCCGCAGGCCATCCGCATGCTGAAGTTTGCCTTCAACCTGGCCGACGACGGCCTGGCAGGCCAGCAGGTGTTCGCCGGCGAGGCCACCCGCATGGCGTACATGACCGACGAGGCCCAAGAGGGGCGCGATGCCTTCCTTGAGCGCCGCGACCCTGACTGGCGCCGTTTTCCGTACGCCTTCTAGCCCGAGTCACCCCCGGCCCCGCACCTCCCCCCAGCCCTGGCCGAACATACACGGCGGGGTATGGGGCTCGGCGCGCTCCTGGCCGTAGATTCTTGGCGAAACTCGACGGCGACTGGCCGATGCTGCGGTCCCGGCCGGGTTTCACGGCGCCAGGGAGCGCACGTGACGCTCGATCACGCCTGACAATCGCCGAGAATCGTCGGCCACGACGAAAACACTCCCCGATCCCCGCCGCGTATGTTCGGCCAGGGAAGTGGGGGCGGAGGGGAGCCGCGTACTAGGAGATCTCCACCGTGGGGTTGTCGGAGACGCCCGACTGCGGCACCAACTCCACCCAGGTCTTGCCGGGCTTGAGTTGCACGTCATCACCGTCGGCGGTCGTCAGTACGAAGGGGTCATACTGGCCGGCCTTGGACCACGAGATCTCGATGTAGGAGTCGCCCACGGCGGCATACCCGGTGCCCTCGCGACCGGCCACCATGGTCTCCGGCACGGAGGAGCCACCTGAGGAGGACGTGTTCTCGACGTCCACGCGTAGCACTACGACGTTGTCCGCGTACAGCTGGGTGTCGTCGTCCTGGACGTGGGGCGAACCGCCCTCGAAGCGCTGCCACACGTCGCCGTCCCACTCCCACGACGGAGCGGAGTAGCGCGACATGTAGATATCGATCTCGGATGCGGTGGTGCCGCCGGTGACGACGTTCGACTCCTCGACGGGGTAGGCATACTCGAACTGCTGGGGCGGCGCCTCAGCATCCGTCTGCGCAAGGAAGTCCGCGGTCGTGCCGTAGAGGTTGTGAGGCGCTGGCCGCGCAGATGAGCGGTAGAAGCCGGCGTCGCCGCGGTCGTCGACGATCACCTCCTGGCCGCTCGAGACGGTGTCGTTGATGAAGCGGCCCTGGGCCCCAGAGAAGATGAGCGGGCCCTCGAATGAGCCCATGATGTTCTTGTCCATGGGGCGCATGGAGCGGATGTTGCCGACCGTCTCCGGGATGTCCGACTGGTAAATCGCGACCAAGCGGGAGATGCCGGACTCGACGTACTCCTCGAAGACCACGTCAGCGTTGACGAGGTTCTGCTGCGGGCGCGCGGCCGCGGAGTTCTCGATCTTGATCGACAATGCGGGGTTGGCCAGGAGGGCCTCGTCGGCGCCCTCAGCGTCCACGCCCGTCAACGGCCACACCGTGTCCGGCGCGGGGTTCTCCGGCGGCGACGGCACTGCTGAGCGCGACACGGATGGCGCGGAGGCGGATGCGGTGGTGGCGGGAGCCTCCTCCACGTTCGACGAGCAGGCGGCGAGCAGCAGCGCCCCTGCGGCAGCGGCAGCAACGGGCACAATGCGACGGGTCTTCATGGCCGCCATTGTAGGGGTGCGCCTACGCTGGAGGCATGACCTACGCACGGCTCGTCGACGGCGCCGAGTCCGCCATCACCTTTTCCCTAGCCGACCGAGTGGCCGGAATCGCGGCCCGCACGTCGGGTTCCACGGGTGAGCCGCGCGAAGTGTTGTTGTCAGCGGCGGCCGTGCGGGCATCGGCCCGCTCCACCCTGGAACGCCTGGGCGGTCCTGCCCACTGGCTGCTCGCGATGCCCACGGATCGCATTGCGGGTGCGATGGTGCTGGCCCGGGCGGCGGTGGCCGATGCCCAGGTGGCGCGCATGGCGCCGGGCCCATTCACGGCGCAAGCGTTCTGCGACGCAGTCGATTCCATGGCACCTGGGCGGCGGTACGTCTCGCTCGTGCCCACTCAGGTGCGCCGGCTCGTGGCTGACCCGCGAGGCGCGGACGCACTCGCTAGTTTTGACGCGGTGCTGGTGGGCGGGGCTGCCCCCGGCATGGTGCTGCCTTCGAACGCAGTGGAAACGTACGGCATGACGGAAACCTGCGGCGGCTGCGTGTACGACGGCGTGCCCCTGGCAGGAGTGTCCGTCCGGATCGATGACGATGAGCGGATCTGCCTTGGCGGGCCGATGCTCGCTGACGGTTACGCGGACGGGGACAGTTCCGCCTTTGTCACCGCGCACGGGCGGCGCTGGTTCGCCACGAGCGACCTGGGCGGCTGGGATGGTGCGTTGACCGTCTACGGCCGGGCCGATGACGTGATCATCACCGGCGGGCACAACGTGCACCCGGCAGCGGTCGAGCGGGCCCTGCAGGACTTGCCGGGTGTACGCGAGGCCGTCGTGGTGGGGGTACCCGACCCCGAATGGGGTGAGCGTGTCGTGGCGTTGGTGGTGGCCGCTGATCCGGCACCGTCGCTGGCGCATGTGCGCGACGCGTTAGACCTTCCCCGCCATGCGTTGCCGCGCCAAGTGGTGCCGGTGGTGTCTCTGCCGCGCACGCCGGCTGGCAAAATCGATCGCGGTGCCGCGCGCGAGCAAGCCGCGGCCGCACATGGTGAGGAGAACGCATGACCACGGCTTCCGATTGGGTGGCAGGCGCGCGTCCGCGAACGTTGTGGACGGCGGCGTCGGCGGTCGCGGTGGGCTCGGGAGCGGCCGCGGCCGTGGACGAGTTCGCATGGGTACCTGCCCTGCTCGCGCTCGCCGTGGGCCTCGCATTGCAGATTGCGTCGAACTACGTCAACGACTACGCCGACGGCGTGCGCGGGACGGATGTGGACCGTGTGGGGCCGGACCGGCTGGTGGCAACGGGGCGCGCGACACCCACGGCCGTGAAGCGTGCGGCGATTCTGGCGTGCGTGGCCGCGTGTGCGGCGGGAATTGCGCTCGTGGCCCTGACCGAGACGTGGTGGCTGTTGCTCGTGGGGGCGATTGCGATTGCCGCAGCGTGGACCTACACCGCAACGTCCCGCCCCTACGGTTATGAAGGTTGGGGCGAGGTCAGCGTCTTTGTGTTCTTTGGCCCGGTCGCGGTGCTCGGCACCATGTATACGCAGGCTGGCTCGATCACATGGTGGGCCGTGGTGGCATCGGCGGGCGTGGGGTTCTACGCCGTCGCACTGCTGCTCGTGAACAACATCCGCGATCTGGACACCGATCTGGTGGCGGGTAAACGCACCCTCGCCGTGAAGCTCGGCGACCGTGACGCGCGCCGGCTGTTCATGCTGATCGTGATGTTGCCCACGGCGTGCACCGTCATTGTCGCGTTCGCGCAACCGTGGGTGCTGATCTCCGCGCTGGTCGCTCTTCCCAGCTTGCTGGTGGCGCTTGCGGGGCGTGTGGGTGCGGTACGCGTGGGCGCTCCGCTGATCTTTAAGGCGATCTCCGGCATCGGCTTGGCCTACGGAATCCTCATGACCGTGGGCTTGATGTTCTAACGCGGACGATCGCCGGAAACGTACGGCCACGGCTCGGGGATACCCCCGGACCCGCCGAGTATGTTCGGCCAGGGGAAATTAGCGGGGCGGGGCCGCGCCGCCGTCGACCTCGCTGTCTTCCTCAGCGTCCAACGAGCGCAGGCCCTTCTGAGACCGGTCAATCACACCTTCCATTTGCGACCCCGCCTCGCGGCGCAACCCGTCAAGGAACAAGTAAGACAGCATCCACGCAATGACAAACGCCGCGATCAAGGAAATGACGTCGAACCAGCCCACGAGCCACAACAGCACTACGACCGCCGCAAAGATGCCGGTACGCGCAGCCCAGTAGGCGAGGATCTTCATGCCCTCTAGGGTACGCGGGCCCGCGCATGCGGCCGTACGTAGCCGTGCCAACCGGCCCGCCTAGGAACTAGGGCCTTCCACCACTAGAATGGACCGATGCGTTACCTGGTGCTGGTCGGCCTCTACATCGGTCTTGCGGCTTATGCCGTCACCGATGTCCTCAATCGTGGACAGCAGGAGTACTTCGGCATCCACCGCACACTGTGGATCGCGATCATCATCCTGGCGCCCTACCTTGGCGCATTGATCTGGATTGGCCTGAACCTGCGCGGCAACGGTGGCCGCCCGGCAACCCACCCCAAGGCTCCCGACGATGACCCCGATTATCTGCGGTGGCTCCGCCAGCAAGAGCGCCGCAAGGGCAGGGACTCGTAGGGCGTCTACTCCCGCAAACAGGCGTCAGGGCCCTTATGTTGTGGGGTCCGGCACGGCCAGCTAACTCCCCTGGTTGGCTGCGTCACCAATCGCGAGGGCGCTCGAGACCCATAGATCCGGCTCCCATCCGCGCGCGGCCGCACGTTCGATTGCCTCGGCGACGACGGCGTTGACCAGTGCCGCACCGACTACCGTGGACGTTGGCCCCAAGCGCGTCCCTGCGCCCTCGACAGGCACGGCAGCGTCGCCGGGAACGCCGTGGTTGTCGAGCACAATGTCCGCGACTTCATGCAGCTTGGGGTGCGGTGTGGGGCGGGCCGCTGGCGAGGTCGCGTGACCCACCGAGGTCACGGCGATCGTGACGAGCCCACGCTCACGCGCTTCTTGCACAGCCTCGACGGAAACTGCATTGCCTCCGGAGTTCGACGCCACCATCAGCACGTCGCCCGCTTCCACCCCGTGATCGTCAAGAAGTTGGGCCGCCAAGCCAGAGATGCGCTCCAGCTGGGTCGCCAACTGCGCTGAACCGTGAAGCATGAGCGCCTCGAACAACAGCGGCTTCACCTGCTTGAGACCGCCCGCCCGGTAGTAGATCTCCTCCGCGAGGATGTGGGAGTGGCCAGAGCCAAAGGCATGGAGAGTGCGGCCCGCCACAAGCGCGTCCGCGACGGCCTGCGCGGCCGCGGACATTGCGGCCGACTCGGCCTGCGCGGCCTCAGCCAACATGCGTTGCGTGGTGTCGAGGTAGCGCGCCCCGGCGCCATCGGAAGTCAGCGGTGCATCGGACATGCGCTCCACTGTATCGGCGCGCCGGACGATGCTGTGGCTCACACTGTCGAGACGCCTCAGACGCCGTAGAGGTCCAGGATCTGCGCCCCCACCGTCTCGACATCAAACTGACGCACTCGCTGGGCTTGCTCGCCGTGCAGTTCAGTGCGCAGCGCGTCGTCCTCGATGAGCCTCGTGAGCGCGCCAGCGAAAGCGGCGGTGTCCCTGGCATCGACGGAGACCTCTGGCCGGTCCCCCAACACCGACAGGTACCCGGGGTTGGCCCCACCCAGCACCACGCCCGCACCGGACGCCATCGCCTCGATCAACACAATTCCAAAGCTCTCGCCGCCGGTCGCGGGGAACGCCGCGATGTCCGCACCGGCGTAGTACGCCGCCTTGTCCTCTTCCGCGACAAACCCATCGAAGTGCACCACTGAGCCCAGACCGGCCCGGGCAACGGCCGCCTGGAGCGCCTCGAGCATCGGCCCCTTTCCCCCCAAGCGCACCTCGATCCGGTCGCGGACCTGGGGCGCCAACGCCGCCACCGCGTCCACGAGTTCTGCCGCGCCCTTGCGTTCCACGAGCCGGCCCAGGAACGCGATCCGCAAACGATCGCTATCGCGAGGCGCGCCAACGGCACCGGCAAACACGGAGGTATCGATCGAGCAAGGAATCACTCGCGCCTCGATCCCAAAGGCCCTCCGCGCAAACTCCACCGCAGGCGGCGAGACCGCACAGAAGGCGTCAAAACGCGCAAGATTGCGGCGCTGCAGGAGGCCCAACGCGCGGGTGCCGTACTCAGACACCACCCCGTCAGGAAGGATGTGGAAGGTCCCGACAATGCGCACGCTGCGACCCTGCACCGACCGAGCCTCATCGACCACACGGGACGCGAACAGCGGCGAGTGCGGGATCTGCACGTGGATCACGTCAAAGCGTTGCTCATCCAGGAAGTCGCGCAACGCCCGCCGGGACGTCGGCAGCGGCACGCGCAGGTCGTTGCCGTTGAACGTGACCCCCACATTGCGCGCGAGCGAGTGCACCGTGACGTCGGTGCGCGATGCCTCGGAACACACGTAGTGCACGTCGTGACCGGCCCGCTCGAGGAACGCACCCAGTGTCAGGACGTACTGCTGCACGCCATCCGGGCGGTCGATCGAGTCGTCCAGCACAAACGCGATCTTCACTGCGGATCAGACCCCGGCGTACGAGTGCAGGCCCTGGAAGACCAGGTTCACCACGGTGAAGTTCATGATCAGCGCCACAAAGCCAATGAGCGCGAGGACAGCGCTGCGGCGTCCGGCCCAGCCCTGGGTGGTGCGGGCATGCAAGTAGGCGGCGTAGATGACCCAGATGACGAAGGACCACACCTCCTTGGGGTCCCAACCCCAGTAGCGACCCCACGCGTGTTCGGCCCACACCGCGCCAGCCATGACGGTGAATGTCCACAGCACAAAGCCCACGGCGTGCAGGCGGAACGCGAGCGCCTCAAGCTTTGCGGGCGCGGGCACTGCCTCAAGCCATGTCCAGCTCTTCAGGACACGCACGTTCCAGTTGCGCCACCGACGCGAGGCGCGGGTGAGCGCGTTGCCTGCGTCCGCGACGGGCAACTCGGAGTCGTCGCGGTAGTCGCGCCACAGTTGCAGCACGGTCGCGACGGCGCCGACCGTGAAGATACCGGTCGCAATGATCGCGATCGACACGTGGATGATCAGCCAGAAGCTTTGCAACGCGGGCTGGAGTCCCGTCGACTGCGCGTACAGGACCGTCATTCCCAGGCCCAGGGCAATGGTGGCAAAGCCCGTCACGCCCGGCGCAAGGTATGACACGTCGCGCTTGCGTTGCACGATCAGGAACACGACGACCGCAACCCAGGTGCCGGTAATCGTGTACTCGTACATGGTCGACCACGGCACGTGCCCCGCCTCAACGCCGCGCGCGACGACGCCGACTCCTTGCAGCAGGGCACCCATCAGGGTGGTCGCCTTGGCAATACCGTTCGCCTTGTCGTGAAGGGCGGGTGTGGCCGATGCCGTGGTGGGGGCCGACGCCCGGGTCGCCGTGGACTCGGCGCTTCCGTTGGCTGCGCCGCCGGCGGCCGTCACCTTGTGCTCCGCGCGGGCCTTCGCGGCCACCTTGGCGTCGGCGACGCGAGCGAGGTGCACGGCGGAGGCGACCATCGCGATTGCGTACAAGGCCGTGGCGCCCCACAAAGCGAGCCAGCTGAGTTCCTGCGCGGTCATTCTTCCTCCGGGGATGTTGCGACCTGAGTTCCGGTGGCCGTGGTCAGCACGCCGTCACGCTCGTCACGCACGGCACTGTCGTGCGCGGGCGCCCAGGCGGCCGCGGTGACCACTGTAGTCTTCCCGTCCGCACCTGGCTCCTGCGCACCGAGCGGGGCCAGCACCCATATGCGCCTGCGCGCGCCGAACAAGCTGAGGGCCAGGCCCGCCAGCGCGCCGACCGACGCGCCGAGCAGCCACGGCAGTGTGGGGTCGCGACGCAGGTCGAAAGCCGCGAATCGCGGTACGGACTCCCACGTCACCGTCCCGAGGCCGTCCGGCAGCGTGATGGTCTCGCCCAATCTGAGCGGCACCAGCAGGGGCTCACCGTCGTCGCCGCGCACGGGGCTCAGTTGCGACTCATCCAGCTGGTAGACGTTCTGCGGCACGCCGCTGTCCAGACCAAGGTCGCCGGTGTAGGCCTGGAGGTAGATCACCGGGTTCGTGAGATCGGGGTGCGCGGAGATAGGGCCGGTATCGCTCGCGACAGCCGTGGGCAACAGTGTCGCCTTGAATCCCAGTTGTTCGCCCTCGGTGACGTCAGGCACCTTGACGACTCCCGTGGACGTGTAGACACCGTCTTGCGGCAGGAACGGCACCGCACCCTGGAACGCCACTTCACCGGCGGAGTCCGTGATCGTGAAACGCGGAGCGTAGCCGTTGCCCTGGAGGTAGATTTTGGCGCCGTCGACCTGGATGGGACGGTTCACCTGTGCCTCAACCTCGCGCGGCTCCTTGCCCGGCTCCGTCAACGTCGCATGGGCGGTGAAATCCTCCGGCAGGCCCGTGGTGCCGAACACGGCGTCGAACTGGTCGAGCGAGAGAATCCATGGGTCTAGATCGTCTTCGCTGAACAGCGCACCGGCCTCATACGAGTCGTATGCGACGACCGCGTTCGTGAAGGTGTCGCCTTCCACGATCAACGCTTGCCCGCGGTAGGTCAGCAGGGAACCGGCGGCAACGGCCACGAGGATTCCGATGAGCGACACGTGAAAGAGCAGGTTGCCAAGTTCGCGAACGTGGCCCTTGTGCGCCGACAGGGCGAGCACGGGCATTCCGTCGCGGTCCTCACGCTCGTCGACCCGAACGCGGTAGCCGGTGAACCACCGCACGGGGCCGCTGCCCGACAATTCCGTGCGCGCGGACTCAATGACCTGCGCTGGAGCGCGGTCAGTCGCGACCTCAAGCGGCTCGTAGCGGTCCAGGCGGCTAGGCGCGGCGGGGACCTCGGAGCGCAGCTCGCGCCAGTACACACCGACGCGCGGCACAATGCAGCCAATGAGCGACGCGAACAGCAGCACGTAGATCGCGGTGAACCACGCCGAGCCGAACACGTCGAGGAATCCCGTGGCGTCCAGGACGGGACCCCAGAACGGGTTGGCGTCGATGAAGGCGCGGGTGTCGCCAGCGTTCTGCGGCCATTGCGGCAGCACCGAGCCCGGGATGGCCGCGAGCGCGAGCGCAATGAGCAAGATCAGCGCGACACGCATCGAGGTGACTTGACGCCACGTCCACCGGAGCCAGCCGGTGACACCCAAGCGCGGGACGTCGGCGTAGGCGTAGTTGTCGATCTTCATGCGTGCCATCAGATCGCCACCCAGAACGAGTCAATCCAGCCCTGCAGCTCATTGGTGAGCGCGCCCCACAAGCCGGTGACGAGCATGACGCCCAAAATCACGAGCATCGCGCCGCCGACCAACTGCAGCGCGCGACGGTGCTTGCGCAACCACGCCAATACCCGACCCGACCGCTCGAACCACAGCGCAAGGGCCAGGAACGGCAACCCCAGGCCCAGGCAGTACGCGACCGCCAGGAGTGCGCCGCGACCGACGGTGCCTTCCGTCAGCCCCAGCGTGATCACTGCGGACAGCGTGGGGCCAATGCAGGGGGTCCAGCCCAGTCCAAACACAATGCCCAACACCGGTGCGCCCGCCAGACCGGCCTTGGGGCTCACGTGAAAGCGACGCTCGTTCTGCAAAAAGGGCATGGCACCCATGAACGCCAGACCCATCAAAATCACCACGACGCCGAGCACGCGAGTGATGATGTCGAGCTGGGCCTCGAACGCCGCGCCCGCTGCGGACACCACGATCGCGAGCGTCACAAACACCGCGGAGAAGCCCGCGATGAACAGCAGCACCCCCAGCACCAGGCGCGGCCGGGACTTCTTGCCACCGGAGTCGGCGCCCGCCATCCCCGACACGTAGCCCAGGTACCCGGGCACGAGCGGCACCACACACGGGGAGGCGAAACTCACGAGCCCCGCGAGCATCGCGATGGGGACCGCGAGCAGCAGGGAGCCCGACAGGACGGTCGAGGCAAAGTCCGAGCCGATGGACTGAATCACTGAAGCGCCCCATTGACGAGGGCTTCCATGGTCGACGGCTCGACGCGGCCCACGACCCGAGCGGCGACGCGGCCCTCGGTGTCCAGGACGAGCGTGGTGGGCACGGCATTGATGGAGACCAGGCCCTGCATCTGCGCAACGGCCTGACCATCCGAGTCATCGATGCTGGGGTACTCCACCTCAAAGGTGCGGTCAAATGCGTGAGCCGTCGCGGCATCGTCCCGACTGTTGACGCCCAGCACCTGAACGTCGTCGCGCGCGTCCAGGGCCACCAAATCCGGCGCCTCGGCGCGGCACGGCGGGCAGCTCGCGTACCAGGTGTTCACCAGCACCACTTGGCCCACATAGTCGGCGGTCGCGACAGGCTCGCCGTCAAAGTCAACGCCGGACAACTCCAGCGCCTCGCCGCGCGCGTCGACCGCCCACTCCGTCACCGTGCCGTCACCACTGACGTAGCCAGGTGACTCCTCGATGCTTCCCGGCGCGCACGCTGAGAGCCACAGCACCAACGCCACCACCACCGCGGCAAGGATCACCAGCCGCGTGCTCCGCCTCACTTGGGCACCTCGATATGCGCCGCAGGCTCGCGATACGTCATCGACACGGCCTCGCCATCCTCGATCGTGAAGGACGTCAGACTCGCCAAGCCACACTGACGCGAGCGCGGGTCGTGGACCATCGAGCGGCCCTCGAACGAGCAGCGCGTCACCCAAATGGGCAACTGGTGACTCACCATGACGGTGTCCGAGTCAGGGTTCGCGGCGGCCGCGTCTTTCACCGCGGCCCACATGCGGGCGCGCTGCTCCTTGTACGGCTCGCCCCATGAAGGCGCCCAGGGATTGCGTAGCTTCCACCAGTCGCGCGGATGCATGAAGTCGCGCGCGCCCTTGGTGAGAACGCGGCCTGCGAAGTCGTTGCCCGCCTCGATGATGCGCTCCTCCGTGGCGATCTCCAGGCCAAACGCCTTCGCCACCGGGGCAGCCGTCTCCTGCGCGCGCTGCAGTGGGGAGGCAATCACACGCCCCACAGGCACCTCGCGCGCGACCAGGTCATCGGCAACGGCCTGCGCCATCGCCTGGCCAGCATCGGACAGCCGAAACTGAGGCAGGCGGCCATACAAGACCTTGTCCGGGTTGTAGACGTGGCCGTGGCGGAGCAAGTGGACGACGGGCATGGCCTCTATTGTCACCCACGCGCGCGGGACCTCAGTCCTACGGGCCTCAACGGACCCTCCGCACCCCAGCCCGGGCATCGGCCCTTAGCGCAGGGCGCTCGTCAAACGGTCGGGGTCTATGCGCCAAAACCCCACCACCGCACCGTCCACCGTCACCACCGGGATCTGCTCTCCGTACTGCGAGGTGAGGGCGGGGTCAGTCGAGATGTCGACTTCCGTCCACGTCACGCCGCGCTTCGCACACGTCTCTTCCACGAGGCGGCGCGCGTCATCGCACAAGTGGCATCCGGGACGTGAATAGAGGGTGACGCGTGTGGTCATGGCCACAGCCTACGTTCAGGGCCGCGCTCGCTATCGCTAGAGTGAGACGGTGATGGCAGAGCATACCGACGAGGGCACGCGTGCTGCGGCGTTTTTTGACGTCGACAACACCGTGATCCGTGGCGCCTCGTCGTATCACATCGCACGCGGCCTCCAACGGCACGGGTTCTTCAAGGCGCACGACATTTTCCGCTTTGCGTGGGAGCAGGCCAGGTACGTCATGCTCGGCGAATCGCGTGAACAAATGGACCAGTTGCGGGAAGAAGCGCTGTCGATCATCAAAGGATGGTCGGTGGCAGAGATGATCGCGGTCGGTGAAGAGGTCTACGACGAGGTCCTCGCCCTGCGCATCTTCCCCGGCACCCGCGCACTCATCGACGAGCACCTTGCGGCCGGCCGCGAGGTCTGGTTCGTGACCGCCGCGCCTCAAGAGGTGGGGTCGATCATTGCGCAGCGACTCGGCGCCACCGGCGCGCTGGGCACCGTCGCCGAGAACGTCGACGGCATCTACACCGGACGCCTCACAGGCGACATGCTCCACCGCGAGGCCAAGGCGACGGCAGTGCAAGCACTCGCGCACGACCGCGGCCTCAACCTCGAGGCAAGCTACGCCTACGGCGACTCGATCAACGACGGGCCCATGCTGGAGACGGTCGGCCACCCCTGCGCCATCAACCCCGACGGCAAACTGCTCAAGATGGCCAAGGAGCGCGGCTGGGGCGTCAAGGAGTTCCGCAAGCGACGCAAGAATGGCCGCCGCGGCATTGTCCGGGCCTCCGCCGCCGGCGCCGTGTGGGCGACCGTTGCGGTGGGGCGCGGTGTCAAGGCCGCAGGACGCACCACCGTTGGCCGCTTGACCGGCCGCCCGGTCGTGGAAGACGAGCGCGCGCAAAACCTCTAGCGAGCTCACCCCGAGCCACCGCATCGTGCGCTCACCCCCACTGTTCGTGCATGTGAGTGCCGGAATCACCGCGATTTCCGGCACTGACATGCACGACCCCGGGGGGCGGGACCGCGGGTAGACGCAGAAACGCCCGCCCCACCGGAGGGTGGAACGGGCGTTACGTGCGTCAAGCCGGGACTTGCCCGGCGTCACGCTACTTCTTGTTGCGGCGCTGGTGGCGCGTCTTGCGAAGCAGCTTGCGGTGCTTCTTCTTCGACATACGCTTGCGGCGCTTCTTGATGACGGATCCCACGGAACCTACCTCGAATCGATCAGGGTGCTTTCGGCGTCCAGTACGCGCTGGACGCGACAGACAAGGACCTAGCCTACCGTGCCGGAGCGGCGCTCGTCATCTTCGCCGGCAAAGCCGCCCTGAAAGCCCGCCTGCTCCATGAACTGATCGACCGCAGCGCGGGGCACGCGATAGGAGCGCCCGAACTGCACAGCGGGGATCTCACCAGCGTGAATCCAGCGATACACCGTCATCCGCGACACACGCAGAAGTTGCGCGACCTCAGCTACCGTGAGGAACGTCGTGCGGGACCCGCCCTTGTCTGCCATGAAGTCATTCTCCCTCAGTGAACCCATCCGGCAGGTGTATCGGCCGAACACTGCCTCTACTGTAGGGGCAGAAGTGACAGTTGTGAAGAGTGTGAAACATGCCGATGATTGCAATGGCAGGTGTTTCACACCTGTGAAAGGTCCATCAGGCGCCGCATCCGGACGGCGCCCGTGAGGAGTTGCATGGACAAGCTGCGCGACACCCGCGCTGCCGTGGGCGACTGGCTCGGCCGCGCCGCCTTGCGCTCCCCTGCACGCTTGGCACTGCTGTCATTCGCGGTCGTCATCCTCATCTTCACCGCACTGCTGTCGCTACCAGCGGCCACGAGTTCCGGCGAGCGCGCACCGTTCATCGACGCGCTGTTCACGGCGACGTCCGCGGTCTGCGTGACCGGTCTCGTCACCGTGGACACCGGCACGTACTGGTCCGCATGGGGCCTAGCGATTATCGCGACCGGCATCAAGGTGGGCGGCCTGGGCATCATGACGCTCGCGTCGCTCATTGGACTAGCGGTCTCGCGGCGACTTGGCCTCACCCAGCGCCTGTTGGCCGCAGGCGAGGCCCGCGCATCCGGCCTGGGCGACCTGCGCTCACTCCTGCGCACCGTCCTCGTGGTGTCCTTCACCGTCGAGGCATTGATCGCGGTCATCCTGCTACCGCGCTACATCATGCTCGACTACGGCTTCTGGAAGTCGCTGGGCTACTCCGTGTTCTACGGGATCTCCGCGTTCAACAACGCCGGGTTCACTCCGGATCCCGTGGGCCTATACCCCTACTCGAAGGACTTCTGGATCTTGATCCCGATTGGCCTGGGCGTCTTCATTGGCGGCCTGGGCTATCCGGTGTACCTCAACCTCATGCGGCACTGGCGCCGGCCCCGCACCTGGTCGCTGCACACCAAACTCACCCTCGTCACGGTGTCCGTTCTCGCGGTCATCTCCGCTGGACTGCTCGCGATCTTCGAATGGTCCAACCCCAAGACGCTGGGCAATCACAGTGCGGCAGAGACAGCCGGAAACCTCTTCTTCCAATCCATCAACCAGCGTTCGGGCGGCTTCGCGTCCTTCGACATCGGCAACGCGCGCGAGCAGACCTGGCTGCTCGAAGACGTCCTCATGTTCATTGGTGGCGGGTCGGGTTCCACCGCGGGCGGCATTCGCGTGACCACTCTCGCCGTCCTGTTGCTCGCGATCTGGGCTGAGGCCCGTGGCCGCCGCGACATGGAGGCCTTCGGCAAACGCATTGGCACGGAGGTCCTGCGCGGCGCGGTCGCGATCACCATGATCGGTATCGCGGTCGTCGTGGTGGGCACCGGCGTGTTCATGGCGCAGACCGACATTCCTTTGGACAGGGCACTTTACGAGGTCATTTCCGCCTACGCGACGTGCGGACTGTCCACCGGCATCACCGCCGACCTGCCGCCGGAGGCAAAGACCACGCTGATTGTGCTCATGTATGTGGGGCGTGTGGGCTCAATGACCATCGCTGCCGCGCTAGCGTTGAACAAGCAGCGCCGCGTTATCCGTTACCCGTCAGAGAGGCCGATCATTGGCTAGCAACGACTCCACCGCATCCGGCGTCCTCGTCATTGGCCTGGGCCGTTTTGGTTCCGCGTTGGCCGACAACTTGGACGCCATGGACGTTGAGGTGCTCGCGGTCGAGAAGGACGCGGACCTGGTTGAGCGCTTCTCCAAGCGCATTCCCGTCGTGGAGGCAGACGCCGCTGACCCTCGCGCGCTTGAACAGCTGGGCGCGAAGGACTTCAGCGCGGCCGTGGTCGGGGTGGGGACCTCGCTCGAGGCCTCGGTGCTGATCACCGGAAACCTCGTGGACATTGGCATGCCAGAGATTTGGGCCAAGGCCATTTCCGACGAGCACGCCCGCATTCTGCGCCGTATTGGCGCGCACCACATTGTGTTGCCGGAGTCGGATGCGGGAGTGCGCGTCGCACACTCCGTTGGCGGCCGGATGCTGGACTACATCGAGATCGATGAGGGCTTCACGATCGTCAAGATGAGCCCGCCCAAGGAGACTCACAACTTCACCCTGCGCGAGTTGAACCTGCGCGACAAGTACGGCATCCAGGTCATTGGCGTCATGAGCCCGGGCGAGGACTTCGAGTACGGCTCAAAGGACACCGTCATTCACGCAGATGACCTCTTGGTGATCGGTGGCGACGGGGACCTCGTGGAGCGGTTCGCTCAGCGCCCATGAACCTCACGAATCTGAAGGGGTCCATCCGCGCGGCACAGTACGGTGCCGGACCGCGGGCACACGCCTTGATTGAGACGATGCGGTGGGTACCGAGTGCGCACAGGGCGGCCGATGCTCGCTCACCATGGCAGGGCGTGACGACTCCGCAAGCGACTGCCAGGCTGCTTCTTGCGCCGGCAAACTTCGCGGGGCAAGCGCACGCGTGGGCCACCGCATTGACGAACGCCCATCCTGGAGTGGTCGCCGAGACATGGGCTCACGTCGGCACAACGAGCTTTTCATTTCCTTCGACCCACGTGAGCCCCCGAGAGGTCGCCGGTTTACCACGGCGGTGGCAGCAGGATCTCTTTGATGACGTGTGCCGTCACTTCACGCACGTGATGATGGAGTCCGGTCGCCCGTTGTTCGGACGCCTCCACGGGTTTGACGTACTGGCGGAGGCGGATGCGTTGCGCGAGCGCGGAATTCAAGTGTCGATGGTGTGGCATGGCACCGACATACGCCGCCCGATCGTGGAGCGTCAAGACAACCCACATTCGCCGTTCTGGGACGCCACCAAGAAGGGCCACGTGCGCGCATTGGAGTCAAGAGCACGGCGGCACGGACAGATTGCAGCGGCCTGGGACGGTCCCCAACTCTTCACTACGCCGGATCTGGCCGAACACCTGCCCGGGGGTACGTGGGTGCCGGTCGTCGTGCCCCAGTCGCCGTGGCGCGACCTCAGCGGCCCACAATGGGCGGCACCACTGCGAGTACTCCATCTACCATCCAATCCGTGGATCAAGAACACGGCCAGCTTGCGTACCGCAGCGGCCAACGCATCCGGTGTCTCGTGGAGCTTCCCCGGGCGCATGCCTCCTGCTGAGGTCCCGAGCGCTGTCGCAGACGCGGATGTTGTTGCCGACCAGTTTGGTTTACATCTATATGGCGTCGCCGCTGTCGAGGCCATGCACGCAGGACGCGCGGTGGTGGGCCTTGCGGGAGCACCGCTTCAGCAAGCAGTGCTCCGGTTGACGGGAGAGGACCTCCCTGTCGCGGCATGCGCGCCATCAGAGGTCCCCGAACTGATTGAGCATTGGCAAACGAACCCGGCTATCGCACGGGACCTGGCGGAACGCGGCCGCGAATTCGCGGCCCGTTGGCATACAGGCCCCGAGACTGCGCAGCGCATCGTCGAAGCACTGAGCCTCGACGCGTAACGCTACTGCGCCCAGTTTGTGAGACTTTCTGCAGCCACGGCTGGGACCTTCAACTGCGCCGCAATGTGCTCGGCGAGTCCGCGGTTGTCGTCGTCGGCCCACACCACGCAATCAATCGCGCGCCCGTGCAATGCTTCGGAGACATGCGTGACGATGCTCTCCCACCGATCCGGGCTAGCCAGCATTCGGGCACGCACACGTGCACGCCGGGGCGCGCGGCGCCGCTCCCATCCTCGACCGACGCGTTTGACGAGCCGATGTCCTGCATTCGACACTCGTTGAGCCGCGGGTAAGGCCGCGCCGGCGCCTTTCAGGGCGCGGGCAGTCATGTCGACGGCCCAGGCGGGCGCCGTGTCTACGAACCACGTTTCCGCTCGGGCACTGAAGCTGCCACCCAACTGTGGCTGCACATTCACGACCGTGGCACGTGGATCTGTCATCACCGCTTGTGTCATGCCGCCCACGACGACGGCAACCTCACTGTCGCGGCCCAAGAGCTCCGGCACGGCATACCGAATAGCGTGCTCGCCCCCGGGAGTAGCGGCGGCAACCAGGATCCTCGATCGCGCCGGTTCCGCACGGTGCCAGGTTTCTCCACGCGACACTCGCAACAGTCGTTCGCCAAAAGGTGTGGCGCCGTATAGGTCGACGATGCTCTGACGTGCCGCCACGGGGTCACCGGGCACAGCGATGAGAGTCGCCCACGCGTCGACAACCTCGGACGGAGTCGCATCAAGTGGCACCAGTGACGCGCGCCCCGCACCTGCTGCTCCACGTAACGTCTCCTCGGGGCCCGCACAGGTGGTTGCGATTACTCTGGCGCCAGCCGCGATCGCCTCCACGACAGTCAGCCCAAAAGTCTCGAACTGCGATAGATGCACGAGGGTGCCATGACTGCGCATGAGTTCAGCCACTTCGCGACCGCTGCGTGGCCCCAGGAATGCGACTTGGCCCGTGAGCCCACGCACCCTAACGAACTCACGCAGCTGGCTCTCCAACAAGCCAGCACCGACCATTGTTAGGGAGAGGTCCAGGCCGGGGAAGCGCGCGCAGGCAAGCGCGAAAGACTCCAGCAAGGTGAGCACGCCCTTGCGTTCAATGAAGTTGCCGACGAACAACCAGCGGCTATCTGTGCCATCAGAGTGTTTCGTCGGTGTCATACCGGGTCCAGACGGTGAGAACACGTCTACGTCCACCGGGTTGCCCGCAGTATGGACACGATCGCGGACCTCCGGGAATGCGCGGCGCACCATGCGGGCAGTGTCCTCACCCACGACTAGGTGAGCCGATGTACGGTTCAGCATCTTTCCGTACACCTCGCGTGCGACCGGATGCGCAAGGAGCGTAGGCAGGTATGTGGCGTGCTCAATGGTGATCAGTCGCTGGTCGTGCCGCAAAAGCTCCGCGGTCGCGACGCCCGACGGCATCCCTACATGCGCATGAATGACCTCCGCCCCCGCAAGTTCAGCGGCCACATGCGAACGCAACTCCACCCGGTGGCGCTCTGCCGTGTCCGCCCGCGACAGCATCGGATCGTGGGCCACCGGAACCCGAATTAGCTTTCCCCAGCTATGCGATTCACGTTGCACGGGGAAGTCCGCGCCGACGGGAACATCAACACAATGGATGACGCACACCTGGTCTGGGTGAAGGCCCATCGACCGAACCCACTCTCGAACAAACGTGCCAGAGTAGGGACTGACCTCGCGAGGAAACCATGGCGTCACCACCGCGATCTTCATGGGGTCGCCTGCAGGAGCTCGCGAATCACAATGGCGAGCGTGCGACTGCCTTGCAGGTATTGTTCGGCGCCACTGGCCCACGCTGCAGCTCTGTGCGCCGCCTCAGCGTGCCCATCCGGATCCGCGCGCCACGCTTCGAGCGCCTGCACAGCTTCGGCCACGCCCGACACCACCCGGCCCCCGCCGGACTCTTCGACAAGCCGTGCCTGGACCGGCAGATCGGTAGCGAGCACCGGTATTGCATGCGCCATATACTCGTACACCTTCGATGGTGCCGCTTCCCTGAACGCGGGCGTGTCATGCAACATACAAAAGCCCACCCAGGCGCCGTCCGCCAATTTCCACGAATCGTCGGGCCGCATACGCCCGTGAATGCGCACCCTGCCGTCCAGCGCGGCGGCCCTGGTGTGGGCCTCCTCAACGTCGTGAGGCGCAATGGGACCGATGAGATCGAGCTTCCAGTCCGGGCACAGCTCGAGGACTTCAAGCATGTCAAAGAGCCCGCGGGTACGGCGCAAGTCCCCTACGTACACAGCGCGGGGTTCATCGTCACGAGGGGTCGCGCCAACGCCATCGGGCACGTTGCGGACGACAACGCGCTCTTCAACATCACGCATCAGGTGCGAATCAGCGACGACCGTGAGATCTGCAGTGCGCGCGGCCTTGGCACCCATGCGCGCGAGCACCGTCCCGCCGAGCTTCACCAAACCGCGCGACCAAGGACGGTCGTGCAATACGGCCTGATAGTCCTCGTGAACGTCGGCTACGAAAATCCGCGAGCTCTTTCGGGCGACCTGGCTGCAGGCATGTGCGCTCTCGGGGTCCAGCGAGATCAGCACTCTACCTTGCGCATCGCGCGCGTAACGCTGCGCAAGCGCGAGCCGCTTCCATAAAGGTGGGCGCGGACTTACAACAGTGCGTGTCGAACCGCCCGGCGCGTCTGCGGAGTCGCCAAGCGCGAAAACCTCCACCTCCAGGCCAGCTGCTGCAAGAGCAGCGACGTGGCGGTGCAAGCGCGCGTCGGCAATGTCATGTCCAGACGTGACTATGCTCACGTCGGGGCCTCGCGCCTGGCCCTCGCTCGACGGGTCACCAGTTGCCTGCCGCAGCTTCCTCACCCTCTTCCTTCCTGCTGTGAAGAGAATACGCAATGCTCACGCATGCACGCACGATCTCGTGCACGGCACGGGAAGTGAACGCAGCAAACGGTAACTCACGTGCTACGCGCCAGGTGGTCGGCAACTAGCTCCGCGACGTCAGCTGCACTTGCATCCACCCTCCGCGCGCGGAAGCCAAACTCCTTCTCAAGCGCTTTCAACAGGGCTCTCGACTGCCCGTCGCAAATGATCCACGATGAGCCGACCTTGAGCAGTGTGGGTTCGACTCGACAGATTTCTCCGCCAACCGAAGGTGCCACCCGCCAAAATGGGCCCGATACACCTGGCGGGTCGGTCCGAAGCGCCTGCTTGCGCTGGCGGGCGGCATCGATTCGTCGACTGAGCGCTCGGCGGACCTTGCGGGCGTACCTGCCACCACGGCCGTCGAACCTGGCGATCTTCGCGACAAACCATCTGGCGGGCAACGCGAGAAGCAGAAGCGGCCAGATGTACAGAACACGGAGGTAGAGCGCGGCGCCGGGTGCCGTGCCCACGCCGCTGAGGTCTACTCCACGGGCGCGCGAGTCGAGCACACCCAGTTCCTCCTTTGGCGCGAGGCAAACGACCGGTGCGGCGCCTGCGCCCACAACGATCGACGCCAAATGCTGCGCGAGCCGCACACCCTGCCTCGTTGTCGCGAGCAGCCCCACAACGGCCGCGTCCCCCGAAGTGGTGAACGGGTTGAGGCCGTCGGACACGGCGCGGAGCTGGGCGCCAAAAGCTTGAGACCCGTATCTCCGTTGGAGGTGTTGAGCAGCAGAAAATGTCGCGCCAGGAAGCTGTTCCGCGAACCTCTGCACCAGGTCCATATCTTCGGGGCGCGGTTCAACGTGCAGCAAAAGCGCTTGCCCTCTGTCGAAAGCCTCTGCCAACGTGTCTTGAGGCCCCCCACACCGAGTGGTGATCACTGCCATGCCACACATTGCAGCCTCCACGACGGTTAGCCCGAAGGTTTCTTTGTGGCTAAGGTGCACGAGCACGTCTGAGTGTCGCATGAGCTCACCCAGCTCGCTGGCCGCTCTTGGACCTACGAGTCGAACTTCGTGGCCCCATTGCGAGGCGTCGGCGATGGCACGAATGTCGCGCGCCGCTGGGCCCTGTCCAACGATGGTGAAGGAGCCCTCTCGCTCCGGGGATCGCGACCGCCACGCTAGATATAGCTCCACTGCACGCGCGACGCCCTTGGCCTCGGTGATATTTCCCGCATACAGCCAATGGTCGAGGTGTGTCGGCGCTTCAGCACGCGCGCGGAACACCGCTTCGTTGACTGGATTTCCTACAGCGACCACCTTTTCACGGAGAGCGGGGAAGGCACCTCGCACCATCCTCGCCTCCCGCTCGCCCGACATCAGATGCATGGAGGTCTCTTCGAGCATTTCACCGTATGCCTGCCGCGTGTCATCCCTCTTCAGGAGGGTTGAAAGGTAGGAGGCATGCTCCACTGTCACAACTCGCGCTTTCGGTGGCGGCACCTGCGTGACTGCCCACGCCGTGGGCAAGCCGACGTGCGCGTGGACTACGTCCGCCTCCCAATACTCCTGCGGCGCCCGCGAACGCAATGCTTCAGCCTGCGCGCGCGCAACATCAATGCGCGGAGCGTTCGGCTCAAGCGGGATCGGGATCCGAATCACTGAGCCCCAGGGCTCCTCACGCCGCTCGAGTGCGGTTGCTGTGCCAGGTGCTACGACGTGGAGGTGGAGAACCGTGACTTGTTCTGGATCGAGGTTCATCGCAAGGGTCCACTCCCGGACAAACACACCTGCAAAGGGAGCATCGGGAGTCGCGAACCACGGCGCGACAACTACGAGTCGGTGCATCCGAGAATCGTAGCGGACCGCTCAGATGTCGATTTTGCCTCGCGTGATCGAGTCGCCCGAGTGCGTGGGCACGCCGTCAGTGGGCTCAATCGAGATGTCGACGATGGGGAACATCGTGACATCGAAGCCCTCAGGCAAGGTGAACTCGGTGCGGTCACCAGTGAGGTGGCCCAAACTGACCATGCCGTCGATGTCCTCGTCAATCAGCCACACCTCGAGGTAGGCATCTGACTGCGGCTCGTAGTCCGTCTCCACCACCAAGACCTGCGTGCCGTCGTCACGCACCTGGAGGTCTGCGGTGCCCGCAGAGGACTCCGTCTGGAGCTGCGACAGCGGCGCGCTGGCCACCACATCAGCGTTGCGGTCGGTTCCCGTGGTCGCCATCGAGACTCCCACCCCACCGATCACGACACCCGCGGCGGCTGCGCCCACAAGCGACCACCACGACGGGCCCGTGCGGCGCTCGCGGCGGGCCGCGAGCTCGTCAGCGGGGGCAACGGTACGGGCGGCGGCACTCGGTGCCCCAGCGCCGCTGGCCGACGCGGTGTCGCGCGTGGCTTCGCGCCCGGCGTGACGCCCGGTGTCGCCCGCAGCGCCATCCTGCACCGACGTGTCCACGGCGGCCGCCGGTGCGGTTTGTTGCGCGATGG
Organism: Demequina globuliformis; assembly: GCF_000975155.1. GTDB lineage: Bacteria > Actinomycetota > Actinomycetes > Actinomycetales > Demequinaceae > Demequina > Demequina globuliformis. The sequence goes on from NZ_BBRG01000001.1 coordinate 858,986, forward strand.
ACTCCCAGACGGACGCCGGTGGCGTCTCCAATGTCACGCGCCCGTCGAGCCCGCCCAACGCTCCGGTAATGCGGGTGTACTCCGCGAGCGCCTCTGCGCACACCGCACATTGCGTGGTGTGTGCGGCATCGGCCTCACTGCCGTCGCCTAGAGCGAGTGCGGCGAGTGCGTCGTCATTAAGATGCGACATCGGCCACCTCCCATCGGTGACGTAGTTCCTGAAGGCTTCGGCGCAGGTGGCTCTTCACGGTGCCTAGCGGCATGTCGAGCTTGACTGCGATCTGCTCGTGCGTGGCGCCCTCGTAGTAGGCGAGCGCCACGATGGTCTTGCGGGGATCGCCCAACGCCTCGACCTCGTAGGCCAAGAGCACCGCGTCTGCACTGTCGCTCGCGACGGGCTCCACCCGTTCCTGGGCGGCCTCCGCGCGCCGGGTTTCCCGCGCGCGGGCCGCGAGCGCGTCGGCAATACGGCGCTTCGCAATCCCGACTGTCCACCCACGCAGGTCGCCGCGGTCGGGATCGAATCCCTCCCTGCCATTCCACGCGGACACAAAAGTCTGTTGGGTGACGTCTTCGGCATCGGCCGCAGAGCCCAGTTGACGCACCGCCATCGTGTAGACCAGGGCGGATACGTCCCGGTACAACTCTTCGAGGGCGCCGTGATCTCCTGCCGCAAAGGCGTGCGCGAGCGCGGCGCCAGTGACGGGCGGGGGGCCTGCGCTCATCGATGCGTCTCCTGGATACTTGGCAAGAGTGATGACGCTCACGATATGCCATTCGCAGGGATCGCGGTCACGATCACGTTGTCGTCGTAGTGTCCGCGGCCTGCATCCCAGGCTCCACCGCAGGTGACCAGCACCAGTTGGGCGGGTCCGTCCTGCGCGAACACTCCCTCGAGGTCGACGTCGCGTTTGTCCGTCTGTTCCACATCGACGACCTCATAGGTGAGCCACTCGCCACTGGCCGATTCGACCTCAATGAGCGCGCCTTCCTCGACCTCGAGGAGCCGGCCGAACGGGCCCAGCCCCTGCGGAGAATCCACGTGCGCGGCCATCACCGCGTTGCCGGTGCCCTCGGCGGGTGCCGGTCCGTACTGGTACCAGCCAGCCACGCCAGCGTCCTCAGGAATCTCCATCTCCCCGCCGGGCTCGACCCCGACGGGCGCCACCGGCATGTCGATGTTCAGTTCCGGCACACGCAGGCGCTGCGGCTCGTCGACGACGACTGCCTCTTGCGCGTCAGGCGCGGAGGACCGGATGGGAACATCAGCGACCACGGGGGAGGATGCTTCCTCTGCGGGGGCCGATGTCGGCTCGCTCGTCGTCGCAGGCTCGGTGGGCGATGCGCTCACCGTCGGGACGGATTCGTTCTCCCCGGCGGCGCCGGGGGTGCCGCCGGCACCCGAACCGCCGGCGACACACCCCGACACCACCAGCCCCGTCGTGATCACAAAGCCGAGCGCCCGTCGCCACTTCGAGGGGGCATCGGCCCTCTCCACGGCGCTGCGGGGTGCGGCGGTGTCCATAGCGACTCCCTGACTGGGTTGAGCGGTGGCGAGAAATCAGTAGTGGGGAGGGCGTGCAGCGACAGCACGCCCTCCCCTGTCCGGTAGTACTGCGACCGGTCTTTAGCGGCGGGCGAACCGCAGCGCGAGCCCGGTCAGTCCCAGCATCGCGAGCACTGCTGCGATGGCGGGGACGGGCGAGGAGCCCTCGTCTGCGAAGCCGTACTGGCCAGCTTCAACGGCGGACGGGGCGGCAGAGTGCACGTCGACGGTCTGGACGGCGAGGTCGAGGGTGTCGTCCTCAGCGGAGCCCCACGCGTACACGATCGTGTTGACGCCTTCGGCGATCTCGACGTCAGTGGGTCCAAGAACCGGGTCGGTCTCGCCCGTGAGGGATACGGCCGCCTCGTAGGTACCGGCGGGGACGTCGCCCATGGTCTCGTCAGGGTTGGCGAGGTTCTCGAACAGGACGTCGCCGTCTGCCCAGATGTCGACGGCCGGAGCGGCTGCGGTGTGGCGGACGGTCAGCCGGCCCTCTCCCGCGGCGGTCTCGGAGATGTCGTTGGTGAAAAGGTTGGCGGTGGCCATGCCGTCGGCGTCGAGGTGAGCCACGGCGGTGTAGCTCATGTCAGCCTCAAGCGTGAGGTCGATGGGTCCGAGCACCGGCTCCGAGTCGTCCTCGGCGTCAGCTGCGGTGAGCGCGACCGAGTAGGTGCCGGGCTCAAGGTCCAACGGCCCTGCGAGGTCGCCTGGCTGGAAGTCGTCGATGGTGTTTTCGCCGTTGACGTAGACGTCGACGGGGGTGTCGGGGATGCCGTGCAGGACGGACAGCTCCGACATGCCGTCCTCGACAGCGAGGGCGGGGGCCGCGAATCCGGCCGCGAGGAGCGTTCCGGCTGCCGCGCCGGCGATCAGTGACGTGCGCATGATGCTCTCCTTCGTACATTTGGGTTGGAGGCCGCCGGGGTGCGACCTCTCATCAACCACTTCCGACGCACAGATGCGTTTGGATGCACATGCATGCAAATTATGCTCACAGCGAACACCCCGCCTCCCTCCGCCAAATGGCTCCATTTGGCTGTTTTGCGGGCCTATAACAGGCGTTTTGTGCCACTTCAGAGTCGAGCGGGCCGATGCCCGGGCTCGCCCCGCACAGCAGCGAGACCGGGCATCGGCCCAACTTCGTGGGGCGCGGTGCGCGCTCAGCCGAGGGGGCCGGGCCGACGCGGCGGTCGGCGGCGGTCGGCGGCGGTCGGCGGCAGTCAACGCCCCTGCTACGTGCCCGATAACGATTCGGCACCCAACCATCTCACCGGGCCAAGCGTCTCCCTACTATGAGCCTCATGGACACGCAGAACCGGACGGCGCGGCGCCGCAGACTCGCCGCAGGCGCGACCGTCGCCGCGATGGTGACGGCGTGGGCGCTGGCGGGATGCTCGTCGAGCGACTCGGAGAGCGACAGCGCCGGTGACTACGGCGGCTCGTACGAGGAAGGCGCGGGCTCCGCAGAGGCCTCAGCCATGGCGCCCGAGATCGCCTACACGGATGAGGACAGCGCGGTGGCGGACGGCGAGTTCACCACCGAACGCTCCGTCATCACCACCGGCGCCATGTACATGACGGTGGACGACCCCGTCGAAGCGAGCGACACGGCCGTCGCGATCGTCCAGGACGCCGGCGGCCGCATCGACGCCAGGAGCGAGACGGCCCCCGACGAGTGGAACGGCGGCTCCGCGTTCCTCACCATGCGTATCCCCTCCGATGACCTGACCGATGTCGTGGACCAACTGCGCACACTCGGCACGGTCGACGAGTTCACCACGAACGCATACGACGTCAGCACGGAGGTGACGGATCTCGAGGCGCAGATCTCGACCCTGCGCGCGTCTACTGAGCGGATCGAGGGTCTGCTCGATCAGGCGGAGGATATTGAGGACATCATCGCGCTCGAGTCCGAGTTGGACTCGCGTCGATCTGAGCTTGAGGCGCTCGAGGCCCGCGAACGCGGCCTCGCGGATCAGGTATCGATGTCAACCGTGGACCTGTCGCTGACGACCGAGCCAATCGTGGAGGTGGACGACGATCCCGACTCGTTCCTCTCCGGCCTCCAGTCCGGCTGGGAAGGCCTGCTCGGGTTCCTGTCGGGCGCACTCGTCGTCGCCGGCGTCTTGCTCCCGTGGCTGGTCGTCCTGGCCGCGGTAGCGCTGGTTGTCCTGTGGGTGATGCGTGCGCGCCGCGCCCGCCGCACGGCCCCAGAGCCCGAGGCCACCCAGCCCTCACCCCCGCACACACCCCCGCACACCGACTGAAGTGGCACAAAACGCCTGTTATACGCCTCTAAAACAATGAAATGGTGCCATTTGGCGCAGGGGGCGGGGCGGGGCGGGGTGAGGCGAGGTGAGGTGGGGCGACTAGACCGTCACCGAGACCGCGACCGTCGCGCCTTCCGGCGCATACGGCACCACGGTGCCATCGATGCGCTCGCCGTCAACCGTCACGACGGCATCGGCCCCACCGGAGTTGGTGACCTCCACCACGTAGGTCGCGCCGCGAATAACGCGCGTGACCGTGTACGAGCCGATCTCCGCACCGATGCGCGGGTCCACGATCAAGCCGTCGTAGCCAGGACGCACACCCAGCAGATACTGCGACACGGCCACAAAGTTCCACGACGCGGTTCCGGTCAGCCACGAGTTCTTTGCCTCACCGTGGCGCACCGCGTCCTTGCCGGCGATCATCTGCGCGTAGACGTAGGGCTCCATGCGGTGGACCTCGGACTGGTCCTCGCGGAACGCCGGGGCAATCTGCTTCCAGTACTCCCAGGCGTGCTCGCTGCGACCCAGCAGGGCCTCGCCAATGATGATCCACGGGTTGTTGTGGCAGAAGATGCCGGCGTTCTCCTTGTAGCCGGGCGGGTAGCTCGTGACCTCGCCCAACTCCACGTGATACTCGGTGTACGCGGGGTTCAGCAGCACAATGCCGTGCGGGGTGTTGAGTCGTTCGCGCACGGAGTCCAGCGCAGCCACCGCCTTGCCGTCCTCGACACCGACGCCGCCCATGACTGCCCAGCCCTGCGGCTCGATCCAGATCTGACCCTCGGCCGCCTCACGCGTGCCGACCTTGTCGCCAAAGTAGTCGTAGGCGCGCAGGAACCACTGCCCGTCCCAGCCGTGTTCGGCGGTGACCTCGCGCATGCGGGCAACGGCGGACTCGGCCCGCTCCGCCTCAGCGGTGTCACCCCGGCGACGCGCCAGCTCGGCGTACTCCGGCCCAATGGCGCAGAACATCGCGGCGATCATGATTGACTCCGCTGCGCCGCCGGTGCGGTTTCCGGTGGTCTGGAACGACTCGCCCGGCTCCGTGGAGAAGCAGTTAAGGTTCAGGCAGTCGTTCCAGTCGGCGCGGCCGATCAGCGGCAGCCCATGCGGTCCGGCCTTCTCAAGCGGGTGACTGAACGAGCGACGCAGGTGCTCCATGAGCGTGTCCGCCTGGGACTCGTCGTTGTCGAACGGCACCATTTCATCGAGGATCGACTCGTCGCCGGTCTCCTTGATGTACGCGGCGACGCCCAGGATGAGCCACAGCGGGTCGTCGTTGAAGCCCGAGCCCAGGGTGTGGTTTCCGCGCTTAGTGAGCGGCTGGTACTGGTGGTAGGCGCTGCCGTCAGGGAACTGGGTGGCGGCGATGTCGAGGATGCGCTCGCGGGCGCGCTCGGGCACCAGGTGCACGAATCCGAGCAGGTCCTGCGACGAGTCCCGGAATCCCATGCCGCGGCCCATGCCGGTCTCAAAGTAGGACGCCGAGCGCGACATGTTGTAGGTCACCATGCACTGGTACTGGTTCCAGATGTTGACTGAGCGGTCCAGTCGCTCCTCCGTTGAGGTCACGGTGTAAGAGCCCAGCAGCCCGTCCCAGTACTCCTGCAGGCGCGCGAATTCAGCGTCGGCGGCCTCGGAGGTCGCGAAGCGGTCCAGGAGGGCACGGCCACCGGCCTTGTTGACGACGCCGGGAGCCTCCCACTTGTCGTCGCGGTCGTTCTCGAGGTAGCCGAGCGTGAAGACGTACTGCTTGGATTCGCCGGGCGCGAGGTCTGCCTTGAGGTGGTGCGAGGCGACGGGGTACCAGCCGGAGGCGATGGAGTCGCCGCTGATGCCGGCGTGAGGAACGGCGGCCTCGTGGAAGCCATTGCCGAATCCTAGGAACGTGTCCCGATCAGTGTCGAAGCCGTCGACCGGGGCGTTGACGCCGTACACGGCGTAGTGCTCGCGGCGCTCGCGGTACTCGGTGACGTGGTAGATCGCGCTGCCGTCGACTTCGACCTCGCCGATGGAGAGGTTGCGCTGGTAGTTGGTCTGGTCGTCCTCGGCATTCCACAGGCAGAACTCGACGAAGGAGAACAGCGACACCGACTTGGGGGCATCGCTCGTGTTGGTCAGCGTGACGTGGTGGATTTCCGCGTTGGTGTCCACGGGCACAAAGAACAGGGCCGATGCTTCAAGGCCATTGCGCTGTCCGGTGATCCGGGTGTACCCCAGGCCGTGCCGGGTTTCGAAGTGGTCGAGTTCCGTCTTGTACGGACGGTAGGAGGGGCTCCAGACGTCGCCGCCGTCGTTGATGGTGAATACGCGGCCGCCGTCGTCGACGGGGGTGTTGTTGTAGCGGTAGCGCGTGAGCCGGCGCAGCTTGGCGTCGCGGTAGAACGCATAGCCACCGCCGGTGTGGGATACGAGAGAGAAGAACTCCTGGGTACCGAGGTAGTTGATCCACGGGTACGGCGTGTGCGGGGTCGTGACAACGTATTCGCGCGCCTCGTCGTCGAAGTGGCCGAACTTCATGGAGATACCTTCCGGTGGATGAGAATTAAGGACATAGTAGCCATGGAATCGAAACGTTGCGACTCCAATTCGTAACGATTCGAACGCGAGTGAGGTTTCGCCCTGCGCTGGGAGCGCGACCGGCGCTGCCGGCCCGATTGGTTCGCGGTAGTGGGCGCCGCCATTGACAAGACGGTGGAACAATGAGGAACCGTGACCGCTTCAACTCCTCACCTCATCTACATCGCGTGGGGCTTCGCGCCCGCCCGCACCGGCGGGGTTTACCGCGCCGTCGCAACCGCCAACGCATTTGCAGAAGCGGGCTGGAAGGTGACCGTTGTCGCAGCACCCGCGGAGGCGTACGAACGGTACGTAGGCGTGGACATTTCCATGAGCAATGCCGTCGACCCCCGCGTCACCGTCGAACGCGTGCCGTTCACCTGGGCTACACAAGAAACCGACGTCCGCGAATTCCCCCGCAGCCGCGCCCTCCTCGGATCACGCAACTACAACCGCATTCGATCGCGACTGGACCGCCTCACCTTCCCCGAAAACAACTACGGGCAATGGCGCGGCGCCCTCGAAAACGCACTCGAGCTCATCCACGACCGTGACCCCGCAGACCTGGTCGTCGCCACCGCCAACCCCAACGTCGACTTCCAAGGCGCCTACCACCTGCACAAGAAAGCAGGCGTGCCCTTCGTGATGGACTACCGCGACGGCTGGCGACTCGACGTGTTCGACGGCGGCTACCTCTTCCCGGAAAAATCACGCGTGGGACGGCTCGAAAAGAAGTACCTGCAGGCCGCGCATGAGGTGTGGTTCGTCAACGACGCCATCCGGGAGTGGCACCGCAAGGAATACCCCTTCGCCGCAGACAAAATGCAGGTCGTCATGAACGGCTGGGACCCCGCGCTCTTCGGAGAACGCAACGTAGCGCTGCCCGTCGCCAACCCTGACGCTCCCCGGTTTGGCTACCTGGGCACCATCACCCCCAAAGTCCCCCTAGAAGCGCTCATGAAGGGCTGGACACTCGCCAAGGCACAAGACCACATCCCCGCCGCCTCCACCCTGGAAGTGGGCGGATACCTCGGCTACTTCGCCACCCCACGCGGCGACCTTGCCACCCTGCTTGACGACGCCCGCGATGCCGGCGTCACCTTCATCGGCCAAGTACACAAGGGCCAAGTCGCAGAGTTCTACGAGCGCCAAGACGCCCTGGTCCTGGCGCTCGGCGAAGGCCGGTACGTCACCTCCGGCAAAGTGTTCGAGTACGTGGCCACAGGAAAACCCATCGTGTCCGTTCACGCCCCCACCAACGACTCCTCCAACGTGCTCCGCGACTACCCACTCTGGACTGCGGTACCCGACGTCACACCAGAAGCAATCGCCACCACCCTGGGCGACACCGTGAAGCTGCTCCACTCCGCCACCACCGCCGACTACGCCCGCGCCCACGACGCAGGTGAAACCTTGCGCCGCGACGCACAGCTTTCGCCACGCATCGGCTCTCTCACCGAGGAGGTCACCGCGTGACCCACGTCGTCATCCTGAGCGCCTTGCAACTGCGCCGCGCCACCGCGCTGTCGCGCTATATCGACCAGTTCACCGAAGCCGGCGCTACGCAGGTATCCGTCATCACCCTTGGACCCCTGTCTCACTGGCGCGACGAGGACCCCACTGCACATGTCCTCGACCCCACCATCCAACGACGCCGAGGTGGACGTAATCCCTGGCACAAATCAAAGGTGGCACGGCTCACACTGCGCGGACCGCGCTGGCACATGAACCGCCTTCTCCGCAAAGACCGCATCGCTCGCGAACTGCTCGCAAGCGCAGACATCGTGTACGTCGACCAGCCCACCGCAGTCCTCGCCGCCTGGCACGCCGCCCGCGCACAAGGCACTGTCCCCTACGTCACCAGCACCACGCGAGTCCTGCAGATGTTGCAGAGCTCCAGCGCCAACGCCGCGTAGCCCAACAAGCCCCCCACTACGAGAACTGAGCTACTGTGGAACACCCGCCCTCACCAAGAGCGCATGTCGTCATGCTCGTCGACAATGAGGTCGTCGTCGATGGCAGAGTGGTACGCGCCGCTGGCACGGCAACCAAGTTTGGATATGCGTGTAGCGTCGTCGGAATCAACCGTGCACGCGGCGCGGGCCCTGACACCATTGCAGGTGCCGCCATCTGGCGCTTCCCCGTGTCCTACTCGTTGCACGGGGCCACAGCCAAAGCCCGGAATGCCCGCCTCTCCTCACTCGAGAACCGCGCATCTGTACTCTCAGCACGCGCCCACCTGAAGGAGATGACGGCACAATCGGCTCGCCGCGGAGCGCCGCTCGCAAAGCTCGCGTCCGGGCTCACTTCAGCACGCGCACGACGCGCACAACGACTCGCGGAAGCCGCTCGAGAGAATCCGCTCACGCCTTGGCAACACCGTAGCCAGACGATTGTGCGAAAACTCGCGTATCTCCGCCCTGGGTGGATGCTGCCGCAGACGGGGCATCTGACTCAGGACTACGCTGACGCCCTGGTCGACCAGGTGGTTGCACTCAAGCCAGACATCATCCATATTCACGATGCCTTCATGCTGCCCACGGCGTTGAAAGCTCGAGACTCCCTGCGGGCGCAAGGGTCGGCACCCCGCCTTGTGTACGACGCGCACGAGTTTTGGCGGCCTCGTCGCGACGCCGCAATCAGCATGATCGGTGCGCGCGACGCTGAGGCAAAACTGGCACGTCATACCGACGCCGTTATCGCCGTGAACAAGGAGATCTCCGCAGGTCTCCACGACAGCACGGAGCGGCTGACACTAGTGGTGCCCAACGGCCCCTCCAGCACATCGATTCCCGCCCCCGGTCGAGAAGATATCCGCACGGAGGCGGGTCTCGGCCCAAACGTCCCACTGCTGGTCTACTCCGGTCACGTCGGGGAAAAGCGCGGTGTCGAGACGGCGATCGAGGCCCTGACCCACCTCCCCGATGCGCACCTCGTGCTCGTATCAGCGCCTTCGCGAACCCGCGCTCGAGAACTCAGCGAACGCATTGCGGCGCTCGCTCTGAAAGACAGAGTTCACTTCCACGCCTACGTGCCCGCTGCCTCGGTAACCTGGTACCTCCGGACTGCAGACATAGGACTCCACACGCTCTTGCGCGGACCCAACCATGACAACGCGATCCCGACCAAGATCGCCGAATACGCCACAGCTGGGATTCCGCTCGCTGTGAGCGACTGCCCAGCGCAGGCCGAGTTCGTCACAGACCACGGCATCGGTGAGGTATTCACCGCTGGAGATCCGGAGTCACTCGCGCAGGCAGTGTCAACGATCCTCGCGAGCTCAGACGCTTCACGCTACAAGGCGTCGCCGGAACTACAGCGTTCCATCAGTTGGGAGAGCCATGAGCAGAACCTCGTCGACGCGTATCAGAATGTACTCGAACACCAGGCCGCGCCACCTCAGGGCGCTCGTACGGCTGTCGCGACCATCAGCACACAGGAGGCCACGCTCGACTGGGCCGGGTCGGGATTCTCAGTCCGAACCCCGGCACGCAAGCCACAGGATACCGTGAGCGCACTCCGGCTCTATAGCGATCTGATCCAGAGCTCGGACACGCTAGTCCAGGCCGGAGTGAACGTCCTGGACGCGCTCGAGCCGGACGCACTCAAAGCGCTCCAGCTGATCGCCGTCAACCGCGAACGAACCTTGCTGATGGCCCGTGCCGGAGACCTCCTGAGCCCCAATACGCTCACGAGTATCGAAGAACACGCAGACGTTCACCACTGGTCCACCAAACGCCGTCGTGAGTGGTCTGAACGGTCAGACCGCCTGACTGCCGTGATCAACGGCCACCGGATTGTGCCACTGGTCCGGGACCCAGAACTGGTAGATCACGTGGCACAGAGTGCCTGGCTGCCGCTACCCGCGGCCCAAGAAAAGTTCGATTCTGGAGCCCCGCTACGGGCTGATGGTGAAACGCTCCGGGTCTACATCGCCGCTGACCACCTGGCACCCATCTGGCGTGAGAGCCTTGAGGCGCTCACCAGCCAAGCTGCACAGCACGCTGCCTTCACGCTGGTCGAGGATGTTTCCGTCGCTCACGCTGTCGTGGGGGACTGCGCCAACGGCACCTATCGCCAAACTGAGGTTGATGCGATGGCACGCGGTCAGATTGTCATAGGCCACCTCAGGAACGAAACCCGGGCAGCGCTGCCCGGCGACGTTCCACTGATAGAGACACGTATGGCAACACTCACCGAAGACATCGACCGCATCGCGCGAGAAGTCTGGATATCGACTGTAGAGCGACAGCGCGCGAGCCATCAGTACGCTCTCAACTGGCACAGCGCCGAGGCTGTTCAGGCACTACTCCGTGACGTGCTCACCGCTCACCACTAGGGCCGTCCACTGGACTCACAGCATTGCGCAGCCTAGTCGCGCAGCGCTAGAGGCGTGGCCGTAGAAAGTTGTCCGCAATGGCCGCGGCAGCAAGCTCCCCGTTATGCACCGCACGGACAAAGTCCCGCCCGGCGCGGCTGCGTGCGGCCCGGGCATCGGGGTCCTGCTCCACAAGTTCCTCGAGCACTTCGCGGAGCGTCGGCAACGTCGCCTGCACGATAGGAACATCGAACCCAGTTGTCGTTCGCACATGGTCACGAACGGAAGGCAGGACATTGCCCACTACAACCCGCCCCGATGCCATCGCTTCGCACGCCGCAACACCGTAGGACCCGACGCCGAACTGGTCGATGATGACGTCAAACCCGGCGACAACCGATGGCATGTCTCCCGGCGCGACCCCGGACACTCGCTCATAGTCGATCGCCCGCAAAGCAACAAGCGGTGCAATCGCCTCCTCTACTGCGTCGCTTCTCTTCAGCATCGAGCTGCTCGAAACGTGCCCCACACGGAGTCGGGCGCGCGGTTCGACTTCTTCCTGTGGAGACGAGAACCACTCCGCCCCAGGCACCACTGGGAGCCACGCAGACTCCGGAACGACGTCGAGCAAGTCCGGCGTTGAAACGAAGCGGGGCCCCTCGAAGGATTGAAGGGCTCCCAAGGTCGCTCGCGCCTTTCGCTCAAGCGCGATCGTGAGAGGCACCTCTGGGTCGCGAAATGGCGAGAACTCATGACGTTCCGCATGGACGGACGGGATGCGGACGTCGGATCCGTGTGCGACAAACGCAGGTGCCACTCCACGTTGCCGGAGTCGCTCGATCTGGGTCCACGGCGATTCGCCCCGCGCGACCCCTAACGGCTGACGACCAGACTCCCACATCCCATGCGAGAAGGCCGCAACTAGCCGATCCTCGAAAGCAACAGCCCAGTCGCTCGAGTGAGCTGTCACTTCGGGTGGTACCCCAAGCCCCACGGGGTAGGAGGTCGCAGACGGAACTCGAAACGCATAGTTCCATGCCCGGGCGTCGCCGATGTGAGCCGTGACAGCGTCCGCCCAACGGTATCCCTGACCGGCGGAGTTTGCTGGCGCGATAACCAGGCCCAGGTCCTCAGGCCCCTTCTTGGGGACCGTGAGGTAGTCCCTCAACGAACGGTCAGAACGCCACCGGTCGAGCCGACGCTTGCCACGACGAAGGTCGTTGCGTACCCGCGGCGAGAGATACCGGGAACTACCTGCTACGCGACTCCGAATGCTCACAGGGAAACTCTCCCGGAAAGCGCCGTGGATAGCCGCTGCTCGTACATGCGCTGGACCTCGACATCTGGACCGAAGAGTTTGCGGCGGTCCCGCGCAGAGATTGACCCCTGACGAACAAGCAATGACGAGTGCGCCCGCAAGGCCGTCCGTCCAAGCGTTCGCCGGACGACCGAGCGTGACCGCGGGGCCACGCCTGAGGGGCTTCCTGCCACCCTTTGGAGAACAGTCAACAATGCGCGTCGCTGAAACTCCCACGAGCGCTGCTGTCGCAAGTCCGAGGTGATGCGCCCCTTCAACTCCTCGAGGTTGCGGACGACATCGCTGAGGGCGCTGGATGCGCTACCCACATCTCCAGCAGCGAAGACGGCGCCGATGCGGTTGCTACGCACGAACTCGGCCTGCGCCTCACAGTCACTCACCAGGAGCGCAAGGCCGGCCACTACGTACTCCGAGATCTTGGTGGCCAACGCCGAGTCATGACTTGCCGACCGTGCGAACGGCGCCACACCAATATCTGCCGTGCTTAGATACCACGGCACGCTCTCCGGATTCACAAATGGCATGAGATGGAAGCGGTCTTCCATACCCAACTCGTGAGCTAAGTCTCGGAGCGACTCCACGTACGGAGAAACCGGACCGCACACGAGCGCAAGATGCAGGTCGGGTTGGGTGGCTGCTGCGCGGATTGCTACATCCACTCCGCGGGAAGGAGCAACGGCACCGCTGTAGACCATCAGGGGGACGTCCGGATCAAGCTCACACTCCTCGCGCAATGTTGCGCGCCCCTCCTGGGGACGATGGTTCGCTACCGCACCGTTTTCGACCACCACTACGGGCTCGGTAAGCCCCCACCGTCGCGCGAGCCACGTAGCCAGAGTTGAAGACACGGTAATAACCGCGTCAGCAGTCGGAATCCACTGGTCCTCCAGATTCATCTGACCTTGACGACGCGCCTCGGACACGCTCTCGACGCCGGGCCACCATTCATGAACATCCGCAATGAGCGGTACTTTGCGTCCACGCTTCTCAAGCAACCGCTGTGCGACACCTGCCGCCAGAAGCAGCGGCGAATCATGAACGTAGATGAGATCCGGCTTGAGGTCGATGATCGTGCTGCAGAACCTCGCAGTGAACTGGGGCAGATCGCCGTACGACTTGGAGCCTGCCAACGCGAGTTCGCGGCCATGCTTGCTGGGTATCGAGTGCAACGCCATTCCACCAGCGGCAGCCAAGTGCGAGTCAAGGCGCCGCGACAGCTTCTCGGTGACCCTCTGTCGTGAAGAGCCTGGTCGTGGCTCCGATGAGACAAAGCTACGGGCGGACGTAAGGGCCCTTCCACGCCACGTCACAGGACGCCCTACTCGCACCGGGACTCGAAGGGTGAGCACGCCGTTGAGGACCGCTCCAAACGGTCGGGCCCGTGTCGCAGCCCCCACAACTGTGACGCGATAGCCTGCGTCTTGAGCCGCCCGGGCGACCTTCTGGACTCGCGAGTCGAGATCGACGGTGTTGGGGACCACCATCACCAGGTGAGTCATTGTTCAAACTCTCCTAGACGACTGCTGGTCGAAGTACGCGACATCTCGAGAATGCCACGGTCACACTCCCTGAAGTGCGGCCGCCACGGCTTCGGCCGCGCGCCCGTCGCCGTAGGGAGCCTTGCGTGCAGCAGTCGGACGGTCGCGCTTGAGCGCCTCTGCAAGATCGGCCGGATCCGCCACCAGGACATTCCAGCCGTCGTGCAGCGTCTCCACCCACTCCGTCTCCGTACGCAACGTGGTGCAAGGGCGGTCAAGCAGGTAGGCCTCCTTCTGGAGACCACCAGAATCCGTCACCACACCCGCGGAACCCAGCACCGAGGCAACCATCTCTGCATACGGCACAGGGCTATGAAGCTCGATGGAACCCTGCGCAAGTTCAATGCCGAACTGCTCAGCCTTGGCGCGAAGGCGCGGGTGGGCCAGCAGTCGCACGGGCAGCGGCGCAGAAGCCAGCGCATCGATGATCGCGCGCAAACGGTCCGGATCGTCAGTGTTTTCTGCCCGATGAATCGTTGACAGTAGGTAAGGCGTCTCACTGGTGCCGCCGCCTGCGGCAAGGACTGCGTCGCGGACCGTGAAGCACACGTCCACCATGACGTCTCCCACGACTCGGGTGATCGCGGCAAGGCCCTCGTTCGCAAGATGGCCCTGTGCTACCTCCGTGGGAGCGAGCAAGAGGTCCGCGCAATGATCCGTCATGACACGGTTGTGCTCCTCAGGCATGCGCTTGTTGAAACTGCGCAACCCTGCCTCGAGGTGAGCGACCGGGAGATGGATCTTCACCGCGGCAAGTGCGGCTGCAAGCGTCGAGTTCGTGTCTCCGTACACCAACACCCAGTCCGGGTTGTGCTCCAAGAACACGGGCTCGAGCGCCGCCAGCATTGCGCCCGTCTGAGCGCCGTGAGACCCGGATCCCACGCCCAGGTGAACGTCAGGGGCCGGGATAGACAGCCCGTCAAAGAACACGTCCGACATGTCCGCGTCATAGTGCTGACCGGTGTGGACAATGACGTGATCAACCCCTGCGGCGGAAAGCGCCTGAGCGACCGGTGCGAGCTTGACGAACTGGGGGCGGGCGCCCACGACGCTGATGACCTTCATGGGGCACTACTGTAGAGCGTGCATCCGGAGCACAGTGTCCGCACAACTCAGCATGCGCATCGGCCCTATCCTCCGCGTCAAGCTGTCAGTCGCGAGAGCCGCCCGGCTAGGATGCGAACATGCTGCTCTCCGACCGCGACATCCGTGCAGAGATCAACGACGGCCGCGTGGCCCTCGACCCGTACGAAGAAGACATGATCCAGCCGTCCTCGATCGACGTGCGCCTGGACAAGTTTTTCCGCGTGTTCGACAACCACAAGTACGCGGCCATCGATCCGGCCGCGGAGCAGCCGCAGCTCACGCGCCTGGTCGAGGTCGAGGGTGACGGACCTTTTGTGCTTCACCCGGGCGAGTTCGTCCTGGGCTCCACTTTCGAATCCGTGTCCCTGCCGGATGACATCGCAGCGCGCCTGGAGGGAAAATCCAGCCTGGGCCGCCTGGGGCTGCTCACCCACTCCACGGCAGGCTTCATCGACCCCGGATTCACCGGCAACGTCACCCTCGAGTTGTCCAACATGGCGACGCTGCCCATCAACTTGTGGCCAGGCATGAAGATTGGTCAGTTGTGCTTCTTCCGCCTATCCTCCCCCGCTGAGCACCCGTACGGCTCAGACAAGTACGGCTCGCGCTATCGCGGCCAGCGTGGGCCGACTGCTTCGAAGAGCTTCCTGAACTTCCACCGCACGGACGTCTAACTCCCACGCGGGAGGCGCAGCCCCGCTCCGTCCGCGCAAGCGTGAGCGCCACGATCTGCACCCGCAGGGGCGGCACTGCGCCTACTCAGGCCGTCACCATGGCAACGGCCGCAGCGCGCGCACGCTCCACGGGCGCGGCATCGCCTGACACCTTCGCGGCGATGAGCGCACCGTCATAGAGCATCGCAATGGTCCGCGCCAGCTCGCCATCCCCGGTCGCTACCGCGAGGTACCGCACCACGTCCTCGGTGTGCTCCTGCACGACCTCCATCGCCGCAGCATTGCCAGGGACCTCGACGGCAGCCTTGGCAAACGGGCACCCGTGGAAGTCGCCGCGTTGAATATCGCCCACCACCGCGTCAAAGAGCGCGGCCACGCGCTGCGACGCCGCTGAGACCTCGCCGGGCTCGGCACTCAGGCCCGCGCGAGACGCTTCGAGGCGCTCGCGCAGGTACGCCACGACCAGAAGGTCTTTGCTGGCGAAGTGGTTGTAGAGCGTGGCTTTGGTGACGCCTGCGCGCGCAGCGACAGCCTCGACGCCTGTGGTGTTGATGCCACCGCAATAAAACAGTTCGCCTGCGGCTGCGAGCAATCGCTCGCGGGCATGGCCGCGTGGCGCGGGTGCCTCAGAGCCGTCACGTGCCATGACTTGACTATACCGATCGGTCAACTTAGGCTTCAACTATACCGACCGGTATGTATATCTACGAAAGGATCTCACTGTGAGTGACAACAAGATCGCCGTCGTCATCTACGAGCCCGCCTCCGGCGACCTCTCCCGCGTGTTCCGCGGCCTCAAGGTCGCCTCTGAGTTCAAGTCCGCTGGGGACGACGTCGTCGTGGTGTTCGACGGTTCGGGCGTCGAGTCGCTCGGCGCACTCAGCGAGGCCGACCACAAGCTCCACCCGCTGCTCGAGTCGCTGCGCGACAACGTGCACGGCGCCTGCGCCTACTGCGCCAACGGCCACGGCGTGAAGGACCAGATCGAGGCCGCCGGGTACGCGCTCAAGGGCGACGCCGACGGCGAAGTGTCCATCCGCAACCTGGTCACCGACGGCCGCCAGATCCTCAACTACTAACGACGCGCGCGTGCAGCCGTGGCGCCACCACATCGCGCCGCGGCTGCGCAGTCGCGTACCTCCCTGAGCTCACCGGCGTCGTTCCCCTCCCCACGCCCGCGCTATGCTGACCGGACACGACAGGGGAGCGCTTCCCGATTGCCAGTGGCATCGAGAGTAAGAGCGCTGAGAGTGCGGAACCGCCGCAGACCCTCGAACCTGATCCGGGTGATACCGGCGTAGGGAGTCGAGTCTCGTCCCCTCCTGATGCATGTGGGAGGAACCACTATGCGCTTCACGCGCACCACGGCCGTCACAACGGCCGCCATCGCCACCCTGACCCTCGCGGCCTGCTCAAGCGACGCGGAAGGGGACGCGACTTCTGCCACCCCAGCCGCGACATCGGCCAGCACCTCGCCCACCGCGACCGCCGCAACCGATCTCGCCGGCCAGAGCGTCACGGTCGTGACGCACGACTCCTTCAATGTCCCCGACAACGTGCTCGCCGCCTTCGAAGAGGAGACGGGCCTGACGGTCGAGTTCGCCGCCCCAGGAGACGCCGGCAGCCTGGTCAACCAGCTCATCCTCACCAAGGACGCACCGCTAGGCGACGTCGTGTACGGCGTCGACAACACGTTCGCGTCGCGCGCGCTCGATGAAGGCATCTTCGCGGACTACACCTCTGAGGTTCCTGCGGCAGCGGACGCAGCGGCGTACGCGGTGCCCGGGTCGCAGGCGCTGACCGCGATCGACTACTCCGACGTCTGCCTCAACTACGATCTGGCGACCTTCGAAGGCGACCTTGAGGTCCCACAGGGTCTCAGCGATCTAACGGACCCGGCGTATCAGGGGATGCTCTCCGTCACGAACCCCGCGACGTCCTCACCTGGACTCGCGTTCGTGCTCGCCACGGTCGCGGAGTTCGGCGATGACTGGGAGCAGTTCTGGACCGACCTGGCTGCCAACGATGTGCGCGTCACGTCGTCGTGGTCGGAGACCTACTACACGGACTTCGCGGCCCCCAACTACGGCGGCGACTATCCGCTCGTGTTGTCCTACGCTTCATCCCCGCCGTACGAGCTGATTGACGGTGAGCCCACCACGGCGGCACTGCTGGACACCTGCTTCCGCCAGGTCGAGTACGCGGGCGTACTCAACGGCGCGGCGAACCCTGAGGCGGCGCAGGCGGTCGTGGACTGGATGCTGTCGGACGACTTCCAGGCTGCTTTGCCGGAGAACATGTACGTCTACCCGGTCTCGGAGCAGATCGAGGTGCCAGCGGAGTGGGCAGAGTATGCGCCGCTTGCCGAGGAGCCGCACTCGTTGAGCCCGGAGGACATCTCCGCTGGTCGCGACGAGTGGATTGAGACCTGGAACGCGATCGTTCTGGGCTAACACCTCCACCACTCACGCCGAGGATCGCCATGCACCCGCGCCGCCATCGCCGCCACCTTGTGTGGTGGGCGGTGGCGGCGCTGCCGCTGGGGTTCCTCGGCATTTTCTTTGTGTGGCCGCTCCTTACGGTGCTGGCACGCGGCCTGTGGGACGGGGGCTTCGACTGGGCTGGCACATGGGCGGTGGTCGTTGACCCCCGGACGGCCGATGCCCTGGTCACCACCGCTGGTTTGGCCACCTTGGGAACGCTGGGATCCCTCGCACTGGGGATTCCAGCGGCGTACGTTCTGTACCGGCTTCGTTGGCGAGGGCAGGTCACGGTGCGCGCGATCGCGGCCGTGCCCTTCGTGTTGCCCACGATTGTGGTGGCGACGGCTTTCACGGCGCTGCTAGGGCGGTCGGGTCCACTCGCGTTCCTGGGATGGGATCAAACAGTGTGGGCCATTGGCCTCGCGATGGTGTTCTACAACACGTCCGTCGTGATGCGCATTGTGGGGGGAAGTTGGGCGGGCTTAGATCCGCGCAGGGCCGATGCCGCACGGACGTTGGGCGCCAACCGGCGCCAGGCGTGGTGGCACGTGACGGTCCCGGCGTTGGCACCCGCGGTCGCCTCCGCGGCATCGGTGGTGTTTCTGTTCTGCGCCACTTCGTTTGGCGTGGTGTTGGTCATGGGCGGCACGCGCATCAACACCTTGGAAACAGAGATCTGGTTGCAGGTCAACCAGTTTCTCGACATACGTGCGGCTGCCGTGTTGTCGATCCTTCAGTTGGTTTTCGTCGCCGGCATCCTCGCGGCATCCGCGTGGGCGCGGCGGCGGCGCGAGCGGGTGTTGGGCACCCGCACGGTCGATGGCACCAGGCCCGCAACGCGCTCTGACGTCAAGGTCGTTGTGCCGGTGCTCGTCGCCCTGGGGTTGCTCTTGGCCGCGCCGCTGTGGGCGCTGCTGTCGCGCTCGCTCAAGGTCGGCGATGGCTATGGTTTCGACCACTACGTCGCACTCTTCACCGACCCGCCGCGCTCGGTGTTGCCCGTGAGCGTCTGGCAGGCGACGCTCAACTCGCTCACCACCGCGGTGATTGCTGCGTCCGTTGCGACGGGGCTGGGGCTCATCGTCGCGTCGCTCCTCGCGCGACGGGGTCGCAAGGCAGCGGTGCTCGACGCAATCGTGATGCTGCCGCTGGGCGTCAGCGCAGTGATTGTGGGTCTAGGCATGCTGTTGACCCTGAACCGCACAGTGCTCGGGGTAGATCTGCGCGGGTCATGGTGGCTGGTCCCGATGGCCCAAGCGGTGGTGGCGCTGCCCCTCGTCGTCCGCACCCTGGTGCCGCCTGCCCGCGCTATCGATCCACGCATGCGCGCAGCCGCTGGCGCCCTAGGGGCCAGTCCCGGGCGGGTGTGGACACGTGTGGAGTGGCCGCTGTTACGGCGCCCGTTCGGGCTAGCACTCGGCTTCGCGTTCGCGATTTCCATGGGTGAGTTTGGTGCCACGTCCTTTGTTGCCCGCCCCGACCGCCCCACGTTGCCGACGGCGATTTATCGCCTGCTGGGCAGGCCAGGGGCGGAGAACCTCGGCATGGCGTTCGCAGCCGCTGTGCTTCTGGCGGCGTTGACCGCATCCGTGATGATGGTGTCCGAACGTATGCGGACCACTGTGGGAGGAGACCTATGACCGGCCTTCGCGTCGACAATGTGGTGGTGCGCTATGGCGGTGCTCACCCGGTGACCGCCGTTGATGGGGTGTCGCTCACTGTCGCTCCTGGCGAGACGGTTGCGCTCCTGGGCCCGTCTGGGTGCGGCAAGTCATCCCTGCTTGGCGCGGTGGTCGGTATTGTCGACGTCGACGCTGGCCAGGTGGTGTGGGACGACGAGGATGTGACGGACGTGGAAGTCCACCGGCGCGGATTTGGCCTGGTGTTTCAGGACGGCCAGTTGTTCCCTCACCGCTCGGTGGCGCGCAACATCTCGTTCGGCCTAGAGATGCAACGGCTGCCAGCCACCGACAAGCGGGCGCGTGTACTCGAGCTGCTCGAGCTCGTGGGTCTGGACGGGCTAGGGGATCGGCCCGTGACGGATCTGTCGGGCGGTCAGCGTCAACGCGTGGCACTGGCACGTTCGCTCGCTCCCCAGCCGCGCTTGCTCGCACTTGACGAGCCACTGTCCGCCCTCGACGCTGACCTCCGCGGCCGGCTTGCCATCGAAGTTCGGGACATCCTCGCTGCCGCGGGCACGGCCGCACTTGTGGTCACTCACGATCCGGCTGAGGCCGAGGTCATGGCAACCCGTGTGCTGCGCATGCGCGACGGCCGACTGGCCTGAAGCATCGGCCCGAGCGCCGTTGCTTCTCACCCGGGCAACGCGCTCGCTAGCCCTCTTCGCCCTCCGTGGGGTCGGGGGCTGAAGTCCGGCTTCCGGCGCCTGCGGCAGCGGATAGTGGACGCGCTTCAGCGTCATCATCGATCTTGGGCGCAATCAGGCCGCTACGCGTGGGGCCGTTCTTCCGGGATTGTTGCTGTGCAGCTGCGGGCGCACCGCCGCCGACCATGCCGGTACGACCTCCCGCGCCGGCGCCGGTGCTAGCAGCACCTCCGGCACCTGAACCGTTCACGCCGCCGCTACCCATGGCGCCGGCCCGTCCTGCGGCGCCGGCGTTCACACCGGTGCCACCTGCTCCCGTGCCCCCGCTCGCCACGCCACGCAAACCAGCACCGCTGCGGCCAGTGCCGCCTCCTGCCTGGCCACCAGCTCCCTGCCCGCCGGGGGCAACGTTGCCGAGCAAGCCTCGTCCAGCGTTCGCGGAGCCACCGACACCCGCGCCGGAACCGCTACCAAACCCGGACCCAGCTGTGCCGGCACGCATTGCGGCTGCGCCGCCCATGGCTCCGGCGCCCATGAGGCCCGAGGTAAGACCGCTGGACGCTCCACCGCCGTTGTACGAACCGCCGTTGTATCCTGCGCCGCCGGACGCGGAGCCGCCCCCGTACGCGCCACCGCCGTAGCTAGGTGTGGTTCCCGGCGACTGTGAGTCCACCGAGTAGTCGGAGTCGCTTCCGTCCCATGTGCCCGGCGTGTAGTCGCCGCCGCCCGACTGGCTCGGCTGATAGTCCGAGGGGTCAAAGGCGCCCGAGTCCACCGGCTGGCCGCTGGCCGGGACGTAACCGGCCCCACTCGAACCGGCCGGAACAAAGCCCGCGGAATCGTATTGAACACCCTGGTAATCGCGTGGCTTCAGCGGCGAGACTCCACCGCCACCGGTGTAGCCGCCCGTGCCATCACCGCCGCCTCCGTTGGTGTGCCAGTCATCATCCCGCCTATCGTCGTCGTCCAGCTCGTCTGGATCATCACCTCTGAACAGGTCCGGAAGAGCCCGGCGTAGTGCCTCTGCCTCCTGGCGAAGGTCTGCTTCAAGGTCGTTGAGAGCGTTGCGCGCAGCATTTTGCTTGGACTGGCCGAGCACGCTGGAGATCCCGGAGAGAGCGCCCGAGATCGTGAACGCAGGCATAGAGGGTTCGACGCGCACCCACTCCTGACCCTGCTGCGCGGCCCACGCGACCCGGTCCTGCATCCAGTCCGGGACAATGTCGGAAGGCAGGGAGTCGTATGCGGCAAGCGCGCGGTCGACGGCGTGGTTGGCGCGGTCGATGATCGTCTCCATCTCTGTGACAGCCGCCTCCACGCCTCGCATCTTTTTGCTCAACGCGTTGAAACTCTCTCCCGCAGCTTGGGCGGCTTCGCCTTCCCACCCCTCGGGCGCGCGCAGCGATCTGAGCGTGTCTGCCAACACACTGAAACTGGAACGCACCTGCCCAAACTTGGGCGCCTCGAACCGGCCCCCGTCCACGATCGCCCGCAAGCGTTCTACGTCACTGGCCATGACCATTCCCCCCCTAGTTCTCTGCCCGGCGGCGGCTCGCCACCACTACGGCCACAATAATGATGGCAAGCGCCACCAGCACACCCAACGCGATCCACACCACCGTGTTGGTGTTGCCACTATCGGTAGGTGCAGGCTCTGTAGTCGGCTCCGCGGTCGGTGCCGCAGGCGACGGGGACGCCTCACTAGAGGCCTCCCCACTTGGCTCCGGATCCGCCGTCGCGGCCGTCTCACCAAAGATCTCCTCGACCGTCGGCGACTGGTCGTCGCCGTCAAGAATGAAGGGGTTCACATCGTCATACTTGGTCGCATCATCACCCAGCAGCGAGATCGTGTCTACGACGCCGTAACCGACCTCACCGGTAGGGTCAAACACCGGTTCATGCGGAGCATCCACCCCAGTGTTATGAATCAGCAACTGCAACACCTGATTCGGCGTCGCCTCCGGATTAGCCTGCAACGCCAACGCCACATTGCCCGCCGTGATCGGCGTCGCAAACGAGGTGCCATTGCCCAGCTCGGGAGCCTCCCACGACGCACCACCACCAAGAGTCAAACCCACCCCCGGCGCCACCACATCCAACCACTCATTCGTATTGTGGACCGTCACCAGGTCCTCGGCACCATCAAAGGCCTCGCGGCTTGGAGTCTGACCATCCTCACCCACAGAACCCACACCCACCACACCGTTTCCAGTCATAAAGCCGACGCCAACATCGAGATCGTCATTAGGCACCCCAGCAGTGATAATCACGTTTTCACGCATCGCCCGCGCAAGTTGATCCGCAAACTCACCCGTCGACAACAGTTCGCCGCCTCCCACAGAGATTGTCACGATGTCCGCGTCAGCATCGAGCGCGGCCTTCAACGACGCGCCGACATCGAGCCGGTACTCCGAGGGATTTGAGCCGCACTTGTCCTCGGCGAAGTCTCCCCAGCTGTAGAACGTGATCTCCGCGCCCGGAGCAATGCCCTTGGGTCCTTGATCCCCGTTACCCACCAGGAAGCCAGTGACGTTCGTGCCATGGTCGTCCACGTCACCACCACTAATGGCCGCCGGAACCGACTCCCCGCCTTCCTGCTGCGGAACACAGAAACTCGGCTCATGCACCGTGACGTTCGCATCCGCCAAGAACGGCGCATCCGGATCAATCACCGAGTCGATCACCGCGATCTTCACTCCCGAACCATCAATACCCTGCTCATGAAAACTCGCCACGTCATAGTTATCGAAATACCAATACCCATCCTCGGTATTAGCAACCCCCACACCAGCAGCCACAACAGTCACCGCCAACGCTGACACCACCACAGCCGAACCCCGCGACACCCAACCAGACATCATCATCTCCCTACCTCACCACACCCTGTCGGCCACTACGCCGACGCGCCCCCACCACGACCACAGGCACCACCACCGCCACTACAACCACCACACCCACCGCAATCCACACCACCGTCATGGTGTTGCCACTATCGGTAGGTGCAGGCTCTGTAGTCGGCTCCGCGGTGGGCGCCGCAGGCGACGGGAACGCCTCCCTAGAGGCCTCCACACTTGGCTCCGGATCCCCCGTCGCAGCCGTCTCACCAAAGATCTCTTCGACCGTCGGCGATTGGTCATCGCCATCAAGAATGAACGGATTCACATCCTCATACTTCGTCGCATCATCACCCAGCAGCGAGATCGTGTCCACCACGCCGTAGCCGACCTCACCCGTAGGGTCAAACACCGGCTCGTGCGGAGCATCCACACCAGTGTTATGAATCAACAACTGCAACACCTGATTCGGCGTCGCCTCCGGATTAGCCTGCAACGCCAACGCCACATTCCCCGCCGTAATCGGCGTGGCATACGAGGTGCCATTGCGCGGCTCAGGAGCTTCCCACGACGCGCCACCACCAACAGTCAAACCCACCCCCGGCGCCACCACATCCAACCACTCATTCGTATTGTGGACCGTCACCAGCTCCTCACCATCGAGGACCTCCGACGTCGGGACCTGGCCGTCCGCACCCACAGACCCCACGCCCACCACACCATTGGCGCTTGTGGCGTCACCACCGAGCTCCGAGTCGTCATTAGGCGCAGCAGAGGTAATAATCACACCCTCACGCATCGCACGCGCGATTGGGTCGCGGAGTTGGCTCCTTTCCGCAAAGGAGCCAGTAACCGAGAGAGTCACAATGTCCGGATCGTCGGCAAGTGCGGCCTCAAGCGCACCCGCAGCATCGGCCCGATATCCCATGCCTTCACTACCCCGTGCCGTGCAATTGAGATCGTCCTCATCTCCCAGGTTGTCGCCCCAACTGTAAAACGTGATCTCCGCCCGCGGAGCAATGCCCTTGGGGCCCCGATCCCCGTTACCCACCAGGAAGCCCGTGACATTCGTACCGTGGGCATGCACGCTGGCCGCACCGCCCGTGATGGTCGCCGGAACCGGCTCTCCACCTTCCTCATCCGGAACACAAAAACTCGGCTCGTGAACCGTGATGTTCGCGTCCGCCAAGAACGGCGCATCCGGATCAATCACCGTGTCGATCACCGCGATCTTCACACCCGAACCATCAATGCCCTGCTCATGAAAACTGGCCACGTCGTAGTTATCGAAGTACCAATACCCATCGTCGGTATCAGCAGCCCCCACACCAGCAGCAACAACCGTCACCGCCAACGCCGACACCACCACAGCCGAACCCCGCGACAGCCACGGTGGAAGAGCCTGCACCTCGGTTACGCCTTGCCGCCGCGCACCGCGCGGACCTGAGACGTGTCGGTGTCGCCTCCGCGCACGCCGCGCGTGTCCACGGTGGAACTGTGAGTCTGGTTGTACTTCGGCTGCCCACCCGATTTCTTTGCGTCGGCGGCGGCATCTCCGCGCGCATCGTCGAGGATGCGTTCAGCACGCTCAAGAGTGACCTGCGCCTCGTCGTCCTCGGCAGTGAGGTCCCTAATCGCTGCTCGAACCGCCTTGTCCAGTCGCAGCAGCTCGTCACGAGCCGCGCGGACCTGGTCCGAGACAGTTTCAGCGGCGGCGTCCAGAGGGTCCTTAAACACGCGTGCGACGGCGTCATTGTTCGGGCCATTGGTTCGCCGCACGTCGGATGGGTCGGGAAACTCGTTTAGCTCCCTGAGCAACTTTTGGATCTGCTGCAAAACTGCATCGACATCGATCCTGACCTGCTTCACCACGAGGCCAACCCCCACCTTCGCCACACGCTTATGTGCACTGCGGGGCCACAGGGTGCGGTGTGCGATTCACCACGAGGCCCCCATCTCGCATCGGCCCCACCCCAAGCGGAGTGAAGCACGCGCGACGAGTCTATAGTCAACCCCGTACAAGCACCACTGGCAATCGAGGCTGCGCCTCACGACCTCAGCAGTCGCAGGCGATGACCCCGTGCGCACCGATGGAAGCCGTCAGAGGATCTGGGGCGCGGGTCGCGTCGACAGCGGCACTCGCGCCTTGTGTATCGACAGCGATCGCGTCAACCGGCATACCCTCGCGTGCCCAGTACTCAAAGCCGCCGATCATCTCCTTCACCGCGTAACCCAACTCAGAGATGATGAGGCCCGCGCGGGTGGCGCCGTTGCAGCCAGGACCCCAGCAGTAGACGACGAACTGCGTGTCCGCGGGATACTCCGGGATCCTCACCGGCATGTCCGGCTTGGGAATGTGCACGGCCCCACGGGCATGACCCTGAATCCACGCATGCTCGTCGCGAGTGTCAACGAAAACGAAGTCCTCACTGCCGTCGGCAAGCGCGGAGGCAACGTCGGAGGGGTCGGTCTCGAACGCGAGCTTGGCGCGGAAGTGGCGCGCGGCGTCAGAAGTGGTCATGAGCACAAAGTAGGACTCGGGGGCCAGCAGGCGCTAGACCCACCGTCACGCGAAGTGGCTCCAATTCGTTGTCTAGCAGTGCCATAACAACCACATGGCTCCATTTGGCGGGAAGGGGCGGAGTCGCGATCCACAGGAGTTGAGCGAAGTTCACTCAACTTTCACCGATTCGACTTGACACCGTGAGCCCAGCGTGGATACTTGAGCGTAGGCGGCTCAACTCTGGACGAGCCGGCAGCAACGCAGGGCGAGGGTCACCAACCCCGCCACCAACTCAAGGAGGAACGCATGTCGCGTGCAGTAGGAATTGACCTCGGAACCACGAACTCGGTGGTGACTGTCCTGGAGGGCGGCGAGCCCACCGTCATCGCCAACGCAGAAGGCGCCCGCACCACCCCGTCGGTCGTGGCCTTCTCGAAGACCGGCGAGGTCCTGGTCGGCGAGATCGCCAAGCGCCAGGCCGTCACGAACGTTGACCGCACCATCTCGTCGGTGAAGCGCCACATGGGCACCGACTGGACGCAAGAGGTCGACGACAAGAAGTACACCGCGCAGGAGATCTCGGCTCGTATTTTGGGCAAGCTCAAGCGCGACGCGGAGGAGTACCTGGGCGAGAAGGTCACTGAGGCCGTCATCACCGTCCCCGCCTACTTCAACGACGCCGAGCGCCAGGCCACCAAGGACGCCGGTGAGATCGCTGGCCTCAAGGTGCAGCGCATCGTCAACGAGCCCACTGCCGCCGCACTGGCGTACGGTCTCGACAAGGGCAAGGAAGACGAGCTCATCCTGGTGTTCGACCTCGGTGGTGGCACGTTCGACGTCTCGCTGCTCGAAGTCGGCAAGGACGAGGACGACTTCTCCACCATCCAGGTCCGCGCTACCGCCGGTGACAACCGCCTGGGCGGCGATGACTGGGACCAGCGTGTCGTTGACCACCTGATCAAGGAAGTCAAGAACACCGAGGGCGTCGACCTGTCCAAGGACAAGGCCGCCGTGCAGCGTCTGCGCGAGGCTGCGGAGCAGGCAAAGAAGGAACTGTCGTCCGCGACCAGCACCAACATCTCGCTGCAGTACCTCAGCATTGGCGAGAACGGTCCCGTCCACATGGACACCCGCCTCACCCGGGCCCAGTTCCAGCAGATGACCTCCGACCTGATCGAGCGCACCAAGGCGCCGTTCCACCAGGTCATCAAGGACGCCGGCATCCAGTTGTCCCAGATCGACCACGTGGTCCTCGTGGGTGGCTCGACCCGCATGCCCGCAGTGACCGATGTCGTGAAGGAACT
This sequence comes from Demequina globuliformis, assembly GCF_000975155.1. Classification (GTDB taxonomy): domain Bacteria; phylum Actinomycetota; class Actinomycetes; order Actinomycetales; family Demequinaceae; genus Demequina; species Demequina globuliformis. The sequence goes on from NZ_BBRG01000001.1 coordinate 885,748, forward strand.
GACCGGTGGACGCGAGCCCAACAAGGGCGTCAACCCCGACGAGGTCGTGGCTGTGGGTGCCGCGCTGCAGGCCGGCGTGATCTCCGGTGAGCGTAAGGACGTGCTGCTCATCGACGTGACCCCGCTGAGCCTGGGCATTGAGACCAAGGGTGGCGTCATGACCACCCTGATCGAGCGCAACACCGCGATCCCGACCAAGTCGTCCGAGGTCTTCTCGACCGCCGACGACAACCAGCCCTCCGTGCTGGTGCAGGTCTACCAGGGTGAGCGTCAGTTCGCTCGCGACAACAAGCTGCTGGGAACGTTCGAGCTGGGCGGCATTGCGCCCGCACCGCGCGGTGTTCCGCAGATTGAGGTCACGTTCGACATCGACGCCAACGGCATTGTGCACGTGGGCGCCAAGGACCGTGGCACCGGCAAGGAGCAGTCCATCACCGTGACCGGCGGCTCCGCGCTGTCGAAGGAAGACATCGAGCAGATGGTCAAGGACGCTCAGGAGCACGAGGCCGAGGACAAGGCACGTCGCGAGGCCCAGGAGACCCGCAACAACGCTGAGACCTTCGCCTACTCGACGGAGAAGATCCTGTCCGAGAACGAGGACAAGGTTCCCGCGGAGGTCGCTGAGGACGTCAAGAGCGCCATCGCCGAGGTCAAGACCGCGCTTGAGGGCGACGATGACGAGGCCGTGAAGACCGCGCACGACGCTCTGGTCGAGAAGGCTCAGAAGATTGGCGAAGCGGTCTACGCTGCCGAGCAGGCGGCAGGCGCCGAGGGTGCCCCCGAAGGCGAGCAGCCCGCGGACAACGCCGACGACGACGTCGTTGACGCCGAGATCGTCGACGACGAAAACGACAAGAAGTAGCAACCCGACAGCCGCGGGTCAGGTCACCCTGGCCCGCGGCTTCGGCCGCTCACGGAAGGCAGGCCATGACTGAGACGAACCCCACGCCCGAGCCCGAGGACCACAACGAGGCATCCCAGGGCGACCCCACCCCCGCTGACGACCGCGACGCGCTCGCTGAGGCGGAAGCCATCTTGAACGAAGAAGCCGCGCGCGCCGAGAGCGAGCAGGCCGACCCGAGCGACCCTGTCGCCCAGGCAGAGCAGAAGGCTGCCGAGCACCTCGCAGATCTCCAGCGCCTTCAGGCCGAGTATGTCAACTACCGCAAGCGTGTGGACCGCGACCGTGCCGCGGCAGGCGAGCAGGCGACCATCAAGCTCATCGAGTCTTTGATCCCCGTGCTCGACGACGTCTCGAAGGCGCGCGAACATGGCGACCTTGAGGACGGCCCGTTCGCGTCGATCGCCACCAAGCTCGAAGAGGCGCTCGGCCGCATGGGATGGAGCAGCTTTGGCGCCGAGGGCGAAGAGTTCGACCCTCAGCTGCACGAGGCCCTCACGTCCCAGCCGTCGACTGATGTCGAGGTCCCGACCGTCCAGATCGTCGCTCAGCCAGGACACCGCGTGGGCGACCGCGTCGTGCGCGCCGCGCGCGTCATCGTGGCTCAGCCCGAGTAACGCATACCACCCACTCACGCCGCAACTGAAGGGAGGCGCTGATGTCGAGCCAGGACTGGTTCACCAAGGACTTCTACGCAACGCTAGGCGTCTCCAAGGACGCCTCGGACGAGGAGATCAAGAAGGCGTACCGCCGCAAGGCCCGTGATCTCCACCCCGACCGCAATCCCGGTGACGCTGCAGCGGAGCAACGCTTCAAAGAGGCCGGCGAAGCCTACGGCGTGCTGTCCGACAAGGAACAGCGCCAGCAGTACGACGCCATCCGCACCATGGGCGGCGGGGGGCCGCGCTTCCAGTCAGGCGGCCCCGGCGGGGCTGGCTTCGAAGACGCGTTCTCGAACATGTTTGGTGGCGGCGCCCGCGGTGCCGGCCCTGGCGCTGGGCAGCAATACCGTGCCCAGGGCTTCGAGGACATGCTCGCGAACATGTTTGGCGGCGGCGGGTTCTCCCGCGGACCCCAGAAGGGAACGGATGTCGCCGCGACAACGGAAGTGAGTTTCCGCCAGGCGGCGCAGGGCGACACCGTGTCGCTGCGCACCTCCACGGGAACCATCAACGCCCGCCTGCCGGTTGGCGTCAGCGATGGCCAAAAGATTCGGCTCGCAGGCAAGGGCAGGCCGGGCACCAACGGCGGACCCGCAGGGGACCTACTGCTCACCGTAAGGGTCGCCAAGCACCCCGTGTTCGCCATGGATGGCAAGAACCTGCGCATGACCCTGCCCATCAGCATCGACGAGGCCGCCCTGGGTGCTCACGTCGAGGTCCCCACACTCGAGGGCGACCGCGTCAAGGTCAAAATCGCGGCGGGCACCACGTCAGGCACGGTCCTGCGCGTCAAGGGCCGGGGCCTACAGACTAAGGCCGGCACGGGCGACCTTCTCGTGACAGTGCAGGTCGACGTGCCCAGCAAACTCAGCCGCAAGGCGAAAGAAGCGCTGCAGGCGTTCGCGCTCGCCGCGGCAAAGCACGACCCGCGCGCCCACCTCTACAACGACGCCGCGAAGTAGCCGTACGGTCGCAAGGAAAAGGAGGACCGCGATGCAACAGCCAGATGTCGACGAGCCGGTCTTCCTGATCTCTGCCGCCGCGGAACTCGCGGGCATGCACGCCCAAACTCTGCGTCAATACGACCGTCTTGGACTGGTGGTACCCCGGCGCCGGGCCGGCGGCGGGCGGCGCTACTCCCTGCGCGACGTGGCGGTGCTGCGCGAAATCCAGCGGATGAGCCAAGACGAAGGCATCAACCTCGCAGGCATCAAGCGCATCCTCGCGCTCCAGAACAAGGTGGACCGCCTGTCCGCAGAGGTCGAGAAGTTGCGCCCGCGCGCGGACACCGGTTCGCGCGTGTTTACTTCCGGTCCCACCGGGCACGTGGTGATCGTCGAACGCGGCCGGCGCGTCAGCCGCAACGAGGGACGATCCTTGGTCCTGTGGCGGGATTCCTCCAGTTGGGACGCGCCCGGCTCCTCGTAGCGGGCCGCCACGTCCGCCCGTGGTGCGGGCCGATGCTGTGGTGACCCGGGCATCGGCCCGCAGGACCGGCGGGGCATCAGCGCCTCAGACAGCAACAGGGGTCTGGCACCGCCCTCAGCTCGGTGCCAGACCCCGTGTCTCCCGGAACGCCGGGACTACCGCTGCAGCGACTCCACGAGCGCGCTTGCGTAGTGATGGGTCGCGGGGAGCGTTTCAATCCACACCCGCGGGGGCTGGCGCATGAGGTTGTCTACCCGCATGGCCACCGCTCGTTCGGCGACGTGATCGCGAAGGGCCGCGATTCCCGCACCGAGTTGGTCATCGCGCCGGATCAGCACGGCGTACAGCCCTTCACCTAGACGGGCCATCGGGTGGCCAGCGCCGTAGGCACCCCGGAGCGCCTCGCCAATCGCGGCGTTACGGGCCATCCGCTGCCATGGGTCGGAGTCGTCCACAGACACGTCGACCACCACCAGCGCGTGCGTGCGGGAGACGTCGGTCTCACACCGCTCGGCGTTGCCATAAACCTCCGCGAGGCGCTGCACTAGGTACTCGGGGGTACCCAGTCCGGACTCGGGGTCCGTCATGGTGGGTACCGATGCGAGATCGGGAGCGCCCTCCGTCCATCCCTGGCACAGCGCTCGGATGGAGCGAATCGGGGTGGTTTCAAAGCCGGCCGCGCGGAACAACAACGACATGTCGTCGATCGCCTCGGTGATACCGACGCCTGCAGTCGAGCGAGCCTGACCCAAGCGATACGCCGCGGGCGCGGTATCGAGACGGGCCTCCAGCGCCTCCACGAGCGCCTCCGCAGCAGGCGTGTACCAGTCACCGGGGCGCAGCCATACCTGCTGCACGCTCGCCGACTCCCACTCGCGCAGTAGCGCGGCGGTCGGCGTCCCGGTGGTCTCGGTCATACCCCATGAGAGGGCCCACCAATCCGGCTATGACGCGGATTCTCGAGAAATTTCTGGATGTCCAGTACGCGGCAAGTGTGAGGAATTCCCCTGGTCACCTTCTTGCTTTCCCCGGCACACACGGGGACCATGGTGGACAACGTATGTCCAGAAGGCGGGAGGCCGGGGCAACATGAGTCCCGAGGGAATCGCAATGTGGACGGAAACGTCCAGCGATCCAGAGCTCATAGCCGGAGTGCGCGCAGGCGACCCGGCTGCCTTTGGCGTGCTTTACGAACGACACGTGGACGCCGCCCGCAAGGTCGCTCACCAATACACGAACAGCCACTCCGATGTCGACGACGTGGTGTCGGAATCCTTCTCCCGCGTCCTGCGGGCACTGCAGCAAGGCGATGGCCCCGACCTCGCCTTCCGCGCCTACCTGTTCACCATTGTTCGGCGCACCGGCATGGACATCATCAACAAGGGCATCCGCACCAAGCCTCGCGATGACATGTCGCCCTACGAATCCGCCATGGGGTATGAGGCACCGTCGGACGAGCCAGCCATGGCGGGCTTCGAGCACTCCATGGTGTCGGATGCGTTCACCTCTTTGCCCGAACGTTGGCAAGCGGTGCTGTGGTACACCGAGGTCGAGAAGAAGTCACCCAAGGACATTGCCCCGCTCCTGGGACTCAGCGCCAACGGTGTTGCTGCCCTCGCCTACCGCGCCCGAGAGGCACTCCGCCAGGCCTACCTGCAGCAGCACCTCGCTACGTCCGAGGACGTCAGCTGCATGGAGGCCAATTCGCAGTTGGGCGCCTATGTGCGTGGCGGCCTTGCCAAGCGCGAACACACCAAGATCGACACCCACGTCCGCGACTGCCCCCGATGCACCGCGCTCGTCGTGGAGCTTCAAGACGTCAACCGCGGCATGCGGGCGATCATCGCCCCGCTCGTGCTCGGAACCCTGGGCCTGGGCGCTCTCGAGGGTGGACTGCCCATTGGCGGCGCGTTCGGCCCGCATGCGGCAGCAGGTGGCGCTGGCGGTGCCGGCGGTGCAGGCGCTGCAGGTGCCGGCGGTGCGGGGGCTGGCGGGGCCAGCGCGGGCATTCTCGGAACGTTTGGCGCGGCCGGGGCACTGGGCACGCTTGCTCACTTCGCGGTGCCCGCGACCGCGGTGGTGGGGGCGGCGGCGCTGGTACTGGGTGGCATCACGTTGTTCGCGAACGACCCCGTGGGGGATGGGGCCGATGCCGGCCGTGCCACGGAGCGCGTAGGCGACGTCACGCAGGGGTACGGAAAGAACCCCGGCCCCGGCGTTGCTGACGGGACCGAGACGGCGCCAGGCGAGAGCGCCGTCAGCGGTGTCAACCCGGACGCCACGACTGAGGATTCCGCCAACAGCTCGTCCGAGGACTTCGCCGGCGCCATCGGCACCGGCCGGGGCAGCAGCGACAGCCGCGCGAACGAACGAGTATGGGCTGCGAGCGACCGCGCTGCGGCCGACGCTGCGGCACGCGACCGTGCCGCGTCCGGCGACAGTGAGTCCGGTAGCGATGCGTCCGGTGGCACCGCGTCCGGAGGCGTAGGCAGTGGCACGGGTAACGGGTCCGCGTCCAATGGCGGCGGCTCCTCCACGGGCGGCTCGGGCTCATCCACAGGCAACGGCGGCTCATCGACAGGCGGTTCGACTGGCAGCGGTGGAAGCGGCGGCACTGGTGGCAGCGGAAGCACCGGTGGCAGCGGCGGTGCCGGTGCCGGCAGCGGAGCCGGCGGTTCCACCGATTCCGGCGGGAGCACTGACCCCGTTGATCCCCCCAGTCCAATCGATCCGACGGACCCTGTCGACCCCACCGATCCTGTCGACCCTACGGATCCGGTCGATCCCACGGACCCCGACCCGGACAGCACCGTCGACCCAACCGAGCCGATCCCTCCCCCGGCAGGTTCCCTCCGCATCGGCCGGTCGAGCCTGCAGTTCCTCGAAATTTCGCGCACCGACCCCGCCGTCGACATGAGCGTCAGCAACGCGGCGGCCGTCGGCATTGACGACGTCACGGCGACCATCACCTTGCCAGAGGGCCTCACGTTCGCCATGCCCGGCTCCACCGGCGGCGCACAAGCAAGTGGAGCGGTCGCGCTGGAGCGCTACGTCGCCGCCACCACTGACACCACCTTTGCGGTCGGGGACTGGGACTGTGGCCTGTCCGCAGATTCCGCGGTCCTGTCGTGCGAACTCGTCCAGCTGGGCGCCGGGACGGACACCACGTTGGACCTCGGAATCTCCATCGATGCTGACGAACTAGCGGCGGACGCGGCCACGGTCTTTGATGTGAGCGCCGGCGCCCTCAGCGACACCTACTCCTTGCCCACCGGCCTGCGTGAGACCGATGACGATCTCGAGGACGGCTTCGAGGACCAGGGCGGTTTGGGCGTGGCGCAGTTTGGTGCGCCCGTGCTGGGATGCGACGTGTCTGCCACTCGCTGCCAGTCGGTGATGGGAACGCACGCCAACCCCAACGGGGTCCTATCCCTGAGCGGCACGAACAACAACGACCACACCATGGTGGAGCTGCGTGACGAGGACGGCCAACGCAACGGCGGCACCACGACCGTGACGCTTCCGGAGGGGGCGGTGGTCACGCACGCGTCGCTCGAATGGTCGGCCAACCGCTCCACCCCGACCGAGTCGTGGCGCAGCCCAGATGTGTGGTCAGGTGACCTCACCGCCGCGTCGCTACGCACTCCCGGCGGCGAGTTCCAATCCGTGGCTGGCGTTGACCTCGAAGTATTCACGCGCGACAAGCGCGAGTACTACCTGGCGCGCGCAGACGTGACACATCTGGTTCAAGCTGGGGGCGAGGGCGAATACTCTCTCGAGGACATCGCGACGTCCGCCACCCGGTTCGACACTGACCGCACCTACTACGGCGGCTTCACCCTGACCGTGGTCTACGAGGACCCCGCCCTACCGGCCGCGACGTCAGTCAAGCTGCTGGAGGGACCGCACTGGGTGTCCAGTTCCGCACCCGCGACGCGAGCCTTCGACACTGAGGCCGACGCTACGGTCACGTTGTCGTGGACGGCGTTCGAGACGGACCTCGGCAACTCGGGCGACTACGCGGCGGTGGACGGAACGAAGGTCCGCCCGCAACGCGGCAACACGCTCGGCTCAGCGACCAACGCCGGCGACTCGTGGGCAAACGGCTCAGTATTCGCGAACACCTTGGGAACCGACGCGAAGGGCTTCGCCCCCGTCGACGTCGACGCAGGACGCCACCAGATCACCGTGGCGACCAGCGGGGACAACTTCTTTGTGGGAACGTTCGCGGTGACGATCGCCCACGACTGACGCTACGCGCGCGGCTGAGGGCTCCACACCAGATCGAGTTGGCGCGCTGTCGCCTCCGCCAATGCGCGGTCCGCCAACCGCTCCACCACATGAAGCGCCATGTGCATGCCGGAGGTCAGGCCGCCGCTGGTCACCACGTCTCCCGCGTCGACCCATCGCACACCCTCAATCGCAGCCCGCACCCGTTCGTTGGCCAGCGCAGATACGTCCTCCCAGTGGGTGGTGGCATCGAGTCCCTCAAGCAAGCCCGCGCGGGCAAGCAGGAATGCGCCCGTGCACACTGAGGTGCGCAGCTTCGATTGCGCGGCGATCTGCGCCACCGCTTCAATGAGTTCGTCATCGGCCATGGCCTTGTCGATGTCGATGGTGCCGGGGATGACGACAACGTCGAGGCCGTTTGCCGCCTGAGCGTCACCCAGGCCGGTGAGCGTCATCCCGCCGAACGCGGTGACATCACGAGCCCCGGGGCTGAGCATCTCGACCTCAAACAGCGCTGGCTCACCTGCTCGCTCGCGCAGTCGCGAAGCGGTCAAGAAGACCTCATACGGCCCTCCCGCATCGATCACGTCGAAGCCGTCGAAGACCACAATCCCCATGCGCATCGTCATGCCGCGATGCTACCGGGCGCGACTGTCCCCCTAGGAGATCACGGCAGAGGTGGTGCGCGGCCAGACCGCAAAGCGCAGCGAGGCCGCGCCGATTGCCAGCGCTCCGATCATCACGATCGCCATAGACAGCGCGGACATGCCGAGCACGCCAATGAGGGGTGTGGCCGCTCCCGCCACGATGTTGTTACCGGCGCCAATGAGGGATGCGGCCGTGCCAGCTTGCGCACCGTGCCCGTTGAGCGCCATCACCTGGACAGCGGGCATCACGAGCCCGAGCGGCGGAACAATGAACAGCAGGGGCACCACCACGCCGATGAGGCCCACGTCCAGCAGCGCGCATACGGCGAGCGCGATCGCGCCCGCGCTCATCATGGCCACGCCCACCGCTGCGACTGTGCGTGGGGCCCATATGCGCATGAGCCGTCCACCCACTTGGGTGCCCACGATTTGTCCAGCAGCGTTGATGCCGAAGATCAGGCCAAACTGCTGCGCGCTCACGCCGTACTGGTCCTGGAGCACAAAGGAGGAGGATGAGAGGTAGGCGAACAGAGCCGTGAAGCCCATCGCGCCTACGACCGCGATTCCCACGAAGGCGCCGTCCGTGAGCAGCGTGCGGTAGCGGCGAGCGACATCGCTCATGCGCTGCTTTCCGCGCAGGTGCTTGGGGCGCGTCTCGTGGAGGGCAAACTTGGAAATCGCGAGCATCAGCACGCCGTAGCACGCGAGCACCACGAAGATCTCGCGCCAGTCCACCACCCGCAGCAGCTGGGAGCCGATCACTGGCGCGATCACGGGCGCGACGCCCGTCACGAGGGCCATGTTCGCGAGCATCCGAATCAACGCTTGCCCGTGGAACATGTCGCGCACCATTGCCATGGCCACGACCGCGCCACCCGCGGCACCGATTCCCTGGAAGACACGCGCCACCATCACCCACTCCACGGTGGGGGCGACGACGATCGCGAGCGATGCGACGATGTGCACGGCAGTCGCGATGAGGAGGGGCTTTTTGCGACCCACCGCATCGGAGAGCGGACCAACGATGAGCTGGCCCAGGCCAAAGCCGATCATCGTCGCCGTCAGCGTCATCTGAATGGCGGCGTCCGAGGCCTGAAGGTCTGCGGCGACCGTCGGGAACGCAGGCAGGTAGAGGTCGACGGTGAAGGGCCCCAGCGCGATCAGGGAGCCCAGGATAAGCACGTACGCCAGGCGGCGCCGACCCGTGATGCCAATGGGCTCAGGGTGAGGCGCGAACGAGGCTGGGGCGTCCTGTGTGGGGGCGTCCTGCGTGGGGGCAGACAAAAGTGCACACTCTTTCGAGGAGGAGGGGCGTCATTGGCGTGGGGCGCGGGCCTGGCGCTGCGCGCGTGGCGCTCAGCGGCGGGGACACTCAGGTCAACGCTCGGGTACCCCCAGTGTAATCCCGACCGATTGGTAAAAGTAACCTTGACTCTGGCTTGCCTCGATGATGAAGCGCCACGCGATGAAGCGCAGCGACGGCGCAGTGCGCGGACGCACAGAGGGACCCCGGCGTGCGCCGGGGTCCCTCTGTGATCGTTGGCGCGGGGCGCCTACTTCTTGGTGGCCTGCGCGTTGACCTCGTATGAGGTGTTGGTGGCCTCGAAGAAGTTCACCAACTGCAAGGTGTCGTTGGCGGTCGCCATCCACTTTGCGGGGTTGGAGACGTTGTAGTGAGCCTCGAAGCCCAGCTCCTCGAGACGACGGTCCGCGAGGTACTTGACGTACTGGTTCACGTACTCGGCGTTGAGGCCCAGGATGCCCTTAGGCAGCAGGTCGTGGTTGTAACGCTCTTCCATTTCCACGGCGCCCAGGATCATCTGGCGAATCTCCTCCGCGAACTCGGGGTCCTGGAGGTCCTCGTTCTCTTCAAGCACCGTGAGAATGAGGTTGATGCCGAACTGCAGGTGGAGCGACTCGTCGCGAATCACCCAGTCCATGAGTGAGCCGAAGTTGCGCAGCAGGTTTCGCTGACGGAACGACAGCGCGACCATGAAGCCGGAGTAGAACCAGATGCCTTCGAGGATGACGTTGTAGGCAACCAGGTTGCGGACAAAGTCCTTCTTGCCCTCGGTGGTGGAGATGTCGAGGGTCTCTTCCGTCATGCGGCGGATGAACTTGACCTCGAACTCTTCCTTGGCCGCCATGGACGGCACGGTGACGTGCGACTCGTACGCGGCATCGCGATCCAGCGGGAACGTCTCGAGGACGTACTCGAAGGACATGCAGTGGTTGGCCTCTTCCCACATCTGCTTCGCGAGGTACAGGTGGCACTCGGGAGCGTTGATGTAGGGATACACGCCAAAGGCCAGGGCCTTGTTGACGAGCAACTCGTTGGGGTTGAAGTAAGACATCAGGAAGGTGACGGCGTGCTTTTCCTCGTCCGTCATTTTCTTGAAGTCCGCCAGGTCCTCACCGAGCTGAATCTCGTTGGGGAACCACGTGTTGGCGACAGCCTGGTTGTAGAGGTCGTACGCCCAGGGGTACGTGATGGGCTTGAGGAGCAGTCCGTCCTGGATGCCGGTACCGAGAATTGCCATTGCTAGATCTCTTCCTTCGCTTCGACGTGCCTGCTACTGGCAGGACTCACACTGGAGGGCTTCCATCGGGTCCACGGGGCAGGCGACGCCGTCCACCATCTCCGTGTCACCGATGACGCCCGTGGCCTGCGCCAGGTTCAACACCGGCGCTCCTGTGGGGACAGACTGCGCCTCAAGGGCGTCAGCCGTGGGCTCGGGCTGAGTCTCCGGCAGAGACGTCGGCGGAACCTGGGGCTGCTCGGCCGGCGCGCTGGCAAGGTCCTGCGCGCCCTCCGAAGGCTGGACTGCACTGGCGGTCGGCACTGCAGATGCGGTCGCCGTGGCCTGCGCTGCGGGTGCAGCGACAGCGCCGAAGCCCTTGCGAGCGGGCGCGGCGGCGGGAGCGGCCGCCTGCGCAGCAGGAGCCTCCACCGCGGATTCCGCGACGGGCGCGGACTCGGCAGTAGCCACCGGGGCGGCGGCCTTCGCAGCGCCAAAGCCCTTGCGGGCGCCGAAGCCACGGCGCGAGGGTCCACCGGTGGCTCCGCCAGAGGCGGCACCGGAGGCCTTGTTGAGCTTCTCCGTCTTGTTCACGCGTACCGTCGACTGCTCGGCCGTGTGGCGGGGCTTCATGTGCAGGTAGTACGTGGTCTTCACGCCGCGCTCCCACGCTGCCGTGTAGAGGTCCATCATGTTGTCCACGTCGCGGTCGGCGAGGTAGATGTTGCGGCTGATGGCCTGGTCGATCCACTTCTGCGCACGTGCCGCCACCTCAATGAAGGAGTACGGCGAGAGCTGGAAGGACGTCTTGTAGACCTCCTGCAGGTGGGCAGGGACGTCCTCCAACTGCGACAGGTCGCCCTGTGCCTCGAGGAGCTGGTCGCGGGTGTCTTCCCACAGGCCCAGTTCCTGCAGGTCGCGGACCAGGTTGCGGTTGACCTCGAGGAACTTACCCGAGGAGGTGGCACGCGAGAAGATCTGCGAGAACTGCGGGTCGAACCCGGGAGTCGTGCCGGCGACGAGGCCGATCGACGCGGTCGGCGCCACGGCCATCAGCGTGGCATTGCGGATGCCGCCCTTGACCTTGGCGCGCAGCATGTCCCAGTCCTGACGCGTGGTGCGGTTGACCTGGATCTTCACGCCGCGGTCTTCCTCGGTCGTGGCGATGGTGTCGAACGGCACCTTGCCCTGCGACCAGCCGGAGCCCTCGAAGTTCGAGTAGGAGCCGCGCTCACGAGCGAGGTCAGCGGAGGCGTCGATCGCGTGGAAGGACACGAACTCCATGATCTCGTCGATGAGGTCGTAGGACTCCTCCGACTCGTACGCGAGGCCCAGACGCTCGGTGAGGTCCGTGAAGCCCATGACTCCCAGGCCCACCGCGCGGTTCTCACGGTTGGCGAACTCGGACTCGGGCACCGAGGACAGCGTGATGTCCACCAGGTTGTCGAGCTGACGCACGGCGAGGCGTACCGACTTCTCCATGCGGTCCCAGTCCAGCTTGCCGTCGACCAGGTGCGTCGACAAGTTGACCGACGCGAGGTTGCACACCGCGATGTTTTCGCGGTCCTGCGGCAGGCAGATCTCGGTGCACAGGTTGGACAGGTGGATGGTGCCGGTGTTGGTGTTCAGGGCACGGTTGTTGATCGTGTCCTTCCAGGTCAACCAGGGGTGCGACGTGGTCTGCAGCATGATGAGGATCGACTTGTACTGCTCGCGAGCCTTCATCTTCTTGAAGGAGCGCATCTTGCCTGCCTCAGCGAGGGCAACGTACTCCGCGTAGCGGGCGGAGAACTCCGAGCCGGTCAGCTCGACCAGGTCAGGGGCCTCAGCGGGGTCGAACAGGTACCAGTCCGCGTTGGCCTGTACGCGCTTCATGAACTCATCGGAGATCCACACTGCGGTGTTGGCGGTACGGGTACGACGGTAGGGGTCACCGGAGTTCTGACGCAGGTCGAGGAACTGCGCGAAGTCCATGTGCCAGTTCTCCATGTAGAAGCACAGGGCGCCGAACTTCTTGCCACCGCGCGACACGGCGCGAAGCGTCGAGTCGATGGTGTGCATGAACGGGATGGGGCCGGTCGAGGTCGTGTTGTTCGACTTGATCGGCGAACCCTCGGAACGCAACTTGGTGACGGACAGGCCAATACCGCCGGTGCCCTTCGTCAGCCACATGACGTCGCGCACGGACTTGGCAATGTGCTCGATGTCGTCTTCCATCTGCATGACGAAGCAGTTGGACAGCTGCGGGTACGAGGTACCTGCGTTGACGAGCGTCGATCCAGCGGGGAGGTAGTCCAGGCGCGAGATCTTCTCGTAGAAGCTGATCGCGGCCTCGGTGGGGTTCGCCTCGTTGAGCGACAGGCCCATCGACACGCGCATCCAGAAGTACTGCGGGACCTCAAGTGACTTACCGTGGCGGTCGGTGATCATGTAGCGGTTGCGCATGGTCACGGTGCCGATGTACTTCAGCAGGTCATCCCGCTCGTGGTCCAGCGCTGCGGCCAGGGCGTCGAGGTCAAAGAGGGTCTCGAGGCGCTTGTCGAGGAGTCCTTCCTCGACTGCGTCGCGGACGTAGCCCGGGAAGCGGGCCTGGTGCAGGAGTGCGAGCTCGAGGTTGGTCTCGTACCCGCCGAGGACGCGCTTGTAAATCACCTTGCGCAGCAGACGTGCCGCGATGACATCGAAGTCGGGGTCGTCCTTCACGTTCTGGATCGCGACGCCAATCGCCGCCTCATCCAGCTGCTCCGTGGTGATGCCGTCAAAGAGCGTGATGGCAAGTTCGGACGCGACCTGCGTGACCTTCGAGATCTGGTCGTCGAGGCCTTCCGCGGCGCGCTCGATCGCCATGTTGATGCGGTCAGCGTTGTACGGCTCACGGGTGCCGTCGCGCTTGGTGACGTGGATGCCGGTGCGGGCCGGGTTTGCCTCAGCGGCTGCCTCAGCGACTGCGTCGCCGTTGACGCTGTCCTGGGCGGTGTTTTCGGTGATCGTCACGATTCTCCCCTCGCGAGTGAGCGATGCTGGTGGCCCCATGAAGGGCCGTGATACACGGACTTGAAAGTGGCGCTGGGGCCTGTGCGACGAGGCCCTTGTAGGGCGGCTGTCACGAGCGCGAAGCGTGCTTTGACTCTAACGCGAATTACACCGGTGTGCAACAAGATATGGGGGTCAAAACCGCTAACCATCCCTAGATGTTGTGGTTGTGTGGACAAACTTGTGTAAATCCTGTGGACAGCGCGGCGTGTCGTCCACACCCCCATACGAGATCTGGGGACACTGGGATTTCGGCCGCGTTGATTCACGCCCTCAGGCTCTCACCAGGGTCTGACACGCGCGCCAAAGACACCTCACCGTCAGCGCGATCCGACGGCGAGTGAGGTACGTGAATTAGATGTCGACGATCCCGTAGAGTCGGTCGCCCGCGTCGCCCAGCCCTGGCACGATGTAGCCCTGCTCGTTGAGCTTCTCGTCCACTTGCGCCACGACTACCTTGACGTCAGCGCGGTCGCCCACGGCCTCGCGCACGTTCTCGATTCCCTCGGGCGCAGCAAGCAGGCACACGCAGGTCACATCGGTCGCACCGCGTTCCAGCACGTAGTCGATCGCCATGATGAGGGAGCCGCCAGTGGCGAGCATCGGGTCAATGAGGAACACCTGACGGCCCGTGAGGTCCTCGGGGAGCCGGTTCGCATACGTGATGATCTCGAGGGTTTCCTCGTTGCGCTTCATCCCAAGGAAGCCGACCTCGGCGCTCGGAATCAGCCGCTGCATCCCATCGAGCATGCCCAGTCCAGCGCGCAGAATCGGCACAATGATGGGCGCAGGGTCAGCGATCTTGGTGCCCACGGTCGAGGTGAGAGGGGTCTCCACGTCGCAGTCAACCACGCGCACTTCACGGGTGGCTTCGTAGGCCAGCAGCGTCACCAACTCGTCCACAAGCAGGCGGAACGTAGGAGAGTGTGTCTCCCTGTTGCGCAAGACAGTGACCTTGTGGCGGATGAGTGGATGATCGGCGACGTGCAACTCCATGGCTCCACGGTACTCGGTACGGTGCCCGGGGCGGGCCGATGCCGCGGCTGGCACCCGTACACCGCGGCGCAGGCTAGCCCTTCACAGCACCGCCCAGCCCCGCTCCGCGCAAGAACATCCGCTGGAAGACCAGGAACAGCACCACGGGGATGATCGTGGAGATCGCGAGCGCGGCGAGGAACACATCTAGCTCGATGAATTTCTGTAGCGCCGGCAGTCGCACCGACAGTGGCTGCATCGCGGGGTCGGGCAACACCAACAGCGGCCACAGGAAGTCCTTCCACGCCCCAATGATGGCGAAGATCGAGACGACTCCGAGGATGGGTTTAGACATGGGCAGCACCACGGACCAGAACATCCGGAACGGACCCGCGCCATCCATGCGTGCCGCCTCGAACACCTCGCGCGGGAGCGAATCAAAGAATCGCATGACGAGCAAGACGTTAAAGGCGTTGGCCCCCGCGGGTAGCCACACCGCCCAGAACGTGTTGATCATGCTGGTACCGACCAGAGGCGGGTTCAGGATCGTCAAGTACAACGGCACCAACAACACCACGGCGGGAACAAAGAGCGTGGCCATCACCAGGCCGATCACCACTTTGCGATACGCAGGTCGCAGGACGGACAAGGCGTAGCCACCCGTCGTGGCCACGACGATGGACACGAGCCATACGCCGAATGCCAGCGCCACAGTATTAAAGAAGTAGCGATCAATCTCCACCCGCGTCCACGCCGTGACCAGGTTCTCAAGATCGATCCCGTTGGGCCACAACGACAGCGGCTCGCGCAGAGTGTCCTGCGTCGGAGTGACCGCGGCCTTCCCCAGCCACAGCAAGGGACCCAAGCCCACCAGGAACAAGCTGGCGAGCAAAAGCCCATGCGAGATCCGCATGGACCACCGCACGCGCGGACGTCGCCAATCCGCCTGCGACACAATGCCGCGGTCGTTGGCCCCTGCGGCCTTCTGGTTCTTGTCGGGTCCGGTGCGCAGCATGCGCGCTTTGAGCGCGCCGCCGTTGCTGGCGTTGTATGTCATGAGGTGCTCCACGATCGAGTGATGCGGAAGTAGATGGCAGAGAACACGGCGAGCACTCCCGCGAGCATCAGACTCAGCGCTGTCGCGGCGCCATAGTCACCGCCCAGCGAGTTCTCGAAGGCGTAGCGGTAGATCAGCAGCAACACCGTCAACGTGGAATTGGCGGGCCCACCGTTGGTGAACAGATACGGCTCCAGGAACACTTGCGCGGTGCCAATGATCTGCAGAATGAACGTCACGAGCAGGATGCCGCGCAACTGCGGCATGGTGACGTGCCAGACCTTGCGCCAGATGCCGGCTCCGTCGACCTCCGCAGCGTCGTACAGCTCCGTGGGAACGCCAATCACGGCGGCCAGGTAAATGATGATCGTGCCGCCCGCGGCCGCCCACGTGGCGTAGAGGACCAGTGATGGCATGGCGGAATCAGCAGACTGTAGCCACGGCTGAGGGTCAATGCCGACCCACCCGAGCACGGTGTTGAACACACCGGTGGGGGAAGCGTCGTAAAAGAACTTCCATAGCAGGACGGACACCACCGGCGGGATCACGACCGGCAGATAGGCGAGCGCGCTATAGAGGCCCTTTGCCTTGCGCACTTCACTCATCAACACCGCTGCCGCCAGCGGCACCGGGTAGCCCAATACCAAGGCGAGCGCAGCGAAGTACAACGTGTTCAGCACCGCCGTTCCCAGCAATGGGTCAGACAGCACTTGCTGGAAGTTCTCCAGCCCCACGAAGGTGGGCTCGTCGACGAGGTTGGTGTTCTGGACGCTCATGATCGCGGAACGCACAATGGGCCACCACGAGAACAGGCCAAAACTGAGCAGCAGTGGCATCAAGAAGATCAACGTCGACAGGCCTCCGGAGG
Organism: Demequina globuliformis; assembly: GCF_000975155.1. Lineage (GTDB taxonomy): Bacteria > Actinomycetota > Actinomycetes > Actinomycetales > Demequinaceae > Demequina > Demequina globuliformis. The sequence goes on from NZ_BBRG01000001.1 coordinate 902,068, forward strand.
AGGCCCAGCGCCCGGGGGCGTTCAGCCATGCCACCCAGGCGCGGCGAGGGGCCGATGCCGTGGCGAGGCCACGCTCGGCCGGCACCTGGGGTGCCAACCCAGCTGGCGCATCGGCCCCATGCGCGCTGTCCGTGCCCTCATGACCGCTGGGAATCGGGTCCCGCTCAGTCGTCGTCGAGGAGGTGCTCATCCTTAGTCCTTCCGGCGAGGTGTGGGGGCAGCCGAGGCCGCCCCCACACCCAAGGGGTTACTCGGCGCTGGCGTAAATGCCCTCAGCCTGCGTCTGGGCATCCGCGAGCAGAGCGTCGATGTCCGCGGCCTCGTCAGTCAGTACGGACTGGACCACAGAGTCGAGCATCGCGTAGACCTCTTGAGTCGCCGTCTTAGGCTCACCCACGAGTTGCTGGTCGAAGATCGCGTCGGTGTACGGCGCCATCTGCTCCACCGGAACGTTGATGTAGTCAGCGATCCACTCGCGCGACTGGTCGTAGAGCTCGCGGTCAAACACCGGAAGCTCTGGCGCTCCCACCGGCTGGTCGAGCGAGGCCGCCACCTCTGCGTTGGCCTTGGCCTGCTCCTCATCGGCCAACTTGGCCATGTAGTAGAAGTCGATCCATGCCACCGATGCCGCCTGCGTAGCCTCGTCGGCCTTGGGGTTAACCACCGCAAGGGTGCCGCCGCCAAGGACCCCGGGGTCCTCACCTTCCAGCGGCAACACCGTGAGCCCGTAGTCGTCGGGGACCATGGCGTTCTGGGTCACCAGGTTCCCGTAGTTGCCGCCACCCGAGACGTACATGCCGATGCGTCCGGCAGCGAAGTCCTGGTTAATGGTTCCCCAGTCGTACAGGAAGTTCGCTCCCATGGAATCGTCTTCCCAGCGCAGGTCCTGCAGATACTCGAGCGCCTCCTTCACGGCGGGGTCGTCCAGCGTGGGCATCGTCGTGTCGGCAGACTCGGTGCGCCCGCCCATGGCGTACGCGAGGGTGGTGAGGATCCAGCCGCCCGTGTTGGACGACGTCATCTGGGCGTAGCCCGCCTCTCCGGTGGCCTCCGCGATGGTGTCCGCGTACTCGCGGACCTCGTCCCACGAGGTGGGCGGGCTGTCCGGGTCCAGACCAGCCTCTTCAAACAGCGTCCGGTTGTAGTGCAGGCCCTGGCCATAGGCGGCGATCGGGATTGCCCACATGTTGCCGTCGGCGTCCTGGCCGGCCTGCGCCACGTTGGGGTTGAACTGGTCGGCGTAGGGCAGCTCGTTGACCAGCTCGTGAATGTCCGCGATCTGCTCGCGTTCAATCAGGCCGCGGCCATCGGTGTACGGCACGGTGAAGACGTCGGGAAGTGTGCCTCCAGCGAGTTCGGCGGCAAAGGTGGTGCCCGTCCAGGTGTACTCCTGAGCCTCGATGGTGACATCGGGGCGGTCAGCCTCGAACTGGTCAACCCGCTCGTCAAACGCATCGCGTGCCTCGGGCTCGAGTCCCGCGTCGATGGCGACCTTGACGGTGACGGGTCCAGCGGGTGCTGCCTCCGCCGATCCGCTGTCGCTCGTGGTGCTCGCGGGCTCCTCCGAGGTGGAGCATCCCGCCAATACAAGGGCGCTGGAGGCGATCAGTGCGCCCGCCATGCCAGCCCTGCGGCCCAGTGACTTCATTGTCGTGTTCCTTTCCATAAGGGGGTCGCGCCGTCAGGCGCTGGTGTGGGGATCTGGTTCAACGTCGAGCCAGACAGTGCAATCTGGGGGCAGCTCGGTGCCGTCCAGGGGTCCGCTCGCGAGCAGCACGCTCGCATTGCCTGGCAGCGCCACGTTGCGCTCGCCCAGGTTGGTGATGGAGGCGAAGGTGGCGCCGCGGCGAAAGGCAATCGCGTCCGGCCCAGCATCAAGCCACGTCAGGGCGCCGGTGCGCATGTCTTCACGCTCGCGGCGCAGGCTCAGAGCCTCCCGGTAGAGCTGCAGCATGGAGTGGGGGTCTGCCTCTTGGCGAGCCACGCTGAGGTGCGACCACTGCGCAGGCTGGGGCAGCCACGGCTGTGCGGATGGCTGCGCGGAGAATCCCAAGGACGCTCCGTGTTCCGACCACGGCAAGGGGACGCGGCATCCATCGCGACCCGGATCTACGCCACCTGAACGGAAGTGCATGGGGTCCTCGATGAAGCTCCGGTCCAGCTCCACCTCCGGCAGGCCCAGTTCATCGCCCTGATAGATGTAGAGGGAGCCGGGCAGGGCGGCGGTGAGCAGGGCCGCCGCGCGTGCTCGACGGGTGCCCAACTCCAGGTCGGTCGAGGTTCCGAAGCGCTTGCGGTCAAACGCAAAGCCCGTGTCTTCACGGCCGTAGCGCGTGACCGGGCGCGTAATGTCGTGGTTGGACAGCACCCAGGTGGCGGGGGCGCCGACGGGCCGATGCTCCGTCAGGGTGCGCTCGATGGAGGCACGCAGAACCTGGGCTTCCCACGGCTGGGTCATGAACTCGAAGTTGAAGGCCGTGTGCATCTCATCCGGCCGCAAGTACCGGGCGAAGCGGGCAGCATCAGCGAGCCAGACTTCCCCCACGAGGATCCGCGGCTCGTCATACTCGTCCGCGACGCCACGCCACGCACGGTAGATGTCGTGGATCTCGTCGCGGTCCAAGTGAGGGTGCTCCCCTGGTGCAGGATCGTGAGGCAGCGGCGGGAACGAGGGGTCCTTCACCGGCAGCGCTGCAGAGTCGATCCGGACTCCCGCTACGCCTCGATCAAACCAAAAGCGAAGCACGTCTTCATGCTCGTGGCGCACGTCCGGGTGGTTCCAGTTCAGGTCAGGCTGTTCCGGGGTGAACAGGTGGAGGTACCACTGGCCTGGGGTGCCATCCGCGTTGGTGGTGCGCGTCCAGGTGGGGCCTTGGAAACTCGACACCCAGTCGGTGGGCATCTGGTCGCCACCCTCGCCCAGCCCGTCGCGGAACCAGAAGCGTTCGCGCGCAGGGCTGCCCGGTTCGCTGGCGAGGGCCTCTTGGAACCACGGGTGCTCATGGGAGATGTGGTTGGGGACCACATCGATGATGGTGCGGATCCCGAGTTCCCTCGCCTCGGCAATGAGTTCCTCGGCCTGGCGCAGGTCCCCGAACATCGGATGGATGTCGCGGTAGTCGGCCACGTCGTAGCCAGCGTCCGCCAGTGGGCTGGGGTACCAGGGGTTGAACCACAGGGCGTCGACGCCCAACTGAGCGAGGTATGGCAAGCGCTCGCGCACGCCGGCAAGGTCGCCGGTGCCATCTCCGGATCCGTCCGCGAAAGATCTCACGTAGACCTGATAGATCACGGCCGTGCGCCACCAATCGTGCGCCAGCGCCGGGTCCTCCGCGGCACGTAAGGGGTTGCCGTCATCACTGGCTACGATGCCGGCCGTCGCGCCGTGCGACGGCGCAGCGTTGGCGGCTCGGTCGGCGGCGGCCGCGGGCGATTCGCGCCCGGTGAGGGAAAGGACCTCGCTGTCCACACTCACTCCTTTGTCGTCTTGACTCGAAAGTTCGATTGACTGCGACTGTAACTTCAGCATCGCACGTACGCAAGTAATCGACAGACTATTGCAATATTACGATTCCGCAACGGCCCTTCAACGAGCGGCCAAGGTGCACCAGAGCCGAGGCGTGCAGACATGCACCCGCGTGGCCGGGCGGCAGCAAGGGAGCCTGCGGAACGCCTTGGGGCCGGCAGAGACCGCTGCCGAGCGCACACGAAGGGTGCGGGGGCGCCGGGGCGAGGCCGACGCCGGGAGGGGTGGCGTACGGGTCTTAGTCCGCGACGGGAGCGGGGCCAGTGGAGCCGCGCAAGACAAGCTCGGGCTCGAACAGCAACTCATCCCCAGGCGCGTCAGTGCCGTGAATCTGACCCAGCAGGAGGTCAATGACCGCCCTGCCCATCGCATCAATGGGCTGGCGTACCGTGGTGAGCGGCGGCTCAGTAAAGCTCATGAGCGCGGAATCGTCGAAGCCGACGACAGATACGTCGCGCGGAACAGCGAGATCCAGGCGGCGCGCGGCGCGGATCGCGCCGAGCGCGAGCGGGTCCGAGGCGCACACAAGCGCCGTGGCCCCCGCGTTGATCAGGCGCGATGCCCCGGCCTGGCCAGACTCGATGGAGTACAGGCCGTTCACCACTAGGCGGTCGTCCAAGGGCGAACCCAGGCCCGCCAAGGCGCGCCGCGCACCTTCGCGCTTGCGCACCGATGGCTGGTGCGCCGCTGGGCCCAGGAGCAAGCCGATTTTCCGGTGGCCCAACTGGTGCAGATGCTGGACCGCCTGCTCTGCAGCCGAAGCATCGTCAGTCGAGACGGTCGCAAACTCAACCCCCGCGACAGGGGCACTCACGAGCACGGTGGGAAGCTTGACGCGCCGCAGCCGTTCGTAGTGCTCGTGCGGAGCGCCACCTTCGGTGTAGCTGCCACCCAGGAAGATCACGCCGCTTACCTGCTGCGCAAGTAGCAGGTCCACGTAGTCGCTCTCGGTGATGCCGCCCGCGTTTTGGGTGCACAGCAGGGGCGTATAGCCGTTTTGCGCGAGAGCGCCGCCAATGATGTCCGCGAGCGCCGGGAAAATAGGGTTCTGCAGTTCCGGAAGGACCAGGCCAACCAGTCGGGCACGCTCACCACGCAGCTTGGTTGGCCGCTCGTACCCCATGATGTCAAGCGCGGTCAGCACCGCCTCACGAGTGGCGTTGGAGACACCCGGCTTTCCGTTCAGGACGCGGCTGACGGTGGCTTCACTCACACCCACCTTGGCCGCGACTTCCGCGAGACGCTTCGACATAGCCTCAGACTATGCAAGAACTTGCGCAATCACGCAACTCTTGCGCTCGTTACCGCAGGCACTGCCCCGCCCCCGGAGAGCGCGGGGGTCCGCATCACAGGTCCGATGCCGGGGTGCGGGTGCGAGCCCCGGGTAGCCTGGCGAGGTGGAAAAGTACGTGGGGCCCATGCACGCCGCGCTCGAGCTCGCGCGCGCGGCCGGCAATGCCGGGGATGTGCCGGTGGGCGCCGTCGTTCTTAACCCCCACGGCGTCGTCATCGGTGAGGGACGCAACCGGCGAGAGGTGGATGGCGACCCCACGGCGCACGCCGAGGTGCTCGCGATGCGAGCCGCCGCACAGGCCCGCGGCCGCTGGCGCCTTGAGGACTGCACTCTCGTGGTGACGCTCGAGCCGTGCCTCATGTGCGCTGGCGCGATCCTCGCGGCCCGTATCCCCCGCATCGTCATCGGCGCCTGGGACGCGAAGGCCGGCGCCACCGGATCCCAATGGGACGTGGTCCGCGACGCCCGCATCGGCTCCAAAGTGGAAGTTATCTCTGGCGTGCTCGAGCACGAGTGCGGCCGGGTGCTTACCGATTTCTTCGAGGCGCGGCGCGGCGAATGACCGAGCCGTCCCCTCGCCGCCGAGACATCTGGCGTTCGGGCGCGCGCCGGGCGGTCACGTCACTGGGCACCATCTCACCGGCGGCGGACCCGCGCTGGCCCATCGCTCTTCAGGCAGCCATCACGCTGATGATTCCGCTGTTTGTCGGCATCGCCGTGGACCGCATCGACCTAGGCCTGCTGGCCTGCGTGGGCGCGTTTACGGTGCCGTACTTTTCCGCCCTGCCACGCCTCGAGCGGCTGCGGCTGCGGCCCATCGCCGGCCTGGTCCTCACCGCGTCCGCGGCGCTAGGCGCGTTGCTGGGACCCCACCCGGTAGCGGCAGCCGTGGGCCTCGCAGCCCTGGCCACAGCCGTCGGCCTGGCGGTTCACGGCTACCGTCTGGGCCCACCCGGCCCCCTCTTCCCCGTCATCGTGTACGGCATGTCTGCGCACGCCACGGGCAAAGGCGTGCCTCCTGAGACCGTCATTGCCTGCGTCGCCGCTGGGTGCGCGCTCGCCGTCGTGGTGAGCATTGCACCCCTGGTGCGCCGCCGCCACTGGCTAGTGACGCCCCGTCCGCTGTCGGTATTGCTCGCACGTCCCGTCTGGGACGCAGGCGCCAAGGAACTCGCAATGCGCACCGCCATTGTCGCGGTGACCTGCACGGCCCTGAGCGCGCTCTACGTTGATCCCGAGCGCGCATACTGGACCGTCGCCGCGGGCGTCGTGGTGGTGGGAGTGGTGCCAGGACGAGGGCCCGCCGTGAGCCGCGGTCTGCACCGCATGGTCGGCACCATCGCAGGAGTGGGCATCTACGTAGCCATCACGCGCCCAGAGGTCCCCATCATCCTGCTCGCCCTCATCTTGGGAGCCCTGCAGTTCGTCACCGAGGTGGCAATTACCCGCCACTACGCGATCGCGACCGCTGCCGTCACCCCCCTGTCGCTCATCCTGGTCAGCTCAGCGGAGGGCAACCTGGGCGCACTGGACTTGGTGGGCGAACGTACCCTCGACACGGTCGTGGGCGCGGGGATCGCAGTCGCCACCGCTCTGCTCCACCGACCGGCAGCACCCGACCCCGAGCACCGCTTCGCTCCCCCGCACGCGACCCCGCCCGCGGCGCCGTCGAGTGCCGATTAGGTCTGCGGTCCCCGAGCAGGTATTCTCTTTCGCGGTGACGTGTCCGAGCGGCCGAAGGTGCAGCACTCGAAATGCTGTGTACGGTAACCCCGTACCGTGGGTTCAAATCCCACCGTCACCGCCATTGAGAAGGACCTGTTTTCCCTGGTAAATACCGGGAGAGCAGGTCCTTTTCGTTTCGCTCGGGTAACTTCCCGGCAACGCCGAAACGCCGACATCGGTCGCTAGCGCCGCCCACCCGGCTGGGGCCGAGCAAGCCTCGCGACGCGCAGTCACACTGTGCAAGGGGACTTCCGCTGTCGCGCCGGCAGATTGCGCGCGGCACGTTGCGTCGGGTTCGGCCACATACGGTCGCATAGGCCCGCACAACCATCTGTCCTGCTAAGAGTGACCGTGCGGTGATTTTGCAGGCGTGATGGCCAGTGTCGGTGGTAGGTTGAACATCAGCTCTAGGGGGGCTTTGATTGGGTCACTACAGGGGTATACCGAGAACTTTTCTCTGTTCTGGGATGATGACGGCTCGCGGTACTTGCGCCTTCTTCGCGCTCGCATTGATGGCCTTTCCATCATCGAGACGTTTCTCGCGGTTCAGAGCCAGATCAACTCCGTTTTGCAAGCGGAGGGCAGTCGGGAGTTCCGACTCCATTGTGATCGAGTCAGTCAGTAGAACCTTCATCGCTTCGATCTGGGTCGAGCCCAAGTTTTTGGCCTCAACGGAGCCATCCGTGTTCGAGCGCCATTTCAATGAGGCACGTCAATCCGCGCTTGGTCCGCGTCTGCTCGCATTCAGAGGTGCCGCCCGTGTCTGACGAACGCATCGAGGTCGAGTTCCAGGCACGTGAGCCCGATGCGACCACGATGAGCCAGCAATCCGCCCGGACATACGCAGATGTGCCGCGCAAGCACTGGTACGTCAGATTCCTCTTGAGGCGAGGGCGTTCGCGCGGAACAATTCTGGTCGCGATTATTCCTGGATTGTTGCTCGTCACGGCCACTACTGTCCCCGTCCTGGATGCGTTTTCTTGGGCCCTAGTGAGGTCGGAAGACGGAAGCGGAGTCCCGCTCAAGCGGCTACTCATCGTCGCGGGAATAGGACTGGCGTTGGGCTTCGCCTACGCGTGGTCGCTATCGATCTTCGCCCGCCGCGAGGCACGCGCGGAGGTGCCTTGGGGAGGGATCTGGGTGATCGTCGGATTCTTCAGTACCGCGTTCTGGCTCATCACGCTCAGTTTCTTCAGTATCAGCCTTCCCGGCACACTGATCTTCTGTCTTCTGCTCGCGTGGGCAGGCCGCTCCGCCGCGAATGCCCTAACTTGGCCAAGGTGGCGAGCCGCAGCGCTCGAGAGTCCATCGACTTCCCCTACTGCCGCGTGAGAGACCACCAAGCTTGCCGCCTCGCTCGCTTCGCTGGTCCACGCCAGCGCTCAGCGTCCGCTACGCGGTGACATGACTGCCGCCACTAAGCGCGGCATCGGCCCCTACGTAAAATGTGCAAGGGGGCGCCCCGGCGGGGCGTCACGTACGAGTACCGACTACCACTGGCGGCGAGGCGGCGGCTGCCGGTCCCAGCGGGCGCTGCCGAATACACGGCCCTGCCGCGGCGATGCCGCGACGCTCGCGGAAAGGACGAAGGACTGTGCCATTGGCCCACGCAAACTACTGGGCGGCTGAGTGTGCGCTACGTTTGCATCGCGGCAGCCGCCACGGTCTGCTGATGGTAACGACCGCCACGGTCGACTTCCTGAGGGGGAAACCAATATGACTACGCCTAACCCTGCGCTCGCACACAGCGCCATCGATGCCAAGGCGCTCCGGACGCGAAGTGCCACGTCGTTGGTCTGGGGCATCCTGCTATTGATCATGGGCCAGTCCATGATGACGATCGCTTCGCTCATGCCTAGCGAACTCGGCTACGACGGTCCTGAGATGAGCGGGGGCGCGGTCTTCTTCCTCGGGGCCGGCATCATCGCCTCCCTGCTCGGCCTGATCATCACCCTGAGCATGCTGCACCGCTTCCTTACGCGCGACGACCGTCGCGCTGCGGTGGAGTTCGTTGACCCGCCCCAACCCGCGAAGCCGACCGACCCCGCTCTGCAACAGTAGAGCGCTCCCGGCGGTTGGCGTCTAAGTACAGGCGCGACGTGCGTGCGGTAGAGAGGCAGTCCTGATGCACTGTCGTCGCGCGACAGCCGCATGCATCATCGTCTTCCTGGCGGTGACTGCGTGGACGATTGGGACTGCTGACGGCCGCTGGGATGCACCTGTCTCCACATTGGTAGTCGGACTGCCGATCCTGGCTGTGGTTCTTGGGGCGTTATGGCTCGTCCAACGTTCGCGCATGGCTCGACGTCCTCGTTGAGTTCGACCGGCTAGCGCCGGTTCCACCATCTCCTCGTGGGGTGCGAGAACCGGACCACCGATTCCCAGATCCGCGCACGAGCACCCGCGGCCAACCGAGCAGCAACCAGCTTAGCGCCGCGCTAAGGCAGCATGCGGGTCGATGCCTTCGTCACGACGCGCTCTTTCCAACGGGAGTGTGGCGGGTGCACCGCACGCGTCGAGTCGACTCCGCGCGTCTTGTGAAGCACTGAGCGTTCGTGACTGAAGGTACGAATGCTCTGTTCACCCCGATACGCCCCCATCCCGCTGTTACCGACGCCACCAAACGGCAGGTGTGGAACGGACAACTGCGCCACTGCCGTGTTGAACGTGAGGCCGCCCGACTGGGTGCGTGCGGACAGCGCCTTCTTTACTCGGCGCCGCCGCGTGTAGGCGTACAGCGCCAACGGATGCGGGCGCTCGTTGATGACGTCAATGGCTGCATCGAGGTCATCCACCACCACGATGGGCAAGATGGGGCCAAAGATCTCCTCCTGCATGATCGCGTCCTCCCTCGACACGCCTACCAACACAGTCGGCGCCACATACCGAGAGTCGATGTCGACGTCACCACCCGTCACGAGTTCACCAGCACCCAGGAGCCCCGCGAGTCGTTCGGCATGGCGCTCGTTGACGATCCGTCCGTAGTCGGGGGAAAGGCGAGGCTCGGCCCCGTAGAACTCCTCGATCGCCGCGGTGAGCTCGCGCGCCAACTCGCCGGCGACGCGGCGCGTCGTCAGCACGTAGTCCGGCGCCACACACGTCTGCCCGCAGTTGGTGAACTTGCCCCATGCGATGCTTCGCGCAGCGCTCTTGATCGACACTGAATCGTCAATCCAGAGCGGCGATTTCCCGCCGAGTTCAAGCGTGACCGGAGTGAGGTGCTTCGCCGCGGCCTCCATCACGATGGAACCCACCTTGCTGTTCCCCGTGTAGAGGATGCGCCCCCACGGCTCCTCCAACAGCCGGGTGGTCTCGTCAACGCCGCCCTCGACAACGCGGACTGCGGTGGGATCGAGGTACTGCGGCACCAACTCAGCGAGCAGTCGAGAACTCGCTGGCGCGAGTTCACTGGGCTTGAGGACGGCCGTGTTGCCGGCCGCGATCGCGCCGGCCAAAGGCACCAGAACCAGGTTGATGGGGTAGTTCCACGGACCAATGATGAGGACCGGCCCAAGCGGCTGCCGTTGGATCGACGCCCGCGACGTTCCGATCAATGGGCTGGTGCGGCGCCGGCGCTCCTTGGTCCACCGCCGCAGTTTGCGCCGCAGCAAACGCGCCTCCTGCACCACGGCCGTGACCTCAGTGAGGTGCGCCTCCGTGGCGTTCTTGCCGAGGTCGCTCAGCAGCGCGTCGTGTACCCGGTCGGCATGCTCGGTCAGCATGCGCTCCAGGCCGCGAAGTTGCGCACGCCGCCACGACAATGGCGATGTCCGGCGACTCTCGAAGGTGGCACGCGTGGCCGCAATGGCGTCAGCGATGTCCCCCTCGCTCGTCGTGGGGGACTGGCGTGCAGTTGCCTGCGTCACGTTTACTCCTTCGCTCTTGTTAGGCGCCTTCCGGCGACCGCGAACGGTCGTCGGCACGCCTCCGTGGCCGTCCTCGTCAACGCGGGACGCCCCTCATCACATCCCCGCGCCCCTTTGGCCTCCCGCCGCTGGGCGCGGACGAGCCCGTCACTCGCTAGCGGCTCGGTGCCGGTGCCGCGCGGAGCCGTTGCGCCACCAGGAGTCCGTGAAACGTGACGTTTAGCGGCGGTATCCCACGCGCACATCGGCCGTTCTCACTATGGTGAAACCACAGCCGATGAGAGGAAGCCATGGCCATCCCCCCAGCACCAGAGGGCTTTGCCCGGTTCGTCATGAAGAGCAAGTTTGGCGCGGGGCGTGACTTCCGCGTCTTGGCTCCCGACACTGAGGCGGAGCTGTACTACGTGGACGGGCACATCGGGACTCGTCCAACGGCCGAGGTCCTCGACCCCCAAAAAAACGCCCTGTACTCCGTGCGTGGCAAGCTCTTCGGGATCCCGAAGCGTCTGGACATCACGGACGCGGCCGGCGAGCAGGTCGCGCACCTCCACTCGCCCGCGTTCAACTTTGTGAAAGACAAGATCGAGATCACCATGGCGTCCGGCGAGGAGCTGCTCCTCAAGGGCAACATCATCGAGAAGGACTACAAGGTTCACGACGCCCAGGGAGCGATGCGCATGCAGATCACCCAAAAGTGGGTGACCATCCGCGACAGCTACACCGTGGACGTCGACTCCACGGTCGCTCCCGCTCTCGCCTTTGCGCTGGTGTGGGCCATCGACCGTTGGGTGGAGCGCGACTGACCCGCTAACCGCTAGTCGCTAGTCGCGAGGGGCGAACGCGTCCGCGCGGTCGCGGACGTACTGCGCCATGGTTGTCGCGGGCTGTCCGGTCAACGCACGCACGCGGCGGTTGGGGAAGGCGGAGACGTTCATCCTGACCACACGGTGGATCATCTTCTGCACGGCGATGTAATCCTCGGGCAGGCCTTGCTTGCGTAGGCCATCCAGAAACTCGGCCTCCGAGGGGCGCCGGTAGGTGATGGGGCGGCCCAACTCCTCCGACATGATCTGTGCCACCTTCTTGTACGTCAGCGACTGCTCTCCACTCAGCGTGTAGGCCTTGCGGACGTGGCCCGGCTCGGTGAGGACCGCGGCAGCCACGCGCCCAATGTCGCGCGCGTCGATGAACGCCGTGCGTGAGCGTCCCGCCGGGACAAACAGCTCCCCGCGCTCGCGGATCGCGCTCACGTACGCGGTCTCGAGGTTCTGCATAAAGAAGTTGGGGCGCAACATCGTGTACGGCGCTTTGACCTGACGCAGGTAGGCCTCGACGGCGTGGTGAGGAGTGCTCCTGTTGCCCTGCACGCCCTGGAGGGACAGGAACACGATCTGCTCCATGCCGCGCCGCATAGCGGCGTCGATCACGGGGAACAGGAACGTCTCGACGTCCGCGATGGCCGGTGGACGCATCAAGAACAGCGCGGTGCATCCGTCGAGCGCCGCATCAATGTCCCCTGCTGGCGCACCGAACTCGAACGGGCGGGACTGTGCGCCCGCCGGCAGCGCTTCCGCGTCCGCCTCGGAGCGCACCCCTGCCACGACATCGGCGCCACGCTCAAGGAGCCCGTTCACCGTGGGCAGCCCGACGGTGCCGGTTGCCCCTGTCACAAACACTGCGCTCATCGCACCACTCCTGTTGTTCGCGTGAGCGTCGCGGCCAAAGCCGCGAGCTCCTCATCAGACACTGCCACAAAGTGCGGCGCCACAGCTTTCACGGCATTGGCCTCGAAAGCGGTGACGATCTCCCGGGCCGAGCCCGTCAACCGGACCACCTTGGATCGCGCGTCGCTGGGGTGCGGGACCTGCTCGACCAGCCCACGCTGAACGAGCGGATCGACCGCTTGTGTCACGGCGCCGCGGGTGACTCCCAGATGCTCCGCGAGTGCGCTGGGCGTCATGTCCTGAGCGCCGTGAGCGAGAGCGAACAGCACCTCCATGTGCGACCGGCTGAGCTCCTGGTCCGCGAACGGAGGGCGCGGCAAGCTCGCCAGCACCCGCTGCCACTGCACCATCGCCTCCAACACGGTGGCGATGGAGGTCGAGCGGCTCACGTCACGCACTCACGAACGGCATCTGGTGAACGAAGGTGCGGTCATCGATTTGCGTCACGATGAAGTCCGCGAGGTCCTCACGGCTGATCTTCATCCCGGTCCCGACGCCCACCCAGCCTGCGCGGTAGCTTCCCTGGCGGGGGTCCTCCGTGAGACGCGGGCCGCGCACGACCGTCCAATCCAGGTGGGACTTCTCAAGAATCTCGAGGTGCCCCTCGGCGTCAGCGAGCACGTGCCCTGCCATGAGCTTGAGCGCGCCGCGCATGAGCCGGTCGGGGAAGGCGGGCTGATCCTGAGGCGCGCGCAACCCGCCGCCTGACAGCGTCACCAGCCGCGTGGCGCCCGAGTCCTGCATCGCAGCCACGATGTTCGCCGTGCCGTCAGTCTGCAAGGTGCGCGGCGATCCCTTGACCTGGCCGAACAAACTCAGCACAGCGTCGGCCCCCTCCACCGTGTCAGCAACGGCGGCCGGATCGAGGACGTCACCCTGGATGACGACCAGGCGGTCGTGCTCGGGCAGGGCCGACGCGCGGCGTGCGAGGGCGCGGACGGTGTCGCCGCGGTCGAGGAGACGGGTCAGAACGCGCGAACCGGTCTTGCCGGTGGCGCCAAAGAGTGCAACGGTAGCCATGCGACTTAGTTTAGACGCTAAACAACCTGCCGGCTACCACCGGGCCTTACTCCTCGTCGCCGCCTTCGCCATCTCCCGAGGGCTCAGGCGACGGGCTGGCGGTGGCAAGCGGGTTCTCCGGTAGCACGCCTGGCGCAAGCTGAGGCTGGATGAGGTCTGCGGGCAGGCACTCCGCCTGAGCGCTCAGCTGAAGGTCGGGGTCCAGTTCAGGCGACAGCGCCTCGCGCAGACCCGGGTCCTCGCCATACTCGTCGCCCAAAATGAGGTCCAGAGTGATGTCATCGCGATTGTCGAGCGTGAGCTCCACATCGTCGAACTGAACCGAGAGGGTATAAGCCTGGTGAACGCCGGCGGAGCCAAAGAGGATCTCCACGCCTCCCGTGAACTCGCGATTCCAGTTCTGAGTCCCCGTCACCAGGAAGCCGCGCGATTCCAGCGCGGTAGCCGTCGTTCCAGCGAGCCCAGCCACGTCGGTGGCATTGCTCACGCGCAACACCACTTCCTCAGCCGGCAGCGGTGTGGCCCCGGCTGGCGGGCAGACCAGCGTCGTATCCGCCTCGAACGCCCCGGCCGGCGTGTGAATAGCGGCGTTGAATGGCCCCTGCGCATCCCCGCGGAAGATCGCGAGCGCCGCGATGGTGAGCGCCGTCAACACAATGATCGCGATTCCAAAGACCAGGAGCTGGCGCTCCCTCCTCCGACGACGCGTCACCGAACCGCGCGGCGTCGCGTCGGGGTGCTGGGCGTCTGTCACAGGTCCTACCTCTAGGCAGTGGTGCGTCGGGACGGAAATGGCGGAGGATAGGGGATTCGAACCCCTGAGGGCTTTAACACCCAACACGCTTTCCAAGCGTGCGCACTAGGCCACTATGCGAATCCTCCAGGAGCCACGATGGTACCCGAGCATTGCCGAGGGAAGAAATCGCACCACCCCGGATAGCCGCTAGACTATTCCCCGACCCCCCACGTGGCGATACCTCGCCCAACTCCCCCAGGGCAGGAATGCAGCAAGGGTAAGCGGGCTCTGTCGGGTGCGTGGGGGGTCCTTTTATGCCCGGGTGACCCCGGCATCGGCCCGGCGCCCACAGCGAGCCAACCCCTCCCTGACCCCGGCGACGCCCCTCCCCACGCCACTCGAACCATCCCCACGGCCGGACTGTGACCCAGGTCTCAAATGAACAGGGACTTTCCGCCCGGGCGCCGCGGGCCAAACAGGCATACCGTCGAAGTGTCGTCATCGAAGACCACACCAGATGAAGGGAACACATCATGGCCGACACATTCCGCGCCGCAGTCGTCGAAAGCTTCGACGCCCCCCTGAACGTCAAGGACGTAGAACTACCCACCCCAGGCCCATTCGAGGCACTCGTCAAGGTTCAGTACTCCGGCGTCTGCCACACGGACCTCCACGCAGCAGAAGGCGACTGGCCCGTCAAGCCCACGCCGCCCTTTATCCCCGGCCACGAAGGTGTCGGAGAAGTTGTCGCCGTCGGCGACCGCGTCACCCGTGTCAATGTGGGCGACACCGTCGGCAACGCCTGGCTGTGGAGCGCCTGTGGCGAGTGCGAGTTCTGCGAGTCCGGCTGGGAGACCTTGTGCCTGGCGCAGAAGAACGGCGGCTACGCCGTAGACGGCTCGTTCGGACAGTACATGCTCGTTGACTCGCGCTACTGCCCCGTCCTGCCTGAGGGCGTCGACCTCGCGGGCGCCGCGCCCATCCTGTGCGCTGGCGTCACCGTCTACAAGGGCCTCAAGCAGACGGACACCAAGCCCGGTGACTGGGTCATGATTTCCGGAATCGGCGGGCTGGGCCACATCGCAGTCCAGTACGCGGTCGCAATGGGCCGTCGCGTGGTGGCTGTTGACGTCGATGACGCCAAGTTGGAGCTCGCCAAGAAGCACGGCGCGGAAGTGACCGTGAACGCTGCGACCGCTGAAGACGCTGCCGCAGACATTCAGGCGGCGACCGGTGGCGGTGTGCACGGTGCACTCGTGACTGCGGTCAACGGCAAGGCGTTCCCGCAGGCAGTCAGTTCGCTGCGCCGCGGAGGCACCGTGTCGCTCGTGGGCCTGCCCCCCGAGCAGTTCCCACTGGATATCTTCTCCGTTGTGCTGAGCGGCTGGACCGTTCGCGGCTCCATCGTTGGCACCCGCCGCGACATGGAAGAGGCCATTGACTTCTTCGCTCGCGGCAAGGTGGTGCCGACCTACACGGTCGAGCCACTGGACAACATCAACGACATCTTCTCCCGCATGCACGCCGGCAAGATCGACGGCCGCATCGTGATGGACATGGCGTAACACCCGCAATCACCCCAAGGCCGCCCCGAGCACACCGCTCGGGGCGGCCTTTGCCTTGTGTGGAGGGCCGATGCGCGTGTCGGTGGGGACGGTTAGGCTCAGTCCCGTGAGCCAAGCCTTGTATCGCCGGTACCGCCCCGACGCCTTCGCCGACGTCGTGGGCCAGGAGCACGTCACCACGCCCCTCATGCAGGCGTTGCGGTCGGACAAGGTCAACCACGCATACCTGTTCTCCGGCCCGCGCGGCTGCGGCAAGACCACCTCAGCGCGCATCCTGGCACGCTGCCTCAACTGCGCGCAGGGGCCCACAGATACGCCGTGCGGCGAGTGCGATTCCTGCGTCGAGCTCGCGCGCGGTGGCGCGGGGTCGGTGGACGTGGTCGAGATCGATGCCGCATCCCACAACGGCGTCGATGACGCCCGCGAGCTTCGCGAGCGCGCGGCGTTCGCCCCCGCGCGCGACCGCTACAAGATCTTCATCCTGGACGAGGCCCACATGGTCACGACCCAGGGCTTTAACGCGCTGCTGAAGCTGGTGGAGGAGCCGCCGCCGCACGTGCGCTTTATCTTCGCGACCACCGAGCCGGACAAGGTCATCGGCACCATCCGCTCTCGCACCCACCACTACCCGTTCCGGCTGGTCCCGCCGTCCGTGCTGACCGAGTATCTCGAGACGCTGTGTGCCCAGGAGAACGTCACGGTCAGCTCCGGCGTGATGCCTCTTGTGGTGCGTGCGGGCAGCGGGTCCGTGCGCGACACGCTCTCTGTGTTGGACCAACTGATCGCCGGCTCGGACGCCGCTGGCGTCACGTATGAGCGCGCCATCGCATTGCTGGGCTTCACCGATGCCACGCTCCTCGACGACGCCGTGGATGCACTAGCGGCCTCAGACGGTGCGTCGCTGTTCCACGTGGTCGACCGCATCATCTCGACGGGCCACGAGCCACGCCGCTTTGTCGAGGACCTGCTTGAGCGCCTACGCGACCTCCTGGTGCTGGCCGCCTCAGGCCAGGCTGGCGCCGGGGCCCTGGGGGAAGTTCCTGAGGACCAGCTCGAGCGCATGCAAGACCAGAGTAGGCGTCTGGGGCTCGCACGAGCGTCCCGCGCCGGGGACTTGGTCAACGACGCCCTGACCTCGATGGTGGGCGCGACCTCGCCTCGCCTCCACCTTGAGCTCCTGTGCGCGCGCCTGCTCGCTGCGGACGCGTCCCCGGCTGGCGTCGCTGTCGCCGCCGCACCGAGCGCGGCACCGACGGCCGTCCCTGCAGGGACCGCCGCGAACCAGGTGCAAGGTGCGGGACACGCCGGTGGCGCCGCACAGATAGACGACGGCCTGACGGGCGCCGCTCGCGCCAAGGCGGCGCTGGCGGCGGCGCGGCCCCCGGCCAGCGAAGCTCAGGCCAGTGCAGCTCAGGCCAGCCAAGCTCAGGCCAGCGCGGCTCCGGCCGCGGAGCAGGTCACGCCTGGCGAACCTACTCGCCCCGCACCGTGGGATGACGAGCCCGAGGACGGCGCGACGCCGGCGACCTCGACGCAACCGGCGGAACCCGCTCAGGCGCCAACGCCAGCCCCGGCGCCATCGTCGGCGCCTGACACCCCGGCCGCTCCTCCTTCACCGAGCGCGCCATGGGACGAGCCTGAGCCGGTGGAACCCGACCCCATTGAGCCCATGCCGTACACCGCCCCCACCCCTGTCGTGAAGCAGGCTCCGGCAGAGGCACCCGCCGCGAGCGCTCCAGCGCCGACCGCGACGCCGGCCCCCCAGGAGCCCGCTGTCCCACCTGCGGCACCGCCGGCCGGATCTCAGGCCGGCGGCGCCGAGGACGCCGAGCTCCTTCGCCGGCGGTGGCAAGAGGTCCTCGGCACGCTGGAACGGCGCCGCGTGACATGGTCGATGGTGTCGCAGAGCGCTCAGGTCGCCTCGGTGGAAGCCGGCGTGCTCACACTCGCCTTCGACAACGCGGCACTCGCCGGGCGGTTCGGCGGCTCTCAGCACGCGGAGAACGTCGCGCTCGCGGTGCGCGAGACGCTGGGCCTCCAGGTGCGCGTCGAAGCCACCACTGGACCCGTCGCCACACCCACCGGTCCTGGCATCCCCGCGACGGGAGCAGCGCCGTCCTACGGTCAAGCACCATCGCACGGGGCCGCGCAGTCCGCCGACTCGGCGTCGCCGTACGGATCCGCGCAAGGTTCGGCACCCGCCTATGGAGCGTCCACAGCGCACGTTGCAGGGACCGCGGGTCTTGGCTCGCACGCGGCGGCCATGCCCAGCACCGCGGCACCCGCCCCTGCGGGTAGCGCCGCCTCGGTACCCGCCACCGGCGCATCGGCCGCTTCCGCACCCGCGGCTGCGTCAGCCACCGCAGCCGCCGATGACTACGAAGAGATCATTTCCGACGACGATGAGGCCGCACCTGATGCCACTCTGTCCGGCGCGGACGTCGTCGCAAAGATGCTTGGCGGGCAGGTCGTCGAGGAATAGTGCGGCGTCTGCGGCCCCCCTTGGCACGCGCTTACTGACTGGTAACGTGTGCGCCATGGGCGAGGCGGACAAAGGGGACAGGAAGAAGGCCCCCACTAAGTTCGAACTACGCCGCGCCAAGACTCGTGCCGACCTTCTGCTGCTGGGCTACGAGCGGTTCCCCATCAAGGGATATGCCTCCACCACCATCGAAGATGTGGTGCGCGACTCCGGATACACCCGCGGTGCGTTCTACTTCCACTTCGACTCCAAAGAAGAGTTCTTCCTGGAAGTGCTGCGCTACCGCAAGCAGATCCGCGGTCAATGGTGGGAGGTCCTGGAATCGGACAGCGTCACGGACCTGATGAGCGCGCTGGCGGCGACCTCAGCCGAGTTCGATCGGACAGACCCCAACGGCGGCGTGTGGACCATGCTGATCGCAGAGTTCGTCAATGAGATTGCCGGCAATGCCGACATCCTTGCGCCGCTACGTGACATGTACCGCGAATGGATTGCGGAGCTGGCGATCCTGATGCGCTTCCTTCAAGACAAAGGATGGGGCAGGACGGACCTTCCTGCGGAGGTCCTTGCCCAGCAGATCCTGTCGCTCACCGACGGCTACGGGCTCGCGCACCGCATGTACGACGTGGACTTCACCTCGATGTTCGACGCCTACGTCCGCATTCTCGAGCCCCGCTAACCGCGGCACCATACGGCAGGTGCGTGCGGCATCGGCCCTGGGCCCACTCCGGTTCGTGCGAGCCTGAACTCCACCACCAGTTCTGCCGCCTACGCTTGACCCCATGTATGACGGCGCGGTGCAGGATCTGATTGACGAACTGGGGTATCTCCCCGGCGTGGGCCCCAAGAGCGCCCAGCGCATCGCGTTTCACCTGCTGGCGGCGGACGCCACTGACGTCAAACGCCTCGCGGACGCGATCACCACCGTCAAGGAAAAGGTGCGGTTCTGCGACACCTGCGGCAACGTCGCTGAGTCCGCGCAGTGCCGCATTTGCGCCGACCCTCGGCGCGCCGAGGACTTGCTGTGCGTGGTGGAAGAGCCCAAGGACGTCGTCGTGATCGAGCGGACCCGCGAGTACCGCGGGCGCTATCACGTGCTGGGCGGCGCGATCGATCCCATGAACGGTGTGGGACCGGACGATCTACGTATTCGCGAGCTCCTTACCCGCCTGGGCGACGGAGTAGTGCAGGAAGTGATCATCGCAACCGACCCCAACATTGAGGGTGAGGCCACCGCAACCTACCTCACGCGCATGTTGGTTCCCATGGGCGTCAAGGTGTCGCGGCTCGCATCGGGCCTGCCCGTGGGCGGCGACTTGGAGTACGCGGACGAGGTCACGCTTGGCCGTGCCTTCGAAGGCCGCCGCCAGGTCTCCTAGCCCCGCACCCAGTTATCCCTGGCCGAACATACGCGGCGGGATCCGGCCGCTATCTGGGGCCCCGCCGAAGCTTTCCGGTGGTGAGCCACGCGAGCGCCATCGCTTCGCGCCCCAGGGCCACAGCATCGGTCCCCGCAGCGCGCCAACACCCCCGCAACGCGCCAAGGCCCCCGGTGGCCCCTGGAAACCACCGAGAATCGACGGCCAGGGGCCCGCGGGGGCCTCAACCCCACCGTGTATGTACGGCCAGGGGAATGGGGGGGTGGTTATGCCACTCGTGTTCCCGAGCGGAGCTTCTTGTAGGGGACACGGAGCCTGTTGATGACGATCCACATGGACCCCACCAGCAGGAGCACCGACACCCCGAGGCCGAGCCACGGAGCCCGTTCGAGGTTCGCCACCTCACGCTGACGCGCCTCCCAGTCCGCCTCGGTCTCGGCCCACTCCGCTTCCATGTCCTCGTCGCTCACCTGCGCCGCGGCGGAGATTTGGCGCTCGAGGTCAGCGCATTCATCCCAGGGCTCGTAGCCGGTGAGCTCGTCGTCCGGTCCCAGGCGGGCCTCCGACAGCAACTGGTGCACGTTCGCGAAGACACCGGGCGCCGCGCGACCGTCCTCTTCCCAGGTCTCAGGGTCGACGATGGGGGCGGTCTCGGTGATCATGACCGCCGGGTTCATGAGTAGGATCCACGCCACCTTCTCGGTATGCGTCACGGTGTACGCCCACTCCGAGTCGATGCAGGTGTAGTCATCCGCGTTAAGCGCGGAGAAGTCACCCGTCATGTAGGCGTCATTGAGCGCGTCTTCCGCCGCGGGCGTCATCTGCCCATAGTCGATGTACCGGTCGCGGTCAGGGGCCTCTTCGGTGACCAGCAGCGTCGACACTCCGAACACGATGATGGTGCCGATCAGGAAGAACCCCGTCGTGAGGTGCGCGAGCGCCACGGAAGCCACCGCGCGGGCGGCGATCGAGGACCACGCGAGGCCCACTGCGGTGAACGTCAGCACGACCAGGAGAATCGCGCCAATCGTGATCAGCATCTCCCCCAGCCTCCACCCAGAGGACAGGTACGTATAGATCAAGAACGGCGACAGCGCCACGAGTGCAAAAACGGACACCGTCCACGACGCGAGCAGCTTGCCGACGGCGATGTCCCCGGCCGTCAGGTGGCTCATCTGCAGCGGCGCCAATACGCCCTCGCCCGAGTCTCCGTTGATCGATGTCGCTGACAGCGATGGCGCAATCAGCATCCCGACACCGAGCACCATGATGAGCACGATCTCGAAGTTGGTCGACGACAGTTGAGCCGGCGTGAAGATGGCAGCCGCGATACAGATCGCGATGACGATCGCGAACAGGATCCCGTAGAAGATGTACCCCTTCGTGGAGGGGCGGCGGCGCCGGAGCTCGATGCGGGTCATCAGGCTGACGCCGCGGAAGGTCGGCAACCACGGGTTGCCCTTCCGGGGCGGAGGTGCCACCGGGGTAGGGGCCGATGCCGGGGGCGCAGCGGGTGGCTGGGTGCCAGTGGGGGCCGTGGTCGTCATCGCCGCTCCTCGTTCATCGCCATGTAGGTCTGCTCAAGCGCCGACCCCACGGGGCCAAAGCGGTGGACGGCCACACCTTGTTGGACCAGCCACGCGAGCGCTTGCGCCGCCTTGTGCGCGTCGTCAATCCTGACGATCGCGCCGTACTCCTGCGCCTCGAAGGGCACGTTGTACGCGGCGAGGGCCTCGTGAAGCACCTGCGGCTCGAGGGCGTCGACGCGGTACTTGGTCTTGGCATCAGCGACCATGGCCGCCGCATCGTCGCCAAGCGTGCGGCCTTGCGACATGAAGATCGCGTCGTCGACCATCTCGTCGAGCTCGGCGAGCACGTGGCTGGAGACCAGCACCGCGCGTCCCTCGCCGGCGAACTCGCGCACCAGGGTCCGTAGCTCGATGCGTGAGCGCGGGTCCAGCCCGTTCGCCGGCTCATCGAGCAGCAGAACACCGGGATCGTGAACGAGCGCGCGGGCAAGCGAGAGCCTCTGCTTTTGGCCGCGCGACAGCACCCGCGCGGGACGTTCGGCGAACTCGCTGAGGTGGACCCGCGCGAGCAGGTCCACTCCGCGGGCACGAGCCGTGGCGCGCGGAATGCGGTACGCCTCCCCCATCAACGTCAGGGTCTGGAGGCACGTGAGGTTGTCCCACGATCCCAGTTGGTCTGGCATCCAGCCAATCGACGCCCGCACAGCCGCAGCGTCGGTGCTGGGGTTGTGTCCTGCGACGGTGATGGTGCCGGCGTCCGGGCGCAGCAGCCCTGACAGCATGAGCATGAGGGTGGTCTTGCCGCATCCGTTTGGCCCAATGAGGGCGGTCACAGAGCCAGCGGGAACCGTCAGCGTCGCGTCTTGGACGGCGTGCACGGAGCCAAAGCTCCTCGCGACGCCCGTGGCGACGATTGCCTCACGCACGGGCGCAGGGGCCTGTGCAGTTGCGGTCATGATGCTCCTTGTCTAATGACGTGGGCGCGCCCCCTGCGCGCCGACTCCCCTAGCCTTCCAGCGCTCGTGCGGCATGCATATGAGGTAGCCCCCTGATATTTGGCGCGTGTCGCAACGGTGGCCGTCATACTCAGGTGTCATAGTGAGTAGACCAACTAGTTCACGTGTGAATGACCCGAGGAGAGCTCGTGCCCCGCAATCCGTCCGACAAACGCGAGCGACTCACCGCCGCGGCAATCCGACTTGCCCGCACCCAAGGGCTCGAGGCCACCACCATCGCCGCCATCGCCGCGGAGGCCGAGGTGCCATCCGGAAGCGTCTACTACTACTTCAAGACCAAGACAGACGTTGCGCAGGCCATCGCGGATGGCATTGCGGCGGTCTTGGCGGGCGAAGCCGCCGAGCACAGCGGGGCACAGGATCCCCGCGATGCGCTGACGTCCTTTCTCTCGTCGTACCTCGATGACGCTGACACCACCGTGGAGTACGGCACCGTGTTGTCGACGGCTGCGCGGGTCGGTTCAGGTGACGCTCATGCTCAGGTACTTGCATGGATCGCCGACACCTTCATGGAGCTCGGGTTCGCCGAGTCCGCAGCGCACGCCCGTGCCCAGCACCTGCTTGCTGGACTTGAAGGGGGAGCCGCACTTGCATCGGCCCTAGGCGACACCGCGCCCCTCGAACGCGAGGTCGCCCACCTCACCCGCTGGGTCGCCAACGCCAAGCCCTAGCAAAGCCGTCATGCCTGAAGTGGCACTTTCTGGCCGTTATGCACCCGCAAAACAGCCAAATGGAGCCATTTGGCGGGAGGTTGGGGGGCGCGGGTAGGCCTAACGGCTTGCGTTCACTACAATGGGCCGCGCGTCCGAGGTCGGGCGAATCATCCCAGATAACTTTACGGAGCCTTTCCATGCCGCTCGTGGTGCAGAAGTACGGCGGATCCTCGGTGTCAGACGCTGAGGCGATCAAGCGCGTCGCGCGACGCATCGTCGAGACCAAGCGCGCCGGCAACGATGTCGTGGTCGCGGTCTCTGCCATGGGAGACACCACGGACGAACTGATTGACCTCGCGAATGCCGTCACGTCTGACGCCGCCCCGCGCGAGATGGACATCCTCCTGACCGCCGGCGAGCGCATCTCGATGGCACTGCTTGCGATGGCCATTCGCGAACTCGGCGTCGGCGCACAAGCATTCACCGGGCCGCAGGCGGGCGTCATTACGACCGAGCACCATGGCCGCGCGCGCATCATCGACGTGGCGCCGGGGCGCCTCCAGAAGGCGGTCGGTGACGGAGACGTCGCAATCGTCGCCGGATTCCAAGGCCTCCACCCGGAGACTCAGGACGTCACGACCCTGGGTCGCGGCGGATCCGACACCACTGCTGTCGCGCTCGCCGCCGCACTCAACGCCGACGTCTGCGAGATCTACACCGACGTTGACGGGGTGTTCACCGCGGACCCCCGCATTGTCCCGTCGGCACGCAAGCTCACCCGCGTCTCCTACGAGGAGATGCTCGACCTCGCCGCCTCCGGCGCCAAGGTCCTCATGCCGCGCTGCGTCGAGTACGCGCGGCGATTCGACGTACCGATCCACGTGCGCTCGTCGTTCTCCGGTCTAGAAGGGACCTGGGTTTCGAGCGACACTGCTGAAGGAGAAGAGATGGAAGACCCGATCATCGCCGGCGTCGCGCACGACCGCTCCGAGGCCAAGATCACGGTCATCGGCGTGCCGGACATCCCCGGCTCCGCCGCGCGCCTGTTCGAGGCCGTCGCCACGGCAGACGTCAACATCGACATGATTGTCCAGAACGTCTCCGCGACGGTCACCGGCGTCACGGACATCTCGTTCACGCTCCCGGCGGACTCGGTCCCGCGCGCAACCGCAGCTATCGAGGCCGACCACAGCGCCATTGGCTACGCCGAGCTCACGACCGACGACACCATCGGCAAGATCTCGCTGGTGGGCGCTGGCATGCGCTCCAACTCGGGCGTGTCCGCCAAGTTCTTCTCGGCCCTGCGAGACGCGGGCATCAACATCGAGATGATCACGACGTCAGACATCCGCATCTCCGTCGTCACGCGTGCGGAGAAGCTCGACGAGGCCGTGCGCGCCGTGCACAGCGCCTTCGACTTGGACTCGGAAGACGGCGATGCCGTGGTGTACGGAGGTACCGGACGATGACCCTCACTGTCGCAGTTGTAGGCGCCACCGGCATGGTCGGCACCGTCATGCGTTCGCTGGTCGCGGAGCGCTTCCCTGAGGCGAAGGTGCGTTTCTTCGCTTCCTCACGTTCGGCCGGCACCACGCTGGAGCACCTGGGCGCAGATGTCACCGTCGAGGACATCGCTTCAGGGGACTACGCGGGAATCGACATCGCGATTTTCTCCGCTGGCGGCGGCCCGTCCAAGGAGTACGCCCCCAAGTTCGCTGCCGCCGGCGCGATCGTCGTGGACAACTCGAGCGCGTGGCGCTCGGACCCCGACGTACCGCTCGTGGTGTCTGAGGTGAACCCCGAGGCACTGAACGACATCCCCAAGGGCATCGTGGCCAACCCCAACTGCACCACCATGGCGGCCATGCCGACCCTCAAGGTGTTGCACGAGGAGGCCGGGCTCACCCGACTGGTGGTCTCGACCTACCAGGCAGTGTCGGGCTCGGGCGTCGCTGGTGTGGCCGAACTCGCTGGACAGGCGCGCGCCGTGATTGACGGCGCAGAGGGCCTCGCTCGCGACGGTGAGGCTGTGGAGTTCCCCGAGCCTGCCGCCTACACCGAGCCGATCGCTTTCAACGTGCTGCCCCTGGCTGGCGGCTACGTCGAGGACGACTCGAACGAGACCGTCGAGGAACGCAAGCTCATCGACGAGTCCCGCAAGATTCTCGCCCTGCCCCAGCTGCGGGTGTCCGGCACGTGCGTGCGCGTCCCCGTGTTCTCTGGCCACTCGCTGTCCATCAACGCCGAGTTCGAGCGCCCCCTGTCCCCCGCGCGTGCCTACGAGCTCCTCGCTCAGGCCCCCGGCGTCGAGGTAGAAGAAGTCCCCACGCCGCTCAAGGGCGCGGGCAAGGACTCGACGTACGTGGGTCGCATCCGCGTCGACCAGGGAGTCGATGACGGTCGCGGCCTCGCGCTGTTCATCGTGGGTGACAACTTGCGCAAGGGTGCGGCGCTCAATGCCATTCAGGTAGCGGAGCTCGTGGCCGCGAAGATCGCGGGCTAACCGCGTTCAGGCCTCACGCTTCCGCGCCGCCCGCTCAACCGGGCAGGCGGCGCGGAAGCGTGAGACTCCTGACCAATGGCGGCCGTCTGTGGCGCTCGCTCATAGATGCGTGTCCCGGGAGCCAGCGTTGTCGGTCAAGCACACGAGCCGTGACGTTCGCACGTACCGGGCAGTACCTAGGGCAATGAGCGCGACAGCAAGCACCACGGCAGTGGGCACGACGTGAGCCCACGCGCGGTTAAGTGAATCCCCCGCACCCACACGGTAGGCGCTGCCGCGCGCAACCCCCAGAAGGAGCATGACGGGAAAGAAGGTCGTCACTGCGAAGCGGAGCGGACGGGTAGTGGCGCGGCGCAGGCACACTACTGCAAAACCGACGATGAGCGGCAGCAAGGGAAGCATGGGAAACCATCCGCCCTCGTTGCGGATCAGATTGTCCCAGGTGGCTAGCACGCTGACTTTAACTAAGCCCGTCGTCAACGCTGTCGCGAGCGCCACCACCGCCCACAACCCAAATTCCCCGGTTGCGAGTATCCATACTTGAAAGCGGGCGGGCCAACGCAGCAGCGCCAGTCCCGCCATCGCCACCACGCCAACCGCAATGAACCAGGACACAACCGCGGGCATCGACATGGCCGGGCCGTGGAGCGCCCACAACGCCACTACATAACTCTGCCACGCCACAGCACTTGCACCCACACCCGCCAGAACAAGTGCTCGCGTTTGGCGTGGAATCTCGGACTGCGTTGCAAAAGCACACAACAACACCGCAAGTGCGACAATGGAGTCTGGCCGGGTAACTACCGCCGCAGCGCCGGCAAGGATCATGACTGGCACCAGTTCACGGCCGGCGAGCCCCTCCGCCAGGACCCACGCGCCCGCGCAAATTACGATGAATGCCAAGGCAACCGTAGCGTGTCCGTTGACATAAAAACCGGTAAACACCAGCCGGTTCGTTGCCGCGAGGGCAAGGACAAAAATCGCCGCGGCCCCGAGCGCTGCCGCCGGCCGCACCCGCATGCTCAGGACCCGCCAAATGGCCCATGCACCCATAGCGGCGACAGCCATGAACGTGAGCGGTGTCGCGGCGTGAAAGAACCACTCCCCGCTCAGGGCGCCAGGCAAGTGCAGGAGAGCTACCCCTACCAATCGTTCTTCGAGGAACAACGGGTAGATCGTGTCCACGTAGGTGTCATTGTTCAACAGGGCGGTGACATTGAGGTACGCGAGCGAGTCTGTCGACCACTTGTAGAGCAGGAACGAACGCGCCACTGAAGCCACCACGAGGGTAAGCACGTACGCGAGGGCCAACCATGCCCACGCAACGTGGTGCCGTATTCCTATGCTCTCGTGTCGATGGCGCCACAGACGCCACCCAAGTGCCCCGACGCCCAACGCGCACACTGCAAAGCCGAGTGTGCCGTGGTTCACGGGGAGATGCGCGACCACGAGCAACCATCCGACTCCCGGTAGGAGCACGGCCTGAGACACGACCGTGAGGACTGCTTGTAGAGCCCCGCGGGCGTTCGAAGCGACGGCAAAGCAGGCCCCAGTCGCGAACAGCACCGTCACGCTCGCCAAATCAAGAATCATTCCGAGCCCTCGTCGATACCGAGATCGATTAGACGCGCTTCCACGACGAGCTCCGGGTCCGTCAAAGTAGTAGGCGCAAGATGCACCAAGACGCTGTGCGAGCCTGCGGCGTCGAGGATGATGTCCCACTGTCCGGGCACAGAGTAGGTCTCCTCATCTCCCGTGAAAGCCAGGCGTCCCCATAGTTCGAGAGCAGGTGTGTCTACAGCAGTGACGCGCTCCGCTTTTCCGTACCCGGCAAGCCGCATTCCAGTCCAAGTACGTTGGAACGTACCGCCGTCCGGAAAGACCATGACCGCGCCGGGCGCCGTCTCGCCAACGGCTTGAGACAACGAGTAGGCCTCGTACAGCTGCGGACCCGACTCGACAGCAGCCGCAAGAATATCCGACGTCTCCTCGCTCTCCACGGCCTGATACCGGGATGGAAAGGACGCATCTGTACGCCCAAACCACAGCGCGGAAGCTGCGATCGTCGCAATGAGCGCGGCCCCGAGAGAGGCGCGCAGCACCACCGCATTCGACTCCACACTCAACGCGACGGGCATGACCTCGATTGTAGGGAGTCCGAACTTACGCTGTCGGCGCAGCAAACCGGCGCGTTGACATTCCCCTAGCCAGCCAACGGGTCCGCCAGCAGCGGCGCGAAGGCCAGCTCCGCGGCGCCAACGAACATGAGGTCGTCCCCGAGCGAATCGCTGGCGAGCACAAGCCGGTCGGCCAGCGGCGTGAAGGCGAGGTCCGCAACGCGCTGTCGCAACACCTCCCCGCGCCGTTCAAACAGCGCGGCAAGGAACCCGCCAAGAATGACCGCCTGCGGGTTGAACACCGACATGTGGGAACTGATCGCACCGGCGAGCATCTCCACCTGGCGGTCAATCTCCGCGGCGACGGGGCCGGCGTCCACGTCAGCGAGCGCGCTAGCGATATTGGCGAAGTCCAGGACCGTTGGCGCTGCGGCGGCCTTCAGGCGGGAGAACTGCACCTCCGTCTCGAGGCACCCGCGGCGTCCACAGTGGCACAGCGGTCCGGCGGAATCGACGACGGTGTGGCCCAGTTCGCCCGCGTAGCCATCGGCACCGCGTAGCACCGTGCCGCCGGCAATCAGCGCGCCACCGATGCCGGAAGCGGAGCCGTTCATGTAGAAGTAGGTCGAGAACTCGCGGCCTGCGCCGAACGCGGCCTCCGCGATAAGACCCACGTTGGCGTCGTTATCGATAAAGGCCGGCGCGGAGAAGGCGTCGGCAAGCATCCCTGCGTAGTCGACGCCGTGCCAGTCAAGGTGCGGGGAACGCGTGATGAGGCCCTCGGCGGGCTGCGCGAGCCCGGGCACGGCCGCCCCTACACCCACAATCCGGGTGACCTCAGGGTGCGCCGCGCGCAGTTGCCGCACGGCGTCGACGGCGATCTCGATGCTTTGCTGGGGCGTGGGCAGGCTCGGGACCGTGACTCGGGTCCGCGCCAGGACGGCGCCACCCATGCCCACGAGCGCCACCGCGATGGCGTCGACGTCGGGGTTCACGGCGATCGCTGCCAGGGAGGGGTCAGGAGTGACGCGCGGGCTGGGACGTCCCACGGTTCCCGACAGTGCGGATACCTCTCGGACCAGACCGGCCTCGGCAAGATCCGTCACCAGCGCGCCCACGGTCGAGCGGTTGAGCCCTGTCAGGCGGGTCATGTCTGCGCGCGAGATGCCCGGGTCGTGATGCGCCATCGACAACAGCAGTGACAGGTTGTGCTGCCGCGTCGACTCATTGCGGCTACCGCGCACGTTGGCGTGCGACCCTGCCGGCTGCTTCTTCGTCATGGGCTCTCCTTGGTCCATCGGTCTCACCCACCCCCACTCGGCTCATTGTCTCTCATTTCCCTGAGACTCTTGTGCACTGCGCGTTGCGAGCGGTCCGCGCCGCTCTGCCAGGGGATACGCGGGCGACTATGCCAGCAGCGCGCGCGTGGCGCCGGCGGCGTTCGCGTCGGTGAGCATTCTCAACGGGTCGGCGAGGAGAGGCCGGAATGCGGCCTCGGCGGCGCCGACGGCGATGCGGTCGTTGCCTAGTTCGGCTCGGGCGATCTCGAGCCCGTCAGCCATGGGATCGAAGGCGTGCTTGGCGACCCCGCTCACGATCTCATCGTGACGGAAGTCGAGGAGGTCCCCAAGGAATCCGCCCAGCACGACCATGCCTGGGTTGAGCACAGACACGATGTTCGCGATCCCGCGCGCGAGGATGTCTGCCTGGCGACCGGCCTCTGCCTCGAGCGCCGGCGAATCCGACTGGGCGAGCCGAGTAGCCAGGCCGCCGGGGCCAAAACGGTCGACAGAGGCGGCGGCGCGGAGACGGCGGATGTTGACCTCGGACTCGAGGCAGCCGATGCGCCCGCAGTGGCATGCGATGCCGTTGCGGTCAACGGTGATGTGCCCCAGTTCGCCCGCGAAGCCGTCCTCGCCTGCCACGAGGCGACCGCCCGCGAGGATGCCGCCGCCAATGCCGGACGGGGATCCGTTGAGGTAGATCACATTTCTGGCCCCGCGTGCGGCTCCGAAGATCGACTCAGCGACGAGGCCCGCCTTCGCGTCATTCTCAACCCACACGGGCATCTGGAGCTCCTCCTGGAGCATTGCGCCAAAGGGCTCGTATTGCCACTCCAAGTGCGGGGCGCGGACCACGGAGCGTTCCGCGATGTTCACTAGTCCCGGGATCGCGACGCCCGCTCCCCATACGGTCCGGCCGGGGTGCGCCGTAAGGATGTCCCGCGCCATCGATACCGCCGTGGCGATGGCGTCGCGCGCGGTGATCGTCGCCGTGACCTCGGTCATGCGGGAGTCGAGCACGCGACCTCCGAGCGCGACGAGCGCGACCTCGATTCCGTCGACGTCGGGGTTGACCGCGATCGCGGTGTTGTCATCACACGGGCTCACCGCGGGGCTCGGACGTCCCACTCGCGTCGTGGCGGTCGCGGACTCGTACACCGCACCTGCCTCCACGAGGTCTCCCACCAGGGCGCCCACGGTGGAGCGGTTGAGGCCCGTTTGCTGCGTCAGTTGCGCACGCGTGATGCCGGGCGCGTGGTGAACCCGGGTGAGGACCGCAGCCAAGTTGCGCTGCCGGGTCGCCTCGTTGCGCGATCCCCGTTCAGCGGCGACGGCGCCGGTGGCCTCGTGTTCCATGAAGCACACTTTACTTACTTCCGACCTTTTGTGGCTACCGCAAACGTTTACAGCGACACGCACGCCACGCCCCACCCCCGCGGCGCCCCGAACGCGCACTGCACCCCGGCATCGGCCCGATTGACACGCATCCGCGTCGGGTTTATGTTGTTGCCATCACTTAAATAATGATCGACGATGATCGGAGAGCCGCCATGGCACCCACCCCCACTCGCGAGGACAAGTTCTCGTTTGGCCTCTGGACCCTGGGCTGGGAGGCGCAGGACCCCTTCGGCGGCCCCACCCGCCCCCGCCTCGACACCGTCGAGGCCATCCACGGGCTGGCCGACGCCGGCGCCTGGGGCATCACCTTCCACGACGACGACGTGTTCCCGTTCGGCTCCTCCGATGCCGACCGCGACAAGGCCATCGCCGACCTCAAGGGCGCGTGCGACGACACGGGCCTGGTGGTCGAGATGGTCACCACCAACCTGTTCAGCCACCCCGTGTTCAAGGACGGCGGCTTCACCTCCAACGACCGCGATGTGCGCCGGTTCGCGCTGCGCAAGGTGCTACGCAACATCGACCTCGCCGCAGAAGTGGGCGCAACCACCTTCGTGATGTGGGGCGGCCGCGAGGGCGCTGAGTACGACTCCGCCAAGGACATCCACGCCGCTCTCGAACGCTACCGCGAAGCAGTGAATCTGCTGGGCGACTACGTCACCGACAAGGGCTACGACATCAAGTTCGCGATTGAGCCCAAGCCCAACGAGCCCCGCGGCGACATCCTGCTGCCCACGGTGGGCCACGCTCTCGCCTTCATCAACTCCCTTGAGCGCCCCGAGCTGGTGGGCCTCAACCCGGAGACCGGTCACGAGCAGATGGCTGGCCTGAACTTCACGGCCGGCATTGCCCAGGCGCTGTATCACGGCAAGCTCTTCCACATTGACCTGAACGGCCAGCGCGGCATCAAGTACGACCAGGACCTCGTGTTCGGCCACGGCGACCTCCACAACGCGTTCTCGCTGGTAGACCTGCTTGAGCACGGCGGCCCCAACGGCGGGCCCAGCTACGACGGCCCCCGCCACTTCGACTACAAGCCCTCGCGTACAGAAGACAGCAAGGGCGTGTGGGAGTCCGTGCGCGCCAACATGTCCATGTACCTGCTGCTCAAGGAGCGGGCGGCGGCGTTCCGCGCGGACCCCGAGGTCCAGGAGGCGCTGCAGGAGGCCAAGGTCCTCGAGCTCGGCCAGCCCACCCTGGGCGAGGGCGAGTCGTACAACGACCTGCTCGCTGACCGTTCCGCCTTCGAAGACTTCAATGCGGACGCGTACTTTGGCGGCAACGGCTTCGGCTTTGTCCGCCTCCAGCAGCTCGCCTCGGAGCACCTGATGGGCGCCCGCGGCTAACTCCTCCTAGGGCCGATGCTCGGGTGGGGTCCGTACGGGCCCCACCCGAGCATCGGCTCGCCTCATTTCCTTACGAAAGGACGCGCGATGACGCTCGTCGCCGGAGTCGACTCCTCGACCCAAAGCTGCAAAGTGGTCGTGCGCGACCTCGACACCGGCGAGGTGGTGCGCACGGGCCGTGCCTCGCACCCCGACGGCACGGCAGTGGATCCCGCCGCATGGTGGGAGGCGCTTCAGTCGGCGGCCGCGGACGCCGGCGGCCTAGGCGACATCGCGGCCATCTCGGTGGGCGGCCAGCAACACGGCATGGTTGCGCTCGACGCCGATGGACGAGTGGTGCGGGACGCGCTGCTGTGGAACGACACCCGCTCCGCCGGCGCAGCCGAGGACCTGATCGCTGAGTACGGCGCCGAATCGCTCGTCGAGCGCACGGGGCTGGTGCCGGTCGCCTCCTTCACGTCCACGAAGCTGCGCTGGCTGCGTGACAACGAGCCAGACAATGCGGCGCGCGTCGCTGCTGTGGCGCTCCCGCACGACTGGCTCACGTGGCGCCTGCGCGGCTACGGACCCGCTGACGAATCGCCGCTGGGTCCGGTTCTCGATGAACTCGCGACGGACCGGTCCGACGCATCCGGCACCGGCTATTGGAACCCCGCCACCGGCGAGTACGACCGCGAGCTGCTTGTCGCGGCATTGGGACACGACTGCGTCCTCCCGCGTGTCCTGGGGCCATCGCAGCAGGCCGGGCGCGGCATCAGCGGGCTCGAGCCACAGGGCGCCGATGTTGTGGTGGGCCCCGGTGCAGGTGACAACGCGGGCGCGGCGCTGGGGCTTGGGGCCGTGACCGGTGACGTGGTGGTGTCGATCGGCACGTCCGGCACGGTCTTTGGGGTGTCAGCTGAGCCGGCGCGCGACGCGAGTGGGGTCGTGGCCGGATTCGCCGACGCCTCGGGGGCATTCCTGCCGTTGGTGGCGACCCTCAACGCGGCGCGCGTGCTTGATGCGTTTGCACGGGTGCTCGGGGTGACTCACGATGAGCTCGGCGCGCTTGCGCTCGACGCCGAGCCCGGCGCAGGCGGCGCGGTGCTCGTGCCCTACTTCGAAGGCGAACGCACGCCCAACCTCCCGGATGCGACCGCATCGCTCACGGGCCTGACGTTGGCATCGACCACCCGTGAGAACCTGGCGCGGGCGGCGATTGAGGGCATGCTGTGCGGCTTGGCGGACGGCCTCGACGCGGTGCGCGAGCAGGGCCTGTCGCCTCAGCGCCTGCTCCTGGTCGGCGGTGCGGCTCAGAACGAGGCCGTGCAGACCATTGCGGCGCAGGTGTTCGACGCGCCGGTCGAGGTGCCCGAGCCCGCCGAGTACGTCGCCCTTGGCGCCACTGTCCAGGCGGCGTGGGCGCTCACGGGCGAGCGGCCGGCTTGGGAGGTGTCGATCGTGGCATCGCCGCCGGTCGACACCCGCGATCACATCCGCAGCGCCTACCGCCAGATGGCTCCATCTCGCTGATGCCGACGCATTCCGGCGTTCTTCGCGCCGCTCATCCCTGCTTGCTGCTCATCGGAGCCTGAAATGGAGCACCGGCCGCCATACACGATCAAAGTTGGCGGCCTGTGCTCCGTTTCGCGCGTTCGTCGACACATTCGCACTACGCGTTCGGCTCGTACAGGCTGCGTTCCGCGAAGGTGGCGGCGTCTGGGCGGCCGTGCGCGCTCCCGGTGCTCGCTGACACCTCGCCGGTCTCCCGCGCCTGCCCCCACTGGTGACCCTGGACGACCTGACCGATGCGTGGCCCAAGCGTATTGATAATGATGGCGGCCGCGACCAAGGCGGCACTGAGCATCAGCGGGAATGTAGCGAGCATCCAGGTCACTGCGCTGGCCACGTAGTACCACCCGGGCACCGCTTCCCAGTCCAACAGCCAGTCGCCAAACATCCAATTCGTGATGGGGGTGGTGGCCGCCTGCGCCACGACTCCAAATGCAAGCGCTCCGAGCGCCGCCCACAAGCATGACTTCGCCGCCTTCTCCACGATCCCCACCTCTCTTGGGGCACGCCTAGCGCCCCGGTCGTAGCCCGACGGTAGTGCGGAAGCCGCTGCGAGGTGGAAGAAAATGCTTGTCTCGTTCGCGAAAAACAGCGAAATGGAGCCACTTGGCGAAAAAGGGCCGATGCCCGGGTCACCCGAGCATCGGCCCTTCTCTTGGTCGGGGTGACAGGATTTGAACCTGCGACCTCGTCGTCCCGAACGACGCGCGCTACCAAGCTGCGCCACACCCCGAAATTCAGCCGTGCCAGGATACCTGATTCACGGCGGGCCGCCTAACCGCGCGGTAGCAGCGTGAGCATCGTCGCCTCCGGACGGCACGCGAAGCGCACCGGGGCGTACGGCGACGTGCCGAGCCCCGCGGACACGTGAAGCCACGCGCTGTCCTCGCCGCCGGGGGCGTCGGGACGCGGCCCGGGCCACCCGTGCAGACCCGAGGCACGGGACGTGTCCAGGTCACAGTTCGTGACCAGCGCACCCATGCCGGGCACACAGACCTGGCCACCATGCGTATGGCCCGCAATCAGGACATCGGCCCCGTCACCGTGCAGCGCGCCCAGAGCACGCAGGTACGGAGCGTGTGTCACGCCAATGCGAAGGTCGCCACGGTCAGGCTCGGGCGCGGGAATCGCGTCCCGCTCCAGGTGGGGATCGTCGAGGCCCACGAAGGTCAGGCGCGACCCCATGACCGTCAACTCGCCGCGCGCGTTGTTCAAGTCGAGCCAGCCTGCCCCTGTCATGCCGGATGTGAGGCGCTCGATGTCGTGCTCCGCCTCGTCTCCCCGAACCTTGGTGGGTGCGGTGAAGTACGTGAAGGGGTTCTTGGGTCGTGGCGCGTAGTAGTCGTTCGAGCCGTGGACGAACACCCCCGGGAAGTCGAGGAGGGGCTCCATCGCGTCCAGAACTGCGGGGACCGCGTCCAGGTGCGCGAGGTTGTCGCCCGTGTTGATCACGAGGTCGGGGCGGAAGTGCGCAAGGTCGCGCACCCACTCAACCTTGCGGCGCTGGCCCGGCGTCATGTGGAGGTCGGACAGGTGCAGGATGCGCACTGGCCGGCTGCCAGGAGCCAGCGCCTGAGCCGACACCTGGCGCACGGTGAAGGACTGAGCCTCCACCAATCCCCAGGCGAGTGCCCCGGAAGCAGCGAGACCAACCGCGGTAGCGGCGCGCTTCATCGATCACCCTTTCGTGGTGTGCAGGCGGGGGTGGCGACCACCCCGCTAGTCATCGTCGTTGCCGCGACCGTTGCCGTTGCCGTTCCCGTTACCGTTACCGCCAGGCAGCGGGCAGGCCTCGTTGGTGTCTTCGTTCCACCAGTCGCTGTCGTCGGCGCACTGCTTGCCCTTGTCCTCCTCTTCCTCAACCCAGCCCTCGGGCGGGTTGGAGGAGAACTCAGCCGGAGGCCACGAGCTGCCCCAGTAGTCACTTGGCGCCTCGGACTTGTCCCAGCCCTCTGGCCACTTGGTCCACCAGCTGGGCCGGCTTTGGGTCGACAGCTGGATGGTGATGGTCGTGCCGGGGGTCATCATGGCGCCGGATCCAGGCGACTGCGTCATGACCGTGCCCTCTTCGACATTGGGCGCGTAGACCCGGGAGTCGGACACAGAGATCTGGAAGCCACTCTCGTTGGCGACCTTGCGTGCCCACCACTCGGTCGAGTCGGTCACGTACGGTACGCGGACGGGAACGCCGTTGAGGATCTCGTCGGTCGGCTCGTCGAAGTCAGAGATCTCGGTGCCGTCAAGCGCGCGGCTCATGAAGTCGGACCAGGTAGGACCGGCGATCGTGGAGCCGTACACGTAGTTGTACCAACGGTCGTTGATGGTGACGAACTGCTGCTCCACGTCTTCATCGGGGTTGCCGAGCCAGAACACGGACACCAAGTCAGGCGTGAAGCCCGCGAACCAGGTGTGCTTGTTGTTGTTGGCCGTTCCCGTCTTTCCAGCTGCCGGGCGGCTGTCCTCGAGCGGGAAGAACCGCCCTGAGCCTTCCGTCATCACGCCCTGCATCGCGTAGGTGACGCCGTCGGCGACCTCCTTCGAGATGGCCTGGCGGCAGTCAGGCTGGGGAACGTCGAGTTCATTGCCCTCAGCATCGGTGATCGACTTGATCGCGAGCGGCTCGCAGTGGATGCCGTCGTTGGCGAAGGTCTGGTAGATGCCGGCCATGGTCAGCGGCGAGGAGTTCTGCGGTCCCAGCACGGAGGAAGGCACCAGCTCAAAGTCGGCGCCGTCGGCGCGCTCAAAGCCCATCGCCTCAGCGGTGTCACGCACGTCACACAGGTCCAGCTGGCTTGCCATCGCCGCGTATGCGGTGTTGATCGAGTCTGCCGTGGCCTTCATTACGGTCATCTGGCCGCGGTTGTCGGCGTCGACGTTGCCTGGCTTCCATGGCTTCTGCCCCACGAGCACGGGGCCCTCACACGTTTCCGTCCAGTTCTCGCTGGTCCACTCTTGCTGGCGGCCGGAGACGTACTGGTTGAGCGAGTGACCTGTCTCCAGCCAGTTGGCGAGGATCACGGTCTTGAAGGTCGATCCCGGGGAGAATCCCTTCGAGCCACCCCACTCGCGGTCGACTGCGTAGTTGATCGACGTGGAGTTCTCCGCCTCCGCGGACGGGTCAAAGATGCGGTTCTGCGCCATCGACAAGATCTCACCCGTGGACGGCTCCAGCGCGACCATGGCCATCGCGAATCCGTTGGGGTCGTCGGCAGGCAGGGAGTCGTACAGCTCTTCGTTCGCGATGCGCTGCTTACCGATGTCGAGGGTCGTGACGATGTCGAGTCCACCACGCAGCAACAGGTCGCGGCCGTTCTGGTCGTCAGTGTTGAAGACCTCGTCCTTGGCAATCACCTTCGTGACGTAGTCACAGAAGAACGGAGCGTCTTGCGAGGCGGCGCATGACGACAGCGGGCGGGACACGTCAAGGGTGTCCTGCACGGGTACCGCTTCATACTCGTCGAACTCGGCCTGAGTGAGCATGTCCTGCTCGAGCATGGTGCCCAGCACCGTGTCGCGGCGCTTCTCTGCATCTTCGTAGTTGTCTTCACCGTCGAAGGTCCGGGTGGGGTCCCACCGGGACGGGTTCTGGGTCACGCCGGCGATGGTCGCGGCCTCGACGGCGTTAAGTTCCTTCGCGGGCTTAGAGAAGTAGTACTGCGCGGCAGCCTCGACGCCGTAAATGTTGGGGCCAAACTGCGCGATGTTGAGGTACTGCTGGAGGATCTCCTCCTTCGCGCAGTCCACGCCGGGGTTGTCGCCGGAACACTCGTTGCCCAGTGACTCGGTGAGGTTCTCTTCCAGGCCAAGCGCAAGGCGCCACTCGCGGATCTTGCGCGCGAGCGAGACCTCAGTCGCGGCGTCGGCTGCCTCGTCGTCCTCGGCGTTTTCCGCAGCGGTGCGGAGCTTGTTCTTCACGAGCTGCTGGGTCAGGGTCGAGGCACCGGGGTTGGAGTCAGAGGTGAGGTTCGTATATGCGGCGGACATGACGCCTTCGCCATCCACGCCGTTGTGCTCCCAGAAGCGCTTGTCCTCAACGGCGACGATCGCCTGCTGCATCCACGGCGAGATTTCCTCAAGCGGGACCACGACGCGGTTCTGGTCGTAGAACGTCGCCAACAATGTGGTGCCGTCGGAGGCGTAAATGTTGGACTGCTGAGGGAGTTGCACGTCCTGAAGTTCCGCCGGGAGTTCCTCGAAGAGTTCCGAGGTACCCGACGCCGCGGAGCTCGCGACGGTCGCAGCGGGCAGCGCGATGCCGGCGATCAAGAAACCGCCGATGACGGAGAAGGCGACGAATGCGACCAGCGCGCTAGCGAGCTGCACAACAGTCACACGGCCATCGCGGCGCGCGTCGTCAGACGTGAAAAAACCCATGAACCTACCTTACGTTGCCCGTGTAACGCTCCAGAGTGCCGGAACGTTTCCGGCACGCGCGCGATACGCTCGTCGTATGACGACCTGGGAATACGCCACTGTGCCGCTGATCGACCACGTGACCAAGCAGATCCTCGACCAGTGGGGCGAGGACGGCTGGGAACTGGTCCAGGTGATCACCGGCCCCACGGGGGGGCTGGTGGCCTATCTTAAGCGACCCAAGGCATGAGCGCACGGGCCCGTCTCGAAGCGCTAGGGCTCACGCTGCCTGAGGTCGCGACACCCGTCGGCACCTACGTGCCCGCGAAGGTGCACGGAGACCTGGTGTACACCTCCGGTCAGTTGCCGCTGGTCGACGGTGAACTGCTCGCAGTGGGGGTCGTGGGTCAGCGGTCGGGCGACGTGAGCCCCGAGCGAGCGCTGGAGTGTGCCCGCGCCGCCATCATGAACGCCATTGCTGCCGTGGCCTCGGCCGCCGGCGGCATCGACTCCATCCAGTCGATCGTGAAGATCACCGGATTTGTGGCGTCGGCGCCTGGGTTCACTGCGCAGCCTGCGGTGATCAATGGTGCGAGCGGGATTCTTGCTGATGTGTTTGGCGAGGCCGGTCGCCACGCGCGCTCGGCGGTGGGGGTCGCCTCGCTGCCGCTCGGCGCTCCCGTAGAGATCGAGATGATCGCGCAGGTGCGCTCGGCTTCCTAGGGCCGATGCCCGGGTCGCTTCCCGGCGGCACGGGTACGTGGGCTGCTGCAGTCATCACGCCGTGAGTGGCACTCCGAGCGCCGGTGAGGTGGCACGCCGAGCACCGGTGAAGTGGCACGAAATGGCTGTTTTAGCTGCCCAAAACAGCCAAATGGAGCCATTTGGCGGGGGAGGTGCGGGCGCGGCGGGGTTAGCGAGAGCGGGCGCGGAGGCGCTCGGGCTCGTACACGTCTACCGCGCCAATGTGCACGTCGATCCACCCGCGACCGGCGAAGTCGGCGAGCGCCTTGTTCACCGTCTCGCGCGAGGCACCGACCAACTGCGCAAGTTCTTCCTGCGTGAGGCCGTGACGCACGGTCACATGGCCGCGCTCCATGCGGCCAAACCGGTGGCCGAGGTCGAGGATCGCCTTCGCGACACGACCGGGGACATCGGAGAACACGAGGTCCGCCATCGAGTTGGACAGGCGGCGAATGCGCTGCGCCAGGGCGCGGTTGAGGTGGCTACCCATCTCGAGGTGGCCAGCGAGCCACTCGTCGAGTTCCTCCTTGGGAAGCTCATACACGACCGTGTCCTCAACGGCGTGGGCGCGCGCCACCCGCGGGCCGGGATCAAACACGGACAACTCGCCGAGCATGTCGCCCACACCAAGCAGCCCCAACAGGTTTTCGCGTCCATCGCGGGCAGTGCGGGCGAGCTTCACCTTGCCCTTGACGATGATGAACATCGCCGAGCCTTCATCGCCCTCGCTGAAGATCACGTCGCCTCGCGGCAACTCCATGCGCTCCATGCGCTCGATCAACGCGTGCGCGCTCGCGGCGTCCATGCCGCCCAGCAGAGGCGACGATCGCAGGAGCTGTTCCTCGCGCGTCGCGTCAGGCATGGCGGCCACTCTGAGCTTTCGCTCGATGCTGCTCACCCAGCGCCTTTACCATCTGTGCTGTCACCGCTTCCAGGTTCTCTTCCACTCGCGTCTCGTACGACTCTAGTCGGCTATCCAACGCAACGAGGGTCTCCACGCTGCTGGGTGTCGCACTCGGAGGCTCGGGCCATACCGAGCCCGCCAGTTCCGTGCTCGTGGGAGCGTCCGCTGCCAACGCCTCCCAGGCATCGGCCAAACCCAGGCGGTCGAGTTCGTCGGCGTCGGCCAATTGCGCTATCTCCAAGTCCTTACGGGCCTGGACCAGGCGACGCCACCATCGCACGCGAGCCAATTCGCGGCGCATCTCTTTGCGACTGTGGCGCAAGTGTGCGATCACAGCATCGTGCGCGGCCAACAATCACCTCCGAGGACTCGCGGTCAAGCGCGGCGCTTCACCACTGGCAATATCGGCCAATGCGGTGCCGCCCTTGAGGGTCGCCTAGGGTTTGAGGCATGGCTTCTCGCACTCCGCTCACCGTCGCCACCGCAGACATGGAGGCGCCGCCCGTGTCGCTCACCCGCCGTGCCCGCGCCGTGAACCGCGCTCTCGCGGAGGTCTACCCTGACGCGCACTGCGAATTGGACTACGAGACGCCGTTCCAACTACTCGTCGCGACCGTGCTGAGCGCTCAATGCACCGACGTCCGCGTCAACCAGGTCACGCCCGGACTGTTCGCCGTGTACCCCGATGCCCCAGCTATGGCCGCCGCCGACCGGGACCGCCTCGAGGCTCTGATCAAGCCCACCGGGTTTTACCGCGCCAAAGCTGAATCGCTCTTGGGACTGTCGCGCGACCTCACGGAGAAGTACGACGGCGAGGTGCCAGGCAAACTCACGGACCTCGTGACGCTACGCGGCGTGGGGCGCAAGACCGCCAACGTGGTGCTCGGCAACGCCTTCGACGTGCCGGGAATCACCGTCGACACCCACATGGGACGTCTCGCCCGGCGGTTAGGCCTCACGGTGAACGAGGACCCTGTGGTCGTGGAGCGCGAACTCATGGCCCTCATTGAGCGCCGCGAGTGGACGCTGTGGTCCCACCGCGTCATCTTCCACGGACGCCGCCGCTGCAAGGCACGCAAGCCCGAGTGCGGCGAGTGCGAGATTGCTTCGATGTGCGCGAGCGCGCCCGGAGCGAAGGTTCGCCCGGCTACATAGCCAGACGTGGGGGCGGGGACGCGACCGTTCGCCGCGTCCCCGTCCGCCTACTTCTGATCGCCGCCAGGGTTGTCGGCCTTGGCCTCGGGCCCAGGGTTGGGGTGCTGGTCGCCGGGTCCTGGCACATCTTCTGGTTCACCCTCGCGGTGCAGGTCGACCACGTCGATCTCCTCCGCCTTGCGCCCGTGCTTATTCGCCAGCGCCTGGGCAAGGTCGTCGTCGAGCGGGGTCGAACGCAGGTCGTACAGCTTGCGGTAGTAGCGGTCGCGCCACACGAGGATGATCACACCGATCAGCGCGGACGCCAGCGACGCGAACAGCACCGACATCTTCACTTCCTCGACGCGCTCACCGTCAAAGGCCAGTTCGCCAATGAGCAGCGACACTGTGAAGCCGATTCCAGCGAGCGAGCCCATTCCGAGCACGTCCCACCAGGACAGTCCGCGATCGAGTTTGGCCTTCGTGAAGGTCGCAACAAGGAAGGTCGCGGCCAGGATGCCCAGAGGCTTGCCCAGCACCAGGCCGGCCACTACACCCTGCGCGACCGGGTCGCTCACGGCCACGGAGATGGTCTCCGAGTTGATGGTCACGCCCGCCGCAAAGAGGGCGAAGACCGGCACGGCGATGCCCGCGGACACGGGGCGCCACAGGTGCTCCCAGTGCTCCGCCATGGAGTGCTTCTCGCCCTTGCGTGCAATGGCGGGAACCATAAGACCCAACGCCACACCGGCGATGGTCGCGTGGACACCGGAGGCGTGCATCATGGCCCAGGCCACGACGCCCAGCGGGATCATGACCCACCAGTACGTGATGCCCTTGCGTGCGAGCCAACCGAACAGCAAGATGACGGCGAACGAGGCCACGAGCCACAGGAACTGAACCTCGTCGGTGAAGAACACGGCGATGATCATGATCGCCAGCAAGTCATCGACCACGGCAAGCGTCAGCAGGAACGCACGCAATGCTGCAGGCAGCCAGCGGCCGACAACGGCGAGCACGGCGATCGCGAAGGCGATGTCCGTCGCGGTGGGCACGGCCCAGCCGTCCATGGAGCCGCCGTCTTGGAGGTTCACGACCACGTAGAAGGCGGCGGGGACGAGCATGCCGCCAATGGCGGCGACGATGGGCACAATCGCCGTCGACGGCTTGCGGAGCTCACCCGCCACGATTTCGCGCTTGAGCTCGAGGCCCACCACAAAGAAGAAGATCGCGAGGAGGCCGTCCTTGGCCCACGTTCCCACGGACAGGTGCAGGTGAAGCGACTCGGGGCCAAACTCGAAGTCCCGCAGCGATTCGTAGGAGTCAGCCCAGGCGGTGTTGGCCCACACGAGCGCGATCACCGTGCCGATGAGCAGCAAGATGCCACCCGCGCGTTCGGTGCGGAGGATGTCCGCGAGATTGCGCTCAGTCGAAGGAGTCAGACGCGAAAAGAGACGCGTGGGGCTGCTACCGGCCATGGATGGGTCCGTTCGCTCGGGGGGTACGGGTGAACGGAGAACAGCCTACCTAGAGGGTGATCGCGGTGACGATTCTGCCTGGTCAGGCTTGGGTGCCTTGGGCTGCGGCGGGTCAAAGCGGTAGCCCACGTTGCGAACGGTCCCGATGAGGTGCTCGTGTTCGGCGCCCAGCTTGGCGCGCAAACGGCGGACGTGAACGTCGACGGTGCGGGTACCCCCGTAATAGTCGAAGCCCCACACTTCTTGCAGCAACTGATCACGCGTATACACGCGACCGGGGTGCTGCATGAGGTACTTGAGGAGCTCGAACTCCTTGTACGTGAGGTCGAGCGGCACGCCCTTAAGCCGGGCGGTGTAGCCACCGACGTCGACGGTGAGTTCGCCTGAGGAGAACTCGACGGCCTTCTCGAGCGGGTCTTCCTGGCTCGCGCGCCCCATGAGGAGGCGGATGCGCGCCTCGACTTCAGCGGGAACCGCGTCCGCAAGCACCACGTCGTCAGCGCCCCAGTCGGCGTTGACGATCGACAGGCCGCCTTCACGCAAGACGAGCAACATGGGCGCGGTGACGCCGGTGACCTGGACCAACTTGCAGTTGGAGCGCGCCTGCGCAAGGTCGTGCCGGCCGTCGACGATCAGGACGTCGGCATCGAACGCGTCGAGCATCGCGGTCGGGTCTGGTGGGAGCGCTCTCACGCGGTGCGACAGGAGCCCGAGCGCAGGCAACACCTCATCTGCCCCGTCTGGTGACGGGGTCAGCACTAGTAGGTCAGCCATCGTGCGCCCTCCGTTATGGCTTTTACTGTAGCGGCACGAACTCTGAGACACTAAACCCCATGAATCCCACGACCCGCGCGTCGATCACCGCTGTCGCGGCTGCTGTCGTCGCTGGCACCGGCGTCTTGGGCACCCGTTGGCTGGCGTTGGGCGTGGCCGTCATCATGCTCGTCATGGCAGTGGGGTGGCCGCGCTTGTTGCGCGTCGCGCACACCTGGGTCAGCACGGCCGTGATCGGGGCGGGCTCGCTCATCGCGTTGGGCTCGGTCGTGATTGGCCGCACGGAGCCGTACTTGCGCTACATGGTGGTCGCGATCGCCGCCATCACTATCGCAGCGCTCCTCACAGAAGTGTTCTTCCCCTCCCCGCGCGGGCGTGCGGTGACCGGCGTCGCCGCGACCGCGGCAGGCGGCGCGATCACCGCGACTGGGGCCGCGTGGGTAGCCGCGAACCGCACCGCGGGAGCCGAGGACTTGGTCGTCACCGCCGCTGCCGCCCTGGCGGTGGCGGCCGTCGCATCCGTCCTCACCTCCAGCGGCAACGTCAACGCAGTGCTCGCCCTCTTGGCGGGCGCAGCCACAGGCTCCGGTCTCGCATTCGCCTTCGACTCCATGCCTTGGTACGCGGGCACCGTGGTGGGCGTTGTCGCGGGTGGGTCGGTGGTGCTGATGAATGAGCTGTCGCGCCGTGAGCCACGCCCCATCGACGTCTGGGCGGGAATAGCCTCGGGCGTCACCCCTGTTCTTGCTGCAGGAGTACTTGTGTACGTCGGCGGCGTCCTGCTCGTCGGCGCGTAGCCCGCTGTGGAGGGTTCCATGCTCGTCAATGCACTGGTGGTGCTCGTGCTGCTCGCGGTCGCGAGCGCGTTCTATTGGTGGTGGCAACGCCGTCAAGGGCGCGTGCAGCACGTGGAGCGGGCCGATGCCGTGACGAGTGAGCAGTTGGGCGCCACTCGCGGGTACTACGCGACTTTTGTGCAGTTCTCGACGCCCATGTGCTCCAAATGCCCTGGCGCAGCGCGCCTGCTCACGACCATTGCCGGCGAGCAGCCGCACGTGGTGCACATCGACATCGATGCCTCGCAGCGCTTGGACCTCGCTCGCCGCTTCGACATCATGCGCACCCCCACCACGCTCGTCCTCGACGGCGACGGTCTTGTCGTCGCGCGCATGGACGGCGCCCCCACCCCCGATCAAGCACGGGCTGCACTCGCCGAGGTTGACTCCGCCGGCACCGAGTACGCCATCTAGACCCGAGCACACCATCGAGACCAAGGAACCCTCATGACTGATTCCGCCCCCGCCGTTCAGGACCGCCAGGTTGACCCGCGCGGCGTCCGCTTCGGTGCGGCCGTCACACTCGCCTTCGCGCTGATTGCGGTGATCGCCGGCGCCAGCACCCTCGGACTGGTCACCATGGCCATCCTCGCCGTGCTGTTCGCGCCCGGCGCCATCGTTGGCCCCCAGGCCACAGCGCAGTCCTGGCTCTTCTCGCGCCTGGTGCGTCCGCGAATCGGCCCTCCCCACGAGACCGAGTCCTTCCGTCCTCCCCGGTTTGCCCAGCAGATGGGCTTCGCCATGTCGCTGCTCGCCCTCGTCCTCGGTCTGGCCGGCGTGGGAGTTGGTTACATGATCTTCGCCGCGATGGTCCTGGTGGCTTCCTTCCTCAACGCCGTCTTTGGGTTCTGCCTTGGTTGCGAGATCTACCTCGCGGTGCGCAAGGCCACCACTCGCGCGGCGTGAACACGCGGCCTTGCCGACCACCGCACAAGCCGTAGTAAAGTTGGGCACACTATGACTGCATTGGAAGCTGTCTTCACGGCCCTCGCTGTGCTTGCCTTCGGCGGCGCGGCTTGGACGTCTGGCATCGTCGCCTGGCGTCTGCTGAGGAGTCCTCGACGTTGACGTTCACCATTCCCGACGACATGGCGCCCGAGGCCTACCCCCTGGCGTGGCTCGTGGGCCACTGGCAGGGCCATGGGGAGATTGAATACCCCGGCATCCCCAAGGTAGAGATCCTCCAAGACATCGAGTTCGACCACGACGGCGGCCCCTACCTCACGTACAACTGCACCACGTGGCTGCGGGGCGAGGGTGACGATGCTGGCCAGGTGTGGAGCGTCGAGTCCGGATTTTGGCGCGTAGCGCCCCAGGCGCCCGAGGGCGTCGAGTTGCAGGACTTCCAGCACCCCCTTGAGATCGTCATGACGGAGGCTTCAGGGGTGCTGACCTGCTACATGGGCGCCGTTGGCAACGGACGCATCGATATGGCAACGCGGTTCGCGGCCGCCACCGAGTCCGGACCCGAGGTGCGCGGCGCCACCCGCATGTACGGCCTGGTCGAGGGCGAGCTGATGTGGGCGTGGGACCTCGCTGCCTTTGGGCAGGAGCTGCAGTCCTACCTGAGCGCCCGGCTCACGCGCGTCGAGTCCTAACCGCGCAGGCACGTAGCCTGGGTGGAATCTCTTCACCCTTGGAGGCGTTCCCCAGCCATGACTTCCCC
The DNA here is from genome assembly GCF_000975155.1 of Demequina globuliformis. Lineage (GTDB taxonomy): Bacteria > Actinomycetota > Actinomycetes > Actinomycetales > Demequinaceae > Demequina > Demequina globuliformis. Next base: position 946,670 of record NZ_BBRG01000001.1, read on the forward strand.
CTTGTTGACCCACCACGGCGCGGTCGAGGCCGCGGGCCCAGACGCCGGCGTCGCCTGGCACTACGGTGACCCCACCGCGGAGCAGCGCGCCCTCGCTGGCGGGCGGGCGGTCGTCGACCAATCACACCTGGGCGTAGTGACCGTCACCGGTCCCGACCGACTCACGTGGCTGGACTCCCTCACGACCCAGCAGGTCGCGTCCCTCCAACCCGGCGAGTCGAGCGAACTGATGATCCTGTCCCCGCAGGGCCGGGTGGAGCACGTCGCAGGGATTGTGGATGACGGCGAGACTGCCTGGCTCATCTCGGAGACCGCGCCAGCCTTGGCCACGTTCCTGGACCGCATGAGGTTTATGTTGCGTGTCGAGGTGGCGGACGTCACGGAGCAGTGGGCCGCGCTCGGCGAGGCCGTGTCCGCGCCAGCCGCAGCCGGTGAGCCCGTGACCTGGGTGGACCCGTGGCCACACATCAGTGCCGGCGGCACCACCTACAGCGCCGACCCGACCGCCACCCACCCCGGCTCCGAGCGGGCCTGGCGTCTGGTGTTGGTGCCCCGGGAGGACATCGAGTCGGAGGTCGAGGCCCGCCTTGCCGCAGGGTGGATGCTGGCCGGAACGTGGGCGAGTGAGGCGGAGCGGATCGCCGCACACCGCCCCCGCGCCGCGACCGAGGTCGACGAGACCACGCTGCCGCACGAGTTGGACTGGCTCCGCACGGGCGTGCACCTCCACAAGGGCTGCTACCGCGGCCAAGAGACCGTCGCCAAGGTCCATAACGTGGGCCGGCCGCCGCGTCGCCTCACGATGCTGCACCTGGACGGGTCCGCACACGTGGTGCCTGATCTAGGCGCAGACGTCACGATGGGCGAGGACGGCAAGGTGGTTGGGCGGGTCACGTCCGTCGCGCGCCACCATGAGTATGGCCCGATCGCGCTGGCCGTTCTCAAGCGCTCGGTCGACCCTTCCGCGGTGGTCACGGTGCCCTCCGATGGTGGGTTGCTCGCGGCGAGCCAGGAGCTGATTGTGAACGCCGATGGCTTCTCCGCCGACCGTCCCGACAAGCCCGGCCCCACCATGAAGGGGCTGCTGATGGGCAAGGGTTGCGCAGCTGACGGCGGCGACATTCCGGCGTAACCCGTCGCGCGCCTGCCGCGCCCGTCGGTAACGGCGGGGTTACGGTGGGAGGCGTGGAACTCACAGTGACGCAGCTGCGAAAAGACCTGACACGGGCACTCGAAGCCGTGAAGGCAGGTGACGAGGTCGTCATCACCGAGCGGGGCGCGCCTATTGCGCGCTTGGGTGGAGTGGAGTCCTCCACGTTGCTGGCACAGCTCGAAGCCGACGGCGTTCTCACCCCACCTGCCCAGTCGCGCGCCGTGCCTCGCTTGCCGGAGGCGGAGGCCGCGAAGGACGCCCTGTCCAGCCTCCTGGGCCGGCTGCGGAGGTAAACGGTGGCGCTGGTCTATTTCGACACGTCCGCCCTGGTCAAGCTGTGCGTCCTGGAGACGGGTTCACCCCTGGCCGTCGCGCTGTGGAAGCGGGCCGATGCCGTGGTCACGTCCCGAATCGCCGACGCCGAAGTGCGGGCGGTGCTGGGCGCTGCCGAGCGCATAGGCCGCCTCGATGCCGCCCCCGCAGGGCAGGCACGGGCCAGATGGGACGAACTGTGGCCGTCGCTGGCCACCATTGAGGTCGCATCCGACGTCGCGGCGCTGAGCGGTGACCTCGCAGACCGACGGCCGTTGCGGGCAGGGGACGCGCTACACCTCGCGAGCGCCCTGCAACTGAGAGACGCCGACCCGGTGTTCGCCGCGTGGGACCGGGGCCTCGCCGCTGCGGCGCACGCGGAGGGCCTGACTGTCCTTCCCCCTACACTGGCGTGAGTCTGATCGCACTCGACAGTCAAGGGAAGTCATGTTCGGCACTTTGCAGCAGCTCATCGTGTTCGCCCTGTCGACGGCCGCCTTCGTAGGCGCCATCTGGGGTCTCATCGACGCGGCCCGCCGTCCCAACTCCGCCTTCCAAGCCGCGGGCAAGCAATCCAAGACGTTGTGGGTCGTGATTCTTGCCGCCGCGACCGTCGTGGCGTTCCTCGCGCTGCCGTGGCCGCTGGGCACCGGCGGGGGCATTGGCGGCATTCTCGGGATCGCTGCCGTCGTGGCCGTCATCGTCTACTTCGTCGACGTGCGGCCAAAGGTGTCACAGTATGGAGGGCCGCCTCAGGGCCGCAACCGCATGAATCAGGGCGGCTGGTAGGGCCCGTGCGCGCGGTCGTGCAGCGCGCCAAACGCGCTTCCGTCACGGTGGACGGCGCCGTGACGGCCTCATTCACGACGCAAGGACTCGTCGCATTGGTGGGCGCCACCCACGACGACGGCGCGGACCAGGTCGAGACGATTGCGCGCAAGATCGCTGAGCTGCGCATCCTGGACAACGAAAAGTCCGCAACGGACGTGGGTGCCCCCGTCATTGTGGTGTCCCAGTTCACCCTGTACGCGGATGTGCGCAAGGGCCGCCGGCCCTCGTGGAACGGCGCCGCGCCCGGGCCCGTCGCGGAGCCCCTGGTGGAGGCCGTGGTCGATGCGCTCCGAGCCCGCGGGCTCACCGTTGGTACGGGGGTCTTTGGCGCCATGATGGACGTTGAACTCGTGAACGACGGCCCCATGACGATTCTTATCGAGGCGTAGGCCCGTCGGCCCCGTTCTCGCGCTGCATGGCCGGGTAGCGCCCTCAGCGGCACCACCCGGCCATGTCCCCCCGCGTGGGACCGCTACTGCGTTGGCAGCGCGAAGAACACGTCGTCGCCAAAGAGGCCGGGCGTCACCCGCATGAGGCCATCCAGGGAGTCGGGCACCAGGTACGCGATGCGGCCGTCCTCGGTGGCGTCGGTGTACAGCTCTGCGAGGGAGTCGAAGTCGGGCTCCAGGCCCATCACGAACGAGTCGTGAGCGCCCACCACAGTGCCGTCGGCGGTGACGTAGTCAAAGCTGAGCTCAAAGGTAGAACCGGTGTCCTCGCCCAGGTAGGTGGCGGCGACGTCCGCGATGACCCACTGGCTGCCCTCGGGGGCCTCGTCGTTGAACTCGTTTGCGGCCGCGATGTCCGCAGCGGCGTCGGCGGTGAAGTCGGTGAGCTCGACGCGCCAGTCGTTGTTCTCAATCACGTCACCAAAGGCATACGGGTTGTCGCGAGTGCCAGCCTCGGCGGTGGCCTCCTGGGGCGCGGCATCCTCGTCGCCCGCCTCAGCCGCTGCGCTGGGCTCAGCCCCGGCATCGGCCTCATCCTCGGTCACCACCACCGTGTCGCCGCCACCGGCCTCCTCGAATGCGTCCGAGACCGCCGTGGCAGCCACCGCGAGGAACACGATCACTCCCACGATGGTGCCCACCACGGAGACGATGATCGCCGCGATGCCCATGCCCTTCTTCTGGCCCTTGCGAGTCACCGCGACAATTCCCAGGATGAAGCCGACTGGCAAGAGAATCCAGCCCACAATCAGTGCGCCGGGGATGCACGCGAAAAGGAAGCCCGCGGCGGCCGTGATCAGCGCGATCAGTCCCATGCGGTTCTTGGCGGGCGCCTCGGCGGCGGGCGTCGGCATGGGCTGGGGAGCGCCGGCGGGAGCGGCCGGAGGCGTGGGGTTCTGCGTCATGATGTCCTCAGTTCGTAAGGTCGGGCGGCGCCGGTCGGAGCCGCTGTCCCGGATGGGTTGACACCACCCTGTCCGGGGGCCTGTGCCGGGCGCATCGGCCATTCGGTCAGCGTGCATGGCCGATCGGACACCAACCGTGGCCAAGCGGCGGGTGTGCGTGTCGCCCCCTGCAAATAGGGTGTGCGGTATGGAACCGCCCGTGACTCAGCCGCCGCCCCTGCGCCGCTCCGGTGTGCGGGCATGGGACTTTGGGCTGTACGGGCTGGGCTTCCTGTTCACGGTGATCGGGCTCATGAATCTCCCGCCAGCGTGGACAAACGGGTCTTCGAGCATGCTCGTTCTGGCGTGGGCCCTCGGCGTCGGCGCATGGGTGACGGTGTTCTTCCGTCGCTCGCGCCCGCTCCTGGTAGTTGGCGCAGGCGCCGTGCTGGCGCTGATAGGCAGCGAGTACCTGCTCATGCTCATCGGCGTGTACCACGCGCTCGTAGTCGCCAACAGGCGCCGTCAGCTCGTTCTCGGCGGCGCCGCCACGGGAATCGTGGGCCTCTTTTGGCTCCGCGAGATCACCACCGTATGGGGCGACCAGGCCGCCTACGCCGCCGACGAGTCCGCACTAACAGCCGCGATCGTCAGCGGCTTCGTTGCCTTGGCAAGCCTGGCCGTGACCTTCGGACTAGCGGCGCTGTCGCATAGCCAGCGCGCAGCCGACTCCCAGCGCGCGCGGGCCGACACCGAGCACACGCTCGCCACACAGTTGGGCGACGAACTTGCCCGCCAGGCCGAACGCAGCGAGATCGCGCGCGAGATTCACGATGGCCTCACGAACAAGTTGGCGTTGGTGTCGATGATGAGCGCCAATGTGGAGAAGGCGGTGGTCCAGGGTGACCCGCGGGCACCGGGACTGGCGCGCGAACTGCAAGGCCAGGCGCGGCTCGCGCTCGCCGAGTTGCGTGGCCTGGTGGAGAACCTGCGCACCGAGCCGGATTCAGCGCACGCTGCTCGGGGGAGCATGCGGACGGTGGGCGAGGTCATCACGGCTACGCGCGCGGCGGGAACGCCCGTCGACGCGATCGTCATCTTGGACGGCGCGCACCATGCGCCCGAGTCCCTGGACTCCGCGGTCTACCGACTCGTTCAAGAGGCCCTCACGAATGCGGTCAAGCATGCACCGGGGCGCACCATCTCGCTCTTCCTGGAGGCCAACCCCACCTCCGGAGTGCGACTGCGTGTCACGAATGTGCTCGCGGCCGTGCCGCACTCGGGCGATGGTCGAGGCGCCGGCGCTGGGCTGGTCGGCATCCGCGAGCGCGTCACCGCCTTGCACGGGACGCTCTGGGCAGGGCCGTACGAGGGCGAGTTCATCGTGGACGTGACCGTCCCGTGGCCGGCGCCGTCCGTCTCGGCGGCCGATGCCCCTGCTGGGGCGGCAACCGGCGTTCCGGGAGAATCTAGGGTGGGCCCATGAGCTCTGACGGCCCGCACGCGTCGCCCGCCACCATCACGGTCGTGATCGCCGACGACGACCCGATGGTGCGCAACCAGGTGCGCTTCCTGCTCGACACGAACGACTCGGTCAGGATCGCGGGCGAAGCGGCCGATGGCCACCAGGCCGTCGCCGCTGTCGCCGCCCATCGTCCCGACCTTGTGCTGATGGACGTCTCGATGCCAGGGATCTCCGGCATCGAGGCCACCCGTGCGATCGCGGCCACCGGAGCAGGCACGCGCGTCATCGCGTTAACCGCCCTTGGCCATGACGACGTGTTGATGGGCATGCTTGCGGCCGGCGCGGCCGGGTTTGTTCCCAAGGAGTACGCGATCGAGGATCTCGAGGCCGCGATCACGTGCGTCGCCCGTGGCGACAGCTATGTGTCACCCCACTGCCAGCCCGCGCTCATTCGCCAGTTGACACAGGGCGGGGCCCACGCGGGGCGCGATCAGGCTCGGCAGCAGTTGTCCTCGCTGTCCGACCGGGAACGTGAGGTCGCCAACCACGTGGCGACGGGCGCCAAGACCGCCCAGATAGCGTCGGCGCTGTACGTGTCCGAGTCGACCGTGAAGAGCCAACTGGACTCCATCCGCACCAAACTGGGCGTGTCCAGCCGCGAGGAGATCGCCGTCTTGGTCGAGCGAGCGCGTTAACTGGGGCGAGCAGCGTCCCGCACCAGCAAGTCGCCCACCTCGCAATCGAGCACCGCGCAGATCGCGGCCAGCGTCGAATAGCGGATGGCCTTCGCGCGGTCATTCTTGAGCACAGACAAGTTCACGACAGAGACCCCGACCGCCTCGCTCAGCGCAGTCAGAGTCATGCCTCGCGCATCCAGGAGCTCGTCGAGCCGGCAGTGAATGCCCGTGTCCTCGTTGCTCTCCGCTGGGCTCATACCAGGCCCTCCGTGTCGCGCTGGAGGCGTTCGCCCACCTGAAAGGCGGCCGCAAACGCTCCCACCACGAGATACACAAAGAACGGCGCAAGACTCGTCTCGAAGATGACGTAATCGTCGTAGGTGTAGTCGCTCAACGCGGACAATGCACCGTTCGTCGTCATGTTCATCAGCACTCCTGAACCAAACCACCCGACCAAGAGCACGCCAGCTCCAATGTAGATCAGTCGCGATGTCCGCCCGCTAAACGCAGTGCCGCGGGCAAGGCGAAGGAACAGCGCAGCAGCGAATCCGCACGCGACAATGACCATGAGGGCTGTCCAGATGGGTTGGGCGTAGAGCGCAAAGAGAGTCGCCGGCGCCGGGTTCGGCACCACCACCGTGGCCGTGTCGACGGAGGCGGTCACCGCCGCACCGTCAGGGCCCAACGGCAGCTCGGCCTCGTGGCCAGACAGGGGCACGGTGACGGGCACATCGCGCCCATCGCCCACCTCGCGAAGTCGCCCCACCGCCGGCACCAACGCCAGCAATGACCCCAACGCCACCACGCCGATCGAGATGTACATGCCGATGCGATCGGCCTTGTCCAACATCCGCTGATTGCCCGCAGGCCCCGTGCCGCTTGATGACTCACCCATGGCGTCCCCTTATCGATTTTCGTTGTTATCGATAAACGATACATATCGATGATCGTTACGTCAACGGCGGGCCCGCCCGGCCCGCGCGGGACGCAGGGCGACCCGAGTGCGGGCGCCCAACGGGCATCGGCCCTCATCACGCTCACGGCGTAGTGTTCATGCCCCTAGCGAACACGGCAATATAGGCCCCCTCCCGCTCGTTAGCCTGGACAGCAGATACCGGTGAACTGAGGCGACCCCGCCCACGAGCCGGCTGGTCTTGAGGAGGCAAAAATGTTCGAGCGGTTCACTGATCGGGCCCGACGAGTCGTGGTGCTGGCGCAGGAAGAAGCGCGCATGCTCAACCACAACTACATCGGCACCGAGCACATCCTGCTGGGTCTGGTTCGCGAGGGCGAAGGAGTCGCCGCCAAGGCGCTGGAGTCCATGGACATCTCGCTGAACGCCGTGCGCGAGCAGGTCCAGGAGATCATCGGAGAGGGCTCGCACGCCCCATCCGGCCACATCCCCTTCACCCCGCGCGCCAAGAAGGTTCTGGAGCTGTCCCTGCGCGAGGCGCTGCAGCTGGGTCACAACTACATCGGCACCGAGCACATCCTGCTGGGCCTCATCCGCGAGGGTGAAGGCGTCGCGGCGAAGGTGCTCGACAAGCTGGGTGCTGACCTCGGTTCGGTTCGCCAGCAGGTCATTCAGCTCCTCAGCGGCTACGAGGGCAAGGAGCCGGCCACTGCTGGCGCCGGTCCCGCAGAGGGCACCCCGGCCGGGTCCACGGTGCTGGACCAGTTTGGCCGTAACTACACGCAGGCAGCGCGCGAAGGCAAGCTCGACCCCGTCGTGGGACGCGAGCTCATCCAGGAGCGCGTGATGCAGGTGCTCAGCCGCCGCACCAAGAACAACCCCGTCCTGATTGGCGAGCCCGGCGTCGGTAAGACCGCCGTCGTCGAAGGCCTTGCCCAGGCGATCGTGCGCGGCGACGTGCCGGAGACCCTGAAGGACAAGCACCTCTACACGCTTGACCTCGGATCGCTCGTGGCTGGCTCGCGCTACCGCGGTGACTTCGAGGAGCGCCTCAAGAAGGTGCTGAAGGAGATCCGCACCCGCGGCGACATCATCCTGTTCATCGATGAGATCCACACCCTCGTGGGCGCAGGTGCGGCCGAGGGCGCCATCGACGCGGCCTCGATTTTGAAGCCGATGCTTGCCCGCGGTGAGCTGCAGACCATCGGTGCCACCACGCTGGACGAGTACCGCAAGAACGTGGAGAAGGACCCCGCGCTCGAGCGTCGCTTCCAGCCCATTCAGGTTCCCGAGCCCGAGCTCGCGCACGCCATCGAGATCCTCAAGGGTCTGCGCGACCGCTACGAGGCGTTCCACCGCGTCACCATCACGGACGAGGCCATCGTGGCCGCCGCCCAGATGGCTGACCGCTACATCTCCGACCGGTTCCTGCCGGACAAGGCGATCGACCTGATCGATGAGGCCGGTGCGCGCCTGCGCATCCGTCGCATGACCAGCCCGCCGGAACTGCGTGACCTCGACGAGCGCATCGCAGAGGTGCGTCGCGAGAAGGAGTCGGCGATCGACGAGCAGCAGTTCGAGAAGGCTGCGAACCTTCGCGATGTTGAGCGCCGCCTGTCCGAGGAGCGCGCGGAGAAGGAAGAGGCCTGGAAGTCCGGCGACCTCGACGTTGCCGCTGTGGTCGACGAGGAACTGATCGCCGAGGTTCTCGCAATGTCCACCGGTGTGCCGGTGACCCGCGTGTCCTCCGACGAGTCCTCGCGCCTGCTCCAGATGGAGTCCGAGCTGCACAAGCGCGTCATTGGTCAGGAGCAGGCCATCAAGGTCCTGTCCCAGTCCATCCGCCGCACCCGTGCCGGCCTGAAGGACCCCAAGCGTCCCGGTGGTTCGTTCATCTTCGCCGGTCCCACCGGTGTCGGAAAGACGGAGCTCGCCAAGACCCTTGCCGAGTTCCTGTTCGGCGACGAGGACGCGCTCATCTCGCTCGACATGTCCGAGTACGGCGAGAAGCACACCGTGGCTCGCCTCTTCGGTGCGCCTCCCGGCTACGTGGGCTTCGAAGAGGGCGGCCAGCTCACCGAGAAGGTCCGCCGCAAGCCGTTCTCCGTGGTGCTGTTCGACGAGGTCGAGAAGGCCCACCCGGACATCTTCAACTCGCTGCTGCAGATCCTGGAAGACGGAAAGCTCACCGACGCCCAGGGCCGCGAGGTCAATTTCAAGAACACCATCGTGATCATGACCACGAACCTGGGTGCAGACGCCATCTCGCGTCGCCAGGCCACGGGCTTCTCGGTGCAGTCGGAAACCGGCCACACCTACGAAGAGATGACCAAGCTGGTGAACGGAAAGCTCAAGGAGCACTTCAAGCCTGAATTCCTCAACCGCGTGGACAACGTGGTGGTCTTCCCGCAGCTCACGCAGGACGAGATCGTGGAGATCGTGGACCTCATGGTCGCCCGCCTCGACGAGCGTATGCGCGACAAGGACATGGCGATCGAGCTCACCGATGCCGCGAAGCGCCTGCTGGCGGAGAAGGGCTACGACCCCGTGTTGGGTGCCCGTCCCTTGCGCCGCGCCTTGCAGCGTGAGATCGAGGACCCGTTGAGCGAGAAGATCCTCTTTGGCGAGGTCACGTCCGGCCAGTTGGTGCAGGTTGACGCTCAGGGCGAAGGCATCCTGGGTGAGTTCACCTTCACCGGTATTGACCGCAGCGACCTCCTCAGCGACGCCGACATCCCTGCCGAGGAGCGCGAGGTGCGCGTCGGAGGCGGCGAGGCCGAGGGTGCGGATGTCCCCCGCGACGGTGGCTCGTCCGACAACGGCGGCGATGCTCAGGCAGCCGCCAACGAGTAAGTCTCAGTAAGCCGAAAGGCCCCGGCTCCCTCGAGGGAGCCGGGGCCTTTCGCGTTGATGCTGCCTGCCGCACCGCGTGCGGCGACGATGACTAGTTGCCGCCGAGCGAGAACTCGCCAATGCGGCCCACAAAGACGATGAGCGCAATCACCATCAGCAGCGCCGGCACAGTGATGTTGGCCAGCGGGTCACCGCGACGAATGTGCACGAACGCCGCGCCACCGCCAATGACCATGAGTCCGGCTGCGGCCACGGGGACAATCCACGGGATGAAGCCGATGATCGGAAACAAGACGACGGCGATAGAGCCCACGATCTCCGCCGCACCAATGAGGCGCACCTGCTTGTCGTCGAAGTCGTTTGCCCAGTCCTGGCCCAGTTCAATTGAGCGAGCCTTGCCGCGCACCAAGTGGACAAAGCCCGACGGGATAAAGACGGCGGCGAGTGCGATCACAGCGACCCATAGAGCTGCATCCATGGTGGTCCTCCTCAGTTGAACTTCCTTGCTGAGGTCAGACTATTGCAGGTGGGCGTTCCGCACGGCCTGCGCCGGGCCAATACCGCCGTGTCCCACCTCCTACCAAACGGTCAGCAGAACCCGAGAATCGGCCCTACCCTAGAAAGATGACTCACACACCCCACGTCGCCGCCGACGATCGCTACGAGACCATGAAGTACCGCCGCTCCGGTAAGTCGGGCCTGAAGCTCCCCGGCGTCAGCCTGGGGCTGTGGCACAACTTCGGCGGTGCGAACGACACCGACACGATGCGCGACACCATCCGCACCGCTTTCGACCTGGGTGTCACGCACTACGACCTCGCGAACAACTACGGCCCTCCCGCCGGCTCCGCCGAGGAGAACTTTGGTCGCATTTTCCACCAGGACTTGGCGCCGTACCGCGACGAGATCCTGATCTCGTCCAAGGCGGGGTACTACATGTGGCCCGGGCCCTACGGCGAGTGGGGCTCGCGCAAGAACCTGCTGTCATCGCTCGACCAGTCGTTGACCCGCATGCGCCTGGACTACGTCGACATCTTCTACTCGCACCGCTTTGACCCCGACACGCCGCTCGAGGAGACCATCGGGGCGCTGGACACCGCGGTGCGTAGCGGCCGCGCGCTGTACGCGGGCATCTCCAATTATGGACCCGAGCAGACGCGCGAGGCGGTGCGTATTGCTCGCGACCTCGGCACGCCCATCCTCATCAACCAGTTCCCGTACTCGATGTTTGAGCGCACCCCTGAAGACGGGCTGCTCGACACCCTCGATGCTGAGGGCCTGGGGTCGATCGTGTTCTCGCCGCTCGCGCAGGGGATGCTGACCGACCGCTACCTCAACGGCGTGCCAGAGGGCTCGCGCGCGACGCACTCGCAGTTCCTCAGCGAGAACCAACTGACCCCCACCTACCTCGAGCGGGTGGGCGCCCTCAACGAGATCGCGAAGGGCCGCGGCCAGACGCTGGCACAGTTGGCGATTCAGTGGGTGCTGCGTGGCGATCGCGTCACGTCCGCGCTCGTGGGCGCGTCTTCGGCCAAGCAGCTGCGGGACACGGTCGCGGCGCTGGACTTCGCGCCGCTTAGCGAGGACGAGGTCGCAGCGATCGAGCCGCACGCCGTTCACGGCACGCACCACCGCTAATCCCACCCTCCCCCTTTAGCCAAATGGCTCCATTTCGCTGTTTTAGGTCACCTAGACAGCGAGATGGAGCCATTTGGCGTGGAGGGGAGGGGGGTTAGAGCGTGTAGGTGACCGGTTCGCCACCCCGGGCTTCAACCAAACCATCGGCCACCAAGGAGGCAAGACAGCGGTCGCGCTGCTCGGGTTCCACGTCTTCTAGTTGAGGGCAACTAGCCAAGTCCACCGGGGCATCGGCCTCCCGCAACAGGGCCATCATGCGCCCCCGCACCTGCCGGTCCGTGCCGTGCCACGCCTGCGTGCGCCGCGGCGCCTCCTCCAAGCCGGGGGCGCCGGCCGCTACCCATGCGCACTCGGCCTGCAGCGGACACTCGTCGCAGCGAGGCCGCCGCGCCGTGCACACCAGCGCCCCCAATTCCATTGATCCCGCGTTCCACGCCGCCGCTTCGAGGGCCGATGCCGGGACAAGCGCCGCTGCGTGCTCACGTTCGGCTCGGGTGAGGTGCGCTGTGGGCAACGGTTGGGCGCGCCACGCCCGGCCGATGACGCGGCGCACGTTCGTGTCGAGCACCACCGCGCGCTCACCAAACGCGAAGGCGCGCACCGCGTTCGCCGTGTATTCGCCAATGCCCGGCAGTGCGAGCAACTCGTCCAGCTCGCGCGGCACATCGCCACCGTGACGCTCCACCAGCACGGCGGCGCATTCCTTGAGGCGCTTGGCGCGGCGGGGGTACCCCAACCGTCCCCAGGCCCGCAGCACATCCGCTTGGGGCGCCGCGGCCAGGTCGTGGGCAGTTGGCCACCGGCTCATCCACTCGCGCCACACGGGCTCGACGCGGTTGACGGGGGTTTGCTGCAGCATGATCTCGGACACGAGCACACCCCACGCCGAGCAGCCGGGGTCTCGCCATGGCAGGTCGCGCGCCTCGCGTGCGAACCACGCGATAACGTCCTCCACGCGGGAGTCGATGCGAGAAGCGGGCGGCATGCCTTCATTGTCCCAGCGCCCGACGGGGTTACGGTTTCTGTAAGCCACTCGAGGAGGACGCGATGGGATCGCTACAACACCCGGTGGGCGACCAGCCGCCGCAGGTGTACTGGTTCCGCCGCGTGCTGGTGCTTGTCGTACTGATTGCCATCATTGTGGGCGGGTGGTTCCTGGTCTCAGCGCTGACCGGCGGGGACAACGCGTCGACCGAGAACGGCACGCCCGCGACCTCCGGCAGCCCAGAGCCCACGGTGACGACCTCCACGGGCGCCGCCTCGCTCGAGGATCCGTCGCAGCCGTGCACGGCAGACGATGTCACGGTGGCCGCCGTCGCCTCCCCCGAGAGCCCCGAGATTGGCACCATGCCCGCCTTCGATCTGTCGATCAAGCACACCGGCATCTCCGCGTGCACGCTGTCGACGGATGCGGATGGCACGGAACTCGCGATTAGCTCAGGTAACGACCAGTACTACTCGACCAACTGGTGTCCCGAGGACCCGGGCTTTGAGTCCAAGGAGTGGATCCTGCAGCCGGAGGACTCAGAGGCGCTCCAGGTCGTGTGGCCCGGCATCTGGCAGAACGAGGAATGCGGCGGACCCGTGGGTGACGTCCGCCCTGGCACGTACAACGCGGCTATCTCGGTCGCCGGCATCACCGCGGACGTCGTGCCCTTCGCGATGGTCGAGGCCGCGTCACCCTAGTCCCGCGGCAGTGCCGCGTTCACAGCCTCCCGCAACGTCGCAATCCGGTGCACTCGGATGCCGGCTGGATCCTTGTCCTTGCCGCCGGACTCGGGCACGATCACATCGGTGAAGCCCAGCCGCGCGGCTTCCGCAATGCGCTGCGCCATCGCGTTCACGGGGCGGACCGCTCCCGAGAGCGCCACCTCACCGATGGCCGCAAATCCCGGCCGAACCGGGGCATCGGCCCGCGCGGAGGCAAGAGCGAGCGCTAGCGCCACGTCTGCGCCGGGCTCGGTGACGCGAGCTCCGCCAATGGTGGAGACGTACACGTCATCCGCCGCGACGGCGAGACCCACCCGCCGGTGGAGGACCGCCAGGATCATGGACACGCGGGCGGAGTCAATCCCCGACGTTGCGCGGCGAGGGTTGCTGAGCGCGCTGGGAGCAACGAGCGCTTGAATCTCCGCGGGAAGGGGGCGCTTGCCGTCGATCGTGATCGTCGCGCAGGTGCCGGGAACCTGCGTCCCCTCCCGCGACAGGAACAGCCCCGACGGGTCCGCGACTCCCTCAATTCCCGTGTCATGGAGCTGGAAACAGCCAACCTCATCCACGGAACCGAAGCGGTTCTTGATGGCCCTCAGCAAGCGCAGCTGGGAATGCTGCTCGCCCTCAAACTGACAGACCACGTCGACGAGGTGCTCGACAATGCGCGGGCCAGCGACGGATCCGTCCTTAGTGACGTGACCCACGATGACCATGGCGAAACCGCGGCTCTTCGCCGCTTGAATCAGCGCCGAGGCCACCTCGCGTACCTGCCCCACGCCGCCGGGCGCGCCATCAATCTGCGCGGAGGCGATGGTCTGAATCGAGTCCACGACGAGGAGGTCCGGCTGGACGGCATCAATGTGGGCGAGCACGGCTCCGAGGTCGGTCTCTGCGGCAAGCATGAGCCCCGGCTCGAGAGCGCCGATGCGTTCAGCACGCAGTCGCACCTGCCCGGCAGACTCCTCACCAGTCGCGTACAACACGCGTTGTTTCTCGCGCGCCGCGCGGGCAGCGACATCAAGCAAGAGGGTTGACTTGCCGACACCGGGCTCACCGGCGAGCAAGATCACCGCCCCGGGGACGAGGCCGCCGCCCAGGACCCGGTCGAATTCCGCCACCCCGGTGCCGCGGCGTGCCGATGCTGTGGCATCCACGTCGCTGATGGGCGTCGCAGGAGTAGTCGCGGCGGTTGCCTTGGTCGCCGGGCCGGCGGGGGCGGCGCCAGCCTCCTCGACAGTCCCCCATTGTTGGCATTCGCCGCACCGGCCCACCCACTTGGCGGCCGTCCAGCCGCATTCGGTGCAGCGGTAGGCAGGCTTGGAGGTACGGCTCGCGGTTGGCATGGTGACTACGCTATCCGGGCCCTGTGACACGCGGGACCGCCTGCGCTTCCCGCGCGTCACACCTGCACCGTACGCTGGGGTCATGGCGCAGGAAAAGAGCGACGGCACGGCCACTCCATGGCTTCCCATCAACGGCGAGCGCGAGCCCGTCGCCCCCTCGAAACCCAGTGTGCCGTCCACCGGGTCCGTGCCCGTGGTGCCGCAGTCCATCGAGGGCGATGACGGGGAGATCATCCCGCCAGTAGCCCAGCCGGACCAGGACGAAATCATGCCCGGCCCCGGCTCCAACCCCTGGCGACCGGGAGACCAGACGGCGTCCCCGACTGAGCCCGACGCCATCCGCGAGCTAGGCGACTCCGCAGTCCGGTCCGCCTCACTGTCAGCCTCTGGTGCTCCGACGCCGCTGGGAGGCGTGCCGCTCGTGACGAGTGTTCAACCTGGAAAAGACGCCGACGGAGTGCGGCCCGCGTGGGCCGCCGGCGACCCCGGGACCAACGCCCCCGACGCCGCCTCGCCGTGGTCAGCGCGCACACCCACGGAGGGTTCGCCCGAGACCCCGGAGTCGCCCGTCAGCCCGGGGTCAGGGCCTTCGACCGACTCGGCAGCAACGCCCGACGAGGGGGCCGATGCCTGGGTCGCCACCGCCGCAGGAGCGGCGGTAGCCGCGGAGCGGTCCCCGGACACCCAGGAAGACGAGGAGCCCACTCAGGCCATGCCCGTTCACGACTTCGGTGACGACCAGCCCGCATACGAGCCCGAGGTGATCGCGGCATCGGCCCCCTCCCAGGACGGGAGCGGTACCGAACCGCCAAAGGGCATCGCCGAGCGCGACGGAGGCACCCCCTGGTACGCAGGCGCCCCCTTCCTCATCGCTGTCGGTCTGCTGGTACTGGGAGGCATCGGATTCGCGGCGTATCAACTGTTCTTCGCTCCCGAGGATGTGGAGCTGACGCCTGAGGTCCTGGTCGAGGCGCCCCCCGAGGCGACCCTTGACCCCATCACCTTGGATGAGCCCACCGACTTCCTCGCAGCCATGCCGGGCACGGTTGGCACCTTTGCGATGACGGCAGCCAGCCCCGTCGAGGCGGACGATGCTGGGCTCACCGCGAGGGCGGCCGAGGTGAATGACGTCACCTACTCCGACGGCACCACCGACATGACGGTGCGCGCAATCCAGCACTACAACGAGGACGACGCGACCGAGCAGTACACGGCGCTGGCAGAAGGCGGCACCGACCCGCAGCCGGTGATGGTCGGTGACACCGAGGCCGGAGAGCGCGTGACCCTCGAAGGCGACCCGACCACCTACGTGTGGCGCAACGGCACCGCGGTCTTCGAACTCACCGGACCCGCGGACCAGATCGAAGCGTTCTACGCCCAGTTCCCCCTATAGGGATGTCCCATACGTAGGGGTTTGCCACAATTGTGCGCCTGATCAAGCCTGCCTAGCCTCGGACCAGGATGCGCGTCAGCGCCGAGTCTGACCCCGGGCATCTCGCCGCGCGTCCTCCCTACGACCTGGGAGTGATCGATGCACAGCACAACCCCAATGAGGCGACCGCTCAGCCGTCCGGCGCGCGTCGCCATCATGGCGGTGATCGCCACACTACTGGCCGTTGTCGCCGTCCCCGCGCTCACGTCAACCACGGCGTCCGCGCACGGATGGGTGACATCCCCGCCAAGCCGCCAGGACCACTGCGCGGCTGGCACCACCTCGTTCGACTGTGGGCAGATCGCCTACGAACCTCAGTCGGTCGAGGCGCCCAAAGGCTCACTGAAGTGTTCGGGAGACTCCGGCTACGCGGTACTCGACGACGAGTCCTTGCCGTGGCCCCGCACCCAGACCGGCACCGACGTCACGTTCCAGTGGAAGCTCACCGCCGCGCACTCCACCAGCACCTGGGAGTACTTCGTGGACGGCGAGCTCTTCGCCACGTACGACCAGGGCGGCCAGCAGCCTCCGTCGAACATTCAGCACACGCTGACCGGCCTGCCAGAGGGCGATCACACCATCCTCGCCCGCTGGAACATCGCGGACACAGCAATGGCGTTCTACAACTGCGTCGACCTCACCATCGGCGACGGCGGACCCGACCCCGAGCCCACTACTGACCCGGAACCCACTCCCGACCCGACCACGACGCCGGGGCCGACTGAGTGCGCTCCCGCGTGGAACGCGGATTCGGTCTACAACGGCGGCGCCACGGTCAGCCACAACGGCTCCGAGTGGAGCGCGAAGTGGTGGACGCAGGGCGAGGCACCCGGTGGCCAGTGGGGCCCGTGGAACGAGCTCGGCGAGTGTGGCACCCCGTCGTCCCCCGAGCCGACGACGGATCCCGAGCCGACATCGGCCCCCAGCCCGACCCAGACCACCTCGCCCACTCCCACGCAGACGGCCACGCCGACGCCTGACCCGACTCAGACGTCGCTACCCAGGTGCGCCTCCCCTGACTACGAGCCCGGTCAGGTCTACGTAGGCGGCGACACCGTCGTGTTCGACGGCCAGGAATGGAAGGCGCGCTGGTGGAACCAGGACGAGCCCTCCGCCCAGCCATGGGGACCATGGGAGTCGCAGGGCACCTGCGCTGACCCGCGCTAGCAGACTAAGAGGTGCCCGGTACGTAGGTTCCGGGCACCTCTTTGAGCGGGTCGGGACGCTACGCGCCGATCACGATCCGGGTGATCGAAGTCCAGGCGCCAGCGTCAGTGACGTTGCGGCCGTCGACGAGGGCCACAATGCCGGGGAGTTGTGCGGGCGTCAGGTCCGCATACTCGGCGTGGTCTGCCTGGATCACGGCAGCGTCCACCGGCTCGCCGATGGTGTACGGCGTCCAACCGAACGCTGCGAGCTCGTCGTCGGTGTACATCGGGTCGTGAACGACCACCGTCGCACCGCGCTCTTGCAGGGCGGCAACCGTTGCGAACACGCCTGAGAAGGCCGTCTCCTTGACGCCACCACGGTAGGCAGCACCCAGGACTGCGACGGTCTTGTTGGCGACTGACCCGCCCAGGGCGGCGGCGGCCAGGTCAACGGCGTAGCTCGGCATAGCGGCGTTGGCTTCGCGCGCCGAGCGCACCACGGTCGCGTCCGGGTCGTTGAACAGGTACAGGCGCGGGTACACGGGAATGCAGTGGCCGCCCACCGCGATGCCGGGACGGTGAATGTGGCTGTACGGCTGCGAGTTCGACGCGTCAATGACCTTGTACACGTCAATGCCGTTGCGGTCAGCGAAGCGCGCAAACTGGTTGGCGAGGCCGATGTTGACGTCGCGGTAGGTGGTTTCCGCAAGTTTCGCTAGTTCCGACGCTTCCGCGGAGCCCAGGTCCCAGACACCGTTGGGCTGGTCTAGGTCGGGGCGCTCGTCGAAGTCCAGCACGGCTTCGTAGAACTCACGGGCCTGGGCTGCGCCGGCTTCGGACAGTCCACCAATGAGCTTGGGGTAGGCCCGCAGGTCGCGGAACACACGGCCCGTGAGCACTCGCTCAGGGGAGAACACGGCGTGGAAGTCGACGCCTTCCTTGAGGCCGGACACTTCCTCAATGAGCGGCACCCAGCGGGTACGGGTGGTCCCGACCGGCAGGGTCGTCTCGTACGAAACGAGCGTGCCAGGCGTGAGGTTTTCTGCCAGCGAGCGGGTCGCAGCATCCATCCAGCCAAAGTCGGGCTGCCACGTTTCGTCGTTGACGAACAACGGCACCACAATGACGACGGCGTCCGCGCCGGGCACAGCGTCCGAGTAGTCGGTGGTGGCACGGAGTTTGCCCGCGGGAACGAGTTCGCTGAGGCGGTCTTGTAGCTCTGCCTCTCCGGGGAAGGGCTCGATGCCCTTGTTGACGGAGTCAACGACGGCCTCGTTGACGTCGACACCGGTGACCTCGTGGCCCTTCGATGCAAACTGCACTGCCAACGGCAGTCCAATCTTGCCCATCGCGATGACGGCAATCTTCATGAATGGCTCCTCACCATCGTGGCGCAGCACGCGTCCACGTGTGTCAGTTGGAATGTCAAAGAGTGACGGTCTGGCGGGACCGCGCGGACTCAAGCACCGCATTGGCCACACGGACAGTCGCAAGGCCCTGCTCCATCGTGACGATGTCTGCTTCCTTGCCCAGCACTGCGTCGCGGAAGGCCTCGTGTTCAGTCTTCAGCGGCTCTGGCTTGGCGAAGGAGAAGCGCACCATATCGCCCTCAGAAACACCACGGAAGCCAGCGACCGCGTCCCATTCGGTCTGCACGGTGCCGTTGGCATAGAAGTACAGATCTGCCGTGAGGGTGTCCGCGACAAAGGCGCCGCGTTCACCGGTGACGACGGACAGACGTTCCTTGATGGGGGACAACCAGTTCACCAAGTGGCTGGTGACAGCGTCGTTGGCGAGGCGGCCCGTGATGGCGATCAGGTCTTCGTGTTCACGACCGGAACGGAAGCCGGCTTGGGCGGCTACGGTCGCAAACTCGGACTGTGTCACCCATGCGGTCAGGTCGATGTCGTGGGTCGCGAGGTCCTTGACGACGCCCACGTCCGCGATGCGCGCGGGGAACGGGCCCTGGCGGCGCGTGACGACTTGGTACATCTCCCCCAAGTCGCCTTGAGCGAGACGTGCGCGCAGCTGTTGCAGGGCGGGGTTGTAACGCTCGATGTGGCCCACGGCTCCGACCAGACCGGCGGCCTTGAAGGCGTCCGTCACCCGCTCGGCTGACTCCGGCGAGGGAGCGAGGGGCTTTTCCACCATGGCGTGAACGCCAGCTGCGGCAGCCTTGAGCGCAAAGTCCTCGTGGAGGTGAGTAGGGACCGCGATCATGACGTAGTCGAGGCCCATCTCCAGCAGTCCGTCGAACGACTCGTGGACGGGCAGACCGGCGGCAACGCCGTGAGCGTCGCCAGCAGCATCGGCGATTCCAACCAAGTCAATGCCGTCGAGTCCACGCAGCACACGCGCGTGGTGACGGCCCATCATTCCGACTCCGGCGAGTCCTACACGCAAGTTCGCCATTACGCACCTGCCTTTGCCACGGTGTTGACTGCTTCGACGATGCGGTCCAGGTCTTCCTGAACGAGCGACGGGTGAACGGGCAGTGACAGTGCCTCATCGCACGCGCTGCGAGTCTGAGGCAAGTCGAGCTCCAGGCCAAAGGACGGGAGTTCGTGGTTCGGGATGGGGTAATACACGCCGGAACCGACGCCGTGCTCGTCGAGGAGCGCCTTGGCGAATCCGTCACGGTCGCCTTCAACGCGAATCGTGTACTGGTGGTAGACGTGCGTGGCATTGTCCGCGACCTTGGGAACCGTCACGCCCTCGATGTTGGTGCTGAGGAAAGCGGCGTTGCGCTGGCGGTCTGCCGTCCATCCGGGAAGCTTGGTCAACTGCACGCGGCCGATGGCGGCGTGGATGTCCGTCATACGGGAGTTGAATCCCACGACTTCATTCTCGTAGCGGCGTTCCATGCCCTGGTTGCGCAGCAACTTGACCATGCGCGCGATCTCGTCGGTAGCGCACGACACCATGCCGCCCTCACCGGAGGTCATGTTTTTGGTGGGGTACAGGCTGAACATGGCAAAGTCCCCGAACGACCCCACGGGAGCGCCATCCCAGGTGGCGCCGTGTGCCTGGGCTGCGTCTTCGTACAGCGCGATGCCGTGCTTGTCCGCGATGGCCCGCAGGGCCGTCATGTTCGCGGGGTGACCGTAAAGGTGGACGGGCATGATCGCTTTAGTGCGCTCAGTGATCGCGGCTTCGACAGCGACGGGGTCCAAGCAGAAGAAGTCCGGCTCAATGTCCGCGAAGACGGGAGTGGCGCCGGTCAATGCAACAGAGTTCGCGGTCGCAGCAAACGTGAACGACGGGACGATGACCTCGTCTCCCGGGCCTACGCCTGCAGCAATGAGGCCAAGGTGGAGGCCTGCTGTGCCTGAGGAAACGGCCACACACTGGCGACCGCCCACGAGTTCCTGCGCGAACTCTTCTTCGAAGGTCGCGACCTCTGGGCCTTGGGCAATCATGCCGGAGCGCATGACTCGATCAACGGCCTCGCGCTCTTCGTCACCGACGATGGGCTTAGCCGCTGGAATGTTCGGTTGTGTCATAGGGGGTCCTCCGGCGCGGGCGCACCGCGCTCCTAGTTGTCGTGGGGGGACACTTGTGGTGTGAGTTTACCGTCGCGCTCCAGGTACGCGTCACCTGTCGCAGGGCACTTCCATTTGCCTTCGCCTGCCGGCTCGAGTGGAACGCCAGCGCGCCCAACCCAGCGAATCTGCTTCGCCGGCACCCCAGCAACGAGAGCGTAGGCCGGCACATCCTTCGTGACGACTGCGCCGGCGGCGATCATCGCCCACGCGCCAATCGTTACCGGCGCTACACACACTGCGCGCGCTCCTACCGAGGCGCCATCCTCAATTTTCACGCCAACCGGTTCCCAATCGGCGGTGGACTTCGGAGTGAGATCGCCATTGACGGCTCGGGGAAAGTGATCGTTGGTGAGCACTACTGCGGGTCCAATAAAGACGCCGTCACCGAGGCTCGCAGGCTCGTAGACAAGGGCATAGTTCTGAATCTTGCAACCCCGGCCCATGGTCACGCCGGTGCCTATATAGGCACCCCGACCGATGACGCAGTTATCGCCCATCACCACGTCCTCACGCACTTGCGCGAGGTGCCAGACCGAGGATGCGTCGCCGATGGTGGCATTGGCGGCAACATCCGCAGAGTCGACAATCCGTACGGTCATGGAAACTCAGTGCCCTCTCATTGTTTCCCGGACCGCACAGGGCGGGTCTGGGGTGTCGCTAGTAGTCATGTCTACTGTAGTTGCTTTGCTCCGGTACTTTTGGCCTCAGTTCGCGTGGTGGCGCAAGGCCGCTACGTTGACACCCGAACACTGGATTAGGGGGACAGAGCCTTGGCGCGAATTGCCTATATTGCAGGAAACAACATCCTGGTCGACGCTCGTGTGCTGAAGTACATCGATTCGGCTGTGGGGGCAGGCCACGAGGTGCGGGGCTTTGGCTCGGACACCACTCAACCGGCGCGCGTAGAGCACTACAAAGGGGTGGAGCTCGATGTCCACGGGCGCGACTCAGACGTATCCCCGCGGATTCCCCGGTGGGACGAGGCTCCGCACCGGGTCGTGCTGCGGTGGCGCTACACCTACCCGTGGCAGTTGGAGACCGCTTCGACGCAATTGCACAGTTGGCAACGACGGGCTCGCCGTGCCAGAGGTATTCAGAAGGTGGTGCGGACCGCCCACGTGCGCCTAGCAGGCGCATGGGTACGAGTCGCGGGCTCGTGGTCAAAGCCATGGCTGCGTGCAGACAATGCCGGCGTCGATGACCCCAGCCTCAAGATGGCCGAGGTGATGCCCTTCATCGATTCGCCTGATTTCGACGGCGAGGATGAGTTCACCGTCTACGACGGAGCTGAGTCGTATTTGGGGCCCCGCATCGATGCCTTCGAGCCAGACATCATCCACGCCCACGACGTCCACCTCCTGGGCATCGCGGTTCGCGCGGCGAAACGCGCGCGCGCACGTGGACGCCGCGTCACGCTCATCTACGACGCTCATGAGTACGTGAAGGGGCAGACTCACCTGCCCCCCCGCTACCGGGCCGGGCTGATCGCAATGGAGAACGCCCTGATGGGGGACGTTGATGAGGTCATCACGGTGTCTGATCGCCTTGCCGACTACCTCATAGCAGATTTCAAATTGTCACGACGACCACGCGTCGTGATGAACGTCACTGAGCCAGAGCCGCCGCCATCAGACTTGGGGACCGTGCGCGAGAAACTCGAGATCGGTGACGCACCGCTCATGGCCTACTCAGGAAATGTCAATCTCATGCGAGGCCTAGATACGGCTATTGCGGCACTTCCCGCCCTGCCAGGCACCCATCTCGTTGTCCTCACGCAGGCGAACAACAGGACGATGCCGCGGTACATGACGTTGGCGCGAGAGCTCGGTGTGGACGATCGCGTGCACCAACTACCATTCGTAAATGCACGACACGTGAGCCCTTTCTTGCATGACGCCACGATCGGAATCAGTCCACTTCAACGCACTCCAAACCACGACGTGGCCATCACCAACAAGTTCTGTGAGTACATCCACGCGCGTCTACCGATCTTAACGAGCGACACACCCGCACAAGCCGACCTCGTGCGTCGTTACGACATCGGGGCAGTCCATGTCGCTGGGGACAGTGAGTCATTCGCGACCCAAGCCGCAGAGCTCATGCGTCGCGCGCACGAGGTGCGGCAACGTTTGGACAATGACCGAGAACTCAATGAGACTTTCACCTGGCACCGCCAGGCTCAGGAGTTCCTGGAGCTCTACGAGGAAGTGGCCGCCAGGTGACGCGCGTTCGCGGCGAGCAGTTTCGCCTGGGTCGGCATTAGACCCTTATCGGTCGCGTACGAAGAGAAGTTAAGCGGGACTAAGCCCAAAGGTAAGGACAATATTGCGCTGAAGATTGTTGCCGCCGCCGAAAGCTGGTCTACAGACCGCTGCTATTGAGCGGGTGCTGTCCCTGTGACAGGGCGATGAGGTCCGTCGTGGTCTCGCCGAACGTGCACTGCATGAGTTCGGCTGCGGTGGGGTTGTCTGCGGCGTCGGGCATCCGCATCGCGAGCAACGTGGTGGTGAGCATGCCACGAGCGAAGAACGCGCTGGCTTCCTCGGGCGACAACCCGGCCTCGGCCCGCACAATCTCGTAGGTATCCAGAAAGCACGACCGCGCCAACGGCCCAAAGGACTCGTCGTGGCCAAGCGAGAACAGGTGCAGCAACGTGAGCAAAATGCCGCGATCAGCCACCAACTCCGTGTACGCCACCGCCAACTTAAGCGTCTTGTCGTGAGTGTCGTCGCCCTCGTCGAAGGTCGCAATCGCGCCTCGGAAAGCCTCGCTCACCTTGGCGGCAGCGCGCTGAGCCGACGCTCGGAACAGTTTTTCCTTGCCGCCGAACATCCGCACCACGTAGGCCTGCGATACCCCTGCCTGCTGTGCGATGGCGTCCGTCGTGCCACCCGCATAGCCGCGCTCGCCAAACACGACAGAGGCGGCCGCAAGGATCTGTTCACGGCGGTCCGCTGAGGCGAGACGTTGGCCTTCTTCTGGCGACATGTTGACATGTTATCAACCGATAACTTAATCTCTCGTCTTGTAGTAATCAGTTGATTACATCAAGAGAGGAAACCATGTCCCCCACCCGCCGCGCGCCGCTCCCGCTGGTGATCATCGCCGCCTCCTTACCCATGTTCATGGCCATGCTCGACAACCTCGTCGTCACGAATGCGCTGCCCGCACTCGCCCAAGACCTCGACGCGTCGATCGAGCAGCTGCAGTGGTTCATCAACGCGTACTCGCTCAGCTTCGCCTCATTCATCCTGATGGCCGTCGCGCTGGGCGACCGAATGGGACGCCGACGCATCTTCACCGCTGGCATCGCCCTGTTCACGCTGGCCTCGATTGCGTGCGCGCTCGCCGGCTCCCCCACTGAACTGATCATCGCCCGCGCCGTGCAAGGCGCCGGCGCCGCGGCCCTGCTTCCCCTCTCGCTCGCGATCCTCGCCTCCAACGTGACGCCGCGCCAACGTCCCCTCGCGATCGGGGTGTGGGGCGGAATCTCAGGGCTGGGCGTGGCGCTCGGCCCCGTCATCGGCGGAGCCGTCGTGGAGGGGATGACCTGGCACGCGATCTTCTGGCTCAACGTGCCAGTCGGCATCATCGCCATCCCCCTGGTGCGCTACGCCCTCGCGGAGTCGCGCGGTGAGCGGGCCCCACTGGACGTCCCCGGCCTGCTGCTTGGCATGAGCGGAGTGTTCGCGCTCGTCTTCGGCATCATCCGCGGCAATGAGGCGGGTTGGACCAGTCCGCAGGTCCTGGCAGGGCTCGTGGGCGGCACCGTGCTCACGGCGACCTTTATCGCCTGGGAGAGGCGGGCATCGGCCCCGTTGCTCCCGCTCGGACTTTTCCGGGACAGGTCGTTCTCCGTGGCAAACGCCGTAGGGCTGCTGTTCAGCCTGGGCATGTTCGGGTCCGTCTTTATCCTCATTCAGTACCTGCAGGTGGTGCAGGGCCACTCCCCGCTTGAGGCAGGCGTGATGACCATGCCGTGGACCATGGCGCCACTCATCGTTGCGCCCATCACGGGATTCATCACACCGCGCGTGGGCACGAGGACACCCATCGTGGCCGGGCTGGCGTCCCAGGCGGTCGGGCTCGCGTGGATCGCGACAGTGATGGACGTCAGCACGCCGTACGTGCAGTTCGTACCGGCATTCATCCTGTGTGGGGTAGGCATGGGGCTCGTGTTCGCCCCCTCGGCAACCGCCGTCCTCGCGCACATGCGGGAGGTCGACCACGCCAAGGCGTCCGGCACCAACTCGACGGTTCGCGAAATTGGGGTCGCGCTCGGCATCGCGATCCTGACCGCCGTCTTCACCGGGACAGGCGGCGACTTCACACCGACTGGATACACCGATTCCGCCGTGATCGCCGTGTACGTGGGCGCCGCAATACTCGCGCTCACGACCGCGATCGGGACAATGCTGCCGCCCCTGCGCGCACGGGGTGAAGCGGGCCTCTCCACTGGGCCGGGCGCTGGCGCGAAGGAGTCGGGCGCTGGCGCTCAGGAACAGCCGGGCGTTCCGACGCACGTGCCGGCCATGCGCTCCTAGGCGGCGGCGACGACGGGCCGGAGCGCCGTGGCCGCACGTTGGACATCGACCTCATCGTTGTACACATGAAAACTCAGCCTCACGCGGCCGGCGCGTTCCGAGGCCCGGACTCCCGCTGCACGGAGCCTGTCGGCCTCCGCGGCAAGCGTCACGATCGCGGACCCGGTCGGCGCCAGGCCCACTTCTTCACAGAACGCATCCGCGAGTCCAACGCAGTGATCGTGAACCTGCCGACTGTCCTGCCGCGCGTGAAACTCAAGCGCCAGCGCCCCCGCCTCACACAACTGCCACGGCGGGGAACTATCGAAACGGCGCGCGCCGTGGCTGAGGCCAAGGGGCGCGTAGAGGTTCTCCCACGGCGAGTCAGATCCGTACCAGGAGGCGTACACGGGGCGTAGCCAGGTCGCGTCCGGGTGGATCGCGGCCAGCGCAAGCCCCCGGGGCGCATTGAGCCACTTGTAGGCGGACACCACCACGACATCGAACCGCTCAGCATCGACCGGCAGCCACGGCGTGGCTTGCGTGGCGTCCACCACCGTCCGTGCCCCGGCCCTTCGTGACGCCTCGTGCAGCGCCTCGAGGTCAATGAGGCGCCCGTCACGCGACTGCACTGCGGACACCGCCACGAGGTCCACGGCAGGCGTGATGGCGTCCACGAGCGCCTCGAGCGGAAGGGACCGCACTCGCAGGCGAGGGTCCGCGAGGAATGGCCTCACCAACGACCCGAAGTCCCCGTCGGCCACCAACACCCGGGCACCCTCGGGCAAGGACGCGGCCACCATGCCGACCACCTGCGACGTCGAACCCGCGAGCGCAACGCTCGTACTGGGCACCCCGACGAGCGCACCGAAAGCCGCCCTCAACCGCTCCACCGCGGCATCGGCCTGCTCGGGTGCGAAGGCGCCGGTCTCCCAGGTTCCGGCCGCTCGCCGCAGGGCGCGTGCCGTCTCCCACGAGGGCAGCCCATAGCTCGCGGTGTCGAGGTACCCGCGGCTGTGCGCAAAGGCTGCGGGCGTACGTGGCGTGCTCATGCCTTCATGGTGCGCGACGCACAAGACTGCGACAAGATGGTGTCATTATGGTCCTCACCACGAAATGATCGAGGTCTCATGATTGACGCAGAGCGGCTGTTGATCCTGCGCGAGGTCGCGCGCCATGGATCCAAGGCCGGGGCAGCGCGCGCGCTGTCGCTGTCCGAGCCGACCGTGGCGCACCACCTCGCCTCGCTCGAACGCCAAGCACGCGTGCCGCTGACGGCACGCGTGGGGCGCGTCACGCGCCTCACCTCCGCAGGCGAGGCACTCCTTGAACACGCCGACGCCATCGCCGCGTCGCTCGCCAGCGCCGAGCGCGCCATCTCCCAGCACGCTGACCTGTCCAGCGGCCGCCTGCGCATCGCGGCATTCACGTCTTACTGCGCGGTCGCACTCCCCAGCCCCCTCGCACAGTTTGCACGCCGGTACCCAGGCGTCGAGGTGGGGCTCGTGGAGACGGAGACGGACGATGCACTCGCGCTCCTTGCCGCCGGCGAGGTGGACGTCGTGATTGGCTTCGCCGACGACGTCACCCCCGCACCCCGCGACATTCCGGTGCGCATGCTCGAATCCGACGAGTACCTCGCCGTGATGCCCGCGACCCATCCCGCCGCTCGCCGTGAAACGGTCGACGTCGCCGCGCTCGCGCATGACACCTGGATATCCGGCTGCCAGCGCTGTCGCGCACACGTGCACGCACTTGCAGACTCCGGTGGTTTCACCCCGCGCGTGGCCTTCCAGACCGAGGACTACGTGACCGTGCAACGCCTCGTAGCCGAAGGCTTGGGAGTGGCACTCCTGCCACGCATGGCGCTGGCGGCGAGCCCCGAGGTCGCTGGCATCGTCACCGCGCCCACCTCGCCCACCTCGTACCGCGAGGTATTCCTCGCGACCCCGCTGGAGGCGTCCGCGGCCGCCCGCACGTTCGTGGGGCTCTTGGCGCCACTGCGCGAGCCGGCAGCCTCGGAGGCGACCACCCGGGCGTGACGTGCGCGCTGGCACACACGAGAACTAGGCGCAGCGGAGAGCAACCCCGCGCAGCGGCGGAACTGTGAGCAACGACGGAACCCTGCGCACCGCGTAGCCCTGCCCAGCGAGCGGCAAACCGGGGTAGCCGAGCGCTACACGAGCGCGCCAGCCTCCCGCTGCAGCAGCGCCCGCTTGACGCCGACGCCCCACGCAAAGCCGGTCAGTGCCCCTGACGCTCCCGTCACGCGGTGGCACGGCACAAACAGCGCGACCGGGTTGGCTCCACAAGCGGCCCCCACTGCGCGGCTCGCGCCAGGAGATCCCAGCTGGGCCGCTAGTTCACCGTACGTGCGGCGCTGGCCCGATGGGATCTGGCGCAGCGCCTCCCACACTCGCGCCCGGAACGCCGTGCCTTGCGTGGCCACCGGTACCCCCAGAACCGCCGCGTGCTGGCCTGCGTAGAACCGCATGACGGCGTCGGCAGCCTGTACGGTGCCGGCGCTGCCAGGCTCGCCCACGCGCGACCTGCCCGCGAGCGCGGCCACATCCGCAGTCCAGCCAGCGGCGATGACCGCGCCGTCCTCCTCGACTACTGCGAACGGGCCGTCTGGCGTGTCGAGTACTTCATAGGTCCGCATGGTGTCCTCCAGAGGTCGGTGACGCTGCGCGCCACAGGTGCATCATCAGGTAGCTGCGCCACGGCGCCGCTGACGCGGTGGCGGCAACGAGGTCTCGAGGCGCGTCGGGCAGGCCCAGGGCCCTGGCCCCGGTCCGGACCGCGACGTCTCCTGTGAGCAGCACGTCGGTGGCTCCGAGCGCACGGAGGGTCACGTAGCCGGCGGTCCATGGGCCGATGCCACGGAGGCTTTCAAGGGCCGAGGCGGCATCCGCGACGGCAACCCCTGGGTCTAGGCGCACGGTGCCGTCGGCGAGCGCAGCGCACGCACCTACGAGGGCCGCCTGGCGCGCACGGGGGCCGGACAGCACGCCCGCTCCGGCATCGGCCACTGTTGCGGACGTGGGGAAGAGCCGGGTCACGCCGTCGACCGCGAGCGCCTCCGGGACACGATCCCCGACGGCGTCCACGAGGCGCTGCACGGCTATGCGGGCCGCAGCGACGGAGACCTGCTGGCCGAGGATCGCGCGCACGAGCATCTCGCCGCCGTCGACCGCGCCCGGAATGCGGATGCCCGGCACCGCCGCCACGCAGGCGCGCATGGCTGGCAGCGCCGCAAGCGCCTCATCGATCGCCACCGGGTCCGCGTCCAGGTCCATGAGCCGGCGCACGCGTGCCAGCAATTCGGGGAGGTCAGCGAGATCAGTGAGCCGCGCCGTGACGGCCACGTAGGCCCCGTCGGGGCGGAGGTCGACCGTCGCCGGCCCCCGAGCGAGCCGAAGACTCCTCGAGTAGCCGTGTGCACTCACCCGCTCCACGCCATCGATTGCACGCTGGCGCAGCCACGTCAGCACGCCGTCGCCGTCGAAAGGCTCGCGCGCCCTCAGCCGCACGGTGAGCGCGCCCGGTTCAGCCGTCCGCTCGCTGCGGCGTGCATGCGACCGCAGTTGCGTGGGGGTCGCACCGTAAATCTCCTTGCACGTGTCGTTGAATTGCCGCACAGACGCGAACCCCGCGGCGTGCGCCACGTCGGTGGTCGGCATGAGAGTCGACACGAGCAGATGACGCGCCGTCTGGGCTCGCTGGGCCCGTGCCAGCGCGAGCGGTCCAGCGCCGAACTCGTCGACGAGGATGCGTCCCAATTGGCGAGATGAATAGCCCAGCCGCGCAGCCAACCCCGGCACACCCTCGCGGTCGACCAGGCCTGTCGAGATCAGTCTCATGGCCCTGGCCGCCACGTCCTGGCGGAGGTTCCACGCGGGACTGCCAGGCGTCGCCTCCGGCAGACACCGACGGCACGCCCGGTAGCCGGCCGCGTGCGCGGCTGCGGATGTCACAAAGAACGTGCAATTCCCCGGCTTGGGAGTCCTCGCGGGGCACGACGGGCGGCAATAGATACCCGTCGACCGCACCGCCGTCACGAACTGCCCGTCAAACCGAGCGTCGCGCCCGCTCACCGCGGCGTAACGGGAAGCGAAGTCGGTTGGAGCGGTCATCACACCAATATGCCCGCCAATCGCCATGGGTGCTAGCGGTTTTCGGACACGACAGTCGCGCGCCGCAGATCCCACAGGAGCACTAGACGACGGAAACGTAACTGCGCAACGTGCGCGCCCATCGGTTGTGAGGGAGCTCGGGGTGTAGGGCCGCGAGCGACGTGCAGTACTTGGAGACCTTGGACGGGCGCACCCCGTGGTTCCACAGGGCGCGGTCCACCACGCCCGCACGCGATGCGGACTTGGTCTCCACGATCAGGTGCCTCGCGAAGGCCGCCTGGCGGCCCTGTGCATCAACCCCGGTGACGCCGGCGTCCACGGTGACCCGGGCATCGGCCGTCACCACGGTGGTGCGCCGGTATTCGGTGGTGAGCACCGCGGCTAGATCTGCCACGGCGATGCCGGGAAAGCCGGACACGAAATTCATGGCTGCGGCAGGCAGCCGATCCGTGCGTCCCACCGGGGTGTTGAGAAACTCGCGGTGTTTGACCGTGTCTCCCGTGCGGGAGCGCAGCTTGACCTCGATCGCGGCCGTGCCCGTGTCCACGTAGGAACGGGTGCGGACCTTGTATCGCGCCGGGCGGCGGTGTGCGGCGGCCCGGTAGCTGTCCCACGTGGGGGTGTCGTAGTACGTCGACGAGTAGCGGAACGCGCGCACGCCATCGATCTCGAGGGTCCGTGGCCGTTCGGGCAGCGTCGCCACCACGTTCGCCCAGGTCGCGGGGCTGATCAGGTACTTGCGGTCCACGCGTTGCTGGAGCGCGGCGGCCGCGTTGACCTCCTCGAGGGAGATGGGCGCGAGGTCGTCCGTCCAGGACACGGCAGTAGCGGCGTCGATCATCGCGCCACCGCCGCCTGCGCCCGCTCGGCCGCCGTGCCCTCGTGGCGGGGGGCCGGCGCCTCATCACGCACGTTGTAGCGCACGTCGCACAGGGTCGTCTGCTGAACCACGTCGGTCTTGCGGATCACCACCCGGCGCACGTCCGCGTTGAGGAGGTCCTCGAGCATCCGGGTAGCCTCCGCCTCCGTGCTCACGACGCGATCGAGCATCACCTGCTGGGAGCGCGAGCGGGACAACAGGCGCGGGCTGTCGCCGACGGCGATGGCGAGCAAAAGAATCGCCATGAGGACCAGGCCCACCGCTCCGTGGATTCCGGGGAAGCCGCCCAGCAGACCAAGTGCAATCGCGGTGAAGTAGTACGCGATCTCCGAGTGATCCATCTCCGTGGACCGCAGCCGGATGATCGACAGGACTGCGAAGATCCCGAGCCCAAAGCCAAGCGAGACGTCCGCGGTCGCCATGGCGTAGGTGACGCCCATGACGCCCACGTTGATGGCCAGGAAGGCGACGATCATCTCGCGGCGCCGGTGGCGCGGGAAGTACAAGCCAAAGACGAGCAGCGTGATCGCGATCAGGTCTGCGGCGATGAGGGCGTAGATAGACATGGGTTTCAACCTTCGGTGTGGGGGCTCCAGGGTGAGCCGGCAATAACTCCATGGAATCCGGGGTGCCTGGGAACTCCCTGGGAACGGCGGCACAACCCCCTGGGAACCCAACCCCCGCCACAGCCCGCGGTCCCAGCGATTTCCCAGGCCAGAGTGCTTGACTGGAGTCATGACCGACCGACGCATCCTCGTGGTGGACGACGAAGACAACCTGCGCACCATGCTCGTGGCCGCCCTCAAGTACGAGGGCTACGACGTGGTGCAGGCCGTCGACGGCGCCGAAGGCCTGAAGGCCGTCAAGGAGCACCGCCCTGACCTCATCGTGCTCGACGTGATGATGCCGAACATCGATGGGTTCGCCATGTGCCGGCGCCTGCGCGATGCGGGCGACCGCACACCTGTCATTTTTTTGACCGCGCGCGACAGTTCCGAGGACAAGGTCGAAGGGCTTCGCATTGGCGGCGACGACTACCTCGACAAGCCCTTCAACCTTGACGAACTCGTGGCCCGCGTCGAGGCCGTCTCGCGCCGCTTTGAGCGCGACCCGTCCTCCGCGGACACCTATGAGGTTGCCGACCTGGTGCTCGACGACGTCTCTCACCGCGTGACGCGCGGCAGCAAGGAGATCTCGCTGTCGCCCACGGAGTACCGCCTGTTGATGTACCTGATGCGCCACGTGGGGCGGGTGCTCTCGCGAGGCCAACTCTTGGAAAACGTGTGGGGCTACTCGCCTGACGATGACCCTGCGGTGGTCGAGACGTACATCGGGTACCTGCGCCGCAAGGTGGACGCCTCCGAACCCAAGCTCATTCACACCGTCCGCGGGGCCGGGTACACGCTGAGGGCGCCGTGACCGCACGACGCACCCTGTCGCTGCGGGACCGCCTGTGGATGGGACTTGCCGGCATTGGCCTCATTTCCGTGGTGGTCGCCGTGATCGTCGCCGTCACCACGCACCAGTTCCTCATGACCCAGATGGACGACCGCCTGGATTCCTATGCCGCGCCCAGCTTCTACGACCAACCACGTCAACAACTGCCTGGGGCACTGCAAGACCTCGAAGACGAGGAGCGCGTCACCGAGGCCACGCGCGGATACGTCGACTCTGGCGGCACCCTGTACGTCTTCGTCACCTCCAACGTCGAGGGCGCCACGGACGCCATCCCGGTCATCCCGCTCGCCGAACTGACCGACGAGCCTTCTCACTTCACGACCGACGCCTCCGAGGGCACCTCGCAGTTCCGTGTGCTCGCGCGGCCAGCGGGCAACGGCTGGGACATCACCGCGCTGCCGCTGGACGACGTGAAGTCCGCGACCGGCCGTCTGGTCCTGATTGAGAGCATCGGCATCGCGCTCGTGCTGGGGACCCTGGCGCTCGTGGCGTGGTGGGTGAACCGACTGGGGATCGCGCCCATGCGCCGCATGGTGGACGCGTCCAAAGAGATCGCCGGTGGGGACCTTGATGTCAGGCTCGACACCGATCAGGGCGGGACCGAGACAAACGAGTTGGCACAGTCGCTCAACCGGATGATCGCGCACCTGACCAGCGCTCTGGCCGAGCGCGAGCGCTCCGAGGCGCGGCTGCGCGAGTTTGTGGCCGATGCCTCTCACGAGCTCCGCACGCCTCTCACCACCGTGTTGGGGTACGCCGAGCTCCACCGCAAGGGCGCCTTGGACGCACCCGAGGCGCAGGACGATGCCTGGGCCAGGACAGAGTCAGAGGCTGCGCGCATGCGCCGGCTCGTGGAGGACATGCTCACCTTGGCGAAGTACGACGCGGAGCCGCACCTCGACGTACGAGGCGTTGACCTCGCGGCACTAGCGACCGAGGTGGTCGCAGATGCCACCGTTGCGTACCCGGACACCGCTTTCGAGTTCGCGGGAGGCAGCGCCTCAGTTCCGGCCGACGGCGACCGCCTCCGCCAAGCTCTCCTCAACGTGATCGCCAACGCCGCCGTCCATGGCGGCGACCGCGTGACCGTGAGCGTCCACGCCACGGCGACCCAGGCATCGGTCCTGATCCACGACAACGGGCCGGGGATGGAGCCGCACGTGGCGGCGCGCGCGACCGAACGGTTTGTGCGCGGCGACAGCTCACGCCAGCGAGCCACCGGCGGCGCTGGCCTGGGCCTGGCGATCACCGCCGCCATTGTCGACGCCCACCACGGCACGCTATCGATCGAGTCCGCTCCCGGGGCTGGCACGACCGTCACGCTGACCCTGCCGGGCTCGGCTGCGGTGTGACACAGTGAGGGGGTGACGACCTCCCAGGACCAAGCCCGCCTCGCCGTCCTCATCGATGCCGACAACATTCCCAGCAAGTACGTCGACGCGCTCTTCGTGGAAATCGCGAGGTTCGGGAGCGCAGACATTCGGCGGGCATATGGAGACTGGACGACCAACCAGTTGGCGCCGTGGAAAAAGGTAGTGCTCGCGAACTCCATTCAGCCGGCGCAGCAGTTCTCGAACACCCAGGGCAAGAACTCAACCGACAGCGCACTCATCATCGATGCGATGGACTTACTTCACGCGGGAAACATCGACGGCGTTTGCCTCGTTTCAAGCGATGCCGACTTCACCCGCCTTGCCGCCCGAATCCGTGAACAGGGCCTGCGAGCATATGGGTTCGGCGAAAAGAAGACTCCTGACGCGTTCATCAACGCGTGTAACACCTTCGTTCTCCTCGAGAACATTCAGGGCGGAGAAGCAGACGCGGGCAATGTCCCACAGCGCGACTACAGGTCCGACCAGGACCTCGCACGGTTGTTGTCGGAAGCCATCGACACTTCTGCGGGTGACGACGAGTGGGCGGACTTAGCGGCGGTGGGGAGCAATCTCCAACGACTCAAATCCGATTTCGACACCCGTACGTGGGGCTTCAAGAAGCTCAAGGACCTGGTTGTCGCGCATCCACGCGTGGATGTCAAGTACTTGTCCCCGGGCCAAGGCAAGCCAAAGACTCTTCAAGTCCGGCGACGGCCCGCACCGAAGAAGAAGTAGTTAAGCGAGCCAATACCGCGAGCCATCCTCGGCGCGCTCCACGAGCCCCGCGTCGACCGCGTAGCGCCGCAGACCGGCCTCGTCGAAGAACAGCATTCCCACGCGCGCCGTCAACTCAGCTTCTGTCAGCCAGCCCCGGCTCACACCGGCGAACACGCGCGCCATCACTGCCGCCACGAACGCCGGCTTGTCACCGTCGCGTGCCGGCCACTGAGAGATGGGACCGTAGGCCAGGATGCCTCGCTCGGATGCCAGCATGGACAGCTCCGTGTGGTGGTCTCCTACCCGCTCGGCATCGATCCCCTCCGGTGACAGCCAGTCGAGCCCTCCCAGTCGCGGCTCCACCTCGCCGCCGCCCAGGGCATCGACGAGGGCGATGCGCCCCTTGGGGTCGCGGATCAGGCTCATGAGCATGCGGGACTGTTTGAGCGCGGCGTGTGCCTGGCCGTCGGTCATGGTCGGGTCCTCTCTGGTCTGCGCCGCAGGCGACGCACCGCGGCGAGACCCGCGAGCTGCGCTGCCAACGGCGCCGGCGCTATCCGGCTAAGGCGTTCGTCCCCGCCCTTAGGTCCGGGGACACGTGTGGTGCACGAGCCTGCCACACCCGCCCGCGCACCGTCACGGCGTGGCGCCAATCTCGTCGTAGAAGCGGTCCGCTTCTAGCCGCCAGTGGCGCGTGGGCGCCAGCGCCGCCACAAACTCCGCGTCGTGGCTGACGACAATGAGTGCCCCGTGGAATCCCTGCAGCGCCTCCAGCAAGTGCGCACGGGAGGCGAAGTCGAGGTTGTTCGTCGGCTCATCGAGCACGAGCAATTGCGGCGCTGGTCGGGCGAGCAGCACGGTCGCGAGCGCCGCCCTCAGGCGCTCGCCTCCGGACAGCTGAGCTGCGGGCGCGTCCCCCGCCGCCCCGCGGAACAGGAACTTCGCGATTCCCTCGCGCACCTCGTGGGGACTGGCGCCCTGGGCTCGGGCACGCACGTTCTCGGCCACAGTGAGGTCCGGGGCGAGGATGTCGAGGCGTTGCGGCAGGTACCCGCCCGGAACGCTCAAATGCGCGTGTCCCTCGAGCGGCGCACGTTCTCCCAGGAGCGTGCGCAGCAGGGTCGTCTTGCCTGAGCCGTTAGACCCCGTGAGCACAATGCGCTCCGGGCCCTGGACCTGAGCCGTCACATGCACGCCGGTCGCGATCCGGCACTCCAGGTGAGCGACTTCCCTGCGGGACGGCACAGCCGACTCTGGCACGTCGACGCGAATCTCGCGGTCGCGGTCCGCGGCAGCCTGGGCCGCCTCTAACCGTTCTCTGGCCTCTCCCAAACGGTCCTCGTGGATCGCGGTGACGCGCGCCTGCGTCACCTGCGCCTTGCGCTTCATGCCGCCCATCATGATCTTCGGCATCCCCGCTTGCCGCGCCCGGCGCTCGCCATCGCGCTGCCGCTTGCCGGCGCCCTCGACGTGCACGCGCAGTTCGCGATGCTGCTTCGCGACATGGGTTTTGGCATTCGAGAGTTCCGCCAGCGCCTGCTCGCGCTCGGCCTGGATCGCTGCCTCGTAGTCGTCGATGGTGCCGCCGAACCACCGGAGGCTTCCGCGCCGCAGTTCGCCCACGGCCGTCACGCGGCGCAGCACCCGCCTGTCGTGGCTCACCACAAGGGTCGGCTGGCTGCGACGCTCGAGCGCGCCCATCACAAAGGCGACGGCGGCTTCGTCCAGGTTGTTTGTCGGCTCGTCAAGCAGCAGCACGTCCGGCCGCTCCCACAGCGCAGCCGCGAGCGCGAGCCGCGTGATCTCGCCGCCGGAGAGTTCGCCCACGGTCCGGTCGAGCGTGCCGTCGGGCAGGCCCAACGACGCAAGCGTCGCGACCGCGCGTTCCTCGACGTCCCAGTCGTCACCAAGGACGTCGAAGTGAGCGGGGTCCACGTCGCCAGACTCGATTGCGCGCAAAGCCGCGCGCTTGGGCGCCAACCCCATCGCGGCATCGGCCCTCATCGCCGAGTCAAGGGCCACGTCCTGCGGGACGTACGCCACGTGCGCCGGCCGCTGGATGCTGCCGGAGTCGGGTGTGAGGTCGCCCGCGAGCAGGCGCAGCAGCGTGGTCTTGCCGGTGCCGTTGGTGCCGACGAGGGCGCTCAAGGACCCGTCGACGGAGCCGGACATGTCTCGCAGCACAGATGTGCCGTCGGGCCACGAAAAGGTCAAGTGGGAAAAGGACAGGGAAGGCATAGGTTCTCGCAATAGCGTCTGGGGCAGATGTGCCGGTGGCAGATGTGCGCGTGGCCAGACGAGCGTCTGGCGAACCTAGATCTTCAACGGAGTGCTCCTCGCGACTCGGGGTGTGTCCAAGCGCCAGTGTACGCCCCCAGCTTCGTGCATGTCAGTGCCGGAAAATGTCACAATCTCGGCACTGACATGCACGAACGGGAGGTACCGGGGCATCGGGCCGATGCCGGAGTCACCAGGGCATCGGGCGATCGGTAATGGGGTGGGC
Organism: Demequina globuliformis; assembly: GCF_000975155.1. Classification (GTDB taxonomy): domain Bacteria; phylum Actinomycetota; class Actinomycetes; order Actinomycetales; family Demequinaceae; genus Demequina; species Demequina globuliformis. The sequence goes on from NZ_BBRG01000001.1 coordinate 982,616, forward strand.
ATCATCTGGCAGGTGGGGTAGTTCACCGCCGTCGCCACGGATGCAGAACCACGTGAGCGGCTCCGTGCCGTCTGGCGCACACCGCCACGTTCGCATTACGCCCTGGCCCACGCGGATCACGGTGCCGGGACCCACGTCGAGGACCTCATCGTCCAGACCCATCTGGCCGCGACCGGTGAGAAAGATGTACAACTCCTCATCGGACGAGTGGGCGTGCCAGTAGCCCGCCTCCTCGCCCGGCGCCATCGAGTTCGCCGTGACGCCGATGAACTGCATGGGAAGTTCGTGATCGAGTACCCGGCGACCATTCTTGGACCGGGCGGGCACGAACCCGCCAAAGTACTCGCGCCAGGATTCGATGGGGCCCAGTTCCATGCGTTGCACATCGCTCATGAGCACCACGCTACTTGGCGAGCTGCGCCTTCACCCACGCGACGACCGCGTTGGCGTGGCCGTGCCCCATCCCGTGTTCGTCCTTGAGCGCCGCCACCACTTCCATGTGGGCTTGCCCTGCCTCGAGCCCCTCCGCAGCCACGTCAATCCAGTGCTGCATGGGTTGCCCGTACGTCTTCTCGATGCTCGGGAAATAGGAGAGGGGGCCCTTGAGCGTGGCCCCGGGCTCGATGACCGGGGCCACGACGCGGGGCGTGCTCACGCGAGCACGTCGCTCTCGAGGCGAGCGTAGGAGGTCTCCATACCGTCGACCATGCCGGTGCTGAGGACCATGTCGCGCACCTCGGCACTGGGGTAGGTGATGACCAGCGTCAGGAGCGTGCCGCCCTCAACGGGGGTCAGCGTCATTTCGTTGACGTTCGGCTCGCCCGGCATACCGATCATCGCCTCGGTCGTCACAGCACGGTAGGGTTCCTCGATCTCGAGGGCCTCGCCCGTGAAGCCAAAGCGCTCGCCCTCGACGCCAGCGTCGGGCTCCCATTCGTTGCGGTACGTCTGCCCCACCTCGGTGGCAACCTCACAGACGGGCATGGACCAGCCGTCCGGCCCCAACATCCAGCGGCGAATGAGCTCCGGCTTGTGGTGCGCGTCCCACACCTGCTGCGCAGTGCCGCGAATGACGCGGGAGACGCGGACCTGGGTGTCGGAGAGGATGTGCGCCTCCGCGCCACGGCCCGCAGCAAAGGACTCGAGGTCCGCGAGCACGGCGTCGATCTGGCTCATGGCAGACGTCATGCCTTCTTCCATACCCATGCCGATGAGCTGCTCCAGCTGCTCGAGCGAACCAAAGTAGGTGGTGGTGATCAGGCGCGAGCCGGCATCGGTCGCCTCGAATTCGAACGTCATCCGCATGTCCGGCATGTCAGTGTTCTCCGCGCCGTCATCTCCGGCGAAACCGTCGCGCACCTCGAATGAGCGTCCGGGCTCAACGGCGAGGAACTCCCAAAAGCCACCCGAGCGCTCGCCGTCGGGTCCGGTCATGTAGTACTCGGAGCGGCCGCCGGGGAAGACGTCGTGCCTCGTAAACGTCGCGGGCCACTCGACAGGGCCCCAGAATTTCTCGAGCTGGCGAGGATCGGTGTACGCCTCCCACAGGCGTTCGCGGGTGGCAGCGAACTCTGCCGTCACGGTCATGGTGAGAGCGTCGAGGTCCTTCTCGACAGAAGTGATGGGCATGGCGGTGACCTTTCAGTCGGTGAGGTGTGGAGCCGGGGTTTCGGGCTCCGCGAGGAGAGCGTCAAGGCGGCCGATGCGGTCGCGCCAGATGCGCTCATAGGCGTCCAAGAGTTCTTGGGCACGACGGATGGCGTCAGGGTTGCCGCGAACGAGACGCTCGCGGCCGTGGGGGTGCTTGGTCACCAGACCGGCTCCCTCCAGGACGGCGACGTGTTTGCTGACCGCCGCGAAGGACATCTCGTACGCAGCCGCGAGCGAGGAGACGGAAGCCTCCTCCACGAGGGTGCGGCGGACAATGTCGCGGCGCGTGGCATCGGCGAGGGCCCGGAAGATCCGGTCGACCTCGACGTCGGAAAGTTCAGTATCTACAACCATTTGGTTATACGTTACGCCCGCCGACGAGAGCCGTCAACAGATGCGCCGCATTCGGGGTTTCCTGGAACAAAATCGACACTGTTACCAGGGGCAACATAGGCTCATGGAATGACCGATGGCTCGTTCACTCTTGTCCCCGCACCCATGCACGCCACTGCCAACGACGGCACGTGGGCGCCCTCCCAGCCCGTCACCGTACGCACGTGCGAGGCCTTCCTGCCCGCCGCGCGCAGGTGGGCACGCGACACCCTCGCAGCATTCGACCTCGATGTCGCCGTCACCACCTCCAGCGGCGACGCGGACGTCACCTTCGACATTGACCCGGACCACCGCCCGGGCGGCTACGCCTTGACGGTGACCCCAGACGCCGTCTCCGTGAGCGCGGCCGACCTTGCTGGCGCCCACCACGCCGCGCAGACGCTGCGCCAGCTCGCCGGGCCGCAAGCCTTCCGCGCCCACGCCGCTCCGTCCACCTCTCTCACGGTCCCGTGCGCGACCATCCACGATCACCCTCGGTTCGGCTGGCGCGGCATTCACCTCGATGTGGCGCGCCACTTTGTGCCCAAGCACGAGGTCATGCGGTTCATCGACCATGCGGCCGCGCACCACCTCAACGTCTTCCACTTCCACCTCACGGATGACCAGGGCTGGCGCATGCCCATCGACCGCTACCCGGAGCTCACCACCGTGGGCGCATGGCGCACGCACAGCCAAGTCGGCAACTCCCGCCCGCCTGTGTTTGACGACCGCCCCCACGGCGGCCGCTACTCGAAGGACGACCTGCGCGAGATCGTGGCGCACGCGCGCAGCCGCGGTGTGATGGTCATGCCAGAGATCGACGTGCCTGGGCACGTCGACGCGGCCGTCACTGCGTACCCCCAGTTGAGTTCCGTCGGGGACCCCACAACGGTGTTGCCCACGTGGGGATTCGGGCGCGATGTCCTCAACCCCTCGCACGAGAACGTCGAGTTCTTCACCCACATCCTCGACGAGGTCATGGAGATCTTCGACGCACCTTTCATTGGCATAGGCGGCGACGAGGTGCCCACCAATCCGTGGCGCCAGAACCCCCAGATCGTCGCTCATGCTCAGAGCCTTGGACTCAGCGATGTGGGCGAACTGCACGGCTGGTTCCTCGCCCAGCTTGCTGACCACCTGCAGGAGCACGGGCGCCGTGCGGTGGTGTGGGATGAGGGACTGTCGGCTCTACTACCGCGCTCCGCTGCAGTCACCTCGTGGCGCGGCATCGAGGCCGGCGCGATTGCCCTCAAGAGCGGGCACGACGCGATCATGGCTCCCGAGCAGGTCGTGTACCTCGACCACCGCGCCTCCGACCACCCGGACGAACCCATCCCGGTGGGCTTTGTCCGCACCATCGAGGACGTCCTGGCCTTTGACCCGCTACCGCCAGAGGTCGTGGCGGCTCACCCCGAGCTTGAGGCCGTGGCGCGGACCGATGTCCTGGCACCGTTCCCTGGAGACCGTCCCGTCGCGGTGGACGGCCAACAGGGCGCCCTGTTGGGTGCGCAGGCCCAGGTGTGGACGGAGCACCTCGATACGCCCCGCCGCATTGACTACGCCACCTGGCCACGACTGGCAGCCTTTGCAGAGGCCGTGTGGGCGCCCCACACCGACCGCACTCCGGGCACGAAGGCCTCTGCCGAGTTCATGGACCGCCTTGCCTCCCACCTCGCCAGGCTCGACGCCATGGGCATCGAGTACCGACCGCTCGATGGCCCCCACCCGTGGCAGACCCGCCCGGGCATCACCACGATCACGCGCGACCTCGATGCGGAGATGGCTAAGGCAGGTTGGGGAGGCGCAGGCGGATTGCACGAAGACGGCGACGGCCACGCCTGGACTGCATCCCAGTAACGCGGGGGTTTTCCCTACCCTCACTCGGGGGTAGGCACCGCTGTGAGGGAGCGTGGCGCGCGCTGAGATGGAAGCATGACTACCGCAACCATGAACACCTCAGCCGCGCCGGTGGCGCACCTCCGCACCGAGGGCCCGTATTGGGCCTTCCTGCTGCAACGCCTGGGACGCGACCTGGGGTATCTCGCGCCGGTGCTCCTCACGGCCACCGCCTCGTTTTCGATCCTGTTCTCCTTGGCGGTCACCTCCATCTCGACGCTGATCATCTGGGTGGGCATCCCTCTAGGCGTCGCCACGCTGTGGGCCGCGCGCGGGTTCGCCGTGCTCGAACGCTGGCGTCTCAGCGCACTCGGAGAAGGGCCGGTCACCGGCACGTATCGCTCCCGTCCCGAGGGCGGCTCGTGGATGCGCCGCGCGTTCGCCGACTTCCGTGACCCGCAGATGTGGCGCGACCTGCTGCACGGCATCGTGACCTTCCCGCTCGGCGTCGTCACGTGGTCGCTCACTCTCACGTGGGTCGCCACCGCTGTGGGCGGCGTGACGTCGGGGATCTGGGCACGCTTCCTGCCCGGCGACGACAGCATCCCCGACGTGGCGATCCTCGAATGGCTCAACTCGGTCGCGGGCATGACGACCCTTGGCCTCCTTTTTCTCGTGACCGCACCGTGGGTGCTCACCGGGCTCGCGCGGCTCCACTTGCTCGTTGGCCAAGCCCTGCTGGGAACCAACGAGAAGCGGGAGCTGCGCGCCGAGGTGCAACGACTCAAGGACACCTCGCGAGCCGCTGCCTCCGCAGAGTTCACCTCGCTGCAGCGCATCGAGCGGGACCTTCACGACGGTCCGCAGCAACGGCTCATTCGCCTTCAGATGGACGCCGCCGCCGCCGAGCGCGCGATCGACACGGATCCCCACGCAGCGCGAGAGGCCATCTCCCAGCTACGCATTCAGTCGGCAGAGGCTCTCGCGGAGCTCCGCGCGCTTACCCGCGGCTTCGCGCCACCCCTGCTGAGCGAGCGAGGCCTTGCGGCAGCCCTGCAGTCCCTGGCGGACCGCTCCACCGTGCCCGTGCAGGTGGACTGCGACCTCGACCGCCGTCCGCCGGCCGCCGCAGAGACGGCCCTCTACTTCGCCGCCTCTGAAGCCCTCGCCAACGTAGCCAAGCACTCCCAGGCCACCCGGGCATCGGCCCGCATCACCACCACCGGCACCACCCTCACGCTGACCGTCGCCGACGACGGGATCGGCGGAGCCACCACCGCCAAGGGAACGGGACTACGCGGACTCGAGGAGCGTCTGTACGGGGCCGGCGGTACTCTCACCGTGACCGACGGACCCCAGGGCGGGACCGTCCTGACCGCGGAGGTGCCGTGCGAATAGTCCTGGCAGAGGACTCGGCGCTGCTGCGCGAGGGCCTGGTGCGCCTGCTCGATGAGCTGGGCCACGAGGTCCTCGCGGCTGTCGCCACCGCCACGGAACTCGCTCACGTAGTCCGGCACAGCGACACGGTTGACCTGGTGGTGTCCGACATCCGGATGCCGCCGCACGGCACCGACGATGGCCTGCGCGCCTGCCTCGCGCTGCGCGGCGACCGCCCGGGATTGCCATGCCTGTTGGTGTCCCAGCACACGGAGCGTGCCTACGCCGAGGAACTGCTCGCCAGCGGCGCCGGAGGCGTGGGGTACCTGCTCAAGGACCGGGTCACGGACATCGACGCCTTCGAACGCGCGATGGTGACGGTCGCGCAAGGCGGCACCGTGCTCGACCCCGAACTGGCCGCAAGCCTGGTGGCCCAGGCCCGCGACCCCTGGGAAGACCTGACCCCACGGGAAAAACAAGTTCTCACCCTGATGGCGGAGGGCCGCTCCAACGCCGGCATCCAGGACGCGCTTGTCCTCAGCGCGGGCGCCGTCGAGAAACACGTGGGTGCGATCTTCGCGAAACTAGGCCTTGCACCCGCCAGTGACGACCACCGTCGCGTGCTTGCCGTGGTGAAGTACCTGTCGACGCAGCGCCCCCGGGGCTAGGCTCCCCGGTATGACATACGCCGCGACCCTGGTCGTGATCCTCGCCGCGGGGCTGCTCGCGCAGCTCATCGCCGCCCGTGCCCGCATCCCCGCCATCATCGTGCTCATCGCGGCCGGCTTGATCCTTGGCCCCATCACCGGCTTTATCGCAGTGCCCGGCGGCAACGAGGAGGTGGCTGCGCTCATCAGCCTGGGTGTCGCCGTGGTGCTCTTCGAGGGCGCCATGGACCTGCGGTTCGGCGAGGTGGAACGCGTGGGCAAGGGGATTCGGCGCCTCACGCTGTTTGGCCCTCCCATCGCAATGTCGCTCACCGCGCTCGCCGCGTTCTACGTGGGTGGCCTCGAGTGGCCGGTCGCATGGGTCCTAGGCGCGCTGCTGGTCGTCACTGGCCCCACCGTCATCATCCCCCTGCTGCGCCAGGCACGCCTCAACAAGGAGTCGGCCTCCTTGCTGAAGTGGGAGGGCATCATCAATGACCCCATCGGCGTGCTGCTGGCATTGCTCACCCTGCAGTACTTCCTCATTGCGGACGCGGACGTCGACCCCGACCTCGAGGCCGTGGCGCAGGCGCTCGGAGTGGCGTCCGTTGTCGTCACCCTGGTGGGTGCCGTGATCGCGGCGCTGGTGCTCGGCACGGTCGCCGGCTACGGCATTGGCCTGGTGTTCCGCCGGGGCTGGCTGCCAGGGCACCTGAAGTCGCCGCTGCTGCTCGTCATGGTGCTGGTCGTGTACACGCTGTCCGACATCGTCGTACACGAGTCCGGCCTGCTCGCCGTGACCATCATGGGCATCATCTTGGGCAACATGAACCTCGCCGAGCGAGACCAGCTGCTGGACTTCAAGGAGGGGCTGTCGGTCGTCATCCTGTCCGCGCTGTTCATCATCATTCCGGCTCAGCTGGAACTGGACCAGCTGACGCTGATCGACTGGCGGATCATCGCTTCTGTGGTGGTGTTGATGTTCGTGGTGCGGCCGCTGACCATCGCGCTCGTCACCATCAAGTCGCCGATCCGCTGGCAGGACCGCGTGCTGCTGGGATGGATTGCGCCGCGCGGCATTGTCGCGGCCGCGACCGCGGGTGTCTTTGGCCCCGAACTTATCGACGCCGGCTACGAGGACGGCGCGGTGTTCCTGCCCACGGTGTTCCTCGTCATCATCGTCACCGTCACCGCGCACGGCTTCTCCTTGGGATGGGTCGCGCGGAAGTTGGGCCTGTCTGCAGGTCCCTCCAACGGCTTGCTCCTCGTGGGCGCGTCACCGTTCGCGGTGTCGCTCGCATCGGCGCTCGCGCGCCTCAAGGTGCCCGTCATGGTCGCCGACGCCTCGTACCAGCGCCTCCAGCCGCTGCGCATGCAGTCCGTGCCTGTGTACTTTGGCGAGGTCCTGTCGGAGGACGCCGAGCGCAAGACCGGCGAGGCCAGCCTCAGCTACCTGCTGTGCGCGTCAGACAACGACTACTACAACGCCCTGGTCAGCCGCTCACTTGGACCCGAGTTCGGCTACCACCGCACCTTCCAGTTGCCCCCACCCAAGGAGAACCAGGCGGAAGCGAAGCGCCTGACGTTCCAGCGGCGCGGCTCGTACGCATTCGACGGCGAGTGGGACTACTTCGAACTCAACGACGCCATCGCGGCCGGTTGGTCCATCCACACCACCAAACTCACGGGCGACTTTGGCTGGGACGCGTGGCGCAGCCGTCAGGACGAACGCTCCGTGGAGTGGGTGCTCGTGGGAGATGTGTCCTCCGAGCATGGCTTCCGGCTGTTCTCGACAGATCAAGCCTTCACGCCCATGGCGGGATCCACGATTGTCTACTTCGCACCCGACCACTCCAAACGCGAGCGCGCGGCCGAGCGCGCGGCAACGGGCGCCACTCCCGCTGTGAAGCGGGCCGATGCCGGGACGGCTCCGAGCGCGAACTCGGCTCGAGAGTAGGGTCACCCCAGGCGCACAGTCACCCCAGGGGTCTCGTCACGCCAGCATCGGCCCACCGAAAACTGACGGCCAGGGGCCGCAATCCAGCCAAACCCCGCCGAGTATGTTCGGCCAGGGGAAACTAGGAGCGTCGCGCCGCCTTGCGCACCAGCAGCGATCCGCCAAGGCCAACCGCGAGGAAGCCGGCAGCAACCACAAGCGACGTGCGCGTGGCGTCGGCGAATCCGTCCTCGAGGTGCTCGATCACGTCCGGAGTTTGCTCCCCGAGCGGACTGTCAGTTCCAAGAGCACGGCCTTGGCTGATGACAGAGCCGGCCGAGTCTGCCGTGGCATCGGTCAGCTGGTCCACCTGCGCCTGCGGCAAGTCCAGCGGCTCCAGGGACTGGGGCACCGTTGTGGACAGCGCCGCGGCAAGCGCCGCTCCGACCACCGCCGTGCCGAGGGCCGACCCCACCTGGCGCGCCGTGGACTGGGCGGCGGAGCCCTCGCCTGACTGTTCTGGCGGCACCTGACTGAGCGTGGTGCTCGTCAGCTGAGCGGAGGCAAATCCCAAACCAGCGCCGTAGACCACCAACACCGCCCCGAGCAGCCATGGGCTTACGCCAGCGGTGGCGACCCACGCGACCAGGAGTACGCCGATGACTTCGAGCGACAGTCCCAGAACAACCACCTGCGGCGCCCCGAAACGCGCCGCGACATGCCGTGCGGACGCGCCCGCAAAGAACGCGCCGAGCGCCATCGCCGCGAGCACATATCCGGCGCCCATGGTGGACAGTGCCAGGACATTCACGAGGAACAGCGGCAACACAAAGATGATGCCGAACTCGCCCACGGCGACGGTCATGGCCGTGAGGTTGCCCCACCGGAAGGTCGGCAGCCGGAACAACGTGAGGTCAAGCAGCGCGAGGCGCTGGGCTCGTGCTTGGCGCTTCTCATTGGCGACAAACAGCACCAGCAGCAGCGCACCCAGGACAAGCGCCACGGGCACAATCGAGACCGGGGCGGTGGCCGGCCACGTGACCGGCCCTAGGTCAAGGTCTGCGGCCGGCGTCCACCAGCCAAAGGTTTGCCCCTCGATCAGCGCAAAGACGATGGCGCCAAACCCAAGCGCGGAAGTAATCAGGCCAGCGAGGTCCCAGCCGGGCCGCATCGTCGCGACCTTGGTCTCTGGCACCCACAAGAGAGTGCCGACAATCACGAGCGCACCAATGGGCAGGTTCACGAGGAAGATCCACGGCCACGTGAAGGACGTCGTCAACCATCCGCCTGCGAGCGGCCCCAGCGCCGCGGCACCGGAGATCACGGCTCCCCAGATGCCGAACGCGGCCGCCCGGTCCTTGCCGCGGAACGTTGCGTTGACGGTCGACAGGGTTCCCGGAAGGATCGCGGTCGCACCGAGGCCCTGGACCAGGCGCCCAGCGATGAGGTTGCCGGCGCTTTCCGCGCTGGCCGCCATGAGTGAACCCGCGAGGAACAGCACGATTCCCGCTACCAGCACGCGGCGGCGCCCGAGGCGGTCGCCCAAGGAGCCGGCGGTCAGCAGGAACGCGGCAAGCACCACCGCGTAGGACGCGGACACCCATTGGGCGTCCGACAGGTCGAGCCCTAGGTCTTGGACGATGTCGGGGATCGCCACCGCGACGATGGTGCCGTCAATCACCACCAGGGACAGGGCGAGCGCAAGGACAAAAAGCGAACGCCAGCGGTTCGCGTGGGCGCGCTCGTCGACCGCGGGCTCGGCTGGCCCGGCAGCGGCATCGTCGGGTCCGGGGGTCTGGGGGGTGTCAGCGCTCACGCACCGAACCTAGCCGACACACACCGGAATTGGACGGCCAGGGGCCGCCAACGCTCCAAACCCCGCCGAGTATGTACGGCCAGGGGAAGTGGGGTTAGCCCTGGGCGGCCTGGCTCAGCAGGTCCATGTACTGCTCGGTGGCGGCGGCCCCGGGAATGGCGAAGCGCTCTCCCACCACGGTGAACGGCACGCCCGTCGCGCCCAACTGCCCCGCCTGCTCCTGGTCCGCCTGAACCACGTCGGCGAAGTCATCGCCCGCCAGCACCGCGAGCGCAGCGTCGCGGTCCATACCGGCCTGGGCCGCGGCATCGGCCAAGTCCGAGTGGCTCGCCAAGTCGAGCGCGCCGGAGAAGTGACCCAACTGAATGGCGTGGCGTACCACCAGGCCCAGGTCCTCCGCGGCGGCCACCAAGCGGTGAGCATCGGCGGTGTTGGATACCGAGCGCTCCTCGGCGAACGGCAAGCCCAACTCTTCCGCCATGCCTGCAAGCTGCTCGTGCTGCTGGTGAAGCTGCTCGGGGCTCGCGCCAAACTTCTTGCCCAAATAATCCTGCACGGACTCCGTGGTGGTGCGGTTGGGGTCGAGCTGGAAGGCGTGGGGGATGATCACGACGGGGGCGCTGATCGACTCGGCTGCCGTCACCAGGCGGGCCTCGCCGATGTAGCAGTACGGGCACACGATGTCTGCCCAGGCGTCGACGCGGACGGCGGTCATGGTCTGGTCTGTTTCAGTCACGGTGAGTCCAACGAGTGGTCGCTGCCGGGGATTCCCTCGACCTAGAAGATCGCCTCGTCGAACCCGTCATGGTCCTTGGATGCCCCCACCATGTCCGCCATGACGCGGTACGCATTGGCGATCGTGGTGAGCACGGGCGACGCGCCCCCGTTGGACACGTGCGTGGCGGCGTCAACCACCCGGACGTTGTCGTGGCCCCAGACCCTGCCGACCGGGTCAACGACGGACGTGCCGGGGTCCAGGCCCATACGCGCCGTTCCCGCCTGGAAGCGGCTCACTACTGGACCTCCGGAGCCGGTCCCCGTGTCGACGGTGACAACGTGCGCCGCGCCCGCCTCCGTGAGCCACGTCCGCGCACGCTCCACCAGGAAGGCACGGGTGCGTTCGTCCTCGGGGTGCAGCCCACCGGCGAGCACCGGCTCCGCGATGCCCCATGCATCGGTGCGGTCCGCGCTCACGGTGACCCTGGCCTCGGCTGACGGCACCTCGTGCGCGGTGCCCACGATGCGTTGCATGCGGGGCAAGAGTCGCGCGAGCCTGGGCATCAGGTCTGGTCCCGCATACGGCAACAGTTCCGCTCGTTGCAGTTGGCGAAGGGCCGATGCCGGGGTGGGCACGTAGTCGTTGGTCAGGACGCCGCCACCCACGACGCCGGGGTTGTCGTGACGGAAGTCGGCGGTCGCGATGCCCGCCCCCGGTCCGAGCAGATCACTGATCGCGTCCTCGAAGACGCCAATGGCCCCCACCTGCGCCTGGCCCTGCAGGTAGCGTCCCACCTGGTCGTGACGGTTGCCGAGACCACTCGGCTCCGCAGCGGTGCGCGTGGTCAGCAAAATGCGCGCGCTCTCGACCGCTCCGGCGGCGATGACGACCTCGTCGGCGTCGATGCGTCGTTCCCATAGCCCATCGGCGTCGATGCCGCGCACCAATGCACCGGTCACCTCGCCCGCCGCATTCGTGGTCAGTTCCGCCACGCGCGCCCCCAAGACAAAACTCGCGAGTCCAGTGCGAGCCGCGCGCCACAGCGTGGTGTTCTGCGAGCCCGCCTTGGCACCTACAGGGCACGCGAAACCCAAGCACTGGGAGCACCGCACACACGCGGCCCGTCCGCGGTAGGGCTCGGAATTGACCAACATGGGCACGGGCAGCGTGCGCCAGCCCAACGCATCCGCTCCCGCGACCAGGGTCGCTGCCGGCCGCGTGCGCGGCAGGGGCGGCAGCGGGTACGGCACCGATCGGTGCCCCTCGGTATCGCGCGGGCCAGGAGCGCCGCTCACGCCCCACTCAAACTCGGCGTGCGCGTAGTACGGCTCCATGTCCTCGTAGGACACCGGCCAGTCGGCGAGCCCTGAGCCCGCGGGAGCGCCGTACGTGGAGGCCATGCGGAAGTCCTGGGGAGCGAACCGCCACGCCTGCGCCCCGTACACGCGGGTGCCACCTCCCAAGCCAAAGGCACTCGCGCCCCATCGGGGGTCCGCCGGCCCCACGGTGTCCTCGACGTCGTCGCCTGGCACCACCCGCGCGTGCGTGGATGGAGAGCGGAGGTGGTCGCGCGCGAGTTCCCCTGTGGGCGGGGCGCCGCCCCGCTCAATGACGAGCACTGACCGGCCCGCCTCCGTGAGTTCCTGTGCCGCGACGCCACCGCCGGCGCCGGATCCCACCACGATCGCGTCGTAGCGCACCTGGAGCTCGCGGCGCGTGACGACGGCGGCGAGCACCTCATCCGGCATGTCGGAGCCTTCCGGCATTGCCGTCGCCGCCGGGGCCCACCCCAGCGCGCGCCACGCACTTGGCTGCGTCACGGTGACCTGGCCCACCAGGCCGGCGAACCACCGCACATCCCGGTCATCGCCATGCGTGACGAGTTCCTCGGGTGACATGCGCTGCGCGAGCCTTCCGAGCCGTTCGGCCCAGTGCGGATGGTCGTGGTCCAACACCATCCGCAGCCGCCGCTGCACCTCCTGCGCGTCAGCGGACGGCCACGCCCCCGCCGGCAGGACGGCGCTCGCCCATCTGGCGAGGTCGGCGTCGACTGTCATGGGTCCAGCCTAGGACCCGCAGGTGTCCACCCTGTTTCGCGTCCTCGCGCTCGCAATGTCAAGAACTCTTGACATCAGTGCAACCGCGACTTACCGTTGCCATGTCAAAGATTCTTAACATGCGTCCACGGAGGGTGACGACATGACCCACGACATGTCATTTGAGGAACGGCAGACCGCCGCAGGGCTCGCGGTCGGCATTGTCGCCGTGACCGCCTACGTCGCGATCATCGCCGCCAGGTCGCTCACCGACGACGTCGCGCTGTCCGAGGTTGCCTGGCAGGGCCCACTGCTCGCCTGCGTGGGCGTAGGCGCCGCCGTCTATGCGCTCATCTACGTGTCGATGCGCCTGCGTCAACGTGGCGAAACCCTGGTCGATGAACGCGACGAGCGCATCCGCTCCATCGGCGAAGAAGCGGGCGCCTCTCTCACCGGCATCGCGGTCCTCGCCGCGCTGATCATGCTCGCCCTCGACGTCGACACCTTCTGGGTCGCGAACGTCCTCCTTGTGCTCTCCTTCGCCGGAGCCGTCTTGCAGTCCGCCACCGTCCTCGGTGCCTACCGCGGAGGTGCCGCATGAACGCCACCTGTGATCCGGCATCGGCCGGGCCTGTCCCAGACGACTCCCCCGAGCCTATGACCGTCGCCGAACGCGGCGTGTGGATCTTCCTCATCACCAACATCACCGCCGCTGTCGCGTACGCGATCGTGGTGGTGCCGCGGGCGCTGTCCCAGCCCATCGACGAGGTCTCATGGGTTGTCCCCATGCTGTGGGCCATTGGCCTTCAAATCGTCGGCACGATCGTGGGCTCCATCGTCGCCGCCATTGGGTCCGCCCTTGGCCTCGCCCTGCGCGGCAGGAGCCCCGAGGTCGAGCTGGCATCCGACGAGCGCGACAAGGACATTGAGCGCTACGGCTCACGCATGACCCAAGGCGTGCTGGGCGCCGGCACGCTCGTCACGCTCGTGCTCGCCATGCTGGACGCAGACACCTTCTGGATCGGCAACGCGGTCTTCGCCTTCGGAGTGGTCAGCGGAGTCGTCGAGGCTGTCGTCAAGATCCGTGCCTACCGGTGGGGCCTGTAATGGTCCGTTCCACCCGTGTCACCAACGCCATCAGGCAACTGCGCGCTGAGCGCGGAGACCTGACACAGGCGGAGCTGGCCGCGCGCATCGGCGTGACCCGCCAAACGGTGATCGCCATCGAACAGGGGCGCTACTCGCCGTCCCTTGAGATGGCCTTCCAGATCGCGCACGCGCTCGGGGTGCCGCTCGATCAGGTGTTCCAGTACCCCGAGCCAGACACCCACTAGTTCACCCCAGCGTTGGGCCCGCGCCACCCGGGCTGATGCTCGCGCGCCCCCACGCCCCTGACAAAGGAGTCATTGTGACCACCACCGCCACCGTCCGCACCGCACGCGCGACCGGACTCGCCTACCTCGGCCTTGCCCTCACCGGCATGGCGGGGTTCCTCGTCGTTCGTCCTCAGCTGTTCACACCGTCCCCGAATGAGACGCTCGACAACCTCGCCACCCACCCGTCGCTCGCAGCGACCGCCGTCGCGCTTGAGATGGCCATCGTGATCACGCAGGCGCTCGCCGCCGTATGGTTCTACCGCCTGCTACGTGACATCCGCCCGGTCGCGGCGTTCGCGACCGCCGCCTTTGGCCTCGTGAACGCCGTCGCGATCATGACCTCCGGGATCTTCATGGCGACCGCAGCCGCGGTAGCGGCCGACCCCGGCATCGTGGAAGGGGCAAGCGCCACCGCCGCCGTGGGTCTCCTCACGCACCTGAGCGGAGCGTCGTGGGGACTGGGCGCACTGTTCTTTGGACTGTGGCTCATCCCCATGGGCTGGGCAGCGATCACCACGGACCGCTTCCCTGCGGCTTTGGGATGGGTGCTCATCGTCGGCGGCGTCGGCTACGTGGGATCTGCGCTGCTGGGCTGGGGAGTGGCGAGTGCGCCCAGCTGGCTCGTCGAGGGACTCGCGTTCCCGGCCACCGTAGGTGAGTTCTGGATGATCATCTACCTGCTCACCGTGGGCATCCGCGCACCCCACGCGACGCCCGCGAGCGCGCCAGCCACCACCACACACGTGGGGCAGCCATCATGACCGGCGCATTCACGACCGGCGCGCCCATGATGGCGGCCATGCAGCGTCGCTACGGCGGCCCCGACGTCATCACCGTGGGTCCCGCGCCGGTGCCTCCGCCTGGACCCCGCGAGGTGCTGCTCCGCGTGCACGCCTCGGCCCTCAATCCCGCCGACGTGTTCATGATGACCGGCAAACCCGGCCTGGTGCGGCTGACGGGAGGACTGACGCGCCCGCGCCAAGGTGTGCGCGGCTCCGACGTCGCGGGCGAGGTGGTCGCGGTGGGCGCCCAGGCCTCGCCATGGGCGGTGGGAGACCGAGTGTTCGGGGAAGGCGTAGGCACGCTCGCTGAGTTCGCCCCGGCACGCGCCGACCGCCTTGCCGCGCTGCCCCCGGCGGTCCCTGCTCGCGACGGCGCGGCCACCGTCATGGCGGGCCTTGCCGCGCTGCACGCCCTACGGCACGCGGGCCTCGAGGCGCTCGGGGAGACCGGCGCGCCCGCCACGGGGTCGCGCGTGCTGGTGATTGGCGCCGCGGGCGGAATCGGCTCGTTTGCGGTGCAGCTCGCGGCCCGCGGGGGCTCGGATGTGACGGGGGTGTGTTCCGCCTCTGGGGCCGATGCCGTGATGGGCCTAGGCGCCCAGCGCACCGTGGACTACGCGACCGAGGACGTGCTCGCACTCGACGGGCCCTTTGACCTGATCCTCGACAACGTTGGCGCTGTGCCCATGCTGGCCCTTGAACGCCTCGTCGCCCCAGGGGGCACGCTCATTCCCAATGCGGGGATCGATGGCGCCGACGGCGGGGCGCTGGCACGGGTCGCCAAGGCCGCCTGGCACGGCAAAGTGCGCCGGCGGCGCATCAGCACCTTCTACTCGGCCCCCAACGCCAAGGACCTTGCACTGCTCGCGCAGTGTGTGGCCGACGGACGCCTCACCCCACTGGTGGACTCCACGTGGCCACTGGCCCAGGCATCGGCCGCCCTCCAGCGTGTGGCCGCAGGCCACGCTCACGGAAAGGTGATCGTCACGCCGTCGGCGCCGTAACTCGGCGGTATCCCAACCCGGCCAGCAGCGCGAGCCCTGCCGCACACGCGAAGATCACGACCGCGAGCGCGCTGAGCTCCGCCACTCCCACGACCGCCACGGCAACGACGGCGACGGCTGCGGCGATGCCCGCTACTGCGAAGGTCTCAGTCGCGGCGGCCATGGCAAGCATGGGCAGGGCGAGCCATTCGGTCGACGGCGCCTGGGTGAGAAGGATCAACCACAAGAACGCGAGGAACCCCCACCAGGCGCCGCGCGAGCGCTTGCGCATGGCGAGGCCGCCTGCAGAGAACACGCCCATGAACAACACCGTCGCGAGCACCACGCCCAGCGGGGCCCCGCCGAGGTGCTGCCACGCTCCGACAATGCCGACGGCACCTGCCACGAAGACGGCGACGACCAACAGGGTGCGCAACATCAGGGCCAGGCGGGAAGACGACTGCATGCCTCTATTGTCCCAGGGCCCGGAAGGGCTCCGGTCCGGCTGAGCCTTCGCTGGCGCGTAGGGGCCGCCCGTTAGGCGCGCGGCTCCTGCGCTACGGCAATGTCGATCGAATAGTCAGTGCCGTCCACTTCCGTGAAGGTGACGTCTGTGTCGTAGATGGTGGGGTCGTCCTCGGTCGACAGCGCGCACACCACAGTGTTGTCGACCACCAGGTCGATGGGCTCCTCACCGCAGTCGATGACGGGGCGGATCCCGAACTGCTCTTCGAGGGTGTCCTCCACGGTGGTCGCGATGGACTCCGGGCTCGCCGTCAGGTTGACGGAACAGGCCGCAAGCGCTGCGGCGCTCGCGGCGATGAGTGCGGCTAGTCGGACGTGCTTCATGGGCTCTCCGTTCGTGATGTCCACGGCCGTTCGTGCGGTGCACGGCGGTCGGAAAGCGCATGCCTCCCCCGCGGCCGCCCCCATCCTGTCGGAATTGTCAGGCCGGTGCCACCAACCCAGGGCGAACGGTCGGCTCGGAACCATTCGAGTCCGGAGTCGACGTAAGTTAGTGTCATGCCCCTTTCCCGACGCCTTGGCCTGCGATGAGCCGCACGTTCGCGTCGCTGGGCTACTACAACTACCGGCTGTGGTTCGCTGGCGCGCTGGTGTCGAACGTCGGCACCTGGATGCAGCGCGTGGCCCAGGACTGGCTTGTCCTCACCCACCTCACGGACGACTCCGGCGTGGCGGTCGGCATCACCACAGCCCTGCAATTCCTGCCGTTCCTGCTGTTGGGACCGTGGGCCGGCGTCATCGCCGACCGCGTTGACCAGCGCAAGCTGCTGATCCTGACGCAGACCGCCGCCGGAGCATTGGGACTGGGCCTGGGAGCCCTGGTTCTCACCGGCAACGCCACACTGTGGCAGGTCTACGCGTTCGCCTTTGCGCTGGGCGTGGTGGGCGCGATCGACACGCCTGCCCGTCAGACGTACGTGGCCGCACTGGTTCCCCCGGACGGGCTTTCCAATGCGGTGGGCCTGAACGCCACGGCGTTCAACGGAGCCCGGCTCATTGGCCCCGCCATCGCTGGCCTCACCGTGGCGTGGGTGGGAATCGGCTGGGTCTTCATCATCAACGGGCTCACCTTTGTCGCCACGGTGTTGTCACTGATGGCGATGCGCAAGAGCGAGTTGTGGCACATGGACCGCGCACCGCGTGAACCGGGGCAGGTCAAAGAGGGGCTGCGCTACGTGCGGGGTAGACCCGAGGTCATCGTGGTGATGATCGTCGTCTCCACGGTCGCCGCGTTTGGCCTCAACTTCCAAATGACGAGCGCGCTGATGGCACGCGTGGCGTTCGGGCTGGGCCCCGAGGACTATGGCCTGATGGGCTCCGTGCTCGCCATCGGATCACTCACCGGCGCGCTCGCGGCCGCGCGCCGTAAGCACATTCGCTTGCGCCTTCCGCTGGGGGCCGCGTTGCTGTTCGGAGTCTCGAGCGCCGTCATGGCCGCCATGCCCACCTACGAGCTGTACATGGTGGCGTCCGTCGCCGTGGGCTTCAGCGCGCTCACCATGTTGACGAGTGCGAACGCGCTCATCCAGACAACGACGGAGCCTCGCATGCGCGGCCGCGTGATGGCGCTGTACTCGATGATCCTCATGGGATCTACGCCGATTGGGTCGCCCATCGTGGGCTGGATTGGCGAGGAAATTGGGCCGCGCTGGGCGATCGGAGTGGGTGCGATCGCCGCCATTGTGGTGTCCATTGGCGCCTCCATGTGGGCCGTGCGCTACTGGAACATGGAGATCACGTACCACCGGCATCGGCCCCACTTCGTGGCGAACTACCCCAGCCAGGAGCGCACCCGGGACGACGCCCTCCTGCGCCTGCGCGCCCAAAGCGTGGAGGACGCCTCCAACCAGCCCTAGCCCCTTGTCCCCCCTCTGTTCGTGCAACTGAGTGCCGATTTCCGAGGTTAAACCGGCACTGAGATGCACGAACGAGAGGTACACGGAGCCGGGAACGACGAAGGCGCCGAACCCGTGCGGGTCCGGCGCCTTCGTAGCGAGGGGTTTAGCGGTCGGCGGCGTCGTTGTGGGGACGCTCGGTCACGTTGTGGTGGTCAACGTGCTCCTCAGACACGGTGGTGTGCGTCGTGTTGCGACGCTGACCGTTGACGATCAGGGACACGATGATGCCCACGGCACCCGCTCCCATGAGGATCCAGCCCACCATCACCAAGTTGACGGCGTCGACGGTCTCGTTCAACGCGAAAGCCAGGATTGCACCCAGGGCGATCAGGAAAATACCGGAACCGATTGCCATAGCTCTTGCTCCTCCCATTAGGGGTAACACCGCTGCCGCCTGCACAGGCGTCGAGGGGACCCTCCCCGCAGCGATGCTCACGTGAAAGGAACAGGCACCGTGCTGTCAGATATTCCATCCCCGCACGACAGCGGCCTATGTGAACGTTCAAGACGTGTCGCCGCGCTGGGGTCGAAGCGATACGACACAATGAACGCATGACAGACACGGTGACGATCGAGAACGAGCGCTGGCGCATTGTCTTGCTGCCAGGCATGGGAGGGGCGCTCGGGCGCGGCCAAGCCCTGGTGGGCGAGGAGTGGGCAGACGTCCTGCGCCCTACGCCCGTGGATGCCGAAGTGCCGAACCACACGTCCTCCTATCCGCTCGTCCCCTGGTCCAACCGCATTCGCGACGGCCTCCTGCGATTCAACGGGCGCCGGTACCAACTGCGTCAGAACTGGCCCGACGGCACCGCCATCCACGGCGCGGGCTGGGACTTCCCGTGGACAGTCGTCGACGAATCGCTCACCCACGTCACGCTCGAGTTCATCTCTCATGACGTGTACGGCGTGAACTGGCCCTGGCCTTTCACGGCCCGCTTCACCTACGCGCTCAATGGCGATGACTTCACGTGGACGTACTCGATCACCAACGACGCGCACGAGACCTTCCCGGCCGGGTTTGGTCACCACCCCTACTTCCAGCGGACCGTCGCCGGCTCCACGGATGCCCACCTGCAGGTCGCCGCCGAACGCGCCTACGAGTTGGTCGACTGCATGCCCACCGCAGCCGCCGGCGAGATCAGGCCCGCCGCGGACTTCCGCGACAAGCGCGACATTGGGCACACGTTTGTGGACGACTGCTTCACGGGCCGCACCGGCGAGCACCTGGC
The DNA here is from genome assembly GCF_000975155.1 of Demequina globuliformis. Taxonomy (GTDB): domain Bacteria; phylum Actinomycetota; class Actinomycetes; order Actinomycetales; family Demequinaceae; genus Demequina; species Demequina globuliformis. Next base: position 1,001,797 of record NZ_BBRG01000001.1, read on the forward strand.
AACCATCGAGTGGCCCGGCGCCCTGCGCCTGGACTTCACCGCAGACGCCGCCCTGGAACACGCCGTGCTGTACATCCCGCCGGGCCGCGACTACTTCGCGTTCGAGCCCGTGTCCAACGCCAACGACGCCTTCAACCTCGATGAAGACGGCATCGACGGCACTGGCTTGTTCCTGCTGCAGCCCGGAGAGACTCGGTCAGCCTCGTTCACGATCAAGGCGACGTCGCTTCGCTGAGATCCGGGGCCGCGGGCCACGGCTGTGGACGGCACGCGGCTGAGGCCCGCTAGTATGGGCTGAGCGTCGCTCGTTGAGCGGCCGCGCGGGTGTAGTTCAATGGTAGAACTTCAGCTTCCCAAGCTGATAGCGCGGGTTCGATTCCCGTCACCCGCTCCATTCAGGAAGGCGCGGCACCGCCGCCCCCATCACGCCAAATGGAACCATTTCGCTGTTTTACGTTGCTATAACAGCGAAATGGTTCCATTTGGCGAAGGGGGGAGGCGCGAGGGGCCTAGCCAGAACTACTCCGCAGAGTCAGATTGCGTTCCACGCCCACGGAACAGCGGCTTGCCGCGGTCCTTCTCGAGTAGCGGCGCGAACGCGAACCACATCAGCGCGACGAACGATGCGCCCGCAATGAGGCCGGCGATGGTGTCGGACAGGAAGTGAGCGTTGATGAGCGTGCGCTGCCACGCCATCCCCACAGCGAGCAGGGCACCCACCATCCACCACCACGTGCGCAGCGCCACCGGAATCAAGGCGGCAACCGCGACCACGAACGCGCCCATCGTCACCGAGTGACCCGAGGGGAACGAGCCGTGGTCGGTGTGGAACAGCGGGCCAAACAGCCCGTTTGCCTCGTCAGCGGCGGGCCGCTCACGGTCGACGGTGTGCTTGATGGCCTGCGACGCGACCAGCGCCGAACCCATGATCGACGAAATCCAGAACAGCGCGGTGCGCCAGCGCCTCACGATGCACAGCCCGAGCGGCCACAGGAGCATCAGGAAGATCGCACCCACGCCCTCGCCGAAGTACTGGAAGAACATGGGAATCGGGCCGTCGGCCTCGTCGAGGCTGGACGCTCCCGCGATCTCACGCCACCAGTCGTCGAGCCCCTGCGTGAGGGGGCGGTCCGCGAAGATGATCATGGTCGCGGCGAGGACCAGGACGGAGCCCAGCCCCGCGATTCCGAGCCAGAGCGCGAGCCTGGGGCGGGTGGAGGCGGTGGTCGCCTCGGTGGTTGCAGTGGTCATCGTTGACCTTTCTGTGGGGTGAACAGGGCCGATGCCGGGGTGAGGCCCGTGCGGACCTCACCCCGGCATCAGTAGGTGTTAGGACATGGAGGGTGTTTGCGCCACCGAGTAGAGGATCGTGTGCACGCGGTCACGCAGAGCCTCACCCAAGCCGACGGGATCGTCGTCAACGGCCGACTTCATGGTGTTGGCCGTTGCCGTGGTGAGCACCGCGAGCATCCAGTCGTTGCCGCCGCGGGCAGCGAGCTCGGGGTTCATCCATCCGCCAAGCACGGCGTCGGTGCTGACGAAGCCGTCGAAGCCCCACTCACCGCGCAGGACCTCCTGAAGCAGGTCCTCGTTGCCGCCGGCCCAGTTGCCGCCCAGGTTGATGAACGAGCTCATGGCACCGGACGGGTTGGCGTCCTTGACCGAGATCTCGAAGGGCTCGAGGTAGAGCTCGCGCAGCGCCTGCTCGGAGGCGAAGACGTTGATTCCCGAGCGGGCGTTGACCTCCTGGTCGTTCAGCACAAAGTGCTTGATCGTGGTCAGCACGCCGTTGTCTTCCGAGCCGGAGACCATCGCCGCTGCCATCTTTCCGGTGAGGTACGGGTCCTCGGAGAAGTACTCGAAGTCACGGCCACCCATCGCGGTGCGGTGAAGGTTCATGCCGGGCGCGTACCAGACGTCCACGCCGTAAGCGAGGGCCTCACCGGCCACCGACTCACCCAGCGCGTAAGCAAGCTCGTCGTTCCAGGTCGATCCGACCACGGCCTCGTTCGGGTAAGCCGCGGAGGTGAGCTCCGAGAACAGCGAGTTGAGGCCAGCGGGGCTGTCGAGCATCGTGATCGAGGGGATGCCGAGGCGGTCGATCTCGAGCGAGGAGTAGGCGCCCTGCGAGAACAGGTCAACCTGCTCGTCCAGCGTGAGCTGGTCGAGGAACGCGTCCCACTGCGGGTCGTCGTAGGCCACGCCCACCATGTCAGCAAGCTGCAGGCCGTTCTCCGCCCCATAGGTTGGCGCGTCGCCTTCCACGGGCTCGAAGGTCGGGTTCATCTGTGCCAGGACCTCGTCCGAGGCTTCCTCGGTACCGTCCGGTGCGGTCGGGTATGTGCCGTCCCAGTCGCTGCGCGACAGGAAGGTCAGGTCGCCCTCGACGTAGTCGAAGCGGTTCTCGTAGGTAGTGCCGGTGTCGGCGTCCGCCGCGTAGACC
>NZ_BBRG01000001.1:1004312-1264033 GCF_000975155.1 Demequina globuliformis
GCTTCCTCGGTACCGTCCGGTGCGGTCGGGTATGTGCCGTCCCAGTCGCTGCGCGACAGGAAGGTCAGGTCGCCCTCGACGTAGTCGAAGCGGTTCTCGTAGGTAGTGCCGGTGTCGGCGTCCGCCGCGTAGACCACGTCCGCGGCAACTGTCGTCGTGGTCGACGCGACCGGGGTGTGCACATCTGTGCGCACCGAGATCTCGTAGTCCCCAGCCTCAACCGCGTAGTTGCCGGCGGCGGTGTCCCACGAGGCCATGTCCTCGACGGCGAACTCGACGGTCACCGTCTCCGACGCGCCCGGCGCAAGTTCACCGGTCTTGGCGTAGCCAGCGAGCTCGATAGCCGACTTCTCGATGCCGCCGTCCGTAAACGGAGCGGAGAAGTACACCTGCACCACGTCCTTACCGGCGACGTCACCGGTGTTGGTGACGGTCACGTCAACCTGCACGGAGTCCTCGGTGATGACGGGCTCAGCCGCCTCCCACGCGAAGTCCGTGTAGCTCAGGCCGTAACCGAAGGGGAACTGCACCGTCTCCTGGTAGCCAGCCTCGTCATCGGCCCACCGCGTCTCGTAGTAGCGGTAGCCCACGTAGATGCCCTCCTCGTAGTCGAGGAACGCGCGCGAGGTGTTGGTGTAGTCGTGGTCTCCCAGGTTCACGGAACCAGGAGCCGTCGTCACGTCATACGCGTAGGTGTCGGTGAGGTGTCCCGAGGGGTTGACCTCGCCCGAGAGGATCTTGGCCAGCGACGTGGCGCCCTCGGGTCCGGGGGTACCGATCCACACGGCGGCGGTGATCTCGGGGTACTCGTCGAGGAAGCCCAGCTCGAGCTGGTTGCCCGAGTTCACGATCACGATCACGTTGTCCTGCACGGAGGTGACCTTGTCCAGCAGCTCGCGCTGCTCAGCGGAGAGCTGGAGGTCTTCCTGCGTGAAGTCCGAGCCCTCGGTGCCCGCGACGCCCACGGTCACGATGGCGGTGTCGGAGAAATCCTGCGCCTGGGCTAGCACCTCATCGGTCAGGTAGTCGGGAGCGGGCTCACCGTCGTCGCCGCCCAAGAAGGCGCCTGCGATCTGGGTGATGAAGTTCCCCGATGCTTCCTTGTGCTCCGCGCCAGCGTCCGCCATCGCGGCGTCCAGTTCGGTGTTGTAGGCAATGCCCTGAGCGTCAAGTGCCTCGAACAGCGTGGGAACTTCTAGGCCGGTCGCACCGCCCGAGCCGCCACCTCCCAGCAACAGGTTGTAGGAGGCGAACGAGAACACGTTCACGCCGCCGTCCAGCGGGAGCGCGTCGCCCTCGTTCTTCAGGAGCACAAGCCCCTCGTCGGAGATGCTCTCCGCCACGGTGGCGGCGTGGTCGCGGGCCGCGACGGCCTGCTCAGTGTCGTCGGTGAACTCCAAAGAAGCGATACGGGCGAAATCGCTCACGTACGGAGCCGCGAGCGCGCCGATGCCGATCACGGCCACGCCGGCAACGCCCCAGCCGATGGCCCGGCGGCGGCGGTGCGCCACCTTGCGCTCAATGCGGGCGCGGCGCTTGTCCGCGCGGCGCTCCTTACGGTTCATCGACGCGCGGGCCTCTTTGGTCTCAGCCTTGTGCTGCTTCGCGTCTGCCTTGGCCTGAGCCTTATCGCTGGCCTTCGCGGCCTTGCGCTGCTCGGGCTCCATGGCGTCGAGCTCGGCCTTGCGCGCGCGAGCCGCCTCGCGGTCGGCACGTGCGTGCTCCACCGCTTGAGTCTTGATTTCTTTCCTGGTTGCCATCGTTGTCTCAGCCCTCCTTTGGTGCTGTGGTCGACGTGGATGAGACTGCGCGTTGGGCCCGTCGGTGAGCCCTCCACGCGGAGAACATGTGGCGCGTGCCGCGCCAGAAGTGGCGGTTGACCATGAGCAAGAAGCCGTCGAGCATCGCCTCATTGACCCGTCCGCCGCTCATACGCGAAACCGATCTGAACGGCAGTTCGAGCGCGAAGAGGACGTTGTTGCCGGCGATGGGCCTGCCCAGCCAGTGCATGACGCGGCTCGCGCCAGTGATCGCGCAATACAGCACGCTCGCGAACCCACCGCGGCCACGGGTTTGGATGATGAGGTCAGCCCGCGTGAGCGGTGCGCTCCGGTCCCAATGCGGGTCCGGCACGTCACGTCCGAGTACGGACTCAAAGTCCGCTGCGGTAGCGCGCTCGACGCGACCGTCCACGTAGACGGACGCAGGCATCGGCCCGTCCAGGTCAGAGCCCTGGACCGCCAGCGGCGCATGCAGCCGGATGTCACGCGAGGACGCGCCTACGCAGATCCGGTACTCGCCGCCTACGGTGCGCCAGTCATGGGCCGCGGGGACATAGACGTCGAAGGCGTGCTCGGAGAACTCGATCCGCACGGTCGCTGACTCGCCGGGGTCCAGTTCCACCTGCGCGAATCCCCGCAGTTCCCGCATCGCGCGGAACTGTCCGTGCGCCTGCTCGGGCGCCTCGACGTACGCCTGGACGGTTTCTGTGCCCCGGCATCGGCCCGTGTTGGTGACGCGCACCGCGGCACCCTCCGCGTCCACCTCGAGGTCGCTGTACGCAAAAGTGGTGTAGCTCAGGCCGTGGCCGAACGGGTACCGGACCTCGAGCCCTGCCTTGTCGTAGTGGCGATAGCCCACGTACAAGGACTCGCGGTGCTCCGCGGTCTCCTCGCCCAATCCAAAGTGCTCGCTCGACGCGACGTCCTCGTACCGCAAGGGGTACGACTCCGCGAGGCGACCGCTCGGGTTCACGCCCGTCAGTACCTCGACGATCGCAGGGCCGCCGCCCTGGCCACCCAGGTAGCCGTGCACAATCGCGTCGACGTCCTCGGCGAACGGCAACTCCACAGGGGCGCCGCCCGCGAGCACCACCACGACGCGCGCATCCAGGTTCGCAAGTTCGCGCATGAGGTCCAGCTGGTTCTGCGCGAGCCGGATGTGGCGCCGGTCAACGCCCTCCGCCTCCGCCGACTCATCAAGGCCGAGGAAGACCAGCACGGTCGCGGCTTGACGCGCGAGGGCGACGGCGCGGCGACGGCGAGAGGGGCTCGGGCGGTCCCGCCGGGTGAAGCCGGGCTCGTAACCCACGATGTTGAGGGCCGATGCCCGGAGGGCCCCGAGGGCATCATCCAGCCGGGCGGGGTTGACGAGGGAGCTGCCCGCTCCCTGGTAGCGAGGGCGAGCGGCAAAGTCGCCAATGACCGCGATGGGCCCGGACTCGTTCGTCAGGGGCAGTGCGTTGTCCTCGTTGCGCAGCAAAACCACGCTGCGACGGGCCGCCTCAATGGCGAGCGCGTGGTGCGCGTCGAGATCCACGGCCGGCCCCGGCTCGCGACGGGTGCGGTCGATGAGCGTAAGAAGCTCAGCGACGCGCTCATCGAGGACATCCTCGCGGAGTGTCCCCGCCTGGACCGCAGCGGCAATCTGGGCATCGGTCACGCCATCGGTCGAGGGCATCTCGAGGGCGTTGCCCGCCTCAAGGCCCGCGACGCGGTCGTTGTTGCCACCCCAGTCCGTCACGACCAGTCCATCAAAGCCCCATGTATCCCGAAGCACCGTCTGGAGCAGATAGGGGTTCTCGTTCGCGTAGGTGCCATTGACGCGGTTGTAGGAGCTCATGACGGTCCACGGCTGGCCGTCCCTGACCGCGATCCGGAATCCCTCGAGGTAGATCTCGTGCAGGGCGCGCTCGTCCACGACCTCATCGATGGTCATGCGGTGAGTCTCTTGACTGTTGACCGCGAAGTGCTTCGCGCTAGCGGCCACCCCGCGCGACTGGATGCCGCGGATCATGGACGCAGCCATCGTTCCGCTGACTAGCGGATCCTCGGAGTAGTACTCGAAGTTGCGGCCGGCTGCGGGGTTGCGCTTGATGTTGAGGCCCGGGCCGAGCACCACGTGGACGTCCTGGGATGCGGCCTCCGCCCCCAGCGCGGCGCCCACGCGTTCCACGAGCTCTGGGCTCCAGCTGCATGCCAAGGTAGCGGCGGTGGGGAAGCACGTGGCCGGAAGGCTGGCATTGAGTCCCAAGTGATCGGCGGCGCCGCCTTGCTTGCGCAGTCCGTGGGGGCCGTCGGTCAGCATGATGGACGGCACGCCCAGGCGGCTGATGGCCTTCGTGTTCCAGAAGTTTGCGCCGGACATGAGCGAGGCCTTGTCGGCCAGCGTCATGTCGCTGATCAAGCGTCGTCGATTGTCTGTCATGCTCATGCTCAGTACCCTGGATGAAGTTCCACCGGTTGGTGGAATTCAGGTGACTGTAACAGAGATCCACCACTTGGTGGAAATTGGGCGGCGGCGTGCCGTCCCGGAGGGAGCCCGAATGGCGGACGCGCCTGAGTCACAGTCGACCTCAACGTCGCGATCGGATGGGTACGCCAGTGGGCGCGCGACCAAGGAGTCGATCGTGCAAAGCGCTGCCGAGGCGTTTTCCCAGCGCGGCTTCCACGGCACTTCCGTGCGCTCGATCGCCCGCGAGGCCGGCGTCGACCACTCCACGCTGATCCACCACTTTGGCAATAAGACAGCGCTCCTGCTCGCCGTCATCGAGTGGCACGACGAGCAAAGCATGCCGCGCGAACTGCCGGGCGAAATCACCGTCGAGTTCATCACCGAATCGATCGTCGCGACCGCGCGCCACAACCTCTCCACGCCCGGATTGGTGCAGCTCCTGAGCATTCTCAACGCGGAGGCCGGCTCGCCCGACCATCCCGCCCGCGAGGCACTCCAGCGCCGTCACGACCTGCTCAGCACCCTCATTGCCTGGACCATCCGCCGCCAGCGGGATGAACTCGGAATGGACGAGGACCCCGCCTCGCCCGAGGAGCGCGCCGCGATCATCGTCGCGGCCTGGGACGGGCTGCACATGTACGACGCCCTCCACCCCGGCGTCCTTGACGTGCCTGCCATTCTCGATGGCCTCCTACGTGAGGCGTTTGGACTCCCCGGCCAAGGTGCTTCGTAACCCCCTACTCGCCGTTCGTGCACCTTCGTTCGTGCACCTCAGTGCCGGATCTGGTGGCGAACTCCGCACTCAGATGCACGAAGGGGCGGGTAAGCAGGGGCGTAGGAGCCTCGCCCCGCCTCGCCCCGCCTGGCCCCGCCTCGCCCCGCCTGGCCCCGCCTCGCCCCGCCCTGGCCCCGCCTCGCCCCGCCAAATGGAACCATTTCGCTGTTTTACGTTGCTATAACAGCGAGATGGTTCCATTTGGCGGGGGAATGAGCGGCCGCAGGGCGTTGTCATCCGTTCGTCACGTCGCCCCCGTAGTCTGAACCCATGAGCGCTGAAGGACTCCGCCTGGCCCAAGACAAGATGCGTGCCGCGGGCGTGAACGACGCCGCGATCGACGTATTCACGCACTACTACGGAGAATTGGAGGCAGGCGCGACCGGGCTCATCCCCGAGGAGACCATCACCCCGCTGCTGGAACCGGCCCACCTGGCAGACGTCGAGGTCACCGAGGAGGCCGCCAGCGAGGCTCTACGACGCACCGCGATCATCAAGCTCAATGGCGGACTCGGCACTTCCATGGGCATGGAAAGAGCCAAGTCATTGCTGCCGGTGCGCGACGGGAGTTCCTTCCTCGACATCATCGCCAGCCAGGTCTCGCACGCGCGCACGGAGCACAACGCCCCCTTGCCCTTGGTGCTGATGAACTCGTTCCGCACCCGCGAGGATTCGCTCGAGGCTCTTCGCGCACACCCCGGCATCGAGGTCGATGGCCTGCCGCTGGACTTCCTTCAAAACAAGGAACCCAAGCTCCGTGCCGACACCCTTGAGCCCGTCGAGTGGCCCGCTGACCCGTCGCTCGAATGGTGCCCGCCCGGCCACGGCGACATCTACACCGCACTGTTGGCGTCCGGGGTTCTCGAGGCGCTCCTGGACGCGGGATTCCGCTACGCAAGCGCGTCCAACTCAGACAACCTTGGCGCCGTGCCGAACCCGCGCATCGCCGGCTGGTTCGCCGCATCGGGAGCCCCGTACGCCGCGGAACTGTGTGTGCGCACCCTCGCCGATCGCAAGGGCGGACACCTGGCCGTCAGGACCGCGGACAACCAGCTCATCTTGCGCGACACGGCGCAGACCCCGCCGGACCAGATGCACTACTTCACCGACGAGCACCGCCACCCGTTCTTCCACACGAACAACCTGTGGTTCGACCTTGAGGCTCTTCACCGCGCACTCACGGAACGCGGCGCCGTGCTGGGGCTCCCGCTCATCCGCAACCTCAAGACGGTCGACCCGACGGACAAGGCGTCGCCCGAGGTCTTCCAGATCGAGTCGGCCATGGGAGCGGCTATCGAGGTCTTCGAGGGCGCGACCGCCATCGCCGTTGAGCGCGAGCGGTTCCTGCCGGTGAAGACCACGAACGACCTGCTGGTGCTGCGCTCGGACGCGTACCGCCTCGATCCTGATGGCGGGCTGCGCCTCGACGTGGCCAAAGCCCCCTTGGTCGACTTGGACCCGGACTACTTCAAGACGGTCACGGACTTCGACGCCCGCTTCCCCGCCGGCCCGCCCTCGTTGCGCGAGGCGTCCTCGCTCACGGTGCGCGGCGACTGGACCTTTGGGGTCGGCGTGGTGGTGCGCGGCACGGTCACGATGGAGGGGTCGGGGCACGTTCCCGACGGTGCGCTGCTGGATGGCGCTCAGCTGGACTGAGGTCGGGACGGGCCGATGCCGGGTTGAGTACACGCAGCGCGCCTCGTTTGGGCCCGATGCTGGATTGAGCAGACGCGGCCGGCCTGGTTTGCGGAGACGCGGCAGGCAGGCCCAGCGGGCGTCAGCGCACTTCCGCGCTAGCACGCACCTTCGACGACACCCTGCGTGGGCAGGTATGAGTATGCGGCGTTTTCGCCGCCCTCATAGGTGAGGTCCAGGCACCAGTCGGCCGGCGCCGTGCCCGTCAGCGTGACCTCATGCGAGGTCTCCAATTCGGAGGCGATGGTCACGTCGCCCACCGTGTACTCGGAGCCGCTGTCTGCCAGTACCGGCAGTGCATCGGTGGCCACCACTTGGGTCGCTACCTCGGCGCCGACGGCGTGGATGTCCTGCTGCGCCTGGACGTCAACCTGCGCGGGCACGGGGCCCTGCAGGTAGAACCACACCCCCACACCCGTGGCGACCAGTGCGATCCAGCCCAGGACCGCGCCCGCGAGCGCGAATGGCCGGTTGGTCGCCTCGCCCTTTTTCGCGGCGCTGAGGCCCAGGTGGCCAAGAATGATCGCCACCGGCGACAGCGCCAGCAACGCCGCCACGAACGCGCTCACGCCCATCCAGTTCTTGTCCGCGCCGGGCTCGCCTGGCGTTTCAGCGGAATCGTGAGCCTCATGCGCGCGATCGGCATCGTCGCCGACCGGGTCCATGACAGCGGTGGGCTGCGCATCGCCGTCGACGACCGGGTCGAATACCTCGGTCGGCTCGCCGTCAACGACGGCCCGCTCCGCGGGACCGGTCTCGATCTCATCAATATCCACCGCGGCGGTGTCGGTGTCGCCGTCAACGGCAGGCGGCTGCCCCTCAACTCCTGCAGCGTCCGGGCCGGACACGCCGAGGTCGTTGCGGGTGGCGGCATCGGCCTGTTCGCGCAGCTCGCGCCGGGTCGGCATCGATTCGCCGTCAAACTCGGGCGCGGGGCCCTGAGTGTTATCCATGCGTGGCACCTCCGTCGAAACACTTCGTTCGCGATCAACGTACCTCGCGTGAGCGCCGGGCGCCTGCAGCCCTGACCGCGCTCGCCCACATCGAGGCGAGGTGGGGCGGGTTTCGCCGAGCGGGCGTGTTGCTCCGCTCATGCGCGTGGTCGCGCTCGTAGCCTGGCGCCCTTGGCTGAGCCCACGGGCACGGCCCGAGCATGGCGAAGGCCCCCCGAGATTCGGGCCCGGGGGGCCTTGCCGTGGCTCGAGAGTTCTCACACCCTGGGGATAACCCCGGCGCGACGGCCGTCGTTGACGTTACGGCTTCGATGCCCATGTGGACAACGACCTCTCGGCCAGCGACCGGTGCCGCGAGAATCCTGCGCCGTCATCCGCAGTGGCTGGCCCAGCCCCATGAGGCCGCACGTCACCAACGTTCTCCCGTTGTCCAGATCGCCCGGATTTTTCACGAGACGCACCAATAAAACGCGATATACCAGGGCCTTTAGTTCACAAATCCAAGATGTGAGCCCCGGCAATCGCGCACATGACCCTCACGGGGCCCGGGTGCGACGTCGTCATCCATCCGTTGTGACTAGTCGTACTCTTGTCGCGCTGACCATGCAAGCGGCGGCGGGCACGGATTTGTCACCCCAAGTTATGCGCAGGCTTTTCCACAGCATTCGCACCGTGTTCAAGAACTGTTCACACCGCTGTGGACAAAATCTGTGGAGAACGGCTAGGCGTCCTCCTCCTTGTCGCGTTGCGCGACGCGGGTCAACATCGCGTTGTAGGCCTTCAGTTCGGCGTCCTCGTCGCGGTCAGCTTGGCGGTCCTTGCGTCGCGCTTCTTTCTCATCCGACAACCGCCACGCCACGATCACGCCGATCGCCAGCGCGAGGACAGGAAGCTCCCCAATGCCCCACGCGATATTGCCTCCGTACTGCTGATCCGTGATGGCATCCGGCCCCCACGTGCGGCCCATGAGGCCAAACCAGGTGGGTGCCAGGAGCACCTCGGAGGCGGCAAGGGACACGCCAAAGAACGCGTGGAACGCCATGGTCGAGAACAACAGCACAATGCGCATGGGGTATCCCGGGCGCTTGGGGCCGGGGTCGATGCCCACGAGCGCATTGGCGAACAAGTAACCCACCAGGGTGAAGTGCAGGACCATCAGCAAGTGCCCCACGTGATTGCGCAGGGCAAACTCGAACAGCGGAGAGTAGTAGAAGACCACGAGCGAACCTGCGAAGTTCACGGCCGCGACAACGGGGTTGGCGAAGAAGCGCACCCACCGCGACTCCACCACGACGCGCAGCCACTCACGCGGGCCGCGCGTGCTGTCCTTGCGCGGCGGCAGCGCGCGCAACGCGAGCGTGACCGGCGCTCCCAATGCCAGCGGAATTGGCGCCACCATCACCAGCAGCATGTGCTCCACCATGTGCCCGGAGAACGTGACCATGCCGTACACCGTGGGCGCTCCCTGGGTGATCCAGGCCATCACTGTGACACCCAGGAGGAAGCATGCGGTGCGGTACCAGGGCCACCGGTCGCCGCGACGGCGCAGCCGGTACGCCCACCGCACGTAGGTCACCGCGGCGGCCACCACGGCGAACGCGGTGAGGATCTCCAGGCGCCATTGCACGATCCAGTTCAGCGCGCTGGGCGCAGGCGGCAGGTCGTAGCCGGTGAGGAAGTAGGCGGGGGTGGGCTCTTCGATCGCCTCAATCGGAACGGGAGGCGCGGTGCCGGACAGCACGACCGCGATGACAATGACCGCAGCGATCGCGCCCACATCCACCATCATGATGCGCCAGAACCGGTCGCGTACGTGCGCGTCGCTGAGGCGCGGCAGCGACACCCGGCGGTGCCAGGCGGCCAAGGCGATCGCGACGGACATCAGCACGATCTTTGCCACCAGCAGCCACCCATAGGTGGTCGTGACGAAGTCGGACACGGAGTCGACGCGGATGTAGGCGTTGGCGGCCCCCGAGACCACCAGCGCGGTAGCCGCCCAGATCATCACCTTGGAACTGCGCTGCACCGCCGCCTTGGCTTCCAGGCCCAGCGGTCGGCGCATCGCGAACAGCGTTCCCACCATGCCCATCCAGAGCGCGGATCCGGCGAGGTGAAGGAACAGCGATGATGTGGCGAGGTGGTGGTCCGTGGCGCCGGCGGCGTGCCCCGTTTGGGCCTGCCAGCCCAGCGCCCACAGCATCGGCACCAGTGCCCACGCCGCGCCGGCTGGCGTGCGCACCAGGCCGGCCACCACGGACACCACCAGGGCCGCGATCGCCATCTGCAGGTAGGCCTGCCCCAAGGGGATGGTCGTCGCGAACGACCAGACTTCCTCGACAAAGCGCTCAGGGGCAATAGCGTCGTTGCGGATGTACGCGTACGACACAAAGATGTACGCGACGGCGGCGATGGCCCACACGCTGGCGCTCACGCGCGCCACGAGCGACGCGCGGGCAGCCGCGGGGTGGTGGGCGGGAACGATGGAAGCGATCATGATGAGGCCGCCGGCGGCCAGCCCCAAGAAGATGTCGCGCACGGCGCCCGTCATCGTCACCAGAGTGTCGATGGGCACGGCACCAGGGTACGCGGCGCGCGCCGTCCCGCCGCACGCGCGCGGCCCCTGGGCGAGGCCCGGACCGCGTGGAGGTGCGGGTCAGGGGCGGCGGCTAGCGTGGACGCATGTTGACGCGCCACGACATTCGCCGCCTCCGCTTGCATGCGCTGGGGCTCAGCATCGCCAGCATGACGTCGGTGGAGGAGGTCGTCACGTGGCACGGCGCGCTCCAAGCGCAAGACAACGCCAGTGGCCTGTGGTCACTCGGGCGCAGGCTCGCGCAGGGGGCCGATGCCGCCGCGGCCGGGCAGGTGGCGCGCGAGCGGGTGGCGGAGGGCTTCGCGGCGCGCCATGCGGTGCGTACGTGGCCAATGCGCGGGACGCTTCACCTGGTTCCCGCTCGCGATGCTCGCTGGATGCTTGAACTCATGGGCGCGAAGCCGTTGGCGGGCGCAGCACGGCGCCGCGAGTATCTGGGCCTCACGGAGGTAGACGCGGAGCGCGCCGTTGAGGTGCTGCGCGAGACGCTCACTGGTCGTGAGCTCAGTCGCGCCGCGTGCGTCGAGGCTCTTGTCGAGGCGGGGCTCCCGGCGCACGGCCAGTCGAGCTATCACCTCCTGTGGTTCGCCGCGCAGCGGGGCGTCACCTGCGTGCCGGCGCGTATGGACGGTGAACAGACCTTCGCCCTGCTTGACGAGTGGGCTCCTGACCAGGTGAGCATGGACCGCGACGAGGCGCTGGCGACCATCGCCCTTCGCTATGTCCGCAGCCACGGACCGGTGTCCATCAAGGACTGCGCGCGCTGGACCGGGCTCGGCGTACGCGACTGTCGCGCCGGCATCGCCGCCGCGGGAGCCGTACTGAGGGAAGTCACCACGGACGACGGGCCCATGTATGTGGCGTCGGATTCGCTCGAGGCTTCAGACACGGACGCCGTCAGGGCCGCCATCCCTCCGCCGCCAGAGTGGGACGTGTTGCCCGGCTTCGACGAATACATGCTCGGGTACGGGGATCGAAGCGCGATGGTGTCAGCGGCCGACTTCGCCCGCGTCGTACCCGGCAACAACGGTGTCTTCCGTGCCACCGTGGTGCGGCGAGGCGAGGTCGTTGGCACCTGGACAACATCCAAGCGTGCGCGCAACATGGTCGTGTCGGTCGAGCCCCTCAGGCGGCTCGGCGCGCGGGATCGCCGCGACGCCGAGCACGCCTTCACCGTCTACGGCACCTTTGTGGGGCGGCCGCTAGAGGTGCGGTGGGGCTGAGCGGTTACGCCCAGACCAACCCCTGGGAGGGGTCGTTCATCACTCGGCCCACGTCAGCGAGGACGCGTGCGCCCAGTTCGCCGTCGACAAGCCGGTGGTCGAAGCTCAATGCCAATTGGGTGACCCAGCGAATCTTGATCTCGCCCTCGTGCACCCACGGCTGCTCACGGATGGAGCCAAACGCCAAGATCGCGGCCTCGCCAGGGTTAAGGATGGGCGTGCCCGTGTCGATGCCCAGCGCCCCAACGTTGGTGATGGTGATGGTGCCATCGCGCATCGCGCCGGGCGAGGTGGAGCCCGAGCGCGCCTCCGCCGTGAGGTGCTGCAGCTCGATCGCGAGCGCGTGGAGCGGGAGCCTGTGGGCGTCCTTGATGTTTGGCACGACGAGCCCGCGCGGGGTTGACGCTGCGATTCCGAGGTTCACGTAGTGCTTGTAGATGATCTCCTGGCGCTCCTCATCCCACGAGGCGTTGACCTCGGGGTGACGACGCACCGCCAGGAGCAGCGCCTTGGCTACGAGCAGGAGAGGGGTGACGCGCACGTCGGCGAAGTCACGGTCGGCCTTGAGTCGCTTGACGAGATCCATGGTCGCGGTGACGTCGACGGTGAGGAACTCAGTCACGTGCGGCGCGGTGAAGGCACTGTGCACCATCGCCTCAGCGGTGCGCTTGCGCACGGACTTCACGGGCACGCGGGTGGCGCGGCCGTCAGTCTGCGTGGTGCCAGCCGCGAGCCACGGCTGGTCGTCGCCGGGGTACGTTGCGAGGGTCTGGGCGGCGGTGGCCTTGAGGTGAAGCTCGACGTCCTCGCGTGTCACCAGGCCGCCCGGGCCGGAGGGGGTCACGGTGGAAAGGTCAAGGCCAAGCTCCTTGGCCAACTTGCGCACTGGCGGCTTGGCGAGCACGGGATAGTCGTGCACGTCTTGCTCCCCGCCCACTGGGTCGAGCGCGCCAGCCTTGCGCGGGCGGCGCTTTGCGGTGCCAGGCTTCACGCCGTAGCCAACTAGCACCGCGCCTGAACCTGCCTCGTCGGCGTCGCCCTCAGTGCTGCGCGCCGCGCTTTCCTCGCTGTGCGCTGAACGACTCGCGGCCTGCGCAGCCACCTCCCGCGGTCGGTGGTCACTCGCCGCGTCCTTGTCAGCCTCGCCGGATGGTGGCGAGGCGGCGTCAGTGCCGCTTTCGACGGCGACGTCTGCCGCGGCACCGTTGCCGTCGCTGGTGTCGCCGGCGGGCTCACCGTCGGGGTCAACGTCTACTTCGAGGATGGGCGCGCCTACCTCGACCGTGTCGCCGACCTCGACCAGCAGCTTCGTCACCACGCCCGTGAACGGGCTGGGGAGTTCCACCAGGGACTTCGCCGTCTCGATCTCGACGATCGCCTGGTTGACCTCGATGGCATCGCCGACCGCGATGTGCCAGGTGACGATGTCTGCCTCTGTGAGGCCCTCGCCGGCATCGGGGAGATTGAACCGCTCATAGGTGGGCATGTCAGGCTCCTCAGTGCTTCATTACGCGGTCGACGGCGTCGAGCACTCGGTCAATGTTCGGGAGAAACTCGTGCTCAAACGTGGCACCAGGGTAGGGGGTCGCGAAACCGCCGACCCGGAGAACAGGCGCGTGCAGGTGGAAGAACGCTTGCTCCATCACCCGCGCGCTGATCTCCGCGCCCACGCCGAACGCGGTCGAGGCCTCGTGCACCACCACCACGCGTCCGGTTTTTTTCGCCGACCGCACGACAGCCTCCGAGTCCAGCGGGGAGATGGAGCGCAGGTCGACAACCTCGATGTCAGTGCCGTCGGCGCTTGCCAGCTCCGCGGCTTGGAGGGCGAGCTTGGCCGTCGGCCCGTACGCCACGAGCGTGACGTCACGGCCTTGGCGAGCGATGCGCGCCCTGCCCATCTCCGCCGTGCCCGCCGCGGCGCCGCCTGCGCCACTCAACTGAGTGACGACGCGATCCACGTCGACCTCGCCCTTGTCCCAGTAGCGGGCCTTGGGTTCGAAGAAGAGGACCGGATCGGGGCTTGCGATCGACTGCTGGATCATCTCGTACGCGTCTTGCGGGCTCGCGGGCGTGACGATGCGCAGCCCTGGCGTGTGCGCGAAGAGCGCTTCCGGGCTCTCGGAGTGGTGCTCGATGGCACCAATCCCACCCGCGTAAGGAACGCGGATCACGACCGGCAGGGTGATGGCGCCGCGCGAGCGGTAGTGCATCTTCGCCAACTGGGTCGTGATCTGGTTGTACGCGGGGAAAATGAAGCCGTCGAACTGGATCTCGAGGACGGGGCGGTAGCCACCCATCGCCATGCCGATCGCGGTTCCGACAATGCCAGACTCCGCGAGCGGAGTGTCCATCACCCGGTCATCGCCAAAGTCTGCGTGCAGGCCATCGGTGACGCGGAAGACGCCGCCGAGCTTGCCGATGTCCTCTCCCATCAGCGTCACGGTGGAGTCGCGCTCCATCGCGGCGCGGAGTCCGGCATTGATGGCGCCTGCCATGGTCAGCGTGGTCACTGTGCCGCCTCCTGCGTGTCGAAGGACCGCTGATAGCGGTCGAACCAGGCGCGTTCCGCGTCGAGCCCTGCGTGCGGCAGGGCGTACACGTCGTTGAACATCTCCAGCAGCTCCGGCCGCGTCCACGACTTCACTGTGGTGCGGGTGCGCTCGCCAAGCTCGGCCGCCTCGCGTGCGACCTGCGCACGGAACTCATCGCCGAGTTCGCCGCGGGACTCGAGGTAGGCCTCGAGCCGGGAGATCGGGTCGCGCTCAGCCCAGTACTGCTCCTCCTCGCGGGCGCGGTAACGCGTGGGGTCGTCCGACGTGGTGTGCGCGCCCACGCGGTAGGTAAGGGCTTCGATGAAGACGGGGCCCTTGCCCGAGCGTGCGTGCTCGAGCGCCCACTCGGTGACAGCCCGGCACGCGATGACGTCGTTGCCGTCCACCCTCACGGTCGGCATACCCACGCCCTTGCCGCGGTCGGCCAGCGGCACCTTGGTCTGACGCGTCACCGACTCGGAGATGGCGTACTGGTTGTTCTGACAAAAGAACACGATGGGGGCGTTGTAGACGGACGCGAACACCAAGGACTCGTTGACGTCGCCCTGGGACGTAGCGCCGTCGCCGAAGTAAGCGACGACCGCGCCCGGCTCCTGCTCCTGGGCGGCGTCTCGCTTCATCGCCATCGCGTAGCCCGTCGCGTGCAATGAGTGCGCGCCGATCACGAGCGTGTACATGTGGAAGCCGTGGTCCTGCGGAGTCCACGCGCCATGCTGGAGGCCACGGAAGATGCGCAGGATCTCGACCAGGTCCACGCCACGCACGTGCGCGACGCCGTGCTCGCGGTACGACGGGAACACGAAGTCGCTGGTGCGTAGCGCCCGGCCGGACCCAATCTGCGCGGCCTCTTGTCCAAGGGACTGAACCCACAGGCCCAACTCGCCCTGGCGCTGCAGGCTCGTGGCTTCGAGGTCCCACGCTCGCACCAGGGTCATGTCGCGCCACATGGCGCGCAACTCGTCTGCGTCGAGGTTCGCCACGTAGGGCGAATAGACGTCATCCGTGAGGGCGCGGCCCTCGTGGTCAAGCAACTGGACAAGGCCGTCAGTCGACAGCGGGCCGGTCGGATCCACGGGCACTCCTTCGCAAACCTGCGGCGGGCATGCGCCCGCCTTCCGTAACTTACGCAAGCGTAGGCTACGGAACCGTAGGTTTGCAATCCGACCACCCGCAACGTACGGATACGCTCCACGCCCGAGGCCACCGACGTCCCGGGCGCCGGTCGAAGATTGGCCTATCCGTGAGCTTTGTATGCCTCGATTACGTCCTCTGGAGGCCCATCCATCTTGAGTTCTCCATGATCAATCCAGAGCACACGGTTGCAAGTATCACGGATGGACCCCATCGAATGGCTCACGAGAAAAACAGTGCCCGCCTGCTCGCGTAGTTCGCGGATCCTCGCTTCACTCTTCGCTCGGAACTCTTTGTCTCCGACTGCCAACGCCTCGTCTACGAGAAGAATGCGGTGGTCACGCGACACAGCGATCGAGAACCGGAGTCGCGCGGACATGCCTGACGAGTACGTCTTCATTGGCATGTCAATGAACTCGCCTAGACCCGAGAAATCGACGATGTCTTTGTACGTCTCCTCGGCCTCAGCCATGGAGTGGCCAAGGGCAAGCGATCCGAGGATGACGTTCTTTTGGCCAGACAGCTCTCCGAGCAGAGCGGCATTCACACCAAGCAACGCGGGCCGGGAGGACGCGTAGATCGTACCTTTCGCGGGAGCCTGCAACCCGGCGATGGCCCGCATGAGCGTCGACTTTCCCGACCCATTGTGGCCGATGACACCTATGCTTTCCCCTTCGCGAGCGACGAAAGAGACGCCGCGCACAGCCTTGACCACCCGCACACCGCGCTGTCGGCGAAGCAGGTTTCGACTGTTTTGTGCCGCTTTTCCAGAGGCAAACGTCTTGTAGTGGATATGGACGTCGTTTGCGACGACTGTTGGCATACCCAAAGTCGATTCAGTCATGCCCGTAACGCTCCTCCGCGCGCCAGAAGAACCATGTTCCGAAAGCGAGCATCAGTACTGCAGAGACAATAGCAACGGTCCACATGAAGCTGTTCACCGGGTTTCCGGAGACCATGTAACCGCGAATGAGTGAAATGAAGTCGTGGACCGGGTTGAGTTGCGCCAGCCGCAGCATCCAACTTGGCTGGTCGGCGAGCACCAGTTCGAGGGAGTAGAAGATGCCCGAGGCATAGAAGAACAGGCGAGTAATCAACGGGATGAGTTGGCTAATGTCGCGAACGTGAACGGTCAAACGCGCGACCGTAAGTGCGACGCCGAGATTGAATGCCGTCATCACCACGAGCACCGGAATCGACATCAGCCACCAGAACGTGATCGGCTCGCCCGTCACCACCAAAATGATGCCGAGAACGACCATCATCGGAACCATCTCGATCGCGTGCCTTGTGATCAAGGCCACCGGGAGCAGCATTCGGGGAAAGTTCAGCGAGCGAACCAAGGATGCTTCGCCAACGATTGCCCGCGCACCCATACCCAGCGCCTTCGAAAAGTACTCGAACACAAAGACCCCGGCGACAAGGAAGGGTATGAAGTTGTCGGGCCGCGTGTCCGACGGCATGATCACCGCGAAAATGAAGCCGTATAGAAGAGCGTTCAGGATCGGCTTGAGGACAATCCACCCTAACCCCAGCCGGTTCTCCTCAACGGAAGCTTGTAGCCGATAGCGGGCCATGGTGTAGATGAAGGCGCGACGCCGCCATACCGAAACTAAGTATGATCCGAGCGGCGGGCGCGCGCCTACGCGTTCGAGGCCCGCTTCGCGAGCGATCGCCTCGTAATCGATGGTGGTCACGTAGCTCCTACATTCTGGGACACCAGCAGTGCACCAACGCTGACAGGCGCGTCTGGGCACATATACGTTAACAGCACGCGCCGCACCGACCGCTTTTTGCCGCTACGGGCGGCCAATATTCGCGAGCGCAGCCAGGAGCGCGTCGTTCTGTTCGGCGGTGCCGATCGTGACGCGGATTCCTTCGTCAGCGAAGGGCCTCACGAGCAGCGCGGGCTCCTCAGCCGCGAGCGCGCCGGCGATCTCAAGGGCGCGCGATCCGGCTGGTAGCCACACAAAGTTGCCCTCGGCGACGGGCACGTCCCAGCCTTGCTCGCGCAGGGCGTCCCGCACACGAGGACGCTCCGCGACGGTCGCGGCTACCCGTTCAAGGAGCTCGTCGATCGCATCGAGGGAGGCCGACGCCGCGACCTGGGCGAGGGTGGACACGGAGAACGGGGTCACGCACGCGCGTACTGGGCTGATGAGCGCGGCGCTGCCAACCGCGAAGCCGACTCGCGCGCCCGCGAGCCCGTAGGCCTTGGAGAACGTGCGGGTGAGGACGAGGTTGGGGTGGCGCTCAAGCGCCGCGAGCCCATCGATGGTGTGGGGATCGCGACCATATTCAACGTAGGCCTCATCGAGAACGACCAGCACGCGCTCGGGCACGCTCGCCATGAAGGACTCGAACTCGTCGTGACGCAGCGACGGACCGGTGGGGTTGTTGGGCGAGCACACGATGACGACCTTGGTGTTGTCGGTGACGGCCTGTGCCATCGCCGGCAGGTCGTGCCGCGCCTGCGCGGTGAGCGGAACGGGAACCGCCGTGGCGCCGGCAATGGGTGCCAGGATCGGGTACGCCTCGAAGCTGCGCCAGGCGAAGATCACCTCGTCGCCTGGGCCGGTGTAGGCCTGCAACAGGTGCTGCAGCACCGCGACCGATCCGCCAGCCACCGCGACCCGGTCCGCCGTGACTCCCAGGGACTGGGCGAGTTGGTGGTGAAGGTCGACCGCGAACATGTCTGGGTAGCGGTTGACCGTGGCTCCCGCGCGCGCAATGGCCTCCGCCACGCTGGGCAGGGGGTCGAACGGGCTCTCGTTCGACGACAGTTTGACTGGCGGGAGGCGATCCGCCTGGCCGCGAGCGCCCGGGATGTAGGCGGGCAGGGCAGCGACCGCGGGGCGCGGCTGGGGAAGAGTCATGGGGTCCAATATCTCAGGTGTGACAGACTTCCCGGCATGAGATTCCTGCTGAGAGTCGCAGCAATGGCCTTCGCCGTGTGGATCACGACCCTGCTTCCACTCGACATCGCGGTCACTGGCGGTGAGGACGAGTGGTGGACACGCCTCCTGGTATTCCTGGCAGTGGGCGCCATTTTGCAGCTGATGAACCAGATCGTGAAGCCCGTCCTCACGGTGCTCGCGCTGCCCATCACGATCTTGACGCTTGGGTTGTTCATGCTCGTCGTGAACTGGCTGATTCTGTGGATTGCCGCGTGGCTCACGGACTTCATCCCCGAGGTCACGCTCACCATTGGTGGCTTCTGGCTCACACTTCTGGGCGCTCTGGTGATCTCGATTGTGTCCGGCATCGTGAACGGCATCACTGGCTCACGCGACTAGTCACGGCCGCCGGGCAGGGGTGCGACCGTCCCCAACTGGCCGCCCAGGGTCGGTAGCCGCTCGAGGACGGGAGGCGCCGGAAAGCCGTTGGCGTTGAAGTACTCCAGCGCGCGCTCTCGAGTCTGCTCGGAGATCACGGGCATGGACAGCGGACCACGTGGACCTGTCACAGCCTCACCACGCCGCTGGGGCCGCGATGGCTCCTGTGGCGCGGACTCTCCGGCGGGCTGCGCCGTGTACACGGTCCGTTCAACGGCCGCTCCGCTCAAGAACATGCCAGCGGTGGCCTTGTAGTGCTCCACCGACGGGTGCCCCAGCGCGTCAATGTCTCTCGCCAGCCGCGTGTACTGCGGCATCTCGTGTGCGGACACAATGCCGCGTGCAGCGGCGGCGGTCTCCGGGTCGCTTGAGGCGCGCGCATCCGTGGTGATGAGGACCTCGTTGACGCCGCGAGTGCCCCTGTCCCCATCGACTCCGGGGACAAGATCGGACGCATCCTGGACCGTCAGGGACTTGACGTTCGGATTGCGTGGCTGGTCATCGGCGGGCGACCCAGCGGTGACGACATGCGTAATGCTGTACTTCGATTGCACCAGCGGGGACGCGGCCAGACCGTACGCGACCGTGGCCCCCTGCGAGTGGCCCACCAACATGACGGGAGCGTCCGGAGGGATCCCCGCGTCCTCCATTGCCATCAGCACTGCTTCCGAGTAATCCGTCATCACGGGTTCACCGTCGGCACTGCCCATCGCGCCTTCGGCATTGGCGGGCCAGTCGCGTGGGTCCGCGTCGGAGTAGCCATGGTCCGCTGTCCCGGGGATGTTGACGATGTACGACACCTCGCCGTCGGGGCCTATCACTTTGTCGATCGCTAGATGGCCCTCGGCCGCGCTGTCGACGTTGGCGTATATGCCTTCGAGGTCGCGGGGCGCTGCGACGGCCGCGCGGGACGGCTGCGCCTTGACGCCCGCGATGGCCGGCTCCCCCATGAGCCACTCAAGCCCTGCGCCAACCCCGGCCAGCATCCCGGCAATCGACTGGTACGGGGTTGGGCCTGTTGGCGGTCCAAGGGGGCTGCGCTCGTCCAAGAGACCGGTGACGAAAGTCACCGAACCCCGGTTGAAGACACCGGTCATGGGCGGAAGTGAGTTCGGCATCAGGGCGCCGCCAATCGGGTCAAACCCTCGGTTGTGCGCGACCTGGCCTGGCAGCGTCCAGCGCCACGTCGTGGCCCAGACCGCCCTGGTGGCGGACACCCCCATCGACAGAATGTCGTGCCCGTATCTGCCCGCAGTCTCAAACAACGAGATACCTTGGCGCGCCGCGCGCTCCGCATCCTCATAGCCCTGCGCCACCCTGAGCAGGTCACTCCCGCACGAGTCGAGCGCGCCCACAAGGGCGGAGCCGGGAGCGCTGATGCTCAGCGCGTCGTCGATGACATCGCGCACCCGCACCACCCATGCCCTGACCTCGGGCCCGGCCTGCGGTATCTGGTCGTCGATCTGGTGTTGCGCCTGCCGCAGTTGGCGCCAGCATTCCTCGATGCTGTGGGCGGCGTCGCTCACCACACCGGAAGCCGTCTCAAGGTCTGCGGTGACCGCGTGGGTCCCTGCGTAGCCGCCGTGAACGGAGATGGGGGTATCCCCCTCGTGGCCGGTCACTGCCCGTACCACCCAGCCACGTCATCGGCCCCTTGGCATGTCTGCTGAGCCAGCCCCACCGCACGGATGAGGCGTTCCACGTCCGCGCGCAGGGCCGCAAGCTGGGTCCGGTAGGCATCTGCCGCGACGGAGACCCAGGTGACGTCGCCTGCGCCGCCGAGCAGGCTCAGGGCGGACTCGGCCGCCTGGAGCGCCTCGGCGAGGTGATAGTGCGGGAAGTACAGGGGTGGGAGTGTCACTGCAGCGACATCGGTTTCAATCGGCATGCCAGTCACGCTAAACGGCAGCAAAAGTGATCAAAAGGCATCCAGCCCAGGTTGTGGATAGTCCGGCCCCACCGGCGTGCCTGTGCGTGGAACAATGGCGCCGTGACTTCCTGGAACCCAGCCGCCCTCACCGACTTCACCACCATCGAGCCCGCCGTGGCCCTCACGCCGCTCGACGGACGCTACCGCGGCGCTGTCGCCGGCCTGGTCAACCACCTGTCTGAGCCCGCGCTCAACCGCGCGCGCCTGCACGTCGAGGTCGAGTGGTTCATCCACTTGTGCGAGTCCTCCGCGGTCCCCGGCGCGCGCGCCCTCACCGCCGATGAGTCCGCGTTGCTGCGCGCCATCCCGCGCGACTTCGACGCCGCCGGAATCGCCGAGCACGCCGAAATCGAAAAGGTCACCGTCCACGACGTCAAGGCCGTCGAGTACTACATCAAGCGCCGCATCGAGGGCACGTCTCTTGAGCCCCTCAGCGAACTCGTGCACTTCGCCTGCACCTCGGAAGACATCAACAACCTCTCCTACGCCCTGATGGTCAAGGGCGCCGTCGAACAGGTGTGGCTGCCCGCCGCCACCGCATTGGTGAGCGACATCGCGGAGCTGGCCGGGGCATCGGCCGCTGTCCCCATGCTGTCGCGCACCCACGGCCAAACCGCAACGCCCACCACGCTCGGCAAGGAACTCGGCGTGCTCGCGCACCGCCTGAACCGCCAGCTCGCACGCGTGGGCAAGCAGGAATACCTGGGCAAGATCAACGGCGCGACCGGCACCTTTGGCGCGCACACCGCGGCCGTCCCGGACACCGACTGGATTGAGGTCTCGCGGACCTTCGTCGAGGGCTTGGGCCTCACCTGGAACCCGCTCACCACTCAGATCGAAAGCCACGACTGGCAGGCCGAGCTCTACGCGGACGCCGCCCGTTTTGGCCGCATCCTGCACAACCTGGCCACCGACGTGTGGACATACATCTCCCTGGGCTACTTCGCTCAGGCCGCGGTCAAGGGCGCGATCGGTTCCAGCGCCATGCCGCACAAAATCAACCCCATCCGCTTCGAGAACGCGGAGGCTAACCTCGAGATCTCGGCGGCGCTGTTCGACACCCTCGGCTCGACCCTGGTGACGAGCCGCCTGCAGCGTGACCTCACCGACTCGACGTCGCAGCGCAACATCGGCGTCGCGTTCGGCCACTCCCTGCTCGCGATCGACAACGTGCGGCGTGGGCTCAAGGCGCTGTCGGTCAACGAGGCTGCGCTCGCTGCGGATCTAGACTCGTCGTGGGAGGTGCTCGCGGAGCCCATCCAGTCGGCCATGCGTGCGGCGGCCGTCGCGGGCGTTCCTGGCATGGAGAACCCGTACGAGCGCCTCAAGGACCTCACCCGCGGCCACACCATCGACGCCCAGGCGATTCGCACCTTTGTCGACGGACTCGAGCTACCCGCTGAGACCAAGGACCGCCTCGCGGCCCTCACGCCCGGCACGTACGTGGGCCTGGCCGAGCAGCTCGTGGAGCGCTACCTCACCGTCTAAACCCCGCCCGTCACCGTCCCGCCCCGCTCGTTCGTGCATCTGAGTGCGGTTTTTGGCACCAGATCCGGCACTGAGGTGCACGAACAGATGGGCGTGAACAGACGGGAGTGAACAGGCGGGCGTGAACAGCCGGGCGCGGACACCGCCGGGGACGCGGGCCGCTTAGCCCAGCCGGACCTCATCGCCCACGGCCACCACGCCCGGCGTCTGAACGCCCAGGTAGATCGCAGCCTTGAGGTCGCGCGTGCCGCCCAGGGCCTTCAGCCAGGATGTGCGGCCAGCAACCCCGTCTTGCTCAAGATCAATGGTCCGGCAGCGGGTCACGCGCTTGATGGTCGTGAGCACCGCGCCGCCAATCTGCACGGTCCCGTCCCAGCCTTCTTCCTCGAATGGCTCGGCAGTGGCCACCACCAGGTTCACGCGCAGGCGCCGGGGGTCGGCATCCACGCCGAGCTCGCGCGCGCACCAGTCGAGGGTCGCCGTGCCGATCAACGACACCGGGCTGTCGTCGAAGTGCTTCACGTCGCCCTCCGAAGCCAAGCGCACGGTGGCGCCAAAGTCCTCTGTCAATGCGGCATCGGCCCTGGCGTCTCCCGCAATCCACGTACCGGCGGGCCCGCTTACCTCGACCCCAGCCGCCGTCGTGGTGGCGGAGTACTCAAACACGCGGTCATGGCGCGCGAAGCGACTGCCGTTCTTGCCGCACGCGAGCTTGGAGTGCTCGTCGCGCACGGCCCACGCACGGTCCCCAGCAAGGCCCCGGTTGTCGATGACCACGGACCCGAGGGACTCGCCACCCATCGCCTTCACGGGGTAGCGGCGGATGCTCACGACGGAAACGCTCATGGAGCGAGCCTAGGGCCGATGCCCGGGTGCGGTGGGAGCGGCCGGCACCGGAACCGGTGGGCGCGTCAATACAAAGAGGGCCGGCGTGCGGGGAGAGCCGCACGCCGGCCCATCCGTTGGACCGATGATGGCGGTCAGTCCAGCGGGGTCCGTACAGAGAATTCGCCCTCCGGCTGTGGTCCTCCGTGCACCACCTCGATCGAGTCGGAGCTACCGTCGGGCTTGGGAGTCACGGTCACCCACACCGTCTGCCCGCCGACCTCATCGGAGAACACGAAGGTGCCGGCGGACGTGACCTCGAGAAGTGCGGGCGGCCCGTCCGCACTGGTAAGCACGGCGGTTCCTGGCTCGTCGCCAGCGACGAGCGCGCTGAGCAGTTCGCCCGTGGCGTCGTCCTGTACGGAGTAGAGCATTCCCGCCGGGGCGTCGAGTTGGTGGACGTTTCCGGGGTCAACAGACGGCGAGGGCGAGGCCACGGGCACGTCCAGCACCGTGGAGGGCGCGACCGACGGCGCTGATGATGCCTCGGGTTCAGTCGACGCGGACGCTTCGACGGCGCTCGCGGGCCCCGCCTCTTGAGGCTTTCCCGGCAGCACGTGTGCGACGCCGAGGGCCATGGCGCCAGCGGAGACGGCGGCCGCGGAACCGATGCCGGTGGCCCGCACCGCGCGGCGGCGCTTGATGCGGTGACGCACTGCGGCGTACTGCGCGGTCATGGTCGCCGATCCGGCCGGGGCCGTTCCCGCATCGCGCATCAGGTCTCTCAAGTCACTCATGGCATTGCTCCTTTCATGGCCGGCGCATGCACCGGGAGGCTGTCGGGGGTGTCCGTCCAGTTGGCGTCGGTGCCGAGGTCGGCAGCCAAACGGGCCGATGCATCGGACAGGTACCGCTTGACCGTGCCCGGAGCGAGCCCCAGGCGCTCCGCGATGGCGGGGACGGTCAGGTCGTCGTAGAAACGCAGCACAATGCAGGCACGCTCTCGAGGGGTCAGGCGCTGGAGGGCGTCACGCACGTCGAGGACGGCGGCGCGGTCCGGCTCATGCCCCGCGACCTCGACACCTACGCGGTCGTGCGCGCGTTCGGCGGCCTTGCGACGCCGTAAGCGATCGATGAACACCGACGGAATGGTGCGACGCACATAGGCCTCGGCGACGTTCACGTTGGTAAACGCCCGGCCTCGGGAGAATGACTTCACCAGGGCGTCTTGAAGGACATCCTGAGCCTCGGCATCATCCTTGGTCAGCAGCCGTGCATACGCGAGGAGACCTGCGGCGCGCTCTCGCATTACTTCTTCGAGCACGGGCTCCCATGTCGCCACCACTCATCACCCCCGGCTGTCGTGCCTTGCGTCGTTGTCGCTCACAGTACGCACGGGCATGGCCAAAGCGTTGGGGTCGAGTTTTGATCGTCCACCTCCCGTCTACAGTGACGGGGTGAGTGAGAGCGCATTGCCTAGCCGTCGGCGTCTTCGCGCAGAGGTCGTCATTGTGCTCGGACTGTCGCTGGGCTACTACGCGATCTCGGCGGCGCTGACGCTGATCGAGAGGTATCTCGCAGAGCCCACGATCGGGCAACAGGTCACCCAGCTCAACCGCTCGCGCTCCGAGCTCGACGTGCTCGACCTCATGCAGCAGGTCACGTACCAGGCATACCTCCTCATGCCAGTGGCCCTTGCCGTCTATCTCCTCTCCGCGGGTGGGCGGCGCGTGCGTCCACTGCTTGGGCTGACCGGCCCCGCGCGGGCGTGGTGGAAGGACCTCGGTGTTGGGGTGGGGTTGGCCGCGTGCATCGGCCTGCCCGGCCTTGCGTTGTATGCGATTGGCCGCGCGCTGGGCCAGACCGTGCGCGTCGACACGTCGGGGTTGCCCGACGCCTGGTGGTCAGCGGCGGTGCTGCTGCTGTCCGCAGCTGTCGCGGGCGTACTCGAGGAGACCATCGCCGTCGGCTACCTCCTCACCCGGCTCCGTGACCTGGGCTGGGGCGCGCCCGCCGCGATCGTGGCGTCGGCCCTCCTGCGCGGCGCCTACCACCTCTACCAGGGGTGGCCCATGGCCCTCGGCAACGTCGTGATGGGGCTCGTCTTCGCGTGGTGGTTCCACCGCACAGGACGGCTCGCGCCGCTGATCTTTGCGCACTGGACGTTGGATGCCGTGGCATTCATTGGGCCGGAGGTCGTGCCGCAAGAGTGGCTCGTCGACCTCGGAATCACGTAGAACCTGACCGCTTGCTCGTAGACTCGGCTCATGGCCGGTGCTGAGAACTCGCAGGAGACCCCTGCGTCGACCGAGCCTGAGGAGCGCGACCCCCTCGCCGGCGTAGCCGTGTTCGACGCTCCGCAACAGCGGGTCCACCGAATGACGGACCTGCTCGCGGGAATCGGCACCATCGTGGGCATCGTCCTGACCCTGCTGCTGGGGGCGTACGGAAGTTCCACCACGGCGGGCTTCGCCGAGGACGTGCAGGGCATCGCGAGCCTGCTCCAACGGCTGCTCGTGGCACCCGTGAACATCTTCTCCGGAATCGTGACACTCGTGGTGCCGACCGCGGTGATCATTGACCTGGCCGTCCGTCGTGAGCCCCGCCGCATTCTTGAAGTCCTGGGAGCGGGCATTCTGGCGTTTATCGCCACCGTCGTCGCCGCGTACACCACCATCACGTGGGGCAGTGAAGAGCTCGTCGCTAGCCTGTCCATCAAGGGCGCCGAGGGCGAGATGGTGGTGCAGCTTCCCGCGTACTTGGCAGCCGTCGCGGCCATGCTCACCGCCGCAGGACTGCGTACCACCAAGCGCGTCCTTGCCTGGTCGTGGCCGCTGGTGTGGATCTCCGCAGCGGTCGGCATTATCTCTGGAATCGTGACGCTGCCTGCGGCTCTCACTGTGGTGCTGATTGGTCGCGCCTCCGGGCTCGTGCTGCGCTACCTCATCGGGTCCTCCGCCGACCGCGCCTACGGCGGTGCGCTTGCGGACGGCATCCGCCGCGCGGGCTTTGAGCCGCGCCGTATTGTGCGGGCGGACTCGCGCGATGAGTACGAGCCGGAGGGGGCCGATGCCGTGGCTGCGGCGCTCGGTCGCACCCGGTCGGGGCGCGTCTACGCGGTCACCACGCGCGAGGGCCACCAGTTGGTGGTGCTCGCCCTGGACGGGGACCAGCATGCCGCGGGCTTCCTCACCAAACTGTGGCAGACCATCCGGTTCCGCGGCCTCGATGCGCGCGCCGAGGTCAGCCTGCGCCAAACTGCGGAATCCACCGCACTGGTCTCTCACGCCGCCCGTACCGCCGGAGTGCGCACCGCCCGTGTGCTCGGCATGAGCCAAGCGCGCGACACCATGTTGATCGTCTATCAACGCCCCGCCGCCGTGAGGCCGCTGTCCGAGGTCCCACCCGAGGACGTCGACGACGCGATGCTCGATGCGACCTGGGAGCAGCTCGCGCAGGCGCACGCCGCCGGCATCTCCCACCGCAAACTCAGTTCAGACACCATCTTGCTCAGCAAAAGCGACGGGTACGGCGCTCCCATCATGTGGATTACCTCGTGGGATATGGGCGAGGTCGCGTCGTCCTCGCTCGCGCGCCGCATCGACACGGTCCAGTTGCTCGCCTCACTGGCCACCATTGTGGGCGCGGAGCGTGCCGCTCAGTCCGCGTACCGCGCGCTGGGGGCGGACGAGATCGAACAGGTCGCGCCGCTGCTGCAGTCGATCGTGCTTCCGCGAGACACTCGCTCCGCGCTCAAGGCAAACAAGGACCTCATGCCACAGCTGCGCGAGCAACTCGTTGCGCTCGTGCCTGCAGCAGAGGTCAACCCTCAGGACATCGCGCGGTTTGGGTGGCGCACGATCTTCACGTTCGTCGCCGCCATCATTGCCGTCACCTTCCTCATCACCCGCTTCAACACCCAGCAACTCATCGACGCCTTGCAGCAGGCGAACTGGTGGTGGGTGGGCGCCGCAGCCATCTGGGGCATGCTCACGTTTGCCGGCGCCGGCATCGCGCTCATGGCGTTTTCCCCTGTGCGCCTGCCCGCCTGGCGCGCGATCGTTGCGCAAGTGGCGGCTGCTTACATTGCGCTCGCCGTGCCCGCGGGCATTGGTCCTGCGGCGCTGAACCTTCGCCTGCTCACCAAGCGCCGCGTTCCCACCCCCCTTGCGGTCGCAACCGTGGCGTTGGTGCAGGTCAGTGCGGTCATTGTCACGGTCGTGGGCCTTTTTGCGCTCACCCTCTTTACGGGCTCCGAGGGGACGCTCGCCTCGCTGCCATCGACGTCCGTACTCGTCGGAGTAGGCGTGGTCATGGCGGTGGTGGTGGCCTTCATGCTGGTGCCGAAGGTGCGGCGTTGGGTGGTCGGCAAGGTCATGCCGCCGGTGCGCCAGACGTGGCCGCGCTTGGTGCAGATCCTGGGCCAGCCCATGCGCCTCTTGGCGGGCCTGGGCGGCAACCTGCTGCAGACGGGCGCGTACGTGGGCGCCTTCTACTGCACGCTTGAGGCCTTTGGTCAGGACCTGGCCGTGATGGACGTCGCGGTTGTGTACTTCCTGTCGAACGCGGTCGGTGCTGTGGTCCCCACCCCCGGCGGTCTTGGTGCCGTGGAGGCCGCGTTGATCGCTGGTCTAGGCTCCGCAGGCGTTCCGCTCGGTGTCGCGACTCCCGTGGTGCTGATCTACCGCTTCATCACCTACTGGGCCCGCATCCCGTTGGGCTACGCGGCCATGACGTGGCTGCAACGCAAGGGCGAGCTCTAGCTGTGCGGTGCTCGGATATCTCAGCAAACTGCGACGTTCTCAGCATTGGACGACCGCTATCTCAGCACTTCGACACTATCTCAGCAGTCGGGTTCGATGGCGTGCGCCGGCCCCAGAGATGCCTTCCGCTGCTTGAGAAGCCGTCTCAAAGCAGGCTCAAGTTCGACACGCCAGGCATCTAGTGCGCCGCAGCTCGCCAGTCAGGCAATGTGGACGCGGTGACGAGGGCCGGAGCGGCATAGCCAGCCTCGAATCCCGCGCGCAAAGCACCTGCAAATCCGGCGTGCTACGTTGCGGGAGTCGTGGTGGCCAACTGTGTTCGATCGCGGGAGAGGCAAGAGCGATCGTGGAAGCAGGCCCGACGGGAGGGCCCTTCCTCGCGGCCGATCGTTCTAGTTCCGCGGCGCACGACCCTTCACCATCGAGCGCCGCTCCGGTCGGGCTCGCGCCATTGCGAGGGGACGCGCGCGAGTCCACGCGCCAACACGGTTCGGGCATGGGCCCGCACGCAGCGATCGTCGACTCGGGGTCGACGACGTCGAGCGATTCACCACGGCTCTCCGCGGTGGAGCAAAACTGCGCATGTGAGGACACGTCAGACCGTGCAAACACCAAGGTTGCGTGAGCATGCTCCTGGAAGGGGATCGACGCGATGAGCCGGGCATGGACGCGCTGGGGTAACAATCCGAGAGGTCCAACCGCACCAAGGCTTCGAGCCGCCAGCGACACGGATCCCCGAATGAATGAACTAGCTGCTCTCGGGCGCTGTACGTCAGTTGTCGCCTACCCGTTTGCCACGCCTATCGAGTCGCCTCACGGTAGAACTACTGAGACCGGCTGCCTTGCCGATGGTGTAAGTCGAGAGTGTCGTATTCTCGGTGCTCCACGCCACAAGCGCCCGGATGTCGTCCGTTGAGGCGTCTCGCAGGTCGCGCAACGTGCTGAGGACCTGTTGAACATACCGCTCGATGTCGTCACAATCAGACGACGCCGCACCTCGCGCCCCCGCTGCAACTTTCGCCTCGGCGTACCGATCGAGCGCCTCAAGGGCGCCTCCGGCAACTGCTGCGGCCGAACGGGCGCCCGAGCCTGGCGCACCTAGCGCGTCGCGTAGCTGTGGCCAGCCGTGCGTTGTCGCATCGAGCGCCGCGCCATCGCTCTTCTCGCCAGTCACGATCACCGTCCTCCCCACTCGACCGCCCCGCAAGCCTACCACACATTTGACGCGACTGCGCATCCGAAATGGCTCAGATCGGTGAATCGACGCATTCCAGTGACACTTGACGCACTTGATGGTCAGGCGTATAACGAGAAACATGTCGACGTTGCACGGCATCCAAGGCGAACCCGCGGGAGACTCCTCGCGCGTCGCACCGTGTGCAACATCTCCCGGAGGACGCAAGCGGAGCCGTGCACTCAATACACGACTCTTCCTCTACGGGTCGGTCGCCCATGCCTAGCGTTGGCCGTGCGTCGGGGTACGAAACCGATCCTTATCGTCACGTGAGGTCAAACGACCGCTACATCCTCGTCGGAGGCGGCACCCGTGGCACGCAGCGATGGGAGCAGCCTGCCGACGAGCGATCGCAAGACTTGCCGGTCGAGCGTGCGGACACGTGTCGCCGGAGTGTCCGTTACAAGAACAAGCGCTCATTCCAGGGCTTCTATCCGGTGTTCTCGACAGGGCAGTACGTCTGGCACGAGTCGCTCCTAGAGCTCACGTCACTGATGTGGCTCGATCGCGCCGGCGCGCTACGAGGCGTTGCGACGCAGCCGTTCGCGGTCATTGGCCCTCACGCGTTCCGGCACTACATCGACTTCGCGTTTCTACAGCCCGATGGCGTGCGTGCGATGGTTGCCGTCAAACCGCGGCGGGCCATCGACGCCGATCTGCGCGCGACTTTCCGAACGCTGAACGCCGTCTGTCGGGCCATCGGCTGGCGTTTCATTGTCATGTCCGACATGTCTCGTACGGAGATGTACGCGCTTCAGTGGCAATGGGTGTACCGCGAACCGTGGAACGCGTTGCCGACCGAAGCACATGCACGACTCTTCGATGCCGCGCAAAGTCCAATCTCACTGGGCGAGGCTTCGACGATCGCTTGCCCAAGCGACCCCTCGCGTGGACTTGTCGGGATCTACCACGAGCTTTGGCGCCGCTCGCTGGTCCTGGTCTCTCCCGGAACGCTGCGGCTCGGATCGCTAGTGGTTCAACGTGACGGGGGCGGCCGTGCGCATTGACTTCGGAGTCGGTGACGAGGTGACCTACCGAGACTTGCCATGGCGAATCGAGTCGATCTCGCTCATAGCGATCGGGCTCGTGGATCGTGCATCCGGCGATCGAGTCACGGTCGACCGCCTCGCGCTGGAGGACGAGAATCCGACGGAGTCGCGCGTCCCGCGTGAGTTCACATGGCTCGATACCAACGACGTCGGACTTGACCTGACTGCCGACGAGCTCCGCATCGGGCTCAAGGTGATCGAGGTGATCGAAGCGGCCTCTGACGCGCACCAGGAACTTTCGGCACCAGGCGAACCTAAGTACAGCAAGGCGGAGCGCGCTGCGCGCGCGCGTGCGGAGCTATCGACCAAGCACGGCATAGAGATTGCGGCCAGCACGTGGCGCAGTTACGAGAAGCGGTGCCGTGAGGGCGCCGGTGTCGCGTGCGCTCGCGATGGCCGTCGTGCGGATACCGCCAAGGTCATTGACCGGGCAAGTCCGGCACTTATCGAAGTGTGTAGGGCCTTCCTGGAAAAGCAACGGACGCGTTCCACCATGAACGTCAATGCGCAGGTCGCGGAGGTCGAGCACGCGTTCTTCATCGCTCACCCCGATCGTGCCGACGAACTCCTGCCAACACGCGTGCTCGGGCGATTGCTCGTCGAGTTGGGCGGGGCGTTTCAACCTGCGATCGAGGCCAAGACCCGCCTCAACACGACGACCAAGGGCTGGATGCTCGGCAGCACCGTGCCGGTCGGGCCGGGCTGGGAGGTGCAGGCGGACTCAACGCGAATGGACTGTCTGGTCCGTCTCGACGACGACCGTGTGGTGAGGCCGAACCTGACAATACTTCAGGACAAGTTCTCGCGGTCCATCGTCGGGTTTGGGATCAAGGAGACCAATCGAGCAATCGACGTGGTGCTCATGGCTGCGGGCCACATGCTCCCTATCGTCAGGCGTCGAGAGATGTACTCGCATCTCGACTACGACCGACTTCGTGATCTCAACCTCGACTGGTTGTGCGAGATCGACGGCCCGACGGACTGGATGCACGACGTCCGTCGGAACGCGATTCGCATCAGTCGTGTAGTGACCGACAACGCGCTGGATTTCGTCGGCGGGCCCGTCACCGCCGGCTTCCACTACCTCGGGATCATGCATGCGCCGGTCAGCATGGGAACCGGCTCGGACAAGGGAATGGTCGAGGCAAATCTTGGCAGCATCTCCACGCTCTTCCTCCAGCACCTCAACGGGTATACGGGACGAAATACCGCGCACCGTGGACGTCACCCCGAGCGGGACTCCGTGCTTGACCTTGACGAGCTCGTCTACCTATTCGACGCATGGGTCACGATTGTGTGGCAGAACCGCCGGCACGAGGGATTGACGGATCCCTACTATCCGCGGGCCGCTCCCATGAGTCCGAACCTCGCTTTGGCTTCAGCGTTGCCGTTCACCGGTTCGTTGCCCAAGTCGATCACCTTCGACGACTACGTCCGACTGCTGGTCGCTGAGGGGCGTGTGGTGACGGCAATGGGAATCGAGTTCGACAGCCGGCGGTACGACTGCGAGGCTCTGAATCCACTGCGTCCGGTGGCTCGCGAGCGCAAGGGTGCAAACGTGCGCATTCGTTTCCACCCAGACTTCAAGGGCTGCATTTGGGTCATTCATCCAGACAGCGGCGAGCTCATTAGATGCGACCTGGTTGACCCGCGC
This sequence comes from Demequina globuliformis, assembly GCF_000975155.1. Classification (GTDB taxonomy): domain Bacteria; phylum Actinomycetota; class Actinomycetes; order Actinomycetales; family Demequinaceae; genus Demequina; species Demequina globuliformis. The sequence continues at coordinate 1,035,746 of NZ_BBRG01000001.1, forward strand.
AGGCAAGCCCCGTTCACACGCAACTTCCGCGACACGTACCGCGCGCTCGCCTCCGACTACAGCACGCTCGGTGACGCAGAAGCACGCCGCTGGACCGTGGTCATGAAGGAAGCTGCGAACGCTGAGCACGCGAAGCGCAACAAGGAGGAGCGCCGAAAGGCCCGGGCGCTTGAGCTCGAGGCGGCCCACGGCCGCGTCCGGGTAGACGACGCCCACGTTCAGGCGATCGGTGCGCCGGATCGTCCGAACGAGGAGCCCGGCGTGGACCGAGAAGTGAGCACCGACGACTTCGTCCCATTCGACATGCCCTACGGCATCGACTGGGAGGAGGACGAATAGTGTCGCTCTACGTACCGCGCGTTAACACCTCCGACGACGTGTTCCACTACCGTGCGGTGAACAAGGACTTGCTGCGCATGGCTAAGCCCCTGCGCGTTGCCCCAATCGCCGAGGTACAGGCGTACAGCTCCGAAGAGCGAGCCGCCTACAACGCCGAGCGTCTCAAGTATCTGTCGCGCGGCATCGTGGTCAACACGCCCACGATCGCCGCTTTGCGCGCCCAGACCGAGTTGCGCCTGCTTCAGAACCATGGGCGCATCGCGGGCGGGGCTGGCATCTACATGTCGAGTTCATCGAATCATGGCAAGACCACCGCCATCAGGTGTGTATTGAGGGACACGCTTCTCGCGCACAAACAGGCGGGCGCAGGACCGTCCAAGACGCGGCTACCTGTCGGCCTGTTCACCATGCCTGAAGTGAGCAACGTCCGCGCGTTCTGCGGACGTGCGCTGAGCTTCTTCGGACGCGACACAACTACCGCAACGCCCGAGAACAACCTGATCGAACAGCTCGCGATCGCGATCAATCGCAGCAGGATGCAAGTTGTGGCGATCGACGAGGTTCACAGGATCGACGCCGAACGCGACGGCGAGTCCGTCGCAGAGACCATCCGCGGACTCGCAGACAACATCAGCGCGACCATGATCCTCGCCGGCATCAACCTTGAGAATCACTCCTTGTTGCGTGGCGAAGCCGCCCGACAGGTGCGCACACGGTTCTTTTCATCACCTGTCTACGACTACGCCGACCCGCGCTCGCCCGGCCGAAACGAGGCCTGGCGAAGTCTCGTGAATGGCATGCTCCGTGCGCTCCCGCTCTACCGCCTGGATCGAGCCGCTCTTGCCAAGGAGTGGCGCACACTCGGCACCATGTCCGAGTGGACCGTTGGATTTCTATCGTTGCACCTCACTGTCGCGGCGATGGAGAAGATCCAAGCTGACGACATCGAAGGAGAGTTCCTAACGATCGACAACTTGCAGGACGTGCAACTCCCGGGACCCCGTCCGACGACCAGGACATGACATGGGCAACCGATCGGGAGAGCCGACTCGCGAGTATGTCGCCCAGCTGGTGCGCGACCTCCGGTTTCCTCCACTGCACCCCGCTTTGCGCGTGACCCCCGTTCCCGGGGAGGTTGTCGTGAGTCTTGCGGAACGCCTTGACGCACACTGCGGCGCGCCTCCCGGAAACTACGTAAATGTTGCTCGCGGGCTGGCGCGGCGCCTCCTCGGCAAAGTGCCGGGCCCGCGCACCGACCAAGTGGTGCTCGCCGAACTCCTGGTGGCACGTTGCCGGCTCCGCCGCGATCAGTTGCACCCGCACGAGCCGCTTCGCACCACCGCATGGCACACGTGTCCCGATTGCGGACCAGTCGTCGAAGTCGTCGCATCATGCGCGCGATATGCATGCAGGCGCCACGCGCGCTGGACTGGACCAACGGCCGCCAAGCGGTCCACACCACTTGCTGCCACCGAGCCCGCACCTGATCACGGGGTTCACCTCCGCGCTAGCACCCTCGACGCGATCATCGCGCTCGAATCTCTAACCGAGAACAGCCGCCCGCGCAGTGACGAACTCTTGCGACGAGCCCTGTCGCAATCCAATAAAGACAGGCGCGCCGTACCATCGACCGCTGATGTGATCTTCGCGTCCGCTCTGGCTGGCCTGATGTCCGACCAGTCGATGTGGACGGGCCTCGACTCGTCGCCATCCGTCGAGGACGCGTACGCGCTCGTCGAGCGCGCGGCGCGTGCGCATGCACGCTTGCCGCAGTGGCCGCCTGATGTCACTGCACTCACCGTTCATGCGTGGATGCTCCTGCGATTCGCTGTCGGCGAGCGGCTTACCGAGCAGGGTCTTGTGATCGAAGTGGACCCGATCTGTTCCGCTTTTTCCGCACCCCGGAGTGCGAAGTTCAGCGCCTTGGCTGCCGACTTCGCGCGCTGGCTTGCCGCCGTCGACGCAGCGACGTTGCGGCAGTCGTCGATACGAGACCTGTACTGCGCGTCTCCGGGAGCTGCGAGCGCCCCTGGAGCATCAGTCTGGGTGTGCGATGCCGGGCACGGTCTTGAGCGAACTGCGCCGCCCGCATGGTCCCGTCGCAGGACGTTCCCATGCCAGGTCTGCAGCGGGGATCGTGCGGTGGAAGGCATTAACAGTCTCGCTGACAGTGACCCTGACACGGCTGCACAGTGGTGCTACGAGCACAACGGACAACTGCTTCCGTCGGATGTGACGCGCGGCGAGAAGAGGCTGGTGTGTCGGATCTGCGACGCTGGCCATCACTCGCCTGCGACTGTCATCAATCTCGTGTCAGCGTCCGGATGCCGGCTCTGCCATCGTGAACGTCCCTACTGCGGGGCGCAGTCGGTGGCACGTGCCGCACCCAACCTCCTGCGATGGTGGCACCCGACGCGGAATCTGCCGGTGACGCCTCAAAGCGCGAGCGCGGCGACGTCGACCCTCCGATGGTGGACATGCGCGGAGGGCCATGCATTCGAGCAGAGCGTCGCCAGCAGGCGACGGTGTGCTCGCGGCGGTGAAGGTCAATGCCTCGTCTGCACCCGACGGCGTCTTCAAGTCGGCATCAACGACCTTACAACGGCCGAGCCAGCGATTGCGTTGGATTGGGACGACGACGAGAACCCGACATTAGCGTGTCGAACGCTAGCGAATCCGATGCGCAAGGGCGTGTGGCGATGCCGGTTCGGTCACGTCGTGTCGACAACCATTCACGACCGTGTCGTCACCGGCGGGTGCAAACTCTGCGCCCCGTCGTTTCGAGTCGGGCGACCAAACACCCGGGCCGGTGACGCCAGCAAAGCTGCGCGACACCCGGAAAGGGTCTTCCTCGCCTTCGACGACCCGGCAGACGTAGCACCCGAGCGGGACCTCACGAATATCGAGTGGACTGCAGTCGAAACGTACATGGTGTCAGTGTTTCCTGGATCCCGACGAGAGCGGCGATTGGTCCTCGACGCCATCTTGTGGGTGCACCGGCGCGGAGGCCGGTGGATGGACCTCCCACAACGCTACGGCCCGCCCAGCACCCCACACCTGTGGTGGCGTCGCTTGTGTGAACACGACGAGTGGCGCACCATCGTCGACACGCTCGAGGGGCTCGCCGACGACGCGTCTTCATGCGATGCGATCGCAAAGGAACTCGCTGAGCAGCAGGGCCATTACGTCGAGGTGAGCATTGCGTAGCCTGCTCGCACCAACCCTCGTGCCAACGCTGGTGCGAGGAGAAACACCCGCGAGTTTCTCGACACGGGTCGAGCAGCTCGGCGGCGCTCGTCCCGGAACCTACCTCGCTGTCGCCGAAGGCGAGCTGCGGCGAATGACGGGACGACGCGCTTCCCTGCAGCGACAGTTCCGTCACTTGCGCGACCTGCTGACCGAACGATGCGGGCTCGACGAAGACACTCTGGCGCCACAGCAGTGGGACCTCAAGACGGCATGGCATTCATGCCCCGCGTGCGGTCCCGTCGTCGAAGTGCACCGCGACCGCGCTCACCGCGTGTGCCCTGTGCACCATCGGTGGACTGGAGCGAGCAGAGTCGGGCCGCGCACCCGTGCCGAACCTGCGGTTCCCGGACCATGCCACGGCGCCCATGTCGGAGCGGACATCGCCTCCGCGTCACGCGCCATGGAGGCCGAAGAACGACGCAACCCTCAATTGGTAGCCGAGGTACTTCGACATGCAGTGTCCGCAAGGTCCATCGGGACGAGGGATCAGGTCGAGCCCGAAGATCTGCCGTTTGCCGCCGCGCTCGCTCTGACCGTTTTGTCAGATCAGTACATCGAACATGCAGCGCACTGCGCCGATGGACCTGCCCTCAAGCATGCGGTCACCGCCATCGTCCGCTCCATCGTCTATGAGAACGGCTGGTTGCGCGACCCTGTCGACTCCATCGTCAATGCAGCGCTACTCATGTTGAGAGCGACGATCGTGTGGGCCCGCCAGCAACTAGGGCTTGAGCGAACTATCGACGCCTTTACGCCCACAGTTGTCGTGTGCGACGTCGCCGAGCACGGTCCGTGGAAGGTCGATTCGCACGGCATCCTGAGTGTTGTCTCATCAACTCGCCGTGACCGTTCGTGGTGGCGGGATCGGTTCGTCGTCGGCGAACGCCCGGGCGCATCGGGTCCGACGCACTGGGTACTGATGTGTCCGGTGGGTCACGTCCTTTACTCCGGCCTCAAACGCCCGCAAGGTCGGTCCAACACCGACTTCTACTGCAACGTGTGCGCTGGTACGCGCCTGGTGCCCGGGATAACCTCACTCGATGCACGGTCCCCAACAATTACGCGAACGTGGCACCCCTCGCTAAACGGCCCGGTCACGCCTTCCGACATCCTTCCGGGCTCCCGCCGCTATTTCTGGTGGCTATGCCCAGTAGGCCATTCTTGGCCAGCCACGGCCGCATCGAGAACCGAGAAAGGCGCCGGCTGTCCATACTGTGCGGGCACCGCGATCGTCCAAGGCGAACAGGACTTCGCCACTACCCACCCTCACCTCGTCGGCTTCTGGGATGGAACTGTCGAACAGCCAGGGCCGCATCAAGTATCGGCACGTAATAGTCGCCGAGAAATACGACTTCGCTGCCCAAGCGGTCATCCGTTCACGCGCAGCCCGCTACGGTTCGCCCTCACCCCGACATGTCCGTACTGCGAAGGGCGCGTGCTCATACCCGGCCGCAATGATTTCGCTACCACTCATCCTCACCATGTCGACTGGTGGCACCCCACGGAGAACAACGGGCTCCTCCCGTCAGACGTACGCGCTGGCTCGAACCTCTCGGTCACGTGGCTTTGCCCCTATGGCCATGATTTCCTACAAGCGATCGGATACATGGCTAAGCGGAGAGCACCCAGTTGCCCAATCTGCTCCGGGCGAAAGCTTCGCCAAGGCGTCAACGACGCGGCAACGAGATATCCAGTGATCACGCGTGAATGGGCCGACGACCTCAACCCGGTCGCGGCCAACGAGACAGTTCCCGGCAGTGGAAAGTGGTGGTGGCGCTGCCTAAAGCACGGACACGAGCTCGCGATGACAGTCCACGAGCGAGCTCACGCAGGTGGCTGCACTGATTGCCGAGCAGACGACCGAGTAGCACAGAGGTTTAGCGTCAACGCTTCCGATCTCGACGCACCGCCGGCAGCCGCGATACGTTCGAGGGTCCAACATCTCCAAGTAGTCTCCCCATCGTTGACGGCAGGAGCACCCGCGCTCGCCGATCACGTCTGGGAATCTATTGCGGCTATCGTCTTGGAGGCATCGCCCCAAGCGGTCGTTGACCGCCGCAAAGTGGTGACTGCGATCTTGTATGTACTGGCGCATGATTTGAAGTGGGCCGACACTCCGCGCGCGCTGAGCGCTCCCAGCACGGCTTGGAAGTGGTTCCATACAATCCGTCTGGCGGGCGCGTGGGATCCGATCCTTGATTCCCTCGCGCCGTTGCCAAGAAGTCGCGCCTAGGCGTCGATCGGCACCGCTTGGTCACCTCATGAATGCGGATCCCGCCCAGGTTCGTGCGAATGCGGAACCCCGTGATACTGCGAATGCCAATGTTTGTGTAAGTTACCGCTCTAGTCTGGCAATGGACGCTATTCCGGCAAAGTGACCGTTCTACTCTGGCAATTGCCGGGATGTAGATACCACACCTGTTGGTTTTCTCACGGTTCCACCCTTCAGCACTTCAACATGTGACCATGAAGCGCTCATCCACCGCCTCGGGAGTCTCCGCATGGGTCAGCAACTTCGCACGCCATCGGCCAGTGCAGCGAAAGGTCTTCGACGTGTCGCAACTGGACACGTGCTGTCAATGAGCACCGTTGGCACCCTGTCGCGATGATCCGAGTCCGATGCGTGGCGCATCGCACGGTGGCGCGCGTTGGGGCCGCAGGGTGAGCAAGGACCCTCATGCGGCCACGCGCCGATCCTCATCGCGACGCGACGAACTCTTCGACGCTGCACTCGACAGCGTGGCCCAGCATGGGTTCGAGCGAGCATCCCTGCGCGACATCGCTTCGCGCGCGGGTATGTCACATGTTGGCCTCCTACGACACTTCAATTCCAAAGAGGAATTGCTGGCTGCTGCACTCAACCATGAGGATGATCGCACCGCGGCTGAGATACGTCCGCTCCTTACCGCCGGGCTTTCCGACAGCGAAGTGATGCAGGCCGTCATGCAGATTGCACTGAGGGACCGCGACCGGACTCGTCGGTGGCTCTCGCTCACGCTGGGTGCGGTAGATCCCACGCACCCAGCACATGCATGGTTCAGTGGGCGCTACGACCGACTGGTTGCGATGGTGGAGGACTACGCATCGCGCGCACACAGGCGTTCAGACGGACGCTTCGATCCCCGCACGCGAGCGCTACTGATGCTGTCCATGCTCGACGGGCTGCGCCTGTAGTCGCTCATCAACCCGGGCGCAGACGTCGTAGGGAGAGTCTCCTCTCGCCACTACCATCAGCGTGAGCGCACAGCAAGGGATTCACCACGTCTCCCAGACACCCGCGATGCCGGATCACGCTCAGCAAGACGAGGCTGGCCGGCAAGCGGTGGGCAGCAGTACGGATACCAACGAGCCCGGGACCGTTAAGGCCCTCGCGTTAGCAACGACGGGTGCTGTCATTGACGAGAGTGAAGTCAAGGCGGCGGATGCGTCGCACGGCGATGCGAAGTACTCCATGCGGTGCCGCACGATCTGCCGGAGTCGGACACCCGCATCCTCCTGTTCATCCTGGCAGCGGGCAACTGGCACCAGTGGTTTTCTTCTGTCCGATACCGTCCGTGTGTATCGCAAGCTGCTTCAGTCCGGCGCCCTCGCGGAACTTCACCTGTGGGAAGGCGCGCCGCACGGACCATTCACGGGGCGGACGAAGGGGGATCGCGAGCAGGTCTCACAGGTCTGCGCGTTGCTTAAGAGCGCATGGATGCCTTCTGCGGCACGCACGAAAGCAGGCTGATCTTCCATCAGCATGTAAGAGATCGGAGCCGCGATATCGCGTCGCGCTGAGACTGTGCGTTTCAGGTTCGAACTGCGTGAGCGCCCCACGGACCACACAAAGGAGTTCTGCAATGGCGACCATCACCACTGTGCGAGGGGAGATCCCTGCCGAGACGCTGGGCTTCACCTCGATGCACGAGCACCTCAATGGCGATATGGACCTGCTGACGCGCATCGCGCGCCTCTACAGCGACCACACGCCTCCTCCCGAGATGCTTGCGCTGCGTAACGAGAACCTTGCGTTCTTGCGAAGTGGCGCCTCTATCTTCTCGGCCGAATGCATGACTGTCGGCGACGTGGAGTACACCGCCGCAGAGCTCGGGCACTTCCGGGACATTGGCGGCAGGTCGGTCGTCGACGCGTCGCCGATCGGCATTCGTGGCGACGTACGTGATCTGCGCGCGGCGTCCGAGCGCGCAGATGTACACGTGGTTACTGCGACTGGGCTGTACACCGCGGCGAACCGGTATGACGAGCACGTCGGACTGACAGAGCACCAGCACGCGGAACTCTTCCGTCGGGAAGTGACAGTGGGGATCGGTGATACCGGCATCCGAGCGGGCCTCCTCAAATGCGCACTCAGCGCCGCGTCACCGCGCGCACCGCTCAGCGAAGTTGAAGTCGCGACGCTGCGTGCGTGCGCGACCGTCGCGCATGAGACCGGACTATCGGTTCATGTCCACACAGCGTTTCCCATGGGGCACGAGCAAGTGATCTCGGGCCTCGGTGTATTGCTCGACGACATGGCGCTGCCGCCGGACCGGGTCGTGATGATTCACATGGACTCATTCCTTCGTCCGTGGAACTCGCGGCGCGATTACCTCGGTTCCCTAGAGAGCGTGAAGTTCGTCGATACCACCCTCGTCGAGCGTGTTCTCGACCGTGGCGTCACCGTCGGCTTCGACAGTTGGGGATCCGAAGTAGAAATGCTGCCCCAAGACGACGACCGTCTCAAGGGGCTCATTCACCTGATCCGCTCGGGCTACGGCGAGCAGATTGTCCTCGGCCATGACATCACACAGAAGCCCAAGGGGTCACTTACGGTGCGCACGGATTCACCTTATTCAACCGCCTCATCACCGCGGCTTTCGCTCAGTTCGACGTCGCTGAGAACGCATACGAACAACTGACAGTGACCAACCCCGCGCGCGTGCTAGCACACCCATAAGTGGTGAAGGCGCAGTGCACACGTAAGTAGAGCTCCGTTGACCCCGGAGGTCCGACACCGAAGCGGAGCGGCGCGACGCGCGCCGCTCCACGCGGCTACAGGCACAACGTCAGTCCAGGGCGACGACCACCTTATCCGTCGCCCCCGGGGTTCCGGCGAGGTCGATCGCGCGCGCTACCTCACTCACAGGGACCACATCGCTCACGATCATGGCGTACTTGTCGACATTGGCCGCAATGTCGGCGATAACATCGGCCATCTCGGTCGGATGACCCATGGAGTGAACGATGGTGAGTTCGGCAGGGATCATCATCTGCGAGTCGAACGTGATGGGCTTGCGATGGATACCGACGATGCCGTAGACCGCACCGAGCTTCGGCCCGGCGAAAACCGTCTCAGGCACGGCCGGAACGCCCGCGGCATCGAGATAGATGTCGGTCCCAGGGAGCCCTGCGCGACCAAACGCATCCGTGGCTTCGCCGTGTAGCTCGACCAAGCGGCTGCGCACGTCTTCTCGGCTCGAATTGATGACAGCATCCGCGCCAAGCGCGAGCGCCTTGTTCAATCGATTCTCTTGCACATCGGCCACTACCACGTGCTTCACGCCGTGGGCCTTGAACGCAAGGAGGGCCCCGAGCCCGACCGGCCCCGCTCCGAACACGATGGCCGAGTGATCGGGCGTCGGGCGAGTTCGGTCCACGGCGCGGCGTGCGACCGCGAGCGGCTCAGCGAGCGCTGCTACGTGCCACGGGACGTGGGCAGGGAAGGGAATGACGTTGCGCCCAGGGTTGGCATTGCGCACCGCGACGTATTCGCTGAGCGCACCCTGGGGTCCGCCGCCGCCGATGATCGCGTCGGCAACGCCTGTGGGATCAATGACTACCCGGTCACCGACTGCGAGGCCACTCACGGCGGCGCCTACCTCGACGACCTCGCCTGCCGGCTCGTGCCCGATTGGCGTCTCCGTCCTGCCAACGGGGATGCCGCCTTCGGTGAGCGCGTGGGGATCCGCGCCGCAGATTCCGCACGCTCGGATGCGTACGAGAACGTCGTCGGCTCCGATCGTGGGGATGGGGACCGTCGCACTCTTCAGCGCGCCGGGGCCGGTGATGATGACGGACTGCATCGTGGGGCTCATGGGGGACTTGCCTCATCTCAGTAGTAGTCGGCGGCCCGTGCGCCGCAATGGTGCGTCGGCCGCTAGTCGTGTTGTGGATGGTCCGCGATTCACGCCGTGCCAGCGGCGTCAGTCACGAGGTGCTGCGCGAGCGGCCAGGGCCAGCGCCTCCCTCAGCGTGGGTTACCTTGAAGGAGGAAGGCGCCGGCCTGCCTTCGGACGTGGGGCCTAAGGTTTCCGCGCCGTCAGCATGACCTGGAGATCGTCAAACCCGTCCGCACTGATGGTGATCGTGATCTCACCGGTCGCCACCGGCCGGACGACGGCCAACAGGCGCCCGTCGAAGGTCGTCGCACTCGTCTGCAAGAAGCTCTCCTCCGTGGATTCGCGCGCGCTTCCCAGGCCTTGGAGGCGGCCCGCCCCTGCAACGTTCACACTCACCAACACGTCGCGGTCCACGAGCACCACTCCCTCGGAATCGACAATGTCGACCTCGATGAAGGCCAAGTCTTCGTCATTAGCGGCGACTTCATGACGATCGACACTGGCATGCAACTGCGCCACTCCGTCACCGGAGTGGAGGCTCGAGCGCCCCGTCTCTTCCCCATGCGTGTAGGCAATGGCTTCAAGGTGTCCGGGGCGGAACTGCGCCTCGAACTCGGCGATGTTGCGTCGCGTTTCTCCGACGGTCGCGCGAGCGATCTGGCGGCCATCGAGACGAAGCTCGACCTCGTCGGCAGATGAATAAACGTCGATTCTGACGGGCGATCCCGTTGGCACATCCCACGTCCAGGTGGAGATAGCGTCATCCCAACTCCACGCGCCCGCGATGGGCTCCTGCCCATGGCGCTGGGGACGGTGAACCGCGATATATGGCACATCGCGGAGACCAAAAATCGTTTCACGGTAGAACGACAGCGGTCGGCGGTGCCCAAGAATGTCGATGTCTCCACACCCGGCGACCAGAGTCGGGTAACTACCCATGAGACCGTCGTTCGCGTCTGACTCTCCGGCGTAGGTGACCCGTCCGATGCCCGCTTCACCCAGGTAGTCCCAGCCAGTCCAGGTGAAGTCACCAATGACGTGGGAGTTGGCCTCGACAAGTTCCCAGAGCTTGGCGATCTTGGGACCGTAGGTTTCTGTGCCGAGGATGATGCGGTTGGGGAACATCTCGCGGTCCACCTCGTAACGCGCCTCTCCGTAGTTCATTCCAGCGACGTCGACGATGGCATGCGGTTCGCGCGTGCGTTCGGTCACAGGGGGAGCGACGTTCATTTGCGAGAGGATGTCACCCATTTCGCTCATGGTGGTGTTGAGCCCCCCACCCGCACCCGGCGTCTCGGTAGGCGGGTCGATCATCAGAGTGAGTAGACCATTGATCGCGTTCGTGATGGGGCGTGTCGGATCGAGCGCGCGGGTTGCCTCCGCGAGGTCTCGCGCCCATGTCGCTCCCAGCGTTGTCCCCAGGTCCACGATTTCGTTCCCGATCGAGTACATGATGACGCTTGGGTGATTGAAGTCGCGTTCGACCATGGACTCGAGGTCTCGGTGCCACCATTCGGGAAACGAGACCGAATAGTCGAATGCCATCTTGGACTGCGTCCAGGTGTCGAAAGCTTCGTCAATAACCAGCATGCCGAGTCGGTCGCACGCGTCGATCATCGCGCTGCTCAGGGGATTGTGGGAGGCTCGAATCGCATTGAAGCCCGCGGATTTCAGGATCTCCACACGTCGTTCATCTGCCCGTGCGATGGCTGCCGCGCCCAGTACGCCATTGTCGTGGTGGACGCAGGCGCCTCGTAGCTTCGTCGTGACGCCGTTGATTCGAAGACCATGGCGAGGGTCAATGGTGACTTTGCGGATGCCGAAGGGAATCGTGAGGCCGGCACCTGAACCGTCCTCGTCGCTTCGCAGTACTAGTTCAACGTCGTAGAGGTTGGGGTCGTCGGGGCTCCACAACTCGGGGTTGTGTAGGTGAATGCGGGTCCGAGCCGTGGCCGACGCCTGAGGCCGGAGAGTGACGGGCGCTGTTTCCCGCCCGACCTCGAACTCGCCACGGCGCACAACGACGTCGAGCTCGACCTGCTGGGTGTGTGGTGTCGTATTCGCGATCTCACCCGCGACCGCGATGGTTGCGAAGCCGGGCTCGAGGTGTTCGGTCTCGACACGGACGCTGTGGTCGACAAGGTGCACCGCGTCTTCGACGAGCAGGTGAACCGGGCGGTGAATTCCCATGCCGCTGTACCAACGCGTGTCGGACGGTAGCGCACGTGCCTCCACGCGAATAGTGTTCTCCGCGCCGTACCGAAGCGCCGCATCAATGCCAACTCGGAATCGTGAATAGCCAAACGCGCGGCCCCCGACGAAAGCGCCGTTGACGAAGACCTGAGCATCGCGATAGACCCCGTCGAACTCGATACTCACTCGCCGATCGCGGTACGCATCAGGTACGTCAAAGGTCTTCGTGTACTCGACGGCACCACCCACGAAATACCCCGCCTCCGCACCCGAATCGCGAGAGCGACCGGCGGCAAGCATCGCGTCGTGTGGCAAAGTCACGAGGTCTCCGGGGTCGGCCGCTGCGCTGACCTCATCGAACAGGCTCGTCCTCTTGCGTACACGCCAATCTCGGTTGAATGGCAGCTTCGCCATCATGTCTCCTTAGGTTGTATTCAAAGTGCATTTGGGGCCTAAAGTGCGCTACCAGGTGCCACATGGCGGGCTACCACTGGTCGCGCACCGCCTTGCTAGATATCCGAGCCCGCGACGGATGGTTGCAAGTCGTCGTCGGCAATCGCTTTTCCGAAGGGTACGAACGCTGCGAGGGGTGGTGATCCGCAGCGCCTGTTTGAAGGTCCGTTCCAATAGCCGTCCCATGGTCCGACCGCCTCCCGAGGGGAGAGACCACGGCCTAGGGCGGGACCGATCGCGCCGGTACCGCGAGAGTCGGTTCGCACCATTGCCTCCATCGACACGGCTCCAACCCGAACGCTGGCCCCGCTAGTGTCACGTGACATGATACGTTAACACTCGTGCCGAGTCGCCGATGACCGTCACGTGGCGGATCGATGGCCCCTCCGCTCACTCCACGCCTTAAGCACGAAAGCGCCTCAACGATGAGCACACAAACGGATTCCTCGGCAGCTGTTCCTGAAACGCCCGCGCGAGCGCTCGCGAAAGTACGACTGCGCGAGAAGTTTTCCTACGGCGTGGGAGACGTAGGACAGTCACTGCTTGCGTCGACGGTCACCGCGTTTGCGCTGTTCTACTTCACCAATGTCGCCGGAATCGGCGCTGCGATCGCGGGCACCATTCTGCTCATCGGTCAGCTTCTCAACGGTGTGACGGACTTCGTGATCGGCATCCTGATCGACAAGACGTCGACCCGTTGGGGCAAGCTGCGCCCGTGGATCCTTTTTACTGCGGTGCCGATGGGCGCAGCCTATGTAGGGATTTTCACCGTGCCGGCAGCACTGAATGACACGGGCAAGGTCGTTTGGTCAATCGTCATGTACTCGATGTTGATGGCTGTCTTCTATACGGCCGCTAACGTGGCCTACGGCGCTTTGGTGTCGGTCATCACTGCGGACACGAAGGCCCGCGTCTCCCTCAGCACCTTCCGGTTCTTCGCGTCGATTCTGACCAGCCTGGTCGCGTCGACTGCAACTCTTCCGCTTGTGAATGTTCTCGGAGATGACCAGAGGGCTTGGACGTCGACCGCGGCACTGTACGCGGTGATCGCAGTCACAAGCGCTGTCATCGTGTTCGCTGGGACTCGGGAGCGCGTCGTTGTCAACGAGGGCCACGGCGAAGAGCCGAAGGTGCCCGCATCCACTATGTTGCGCACGCTCTTCCGCAACCGCTACTTCCTCTGGGCAACCGCACTCTTCGTCATGGTGAACGGACTCAGCGGCTTTATCGCGGCGGGAGCGGTGTACTTCGCCAACGACGTCCTTGGGGACGCCTCGCTCTATGGGCTGCTCGCGATCGCTAGCCTCCTGCCCACCGTGGCAGGCATCCCGCTCATGCCTACCTTGATGGGCCGGTTTGGTCGCAGGCCGGTAATGTTTGTGGGGTTCAGCCTGATCGTGATCGGCACCGCAGTCGTAGCGATCGCACCGGCGAGCCTTCCCGTGCTGCTCGTCGGCCTCGTTATCCGCGGTCTCGGCCTCGTACCCTTCGCGGTGGGTAGCATGCCGTTGCTCGCCGAGATCGCCGACTATGGCGAATGGAAGTTTGGTATCCGGCTCGAGGGGCTCACGTTCGCGGTCTCGTCGCTGGGCTTCAAGATCGGAACAGGACTCTCTGCGGCAATTGTCGGTTGGTTGCTCGCTTGGGGCGGCTACGACGCGGCAGCGTCCGCACAGAGCGAGTCAGCGCAGCTCGCCATCACCACCTCATACGTGTACTTGCCGCTGATCACGGGAGTGCTCGCGATAGTCGTATTCCTGTTCCTCAACGTCGACCGCCACCGTCCTGAGGTAGAAGCGCATCTCGAGGCGAAGGCGGCAGCGGCTCTCGACGATCGGGGCTAAGCCAGAGTGTCCGCCCGGGCATCCCTCATCACGCCGTGTCGCCTTCGACGACTCGAAGTTGAGGGAACCCGGCGGCGTGCGCACCGGCCTCGTCGCCGTCGATCGCGCTAATCAGGTTCGCGCCAAGCCCCCGTCCGACCTCACCCTGATCGATCCGGAATGTCGTGAGGCGCGGCGACCAGAGTTGGCTCTCGGGAGTCGCATCTACTCCCATGATCGCCACTTCACTGGGCACTTCAAGGCCGAGTTCCCTGCATGCCGCGAGAACTGCCAAGGCGACGACGTCCACTTGGCACGCGATAGAGGTCGGCTTGTCGTGCGACAGTACGGGTTCCAGAATGCGCGCCGCAGTCGCCACATCCAGTGGCACCTCGACCAGTGTGGGCGGGTCGAGGCGCAATTCGGCCGCGGCTTGCAGAGCACCTCTAAAGCGACCCATACCGCTTGGGTAGTCCACAGCGTCGGCCGGACGCGCAAAGAGCAAGCGCCGCCTGCCGACCCGTTCGACTAACGTCTGAACCAGCATCGAGCCGACGTGAACATCGAACTCATCGAGTTCCGACTCGCCACTGTCCGGAACTACGACTACACCCGTTCGCCTCAGTTGCTCCGCCGCCCCTGGCGCGAGGACGTTGAAGTTCACAATCGCCACTGGCGCAAGCATGCGCAGGTCGGTCACGATTGCGTCCGAGTCCGAAATACCGAACTGTACGAGCACGTGAAATCCTCGCGACGACAGCACCGCCTGCAACTCGACGATGGAGTCCTGGAACAGCGGGGGCAGCGTGCCAGCCGGCACCAGGACGACGACGGTCGACCCTCGTCCCGTGACCAGGCCACGGCCGGCTGGTGACGGGGCGTACGCCAACTCATCGACCGCCTGATGGACACGCGCGCGTGTCGCTTCAGGGAATCGTTCTCCTCGACCGTTGAGGATCTCGTTAACCGTGCTCCGCGAGAAGCCCGAAAGCCGCGCCACGTCCCAACTTGTCGCACGCTTGGGTCCGGAGGTTTTGGTCATTGGAGAAGTTTGGCACAGCGTCTGTGCCATCTGGCGGCGGGGGCGCCGACCCGGCCCGGTGCCGGAGCCACCTAGACTTTGACGCTTTCCGCCGCAAGCTCTGGGCGCAGCAAGTCGACCCAAACCGCGTATCCGGCGCCAGTCAGATGCAAGTCGTCGAGCGAGAACTCCTGCTTGATGGCACCGTCGTCGGTCGCGAACGCTGGCCACAAATCCAAGTACACGGCCCCGTGCTTGACTGCGAGGGTCTTGTAGCGAACGTTGAGCGATTCGATCCGTTCCCTGAAATCTGCCGTGCGGGGCATGACGGAATTCAACACGATCGGGACATCGACGTTTTCTTCCCTCACCAACGTCAGGATCGCGTCGACGTTCGCGACAATCTCGTCTTCCTCAACCTCAGCGGTCAGATCATTTGTGCCGATGAGCAGTGACACCCCGGCGGGCTCTTGGAGTTCCCTTTGGGTGCGCTTAAGAACCTCGTCGGAGCGCTCGCCTCCGACGCCGCGGTTCACGACGGGCCCGTCCACGAACCATTCACTCCAGAGCCCCTGCTCAGTGATGCTGTCACCGAGGAACAGGAGGGCTCCACGAGGAACGTCGATTGCCTCAAGCTGGCTGTTGCGCATGCTCTTCTGCCGCTCGAGCATGGGCGCGAAAAGGCTGAGGTAGTACGACATCTCGCGCTGTTCGAATCCCTTCAACGGGATGTGCTCTTCCACGAATGCGCTCAGTTCACGGGCTGCCTCGCGGTCCTCGGGAGCCTGTCCCGCGAAAAGGCCATGGGGTGCGCCTTCGAACACGTGAAGGTCAGCTCGCACGCCGGCCGCGCGCAGCGCACGATGCAGCCGGACGGTGTCGGACTGGAGCACATCCCGGGTCCCAGTGATCAACGCGGTCGGAGGGAACACAGAAACGTCCCCGAAGAGCGGAGACAGCTCTGGATCGGTGAGGTCATGGCCACCGGAGTACAGGCGCGCACGCTCCGAGAGTCGTCCTGACGGCACCGTATTTCCCAGCCAATGAACCTCCACCGTGTCACCCTGGCCAGTCAGGTCGACGGCGGGCGAATTGAGGAGCAACACCGCCGGACGGGGAAGCTCCTCGGCTGCCAAGCGGAGCATCAGGGCAGCGGCTAGGTTTCCGCCGGCACTCATCCCGAACACGGCGACGCGGCTCGCGTCATGCGACTCAAGTAGCACCTTGTATGCGATGACGCAGTCATCGAGGGCGGCGGGGTAGGGGTGCTCAGGCGGCATGCGGTAGTCGACGACCCACGACGGCAGACCATAGGTCGTCGCCACGAGACTGGCGGCCGCACGGCTCACTTCCCCGCCTCCGTCAGTCCAACCACCGCCATGCAGCGCGAACAGGACTCGATCATCGTCGACGCCTTCGGGACTGGGCGCAGTGAACACGGGCACCGAGCCGACCATGACCTCGCTGACGGGGAGTGTCCGCTCTGTGCGCACACCGCCGACGGTGCCCATTGCGGTGCCGATCACCTGTTCCGGCGACGTCGGCGCTGATTCCGCTAGCAGTTCGGCCCATGCCGCACGGTCTGTCCCGGGCGGCTCAGGAGAACGCGGAAGCCCGTAGAGGAACTGCGACATCTGGAGCGCCTCGTCGCTCATGGTCGAGGGCCACGGGAGCTCGCGCTCGGGAATCACTAAGGGGGCGGGCGCCACATCGTTGTCGGCCACTGCGGTGTCTCCTCGCAGGTAGTAGTTAGCTTCACGCTCACCGTCCGACGAAACCCTGGGGGCCACGGTCAAGCGGCAACAGTCGCATGGCGTTTTCGTCTCAACAGTGGGACGGGAGCATGCTTTCGATTCGCTAGGTGTATCGTGACACTACGCGGCAGCGAGGTCACGGGTCAAGGCGATGCAGCCGCCCTGTTCATTCCCCGCTCCATACGTTCCACGTCGAGCGGGCAGAAAGGAATTCACTCGAGGATGAGGCACCTGCACCCCGAGATCGACGCCCGGCTCGGCTGGGCACACGGTGTCGATCCCGCCCAGCTCATGACGGACCCAGAGCTTCGATCGCGCCTTTCGCACTCCTACTTCACAATGGACGACGAAGAGTCACCCGTTGTGAAGTACGAACAGTTCGACATCAGTAACGACGAGTGCCCCTACCCCGTCTCTATCCGGCTCTACCGGACCCAAAGTAAATCAGCCACCTCTGCGGTGGTATTGGTCCACGGCGGAGGCTTTCTGGGCGGGACGGTCGACGACCAAGAGTCCGACGGCGTGGCACGAGAAATTGTCACGCGTACCGGCGCAGCGGTCGTATCGGTCGACTACCGCCTCGCCTCGCAGGAGCATCACTTCCCGCACTTGCACCACGAGGTGCTTGCCGCGTTCAAGTGGACTTGCTCTCCCGGCGGGCTCGAACTCAACCCAGCCTCCGTCGTACTCCTAGGAGCGTCGGCAGGTGCATCGCTATGCGCTACCGCGACGCTCGAGCTGCGCGAACGCTCCGACGAACTTCCGGCGGGCTTGGTGTTGCTGTACCCGCTGCTGTTTAAACTGAGCCCGCCTGCGGACTCCCCTTATGACATTGATCGCGTCCCTGCGATCTTTAGGATCCTCCAACCCTCAGTCGAGTTCATGTTCGACTCGTACCTAGGGCCCGAAGCTCTCAGGTCGAACGGCGTCCACGGAAGCCTTGATGACGAGACCCTCGATGGCCTGCCCCCCAGCTTGGTGGTCGCCGCAGCATACGACGACCTGGCAGGCCATGCGCACGAATTTGCCAGTCGGGCGACGCGGGACGGCTCTGTCGTGCGACTGATCGACGTTCCCGGCATGCCGCACGGCTTCTTGCAATTGCCGCGGTCAATCGACCAGGTAGGCCGCTCACTCGAAGCCATTGCGACGTTTGTGGACGAGCAAACGGGCCCTCGCTAGCACCCCGTGCCAACGCGCGTAGCGAAAAGCTCTCGCCCGCGCGTGCACGCCAGAGGGCGCCCGGATCAGCGGGCTACGCACTCCTCAAGTGGTTCGCACCGGAAACTGCTCCCCTCGGCCTGAAGGCGAAAGGCACCAGGCAGCAGTTTCCGGTGCGATGAGTTCGCCGGGTTGGAGAGCCCCAACGAAGATTGGCACGCCAGAGAGGCGGTTTCAGTTCGCCCCATCGCCGTCGGATGTGACGGTGACGGGCATCGCATAGGAGAGCCCGTGACCGTAACGGAACAGCGGGTCATGGGTATCGAAAGGGACGTCTTCTCGACTTTCAAGCACGGCAGCCATCGACCTAGGGACGTCGAGCGGTAGCGCGCCCCCAGGCTGGCCATCACCAAACAAAACCTCGACAAAAGGCCGATCCGAGGTGCCGAATGACGCGACGAGAGCCGCGGCTCCCATCAACGGCTCGAGGATTGGCGGGCGGTCAAAGAACACGTCAATCACGGTCGGCACGGTGTTGATGAGTTCGAGTAGGTGTTCCTGGTCTCCGTCGGAGTACTCAAGGCTTCCCTTGTGCATCGAGCCGAGGAAGCTCTTCGCTGGGTCTGCGTGATTAGGTGCGCTGACGCGCACGACGGCGAGGTCGGCCTCCGAAGGAGTGGCGACGACGTTCGCATAACCCGCGAAAGCCTCGGGCTCCACTCCTTCAACGTAAACCTTGATGCCGGGCCGCGCCGGCAACGTGGGCGCATCGCTGGGCCCGTTCGTAAGAAGGGTGAGGGATGCCTTCTGCGCTGCTACTCCAGCCTCACGGAAATCGAGGCGACCAACGATGCTGTTCGCCTGATCGGCGTCGACGAAACGCGCGTCGTCGAAGAGTCCGAGTCGGAACTTTTCGCGCAACAGCCTTCGCACGGACTGGTCGATCCGCGCTTCCGTCACCCGTCCGCCCTTTACCGCGGACATGAGATGCTCCGTGCGGTTCTCGCCGCCGAACTGGTCGACACCTGCCTCAAGGAGCCGGACCACGCGGTCCTCCTCGCTCAGGTGCTCGACTCCCCAAGCCTTTGCTGGGAAGTGCTCGCCATATCCGGTGATCACACCGAAGTCAGTGCAGACAATCCCGTCGAATTCCAGGCGTTCTCGAAGGATCCCGGTGATCACTGACTTGTTGAACGCGAAGCCAACTTCCTCGTGCTCGGTGCCTACAGGCATGCCGTAGTAGGGCATCATCTGTGTCGCACCGGCCTTGATCACATCGATGAACGGCTGCAGGTGGTACTCGAAGAATCCTCCCGGATACACCTGCTCCTTGCCGTCAGAGAAGTGAGGATCGAGTCCGTCCTTCTGCGGTCCTCCACCAGGGAAGTGCTTGGGCATGGTCGCAACCGAGAGCGGCGTGAGGGTGTCCCCGGCATCCCGTCCTCGGAAGCCCCGCACGTAGGCTGCACCAAGGCGACCGGTGAGTTCTGCATCCTCTCCGAAGGTTCCGACCATGCGCGCCCACCGTGGTTCGGTGGTGACGTCGATCTGGGGATGTGCGCCGACGCGAATCCCCACCGCCAAGTACTCCTGTCGCGCCGTCTCGGCAAAGGATTCGACCAACTCCGTAGACCGTGTCGCCGCCAGGCCGAGCGCCTCGGGCCATGCCGAGAATGCCGCGCCCGCTGCGTTGGCGGTGAGCGGATTGTCAGTCACGGAGTGTCGTGGGTCGGTGGCGAGGGTCACCGGTACACCCAACGGATGCTCCAGCGCCACACGCTGAAGCGCATTGTGGATCTCGGCGAGGTCCCGTGCGGTCGGGGGCGAACCTTGGACGAAGAAGGCGGACATACGTCGCTCGCGGATATGCTCGGCCGCTCCTGGGCGCCCGTATTGATCAGGCTGCTCGGGGTCGGTGATACCCACATATTGGTGGTAAAGGAGGCCGACTTTGTCTTCGAGCTCCATGCGAGCAAGGAGGTCATCGATGCGACTCTCGAGGCCGACCGCGGGGTCCTCGTAGGGGTACCGGCCCGCCATGGCGACTCAAGCCTCCTGGGCAGCCGCGAACTCGTCCAGCTTCCCGTAGAAGTCCTCGAACAGCAGACGCACATCGATGCGCGAGTACACGCGAATCGTGCCGGCATCCGCCTGCTCGCCGTACAGCCCGTTCTCGAGCAGCGACGGGCGCGGCACATCGGTGTAGTCGCTCGTGTAAGGCTCGGGACTGTATGGTCCGCCGAGCACGGTGAGCGAAACAAGGGTGTGATCTCCGAGGCCGTAAGCCTCACCCATCTTGAGCCCGCGCGACCAGGCGTCGACGCGGTGGCCAATCTGGTCGAAGACGTGGCGGCCCAACGCTCCTCGCGAGCGCACGCGTGACCATGCTTCACTTCGCGACATGAGCGCCTGACTGAAGACTCCCTGCGGCATCTGCCACAACGGAACCTGAAAGTCGTTGAAGACCACCCGCGAAGCAACCATGTCAGTGTTGACGTTCGTTTCGCGCCATCGCACGTCAGGAGGGAGCTCGTCCTCCGTCATGTCGTACTTCTCGCCACCGAGCCAGATCACCGTCATGCGATCCGCGATGCGCGGTTCGAGTAGAAGCGCACTCGCAACCGTCGTAAGGCCGCCACCGCAGGCGACGTACAGCGGCAGATCCGTGTCGTCGCGCATCGCCTCGCGCACGAGGGCCTCCGCGGCCGCGCTTACGGCGGGCGTCGAGGCGTCGGTCATGGGCATGTTGCTGCCCTCGAGGATCACCACATCGTCCCGATCGGCGAGCTCAGCAACCTCCCGCACGACACCGACGCCGCGCGTCACACAGTCATCGGTCCACTCAGGGTGGTGCACGCCGACCGCTGACGACACGACGAACGGAATCTCAATACTGCGGCACAACAGGTGGTGGGCGATCTCAACGACGCAGTCGGGATCACCGCAGAAGTCGTTGTCGATCACCACGCGCGATCGCGCTTCGATACGGTCTGCGCTCCAAGGTTCAGTCATTGCCATGCCTTACTCCTTCTGCGGCGCATTCGCCCCGCGTCGATCAGTGACGGCTGGCTGAACCCACCGTCGCGTTCTCGTGTCCCAGGCTTGACGTTCGCTCCCGTTCACGCTCGAGTTTTGGGGCCCGCCACGTGTTGGTTCCGTCATCAAAAAACCCATGACAATCGATTGCCAAAGGCTACGGCGAGTCGGCGCCTGAGTCAATACTCACTCGTAGCTCAGGCTGGACACCGCGAGAAGCCACGAGCGCCCAGCGCACGCGTCTACGAAATGCCGCCGTTGATGGCATAGTTCACGGCCAGTTCGACGCCACGAACCTCCGCAAGGCCCTTCATGCGCCCGATGAGCGGGTATCCCGGTGCACTTGCGCGGTGGAGGTCGTCGAGAATCCGATGCCCATGGTCGGAACGTATAGAAATCCGTGGGCCGGCGTCACCACGCCGGCGCTCCTCGCTCACTAGCTCGCGCACCACACCCACGATGTCGATGTCGCCGTCGATATGCACCGCCTCGTGGAAGCTCTCTTGGTCAGCTTCGCGACGCGTAGATCTGAGGTGGGAAAAGTAGATGCGATCCGCGAAGCGGTGAGCCATCTCAACCACGTCATTATCTGCGCGCACGCCATAGGAGCCGACACACAGGGTGAGACCGTTCGCAGGAGACGGAACCGCGTCGAGGATCCACTGTGCATCGGCCATGGTCGAGACCACCCGAGGGATGCCGAAGAGGTCGAAAGGCGGATCGTCGGGATGGATCGCCATGCGAATGCCGACCTCTTCCGCTACAGGAATGACCCGCTCAAGGAAGTACCGAAGGTTGCCTCGCATCGACTCGTGTGTCTGGCCATCGTATGCGGCGAGAGCTTCACGGAACTCGCCAATGCTGTACGACTCCTCGGATCCAGGCAGCCCCGCAAGCAGCGTGCGTGTGACCGCCTCCACCTCATCGGCGCCGGCAGCATCGAACCAGGCGCGCGCCGTAGCTACGCGCTCGGGCGCATAGGACTCTTCGGCATGCGACCGCTCGAGCACCCAGATGTCGAACGCCGCGACCGCATTGGCATCGAACCTCAGCGCTGTGCCGCCGTTCGGGAGCGGCCAATCGAGGTCCGTTCGGGTCCAGTCGAGCGCTGGCATGAAGTTGTAGCAGACCATATCGATGCCACACGCGGCCAAGTTACGCAGCGTCGTGCAGTACTTCTCGATCCATTGGTCGCGCGATGCGAGACCACGACGGATGTCCTCGTGGACGGGCACCGACTCGACGATCGACCAGTAAAGGCCCGCGTGCTCACATTCGCGTTGGCGCTCGCGAATATCCTCAACCGCCCAGACCTCGCCATTCGCGACATGGTGCAGAGCCGTCACTACACCGGTCGCGTCGGTTTGCCGCACATCACGAAGCGTGACTGGGTCTGCGGGACCATACCAGCGCCACGTCTTCTCCATCAGGACTCTCTTTCGTTGTTTCTCTCCGCCGGTCCTACAACGCGCAGCCGATAGCGTGGCTGCCCGGGGTTCCGATGTTTAGCGGTCGACGCGGGCGCCTCCGCCGGCGGCGAGTTTGTGGACCTCGGCCTTGGTGGCCATGGTGGTGTCGCCGGGGGTGGTCATGGCCAGCGCGCCGTGAGCGGCACCGAGGTTGACGGCACGCTCGAGGGTTTCACCCTCGAGCAGGCCGTGAATCAGACCGCTGGCGAAGGAGTCTCCGCCGCCCACCCGGTCGAGGATCTCGAGACCATCCCTCTGGGTGGCACGCACCACGCCAGAGTCCTTGGACCAGGCCAGGGCGCCCCAGTCGTTCACGGTCGCGGACTTCACGCCACGCATGGTGGTCGCAATCACCTGGAAGTTCGGGAACGCCTCGGCGGCGGTCGCGATCATCTGCTCAAACCCGGCGACGTCCAGCTCTTCTAGAGTTTCGTCGACGCCGGGGACCTCGAAGCCCAGCGACGCGGTGAAGTCCTCCTCGTTACCGATCATCACGTCTACGTGCGGGGCGATGGCCCGGTTGACCTCTTGGGCACGCTCCTTGCCACCGATCGCCTTCCACAAACTTGGCCGGTAGTTCAGGTCATACGAGACGACGGTGCCGTGGCGGTGAGCGGCCTCCACCGCGGCGATCACCGTCTGCGCGGCCGTATCGGACAGCGCCGCGAAGATGCCGCCGGTGTGAAGCCACCGCACCCCGAGCTCACCGAAGAGGTGATCGAAGTCGACGTCATCTGCGGATAGCTGGGAGGCAGCCGTGTGGCCGCGATCGGACACACCCACGGCGCCCCTGACTCCGAAGCCACGCTCGGTGAAGTTCAACCCGTTGCGCACCGACCTGCCGATGCCGTCATAGGACTTCCAGATGACGTTGCTGATGTCGACCCCTCCGGCAAGGATCAGGTTCTCCACCAGGTGACCGACCTCGTTATCCGCCAGCGCGGTCACAATCCCGGTGCGATACCCGAACGCGCGGGCCAGACCACGCGACACGTTGTACTCACCCCCACCCTCCCAAGCCGTGAACTGCCTCGCGGTGCGGATACGGCCCTCACCGGGGTCGAGCCTGAGCATCACCTCGCCGAGCGAGACGGCATCGAAACGGCACTCTGCCGCGGACTTCACGTTCACCACGCTCATACGAGGGCCTCCTTGCCCGCCAGCGCGACGGCCTCGGCCGTCAACCGCTGCACCTCATCAAAATCACCGGCGGCGATCAGGTCCCTGGGCACCATCCACGACCCACCCACCGCATGCACCGCCGGAATCGACAGATACTCGTGGAGGTTCTTCGGCCCGATCCCACCCGTGGGCACAAACCGCACGTCCTTAAACGGCGCCGCCAGAGCCTTGACCGCGGCCGCACCGCCGCTGGTCTCGGCCGGGAAGAACTTCACCGTCGTCACACCCAACTCCAGCGCGGCCATCACCTCCGACGCTGTCACCGCCCCCGGCAACGCCACCACACCACGCTCGGCACACCGCTCCACCACCGCGCGCGACAAGCCAGGCGAGACCACATACGACGCCCCAGCATCGGCCGCCTCATCCACCTGAGCCGCCGTCAACACCGTGCCGGCACCCACGACCATGTCGCCACGAGCAGCCATCACCCGGATGCACTCCCCAGCAGCCGAGGTACGAAACGTCACCTCCGCCACCGGCAAACCACCAGCCACCAACGCATCAGCCAACGGTCCAGCGTCAGAAGCCGCATCTAACACCACCACCGGCACCAACCGATGCCGACTCAAATCGGTCAGCATCTGCGACTTGCGGTCCATATGACTCTCTCCTTCGCGGGACGCACCCATCGCGCCCAAACTTGGCAACCGAATGCCTAATGTAGCGCAGGTTACCTCTCACGCGCCCAGCGATCGGCATCAGAAAGCGCCGGCCTGCACAATCGGCGCCTCGTCTCAGATGCAGAGGCCGTGTCCCCGGTAGTGTTACCTGACACTCGCAATCTCGGCTGGCAACGCTTTTGGCAACCGGTATTGTGCAGACATGGAGGCTCACATGTCCGATGTATCAGAAGCGCCCAAGAGCGCCAAGAGTGGGCGCAAGTCCGGCGCTGCAACGATCTATGACATTGCTCGCCTCGCTGGCGTTAACCCTTCGACCGTCTCCCGAGCACTCAACAAGCCTGGACGCGTGAGTGCGGCCACGGAAGCACGCATCCGTAAGGCCGCGGCTGAGTTGAACTTCCACGAAAACCCGCTGGCGCGTGCGCTTCCTACCGGACGGACAAACACCATTGCCGCCGTCGTCGCTGACATGACGAACCCAGTGGTGTTCAACACCGTGCGCGGTGCCGAGAACGCGGCCGCTCGCTATGGCTTCACCCTGATTGTCGCTGAGTCGCAGGAGTCGGGGAGTATTGAGGCGGCGACGGCGGACCGAGTGGCGCCGTTCGTCGATGGCATCATTCTCGCCACCACCCGACTCCCTGACGAGCACATCCTCCGGCTCGCCGAGCGGAAGCCGGTCGTGATGATCAATCGCGCGGCGGGAAATCTCGTCAACATTGCGCCCGACGTCGCTCCAGGTATTGACCAGTTGGTCGAGCACCTTGCGTCTCTAGGGCATCGTTCGATTGCTTACCTCGGCGGCCCAGATCGCTCATGGATCAGTGCGCGTAGGTGGGAAGCGCTGTTTAAAGCTGCGCGACTGCGCGGGATCTCCGTGTTCGAGATCGGTCCCAACTCCCCCACGATTGCCGCGGGAAAGTTGTCCTTTGAACGAGCCCAGGCTTCCGGGGCGAGCGCAATCGTCGCATACAACGACCTTCTCGCGCTCGGCCTCATTCGTGCCGCCAGGGAGCAAGGCGTGAGTGTGCCGGATGACATCTCGGTCGCGGGTTTCGACGACATCTTTGGCGCCGATTTCGTCAGTCCATCTCTCACGACGGTGCGCGCCGACCTCCTCGAGGCGGGCACTCGCGCTGTGGAGTCTCTGATGGGCGACATTGGCGTGGACGTCATCGCGCGACCCGAAGCTTCCCTGTCGACCACGCTGATGGTGCGCGAATCGACCGCCCACATGCGGCGTTGACGGTCCGAAGACTTTCGTTGCCATCGTTGGCAACCGATTGACAAACGGGGTTCCCTTCGGTTTGACTTGGCTCATGCCAACGCCGTCGCGCGACCACAATCGCCTGCTGCCCGTCGACCCAGGTGTACAAGCGATTGCACATGCGCTTTACTCCTCGGTTGCCGAGGCGCCCATCATTTCTCCGCACGGGCACGTGCCCGCCCAGTGGCTACATGAGGATCAGTCATTCACGGATCCGGCGAACCTATTCATCACGCACGACCATTACGTGACACGCCTCCTGCACGCGAATGGGGTTCCACTCGAGGCGCTGGGCTTGGGTGCGCAACAAGCAGACCCCCGTGAGGTTTGGGACACGCTGGCCGCGCACTGGCACAAGTTTGCCGGTACGGCCTCCGCGTACTGGATCAGTGAGTCACTAGCACGAGTCTTCGGGGTTGAAGAGGAGTTGACGCCGGAAACGGCACACAGCATCTACGACACCGTCGCGGCGGCGTTGCCCACGGCCGCCCTGCGTCCACGGGCACTGTTCGAGAACTTCCGGATCGAGGTACTCGCGACCACTGATGACCCGTTGGATGCTCTGGACGCACACTCTGCACTCGCGAGCGATGCTTCGTTTGCAGGCCGAGTGATCCCGACGTTCAGGCCCGACGCCTATCTGGACCCCGAGGCCCAGGGTTTTAGCGAGCGCGTGGAACAGCTCTTGGCGACGGCAGGCGAAGGGAAGGCCACGTTCCGAACGTACCTCGATGCGCTCCGCGCACGCCGTGCGTATTTCATCGAGCGCGGAGCGGTCTCTGCCGATCACGGCGTCTACGAGCCATACACCTGCGAACTCGACGCACATACGGCGGAAGAGCTCTTCCAGGGCGCCCTTGCTGGCAACCTCGATGCCGACAGCGCCCGTGAGTTCCGCGGACACATGCTGTGGCAAATGGCTGCGATGAGCGTCGAGGACGGCCTCGTCATGACGATCCACCCCGGGGTTCGTCGCAACCACCACACCTCCACATACGAGACCTTTGGGCCCGACACAGGGCACGACATCCCGGTACGCGTCGAGTTCACCGAGAACCTACGTCCACTGTTGCAGTCTTTCGGCGCTGCGGAAGGATTCCACCTCGTCCTCTTCACCATCGACGAATCGACCTACTCACGCGAACTAGCGCCTCTCGCTGGGTTCTATCCCTCAGTATTTGTTGGAGCGCCGTGGTGGTTCATCGACGCTCCCGATGCCATGGCTCGGTTCCGTTCGGCGGTGACGGAGTCGGCTGGCTTTTACCGCACCTCCGGCTTCATCGATGACACCCGCGCCTATCTCTCGATCCCGGCCCGACACGACGTTGCACGCCGCGCCGATGCAGGCTACCTCGGGCGCCTTGTTGCTGAGGGGCGCGTAAGCATCGCTACTGCAGAGCGCATCATGACTGACACCGTCGATGCTATCCCTCGTGAGGTCTTCAAACTGTGAGCGCTTCGAACAAGACGCTAAGGCCACTCACGCAAGCCGCTAGGCGACGGCCCGCGGCCCCTGTCCGCATCATCCACATCGGCTTGGGTGCGTTTCATCGCTCGCATCAGGCCTGGTACACGGCGCACGCCTCCGACGCCAGCGAGTGGGGCATTGCGGCGTTCACCGGGCGTGCAGGCGGCAGCGGAGATGCCATGTTGAAGGTCCTCCGCGACCAGGACTGCCTTTACACGCTGACAACCCGTGGTCCGTCCGAGGACGAGGTCGAGGTGATCGACTCGATCGTCGCCGCCCACTCGATCACCGACGGGGACGCGTTCATGGCCTACCTCGAGCGCCCATCCACCGCAATCGTGACCACGACGGTTACTGAGGCGGGATACCGACTCGACGCCGATGGGGAACCGGATTGGAGCGATCCTGTGGTCTCGGCGGACGTCGCAAGCCTGGCTAGCGGGGGCGCCGGAAGCACTCCCCTCGCACTCATTACTGTGGGACTTGAGGCGCGACGACGCGCGGGCGCAGGGCCGATCGCCATCTTGCCGTGCGACAACATGCCAAACAACGGGAGCACGGTGCGTCGCGCCGTGCTTTCGTATGCGTCCCGAGTCTCCGAGCAGCTCGTCGAGTGGGTCGAGACCCAAGTAGCGTTCGTGTCGACGTCCGTCGATCGGATCACGCCGCGGTTCTCCGATGGCGACGTCGACGGCCCGCGTCGGGCCGGGATTGTCGATGAAATCCCGGTCGTGACCGAGCCCTTCGCCAGTTGGATCCTGTGTGGCGACTTCCCAGCAGGGCGCCCTCACTGGGAGAGCGCTGGGGCACAGTTCACTGAGGACATCACCCCATTCGACACGAGAAAGCTGTGGTTGCTCAATGGCGCCCACACCGCTCTCGCGGCCCTCGGCCTCGCTCGCGGCGCAGAGACCGTTGCCTCTGCAACCCGCGATGCGACCTGCCGGAGCTTGGTCGAGGGATTCTGGTCCGAGGCTGTCCGCCACCTCCCCGGCTTCGTCGATAGCGATAGGTACTGCCGCGACCTGTGGGAGCGGTTCGACAACCCGCGGATTGCACATCGCTTGAAGCAAATTGCCGAGGATTCCTCGACGAAGCTCACGATTCGGGTAGCGCCCGTGGCGCTCGCCGAGCTTGCGGCTCATCGTTCGGCGGATGGTAGTGCAGCGGTGCTAGCGAGTTGGATCAACGTCGTGCTGCACCATGGCAGATATCGCGACGCTCAAGCCGACGACATCGACAACGCACTCGGGAAGACGGACCCCGTCGCGGCGCTTATCGCGTTGGTGAGCGAGACCCTCGCACGGTCCGGAGGCTTTGTTGAACAAGTGCGCGCGCACGTGCGCGACGACCCGTCTCGCACCGTCGCGGGGAGCAACGGCGCCTAGTCCTTCAGAGCTCGTGCGTTACGAAGCGGGATGCCCAGCCTCAGCCCACGCCTGTTCGAGAAAAGTCCTGACCTGGCGCACCTGCTCGCGGTCCTCGGGGGCACGGCCCATGAACAGACCGTGAGGCGCCCCCTCCCAGACGTGCAGTTCTGCACGCACTCCAGCGGCGAGTAGTTTGCGATGAAGCCGCACAGTGTCGGAGAGCAGAAAATCACGAGTTCCTGCCGTGAGGATCGTCGGAGGAAATTCTGCGGTGAACTCCCCGAAAAGCGGGGAGATGTACGGATCCTCGAGACTGTGTTCCCCCGCATACCGCCGGGACATGTTCGCGATGCCCCCAGGAATCACCGTGAATCCGTTGGTCACATGCGTGTCGCCGGCGGACGTGAGGTCTACCGGCGGCGAGAGCAGCATCGCCGCGGCCGGCATCGGCAGACCTTCATCGCGAATGCGTAGGAGCATGGCTGCAGTGAGGTTGGCACCACCCGACTGGCCGCCGATCGCGATCGCGGAGGCATCCGTCGTGCTGAGCAGGTGCCGATAGACGGTCATGCAGTCGTCGAGACCTGCGGGATATGGGTGATCTGGGAGCTGGCGGTAGTCCATTCCCCACGTGCGCACCCCATAGTTGCCCGCAAGCAGGCTCGTCGAGACCCGCGCCGACTCGCCTCCGCCGAACGTGAACCCTCCTCCGTGGATCGCAAAGAGCACACGCTCATCCTCGCTGTCGTGATCGAGAGGCTCCGCGACGTAATAGCGGGCGCCGTCCGCAACGGACGCGCGGGCGAGTGTCGTCGGCGCACCGTCAATCACGGCACCCGTCGTAGCAAGTGCAAGGCCCGTGATCGTGCCCTCGTCGGTCGCACGTGCAACGGCAGCGTGTTCGTACCACCCAGCATCGTCGTCCGGTTCAGGGTCCGCGACCATCGGTCGCTGTGCGGCGGCGGCAAGGACCGCCTGTGCTTCTGCACTAATGGTGGCCGGAACCGGAAACACTGGCTCGTTCGACATGGCGGCTGCTCCTCCGTTGGATCGGTGATCTGCGATCACGCTTACCGCGAGTACGTCTCGTGATTCGATCGTACTATGTAACGTACTCGACGGCTAGGTCTCCCGAGCAGAATCGACTCCGCGACCCGACAGATCGAGCCCTGCCAGCAGCAGTTCGCCAACTTCGGCCAAAACCTCGATCCGTGTCCCCTCCATACCGCTTCCGATGTCGCCCACCTGCACACCTGCGATGACATTCGCAAGGATCTGCGCGACCAAGGTGGGGTTCACAGCCCGCATTGCGCCGGCCTCGACAGCCTCGCGCACGAGCTGCTCGACGTACGCCGCAGCGTCTCTCTGCCCTTGTGCATGGACCATCGCGACGGGCTCGTAACTCACGAGATCGACAAAGAAGGAAATCGAGGCACCATCGACCGCCTCGCCCACTGCCACGAGGTAACGGGAAAGACGACGGGCTCGGTCCGGTTCCGACTCGATGGCACTAGCGATACCCGCATTGATCCGCGCATAGAAATGTCCCACCACAGAGACGACAATCTGCTCGCGACTGTTGGCGACGAGGTAGAGCGTCGACTTAGAGCAACGCAGGCGCCGACACATCTCCTCGACCGTCAGAGTGGCGAACCCATCCTCAACGAAGAGCCTAAGGAGGCGATCCATGACGTCGAGACGTCTGCGGTCTGCGTCGTGGTGAAAACCCCGTGCACGCGCGCGCGCCAACCCATGTTCAGTGCTCATGGAGAGATCTTGCCACTGGGCTACACGCGGCCACACGATGCCAATCGAACGCGCCGGAAGCCGAGATCACACCATATCGATTGATCGGTCACGATTTCTCGTACCCCTAGACGGGTCCGGCAACTAATCGCTGGAGTCCGCATGTGAGGGCTTAGTTCCGCGCAGCGCAGACCACCGTTGCCGGAGGTCGTGCGCAACGGCCTTGGGCCGCCGGTCGCGGGTGAAGACGCCCTTCTTGTTGCCGTCGACGCGGTGAATGCCATTCGAAGTCTGGAAGTCCGCAAAGTTCCAGATCTGCTCGCCGACGAACTGCGGGATGCTGTCGAAGACCCGGTGGTTCATCTCGAGATACGCACGCTGGTATTCCTCGGACCAAGGCGCTTCCCAGACCGAATTGACGCCAGCCAACGTGTCAGCGCCGTACTCGGTCATCATCATCGGCTTGTCATACTTCTCCGCCCACTTACCCATCTCCCCAGCCAGGTAGACCTCGGCGAGCTGTAGATCACCCACTGCGACATACCAGCCGTAGTAACGGTTGAGGCAGAGAACATCGAAGAGCTGCGCAATGCGGTCGTTGTCTGGCTGCGCGAACATCACTGCGGCATAGCAGACCGGTCGCGTCGGGTCGAGGCTCCGCGTCAGCTCGACGAGAGGCTCGAAGTACTCGAGCGCACCCTCCTCGTTCGAAGCTGGCTCGTTTGCGATGCACCACATCACGACCGACGGGTGGTTCTTGTCGCGACCGATCAGCTCCCGAATATGCTGCGCGTGCACGGCCTGTGTGACGTCGTTGCAGGTCTCGGGAGAAAACGTCGGTCGATTGGGCTCTCCGGTAAGACCCGAGGCGACCCCAAGGTTGAGCCCCACTGCCGCCGTCTCGTCAATCACCACAATGCCGTGCCTATCGGCGAAGTCCATGACTTCCTCGGCGTACGGGTAGTGCGAGGTGCGGAAGGAGTTCGCGCCGATCCAGTCGAGCAGTTGGAAGTCGTGAACAAGGTACGCGTCGTCGTGCCCCTTGCCGCGGATCGCAGTGTCCTCGTGCTTACCGAAGCCGGTGAAGTAGAACGGCTCTCCATTGATCAGGAACTCGCTCCCTCGCACCTCTACGGTGCGCACACCGAAGGTCTGGGGATAGGTATCGACAACAGAGTCGTCCACCACTGCCTCCACCTGCAGGGTGTAGAGATACGCCGCTCCGGGCTGCCAAAGGTTGACGTCGCGGATGACGACGACGCCCTCCGCGCCTGTGGCGGCACCGACTTCGGTGCCTGTGGCATCGACCGCGCGAACGCGGACCTCAGCGTCACCGCTCGTGTGCACGCGATACCCCACTCGGCCCGCGCCGTCGATCACATCCGTCGTGACGGTGACGTCCGTGACGCTGACCTGCGGGATGCTGACGAGCCAGACGGAACGCGCAAGTCCCGCGTAGTTGTAGAAATCATGAAGGTACGTCTGCTTGCGCCTGCCAAGCATGTCGACCGACACGGTGCCAGGCGGAATGGTCTCGTTGGTGAGCTCGTTGTTGACGCCGATCGTCAATCGGAACGT
The DNA here is from genome assembly GCF_000975155.1 of Demequina globuliformis. GTDB lineage: Bacteria > Actinomycetota > Actinomycetes > Actinomycetales > Demequinaceae > Demequina > Demequina globuliformis. The sequence goes on from NZ_BBRG01000001.1 coordinate 1,067,582, forward strand.
GCCGCCCGCTTCGACCTTGTCCGTGACGTCGACTGCGAATGGCAGGTAGCCGCCCACGTGGCCGCCGACGAAGTCGTCGTCCACGTACACGGCACCTTCGTGGGTCGCGGCGTCGATACGGATGAGGATGCGCTCGCCGTCCCAGCCACGGGGGACCTGAACGTCCCGCTGGTACCACACCCATCCCACGTGGTCCCGAATGGCAGGGTCGATAAACTGGTCGTTGTAGCTTGCGGGCACAGCTGCTTCGAGCCCCGAGTTCAGCGCGCCTGTCCAGGGGCGCTCGACTCCTTCGCGTGCGATGTCGAAGTCCCAGAGTCCATCGAGCTTGATGGCTTCACGGGTTGCGGTGGCTACTGGCTTGAGCATGCTGCTCCTTTTCGTTGAGAGAGCGCCGTTCAGTGTGTGTCCAACTGAAGACGCCAGGTCCAGGTGTAGCTGTCCTTGTCCAGGCGGGTCGCCTGATCGGCGTCGGGACCGAGGCGAGCGGATCCCACGCCTCGCTGAGCGATGTCGAGGTGAACGATCGCGGTGTCGCGAGTCGGCACCTCCCACCAGTGATTGTGCGCCTCAAGGTCAGCGATGGTTCGTCGGGCGACGTTGAGGTGCAGGGGATGCGCGTGCTGCGTCCGGACCGTGCCTGCGGGGCCAGAGATGCGCGTCGTGAGCGTGCCGCCACGGCTGCCGGACTCCTGCGGGACGATGTACGGCGTTGCGAAATCGTCAAGGGGAACCTGCCAGGCTCCGAGGAGAGCCGACGCTTCGCGGTCCGGGTAGTTCTCCCAAGGTCCGAGCCCGACGAACTCGACCTCCCCAAAGCCCTCAATGAGCTCAAACTCGATGCCGACCCGGACGCCGTCGGTCTGTCCCTCGGGGAGGGTGACGAGCTCCGTGAGGACGTAGTCTCCGTCTCCGACCTGCACGATGCGTCGCTCGTGCAGCACGACCTCATTCCAGGCAGTGAGGTACGTCTTGCTGACGCGTACCGCATCGGCCTGCGTCTGAACGTCCGTCTCGGACAAGGTCAACTCGTGGAACCCGGTACGCACGAAGCGTCGGTCCATCGAGAATGAGCGCTCGTTCTCGGTGAGCGCCCTCCACAGGCAGAGCTCGGGCGCACTGCGGAGCAAAGGATGGGCAAGCGCGCCGTCGACGAGCGTGGGCACCTTCACCCCCGCTGTAGGCAATTCCTGGGGCGACACGTCGAGCACCACCTGCTGCGCTGCGAGCGCCGTCCCTGCCGGCGCCCAAAGCGAGTCCTCCTTGGTGACGAGTCGCACGGACAGTGCGAGCGCCTCAGCCCCGCCCAAGGCGTCGCGCACAGCGGCAGGCAGCTCGAAGAGTCCCGTCTCACCTGGGTCGACTGGGGGTAGGTCTACAGCGACGGTCGCAGTTGAGCCTGACATCGTCTCGACTGAGACCTCCGCAGCATAGGCGGACAACGGCAAGAAGGTTCCACGGTTGCGCACCCTCACCGTGCCAGCGAGGATCTCAGGCGCGCTCGACTCGAGCCGAAGCGGGCTGAAGATACCAGCCGCTTCGAACAGCGCGGGCTTGGGCGTGAGGTCGGGAAGGACGATGCCGTTGTTGAGCACGGGCCCGTCGTTCGGCATGTCGCCGAAGTCGCCTCCGTACCGGTAGCGACCGTCGCCTTCAGGGTCGAGCGAGTGGTCACGCCACTCCCAGATGAATCCCCCCTGAAGTCCCGGTTCCGACTCGAAGAGGTCCCAATAGCGGCTGAGACCGCCGGTCGAGTTCCCCTGGGAGTACGCGTACTCGCACAGGATCATCGGTCGATCCGCACGAGGATCGGCCGCCCACATCTCAAGGGAAGGAAACGACGGATACATGGGGCAGACGATGTCGGTCGAGCCGTGATTCGCATGCCAGTCCATGGCGATTCCGCCCTCATACTGCACGGGTCGTGTTGCATCGACGGCGCGCGACCATGCGGCCATGGTGTCGTGCGCGACTCCATGTCCGGTCTCGTTGCCGAGGGACCACGTGATGACGGAAGGGTGGTTCCGGTCACGAATAAGCATCCGCGAGAACCGGTCCATCATTCGCGTCAGGTAGCGCGGGTCGTCTGCGATCTGACTGGCAAATGCGTGGCCCTCGATATCGGCCTCGTTGACGACATACATGCCGATCTCGTCGCACAGGTCGAGGAATACGGGGTCATTTGGGTAGTGCGATGTCCTCACGGCATTGATGTGGTGGCGCTTCATCAAGGTGAGTTCTGCGAGCATGCTTTCACGGGTGCATACGCGCCCCGTCCGGGGATCGAAGTCGTGCCGATTGACCCCCTGGATCCACGGTCGCCGACCGTTGACGAGAAGGTCGCGTCCCACGACCTCGACGCGCCGGAATCCCACGCGGTAGGTGGCCTCGTCGACAATGTCTCCCGATGGCGCGCGAAGTCGGACCTCGACATGCTCGAGGTGGGGCGTCTCAGCGGTCCACGGCTCGACCTCGACGTGAGCGCGATACCAGGCAGCTTCGCCGGCCTTGGCGTCATGCTGCGCTGTCTGCCCGAAGGCGCGAATCATTGGCATCGCGGATTCGGGCACCTCGCCGCCGGCGGAATAGATGCTGAGGATGTCCATCATGTCCGGCGGGAACCGGGGCTCGGGACGCACAGAGCGGTCATCGACGCCACGAGGCAAGGTCTGGGCCTCTTGGCGCACTGCGACCGGTACGACGACGCTCTCACCAAGCGCCTCGATCTCGACATTCCAACCGCTCTCGCGCAGATGTGCCAGTCCGTGTGTGCGTGCTGTGACAGCGAGGCTGCCACGCTCGGTCGTGTGATCCCAGTCTGCCGTGATGGTGACGTCGGCCAGCCGTACCTCGGGGACGTCGATCAGTGAAACAGAGCGGCTGATTCCGCCGTGCCACCAATGGTCCTGGTCCTCGATGTAGCTCTCAGCGTTGAACTTGACGACGACGAGCACGAGTTCGTTCGTGTCGTTGACAAGCGCGTCCGTGATGTCGAACTCGGCGGCTAGGTGCGAGTCGGTACTTGAGCCGACGAGATTTCCATTCACCAGTACGTGAAGTGCGCTCTCCGCGGCTCCGACGTGAAGGATAAGCCGGCGGCCATCGCGGCGCTCTGCGTGAAAGCTCCGACGGTAGAGCCCGGTCGGGTTGCGATCTGGCAGGTGGGGGGGCACCTCGTCGAACGGCATGGGGACATTCGTGTAGTGCGGCGGATCGGCCGGTTCGCGCATTGTCCAAAGACCCGGCACTTCCGTCGTTCCCCACTCGCCCCACTCTTGTGCCGGGTGGCCGAGCAACTGGAAGTCCCAGGTGCCGTCGAGACTCACGGCGCCCTCACGCCTTATGGAGTGCATCGGCTCGCGCTTCACAGATACGAAGGGATCGACCGGGAACGAGTGAGTGGGCCCCATGTCAGGCAACCTTGCCCGTGCGAGCCACCTCACCAAGCCATTGCAGGCTCGGCTTGGGCGAACGAACAAAAGTCTCGCGGTCCACGGCGACGAGCCCAAAGGTTGGCTCCCAGTGACCCCACTCGAAGTTGTCGAGAAGCGACCAGTGCAGGTAGCCACGCACGTCGACGCCGTCTTGCATGGTCTCCGCCAGACCCTTCAGGGCCTCACCCGTGTACGCGATGCGGCGGCGGTCATCGGTGACGGCGATGCCATTCTCGGTGACCAGAACCGGCGTCCCGTCCGTGACGGCTGCCGTGTGACGGACCGCGATAGCGAGCGCATCAGGGCGGTACGCGGTGTTGACGAGAGTATTGTCCGGGTGCGGAGGATGAGGCTCAACTCCATCGGGACCTACCCATTGGCTCGAGTAGGACTGGACGCCAACAAAGTCGTCGGCCCGTGACGCCTCTAGGTACATGTCTTCGCGGACGTACTGCACCCGGTCGAGCACTTCGTCACAACCCGGCCGAGCCACCAATGCGCCGTTCGCCACGGTCCAGCCGACTTTTGCCGAAGTAAGACGGCGCACCGTGCCGCGCGCAATCTCGTGCGCAGCGATGAGCCGACGACCGATGGCAGGATCCGGGTCCGGCAATACTGAAGGACGGGACGGGGCACTCTCACTCTCGCCGTTCGAGGAGTGCTCGACCGTGGGGCTCTGCCAGTCGGAGGCCTCAGCAGAGGCCATGAGCTGAGCCATCGACGCCATCATTGCAAGCATGTTGGGCTCGTTAATCGTCGCCACCCAATTCACGTCGCCGAGGATGGAACACACGCGTTCGACGTAAGCTCCGAAAAGCTGGGGAGCGTCGTCCGCGAGCCAGCCGCCGTTCTCGGCGAACCATCGCGGCGTCGTGAAGTGCTGGAGTGTGACGACAGGCTCAAGTCCGAGTTCCTTTGCGGTGTCGATCATGCGCCTGTAGTGCGCGAGCTCCGCGTTCGAGAAGTGGCCCCGGGCCGGCTCAATGCGTGCCCACTCGATTCCGAAGCGATAGCTGTTGAAGCCTGCGTCGGCAAGCAGTTGCATGTCCTCGGAGTACCGGTGGTAGCTGTCGCATGCGTCTCCACTGCGCTCCATTCCGGGATGGCGTCCTTCGTTCGCCCAGAAGTCGCTGTTGACGTTGTTTCCCTCGATCTGGTGCGGAGCAGTCGAGGCCCCCCAAAGGAATTGAGGAGGAAAGGCGACTGGCATCGTGACTCCCTGTCGGTGCGCCAGGGCGCACATCGCTTCGGCTAGACGGTGGCTACCCGTGAGCGCCCGGGAACGAAGTCCGTCATTGGACGCGATTGCCGCAGCACACCGCAGGTCGTGGACTCCACCCTCGTCCCTGGTCGACTATGCGACCTCACCGTGTGGGTGGAAAACCACAATGATTCAACCACCTCGGCCGGCCGTTTGTCAATCGGTTGCCAAACGTTGCTTGAGTGGCATTGCAAGGGCCCGTGCGACCCGTCCGATGGAAACGAAGCCCCTGGAAGGAGTTCACGGCCTGAGCGCCGTCCGGGTCATGTCCCGGTCAGCCTCAATGCCCGACCTTCACCATCATGATTGCCCCGCTGACTGCCGCGAGAACGGCGGCTGCGACGAAGAGCGTGCCGTATCCGGCGTCACCTCCCTGCACGCTGAGTAGGCCTGCGGCGACAAGCGGCGCGCCGACCTGTGGGAGCTTTTGTGAGAACGCGGCGACGCCGAGATACCGACCCGCCTCGGCACCGCCGTTTGGCAGAACATCCAGCAGCAGCGCCTGCATAGCCGCTCCAGCAGCAGCGAGTCCCAGTTGGTTGATCAGGGACCCGAGAACGATTGCCTCCAACGAATGCGCACCAGCAAGGATGAATGATCCAGCCGAGAAGAATGCAATGGCGACGCCAATCAAGGGCTTGCGTCCCCACTTGTCGGCGAGAAAACCACCAAGCGGCGCACCTACGGCAGCGGCAATGACTCCGACTCCGCTCGTCACGGCGACGACAGTCGCAATACTTGCTAGGTCGATTCCCAACCGCTGCGCATAGAAGAGCGTTGTGTAGGCCGTGGTGAGCGAGATCGCCGAGAAGAACACGAAGCGGCCAAGCCACAGCCACGCGAAATCCGGGTACCTCCGCGGCGAAAACACGAAGCTCGCGAGAAGCCGTCGCCAGGTGAGTGCTGCCGTTCCCGACACCACCGGATCAGACACGCACACCAACACCGCAACGCCCAGGGCCCCGCCGAACGCCGGCAGCACCACCATCAGTACGATCTCGCCACCCGCGGTGCTCGCCAGCATCACTCCTGCGACTGCGGCGATTTGCATTGAAGCGGCGGACACACCGGAGATGCGACCGCGCTGCTGGGGTGCGGCGCGGTCGGCAACGAGATTCATGACAGACGCGCCAGCCGTCCCCCACCCGATGCTCGAGAGTATCCACCCGATAGTCAGGATCGCCAGGTTCGGCGCAAATGCCATCAGCGGGATCGACGCGACGCCGAGGACGCCGCCCAGCGCGGCGAACGGGCGGCGACGCCCCCACCTGAGTCGGGACGAGTCCGACAGCGACCCTGCAAGCGGTGCCGCGAGCACCGAAAACGCGGCACCAACTCCGACCACGACACCAACAAGGTGCGTTTGGCTCGGAGCGATTGCCTCGACGAGAAGCGGCAGGGTGAACACCAGCGGGGTAATCAACGCCATGCCGGTCCCGAAGGTGGCGAGCACCACAAGGATCACCTCGCCGCGCGAGAGCCCGGTGAGACGAGGTGAACTTCCGTGCTCGTTGTCGATATCGTCGGATGAGCTCGGCTCGACCAATCCGCTCGGATCTCCTGAATCGACGGTACTCACTGCTAGGCCGCGCCGGCCTGTACGTCCTGGTTGTGCTGAGTCTGGCGCAGACGAGCACGATCCGCACGCCGCTTCTCTTGGAGCAAAGGGTCAGCGATCGGAGCTGCAAGCAGCAGTCGTTGCGTGTAGGGGTTTTCCGGATGAGTGGTCACTTCGCGCACGGGACCCTGCTCAACGATCTCGCCTTTGTAGACCACCCCTACGCGATGCGAGATGTGCCTGACGACGGCGAGGTCGTGGGAAACGAAGATGTACGCGACGCCCATTTCTCGTTGGATATCGAGCAGGAGCTCCATCACCTTCGCCTGAGTGGAGAGATCGAGCGCCGACACCGGCTCGTCACAGACAATCAGGCGTGGTTCCGGCGCGAGCGCACGCGCGATCGCGACGCGTTGGCGTTGTCCGCCGGAGAACTCGCGCGGCAAACGCGCCGCTGCATTCTTCGGCAGTCCGACCCTGTCGAGGAGCTCCAAGACACGCTTGGTCGCCGCCTGCTTGTCCCAACCCTGAACGATCAGTGGCTCGGCGAGTGTCTCACCGATCGTCAGTGACGGGTTGAGCGAACTGTACGGGTCCTGAAAGACGACCTGAATATCCTTCGCGAGTGCGCGGCGTGCTGCCCCGCCCAGGTGGCTGATATCGCGCCCGTCGAAATTCACCGTGCCGCCCGTGACCAGCGCCAGTCCAAGGATCGCGCGTCCGATGGTCGTCTTCCCTGAGCCAGATTCGCCCACGATTCCCAGCGTTTCGCCCGGAGCCACCGAGAAGTTGACCCCATGGACGATCTCGATCGGCTTCCTGCGGAAGCCGCGCACGGGGTACGAAACCTTAAGGTCGCGACCTTCGAGAAGTGGAGTAGTCATCGCGAGGCTCCCTCGGTCGGCTTGCCCACGGAGACGGGCGGATCGGTTCGGACGGTGTCCTCGTCGAGGATCGCGTTGAGCAGCATGGTGGTGTACTCGTGCTGTGGATTCGCGAAAACGTCGATGGCCTCGCCAGTTTCAACCACTTCGCCCTCCTTCATGACGCAGATCCGGCTGCAAATGTCGGCGACGACGCCGAAGTTGTGTGTCACGAGGATGATCCCCATACCCATCTCCTGTTGGAGGTCCCGCAGGAGATCGAGAATGTCCGCTTGCACAGTCACGTCTAGAGCCGTGGTCGGTTCGTCGGCGATGAGAATCTTGGGCTCGGTTGCAACAGCCCCCGCGATCAACACACGCTGTGCCATTCCGCCCGAGATCTCATGCGGGTATGAATCAAAGGTGCGACGGGGATCGGGGATGCCGACTCTCTCGAGCAACTCAAGCGCCCTCGACTTCGCTTCCCGCTTGGAGAGCCCCGTTGCGACCCGGATACCCTCCACGAGCTGGCTGCCCACGGTGTAAACAGGATCGAGGTTGGACATTGGCTCCTGGGGTACGTACGCAATCGCATCGCCGCGGAGCTTCCGCAGAGTCGACTCGGGCGCACCGAGAATCTCCGTGCCGTCAATCCGCACCGAGCCACGGGTGACGATCGCTTCGTTGGGAAGCACGCCGAGCACACCGAACGCGGTTTGCGTCTTGCCCGAGCCTGACTCACCGACGAGGCCGACGGTTTCACCAGGCTTGAGGTCGAGCGAAACCCCTCGGACGACTTCGTTCAATGCTCCCGACGGTGACGGATACGCGATGCCCAGGTCGCGGATCGAGAGCAGTGCGGGAGTGTCCTCCGACTCGGCATCTGCCTCAAAGCCATCTACAAGTTTCGCGACCGCGATCTTCTGCGCCTTTGGCTGAGCCCCCTGCAAGGTGTCCCGGAGTGCGTTACCGAAGAGCACGATGCACGCGTTCATGACACCGAGCGTGAGCGCAGGCCACAGATACTGCGTCGGCGCGAGTCCGATGTTGCGGAAGCCCTCAGAGATCATCGCTCCGAACGAGGGGATGCTCAGTGAGCCGACTCCGAGGAAGGCGAGTCCCGCTTGCGTCGAGATCGCCGTTCCACACAGGAATGCGGTCGCGATGACGATCGGTCCACGCACGACTGACAACACGTGTCGACGCAGAATCCTCGAACTCGTCACGCCCGACACCTTGGCGGCATCGACGTAGAGCTCGCGACTCACGCCGACCGTCATATTTCTCACGATGCGGTAGATACCAGGCGACAACAGCACGCCGAAGACCAGCATCGTTGCGCGGTAATCTCCGCCCGTCAGTGGCATCAGGAGGATCAGCAGCAGGATGCCTGGGAACGTCATGATCAAGGTGAACGTCCACTCAGTCACGCCCCGGAGGCGCTCGAAGTAGCCGCCAACGAGACCGAAAGCCGTGCCAATCGTGAGTGCAACGCTCGCGCCGATCAGTGCGGAAACCACCGCGGTGTTGATCGAATGTAGGAGCCTCGCGAGGATATCCCTGCCTGCTTGGTCAGCCCCTAACGGGTAGCCCTCGGTTCCCGGAGGCGCGTTGACAACGTAGAGATTGGCCTCGTTCGGATCGTGCTGGGCGATCACGTTCGCCAGCAGACCCGCGATGATCATCAGGATCAGGATGGAGCCGGTAATGACCGCCTGCGGGTCGCGCACGAGGCGTGCGAGTGCGCCCTTACGAACTTCCTCGCCATCAGTCTCCGACGGCTGCACGACCGTGCTGTCGCTAGGGGTGGAGGTCATGAGTAGATCCTCGCCTTCGGGTTGAGCCAGCCATTGGCAAGATCGGTCAGCAGATTGACACTCACAGTCATGCCCACTCCGAACACTGTGAGTCCCATAAGAACAGGGAAGTCGCCTTGGAGTGCGCTGTTAAAGCTGAACGTTCCAAAACCGGGCAAGGCGAACACCTGCTCGATGATCAGGGCGCCACCAAACATGTTGATGAATGTCAGACCGAAGACTGTGAGTGCGGGACCCGCAGCGTTGCGAAGTGCGTGCTTGTAGACGATGGTTCGGGCCGAGACTCCGCGCGTACGAAGAGTACGAACGTAGTCCTTGCGGAGTTCATCGATCATCGTCCCTCGGACCTGATTGGCAATGTTGGCTGCGCCACCGATAAAGAGCGCGATGACCGGAATGGTGATCGACTTCAGCCACCCGGATGGGTCGTCGCCGAACCTGACATACCCCGTTGCGGGCAACCAGCCCAGGTTGATCGCGAGCACGACGGTAAGAAGAATTGCGATCAGCAGATTCGGGACGAGATAGCCGAAGAGCATGATGCCTTGCGCTGCCTTGTCCGCTCCACCGCCGCGCGATGCGGCGAACGTGCCGAGGAAGACCGCGATGATCGTGGCGATGATGAGCGCGGGTACGACGATGGATAGCGTGACGAACAGGCGCGGCGGGATCGCGTCAGCCACTGGCTCCTGCGTGTAGAACGAGCGACCGAGATCACCCTGGAACACACCTGTGAGCCAGTCGACGTACTGGACGACGACCGGGCGATCAAGCCCATAGTCGGCACGGACCGCCGCAATGGTCTCAGGGGTGGCACTGGCACCCAGACGGACGGCGATGACGCTGTCGAAGGAGAAGCTCAGGAGCCAGTACGTGATGAACGCAACGAGAATGAACAGCACAAACCCGGAGGCGAGTCGGCGCGCGGAGTAGATCAGCATTATCAGAAGCCTCGGCTAGTGGTGATTCCAGGGCTGGGAGCACCTGTAGGCGCTCCCAGCCCTGATTTCGAAAGGCTACTCAGCCACGCCGTAAAGGGTGACGGAGGGGAAACTGTTGGTCGTCGTCCCCGAGTAGGTGTACCCCTCGTGCACGCCGATCAACCGGCTTGAGTTCACGATCGGTGCGTCCCAAGCGTTCTCCACAACCCACGTGTTGACCTCCTTGGCCAGCGGGATCTGCGCCTCGGGATCGACCGTCGTGGACAGCTCGTCGAGGAGTGCCGTCAGCTCGTCATCGGTGGTGTGGAACGGGTTTTGGAAGGCGTCCTCGGTGTACTGGTTGCCAAACAATCGTGCAGGACCGGCGTAACCGTCGGGCCAGATCGCCATGGGGTACTGGGCGGAGATAATTGCCTGGCCGGTGTTCTGAGCGGGAATTGAGTCCCATGTGACGGTGATTCCAATGTCGGAGAGCGCCTGGCCAACGACGGGATCGAGGGTCTGCGAGTAAATGATGCTCGGCATAGTGACCGCGAAGCCATCAGCGTAGCCGGCTTCCGCCATCAGCTCCTTGGCCTTTTCAAGGTCGTACGGGTAGGTGTCGTTGAGCTCCTCCACGTAGACATTGGTGTCGGGGAAGGCGATCTGCGCGACTGCCTCGCCCCGGCCCTGCGAAACGCCTTCGACGATGGCTTCACGGTTAATTGCGTAGTTGATCGCCTGGCGCACGCGAACGTCTGCGAGGGCCGGCACGATGGTGCCCTCACGGTCGAGAATCTTGAGGTTCTGAAGCCCCGCACCGGGGATCTCGGTAGCGGTGATGCCGGTCGATTCGTCAATGGTTCCGGAGATGATGTCGCCTACATTGATCTCGCCAGACTTCAGTGCGTTCTCGAGTGCCGTCGAGTCAGCAATCACCTTGACCGTGACAGTCTCGAACGGGTACGCGTCGGCGTTCCAGTAGTCCTCACGCTTGTTGAGGACATACTGAGAGCCCGCTACCGTCGCGTCTGCGTCGAGAGTGTAGGCGCCCGAACCGACGGGGTTCGTGGGTGCATCCTCGTTGGCGATGGTGTCATCGTTTGCGATGGCGCCGATTGCTTTGCTCAGGCTATCGAGGAACGAAGCGTCCGGCTGCGAGAAGTTGATGACGATCGTCGAGTCGTCGGGCGCCTCGACGGATGACACGGCGCTGACTTCGCCCGAGAGGGGGCCAGCTGTCGTCGTAAGGAGGTCGAGCGTGGCCTTGTAGTCAGCAGCGACGACTGGGTCACCATTCGAGAATGTCATGCCGTCACGCAGGTGGAGTGTAAGAGTGAGTCCGTCTTCCGAGTACTCCCATGACTCTGCCGCGGCAGGGACGGGCAGCCCATCGTCGCCGGGAACGATGAGGCGGTCATAGATCGCCGACCATACGAGCGCGTCGGTGCCGTTGGCGAGATTTGTGGTGTCGAACCCTTGGGGCTGGCGCGACACGGCGATGGCCAGAGTGGTCGGCGCGTCCGACGGTGCCGCGGACTCGGTGGTGCCGTTGGTGTCTTCGTCGTCGGACGTACCCGAGCAAGCGCTCGTCATAAGCAGGGCTGTCGCGGCGGCTGCAAGAACACCGGCGCGCACGCGCCGGGTCGGCGATGAGTTGATCCGCATTCGTAACTCCTTTGTCTGATCGATGCAGGATCAAGCCACACAGTCTCTGTCGCTCGGATGTGCCCAACCCTCCTTGTATCGCGGAAGGCTACGCGCATCAAGCACGTGGCCTGACTTGGTGAGAGTATCTGACGGGACGCCTGTTTGCCAACCGCTTGCCAAAGGAAGCCCGCACCTATTTTTGTTACAGTTTGGTCACGAGGTACCCACGGTGCCGCAACCGGTTGATTCCGATGGTGCCACCTGGGCGCCAAGGTCCCGCGCTCTCCAAAAGGAGCCGCCAACGGGCCTCGCGTAACGCGCGCGCAATGCTCTCTTGGCGGCGTCCGCACTCGCGCCGAGCTGCCGCGCCCGCAACGACAGGTTTCTCGTGCCCGGAATCAACAGCGTCGCGACGCGAGTCCCCGACCTGGCACCCGCAGCGACGGAAGCGTCGACTTGGCGCCAAATGAGCGGTTGAAGCGCCGTGCCCGGAAGCCCGGCCGCCCACCCTGCCAGCGCCGACCTCAACAAGTGAGCCTACCACACATAACCCCTGGTAAATAGGCGATGGGGCCTTGCTCCCTGCGCAAACCGCGCCTATCGTGCTGACGAGTAAGAGACGCTGCGCGTCGCCCATTGCCGATGAAAACATCGACATGACGAAGGAGCTATCGTGCCATCGACACCTCGTAGTGATCCTTTGCCGCGAGACCGCGCCGTCGCGGCTATCGCGGATGCCTGGGACATCTCCGGGCTCTCCGCTCAACGCATTGTCAGCGCCGCCCAAGGCGTAGCCGAGGTACAGGGCTTTGCGGACAACTACGCGAGTACTGAACTCTGGAGAGCAATCAAAGCGATCGCGCGTGCGCGGCACGGCGAGCCTCACTGGTTCATCAACCACCCCGGGGCCAAGTGGGACACTGTGGTGAGCAATCAGCGCGAGCACTTTGACCGCGAGTCCAAACCGTGGAAGCAACCCCGGAACAGACGCGAGCAGCGCCGAGCTCGCATCATCAAGCGCGCCTACGGCATCAAGTACGCGCAGGCATTGACGGTTGCACGGGCCGGCGAGGCTGCCTACAACGTGGACCAGGCTAGTCACACCAAAACCGTATTGGGGCTTTGGCAGCACATCGAGCGCCAAGCCACGGACAAGTACGGGCCACCCCAGAGTCCACTGCCGCCATCCGGACTGCCCCGTCGAGGACGCTTTGGAGCGGCGTCATGCGATCCCGCTAGCCGAGACGCTCCATCGCCGGTAGTAGCCGGGGAGGTCGACGAACTCCGATCGATCCCAACTTCTTTGAGCGACCAGGTCGAGCGCTCTATGTCCCGGCCGCCCTCCGAGACCGCGTGACATGGCCGAGATCTACGAGGTCAACATCCTTGATGAACCCGGTCTCTACGCGGTTCGAGACGCCGAAGGCGTCTGCTACGTAGACAGCCGCGTCACCACTCACGCACCTGGTTTGTGGGAAGATCCCCATTCGCGTCCCGAGCTCGTTATCCGAACGCGCGGCGGCGTCTACGATCTCCAGCTTCTCCAGGCGATGGACGTCAATTGGTACGACGACGACGTCCCCGACCCAGATGACGACGAGAGCGCAACACCGCCGCGCTGGGTCCTCCGACGTGGCATGGTCCACATGTTCAGGTGGACCGAGAAAGTCGGCCAAGGTTTCCACTTCGCGCATTGGGTTCAAGCCACGTGCATCGACATCTGCCGCATTCCTTCGCTGCCGTTCATGGACCCACGAAGGGAGGTCGACCTGCTCGAATTCCTACGAACCGAGTCCGGTGTCGTCGCCGCGCTCGCCAGGCTCCATGACCGACTCGACGAGATCGAGTGATCGGCAGGCGCTTAAGCCCGCGCTCTGGCGCACGGGCGCGAGTGCAAGCCGTGGCGCGCGATTTCTCGCGCCGACCTGTCGGAGACCCTCCTCATGGCTACGTCTGCGGCACATATAAGTAACGTGCTCACCTGCCGACGTGACAGCATCTGCGCATCATTCTGCATTTGGATACATTTCGATGTAGTGGAGCGTAGATTGTGCTCTTGAGTTTCTCGATTGAACTGCCTGACGGCTTGGCCTCCGAGAGGGAGAAGCAGAGTCTTGAGGTGGAGTTGGTGCGTGCGCTCCGCCGCACGCGTCGGCACTCGACGGCGACTACTGGTGGTGTCGATGCTCTGTTGGAAATGTCGGGCCTTGACGCCGAGCACTTGGCGTCGGCGAAAGCGAAGCTGAAGCATCCAGGGGTGGCGTCGGCAGCAACGACCGCCGATGTGGTTGCGCGTCAGGTTCGGGTCGTGAACTCGACCATCAGCACGGCCGCTGTGGCGAAGATCCTGGGCGTCACGCCGACCACGGTGACCCGCAAGGTTGAAAGCAAGTTCCTCCTGGCGCGCCGTAGCGGTGCTCGGCGAGCCTTTGCCTTCCCGGCTTGGCAGTTCACTGACCACAGTGCGCTGCCCGGATGGGACGAAGTAGCACCTGCGCTGACGGGCGTGGAATGGCGTGCGGTTGAGGCGTTCGTGACGGCGCCGCGCGAAGAACTCGACGATGCGTCAGTCCGGGATTGGCTTATCGCAGGCAAAGACCCATCAGTTGTGGTGAGCCTTGCCGAGAGCCTTGTGCGTTGGTGACGTGAAGGTCGCCTACCGTCATCCGTCGTCACTGACGTTCCGTGATGGGGATTTCATCGACTTTGACGGCGCCCTCGTACGGATCGCTCGGACATCGGGTGAGTATGTGTTGGCGTGGAATGAGGGCAGATCTTGGGGCCCCTGCCCACGAGGCGTTGGGATCCACACCGTCCGACCGCCATCAACCAGCCCGATCGTGCGGTGCTTTACGCGGCAACGACGCTCGCCACCGCTGTTGCCGAGGCCTTCCAGAGCCTCCGCTATATCGACACCGTCTCCGGCGACCCGTGGATCTTCACCTTCACTCCGACGCGCCCTCTCCGGCTGCTCAATATTGAGGGCAGTTGGGCGGTTCGCAACGGAGCTGCGGCAGCGCTGGCGCACGGTGACAAGCGCATCACTCGTGCGTGGACGCGAGAAGTGTTCGTGCAGCAGCCAGGACTCGACGGCGTATGGGCGCCATCGACGCTGGTCGGTGAAACCGTGACGCTCTTCAGCGACGGGATCGCGGCGATGCCGGTGCGCGCACATCAGTCGATTGCTGCGGACGACCCTGCGGCGCGGGTGGTTCTTGAGGAGATTGCCGACCAGATCGGCTATCGCATCTGAGCGACCCGGCTACCGCTCGTGTGAACGAGATGCACGATCGCAGCAGGGTTTGCTCTTGGAGCCGCACAGAATTCTTGTCCTACGACAAGTTTTCTGTGCACCGCACGGCGAGGTGCGCGACTCAGCCTCCCGGGCCCGACCCTCGCCCGGCATCTCCGCTGGCCGCTGTTGGGGCTAGCCGGAGATGTTCAGGTACTCGACGGTCAGTGTGGCGGTATCGAGTAGGGCGACGCCGTGTGTGTCGTCTCCGTCGCGGGCGAGGCCACACACCCGTACGGGCGTATCAGCTTCCGGGTCGGCGAAGGGCTGGTGCCAGGTGTCGTTGACGGGGACGTGGTAATGGCCGTGGATAAGGAGTGAGGGCCGCACGGCGGCGACGGCTTGGGTGAAGCGCAGGCGGCTTTGGTGGGCGTCGTTGACGTCGTGGAGGTCGAACTTCGCGGTGAGGCTGCGTTCGATGGACGGCACTGGGTAGGGGGCGTCGTGGGAGATCATCACGTCCGCATGACCGCCCTCGATGGTCGCTTCGACATCGGCGTCGGTGACGGCTTCTTGTGGCCACCACAGGGTGCGCGCTCCACGCATCCCCTCGAGCCGCAACCGGTAGGAGCGGTCAACAGATCCGGCGCCGCCGAGCCATACGAAGGTGCGCCCATCGTGTTCGCTGCGGTGTCCTCGCGGGGCGAGAAGGATCCGTTCCCGAAACTCGAGCCATCCGACCGCCACCGTCTCAAGTTGGTCGATCTGGTCGTAGTTGTCGTGGTTGCCCGGTGCGACGTACATGGTCATACCGAGTTCAGCGAGGTGATCGTTGACGTGGTGCCAGGCTCTGCCTCCCGTGGGTGAGAAGCCGATGCCGAGATCACCGACTTGGATGACGGTGGTGATACCTCGCGCGTGGAGGGCGTCGAGGGAACGAGCCAGCCACGAGTGGTTGGCGTGGACGTCGCCGATGAGTCCAATCAGCATAGGAATGCCTCGATTTCGTTGAAGTGCTCCGGCGTAAGTCCGCAGCGGGTGTTGGGGCAGATGGTGAGCAGGCGGTCGGTGTTGAGCCATGCGAGCTCGCCGTCGTTTCCGGAGTTGCGTTGGCTGGTTTGCCACTGGGTGATCTCGTCGTCGATCCAGACGACCCGGTCGTCACTGTGTTGGAGGGCGTGGCGCACGTGGGCGGCTTTCCACCAGTCGAGACTGGATGGAGTGTTGCGGACGTGCCAGGGGGCGACGCGCCAGTCGTGTCCGATTCCGATGTTGGGTGCCAGGAGTTCGACGGCATAGTTTCCCCAGGTGGTGCACCACCACATGTGGACGTCCGGAGTGTTTTCGATCATGTGCAGGGAGTCGATGGCTGCGAGATTCCAGGTGAGAGTCCCGGATCCCATGGGTGCACCGAAGTTCACGTGTCGCCTTTGCCACGTGTCCGGGGGCCAGTGTTCGAGATCGTCGGGACTGTCAGGCTGGGCGTTGATGACGCCGTCGACGTCGATATAGACCTGCGTGAGGGCGCCGGTCATGGCCGCACTCCAAGGGGCGCGCCGTCGAATGCTCCGAGGAGGTCCTCGAGCCAGGCCGGCACGCTGGTGTGTTGGATGAGTTCGCGGCACGGACTGGCGTGTAGCCAGTAGATCGGCAGCCTGCCTGGGGTGCGGTCTGGGGAGAGAAGCATGTGTTGGGAGCCGGCGCGCAGAGTCCATGGTTGGACATCGAAGTAGTCGATCTCGTCTCCCGGAATCCACCCGTCGGCGTCCCATGCGACTTCTTCGGCCTGGAGCCACAGGAGTTTGTGCCACGACGCGTCGAGCCTCAGCGGGGTGGAGTCTCCACCTGCCAGGCGTAGATACCGTGGGGTGGAGGTGCGTGCGTCGCACCAATACACGCTGCTGGACTGCAACGAGCGCACTTCATACAGTGCAGGCTCGGCCCGCACGTTGAATGCCAAGGGTGCGGTCACCATGTCTCGATCCCGTACTTCTTGAGTTTGGTTTCGGGGCCGATCGCGAGGTCTTCGTCGGAAGGCTGCGCCTCAAGTTGGTCGATCGCTGCGGTGATGCGTGGACACCAAGGAAACGCGTACGTGGTCCCGTCGGGGTTGTAGTCCTCACACGCCATGAGCGGTCGGGCGCCGACTCGGAGCACCCATGGAGGGGTGTCATCCCAATCGACGTCTCCCGGTGCCAGCGGCACACCGTCGCGCTCAAACAGCGGCAGCGAGACAAGGTCGGTGAGATCCACCCACTGGCCGTCAGTCTCATCAAACTCGGTGGCGTACTGAATGAGGTTCGGGTTCGCACGCAGCACGCGAGGATGGGCGAACCGGGTGTCCACGTAGTACGACACGGGCGACGAACTCAGCACCAGGTAGAGACCGGGCTGGTCCATGATGTTCACTTCCGTGAGGGTCATCTCAGTCACCGCCGTCCCGCTGACCGTGGTCGGTGCACTCGGTGGGCCTCGGAGGTGGGGTCGAGGGCTTGAAGTGATGGCCGGCCGGGAGCACGGCCTGTGGCCACTCTTGCACTGGGACCTCGGAGTTGAACTCCCAGTCGACGGCAGACAGCGCTGTCGCGATCGGCACCTCGATGGTGTGGACGTCGTCGCCGTCACGGACGAACACCGAATGCGCCATACCCACGCGCAGTACGGCCGGCTCCTCCTGACCGTGATCGTCGGGCCCGGACATGACCCACAACAGGGATGCCCGCAGGCCCGCGAAACCCGTCGCTGCACCCTTAGTTGAGACTAGGCGGACGTGGTCGCGGCCGACCCCGGTCAGTTCGAACTCGATCCTCTGTCCGTCCTCGCAGTCCATCACAAACGTGCCCACAGCGTTTCGCACCTGCACCCGCGTCAATTCGTACTCCTGCATCACACTTCTCCCTTCTGAATCCACGCCACCTCCGCCACCTCACCGGTGGCCGTATCCGCCGTGAGCTGGATGATTTCGGCACAGGTCGCCAGACCCAGCCGTTGGGTTTGGCCGCGCGACATCACCCACACCGTCGGGCTGTACAGCCGCACCCGTCCCACCTTGAGGTCCCCGAATGTCCGCTCGGCCATAGCGATGGGGTGGCCAAGGACGGTGTGAGTGGCCGGCGCCGACGTCACCCACATCAGCGGCCACCACCAGCCATGCCAGTCCTGGCCGTCTCGTGTCCGCTGCGGCATGAACGCCACTTGTGGGTGCTCCAGGTCCCGCAGATCGACATACATGTCACCGCCCGCGATCGAGCGGACACGGAACACCCCCTCGTCACGGTGGAGGTTCAACGCGGTGCAGTAGTCGCGCTCGGGATGCCTGACGGTCATAGCGCACCCACCCAGTCAGGGACCTCATCGAGGCACTCGATGCGTGCAGCCTCGGTCGACAACACCCCATGCAAGGGTCCGTGATCGGGATGCATATCGGGCGTCGCGAACACATGACAGGCGCCCTCGGCGAGAACCCAGGACTCGATCGCACTCCCGGGACGACCACGCCCAAAGGGACTGACCCCGTCGTACCCGTCATGCAGGCAGTACAGATTCGCTAGGGGCTGCCATGCAGCATCAAATCTGTTGGAGTACGAGATCACCGAACGCGCCCGAAAGTACCGCGCGCACGCCCGGCCGCGACGTACGTCGACGACGTATCGCGTGCCCGAAGCGGTGTGCACGACCAGCACTCCACGGTGCTTAAGCAGGTTGATGGACGTCTCGGCAGTCATGACTGCGGCCCGTCAGAGAAGTCGACCTCATCCGGGCCACGAGTCCTCACACGCAACTCAGGCATCTCATCGAGGACCTCGATGCCTTCCAGCGTCCTCGGAACCCAAAACCCGTCAAAGAGCGGGTTGCCGCCAGGCAACTCGTAGACGAGCCTGTGACGCCGCCCCACCATCAAAACCCACGCCTCATGCGGCGTCGCGCGCTGCTCGGGAGTCAGCCACCCGTCGTCGTACGGCTCGACCCTGAGGAGTCGTAGCCATCGGTTGTCCAGCGGATCCTCGCCCGTATTGCCCGCGCCACGCACCCGCATGACCGACGGGACATCGCCGCGCTGATCGATCGCATACGTCGTGGACGACGCCGACAACAACAGCCACGCACCGCCGGCCGCACCGCCCTCAAGGTCGACCACTCGAAGCCCGTCACTGGCCATGTCACACCTCCCCAATCGTGAGAGGCCTCGCACCACCAACGCGGCGCCGACGAACGACCTCTCACTGGCAGTGTGAACCGACTTGGCCGTTCTAGTACAGCATCTAGAGGAACGTCTATCTTTCTATCTAACAGGGACTTTGCAGTGGTAGCCTCACGCCGACTATCGCCTGACGCCCAATATCCTTCGACCCGCATATCGAGCGCGAAGCCATGTCGCAGTAGCCCTAAATCGCTGAGGTAGCCCGCATTGACTCAGGCCGAGAAGCGGTGCGATCACACGCTGTAGCGGCGCCTCAATTTCGCTCAGGGCGAAACCGCCGTGCGACCATCGAGGCGCTCGGGATGTGCGGTCCGGCGAGACGCGGGCATCCGCGCCCGTCGCTACCGGAGCACGAGGATCCTCGGCGTTGCCGGGCGTGCTTCCTGCATGCAAACCTCAAGCGACGTCATAACAGTCCAGCGCACAACGCCGTGGGGTGCTCGGTGGTAGCGGTTCGGGGCAGAGGCGCGTCGCGCCTTCGGAGAGCCTGCGACGCACACTCGGCGCACTGCGCCGTTCGTCAGCACGCTGAACTCTCGTACGGACTCCCCATGAACAGGCGCTCTCACGCGACCTGGTAGCGAGACGAGTTTGAACCGATCAACGCCAGAGATTCCGCAAGACTGGACCCGTGCCGTTCAGGAGCGCGGGACACGTCACGCCGAGCCGCGCAGAATTCTGAGCGTACAGACAGAATTTTGTCATCCCGCGCAATTTGAGTTGCGAGTGAGAGCGTGGACAGCAACCGGGAGCCTTCGCTCGTCTCAGCGTAGAGCGCTCCGCTCACGAGGGACGCGCGGTGGAGCAACACGTAGCGTCGTCGGGGTCACACGCCTCAGGCCACGGTGAGGAAATTTCGGATCGCACCCTCGATTCCGGCCTGCGGCACGGAGGCGGGGCGGCACGAAAGGTGCGGGCCTCACGCCCGACGGTTGATAGTCGACGGCACCGATACGTGATGAAGGGCACTCCGCCACGCCCTGGCCCCAGATGCACTTGCGACGGCCACGCTCAGACCGTCTGAATCCCGGTGCGGTCGTTCATCACGATCTCCTTCACTTGCCCGTGCGGCCATGACTTCGACGTCATGGCCACTGAGAGTGCAGGCACCACTAGGGCGGCGTCCCCAAAGTGCTGCCGTTCAGACATTTCCTTGAGTCTCGCAGTCCTGGACGCGACGTCCTACAGACGCGCACCGCAAGGCACCGAGCACCCGACGACCACAACTGATGGCGTGTGCACACCCTCGCGCCCTATCTCCACAGGAGGCCGAGGCCCTCGATCCACGACCCCGAAGCTTGCTGCAAAAGTTGAGCGGCAGCGGCAGCCTCGGCGCGCCACACGGTCTCGAACCCGTCTGTCACCACTTCGGGGTGGGTGACGGCAAGGATGGCCAACACAATTGCAGCGGCCTCCCGCACAGCACGAGGCAAATAGTCCCCGCAGCGCAAGACGAGAGCGACTGCATTGGCCACGAAGTCATGCTCGACTACCTCCTGTCAGACGTCTCCAAAGGCGGCGGGGCCATGACGAGTGCGCGCCGATTGCAGCGTCGCGCAATGCGTGATCTGACTGTCGGTTGACGGCAGCTCGATCGTCGCTCATTGTTCCGGCCCATTGGATCACCCCGCGCGTGATCACGTAGTGCGATCTGCAGGGCAGTCCCCAATTGCCAATTGAGGGGGACAGCGAGATCTCGCCGTCAAACGTGGCTTTCCATTGGGTAGGCGAAAGCGGGGTGACCACCTCGCGTTCGCAGCCGCAGGCGCATAGGTGCACGGCGGTGGAGTACTCGTACGAGATATAGAGGGTGTCGGGGTCGAGCTTGTGCGGGACGTGCGTCACGAAGGCCGGCACGACGCGACGAGTTCTCACGACTTATCCTCGTCACAACGGAGTTCGTCGGTGTAGATCTTGTAGATGGTCTCGCGGGAGGGCGTGTGAGTGGCGTAGTAACCGAGGTAGCGCTTCCACTGCACGACCGCGTAGGCGGCGTTGAGCATGTTGAGTTCGGCGGTTTGGATGTTGCGGTCGTAGTCGGGATCAAAGGGGACTGTCCCGCTACCCGTCGTAGGCGTCGGATCTTCGGGGAGCAACATAGTGGAGCAGACGAGACCCGACAGGCCGGAGGGCTCCTCGTCGACGCCCATTCCGACGGTGACGACGGGTATGCCACGCTCATGCAACCACGTCATGATTGCGTGCTTCGCCGGCGCGTCGGCTGCGGCGAGGAAGACGAAGGTGCAGTCGCTGAGCAGTTGGAGGTTGTCCTCGTCGAGGAAGACCGGGTGGGCCGTGATGCCTGTGTGCATGTGGCCATAGAGGCCGGCGAAGTACTCGGCCTTGTTGAGTCGGACCCTAAGAGCGTCGATGTCGGCGGCTCCCGGAGCGCGGAAGGCGTTGTGGTTGTCGAGAACGTCACCGTCAAGGAGCACAATCCTGTCTACCCAGGTCTTCGCGACCTGGTCGAGGATGTAGCTGCCCGTGCCGCCAACGCCGACGATGCCGATTGTGTGGCCGCGAAACTTGCTGTTGAGTTCGGCCAGGCCCGCCCGGGATGTGGCGGAGTCGCGGTAGATGAATGGGAGCCCTTCTTCGACTTCCTGCCATGCCGCTCCCGGGGTGAGGTTGACCGTGGAGTCGACAGCGATCGCAGGGTGTCCAAGGTTCCGCGCATACGAGGTGATCTTGTCGTAGTGGTTTTCGTACTTCCCTTGGCGTTTTGGCTTGAGGGAGATCATGAACTGAGCGGTCAGACCCGGTCCAATGACACGACGGTCGGGGGACGGACCCCCCAAAGGGGTTCCGTCTTCGTGGTGCGGTTGCTCGCCGACGAACCAGATCCGGTGGTCGCCGGATTGGTCGACGGCGGTGTCGCCGCTGAATGTGACCGGAAAGGCGAGCTGGCCGTACGCGACCGTCCTTGCTTTGGTCACGTACGGCACTTGATTGACGACGAGGTGGCCTCCGACGAGGCTCAGGTCGTAGCCCTCGTCGAGCAGGCGCACCGTATGCGGGTCATGAGCGAACGGTGACGTAGGCATCGAAAACCATCCCCTTCTTCACCGGGACGCTCTGGCCGGGCCGAAGGCTGCCCTGGCCATTGCCGTGTACTCCTCGCGAGAACTCGACACGGGCTTCCTCGTTCGCGGCGACAGGCTGGTTCGGGTAAGTCAGTGCGAGTACCTGCTCGAAGCTGATGCTGCGCTCGGTCCACTCGTGGGGCCGGGTGTTGATGATGATCGTGGTCGCGGGCTTGCCGCGGTCGTTGTCGTCCGCAGGAGACGCCTTCTGCTCGGGTATGGTCATGGAAAAATCTCACATTCGTTGTCGATCGCGTCGCGGCAGGACGTTCGGCGATCGTAGTTTTATGAACCAATCTGGTGTAGCAATTGAAATGCTACACCGACTTGGTGTATATTTCCAGTCATGGGGTGGCGTCGTGGAGATCGGCTTTCGTCGCGAGAGCGAGGCAGCACTCTTCAACGACTCATCTCAACTTCGGCGCAAGTACGGAAAGGACTGCGCCGAACGGATCGAGGCGCGCCTTGCCCAGATCGATGCCGCGCCATCTCTCGCAGCGCTCGCCAAGCTCCCCCAAGCTCGCTTGCATCAGCTCGTCGGGAATCGCGACGAGCAGTTTTCGCTTGACCTCAAGCACCCACTTCGTTTGATCGTCGAGGTCGCTGATGACCCAGTGCCACGCCTCGCGGACAATGGAATCGACCGGCAGCAGGTCACGAGGCTCGCATTCGTCGAGATCACGGACACCCACTAACTAGACGGGAGAGGCAGACATGACCGCTGACGCAACTGCACTGCAGTGGCACGCGTATGCCCCCAAACGCACACCGCACCCCGGCGTGACATTGCGCGAAACTCTCGAAGCGCTCAACATGTCGCAAAGCAAGCTCTCCACACGCACTGGCCTCACGCAGAAGCACATTAACCAGATCATCCAGGGCAACGCGTCCATCTCGCCTGCGACCGCTTTGCTCCTCGAAAGGGCGACGGGCGTCCCCGCCGACCTGTGGAACAACCTGGAGTCTCGCTACCAGGACCTCAAACTGCGCCAGGAAGAGGCAGTCGAGCTCGCTGAGCGAGCCTCGTGGCTAGAGCGGGTGCCCGTGACAGAGTTGCGCAAGCGCGGGTTCATCACCGCGACCATGCGCGACAAGGGACTACTGGTTCAACAAGTCATGGAATTCTTCGGTGTTGGCTCCCTTGATGCGTGGGAGCAAACATGGAACCGACCGGCCGCAGCATTTCTGCAGTCAAGCGCCTACGAAATCAATGCTGGCGCCGTCGCCGCTTGGCTACGACTTGGCGAGATCGCGGCCTCAAAGCAAGACCGCGAGTACGGCGAGTTTGATAAGGCAGCTCTTCGGGCGGCCCTCCCCGGCCTCAGAGCACTCACCCTTGAGCGCCCGAAGGACTTCTTCCCTAAACTCACGCAAATCTGCGCCGACATTGGAATCGCTGTCGTACTTGTTCCAGACATCCCCGGAACGCGCGCAAGCGGCGCAACGCGCTTTCTGTCACCGCAACGCGCACTCGTGCAACTGAGCAACCGCGGAAAGCGCAATGACAAGTTCTGGTTCGCCTTCTTTCACGAGCTAGCCCACCTGCTCCTTCACGGCAAGAAGGGCACGTTTGTTCACATCGACCCCAATGGCGACTCGAGCCCCGACACGGGATACGAGCAGGAGGCCAACGACTACGCAGGCCGTCTTCTGATCCCGTCAGAGGCAGAAGCGCGGCTCCGCGCGATACGCACCCCCGATGAGGCCCAGCGGCTCGCGAGCGATATCGGCGTAGCCCCCGGAATCGTCGCAGGACGAGTGCAGCGCGAAACGCAGGACTGGAC
Source organism: Demequina globuliformis (assembly GCF_000975155.1). Taxonomy (GTDB): domain Bacteria; phylum Actinomycetota; class Actinomycetes; order Actinomycetales; family Demequinaceae; genus Demequina; species Demequina globuliformis. The sequence continues at coordinate 1,091,385 of NZ_BBRG01000001.1, forward strand.
ATTCGGTATGTCACTGTGCACGAAGTTTGAGCTAAAGACGCGGACCTGAGACTCCTCGTCGCTCGCCGCCCACACGACAAACTCCAATCGGCAGGCGTCTCTAGCCGTCAACAACTTGCCCCGTCTGCATTGGACCATGCTGGTTCAGACCGACGAACCTTCCGGGGAACGCGATGCCGGTCTTGCGCTCGGGCAGACTCTGGCCTCCCAAGGTGATTCGGTCCCTGAACCCGGTGGGGAGGCCAAAGTCATCGGTTCTAGGAGTTGGGCCATCTGGGTACAGCCCTGGATGAGGGGGCGCAGTCAAGCCGTCGACCTGGTCACCCCGGCTCTCGAAGTGTTCGCGCGCGAGTCCATGGAAGAGCGCACCGTGGACCCATGCCACCATCTCGCACTCTTGCAGAACCTCGTCGATGTCAATCTGCACCTGCGACACCTCAAGCCCTGGGTTGTCTTTTCTCCGACCCGGGGAACGGTGCAGCGCTTCGATGACGGGAGCGCGTATTACGTCGGTCGTCTTCGGACCGTTGATGTCACTCAGCCTGATGCTTCCCTCAGGGGTTGGCGCGGCAGTCGTGATCGCTAGCCTCATGTCATCTCGCGCGGCGACAGCGAGTCCATGCTTGGTCTTGTTGTACACCCCATGCAGATAAAAATCGGACCTGCTCAGGAGAAGAGATGCGTAGTGAAGCCAAGACTCGAATACATCGAGCGTCGAGACGACGTCATCCTTGTCGCGACGGAGGTAGATTTCTGGCGCTGGGAGAAGTAGATCGGCAAGCCGTTGGCCAGTGGCCTCTATCTTCAATGCGTCCCAAAGCATCCGGTTGACGTCGCGCACTGTCGTCGGTCCCTCCGAGACCTTCAGCCAAATACAACGCGGCTGCGGGGTCGAGTCATCGAGCGCGGCCCAAGCGAGCCTGACGGTGTTTTCGGCCAGTTGCTGTCGGAGCACGAAGGCATCTAGTGCGAGTTGTGTAGCGGCGATTCTGGCAGGAGACCGACGGTCGGATGGGGCGGTGCGCAGGTCATGCTCTCCAACTACATCGCTCGGCGCCTCAGTCCCTTGCTGCACAGCGCCCGGCGCGGAGTCGGAATCAGCAGAATGTGCGCGCCAAGTACGCATCATGGACACGCGTGACTTGGTGAGCGCGAAGGGATCAGACGAGAGAAAAGTGTCATCGAGGGCTTCAGCCTGTGCCTCACTGAGATCAGCGCCAGTTGCTTCTGGATAGATCACTACCTGTTCCCGTCTCTTGTGGAGCCAAACCGCTCATGGGCCCGTCTAGCTACGGCGCCCAACAACGTGGAGTCAGCCACCAGCGCACTCAGCGCGCTTGTCGGAACCCCCAGTTCCATGAGCAGGTTGAGCGTCACCACAGCGGCCGTTACGTCGATGATCGTCAGCAATGAGTGGACACTGTGGTTCGGGGCCCTGCCCGCGTGACTCAACTGGTTGCGGGCGTCGACCGCGAGGCGCGCCCACGTCGCACGATCGTGCACGACGAGATCGCCGACCCGTCCCGGCAAGCGATCAACGAGGAACTCAAGACGTTCTCTAAGCGGCGCTTCGTTCGCTGCAAGGCGTTCCAACACCCAATCGTGATGCGCTTCATCAACTGCGCCAGCTGCAGCCTTCTGTATCCGCTTGTGCTCACCCCGCGAAAAAGGACGTGGGGGGTCGAGATCGCGGCTGAGCGACTCTGCGGCGCCGACGGACGCAAGAAGTCGACTCTCGAGATACGCGTGCCCGCCGAACTTGAGGCTAAGGAGGAGATTTACAGCCGCCCTGTGCTTTTCGCGTGTCGCGAGCCAGCGCGGCACCAGATCGCAAAAGGGCAACTCTCGGGCCGTAATCAACAGATGCGGTGCACGCTTGCTTCTCGACGCGAGTCGTTCCGCCCCGCGTTGACGAGTCATGACGCCCACACCCCTCGGCAGGCCACGTCCCGGGTGACCTTTGCGGAGCGTTTCGGTCTCCCGGGGGAGGTTCGCGCGGATGGACAGGACGGCGCTCGGTTCCCGAGCGATAAACGTGATCAGGTCCTGTAAGGCCTGCACTATCGATTTGACGTCCGCGAGGGATGCCGGCGACCCAAACTCTACGGAGACTACGGGCCTATCGTTCATCTCCGCGCTGTAACCGCCGCGACTGACGTTGACCCCGTTCACCCTCCACTGGTGCCAGATCGAGAACGAGATAGAACCAGAGCTCGCCGTCTGTGCGGGCTGCCTGTGCAGTTCGATGCCGGTGACAAGGCTGTCCCCGGGCTTCCCTCGGTGCTCCGAGAATGACGACTCTCCAAGCCAGAGTGCAACACTCTCAATGGCGCATTCGAATCCGATGAAGGCTCGCTCTTCGCGAGCCGCCAGCAATACGCCAAGAAGCGCGTCGCTCGCCACGAGAGTCTGCTCGTAGGGGTCGATCCCGCCAATGGAGCGGGTCGGCGTCACCCCAACAAGTGTGATGGGCTTGCCCGCGACGTAACCGTGGACAATCGGATACTCGGTCACACCACCCGTGTAAGCCCGTGCGCCGGGGCCCATCTGTTCCCACTGGCCCGACTCGAAACCTCCCGCGAGCTTCACGCTGACACCGTCAGCCGGCGAATACGCCAATTGACCGCCGAATCGAGTTTCGGGTGACGACGGCAACCACCATTCGCCCCAAAATTCTTGTGCTTCGAGTAGTTCGATCGGCTCGGACATCCTCGCCCCCAGAGAAGTATCGTGTCGTGTCCAGTAGTAGCACTTCAGTCCGGAAACAGCGCTTCACAACGCTCGTTGCGCGGGTAGGACTCGTGGGGAACAATACCCCTGGTAAATTGGCACTTGCGAAACTTGCTGAGATAGCGGCCGGTCGCACTGGTCTCCTCGGCCCCCTTTTCGACCAGGTTTTGTGCTCAGCGTATCTCAGCATTTTGCTGGGATTCGCACGCGGCGGACACTAGCCCCCTCCGCCCTTTCCGCCAAATGGCTCCATTTGGTCGTTTTAGCCCGCTATAACAGGCACTTTGTGCCACTTCAGCGGTGCGGTAAGGCGGGCCGATGCCCGAGCACGTTGGCTTATCGCGCACCGCGGTGCCGGTGGCTCATCGCGGTTGTCGCGCGACAACGTGAAAGACATGCCAGCGCTTGGGGCCGCTGAACGACTCGCCTTCCTGGTCCTCTTCTTCCCAGTGGAGGATCTCGAGGCCATCGAAACGGGCGTTGGCCTCGCGCTCGCTCAGGCACGTGACTAGGGGATTCGCACTCCATCCATCGCGGTCGCCAAACAGGTCGACGGCGAGGAGTGCGCCGGGCGTGAGCGCGGCGCGCACGCGGGCCCACACCGCGGACTGGGAATGCGCGGGAAGCCACGGGAGCGTGTATCCCGCATAAATGAGGTCGGCTAGGGGAAGCGCCGGAGCGGAAGCAAGGTCGACCTCGTGAGTCACCACACAGTCCCGGGCTTCCGGCGGCAATCGCTCCCTCAGCGCCGCCAGGCCCGTGCCATCGGAGTCGTACGCGTGAACACGCCACCCGGCCTCGACAAATGCGGCGGACTCGACCCCAGCGCCAGCACCCAGGTCCAGGGCGACCCGGCCAAGTCCCGGCCCAGCGAGACGGCTTGCCACCGACCACAACGGCCTGGGAGTCTCGCGCTGCACCTGTCCCGCGTTGTAGGCGGACCAGTCCTTGCGCTTGACGGTCATGGGGCCATGCTACGCAGCACGCACACAACGAAGGGGCCGCCGCTGCACGAGTGCAGTGACGGCCCCGAGGCGCGGGCCGGGCTGATGGGAACAGCCCGCGCCTGATGTCGCGTGAGAGCGACACGATGTGGCTATCCGGTGACGGAGGTCACCTCGTTGAGGGCGTAGCCCACCTCAACGGACTTCCAGATCTCGCCGGTCACATAGTCAACGATGTGGACGCTCTGGGCGGCCGGGTCATTGACGTACGCCATGCCATCGACAACCTGGACTGACGGGTGAGCCGTCTGCCACTCCTCGGGAACCTCCCACGCATCGATGACCTGCACCTCGACGGTCTGCTCGCCGGTCGCGGGGTCCATGGTGCGCAGTACGCCGTCGGTGCCCAGCGTCAGCACCTCCCCGTCGTCACCGCGAGCCTGACCACGCCAGGTGTACAGAGCATCGGCCCCCTGGAAGGGGTCGACGACCTCGAGCGTTTCGGCGGCCGGGTCGATGAGCACGATCTCGCTCAGCCCGAGGCCGCCCTCCGAGTCCGTCTTGAGGTCGCCCAAGACAATGTCGTGGCCGTCGACAGCGTGCAGGTTGCCCGTGCGCGCCACGTCACCGTCGGTCTGGCCGGCGATCTTGTGCGCGTGGTCGCCGTGGAACACGAGGACGCCGTCCCCGCAACCGAACAGCACCAGTTCCGTGCCGTCCGACGTCTCGACGGCAGTCTGACCGTGCACAGCGGGGCAGTCGTCGCTCACGACTACCTCATTGCCCTGGCCGTCGAGCAGCATGGCCCCCGACCGCTCTTCGTCGTTGCCGCGGGTGGCCCACATGTCGCCGCCTTCCTCTGCAACGGCGACTCCGTGGTGAGCTTCGGCAGCACTCCACTCGCGCATGACGTGCGGGTGCTCGTGCTCAACCACGTCGGTCCACTCGGATGTCTCGACGACGAGAACGTTTCCAGTCCCGTCATCCCACAGGGCGGTGAGGCCGTCGTGGGGCGTGACGTGGCCGGGGGTCTCAGCCTCGATGAACAGGTCCGTCAGCGCAGGCTCTGCGGTGAAGTAGTGGTCGTGATCGCCGTGGCCCTGCGACCACGTGCCGGCGTCGAGGATGGCCCAGCCGCCTTCGGTGGACACTGCCACGTGGCGGCCGTCGCCAGCGGGTGAGACCCGGTTGAAGCCGTCGATCGCCATGTCGCCTTCGACCTCGAGGGTGTGGGCATCGAGCACCACGACACCGCCGTCGTAGGTGCCGACGATGCGTGGGGTGCGGCTCGAGGCTTCTTGCGCGGAGCCGGTGGCGCCTTCCGTGTCGTGACCCTCACCCTCGTGTTCGGGGTGGGCGTCGGCAGAGGCGCCGGCCGATGCTGCGGCGCTCGGAGAATCAGAGTCGCCGTCGGCGTCGGTAGCGCAGGCGGTCAGGGCGAGCAGTGCAGCGAGGCCTAGGGCGGGGGCTGCGACGGGAGTGATTTTCATCGTGGGGTGACCGCAGTGCGGTCATGCCTTTCTCTTGTCAGTGATGCCAGCCACGAGTGCTGGCGGGGGCGACCCTCGACCATGCGAAGGCTAGTAGGGCAAACGTAACACATACTGGTAATCATTATCATTCGCAGTAACTGGCGATTTCCACCGGCGGGGCGAGTAGCGTGATCCCCTAGGCCCATCCGGGACGTCACACGCTACGAACACGTGAGTGCCCGACCTTCAGGAGGACTCATGATCGACTCGGCAGCACTCGCATACGCTCTTGTTCTGGGCGCCGTTGCCGCCTTCAACCCCTGCGGGTTCGCCCTGTTGCCGGCCTACATCACCGCCATCGTGACTGGCAGTGCAGACGCCGAGGCAACCCGAGCATCGGCGCTGCGCCGCGCCATCCGCTTTGGCGTGGCCATGAGCCTGGGGTTCCTCGTGGTGTTTCTCCTGCTGGGTCTGCTCTTTGGGGGAGTGAGCCTCGCACTGCAGGCGTCGATCCTGCCGTACGTGTCCTACGTGACCATCGTCATCGGCGTCGGCCTCGTGTGGCTGGGGGTCGTCGTGACCGCCAAGGGAGAGATGCGCGGTCCCGGCCTCCGCATGAGCGGTGCGGCTCCACGCACGACCTTCTGGTCCCAAGTCGGCTACGGAGCCGCCTTCGCGGTCGCTTCCCTTAGCTGCACGATCGGACTGTTCCTGGTGGTCGTCGCGCAAGCGCTGAGCGCCTCGGGCCCCGTCGCCGTCGTGACGCCGTTTGTCGCCTACGGAGTGGGCATGGGCACCTCGGTCGTGCTCGTGTCGATTGCCGCCGCGCTCGTGGGCTCGGGGCTCGCGTCCGCGCTCCGCCGTCACACCGTCACACTGATGCGCATCGGTGGCGTGCTGATGGTCGTCGCCGGACTCTACGTCGTCGTGTTCGGCCTGGCCGAGGTACTGCCTCGCTTCGGCATCGATGCCCTCGACCCGGTCCTCGAGGTGACCATCTCCGCACAGAACGCCGTCTCACAGGCCGTGAGTTCATGGGGCACGCCGGTGCTGCTCGTGCTCGCCGCGATCGCCCTTGTGGCTGTTGCCTGGGCATTCGCGACCGGGCGCCGAGAAAAGCCACGCGGAGACCAGAACCACCAGGCACCGGCCAGCGCCATCCGCATGGCCGACTCGTCGACGCTCGACTCCATCAAGCGCGCATCAGAGAAGTAGCGCCTACCGCGAGGCTAGGTCCGCGCATGCGTAAGCCGCTTCGCGTGGCCCGCACACATGCGCAGGGGCCGGGGTCGCTACCGACCTCGGCCCCTGCGTCACGGGTGTGTCGCTACTTGGCAGCGAGCTCCTCTGCGGCCGCGATGATCCCGTCCGTGTCCAGCGAGCCGCCGATGGTCTCGATGGACCCGTCGTCGTTGATCAACACGAACGCGGGCTGGTACGCCACCCCAAAGCCTGCCCACAGCGAGCCGTCTTCATCAAAGATGTGGTCGAAGCCGTCGACGCCATAGGTGTCGACGAAGCCCTGGGACGAGGCCACATCTGCCTGGCCCGGGAGGCCATAGAGCGCGACGCCCTCAGGCAATTGCTCATTCGCGGCCGCCACCTTGGGGGCCTCGGCCTGGCACGTGGGGCACCACGAGGCCCAGGCCCACAGGATCGCGTCCGTTCCTGCGAGTGAGGCGCCGTCGAAGTCCTCACCGTCAAGGGTGACCGTGGTGAACTGGAGTTCCTCGGGGACATCCGCGGCCATCGCGTCGCTCGAGCCCTCCTCATCGTTTTCCATCGCATCACCGGACTCCATCGCGTCCTCAGTGGGCTCGCTCGTGGGCTCCATGGCGTCCGCAGTGGGTTCCGTCGACGCTTCCATCGCGCCCTCGGAGGCGCTCATGGAGTCGCCAGGCTCGGCCTCGCTCGCGCAGGCGGCGAGCGTGAGCGCGGCGGCGCCGATCGCGGCTGTGGTGAAGAAGCGGTGTGTGCGGATCATGGATGCCTCCCAGGTGGGTGCGGGGTCACGTGTCATTGTCGCCTGACGGCGCCTAACGGGCATTCGGAGCGGGCCGATGCCCGGATGGGTGGGCCAGTTCGGGCACCTCGGCACGGGGCCACAGTGGCACCCGCGCCTGGACTACATGTCAGGCGCCATGTCCGTGAAGTGGGCGTAGTCCTTCTTGAAAGCGACGGCGATGGTATCCGTGGGACCGGCGCGGTGCTTGGCGACAATGAAGTCGGCCTCGCCAGGCCGGTTGTCGCGGTCGTAGACGTCTTCGCGGTGGAGCAAAATCACGATGTCGGCGTCCTGCTCGATGGCACCCGACTCGCGCATGTCAGACAACATGGGCTTCTTCTCCGTGCGCTGTTCTGAGCCACGGTTCAGCTGCGAGATCGCGATCACGGGTACCTCGATCTCCTTGGCCAGCAGTTTGAGCGCGCGAGAGAACTCGGAGACCTCTTGCTGGCGCGACTCAACCTTGCGGCCGGAGCTCATCAGCTGCAGGTAGTCCAGTACTACGAGTCCAAGGTTGTGCTGCTGCTTGAGCCGGCGGCACTTGGCGCGGATCTCCATGAGCGTCATGTTGGGGGAGTCGTCGATGAACAGCGGAGCCTTGGCCAGCCGAGCGGCCGTCTGGGCCAAACGCTCCCAGTCGTTTGGGCCCATCGGACCCTTCGTGAGCTTCGAGAGCTTCACGCTCGCCTCGGCCGACAGCATGCGCTTGGTGATCTCCTCGCGGCTCATTTCGAGCGAGAAGATGACGGATGCGCGGTCATGGTGGATCGATGCCGAGCGGGCGATGTCCAGGCCTAGCGTCGACTTACCGACAGCGGGACGCGCCGCGATAACGACCATCTGGCCGGCCTGAAGGCCACCCGTGAGCTCATCGAGGTCCCGGAAGCCGGTCGGGATGCCGAGCATGGCGCCGTCGCGGCTCGACGCCGCGTCGACCTGCTCAAGAGTCCGCTCCATGACGTCGCCCAGCGACAGGTAGTCCTGGGTGTTGCGGCGCTCGGTGACCTTGAAGATCTCCGCCTGCGCACCGTCAACCACGGCATCAATCTCAGCGCCGTCGCCGTCGTACCCCATGCCAGCAATACGCGTGCCGGCCTCGACCAGCCGCCGCAGGATCGCCTGCTCGCGCACCAGCCGCGCGTAGTAGCCCGCCGATGCCGCAGAGGGCACGACCGAGATGAGCGTGTGGAGATATTCAGCGCCTCCGACACGGCCCAACTGGTTGGAGCGCTGCAGTTCGGCTCCCACGGTCAGCGCGTCGACGGGATCGCCGCCGTTGTACAGCTTGACCGCGCAGTCGAAGATCATCTCGTGGGCGGGCTTGTAGAAGTCATCGGCGCGGACCATCTCGATGACGTCAGCCATCGCGTCCTTCGACAGCAGCATGGAGCCCAGGACCGACTGCTCGGCCTCGAGGTTCTGCGGAGGGAGACGCTCATACGTGGTCGGCTCGGGGCCGTACGACGCTTCGAGTTCATCCACCGACATCTAGCGCTCCACCTCCACTTGTGACCTTGGAGACAGTGTCTCGCGAGGGTCCGACACGCCAAGGTAGAGGCCCCGGCGCGGCCGCACAAGTTCGGCCGCGAGCGACCCGTGGATAGAGCGACCCAGATCCGTGGATGAACTGTGGGTAACTCCCGGGAACGCCTGTGGACACCTGTGTGGATATCACGAAATCTCACGGCCATAATCGCCGTCTACCAGGAGAAACGTTCCGACCGCGCCTGGGGACAACCGTCAACAAAAGGTTCTCGGCGTGTCGCCCTCCGGCGTGTCGCGACGGCACTCCGACCATCCCCTGCGGCGAGCCAACACCGCCATCCCAGCCAGCGCATCGGCCCTCACCCAAGCGCTACCGCGGACTGCATTCCCATCTCAACGAACCCCAGCCTGTGCGCAAGTCCCTGGGACAACGCATTGCTGCGGCTCGCACGCCATTGAGCGACTCCGTGGGTCGCTATCGCCCTTGACGCGGCGTGCGCGACAGCAGCGCCTCCGTACCCCCGCCCTCGGTGGAGCGACGAAGTCAGCACGCCCAAGTGAGCAAGCGACCCCGCCCATGGCTCATACCCCGCCACGCTCGCCGGTGCACCATCGCGCCCCCTCACCACCCACCGGTCGCTCATGTCCGCGAGGCCGCTCTCCGCCCATTCCGCGTCAGACGCCTCGCCGCGTACGGCCGCGATGGCCTCTGGAGTACCAGCCTCTGCTTCACCTCGGGTAGGCATCTCTGCATCGCGGAACGACAGCGTCGCGGTCCCCACTTCACGCGGCTGTAGCTCGGCAAGCAGGCTCATCATCATCGACGGTTCCAGGTGCTCGGTGCCGCTCCACGGCGCCAACAGCCCAAGGGCGCGCCCCGGGCCCAGCACCACATGGGTCGCGGCGAACGTGACAGACACGACGGCCTCCATTGACTCACGTTCGACCAGCCGGCTTCCCGCCGCGTCAAACCATGGAGTGGGCACACCGAGCCGTTCGCTCCACGCGTTCACCACGGCCTCGCATCCGCGTGGCGAGAGGGCGGCATCCTCGAATCCGGGCATGGCGGTCATAGCGCCTGAGTATGCCAGCGCACGCCGGGCGCCCGCCCAAGGGCCAACGCAAAAGCCCCGGCCCACAACCCCTCGTGAGGAGTCGCGGGCCGGGGCCCTCGCGTGTGAAGCGCGTTACTTCGCGGCGACCACCTGAACGGCGACGGTCGCGGAGACCTCACCGTGCAGGGAGACGTTCACCGTGTACTCGCCCAGCGCCTTGATGGGCTGGCCGATGTGGATGCGGCGCTTGTCGACTTTCGCGCGGTCGCCAATTGCGTCGGCGATGTCGGCCGGCGTCACAGCGCCGAAGAGGCGACCGGACTTGCCGGCCTTGGCCTCCACCTTGACGGGGGCGGACTGCAGCGTGTTGCGTGCAGCCTGTGCCTCCTCGACGGAAGCGATCTCCTTGGCGCGCTGCGACTTGCGCATGGCGTCGATCTGCTTCTCCGCACCAGCGGACCACGGGGTGGCCAGCTTGCGGGGAACCAGGTAGTTGCGTGCGTAACCGTCCTTGACGTCAACGACGTCGCCGGCGATGCCGAGGCCAGAGACCTCGTGGGTCAGGATGAGCTTTGCCATTGTCTGACCCCCGATCAGCGGCCGGAGCCGGCGTAGGGGAGGAGTGCCATCTCGCGGGCGACCTTGATCGCACGCGCGATCTCGCGCTGCTCCTGGACGGACACGCCGGTCACGCGGCGCGAACGGATCTTTCCGCGGTCGGAGATGAACTTGCGCAGCAGGGCGGTGTCCTTGTAGTCGACCTTGTCGACCTTGGCCGCCTTGAGCGGGTTCACCTTCTTACGCGGCTTGCGAATATCTGGCTTAGCCATGTCTTAATGCTCCTGAAGTGGATGAAGTGTTTAGAACGGGGGCTCGTCGGACGCCGGGGCCGTGGCCCACGGGTCGTTCGAGGAACCGCCTGCCGGCGCACCGCCGCCGAAACCGCCACCGCCGCCTTGGCCGCCACCCGAGCGCTGCGTACGGTTCACCTTCGCGGTGGCGTAACGCAGCGAGGGGCCAACCTCGTCGACCTGAAGTTCAACGACCGAACGCTTTTCACCATTGGACTCAAACGAACGCTGCACCAGGCGGCCGGTCACGATGACACGGGTGCCCTTGGTGAGCGACTCAGCCACGTTCTCCGCGGCCTCTCGCCACAGGGAGCAACGCATGAACAGGGTGTCGCCGTCCTTCCACTCGCCGGACTGGCGGTCGAAGGTACGCGGCGTCGAAGCCACCGTGAAGTTGACGACAGCGGCGCCGGACTGGATAAAACGCAGTTCCGGGTCAGCCGTCAGATTGCCGACAACGGTGATCGGTGTTTCGCCTGCCATGTGTATTCCCCTTGGTTTCGTGTTGAGTACTTGGTTGCAGTCGGGATCAGTGCTACTTGGCGTCGGGACGCAGCAGCTTGGTGCGAAGAATCGACTCGTTGAGGCCCAGCTGACGCTCGAGCTCCTTGGCCGTGGCGGACTCGGCGGTGAAGTTGATCACCGCGTAGATTCCGTCGTTCTTCTTCTTGATCGGGTAGGCCAGACGACGGCGGCCCCAGATGTCGACGTTGTCGACGGTGCCCTTGTCGGTCGTAACCACGTTCAGGTACTTGTCGAGCGACGGCTGAACCGTACGCTCGTCCACCTCGGGATCGAGGATGACCATCATTTCGTACTGACGCATCGAGTAACCCACCTCCTTTGGACTGTGCGGCCACGGACGTTCCGTGGCAGGAGGGTTGATGCTTGCTCGCCGACTCACCCAGGTAGGTGAAGACGAGCGCAGGCCAGGATACCTCGCGGCACCGACGTGGCGCCAGCGGCTGTGAGGAATCTCCCGGTGCCCCGGCTGGCGCACGATCTATGCTGGCCCGGTGAGTGAGACTGCGCAGACCAACCGGCCCGTGATTGTTCTGGGACTTGGGGGCGACATTGGCGTCTATGCTTTTTTGCGCGCGGGGCATGAGCGCTATGGCTGGAAGCCCATGGTCATGTCCAAGGTCGTCACGACGTTTATGCGCTACTCGACCCTGGTCGAGTGGGTGCCGGAGCCGCGCATGGACTCGCCTGACGCAATCGTGGCCCACCTCAACACCTTTGCCGCCGAGCACCCCGACCACGATCTGATTCTGTTCACCAACCTTGACTGGACAGTGCGAATGATTGCGGAACGCCGCGGGGAGTTGGACCCGCGCTGGAAGCTCCCGCTGTGTGACCTGGGCGCCTTTGACCGGGTGTCCTCCAAGACCACGTTCGCGCGGGTGTGCGACGAGCTGGGGATTCGCACCCCCTTCACGATTGACGTGGGCTTTACGGCCGATGCCTGGAACAGTGGCGCCGTCAGTCCGGCCGATGCTTTGGCACAGTTGCGTGACAGGGGTCTGGCATACCCGCTGATTGGGAAGCCGGCGTCGAGCGCCGACTGGTTTGAGGTGGACTTCCCCGGCAAGCACAAGATCCATCACTTCGAGTCGGAGGACGAGGTCGCGACCGTGCTGGAGGCGCTCGACGAGCGCGACTACCCGAGCGAGTTCCTCGTGCAGGAGTTCGTGCCTGGCGATGAGACCCACATGCGCTCACTCACCGCGTACCGGTCCACGTCCGGCGAGGTCACGCTCCTGGCGGGCGGGCAGGTCCTGCTCGAGGAACACACGCCCGGCACACTCGGCATCCCCGCCGCAATCCTGACCGAGCTCGACGAGGACGCGCTCGACGACGCGCGCCGCTTCCTGGACGCCGCGAACTACACGGGCTTCGCGAACTTCGACTACAAGATCTCCAGCCGCACCGGCGAACGCGTGTTCTTCGAGATGAACCCCCGCATTGGCCGCAACAACTTCTACGTCACGGCCGCCGGCGCCAACGTCGCGGAACCAGTGGCGCACGACCTGCTCGGGGACGCCCACCCAGCCCCGGCATCGGCCCGTCCCGCCAAGCCCGCACACACGGTGCTGTACTCCGTCGTCCCCTTCCGCCTGCTCCTGCGCTACCTGCTTGACCCCGCCCTGCGCAAGCGGGTCACGGACGCCAAACGCCGCCATGGCGTCGCCCACCCGTTGCGGTACTCCGCCGACGGCTCGCTGAAGCGCCGCCTGTACGTGCGCGCGCTCGACTTCCGGCTGGCCCGCAAGTACCGCACCTACTACCCCAAGCCCACCGAGACAGGATTCTGAGCGGCCTGGCACGTCGCTGCGCCGAGCGGGGCCGTCTAGGCTCGTGGGTGTGACAGCCACCCTCCGCATCTCAGAGATTTCGACCGACGACTTTGTCGCGCTCGCACGGACAGGGGACCACCCCGTGCCCATCGAGCAGGGCCCCGCGTGGGACGCGTACGACGCGGCCGTGGAGGGGCGCGAGCACTGGCGACGCCTCGAAATCACGGCCGGGGATGAGCCGGTAGCCGTCATCTCTCTGAGCGCCTACGAAGGCCGGGGGTTTCGCTACCTGTGGGCCCGTCACGGACCCGTCTGGCTCACCGACCAGACGCCCGACCGCGAGCGCCTGGTCCGCAGCGCCCTGGTGAACTACCTCCGCCAGGAGGCGCCGTGGGCGGCCTTTGTGCGACTTCACGCGAAGCATCCCGCGAAGGACCTGCACGAGCTTCTCCAGACCGTCACGTACGACCACACGATCATCCTTGACCTCACGCCGGACGAGGACCAGATTCTCGCCAGCTTCTCCAAGCGCGGCCGCTACAAGGTCCGTCGCACCCTCAAGGATGAGGCGATGACCGTCACCGAGGAGTCCGGGTGTACACCGGAGGAGTTCGAGGAGCTCTACGCGATCTACCGCGAGACCGCCGAACGCGACGGCTTTGGGATCTTCCCCGCATCCGTGTACCTCGAGATGCTGGAATCGCTCGGCGAGCACGTGCGCCTGTGGGTGGCTCGCCGCCACGACACCGGCAAGGACGGCGATCTCACGCCTGGTCGCGCCGTGTCCTGGGTGCTGTCGACTGTGTACGACAACGCTGGCTGCGACACCTACGCCGCCGGCAACACCGAGGCACGCGACACCAATGCCGCGGTGCGCCTCAAGTGGGAGATCATCACCGCGCTCAAGGCCGAGGGCGTCACGCAGTACGACCTCATGGGCGTGGGCTCCGACCGCGCGCCTACCCTCATGGGCGTGCGCGAATTCAAGCAGCAGTTCGGCGAGATCGTGTACGTGGACCCCGCGTGGGACGTGGCGCTCAAACCCTTGCGCTACCGGCTGCTGGGGTGGGCGCTCAAGGCCAAGCGCGCGCTCCGGCGCTAACGCCTACGGCACCGCCGGCGTCACGGTCGGATCCGGCTGCGCGACACCTCCACCGTCCCCGCCGCCAGCGTCAGGTTCAGCGCTTGGCTGGGGCTCGGGCGGTTCCGTAGTTTCCGTCTCCGTCGGCTCCGGCTCAGGCGGTTCTGTGGTCTCGGTCTCCGTTGGCTCCGGCTCAGGCGCCTCAGTCGTCTCCGTCGGGGTCGGCGTCGGAGTCGGGGTGGGCGTGGGCGTGGGGCTTCCGCTCGGCGACGCGGTTTCCGTGGGGGTCACACGTTCGGCAGTGCCGACGTTGGCCCTTTCGGGGAACTCCTCAATCGGGTAGTCCTCCAAGATGGGTCCCATCATCGCCGTCCAGACCGCGGCAGGCACGGTGGAACCGGTGATCTCGGAGAAGCCACCAAATGGCGTGATCATCTCCGTGGAGCCGTCCTCGCCCACCTGGTACAGCGACACGGCGCCCACAATCTGCGGGGAGAAGGCTACGAACCAGGCCGAGCGGTTGTCGTTTGACGTACCGGTCTTCCCGGCCAGCGGGCGTCCCAGCTGCTTGGCAGTGACGCCCGAGCCTGCCTCCACCACCTGCTGCATCGCGTAGGTGGTGTCCGCCATGACGTCCTCTTCGAAGACGCGCTCGCCCTCGTTGTCGCGCTCATACGCGACGTCGCCCTCGCGGTCGGTGAGCGATGCCACGAGGTACGGCTCCGTGCTGACGCCTCCGGTCGCGAAGGTGGCGTAAGCGGAAGCCATGTCCAGCGCGTGCGGCGACGCGGTGCCGAGCACGTTGGCCGCGTTCGCCTCGAGGCCCAGAGTGTCCTCCGGGAGGCCAGCGCGAATCGCGGTATCCATGACCACCTGCGGCGTCACATCCTCGGACAGCCCCACGTACGCAGTGTTGATGGAGTCACGCGTGGCCTCGACCAGGTCCACGACCCCATAGCTCACGCCGCCAAAGTTACGCACGGGCTCGTCGAAGCCGTCGAACTCCATCTCGTTGTTGCCGAGGTACTCGGAGTCGAGGCCGATGCCGCGTTCAAGGCCGCCCACCAGGGCGAAGGGCTTGAAGGTCGACCCCGCCTGCGCGACGTCCTGGGTGACGGCGTTGCGCTGACGCGCGAGGTAGTCCTCGCCGCCATACATCGACGTAATTGCACCCGTGTCCGCCTCGACGGTCACGGCCGCGACTTGGAGCTTTTCGTCGTGGTCGTCAGGCATGTCGGCCACGGCGGCCTCTGCGGCCTCCTGGTGCTCCGGAATGATGGTCGTGATGATGGTGTACCCCTGCGACTCGACCTCTTCGCGCGAGATCCCGGTGTCCTCCGCGACCTCCTCCAACGCGGCCTGCAGGATGTACCCCTGCGTGCCACCGAAGGTGTCCTCGTTGGTGGGGTCGATGGTCTCAGGGAACTGGGTGATCTGGTCGCGCTCCGTCTGGCTGAGGTAGTCGGTGTCGACCATGCCATCTAGGACGTAGTTCCAGCGGTCCTCTGCCTTCTCCGGGTCGATCGCCGGGTCCCACGCGCTGGGCGCGGGAACAATGCCAGCGAGCATCGCCGCTTCCTCGATCGACAGGTCCGCAGCATGCTTGTCGAAGAACTCGCGGGAGGCCGCCTCGATGCCGTAGGCGCCGCGGCCCAGGTAGATCGTGTTCATGTAGTTCTCGATGATCTCGTCCTTGGACTGCTGGGAGTCGATCTTGAGCGCGAGCAGCGTTTCCTTGATCTTGCCGGGGATCGAGGTCGTGGTCTCGCCCACGTAGTAGCGCTCGACATACTGCTGCGTAATGGAGGAGCCGCCGCGGGGGTTGTCGTGCACGACGGTGTCCCACAACGCCGACAGCATGCCCGGGATGTTGATGCCGGAGTTCGTGTAGAAAGTGCGGTCTTCTGCGGCGACGAACGCCTGCGGCACGTATTCGGGGATGTCCTCGATCGACACGGACTCACGGTCCGCGACTCCGAGCCGCGCCATCTCCGTCTCACCGTCCGCGTAATAGAAGACGGAGGCCTGCGCCTGCGCGAAGTCGTCCGGCTCAGGGATCTCAAGGCGCGAGTACACGATGATCAGGGCCACGATGCCGATGATCGTGACGGACAAGAGCAAAATCAGCAGCCACAGCAGAATGCGCTTGATCCAGCCCTTCCAGCCCAAAGGCTCCTTGTCCTTGTCGTCGCCTGAGCCGCCGTTGCCGCCCGTCCCGCCGCCCGCTGCGCCCGTCTTCTTCGCAGGCTTCACCGGTTGCGCGCCCGTGGCTCCCCACGGAGGAAGGCCATTGGCGGGCTTGCCGTTCGCGGCGCGCTGCACGCCCGTCGTCGCGCGGGTCGGCTGAGCGCCCGTGGGCACGCGCGTCGAACGGCGCTGCGGTGTCTTCGAACTGTCGGTCACAGTGTCAACCCTAAGAAGTCGGTGTCGCGGTCGGGGCCAACGCCGGCGTGTGGCGACCTGATTGGTCCGGCCCCGTGTTCCTGCTCTAACGCTCAAGGGGCGCAAATCGTCGCCGGCGCGTCCTCGTGCCGTCAGTATACGGACGTGGACCGCGATGTATCGCGGCGATACAACGCTCTGCTATGGTGAACGTCGACCTCTTCGCGAGGTTTGTCCGTGACCGCAGCGCACAAGGAGAAGTGGTGGCCAAGACCGACGTGTTGTCGCTCGCCATCCTTGGCATGCTCGCCGAACAGCCGCTGCACGGGTACCAGATTCGCAAGCGCCTTGGCGGGGAGCTCGGCCCGTTCCGCGCCCTCAGCTACGGCTCGCTCTACCCGTGCCTCAAGCGCATGCTTGGCGCGGGTCTCATCGCTGCGGACGAGTCGGAGGCTGACGCGGTCCGCGCCGGCGGCTCCAAGCGCTCGCGCATCGCCTACCGCCTCACGGAGGCGGGTCAGGCACGGCTCGCGGATGAGCTCGCGTCTTCCGGCGCATCGTCATGGGACGACGAAACCTTCGACGTGCGCTTCTCACTGTTCGGAAAGACCGACTCGGCCACCCGGCTGCGCATCCTGGAAGGACGCCGCACCCGCCTGGCCGAACGCCTGGAAGAGGTCGCCGAAGGCCTGGCTCGCATGCGCGACCGCCACGACGCCTACACCGCCGAGCTTCAACGCCACGGCCTCGAACGCGTGGAGCGTGAGGTCGAGTGGCTCGACAAGCTCATCGAAAACGAACGGTCCGCACCCCGCGGAACCGACCACCACACCGCTTCCGCGGGAGACAACAACTAAGGAGAAATCATGGCTTCACTTCGCGTTGCCATCGTGGGCGTGGGCAACTGCGCCACGTCGCTCATTCAGGGCGTGGAGTTCTACAAGAACACCCCGGCAGATGAGACCGTGCCCGGGCTCATGCACGTGCAGTTCGGCGACTACCACATCTCGGACATCGAGTTCGTGGCGGCGTTCGACGTCGACTCGCTCAAGGTCGGCAAGGAACTGGTGGAAGCCACCGAGTCCTCCGAAAACAACACCATCAAGATCTGCGACGTCCCCAAGACGGACATCCAGGTGCAGCGCGGCGTCACGCTCGACGGCCTGGGCAAGTACTACCGCCAGACCATCGTCGAGTCCGACGAGGCCCCCGCTGACGTGGTGCAGGTCCTGAAGGACACCGAGGCTGATGTCCTGGTCTGCTACCTGCCCGTGGGTTCCGAAGAGGCCGCGAAGTACTACGCCCAGTGCGCGCTCGACGCCGGCGTGGCCTTCGTCAACGCCCTTCCCGTGTTCATTGCTTCCGACCCCGAGTGGGCTGCGAAGTTCGAGGCCGCTGGCGTCCCGATCGTGGGCGACGACATCAAGTCGCAGGTGGGCGCGACCATCACGCACCGCGTCATGGCGAAGCTGTTCGAGGACCGTGGCGTGCGCCTGGACCGCACCTACCAGCTCAACGTTGGCGGCAACATGGACTTCAAGAACATGCTCGAGCGCGAGCGCCTGGAGTCCAAGAAGGTCTCGAAGACGCAGGCCGTGACCTCCAACCTGACCGGCCCGCTCAGCGGCATCAAGGATGGCCGCGATGTGCACATCGGCCCGTCGGACTACGTCGCGTGGCTCGACGACCGCAAGTGGGCCTACGTGCGCCTCGAGGGCTCGGCCTTCGGCGAGGTGCCCCTGTCGCTCGAGTACAAGCTCGAGGTGTGGGACTCGCCAAACTCGGCCGGCATCATCATTGACGCCATCCGCGCCGCCAAGATCGCCAAGGACCGCGGCATTGGCGGACCCATCCTCTCCGCCGCGACGTACTTCATGAAGTCGCCGCCGGTGCAGATGGAGGACTCGAAGGGCCGCGCCCAGCTCGAGGCCTTCATCGCGGGTGAGATCGAGCGCTAAGCAGTCCCCGGAAAGCAAAGCCCGGGCCGCCAGTGTGGTGGCGGCCCGGGCTTTGCTGTGTCAGCGCGCCCCTCGCCACATGGCTCCATTTGGCTGTTTTACGACCCCTGAACGGGCGTTTTGTGCCACTTCAGCGGCGGAGGGGACACAACGAGAGTGAGCGCGGCACCGGGAACGTTCAACGGGCCGATGCCCGGGATCAGTTCTCCGCGGCCGCTTGGATGGCGCGGAGGACCACGGTGGAGCCCTCGATCAGTTCCCACTGCTTGCCGATCGTGGCGTCCTGGTCAAGGCAGTCGGCGACGACGTGCGCCACGTCCGCACGCGAGACCGTGCTGCGCTCCACCTCCGGTGCCACCTGGACCAGTCCGGTGGGAGCGTCATCCGTGAGGCCACCAGGACGGATGATGGTCCAGTCCAGGTCGGAGTCCCTCAACGCCGCGTCCGCGTCACGCTTAGCCTCGACGTACGCCTTCCACACGGGCTCCGTGTCATCAGGGAGCGGGTCGTCGACCCCGATCGCCGAGACCTGGACAAACCGCTTGACGCCCGCCTTCTTGGCGCCCGCGATCGACTTCAGCGAACCCTCAAGGTCCACGGTGCGCTTGCGTTCGATGTTGCCGTCTGGCCCGCCGCCCGCCGCGAAAACCACGGCATCGCAGTCGGCGAATGCCTGAGCGAAGTCGTCCTCGCTGGCATTTTCGATATCGAGCCGCACGGGCGCCGTGCCCTTGGCCGCGAGTTCAATGAGTTGTTCCTCGCGGCGCGCGAGCGGCACCACGGTGCGGTCGCGACCCACGAGGATAGGAATGAGCTGCTGGGCGACCTTGCCGTGGCCGCCCACAATGGCGATGCGCTGTGGTGTAGTCATACGTCCACCATGTCAAGGTTGTGCCGTCAGCGCATGCGCTTTCACGTTGCGTGAACGGTGGAATAAAGCACAGGTGCCCGCGGTAGAACGGCTACGCGGCGACAGCGCGCGGATCCGGCCCATGATCGTTGTCGCCCGGCCGGCCCTGGAGTGCGCACATCACGAGCGGGATGATCCCCAGGCCAATGAATGTGAACAGCACCCATGCGCCGCTGGTGCCGAGGTCGTGCATGCGTCGGGACATGGCAGCAAGGACCGGTAGCAGCAACGCCAAGTTGATCAACACAATGAAGGCGAGGCCAATGTAAATCGGCAGCCAGTTGATGTCCTCTGCCGCACCGGCAGGCACCGTCCCGTCGTCGCTCATCTGCTCAGCCACGGGGGCCAATCCGGACGCCATGATGATGCTGCCCACGAAGGTCAGTGGGATCACCACGAGCTGGACCGCGAGGAAGAACCACCAGAACTCGCTGCGCCGCGCGCGCCCCGAGAACACTGCATACTTCTTCACACACGCCACAATCGCGTCGCCAAAGCTCATGGGTGACAGTCTGGCAGGCCCATGCGCCCTAGGCTGACTGCGTGTCTCTCGCCTCCGACGTTCGCCAGCTGTGGCACCTTCCGGGGTTTCGCCGCCTCACCTATGCGCGGCTGCTGTCTCAAGGTGGCGACGGCATGTTCCAGGTCGGCATCGCCGCAGCATTCTTCTTCGATCCCACGACGGCCTCCACCCCTGAGGCGATCGCCGCCGGCTTCGCAATCCTGCTGGCGCCGTTCACCATCGTGGGCCCCTTCGTGGGGCCGCTCATCGACCGCTGGCAGCGCCAACGCATCCTGCTCGTCGGCAACCTCGTGCGGCTCGTCCTCGTTGCCGCAATCTGTGTCGCGCTCGTCGGCGACTGGCCCCTGTGGTCGCTGTACGTGCTCGCGCTCCTGGCCCTCTCTGTCAACCGCTTCCTCCTGGCGGCAATGACGGCTGGTCTCCCCCGCATCGTCCCGCCCGACGCCCTGCTGCCCGCCAACTCTGTGCTGCCCACCCTGGGCACCATTGCTGCGGCCATCGGCGGAGCCGTGGGAGGCATCGTCACGTTCGTCGTTCCCAACGCGACCGACGCCAGCCTGGCCTTCACCGCGCTCGTGTGCTCGGCCATCGCATTTGGCATGGCGTCGTGGTCGGTCACCTTAATAGGGCGCACGGATCTGGGCCCCGAGCATCCCTTGGAACGGCTGCACATGGGCGCCCAAATCAAGGCGCTTACCCGCGAACTGAGCGACGGTGTGCGTTACCTTTATGCCCGCCGCACCCCATTTCACGCGTTGGGAGTGATGTCCGCGCAGCGACTCTTGTACGGACTGCTGTTTGTCGCGTCGATCCTGATTTCCCGCCACGTGCTGGGCGACCCCGACCACCCTGAACAGGCCTTGGGGGCTTTCACGATCGTGGTGGCGTTTGCTGCGGTCGGGTTTGGGCTCGCTGCGATCCTCACCCCCACACTAGGGGCACGGATGGAGCGCCGAACGTGGATTCTGGTGTGCCTAGGCGTGGGCGCGATCGCGCAACTGATTCTGGTCGTGTCTGATGCCGCGTGGGCATTGTTGCTATCCGCGGTCATCGTGAGCTTCGCTGTTCAGGGCGCCAAGATCGCGGTGGACACCATCGTGCAGCGAGACACCGAGGACGAATATCGCGGCCGCGCATTCACGTTGTACGACATGGCCTACAACGTGGCGTTCATCGGTTCCGCCGTGGTGGCGGGGCTCACGCTCCCTGACTCTGGCTACTCGCGCACCGTGATGGGAGTGGTCGTGGTCCTGTACCTGGGAGTCGCCGCGATATACGCGATGTCGCCCCGGCACGCCCGCGAGGTGCCCGCAAGGACGCCCGCTCGGTAACCCGTTTATGCGGTGGTTGGCGCGTACTGTCCGGGCGCGGCCAACGGGCGGATGCCCTCTGGGACCGGTCCGTAGCGGTTCGGCACAGGCTCTGACTGGAAGAACGCCATGATGAACGGCACGATCGAGAAGCCGATCAAGCACAGGAACAACCAGCCAGCCGTCTGACCCATGTCGTGCAGGCGTCGTGACCACGCGGCGAGCGTGGGGATCAGCAGCGCTACATAGGCGAGCCCGGCCAACACGAACCCGGACACCATCACGGGGACGTTGAGTTCCTCCGACGAGTAGGTACCGTCGCCGTCAACATCAGTCCCCAGAACGTTGGTGGCAAGGAACACGCCAAGGAGGGCGATGGCCAGTACAGCGAGCGGTCCCGCGATCATGGTGAACACGTAGAACGGCCAGAACTCGCTGCGGCGCGCGCGTCCCTTGAAGTCGGCATAGTGGCGACAGCAACGCCCGATGGCGCGAAACGGATCCACGTCTTACCCCCCACTTGAGTGATGTAGCGAAGCGCAACGTGCCGTCGCGCAGCCTCACTCTACTGCTGGTCAGCCCACCAGGCTTTCAACTCGGTGAGCGCGCGCTCCTCGCCCAGCGGCCCGTGCTCCATGCGCAACTCGAGCAGGTGCTTGTAGGCGAGCCCCACCTCGCGTCCAGGCCCAATGCCCAGCGCCTCCATGATCTGGTTGCCATCCAGGTCGGGGCGGATCGCGTCGATCTCCTCCCGCTCGCGCAACTCCGCGATGCGCGCCTCCAGGTCGTCGTAGGCAAACGACAACCGGTCGGCCTTGCGTCGATTCCTGGTCGTGACATCCGCACGCGTGAGGCGGTGGAGTCGCTCCAACTGGTCGCCGGCATCCGTGACATAGCGCCGCACCGCTGAATCCGACCAGCGCGCATCCGCATATCCGTGAAAGCGCAGGTGCAGCTCGACAAGATGCGACACCGCCTTGATGGTGTCCTTGTCGAAGCGCAGGGCCTTCATCCGCTTGCGCGTCATTTTGGCTCCCACGACCTCATGGTGGTGGAAGCTCACGCCGCCGCCGGGCTCCAGCCGTCGCGTGGGGGGCTTGCCGATGTCGTGCAACAGCGCCGCGAGGCGGAGCACCAGGTCGGGTCCTGGAACGGCACCTTCAGCCCCAGTCTCCAGGTCGATCGCTTGCTCCACGACAGTGAGAGTGTGCTCGTAGACGTCCTTGTGGTGGTGGTGCTCGTCGACCTCAAGCTTGAGGGCTGGTAGTTCTGGCAGCACCACGTCGGCAAGCCCGGCATCGACCAGCGCCCCCAGCCCCGCCCGCGGGTAAGCGCCGACCAGCAACTTGCACAGTTCGTCGCGCACACGTTCGGCGGACACAATGCCAATCCGCTCGGCCAACCGCGCCATCGCCGCAAAGGTTGCGGGCTCAATCTCAAACCCCAATTGCGACGCGAACCGTGCCGCCCGCATCATCCGCAGCGGGTCATCCGCAAACGACATCTCCGGCTCAATGGGTGTGCGTAGCAGCCCCCCAGCGAGATCCTCGAGACCGCCGTGCAAGTCGACAAATTCCTTGGCCGGCAGCCGCACCGCCATCGCGTTGATGGTGAAGTCGCGACGGGCGAGGTCGCCGTCGAGCGAGTCGCCAAAGGCCACCACGGGCTTGCGGGTCAGGCCGTCGTACTCGTCAGCGCGGAAGGTCGTGATCTCCACGACAAGGTCGCCGCGGCGACCACCAATGGTGCCGAACTCCCGGCCCACGTCCCACGTGGAGCGCGTCCACGTACGCAGCAGCCGTTCCGTCTCATCCGGCCGCGCGGACGTCGCGAAATCGAGGTCCGAGCTTGACCGCCCCAGGAACGCGTCGCGAACGGGTCCTCCCACCAGGGCGAACTCGTGCCCGGCACCGTCAAAGGCAGCTGCGAGGTCGAAAATCTCTGGCGGCAGCGCGTCCCACAGTGCAGTGGCGCGCTGACGGAGCACGTCGTACGAGGGCACGGGAGGTGGGTTCACGTTGACTATGGTCCCAGATCACGCACGACCCCCGCACGGCTCCGCGCGGATGCGCCCACCAGGTGCACGCGCTCGTTAGAGTTGGCGCATGCCTCGTCCGCCCGTGCCGCGCCCCATTCCGGCACCCCCGCCTCCCGGCGGTGCCTCATTGAGGCAGCGCCGCGACAGCGCGGCGCAACGGGCGTCCCACTTGCCAGTGTCCAATGAAACGTCCGCGGGCGGCATCGTCGTCAAGGTCACCGATGGCTGCGCGTATGTGGCATGCATTGGCCGACGCAACAGGGCCGGTCGCCTCGAATGGTGCTTGCCCAAGGGCCACATTGAAGCCGGCGAGACGCCGGAGGACGCCGCGATCCGCGAGGTGGCAGAGGAGACCGGCATTGATGCCGAGATCATCCAGCCCATCGGCATCATCGACTATTGGTTTACGGGGGACGACCGGCGCGTGCATAAGGTCGTTCACCACTATTTGCTCGAGGCCAAGGGCGGCACAATCACGACCGAGAACGATCCGGACCAGGAGGCTGAGGTGGCGGAGTGGATTGCCGTTGATGACTTGCGCCAGCGCCTGGCCTACCCCAACGAGCGCAAGATGGCCCAGGCCGCCATCGAGTTGCTGAATCCGCAGTCGTGACTGCGCGTGCCGCCATCGCGGCGACTGTCACCGCGGCGGTGATGTGCTCGCCCGCCGCGGCCCTCGCCGCGCCGCTGCCCACGGAGATCGCGAGCCTCAGCGCGTCGGTGACCACGGCATCGGCCGTCTTCACGAAATCCTCCCCGCTTGAGGTCGGCGCCACGGTGCAGAACACATCGAACGCTCCGCTCGAGGACGTCTCGCTGGTGCTTGACCTCACCGATGAGCCCCTCAGCACGTCCGCCGAGTTGGCCGCTTTCCTTGATGACCCCTCAAGCGTGGACGCGAGCGAGATTGCACGCGAGCCTGCCGTGGAGGAGCCGGCTGAGGACGAGCAAGAGGCGGAGGAAGACTCGGATGGGGCCGATGCCGGCTCGTCTGACGAGGACAGCGAAGAGCCCGCTGGGGTCACGATCGCGGCGAACCAATCGCGGGCATTCACGGTCACGGCAGGCGACGTCGACCTGGGGGGCGATGCCGGGGTGTACGGCGTCACCGTGAGCGCGCACACACCGTCTGGCACCGAGGTCATTGACGTGCTGGCGGCCACATGGACGGGCGGCGATCTCGAGACGCTCAGCCTCGCGACCTTGGCGAGCGCAGACGGTACTGACACCGCCGCACAGCAGGTGATTGCGACAGTCGCGGACACGCCCGCGTCGATCGCGGCAGACCCGATGCTCATGACCAACGGCACCCTGCTGGACGGCGGCTTTTACGACCGTGAGGTGGTGTGGCTGCCCGCCGGCAACCCCGATCTCACCTCGCTCGCCCATGCAGAGGACCCGCGGTTGCTGGAATTTGCGCTGCAGCGCACTCCTACGTCTTCGCTGGCCGCTTCGCTCGACGCACCGTGGATTGCTGCCCCGGCTGTCCTTGACGGCTCGACGGCCGCGCTCGCGCAGGAGCAGGGCGCGTTGGCGATGGTCGCGCTCGCAGGCACGGTTGGTCTCGACGATGCGCGCGAGGCTGTTGGGGATGCCCCGGCGGCCGTGGTCGAGACCCCCGATGGCGATCTTCCTGTCCTGCTGCCCCATCAGGCGATCACGGAAGCCGTCGCCACGTACCGGCCCGGCACCCCGGCGCAGTGGAGCAGGGTGGTCGCAGAGACGGCCCTCGCCTCGCAGGCGGGGGTGCAGGGCGCGCTGCTGGCCCCCGGTGATGAGTGGCTGCGCACGCCATCAAGTGGCGACCTCCTCACCCGCATGAGCGACCTGCCGTGGGTGGAGGCAGTCGATGTCGCCTCGTTGGTCGACGAGGACGCCCCTGCCCTCGAGGTGGACCAGGTCCGCGACGCGGACGCTGACCTCGAATCCCACCAGGTACTGAGCCTGGGTGATCAGCTCGAGCCGCTCGCCACCCTGTCGACCATCACCACTGATCCCCGCGCGGCTTACGACGGCTGGGGCGACGCTCTTGTCAACGTAGTGGCGCTGTCGGGGCGCGCGGGTCCGGCTGGCCGCGAGATCGCGTACGCATCCGCCATGCAGGACACGCGAGATGTGTTGGCGGGCGTGTCCATCGCGTCGGGGTCAGACCTCAATCTCCTCGCTCAGGATGGCGAAGTGCCGGTGACAGTTGTCAACGACCTCGACTGGGACGTGACGGTCGCGGTGAAGTTGACGTCGAACTCGCCCAACTTGGTGGTCGAGGAAGTCACCGAGGTGGATATCCCGGCAGGGCAGTCCCGGGTCGCGATGGTCGGGGTGTCCGCGGTGTCCTCCGCGAACGTCGAGCTCGGCGCGCAACTGTTGAATGACTCGGGACAGCAGATTGGCCAGTCCCAGATGTTTGAGGTGCGCGTGCGCGCCGACTGGGGCACTGCGGCGACTCTGGTCTTCACCGGCGTGCTCGTGCTGTTGCTGATCGCGGGGGTGATCCGCACCATCCGCCGTGGTCGCAAAGACACGAGGACCGATGCCGTGACCGCCCCAGAAGAGGCCGCACCCGAGGTGGCGACGTCCGAAGTCGAGGTGGTGGACGAGGACGCTGCGGTGGACGAGGACGTTACGGTTGGCGAGGCTCGCGAGGATGCCGATGCCTCCGGCGACGGAGAGGACTGTCGATGAGCGCCGACGCCGCACCGCCCGAGGACGGCGCCGCGCCTCCGCGCAAGTCACTTAGTCGCAATACGGCGGTGATGGCCGCCGGCACCGCGACATCGCGCGCGCTCGGCCTCATTCGCAACGCGCTCTTGGTCGCGGCGATCGGCGTCAACACGGTGGCGGCGGACGCCTACGACATCGCGAACCGGCTTCCGAACGTGATGTTCGCGATCCTGGCCGCAGGCGTGCTCAACGCGGTGCTGGTGCCGCAGATGGTGCGCGCGTTCCAGCGCACCGGCGGCAAGCGCACGGTCGACCGCATCCTCACCATCGGCACAGTGTTGTCCCTCGTGGTGACCGTGGTAGCGACGCTGTCAGCGCAACTGTGGGTGCTCCTGTACACGGACAACTGGCCGCCGGAGATGGTGGCGCTGGCGACGGCATTCTCGTTCTGGTGCATCCCGCAGCTGTTCTTCTACTGCCTGTACACCCTGCTGGGCGAGGTGTTGAACTCTCGCGAGCAGTTTGGGCCATTCATGTGGGCGCCCGTGCTGAACAATGTGGTCGCCATCGCAGGACTCGGTGTCTACCTCGCGATGTTTGGCCAGTACGCCCTGCCAGAGGTTCCCGGGGCAGATCTCGCGACCATCGACGAGTGGACTCCCACACGCATCGCCGTGCTCGCGGGCTTCGCCACGCTTGGCATCGCCATGCAAGCGTTGGTGCTGCTCATCCCGCTCGCGCGGGGTGGGTACCGCTGGCGCTGGGTGTGGCGGGGCCCCAAGGGAGAACTGTCTGCCGTCGGCACCATTGCGAAGTGGTCCCTGCTCGCCGTGTTGGTCGAGCAAGTCGCGGTGACGTTGGTGACTCGCGTGGCCGCGTCAGCGAGCATCGAGGGCGGCGCGGCCGTCGCCGGCAACATGGCGTACTTCCAAGCGTTGAGCCTGTACTTAGTGCCCCACTCCCTGATCACGGTCTCCCTGGTGACGGCGATGTACACCGGGATGGCGCGCTACGCGGTCAAGGGCAACATTCGGGCCCTGCGTTCCGGGACGTCGCGGGGCCTGAGGGTCACAGGTGTTTTCACTATTTTTGCCACGATTGCGATGATCGTGGTGGCGCCGCTGCTCGTGCGCGTGGCGCTGCCGTCGGCGTCCGTGCAAGAGGTCGAATCCGTCGCACAGGTCATGGTGGCCCTGCTGCTGGGGCTGGTGCCGCTTGGCGCGACTGTGCTCATCAAGCGGCTGTATTTTGCGCTCGAAGAGGCCCGCTCGATCTTCTTTATGCATATCCCCATGGCTCTGGTGTGGGTAGCAACCGCGTACGCGTTCCAGGAGTTCGCTGACCCGCGTTGGTGGACCGTGGGCGTGGGCCTCGGGATGGCGTTGTCCAACTGGACGGGCGTGCTTTTGCGCGCAGGGGGCCTGCGCACGCGGCTTGGCGGCGGAGGCGGCGGGGCTGTCATGCGTACCCACGTCCGTGCGCTTGGCGCCGGCCTGGTAGCAGGTGTCGCGGGCTGGCTCGTGCTGCGGATCAAGCCTGACCTCGACAGCTTTGTGGGATGGTCGGGCGTGTTCGCCGCCGCGACGTTGATCCTCGGGGCTGGCGCGGTGATGCTCGTGGTGTACGCCGGCATGCTCAAGGCATTGCGGGTCAGCGAGTTCGATGAGGCTACTGGACCCATCGTCCGGCGGTTCCGTCGGCGCTGATGTCAGGCGCACGCCATATGATGGGCGGACGTTCTTCAGTCTCTCCGAAGGGGGCCCCACGGTGCAGGTAGGCGCGACGCTCGGCCGTCGTTTCACGCTTGCGCAGGCGGTGGAGCACGATCTTCCTGGCACTGAACGCTGGATTGCCGATGACACTCGCCTTGCGCAGCGCGTCACCATCGACATCATTCGTGGCGACGGCGCTACGGCGGTGCGCCAGGCAGCGGTGAAGGCCGCGCAGGTGCGCGACGCTCGCTTTGCCCGCATCATCTCGACGGGACGCCACACGGACTCCGAGGGCACCGTCACCTACATCGTTTCCGAACGTCCCCGCGGCGTGTCTGGTGAGCAGGTGCTGGCCCGCTTTGGCGAAGAGCCCGACGTCGTCGGCGCGCTCGTCGGCGAGGCTGCGCGCGCGCTGGAGTCCATGCGCGCGTTTGGGCTCACGCATGGCTACATTCGTCCGCAGGCGCTCCTGGTGTCGCCTGCCGGGCGTGTCATCGTTCTTGGGCTCGGCGTGGACGGCGTACTGGCACAGCAGGCTGGGCTCACGGACGACCTCTCGGAGAAGGCCGATGCCGCGGCCCTGTCCCGTATGTACCTTGAGGCAGTCACGGGGCGACCAGCGGCAGACGCCACGGCCCCGGACGTGCCGGACTCCTTGGGTACCGGCGCGACCGCGCTGACCCACGCCACCATTGCGGGCGATCCGCCTACCGCCTTGGGCACCATCGCATCGGCCCTAGGCCCGGCCAGAGTCCAGCGGCTACGCAAGGCCGCCGCGACTGCTGCCTCACCGCTGTCTCCCCGCTCTCCGGCCACCCCAGGGTCGGCCCAGTCGAGTCCTAGCGCACGCAGCGCCCCTGAAGAGGACGGCGATGCCACCACGGGGCCTGAGGTCGCGCAGCCCGAGCCGCACGACATCGCGATCGCCCCGCACACCTTGCACGAGGCCGCGGCGGCCGCCGAGCAATCCCAGTCTCACCCGGCGGTGGTGCCCACTCCCCGTGCAGTGCCTCGCGACGAGCCCCTACCGCCGCCCGACCCCAAGCTGGAACCGCTGCGTGCCTGGGACGGCATTGTCGACGCACAGAATGCTCGGCCCAAGCCCTCGTTTGTTGAGGCTGTCCTCGGTGGTGTCCGCAAGCTCGCGCCAGGAAATGAAGCGCTCGAGTCAGCACACGTGCGCGCTCACGCCCGCGCGCACCGCACGGCTCCGCTCAACGTGGGCCCCCTTGTCCTTGCACTGACGCTGCTGGCAGTCGTGATCATTGTCGTCATCGCGATGCGCGAGCTGGCGGCTCCCATTGACCCGGATTTTGACCTCTACAACAACCCGCCACCGTCGTACCCGTCGTATACCTACTCGCCGCCGTCGTACCCCAGCGCGTCTCCGTCGGCGTCGCCGTCAGGTGAATAGGCGGTAGCGGAGCCTTGGAGTGGGAAGAATCCCCGTCTACGATTCGTTACCGAGCCAGACGCATTTGCGCCTGCACCGCCCGCCAATAAAGGAAGTACCGTGAGCGACACTCGCAACCTGATCATCGTTGGATCCGGCCCCGCCGGTTACACGGCCGCCATCTACGCCGCGCGCGCGGGCCTTGAGCCGCTCGTGATCGCCGGCTCAGTGACCGCCGGTGGTGCGCTCATGAACACCACTGAAGTCGAGAACTTCCCCGGGTTCGTGGAAGGCATCCAGGGTCCCGAGCTCATGGAAACGCTGCAGGGCCAGGCCGAACGCTTTGGCGCGCAGATCGAGTTCGACGATGTCACTGAGATGCAGCTGACCGGGGACGTGAAGACCGTCACCACCGGGCTTGGTAAGACCTACCAGGGCAAATCCATCATCCTCGCGACCGGCTCCGCATATCGCGAGTTGGGCCTTGAGGATGAGAAGCGCCTGTCCGGCAAGGGCGTGTCCTGGTGTGCCACGTGCGATGGGTTCTTCTTCCGCGACCAAGAGGTCGTCGTCATTGGCGGCGGTGACTCCGCGATGGAGGAGGCTACGTTCCTCACGCGCTTCGCGTCCAAGGTGACCGTCGTTCACCGTCGCGATGAGTTGCGCGCCTCGAAGATCATGGCTGACCGTGCGAAGAACGACCCCAAGATCGAGTTCGTGTGGAACGCCGAGGTTCTTGGCCTCGAGGGCGATGACAAGTTGTCGGGCGTCGTGGTGCGCGACCGCGTCAGTGGCGCCGAGTCGACCATCCCCGCAACGGGCATGTTTGTCGCGATTGGGCACATTCCCCGCTCAGAGCTCGTGACCGGACAGGTCGACACGGACGCTGAGGGCTACGTCCAGGTGGTGGGCCGCACCACGGCCACCAACGTGGACGGCGTGTTCGCGTGCGGTGACCTTGTCGACAACCGCTACCGCCAGGCGATCACCGCCGCGGGCTCCGGCTGCTCCGCGGCCCTGGACGCGCAGCACTACCTTGATGGACTCGCGGACGCGGAGGCCTCCGACCACAAGGTCGTCGTCCCCGAGGAAGCGCCCGCGGCCGCCGTGGTGACCACGCCTGTAGCGGCGACCGAGGACAGCTTCCAGGACGAAGTCATTAAGTCCGACATCCCGGTCGTGGTCGACTTCTGGGCGGAGTGGTGCGGTCCCTGCCGCGCGGTTGCGCCGCTGCTGGATGAGCTTGCCGAGGAGTACGCCGGCCGCGTGAAGATCGTCAAGGTCGACACGGACGCCAACCCCAACCTGGCGATGGCGTACGGCGTGACCTCGATCCCCACCATGGCGTTCTTTAATGGTGGAGAAATGGTGAAGTCAGTGGTGGGCGCCAAGCCCAAGCCCGCACTCACCACCCTGTTCGACGAGGCACTTGCCTAAGTCGCTCACAAAAAAGCGACCAAGCCGGGGCCATGTGGCCCCGGCTTTTCGCGTATCCGGCCCCCAACACATGAAAGACTTGGCTCCCATGAGCACATCCGACCGGCACGGCACACGACTGGACCCGTGGTTCGACTCCTACGCCGCGCGCGCCCACCGCATGCGCGCCTCGGAGATTCGCGCGCTGTTCGCCGTCGCCAGCCGGCCCGAGGTCGTCTCGCTCGCGGGCGGCATGCCCTACATTGGCGGATTGCCTCTCGAAGAGCTGTCCGAGATGTCGCGACGGCTCATCCTCGAACAGGGCGAGGTTGCCCTCCAGTACGGCGGCGGTCAAGGCGACGAGGGATTGCGCGAGCAGATCACCGAGGTCATGTCGCTCGAGGGTATCGCTGCGCACCCGGACGACGTCGTGGTCACGACCGGCTCTCAACAGGCCCTCGACCTGGTGTCCACGATCTTCCTTGACCCCGGCGACGTTGTGGTCGCTGAGGCGCCCTCCTACGTGGGTGCGCTCGGGGTGTTCCGAGCCCACGAGGCGGACGTAGTGCACACTCCTATGGACGCGGATGGTCTGATCCCCGAGGCGCTGGACAAGACGTTGGGCGAGCTCGCCGCTGCCGGTCGCCGGGTGAAGTTCTTGTACACCGTGCCGAACTTCCACAACCCTGGCGGCGTGACCTTGTCCGCCGAACGCCGGCCGCAGGTCGTGGAGATCTGCGAGCGGCATCGAGTGTTGATCCTTGAGGACAATCCCTACGGGCTGTTGGGCTTCGATCGCGAGCCCATGCCCGCGTTGCGGTCGTTGAGCGAGAATGGCGTCATTTACCTGGGGTCTTTCTCCAAGACCTTCGCTCCCGGGTATCGCGTTGGCTGGGCAGTTGCTCCTCACGCCGTTCGCGAGAAACTCGTGTTGGCGTCGGAGGCCGCGATTTTGTCCCCGTCCAATGCCTCTCAGCTAGCCATCCGCGCCTACCTTCAGCACTTTGATTGGCAAGGCCAGATCAAGAAGTTCCAGGTTCAGTATCGCGAGCGGCGCGACGCCATGATCACCTCGCTCGAGGAGCACCTTCCGGAGGCATCGTGGAATGTTCCTGACGGGGGCTTCTATGTGTGGGTGAAGCTCCCCGAAGGCCTCAATGCCAAGACGATGCTTCCCCGGGCGGTGACGGCTCGCGTCGCGTACGTATCCGGAACCGCGTTCTATGCGGACGGGCAGGGATCTGACCACATGCGGCTGTCCTTCTGCTACCCCACCCCCGAGCGCATTCGCGAAGGCGTACGGCGGCTCGCCTCGGTGGTGGACGCGGAGATGGAGACGGTCAGGATTTTCGGTACATCCGGCGGCGACGACGGAGACTCCGTCGACTTCCCCTCACCGGACTTGGCGTAGGCGATGGGAGACAGCATGAATGTCCTGGTACTTGCCGGTGGATTGTCCCACGAGCGCGATGTCTCAATCCGCTCAGGACGGCGCGTGCAAGAGGCGTTGAAGGATGCCGGCGCAAAGGTCACGCTCCATGACGTTGACTCCGACCTCATCCCCGCAATCAGCGCCCTGGGCGACGGCGTCGTGTGGCCGATGCTTCACGGCGCATCCGGTGAGGACGGATCGCTGCAGGGACTCCTTGAGATGCTCAATGTGCCGTACGTAGGCACGCGCGCCCGCGAGGCCCGTGTGGCGTGGGTGAAATCGGTGGCCAAGGCGGTCTGTGCACGCGAGGGCGTCGCGACCCCTGACTACGTGACGCTGCCGCAGAGCCTGTTCCGAGAGGTGGGCGCGGAGCAGGTCATGGACGCGGTGGTCGCCAAGTTGGGCTTGCCGCTCGCGATCAAGCCTGCTCGCGGTGGATCCGCGCTCGGCGTTTCGTTGGTGCATCAGCGGTCAGATCTCAACCGCGCGTTGGTGCACTGTTTTGCCTACGATGCCACTGCTCTCATCGAAAAGGCGGTGACGGGCACGGAAGTCGCGGTGTCCGTCCTCGGCACTGGTGACACCGCCCGAGCGCTTCCGCCCGTCGAGATCTCAGCCCATGGTCCCTATGACTTCGACGCGCGCTACAACCCCGGCCGGGTGGAGTACTTCGCGCCGGCTCGCCTCGATGACCAGCAGACTTCGGTGGTGACAGAAGCGGCGCTAGCCGTCCACCGCGAGCTACACCTGCGTGACCTATCGCGCGTCGACATCATTCTCGACGCCGACGGAGTCCCCCAGGTGTTCGACATCAACGTCGCGCCGGGGTTGACGGAGACCTCGCTGTTCCCGCAGGCGGTCGTCGCGGCGGATCTTGACCTCTCAACCGTCTACGCAAGCATTGTGGAGGCTGCGGCCGCCCGCTAGGCCCCAAAACCAGAAAATCGGCTTCGCATCATGCCTGGTAAATGGCATGTGCGAGGCCGATTTTCTGTGAGAGCGATTCTCCTGAGGTTCTGACGACCTTACTCGCGCAAAACGAGCCAGTTTTCCGCCAGAATCACGCTCCCATCACTCCAGGATCGTTGGGGTCGAGCTCGTGGATGATCCGATTGAGGTCATCGACCGTCGCAAACTCGATCGTGATACGGCCCTTGGACTTCCCAAGTTGGACCTTCACCCGGGTCTCGAACCGATCACCAAGACGCGAACCCAAATCATCGAGCGCCTGAGTCCGTCCACCGGCGCGCACGTTGCCCTTTTTCTTGGGCTCCTCGCCGTCGACGCCCAAGGCGACCGCCTCTTCTGTCGCGCGCACCGATAGCCCTTCGGCGACGATCCGCTGGGCGAGGCGCTCCATCGCTGCAGGGTCTTCGAGCCCGAGCAGCGCCCGTGCGTGGCCTGCGGAGAGCACGCCGGCCGCCACCCGCCGCTGGACCACCGACGGCAGGCGCAATAGACGCAGGGTATTGGTGATCTGCGGGCGCGAACGAGAGATTCGTTCCGCAAGTTCCTCGTGGGTGATGCCAAAGTCCTCGAGCAGTTGCTGATACGCCGCAGCTTCTTCGAGCGGGTTCAGTTGGCTGCGATGGAGGTTCTCCACGAGCGCGTCGCGGAGCATGTCGTGGTCGTCAGTGTCGCGAACAATGGCCGGAACGGCCTCGAGGCCGGCTTCCTTGGATGCTCGCAGGCGGCGCTCACCCATGATGAGTTCGTAGCCGCCGTCATCTTTGGTTCGCACCACGATGGGCTGGAGGACGCCAATCTCCTTGATGGATCCCACCAGTTCAGCCAGCGCGTCCTCATCGAAGACTGCACGCGGCTGCCTGGGGTTTGGCGTCACCGAGTGGGGGTCGATCTGCGCAAAGCGCGCACCGGGAACGGGCACCAGCTCGGGTGCCGGTTCCTTCGCCTTCGACGACTCGAAGAAGACGTCGTGGGGACGTTCCGCGGCCGGACCAGCGTCAGCAGCGGGTTGTTCCGGGATCAGTGCGCCCAGGCCACGGCCTAGACCCCTCTTCGTTGGGCTCATGCCGTACCCCTATTCTGCTGGGCGGGAGCCCCGCGTTCAGCAATTTCCTTGGCGACGGCCAGGTAGGCCACCGCTCCGCTCGAGTGCGGGTCGTGTGTGATGACCGTGCGCCCGTAGCTCGGTGCTTCCGATACGCGAACCGAACGCGGGATGGTCTGTTCGAGGGTCTGCTGGGGGAAGTGCGAACGTACTTCGTTTGCGACCTCACGCGCGAGGTTGGTGCGTGCGTCATACATGGTCAACACGATCGTCGACAGTTCCAGTTGCTTGTTGAGGTGCTTGCGCACCATCTCGACGGTCTTAATCAGTTGTGTCAGACCCTCAAGCGCGTAGTACTCGCACTGGATGGGAATGAGGACCTCGTGCGCGACGACCATGGCGTTGAGAGTCAACAGTCCCAGGCTGGGCGGACAATCGATGAAGATGTAGTCGAGGTTCTTACCCGGGCCCTCCAGCAACTCGTGCAGCGCGTCGTGAAGGCGGAACTCACGGCGCACCACAGAGACAAGCTCAATGTCGGCGCCCGCGAGGTCAATGGTCGCCGGGATGCACCACAGGCTAGGGATTTCCTTGCTCCTCTGGGCAACCTTGGCCATCGGGGTGTCATCCAGCAACACGTCGTAGATCGATGGTGTGCCTTCACGGTGGTCGACGCCGAGCGCGGTGGAGGCGTTTCCCTGCGGGTCAGCGTCGATGACGAGCACGTTCGCGCCACGCTGCGCGAGTGCCGCGGCCAGGTTCACTGACGTGGTCGTCTTCCCCACTCCCCCCTTTTGATTGGAGACGGCGAAGATCCGTGTCCGTGTGGGACGCGGGAAGTCCGCCGACTCCAGCGCCCGCCGCTTGCGTTCTGTTTCAATGAGTTCGTTCGCCAAGGGACTTCCAGCATCGTCGTTGAGGCCGGCGAAGGCATCTTCTGTTTCACGTGAAACAGCGCCATCTACGTTGTCTGCTGTCGCGTCGTACGAGGTAGAGCCAACTCCATGATCGTGGACGCTCACACATACTCCCGTTCGACGGCATCTGTTCCAGACAAAACCACGCCTGCTCGCAAGCGTGGTTCCAGAGGTATGACTCTACCCGCTCACGTATCGCGCGTCACACGGGATTGGGCAACTGTGGAGGCCACGTGCAGATGAGAATCTGAGGCGCGTGAGTGGCGCATGTCGACCACCCCGTCCGGCGAGCGTCGCCAATTCGCCCTACCCAACCCGCCCCACCCAAGCCGCGCGTCCAGAGCGCGTGTCTGGGCCGCATTGCCTGTAGAGCGGAGCTTCCACGCCGCGTCGGGGAACTGACGGCGAGCGAACGAACCACTTCCGCGATTCAATGGGCGCTCAGCTGCAGCGCATAGTGAGCGCGGAGAGAGCGCGCCGGCGCACTGTTTCACGTGAAACACGGGCCGGGGCTTCGCCTAATCGAGTGCTGTCGCCGGCCCTGGTGGCCCGTTGAACCGCTGCCCACGCCCGCGACGTCAACCTCAACCTCAACCACAACCACAACCACAACCACAACCTCAACCTCAACCACAACCACAACCACAAGTGTGCACACGCCCCGACGGTGCCGATGCATGATCGGTGAAACAAGGCCGGTTCGCCCGACACCACTCGCCCGGGTCCGGACGGAACCGACCATCACAGCGCTCACGCATAAAGCCATGCCCCGCGGCCAGCGCGCATCCACTGTCGGCGGACGTGCGGGCTATGTTTCACGTGAAACGTAGACCTTCCAGTCCCTGGCTAAGCCCCCTCATGGAGCCAGTACGTTGGGCAAACCCCTACCCGGGCGCGCCGCCGATCCGCACCACAGTGCCTTCGCGCTCGCGCGGGCAGCCCATCTGGACCACAGCGCCCTCGCGCCTGCGCGGCCCGATTGACGAGCAGGCCGGGGGCCATGCTGCGGGCGGCCACACAGGCATGGGACACACCCCGTAAGTCCCGCGAGGCGCCGTCACAACCACCGCTCACCCATCGCGGGCGACCCTGCAGCAGTCCCGCGCAAGGTGCGTGTGGCTGCCTCTGGAGCCACGGACGATCTTGCGCGGAGCACATGTGCTCTGGGCAGAGTTGTACGGGCACTCCGCCCCGTCGCCGCGGGACCCAGGCCACTGACGCATGGTGTGTCCAGGGCAGCTCGGTGCAACCCACGACCAACGCGCGAGCTCTCACGACGGGAGTACAGACCGGTTCACGACGACAATGCGGCGCGACTCACGATGGCATCGGGACCCTTGACGACGGCAGTGCCCCGCATGAACCACCAGCGCATGTGCTCACGCGAATCGGTCCCCGGGAGCCACCGCGAGGCGGCAAGGTTTCACGTGAAACGGTTCCAGACGAGGCGGACGAGGAGCGGTGTTCACTCATCCACACTGACGCCCAACTGGGGATAAGTGGGTGAGATATCCACACTTTCCCGCACAAATGCCCTGTGGACAAAGCGGTGGAAAACTCTGGTCCGCTCCCGACCGGAAACTATGATCGCGAGAGCGTCACGACAGTGGTCGGCTCGAGCCCAGCAAGTGTCGGCGCTTCGTGGACCGCTCCCGTCAGCCCAGCGCGCCGCAACACATACTTGCCCCGGTCCAACTCGTCGGGCGCAGAGCGACCCTTCAAGAGGGCCATGCTTCCCGTGGGGCTCAGCAGAGGAAGACACCACTTCACTAGCTTGTCGATCGATGCCACAGCGCGCGCGGTGATGACGTCGGCTTCGACGCTCTCGCGCACCTCTTCTGCACGACCGCGCAACACAGTGACGTTGTCGATCCCACACTGCTCCGCTGCATGGAACAACCAGGTGGTCCGGCGTTCCATGGGCTCTACGAGTACCACGGGTCGATCGGGGAGCATCGCTGCGATCACGAGGCCCGGAAGCCCTGCTCCAGAACCAATATCAACGATGGTGCCCTTGCCCAAGAATGGCACCACCGCGGCCGAGTTGAGGATGTGGCGCTCCCACACGCGAGTCAACTCCCGCGGTCCAATGAGTCCGCGAAGCACACCCTGGTCGGCAAGAAGTTCCGCGAATGCCCGCACCCGAGCATAGGAGTCGCCGAAGTACTCCTCGATGCTCGGATCAGCATTCAAAGGATCGTTCGCGAGCGTCCGCAGTTCCGGCGGAACCTCGGTCTCATCACTCATGTCCACACCCACTCTCGCCCGGGCGTTTCACGTGAAACAGTGACGAATCGCATCGCGTTTCACGTGAAACGTCGTCAACTCTGCGCAGGCAACACCACAACGTGACGCTGCGGATCTTCGCCCTCAGACTCGGAGGATAGGCCCGCCTCGAGAACGACATCGTGCACGACCTTGCGCTCGAATGCGTTCATGGGTGGGAGTGCCACCTTCTGACCGGATTCCTTCGCCTCGGCGATCGCCTCACGCGCCTGCTCGGCAAGCCGTTCCCGGCGCCCAGCACGGAAGTCCGCAACGTCAAGCATCAAGCGGCTGAGTTGTCCGGTGTCGGACTGAACTGCCAACCGGGCAAGATCCTGCAGTGCGTCGAGGACCTCACCATCCGGTCCCACCAGACGCTTGAGATCTTGGTTGGGTCCTTCAGAGACCACCGCGACCTTGGCACGCCCTGCCTCCACCGAGATATCGATGTCGCCATCCATATCCAAGATGTCGAGGAGTTCCTCGAGGAAGTCGGCAGCGATGTCGCCCTCAGCTTCGAGGCCGGCCTTGTCCTGTTCAGTCATCGGAGTCCTTCTTGTTGTCGCTCTCAGGAGAGCTGGTGTCTTGAGGATTCGCGGGGCGCTTCTGAGGTGCATTGCCGCCACCCTTCTTGCGCTGCGATCGCGAGCCGGAACGCTTGGGTTGCTGTCGCTGACGGGGCTGCTCAGGTGCTTCGAGGACCGTCACGTCCTCACTGCTGCCCTCGATCGTGAGGCCCTTGCGCTTGGCTTTCTCAGCCTTCTTTGCCTTGAGAGCCTTCTCCGCCTCTGATCCCGGGGTCGGATTACGTTTGATGACGTAGTACTGCTGGCCCATGGTCCACACGTTGGTGGTGGTCCAGTAGATCAACACACCCACGGGGAAGTTCGGGCCGGTGATCACGAAGATGAAGGGCAGCGCGTACATGAGTACCTTCTGCTGCTGAGCCATGGGGCCCTCGAGCGCAGATGCCGGCATGTTCTTGCGAGTGATCTGGTGCTGCGTGGTGAAGGTCGTCGCGACCATCATGATGATCAGCACGATTGAAACGATGATGGCCGCGGGTTCGCCTTGACCCCAGGTACCCACCAAACTGTCCGACAGCTTCGCGCCAAAGATAGTGGCGTCGTGGGCCTCGACTGCGAGTTCCTCCGTCAGCATGCCGATGGGCTTGGCCTCATCAACACCCTCGATGCGGTAGTTCAGCACCCGGAACAGGGCGAAGAAGATCGGCGCCTGAATCAGGATGGGCAGACACGACGACAGCGGATTGGTCTTGTGCTTGGCATACAACGCCATCGTTTCCCGCTGCATCGCCTCCTTGGAGGCTTGATCCTTCTTACCGCGGTACTTCGCCTGGATCTGCTTCATCTCCGGCGCAAGGAGCTGCATCGCACGCTGCGACTTGATCTGCTTGACGAAAAGCGGGATCAACAGGATGCGGATCGTGACCACGAGGCCCACGATCGACAGCGCCCATGCCGTGCCTGAGTCGGAAGGTAGACCCACAGCCGTGAGGAGCCAGTGCCACGCC
Organism: Demequina globuliformis; assembly: GCF_000975155.1. Classification (GTDB taxonomy): domain Bacteria; phylum Actinomycetota; class Actinomycetes; order Actinomycetales; family Demequinaceae; genus Demequina; species Demequina globuliformis. Next base: position 1,129,767 of record NZ_BBRG01000001.1, read on the forward strand.
ACCATGATGTTGGCAACGCACCACTCCAGGGGGTACATGATGGTATCGAGCATGCGGAAGTGACGTCCTTACGGTGTCGATAGTGAGACCGGAGTCTCGTGGGAAGTCTCATTGCGCCGTGCAAAGAGTGGGCCGCCCTTAGCCGGCACATCATCAACGCCCCCGTAGCTCCACGGGTTGCAGCGCAGAATCCGCCACGCCGCCAACACTGGTCCAATGACGGCGCCATGCACACGCACCGCCTCCAGACCGTAGTGCGAGCACGACGGGTAGTACTTGCATCGCTGGCCCAGCAACGGCGAGATCGCAACCTGGTAGGCGCGGATCATCGCCACGAGCACCAGCGACGGCAGATGCCGCACCGCGTCCCACAGCTGGCGCCCGGTCATACCAAGGCAGCCTTGCGTTGACACGTGCGGACCGCATCAGCCACATCATTGGATAATGCCTGGTAATCGGCCGATGCGCTGGCTGGCAGGGCTCGGATCACCACAGCAGATCCGCTGGGCAGGCTGGGGAGGAGGTCGGCCATGATCGCTCGCAAACGTCTCTTGACGCGGTTGCGAATCACGGCACCTCCTACGGCTCTGGATACAGCGAAACCGGCGATGCTGTCAGCATTGCCGGTTTGCTTGAGGTAGACGACGATGGTGGACCGGCCACTCTTGGTGCCCTCGCGCATAGCGAACCTGAAGTCCGCGCCCGAGGTCATCCGAGAGGAAGCCGGAAGCACCTTACGCCGACAGCTTCGCGCGGCCCTTGCGGCGACGCGTCGCGAGAATCGAGCGGCCGGCACGCGTGCGCATGCGCAGGCGGAAGCCGTGCGTCTTGGCACGCTTGCGGTTGTTCGGCTGGTAAGTCCGCTTGCTCACGGGTCACTCCATGCGTTGAAATTTCGGTGGTCAAATCAGCGCACTAACGTTACGCGCACGCAGGACGATGGTCAAATCCAGGCGGGCACATTGGTCGCAGACTATGAACAAGATAGGCTCCACCACACGGCGGCACACCTTCGGGAGCGACACGCCGCGCGAGGGTAACGAATGCGTGACACAGTATCAACCGGCTGTGCACAACCGTGTGGATATCCACACCTGTGAAGGAGGGTCAATGGCCGGGGACAACGACATGGAGTCGATCGAGACCATTTGGTCGCGCACAACGCAACGGCTCCTGTCGGATCAGGATCTGAGCGCACAGAATCAGTCCTTCATCCGCTTGATCAAGCCCCTCGCGATCGTCGAGGACAACGTGTTCCTCGCCGTGGCGGAAGATTTCACGAAGAACTATGTCGAGACCACCCTGCGACAGCCCATCACGGCAGCACTGTCGGAAGCGCTCGGGCGTGACGTGCGCATCGGCGTCACTGTTGACTCGTCAGTGACACCTCCCCCGAGTTCGGCCCCAGAGCCCGACGACTACGAAGAGTCCGCGCCAAAGCGTCCCACCTCCCAGCCCGCGCCACCCAAGCCGGCCGTGGTCGAAGATCCCCACCTGAACCCGCGCTACACCTTCGACACGTTCGTGATCGGTGCCTCCAACCGGTTTGCCCACGCAGCCGCCCTCGCGGTCGCGGAGTCCCCTGGTAAGACCTATAACCCGCTGTTTATCTACGGAGACTCGGGACTGGGGAAGACTCACCTGCTGCACGCCATCGGCCACTACACGCGACACCTCAAGCCGCAAACACGAGTCAAGTACGTCAACTCAGAAGAGTTCACGAACGACTTCATCAACTCGATCCGCGACGACCGGTCGCTGAGCTTCAAGCGTCAGTACCGCGAGGTCGACGTGCTCCTCATCGACGACATCCAGTTCCTGCAGGGCAAGGAACAGACGCTCGAGGAGTTCTTCCACACTTTCAATGCGCTTCACAACGCTGGCAAACACGTGGTCATCACCTCAGACGTGAGCCCGCGCAACCTAGACGGCATCGAGGAACGCATGCGCACCCGGTTCGAGTGGGGCCTCATGACGGACGTGCAGCCACCTGACCTCGAGACCCGCATTGCGATTTTGCGCAAGAAGGCCGCGGCCGATGATGTGCAGGCACCCTCGGACGTTCTCGAATACATCGGCTCCAACATCACGAGCAACATTCGCGAGCTGGAGGGCGCTCTGATTCGCGTGACGGCGTTTGCAGCGCTCAACAAGCAACCGGTGGATCTGCCGCTCGCTCAGATCGTGCTCAAGGACCTCATCTCCGACGACGACTCTGAGATCACCGCGTCGTCGATCATCGGGACCACGGCCGACTACTTCGGTATCTCGATGGAAGAACTGACGGGCACGAGCAGGTCACGCGTGTACGTGACGGCTCGCCAGATCGCGATGTACCTGTGCCGTCAGCTCACGGACCTGTCCCTGCCCAAGATCGGCGAGCACTTTGGCGGCAAGGACCACACCACGGTCATGTACGCCGTGAAAAAAGTCGAGGACCAGATCGCACAGCGTCGTCAGATGTACAACCAGGTCAACGAGATCCACGCTCGCATCAAGCAGCAGCGTCGAGGCTGATTTCCCCCATCCCAATCTCCTCGGGACCAGTGCGTACTTCACACATGTGGAAAAAGTTGTGGACAGTCGTGGATACAGACACAACCGGCGCTGGATGGAACTGTGTAGAACTACACGTTTCTTGTGACTCGCGATCGCCCATCCACGACGGACATGGCGTCATTCGTGGATTCGTCCACGACCAGATCACAGGATGAAAATCACAAATATCAGGAGTGATGCACGTCATCCCCAGTTTCCACCGGCCCTATGACAACTACTCACTCTTGTTATTTCCCCATCCACATCACGGACCTTCATGTGCCGAGCGCCCCGGACCGACATCCCGTGCCATCCCACTTGTCACAGGCCTGTGGTGGCGTAGTCTGTGCGACAGAATCTGAGGAGCCACAGAATGAAATTCACCGTCGACCGCGACGTCCTCGCGGATGCCGTTGCCTGGACGTCCCGCGCCGTTCCCGCTCGACCGCCCGTCCCCGTGCTCGCTGGTGTACGCATCGCGGCTGACGATGAAGGCACGGTGCGAGTCTCGAGCTTCGACTACGAGGTCTCTGCTCGCGGCGAGTTTCCCGCTGATGTTGACCAGGCTGGCGAAGTGCTCGTCTCCGGTCGCCTCCTCAAGGAGATTGCCAACGCCCTCCCGCACAAGCCGGTCGAGTTTGCGCTTGATGGGACCAAGGTGTCCGTCACCTGCGGTGCCTCGCGCTTCACCCTCGCGACCATGCCCGTGGACCAGTACCCGGACCTGCCGCAGCTTCCCGCACAGTCGGGCACACTCGATGGCGCCACCCTGCAGCAGGCCGTGAGCCAGGTCACGTCTGCCGCCTCCCGCGATGAAACTCTTCCGATCCTCACCGGCGTTCGCATGGAGATCGAGGGTTCGAACATCTCCATGCTCGCAACCGACCGCTACCGCCTCGCTTTGCGCGAGTTCACGTGGAAGCCGTCGGCCCCGGACGTGTCCGCGGTGGCGCTGGTGCGTGCGAAGACCCTCAACGAGACGTCGAAGGCACTTGGCGCCGGTGACGTGACCGTCGCACTCAGCTCTGGCCAGGGCGTCGACCTCATTGGCTTTGAAGCAGGCGGCTTGGTCACCACCTCGCTCCTCATGGACGGCGATTACCCGCAAGTGCGCCGACTCTTCCCCGACGAGAGCCCCATCACGGCCGTCGTGAAGACGACCGAACTCATTGAGGCAACGCGCCGCGTGGCGCTCGTGACCGAGCGCAATTCGGCGGTCCGTTTGGCCTTCTCCGAGGGCGAAGTAACGTTGGATGCCGGTCAGACGGACGATGCCCAGGCGTCCGAGGCGCTCGAGTGCACCTTGGATGGCGACGCCATCACGGTGGCCTTCAACCCCCAGTACCTGCTGGACGGTTTGGGCGCTCTCGGCTCCGAGTACGTGCGCCTGGGCTTTACTCAGGACACGAAGCCCGTTGAGTTTGTGGGACTGTCCGAGCCTGGCGGCGAACTGGCCACCGAGTTCCGCTACCTCCTGGTTCCCATCCGTATTCAGTCCTAGGCGATGCGCGTCACCCACCTCAGCCTCGTCGACTTCCGCTCCTACGAGGCAGTCGACATCGAGTTCGGGCCGCGGGTGACCACGCTGGTGGGGCGCAATGGGCAGGGCAAGACCAACGTGGTCGAGGCGGTGCGGTACCTGTCGCATTTGTCCTCGCACCGCGTGGCCACCGATGGCCCACTCATCCGTTTTGGCGCGGAGCGCGCGGTCGTGAGGGGGCGGGTGGAAAAGTCGGGGCGATCGTTGGCTCTTGAAGTCACCATGACCCCTGGTAAAGCGAATACTGCGCGCATCGGCCGCTCGCCGGCCAAGCCCAAAGACCTGCTGGGAACGCTGCGCACCGTCGTGTTTGCTCCAGAAGACCTTGCCTTGGTCAAGGGTGACCCGGGCGGCCGCCGCACGTTTGTCGATGAGCTGATTGTGTCGCTCCACCCACGCATGGCCGGCGACCTGAGCGACTACGACCGAGTCTTGCGGCAGCGGTCGTCGATGCTGAAGACCGCCAAAAATGCGCGTGGTGACCTCACCATGCTCGACATCTGGGACGAAAAGCTCGCCGACCTTGGCGGCCGCATCATCGCCGCGCGGCTGGACGCAATCGAGCGTTTGGCTCCGTATGTCACCGAGGCCTACGCGGCTGTCGCGCCCGAGGGCGGCGAGTGCATTCTCACCTACGCGAGCGCGCACGGCGTCGCGGATGCTGGAGGCACTGCAGCCGAGATCGGCGGACGTCTACTCGCCACGCTGCAAGAACTCCGCCCCAAAGAGATTGATCGTGGTGTGTGCCTCGCTGGCCCTCACCGCGACGACCTCACCATCACGCTCGGTGATTTGCCGGCGAAGGGCTACGCCAGCCACGGTGAGTCCTGGTCGTGCGCGCTTGCGTTGCGCCTGGGCTCTTACTCACTGCTCACCGATGATGACGGGCCGGATGCGGGAGACGATGGCGAGCCGGTGCTGATTCTCGATGACGTCTTCGCGGAACTCGACTCCGGTCGCCGCACGGCACTCGCGCACTCGCTCGCCAGCGCCAGCCAAGTACTCATCACCGCGGCGGTCGCCGAGGACGTGCCTGAGGAACTTCAGGGAGAAGTGCTCACCGTCACCAAGGGTGAGGTGAGTGCACATGACTGACCTGCCTGGCGCATCGGCCCCCTCACCGTCTTCCCCAGCAGAGACGGACGACGAACAAGGGGCCGATGCCCCGGTGGAGCGGGCAGGCGACCGCGAAGCTGGCATCGACCTGGCTCGTCAGGCGATGGCCCGGGCGCGGGCGTCCGCGAAAGAACGGGGTGCTTACCGCACTGCCCCGCGCGCAGCGCGGCGCCAGCGCGATGACAAGCGCCGTGAATCGCAACCCTTCACCGCTGGGCGTGACCCGCTCGCGATGTCGTCAGCGGTGGATGCGTTCCTGCGGCGCATGGGCTGGACCGAGCACATCGAGGTGTCCTCCGTCACGGGTCGCTGGCGCGAGGTCGTGGGCGACCAGATCGCGGACAAATGCGAGCCGCTCAGTTTCGAGGACGGCGCGCTCACCGTCCGTGCGTCATCTACTGCGTGGGCCACCCAGCTCCAGATCATGAATGGGCAGATCCGCCACCGCATCAACGAGGAATTTGGCCGCGAGATTGTGCGCGAACTCAAGATACTGGGGCCCACCTCGCGGTCGTGGACCAAGGGACCCAGGACCGTTAAAGGCCGCGGACCCCGAGACACCTACGGATGAACCACACCTGGGTGGAGGGGTCGATCCTCGCGCGCGGTGCCACAGCCACCGTGTATCGCGGCGCGCCCGGCCAGGTGATTAAGAAACTCAATCCGGGTGTGCCGGCCGTACTGATCGAGTGGGAAGCGGCGGCGGCTTCTGCCGCACATGAAGCAGGAGTTCCCACCCCCGCACTCATCGACCACGACGCCGCTTCGCTGACCTTCGAATGGGTGCCGGGAGTTTGGCTTGAGGACGCCATCGGAGAAGCCCCGGGTGACCCTGCTCAATGGGTGGGGTCCGTGCTTGCGGAGGCGCACATGCATATTCGGGAGGCGGTCGCTCCGACATCCCTGAAGGAGGTCCACAGCCTCCTCAGCATTCTCATCGATCACGGCCCGCTGGAACCAGAACCGAAGGCGCGTGCATTCGCCGCGCTCGCTGCGCTCCCACGCGGACAGCAGCTGTGTCACGGGGACCTGCATCCACGCAACATCTTGTGGAACGCGGCGGCTCCCGTGGTGCCATGGCGCGTGATCGACTGGAGTGACGGAGCCCGGGGACCGGCCGCCGCTGACATTGCTCGCACGCGTGTGCTTCTCGAGGGTGTGCATTTCTACGTCGCGCCCGAACGGCGAGAAGACGACCGCGCGTTCTTCGACTCGGTCACCGAGGCGTACCTTGCTGCCACGCACGCACACGCGCCCACGGCACTGGCAGAGTCAGACTCGTGGCTCGGGGTGGTGCGAGCAGCCCGGCTCACAGACTCCCCTCCCGAAGGCGAGGAACGAGCTCTCCGGGCCCGCCTCTCAGAAATCGGTTGGATGTAACGGAGACGACTGGTCCACAACACCCCATGAATCGCCCGGGACTGGCCCTGTAACGCGCTAGAATGAACTGGATTACACCGCGTCCCGTCTGAGGCCGCGTCAGTCCCGTGAAAGGCGAAATCTGTGGCCCAGAACGACGCGCCCGAGGCGCAGCCTGCGTACGGTGCCGAGAACATCACCGTGTTGGAAGGCCTCGAGGCCGTCCGCAAGCGCCCCGGTATGTACATCGGTTCTACCGGTGAACGAGGCCTGCACCACCTCGTGTACGAGGTAGTCGACAACTCCGTAGATGAGGCACTTGCGGGTTACTGCGACACCATCACCGTGACGTTGCTGGAAGACGGCGGCGTCCGGGTACAGGACAACGGCCGTGGTATCCCCGTGGATCTCCACCCCACGGAGGGCAAGCCCACCGTGGAGGTCGTCATGACGATCCTCCACGCAGGTGGCAAGTTCGGCGGCGGCGGTTACGCGGTGTCAGGCGGTCTTCACGGCGTGGGTATCTCCGTCGTCAACGCGCTGTCCAAGCGCGTGGAAACCCAAGTGAGCCGACAGGGTCACGTGTGGCGCCAGACCTTCGCGGACGGTGGCAAGCCGCAGGGCACGTTGGAAAAGGGCGAAGAGACGGACGTCACCGGAACGCAGCAGACGTTCTGGGCTGACCCCGAGATCTTTGAAACCACCGAGTATGACTTCGAGACGCTGCGCGCGCGCTTCCAGCAGATGGCGTTCCTGAACAAGGGACTGGCCATCACGATCGTGGACCAGCGACCCGAGCACATCTCGGCCTCCGACGACGCAGAAACCGAAGGCGACGACGACGCACCCACGTCGCGGTCCATTACCTACAAGTACGACGGCGGACTCATCGACTACGTCGCACACCTCAACGACGCCAAGAAGGCGGAGCGGGTGCACGACGAGGTAGTGGCGCTCGAAGCTGAGGACACCGAGAAGAAGATCTCGCTTGAACTCGCCATGCAGTGGACGACCTCCTACTCGGAGTCCGTGTTCACCTATGCGAACACCATCTCCACCACTGAGGGCGGAACGCACGAGGAAGGTTTCCGCGCCGCGTTGACCTCATTGGTTAACCGCTACGCGCGTGACAAGAGCCTGCTGAAGGACAAGGACGACAACCTCACAGGGGACGACGTCCGCGAGGGCCTGACCGCAGTGATCTCCGTCAAGTTGGGCGAGCCGCAGTTCGAGGGCCAGACCAAGACCAAGCTGGGCAACACAGAAGCCAAGACCTTTGTCCAGCGCATTGTGGGCGAGCAACTCACCGACTGGTTCGACTCGCACCCCAACGAGGCGAAGGAAATCATCCGCAAGGCGATGCAGGCGTCGCAGGCCAGGATGGCCGCTCGCAAGGCACGCGAGGCCACTCGCCGCAAGGGCTTGCTCGAGTCAGGCGGCATGCCAGGAAAGCTGCGCGACTGCTCGTCGAAGGATCCCAGCATCTCCGAGATTTACCTGGTTGAGGGAGACTCCGCTGGTGGTTCAGCGGTGCGCGGTCGCAACCCCGCCACGCAGGCCATCCTGCCGCTACGCGGCAAGGTGCTGAACGTGGAGCGTGCGCGCCTGGACAAGGCCCTCGCGAACACGGAGATCCAGGCGCTGTTCACCGCCTTCGGTTCCGGAATCGGCGACGAGTTTGAGCTGGAAAAGTCCAGGTATCACAAGATTGTGTTGATGGCCGATGCTGACGTTGACGGTCAGCACATCCGCACGCTCTTGTTGACCGTGCTGTTCCGTTACATGCGTCCGCTGATCGAGGCGGGCTACGTGTACCTCGCACAGCCACCGCTGTACAAGATCAAGTGGTCAAACGCCGAGCACGACTATGTGTTCACGGACCGTGAGCGCGACGCCGTACTGAAGGAAGGACTTGCCTCGGGCAAGAAGATTCCGAAGGACAACGGTATCCAGCGCTACAAAGGTCTGGGTGAGATGGACTACTCGGAGTTGTGGGACACCACGATGAACCCCGAGACCCGCACCCTGCTCCAGATCACGATGGAGGACGCCGCCCTCGCGGACGAGACCTTCTCCATTCTCATGGGCGACGACGTCGAGTCGCGCCGCAGCTTCATCCAGCGCAACGCGAAGGACGTGAGGTTCCTTGACATCTGAGGTCCACAACCACGGCAAGATCGACAAGGTCGATCTCAATGTCGAGATGCAGCAGTCCTACCTCGACTACGCGATGTCGGTCATCGTCGGTCGTGCACTTCCGGATGTGCGCGACGGCATGAAGCCGGTGCACCGCCGCGTCATCTACGCGATGTACGACGGCGGCTACCGTCCTGACCGCGCCTATTCGAAGTGCACCCGCATCATTGGTGAAGTGATGGGTAACTATCACCCGCACGGTGACTCCGCGGTGTACGACACCTTGGTGCGCATGGTGCAGGACTGGTCGCTGCGCTACCCGCTCGCTGACGGTCAGGGCAACTTTGGTTCGCCGGGTAACGACCCCGCAGCCGCACACCGCTACACCGAGTCCCGCATGGCCCCGATCGCCATGGAGATGGTCAGGGACATCGACAAGGAAACGGTCGACTTCCAGGACAACTATGACGGTCGCACGCAGGAGCCCGTGGTGCTCCCCGCGCGCTTCCCGAACCTGCTGGTCAACGGCTCCGCCGGTATTGCCGTCGGTATGGCCACGAATATTCCACCCCACAACCTCCGTGAAGTAGCCGACGGCGTGCAGTGGGCGCTCGACCACCCCGGCGCCTCCCGCGAGGAACTGCTCGAGGAACTCATCACCCGCATCAAGGGACCTGACTTCCCCACGGGCGCCATGATCTTGGGCCGGCGTGGAATCGACGAGGCCTACCGCACCGGCCGCGGGTCCATCACGATGCGCTCGGTGGTCAACGTCGAGGAGATCCAGGGCCGTCAGTGCCTGGTGGTCACGGAGCTTCCGTACCAGGTCAACCCGGACAACCTTGCTCTCAAGATCGCCGAGCTCGTCAAGGAAGGCAAGCTCGCCGGAATCGCTGACATCCGCGATGAGACCTCTGGCCGCACCGGTCAGCGCCTGGTGATTGTGCTCAAGCGCGACGCCGTCGCGAAGGTGGTGCTCAACAACCTCTACAAGCACACGCAGTTGCAGGAGACGTTCGGCGCCAACATGGTGGCCCTCGTCGACGGAGTGCCGCGCACGCTGGCGCTTGATGCGTTTGTTCGTCACTGGATCACTCACCAGATTGAGGTCATCCAGCGCCGCACCGTCTATCGCTTGCGCGAGGCGGAGCGTGAGGCTCACATTCTGCGCGGATACGTCAAGGCGCTGGACGCTCTCGACGAGGTCATCGCGCTCATCCGTCGCTCCCCCACGGTCGAGGAGGCCCGCCAGGGCTTGATCGACCTGTTGGATGTCGACGAGGTGCAGGCCAACGCGATCCTCAACCTCCAGTTGCGTCGCCTCGCGGCGCTGGAGCGCCAGAAGATCGAGGCGGACTACAACAAGTTGATGGAGGAGATCGAAGACCTCAAGGACATCTTGGGTTCGGAGCCGCGCCAGCGCTCGATTATCTCCGAGGAGCTCGCGGAGATCGTCAAGAAGTTCGGCGACGACCGCCGTACGGAGATCTCGCCATTCGACGGTTCCGTAGACGTCGAAGACCTCATTGCTGAAGAAGAGGTCGTGGTCACGATCACCCGTGGCGGCTACGCCAAGCGGACCCGTTCCGACCAGTACCGCGCGCAAAAGCGCGGCGGCAAGGGCGTGCGCGGGGCCACTTTGCGCAGCGATGACATGGTCGAACACTTCTTTGTGACGACCACGCACCACTGGTTGCTGTTCTTCACCAACTTTGGCCGGGTGTACCGCATCAAGGGCTACGAGTTGCCCGAAGGTGGTCGCGATTCGAAGGGCCAGCACGTTGCTAACATGCTGGCGTTCCAGCCTGGCGAGGAGATCGCACAGGTCCTGGATCTCCGCAGTTACGAGGACAAGCCGTATCTGGTGCTCGCGACCAAGCGTGGCCTGGTGAAGAAGACCCGCCTCGAGGACTATGACTCCAACCGTTCGGCCGGCCTGATCGCCATTAACTTGCGCGATGTCGAGGGCGAGGACGGGCAGATGCGGCCTGACGAGTTGGTGGCAGCGCGTCTTGTGGCCCCCGAGGATGACCTGATGTTGGTCAGCCGCAAGGGCCAGTCGGTCCGCTTCCACGCCACGGACGAGGAGATCCGCGCCACCGGTCGCGCCACGTCAGGTGTGAAGGGCATGAAGTTCCGCGACGAGGACGAACTCCTCTCGCTCGATGTCATCCCCGCAGACGTTCCCGAGGGCACGGAGGCCGACGACACGGTGACGGACGCCGACGGCGATGAGGTCGAGGTCTCCGATGGCCCGTTCTCCTTTGTCGTGACGGAGCTGGGCTATGCCAAGCGCACGGCGGCGTCCGCGTGGGACGCGAAGCACCGCGGTGGTCTGGGCGTCAAGGTCGGCAAGTTGACCGATGAGCGCGGCGACCTTGTGGGTGCGCTCCTGGTTGATGAGACCGATGAGGTCCTGGTCATCATGGAGTCCGGCAAGGTGGTCCGCTCGAATGTGTCAGAGGTGCCGTCCAAGGGCCGCAACACCATGGGCGTGATCTTCGCCAAGCCAGCTAAGAACGACAAGATTATTGGCATCGCTCGCAACGTGGAGCGCAAGGTCGAGGAAGAGGTCGAGGCCGAGGAAGCCGCCGAGCAAGGCGAGCAGCAGGCCGCCGCGGCGATCCCTGACGCTGCGGCCACGCCGGAAGCCGACTCTGCGCCCTCGGCACCGCCAACGGATTAGCCTGCTCGCCTGGCCGTACATACACGGCGGGCCTGAGGCTCCTGAACAGCCCTGGCCGTCGGTTCTCAATGAGCCGGCGGCCAGGGCTTTTCGCTGCTCGGTGGCCTAGGCTCGGCTCATGCGTGACCTCGATTGGGACGGCCTGCGCAATGTGCGCGACCTCGGCGGACTTCCTACGCCGCTGTCACGGACCGGCACCACGGTGGTGGGGCGCATTGCGCGTGGTCCCCGCCGCGAACTGATGACGACCGCGGGCTGGTCCGCCGCCGGGCAGTGGGGGCTGCGGTCGATCGTGGACCTGCGCGCGGAAGTAGAGTCGGGGCGGCGCGAGGGGGACCCGGACGCTCACGTCCCCGGCGACGTGAGCATTACCAGGGCGCCTACGGAAGACTGGGATGACCCGCAGTTCCGTGAGGTGTGTCTCCCTGTCTTGGACTCGCCCGAGTACTGGCAGCACAACGTTCGGATCCTCCCTGACCTCGTGCGCGCGACCCTGGAAGCAATAGCGGCGTCAACGCCGGGAGTCTTGGTGCACTGCTCGGCTGGCCGCGACCGCACCGGCATGGTGGCGGCGCTGCTCCTTGCCAACGCTGGGGTGGCGCCGGCAGACATTCTTGCCGACTACGGCGACTCCGTGCGCGCCATGGCTACCGGGGTGGAACACGGCGGACCTACGGCAGACCCTCAGGCTTTGTTCAGTCCCGCACAGGTGGAGCAGTGGCTGGGGGAAGTGGGCGTCCACGTGGTGGAGTTCGCGCAGCGGGCCGATGCTCACATGGCTGAGCTGCACCTTGACCCGGAGGTAAAGCAGAGGCTGCGCGCGTTCCTTACAGAGTGATCGAGCGTGCGAGAGGGAGCAGACGCGCGGTCTAGGTGAGCGGGATCGAGTGCGGCTCCGCGCCACCGGGTGCGCCGCGATCGGCTGGCGTGCGCACCAGGAGCAACAGCACCAGACCCACGGCGACCACGGAGATGACCCCGACCGTGCCCCAGATGGTGGCCCCAAAGATCGAGATGCACAGCGCCCACATGGCGGGAGCGAGGAAGGACGCGGCGCGCCCGGTAGTGGCGTACAGGCCGAACATCTCCGCTTCCCGCCCGGCGGGAGACAGTCGCGCCAGCAGGGACCGGGAGGCGGCCTGCGCCGGACCCACCATGCCACTGAGTAGCAGCCCGCACACCCAGAACACCACGGCGCCTACCTCGTGGAAGGCAACGATCACCAGGCCAGCGACCACAATGGTCGCGAGTGACAAGATGATGACGCGGCGCGGTCCCCAGCGGTCATCGAGCCGGCCAAAGATCACCGTGGACACCCCGGCGATGAGGTTGGCGGCGATGCCGAAGATGATGACTCCCTGATCAGAGAAGCCAAAGGCCTTTGCGGCGATGATGGCGCCAAAGGTGAACACTCCGGCGAGGCCGTCGCGGTAGACCGCGGATGCGAGCAGGAACCACAGGGTTGAGCGTGCGTCTGTCCACAGCCGGCGCAGGTCCCCGATCAAGATGGCGTAGCCGCGCCACAGGCTGACGGGGGGCCGGCGCTCCACGGTGGTCTCCGGCACGTAGCGGAACAGCGGCCATGCGAACGCGAGGGTCCACACGGCGCACCCCACGGCGATGAGCCGGTATGCCATGCCGTTGGAGGTGTCCATGCCGAACCAGTCAAAGGTGTCGAGCAGCACCACGATCACGAGCGCCACGATCCCGCCCATGTACCCCAGTCCCCAGCCCAAGCCGGAGACGCGACCCATGGTGCGCGGGGTCGAGACCTGCACCATCATTGCGTAGTAGTTCACGTTGGCGATTTCCGCGACGATCGATCCCAGGGCGATCAGCCCCGCCCCCAGCCAAAAGGCGTCCGGGGTGGCCTCGACAAAGAACAACCCACCCACGCACGCCACGAGCAGCAGCGTCGTCACTCCCAGCCAGGACTTGCGGCGCCCGGCGGCATCGGCCCGCTGCCCCAGGACCGGAGCGAGAAGTGCCACCAACACGCCAGCTGCCGTGATGCCCCAACCGAGGTTTGCGTCGAGCGAGGAGGATGCGGCCTTGTATTGCTCGGAGTCCTCACCGAGCGCGACGATCGCTGGATCAATGAAGGAGTCGGAGGTCAGGTACAGCGCGGTGAAAACGAACGTGATGATGACGGAGTTGAACGGCTGTGTGGCCCAGTCCCACAGGGCCCAGGCCCACACTTGCTTGCGAGGGACCCGGTCGGCGTCCGGATAGCCGGGCGCATCTGCGACGGAGGGCAGCACGTCATCGTGGGAGCTCATACGTGACAGTGTGCCGGTGTCAGGTGAACCGCGGGTGGCGGGCGCGCTGGTAGATCCGCACGTGGAGTCGCGGACGGCGGATGCGATGCGCCAGTAGGGTCGAAGGCATGAGCACGTTGACGTGGCAAGCCGATGTCTTGGATGGGTATGCGCAGGCCTCGTTGAGGGCACCGGCATCTGCGCCGGAGGGCGGGGGAGACGGGCAGTTGACGCGCACGCTGGTGCGCCGGGTAGAGGCGCCAGCGACCCCGCGCGCCGCTGCTCTGATCGTGCACGGGTACAACGACTACTTCTTCGCGACGCACCTGGCGGACTCCCTCGCCGAGCATGGCTGTGTGGTGTACGCGGTCGACATGCGCAGGGCGGGACGCTCGTTGCTGCCTGGCAACCAGGCGCACCACATCTCCCACATTGACGAGTTGGCTGAGGACATCGCGGACGCGGCGCAGGCGGTCACGGCCGATGCCGCCGAACGCGGGTGGGCAGAGTTGCCGTTGGTCGTGCACGCCCATTCGACGGGGGGATTGGCGGCGGCTATCTGGGCGAATGATCGCCCGGCCGATCCCCTGGCTGGGCTCGTGTTGGATGGTCCCCTCTTTGGGTTGGCGTTGTCTGCGTGGCAGGCGGCGGCGATGAGGGTCACGCCGGCGATTGCTCGCCTGAGGCCAAGGCAAGTCGTGGTTCCCGCCCCCTCCCCCTACACGACGGGCCTCATGGACCGGGGGTGGGCGTTCGACACGGCATGGAAACGTCCTGAGGGGGTGGGCGCCACCGCCGGCTGGTTGGCCGCGACGGCCGCCGCTCGCCGGCGCGTCGCGCAGGGCCTCGACATTCGCGTGCCGGTTCTGGTCGCAAGTGCGGACTCCACGGGACCCGACCGGCTCGACAATCCGCGCCACGCTAGTCAGGACACCGTGGTGGATGTGGAGGCGATTCGCCGGCATTCGGCGACGCTGGGACCCAATGTGCGGCACCTCATTGTGCCGGGGGCCATCCATGACCTGGCCTTGTCTGCGGATGAACCTAGGACCGCGTACCTCGACGCGGTGGGGCACTTCGTGGATACAGTCGTGACATGACCCACTCGTACTTCGACAACGGTGGCAAGCCGGTGGCGCTCGCCCACCGGGGGTTCTCGCTGGATGGCCTGGAGAACTCCATGAAGGCCTTCCAGGCTGCGGTGGATCTGGGTTATCGGTATCTCGAGACGGATGCGCACGGCACGGCCGACGGCGTCGCGGTCGCGCTGCACGATGACACGCTTGACCGCACCACGGACGCGACCGGCCGCGTCGACGAGCGCCAGTGGGCATCCGTGAAGGCCGCACGCATTGGTGGGATTGAGCCGGTCCCCATGCTTGAGGATGTCTTGGCGACCTGGCCGGATGTCAGGGTGAACATCGACGTCAAAGGTGAGTCCGGCATTGGCCCCGTGGCGGCCGCGATCGAACGCACCAAGGCGCATGAGCGCGTGTGTGTGGGGTCGTTCTCGGCGCACCGTAGGCGCGCCACTTTGGCGCTGTTGAGTAAGCCCGTCGCGACGCCGGCATCGCAACGCGAGGCGGTCGCGTGGTGGCTGGGCACCTTTGTGGGTGCAGATGCCAGCAAGACCATCGGTGACGTGGATGCTTTGCAGATCCCGTGGCGACGCGGCAGTTTCCCGATTCTGTTCCCGCGCCAGGTGCGCCAGGCGCAGGCGGCGGGCAAAGAGGTGCACGTATGGACGGTCAACCGCGTGGATCACATGACTCAGTTGCTCGATATGGGCGTGAACGGCCTCGTGTCCGACCGGGCTGATCTGCTCAAGCAGGTATTGCAGGAGCGCGGTCAGTGGTCATAGGACCGACGTCCTAGTTTTGACTAAGTCAAAAGAAGCGGTGTAGGGTGGTGGTCATGCCAGCCACCACGACTCCCGACCCGCGCGGCCTCTTGCGCGAGGCCGGACTGCGCGTCACCGAGCCGCGCGTCGCCGTCGTGACGGCTCTAGCTGACAACCCGCACTCGGGCGCTGACGCCATCTATGCGCAGGTCGCTGCCCACATGCCCACCACTTCGCGCCAGGCAATCTACAACGTCCTGAGCGACATCACCTCCGCCGGAATCGCCCGCCGCATCGAACCCGCGGGCCAGCCAGGCCTATACGAGCTTCGCGTAGGGGACAACCACCACCACATCGTGTGCCAACGGTGCGGTGCCGTCACCGACGTCGATTGCGTCACCGGCCACGCGCCGTGCCTGACGCCGAACACAACCAACGGCTTTGACCTCGTAGAGGCCGAAGTCACCTTTTGGGGAGTGTGCACCGCCTGCAAGGCGGCGACGGTCCCCAATTCCAGCATCGTCCCTGTTTAGAACCACCAAGGAGATCAACGTGGCTGAGAAGTTCACCACCACCAACTCCGGCGCCCCCGTGGCATCGGACCAGCACTCGCAGACGGTTGGTAACGACGGCGTCACTGCGCTGACCGACCACTACCTGGTCGAGAAGCTCGCGCAGTTCAACCGTGAGCGCGTCCCCGAGCGCGTGGTGCACGCCAAGGGTGGCGGCGCCTTCGGAACCTTCACGGTGACCAACCCTGACATCGCGAACTACACCCGCGCCGCACTGTTCCAGCCCGGCGTCGAGACCGAGATGCTCGCTCGCTTCTCCTCCGTCGCCGGCGAGAGCGGCTCCCCCGACACCTGGCGCGACCCGCGCGGCTTCGCGCTCAAGTTCTACACCTCCGAGGGCAACTACGACCTCGTGGGCAACAACACCCCGGTGTTCTTCATCCGCGACGGAATCAAGTTCCCCGACTTCATTCGTTCGCAGAAGCGCCTGCCCGGCTCGCACCTGCGCGACAACGACATGCAGTGGGACTTCTGGACCCTGCAGCCCGAGTCCGCACACCAGGTGACCTGGCTCATGGGTGAGCGTGGCCTGCCGCGTTCGTGGCGCGAGATGCAGGGCTACGGCTCGCACACGTACCAGTGGATCAACGCTTCAGGTGAGCGCTTCTGGGTCAAGTACCACTTCAAGAGCCAGCAGGGCGTCCACGGTCTGTCGATTGACGAGGCGGCACAGCTTGCCGGCTCCGACGGCGACCACCACATTCGCGACCTGTACGACCACATCGAGGAAGGCGACTTCCCGCGCTGGGACCTCAAGGTGCAGATCATGCCCTACGAGGACGCGAAGACGTACCGCTTCAACCCGTTCGACCTCACTAAGGTGTGGCCGCACGGCGACTACCCGCTGATCGACGTGGGCGTCATGGAGCTGAACCGCAACCCCGAGAACTACTTCGCGCAGATCGAGCAGGCCACGTTCGCTCCCTCGAACCTGGTCCCCGGCATTGGCATCTCGCCCGACAAGATGCTGATGGCGCGCGTGTTCTCCTATGCAGACGCGCACCGCTACCGCGTGGGCACCAACCACGCCGACCTGCCCGTCAACTCGCCGCACGCCGCGAGTGAGCACGGCCACTCGTACTCGAAGGACGGCGCCATGCGGTACTCCTTCGCCAAGGCCGACGAGCCGGTCTACGCGCCCAACTCGCGCGGTGGCGCTCACGCCGACGCCGACCGCGCAGGCGACGCCGGCAACTGGTCGAACGACGGTGAAATGGTCCGTGCTGCGGCGACGCTACACGCCGAGGACGACGACTTTGGCCAGGCTGGCACGCTGTACCGCGAGGTGTTCAACGACCAGCAGAAGGCTCACATCCTCGAGCAGATCACGGGCCACGTGGGCGCCGTGAAGTCGGACGACATCCGCGAGCGGGCCATCCAGTACTGGACCAACGTGGACGCCGACCTGGGTGCCAAGCTGCGCGCCAACCTCGAGTCCGAGGGTGCCCCCAACGAGGCCGGCGAGCCCGGCACCGGTTGGGAGCCTACCGACGCGTAAGGCTCGGGCCGCGTGATGGTGGCGGCCCGCGACGTTGATTGCCGAAGGCCGGTCCCTGATGGGGCCGGCCTTCGGTGCGTCTGGACCCCCCGGCCAGCGGGGGCAGTGGCGCGGCTAGGGGACGATGGTGATGGTCGCGCTTTCGCCGTAGCGCACGTCGATGCTGGCATCCCCCGGCGCGGCGTCGGCAGGGATGGTCGTCGTCACGGTCACGGTCGGGCCGTCCGCCTCACTGAAGGAGGCGAGGACCGTCGAGTGATCCCCCTGAACAAAGATGAGGTCGAGGGCTTCAGGCGTGGCGGTCGTGACCGTCTCACCTTGATCGAGGCAGTCGATCGCGACGTTGTCGACAGTGACCTCAAGCGCAGAGCCGGGGCTGTAGGTGTCTGCCGGCGTCGACACCATCATCGCCGCGCACGCGCCCTGCGCCGAAGCGACCGAGTCCTCCCCCGACGGCGCAGCGGAGCTGCTGCAGGCGGAGACCACCACGGCCAACGAAAGTAGCGCGATCACTCTGTAGTGCACGGGCGTGTTCCTGTTCTACGTGGGCTGTTGCTGGGCGACGCGCTGCCATGACGGGCCCGTGCTGGGCAGCCTAGTCTCGCTTGACCGCTGCCTTCACGAGGTCAGCCGCCGTGGCATCGGGGAGGTAGGCACGCCCAATCGACAGTGCGATGGCAGGCAGCTTCGCCTCGTCGCGGTAAAGCAACGACATGGGCGTATGGCGCGGCTTGAACTTCTCCTTGAAGCGTTCGAGGCTCGCAAACCCGTAATACGGCTCCATCTTGTCCGCCAGGGTGTCGAGCAAGCGCTCGATGGAGGAATCCACCTCATCGCCATATGCCAAGGGTGCGCACGACAGCGAAATGAACGTGTAGCCGTCGTCCTTAAATTGCATCGCGGAGGCCGCGATCAGGAACTCCATCACACCCTTCATGGCGTCGTCATCCAACCGCCGCTTCATGATGTCGATGGTCCACCCCGCCACGGCACCGTCGCGATACACCGGCATCCAACTCGTCATGCCATGCACCGTGCCATCCTCGTCAACGGCCACGTGCATGAGGACATTGGGGTCCAGCGCCTCCTCAAGGGTGCCCAAGGTGAACTTCATCTCCGGAAGTGACTTGTCCGCGGTCCACTGGGCTTCGATGGCTTCCAGCTGATCACGCAGTCCGCGAGGCGCCCCAGCAAGGTGGAACGACTTCATCGTGATGCCTTCGCGGTTGGCGCGGTTCACGGCCGACCGCACGTCCTGCCAGGACTTGCCCTTGAACTCCAGCTCCGGCAGGTCGATCACGGTGTCCTGAGCCACCTGGATGCCCTTCCACCCCGATCCCGCCAGCGCCACGGTTAACTCGGGACTCGCGGCGAAGTAGGCGACGCGCCAGCCGCGCGCGCGGCAGAACTCCTCGAAGCCTTCGGCATTCGCCACGACCGCGTCGCGTTCGCCCGCGGGGTCCCCCAGGACGACCGCGGTGCCGAGGCTCACCGTGTAACCCCATGCCGCCAGGTTGTCATCGGACTTCCAGTGATGGATGCCGGGCCAACGCGCCATGTAGCCCACGGAGGTCATGGTGGTGCCTGCCGTCTGCAGGGCAATGAATTGCTCGCGTGCCCGTGCGTCGTCCGCAGGACGCCTGGTCGTGAGGAGCACGCCCGCGACGGAGATCGCGATGATGGCCCACCAAATGACGCTGACGGTGCCCAGCAATACGGTGGCGCCCCTCGTCGCTGGCTGAAGCCCCGCAGGCGAGTCGCCCATCATGCGCACCAGCGACGTCGTGACGGCCTCCTGCAGGGTGGGCTCACTGTCGAAGCTGCCGTCCATAGCCATGATGATCCCGGTGGTGAAAATCAAGGTCACGATGGCCGCGAGGCCCACCCGCAAGAAGATCTTGGAGCGCACGCCTTGCGCGCCCGAGACACGGAAGTGACGCCGGCCCGCGACAAGCAAGACCACGAGGGCCCACTCGACCATGGTCGCGAAGACCAGGCTGGGGGTGAGTCCATCGACGATGATGACAAAGGTCCCCGCGAGAGCGCTGATCAGCGCGACGGGCGTGGTCCACCACCACGCGAACCGGCTTCCGCGGTGCGCCGCATAGGCAAAGAGGAAGCCCAGGATTGCCAGGCCAAGGTCACTGAGCAGCGTCGCGGTGGGGACGTCGGGGTGGCCAAAGGCCAACACGCCGCCCTCGCCGGGCCACACGTGGTTCAGCAGTGTGTGGAGGCCATTCACGGTCAGCAGCAGTGCGACTGTGTCACGCACCTCTTGGGTCCCGTACTCCAGGGACCACTTCTCGAATGCGCGGCCCACCGCCCATGGGCCAACCGCGAGCCCCACAAAGAACGCGGCGGCGTGGGTGAAGTCCCAGATCTCTGCGGCCCACATGATCATCATCACGACGTAAATGGAGCCAAAGAGCCGGACGCGGCGGCGCCACAACACCGGCATGGCGGCTGTCGCGGCTCCTAGCGCTCCGAAGCCGGCGTTCGACAGGCCCACATCGGGCACTTGAGACAGCGCATCCACCCAGTGCAATCCCGCGTCGCGCAGGAGCCAGAACACCCCGGCAACAATGAGGACGGCCGCGATATGAGTGCCGAGCGTGACCACCAGCATCCGTACTGCCCCGTAGTGGCGCTCAAGGTAGCCAGCCCCTGTCACAAAGACCAGGAGGATCAGCGCATACATCCACGGGGTGGGCGCGATCAGCATGCCCGTGAAGATGGTCCACCACCGGCCCTCCTCGAGAGCCTGCTCGCCCCACCCCCACGTGTCGATCAGGCCGGACTCCTCGGCCGACTGCCACAGGGCACCGGTCGCCACTCCCGCAATGAGCACTGCGGCCGCGACGATCAGGGTGACCGGAACGGACCGCGCCCATGTGAGAACGCGGGTAGGCATCGTCGGCGTACTGGTGGCTTCGGGGACACTGGCCATGGCAACAACCTAGCGGGTGGTTCGCTCCCAGCGCAGGACCGGTCTTTAGCCTGAGAGCCGCCTGAAGTACCCTGGGGGCTGGCCCTCGGGGCCATGACGCTTGGAATCACGAGGAGATTGCATGACTGCGGACGACCGCACCGCCCCTGGCACCGGGCAGACCTTCACTCCCCAGGAGGGGTCACCGGCGACGGGCGAGCAGCCCATTCGTCATTCAAGCGTGCCCCCGCAGGTGCAGTCCGCTCCGCCGGTCAGCGGTGCGACGCCGACGCGATCCTCCTTGCGTCCCACGACAGGGCAGCAGCCGGTGTCCGGCCAACAGCCGGTGTCCGGCCAACAGCCCACCACCGGGCAGAACCCAGTGGCTGGCACCACCGGCGCAGCCAGCCCGGCCCAGGCATCGGCCCCCAGCCCCACTACCCAGCAGCGTCCCACCAGCACGCAGCAGACGTCCCCCTGGGCCCCGACGACCTCCGGGCCTGACGCGGTCACAGACGAGCAACCCACCACGACACGCCGTGAAGCCGCTGCTCAGCGCGAGGGCGGCGCCGCGGGCTTCACTGCCTCCGTGACCGCCGGCCTGGGTGCCGGATTCGGCAAGGCCAAGGAGTACGCCGCCAAGGCCAAGGACGACCTCATCTCAGGCGACGACATGTCGCAGCCGCGAGCCAAGGGCGGTGCCCGCCGGGCGCGCGTGCTGGTGTCCCGGATCGACCCGTGGTCCGCGCTCAAGATTGGCTTCTTGCTGTCCGTCGCAATGGGGATCATGACCGTCGTCGCGACCTACGTGGTGTGGACCGTCCTGAACGGCATGGGCCTGTTCGAGCTCACCAACCAGTGGATCGGCCAACTCTTTAGCCCCGAGCAGGAACTGGACCTCCTCCAGTTCTTCGCGTTGAACAAGTGGATGTCAGCGGCGGTGCTCGTATCCGTCGTCAACGTAGTGATCCTGACCGCCATGAGCGCGGTGGTGGCGTTCCTGTACAACATCGTCTCGTCGATCGTCGGCGGCGTCTACGTGACCCTGACGGACGACTAAGACGGCCACCCCGCCAGCGCGCCCGGGGCCAGTTTGGAGCCGGGCGCACGGTTAGGGTATGGTTGGTCGCCGCGGCAGTCGCCGCGAAAGGGCCCATAGCTCAGGCGGTTAGAGCGCTTCGCTGATAACGAAGAGGTCGGAGGTTCAAGTCCTCCTGGGCCCACAGAGGTGGACAGATGAAGACAACAGTCATTCTTGTCGCGGTAGCGGCGGCGGCTGTCGTTGGCTATCGCATCGCGACGCGTGACACGCGGCGTGACATCTGGGATACTGTTCACTCTCGGTTGTGATCGTCAGATCACGCGGGGCCTTAGCTCAATTGGTAGAGCGCCTGCTTTGCAAGCAGGAGGTCGTGGGTTCGATTCCCACAGGCTCCACGACAGACCGCCTTCCTTCGGGAGGGCGGTTTTTTGTTGCCCGCGTGAACGCTGCGGCAGGGCCGCTACTTTTCGTCGCCGATCTCCCACAGCACGGGATCCGAAATGTAGTCCGCCGCGGTGCCGTGGAACGTGCCCCGGTACTCCACTCCCGTAAGCGTGGCGCCGTCATTCACCATGATCACCAGGCACCCCGGGGCCGTCCCCGTCACGTCAAGGACGGCGGTGTCCGCTGGTACGCACTGCTCCGGGGCACCGGTCAGGGTGGGCGCGGACACCTGGCCTCCTTGGTCGGTGACGCCATCAACGGCGGGCAGGTCAGCAATAGCAAATCCGTCAGGAACCCGGTCGCCGACCACGGTCACGTCCACATCCACGTACGCCGGGTGGTACCAGCCGCGCAGGCCATCGAGGTCGGTGTCGGAAAGGTAGGGCGCGAGCTCGTCGAGGGTGCCTTCCGTGGTGTCGAGCAAGGTGAGGCGGACCTTCACCTCTGTCGCCTCGTCGGCGGCGTTTTTGGCGAGTACGGGCAGGATCAGGGGCTGGTCGCCAGGAACCGTGGAGCCCGGCGTGGTGAAGGGGGCATCGGGGAGGGCCGATGCCGCGACGGCAGACGGGGTCGGGCTCGCCTCGGTACCGGGTGACGGGGGCGCCACGGTGGAGGGGCTCGACGGTGCTGCGGAGGATGATGCCGGGCCGTCGGCATTGGAGGTGGTGCAGGCGGCGAGGAGCGCGGTCGTGGCCACCGCGGCAGCGAAGGCGGCGGTGCGGCGCGTTGCGCGCCAACGCGGTGCAGCGGTCATGACACCACTGTGCCACGCGAGGCGCGTCGCCGGTCGGGGTGTTGGCCCGCTACTCTGTCTCGCACGCGCCCCGACAGCACGGGGGCGCTCAGCGCGAGGAGGACCCGGTGGCCAAGCTCTACTTCCGCTACGGAGCAATGAACTCGGGTAAGTCCACCATGCTGCTTCAAGCGGCGTACAACTATGAGGAACGCGGCCAGAGCGCGGTCATTGTGAAGCCTGGTACGGACACCAAGGCCGGCCGGGCGGTGTCCTCGCGCATTGGCCTGGAGCGCGAGGTCGACGCGCTCATTGCTGAGCACGATCGGTTGGAAGATGTGCTTGAGAGCGTGCGCGCCATCGCTGACACCGACGCGATCTTTATTGACGAGGCGCAGTTTCTCACCCCCAGCCAGGTAGACGAGGCCTTCACCATTGCCGTGACCCGGCGAGTGCCGGTCCTCGCGTATGGCCTGCGCAGTGATTTCCGCACGCGTGCCTTCCCAGGCTCAGCCCGGTTGCTGGAACTCGCCCACTCCATCGAAGAGCTGAAGACCATTTGCCGGTGCGGGTCCAAGGCACTGATGAATGCACGCCTGATTGACGGCGAGTTTGTGTCTCACGGGGACCAGGTCGCGATCGACGGCCAGGCCGCTGACTACGAGTCGCTGTGCGGCACGTGTTACATCCAGAAGGTGGGCCCGGTCGTTCATTCCGCCTAAGTTCGGCGGCCGTCGCGTGTGACCAACCGGCGACGAACGTGACACGGCGCTGAACCCTTGATGAAGGTCGGGCGACGGCGGGCCGCGCCGGTGTTTCGGTGGGTGGCGCACCAGTTGACTGAGGGACGTGAACGTCTCTGCGCTCGCCACTGCAGTCCTTGCCGCCGTCACCGCCGCGGTGCTGGTGTCGCCCACCGCGTCGGGCGCCCAATGGCCACCGCCCCAACCCGATCGCCACGACCCCCTGTGGCAAGTCACCGAGGTTGTCGCCAACTCCCCCAATGTGCGCGGAGCGGACGCCTTCGAGTACATCGAGGTGCGCAACGCCTCCGACGGCCCCCTGGCCTGGGACGACGTGCGCGTGCGTTACGTGCGTCCCCTCGTGGACCTCACGACGGTGTGGACAGTGGAGTGGCCGACCGCGACGCCGGGGGTCATGGTGGAGCCGGGGCAGGCGCTGGTGCTGTGGGTGCGCGGCGATGCCACCGACGGGCTCACTGTCGCGGACTTCAACGCCGCGTACGGCACGGCGCTCGTCGAAGGCGAGACGCTGGCCATGGTCGAGGGAAACGGGTTGTCCAACAGCGCGCTGCGCGGAGTGGAGCTGTCGACCAACTTTGGCGTGCAGCTGGCGCGGGCGTATTACAACGAGGACGGCAATGCCGACGCCACGGCGAAGCAGGGCATTGGCGTCCAGTACGCCCCCACGCGGGAGCCAGGAGGGGTGCAGGAACGGCTGGCGACCGCGGCTCCGAGCCCGGGGGTAGTGCCGCCCGAGCACCGCGAGGCCGCTGCCATCGCGCAGCCCGCGCCGGGGGAGGCACCGGTCATCGTCGATGACACGACCACGAGCTTCTCGCAGGGGCGCGGGGTCGACATCACTGCGTGGATCCGCGATGACGGGCTGGTGTTCAGCGCGGAGGTCGAACTGTGGACTGACCTGGACCCGGAACCCGTCACCTATCCCCTCGCTCGAGATCAGGCCGGCACCCGCACCGTGCACTTGGGGGCCGCGGACACCTTGGGGCGCTCCCAGATTCACTACCGGATCACGGCCTGGGACGGGTCGCAGCGCACCACCACGGACCAGGCAACGCTGACCTCGCGCGTGAGCGATGCGGCCGTGCGCGTGGGTGGGGGTCACGAGGGCGTGCCGCTTGGGGCGGACCTGGTCGTCGACCCGCTGCCGCTGGTGCTCACGCGCCTGGATGGCGACGTGGTGGCAGGTGAGGTCGACGTGGTGGCGGCCGGCGACGCCTTCCCAGAGGAACTCACCCTTGCGATTGATGGGTCCGAGGTGGAGGGGGTCCCTTCGCTCGAACACGAGCCGGTGTTCGCTTTCGACGCCACGTTGACTGACCCGTACTTCCGCAACGGGGTGCGCATGGGCGAGGACGTCCTGCATGTCTTCGACACCGGAACTTACGGGGCGACAGAGACTGTGGAAACGTCGATTCCCCTCGGTGAGATTGAGCCCGGCGTACCCGTCACCGTGCAGATCGTGTCGGGGACCAAGGCCGCGCCGGAGGTAGACGACCACGAGGCGAATGACGACTTCCTCGTGACCAACGTGCGTCTCACACTGCCGGACGGGCGCACCCTGCGGCCTCGGGATGCGCAGCCAGGGATGCTGTCGATCGGCGACGGCGGCGGCGCAACAGACGTGTACGACGCAGTGTTCGACATCCCCGAGGATGCCTTCACCGGCGAACGGTTCACGTGGGACACGACGCAGGCCCTCGACGGCGACCACGTGTTCTCCGCGAGCAGTGCCGCAGGGGAGGCTCAGGTGCGCCTCACCGTCGACAACTCTGCTCCCGAAGTCACCCCCAGCATCGGCCAGGGGGCCTGGGTACGCGGTGAGGCGACGTTGGATGCGTCGGTGGCCGACGCCGTCGCTGGGGTGGACGCCGTGACGGCCACCGTGGATGGGCGCGCCGTCCGCCTCCCGCACACGTTGTCCTCCCTGACGGAGACCCCTGGTCCGCACACGTTCACCGTGACTGCCACGGACAAGGCCGGCAACACCGCGACCGTCGCGACAGATTTCGCCATCCCCACGGAACAGCCGTCAGTCGCCTCCGTGGGTGTCGCGGGCGGCAGCACCCTGACGGCCACCGTGAACGATGCCTCGGGAGACATGCTCGACATCGACTTCGCGCGCGGCCAGGCGTTGGCGCTGGGCGATCACGTCAAGGTGCTGACCGGCGCCACGGCGTGGTCAGGGGACATCGCGCGCGCGGAGGCGCAGCCTGCCAGCGCCGCCGACCTGGCCCGCCTCGACGCGGCCGGCGGGGAGCCCCTGACGACGACCAGCACGGCACAGCTGCCCTACGTGCTGCTCCGCGCCGATCTCACGGGGGCCGCGGGGGACAACGCTCGCGTCACCTGGACGGGTGCGGTGAATGCCCCCGCGCGCGTGACCTTGAGCGTTCTCGACGACGCGACGGGAGCGTGGGAGCCGCACGACTCACGCGTCACTGCTGAGGACGGCGAAGACGTGTCTCTCGAAGCGCTGGTGCCCGTGGCCCTCGCGGGAGACGACGGCATCCTCGAGGCGGTTATTCAACACACGGATGGCTATGCGGCCCGCGATCTGTCCGAGCGCGCAGTGGTGGACGAGCCTCACCACCCGGAGGACACGCCGCGCGACGCTTACGATTTCACGCTCGCGTGGGAGTCAGACACCCAGTACTACAACGCGCGCGAGGACATCTACGACCGGCAGCTGTCCATCCACGACTACCTGCTCGAGGTGCGCGAGGACATCAACCTGCAGTACATGGTGCACACCGGGGACATCGTCGACTGGTCAAACGATGAGGAACAGTGGAAGCGGGCCGATGCCGCGTACAGTCCGCTCGATGACGCGGGGCTTCCGTACGGGGTGCTGGCGGGCAACCACGACGTGGACCAGACGACGAACGATTACGGCCCGTACTCGCAGTGGTTCGGCGACGCGAGGTTTGCCGACAACCCGTGGTTTGGCGGCAGTCACGAGGATAATCGGGGCCACTACGACCTCATCACGGCCGGCGGCATCGACTTCCTGTTCCTGTACATGGGGTGGGGCGCCATGGACGAGCAGATCGCATGGATGAACGACACCCTGGCCGCCTACCCCGAGCGCGTGGCCGTCGTGAGCCTCCACGAGTACATGCTCACCACCGGAGGCCTGGGGCCCCTGCCGCAGCGCATCTTCGACGAGGTCATCGCCACGCAGCCCACGGTGCGGTTCGTGTTGTCGGGGCACTATCACGACGCCTACACGCGCCTGGACAGCTTCGACGACAATGGCGACGGTGACGACGACCGCACCGTGACGTCGATGCTCTTCGACTACCAGGACCTCCCCGACGGCGGGCAGGGCTACCTACGGCTCCTGCACTTCGACAACGAGGCGCGGACCATCCAGGTCCGGACCTATTCGGACTACCTCGGTGACTACACCGCGGTGCACCCTGCCTTGGATGATGCCCACCAGGACTTCGCGATCCCTTACACCCAGGCGGGGATTGCCGTGGAAGCCAAGACGCTCGTGACGGATACGGTCGGCGTCGACGTATTGTCGGAAGACGTGATCGCGAGTTTTTCTCAGGTGAGGGCGCTGACCGAGGTCGCGGCAGACTGGGCCGGCGAGACTGACGGCTCCTGGTACGTGCGTGCGACGGATCCCTATGGCGCGGTGGTGGTCTCGGACGTGGTGCCCGGCAGCGCGGTCACCACGCTCACGTCTGCGCGGCACTAAGCGCCTGCGCCGTCTCCTACCCATCCGAACGATTTCTCCACTCCCTTACTCCATTGGCGCTGAGCGTCGTCACGCTCGTTCTGCGTGGAGGCGGGAAGCCAGCGGCGGTCTTCGGACCATAGACTCCGAAGTTGCTCGAGGTCCCGCCAGTACCCCACAGCTAGGCCTGCTGCGAATGCGGCACCGAGTGCGGTGGTCTCGGCTACATCGGGTCGCACCACGGGGATTCCCAGTGCATCCGCTTGCATCTGCATGAGTAGGTCGTTGGCGACCATGCCGCCGTCGACCTTCAGCTCCGTCAACTCGGTACCCATGTCCTGTGCCATCGCGGTCAGAACGTCACGTGTCTGGGATGCCACAGATTCGAGTGCGGCGCGGGCGATGTGGCTGTGGTTGGTGAAGCGAGTGATTCCGAGGATTGCGCCGCGCGCGTCCGAACGCCAATGGGGTGCCAGAAGCCCGGAGAAGGCGGGGACGACGACCACGCCGCCGGAATCGGGGACCTGCGCGGCGAGGGTTTCGACTTCGGCGGCCGTGGAAATAATGCCCAGCGAGTCCCGTAGCCACTGCACAAGAGACCCGGTCACTGCGATCGACCCCTCGAGCGCGTAGACGGGCTCACCCGGCTCGAGTGCGTACGCCAGCGTAGTGATGAGTCCGTGCTCCGAGAAAACCGGATCGGACCCCGTGTTGACAAGGACGAAGCTGCCGGTGCCATACGTGCTCTTAGACTCACCGGCATTGAACGCGGCCTGGCCAAATGCGGCCGCCTGCTGGTCACCGAGGATGCCCGTGATCGGCACACCACGCACCAAGCTTGACTCTGAGGCGCGCCCGAACGCGTCCGACGAGGGCCGGATCTCGGGCAAGGCTTCGAGGGGAACGTCGAAGAGGTTAAGCATGGTGTCCGACCACTCACAGGTGTGCAGATCCATGAGGAGCGTGCGCGACGCGTTCGTCACGTCCGTCGCGTGTACGCCGCTCTCTGGCCCTCCCGTGAGGTTCCACAATACCCAGCTATCAATCGTGCCGAGTTTGAGCCGCCCGGCTCTCGCCAAGTTCCTGCCATCGTCAATCGTGTCGAGCAGCCACGCGAATTTAGAGGCTGAGAAGTAGGCGTCCAAGGGTAGGCCCGTGATCGGTACGAAGGCATTCCGACCGTGGCGGGCGGAGAGTTCATCGATAAGAGACTGTGTGCGGGTGTCTTGCCACACGATCGCGTTGTGGAATGGTTCGCCGGTTATGGCGTCCCAGGCGACGACGGTTTCGCGTTGGTTGGTAATACCGACTGCGGCGACGTCATGTCGAGTGATGTTCGCCTTGGCCATGGCGTATCCGACGGCCTCACGGACATTGGTCCAGATTTCGACAGCGTCGTGCTCTACCCACCCGGGGGCCGGAAAGTGCTGTGCATGCTCGAACTGACCTGATGCTGTGATCTGGCCCTCGGCATTGAAGATGATGGCTCGCGTACTAGTGGTGCCTTGATCGACGGACACGATGTAAGCCACGACGGTCTCCTTTGAACTCGGGGAATGAAGCGAAACTACGATGCCGATGGCCTGGCGTGCTAGTTCGGTGCACGGATGTGCACTACCGCACGTCGGCCAATTTGCGTGCGAGTGCTTCGTCCACCACGAGGTCCGTTACCAGGCGGCCTTCGAGGGCTCCCCGAACGCCGGCGAATTTCTGGGCACCTGACGCGATGCAAACCCGGCGCGGGACTCGGCGTAGCGTCGCCAATCGCGGGCCGCTGCTGCGAGTATTGAGAGTGATCCCTTCGCTCGATCCATCTGCCTTGAAGAAGACCGTGGCCACATCACCCACCACCTTGTCGTCTCGCAAACTCCGGTAGTCATCCTTGCCCAGGTAGCCGCCGATGTACACGTGGCTCGGGACCTCGGAGAATGGTGAACCCACGCCAAAAACGGCGACGTCGAGGCGCGTTTGCAGCTCTATCAACCGCCGGATGCTCCGTTCTCTCCATAGCGCGTCGCGTGTGGCCGGGTTGTCGAAGAACGCAGGAACGGGGAACTGTTGCACGCGCGCTCCGAAGGCCTGCCCAAAACGCTGGAGAATATCGGACGAGTACTCGATTCCTGTGCTCTGGGTGTTCCCTGCACCATTCATTTGAACGATGACGCTGTGCCGAGTAGGTCGGGCGACGAGGTGTCGACTCACTACGCTCATCGTCGAACCCCATGCGACGCCGATGGTCATATGGGAGTCGACGAACTCGCTTACAAGGGCTGCGGCGTTCATCGCGACCCGCTCGAGCCGTTCCACGTCCGTGAGTGTGTCAGGCGTGGGCACTACGTGCGCTCTCACGCCAAAGCGGTCTCCAAGACGTCTCTCGATATCTCCGAGGTGGCGGTCTGGAGCGGACACCGTGATTTCAACGATTCCGGTCTCGCGTGCGTACGTCAAGAGGCGCGACACGGAACTGCGCGAGACGGCGAGTTCGCGCGAGATCGACTCCATAGTTTGGTCCTGGACGTAATACAACTGTGCCGCTCGCAAGGCTTGACGCGTGCGCCGCCCTTCCGAACTGAAATCTTCCACGCTGTCCATCCTTTGCACGTTTGTGCACTGGCATTGCGCGCCAGTGCACTGACCGGGAGTCTATCTGCATCAGTTCCACGAGGAGGATCTATGTCAGACCCCAAGGTCGTTCCGCTGACAAGTGGCGAGTCAGGTCGCCTTGACGTCGGCGACATCGCGGAGGCACAGGTAGTTGTCATCGGAGGTGGCATCAATGGCGCGGCAACCTTCCGCGACCTAGCGCTCCAAGGCGTCGACGTGGTGTTGATTGAGCGCAGCGATTTCTCGTCCGGGGCTTCGTCGGCTTCAAGCCACATGGTGCATGGTGGCCTGCGATACTTGGAGAACGGCGAATTGAGACTCGTGCAAGAGTCGGTGCGCGAACGCAATGCGTTGCTTATCACCGCGCCACATCAGGTACGGCCCCTGCCGACCACGATCCCACTGCGTAAGACGTGGAGCGGCGCAATCGCGGCACCGCTCCGAGTGCTTCGCCACCGGCCCGGCAACGCTGGGACGGAGCGCGGTGCGATCTTGGCCAAACTCGGGCTTGCAATGTACGACTCGTACTCCCGCAGAGACGGATGGCTGCCCCCCCACACTATGGAGCGGCGCTCCACCTTTGAGCGCACATTTCCCGACTTTGCACCCGACATTTCGTGGGCAGCCACGTACTACGACGCGTCCGTCGGACAGCCTGAACGGGTCGCGCTCGATCTCGTGCTTGATGGAGTCCGCGCTCACGACGGGGCGCGTGCGATGAACTACGTTGAAGCGACCGGTCTTGATGAGCACGGTGTGCAAATCCGGGACGTAGAGACTGGCGCGCGCAGCACCATCGCCGCTGCCGTGGTGGTGAATGCGAGTGGTCCTTGGACAGATCTCACCAACGATGCGCTCGGACAGTCAACGGAGTTCATGGGCGGCACCAAGGGATCGCACATCGTGGTCGACTCGCCCGAGCTCTTGGCGGCGACGCGTGGCCACGAGATTTTCTTCGAGCACCCTGATGGCCGGATTGTCCTGATCTACCCATTGCACGGCCGCGTCATGATCGGCACCACGGATATCCCGTTCGATCCGAGCGAGCCTGCTGTGTGTACGAGCGAGGAGGTCGACTACTTCCTCGACCTTGTCGCACTTGTGTTCCCGGGGATCCCGCTGGAGAAGGACCAGATCGTGTACCGCTTCTCAGGTATCCGACCCCTCCCACGAGCGGAGGACTCGGCCCCGGGCGTCGTCTCACGTGACTACCGTCTTGAACACTCGAGCGTCGCCGCTACCAAAGTCGTCAGCATTGTGGGAGGCAAGTGGACGACGTTTAGGGCTTTGGGTGAGCGTGTGGCGGATGAGGTGCTGCCACTCATCGGCGCCCAACGCCGGCGCTCGACTCTTCGTGAATGGATCGGTGGTGGACGGGGCTATCCCAAGACGCCATCCGAGATGGTGTCTTGGAGGGAGCGACACCTGCCCGGGCTGGACGAGTCTCGGCGTGACACGCTGATCGAACGCTACGGAACACGTGCGCGAGATGTAGCGACTTTCCTCGACAGTGCCTCGGACGCAATTATCCCGGGTACCGACCTGAGTGACGGTGAGGTGCGGTTCATGGTCCGAGCCGAGTACGCAAGGACCGTTGCCGACGTGGTTCAGCGGCGCACCACACTCGCCTTTCGAGGGGGGCTCACCCCTGGTGCGGTCCATAGAATCGCGCAGGCCATGGCGGAAGCGCTGGGATGGAGTCCGGAGCGCACCCGAGACGAAGCTGACGCCTGCATGAGCTACCTCGAAAAGTTCCACGGTGTTGCTTGGGCAAAGCTTCCTCATGACAACTAACCCGCACGTTTGTGCAGATTCGATGAAACTGCGACCGCCCCCATCGCACGACGCCTAGTGTTCCCCCGAAAGCGTGCGTGCTGAGCGCACATGTTTTACCCCAACAAAGGAGTTGAGTCCCATGAGTACCCCCGTCATCAGGCGTAACGGATTCTGGCTAACCGTTGCGCTATTGATCTGCCTCATATCTGCCGTAGGTGCGGCGACCGTCCAGAGCGACCGCGGAAGTGTCGAGATCAAGGACATGCAGTGGGAGACTGCGTCTGGGCGGATGCTCAACGCACTGCTGTTCCGCCCCGATACTGCGACGGCTGATGCCCCGGCCCCTGCGGTGGTCGTGAGCCATGGGTGGTGGAACAACCGTGAGATGCAGGACGCGAACTACACGGAACTCGCGCGTCGCGGGTACGTGGTCGTCTCTATCGATATGTACGGCCACGGCAACTCGGACCCGCTACCCGGCGATGAAATTGCGGTCAACGGCACGGGCATGTATGACGCGGTGAAGCTCGTCGCAGATCTTCCCTATGTGGACACCGAGCGGATCGGTGTCGAAGGTCACTCAAACGGAGCGCGTGCTGCCAACTTCTCGATCGGAATTGACAACACTGTCGAGAACCCGCTGATCGCCGCTGCGTTCCTCGTCGACAACGATGCGTACTATGCCGACGCAGAGAACGACAACACTTACTTCAACTATTACGGATCGCGCGACGTTGGCTTGGTCGCGGCTCAGTACGACGAGTTCTTCTTCCGCAGCTACTCCCCCGAGGGTGAAGTGCTGACCCCTCCGCGCGATTTTGCAACCACCCCCAACGCGCAGTCGTTCCTCCACTTTGGTGCGGACCCGTCATCCTTCGACGACGTTCGCGAACCCGGCGAGTACTACACCGAGGACGTGGACGGCGCAGAGGCAATTCGCGTCCTTTACACGCCCAATGAGATTCACCCCTGGTCGACGGTCTCGGCGACTTCGGTAGGCTCGATGCTCGAGTTCTTCGAGACGTCATTTGGTGCTCCGGACGCACTCGCACCGGATGATCAGGTATGGCAGACCAAGGAGTTCTTCAACGCGCTAGGACTCGTGGGCTTCGGAATTTTCCTCGTCTCATTTGCCAAGTTCCTCTTGCGGACACCCTTCTTTGCGACGATGCGTGTCACCGACGTGAAGAAGGCGGTGGCGTTGGACAAGGTCGGCCACGCATGGTTCTGGGGCGGCTTGGTCTTGCTGTCGGTGATCTCCGCGCTGAGCTACGTATGGCTGAGCAATCAGGACAACCTCGCAGGCACCGTCTTCAACGCGGCTCCGTCGTTCTGGCCGCAGGGTGCAGTGTTCTTCATTGCGCTGTGGGCCGCGATCAACGGCGTGGCCGCGCTCCTCCTGTGCACCGTGATCTATCTGGTGCGCGTGCGCAAGCAGGGTACGACGCTGCGTGACATCGGCGTCCTGCCGGGCTGGGGCGCTGCTGGGAAGGCGGCGTTGCTCGGCATTGCGACCACGGCCGCCGCTTTCACCCTTGTCTTCGTTGTGGACTACTTCTTCAAGACGGACTTCCGCTACTGGGTACTGGCCGTCAAGTGGTTCCCGGCTGACAAGATCGGCTATGCGCTCTACGTGATCCCGTTGTTCTTGATCTACTTCATCGGAAACTCGATCGCCGTCAACGCGTTCAGTCGCTTCACGTTGTTGGGCAAGGAGTGGGTCAACACGGCCGTGCTGGCGCTGTTCAATGCCATGGGTCCCTTGGTGCTCGTGATCTGGCAGTACTCCACGTTCTTCTCGACCGGTCACCTGACCGAGCAGCTCGGAGGGATCTATGGGATCTGGCTGTTCCCCACACTCGTTCTGCTCCCCGTAGCAGCGATTATCTCGCGCAAGCTGTATCGCGAGACCAACAATCCGTATCTCGGCGGTGTGATCATGGCTTTGGTGGTGGCATTGATCTCGTCTTCGAACACCCTCGTGACAACGTTCTGATCAAGGGTGGGCGGCGTCACCCGCGCCGCCCACCCTGATGAGATCCGTGTATTCCTACCTCGGATCGCCTCAAAATACGGAGGCCGCGCAGCGTATTCGCTGCGCGGCCTCCGTATTTGTAACTAGTTCGAGGACTTCTTCGGGGCGGGCTTCTTCGCCGCCTTCTTCTGCGCGGGGGTCTCGCCGGACTCGTCCGTGCCGCCCTCGTCTTCCCAAACATCCTCGGCGTCATCGATCACGTCGACGGCGGCGTGGGTGGCGCGCGAACGAGCCGAGTCCACTGAGGACTTGACCCGCTCCGTCTCGGAATCGACGGTGGTCTTGACCTTGTCGATGGCCTCGTCGGCCTGTGCCTTCACCTTGTCCGCCTGCGCCTTCGCCTTGTCGACGACGGGGCCGGCCTGCTCCTTGACCTTGTCGAGGGTGGGGCCAGCCTTGTCGAGGGCGTCCTTGCTGAGCGAGGCAGCCTTGTCGGCGCCCTGCTTCGCGGCACCGGTGACGCCGTCCACTGCCTTGTTGACGTTGTCGCGGACCTTCTGGGCGAGGTCGGGGTCGGACTCAAGCTGCCACTCGTCGTCCTCGCCCGCCCAAGCGTCGCGGCCCGGGTCACGGCGTGCCCAGACCACCAGCGCGGCGGTACCGGCGGCAACGAGCGCGCCTGCGATGACGACCTTGCCCAGGCCGCCCTTCTTCTTGGGCTCCGCGGCCGCGGAGTCAACGGCGTTCACGACTGCGGGGATCGCGGCGCCCACAATGGCGGCGTGCGCGATGTCGGTCCATTCGCTGGCCTTGAGGCCGGCCTTGTGGACGTACGGGCTCGCCTTACGAGCGCCCTGGTGATAAACCTTTTGTGCGCGTGGCGCGGCCCATTCCTTGGCGTTTTGGACCTGCGGGCCAGCCCACTCCTGAGCGCGCTTAGCCGCAGCCTTGGCGGACACGGAAGCCTCCTGAGCTGCAGCCTTGGCGGCCTTTGCCGCCTCCTGGGCCTGAGCTCGGTACTTATCCACGTCCTTGATCTGCTGAAGTTCCTTCTTCTTGCGTCCCACGTGATGCCTCCGTCCGTTTCCAGGGCGTTCCCTGCTGTCCATCTTGTCACTACTGTGTGTCAACGCGATACCCGTGGGAGAATGTTCCGCATGATCGCAACTCTCGAAACCACCGAAGGCGCCATCCGCATCGAATTGATGCCAAACGACGCCCCCGTCACCGTTAAGAACTTCACCGGTCTGGCCACCGGCGAAAAGGAATGGACCAACCCGGAAACGGGCGAGAAGAGCACCGAGCCCTTCTACAACGGCCTCGTTTTCCACCGCGTCATTGAAGGCTTCATGATTCAGGGCGGCTGCCCGCTGGGGACCGGCACCGGCGGCCCCGGCTTCACCTTTGACGACGAGATCCACCCCAACAACAACTTCGCTGAGCCCTACATGCTCGCCATGGCCAACGCCGGCAAGCGCATGAACCCCATTACGGGCCAGCCCGCGGGCACCAATGGTTCGCAGTTCTTCATCACTGTCGGAGCGACCCCGCACCTGAACCAGGGCCACACCATCTTTGGCAAGGTCGCGGACGACGAGTCCAAGGCCGTGGTCGACAAGATTGCCACCACCGCGACGGACGGTCGTGACCGCCCGCTCGAGGACGTGATGATCACCTCGGTGACCATCTCCGAATAACACATGAGCACACCTCCTGCAGGCTCCGCGCCCACCTGTCCTCGTCACCCGGATCGCGTCTCCTATGTGAGATGCCAGCGCTGCGAGCGCCCGACGTGCCCCGAGTGCCAGCGGCCGGCAGCCGTGGGAGTGATGTGTGTTGATTGCCTGAAGCAGGCCCAAGCCCAGGCGCGGCCAGTGCGGTCGCGCCTGGGCTTCACCATGTCCGCAGGCCCGCCCATCGCGACCTATGTGCTCATGGCCGTGAACATCGGACTGTTTGTCCTTGGCCCCGTCCTGATCGGCAACGCCTGGGAGGGGTACCTCGGCCTGTGGCCCGGGTATACGGACGAGCTCGGCGCGGCGTACATGGACGTCGGCAACGAGTGGTACCGGTGGATTACCTCGGGCTTTGTGCAGTTCAGTTGGCTGCACTTGCTCTTCAACATGATCGCGTTGTGGCAGCTGGGGACCGTGCTTGAACCGTCTCTTGGGCGCTCGCGGTTCCTGCTGTTGTACTTTGGCTCGCTGCTGGGGTCCTCCGCTGGCGTGATGCTGCTGGCAAACGCTGGCGTCCATGGCGGTGCCTCTGGGGCAATCTTTGGCCTCATTGCCGCGTATGGCGTCATCCTCAAGCGACTGCGGTTGCCCGTCACGCAGGTGGTGGTCATCGCCGTGATCTTCATTGGCGCCCCGCTGCTGGGCATCATGTCCGGGGTGTCGTGGCAGGGACACCTTGGCGGCGCCGTCGCTGGGCTTGTCATCATGCTCGCGATGTTCCGCGGCGTGGATAAGCGCGAGGCTGCGTTGAGGTCGGGCCGCCGCGCGAGCTAACCCCCTCGCGCCCCTCCTCCCCGCGCCCTCTCTCCCCGCGCCCCTACTCCACGCCAAATGGAACCATTTCGCTGTTTTAAGCAGCTATAACGAGCATTTTGTGCCACTAGGGGCGGTGCCCGCGCGCCGGAACCATCGCCGAGTGGTGGTGCCGCGCGACGGGCTTCGATGTTGAGCGGAAGGTTCCTGAGGCATCGGGCCGATGCCACGGCCGGGCTACCCGGGCACGTCACCCCCGTGCGGCGGCGGTGCGAACGGCGCCGAGCGGCGCCCCGGCGGGCGCCCGTCCCGCGCTGGAGTGGCACATTCTGCCCGTTTTGCGCCCCTATAACAGCCAAATGGAGCCATTTGGCGTGAAGGGGGTTATCCACAGCCTCCTGTCGGCCTCATGTCACAAGAGTCACATCTGTCACATTGGTTACGGCGAGGTCTCGGCCAAGGTTCAGTGGAGCGAGATGTCCACCGCGATCCTGTGGATAACCCTGGGGATATGTGAATGACACCCATGTAGTTATCCCCACAGTTTTCCCCACCGGGGGATAACTACATGGGTGTAACTTCCCTGGGAGTCGCTATTTCCAGCGGGTGAGGACCACCATGCCGCCACCCAGGAACACGAACCCAATGAGCAGGTTGTAGTTGCCGATGGGCAGGGGCCAGTTGGCTGCCGTGATGTAGTAGATGACAATCCACGTGAGGCCAACGATGAGCAAGGTGAGCGCGGTGGGCACCAGCCACTTGGGGTTTTCGGATTCGGGCTTGCCGATGTTTCTGGGCGCCTTGTAGACGTCCTTGTCGCGCTTCTTCGAGACGGCCACGCTGCTACTCCGATGTCGTTGGTCCCCGCCACGCGCGGGAGGTGCTGCACATAGCGTACCCAAGGGGCCGCACAGGCCCTAGCCGGTCGCGTAATGTGTGAGGCACCATGAGCACAGCTCCCGAGCACGAACGCGCCTCGCACCCGCCCGCGCACGCGCGCCCCAAGGCTGGGGTCAGCGTCATCGGGATCATTGGCGAGCTGCTGATCGCGGCCGGCGTTCTGCTGGGGCTGTTCGTGGTCTGGCAACTCTTCTACACCGACGTGCAGGGCGATCGCGAGCAGGCGGAGATTGTCGAGAGCCTGGAGTGGGCCCAGGAGCCCGCCGCGGACATCGACCTCGAGAGCATCGAACTCATTCCTGACGACATGAAGGTCACCGACCGCGACCCCGACACTGCCCCCACTCCCGCGTTCACTGAGACCTTCGCCACGATGATGGTGCCGCGCTGGGGCGAGGATTACGTCAAGCCCATCTCTGAGGGGGTGACGCGCCCGGACGTACTGGATCCTCTGGGCATTGGTCACTACCCCGAGTCCGCCATGCCGGGCTTCGCCGGCAACTTTGCACTCGCCGCCCACCGGACCACGTACGGCAAGCCGTTCAATCAGGTGGACGTCCTCGAAGTGGGCGATTCGCTCATTGTCCAGACCGAGGACATCTGGGCGGTTTACTCGGTCACGTCGTGGGAGATTGTGCAGCCGGAGGAGTACGACGTGGTTGCCCCCACACCGCGCCAGCCGGAGGCAGGTGTCACGGGACGCTTCATGACGCTGACGACCTGCCACCCGCTGTACTCGGCTGCAGAGCGCTGGATCGTGTACAGCGAACTCGATTACTGGGCGCCCACGGGCCATGGGGTGCCCGCTGAACTCGTGGAGGCGCCGCAGTGATCTCATCGTGGATTTGGTCTCACCTGCCGGGACCCGCGCTCGTCAAGGTGCTGATCCTGTTGGTGGTGCTGGCGGGTCTGGTGCTCGTGCTGTTTGAATGGGTGTTCCCGTGGGTATCTGAGTCGCTCCCGATTCAGGACCCCACCATCGCGGAGGAATCATGACGCGCATCTTGGTGATCGACAACTACGACTCGTTCGTCTACACGATCGTGGGTTACCTGCGGCAGATGGGCGCGGAGACCACAGTGGTGCGCAACGACGCCGTGGTGGACGCGGGCCCGCTGGACGACTACGACGGCGTGCTGGTGTCCCCGGGGCCGGGTACGCCTGCGGAGGCGGGTTCCTCGAACGACGTGATTCGCGAGTGCGCACGTACCGGTACGCCCATGCTCGGCATCTGCCTTGGCCACCAGGCACTCGCCGAGGTCTACGGCGGGGTGGTGAGCCACGCGCCGGAACTGATGCACGGAAAGACATCCACGGTGACGCACGCGGGCGAATCGGTCCTGGTGGGCCTGCCCTCGCCGTTCACGGCAACGCGCTACCACTCGCTTGCGGTGGAAACCGACTCCGTGCCCGCTGAGCTTGAGGTCACCGCGCACACCGACAACGGCATCATCATGGGCCTCAAGCACAAGGACCTGCCGTTGCACGGCGTCCAGTTCCACCCCGAGTCCGTGCTGACCGAGGGCGGGCACCGGCTGTTGGCGAACTGGCTTGAGGTGTGCGGGATGCCCGATGCCGAGGGCCGTTCCGCGGGCTTGTCGCCCTTGGTCCGGCGCTCGTAGGCGACACGACGGCGGCGCTACCGGGGAAGGGGCGCTACCCCCAGCCGTTCCACTGTGCGATCAACAGCATGGTGACGACGAATCCCACCGGCTGATTCAGCCACAAGAACGTGCGCCAGCCGCGGTTGGCGTCCTCGCAGCTGGCGTCCGTGATGGTCCAGAACCGCAGGGTGGAGGCCGCGTAGGCGAGAGGCAGCGCGGCCGCGATGGTTGCTGGCCACGGCAGGAGCAGCAAGAGTCCGGCGGCGGCAACATAGAGCACCACCGCGACCCGGACGGTGGCCCGCGCGCCGATCACGGTCGCTACGGAGCCGATGCCCCCGGCTCGGTCAGCCTGCACGTCTTGCACCGCGCCAAAGGCGTGGGACGCCATGCCCCACAGCACGAATGCGACCCACACCGGCCACACCTGGGGCGAGGCGAGTGAGACATCCGCCAGCACGAGCGCGTAGAGCAGCGGACCTGCGAAGTGCAACGCGGACGTGAGCGAGTCTAGGAAGGGCTTTTCCTTGAAGCGCAGGCCGGGCGCGGAGTAGGCCACGACGCCGAATACGACCAGCACCAACGTCACGCCTGCCCACAGGTCTCCCACCCACAGCAACCACGCCATGAACGGCACCACGGTGACGGCGCAGGCGATCAGTATCGCGCGGTGGACCTGGGCCGCCTGCGCGCGGTCGCGGATCACGTCGCCTTCGACCCCGCCCTTGCGTGGGTTGGCGAGGTCGGACTCGTAGTCGAAGACGTCGTTGATGCCGTACATCAGCAGGTTGTACGGGACAAGGAAGAACAGCGTGCCGATCACGAGTGTCGCGTCCACCTCGCGCGTGGCCATCAGGTAGCCGGCCGCGAAGGGGTAGGCGGTGTTGATCCAACTGATGGGCCGTGAGGCCTTGAGGAGCGAAGCGATCACGAGGCGCTCCGCTTGGACGCCTGGTCGGCTTCGCCGGCGGCGCCGGCGGCGTCACCTTTCGAGGTAGCGGGCCGACGCCCGGGTCGCCTGGCGCCCAGCAGTTCCCACAGGGTGGGCACGAGGAGCACAGCGCCGACGGCGTAGGCGAGGTCCTCGATGGGCGCGATGGGCATGGTGAGTCCGGAAATGAGGTCCTCGTCGTAGGCGACGATGCCCAGCCCCACGATGATGTTGTCGAACACGACGGTCAAGGCAATCAAGCACAGGGCGGTGAGCACGAGCGGCCGGGCGGGGAGGCGCCGGAGGACCGGCAGGGTGGCGACGGCGATGATCGCCAGCACCACGACTGACAGCACGATGTAGGTCATGCGTTCTCACCTCGGCGTGCAAACGCCCGCCACAGCAACAGCGTTTGGTAGGTCAACAGGATCAGAAAGAAGATTTCCTCGATAGGGACCTCTGGCGCCACGGTGATGCCGGACAGGTACTCGGTGTCGCCAATGAAGAAGATGCCGAGACCCACGCCAATGAAGTCCCAGATGAGCAAGGCGACGACGGCGAGGCCTACGGTGACCAGCGTGCGGCGCGGCTGGTCAAAAAGTGCCACGCGGTACCGCCAATCCAGGGTTGCGAGGCCGGCAAGGCTGACCAGCAAGCCAGCGAGGTACGCCCATGAGGTCATGCGGGCGCCTCCGCGCTCGGCGTGACGAGTGACCTGGTGAGCCGTCCCAGGCCGTCTGCTCGGCGCGACCGTGCCAGGTAGCCCGGCGGGAGCGGCGCCTGGAGAGGGGATGCGTCGGTGGCGCCGAGGAGGCGCTTCGCGACCAGCTCGGCCGAGATCAGGCAGATGGGCACTCCGATGCCTGGCACCGTCGACGAGCCTGCGTAGAGCAGGTTGGGGACCACGCCGGACACGTTTGCCGGGCGGAACATCGCGGACTGGTTGAGGCTGTGCTCAAGGCCAAGCGCACCGCCTTGCCAAGCGTTCAACTCGGACGCGAAGTAGTGCGGCGTCAGCACCCGTTTGATATCGGTACGGCGGCGCAGGTCCGGGATCTGCGCCCAGGCACCCACCTGGTCGAGGTAGCGGCCGATGTGCCCGTCGAGTTCCGCACGCGAGCTTGCGGTGGCACCCAGCTGGGGGTCGGCGGGGAAGGGCACGAGCATGACGAGGTTCTCGTGCCCCGCGGGTGCCGTGGCGTCAGAGGCGGAAGTGCGGGAAACGTAGATCGAGGCGGGGTGCGGGACTGCTCCGCGCGTCATGATGTCACCAAAGTTGCGGTCCCAGTCGCGGGTGAACAACAGCGAGTGGTGGGCGAGTTCGGGAAGCTCGCCGGCGACGCCTGCCAGCACGAGCAGTGCGGAGATCCCCGGCTTCTTCTTGCGCCAGGTGCGCTCGGGCCGGGCTTGGAACTGTGGCTCGAGGAGTGCGGTCTCGGTGTGGTGCATGTCCGCCCCGGAAACCACGGCATCGGCCCCGATCACTGAGCCGTCCTCGAGTGCCACCCCGGTGGCGCGCCCCTTGTCGACAAGGATGCGCGCGACCGGAGCGGAGGTGCGAATCTCTACGCCCTCGGCGCGGGCGGCGCGCTCGATCGCCTCGATCACGGAGTACATGCCGCCGCGCGGGTAGCTCACTCCCTCGATCAGGTCCAGGTGGCTCATGAGAGAGAACAGGCTGGGTAGCCGGTCCGGGGTCGAGCCTAGGAAGACGGCGTGGAAGCCCAGGACTTGTCGCAGCCGTGGGTCCGCGACCTTGCGCGCGATGGCGTCGCCCAGTGGCCGCGTCAACAGGCCCGCCAGCTCCGGCAGGCGCCGCGCCGTGGCAGCGTCGATCGACCGCGTGGGCTTTTCAAACGTGGTGTACAGGAACCGGTCCAGCGCTAAGCGGTAGCGGTCCCCGGCCTCGTGGGCGTAGGAACGCATCGCCGCGCCGTCGCCTGGACTGAGCTCCTCAAACATCGCCCAGTTGCGCTCGGGGTCGGCGCTGAGGTCGAGTGTGGTGGCCGGCCCGGCCTCGGATTCAAAGAACACGCGGTAGCGCGGGTCCAGGTCGATCAGGTCGAGCTCGTCGCGCACATCTCGGCCCAGCAGCGCGAAGAAGTGCTCGAAGGCTTCCCTCATGAGGTACCACGAAGGGCCGGTGTCGAACGTGAAGCCGTCGACCTCGAGGCGCCCCGCACGCCCCCCGACGGTGGCGTGCTTTTCCAGGACCGTCACGTTCGCACCGCCGCGAGCAAGGAGCGCCGCCGTCGCGAGTCCCGACACGCCTCCGCCGATTACCACGACCCGCCCGGTCGTCAACGCGTCCCCGGTCACGCGTGCCCCGTCCCAGGGGCCTTAGTGGACGTGGGCTTCCGCGCCTCAGCGCCGTCCGCGGGCGGCACCGTTGCGGCGACGCCGGGCTTCGACGCGGTGCGCAGGGCGCTCGCGGCGAGCGTGATCTTGGTCAGTCGCGGCACACTGACACGGGTGCGTGCGAGGCGCCGCGCATCAGTCGCCTCGATGCGGCGAATGAGGTCCTCATAAATCAACACGGTGGCGAGGACGGCGCCGCGTGGACGGGTCGGGAGTGCTGCGAGAGCCCCGCGCGCGACGGCGAGTTCGGTGCGGCACTCCGCCACGATCTGCGCGACATCCGCGTCCGTGAGTGCAGTGACGTCCAGCCCGGGAAAGTACACGCGGCCCCGGCTGTCCACATCCGCGCCCAGATCCCGCAAGAAGTTAATCTTCTGGTACGCCGAGCCGAGCTGGCGTGCGCCGTGGCGCACATCCTCGGGTACCTCGCCTGGTCCCTGGGGCGTGGACAGAAACACCGCGAGACACATTTCGCCAATGACCTCGGCGGAGCCGTAGATGTAGCGAGCGTAGGACTCGGCGTCGTGGCGGTCGAGGGTGAGGTCCATTCGCATCGAGGCAAAGAACGGATCAACCAGCGTGCGGTCGATGCCCGTCGCGCGAGCGGTCAGGCCAAAGGCGTGCGCGATGACATCCGCGCTGAACCTCCCCGCCATGGCGCGGTGGACCTCAGCCTCGAAGCGGTCCAGCACGTCACCTGCGTCCGC
The DNA here is from genome assembly GCF_000975155.1 of Demequina globuliformis. GTDB lineage: Bacteria > Actinomycetota > Actinomycetes > Actinomycetales > Demequinaceae > Demequina > Demequina globuliformis. The sequence goes on from NZ_BBRG01000001.1 coordinate 1,172,248, forward strand.
GCCTTGGTAGGTGTCGACGATCTCATCTGCGATGCGGACCATGGCGTAGATCGACGCAATGTGCGTGCGCATGCGCGGCGGGAGCAACTTCGCGCCCATCCCAAAACTGGTGGAGTAGGAGCCGATGACCTGCCCCGCGGCGGCCTGCGAGGCCTCGTCGAACAGGGCCAGCGATGTCTCGTTTGAGTGGTGCGCGGCCCGTGCGCGACCCTTCACGACGCCCGGTCCTGTAGGTCAGCGATGAGGCTCACTAGGTAGCCACTCAGCGGCGCTGGGATGCGCTCGGATGCAATGCGGGTGGCTTCCCGCGCGCGGCGCTGGGCGAGACGCAGCGCCGCGGCGCGCGCGCCCGACTCCTCGAGTACGGCGCGCACCTCCCGTGCGCCCGCGTCATCGAGAACCGGGTTGCCCACGTGAGCATCCAGGACGGCCCTTTGTGCGGCATCGGCCCGTTCGTAGGCCAGGCGCATCAGTTCAGTGCGCTTGCCCGAGCGCAGGTCTGACAGTGTGGACTTGCCGATCACGTCCGCGGTGCCAAAGACGCCCAAGTCGTCATCGATGAGCTGGAACGACACTCCCAAAGCGATGCCGAGCCGTTCGAGGTGCGCCTCCATGGTCGGGTCAGCGCCGGCGAGCTTCGCACCTGCGAGGAGGGGCACCACGCATGAGTACCACGCGGTCTTGAGCGCGGACACGAGCGTGGGGTCTGCCTGATCGATGGGCGCAATATCGCCGTAGACGTCCAGCAATTCGCCGGCGATGGTGGAGCGGATCGCGCGCGTCACGAGGTCAAGGCACGCGACCCGGTGGTGTGCCGGGAGGTCGCTGCGCAGAATGAGGTCGTAGGCGCTCGACAGGGCGAGGTCGCCGCCCAGGAGCGCAGCAGCAAGGACCTGGTTGTCAGCGGCCTCCGCCGTCAAAGAAGTGCCCGCAAGGTCCGCGCGACGCAAGCCCGCGATGTTGAGGCGGCCGCGGCGCACCTCATCGTGATCCAAGATGTCGTCGTGCACCAGCATCGCGGTGTGAAGCATCTCCATCGAGGCGGCGACCGGAACCACCGGGTCCGGGTCATCGCCGCTGAGGCCAACATAGGCCGCCAGGGTCAGCTGGGGGCGCAAGTTCTTGCCGCCGGAGAACTGGGCGCCAAGGTGATCCCACAACTGCGCGTACTCGGGTGCCGCCACGGGGACGCCCGTGCGTGCCTGCGACACGTGATCCATGAGCGCGTCATGGACCGCGGGGACGTGTGCGGCAACGATGTCGCGGAGCGACTCAGCCGTGAGTAGCGGGGCCATAGTGACTCCAAGAACTCGTCAAGGTGAGGGAATATTCCCGCTCCGCGGCCGCAGGCCTGGCTTGGCCGCACGGCCGCCGCATGCCAACAGCAGTGGCAGGCGGCGGCTCGCTCGGCATGGCGATCTAGTTCCCGTCTCCGCCGTTGCCGTTGCCGTTCCCATTGCCGGGATCGTCGCCATCAGGCGTGGGCGTGACGACGGGGTCCGGTGCCGGCTCGGGGCCGTCGGAGAGCACGAGGGTGACCGTGGTGTCTGGCGCGACCTCGGTGCCCGGGTTCGGGTTTTGCGAGATGACCGCGCCCTGCGGGATCGAATCCGAGTATTGGGATGCGCCGTACGTGATCTGAAGGCCTAGCGTGCCGAGCTCGCGTTCTGCCTCGGACTGGCTGCGGCCGGTGACGTCAGGGACGCTCACGGTGGACGGGGCCACGGCTACTTCAAGCTCGACCGTGCTGCCCTGGTCCACGGTGCCCGCGCCCGGGCTCTGGTCAACGACCGTGCCCTCGTCGGCGGAGTCGTCCTCCACGTCCCTGATGGACGGAATCAGGCCCAGCTCGGTGAGGGTTGAGCGCGCCTCGTCCTCTTGCATGCCGACCAGGTCAGGAAGCTCCACCTCTCCACTCGAGACGTACAGCGTGATCTCGGTGTCGGGAGCCACGGATTCGCCCTCGGCAGGGTCGGTCTCGATGACGCGGCCCGCTTCCAGTTCGGGGTCGTCAACCGTCTCGACATCGCCCACCCGCAGGCCAGCGTCCTCGATTTCGAGGCGCGCGCGATCCTGGGTGAAGCCACGCACGGACGGGACTTCCACGGCATCCGGCCCTGAGGAGACGTACATGATGATGGTCGGGGCCTCGACCGTGGTGGCGGACAGTGCTACGCCGGAGGCGAGAGCCTGGGCGTCGTCAGCGGCAGGAACCTCAAGCTCCGCGCCGGGCTCGGGGTCGGTCCGGGTCACGAGGCCAGCCTCGACATCCGTGCTGGCCTCTTGCTGCCGGTCCACGACAAAGCCCAAGTCTTCGAGTTGTGCTTGGGCGACGTCAGCCTCCAGGCCAGCGACGTCGGGAACCTCGACCATGGTCGACGACGGTTCCTCGTCGCCGCCGCCGGACAGCAGGATCCACAGCACCAGGATGATTGCCAACAGGGCGGCTCCGCCCAGCGACCACCACAGCACCTTCTTGTTGTTGTCTTCCTCCACAGGACGCTCGTCCGTGACAGGCACGGCGGACGACTGCGGCGGGGGCACGGAACCGCCAGCGGCCGCGCCGGTGGCGCCCCACTGTTGCGCCGCGCCCGCTGGCATCACTTCGGTAGCGCCCGTGGCGGGACTTGCGGTCTGCGCGGGCATGGCCTGCGTGGGCTGGTCCGCGATCTCCTCGGGAGTGAGGTGCGAGGCACCGGCCGCGCCAGCGGCGACGCCGACTGCTCCCGCGCCCAGGGCTGCGGCGCCACCCACAGCGATCGCACCCGTGGACGGATCCACGGTGCCACCGCCGAGCACTGCGCGCAGGTCGGACAGGAACTCCTGTGCCGTGGAGTAGCGGGCATCACGGTTCTTCGCGAGCGAGCGCAGCACCACCTGGTCCAGCTGCGTGGGGACGTCGGAAGCAAACTGGGAAGGAGCCGGCGGCTCCTCGCGCACGTGTTGGTACGCGACGGACACGGGAGAGTCGCCCACAAAGGGTGGGCGGCCCGTCAGCAGTTCGAACAACAGGCAGCCGGCTGAGTACAGGTCTGAGCGCGCGTCGACGGTTTCGCCGCGCGCCTGCTCGGGCGACAAATACTGAGCGGTACCGACCACGGCCTGCGTCTGCGTCATGGTGTTGCCGGCATCGGCCAATGCCCTGGCGATGCCAAAGTCCATGACCTTCACCGCGCCCGTGGGCGTCAGCATGACGTTCGCGGGCTTGATGTCGCGGTGCACCAGGCCAGCGTGGTGCGCGTAGTCCAGTGCGGTCAGGACGCCGGCGGCGATCTCAATCGCCTCATCGATGGGCGCTGCGACGTCCCCCTTGAGGATGTCGCGGACCGTGTGACCCTCGACGTACTCCATGACGATGTACGGCATGGCCTGCGGGTTGCCGTCAGCACCGGTCGTGTGTTCCTCGCCGGTGTCGTAGACGGCAACGATCGCAGGGTGGTTAAGCCCGGCGGCCGCTTGCGCCTCGCGTCGGAAACGCGTCTGGAAGGACGGGTCCCGCGCGAGGTCGGCGCGCAAAATCTTGATCGCGACAGTGCGGCCGAGGCGCGTGTCGTAGCCGATGTGGACCTCGGCCATTCCGCCTCGCCCGATGAGGTCGCCGATCTCGTAGCGTCCACCCAGGATCTTCGCTTGGTCGTTCATATGTCCTTCAGTCTTCCACGTCACTCGTGCGTGTCGGGTGACATTGTCGCACTTGAGTGCAATGGGCTGTCGTTGGGCTCATGCGTAGGTCACCGGCCTCGGGAGACGTCTGGCCGGGGTCGAAAGGATTTGGGTGCAATGGTGGGGGGCATGCGGCGTTGGGGCACGTTGCCGCGTGAGCGGGGCTGCTCCCCGGAGGTGTCCGCGCTGGGGGCGCTGGGGGTACTGGGGGCCGATGCCGCGGTCGCCGTGTTCAGTGACGGAGACAGGGTCATGGACTCGATACGCTCGGCCAGTTCCGCGCCTGAGCGCGGCCGCTTGCGCGGGTTCTTCTCAAGCAGGTCGGTGATGAGACCGGCCATGGCGGGGGATACCGAGGCCGGCAGGGCGGGAACGTCCTCATTCACGTGTGCGATGGCGATGTCGACCGCCGTCGCGGCCGTGAAGGGCCGCTTCCCGACCACGCACTCGTACGCGATGATGCCCAACGCGTACAGGTCCGAGGCCGCGGTGGCGGGCTTGCCGAGCGCCATCTCCGGCGCGAGGTACTGGGCCGTGCCCATCACCATGCCGGTCTGCGTCAACGTGGTCTGATCGTGGCTGCGGGACACCCCAAAGTCGGTGATCTTCACCAGGTCTCCCTCGCGAATGATGAGGTTGCCTGGCTTCACGTCGCGGTGCATCACGCCCGCACGGTGCGCGACGTCGAGACCGCGTGCGGTCTGGGCGAGGATGGTGCCGATCCGTGCCTCTGGCAGCGTGCGCTCGCGTTCGATGATCGTGGACAACGGCTCGCCCTCGACGAGTTCCATCACCAAATAGGCGGTGTGCTCTTGGTCTCCGTAGTCGAAGACCTGGGCGATCCGGTCGTCGATGAGGCCGGCCGCATTGCGCGCTTCATTGCGGAACCGCTTGAGGAACGTCTCGTTTGCGGCGGCGTGTTCCTTGAGGACCTTCACCGCGACCGGTCGGCCTAGCTCGGAGTCCTCTCCACGCCAGACCTCGCCCATGCCGCCCACAGCCAACAGTGAGCGCAGTACGTAGCGTCCCCCCAGCGTCGTCCCGGCGTGGATGCTCATAGGTCCCCCTCCGCGTCCAGTCGCAGTCCTTCCTGCATCACGGCCCGCGCAATGGGCGCCGCGACGGCGCCGCCGGTGGCCTCATTGCCAATGTCGCCGCCATTTTCCACGATCACGGCGACGGCGATCTTGGGGTCGTCAGCGGGGGCAAAGGAGACGAACCACGCGTGGGGCGGGGTGTCCTGACCCGTCTCCGCGGTGCCGGTCTTGCCGGCGACCGCGACGCCGCCAATCTGGGCCGCAGTTCCGGTGCCAGAGTCCACGACGCCCACCATCATGTCGGTGAGGGCGTTCGCGTCCGCGCGGTCCATGGCTTCCTTGTAGACCTCGGGCTCCGTGACATCGACCACTGTCAGGTCGCTCGCGCGGACCGTGTCCACCAGGTAAGGCTTCATCACCACGCCGTCGTTGGCGATGCCCGCGGCGACCATCGCCATTTGCAGCGGCGTGGCGCGCACGTCGAACTGGCCAATCGCGCTCATCGCGGTCTGGGCCTCGTTCGGGTCGTCGGGCAGTCGCGAGGCCGTGACCGACAGCGGAATGTCGATGGAGTCGGTCCAGCCAAAGTCCTTGGCCTTGCGCTCGACAACGCTCCACTGCAGGTCCATGCCGAGGTCCGCGAAGGCGGTGTTGCAGGAGATACGGAGCGCGTCGGACAGCGTCATGGTGTCGTTGTCCGCGCACGTCGCGCCCCCGTAGTTGCCGATGGTGCGGGTGGTCCCGGGGAGGTCGAGTTCCTGCGGCGCGTACAGCTCCGTGTCCGGCTTGTAGCCGGCCTCGAGCGCGGCGGCGGCATCGATGAGCTTGAAGGTCGATCCCGGCGGGTAGGTGTCACCCGCGATCGCGCGGTTCACGAGGGGGCTGTCGTCCCTGGCGAGCAGTTCCTGGTAGTTCTCGTTGACCTCGGCAGTGTCGTGGCTTGCGAGGCTGGTGGGGTCATACGTGGGGCTGGTGACCATGGCGAGGACTTCACCGGTCTGCGGGTCGAGCGCGACGACCGCGCCGCGCTGGTCTCCCAGCTGTTCCGCCGCGACTTGCTGCAGGGAGCTGCGCAACGTCAGTTCGATCGATGCGCCCTGCTGCTGCTCCCCGGCGAAGAGGTTGCCCAGCCGTGTCCAAAACAGCGAGTCCGCGCTGCCATTAAGGAGCTCGTTCTCCGTTTGCTCGAGCGCGGTGCGTCCGTACACGATCGAGTAGAAGCCAGTCGCGGCCGCGTACAGCGAACCGTTCGCGTAGGTGCGCTGGTAGTTGTACGGGTCGTTGACGGGCTCCGACCACACCACGGACTCGCCATCGACCACGAAGGGGCCGCGGAAGTTGCCGTACTCGCGGTACAGGGTGCGGACATTGCGCGGGTCCTGGTTGAGGTCGTTGGCGTTGAGCACCTGAATCCACGAGCCGGCGGCCATGAGGGTCAGGACCAGCAGCAGCACAATGACGCTGAGGCGCCGCACGGGCTCATTCATCTACGCCACCTCCTCTGACGGTCGTCTGGCCATGTCGGAAACGCGTAGCAGGAGCGCAATGACTATCCAGTTCGCCAACAGTGAAGAGCCGCCGTAGGCCAAGAAGGGGGCGGTGAGTCCGGTGAGGGGGATCACACGGGTGACGCCGCCCACCACGATGAAGACCTGGATCGCGATCGCGAAGCCCAGGCCGGAGGACAGCAACTTGCCAAAGCCGTCGCGGACACCAATGGACGTGCGGAAAGCGCGCTGCACAATGATGAGGTACAGCGTCAGGATCGCCATGAGCCCGGTGAGGCCCAGTTCCTCGCCAAGGGACGCGATGATGAAGTCGGACTCCGCGTAGGGCACCAGGTCAGGCCGCCCTTCCCCGAGGCCCGTGCCGAACAAGCCGCCAGAGGCCATGCCAAACAGGCCACGCACCAGTTGCTCGGACGTGCCGGAGGAGTACACCTCCGGGTCGAGGGCGTGCAGCCAGGCGTCGAAGCGGGCGCGCACGTGCGGAATGGTCAGCGCCGCGAACGAGCCACCAATGAAGAACAGCCCCATTCCGGTCAGCACCCAGCTGAGTCGCTGCGTGGCGACGTAGAGCATTCCCAAGAAGATGCCGAAGAACAGCAGCGAGGCACCCAGGTCACGTTCGTAGACCATGATGAGCATCGCCGCGGCCCACACGAGCAACAGCGGGCCCATGTCGCGCGGCCGGGGGAACCGCATCCCTAAGAACTTGGGGCCGGCGAGCGCGAGGGTGTCGCGGTTGGTGACGAGGTAGCCGGCGAAGAACACGACGAGCGCGATCTTGGCGAACTCCCCTGGTTGGGCTGTGTATCCGAACACGGAGATCCAGATGCGGGCGCCATTGACCGTGATGCCCAGGCCGGGCACCAGCGGCAGCAGGTACAGCACGAGCCCCACCACGCCGGCGGTGTAGGTAAAGCGGCGCAGTTTGCGGTGGTCGCGTAGGAGCAACACGACGGCGATCATCGCCGTCACACCCAGCGCGGCCCAGATCATTTGGGCGTCAGCGAACGCGGTGCCCTCCGCGTGGTCGATGCGACGGATCTCCGCGATCCCCACGCCGTTGAGCGCGAACACCGCTGGCAGCAGCACGGGATCAGCGGACGGCGCCACCTTGTCGAGCACCACGTGCGCGGCGATCATCATGGCCGCCCAGACGGCGCCATAGATGGCCAGCGGCACCAGCTCCAGGAAGGCGGCGTTGTAGTCCACGAGCGCCCGGGCGAGGACAATCACCATCCACGCCAGGCCCAACAGCGCAAGTTCGGAACGTCGCCCGGCGCGGACGTTCAGGTCGGCAACGGTGGCCACTTACGCACCTTCCGCTGAGGCCGATGCACTGGGGCCTGGGCTGCTCCCCTCACCCGCACTTGGGGTGGCCGACGGCGATGCCGTCGGTTCCGGTGAGGGCTCGACAACTTCCGCGGAGCCCTCAAGCGAAGTCACGATGGATTGTGCTTCCTCGAGGCTGGAAGCGCGGATGGTGTCTTCGATGCGCTGCTGCTGGTACGGCGGCAGGCTCGCGACGGGAACCCCGGTGTCCTCGACAAGAGTGTGGAGTTCCACGAAGGGAAGGTCCTCGGGGATGCCCTGGTAAATCGCTATATCGATGCCGTCGGATCCCACGTAGTACTGGTTCTGGGTCCACAGATACGCACCCCACGCGCCGGCGGCGACCACCGCGAGAGCGATGATGGGCAGCACCCAGGGCCTGACCTTGATCCACCAGCGGGACGCTCGAGAAGGCTCCTCGTCGTCGTCCACCTCTTCGCGCGCGGACAGCTTGGCGGCCTTCCCGGCAGCCGAGCTTCCCCCCGCGGTGGGGCGGTGGCGATCCCGAGCAGCAGACCCCACAATTTGGGTTGCGGTCGGCGGGCCCACGCCATCGGTGGCGTCGATGTCCACCACGTCCGCCACAATGCACGTGACGTTGTCGGGAGCGCCCGCGGCGAGCGCGAGTGACACCAGTGCGTCCGCGCAGTCGCCAGGATCGGAGACCTCGGACAGCGTGTGCTCGAGCGTGTCCCGCGACACCACGCCGGACAGGCCGTCCGAGCACAGCATCCAGCGGTCGCCCGCCCGCGTCTCCCGCACAGAAATGTCCACAGGCACGTCTGCGTCGACGTCACCGAGCACCCGCAGCAGCATGGAGCGCTTGGGGTGATGTTCGGCATCCGCCGCGCTGAGGCGACCCGTGTCCACGAGGTGCTGCACAAAACTGTGGTCCGTCGTGACCTGCTCGAGCTCGCCGCCACGCATCAGGTACGCGCGTGAATCGCCAATGTGAGCCATCGACAGTGTCGACCCCGCGCGCAGCAGCGCCGTCACGGTGGTGCCGAGTCCCGACAGTTCGGGGTCGTTCGCGGCGCGCTCCACGATCTCCGCGTGTGCATCCGCGATGGCTTCCTTGAGTTCGTCGAGGGACTCGTCAGGTCCGTGCGATTCACCGTCGAGCGCCGCGAGGCGACCTACCGCGATGGAGGAGGCGATGTCGCCTCCAGCCGCGCCACCCATACCGTCGGCGACGACCAACAGGTGAGGTCCAGCGAAAGCCGAGTCCTGGTTGTTCGAGCGCACCAGGCCCACGTCGGAGCGGGCGGCAAAGTGCAAAGACAAAAACACGCGTTAACTCCTCAACTCAAGCGTCGTGGCGCCCAAGCGGACCTGGTCGCCGCGCTTGAAGGGCATTGGATCGCCCACGCGCTGATTGTCGAGAAATGTGCCATTGGTGGAACCCAAGTCTTCGATCCGCCAGCCCTGCCCTTCCGGGAAAATCCGGCAGTGCTTCGCGGAACAGTAGTCGTCGTCGATGACGAGCGTGCAGGTCGGGGAGCGGCCCACCAAAATGGGCGCTGTGCCCAGCGGAATGGTGGTGCCCTTCAACGGCCCTGACACCACGGCCAGGTGCCCCACGGCATCGGCCGAAGTCGAAATGGAGCCTGTACGAATGCCCGTCGCCGACCGCGACGGTGCGGCGACCTTGTTGGCACGGTTGTCCGGCTTGCGCTTCTCACGGCCCCTGCCGCGGCTCGTCACGCGCGTGCCGTAGAGGTCTGCGCGAAGGACGCCGATCGCGGATAGCACCAGGGCCCACAGGAGAATGAGGAACCCAAAGCGCAACAGGGTGATGGATAGTTCGCTCATGGGCTAGTCATCCTCATCCGCTGGTACGCCGTCCCAATACATGATGGTGGTGCGCCCCACTGTAATCACGTTGCCGTCGAGCAGCGTGACTTCGTTGATGCGCTGGTCCTCCACCATGGTGCCATTGGTCGACCCCAGGTCGGTGAGGATGGTGCCGTATTCGGTGATTTCGAAACGGCAGTGCTGGCGCGAGACGCCCGAGTCGTCCACCACGATGTCCGCCTCTTGGCCGCGGCCAATCACGGTCATGTCGCCAGTGAGGTGATAGCGCACGCCGTCGATGTCCAGTAGCGGGTAGCGCGAGCGGTGGTCGCGTTCGGTCGCCGGCGCGACCGGGCCGCGCGTGGTGCGGCTCGTGACCGCGAGGCGGCCCGTGCTCAGCGACTCATCCGGCGCAAAGTCGATCTTCACCGCGCCCACGAACGAGTAGCGCTGGCGGGTGGCGTGATCGCGGAGCGCATCTTCGATCTCATGCGCGAGGGCGTCGTCCCCCCATTGCTCCACGGTGTCGTAGTCCGTCTGCGACAGTGCAATGGCGTACTCGTTGGGCGCCACCGTGCGGTTGCGGTCAACAGCGGCGGCGCGCGCGTCACACTCGCGGCGCACTGCGCTCGCGAGTTCTACCGGCTTCACGCCCGACTTGAAGGTCCGCGCGAAGGCCCCTTGTACGACGTTCTCCACGCCTTTTTCGAAGCGATCCAGGACTCCCATACCCCGAATCGTATAGTGCTCTGCAGTCGTGCTAAAGTTACCCGGCACGCGCGAGTGGCGGAATAGGCAGACGCGCACGGTTCAGGTCCGTGTGCCCGAAAGGGCGTGGGGGTTCAACTCCCCCCTCGCGCACGTGAGAGAAGGCCCCCGGGAATCCCGGGGGCCTTTCGCTTTGTCCGGGGGCCGACGGGTCGGGATCTTCGTGCTGCCTGCGACGATGGGCACGCGCCCGCCGGGAGCGCGTGCGTCGACGCTCGCGTGTGACGTGCGGCCAGCGGTACGACTGCGGTGGGCGCGTACGACTTCGCGCATGGTTGAAGATGGCTGCTGACGCTGCGACCCCGTGCAGGCGCTGTCGCAAACTGACCCACGATCTTGCATAGGGGCCCGACACTCCACGGCGTGTCGGGCACGGGTGAAGGATTCTCAGTCAGTTAGTGACGTAGCGGCCTGACGCGGCGGAGCCCCCTGACGAAGTGGAGGGTGCCGGCGCTGCGGCGCTAGTGCCCGCCCGCCGCGATGTAGGCGACAGCGCCGAGGATCGCGACAATCGTCACGCCAAAGCACAACCACGCGGCGACCACGCGGCCGGTCGCGACCTGGCCTGAGTCGTCCTTGGCTCCCGGCCCGGCGAGAAGGCGCACTCCAAGGGCGAAGAGCGCGGGAAGGCCGGCACCGACGATCACGCCGAACAGCAACACGTTGCCGAGGGCGGCCCATTCAATGTAGTTCTGCATGGCGGTCCCTACTTGTCCTCGTTATCGGTGCGGCGGGCGTCGCGCTCGGAGCGCTCCGCCTCCTCGGCCTCCAGGACGGCGGCCTCAGCGTCCGGCGCAAGGCGCTCGCCTTCTTCTTGTGCGAGGCGCTCCCGGCGTTCGAGCTCGGCGGCCTCGCGCTTTGCCTGTGCCTTTTTGGCCTTGCGCAGGCGCTTCTTCTTCACGGTCATGGTCTCGGGGCGGTGCGTCGAGACTGACTCGGCGATGAAGGCCTCGGACTCCTCAGCGGGGTCCCAGTCGTCGTTCACGTTGTGCGGGTTGACGGGGTTGCGGCGTGACCACGCGAAGATGCCTGCGGAGACCACCACGAGGACGCCGAACACCACGTAGGACCCGGCGGCGCCGCCAATGAGCTGGTCAAGGAAGTAGGCGGCCGCGCCCACGGCTGCGGCGGACGGCACGGTGATGAGCCACGCGGAGAACATTCGCCCCGCGACGCCCCAGCGCACCGACGCGCCCTTCATGCCCACGCCAGAACCCAGGATGGAGCCGGTAGCGACGTGCGTGGTGGACAGCGAGTAGCCAAAGTGGCTGGACAGCAAGATGACGGCTGCAGAGGAGGTCTCCGCGGCCATGCCCTGACGGGACTCGAGCTCAACCAGGCCCTTACCGAGCGTGCGGATCACGCGCCAGCCGCCCATGTAGGTGCCGAGCGCCATGGCGAGTGCACACGAGAAGATCACCCAGAACGGCACAGAGGAGTCGGAGGGGACCGCGCCAGCAGCGATCAGGGCCAGCAGGATGATTCCCATCGACTTCTGAGCGTCGTTGGTGCCGTGCGCGAGGGACACGAGCGAGGCGGAGCCGATCTGACCCCAGCGGAACAGGCGGTCGTTTTCCTTCTGTTCCACGTCGCGGGTGAGGCGCACCACCAACCAGGTGCCGACGGTGGCGACCAGGATCGCGACCACGGGTGCGACGAGCGCGGGGATCAGCACCTTGGAGGTCAGCCCCGCCCACAGCACGCCTTCAGAGCCTGCAGCGGCCAGTGCGGCACCGACCACACCACCAATGAGCGCGTGCGAGGAGCTCGACGGTATCCCGAATAGCCATGTAATGAGGTTCCAGACAATGCCGCCCGCCAAGCCGGCGAGCACCACCTCCAGGGTGACGATGTCCGCGTCCACAATGCCGGTCGCGATGGTCGCCGCGACGGTGAGTGACAGGAAGGCGCCCACCATGTTGAGGGACGCCGACAGCAGCACGGCGGTCTTGGGCTTGAGCGCCCGCGTGGCGATCGACGTGGCCATGGCGTTTCCGGTGTCATGGAAGCCATTAGTGAAGTCGAAGGCGAGCGCGGTCGCGACAACGAGAACCAGGAGGATGGGCTCAGTCACGGTCTCCATTGTGACGGATTGGTGAACATAAAGTGAACGGACGGAGGTCCTGGGATCACATCAGCTCAGAATTGCAGGCCCTTGAGGTAAATCCAGCGCCCGTCCTCACGCACAAAAGTGCTGGTTTCACGGAGAACGCCAGCCTCGCCGTCGTCAGTCTCGTAGTGAGCGGCGAAGGTGACCGTTCCCTCGGTATCCGGGCTCTCGCCGTCGATGGTGCCCGCAACGTCGAGCCCACGCCACGACGGTGAGGCGAGGTTCCCCAATTTCTCTGGCGTGGGCCGGGTGTCGGGATGCCAGGTGCGCAGCACGTAGTCGACGTCACGGCGCACGTGAGCGGTGTAGCGCGACCTCATCAGTTGCTCGGCGGTCTCCGCTTCACGCTCCCCGCGCAGCAGCGGCCGGCAGCACTCGCTGAAGGCGTCGCCTGAACTACAGGGGCAAGGAAGGCCGCTCATGCGGACACTGTACGCACCCAGCGGTCACCCTCACGCACAAAGCCCACCTTCGTGAGATACGTGCTGTCGAGCGACTCGGAGTGGGGCATCTCGACGCGACTGAAGCCGGCATCGGCCAGCACGGACGACTCCTTGTACACAAACTCCCCCGGGCTGAAGTCCCGGAAACGCTGTTTCACCCAGTCCAGGTCGATCCGCCCGGTGCCGTCGCCTGCGTCCGTCAGCGACACCACACCAATGGCCTCATCGCCGTTGACCAACAAGAACACCGTGCGGCGCTCGCCGTCGAGCGGCAGGGCCCGGAAGTCGGCGCGGTGGCGGGCGATGTCCTCCGCGTGGAAGGCCAGGACGTGCTGCAGGTATGAGTCGTCTGCAGAGACGGGCAGTGCGCGGTACACGGTGGCGTCGTTGCGCTCGCGGTAGAGGCGGCGCAACCAGTAGATGTCGATGATGGTGATGGCGAGGTTCATGAATGCGAACGGCCACACCTCGATGATGCCGTTGTAGATCGTGGCGATCAGCGCGCCGGCGAAGTTCATCCACCGGAACTTCAGCACCCGCGCCTGCATGAGCGACGCGACAATGAGTAACGAGCCGGTCCACCCGATGATTTCGAGCACAGTCTGCGTGGTCATTGATCAAGGCTACGCGCCCGGGCTTGCGGGGCGCCTGGTAGGCGCGCGAGACGGGGCTCCGCAGACGGGCCGATGCCCACTCGCCCAGTCACGGTCGGGTCCGGGGGCGTTGTAGTCCGTGACTGGGCGAGTGGCGTGGAGACGCTCTAGCTGGCGGCCTTGACGACGGCCGCGTTGAATGCGTCGAGGTCGTCCGGTGTGCGAGACGTCAGCAGCGTCCAGCCGAGCGCCTCACATTCGAACAGTTCCTCGTCGACCCACGTCGCGCCCGCGTTCGTGAGATCCGTCTGGAGCGACGGGTAGGAGGTCAGGGTCTTGCCGGTCACCACCTGGGCGTCCGTGAGGATCCACGGGCCGTGGCAGATGGCGGCAACGGTCTTTTGCCCATCCGCGAACTGCTTCACGAGCGCCTGCGCGTCCTCGTCGGTGCGCAGCGTGTCCGCGTTGATGGTGCCTCCTGGAATGACGAGGACGTCATAGCCGTCCGCCTCCACGTCAGCGAGCGCGAGGTTGGGCTCGACCTTCTCGCCGGGATCCTTGTCGCCCACGAGCGTCTGAATGGGGTCTGTGGACGGTGCGGCAATGGTGACGGGGATGCCGGCGGCCTTGAGCGCCTTGATGGGTCCCAGGATTTCATCCTGTTCAACCCCGTAGTTGGTGGCAATCACGAGTGCAGTCATGTGGTGCTCCTTCCCAGGTGACGGGCCAGCGGCGGGGCCGCCGGCCGAGTGCGTCGTGTCTGGGTCAACGACCCGGGCCGCCTCAGACATTCCTTGCGATGGCTCTACCCTGGTGCGCATGGCACCCGCTCCCGAACGATCCTCCGCGCGGGCCGATGCCTGGGTGTGGGCCGTGCGCCTCGCCAAGACCCGCTCGGCTGCGACCGCGGCCTGCAAGGGTGGCCGCGTGAGGATCAACGGGGACAAAGCGAAGCCCTCGACGCCGGTGAAGATTGGCGACCGGGTGGAAGTCACCATTCCTCACCCCAACGGTCCCGCGACCGTCAAGAGTGTGGAGGCCCGCCAACTGTTGGTGAAGCGGGTGGGGGCATCCGTCGCGGCGCAGGCATACGTCGACCACAGTCCCCCTCCCCCGCCCAAAGCGGAACGCCCGGCCGCAATCGGCGTGCGCGATCGCGGCACCGGACGCCCCACTAAGAAGCAGCGGCGCGAACTGGACAAGTTGCGGGGTCGTCAGTCCCGCTAGCCCCGAGCGCTGTGGGGGAGCGCCGGACCCGCCGCCCTCTCAGCCTTCGTAGTCGAGCGCCGCCAACAGTTGCTCACGGTCGAACCTCTGTCCGCGCGCAGCGCCAGCGTGCTGGGCGGCCACCTCAAGCACGATCCGCCCAGGACGCCCAGACAGCACCACAATGCGATCTGCCAGGGCAATCGCCTCATCCACGTCGTGGGTGACGAGCACCACGGCGCGCGGCTCCTCACCGTCCTCCCCGATCCAGTCGGCCAACTCCAGCGAAGCGAGCCACTGATTCATGCGCCTACGCGTGACCGGGTCGAGCGCCCCGAAGGGCTCATCCAACAGCAGCACCGGTCGTTCCGACAGGCACGTGCGCAGCAGCGCGAGGCGTTGGCGCATCCCTCCTGAGAGCTGATGCGGCCACGCGGACTCAAACCCGGCCAGGCCAAAGTCCTCGAACAACCGCGCGGCCCGCGCCGCAGCTCGCTCGCGCGGCACCCCAGCCGCGATCGCGCCCACCATGGCGTTGGCCATGGCACGCCGCCACGGCAGCAAGCAGTCGCGCTGAGGCATCCAGGCCGTGGAGCCTCCTGCCGTCGCGGCGCCGTGCGTGGATGCGCGTGCGTCGAGGAGCGACCCCATGGCGCGCAGGAGCGTGGACTTGCCGCACCCGGAGGGGCCAAGGATCGCGACGAACTCCCGATCGGCCACCTCGAGCGTCACATTGTCCAACACGCGCACCGGCTCAGCCCCGCGGCCGGTGGCCGCAAACGACACCGACAGGCCCTGCACGGTGATGGCCGCGCGGCGCGGGTGCGGCGCGGAGCCCAGGGCCGCGCCCGGGCCGGCGGGTGAGGCGGGCGCCAATGGGGCATCGGCCCTCACCGCCCGCTCAAGCACGGGTTCGCGGCTCATGACTCCTCTGTCACAAACTCGTTGGTCCAGGCGCCCTCCACCACGCTGGCGTCTTCCAGCAGGCCCTTGTCCACCATCCAGGTAGCGAAGCGATCCCACTCGTCTCCGTGCTGCAGGCCCCACTGGTCTGGGGTGGGGGCGTACTGCGTAGCGAGCCATTGTGCGCTCGCGACCACCAGCGGTTCCTCGAGTTCGGGTGCGGCTTCCATCAATGCGTCCGAGGCGTCAGACGGGGTGTCCATGGCATGGCGGAACCCACGGGCAGTCACGTCCATGAAGGCCGCAACCGTGTCGGGGTCCTCCGCGATTGAGTCGCCGTTGGCGGCCAGCATGGGCGTGTACCAGTTGGGGATGCAGTCCATCCAGTCGCGAAAAGCGAGGGTGTTGACCTCGAGACCGTCGACGTCGCTCAGCCGAATCGTGTCCCAGGCGTCGAACACCCATGCGGCGTCGTACTGGTCCTCGGTGAGGCCAAGGCGGAAGTCAGCACTCGCGAGCGGCGTGAACTCCACGAGCTCAGGATCGCCGCCGTCGCAGGCGACCATCTCGTTGATGATCGTCATCCCTAGTTCATCGCCCCAGGTGCCGAACACCTTGCCTTCTAGGTCCTTGGGGCGCTCGATCCCGTCTTCTGCAAGTGACAAGAACGACGAGGTGTTGTCGTGGATGATGGCTGCGACGGACACGACGTCCGCGCCCGCGGCACGTGCCGGGAGCAGGCCCTGCGCGTGGGAGAACGCGAAGTCGGCTTGTCCCGCGGCCACGAGCTGCAGCCCATCGGTCTCGCCCGGCTCAATGACGGTGACGTCGAGGCCAGCCTCTTCATACCAACCCTTGTCGAGCGCGATGTAGACGCCGGAATGGTTCGTGTTCGGGGTCCAGTCCAGCACCACTGTCACAGGCGTCAGGGCCCCAGCAGCAGCGGAGCTGGGGTCAGCATCGGCCGTCCCAGAGCAGGCCGCCAGGGTGAGGGCCGATGCCGCGGTGACAGCGACCGCGGCGTGACGGGTGGAGGGAGCAATAGTCATCAGTGGTTCCTTAAGGGTTGGAGGGAGGGTTAGACGCGCGCGGGCGCGGTTTGCCACGGGGTGACGGCCCGGCGCAGCGCCACGATGGCGAGCACGAACAGGCCCGCCAAAGCGGCGATGAGGACGATTCCCACAAAGATCTGGTCCACGGCGTAGGCCTTGCGGGACCGTTGAATGAAGACGCCCAAGCCGGACTCGCCCGCGAGGTACTCGGAGACCACCGCGGCCCCGACGGCATAGGTCGCGGCGATGCGGAGGCCAGACAGCGCCCCCGGAATGGAAGCCGGCAGCCGTACCAGCCAGAGTTGATGGCGGCGCGTGCCGCCCAGCCCGGCCACCATGTCCGCGTGGTCGGCATCCACCTCTCTGATGGCTGCCGCGGCGGAGATCAGCACCGGGAAGAACACCGTGAGCGCCACCAAGATCACCTTGGATGCGAGCCCGTAACCGGTCCACAGGATCATCAGCGGCGCGAGCACCACGGTGGGAATGGTTTGACTGAGCAACACCATCGGCTGAGCTACGTGACCCGTGGTGGGCAGCGTGGCGATCAGCACCGCCATCGCCCACCCGATGAACACGCCCAGGGCAAGGCCCAGCACCGCCTCGGTGGCAGTGGTGACGATGTGTTCGCCAAGCAGTGGCGCGGTGTCGATGGCGGTCACTGCCACCTGGGAGGGCGCGGGGAGGACGAACTCGGGGAGTCCGGACACCCGCACCGCGACCTCCCACACCGCCAGCAGAGCCACCACGGTGGCCACGCCGATCGTGGCGGCCCGGAGGCGGCCGCGAGTCATGCGCGGTGCATGTCCACGAGGTCGTGAACGCGTGGCCCGTTGTCGTCGGCAGCGCCGGAGACCTTCATGATGGACATGCATCCCTCAGCGCCCGCGTGCAGGGTCGCCTCGTGCACGGCGCGCAGCAGCGGCCAGATCTGGTCGGGGGTTCCTTCAATCGTGGTGCCCATCGCGCCTACCTCGTACGTGAGGCCGGAGGCGCTGATGGCGGCGATGGCGGCGTCGACGTGCTTGTAGCACTCTTCCGTCTTGATGAGGGGGCGGGGGACAACCTGGATTTCTGCGATCATGCTGGGCTCCTTCGAGCAAAGGACCTGGGGTCCAGACAGCATGAAGACACTGCTGTGGAGCACGTGGCCACCCAAGAGGCCCTGCGCGCGCCACAGCGTGCGGCGAGGCGTCATGGCAGGGGCGCGCAGGAGCGCGACCGCACCCAACGCCGCGCCGCAAAGCACGTCCTTACGCTGGCATTACCCAGGTCAAGTTCTCGGGTCGACAGCGCATGATGGCTGTCCTCTCAGCTCGGCTGGCCCGAGCTCCCCGCGTTGGCACTCCACATACTAGCGGTAAGTATCTGAGAGCCTCATGAGCCGGCGTGCGGCGGCTGAGCTGGCGCGACGCCGTGCGCGAGCAGCGCCTTGATCTGGTGCGCCACGTCGCGGTGATCCGCACCGTGGCCGACGAGGGTGATGCCCGCGCCGAGCGCGCCGTGGATGAGCCACGCGGCCGTCCCGGGAGACGGGTGACCGAGGTGGGCGAGAACGCCAATGAGCGGCCTCAGCAGGAGTTCGTGCAGGCGCATGAGGTCCTCCATGCGGCTGGGGTGGAGGTCTGCCTCGCGCAGTGTTGCCGCGAGGTCATGCCTGCCGTCAGCGGCCATCGACATGGTGGCATCGACAATGGCCTCGAACTCTGGCAGTCCGGGCTCCACGTCGGTGAGGGCCGCGGCGACCTCCGCATCCCACTGTTCGAATGCGTCGATGGCGATGGCGACAAGAAGGTCATCTTTGGTGGCGAAGTAGTCGTAAAAGCTTGACCGCGACAGCCCCGCGCGCTCGCACACTTCCCGCGGCGTGCACGCTGCGAGGCCGGACTCGGCAAGCACGGCGGCGCCGGCGGCGACGAGAGCCGCGTGCTTGGCAGCGCGATGCTCAGCGACGGAACCGGCGGAGATTTTGGGCACGCGCCCATTATGGCGGGTTGCCCCGCTGGTACCAGGGCGGTACGGCACCAGCGGGGCCTGACCGGGCTACTTCCAGGTCGTGGCGATGATGGTGTTGGCGATCGTCAGGAGCCCGAGCGCTGGAAGCACCCAGGAGGAGAGGGTCTCGCGCTTGCGGTGAATGAACGCGATCGCCACGATCGCCAGCAACACGATGAGCTTGACGCTGATTTTGGTGTTGTTCACATCGTTGCCGAGCGGGTACTGCATGCCGACCAAGATGATGCCGGTCACGAGCATGGTCCACGCGCCGTGCATCATGGGCGCGAGAATGCGCGCTGTGCCAGCACGCCATGCCTTGATTTGGTAGACCACGCCGCCCAGGAGCGCGACGACTCCGATGATGTGGACGGCGAGGATCAGGTTCTTGATGATTTCCATGGCGCCACCATACCGACGGGGTGTCGGTAAAACCCTCCTCCGTGAGGACGATCTTCACGCGCAGTTAGGGTGCAGCCGAGTCCGTCAGGTCCCCCCACGCCGGGCGCCCGCCCGCAGCCTCCAAGGCCTCGTGAACGCGTCCCAGCACCGTCTCGAAGTGCGCATCATTGAACGCTGTACCCGAGCGTCGGTCCACGTCGAGGCGAACCGAACACCCGTCAACCGTCTCCGACAGTACTGACAGCCGGACGCGATACGGGTCCATATGCCTGCGCGATCCGGGGACGAGGCACAGGGGGAGCGCCTCGCTCACCGCCGCGATCATGACCCCGAGCCCTGTACGGCCGCGGTCCCACCAGAACCCGTGCGCGCTGGCTGATCGCGCGGCGAAACCCTCGGTAGCGAGGGCGGCATCGCACGCCTTCAGGACGCGCTGGAGAGGGAGCGTCACGCTCACGTCGCGGCCAGGTCGAGCCATGCGCATGGACCACGGCTGTTTCGTCATGCCTGAGATCATGCCGCAGACATGTGGAGACGGCCGGCACCCGCTCGTGGAACGTGCGCCGAATCCATCGACGCGGCTACGCGCGCCAGATGCGTGCCAAGTAGTCCCTGATAGAGCGGTCCGAGCTAAAGAAGCCCGTGCGCGCGGTGTTCAGGATCGCGGAGCGGGTCCACCCGTCGTGATCCGCATAGGCCGACTCGACGCGCGCCTGGGAATCCACATACGAGCGGAAGTCCGCCAGCGCCATGAACCGGTCACGCTCGATGAGGCTCGCGACCACGGATCCGACGAAGGACCCAGTCTCGCCGCCGGTGAAGTGACCCGAGGCAATGAGGTCGAGCGCGCTGCGCAGGTCCTCATCCTCCGCGTAGTACTTCTCCGGCTCGTAGCCGGCCGCCTGCAATGCGGCCACCTGGGGCTCATCCATGCCAAAGAGGAAGAAGTTGTCGTCACCCACGAGCTCGCGGATTTCGATGTTTGCCCCGTCGTCGGTGCCAATGGTCAGCGCCCCGTTCAGGGCAAACTTCATGTTGCCGGTGCCGGAGGCCTCCTTGCCTGCAAGGGAGATCTGCTCAGACAGGTCCGATGCCGGGATGAGTTTTTCTGCGAGCGTCACGTTGTAGTTGGCGGGGAAGGCGACCTTGAGACGGCCCTGCAGCGCGGGGTCATTGTTGATCGTGGCGCCCACGTGGTTGATGAGCGCGATGGTTTCCTTGGCGCGCACATATCCCGGTGCCGCCTTCGCGCCAAAGACAAAGGTGCGGGGCGCGACGTCCTCAAGCGCGACCTTTCCGGTCGTGATCCGCTCGTACAGCGACACAATGTGCAGCAGCTTGAGTGACTGGCGCTTGTACTCGTGCAGGCGCTTGACCATCGCGTCGATCATGCCGTCCTGGGCGATCTCCAAGCCGTCCCTGGCACGCAGCACATCCGCGAAACGTCCCCTGTTGGCCCGCTTGATCGCCGCGTAGGCGCTACGGAACTCCGGGTCGTCGGCCAGGGGCTCAAGGTCGCGCAGGCGGTCAAGGTCGGACACCCAGCCGTCGCCGATCGCCGCGGTGATCAGACCTGACAGCCCGGGATTGGCTTGGGCAACGAAGCGGCGCGGCGTCACGCCATTGGTGACGTTAGTGAACTTCTCCGGGTACATCTCCGCGAAGTCCTTGAGCACCTTGTCAGCCAAGAGTTGCGAGTGGAGGGCGGCCACGCCATTGACCTTGAACGCGGTGACGGTGGCGAGGAAGGCCATCCTGACGGAGCGCACTGGCTCCTCTTGGATGATGGACATGTGCCGCACGCGCAGCGGCTCATGCGGGTACTGCTCGCGTACCTGCGCAAGGAACTGCTCGTTGATGCGGTAGATGATCTCCAGGTGGCGCGGGAGCAGCTTGCCAAGCAAGTCCACGGACCACACCTCCAGGGCCTCAGGCAGGAGCGTGTGGCAGGTGTAGGCAAACGTGCGCTGCGTGACTGCCCAGGCGTCTGCCCAGTCCCAACCCCGCTCATCAACGAGGATGCGCATCAGTTCGGGGATCGCGATGACTGGGTGGGTGTCGTTGAGTTGGAAGGTGATGCGGTCCGGGAGTTCCGCGAGGTCCGTTCCGGCGGGCAGCACCTGATCGATGTAGTCGCGCAGCGAGCACGCCACAAAGAAATACTGCTGCTGGAGTCGCAACTCTTTGCCCTGAGGCGTCGAGTCCTCGGGGTAGAGGACCTGCGAGATGGTCTCGGCACGCGTCTGAGCGCGCACGGCGTCCTCGAAGTCACCGGAGTTGAAGATCTTGAGGTCGAACGCGTGGGTAGCGCGAGCGCTCCACAGGCGCAGTGTGTTGACACGGCCGTTGCGATAGCCAGGAACCATGTACGTGTAGGGCAGGCCCACCACGCGCGATCCGGGAACCCACCGGCGGCGCTCGCGGCCATCGCCGTCCGTGTACGCCTCGACGGTGCCGCCAAAGCCCACCTCGACGGACATCTCCGGGTGCGCCATCTCCCACGGGGAGCCCAGGCGTAGCCAGTTGTCCGCGTGTTCCACCTGGTGGCCGTCTTCGAAGGTCTGCTTAAAGATGCCGTACTCGTAGCGAATGCCGTAGCCAATGGACGGCACGTTCTCCGTGGCCATCGAGTCAATGAAGCACGCGGCAAGGCGCCCGAGGCCGCCATTGCCCAGCCCCGGCTCCACCTCAACGTCGCGCAGCGCATCGAGGTCAATGCCCAGGCCTTCCATGGCCTCGCGCGCGAGACCCTCCAGGTCAGCCGTGAGCAGGTTGTTGTCCAACTGGCGACCCATGAGGTACTCGGCGGACAAGTAGGCGACGCCCTTCTCGGTGCCCGGCTTGTCTTTGTCGAGCGTCTCCAACCACTCCGTGGTCAGGTAGGCGCGCACGGTGCGCGCCAGCGCTTGGTACTGGTCGTTGAGGGAGGACCGCTCGAGCGAGATGCCCTGGGTGAACGTGAGTTCACGGAGGAACTCACGTGTGAAGGACTCGACGGAGCGCTCGCGGGCGGCAATGGCGGGAATGGCAGACGTGGGGTTCACAGCTGGCGACCTCGGTGACTTCAGGGACTTGAGGTGCAAGTCCGTTCACCCCCCAAGTTAGCGGTGCCCCGACAGATCCGCAGGGCCTTCAGTCCCACCTCCTGTCCGCCGCGCGTGTCGCATATCCCACAACGCACAGTGGCCCCCACGCGTGTGCGTGGGGGCCACTGGTACTGCCGGTCAGGCGGGCGACCGGCTCGCGCGCGGCGGTCCTGGCTAGCCGCCGCAGGCTACTGCGATGCCTGGGCGCTCACCAGGATCTTTGCTCCGGCGCCAGAGCGCAGGCGCTCCACGGCCTGGTGGACGTCGTCAACGCCGATGGTCTCGACCCAGCCCGTGAAGTCGTACACGCCACTGGCAATAGCCTGGATAACGGCGGTGAAGTCCTCGGGAAGGTACGCCATCGCGCCCACGACGTCGCGCTCACCCAGCGCAAGGAGGCTGGGCTGCAGCTCGACGGGGCGCTCATACAGCGCCACCACGACCAAGCGACCGGCGGGGGCAAGGAGCGGAAGCGTCGACTGGAACGCCACGGGGGCACCCGCAGCGTCGAACGCGACATCCACGCCCTGGCCGTCGGTGAGTTCTGCAACCCGGGCGTTGAGATCGTCATTGACCGGATCCACGACTGCCGCCCCAAGGTCGGACAGCAGGGTGCGACGCTCGGCGCTGGGCTCTGACACCACGATCCGCGTGAGCCCCTGCGCCTTGAGCGCGAAGTAGATGCCGATGCCGATGGGGCCGGCGCCAACGATCACTGCGGTGGACTCGGGCGTCACCTGGCCGCGCGTCGTGGCGTGCCATGCCACGGCCATCGGCTCCACCAGCGCGCCCATCTTGACGTCCACGCCATCGGGGAGAGGGTGAACGCGGTCGGCGTCCACGACGGTGAACTCGGCCATGCCGCCACCGTCAGAGCTCAGGCCGTGGAAGCCGATGCGTGCGCACGCGTTCTCCCGGCCCTTGCGGCAAGCGGGGCATTCGCCGCATGCGTAGACGGGGTAGATCGCGGCGGGGGTGCCGACCGGGACGTCGACGCCGTCCCCTGCGGCCTCCACGGTCCCGGAGAACTCGTGGCCAAGAATCTGGGGAAGCGTGGAGCCCGTCACAGAGTGGGGATCAGTCGCGCTGAGGCCAAGGGCCTCGGGCGCGAAGATGGCGTGGAGGTCTGATCCGCAAATGCCGGCGTAGCCGTTGCGAATCAGTACCTGGCCGGGGCCCGGGGTGGGAACGTCGACGTCTTCAATGCGCAGGTCTTCTTTACCGTGCAGCACAACAGCCTTCATGGGCATGGTGAGCCTCCTTGCTCAGCGGTCGCAGTCCGTTCGGGTTGAACGGGCCACTAGGGGAACGTGTAGGGACCCCAGGACCTTAGGCATGGCTCGCCACGGTCACAGGACCGCGCATGCGTAGAACGTGAGAATTGTCACGTGTGGGAAAGGCCGCTCCGCTGCGAAAACTTGGCCGCCTTGTCCACCACGTCGAGTTGCGACATCGCCACCTCGCGCACCGTGGGGAGGGCCTCGGCGATTGCCGTCCGCAGTGCGCCTGACTGTTGCGCGAGCTCCCCCACGCGAGTCCGGAAAGCGTCCAGATCCAGGTCGGACGCCGCCGTCGCCCATTCGGCCAGGCCAAACATGTCGAGGACCTCGCGGTACTTGTGCGACCACCCCAAGACCAGGGTGGGCACTCCCATGGCAAGCGACGACACCATGGCGTGGAATCGTGAAGCGACAAAAAGGTCGCACCGGCCAATGAGGCTGCGCAAGACCTGGCTCGAGAGCTCGCCGTCGGGGAAGAAGACCTTCTCCGGGCTCTTCACCCGCGCCAGGATCGCTCGGCACACCGGCAGATCGTTGTTGTGCAGCTTGTCATCCTTGGACCGGGTGGAGTGCGCCACGAGGTACACCGGGCGGCCCAGTTCTTCCGTGAGGATGTCGATCTGCGCGGCCACCTCACCCACGTAGTCCTCGCCGCGTGCCTCTGCCGCCGCCCGCAGCACCTGCGACGGAGACACGCCCACGACATCACCGGAGTCAAAGAACGTCCCCGCCACGGCATCGGCCCGCTGCACGTCCGTGTCGCTCAACTCAAGCGTGAATGCAAGATCAGCGCCCGGCGTGGTGTTGGTAAGGCCCAAGCCGTCGAGGTGCTCCTGAGTCTTTGCCCCGCGTGACACGATCGCTGCCATCTTGGGCAGGAACGTGCGTGCCGCCCAGCGGTTGAGGCTGCCCTCAAACGGACCGAGGGCCTGCGCGCACTTCACCACGGGCGTCTTGGTGTTCAGAGCGGGGAGAATCGACGCCACGTTGTAGACCAGGTACTTCTCACGACCATCCACGAACGTGATGCCACCTTGGTCAAGCAGCACGTCGGCGTCGGCGATCGCCCCCACTTCAGGGACGGTGCGGCGAATAGCGTCGCGCAGGAATGGTGCGAACCTCCACGCCAACGCGCCCGAGTTGATCAGCACTCCAAGGCGCAGCGGCGAAGCGTCCATCACCGTGACGTTCGCGTACGGATTGAGGTCTGCGTCCGAGCCTGGGTACATCGACAGGTGCGTGATGTGCACGTCGGGGTGGCGAGCCGTCAGGTGGGTGACAGCACTTTCCAGCATGGCGGCCGCACCCTTGTTGCCGGCGAATGCGGATCCGATGATGGCGACGTTCTTCATGAGTGCTCCTTGGTTGTACGGCGCGCGAGCGCGGACAGCAACAGGTAGATGCCGGCGATGAGGATGTCGGCAAAGGTGGCGAGCACGCGCGCCGCCAGCGCCACGATGATCGCCATGTCCGCGCCAAGGTAGGGCGCGGCGAACAGGACAAAGACGGATTCGCGCACGCCAAGGCCAGACGGCACAAAGACCGCGAGAATCCCGATCGCTCCCGCAAGTGCGTAGGCCGCCGCCAGCGGGATCCACGACTCCGGCGCGGCATCTGCGAGCGCGACCGAGATGATCACCACGCCCACGCCGTTGATGACCCGCGGCGCAAGGAACGCAAGCTGATACCCCAAGGCGACCGGCGTCGACAGCAGTTCGTCGCGGGGAACCTCGCGGCGCGCCCCCGCTGTCGCCCGCCCCAAGGTGCGCCTGCCCAGCACTGAAATGACGCGGCTGAGCACTCCAGGGTGCATCGCCACCGCGAGAGGCACCATGGCCGCCACGGCGATCCAGACGGTCGCGCTCACGGCCGTCTCGCCGCCGCGCGCTAGCAGCAAGATGGCGAGAGTGGGCACCGTGGACCCGATGAGGAGGAACGCGTTCTCGTAGACGACGGACAGCAACACCTTCAGGCGCGAGAGGCCGCGCTCGCGACCCCACACCACCTTGGAGGCGACAAAGCCGACTTGGCCGGGTATGTACTTGAGCAGCCAGGCTCTGTTGTGGGCGCGGATTGCTTCTTGGGGGCCGATGCGTGCGCCAGTGAGGCGGTGAACGACGCCACCCCACAGGGCGCCAGAGACGGCGACTGCGAGCACAAAGGCAATGGTCGCGAGAGGCGCCCACCACCCGAGCGACAGATCCGCGGCTTGGAGGGACTCCCAGTTGCTCGCGAGGGTGACGCCAAAGAACCACGCGACGGCCGCGATGACGGCAACCGCGATGGCAGTGCGCCACCACGGTTTGCGGCGAGCGGGCTCGCTACTGCTCGAGGCCATGGAACGTGCGCAGGTTGGCAATGTCCTTCTTCTGCGAGTACGCGACCAATGCGTCCGGGTCGGGATAGCCGACCGCGAGGAGCATGATGACGCGCTGGTGGGGCTTCAGCGACAGCGCCTTCGCCATCTTCGCCTCGAGCGGTTCAAAGTCAGGCCAGTTGATGACAGAACTCGACAAGCCCAACGTCTCCAGCGCGTAGATGAAGCCCATTGTCGCGAGCGATGCGTCAATGTACGGCACGTGGCGGTCGCGCGGCGAGAAGTAGTTGGACAGATCTCCCTTGACGACAATGACCGTAGGGATCTGGTGGGAGTAACCGGCGGCACCGAAAGGGATGCCAGCGATCTCCTGCACCTGATCCGGGTTGTCAAAGACCTCAAACTCGTACGGCAGGCGATTGCACGCCGACGGCGACTGGCGTGCCACAAGCAGCGCCTTGTCGATCAGGTCGCGGGGCACGGGCCTGTCCTCGAACCAGCGAATCGAACGGCGCGACTGCGCCAGCGCGAGCATCTGGTCGTACGTGATGTCTGTGCGCTTCAGGGTGCCCTGCGGGTACGGGTGGACGTCCGAGGGAGTGCCAGGGGCCTTGATCGCGGCGAACCGCGCGCGGGCGCCTGCCACGACCGGGTCCGTGGGGGACACGATCGAGAAGTACTCCGCGAGGACGTCGTGCGCCCACTGCATCTCGCCCGCGTCGAGGTTGCTGAACCCCAACGGCCGCGCGGAGGCAATCTCGTAGAACTCCACGGTCTCTTCGATGTAGTCGAGCGCAAAGACCTCACGCCGCGGCTGCATCAAGATGCCCTTCTCCAGGCGGTGGACGTTGCGGCGCAACTCGACATGATTCGCTCGGTGGCGCCCCAAGTTGCGGTAGTACGCACGGCGGCCAGACAACACCGCGAATTGCTCGCGGTTGAACGTGAAGAATCCCGGTACTGAGTACAGGGTCGCGCCCACGCGGCTCGAGCCGGCCGCCTCGAGAACTGCCCGGTTCGCGCCGTTGTAGGTCTTGCGAATCACGGGATTGGCGAGGGCGTTCTTGGCGACGCGCTTGAGCTTGCCGATCATGGGCGGTCCTTTGCGGAAACGGAGGTGTCGCGCGGCTGCTGCACCCCGTCGGCGCCCGGCGGGAATGCCGCCACGATGGCACCGTGGGCAGGGCCAAAGCGCTGCGCCTTGAGTTGCTCGAGCGACTGCTCCTGGAGCGTGCGGTTGGTGCGCAAGAGGTCGGACAGTACGCCCAACGCGAGCGACAGGAACGCCCCCACCAAGAGCACGGTGCCCAGCAACAACGATTGGTAATGGTCGCCGCCTGCCCCAGCCAGCCTCAGCACCAAGAACCGCACGAACGGGATCATGCCGATCGCGCCGAACAGCGCGGTGAGCCAGGCGAAGATCATCCACGGCTTAAACATGATGAATGAGCGAATGATCGCCAGCGCGGACTTCAGCATGTGTTCGAACGAGTTCTTGAACAAGCGGGATTCGCGGGTCTTGGGATTAGTGTCGATCGGTATGGACACAATGGCCAGGCGTTTATTGCCAGCCTGAATGATGGTCTCCATGCAGTAGCTGAACCTCGTCACGACGTTGAGGCGGTACAGCGAGTAGCGCGAGTAGGCGCGGAACCCAGATGCCGCGTCAGGCAGGTCCGTTCCGGCCGCCTTGTTCACCACCCAGGAGCCAAAGCGTTGCATGGACTTCTTGAACGGGGAGAAGTGCGCGATCGTGTGTGTCTGACGATCCCCCATGACGATTTCCGCCTCGCCCCGGAGGATGGGCGCGACAAGGTCGCCAATACGCGCCTGGGGATACTGGTTGTCGCCGTCGGTGTTGACCACGATGTCCGCGCCGTGCGCGAGCGCGTATTCGATTCCATCACGGAAGGACTGAGCGAGCCCCATGGGCCTGGCGTGCCGCAGGACGTGCGCGCCGTGCTCGCGCGCAATGTCGCCAGTGCGGTCAGTTGAGCCGTCGTCGATCACGAGCAACTCGATCTCATCGATACCATCAATGTGAGTGGGAATCGACCCGAGCACGATCGCAAGGGTCGCCTCCTCATTGAGGCACGGAACCTGGACAACGAGTTTCATAGTCCCCCAGCGTAGTGAGGCGTGGGCTAGGCCACTACCGGCTGTGACCCGCGCGGCCGGTCGCCGCCCCGGCATCGGCCCGCTGCCGTGCCTGCCACCAGCGCCACAGCGTGAACCCTGCCCCCGTCACGGCGACAAGGACAATGCCGCCTACCGCCGCGCCAGCGATTGCGCCCGCGAGCTCGTGATCCCACAGCCATCGCGTGAAGGCGTCCCCCCACCACACCTGGCCCAGCCAGCCCCCCAGGGCGCCCACCAACGCAGCCACAATCCAGCCTGGATTGACGTAAGGGTGGACGCGCGCTGCGGTGGATCCGGTGAGCAGGCCTACTACCCACGGCACGAGTTCTTCCACACCTCTACCTCCCCTGATGTCGCCGCGCCATGCTCGCACGGCGCCCGTTCAGCATACGGGGACCATCGGAGATGACGCCCGTGTAAGGACTGTGTGAACGTTGATCGACTCCGGATGCGAATGTCAGCGCGGGCGCATAACGTCGGTTCGGGTGGATATCCCCGACAACAAGGAGAAATGATGACGAGACGGACACGAGCGGGCATTTTGCCCGCCGCAGGCGCGAGCGCCGCTGCAGCGGGCGCTCTCGCGGTCACCGCATTCGCGGTTCCTGCGGCCGCGGCACCGGGGATGGGCGGCGCTGTTGCCGCCGAGATCGAGGCGCCGGAGGGCGGCAGCACCGTCCAGATCCTGGGGACCAACGACTTTCACGGTCGCATTTTGCCCGACGCCTTTGGCGGCTCCGCTGGAGCGGCGTCGCTTGCCGGGGCCGTGCAGAGCCTCGAGAGCGAATACGACAAGTCCGTGTTTGTCGCCGCGGGTGACCTCGTTGGCGCCTCGACGTTCGAGTCGTTCATTGCCCAGGACCAGCCCACCATTGATGCGCTGAACGCCGCTGGCCTCGATGTGTCTGCCGTGGGAAACCACGAGTTCGACACCGGCTACGAGGACCTGCGCGACCGCATCATGGTCGAGGCTGAGTGGGAGTACCTGGGCGCGAACGTGCGCTTGCTCAACGGCGACCCCGCCCTGCCGGAAACATGGATGCAGACCTTCGGCGAGGGCGACGGCGCCGTCGACGTGGGCTTCATTGGCGCGGTGACCGACGAGACCCCCTCATTGGTGACGCCCGCCGGTGTCGAGGACCTTCACTTCGAGGAAGAGGCGGTTGCCGCCAACCGTTCGGCTACTGCCCTCGAGGACGCTGGCGCAGAGCTCATTGTGCTCCTGGTCCACGAAGGTGCGCCCACCACGGCATACGCAGACGCCGTCGACACGTCCAACGACTTTGGCGCCATGCTCGCCGACCTTGACCCCAGCATTGACGCCGTGGTCTCCGGTCACACGCACCTGGCCTACGACCACCGGGTGCCGGTCGCGCAGTGGGAGGCAGAGGGTCGCACGGTGACCGAGCGTCCCGTCGTGTCCTCGGGCCAGTACGGCATGAACCTCAATCGGCTGCTCTACACCTTCAACGCCGACGGCAGCGTGGCTGGCCTCGACACGTCGATTGTCGACCTCTTCGAGGATGGCGCCGACAACCCGGTGTTTGCGGCGGACCCCAACGTGGAGGCGCTGGTCGCCGCCGCCGAGGCCGAGGCAGAGGTCCTCGGTTCGGTGGAACTGGGGACCCTTGAGGACCCGCTCTACCGCGCACGGCTCGCAGACGGCACCCCCGGTTCCTCACGCGGCGCCGAGTCGACGCTCGGCAATTCCGTGGCCGACGTGCAACTGTGGGCGACGCAAGAGCTCGGAACCCAGATTGCATTCATGAACCCCGGTGGTTTGCGCGCCGACCTCCTTGGTGAGGCCGAGGGCAACCGCAAGGCGTATCCCTCGCCTGTGACCTACAAGCAGGCCGCTGGCGTACAACCGTTCGCCAACACCCTGGTCGCGATGACGCTGACCGGAGAGCAGATTGCTCAGGTCCTCGAGGAACAGTGGCAGCCAGCCGGTTCCTCGCGTCCGTTCCTGCGTTTGGGTGTCTCCGAGGGCTTCGAGTACACCTACGACCCCGAGGCTCCCGCGGGCGAGCGGATCTTGTCGATGTGGTTGGGCGGCGAGCAGGTGACCTCAGATGGCACCTACCGCGTCGTGGCGAACTCGTTCCTTGCCGCAGGCGGCGACAACTTCGCCACCTTGGCTGAGGGGGCAGATGTCGCGGACTCCGGTCGCGTTGACCTCCAGGCGATGGTGGACTACCTGGAGGAGTTTGGCTCGCTCGAGGCGGACTACCGTCAGGCCGCGGTCTCCGTGACGGGGCTACCTGAGTCGCTGGCCGTGGGTGAAGACGTCACCTTCGACGTGGGCTCGCTGCTGATGACGGACCCGGGCGGCGTCACCGACAAGAAGGTGCAGGTGCAGATCGCGGGCAAGAACCGCGGCGCCGAGACAGTCACCAATGAGGTCTCCGCCGATCCGTACGACGAGCACGGCACCGCCGAGATCTCCTTCACCGTCCCGGCCGCCGCGAAGGGCGAGTCGGTCATCACCCTGACGGGCAAGCAGACGGGCACGACGGTCCGCATCCCAGTCACGGTTGACCCCAAGCCCCGGTGCGTCGTCGACTACGACATTCAGGGTCAGTGGCCCGGCGGCTTCATCGCGCAGGTCACGGTGGAGAACACCTCCAAGCGGGATATCGATGGCTGGAACGTGGGCTGGGACTTCACGGGTGACGAGTCCATGCGTCAGCTGTGGAACGGCGACGTGACCACGGACGGCGCGAGCGTGTCTGTGGCCAACCCGCACTGGGACACCGTGCTGGAGGCGGGCTCGACGGCGACCTTCGGGTTCCTGGGCAACTCCACCGACGGCCCTCAGACTCCTGCAGAGCTGACGCTCAACGGTCAGACCTGCCTTGCGGGTTGAGCAGCCTGACAGGTTGACGTGAGGCGGCTCCTAGCAGTGTGAACCGGAGCCAGACCCGACACGCCGGCGCGTCGCGCGATTCACTCGGATCGCACGGCGCGCCGGCGCTTTCTGTGGTGCAAAGTGTCGGGGGGCGGGGTGTATCCCACCGCAGCCTGGGGCAATGCGACACAATGGGCGCGTGACTGTGTTCAGCGATCGACACATTGGCCCTTCGGACGACGCCATCGAGCAGATGCTTGAGGCGATCGACTACCCGAGCCTTGACGCGCTTGCCGAGGCGGCCGTGCCCGAGAGCATTCGCCAGGACGAGGTCCTGGTGTTGCCAGATCCGCTCACGGAAAACGACACCCTGCACGCCCTGCAGGGCTTCGCCCAGCGCAACCAGGTCAACATTCAGATGATCGGCCAGGGTTATTCGGACACGATCACGCCCATGGTGATCCGCCGCAACGTCCTCGAGAATCCCGCCTGGTACACGGCCTACACCCCGTACCAGGCTGAGATCTCGCAGGGCCGCCTTGAGGCCATGCTGAACTTTCAGACAATGATCTCCGACCTCACCGCGCTGCCGGTAGCGGGGGCGTCGCTGCTGGACGAGGCGACCGCGGTGGCGGAGGCGATGCTGCTGATGCGCCGGGCCGTCAAGGGCCGCGACGACGGCGTCATTGTGCTGGACTCGGAATGCCTGCCTCAGACCATCTCGGTCGTGCAGGCGCATGCTGAGGCGATCGGGCTGCGGCTCGAGGTCCAGGACATCGACGCAGGGTGGTCGGCACCCGAGGACCTCGTCGGGCTCGTGCTTCAGCAGCCCGGCACCACGGGCGTGCTGCGAGAGATCCAGGACGTGATCGCCTCCGCACACGCGGCCGGCGGACTCGTGACGGTCGCGGCCGACCTCCTGTCACTGACCATGATCAAGGCGCCAGGCGAGATCGGTGCCGACATCGCTGTGGGTTCAGCGCAGCGCTTCGGGGTGCCGTTGTTCTTTGGCGGCCCGCATGCTGCATTCATCTCCGTGCGCCACGGTCTGGAGCGTCAACTCCCCGGCCGTTTGGTGGGAGTGAGCGTCGATGCCGACGGCCGCACCGCCTACCGGCTCACGTTGCAAACCCGCGAGCAGCACATTCGTCGTGACCGGGCCACGTCCAACATCTGCACCGCGCAGGCGCTGTTGGCAGTGATCGCCGGTTTCTACGGCATCCATCACGGCCCCGAGGGTTTGCGCGCGATTGCGACGCAGGTGCACAACACCGCGGTGACGCTGGCGGATGCCCTGACGGCCGCAGGCGTCGAGGTGGTTCACGAACACTTCTTCGACACCGTCGTGGTGCGCGTTCCTGGGGGAGCGGACTCGGTGGTGGCGCGCGCGGCCGCCGAGCACATCAATGTGCGCCGTGTGGATGAGGACCACGTGGGCCTGTCGTGCGACGAGGTGACGAGTCTCGACATCCTTGACACCCTTGTTCAGGCCGTCACGGCCCGCAAGCGTCACGGCGTTTACAGTGCCCCCCGGGTGGCGATCCCACTGTCGCTGCGCCGCAGCAGCGAGTACCTGACGCACCCGATCTTCCACCAGCACCGGTCGGAGACGTCGCTCATGCGGTACATGCGCCGGCTCGCGGACCGCGACCTGAGCCTGGACCGCACCATGATTCCGTTGGGCTCGTGCACCATGAAGCTCAATGCGGCCGTGGAGATGGCTCCCATCAGCTGGCCTGGCTTCGCTCGCATTCACCCGTTCGCGCCATCCGACCAGACCGCGGGCTACCGCGACATGATCGCCCAGTTGGAGGAATGGCTCGCTGACATCACGGGCTACGCGGCGGTGTCTGTGCAGCCCAACTCGGGAGCCCAGGGCGAGTACGCCGGCCTGCTCGCGATCCGTTCGTACCACCGTGACAATGGCGGCGAGGAACGCGACGTCTGCCTCATCCCGGCCTCGGCTCACGGCACCAACGCCGCCAGCGCCGTCCTCGCGGGACTGCGCGTGGTGGTCGTCGCGACGGCGGACAACGGTGGGGTTGACCTCGAGGATCTGCACGCGAAGATCGCCGCCCACGACGGACGCATCGCGTGCATGATGATCACTTACCCCTCCACGCACGGCGTGTACGAGAGCCAGGTGCGGGACGTGTGCGCTGCGGTGCACGACGCCGGGGGTCAGGTCTACATCGACGGTGCCAATCTCAATGCGCTCGTGGGGCTGGCCAAGCCCGGTCGCTTTGGTGGCGACGTGTCCCACCTCAACCTGCACAAGACGTTCTGCATCCCTCACGGTGGTGGCGGCCCGGGCGTGGGTCCGGTAGCCGTAGCCGAGCATTTGGTGCCGTACCTGCCCGCGCTGCGGCAAACCATCCAGCGCCCAGCAGAGTTGGCGCGCCGCGGTGCGCCCGTCTCGGCTGCACCCTTCGGGTCCGCGGGAATTCTGCCCATTACCTGGGCGTACATTGCGTTGATGGGTCATGAAGGCTTGGGCCGGGCTACGAAGGTCGCGGTTCTCGCGGCGAACTACGTCGCCACTGAGCTCGCAGACTCGTATCCGGTCTTGTACCGAGGGGTCAATGACCTGGTCGCCCACGAGTGCATCCTTGACATCCGCCCGCTGACGAAGACCAGCGGCGTCACCGCAGAGGACATCGCGAAGCGCCTCATCGACTTTGGCATCCACGCGCCCACCATGGCGTTCCCGGTTCCAGGCACGCTCATGGTGGAGCCGACGGAGAGCGAAGACCTGCGCGAAATCAACCGCTTCATCGAGGCCATGCGCGTGATTCGCGAGGAGATCGCGGCCATTGAACGCGGGGACATCGCCGTCGAGGATTCGGCTCTGCGGCACGCGCCGCATACGGCCGATGCCGTGGTGGCGGATGGCTGGGACCGCAAATACGGCCGCGAGCAGGCAGCGTTCCCGGTGCCCGCACTGCGACAGGACAAGTACTTCCCGCCGGTGTCCCGCATCGATAACGCGCACGGTGACCGCAACCTCGTGTGTGCGTGCCCGCCGCTGGACGAGTACGAGGCCTAAACCCAGGCATCGGCCCTCCCCCCACAGGCGGTCAACCGCGGCGAAAGCCGTGCAACTTGTCACATTGACGCGCCTTTATTCCGGTGTGCCTGACTGTGGGCTAGAGTGACTCCGGTCCCATCGTGAGACTCAGGCTGAACAGCGCTCTGAGAGACATGACACAGGGAGGGGGGACGGAACTATGGCGAAGCGCCAGGCGCTCAATCCACCCGTGCTGCCCGGGTACACCTACGTGCGACCCTTGGGATCCGGTGGATTCTCCGATGTGTTCCTCTTCCAACAGGACATGCCCCGCCGGCTGGTCGCCGTCAAGGTGCTCCTGAGCCGGATCGAAGACGACGCCTCCGCCCGCGCGCTCGCCGCCGAGGCCGACGTCATGGCCCAGCTGAGCGCTCACCCCAGCATTCTCACCGTGTACCACGCAGGGGTGTCAGCGGACGGGCGGCCATTCCTGGTGACGGAGTACTGCCCGGCGTCGCTCACCAACCGGTACCGCCACGAGCAACTGCCGGTCGCTGAGGTGCTGTCCATCGGGATCAAGATTTCCTCCGCAGTTGAGACGGCCCACCGCGCCGGACTGCTGCACCGCGACATCAAGCCGTCGAACATTTTGCTGACTTCCTTTGGTCACCCCGTGCTGTCCGACTTCGGCGTCGCGACGGCCCTGGAGCAGGGCGAGGACGACGTCATCGCGATGTCCCCGCCGTGGAGCGCGCCGGAACTGGTCGACCACAAGACCACGGGCACTGTCGCCACAGAGGTGTGGGCGCTCGCGGCGACCGTGTACACGCTGCTCGCCCAGCACAGCCCCTTCGATCGCCCCGGTCAGCGCCGTGATGACGCAGAGCTGCACAAGCGCATCCTCAAGGCCAAGTACACGCCCATTGACCGCCCTGACGTGCCCGACGCTCTGCAGCGCGCACTGGAAGGCGGCATGCGGAAGTTGCCGGGCGACCGCTACGAGTCCGCTCAAGCCTTTGGCCACGCGCTGCAGCAGGTGGAGATGGAGATGGGGGTCCAGATCACGGGCCTCGAGATCCCCTCAGACGCGTGGTCCCAGACCGCGGCGCCCATGCCCAGCGCGGACGAGCAGCGCCACGGCGTGCGCTCGACGGTGCCCGTCCAGTCCCAGCGACTGCGACGCGACAGTGACACGACCGGGAGGGCCGGCACCAGCACCATGCGGGCCCGCAAGGCTGGCAAGGTGGGCCGGAACATTGCGGTCGGAGCGGCCATTGGCGGCGCGGCCGTGGTGGGAGCCATCGTCGCAGTCGTCCTGACGGTGGGGGCATAACTGCATGAGCGGCGTCGAGGAGGGGCTCGGACGTGCCACGGCAGCACGGTGGCGCAACGTACGGCGCGCAGGCGTGGGACTGCTGATCGCGGCAGTGGGCGTGGGGGCTTTCCTCGCGCCCGGCTTCGACGAGCGTGAGATCACCCCCGACAGTCCATCTGTATGGGCGCTCCAGACCTCGGCAGGCCAGCGCATGGCGCGCATCAATACCTCGGTCTCCGAACTCGACACGGTGAAGCAGGTCGCGTCTCCGACGGACCTTGTCCAGGCTGACGACACCCTGCTGGTGTACTCCAACAACCTCGGCTCGGTGACAACGATGAATGTCGCCCAGCCTCACGACATTGCCGCGGAGTCGCCTGAGTCCACGGTTGGTACCCCGCTTGGCACGGACGTGGTGCACAGCACGGGCGACTACGTGGTCTACCTGACGGATACCGGCGAGGTTTTCACGGGGTCGGTCTCCGCGGGCACGGCCGTGACGCCCGTCCAACTCGACCCCTTTGCCGACGTCGAGGTCGCCGAGGGCGAGGACCGGCCGCAGTTTGTCGCCAACGCAGTCGCCGTGTCCACCACCGGGCAGGTAGCGGCCTATTCGATCGAACGCCGTGCAGTGCTGACCGGGACCAGCGCCACCGAACTGCGCACGAGCGCGCTGCCCGAAGGCCCTGACAGCGAGGACATCCAGCTTGCGTGGGTAGGCGAACGCTGGGTGCTGCTTGACGGCGACAGCGGGCTGCTGTGGATTCAGGACGTCGAGGAGCCGGTGTCAACGGGCATTGGCGAGGGCGCGGCGCTTCAGAAGTCCGGCGAGGAGGCCAGCACGGTAGCGGTCGCCGACGAGTACGGCCTTGTCACCGTCACGCTCGAGGAGCCCGCTGGCACGCGCGTGCATGGCTCCACGGAGTCGCTATCACTCGGTGAGGCTGCGCGGCCGCTCCAGGATCCAGCCTCAGGCGGCATCGTGGCTGCGTGGCTACCCGAGGGCACCGGCCCCGGAACGCTGTGGCGCGACGGTCAGACCCCCGCGGAGTTGAGCTACGGCGGCCAGAACCTAGGCGAGCGTGTGGTGCCGACTCTGCGGACCAACGGCTCGCGGTTGATCCTCAACGAAGGACGCTCCGGGTGGGTCTGGGACGTGCGCACGGGCAGGCTGGTGCCGTCGTCCCAGGCGTGGGACGCCGACGACGACGTCCAGGTGGCCGCTGATGACGAGGAGGTCGCGACGGAAGTCACCGAGCCGCGCCCTCCGGTCGCCGAGAAGGACTCCTTTGGCGTCAGGGCAGGCCGTCAGATTGTGCTTCCGGTGCTGCTCAACGATCACGACCCCAACAAAGACGTGCTCACCATCGAACCCGGATCCGTCACGGGCCTGTCGGAGTCATTCGGAACCGTGGCGGTGGCCGACGACGCGCAGGCCATTGTGGTGGACGTCCTCGAGGACGTGACGGGGACGGCATCGTTCACGTACTCGATCACCGACGGCACCACGGATGACGGGCTGATGTCCGACCCGGCCTCGGTCAGCCTCACCGTGCAGGACTCGTCGGTGAACTCTCCGCCCGAGTGGTGTGGGGTGGATGACTGTCAGCTCGATTGGCCGGCGCCACAGGTCTCTCCCGGCGGGACCGTCACGGCAGACGTGTTGACGGGCTGGGTTGACCCCGAGGGCGACCCCATTTACTTGGCAGGGGCCACGACCACCTCAAGCGTGGGCGTCGTTGCGGCCTCGCCTGAGGGACAGCTCGTGTTCCAACACACGGACGCGTCGTCGACTGAGACGGGAGCCGTCCCGATCTCCGTCACGGTGTCCGACGTGCACGGTGCGAGCGAGACTAAGGACCTTGCGGTCGCGGTGCTGGGCGAACCGGAACTCCTCGTGAAAGACGCCGCCGTCACCGTGTCAGCGGGCGTCACCGCAGCTATTGACGTCGCCGACCACGTCACGGGCGCTCGCGGCCCGCTGACCGTGACGGAGGCGACGCTCGGCCCCGACGACGATGCGGTCGTCACGACCTTGCAGGGCGACGTGGGCTTCTCCTTCGTGGCAGAGGGCCCCGGCAACTACGTCGTGGACTTTGTGGTCAGCGATGGGGTCGCGGAGGCGCGCGGCGCCGCCCGCGTGACCGTGGTCGCGGCGGAGGACGAGCAACTCACCACCGTCCCGTTGACTGCCTTTGTGCGGGCGAAGGAGGACGTGACGGTCGACGTCTTGGCGGCAGTGACGAACCCCCGCCGGTCCGTGCTGCTGCTGTCCGACCTCTCGACCGCACCGGCCGACGGCGCACAACTGTCCGCTGACATCGTGGGCCACTCGGCCCTACGCCTCAGCGGCGACACCAGCGACGGCCAGCCGGGCGCCTTGGGAACCGTGACGTACACGGTCTCCGATGGATCCGGACGTCCAGAGGGCACCGTGACCGGCGAGGTCACGGTGGTGTTGCTCGGGACCGATGTGCCATCGACGCCCCTGGCCGTCGATGACGCGATCACGGTGCGGGCGAACACGCAGGCCGACATCAAGGTCCTCGCCAATGACATTGCCCCCGCGGGCAACGTGATCGCCCTCGACGCGGCCTCGGTGTCGCTGTCCGAGGGTGGCGGGCTCGCTTTCCCTGCCGGGTCGATCATTCGTTACCTCGCGCCCAGTGAGCCTGGCACGTATGCCATCGACTACGGCGCCTACGTTCTTGGCTACCCGACTCAGGCGGACACCGCGAAGGTGGTGGTGACCGTCACGGCCGACGAGACCAATCAGCCTCCCGTGCCCAAGCCCATCAGCGGCAGGGTCGCGTCCGGCCAGGAGGTGCGGCTGCCCTTCGACGGCACCGGTGCTGACCCCGACGGCGACGCGGTCACACTCAAGGGCATTGAGACCCAGCCAGAGTCCGGTGCGGCGCGCGTGTCCTCTGACGGACGTTCGCTCGTCTACACCGCTGACTCTGGTTTCGCTGGCCAGGTGTCGTTCACCTTCACTGTCGAGGACGCGCGCGGCGCGACTGCCGTGGCGACCGCATCCGTTGGCGTGTTGGCGGCCGAGCTCGACCCCCGCCCCGTCACCTACACCGACTATGTGCAGGCGCAAGTGGGAGACGACCGTCGCGTGGTCATCAACCCCACGGCGAACGATCAGGACCTCAGCGGCGGTCTGCTCCAGCTCCTCAGCGTGACTCCCGACGCCAACCCAGACTCCGACGAGTACGCGCAGCTTGACTCTCATCTCGTGAAGAACGCCGACGGCGAGGTGGCGCTCGAGGACGGCCGCGTCACCCTCGACGTGGGCACTGAGCCCGGCACGTACGCCTACGTGTACACCGTGGCCAACGACTCCGGCTCGACGTCGATCGGTCGCATCATCCTCAAGGCCGTGCGTGAGCCGATCGCCGACGTGCCGATCATTGCCGACACCATCCTGACCTCGGAGAACCGCGACACCTTTACCGGTGGCGTGGACGTGATCACCGGCATGGTCTCGTGGGGCGCCGGAGACGTGAACGAGCTCGCTCTCAGCGTGTGGGGCACGCAGGACGACCTTACGGTCAGCGGCTGGCAGATTGCGGGGCCGCTACCGCAGGCGCCGCGCCTCATTCCTTTCCAGGTCACGGGCGCGAACTTTGCCGGCGAGGACGTGGTCTCCTACGGCTTCCTGCGCATCCCTGGAGAGCAAGAGATCCGCGTGTCCCTGCGTGAGAACTTCGCGGCGCCGGAAGTCAACGAGAACGAGTCCGTGTCCTTCGACATGCGTGACCTCATCGCGTTGTCAGCGGACACGTCCTTCACGATCCCGGCCGATGCCGTGAGCGCCTCAGGCGCTCGGGCGCAAGCGACGTGCGCACTAGTGAGCGGGACCACACTGCGCTACGACGCGGGCGAAGGTGAGCCCTACACCGACACGTGCCAGGTACCCATCCTGGTGGAAGGCGCAGACGAGCCCGAGTTCCTTCCCGTCCCCATCATCGTGATTCCTGAGATTGCACAGCCAGTGCTCACGGGAGCGGCGTTGGAGATTTCTCCCGGCGACTCGGCCTCCTTTGACCTGGGTGGCATGGTGACCTGGCCAGACGGTGCCGACGGCCGTCCGGTCGAGATCGGCATGACGTACGTGGGCGAACAGTTCACCGTCAGCCGCTCGGGCGACTCGCTGACGATCGTGGCCTCGGACACGGCGGTCCCGGGCGCGGTCGACACCGTCACCGTGACCCTGACCTCTGAGGCGGAGGTGGCGCCGGTGACCCTGACGCTCGAGGTGGGTCCTGCGCCATCGACTCTGCCCAAGGGCGGCTCCACGTCACAGCAGTGCTCGCAAAGCGACGGCAACTCGTGCACTATCTCGGTCATCGGGGCATCTGGCGAGGTCAACCCGTTCACCACGACACCCCTTGTTCTCGACTCTGTGAGCTCCGACGGCACGTGTAAGGGTGTGACGTTCTCGGTGGCCTCCGACACCGCCGTGCGTGCCTCCTGGACGGGGGACACCGCGGGCGCCGTGTGCAACGCGAGCTTTGTCGTGGTCGACGCTCAGGGGCGCAAGAGTTCCGGTGACCGCCTGGGCCAGGTCAGCCTTGACCTGCAGGGATTCCCCGGGAGCCCGTCGGCCCTGTCCCAAACCGCGTACGGAGACGGAACTGTCACCCTCGCGGTCGACCCAGGTCCTGCATCGGCCTCCTACCCTGGCATCACCGGCTTCACCGTGACCGCCGGTGGCAGCGAGGTCGCCACCTGCACCGCCAAGGGTGCGTGCTCCCAGATCACGGGCCTCGCCAATGGCGAAAAGACCCAGTACACCGTGGTCGCGAACAACTCCGTGGGCAACTCCAAGGGGTCGGCTAGCACTACCGCGTGGTCATATGCGCCCCCTCAGCGGCCATCGCTGGTGAGCTGGAAGCCGTCCAAGGCGGGGGATGCCGGCCTCAAGGCGGACCTCGTCATCCGCGTGCAGGACTCGTCCACGCGGCAACTGTCGATCACCTCGCCTACGGGCGAGCAGCGCGTTGTCACCGTGTCCGGGCGCGGGAACCAGACGGTGTCCAACTACCTCGTGGGCTCAAACGCGGCGACCGACATCACGATCACCCCCGTGACGGGCCACGAGATTCCACCCGTGGGCGGCGGGAGCACGCAAGGCGAGGCCCTGTCCGCCCGCGTGAACGGCGTGGGTGCTCCACAGATCTCCAACCCCGACTGGACGTCCAGCCAGGACGGCCGCCAGGTGACGTTCACGGTTGACGTCGCGTCTGCGGGCGCGGGATCCACCACGTGGCTGGGCGTCAGTTCCGGTGGACGCTGCGAGCCGACCGTGCAGGCCAACGGCGGGCGTGGCGCCGTGCCGATTACATTCAGCCCCAACGAGCAGCCGCGCGACTACACGATCTGCGCGCAGAGCCGCTACGACTCGACCGCCTACGGTGACGCGACCACCACCGTCACGGGTGTCTTCACCTACGTGGCGCCGGGTAGCCCGCCGGAGAAGCGATCCGGATACTCATTCTTCGACCGCTGTGGCACCAATGGAGCCTTGTCCTGCGAAGCGGGCTACAACAACCCTCATTACCGCTCCGTCGACCGGAACTTCACGGTGCGCTACGGCACCAACCCCAACGACACCACGGAAAACACCGACGTCAGGGTGGGCGAGATTCCGTCGATCAACGCGTACCACTGCATCAGTTTTGGCGGCGCGCCTGTGCAGTGTGCCGACAACGGTGTGAAGGTCGCGACGGACTCCACGGTGAAGTACCGCGCGGGCGTCCAGTACCAGCGGTGCTGGGCCGACGGCGGCGGGCGCGACACGGAGTTCCGCGTCGAGGGCAACTCGAGTGACTACACCGTCACCGAAGAGTGGTTCCGCGACCAGTGGGGCACGCGTCCGGCCGAAGACGGCAAGCCGTGGACCTTCAACTATGCCCGTATCAAGGTGGCGTTCTCCGGAAATCTCCAGGGCGTGCGCGAGTGGACATCGGGTCTGCGCGACTGCGACAACTCCGCCACAGAGCAGGTCGAGGTCCCGGGGGTGATGGGCCTCAGCCGCAACGACGCAGAACGCGCGATCCGCAATGCGAACCTGACGCCCGTCGTTGTCACGCGTGACACCAAGGTCGAGAGCGAGGCGGGCACGGTGCTCAGCCAAAGCCCAGGACCCGGGAACCAGGTGGACATCAACTCCAACGTCACCATCGAGATCGGCAACTATGTGCCCGATCCCGAGCCCTCGCCGGATCCCACCGCGGCCGCCGCTGGCATTGCACCGCAGCCAGGAGATCCGGGCGCAGACCTGCCCGCACACACGGCCTACCTCGCAGCAGCGCTGCGCACGACTCAGACCAGGCCATCAACCCGCCCCATCAATCGCTAGCAGCCGCGAGAAACACGAGGAACTCACGCAATGACAGTCACCGACGAGCAGGCGAGTTGGTTCGCCTCCACGTTCACTGCGCTGACCGACAATGTGGAGCGCGCCGTGCTCGGCAAGCGCCACGTGGTCGAACTTGCCTTCACGGCCATGGTGTCGGAGGGGCACCTGCTGCTTGAGGACGTTCCCGGCACCGGCAAGACCTCGTTGGCGCGTGCGCTCGCCCAGACGGTCAAGGGTTCCTCCAGCCGCATTCAGTTCACCCCGGACCTACTGCCAGGCGACGTCACGGGCATCACAGTCTTTGACCAGCGCCAGGGCACCTTCGAGTTCCACGCCGGACCCATCTTCGCGAACGTGGTGCTCGCTGACGAGATCAACCGCGCCTCCCCCAAGACGCAGTCCGCTCTCCTGGAGGTCATGGAAGAGGGCTCGGTCACCGTGGACGGGGTGACGCGCGAGGCCGGGTCGCCATTCATGGTGGTGGCCACGCAGAACCCGGTTGAGCAGGCGGGAACCTACTCGCTGCCTGAGGCACAGCTCGATCGCTTCATGATGCGCACCTCGCTCGGCTACCCCGACCACGGCGCCACCTTGCAGATCCTCGACGCGGGCCGCCCCGTCAAGGTCACGGTGCCGCAGATCGCGGAACTGCAGACCATTGGCGCCATGACGGGCCTGTCGCGTGAGGTGCACACCAGCCCGCTGATTCTGGACTACATCGCACGCATCGTGGACGCGACGCGCTCCGCCACCCAGGTGCGATTGGGAGTGTCCGTGCGTGGCGCGATCTCGCTGTCACGGACGGCCCGCACCTGGGCGCTCGCCCACGGCCGCACCTATGTCACGCCGGACGATGTCAAGACGCTGGCCGAGCCAGTGCTCGCACACCGTCTCATCTTGGACCCCGAGGCCGAGTTCGATGGCGTCACTGCTACCGCGGTGATTGGCCAGATCCTGCTCGACACGCCCCCGCCCTCGCAGCAGGACCTCAAGTAAGCCATGACCCAGGCCCCACCCCGCCGCCGCGGCGACACGCGCACCCACACGAGGACCTCGCGGACTCGTACGGGCTACACGCATGCCACGACGCGCACGCACACGCAGTACGCGGAGGAATCGCGCGGGCGTTGGGTGAGCCTGGGACTTTGGGGCTTGCGCACCGGCCGGTCGGTGGCGGACTGGTCCCGCCGGGCATGGCGAACCGTCGCCTCCGTCACCACACCTGCCGGGTGGGCCGTGATCGTGTGGACCATCGCTGGTCTGACCGTTGGCCTGGCGTTGGGATGGGGCGAGTTCCTCATTGGCGCATTGGTGGGCCTGGTGCTGCTGCTGATCGCCTTGCCCTTCCTGCTAGGCAAGGAGCCCTACGAGGTCGACTTCCGGCTGCTTCACGACGCCGTGGTGGCGGGACACGACGCCGAGGCGGAGATTGTGGTGCGCAACCGCCACTCGCGGCTGGCGCTACCTGGCCAGGTTGACGTGCCCGTGGGGGAAGGCCTGATCGACTTCCACGTGCCGTTGTTGCGCAAGGGCAGTGAGCATCACGAGCCACTGGTGATCCCAGGAGCGCGGCGCGGCATTATCGACGTGGGGCCGGCGACCACGATCCGCGCTGATCCGCTGAGGCTCGTCCAGCGCACCTTCCATTGGGCGGACGTCCAGACGTTGTACATCCACCCGGTCACGATCGCGATCCCCAGTACCTCCATGGGCTTCATCCGCGACCTTGAGGGCCGCGCCACGCGCTCGCTCACCAACGAGGACATTTCTTTCCACGCCGTGCGCGAGTATGCGCGCGGCGACGCCCAGCGCCAGATCCACTGGAAGTCGACGGCGAAGACCGGCACGCTCATGGTGCGCCAGTTCGAGGAGACGCGTCGGTCCACGTTGTCGATCATCCTCGACCTCGACGAGGTCAACTACGCGAACGAGAGCGAGTTCGAGATGGCGGTCTCTGCCGCCGGATCGCTGGGCGTGCGTGCCGTCCGCGACGGTCGCGACGTCCAGGTCGTGATCTCCGGCGAGGTGCCCGAGTTTGCGAAGGCCTCCGTGCGCTCGCTTGCGCAGTTGAATGTGACGACGCCGCGTCGCCTCCTCGACGACCTCTCGGGTGTCGAGGCGGCGTCGACCGTGGTTCCGCTGCCGACGCTCACTCGCATGCTGGTCGAGGTCACGAATGAGACGTCGTTGGCCTTCCTGGTCACCGGCTCGCGAGCCGAACTCAGCGAGCTCAGTGCGGCGGCCTTGGCCTTCCCCATCGACGTGGCGGTTGCCGCGGTGGTGTGTGACCCCGAGTCTGAGCCGGCGATGCACGCGGTGGGTCGCACGCGCATCTTGAGCCTGGGCATTCTGGATGACCTGCGCCAGTTGCTCGCGAAGGGGGCGCGATGAGCCGCCGACGCCTCTCGCGGCACACGCCCGCCATGGGCCTGATGCCGACGCTCATCAACGCTCTATTCATGATGGCGGTCGCCGCCGTCGCTGCGTGGACGCTCTACCCGGTCTATGAGTCAGTTCGCTACCTTATGGTGATGCCGCTGGCGATCGTGGGCGGCGCCGCCATTGCCGTGATCGCGTCACGCGCGGGTTGGAGCGGCGTCACCACGGCCCTTGTCGCCGCGGGGCTGTACGTCGTGGGCGGGCTCACCTTGGCTGTCCCCGGCGCCACCAGTGGGGTGGACTCCGCCGTGGGCGCCGCCTTTGAGCTCGTACGCGGGCCCATCCTGGGCTGGAAGGACATTGCCACCCTGCCCCTGCCGCTGGGCGAG
Source organism: Demequina globuliformis (assembly GCF_000975155.1). Taxonomy (GTDB): domain Bacteria; phylum Actinomycetota; class Actinomycetes; order Actinomycetales; family Demequinaceae; genus Demequina; species Demequina globuliformis. The sequence goes on from NZ_BBRG01000001.1 coordinate 1,216,181, forward strand.
TACCGCGCCACGCTGGTGCCGGTCTACGCGCTGTTCTTGCTGTGTTCGGTGTGGGCGACGTGGCTCGCCGTCCGGTCAGAACGCCGGTGGGGTGCAGCAGCGGTCGTGGTGACGGGCCTACAGGTAGCGGCCATCGCTCTTGGCCCGGCTACCCGTGCGGAGGCCTACGAATGGGCGCCCTTCGGCGTCTACATGAGTCGCGAGTTCCTCGTGGGCCTCGCCGCCTTCTTGATCCTCCTCGCCTGGTTCGCGTGGCGCGCCTCGTGGGCCCGGCGCACGGCTATTGCCCAGGCCCAGGGAACGGCATCGGCCCGCCTCGCCAGCGCCCCCAAGGGCCGGACCCTCGCCGCCGTGGGCGCGGTCGCCGCCATGCTCGTCGTCGCCACTGTCGTGGGACTTCTCGCAGCTGGCCCCATCGCCGCGACCACCCCACGCGACGTTGCTCGAAGTGCGATCGACCCTGAACTCACCGTTGACGCCGCCGTCACGCCGCTCGCGGACTTCCGCTCGAATTTCACCGATGCGGCGTATGACACGGTGCTGTTCTCGGTAGCGGTCGCGCAAGGGGCGCCCGACCGCGTGCGCGTGGCCACGCTGCCGTACTTCGACGGTGAGAGTTTCACGGCATCGGCCCCGCAAGGCGCCGCTCCCGATCGCTACCAGCGGGTGCCCTCGACCTTGGAGGCTGTGCACGGTGGGGACGCGGTGTCCGCCGAGGTATCGATCGCAGCAGGAGGGGGCATTTGGGTGCCCATGACGGGCGAACTCGAATCCATCACGTTCTCCGGCGCGCGTCGCAGCCAACTCGTCGACTCCTTCTACTACCAACGCGAGGCGGCATCGGGCGTCATGGCCCTCGACGGCGGCCTCACCACAGGCGACTCGTACACCGTCAGCGCGTACTACGCGGCTCCCAGCTCGCTCGCCGACCTCGGAGACCCGACCGGCAATGGCCAGGTAGCGTCGTCGCTGATCCCTGACTCGTTGCGCGACTGGGTCGCCAACCAGGCGGTCACGAACGATGGCGCAGGACTCGCCGACCTCGTGCAACGGTTGCGTGAGCGTGGCTACCTCAGCCACAGCCTGCTCGAGGATGAGGCGGCGGCGACGTGGATGGAGGACCTGGGTGCCTACACCTTCGTTGGCTCCGCAGCAGGGCATTCGCGGGACCGCATTGACCGCATGTTCATCTCTCTCAACGAACGTGAGGCGGAGGTAGGCCCCACCGACGACAACTCGGAGCTCGTCGCGGCGCCAGGCGACGACGAGCAGTTCGCGACGGCCGTCGCGCTGATTGCGTCCGACATGGGGTACGCGTCCCGAGTCGTGCTCGGCGCGCGGCTCGATTCGACCGACGACTCGGGCTTCGCCGCGCCGCCATGCGAGGCCGGCGAATGCCGCGGCAAGAATATGACGGCCTGGGTTGAGGTGCAGGCTGCGGATGGCCGTTGGATTCCCGTGGACGTGACGCCGCAGCACGGCAACGTCGTGGCGCCGGACATCAGCACGCAGACCGATCCCGAATACGCCTCGCCGCTCGATCCCAAGCACGCTGAGGCGATCGTGCCGCCCTCCACGCAACGCGGCACGTCGGACACCTCCGACCCAGTGGAGATCGAGGAGCCCGGCGAGGAGTCGTGGATTCTCCCAGTGCTGCGCATCGCCGGAGCTGGGCTGCTGGGATTCGCCATTGTGCTCGGCCCCATCCTGGCCATCCTGATCTGGAAGTCGATCCGCAGGGGCCGCAGGCGCAAGGGGACGCCGGCCGCTGCCGTCTACGGTGGCTGGGACGAGTATCTCGACACCGCCGTCGACGCGGGCCTGGCGCCCATGCCACTGGCCACGCGCAGCGAGGTCGCCACCACCTACGCCACTGCCAATGGCGCGGCGCTCGCGACGTTGACCGACCGCGTGACCTTCTCCGGACGCCCGTCGTCGCCAGAGGAAGCCGACCTGTTCTGGGCGATGATGGAGGAAGACCGCAAGCAGTGGCTCGCCTCGCGCAGTTGGTGGTCGCGAATCAAGATGCGCCTGTCACTGCGGTCGCTGTGGCACGCCACGACGGAACAGGCCGATGCTCCCGGCGCGCCGAGCGAGAGCGACCGAGTGCAGTGGCGAAGCGACCACACTGGTGCCACGGGCACGCGCAGAGGGCGCAGCCGCACGCGCAACAGCAAGAAGAGGTAAGACCCATGGGAATGCTGGTCGTGATCCCGCTCCTCGTGGGCGGAGTGATCAACCTGATCTGGATGGGCTTTGCCCTGGGTGCGGTGCTGCGCAAAGTGGGGCAATCGCCGGCCCCCGCCTTTGTCCCGGTGTGGCGGTGGGTGGCAGCTGCGCAGGCGGCGCGCCTGTCTCCCATTCCCGTGGCGATCGCTCGCGGTGTCGCATTCGTCGGCGCTTGTGTCGCGTTCGCGGCGCTCATCCTCGAACAGGCGTTGGCCGATGTCGACATCAGCGTGGTGCGAGGGTTGCTCGTCGCTGGCGTGATCGTGTGTGTGCTGGGCTCGTTGGTGGGTTGGGTGATGTGGATTTATGGCGCCGGAACCATCGAGTTGCGCCTCCAGGCTCCGTCGCTACTGACATGGGTGGCGGCTCTGTCGCCCGTCATTTGGGCGTCCATTGTGGGGTGGGGTCCCTACGGCCCGGCCGGGCGCACCTCGGAGGCCGCGCGGGCCGCCGCCCATAGCCCCCATGCCGCTGGGCACGTGTCAGACGCGGCGTCGCCCCCGGCAGAGGTGAGCACGGGCGTCCCGGCAGCCGCGCCACCCACACCGTCCCCTGAGCCGCCGGTCCTTGCCGCAGCGTACCCCGGCGCCCCCGACGCCCCCGACGCCCCCGCGCCGCCGGACGTCGCGTCCATGGCTCCGGCGGCATCGGCCCTGTCCACAGACCCACCCGTCAGCGCCCCGAGCGCCGCAGAGCCTGAGCCCCAGGTGCCACCCACCGCCGCTGCAGATGCGACACCTGTCATTGAGGAGGCAGCTGTGCCGAACGCCACCGACGACCACTCTCAAGGCGGTCACCCCACCCCCACGGGCGACCCGTTCGCGGACGCTCGCCCGGAGGCTGCCGCGCCGCAGCAGTGGGCGTGGGGCGCCGTGCGCGAGGTCGAGCCGGACGAGGAAACGATCATCGCGCGCCCCGCAGGGACGGCGGAAGCTGACGCTCAGGGCGGCTCCGCCGCTGATGCTCCGCCGCCGCCGACTGGCGCCCCCGTGTCTGGACCGGGCGTTCCGCCGCCACCGACTGGCGCCCCCGTGTCTGGACCCGGCGTTCCGCCGCCGCCGACTGGCGCCCCCATGTCTGGACCGGGTGTTCCGCCGCCGCCGACTGGCGCCCCCGTGTCTGGACCCGGTGTTCCGCCGCCCCCGGACTCGGTAGCGGCGTCTGCCCCTGGCCCGAGCCCTGCTCCGGCGGCCCCGGTGGCCTCGCCTCCGCCAGCGGCCCCATCGGCTCCCGGCGAACAGCAAGAACAGCAGGCGTCGGCGAGTGCCGGCGTGATCGGCTTGCCGCCCGGGTGGGCGGCGACAGCTCAGCCGGAGTCGACCACGCCCGCGGCCCCGCGTGTCGACAGTGCTCCCGACCTCCCCGCGCCGGCACCATCCCCCAGCTCAGTCGACGCGCCCGCGGTGCTGCCATCCGCACCATCGGCTCCCGTGGCGCGCGAGCCGCACAGTGCAGACTCGGAGCACGAGAACGTGTCGCCGTACCTGTCGCAGCCGCCTACGGGAGCCGTGCCCGTCGTCGATGCGACTCGGGATGCGTCGGCAGTGTCGCGTTCAGCGCCAGCGGTGTCGCCGTACGGCGCCCCTGAGCCGGAGTCTGCTCCTGAGCCGGACTGGCTCGTCAAGGCGCGGGCCGATGCCGCAGCCGCCCAGGCGGCCGCCTCGCCGGTCGAGGAGGACGAGCAGCCGAGCACGTCAGTCGCTGCGGATCACTCTGGCGCTGGGATGAAACCCGTCGAGCACGACGCGCCCGCGACGCCTTCCGCCAGTGCGGCTCCTGACGCGACTGCGGCTCCTGACGCGACTGCCGCTCCTGGGGCGCCTGACGCGCCTGCGGTGTCTGAACTGCCGGCGGCACCCGCCGCTGGTGCCGCACCCGTCACCGGTGCCGCACCCGTCACCGGTGCCGCACCCGTCACCGGTGCCGTGCCCGGGGTAGGTGTGAGCGCTGCGCCCGAGGTCGTATCGGCCCGGAGCGCGGAGCCCGCGCCCTACGTCGAAAGTCTGCCGACCGCTCCGGTGCCGACGCGTTCGGCCCTCCCGCCCGCGCCAGCCGCGACGCCGTCTGGAATGCCCGAGGAGGACGACGACCACACGGTGATCGCTTCCCGTCGCCGCGTGAGTGCGCAGCTTGTCGTCGACGGCGGCCAGTCGTATGACCTCGCAGGCACGACCATCACGGTCGGGCGCCTCAGTGCCGCGAGCGACGGAATCCTGGGGATCACTGACCCCACCAAGACCATGTCGAAAAAACACGCCACCTTGCAGCTCGTCGACGGTGCGTGGCACGTGCTGGACCTGGGCTCGACCAACGGCACCTACCTACGCAACGAGGCGGGGCGCGAGACCGAGGTCAGCCCGGGCGTGCTCGCGCGCATCGAAGGCGTGCTGATTCTCGGCGACCTTGAGGCGCGCATCGTAATGAGCGAGGGCGGCCAGTGACGGTCGGCTCGCATTGGGCCACGGGCGCGGGCGACACCAATCAAGGGCCGCGCGCCCGCAACGAAGACTCGTATCTGTCCCGCGGCAACGTGCACATCGTCGCCGACGGTATGGGTGGGCACCACGCCGGAGCCGCCGCGAGTGCGGCCGTTGTTGAGACCTTCGCGGCGCTCGCTGACCTCCCCGTCGTGACGCCACCGGAGGTCGCTGCCGCGGTGGTGCAGGCACAACGGGCAGTCCTTGAGGTGTCGCTGTCAGTGGGAGGAGAGTCCGGCACCACCGTGACCGGCGCCGTTGCCGTGGAGCACGACGGCGGACCGTGGTGGATGATCCTTAACGTCGGCGACTCGCGGACGTACTTGGTGGACGGCGACGTGGTTCATCAGGTGACGCGCGACCACTCGCACGTCCAGGACCTGGTTGATGCGGGACGGATCACTGCTGAGGAAGCCGAGCGACACCCGGACCGGAACATCGTGACCCGAGCCATAGGCGACGGACTCCCAGAGTTCGATGCCTGGCTCGTTCCCGTGATGCCTGGCATGAGGCTCGTGGTGGCGAGCGACGGCTTGACGAAGGTGGTGTCAGATGCGCGCATTGGAGTCACCGCAGGTAGCGCTGAGGAGCCGCAGACGGCCGCGTCGGCGCTCGTTAACGAAGCACTGGCCCTTGGCACGGGCGACAACGTCACTGTCGTGGTGGCAGACGTTCTCGACGCCGTGACCCCTCCCGGACTGAGCGTGGCGCCCTGGAGGCTGTGGGGCGAGCAGTGGGAGCCAGCGGACGACGACCTTGAGGACGACACGACCCAGACCTCGCGCCGGAGGGCACGAGTATGAGCGACGAGCGCGATTCGGCCGCAGACCACACCGACGATCCCACAGTGGTGTCGTCCCGCCGGGCGCCCTCGGCTCCGAAGGGGGACTTCGACGATGACTCGACGGTGATGTCCTCGCGTCGCTCGGCAGCTGCCGCCAAGGACGAGGATGCCGACGATGACTCGACGGTGCTGTCATCGCGCCGAGTATCTGGCGGTGCGGGCGGCTCCGGTCTGCCGGCTGAAGAGGATGATTCCACGGTGTTGTCTTCCCGCCGAGCGGCGAGCGGCGCCGGTATGGCCGGTCCGGCAGACGACGACGATGACTCGACGGTGCTGTCATCGCGCCGAGTGTCCGGCGGTGCGGAGGCGTCCGAACAGCCAGCCGATGACGACGACGATGACTCGACGATCCTGTCCTCCCGCCGTGGGGCCCTGCCCCCGGCGTCCCCATCCGCGCCCGAACCGCCCGGCATTCCGGACGCCACGCCGACCGCGCCCGCGCACCCACGTGTGACCCGCTCGCGTGCGCCACGCTCAGCGCTCCCGCCCGGGTACTCGCTGCCCGGCGAAGCAGCCGTGCGGCCCGGCAGCGTCGAGGCCGGCCAAAAAGAGCAGGCATACCAGCCGCGACTCGCGCCCGAAGTCGCGAACGCGGTGCCGGAGGAGCTCCGGTCGCCGCACCCTCACGGTGCGACGGCGGGTCAAAGCGCCTACGAGCAGGTGGTGCCGCCGCAGGAGGCAGCGCGCCGGCGAGCAGCGAAGCGTCGCAAGCGCCTCATCACGGTGTCGGTCGTCGCTGCGGTGGCAGCGGCTGTGCTCACGGCCGCCGTGGTGCTCGCCGTCACGCTCGCGCTCGGCGGGTAGTCAGCTGCTCTGGATCGATTCGTCGTTGCGCGCCACGCCTCGGCCTGCCAGCGGGGTCCGCCGCGCTGCACTCCAGCGCCGGCATCGATGGCTTAGGTTGGGAGCGTGACGAACCTCGAAACGCCCTTGCTCAAGCAGCACCACGACCTTGGCGCCACGATGGTGGATTTCGCGGGGTGGAGCATGCCCCTGCGCTACTCCGGCGATGTTGCCGAGCATCAGGCGGTGCGCCAGGCGGCTGGTCTGTTCGACCTGTCGCACATGGGCGAGTTGATGGTGACGGGCGCCGATGCTGCGGCGGCGCTGGACTACGCCCTCGTGGGTCACATGAGCCGCATGGGACTGTGGGCGGCCAAGTACACGATGATGTGCACACCGGACGGCGGCGTGATCGACGACTTGGTCGTGTACCGGCGCGACTGGGAGCACTTCATGGTCGTCGCCAACGCGGCTAACCGCGAGGCGGTTCTCGGGCAGTTGCGCGATCGCATTGCGGCAGGTGGGTTCGACGCCGAGGTGACCGATGAGACGGCCTCGATCGCGCTCATCGCTGTGCAGGGCCCAGCGGCCGTCGACATTGTGACCGCGATGTGCGAGTTGGGGGCGGAAGATCCCCCGGCACTCAAGTACTACACCGCGGCGAACGTGCTGCTCGAGGGAGGCCACCACGCCTTTGTGGCCCGCACGGGGTATACCGGCGAGGACGGTTTCGAGCTCTTTGTTCCTGCGGATCTTGCCGCGGATGTGTGGACGCTCGCGATGGACCGTGGCGCCGAGCGGGGCCTGATTCCCTGTGGCCTCGCGTCGCGGGACTCGCTGCGCTTGGAGGCGGGCATGCCGCTGTACGGCAATGAACTGTCGCGCACGCTGTCGCCCTTCGCCGCGGGCTTGGGCCGCGTCGTGAATTTTGGTCGCGCGGACGGCCCCGAGCGCGGTGACTTTGTGGGACGCGAGGCGTTGGCGAAGGTCAAGGAAGCCGGCACCGAGCGAGTGTTGGTGGGCTTGGTGGGCGCGGGCCGACGCGCGGCTCGGGCGGGTTACCCGGTGGTCACGGAGGCCGGTGAGGACGTGGGCGTCGTCACCTCGGGGCTGCCGTCGCCGACTCTGGGATCGCCTGTCGCGATGGCCTACGTTGACCGCGGTGTGTCCGAGCCTGGGACGTCGCTTGCCGTCGACGTGCGCGGTCGTCACGAGCAGATGAACGTGGTCGCGCTACCGTTCTATCGACGGGGCGCGTAGCCTCGTTCCTGAGAGGTCCCTCCGCGAGCGAAAGGTGGGCCAGGTGCCTGACATTCCTGACAATCTGCTGTACTCCGCCGAGCACGAGTGGGTGCGCGGCGATGCGTCGCCCGAGTCCATCGTCACGGTGGGCATCACCGCGTATGCGGCCGATGCTCTGGGTGACGTTGTGTACGTCGAGGCGCCCTCCGTGGGGGATGAGGTCAAGGCGGGTGACGTCTGTGGCGAACTCGAGTCCACTAAGGCCGTGTCGGAGCTGTACTCGCCCGTGACGGGCGTGGTCGCGGAGGTCAACGGTCAACTCGAGAGCGCTCCGGACCTGATCAACTCGGATACCTATGGCGAGGGTTGGATTTTCAAGGTCGAGTTGACTGAGGCGGCGCCGGATCTTCTCGATCCTGACGCCTACGCAGACGTCACCGAATAGCCACGCTGGTGGGTACTTCGACGCGACTGGTGGTGGCTGCCGCCATCACCGACGATCTTGTCGTCCCGCGCACCTTGCTCGCCGCGCGCCGTACAGCACCCTCCGCGCTTGCCGGCCTGTGGGAGTTTCCGGGCGGCAAGGTCGAAAGAGGGGAGACGCCCGAGCAGGCGTTGCGGCGCGAGTTGCGCGAGGAGCTCGGCGTCGAGGTCGAGATCGGTGAAGAGTTGCTGGGCCCGGACGACGGCAGCGGGATTGAGTCCCAGTGCGCGGACACTCCCGTGTGGATGCTGCGCCCGGGCGATGCTGATGCGGAGCGCCTCGTGATGCGCGTGTGGTGGGCCCGGATTCTGCCAGGCGCCGATGGTGCGGCAGTCGAGCCTCGTCCGCTCGAGGACCACGACTTGCTGCGCACGCTTGAGCCTGGTGGTTGGCGCGATGTCGCGTGGCTTCCTGCCGACAAGCGGATTGTCGAGGCGCTCCTCGATGACGCGCGCGACCGTCATCGCCGCGCGTACTGCTAGCTCACGTCGCGCGTCTCTGTCGCTGCGCGTCTGCCACGCTCGAGTCGCGAGCCTGACCGCTGTCAGTTACGGGGTCGATCTGCGGCAGACGAGGATGGCGCCGGCCTCGCGTCTGAACCGGGTGACGTCGGCATCGTGTCTGAGCCGGGCGGCCCTTGGTCGGACCCAGTCGGCGCCCCATGATCGAGCGTGAGCGCGGCACGACCCCCCAGAATCGGCCGCCTCTCGGGATCATGCGACGCCGGTGGGATCAGCCATACGCGCGTGGGGGTCGTGGAGATCTCCCACCCCGTGTCATGGATCCTGTGGTGGCACGCAGTGCACAGCAACACGCCATTGTCGAGGTCCGAGGTGCCGCGGTCCCGCGCCCACCATTTCACGTGGTGGGCGTCGCAATAGCTCACCGGAGCGTGACACCATGCGCAGCCCCCATCGCGCTCTGCCAATGCGATGCGCTGAGCGCGCGAGAACTGGCGCCGCGACCTCCCGAGGTCGAGCGGCTCGCTCGCGCCCCCAAGGACAACGGGAAGGATCTCGGCGTCGACGGCCAGCAGACGCAAAGTGCTGATCGAGATGGGGCCGCTGGTCGTATCGCATTCTGCGACTCCCGTGCCAGCGTTCAGATCTGATTGGGCAACGCGCACCACCACCGTCGCTTTGACGCCCATCGTCGGCTCCTCGCAGCCCAGGCCGTGCTTGGCGAGGTCAGCGATCGCATCTGCGCGCATCTGACCGGGGGTGCGATCGTCGACGCCGTGCGGAAGTCCGTGCCGTGCTTGGAAGCCTTGCCGGACGTGCGCGTCGACCCATGCGCGCAAAGGCGCCGCCGCCGTGGGATCAAGGCGCCCGGAGATGGTCGTCATGCCATCAGCGTCTTCCGTGAACGCGATAAAGCGTTCGGCCCGCTGGTGGCGCTCGAGCTGCTCAAGATCCTGTGGCGCCCTATGCGCCCGCAGTTGCCGGCACGCACGCCGGAGCTCGGACAGCGACAACTTCTTCGCCCGTGCCACGAGTTGACGCTCCAGGCGGCCGACGCCCTGCGCATACGGGGTCATCGACCCGGCCCGCGTTGGAGTGGTCGACGATGGACCAGCGGAACCTTCGGCTTTCGCGGCGACCTCGAGGGTGCGCGTAATCTCAGCGGCCGCTGCGGCCGTCAGCTCACCATCTGTTAGCGCCTGTGCGACACGTGGAAAGCGCGACTGTTGCGGCGCGCCCGCTTCGCCGCCCGCAGGGTCGTTCAACCCCGGTACAAGGTTGTTGTCGCGGTCACTGCCGTCACCGGCGGCGGATTGGGGGTTCCCTTGGTGGTCGGGCCGGGGAGGCGTGGCCGGTACAGCGAGGGGCTGGAGCGACTTCCCGACGTCTATGAGGCGCCCCGCTTCGCCGTGGCCAAGGCCCCATTCTCGCGCGATGGACTCCACCGGGCTGGAGTGCCCCTCCTGCCGTGCCAACCCGTTCGCGCCCAGGCTGGGGTCAGAGCGCCTCGCGACCTCTGCCGCGACGGTCGCAGAAACGGCGTCAAGCGCACGGCGAGCGGCACCGACCGCAGCGCGCACCTCCGCCAGGCGAGCGCGGTCGAGAGTGACGGGCTCGACGCCTTCGAACGCGCGCAACCGAGAGACCTCGCGGTCGAGAACCTCGGTGTTGAGCGCCATGGATCTATCCCATCATGGGGGTGTGACAAAGAGGATCAAAAGCCATCAAAGTGTGTAAAGAGAGCCATTAGGAGGCGCCTGGGGACAACGCCGGGTGGACCCTGGGGACACGCCGGGGGCGGGACCGGGGGGACAACGCCCCGGGGCACCGCCGTACCCCGCCAATCCTTCGCAACTTCCCCGCGCGCCTCATCCCGTACGCGCCACGCAACCCGCGATGTGATCGTCCACCAATCCGACGGCTTGCATCAGGGCGTACATGGTCGTCGGCCCCACGAACACGAAGCCCAGCGCCTTCAATTCCTTGGCTAGTGCCGTTGACTCGGCAGTGGACGCGGGGACCTCGGACCAATCCGCAGGGGGAGCGTCGCGCGGCGCGGGCTGGTGGCTCCAAATGACCTCGTCGAGCGTGCGACCGTTGTCGTGGAGTGCCACGACGGCGCGAGCATTGGTGATGGCCGCATCGATCTTGCGGCGATTGCGGACAATGCCGGGGTCGTTCATGAGCCGGTCGCGATCCTCGTCAGTGAATGCGGCGACGGCCTCCGGGTTAAACCCCGCGAATGCGTCGCGGAAGTTGTCCCGCTTGCGAAGGATCGTGAGCCACGACAGCCCCGACTGGAATCCTTCAAGCGTCATGCGTTCAAAGAGCCCGTCTTCGGTATGGACCTCATGCCCCCACTCGTGATCGTGGTACTCCTCGTAGAGCGTGTCGCCTGCGCCAAAACAGCGGATCAAGTCGTTGGTCTCGGTGATCATTGCCCCAGTGTGACTCGGCCCCGCGACCTGTGCCGCGTGCCCCGCACAAACCCGTGGACAAGCCCTCGACATCCGCCGCCTGGGGACTACGGCCCTAGTGGCGCTCAGCCGTGCTGCCCACCCGAGCATCGTCCCTGTTCAGGGACCGAGTGCTGCCCGGGGCATCGGCCCCCTGACCGCCTGTCCGCTATTGTTGCGACCGCTATGACGATCCGTGAACTCCTGAGTGCGCGCAAGCCCACTCTCAGCTACGAGCTCTTCCCTCCGCGCACGCCCGCGGCCGAGTCGACCCTCGAAGCGACGATGCGAATGCTCGTGGACACGGACCCGGACTTCATTTCCATCACATACGGCGCGGCCGGCGCTACGCGCGACACGTCGCGCGGCGTGGTGCAGAAGCTTGCGAGCAGCCACACCATCCCTCCGCTCGCGCACCTCACCTGCGTAGACCAGTCGCGAGACGAGGTCATTCAGGTCATCGAGGAGTACCTCGAAGAGGGAGTGCTGGACTTCTTGGCTCTGCGTGGCGACCCGCCGGCCGGTCAGGCGGATTGGCAGCCTCACCCGGACGGCCTGCGATACGCGCATGAGCTCGTGACGCTGTTGCGACAGGTGGCGCACGCGCACGGAATCGACAACCTGAGCATTGGTGTGGCGGCCTTTCCCGCCCAGCACGTGCTCCCGCAGTGGCGCGATCAGGGGCTCCAGGTCCTGCGTTCCAAGCAGGACGCGGGCGCGGATTTCGCAATTACCCAGGTGTTTTACGACATTGGCCACTACACGTCGCTGGTGGAGGACGCGCGCGCCGAGGGCATCACAATTCCGATCATCCCGGAGGTGATGCCGCTCGTGACCGCGCAGCGCGCCCACCGTGCCGCGCAGATCACGGGCGTTGCGACCCCCGCGGAGATCATTGCCGACCTCGAGGCCGCGGAAGATAACGCCACGGCGCGCGCGGCGGGCGTGGCCCATGCTGCAAGGTTGTCATGCGGACTGCTCGACGCGGGGGCGCCTGGCATCCACGTGATCACGTTCAACAAGCATGAGGCCGCCATGGACCTCGTGACGGAACTGCCGCTGCGCTAGGCCGCGCCCTCACCGCGAAGTGGCGAAAAATGGCCGCTATAGCGCCGCAAAACAGTCAAATGGAGCCATTTGGCGGGGACGGCGGCCGGGAAGGCGGCGGGCCGATGCCGCGAGCTAGACCTCGCGGAGCGTCACCTCAGCGCCGTGGACAACGGTGCGGGACACGGTGCAGGTCTTCTCTTCCGCGGACTTGAGGGCGGCGGCCACACGTGCGCGAGCCTTGTCGCCCTCGGCGCCCTCGGGGAAGGCCACGTCGAATGCCACGTCAATGTCGCGCAGGATGGCGGGCGACGAGCCGCCGACCTTGTCCGCCGTGACCGTGGCGTCGAACTTGGTGGGCTCGGACCGCCGGGACGTCATCATGTCGAGGTCGGTGGCGGAGCAACCCGCGATAGCGACCATCAGGAGCTCGACGGCGCTGAGTGCACCGTCCACGTTGTAGCCAAACCGGTACTCCGCGCCGTCGGGGTTGCGGGCGACGTAGACGCCCTCGGCTTCGCGCACCAGCGTGACCTGCTTGGGAGTGATTTCTTCAGCCATCTGTCCAGTGTCTCACTCGCCCCTGACGCGGCGCTCACCGCACGCGATCCAGCCCGGCCACCGGAGCTTTACCAGGCCGTCTCGCTATGTGGACAAGGTGTCTCAACTGGCGGTGGCAATTCCTACCACGACGCGCTAGAATCGCGAGCGCACCCCTCGGCGCAGCGTAGACGCGCGTCGACCAAGCGCAATGGCGAGCCCGCCGCGCACCCCAAACCTCTACGAGGAACTATGTCTGACATCACTCAGTCCTCTGCCCCTGCGCCCGCCTTCCCCGGCGGCACCATCCTTGGATACCCGCGCATCGGCCGAATGCGTGAGCTCAAGCGGGCACTGGAGTCGTTCTGGAAGGGCAACTCCTCCGAGGCGGACCTCGAGAAGGTCGCCGCGGACCTGCGGGCCGCCAACCGCGACCGCATCGCCGGTCTGGGCCTGGGCCGCGAGGACAGCTCCATCCCGTCCAACTTCTCCTTCTACGACCACGTGCTGGATGCGGCTGTCACCTTTGGCGCCATCCCCGCTCGCTTCGCTGACCTCCGCGCGGAAGACGGCTCCGTCGACCTCGCCGGCTACTCCACGATCGCCCGCGGAAAGGGCGACAAGGCCCCCCTCGAAATGACCAAGTGGTTCGACTCGAACTACCACTACCTGGTTCCCGAGATCGGCCCCGACACCGAGTTCTCGCTGAACTCCACCCGCTGGGTTGACGAGTTCGTCGAGGCCAAGGAAGCCGGCTTCATCACCCGCCCGGTCATCACCGGCCCGCTGACCTTCCTGTACCTGTCGAAGGCCGCCGACGAGGCACCCGAGGGCTACCAGCCCATCGATCGCCTCGACGACCTGCTGCCCGTGTACATCGAACTGCTGGCCGCCTTCAAGGCCGCCGGTGTCGAGTGGGTTCAGATCGACGAGCCGATTCTGGTCGCGGACATCGACGCCGACCGCGCCGAGGTCCTCGACAACGCCACCAAGGTCTACCGCGCCCTGGTCGCCGCTGAGTCGCGCCCCGCGCTGTTCGTCGCCGCTCCGTACAACTCGCTCGACGACGCACTTCCGGTGCTGAAGAACACCGCCGTGGATGCCATCGGAATCGACCTGGTGCGAGGCTCCGTGCCTCAGGGCGTTGACCTCAAGGGCGCGACGATCGTCGCGGGCGTCGTTGACGGCCACAACATCTGGCGCACCGACCTCGACGAGGCGCTGCGCAAGGCCGATGAGGTCGTGGCGCTCGGCGCCAACGTCACCATCGCGACCTCCACCTCGCTGTTCCACGTGCCCCACACCCTCCAGGGTGAGGAGCACCTGGGCGAGGAGCTGCTCAGCTGGCTCGCTTTCGCGGATGAGAAGGTGGGCGAGGTCGTCACGCTGTCGACCGCTCTCACCCAGGGCGACCAGGCCGTCGCCGGTGCGCTCGGCGAGGCCCGCGCCGCGCTCAAGGCACGCGCCGAGCACCCCGGCACCAACCGCGCCGACGTCCGCGACGCTCTCGCCGCGGTCAAGGACGGCGACTTCGAGCGCACCGCATACTCGGTGCGTGCCGCCGCTCAGGACGCCCGCTTCAACCTGCCGGAGCTCGCGACCACGACCATCGGCTCGTTCCCCCAGACCCCCGAGATTCGCAAGGCGCGCGCCGCGTGGGCCAAGGGTCAACTGTCGGACGCCGACTACGAGCAGGCGATGAAGGACGAGATCGCCCAGGTCGTGAAGCTGCAGGAGGACTTGGGGCTCGACGTCCTGGTCCACGGCGAGGCCGAGCGCAACGACATGGTGCAGTACTTCGCTGAACTCCTCGAGGGCTTCGACGTCACCAAGAACGGCTGGGTCCAGTCCTACGGTTCGCGCTGCACCCGCCCCTCCATCCTGTGGGGTGACGTGGCTCGCTCCGAGGCCATGACGGTGACGTGGGCCAAGTACGCCCAGTCGCTGTCGGACAAGCCGGTCAAGGGCATGCTGACTGGTCCGGTGACGATCCTCGCGTGGTCGTTCGTGCGTGACGACCAGCCGCTGGGCGACACCGCCTTCCAGGTGGGCCTGGCCCTGCGTGGCGAGATCAAGGACCTCGAGGACGCCGGCATTGGCATCATCCAGGTCGACGAGCCCGCCCTGCGCGAGCTGCTGCCACTCAAGAAGGCCGACCAGCCCGCCTACCTCGACTGGTCCGTGAAGTCCTTCCGCCTCGCGACCTCCGGCGCTCAGGACGACACCCAGGTGCACACCCACCTGTGCTACTCCGAGTTCGGCGAGGTCATCGACGCGATCGACGGCCTGAACGCAGACGTCACCTCGATCGAGGCCGCGCGCTCCCGCATGGAGGTGCTGCCCGCGATTAAGGACCACGGCTACGAGCGCCAGATTGGCCCCGGCGTGTGGGACATCCACTCGCCCCGCGTGCCCTCGACCGAGGAAGTCACCGAGCTCCTGCAGCTCGCGAAGGACTCGATTCCCGGCAAGCAGCTGTGGGTCAACCCCGACTGCGGTCTGAAGACCCGCGGCTACGAGGAGACCAACGCCTCGCTCGAGAACATGCTCGCCGCGACTAAGGCAGTGCGCTCGGCGTAACCCTTGGCGCGTGAAGCGCGACGGTGAGGGCCGATGCTCGGGTGACCCGGGCATCGGCCCTCACCTTTTGTATCGACGCGCCCCAACCACCGCCGCGTGCATCTGAGTGCCGGTTTCGTCCCCAAAGTCGGCACTCACATGCACGAACCGTGGGGCACGCGAGGTAGGGGATCTTTCGCGTCACCCGGGCAAGCTCAGGGCGGCACTTACGAGGTGGACAGCTGGAAGTACGCGACGTCGATCCAGCGATCGAACTTGCGGCCTGCCTCGACGAGCGTGCCCACCTCCGCGAAGCCCAAAGAGCGGTGCAGGCCTATGGATGCGTCGTTGGGAAGGGCAATGAGCGCGATCGCGCTGTGAGCATGCGAGGCTCGCAGGCCGTCGAGTAGCGCCGTGTACAGCGCGCGCCCGGTCCCGCGTCCGCGTGACTCCATGCCGAGGTAGATCGAGGTCTCAACCGTGTGCAGGTAGGCGGCACGCGGCCGGTAGGGAGCCGCGTACGCGAATCCGACAATGCCGCCGTCTTCCTCGGCCACGAGGTAGGGCAGCTCCTTGTCGAGCACGGCCTGAATGCGCTCCGCAATCGCATCCGCGGAGACCTCGTCGTACTCGAAGGTAATGACGGTGTCGCGCACGTAAGGGTTGTAGAGAGAGGCGATGGCGGCGGCGTCGGCCACCGTGGCGTTCCTGATCATTCCTCTATTGTGCGGCAGGTTCAGTGCCTGGTTCGGTCACGTCGGCGCTCGCCACAGCGGCATCGGCCCATGGTGCGGTGGCCGCTGCGCGCTGAATGACCTGAGCCGCAGCCTCGACCGCGCTGTCAGCGGCCTCAACTGCCAGTGCGGCCTCCGTCGCGACCGCCTGGGCCTGCGGGGTCGCAGAAGCGTCTCGCTCAGCGAGGGCCGTGACAGCCTCGTCGACCATGGCCCGCACCTCAGCCACGTCCTCTGCGCTGATGTAGCCGGCGGGCTCCACTAGGTAGTGGCGCGTATCGAGGGCCGATGCATCGGCTGGGACTTCCACGGAGACCTCGGCGGGCAGCGGCGCGCCGGCGGCAGGAACGGTGGCGAACGACTGGATCGCCGGGACGGTGGCGGCTTCCGTGCCGCGGCGTGCGGGGCGGCGCAAG
This sequence comes from Demequina globuliformis, assembly GCF_000975155.1. Classification (GTDB taxonomy): domain Bacteria; phylum Actinomycetota; class Actinomycetes; order Actinomycetales; family Demequinaceae; genus Demequina; species Demequina globuliformis. Next base: position 1,232,453 of record NZ_BBRG01000001.1, read on the forward strand.
TAGTGCCAGGCCGCTAGCGCGGTGAGGACACCCACACCGCCCGCAACGGCGGTGACTGCGAACCCGGCCTGGGAGCCGCCCGCATCGATCGCCACGCCTGCGCCCCACGCGCCAATGGCGACGCCGAGGTCAATGCCCGTGCGGGTCCAGGTCATGCCTTCGGTCATCCGTGCGCGCGACACCGATTGGTGCACGAGCGAGTCACCAATCACCATGTTGGGCGCAATGAACAGCCCCATGCCAAACAGCAGGCCGCCCAGCACAAACATGGACGGGGCGAAGGCGAGCATGGCGGCAAAGGTGCCGGTCGCCGTGACGCCCAGGACCAGGCGCGTGGCCAAGGAGCGACGCCACCCGATCACCCCGTACGCTAGGCCGCCGACGAGCGAGCCCACCGACCACACGCCCAGGATCAGGCCGGAGGCCTCCTTCACGTGCAACGCCTCGGTGAACGCCACCACCGCCGCATCGATCGACGCGAACATGGCGCCCTGCGTCAAGAAGATCAGCGCCGCAATCGCCAGAGTCGGCGTGGTCAACAGCAGGTTGCCGGCGAAGGGATTGCGGTAGCGCCGTACGCGGCGCACGGTCGAGGTCTCTACGGCAGGCAACGCAGCGCCCGCCCCCGCCGTCGCAGGAGTGACGGCCAAGGCGGCCTCAGTGAGTCCGGCATCGGCGCTCAGGCGGCGCACAGGAGGCTCGGTCGCCTTAAGCGCCAGGAACGCGTAGCCGCCCACGGCGAGGGAGATAACTGCGATGACGGACGGCAGCCACGAGGCCACGGACACGGCAAGCACGGTGGACACGGCCGGGCCGCCAATCCACAGCAGCTGTTCCATCGAGGATTCGAAGGAGAACGCCGTCGCAAGTTGCTTGTCGTCCTTGACCGCGTGGCTCCAGCGTGCACGCGTGAGCGTGGACTGCGAGCCGCCCGCGGCGAAGGTGGGGGCAATGAGTACCAGCACCCATAGCGGTGCTCCATTGAGCGCCGCCACCAGCAGACCCACGCGACCAGCGATCGCGATCGCGTACCCCCACCGCAGCACCCTGGCTTGCCCGTGCGCGTCGACGAGGCGTGCCACCTGCGGCGCAATCAGCACGTAGGACACGGATATGGCCGCCAGCATGACGCCGCCCGCGGCGTAGGAGCCGTACTCCATCTGCACCAGCAGGAAGGTAGCCAGGCCCGTCATGCCCATTTGTAGGCGAGCGATCAGGCCCCAGAACGCGAAAGCGCGGGCACCGGGCAGCGAGAGGACCTCGCGGTAGCGCGACAACACAGCAGAACATCCTTGAAGAACAAAAAGGGGTGTCCTTGAGCGAGGGGCAGAAACTGCTTGCCTGGGTGGGGACCGCATCCGGGCTCGCCCGCATGCTTGCCACATCACCCGCGCGGTGTGGCCAGCGCGTCACCCGCTCAGACGGGGTGACGAGATCAATATTCACACAGCGATTCGGGTGCAGGTGACCATTTTTGCGAGCATTTTTTCGCCAGCACAAGCACGGGTCAAGTCCGCTTTGGTGGACCCTTGGGCAGGAGTGGGCCGATGCCCCGGCTGGGTCAAGAAATGACCCCCCGAACGGTCACATTTGGGTAGGTCGCCGGTCGCTACGGCAGCCGCGCCGGGGTTCGCGGTGGCGGGGTTCTGCGCAAGAAGCGAGGAGAAGGGATCTTGTCGGCAAAGCGCATGAGGAGCGAGCCGGTGAACGCCAAGATCAACACGTAGCCTGCGGCGAGCGGACCGAGTTGGGGCTCGACCCCGGCCGCGACGCCCAGCCCTGCGATGACGATCGAGAACTCGCCGCGGGGAACCAGGGACAGGCCCGTGCGCCATTGGCCCTTGGGGCCAATCCCGTTGCGTTTCGCGGCGTAGATGCCGACGGCGATTTTGGTCACTGCGGTGATGGCGGCGAGGATCAGCGCCGGGACCAGCACGGGGATGAGGTTGCGTGGGTCGATCCCGATGCCAAAGAACACAAAGAACAGGCCGCCAAAGACATCTCGCAGGGGCGGCAGCAGGCCCCGGACGTCGTCGGCCACCTGGCCGGACAAGGTCAGTCCCAAGAGGAATGCGCCCACGGCGGCGGAGACCTGGACCGCGTCTGCGAGGCCAGCGACCAAGAAGGTGAGGCCCAGGACGGTCAGCAGCAACAGCTCGCGCGAATGCGAGTGCACCATCGAGGAGACCTTCTCGGAGTACCGCATGGACACTACGAAGGCGAGCGCGACCAGGGTGAGAGCGATCGCGGCGGCGATGGCGCCTTGGATGACCGTGGCGCCCACGAGCAGCACCGCGGTGATGGGGAGGAACACCGCCATCACGATGTCCTCCATGACGAGGATGCTCAGCAGGATGGGAGTCTCGCGGTTCGCGATGCGATCAAAGTCATCCAGCAGGCGCGCGATGATCCCCGAGGAGGAGATGTAGGTCACGCCGGCCAGCAGCAGGGAGGCCGTGGGCGACCAGCCGAGGATGAGGCCCATCGCGAACCCAGGCACTCCGTTGGCCAGGCCGTCGAGCAGGCCAGCTACCCAGTTGGACTTGAGGCCATTGCGGAGGTCCCGTGGAGAGTACTCGAGGCCCAGGAGCAGCAGGAGCAGTACCACGCCGATCTCCGCGCCCACCTCGAGGAACTCTTCGCCTGCGGACACAGGGATGAGGCCGCCCTCTCCCATGAGGAGGCCGGCCAGCAGGTACAGCGGAATGGACGGGATCCCCATGCGCGCGGCGAGGCGACCGAGCCCTGCGAGGACCAGCAGGATGATGCCCAGCTCGATGAGCACCTCTCCGGCATGGCTCGCCTCGGGCTCGGGGAGAACCTCGAGCGGTAGGGGGATCATGGCGACTACCGGGTCAGGATGGCGGTGGCCTGGCGGACTGCGCTCGCGCTGCCCATCACAAGGACGGTGTCCCCCGGTTCAAAGACAAAGTCGGGTCCCGGGCCGGGTAGGCCCGTTTCGCCACGGATGATCGCGACAACAGAGGCGCTCGTTTCGGTGCGGATCTTGCCGTCGGCAATGGTCTGGCCTGTCAGGCCGCCAGCGGAAGGCATCGTGATCCACTCGATCGCGAGGCCTTCGACGTTGTGGCGCAGCGACTCCAAACGGGCGGTGATGGAGGTGCCGCCCAGGAGCTCGGCGAGCTTCGCCGAGTCCCCTTCGGACAGTTCCACGGTGCCGCGGCAGGAGTCCGGATCGTCGCGGTCGTACAGCGCGAAGTCACGCTTGCCGTCGCGTCGCACGACCACGCCTACGTGGTCGCCGCTGTCCGCCTGGAACTCGTACCGGACGCCAATGCCCGGAAGCGGAGTCTCGTAGATGTCCATGCGGCCCAGTCTGCCACTTCTCCCTCTCCGCCAAATGGAGCCATTTGGTTGTTATGGCCGTGCATGCCAGCCAAAACGTGCCACTTCGTGCACGTACGGCCCCCGATTGGCCACCTCGCGTCTGGTGATCGTGGAGTAGGCCGGCGCCGTAGGGTGCAGCCAAGCCCGCCGGCGCCGTGGGGTGCAGCCAAGCCGGCCAGCGCCGTGGGGTGCAGCCAATCCCGCCGGCGCCGGCTTGCGCCCTGGCCAGCCCGCCCCGCGCGCCAGATCACCCAGCCCGCGCGCTACGCCACCCGGTTCGCGCCCGGGTGCCTGGCGCATCGGCCCGGCTGAAGTGGCACAAAGTGCCTGTTATAGCTCGCTAAAACAGCCAAATGGAGCCATTTGGCGGGGTTAGGCCTCGTGAGCCAGGTCGAGTTCGATCAGGCGCTCCCAGGCCATCCGCAGCAGGTAAGGATCGTCGATCTCGATGTAGCGCAACGCCGCAAACAGTTGGTACGCCTGCGCTCGACGCATGGTCCCGGGGCTTGCGTAACCGTAACCGGCCCAGAACCGGTCCTGGAGGTGCGCGGGCACGATGTTGAGCGCGCATCCCAGGTCCGCGGCGGGGTCGCCGGCACCAAAGTTGTGCCACAACAGCAGCCCGCGGAAGGCGCCTTGATCGGAGCAGACCGAGCGCGGCTCGATGCGCCCGTGCGTCCACGTGGGCGGGATGTCGATGGGCTCGGCAGCGCGATCGACGAACCGTGCCACCAGACTCGCGGCGTCCATCACGCGGTTCTCCGGGCCCACGCGATTCTTCACTCGCGCGACCAGCGCCTCGAAACGGCCGATGCGCGCGTCCAGGCTCACGTTCGTGCGGGGGTTGCCAGGGGCGCCCAGCGGCGCTGGGGTGTGGATCTCCCGCAACGCGCGGCCGAACGGAACCGCGGCATCGTCCCTCAACGGCACAAAGGCGGCGGTCGATGACGAGACCCATTCGACGACGATCCACTGCCACGGGAATCCATGCCCTGGCTTGCCCGTCGCAAGCGGCGTGCTTGCGGGAAATGTCCAGGACTTGGACGGCCCCGCGATCAGGTCAGTCACGCGGCCGTAGAGCTCCGCATACGCGGCCACACGCGGAAACACCGCACCGTAGTCGTCGCCAATCCGCATCGCAAAGTGATCCTCGAGCGTGTAGCGCCGCCCCAGCTCGCGATCCTTGAGCCACGGGAACTGCTCGTCGACGAGCGCGCGCACGGTGTCATCGGAGATGTACAGGGGGCCATCAGACGGCCCGGAGGCATGGTGCTCAACCGGCAGGGACACGGATGTCAGTCCTGTTCGCGGCGCGCGCGCCAGTCGCGCGCGAGCAGGCCGTAGATGGCGTCATCGCTGACCTCGTCCTCCACCCAATAGGCTTCCCGCCGGATGCCTTCGGCAAGGAACCCGATCCGTTCAAGGACGCGCACCGACGCGATGTTGTGGGGGTGGGTGGAGGCTTCTATGCGGTGGACGCCCAGGTCGAAGACCGCGTAGTCCACGAGGCGCGCGGTGGCCTCCGTGGCGTAGTGATGCCCGCGCGCCCACGGGTGGAGGGTGAATCCCACCTCCGCGGTCTTGCCGTTGCCGCTGAGGTACACGGCGACGTCGCCCAGCACCTTCGCATCACGGCGCCGCTCCACGGCGAGCTGGTACCAGTGCCCCGGCATGGGTCCGGGCCGTGAAGTGATGTCTGCGATGAGTTCGCGTGCACGTTCAACCGGGTAGGGCGCGCGCCACGCCTGGTATTGCGCGGTCGTGGTGTCGGAGCGGCGTTCGGCCAAATCCTCCGCGTCGTCCATGGTCATGGCGCGCAAAATGAGGCGGTCAGTCTCGAGCGGGGCGAACGTGTGCTCCATGGCACCCACGGTATCGGCCCCGGGTGTGGCGCGCATCACAGGCTCGCCCCAAGACAGCGCCGCGACCAGGGATTACTGTCATGTCATGCCTAGGCTTCGACGTTCCCGACCCGCTCAGCCGGGGCTTACCCGCCGGCGCAGCGGCCAGGGTTGGACGTACCGCGACGCGGCTGGAGAAACGGTGCGCGATGCCGAGGTGCGGGCGCGCATCGAGTCGCTGGCTATCCCGCCCGCGTGGACCGACGTGTGGATCTGTCCGGATCCGCACGGCCACTTGCAGGCGCTGGGGACGGACGACGCCGGCCGGCGCCAGTACATCTACCACCCCGCGTGGCGGGAGCGCCGGGATCGCGCCAAGCACGCACGGGTGTTGGAAGTCGCGTCGGGCATGCCGGCGGCACGCGCCGTGGCTGAAGGCGACATTGCCCGGGGTGACCTGTCCCGCGAGCACGTGCTGGGCGTGGCGTTCCGGTTGCTGGACCGCGGTTTGTTCCGTGTGGGCGGTGAGGGCTATGCCGCTGACAACGGGTCGTATGGGCTGGCAACGGTGCTGCGGGACCATGCGCGAGTGAGCGGCGATGAAGTGACGTTCGACTACGTCGCGAAGTCCGGCAAGGACCGGCACGTGGTGGTGGCCGATGCTGACGTGGCTTCCGCGATCACGACCCTGAAGCGCCGGGCTGGGGACGGCGAGGAGTTGCTGGCGTACCGGGTGCAGGAGTCTCCGGTGAAGTGGCGCGATCTCACCAGTGACGACATCAACGGCTACATCCAGATGGTGGTCCAGCCGGACGCCACCGCTAAGGACTTCCGTACATGGCACGGGACTGTCATTGCTGCGCACGCCTTGGCGGGGGCCGATGCCGCGGAGGACTTGTCGCCCACGGCACGTAAGCGCGTGGTCGCGTCGGTGATGCGAGAGGTGGCGGCTCAATTGGGCAACACTCCCGCGGTAGCCCGCGCCTCCTACGTGGATCCGCGGGTGGTGGACCTGTGGGAGGACGGCGTCACCATTGAGCCGGTGGTCGACGCGTTGGGTGAGCACGCAGAGGACTTGTCGCCCTCGGCGAGGGATGCCGCAGTGCAAGCCGCGCTCGAGCAAGCGGTGGTGGACATGCTGACGCAGGCGCCGGACGTGCGTGAGGCGCGCCTGCGTCGTGACGCGCGCCGGGCAGCGCAGATCGCTCGCGCGACGGATCCGAACTAGCGAGACCCGTCGGTCACGTGCGCGAGGGCGCGTCGCCCCGCGGCTCGGTATGGGTCGTCTTCCATCGCAGCGAGGGTCAAGGCGTAGTGAAGGGCCTCAGCTTTGACATGCCGACGCCCGGCAGCGCTCGCGATAAAACTGGCGGCACCATCGGTGGCGACTCCGGCGTATGCGTCGATCATGGGGGCAACATTCGCCCGCCCCACCAGCACCGCGGCTTGGCCCAGGTCAGTTGCGGGTGAGCCGGCCGCGGCGTCGCCCCAGTCGATGATTCCGGCGAGCCTGCCGCCTCGAGTGAGCACGTTCTCGCCGTGGAGGTCGAGGTGAGTCCACGTGCGGGGCGGAGCGGTGGACGTGAGCGCCGCCTGAAAGGCCGCGCGCAATGGTCCGGTCGCGATGTCCATGTCGCGTTCGACGAGGGCGAGCCTGGAGTTGAACTGCTCGGCGCGCTCGGCGAGTTGAAGCGAGCGGAACGGATTCTCAGGCGCGTCCTCTGGCGCAGGCTGATGAACCTGTGCGAGCGCGCGGCCCAGGTCCCGGGCGCCCTCCACGGACAGCGGCTCGTCGTACGCGATGGTGCCGTCGATCCACGGGACGACGGCCCACCGCCAGGGGTACGTTCCCTGCGGAACGCCCGTGCGCTGAGGAATGGGACACGGGAACGTCCACGTCCTGGCGATGGTCGGGAGCCAGTCGAGTTCGGTGGCCGCGATGCGCGCGCCAATCTCCCGGCGCGGGAGGCGCACGGCGAGCGTGTCGCCCAGCCTGTACGTGATGTTGTCCCAGCCCTCGACCCGCGCGCCAATGGGCAGCGTGGCGAGGTCGGGGTGTTGCTCGTTGAGCAGCGCCCGTACCAGGGCGTCGTCTACCTCGACCTCGGCCTCCGGGGTGGCCATCATCGTCATGCATCTCACCGTAGCGCCGGTGTGGACGTTCTCCGCAAGCGCCACTCGCCACTGTGATGGGAACGCAACTCTTTACGCGAGCAACGTCTCTCCGACGTAGCCGCCGGCAGAGCAGCCCGGCGGGATCGCGAAGACCGCGGAACCGATGGGCGTTGTCCACGTGTTGAGGAGGTCGGCCTCGTCAAGCCTGCGCTGGATGGGCACAAACTGGCGCACAGGGTCCGCTTGATAGGACGCGAACAGCAACCCCGACTCGGAGACTCCGTCGCCGGAAGGTGGCACGTCGTAGTTGTACCCGCGCCTGAAAATGACCTCATGCGGCTCGACGGGCCGCGAGCGCGCGATGTGCGAGACGGGAGAGATCACGGTGTGGCCGGCGGGTGTGGTGGCCTCGAAGTCGGGTTCGTCCGACTCGCGACTGCCAGTGAGCGGCGCCCCGGTGGAAATGTCGCGGCCGACCGAAAACGACCGGCCGGTGGGGTCCACTTCGTCCCACGTATCAAGGTTGAGGCGGATCCGGCGCAGCACCAGTGACGTGCCGCCTGCCATCCAGCCGTCGGTCGACCACACGACCTTGTCGAACGTGGGTGTGCCGGGGTTCGGATTGGTCGTGCCGTCGACTTGGCCAAAGAGGTTGCGCATGGTGGTGCCGGAGACCTCCGAGCCGTACGCGCGCCGGAAGCCGTCTTGGCGCCACTTGAGCGTCGCGAACGAGCGCGCGTCCTTGAGGAGCATCCTGACCGCGTGCGCCACAGTGACCTGGTCGTCGGCGCTCACGAGGAGCAACAGGTCGCCATCGCTGTAGGCCTCATTGAGGTCATCGATTCCGAACGCCGGCAGCGGAGCCAGCCACGCGGGCGTCGGCCCGTCGGCCCGCTTCACGAAGCCTGGACCAAATCCAAAGGTGACCGTCAGCCCGGCCGGCACGGTTGCGAGCTCGGGCTCTGTGTCAGCGAGGGCGCCGCGGCCCTCCATGAGGCGCGCGGCGTCGTCGCTCAGGACCCGCATGAGGCGGCGCAACGCCTCGCGATTTATGCCGGCGTTCAGGTCGAGCGCCACAAAGGATGCGTACGACGCCACCGGGGTAGCGATGCCGCTTTGGTGTGCGCCGTGAAACAGGTGCGCGACCGCGCCGTTGATTCCGGTCGTGTCAGGCACGGGGGCGGCCTGGCCAGCGGCCGCCCGGTCAGTGGTGAGTGCCACGGCAGCGCCGAGCCCGGCGGCTGCCCCTCCAAAGAGGAGCCGCCGCCGGGTGGTGCCGTGGCCCGAGGACGCGTCGGGCTCAGTCATGACTAGTGATCGTTGCCCGAGTGGTCCTCGTCTGAGCCCGCGTCTCCCGAGTGCTCCATGGAACCGTGGTCCTTGTCGCCTACGTACTCCTCGTTTGCTCCGGTGTAGTCCTTGGCAACCGTGTCCATCTCGACGGTGCCGCCACCCTCAAACTCGAGCGTGACCGGCACATCGGCCCCGGCCTCAATGGGGTCGGTGACGCCCATCAGCATGATGTGGTTGCCGCCCGGCTCGAGGACCAGGGTGTCGCCCGCCTCGATCGTGAAGCCGCCATCCTTTTCAGACATGGACATGCCGCCTGCGTCGTCCATCGACGTCTCATGCAGCTCAACCATGGAAGAGGCGTCGGTGGTTGCGGCGATGAGGGTGATGGCCTCATCTCCCTCGTTTGTGATCTCTCCAAAGGTCGCGGTCATGCCGGAGTCGGTGGCCTTGGTCCACGCGTCGACGATCGCGACGTCGACGTTCGTAGCGGAGCCCGCCTCGGTGGCATCATCGCTGCTCGCGCATGCGGCGAGCGATGCGGCGGCGAGGACAGCGACGGCGCTCAGGCGCGCGTGGGTGGGGACAGTAAACATGGGTAGTTCTCCAAGAATCTCAGGGCGTGGTGCCCTGGTGTCAGCACACATGGGGGCGCGAGAGATCGCGCCAAAAGAAGACCTATTGCGGCACGCGCAGTGGCACAAAATGCCCGCTATAGGTACCTAAAACAGCGAAATGGAGCCATTTGGTGTGAGGGGAGGGCCGCGTAGGCCGATGCCGCCGGTCACCGGGGAGGGCCGCGGCGCCTGACTGGGGGTCGCGACCGCGACGAGGGTGCGAGGGACGGGCGGGAGGGCGCGAGCCGCACCGAGGTCGAGGACGGGCGCGAACAGCGATCGCATGGCGCGGCCTGCACGCACGAGCGCCCAGTCCACACGCGCGAGCAACACCGTCGTCACCACAGCTGCTGCCAGGTGCGACAGCGTCATGACGCCGCCACCGTGGGCACCGTGAACAGCGGCCTCGGCGCTCAAGGCGCCAGGTTCAAGATGGTGAGCGTGGGCGCCCGCGGCCGTCACGGTAGCGCCGGAACCGACCACAAAGAGGGTGTGAAAGAGGGCTTGGCTCGCCGTCACGGCGAGCCCGGTACGCCACCAGGACCCCATGCGCCCGGCCAGCTGCCAGCAGACGGCAAAGGACAACACGACGGGGACCAGCACACCGGTCAGGCTGGGGACAGAGCCGCCACCGGTCACGTGGGAGCCCAAGGCGACGAGCGTCGCAATCGCGGCTGCGGTCAGGGCGCGCGCGGCGCGCACGCCGCGACTCATCCCCTGGCTCCCCGTGGTCACGGCACGATTCTCGCACGACCCAACCGGGGCATCGGCCCGCTCGACGGAGCACTACCCCCGGTGTGTCGAAGCGCCCATGCGGCGCACGGCTTCAGTGATGATCTCGGGGTGCGTCGCGATGTTCAGGCGCACGTGCCCCGCGCCACCGGCGCCGAAGGTGGGTCCGGAGTTGAGCGCCACCCGGGCGTGCTCAAGGAAGTGAGCGGCAGGGTCGGCACCGAGTTCCAGGCCCGTGCAATCAATCCAGGTCAGGTACGTCGCCTGCGGTATCGCATAAGCGGCACCGGCCAGGTGTTCCTCGACAAGCGTGCCGAGCAGGCGGCGGTTGGCGTCGAGGCCCTCAAGCAAGGCATCGAGCCACGGCCCACCGTGACGGTACGCGGCGGTCTGCGCGATCGTCCCAAAGTGGGTGGGCCCGTGGTGGGTCGACGCGGCGTAGCGGGCGACCTCGGCCTGCACGGCGGAGCCACCCACCACGATCGCCGCGGGGATGCCCGCAAGATTCCATGCCTTGGACGCAGCCATGATGGAGAAACCACGCTCGCCACCATTGACGCTCAGGTACGGCACAAACTCGGCGTCGTTGAACACGATCGGAGCATGGATCTCATCCACGACCACCGTCACTCCGTACTGATCGGCGAGTGCCGCGACGCGTTCCAGTTCCGCGCGTGTGTGCGCCACCCCCGTGGGGTTGTGCGGGCTGCACAGGAGGTAGGCAGCAGGCTTGCCGTCCGCGGTCGCGGTCCTGAACGCCTCCTCGAGTGAATCGAAGTCCAGGCGCAGGTCAGCGCCAAGGGGCGCATCCGTGATGCGGCGGTCTGCGGCCTTCAGGTAAGAGAAGAAGGGTGGGTAGACGGGTGGATTGACAACCACCTGGGAGCCGGGCTCGGTCATCATCACGATGATGTCGACGTATCCGGTAATGACGTCCGTGACCGTGGACATTTGACCAGGGGACACGTTCCAGCCCCAGCGCTGTTCGGCGAACTGGGCTAGCGACTCCGTGTAGTCCGCCCCGGACGCGTAGCCCATGTCGCCGCTCGACACCGCCCGGGCGAGCTCCTCGCGGATGGGCTCCGCGAGCGCCACGTCCATCTCCGCGACCCACAGTGGGAGGACGTCGGGATCGTACTTACGCCACTTTGCACTCGTGCGCGAGCGCAGGTCGGACAGCGAAAGCGCCGTGAGCGGATTGGGTTCAGTCGTCTGAAGGGCAGGCTGGGCCATTGTCACACTGTGGCAACCCGGCGCGTCCGGCGCAAGTGCGTGTGGGTTCTCTCACGCCTTGACGCGCGTCCACCGGCCGTCCCCGCCGGGCGCCAACTACGCTCGCTTCCATGAGCAGGCGCGGCGCGATCCCAGACAGGAACGATGCTGGGCGGGTCCCCATTGGCGCGATCCTCACCGTACTAATTTTGGCGGGCGCGGGGTTCGGTGCGTACTGGTTCCTGGGCGAGTACGGCTTCATCGACGACGGGTCCGGCGGCGCCGATGAGGCCGCTGGCGAGGCTCCCGGCATTGTTGCCGACGGCGAAGAGCCCGAGTGGCTCGCAGGAACAGGCCACGACTTGCCTGACGTGATTGACGCCAGTGGTGAGCGCCCCGCGATGTATGAGCTGCCCGACTGGATCTGGGAGGTCAACGACCAATCGTGGGACCTCACCGTCGTTCGCGAGGGAGAAGGCGACGGCCAGGAAGCGCTTGCTGAAAGGCAAAACCTCGTGCTCGTGAGCCCCACCGACGAGCTCTTCTTGGTGACCGATGAGCTCCGCAATGATTACTTGATGTCCGTGGTCCACTGGGACGCCGAGCAGGACGTGACGTGGCTGCGGCGCGGCGGCCGCCCAGGACCGACCGTCGTCACGGAGTTGTCCCTCGTGACCGGCGAGGCGGACACCCAGTGGGACAACGGTGCAGTCGCGCCGGTCAACAACGTGGACGGCGACATCGTGGACGTGGGCTACATCGGGATCCAGCCAGATGGCCTTGAACTGTGGGAGTCCGCCTCTTCCGGCAAGTACCTCACGGGAGTGTTGTGGCGCGACGGTGACGACTTTGTGCGGTCGCTGATCAGCGCGCGCATTGAGCGCATGGCGGCGCAAGGGTTTGGCGACGGCGCAGGGGTCGAGGCCTGGATTGACGTCAACGGCATGCGCGCCGTCTATCACGGCACCTACGACGGTGACGGCGAGCCGGAGGAGCAGTGGCTCGTGCACAACCTCAGTGACGACTCGTTCGCGGAAGCCTCGGTTGATGTGCCCAGTGTGGGCTGTACGCCGGTGGATGCCGTGCGCCGCGGAGCCTTCGACGGTGACCTCATTGAGGCCAAATGTGACGGCGTCACCTACCTGCTTGACCCCTACGAGTCGGGGGCGCCGCAGGCTCAGGAGTAGGCCTCGGGTCGATCACCGTTTCCCCGCTCTTGGCGAGCGCGGCGCGAAAACTCTCGACGTCGCCGCCGCACCTGCTGAGGTCAGCGGCGTCGAGCACTGTCACCAAGGCATCGGCCCGCTTGGCCAGCACGACCGGTAGCCCTGTGACGGCGACCTTGGCCCGCAGGTCGGGCGACAGTTCGTTCCGGTGCAGGAGCCGGAAGGGGGCGCCAAGGTCCGCGACCATGCGATCCCACGCGCGTTTGCGGCGCACGGGCGAGTGGGTGATGTCGCACAGCGCGCACTCCCGCTGCCCCATCAGGTGGCCCACCACGTACGCGACCTCGCCGCGCACACCGCCGTCCGCGTCGTAAATGCCCACGTACTCAGTGGGGGCGTCGGCATGCGCTGCGTTGCTCATAGTGACAGTAACGCCGCGCGGCTCCCATCACTTCCTGGGGGCCGATGCCCGTGGTTACGGCAGCAGCGCGCGGAACGCCTCGGCGGCGCGCTCGGGTGCGCCACCGGAGGTGTGGAGGAACAGGCTGGGCTCGGCGAGCTCGAGCTCAAGAATGACGGGACCGTCCTCCGTTGGCAGGAGGTCGACGCGGGCGTAGGCCAGGGGAGGCAGCGTCGCCACCACCCTGTCGGCGAGTGCGCGCTCCTGCTCCGAGGGCGTGTACTCGGAAATCTCCTCGTCTGCGTACAGGCCCGTCGAGTTTGTCTGTTCCTTGGACAAGATCGCGGCCTTGCGTGCGGCGTGCGAGAACCGACCCCCCAGGTAGACCATCGCGGTTTCGCCCACCGTGTCCACCTGTTCCAGGTACGGCTGCACCATCGCGACCTTGCCCTGGCCGTGCAGCGCCGCCATGTGCTCGCGCGCCGCGGATGGCTGGTGGCGGAACAGTCGTGCGCCGGCGGAGCCCGCACCCACGGAGGGCTTGACGACGACCATGCCGGACAGGTCGCCGTCCCACTCGTCACCGGGGGCGACGAACGTGGTCGGCACCACGGGCAGGTCGCGATCGGCAAGGTCGGCCAGGTAGCGCTTGTCCGTGTTCCACAACAGCGTCGGAAGGGGGTTCATCAACGTCGTGACTTCCGCCGTGCGCGCTGCCCAGGCGAGGAACTCGTCGAGGCGCTCGGTGTAGTTCCACGTGGAACGGATGATGGCGACATCGAAGCGCGACCAGTCAACCTCGGGGTCATCCCAGGCCGCCAGTTCTGCCTCCTGCAAGTGCGGAAGTAAGAGCTGCTCGTCGCCGTCAGGCTCGGGCAGTTCGACGGTCGTCACGATGGCAATGCGTGCGGTCATGCGGTGAGGCTACCGGTCGTAGCGGTCCGCGTGAAAAGCCTGGTCGCCTGTCGGGTCATGGGGCGTAGCGGCGATCGACGGCACGGAGCGCACCCGGGACGCGGAGGCCAGCGCCGTGATGGAGCGCCGGTCCCCACGGACGATCGCGCTGGCGCCATCGGCCATGACCATGAGCGGCCCCGCGACGGCGGGCGACACCACCCACGGCAGCCAGCGCACAAGCCCGCGCACCACCACCGACCAGCCCCGTGGTCGGCGGCCGTGCGAGTCCTCCCGCACGGGAGCGAGGTTCATGACGGCTTGCCCGAGCGTCGCACGGTCCCGGCGCAGGAGCGGAATCAGCAGCCCCATGGTCGTGGCGCTCGCGATCCGCGCGGCCATGGTGAGCGTCGCGCTGGCAGGCTCGCGGCTGGGGTCGCCTCCCAAGGCGATGTCCCACACCATGACGGCGCCGATTTCGATGGCGCTCAGCAGGACGAACCCCACCGCCAGGTCCACTCCCACGGCTACGGCGCGGCGGATCCGTCCCGGCGGGCCCAGGTCTGGCTCCGGGGAGGGGCGAGTGAAGGAGAAGATCGCGCCAATGATGGCGGAGGCGATGACGCCCAGGATTGCCCCCGTGGTGTTGGTGACAATGTCGTCGATGTCGAAGCGGCGGTACGGGCAGGGGTAGAGCCCAAAGAACGCTGTCCCTTGCGACAGTTCGATCATGGCGGACACCATGAAGGAGGTCGCCACGACGGCAATCGCCGGCCAGCGAGCCGCCTGGTGGAGGAAGAAGCCGAACGGTACGAACAGGGCCACGTTGGCGGCGAGTTGCCAGAACGTGAAGGACGTCAGCGTCGCCGTGGCGCCAAGCCCGGCGTTGAGTGCGCGGAGTTCATCGAGCGAGTGGCCCAGATCGAGCTGCCACGACTGCACTCCCCCGGCGCTACACAGCAGGTCGGCCTCGGTGGGCAGTGGAAAGACGGTGAACGCGGCGAGCGCCACTGCGGAGGCGAGGAGCCCCGCCGCTGCGAACAACGGCCACCCACGCAGGCGTCCGTAGCGGCGCACTGTCGCGGCGAGGACGGGGATGGTCGCGAGTGGGATCAATGCGGCCGTAGCGAACACGGTCAGCATGGCACTCGAGTAGTACAGGCTCACCGCGTCAGAATAGGCGGAGGACCTGTGAGTGCGGTCCGTTGTGCCGGAGATGATCCGGCGTCGGCGCCTCGGGGGGAGGGGCGGGAGGCGCCGACGCTCGGAAGAGTGGCGGCTCAGGCGACCTAGTCCCCGGATGATCGCCCGAGCCACTTCTTTGTCGGTGACCTCTGCGTCACCTGACGACACTTGAAGACTATGGCGCCGCCAGGCACGACTTCTGGGCCCTTGGTCCCCTGCGCTGTGTGACGTGGGTCACGCCACGGGATTTACACGTTGGGTGGCAGCGGCGGGGTGTCGACCCAGTCGTCTGCGCCGTGCATGGACGGCGGCTCGGCCTCCGTTGAGGCCACGCCGGGACGCTCCGTGCCCCGGCGCACAACGGGAGCGGTGAGCACAGCGATGCCAAGCATGGCGACCGCCGCGCCCGCTCCCAGGAACAGCCCCGCCTGGGCATCGATGTGATCGACAAGATAGCCGCCGGCCCAGGCGCCAAAGCTCACCCCCACGCCTTGGCCGATCCGGAGCCAGCCCATGCCCTCCGTGATTTGGTCGCGGCGCACGACGCGCTGCACCACGGTGTCGCAGTTGGTGAGCGTAGGCGCGATCGCAATGCCGGCCACGAATCCCACCGCCCCCAACATGATCATATTGACTGACAGCGACAGCACGCTCATTCCGATGGCGAGCATGGCAGTGCCGATGATGAGCCGCTTCCACAGCGGGGTCTTCCAGTGGCGCGTGCCGTACATCAGGCCGCCCATGAATGAGCCGAAGGCGATGACCCCTAGCGCGAGGCCCGCCCAACCTTGGTTGCCCATCTCTTCCGCGAACGCCACGATGGAAATGTCGATGGCCCCGAACATCACTCCCAGGCCAAGTGCCACGAACGTGACCGCGACGATCGCAGGGGGAATGCGCAGGCCCAGGGTCTGACCTGCGCCAGAGGTGCGGCGCGCGGGGGGTTCGGTCGACCGCTGCGACAAGAGAATGGCAAGTCCCACCACCATCGCCGTAGTTGACACCACGAGTCCGGCCGCAGGCCACACTGCGGTAGCCAAGATGGTCGCGAGGGCGGGGCCGGAGATGAAGAGCACCTCGTCGAGCGCGCCTTCAAGCGCAAACGCGGTGTGGATGTCCTCATCTGAATCCAGCATGTGGGACCACCGCGCGCGGGTGAGCGACCCCAAGGGGCCTTGGAACGAGGCGAGGATGACGGCGATCCACAGGACCCATTCCGGCTCCTGATTGATGGCGGCCCACACGCCCACCACTGCGCCCGTAACGTGCAGCATCGCGAGCGGGATCATCGCCGCCCGTTGGCCGATGCGGTCGGCCAGGCGGCTCGTGGGCACCGTTTGCAGGGCCCAGCACAGAATGCCGATGGCGGCCACACGGCCAGCCATTTCATAGCTGCCGTACTCGATTTGCACCATGAGGATGAAGGAGATGTTGAACATCGACATGGGTAGGCGCGACAGGAGTCCCGCGAACGCGAACGCGGCGGCGCCAGGCTTGCTCAGAATTGAGCGGTAGGGAGAGAGCACGTGCTCCATGCTCTCACCGTTCTTGCCCTAGCGCGGCGGTGAGTCCGCGCTGGGGGCCCCGCCGGAGCCATGGTCGTCGGAGTCGCCACGGACCACGGGCGGCGGGAGGTGAGTGCGCTTGGATGCGCGCCGGTCCTGGATCACCAGCGCGGTAGCTCCGCCGATCACGACCGCGAAGCCGGCGATGATCGCGGCCCAGGTGCCGATGGTTCCCCACGGGATGGAAGGCGTGGCTCCGGCGACAATTCTGATCTCAGGGGTGGTGGCGAGGTCCGCAAGCCCGAGCGTGACCGTGTTGCCGGTGACATCCCCCGCGGTCGCCTCGGTGACGGGGCCGGGGAACGTGAATGTTGCCTGGACATTCACGGTTTGCTCGATCAGACCGAGCTGGCTCTCGCCGAGCGCCATCAGCGCGAGTGCGTCGTCCGTCGACGCCCGTACAGAGATCACGTATGACCCATCCTCGACGGCGATCGAGGCAGTGGCGCCGACGCTCTTCAGCACCTCTCCGGAGGCGTCCTCGAAGGCCTCGAGCGGCAGATCGGTGAGTGTCAGCTCGAGGCCCGACATCTCGCCTTCGCTATAGTCAGCCAACTCAATCTGTCCGGGGTACTGAGCCTGGAGTGCGAGAAATTCGTCCGACTCGTCCAGGGTTCCCACGACGGCGTTGACGTCGACGCCGAGCCTGTCCGTGAGCTCGTCTGCAACGGACGGTTCGTAGGCCACGATCGCGTGCTGGGAAAACGTCTCGTCCTCGTGGAACGTTGTTTCAGCGGTGGCCCGGACGCAACCGGTCAACGCAAGCACCCCCGTGGCGACAGCTGCCGCGGACAGTGCGAGTCGGATGCGGTCCATCACCGTGCGGGTGGCTCCTGATCGCGGTCATCGTCGCCCCTGTTGCCGTCGGCGTCGAGGTCCCCGGCGCCGTCGCCGTCGTGGTCCCCGGTGCCGTCGCATTCGGCGGGCGTGGGCTCTGGCTCGGGCGAGCCGTCGTTCCGCTCGGGTGCATCCGGATACGCGGATGCGGGTGCCTCGGGCGTGACCGCTGAAGCCTCGTCCGTGGTGAGTGGCACTGTCGCGGGTGTGTCGCCGGCCGGAGCGGGCGCCGCGGGCTGCGATGCGTCGGTCGGAACCGGCGGTGCAACGTAGTTGGCCTGAGGCGCAGCGGGGTAGCCCGCCTCCCCGGGGCCCCCCTCTGTGGCGGGCTTCTTTCCTCGTGCGATCAGCCACATGGCGATGCCAACGGCGACGCCAATGCCAAGGCCGATCGCGAGGACGATCCACAGCGAGAATCCAGAGTCCGGCTCGGCGGCACCGCGCGCGTAGATGCCGTCCTCTGCCTCGAAGAGATTCCACGTCACCGTGGTGCCGTCGACGGTGCCATTGGCGTCCTCGATGGGGCCGGGGAACGTGACGGTCATCGTGGCTTCGGCAGAAGAGGGCAACTCATCGGCATTTGCACCCTCCGTGGGTGACGTGGGGCTCTCGACCACGAAGAAGTCGCCGTCGCGATAGACCTGAATGTCCTCATCCTCCCCATTGAACTCCGCCAGCGGGGTGTTCTCGAAGGTGATGGTCTGGCCAACGAATCCGTCCTCGTTGTATTCACTGATCACGCCACCGGGAAGTCCCTCGCCCGAGTCGTCGTAGATCTGTCCCAGCACGTCCTCATCGCTCAGACCAAAGGCCTCGCCCGTGCCTTCCGCGACGGCGATCGTGGCTGAGCCGGACACGGTGTCGTCCGAGTTGAGCGTGAGGTCCATGTCGACCTTGAGGCACCCGGCGAGGGCCAAGACAGCGACGATGGAGAGCGCGACGGCGCGTGCGGTGGCTTTCATGGCGCCAAGCCAATCACACCCCACTGACCTACGCGAGACGGTATTTGAGCCGCGCGGATGAGGTCAGGCCCTAGCCGGCCCGTTCGAGCGGTGGACCAACTGACGGAATTGCTCAGCGTTCATTGGCTGCGTGGGGAGGTCATGGGTTGCGGCGCTCGCACGCAGACCGTCGAGATAGATGTCGAGGCTGCGGCGCAGCATGGCGGCTTCTCTCGCGGTGGGCTTGCCCACAAGGCCGCCCAACGCGAACGGGATCAGGGCGAGGTCGCTGCCGCTCACTCCGGCACGCATGCTGCCCTCAGCCTGGGCTTGAGCGATGAGCGCGTTGAGGACCTCCGCCATCGATCTCGAGGGGTCGTGGGACGGGTCGAGGTCGTACAGCCGCCTCATGATGGTGCGCAGCGCAGGCATGTCTGCCACCGCGAAGGTGACGTTCTCCAAGAGCAGCGCGATGCGTTCCCAGGCCGTCGGCAGTGACGGCACTGCGGCGGCAGCCGCCATGAGGCGCGCAAGCGCCTCGTCATAGAGCGCGTGGATGAGATCCGTGTGGTGTGGAAAGTGGCGGTACGCCGTGCCAATGCCCAGCCCCGCGGAGACGGCAAGTTCCCGCACCGTCACATCGGCATCGCGCTCGGCCAGAATGTCAAAAGCCGTAGCGATGAGTTTTTCGCGATTGGCGACGGCATCGCGCCTGGTCGGGCCTGGCATGTGGCAATTCTAAATCGCGTGGCTTCGCTTGTTTCTCTCAAGTGCACGTTCCCCGTAGCCGATGTACCTTTTGTCGGATAGCGTGAGCCTTGGATAGTGAACGCGTGCATTCGCTCGTGTTCTCGGGGCAGGCAGGGGAACGATGTCACTTTTGAACGGAACGTGGGACAAAGGGACAAGCGCTGTCAGTGCCGCGCTCGTCGCTATCGTCGCGGCGACGGCGGTGGTCACCACCGCAGCGCCAGCGTCGGCCGACCCCGCGCCAGC
Source organism: Demequina globuliformis (assembly GCF_000975155.1). GTDB lineage: Bacteria > Actinomycetota > Actinomycetes > Actinomycetales > Demequinaceae > Demequina > Demequina globuliformis. The sequence goes on from NZ_BBRG01000001.1 coordinate 1,251,592, forward strand.
GAACATCACGATCTCGAAGAGCGGCCCGGCTCCCGAGGACCTTCCGTTAGCTCCAGGTGACACGTTCAACTACGTCATCGAAGTGACGTGCAGCACCGCGAACTGCTACGACGCGACCATGACGGACCCGCTGCCCCCGCCGCTGGTGCTCAACGGCACGCCGACCGTGGTGGGCAATGACCCCTTCGTGATCACGCCTTCTGACAGCAATGGGGACGGCGTCGATGACACCGTGTCCGTCGAATTCAACAAGGACTTCAACGACCTTGCCAACCCGGGCTCGGGCATGACGGCAGGAAACACCACCACGATCACGATCCCCGTGAAGGTGCCGGACGACGCCAACTACGATTTCAGCGGTGAGACGTTGGTCAATGAGGCGACCTTCGATTCCACTAACTCCTCGACAGGGCCTGCCACGGATGACTGGCCCATCGAGATTGACGTCCCGCTCAATCTCGACACCAGCGTCGAGAAGTCCTTCGATCCCACGTCAGCGAGCGCGAGCGCGGGCGAGTCGACGACGGCGACCATTACTGCAAACAACCAGTCGGAGACCGGCGGTGACAGCTTCTCGATCACGGACCCTGCGCCTGGCTCGGCAAGCAACACCTTTGACTTCCTCGACCTCGACGGCATCACGATTGTGTCCGTCCCCGAGGGTGCCGATGACGTCACCATCACCGTGAACACCACGGGCGGGGACGTCACCCAGACCATCCCCGTGGGTGATCTGGACCCGCTGCCGTACGACGTTGACTTGACGGGCATTTCCCCCGACGCAGTGACCGGGATCAACGTCGAGTTCACTGACGATGGGACCGCGCCGCTCATTAGCGCCGACGCCGAGGCCGTGATCGAGCTGGACTTGGTCCAGCAGGACCCGGGCGAGTTGACGGACGATCAAGTGGTGGTGAACTTCGCGGGCTCCGAAGTGTCGCGCGACGACGACACCGACACGGCGACGTCGAACGAGGCCGACTACACCATCGAGACCAACATCCCCACGGTTGAGGGCTCCAAGTCCTTCTCGCCAGACACCGTGGTGCACGGCGACAGCAGTGTCGCGACCATCACCGCGGGCGTGGGGGGCGAACTCCCGGTCGAGTCACTTACCGTGACCGAGCCGAGTTCCGGCTCGTTCTCTCCCGATGGCATGCAGTTCGAGGGTTTTGCCGGTCCGGTGACGTACCCGACTGGTGCCGACAGCGCCGAGATCACGTTCCAGACGACCTCGGGGCCCGTGACGGTTCCGGTCGCCAACGGCGAGACGCCCGTTCTTCCGCCGCCCAACCCTGAGGACGTGACGAGCTTCTCGATCACCTTCACGAACGAGGACGACGACCCGATTGTCCCCGACGGCGATGACGCTTCCTTCTCCATCAACGTGGGCACCGCGGAGGTCGACGGGACAGAGAAGATCGACTACCCCAATGACGTCACGGTCACGGGCACGACTGAGGACGGCGTCAACGGTCTCATCGACGTCGGCGACATCTTGCATGCCTTTGACGAGCGAATCGACGCAGTCGCGGACAAGTCCATTACGCCCAACCTGGTCCCCGGCTTTGCCGGTGAGTGGGTGGTCTTGCAACTGACCGGTGGCATTGCCGACCAGCCAGTTGACGGAAGCACCGATCCGCCGTATTCGACCATTGGCGCGGACGAGATCGTGATCCAGGACCCTGAGGTCCCCGGCAGCTCGGACTTCTGGGACGCCTTCAACCCGTCGTCCATCGCAGACGTTTCTGTGCCGGCGGGCACCACCTTGAACGTGAACTACTACAACACCAGCACTGGCGCCTGGGAACCACTGCCAGGGATGCCGGTGGTGGGTGAACAGACCTACAGCGCTTCGTTCCCGCCCCCAGACCCAGCCAACATTGGTGGCCTCCAGTTTGTGTACACGCCCACCAACCCTGGGGACACCTTCGACCCGGGAACGACGTTCAAGCCCAATGTCGTGATGAACCTCGACGACGCGTGGCTTGACTCCGTTGACTGGGGCGACGACGGCTTGGCGAGCGTCACCAACTGTGCCTCTGCTGATGCAGAGGGAACGGCAGGAACCGAACCCATCACCCCTGACGAGCCGGCGACGGCGTGTGAAGACGTCACGATCACCGAACCCGACTCCGACGGGACGGGACCGGAGATCAACAAGACGTTCGTCAACAACAATGGCGACGAGCAGGAGAGCCTCCCTGCTCGCTCGCACCGGCAGACGACGGGGCGCATCCTGTGGTCCACAGGCGGGACGTCCAATGTCGATGTAATGACGATTGTTGACGAGCCGTTTGTGCCGGCGACGGATCAGAACACCCCGTTTGACTCCGACGGCTCCTTTTACGATGTGTTCGACCTCATGTCCGTCTCTGTGACTGACCCTTTGCTACCCTACGATGCCGTCGACGCCGTGCAGATTTATAACGGCGACACGGGAACGTGGGTCAAGCCCACCAACTCGCAGTGTGATGGGGTCATTGACAACACCCCTGAGCCCGCCTGCGAAGGGGCCATGCCCGAATTCTCGTTGACCGCCGTCGAGCGCACCACGACTGTCGCGGTGCGCCTGGTGTACATCGAAAACCCCGATGAGTCCGCCCGTGCGACCGTGCCCGGTGAGATTGTCCCGCCCGTGGGATCGGGCGTCGCCCGCTCGGATCAGACCGACGGGCGCACCGTGGACCTGCGCTTCAGGTTGCGCGACTGGCTCCGGTCCGACAGCTCCGTCGCGGTCGATGAAGCAGAGTTGTACAACACCGAGTTCGCAGGTTTGGCACGTAACACCGCGGAAGCACAGCAGGAGTCCGAGCTCAATGGCGACGTGGAGATGGACTGGTCGGCGGACATCGCCATTACTGCCGCTGACCTCGCGGTCTCCGCGACCAAGACCTGGGACGGGTCGCCGGTGGGTATCCCGCCGGAGGGCACCCTCCCCGATCTGTACCCGCACACGGGCGTGGAACTGACGGTCACCAACAGTTCGACGATCGCGTACGTGGATTCGCTGTCGATCAACGATCGCCCCACTGTGGGCCGGCCGGCTGGTGATACCGAACTGCTGATGTCGGATGTCTTCAACATTGAGGACATCACCTCCATCACGCTGCCTGCCGGCGCTGACGGGTTCACCCTGAACCTCTATTGCGAGGGCGACGACGCCACCCCGTGCGCCACAGCGACCACGCAGGCTCAGGTCGACGCCTGGACCGCTTCCGACCTTGAGCCGGTCGTGGGACTCAACATCGAGTTCCATGGTCGTGATGAGGACGGGACGGGCGCGGGCAACCCGACGACCGCCGGCATCGAGCCAGGTGCCACGGGCTCCATCGAGTTCCTGCTCGTGTTGCGCGAGGAGGATCGCTACCGCGGCAACACCCTGAACGATCCCGACGACGAGATTGTCTATGCGGGCATGACCGTCAACAACGTTGCGACCGGCACCGTGGACGATGCGGCCGCTGAGCCCGTCACCACGGATGACATCACCGATGACGTGTTGCTCGAGGAGTTCGAGATCGCTGTGGCAGTGCAGAAGGGCTTTACCGACTCTGCGCCAGCGAGCCCAGACGAGTGGGTGACGCCGTACACGCAAGTCGAGGAGACTCCCGAAACGCAGGATGAATTCATCATGTGGCTGGCGGTGACGCCGACGGCAGGTGCGCGCCCCTTGGCCATGAGCGTGAGCGACCTTGACCCCAGCTTCTGGAACACGTATGAGTTTGTGCGGGTCCACGAGTCGTTCGAGCGCACGACCCCGATCGCGCTTACGCAGATGCACGTGTGTCTGAACTCCGAGCAGCCCCTGAGCGGCGAAATGAACGGCGCGATCAATGGTGGCTGTGATCGCGTCGTAGGCACGTCTGACAACCCGGACGCGGCTGCCTATAACGGGCTCGCTGCGGACAGCTACGCCGGCACCGGCGTCCCCGCACTTCCGGCGGGGTACGCGGCCGAGGACGTCATCGGCTTGGTATTCACCTTCTCCAGTGAGACTGCGTGGGACAACCCATGGAACCCGCTGCAGACCGTCCCCGTCGTGGTGAAGCGACGTACCGAACTGCTCACCGGGGACGCGGCACCGCCGACTGACCTGGTGGGCAACGACGTGGCTCCAGGCGAATCGACTGCCGGCCACACGGTCAATGACATCGAGGGCACCATCGTCGCCCTGCTCGGCGAAGATGGAACAGTCGGGAACGGACTGCACAACAGCGACGCCTCAGATTCGGCCGAGGTCATCTACGAGCACTCGATCACCGCGGCGACCGTTACCAAGTCACCAGGCGGTCCTGACGACCCTGCTCAGCTGCTGAGCCCGGGTGCGAGCGTTCCGTTCGAACTCACCTTCACCAACACGGGCACCACACCCATCTACAACCCCGTGTTCACCGACCTGATCCCGGACGCTGACGGTGACGGAACGCCTGACCTGAGGATCGACCCGAACGTCGTGCTGGCCGGCAACAGTCCGTACAGCTTCGCGTACACCCCGGGTACCGGCGACGTTCCTGACGGTTGGGTCGCGCCTCCGACCACTGGGGACGCCGTCACCGTGACGTCCACGCCGGCCACCGGCGACCCGGACGAGATCGCGTTCAGCTTTCCCGACGCGGATGTCGCGCTCCCTGTCGGAGCGAGTTACACCATCACCATTCAGATGGTTCCTCAGCCTGGCATCTCGCCCGCGGTGACCTTCACCAATACCGCCGTGATCGACGGGGACCGCCCGTTCGACTACTGCGAAACGGATGACTCCGACCCCGCGGCATACGTCGACGATTGCCGCGGCACCGCTACCAATGCGGTCGCGGAAGGCGGCGCCATCCGCACCGGTAAGGCCGTCCGCGCAGGTGGTGTCGATTCCCCTGACTACACCTACGGCGCCTTTGTGAACGGCGCGCCGGAGGTCTCGTGTGAACCCGAGGACAGCGGGCCGTTGGCTGGCTTCTACGTGTCGCCGTGTATCCCTCGCACCATCGAGGGCCAGACGGAGACCTGGGCGCTCGCGATGCAGAACACCGGCAACGTGCCGCTGACGGAAGTGGTCGCGGTCGACCGCATCCCTGCGGTGGGAGACCAGACGGTCCTGCCTCCGCAGCAGCCGCGCAACTCCGAATGGAACCCGATCCTCACCAACCCCGTGGCGGCCTTCACACCGCACCCCGGCGGCGGCGTGACCCTCGAGACGTACGTGTCGACCGCACCGGTTCCCTGCACGGACCGCATGACCGGCGGTGACTGTGGCGACGAGTGGGTCCTGTGGGATGACTACACGGGCGACGTGCTCGATGTCACGGGCCTCATGCTCATCGGAACGTTCGACGAGGACAACCCCTTGGCCCCGGGAGAGGTCATTGTGGTGGAGGCGGAGTCCCTCACTCCCGCGACGGTCCCGGCGAATGAGAACTCGACCGCCTTCAACTCGGTCGCGACGTCAGCGGTGACCAACACCGGCACGCAGGTGGCGCCGACTGAGGGCGTGCCCGTTGGCGTCGCCCTGGCGACAGGTTCCATCGATATTGACAAGGACACCGACGGCGACGGCGCGGGAGAGTACGCGCTCGACGAGTACATCGTCACGCTGGTGTGCACGGTGGACATCGATGGCGAGACGGTCGAGGTCATTCGCGAGGACTACACGTTGGAGGCCGACGGCGCTGCGCTGACGGTGGACACCTTGCCTACCGGCGCGCTCTGCACGTTGGAGGAAAGCGACTACGGCCAGGTGGGCTTCACCGTTAATCCGGGGTCCGTGGTGGTGCCCTTCGACGGTGTAGAGGAGCCTGAGTCCGTGACGATGACGATCACGAACACCTACCGTCTCGCGTCCGTGGAAGTCACGAAGCATGTGCTCGCTGAGACGGGCGACCCCACGGTGGCCGGGCCCTTCGAGATTGGCGTCCTGTGCCTCTACCGCGGTGCATACATCACGGCCACGAACGAGGACAACTGGGAGCCCTACATCGACGGGTCTCCCGTCATGGTCGTGGAGCTTGGCGATGAAGAGTCCGTGGTGCTCGCGGACCTTCCCGCCGGAGCCGAGTGCTACGCGGGCGAGTACCCCGGTCACGGAGCGTCCCGCGTGGGTGTCCTGTGGGAGACCGCCGACGACTCCGGCCAGGTTATCGAAGAGGCCAACGGCGAACTGATTTACACCACGGACCCGTTCACGCTGACTCCCGACATCGTTGACGACGGTCGTACGCCGACCAACTTCGTCGACGTCTATAACCAGTACGCCTCCGGAGCGCTCGCGATCACCAAGGACGTGTCCGGTCCTGGCGCGGGCGACCATGTGGGCGATGACTTTGTTGTCGATGTCCTGTGTGTGGCGACCGACCCTGACAATCCGGACGTCACGACGGTAACCTTCGACGACTCGGTCACCGTGCCGGCGAACGAGACCGTCACGCTTGAGGGCATCCTCGTCGGATCCGAGTGCACGCTGACGGAGCCTGATGCCGCGGCGACGGGCGCAGACCAGTGGGTGTTTGACCCGTCTGCTGCGGATGACACCTCGACGGGCGAGATCACGATCGTGGACGACGACACCGAGGTGCCGACCGCGGAGATCACGGTCGACAACCGCTTCGAGGTCGACACGGAACTGGTGGTCGAGAAGATCGTCGAGGGCCCTGAGATCAATGAGGCCGGAGAGCTTCCGGAGCTTGGCCCGTTCTCGTTCGAGGTCCAGTGCGTCTACGCGGAGGGCACGCCCTACGAGCGCGAGATCTTCGCGGCGGAGTTCCCTGACCTGGCTCCGGGCTCACCCATGACCTTCGATCTGGTGCACGGTGAGACGGAGACTCTGACAGGGATGCCGACCGGGACGGTCTGCACGGTGACGGAGACCGACCAAGCAGGTGCGGAATCCACCACGGTGGTGACTCACACGGGGGGGACGCCGCCGAGTGAGGCCACCGAGGCTACCGAAGCGGACGTGACGTTGGGCGAAACGGGCCTGTTCGCGCAGAACGAGGTCATCTTCACCAACACTTACCCGGTGGCTCCGCTCACGATCGTGAAGGAATTGACCGGCGAGGGTGCACCGGAACGCGGCGACGGGCCGTTCGTCATGACCGTGCTGTGCGAGTCGGATGCGTACACCGACGAGGCCATCGTCACCTACGAGGGCGAAGTGACCTTGGGCGGCGACGCGCCTCTTGAGGCCACGATCGACTCGATCCTGTCGCCGTCTACGTGCGAGGTCACTGAGATTGAGGACGGCGGTGCTGACGGGGTCTTCTACTCACCGGGCGATGAGGATGCGCGGTCTGCGACGGTCGATGTCGATGCGAATGGCCAGGCGGAAGCTGCCGTCGTGACGGTCACGAACCACTTCGAGCCGTTTGCATCGCTCGAGGTCGCTAAGACCGTCGATCCCACAGTCACCGACGCGGACGGCAACGCAGTGGACTTGGGTCCGTACATCGTGATGGTGCAGTGCACCTACGACGAGGGCGGGCCCAACGAGCACCGTGTGTACGCAGACGGCTACGGCCCGTTGCGTCCCATGGTGGTCACGCTGGACGACGGCGAATCAGCAGTGTTCAACGACATTCCCGCGGCCTCGGTGTGCACCGTCACAGAGGTGCTCGATGGCGGTGCTGCCTCCACGACCATCACCGTGACGACAGCTGCGGAGGGCCCCACCGTTACGGACGGCACCACTGCCGATGTCACGCTGACGCCGGATGCGCCTGGGACGACCAATGAGGCGCTGGTGACGAACACCTTCGCCGTGGGAGCGGTCGAGGTGTCAAAGGTGGTCGACGGTCCCGCGGCCGACGTCGTGGGAGCGGGTCCGTTCACGGTGCACCTGGAGTGCACGTGGACTCGCGACGGACGTGACCCAGTCGTCACCTACAGCGACGACCTCACCTTCGGTGGCGACGCCCCCATGACGGCGACTGCTAGCGGGATCGCCGTGGGATCGACGTGCGTCGTGACCGAGACGGACCCGGCAGGTGCGTCCTCGACACAGATATCCGTTGATGGGGCCGATGCCGTGACGGGCACCGAGGTCGAGTTCGACGTGGTGGAAGGTGACGCAGCGTCGGCAACCGTCGTCACGGTCACCAACACGTTCGGGGCGGGTGCGCTGCAGATCGATAAGGAGCTGGTGGGAGAAGGGGCCCCGGAGGCCGCCGATGCCGGCCCGTTCACCTTTGCGGTCGAGTGCACCCTGGTCCGCGACGGCCAGGATGGCCTCACGACCTTCGCGGGTGACGTGGTGCTCGGTGGTGAAGCAGGCCTGACGGTGACGCTCGAGCCCATTGCGACCGGGTCCACCTGTACGGTCACCGAGACCGGCACTGGCGGCGCGGACGATCACCGCATCACGCCATCCGGTGACGACCCTCAGCAGGCGGTCGTCACGATCGAGGAAGACGCGACCGTGGTCGTGACCGCGTACAACCACTACGAGGCGACCGAGGTCCTGCCGACGACCGGCTATGACCGCGGGTGGATGCCGATCAGCGCCGTGATCCTCGTGGGCCTAGGCCTGGCCTTCGTGGTCGGCCGTCGGCGCGGGGCATAGCGAGAAGGGCCGCAGCGCCTACCTACGTCCCCGCATGAGTACGGGCCGGCACCTCATCGAGGTGCCGGCCCGAACTCGTCGGTGAAGGTCCCTACTCGGCGCTACCGAGAGCGTCTGCGACCACGGTGCGTGCGGCATCGGCCACCTGCTCCAGGTGCTCGGCCGAGACGAAGGACTCCGCGTAAATCTTGTACACGTCCTCGGTTCCCGAGGGACGTGCCGCAAACCAGGCGTCCGCCGTCGTCACCTTGAGACCTCCGACGGGCGCGCCGTTGCCGGGGGCTTCGGTCAACTTGGCCGTGATCTCTTGGCCGGCGAGTTCCGTCGCCTGCACCTGCGAGGGCGACAGCTTCTTGAGCGTGTCTTTTTCCTTCTTGGTCGCCGTGGCGTCCAGGCGCGTGTACCAAGATTCGCCCAGGTCGGACACCAAGGCGCTGTGAATCTGGGACGGCGTGCTGCCCGTGGCGCCCGTCATCTCCGCAGCGAGCAAGCACAGGATGATCCCATCCTTGTCCGTGGTCCACACCCGGCCCTCGCGCGTCAGGAAGGACGCACCGGCGGACTCCTCACCGCCAAACGTGACATCCCCGCTCATGAGGCCAGGCACAAACCACTTGAAGCCCACTGGCACCTCTTCGACGGTGCGGCCCAGGCGAGCCCCGACCCGATCAATGAGCGAACTCGAGACGAGAGTCTTCCCAATGCGGGCATCGTCCCGCCACTGCGGGCGCGCGCCCGAATGCAGGTAATGGATGGCTGCCGCCAGGTAGTGGTTCGGATTCATCAGACCGCCATCGCGAGTGACGATTCCGTGCCGGTCGGCGTCGGCGTCGTTACCGGTCGCGATGTCGTAGGGGGCGTTGCCGTCCTCCATCAACGCGCGCACGTTCGCCATCACAAAGGGGGAGCTGCAGTCCATGCGGATCTTGCCGTCCCAGTCCAGCGCCATGAAGCCCCAACGGGGGTCGACGTCGGGGTTGACGACGGTGAGGTTCAGGCGGTGTTCCTCGGCGATCGCGCCCCAATATTCGACGGCCGCACCGCCCAGGGGGTCGGCGCCAATGCGCACATCGCCCTCGCGGATTGCGTCCATATCGATCACGGACGGCAGCTCCGCGACATACGCCGCCATGTAGTCATACGGGCGGATGGCGCTCGACCGCTTGGCACGGTCGTAGGGGATGCGCTTGACGTGCTTCCAGGCCCCGCCGGAAAGGATCTCGTTGGCGCGCGCCGCGATCCAGCTCGTGGCGTCCGTGTCCGCAGGGCCACCGTGAGGCGGGTTGTACTTGAAGCCGCCATCGCGCGGAGGATTGTGGGAGGGCGTGACGACAATGCCGTCTGCCAGGCCCGCGCCGGAGGTGCGCAGGCCAGTGGCCGTCGCCGCGCCATTGGCGACCAGAATCGCGCGGCTAAGCGCAGGGGTGGGCGTATAGCCGCCGCGAGCGTCGACCCGCACGTCGACCTCTGCCGCCGCAAGCACTTCGATGGCGGTCTCCAAGGCGGGACCCGACAAGGCATGGGTGTCGATGCCGATGAACAGCGGGCCGTCAGTGCCCTGCGCGGCGCGATACTCGACGATCGCGGCCGTCGTCGCGACAATGTGTGCTTCATTGAAGGCCGTGTCCGCTGCACTGCCACGGTGACCTGACGTGCCGAACACCACACGCTCGTCAGGGTTAGCCGGGTCGGGGACCCGGTCGTAGTAGTCGCCTAGCAGGGCGTCGACGTCGATGAGGTCCTGGGGTTGGGCTGGGGTGCCTGCGCGCTCATGCATGAGCCCCACTCTTCCACCACCTTGCCAGCGGTGACAACGGCAACGGTCCTGCGTGGCGACTTGTTCACCTGAGGCCGGGGGCCGACCGGAATGGTCGACAGCGGCGCTAGGCTTGGCCACGTGGCACAGCACAACGCGACTGAGGGGTCGCCGTCACCCGTCGACGGTGCGACCGCAGCGCGCGTCAACGCGGCTCCGCAGGGCTCCGGCGGTGGTTCCAAGAGTGCCGGAGCGGGGGAGCGCGGACGCTCCACAAGGAGCCGCATCAGCAAGCGCAGCTCCCGTTCGAGGCGCGCCCCGGTCGAGCCCCAAGACATGCACGTCGCTGCGGCGCTGATTATTGCCCACAACCGTGCCCGCCGTATCGCGGCCACCGTGCGCGCCGCGCGCGCCATTCCGGGAGTCGACCTGGTGCTCGTCGTCGACGACGCCTCCTCCGACAACACCCAAGAACTTGCCCGCAAGGCAGGCGCCGTGGTGGTCCGCCACTCGCATTTCCGCGGTCGCACCGCCTCGATGGAGACGGGCGCATCCGTGATTGCGATGCGTGACGAGCCGGGCCGCACCCCGCGGTCGATCCTGCTGCTCCCGGGCTCCATGGGCCACCACGCCGTGGGTGCCGCGCCGCTGGTCGCCGCCGTCACGGAGCACGTTGCGGATCTCGCCATCGCGCGAGCTGAGGGCGAGCCACGCGTCGAAGGCGCCTCCTCAAAGGCGGCCAGGCGCGCCGTGGAAAAAGCGACCGGGTGGACGCCGGAAGAGCCGCTCGCGCCCGTCCGGTGCCTCACCCGCGAGGCGCTCGAGGCTGCCATGCCGCTGGCCCGCGGGTCCGGCCTCGAAGTAGGCATGATCCTCGACGTCCTCCACGCTGGTTTCACCGTCACTGAGGTCGAGTGCCCGCTCGGTCACGTCCCTCGCTCCTCCACGGAAGGCGGCGGCGCAGCGAAGCTGCAGCGCTACCGGGACGTCATGCTCGCTATCAGCACGCGGCGCGTGCGCGGAACCCTCTCGAGCATCGGCCGTACCCCGGTCGACACCCCGCCCGGCCCGGTCTCCGAGCCCGACCCCATCCGGGCATCGGCCCCAGATACTGACCCCACGGAGCCTGCGACCACTGACCCCCAACCAAAGGACGACCAGTGACGACACTCCCCAGATACGCCTATCTGGGCCCGGCAGGCACCTTCACCGAGGCGGCACTGCGCGCCATGGTGGATCCCGCCCAGGCCGAGTACATGCCGTGCGTCGACGTGGTGACCGCGCTCGGTGCCGTGCGCTCCGGTGACGCTGACTATGCTGTGGTGGCCATCGAGAACACGGTCGAGGGCGGGGTGACGGCGACGCTGGACACCCTGGCCGCGGGCGAGCCGCTCATGATTGTGGGCGAGACCGTGTTGCCCATCGCGTTCGAGCTGCTGGTGCGTGAAGGCACGGCTTGGGAGGACATCACGGCCGTGTCTGCGCACTCGCACGCCTGGGCGCAGGTGCGGCGGTGGGCACACGACACGTTGCCCGCAGCGCAGTTCGTGTCGTCGACGTCGAACGCGGCTGCGGCGCAGGCGCTCGCGGACAGCTCCCTTGATCTCGATGTGCTCGGGTTCAATGCGGCGCTCGCGCCACCTGGGACCGGCGAGGCGCTCGGGTTGACCGTTTTGGCCGACCGGGTCGCGGACAACGTGTCCGCGGCGACTCGGTTCGTCAAGGTGGGCCGGCCGGCAGCCGCGACGGAGCCGACAGGCGCGGACAAGACCACGCTCGTGGTGCATTTGCCCCGCGATGAGTCGGGTGCGCTTCTCGAGATGCTCGAGCAGTTCGCGGCGCGCGGCGTCAACCTGTCACGCATCGAGTCGCGCCCCATTGGCGACCGGCCTGGCGAGTACTCGTTCTCCATTGACGCGTTGGGTCACATTGGCGAGGCGCGTGTTGCTGAGGCGCTCATTGGCCTCAAGCGCACGTGCCCGGTGGTGCGGTTCCTGGGTTCGTACCCCAAGGCCGATGGCGAGGTGACGCCGGTGGGCGTTGGGACGGGTGAGGAAGCGTTCGAGCAGGCCCGCGCATGGGTGGAGTTCCTGCGCCGCGGCGAGCCATAGCCCCGGCCTCCCACCCCCCCCTTCCCC
>NZ_BBRG01000001.1:1264288-1335954 GCF_000975155.1 Demequina globuliformis
CCTTCCCCGCCCCCTTCCCCGCCCCCTTTCCCGCCAAATGGCTCCATTTCGCTGTTTTAGCGCCCTATAACAGGCGTTTTGTGCCACTTCAGTGGCGCTAGAGGCGCTCACCGGGCCGATGCCGTGGTCACCGCCCGCTCTCGGCGAGGGCTGCCGCTGGCGTCCCCAGGGCTGATGAGCGTGCCCGGTCATCCACGGATCGTGTCCGCGTGCTGGGCGGGCCAGCGCAGCGTACCTAGCGTCTGTGCCATGACACCGCGTTCCAGGTTTGCCGTCTTCTCGCTCGTCGCCGCGTTCCAAGACTCTGGGCTGGCTCATCACCGGCGTGAGGTGGAACAACGCTGGTCCACTGCAACCCTGACGGAGGCGTTGCGCTCCGGCGACGTGGTGCGGGTGGGCCCGGCCTTGTATGCGCATCGCGATGCCGCGCACACGCTCGGGTGCAAGCTGTCGGTCGCCGCGCAGTGGCTGCCGGCCAGTGGAGCAGTGGCCGGCCGCGCGGCACTGTGGTGCGCTGGCTGGCGCGATTCCGAGCCTGCCGCGCTCCACGCCGTCGTGCCACGCGTGGTGCGGGCGCCCGCACCACGCGTCCTGACCCTCCGCCGCACTGACGTTCCGATGGATACCGACGTCATTGATGGTGTGCGCGTGGTCAACCCCGCAGATGCCCTGATCCTCGCGTGGCAATGGACGGCTTCACGTGATCGCATGGGTTTCGCGCTCGATGCCTTCCGGTCAGGGATCGTGGAGCCTCGCGATGTGGCGCGCCGGTCCGCGTTCCATCCGCGGGTGCCCCAACGCGCCCTCCTCGAGGAGGCCTGCTTGCTCGCGAGCCGCGGCGTCACGTCCATGCTGGAGTACCGGGCGCGGACAGAGGTCTTCACCGGCGACGAATGGAGCGACTGGGAGATGCAGGGTGAGGTCCGTGCGGCCGGCCGTACCTTCATCGTCGACTTGCTGCTCCGAGAAGCAAAGGTGGCCGTGGAGTTCGACGGCTCTCGCTACCACTCCGACGATGCCCGCCGGCGTCGCGACCTTGAGCGCGATGCGTTGCTCGCGAGTGAGGGGTTTGTGACCATCCGCCTCACGTGGGAGGACATCGTGGGCCGCCCAGAGTGGTGCCGCGAACAGGTGCGCAAGGTCGTGGCGCAGCGGACTGCGCAGGTGGGGTTTGGTGTCTGAGCGCCCTGAAGTGGCACAAAACGCCTGTTATAGGGCGCTAAAACAGCGAAATGGAGCCATTTGGCGGGAGGGGGCGAAGAGGGAAGGGGCGCGGCGGGACGGGGCGGAGCGCGGAAAGAGCGGCGAAGTCAGTCGACCGGGATGCGCACCGTGAGGGCCGCGGGCTCGATGTGGCCGCGCAAGCGGATCGCCCTGCCCAACGACTCTCCGTCCACCTGGACGCGCTGCGGGCTCTCCATCTCGATCGACACCGACTTGGCGCGCGCATGGTCAATCCGCGAGGTCCGCCAGGCGCGCAGTACTTCTGATTGCTTGATGCCCGCACCCTGAGCGACGACTGAGCCAAACAGCTCCGTCCACCCGACCAGCCCGCCGCGAGCGTCGAGCGTCGCGATGTCGAGCTCGCCATCAGTGATCGAGGCATCGGGGATGAGCTGCAGACCGCCGGGAAGGCGCCCCGCATTGGCCAGCAGCACGGTGCGCATCTCCGTGGTGGTGGATGGCCCGTCGTCCACGGCTACGGTCACCTTCATGCGCTTGTCGCCCAAGTGCTCGATGGCTGCGAAGAAGTAAGCGAGCCAGCCCACACGCTTCTTGAGTGTGGCGTCCGCGCTCGCGACCATCTCTGCGTCCATCCCTGCGCCAGCCATCACGAGGAACAGGTGTCGACCGTCCTCGCCATGGCCAGGGAACGCGCGCTCGACGTCCATGTATCCGACGTCGACGCGCTGGTCGGCGCCCTCGAGCACGGTGCGGAGCAGCGCGGTCGTGTCCGTCAACGGCAGGTCGAGATTGCGTGCGAACAAGTTTCCGGTCCCCATGGGGATGATGCCCATGGCGACGTCGGTGCCTGCGAGTGCATCGGCCACCGCACGAACGGTGCCGTCGCCGCCAATGGCGACCACGACATCGGCCCCCTGCGCGATGGCGGCCGCCGCCTGCCCAGTCCCCGGGTCCTCGACGGTGGTGTGCAGCCACAACGGCTCCGGCAAGTAGCGCTCCGAGCACGCGCGCATGGCGCGCTCACGCAGTTCCGCGACGCCATTCTTTGACGGGTTGGCGACGAACGCAATGAGTTGCCGCTCGCGTCCGGCGAGGGCGCCCGTGTGTTCGGCGGTGGCGGCGGAGATGGGCTTGATGCGGAGCATGCGGCGCCAAAACGGCGGCACCGACAAGGGGTCACGCGATCCGATGCGCCGTACGACCGTGATCGCCAGCGTCAACGCGATCACCGCGATGACAAGGGCGGATACCCCGAGCGTGATGGGCCAGATCATGACAGGAGCCTACCGAGCCTGCGCCCGTTAGACTCGCGCACATGATTGACCTCAAGCTTCTGCGTGCTGAGCCCGAGATTGTTCGCGAGAGCCAGCGCTCCCGCGGCGACGACCCTGCGGTGGTGGATCAGGTGCTGGCGGCGGACGCTGAACAGCGTGCGGCCTTGACGGAGTTCGAGGTCAAGCGCGCTGAGCAAAAGGCGATGGGGAAGCAGGTGGCGCAGGCCCAGGGTGACGAGAAGCAGGCGCTGCTTGCGCACACCAAGGAGCTGGCAGCTGAGGTCAAGGAGCTGCAGGCGAAGGCCGACGCCGCGGCGACCCGCGCGGTTGAGCTCGCCCGGTCGCTAGGCAACATTCCTGAGCCGGGCGTGCCGTCCGGTGGCGAAGACGACTTTGCGGTCCTGCGTCACGAGGGCACGGTGCGCGACTTTGCTGCCGAAGGCATTGAGGTGCAGGACCACCTGGCCATTGGCGAGGGCCTGCAGGCGATCGACATGGAGCGCGGTGCCAAGGTGTCTGGCGCGCGCTTTTACTTCCTCACGGGCGTGGGAGCTCAGCTGGAGTTGGCGGTGCTCAACGCCGCGATGAACCTCGCGAGCGAGCGCGGCTTTAGCCCCATGATCACGCCCACGTTGGTGCGCCCGGAGACCATGGCTGGCACGGGCTTCTTGGGCAAGCACGCCGACGAGATCTACTTCCTTGAGCGCGACGAGCTGTACCTGGTGGGCACCTCCGAGGTTGCGCTGGCGGGGTATCACTCCGACGAGATCATCGACCTGAGCGATGGCCCCAAGCGCTACGCCGGGTGGAGCGCGTGCTACCGCCGCGAGGCCGGATCGGCGGGCCGGGACACGCGCGGCATCATTCGCGTCCACCAGTTTCACAAGGTGGAGATGTTTGCCTACACGCGCGCCGAGGATGCCGCTGCGGAGCACGCGCGCTTCCTGGCCGTCGAGGAGGAGATGCTGAAGGCGCTCGAGTTGCCGTACCGCGTGATTGATACGGCGGCCGGCGACCTGGGCTCGAGCGCTGCCCGCAAGTTCGACTGCGAAGCGTGGCTGCCGAGCCAGGAGCGGTGGATGGAGGTCACGTCCACCTCAAACTGCACCACCTACCAGGCGCGACGCCTCGCGATTCGCGAGCGCGTTGACAAGGGCACCACTCCCGTCGCGACCATCAACGGCACCATCGGCACCACGCGGTGGATTGTCGCGTTGCTCGAGAACCACCAGCAGGCGGACGGTTCCGTCTATGTCCCCGAGGTGCTGCGCCCGTACCTGGGCGGCCGCGAGGTCCTGACCCCCGTCATTTAGGGCCGATGCCCCGGGGCCGCACCCTGGCACCTCACCTGTGGTGCGGGTCGGGCGGCGTGGGGGCGTCACTGGCGTGTCACCTGGCCGTCGTAGGCTCGTGTCATGAGCCCGGCCCTGGAAGACATGAATCCTCCGCTCGGTCCCGACACGTGGAGGCTGCTGGGCCTCGACATTGACGGCACCCTGATGCACTGGGGCGGTGAGATCTCGCCCGCGATTGCGCGGGCCGTCGAACAGGTGCGGATGTGTCGCAACCACGTCATCCTTGCGACGGGGCGCAACATTGTCGCCACGCTGCCCGTCGCCGAACAGCTCGGGATTCGCCGTGGCTGGGCCGTGTGTTCCAACGGCGCGGTCACGATTCGCCTGAACCCCGCGACGCCCGGCGGCTACGACATCGTGGAGACCGTGACGTTCAACCCGCGCGCCGCGCTCGAACTCATCCGGTCGGAGATCCCTGACGCGTTCTTCGCGGTCGAGGACCTGGGCGTGGGTTTCCGCGTCAGCCGCGAGTTCCCGATGGGCGAGTTGGTGGGGCGCCAGCGGGTAGTCGAGGACTTCGACGAACTGTCCCATGAGGAAGCCACTCGCGTCGTGATCCGCGCTCCGGGCGCGGACGTGAGCCACTTCGACGACCTCGTCCACCGGATTGGCCTCAACGACGTCACCTATGCCGTCGGGTACTCCGCATGGCTGGACCTCACCCCTCCAGGGGTGACCAAGGCATCGGCTCTCGAGGCGTTGCGACGCAAACTGGGGGTCTACCCCGACCACACGGTGGCCGTGGGCGACGGCAACAACGACACCGAGATGCTGCGCTGGGCCGGCCAGTCCGCGGCGATGGGCAGCGCTCCTCGAGAAGTGATGGAGGCGGCCGACGAGGTCGTGGGTTCCGTGGATGAGGACGGCCTGCTCACGGTGCTGGAGCGCCTGATCGATCCCGAGCGGCTGGCGGTTCTCTAGGCGCGGGTCGCCGGGCCTCGCTAGGGTGGCGCCATGACGTGGCTGACCACCCCTGCACATCACCGTTGGCTCGAGTCGGAGAGCGCGCGCCTCCTGGACTTTGGGCGGGGTAGTCGCCACCCGCGCGGCGGGTTTGGCGGCGTCGATGCGCAGGGAACGCTCGCGGAGGACGCGGACGCCGAACTGTGGATTACCTGCCGCATGACCCACTGCTACGCGCTGGCGACGCTCATGGGCCGGCCGGGTTCGGCTGCGCTCGTCGACCACGGCATCGACGCCCTGCGCTCGCGGCTACGGGACGACGAGCACGGTGGCTGGTTCGCCGCGGTAGGTGCCGAGGGCCCCACTGACGACTCCAAGCAGGCCTACGCGCATGCCTTTGTGGTGCTTGCCGCGTCCTCCGCGGCCGCTGCGGGCAGGCCAGAGGCGCGCGACTTGCTTGACGAGGCGCTCGAGGTGATCGAGAAGCACTTCTGGGATGACGATGCGCAGACCACGCGCGAGGACTTCAGCCGCGATTGGGAGGCGCTCGAGGACTATCGAGGCTTGAACTCCACGATGCACATGGTGGAGGCCTTTATCGCGGCAGCTGACGTCACCGGTGAGCGGGTGTGGCTCGACCGCGCCACGCGGATCGTGGAGCGGGTCATGTATGACCTCGCTCCGCGCCACGACTGGCGGTTGCCGGAACACTTCGACTCCGCTGGCACGGTCCAGCTCGACTACAACGCAGACGATCCCAAGCATCCGTTCCGGCCCTTTGGCGCCACCATTGGCCACGGCTTCGAGTGGGCTCGGCTCACCGTGCAGTTGGCGGTGTCCCTGCAGCAGCGAGGGCTAGGGGCACCCGAATGGATGGTGGATTCGGCGCGTGCGCTCTACGACGCGTCCGCGCGTGACGGTTGGACGGTTGACGGCCAGCGTGGGTTCGTCTACACAGTGGATTGGGAGGGCCAGCCGGTGGTCCGCGAACGGATGCACTGGGTGAGTGCTGAGGCCATCGCGGCCGCGGCGGTCCTGTGGCGCGCCACCAAGGTGCCGATGTACGCGGAGAATTACCAAGAGTGGTGGGACTTCGTGGGGGACCACCACCTGGACCTGAAGGACGGGTCGTGGTGGCATGAGCTGGATCCGCACTTGCAGGTAGCGGGCACGGTCTGGCCCGGCAAGGTGGATCTGTATCACGCGCTCCAGGCGACGCTCATTCCGCGCCTGCCGGTGACGCCTTCGCTGGCCTCGTCGCTGGCGGCGGGCAACCTCCCCTAACCCCCGCCCCCCCTTCGCCAAATGGCTCCATTTCGTTGTTTTACGGGGCTATAACCGCGGTTTTTTGCCATTTCACAAGGTGGGACCTGTGCGCGGGGTGCGGCGGCATCGGCCGCACAGCGATGACAGGGACGGGCCGATGCCGTGGTCACGGTGAGTGGGCGTTGTCGCGTGCGCGAGGGGTCGCCGCGCGCCGGCGCTGAAGCGGCACAAAGTGCGCGTTTTAGGGGGCTATAACAGCCAAATGGAGCCATTTGGCGAAAAGCGGGGTGGGGCGCTAGGGCGCTAGGACGCCGGGGTGAGGACCAGCTTGCCGAAGACGCCTCCGGCCCTGAGCGCGTCGTGGGCGGCCTGCGCCTCACTCAACGGATAGGTCGCGTGAATCACCGGCGCCACCTGCTCCGGAATCCACGGCCACACATGTGCGCGCACCGACGCCACAATCGCGGCCCGTTCGTCGAGCGGCCGCGATCGCAAGGTGGTGCCCACCACCCGCGCGCGCTTGGCCAACAGCCGCCCCAGGTCGAGTTCGCCGCGCGCACCGCGCTGCAGGCCAATGACGACAAGCGCACCGCCTGTGGTGAGGCACCGGAGGTTGGCGTCCAGCGCGCCTGCGCCAAGGACGTCGAGGATGACGTCCGCCCCGCCCGCCTCTCTCACCCGTGCGACCACGTCCTCGCTACGGTGGTCGATCGCGACGTCCGCGCCAAGGTCGAGGCACCGCTGCACCCGCTCGGGCCCACCGGCAGTGGTCAGCACCCGCATCCCGGCCGCGCGTGCGATCTGGATCGCGAGACTTCCAACCCCGCCGGAGCCGCCGTGGATCAGGACCGTCTGGCCTGCACGGGCGCCGGCGGCCTCGAAGTTTGACCAGGCCGTGCACGCCGCTTCCATGAGCCCGCCGGCCGCCACGAGGTCCACGCCGCCGGGTACTGGCAGCACCAGGTCGTGGTGAACGGCAACGCGGTCGGCGTAGCCGCCGCCTGGCAGGAGCGCCATGACGGCGTCGCCTGGCCGATGCCCGCTCACCTCAGCGCCCGTCCTCACCACGGTCCCGCTCACTTCAAGACCCGGCCACTCGGGCGCGCCGGGGGGAGGGGGATAGTGGCCCTCGACCTGGAGTAAGTCGGCCCGATTGACGCCGGCGCCGGCCACATCGATGAGCACGTCGTGCGGCCCTGGTTCAGGTTCGGGCGCCTGGGCCGGTGCCAGGAATGCCCCAGAAGTTCCCGTCTGGGAAGTGGAAATGATCACACCGCACCCCTAAGGTTTCGCGTCGTCACCGCCACGTTATAGCGTGTCCACTCAAAGATGGGCTCACATCTCTTCAAGGTTGTTGGTGGACGCGCCGATAACCCGAGGAGCCGGGACGGCAGTGACGTCGCCCCGGTGATTCGTGTGTGGCGGATCATGATGGCTCGTGAGGGTGAGGGTAAATGCTCGACAGACTGGGTATCCGGGGCAAGGTGCTGGCGGTTGTCGCCGTGCCAATTCTGGTCCTCATCCTTGCCGCAGGCTTCATTGTCGCGCAGGCCGCTCAGTCGCTGGGCCAGGCCCGCGACGCCGAGCGAGTCCTTGGCGTCCTAACGTCGATCCAGGACGTCCAAGGCGACTTCCAAAACGAACGCTGGGCCGCGACCAACTTTGTGCACGCCATTCAGGACGGCGGGAGCAAGTTGGACGACTCCTACGACTCCACTGACGCCGCGCTGGCCGACATCCAGGAACAACTCGACGTGCTCGCCGCGGACTCCGAGATCACCGCAGAGGGGCCGTCGGTCGAGGAGATTCAGACCGAGCTCGACTCCGCAATCTCGCGCACCGCCTCGGGCGCGTACCTTGCTGACCCTCGCTCAGTGACCATTGGCGTGCCGACCGAGGAATCCGGCGGCTGGGTCGTGTTCCCCACCGAGGACGCCATTGCCGGAATGCAGAGCGGGTATGAGTCTGCTGCGGATGCCGTTGACGCGCTCGCGGACTCGCTGCCGGATGAGTACGACCTTGACGTGCCGCTCGCCGCGCTCGCCTTCCGTATCGGAAACGAGTCTTCCTTCGCCACCAACCTTTTCACCGAGCCGCAGGAGTACCGCTCGGAGCTCGAGCAGGCGGCCAACGCCGTGAACAGCTCGGTGCAGCAACTCGGTGTCGACTCTTCGCTGCTGCAGGTTAACGCTGAGAACGAGCAGGCGATCGCGGTCCTGAACGAGGCAGAGGAAGCACTCGCCTCGCTGCCGCAGATCCGTCAGTCGACCATGGACGCCAGCGTCAACGTGTCCTTCCTGACGAACTTCTACTCCGCGGTGATTGACGCGACCGTGCGGTCCTCGAACGTCGTGGGCGTGACGATGGGCAACTCGGACATCGTGTCGAACCTGCAGGCATTCGCCGACCTTGACCTCCTCGTCGAGTCCATGCTCTTCGAGGAAGCCGTGACGCAGCGCCTGATCCGTGCGGGTGAGTACCTCCCCGGTGAAGAGGCGCAGGTTCGTACGATGACCACGCGCACGGACATCGCATTGTCTTCCTCGCAGCAGGCGAACGCTGGTATCGACGGTGCTCCCGAGGTGCCCGGCTATGGCGCCTCTGCGGCTGACGTCGACGGCGACGCCGACTCGTTTGTCTCCGTGCGAACCCAGGTGCTGTCCGGCCTGAACGCGGCCCTGGTGGGTGAGCGCGAGTCCAACTGGCCCGCTCAGGTTGAGGCCGAAGTCGCGGTTTACCAGGATATTCGCACCGAGATGTGGGACCGCGTCGAGAGCGCCGCGTCGTCGGCTCGCTCGTCTGCGCTTCTCCAGACCATCCTGACCGCCGTCGCGGCCGTCGTGATTATTGGGTTCTCGCTCGTGGTGGCGCTCCTGATCGCTCGCCGCATCGTTGGTCCTATGCGCCGCCTGACCACGACGGCTACCGCCGTGCGTACCGAGCTTCCGCGTCTCGTGGAGCGTGTCGCGGTCCCCGGTGAAGACGTGGACGTGTCCGAGGTGCAGATCCCCGTGGAGTCGCAGGATGAGGTGGGCCGTCTGGCCGATGCCTTTAACGCGATTAATGCCACGACGCTGGGCATTGCGGCTGAGCAGGCCGCTCTGCGTGGATCGATCTCTGAGATGTTCGTCAACGTCGCGCGTCGCGACCAGGTGCTGCTGAACCGCCAGCTCGCGTCGATTGATGACATGGAGCGCACTGAGGACGACCCGGACACGCTGACCAAGCTGTTCGCGCTGGACCACCTCGCTACCCGAATGCGTCGTAACTCGGAGTCGCTGCTGGTGCTCGCAGGCATCGACACCGGCCGCCGTCTGCGCCGGCCCATGCCGCTGTCCGACGTGATCCGTACGGCATCGTCCGAGATCGAGTTGTACGAGCGGGTCGAGCTCGACCTGCACGACGACCCCGCGATGCTCGGTCACGCCGCGTTGACGACCGCCCACCTGTTCGCGGAGCTGCTCGAGAACGCGACGGTGTTCTCTGACCCGGGCTCGCCGGTCACCGTGACGACGTCGCGTACCGATGCGGGCTACATCGTGACCGTGTCCGATGATGGCATCGGCATGACCGAGTCCGAGGTCGGTGACGCAAATGCGCGTGTGGCCTCGACGGCTGCGTCCGAGATTCTGGGTGCGCAGCGACTGGGCCTGTTCGTGGTCGGTCGTATTGCCCGCCGTGTGGGTGCGACCGTGTCCATCGAATCCCGCGAGGGTGAAGGCACCGTCGCGACGGTCACGCTGCCGTCGGCACTGTTCGCCACGGATGCCCCCGACGCGTTCGCTCCGCAGACCACGTCGCCTGCTGCGTCCGCGCCGGCTGCTCCCGACCACAACCGTCCGGCTGCCGCCCCCGCAGCCTTGGCGGGAGCGGCGTACGCGCCCGCTGCCGTCGAAGAGGGCGCGATCCTCGCTGGGCGCGGTGGCGACGCACTGCCCGCTCGCGGCGGCGACGCGCTCCCGGCACGCGGTGACTCGCTGCCCGCCCGGGGTGGCTTGCCCGCTCGCGGACAGGCGCCGGCAACTGACGGCAACTCCATCGATGAGCTCATTGCTGCGGATGCCGCTGCGGCCCCTGAGGCTGAGCCGACCAACCCCGAGTCGCTGACAGACGGCTCCAGCGCGGCGGGCCTCCCTGCACGCCGTCGCCGGACGGCGCCCACCGCAGCGGACGAGGACCACGAGCGCAAGTCCGTCGTGGGCCTTCCTGCCCGCGCCACGGACGCACAGCTGAGCGCCTTGGCTGCCGAGGCGGACTCGGGCTTCATGCCTGCCGTTCCCGCTGGGGAGATCGCGCCACAGTCGGCCGAGGAGCGCGCGTCGATGTTCCGTGGCTTCCGGTCGCGCCGCGAGACCGAACAGGAAGTGGGCGGCGCTGCGCCGCTGCCCTCGCGCCGCCGCCCCGAGCAGGAGGCCGATGCTCTTGGCTCCGACGAGGCCGACGCCGCTCCAGTAGTGCCCGGTTTGGAGCCGGACGACGATGCTTCCGGCGACGACTCCTCGGGCGTGGCGACGGCTGCTGGTGCCGCCGCCGCTGGCGCGGCCGCGTTCTCTGCGGCCGCATTCTTTGGCGGGCGCGACCGCTCCGCTCAGTCGGTGCCTGGCGGTGTCGACGAGCACGCCGGTGCCACGGCAGCCGAGCCGTGGGACGCGCAGGATGCCTTCGCGGCGCCCGCAGCCACAGACAGCGCACCCGCAGCGGCACCCGAGCCCGAGCCCGAGCCCGAACCGGAGCCGGAGCCCGAACCCATCCCCACGTACGAGCTTGAGCCCGACGCCGACGCTGGCGTCGCAGGCTTCCGCATGCCGAAGTTCGACGCCGCGACGACGGGCCAGTTCGCCGCGATCCGTGACGACGAGCAGCCTGCGGGCAGTGACGACAATGCCGCCGACGAGGCGCCAGCAACCGAGGCGGGCGACATGCCCGCGCCTCAGGTCAACGAGCAGCCGTCCCTCGCGCCGGAAATCCTGCACGACGATGCGCGCGCCGCGGAGACTCCGCAGCCTGCGCACGAGCCGTCCTTGCCCGGAGCCCAGGAACCCGCGTTCGATCCCGCCGCTGCGTTCGTGATCCCCTCGCTTGAGGATGACGAGCCGGCAGCCGAGGAAGCGTACGAAGACGCGGAAGAAGCGAGCCCTCAAGCCGCTCCGCCGGTCAATCCGTTCGCGCCCGTCTTTGGTGCCGCCGCCAGCGCGCCCGAGCAGCCCTCGGTCGTGGATGACGAGCCCGAAGCGATCGCACCCGCCCCATGGTCCGTGCCCGAGCAGCCCAGCGAGCAGACGCAAGATGAGCCCGGCTACGGTCAGCCGTTCTCCTCGAGCGCCCCAGAGCCCGCCGCTCCAGAGCCATGGGTGGGAATCGACCCGTCGGCCCCTCAGACCCCGGTCGTCGCCCCGCAGCCGTGGACCCGGACCCCATCACCTGTGTCGGCAGCATCCGCGGCTCCCGTCGCGGCTGCCTCCGCGGACTCGCCGCAGCTGGACGCACTGATCCAGAGCGCGGTCGAGGACGACCACAAGCCCGGCTTCTTCTCCCGCCTGTTTGGGCGTGGCAAGTCGGAGTCCCCGGCACCGGTCCAGGAGAGCCCCGTGTCTGCGCAGTCGGCAGCACCCGCCTCCGCGCCATCGGCTGCCACCTTCGAACCGGCACCCGAGCCCGCGCCTCAGGCGGATGCCCCCGCGCAGCCGGATTCGGCGCCTCAGCGGGCATCGTTCATGCCCGTCGCGACCCCCGCACCCGAGCCCGAGCCCGCCCCAGCGGAACCGGAGCCCTGGGCGCCGCCGGCGTACGCCGGATCGCAGGCATCGGCCGCAGAAGCCTGGGCACCACCGGTCCCCGAACCGTCCGCGGACCAGCCCCGTGCGTACGAGCCTGCACCGCAGGCATTCGCGCCTGAGCCCCAGGCCCAGCCGCAGTCCTTCCAGCCTGCCCAGTCGTTTGAGCCCGAGCCTCAAGCACCTCAGGCCGAACAGTGGCCCGAGCCCACGCCGACCGACAGCCCCACGTCGTTCACGCCCGACGACCTGGCACGTGCGACCGGGTGGGAGGCCGCCGGCCAGAGTGCGTTGCAGGCCGCCGAGCCCGAGAACGCTGCGGGCGGCTACCAGCCGATCATTCAGCCCGAGCCGCTCGAGCACGATGAGCCCGACGTCACCTCTGCGGTGTTCTCGGAACTGTCGTCGCTGGCTTCTGAACGGCCCAAGATCGAGAAGACCCGTGCGGGCCTGCAAAAGCGCCGTCCGTCCGACGCCCCCAAGGTCGAGGTGAAGCCTCTGGAGGCCGAAGCCGAGGTCAAGCCGGCAGAACGTGACGCCGACGCAGTGCGCCAACGGTTCAGTTCCTTCTACTCTGGCACTCAGCGGGCCCGCTCGGACGTTGAGTCGATGGACAATATCCCGAGCAACCCCGGATCGCAGCAGTAGCCGCTGATGATGATCTTCAACCACCTACACGCGCTCCCTACAGGGAGCAGCAACCTCAAGGAGGACCAGTGACCGAGCTGAGTACGGAGGCCACCAACTTCGGATGGCTCCTGGACAACTTCGTCCAGACGGTGCCCGGCACCCGCCACACGCTCGTCGTCAGTGCCGACGGCCTACTGATGGCGATGTCGAAGAACCTGGACCGCACGGGCGGCGACACGCTCGCCGCAGTGGTCTCGGGTATGGCAAGCCTGACGCGTGGCGCCGCGCGCCAGCTCCAGGCAGGTGAGGTGCGTCAGTCCATCATCGAGATGGACGAGCTCTTCCTGTTCCTGATGAGCGTGTCCAACGGTTCGGTTCTGGCCGTGGCCGCCGACTCCACGTGCGATGTGGGTCTGGTGGGCTACGAGATGACGCTGCTCGTGTCGCGTACGGAAAACGCGCTCACGCCGCAGCTGATCACCGAGATGCGCCAGAACCTGCCGACCGACGGTGAAATTCGCGCCTAGGGGCAGACCATGAGTGATCAGGCTTACGACGACGAGGCCTACACAGTCCGGCCCTATGCCGTGACCGGTGGGCGCGTGAGTGCCGCCAGCAAGGACCTTCCCATGGAGGCCCTGGTGGAAGCGCGCCCCGACGCACAGAATTCCCGGGGTCTGACCCCGGAGAAGAAAAAGATCCTTCAGCTCGCTGAGGGTCAATATCAATCCATCGCCGAGCTCTCGGCCCACACCCGGCTGCCGCTGGGAGTGGTCCGTGTCTTGGTGACGGACCTTGCTACTGAACAACACCTGGTGATTCATACCGGCGGCACCGTCAACGACAAGTCAACGCATGACGAGTCCGGCGAATTGTCGCTCAGTCTTCTGGAGAGTGTCCTTGATGGCATCGCAGCCCTCTGACGCCGCGGTCGCGCCCAGCGCCCCGCACGTCGCTCCTACCGTCGTCAAGATCGTGATTGCTGGCGGCTTTGCCGTGGGCAAGACGACCTTTATCGGCTCCATCTCCGACATTGATCCCCTCAACACTGAGGCGGCGATGACGGAGAAGTCCCTTGGCGTCGACGACGCAGGCGGCGTGACGGACCGCAAGACCACGACCACGGTGGCGATGGACTTCGGTCGCATCGCCCTTCCCGGCTCGCTGTGGCTGTACCTGTTCGGCACGCCTGGACAGGATCGCTTCCTGTTTATGTGGGACGACCTGGTGCGCGGCGCTATTGGCGCCGTGGTCCTCGTGGACACGGAACGTCTTGAGCAGTGCTTCCCCGCCGTGGACTACTTCGAGGGACGCGGCGTGCCGTTCATTGTCTGCGTGAACTGCTTCGATGGCGTGGCGCGTCACAAGCTCGAGGATGTGCGCGAGGCGCTCGGCATTCCCGACGAGGTGCCCATGATGTACACGGACGCCCGCGAGAAGTCCGCCACCAAGCAAGCCCTGATCGCGGTCGTTCAGCTCGCGATGCGCCAGCTCCAGGGGAGCTGACCATAGACGGCCGATGCGTGCGCAACGGCGCGTACGCATCGGCTGGCCCGCGCGGGCTATCCTGTCTCGCGTGATCTACCTCGACGGCTCCGCACTGTGCAGGTTTCTGCCTGGCGTGCGGTACTTCGACGAGTTCAGTGCGTGGGTCCTGCCACGGCTCGATCAGGTGGCGACCACCCAGTTGGGCCTCACTGAGGTGCGGCAGACGGCGGAACTGTATCCCCGTGAAGAGAAGTCGCGCGCGTTTGGTGTGGTCGAGCAGATTCGTACCAAGGTGCCGGTGATCCGGTTTTCCGACCAAAACGTCGGCATCTCGACGCATGCGTCTGCGGTGTTGCGTCCGTTCGCGGCGTTGCACCTGGGCGCGGCGGTCGCTCACCCCCATATCGACACCGTGTGCACCTATGATGCGGACCTCGCCAAGGTGGCGGAGATCTACGAACTCCGCGTCGTTTCGCCAGGGATGCCAGAAGGCTGGCACAATGGCACGGCCAGGGCGTGAGTCCTGACGGGAGAGTTGACCGAGTGGCCGAAGGTGACGGTCTTGAAAACCGTTGAGGCGTTTTAGCGTCTCCGTGGGTTCGAATCCCACACTCTCCGCTCATGCCCCTCCGGGGGCCGGGCCGCTTTGCTCAGCGCGGCCCGCGACCGGTACCCTGTGGGGGCACCACTCATGGAGACGTGACTGAGCGGCCGAAAGTGCATCCCTGCTAAGGATGTGATGGGGTAACCCATCCGTGGGTTCGAATCCCACCGTCTCCGCTGCCGCGAGAGGGGCTGGCCGGTGTTCTTCGGGACATCGAAAAGCCTGTATACTCGTGTCTCGGCCCTGATGGGCCACGCGCCCGTAGCTCAACGGATAGAGCATCTGACTACGGATCAGAAGGTTGGGGGTTCGAATCCCTCCGGGCGCGCTTTTGATGGTTAAGGCCCTCACCTCGCGGTGGGGGCCTTCGCCGTTTCCGGGGAAGCATGGTGGCCTCGCTTGCGTTACTCCTGAAGCCGACCTGCCGGTAGCGGCGGCTCGGTATGGAGCACGCGACCGGGAGGAAGCATGATGCAACGCAACGAAGCGCTGGGGGCTGACCAATGCGCGCATTGACGTGGCAAGGACGTGAGAACCTGCGAGTCGAGACCGTCCCTGATCCCACCATCGTCGACCCAACCGATGCCATCATTCGGGTGACCTCGACCGCCATATGTGGCTCGGACTTGCACCTGTATTCGATGCTGGGTGCCTACCTGTCGCCAGGCGACATCCTGGGCCACGAGGCCATGGGCGTGGTGGAAGAGGTGGGCTCGCAAGCCTCACGGCTGTCCCCGGGCGACCGCGTGGTGGTGCCGTTCGGGATCGCGTGCGGGAGTTGCTTCATGTGCCGGCGCGGCCTGCAGTCTCAGTGCGAGACCACCCAGGTCACGGAAGAAGGCAAGGGCGCGGCGTTGTTTGGCTACACGCGCATGTACGGTTCCGTTCCGGGCGGCCAGGCCGAGTACGTGCGTGTTCCGCAGGCACACGTGGGCCCGGTGGTGGTCCCCGATGATGGCGAACCGGACGAGCGTTACCTGTATTTGTCTGACGTACTCCCGACCGCATGGCAGGCGGTCGAGTACGCGAACGTGCCGCATGGTGGCACGGTCGCTGTGGTGGGACTGGGACCCATTGGGCAGATGGCGGCGCGCGTGGCGCGGCTGCGAGGGGCGAGCACGGTCATTGGACTCGACTCGGTTCCCGAACGCCTCGCGATGGCGCGCCGGCACGGCATTGACGTTATTGACCTGAACGACGTCGACGATGTGGTGGCGGCCGTGCGGGAACGCACGGGCGGCAGGGGCGTCGATGGCTCGATCGACGCTGTCGGCATGGAAGCGCACGGCTCACCGGTCGCGCACATGGGTCACAGCGTGGTGAGTCGCCTGCCCGATGCACTGGCGGAGCCACTCATGGAGCACGCCGCCGTCGACCGGCTCGATGCCCTGCACACCGCGATTGCGCTGGCTCGTCGCGGTGGCACGGTGTCGGTGGTGGGCGTGTACGGCGGCGCGATTGATCCGATGCCGATGATGGAGATCTTTGACCGGCAACTGACGCTGAGGTTCGGGCAGGCGAATGTGCTGCGATGGATCCCGGACATTTTGCCGCATGTCTCCGACCCTGCTGACCCCCTGGGGGTGCTCGACCTGCGCACTCACAGGGTTGCGCTCGAGGACGCCGTTGGCGCATACGACATGTTCCAAAAGAAGCATGACGGGTGCATCAAGGTCGTGCTCGACCCGAACGCGAGCGCCACCGCCGCGGCGAGCGTCGACTCATGAAGGTGGCGGTGATAGGGGCCAGCGGCAACGCTGGCACGGGCCTGTTGCGGGCTTTGCGTGGGGCCGCAGAAGTGACCGAGGTGGTCGCCGTGGCGCGCCGCACACCGCGGTCAACGCCCCCGGCGCCCTACGACGTGGCCCGGTGGGTCAGCGCTGATGTCGCGGCAGACGACGGTGAGGCGGTCGAGGCCGCGTTGGTCGCCGCCATGCAGGGCGCTAGCGCGGTAGTGCAGTTGGCATGGGCGATTCAGCCCAACCATGACCGCGAGCTCCTGCGCCGCACCAACGTTGACGGCACTCGCCGCGTGCTCGCTGCAGCGGCGCGCGCCGGGGTGGGGCACGTCGTCGTCGCCTCGTCGGTGGGCGCCTACTCGCCGGCGCACGACGACGCACTGCATGACGAGACCTGGCCTGTGCGGGGGATTCCCGCCTCCGAGTACAGCGTCGACAAGGCAGATGTCGAGCTGCTGCTGAACGCCTTCGAACGGGACCACCCCGAGGTGGTGCTGACACGCCTGCGACCCGCGCTGATTTTCCAGCGCGACGCGGGCTCACAGATGACGAGGTACTTCCTGGGGAAGTGGATGCCCGGCGTTGCTTTCTCCGGTCATCTCCCCGTATTGCCGTGGCCGACGGGCTTGCGGCTGCAGGCAGTGCACGCGGACGACATCGGCGAGGCCTATCTGGCTGCGATTCGTCACAGTACGGGCGGAGCCTTCAACGTTGCTGCTGACGGCGTGTTGGGGGGCGAGGAAGTCGCGAGCGTGCTGTCCGGCGGCCGTTGGAGGGACGTGCCGGTCCCTGCGGCGCGCGCCGCGGTCTCGGCGGGCTGGAATGCTCGGGCGCTTCCTGTGAGTCCCGGCTGGATCGACATGGGTAGCGGTGCGCCCCTCATGGACACCTCGCGAGTGAGGGATGAGTGGGGGTGGGCTCCGTCGTACACGGCGCTTGAGGCGCTGCGGGAGGTGGTTCGCGGGATCAGGGACTCAGCGGGCGCAGCGAGCCCGCCATTGCGCCCTCGATAGCCGCAGAGCCATCGGTGGCTGCGCGCAGAGAGTGGGACCACAGTCCCAAGTGTGAGCGAGATCACACAGGGATGATGGAACTGGTCACAACGATATGACCAGCCGGTGTCACCGCCTCGAGGCGAACACCAAGATTGATCTTCACACTCCAGGCGAGTCCGGTCCCCACCTCGCTTATAGGAGTTCGCCATGTGGTCCCCACTGTCCACCGTTCACCCCCTGTCATTGCCACGGGTTCTTGCCCGTGCCATCGCGGTGCTCGCCATCGCAGTCGTAGCAATGGTCGTCGGCTTCGCCGGCGCCACCCCAGCGCTCGCCGCGAGCGCAGACTCGGCCGCCGTTGCAGCGGTTGACGACGCCGCCACTCCCGCACCCGTCACGAGCCCCGACGCCACTGTGCCCACCCCCACCCCGGCTGAGCCCTCGACGGCCGACGTGCCGGCATCGGCCCTTCCAGAGCCCTCGCCCCAGCCGACTGCGGCAGCAACGGCTGCCACGCGCGCCAGTACCGAGAACGACGCCGGCGCCCGCGCACCCACGCCCGTCGCCACCCCCGAGCCTTCAGCCACCCCCGTCGCCGACGTCGACTCGCTTGACGTGCCGAACCCCGCGCCTCCCGCCGCAGTGGACGCGATCACCCAGGTGTCCACGGATGCAGCCCGTGCAACCGACGGCTCACCCCTCACCCTTAAAGCCCAATGGGCCCTGCCGACCGGCACCGTCGCCGGCCAGCACTTCGGACTCGACCTCCCGCCGGCCCTCACCGGCCACGACATTGCCCCATTCCCCCTCCTGGACTCCGCGGGCGACGAGGTCGGCACCTGCACCGTCACGCCTCGCGCCATCGACTGCGTGACCGGCGACTACGTCGAACACCACAGCAACGTCCACGGCGACGTGTGGATCACCGTCACGGCCCACGCCACCACCCATCAGCAGGAAGTCGCCCTCACCGACCTCGCCGGTGTCCGCCACACTGTCGCACTCGACCTCACCCCTCGGACGCCATCACCCACCCGTCCGACCGTGCACCACGCTTACGTCCCGCGTACTGACGTCACCAAGCGCGCCGTCGGTTCATCCGCGGACGCGCACCGCATCGACTGGGAAGTCACGTTGCCGGCGCACCCTGGGCGTGTGGACCTGGCCGATGCCTGGACTGCGTCAGGAGTGGACGCTTCAGACATCTCGCTTCACCGCACACCCTCCGTGACCTGCAAGGCTGCCGACAGCGGCCACACTTCCGCGGTGGGCAGCCAGCACCTCAAGGTGACAGAGACCAGCGACGGATTCGAGCTGGGTATCACCGGCAACTGCACCGGCACCTACATCGTGAAGTACTCGACCGACGTGCCTGCCACGGCTACGCACGCCTCCGTGAGGAACGAAGCGAGCGTGCAGGGGATCGGCACTGCCACCGCGCACAAGGACTGGAGCGCTCCCAGCAGCCTGCGCAAGAGCGTGAAGGCAGACAACAACGCCCGTTCAGCCGCGTGGACCGTACGCGTCGACGCCACCCTGCCCCGCAGCGGCGCGCTGACGGTGCGGGACACCTACTCCGACCGCCTGACGGTGGACATGAGTTCCATCAAGGTCGCGTGCCAGGTACTCGGCACCAACCGGCACATGGATGCACACTCATGGACCTCAGCGTCCTCTGACGCCAGCAAGCACGTCCTGCAAGTCGACATCACGGACACCGCGTGCGCGGTCGACGGGGGCGTATACCTGTTGAACTACACCACGGCTTACCCGCGCGACGCATTCAACGGCGAG
This sequence comes from Demequina globuliformis, assembly GCF_000975155.1. GTDB lineage: Bacteria > Actinomycetota > Actinomycetes > Actinomycetales > Demequinaceae > Demequina > Demequina globuliformis. The sequence continues at coordinate 1,283,296 of NZ_BBRG01000001.1, forward strand.
GTGTACGACAACGCTGTCCAGGTCGCCACCCAGCACACCACCCGCTCGGTGACCTACGAAGCCGCCGCGGGCGGTGCTGCAGCGGGAACACCCATGTGGGCGCTGAAGATCACCAAGGACGTCACCGGGCCCGGTTCCGACATGGTCGGCGGTGCGTCGTTCCCCGTGCAGTGGTCCTGGAGTGCCGGTGGCCGGAGCGATCACGGCACCGTGAATGTCTCGGATGGTGAGAGCGCCACCGTGGCTCGCATCCCTGCGGGCGCCACCGTCACCCTCACCGAGGGCGTTACCGCCGTTGACGGCGTGTGGTTCGCCGCCCCCGAGTTCTCCGGCGACCACGTCACCGCCACCGGATCTCGGTCGGCCACAGTGACAGCAGATTCCGGCACCGCCGCGGTGTCGTTGGAAAACCCGACCTCACTGGTCCCCGTCGCCACGCCGCACGCGGCACCTCACCAGGTGCCTAGCTTGGTGCCGACGCCGACTCCGGTTGCGACGCCTGGTTTGGTGCCGTCGCCGGTGGTGGCTCCGTCGCTGGTGCCGAGCTTGGTGCCGACGCCGACTCCGGTTGCGACGCCTGGTTTGGTGCCGTCGCCGGTCGTAGCCCCGCACCGGGTGCCGACCCTGACTCCCACCCCGACCCCCATCGCGACACCCCCGCTGGTACCGGCGAAGCTCACTCCGCTGAACCCTGGCGAGGTGACCCCGCCCACGCAGGTGACCCCGCCCACGCAGGTGACCCCGCCCACGCAGGTGACGCCGACCACGCGCGTGACGACCACGGAGACTCCTGCCACTCCGCACCGGCCCGTGCCCGTGCCGGAGCCCGCGGCACACACTCCTCACGTGCCCCAGTCGCTCGCGCACACCGGCCCCAACCCCATGCCATACGTGGGCGTTGCCATCGCCTTGCTCGGGCTGGGCGCTGGCCTTGTCGTCGCGGACCGTCGGCGAAAGGTTAGGGTCGAAGGGTGAGCACACTGACTGATCTGGCCGACGACTACTACGCCTATCGACAGAGCACGGACATCAACCGGCTCATGTGGGACGGCTCGCTCGAGCGGCTCGCCGAGTGGGAGGACGTGTCTCCCGAAGGTGTCGCTGAGCGGCAGCGTGTGCTTCACGAGTTCGCCGACCAGGCGGAGTCCTGCGAGATCGACCAGACCGATCCGCACGCCGTGGCCCTTCGCGACGCAGTGATCCACACCGCTCGCGCTGAGGCCGTGCAGTTGCAGTGGTCGGTGGAACTGGGAGACGTCAACCCGCACATGGGCGTACTTGCCCTCGCACAGGTGTTCTTGGCACGGTTCCCGCTGGCAAGCGACGAGGACGGCGAGGCCTACATCGCCAAGCTGCGAGCGCTGCCCACCATGCTCGACGACATGGTGGCGGTGGTGCAGGCGGCGGCGCTTGAAGGACGGGTCGCGTTGGCGCTGCACCTGCGCCGCACCGCTGAGTCCTTGCGTGCGCTCGCGGCTGAGCCCGCGCCGCTGATGGCCCAGGCCGCCCCCACGCGCGCCACCGACGCTGGCCACTGGGCTCAGGAGCGGGACATGACGGTGCGCGAGCACGTGGTGCCGGCGTTGGAACGGTGCGCAGAGGCGCTGGACGCGGCCGCGCGCCGTGGCCGTCAGGAGGAGCAGCCGGGTCTGGTCCACCTTGAGGGCGGCGCGGAACTGTACGAGCGCCTTGTCCACGCGTACACCACGGTGCCTATGAGCGCCGCCGAGGTTCACGAGCTTGGCCTCCAGGTCATCGACGCCCTGGAGGTCGAGTACCGGGAGGTGGCTGGACCGCTTCTTGGTACGGACGACAACGCGGAGATCTACGCACGGCTGCGCGACGACTCGTCTATGCATTACACCTCGGGAGAGGACATCGTTGCGGATGCAACGGCGGCGCTCGAGCGCGCCACTGCGGCTGCGCCCCAGTGGTTTGCAACCATCCCGCAGTCGCCGTGTGTTGCGCACGCCACCCAGGCGGGACCGGTCGCGTTTTACTCGCCGCCGTCACCGGCCGCAGGCAAGCCCGGCGAGTTCTTCTTCAACGCAGCGGATCCGGCGGTGTGGTCTACCTATGAGCTTGAGGCCATCGCCTTTCACGAGGCCATTCCCGGCCACCACTTGCAATTCGCCCTACACGCGGAAGCCGACAACCTCCACCCCGTCCTCAAGCACCTCAACGTGACGGCTTACCTCGAGGGGTGGGGCCTGTACACGGAGCGGCTGGCGGATGAGATGGGGCTGTATTCGTCCGACATGGCCCGCATGGGTATCCTCGCCGCCGACTCGCTCCGCGCCTGCCGCCTCGTGGTTGACACGGGCATGCACGCGCTGGGGTGGTCTCGCGGCGAGGCCATCGACTACATGGTTGCCCACTGTCCGCTGAGCCGGGACCAGATCACGCAGGAAGTGGACCGCTACATCGGCCTGCCAGGGCAGGCGCTGGCATACATGGTGGGCCGGCGAGAGATCGAGTCAATCCGTGCTGAGGCCCAGTCGCGAGAGAACTTCGACATTCGCCTCTTCCACGACGCAGTCCTGCGCTACGGCATGGTTCCCCTTCCCACGCTGCGCCGCCTCGTTTTGGGTGCGCAGAGCCGCTAGGCTAACAACGTCGCCGCTTGAGCGCGGAGACCGCAACATTTCCGTTTCTCAAGGAGCAACCCCGTGGACTTCTTCGCCAGCATTCTCGACATTCTGTTCCTGACGCTGTGGATCTTCGTCATGGTCGCGTTCTTCGTGGTCATCATCCGCATCATCATGGACATCTTCCGTGACCAGGAGCTTGGGGGTCTGGGCAAGACGCTCTGGACCATCTTCGTCATCCTGCTGCCCGTCCTGGGCGCCCTGATTTACCTGATCGCTCGTGGCCGTGGCATGTCCCGCCGCGACGCTCAGCAGGCGGCCTCTGTGCACGCCGCACAGGTGGAGTACACCAAGAACCTCATGTCGGAGGCTGGTCCCGCCGGTGAGATCAAGGCTGCCAAGGAGCTCCTCGACTCCGGCGCCATCTCGCAGGAAGAGTTCGAGGCTCTCAAGGCCAAGGCTCTCAGCAAGTAACGCGTCTACTCGCGCGACGGCGCTCGGACCCCTTCGGTCCGGGCGCCGTTCTTGTGTGCGGGCACGGAACGCTCCGCTCGCAGCGCGCCGACCCAGCCACTGCGGTCTGCCCCGCGCCGCTAGTGAGTGCGTTCGCGGGGAAGCCCTCGCTCGTCGAGAGAGACCCGGGTGACGTCGTCGCCGGAAGACGTGCGGATCGTCAGTGCCACCGGGCGCCCCTCGGGGTGCAGGCGCACCGTGACGTCACCGGTGCAGGTCGCGTCCAATGCGGCGACGATCGCGTTCACCATGCGCGCGACCGCATGCCCATCCGCGACCTGAGACCCGCGGTCGTCCAGCAAAGTCACGGCCACCCCGCGTTCACGCGCGCGGTTGGTCGCCTCCACGACGCTGGGCAGCGCGATCGCATGCCCACGTACGCCGTCGCGCAGTTGTGCCTCCGCGCGCGCCATGGCGCCGCGCTCGGCGTCGCTGAGGTCGTCGCCTGAAGCAATGCGTTCGAGTAGCGGGGTGACCAACTGAGCCAGCTCGTCGGCCCTGGTGCGCCTGATCTGCGCACTCGCCGCTGCGGCCGCCGCCTCTGAGGCGCCATCGACGGTGCGGTGGTTCAGGTCCGTGATCTGCTGCGCGGTGCGGCGCAGTGACAGGGCGAACAGTGACCCGACGGCGAGGATCCCAATGTGGGTGTCCAGCATCGACAGGCCCGTGAGCGCGCCGCGATCAGTGCGGATCGCCCACTCTGTGCACTGGGCGAGCATGACGGCCATGCCAAGCCAGGCAATGCCGATGCGGCCGCGCATCGCCACAAAGAACAGCGCCCACGTGGCTGAGCCAAGATTCCACGTCGCACGCCCCAGGTCGTCGTGGTCTAGCAGGTTCGTGAACACCATCGCATTGCCCGCTGTGAGGCAGGCGAGGATCACAAAGCAGTCGCTGAGCGGGAACGGGGAGGGGCGGTGCCGGACCACCAAGAGACCTGCAGCGGAGATAAGGACCACGGCGGCCAACGCCTGCCATGACCGCGCCACGTGTTCGAGGTTGCCGAGCGCGAACAGCGTGTTCGTGATGACGAACAGGCCCACGATGACACGCGCCGGGGGCCCGGACAGCGGGAGAAGGTCGGCGGCACGCACGTCGCCGTGAAGCGTCTCACTGGCGGTGGGTTCTGGTGGCGTGGGCGACGCGGGTGGCATCGATGCGGCGGGCGCGGTCACTGCTGCCTCCACGAGACGGTGACGCTTGTCCCCTCGCCGGGCCGCGACGTGATCATCGAACTGCCGCCACGGACCGAGTGCATGCGTTCCGCGATGGATACCGCGATTCCGAGGCGACGGGGGTCCACGTCCTGGGGGTCAAATCCGGGGCCGTCGTCATGAATCGTGATGGACGCCCCGGTGGCGGATACTTCGACGTCGAGCTGGATCGTTGCCTGCGGCCCCGCGTGTTGGGCGCAGTTGCGCAGCGCCTCGGAGGCTGCTTCCGTGAGCGCGGCGACGGCTGCGCCAGGGAGGACTGCTGACGGGCCGATGCTGTCGTGGACCTGGGCGGTCACTCCGGCGTCCGCTGGGAGGCCGCGAACGGCGGCGACAAACTCGGCGCCTTCGTAGGTGCGGTGGGTGGTGTCGGGCGCTTCGGTGAGGCTAGCGATGGCTACTTGTGCGCGCGCGGCTTGTTCTTTCACGGCGGCTGTCGCGCCCACGCGGCTGGCCGCGAGCAGCACGGACATCACGTCGTCGTGCACAATCGCGTTGATGCGGGTGAGTTCGCGCGCCCGGCCGCGTTCCATGGACCGGCGAGCGGCCACGCGCCGCGCCTTGCTCGAGGCCGCGTCCAGGGTGTCGCCTGATTCCACGACAGCCAGCGCCATTCCGGTGAGGATGGAGCAGAAGATCACCGCTCCGCATCCGTCCAGGATGGCGTCGCCCACGGTGGTGTCGGACGAGGACAACTGGACCAGGGGGACCAGGAACAGTTGCGAGGCAGGGAAGACCCAGACCACACGGTTGGCGAACAGCACACCGGCGAGGGTGGACGGCAGCGCGTTAATACCCTGCAGCCACGGTGTGGCGCCGTTGTGCAAAGTGAGTTCGTGCATGGCCGGCACCCACAGCAGCTGAACCACCACGAAGCCGACCACGGTGACGAGCGCAATCGCGTGCAGGTACCGCAGCGGGACGGTGAAGGCCGTGACGAGGTAGGTGGAGGGCAGTGCCACACCAATGATGAGCGCGGTCCACCAGTACCAGTCGTCGAGCTGGCCGCGTGCCGCAAGGATCCCCGAGTCCCCAAACGCCATGAGCAGTCCGAACACCACAGCGCCAATGCCGCACGCGAAGTACAGGACGCGCTGCAGCCTGTGCCGCGCTGCGTGGTGGCTGGGACTCATCCGAGCAAGCCATCCTCCATAGCGCGCCGGTACAGGTCGACGCGGGATGCTGCGGGCCGGCCGGCCTCGAAGTACTTGCGCCGGATGCGAATGACGTAGTCCGCGACGGTGGCCTTGGAGATGCCCAACTCGGAGGCGACTGACTGGGCGGTCTCGCCCGCGGCATACATGGCGAGCACTTCCATCTCGCGCTCGCTCAGGCCGGCATCGACGAGGTCAGCGGCGGCATCGATGGCCGCCGCCCATTCCGTGGTGAAGACGGCACCTCCTGCGGCTGCGACGCGAATAGCCTCAAGCAGTTCTTCTGGTGCGGCGGACTTGCGGACCAGGCCGGAGGCGCCGGAGCGTGCGGCGGACTGGATGAGCGTGCGGTCCTCTGCGCCGGTGTAGATCAGCACCGGGGTACGTGTCGCCAGCACTGTTGCGACGTTGTCTGCGGGCGCGGAACCGTCCGCGAGCCTGAGGTCGAGCACGACCAGGTCGAGCGGAGTGGCGGGGAGGTCGCGCACAGTCGTGACGGCGGCGACGAGCTCGATGTCCGGGGCAGAGGCCACCAGATCCGTGAAGCCCATGGAGATCAGCGCATGGTCTTCCACGAGAGCGATCCGTTTGCACTGCTCCATGGAGGTTCTCCTGCGCCAAGAAAATGATGTCCTCAGCACACGATAGCGCTGGTGGCAGCGCATGTGGCGCGCGCGTGGCGGTGCTCGCACGGTGTGGCGCACGGCGGTGGGGCCGATGCCCGGGAACAGTCGACCGGCGCAGGCTCCACAGTGCCCACTTCACAGTGCCTACTCCAAGGGGCCCTCTCCGCGGTGCCTACTTCACAGTGCCCTCTCCACAGTTCCCTCTCCGCAGTGCCCACATAAATGTGGGCTTTACGGGTCTAGAGGGCGGTGGGATTCTTGAGTCATCGAGGGGTGGCCTGATGCCATCGCAGGCCACCCCTCGTCCTTAATAGGGGGGACCCGAACAGGCGGGGGCAAGGGGGGGCGCGCATGTCGTGGATCAGTGGGGAGCTGGTCCTCATCGTGACAGGCGTGCTGTTCGCCATAGGGGCCGCGCTCGGCGGAAAGCCGGGCGCGGCCCACCACGGCACCACCCGGGTGACCTACCTCGCCGTTGCGATGACGTCCCTGGCAGCCGGTCTCTATGTCGCCAGGAGCGACGTCACGACGCCGCCATGGTTCGGCCTTGTGGCGCTCATCCCGCTCACGCTCCTTGCGATCGTGCTGCGCGACCGGTCCCGTGCCGCCCGCGACCACGCGCTTACTGCCCCTGCCGCTGCCAGGCCGCGTGAGGCATCGGCCCCATCCCAAGGTGCGGCCCTGCGAGACCTCCACCGTGGTCAGTGCACGTGCGCGCCCACCCGGCACGCGTCGGTGACTGACCCCGTTGCCCGCGCCGCTGATCCCACAACGCCGGCGGGCGAACTCGCCACCATCGCCTTCGTATGCCCGCAAGCGCGCGTCGCGATCGCGGGCAACCCTGCGACGCCCGCGAACCTGCTGGAGTGGCTGGTGGCCGTGGGGGATGAGGCCGTCGTCGCATCGGTCGCCCAGCGCGCACACGCCGCTCCGTAGCGGTGACGAAGCGGCGGCAGCGTCGCGGCGGTTAGGCGTCCTGCGTCTGCGTGGTCTCGGTCTCGCTCGTCGACTCGAGGAAAGAGCCCGTGATGGGGGAGTCGCTCACCACCACGCACGTGACAGTGCGGTCCCCGCGCTGCCACGAGTCCTCGCTCGGAATCCACGTGGTCCACGTTGCGTCCTCGGGGATGTCAATGGGGATGCGCGGCTTACACGCCTGCTCCGCCTCATCCAGCAGCGCGTCGTTGCCGGGGTAGACCTCGATGCGCAGGTCCTGCGTCGCGACCACTTGGGCGCGGTGACTTTCTTGGCAGTTCACGACGGTGACCTCACCCACCGCCCCATCGTCGCCAATCGTGACGAGGCACATGCCCTCCACCACGCGGGTGGCGTGCATGGATCCGGTGTCGCCGGCGTCTGCGGGTCCCTGGAGGCCATCGAGCACCGTCAGCATCACGGCCCACACGATGCCGAGCGCGATCGCGACGCCAGCCACCACGGTGACCCACAGTGCCCAGCGGGGGGCTTTGCGTGTTCGTCCCGTTCCGGTGCGTCCCGTACTCGGGCCGCGCGGGCCGGGCCCTGGGCCCCCCGGCCCGCCAGACGTCGGCGTGGACGCTGGGGGGCGAGGCGGCCCTGGTGGGGCGAACTCGGGGCCCGTCATCAGGACTCGATGTCCAGCACGACTGGCACGTGGTCGGAGGCGCCCTTGCCTTTGCGCTCATTGCGGTCGATGGTGACCGCAGTGGCGCGCTGTGCGAGCGGCGCGGAGCCGTAGATGAAGTCGATGCGCATGCCCTCGTTCTTGGGGAAGCGCAGCTGCTTGTAGTCCCAGAACGTGTAGGTGTTGTCCGCAGGGATGAACCGCCGCGACAGTTCCTCGTAGCCGGCGGCCTCGAACGCGTGGAAGGCCGCGCGGGCCTCGTCCGTCACGTGCGTCTCAGCCTCCGAGTCTTCCTCGGACCAGATGTCTGCCGTTCTGGGCGCCACGTTGAAGTCGCCCACCAGAGCCGTCGGGGCATCGGCCCACCCCAGGGCCTGCTCACGCAACTGCTCCAGGAACGCCAACTTGTACGCGTAGTGCGGGTCGTTCAGACCGCGTCCATTGGGCACGTACAGGCTCCACACGTTGATCCCGCCACACGTGGCCCCGAGCGCGCGCGCCTCCACGACGGGGTCCTGCCCCGGCTTGCCGAAGGACGGCTGGTGGGGGAAGGACGTCTGGACGTCCTTGAGGCCCACCCGCGACGCGATCGCGACGCCATTCCACTGGTTGAGGCCGTGGATGGCAAGCTCATAGCCAGCCGCCTCGAACGGCTCGCGCGGGAACTGCTCCGGCTTGCACTTGATTTCCTGCATCGCGAGCACGTCGGTGTCCGAACGCTCCAGCCAGTCGACAACGCGGTCGCAGCGAGCACGGACAGAGTTCACATTCCAAGTGGCCAATCGCATGGCCCCACGGTACCGGTCGCACCGGCCCGGCGTAGGGCATCGCGAGCACCCGTGCGTACGCTGGTGCGCATGGCTACCGCACTGATCACCGGAGCGTCCAAGGGGCTGGGCGCAGAGTTCGCCTGGCAACTGGCCGCCGCCCGCCACAACCTCGTGCTCGTTGCGCGCAGCGAGGATGCGCTCGACACCCTGGCCGCTCAACTCCGGGGTGCTGCCGGCGTCGAGGTGGAGGTGCTGGTGGCGGACCTGTCCGACCCACAGGCCCTCGAGAAGGTCGCCGCGCGTGTGGGTGACCCCGAGCGGCCCATCAGCCTGCTGGTCAACAACGCGGGCTACGGGATCGGCAAGGACGTCGTGGATACCGACTGGGAGACGGAGAAGGCCGTCCTCGACGTGCTGGTCGCCGCACCGCTACGGCTGTCTCAGGTCGCGGCGAAGGCCATGTCGGAGCGCGGCCATGGCGCGATCCTGAACGTGTCGTCAGTGGCCGCACACCTGGCGAACACGACGTATGCCGCTCACAAGCGGTGGGTGCTGGACTTCACCCAGGCGCTTGCCTCCCAGTTGCAGGGCACCAACGTGACGGCGACGGCAGTGCTCCCTGGTCTGGTGACCACCGAGTTCCACTCTCACCCCTCACTCGCGCACATGCGTGACGACTACCCGGACGCCGCGTGGCTCACGCCGGAGCAGGTGGTGTCCTCCGCGCTCGCGGCGGTGCGTCGCGGGGACGCGGTGGTCACGCCGTCGGCGCGGTACGCGATCGCGGGATCGCTCATGCGGGCGGTGCCCAAGTCCTTGACCCGGCGCCTGGGGGCCATGCGCTCGCGCTAACCCACCCCACCCCTTCTCGCCAAATGGCTCCATTTCGTTGTTTTACGGGGTCATAACGGCTGTTTTGTGCCACCACGGCAGCGGGCCGATGCCCCGGTGACCACGGCATCGGCCCTTCAGTGGGGTGGACGGGTACCTGGGCCGAGCACGCCGGAGTGGCACAAAACGCCCGTCTAGGTGAGTTAAAACAGCCAAATGGAGCCATTTGGCGGAGGGGCGAGGGCAGGGGGCGGCCGCACAGAGCGCGCCGGTAGGCTGGTCCGCATGACCACCGGTACCCCGCGCGAGCAGCTGCGCGACCTCATCAAGGAACTGGCGGTCGTGCACGGCCGCATCACCCTCGCTTCCGGCAAGGAGGCCGACTACTACGTCGACCTGCGCCGCATCACCCTTCACCACCGCGCGGCGCCGCTCGTTGGCCACGTGCTCTTGGACGCCCTCGAGGTCGCTGGCTACGGCACGGCAGACGTCGACGCGGTTGGCGGCCTCACCCTCGGGGCCGACCCGGTTGCGACGTCGCTCCTGCACGCCGCCGCCTCCCGCGGCCAGGACCTCGACGCCTTCGTGGTGCGCAAGGAGAACAAGGCACACGGCCTGCAGCGTCGTATCGAGGGCCCGGACATCGCCGGCCGTACCGTCGTCGCGGTGGAAGACACGTCCACCACCGGTGGCTCCGTGCTGACCGCAGTCGAGGCCATCCGCGAGGCAGGAGCGACCGTTGCCGCAGTTGCCGTGATCGTCGATCGCGACACCGGCGCGCGCGAGAAGATCGAGGCCGAGGGCTTGCCGTACATCTCGTTGTTTGGGCTCGAGGACCTCGACCTCAACTAGCCTTTACCGCCGCTAAACGGGGGCGTACCAGGGATAGCGGAAGGGCGTTGTCGAAGTGTGACGAATGTCACTACAGTTACGCCATGACCTCGTCCTTTTCCGCGCGCCGTTGGGGCGCCCCGGCCGTCATGAGTGGCCTGGGACTCGCCGGGTTTTTTGGTTTCTCCGGCAGTGCGGTCCTCATGGGAGTGGCCCTTGGGTTGCTCGCCATTGGCCTCATCTGGCTCGCGTTCGACGTGTGGAGTGCGGCGCGTCACAGCGACGACTACCGCCGCTTCGCTCGCGACCACGGCTGGGACTACACGGCTCAATCCGGTGCCTACACCGCGAGGTTCCGCGGGTACCCGTTTGACAGCGGCGCGACCGCGCGCCAGGAGTCCGTGGTGACCGGCACGTTCAACGGCATGCCCTGCGCAACGTTCGTGCACGCCTACGAGCCTCGCAGGGACGACAACTCCCCGGCGCTCGTGGTGCCGCACCAGGTGACGGCCGCCGAGCTCGACGTGAACCTTCCTCGCATTGACCTCATGCCTGAGGGGATTGGCCAAGCGGTCGCGAGCGTGGTGGGTGGCGGCGATCTTGACACCGAGTCACACGACTTCAACCGCCTGTGGCGCGTGATCTGTGACGACGACCGCTACGCGCGCTCGCTCCTGGACCCACGCATGATCGAGCGCCTTACGTGGGCGGACGCCGTGGGCAAAGCCATCCGCATCGAAGGCTCCGCGGTGTACGTGTGGGAGCCGGGCCGCGTGGCGCCCAAAGACCTCGCCGCCCGCCTGTCGCTGGTGACGGGCATTGCGCGCCGTATCCCCGACCACGTGCTGCGCGAGTTCCGTGACCTTGGCTACGGCTCGGGGCGCCACGACGTGGATGGCAGCGGGCCGATGCCCGGGCCGGCCTGGGCGGCCGAAGGCGGCGTGTTGAACGGCCGTAGGTATACAGGGGTGGGCGTTGACGCCGACGGTGACGGAATCGAAGACGCGCAAGTGATGCGCGGCTAGACTCGGCTTCACATTCGAGGGGGAGGACCGCCATGGAAGCGTTTTTTGTTGCGCTGGCAATCGTCATTGTGGGGATCGTGTTGTGGGGAATTGCCCTCTACAACTCGCTGGTCCGGCTGCGGAACCTGGTGCAGGAGTCGTGGCGCCAAATTGACGTGGAGTTGCAGCGCCGTCACGATCTGATCCCCAACCTGGTGGAGACCGTCAAGGGTTACGCCGCACACGAGCGCGAGACTTTGCAAACCGTCATCGAGGCGCGCGCGACCGCGGTCGAGCCCGGCTCGACCAGGGCGCAGCAGGCGCAGCAGGAGAACGTGCTGTCGGAGGCGCTGGGGCGGCTGTTCGCTCTTGCGGAGAACTACCCAGACCTCAAGGCCAACCAGAACTTCCTCGAATTGCAGCGGGAACTGGCCAACACCGAGGACCGCATTGCCGCGGGTCGCCGCATCTTCAACGCCAACGTGCGGGCACTCAACACCAAGATTGAAGTCTTCCCATCCTCGGTCGTAGCTGGCATGTTCGCCTTCACTCGCGAGGACTACTTCGAGGTCGTCGATCTCGCAGTGCGACGCGCCCCGAACGTCCAGTTCTAGGCTTGGTGTTCGTGGAGAACATCTTCCCCGTCCTCTTTCTGGGGTCAATCGCTGCCCTGTGGTGGTGGATGCTGAAGCGTCGCTCGGGAAACATGGCGTCCGTGGGTGCGCAGGCGGCTACCCGCGGCTACTCCTATGAGCCTCACGACGACGCGGTCCTGACGCAGTTCAGCACCGCAACGTTCCGAACCGACCAACAGGCCGCCCGCGACGTGGTGCGGGGCACCGCGCACGGGGCCAGGTTCGTGGCGTTCACTCACACAGCATCGGGCGACGACCTCGTGGCAGCACTCGAGCGTGCGCACGGTGCGCCGCTTCCCGAACACGAGCGCTCGATGTTCCAGCGCAGAGAGACGGCGGTTGTGGCGGTCGAGCTGCCCAGGCACGTCAGAACGCTGGAGTTCGGCTCCCCGCTGAGCGAGCGCGAGGCGCAGATCGTGGGGGAGCAGCGGCTGAACGTGAGCGATGAGACCTTCTTGCACCGGTGGTCGCTGCGCCATGGCGAGCTGGACGTCGCGCATGGCGAGTTGACTGACGAGGTGATGGCAGCGATGGCCGCGGTGGATCCCAGCGTCCTCCGCATCGCGTTCAACGGCGAGTACCTCGTTGCTGAAGGCGCCCCAGACTCGGGCCCGTTGGGCCTGGTGGACTCCGCACTGGACGGACTCGTCCGCGTGCGCGACGCCGTTCGCCACCGCTGATCCCACCCACTGGCGGGACCTTGCGCCCCACGGGCGGGCGCACGTCAGTGGCACACTGTCGCCATGACAATCCTGGGCACCCCGCTCACTCCCCATGCCACCCGCGTGCTCCTGCTGGGCTCCGGTGAGCTGGGCAAGGAAGTAGCGATTGAACTGATGCGCCTCGGCGTCGAAGTCATCGCGGTGGATCGCTACCCGGACGCTCCCGCACATCAGGTCGCGCACCGCGCTCACGTGATCGACATGCTGGATCCGGTGGCCCTGCGGGCCCTCATCGAGCGCGAGCAGCCCCACCTGATTGTTCCTGAGATTGAGGCACTTGCGACGGACGTGCTGCTGGACGTGGAAGAGGCGGGCCTCGCCACCGTCATCCCCACCGCGCGTGCCGCCCGCCTGACCATGGATCGCGAGGGCATTCGCCGCCTCGCTGCCGAGGAACTCGGGCTACCTACGTCTCCGTACCGGTTCGTTGACAGTGCGGCAGATTTGGACAAGGCGGTCGCGGAATTGGGGACGCCCTGCGTGGTGAAGCCCGTCATGTCCTCGTCCGGCAAGGGCCAGTCGGTGGTGCGTGAACCCCATGGCGCTCGGGCCGCATGGGAGTACGCGATGGAGGCTGGCCGCGCCACGCGCACGCGCGTCATCGTCGAGGCGTTCGTCGAGTTCGACTACGAGATCACCCAATTGACCGTACGCCACGTGGGCGGCACGGCACTGCTGGAGCCCATCGGGCACGTGCAAGAGGACGGCGACTACCGCGAGTCTTGGCAGCCCCAGCCAATGTCCCCGGCCGCGCTCGCCCGCGCCCAGGAGATCGCCGGTCAGATTACGGCTGCCCTGGGCGGCTACGGAGTCTTTGGCGTTGAACTCTTTGTCCGCGGCGACGAGGTCCTGTTCAACGAAGTCTCCCCGCGGCCTCACGACACGGGGCTCGTGACGCTCGCGTCGCAGCGCCTCAGCGAGTTCGCGCTGCACGCCCGCGCGATTCTAGGTTTGCCGCTGCCGGAGGCCATCACCGCTCACCCCTCTGCCTCATGCGCCGTCCTTGGCGAAGGCGACGGGATTCCCGTGTTCGGCGCGATCGACCAGGCGCTCGCGGTGCCGGAGACGGACGTGAGGTTCTTCGGTAAGCCGCGCGTGGAAGGCCGCCGCCGCATTGCCGTGACGGTCGCCCGCGGTGACACCGTGGAGATCGCGCGCGACCGTGCCCGCGCGGCCGCCAACGCCCTGACGGTGAGCCTCGCGTGACCGAAGAAACGCCCCACCCGAACGAGCCCATCGACCGGGGCACCCCACGCGAGTCCCAGCTCGCTCCTGGAGTGGCACCCATGGAAACGGAAGCGGCCGCCACGGACAGCGAGGGTGATCTGGAACCCAGCCATGGCATCGGCCCGTACCCAGGTGGACGGGAAGCGTGGCCAACGGACGCGCGCTACGACAAGGAACTCCTGGAACATGGAGACCGCCGTAACGTTGTCGACCGCTACAGGTACTGGCGGCACGAGGCGATCGTCGCGGACCTGGACACCCGTCGCCACGGCTTTCACGTTGCGATCGAAAACTGGGCGCACGACTTCAACATTGGGTCCGTGGTGCGCACCGCGAACGCGTTCATGGCGCGTGAAGTGCACATCGTGGGACGCAAGCGCTGGAACAGGCGTGGGGCGATGGTGACGGACCGCTACCAGCACGTCCGGCACCACCCCACGGTCGAGGAGTTTGTCGCGTGGGCGCATGGCGAGGTACTCGCGGTGATCGGCATCGACAACCTGCCTGGGTCCGTGCCGTTGGAGACCTATGCGTTGCCGCGCGAGTGTGTGCTGGTGTTTGGTCAGGAGTCGGTAGGCCTGACGGACCAGGTGCGTGAAGCGGCGGATGCCACGCTCGCCATCGCGCAGTACGGCTCGACCCGGTCGATCAATGCGGGCGCCGCGGCCGCCATCGCGATGCACGCGTGGGTGGGCCAACATGGAGACGTCGCGGCGGGACACGAGGGCTAGCACCCTTTCCCCACAGTTCTAGGAGGCAACTCATGTCGATAAGCGACGAGGACCTCGAGCCCTACGAGAAGTTCCACGCGGACGGCTCCATTTGGGCTCGCGGGCAGATGTACCAGGGTGTCGAGCACGGCTACTGGGAGTTCTTCCGCAAGGACGGCACCCTGATGCGGTCCGGCACGTTTGATCGCGGCCGGCAGGTAGACGAGTGGATCACCTACGACAAGACGGGTGCGCCCTACAAAGTGACGCAGATGGGCTCGTCGTAGCCTCCAGCGCCGTGGATTTTTCGGCCCACCGGAGTTAGAGTTTTCGGTATGCCGAAAACTTCCCGCGCGCATCGTCGCACCGCCGCGGCGACGCTCGGCGCAGTCGTCGCGGCGGGTGCACTGGTCCTGGCGGCGTGCAGCCCAGAGCCGACGCCGGCGGGCGGTGCTGCCACCGGTGGCGCGGCGGCGGAGGCGCCCTTGGTCCTCACGACCTTCACGGTGCTTGCAGACATGGCTCGCAACGTGGCTGGTGACGATCTGCGCGTGGAGTCCATCACCAAGGTGGGCGCGGAGATTCACGGCTACGAGCCCACCCCAGGGGACATCCGTGCGGCCCAGGACGCGGACCTGATCCTCGACAACGGGCTGGGGTTGGAGGCGTGGTTCGCGCAGTTCGTGGACGCGGTCGACGCTCCGCACGTGGTCGTCTCCAGCAGCGTAGACCCCATCGACATCGCCTCCGATGCCTACGCCGGCCTGCCCAATCCCCACGCATGGATGAGCCCCTACGTGGCGCAGGGCTACGTGAGCCAGATGATCAGCGCCTTCGCCGACCTTGACCCCGACAACGCGGAGGCTTACGCGCGCCGCGGCGCGCAGTACAAGGAGGAGCTCCGCGAGGTGGGCGAAGAGTTGGAGGCAGACCTCGCCGAGGTGCCTGACCCGCAGCGCGTTCTGGTCACGTGCGAGGGCGCGTTCTCGTATCTGGCGCGCGATGTGGGCTTGGACGAGGTCTACATCTGGCCCGTGAACGCCGAGCAGCAAGCGACTCCGCAGCAGGTCGCCGCCGTGATCGAAGAGGTCAACGAGCGGCGGGTGCCCGCGGTGTTCTGCGAGTCCACCGTGTCTGACAAGTCCATGCAGCAGATCGTGGACGCGACGGATGCCGAGTTTGGCGGGACTCTCTACGTTGACTCGTTGTCGGAGGAGGGCGGCCCCGTGCCGACCTACCTTGACCTGATTCGCCATGACGCCGCGCTCATCGTGGCCGGGTTGACGGGGAACGCATGACCCCTGCGCTAGAAGTGGACGGCGTCAGCGTCGCATACGGCGACGTCGAGGCACTCACCGAGTGCAGCCTCACGCTCGAGCAGGGGCAGGTGACGGGACTCATCGGCATGAACGGTTCGGGTAAGTCGACGCTGTTCAAGTCGGTGATGGGGGTGGTGACCCCGCAGGCGGGGCGGGTGCGTGTCGCGGGCGCCCCGGCGCGCGAGGCCAGGCGCGCGCAACGCATCGCGTACGTGCCGCAGAGCGAGGATGTGGATTGGGATTTTCCGCTGTCGGTCTGGGACGTCGTGATGATGGGGCGCTACGGCCGCATGGGGCCGATGCGCCGTCCACGCAAGGCGGACCGGGCGGCGGTCAGCGAGGCGCTTGAGAGAGTCGGGTTGGTGGACCTGGCCGGGCGCCAGATCGGCGCGCTCTCTGGTGGGCAGCGCAAGCGCGCCTTTGTAGCCAGGGGCATCGCGCAGGAAGCGTCGCTCATGCTCCTTGATGAGCCCTTCGCCGGCGTCGACAAGCGTTCCGAGGGGACCATCGTCGCGCTGTTGCGCGAACTCGCCGCCGAAGGCCACACGGTGCTGGTCTCGACTCATGACTTGCATGCGTTGCCTGCACTCGCGGACCAGGCGATCTTGCTGTTGCGCCGCGTCCTCTACCAAGGGGATGTCGCGGGCGCGTTGGAGCCGCAGAACCTCACGCGGGCGTTCGGCCTTGACCTTCCCGACTCGGGAGATGGCGGTGAGAGCGCATGAGCCTGATCGACATCCTCGTGGAGCCGCTGCAGTACGACTTCATGGTGCGCGCCCTCCTGGTCACAGTGATGGCGGCAGTGGTGTGTGCGCTGTTGTCGTGTTGGTTGGTCTTGGTCGGGTGGTCGCTGATGGGGGACGCCGTGTCGCACGCGGTGCTGCCTGGGGTGGTGCTCGCCTACGTCGTGGGCGCGCCGTTTGCGCTGGGGGCGCTGGCGTTCGGCGTGCTGGCTGTGGTGTTGATCGGGGCGATTCGCGGCACGAGCCGCGTCAAGGAAGACGCCGCGATAGGCATCGTGTTCACGACGCTCTTTGCGCTGGGCCTGGTGCTGGTGTCCGTGATTCCGTCCCAGACGGACCTGTCTCACATCCTCTTTGGCAACATCTTGGGGGTATCGACGAGCGACCTGTGGCAGATTGGCGCGCTCGCGCTCGCCGCCCTCGCGGTGCTGCTGTTCAAGAGCCGCGACCTGACCCTCTTCGCGTTCGACCCGGTGCACGCGCACGGGATCGGCCTCAGTCCCAAGCGCCTGGGATGGCTCCTGCTGGGGCTCTTGGCGATCGTGTCCGTCGTGGCCCTGCAGGTGGTGGGCGTGATCCTGGTGGTCGCGCTGCTGATCATCCCGGGCGCGACCGCGTACCTGCTGACCGACAAGTTCACGCACATGCTGTGGATCGCGCCGCTGGTGTCGTCGGCGTGCTCGGTCGTCGGGATCTACGTGAGCTACTGGTTCGATGCGTCGTCTGGCGGCCTCGTCGTCGTCACGCAGGGCGTGTTCTTCGCCCTGGTGTACCTCTTCAGCCCTCGCCACGGCCTGCTGACCCGCAAGCGCCGCCGCCCCTCCTCGCCAGATGGCACCATTTCGCCGTCTAGGCACGCCTAGACGGTCATTTCCTGCCATCTCAGATCTTCCGTAGTGAGGGCCGATGCCTGGGCAGCGCTGCGTACGGCGCGTCACCCCGGCATCGGCCCGCATGGCGGTGCTGAAGTGGCACGAAGTGCTCGGTATGCGTCGCTAAAACAGCGAAATGGAGCCATTTGGCGGGAAGGGCGGAACAATGGGGGGCGCAACGATTGTCGATCCAGCGACCACGGAGGCTGACGCCATGGCCGGACCCACCGTCACGGAGGACTACCTCAAGGCGATCTTCAACGCCTCAGAGTGGTCCGAGGGCCCCGTCACCGTCACCGCACTGTCGCAGCGCCTCGCGCTCGCACCGTCGTCCGTGTCTGAGGTCGTGAAGAAACTCACCCAACGCGGATTGATCACCCACGAGCGCTACGGATCCATCGCGCTTACCGCCGACGGCGAACGGATCGCGCTCGCGACCGTGCGCAAGCACCGGCTCATCGAGACGTTCCTTGTGGACTACCTGGGATACGGCTGGCACGAGGTCCACGACGAGGCCGAGGTTTTGGAACACGCGGTCTCCGACACCTTTGTGGAGCGCCTCGCAGAGAAACTGGGCCAGCCCACCCACGATCCCCACGGGGACCCGATCCCCTCTGCGAAGGGGCACCTTCCTATGGAGGAGCTCACCGCATTGCCGGAGGTCCAGGCCGGCGCGCAGGTGCGGATCGCACGGGTGTGGGACGACGACCCCGACTTGCTACGCCACCTGCGCACGGTTGGACTGGACATTGGGGCGGTGCTGACGGTGGTGGCGCGTCATCCGGCAGCTGGCACCGTGGAGTTGTCGCTGTCGGGTGCTCCCGTGAGCCTTGGACTGCCCGCCGCGGGCGCGATTCTGACGGCGCCGGCGTAGCGTTCCTCATGTGTTGGCCCTGGACGCGGGACGTCGGGCCCATACCGCCTTCCGTCGATATCTGACAGAATGGACGACGGTTCCAACCGCACAACTTCAGGAGAGACACATGGCTATCGCCACTGTTGAGTCGTATTCCGCGATGCTGGACGCTGCTAAGGCCGGCGGCTACGCGTTCCCCGCGATCAACATCACTTCGTCGTCGTCCATCACCGCAGCCATCCAGGGCTTCGCTGAGGCCGAGTCCGACGGCATCATCCAGGTCTCGGTCGGTGGCGGTCAGTACGCCTCCGGTTCGACCATCAAGGACCAGGTCGTCGGCTCGCTCGCGCTGGCCGCCTACGCTCGCGAGGTTGCTGACTCCTATGGCGTCACCATCGCGCTGCACACGGACCACTGCCACAAGACCTACCTCGACACGTGGCTTAAGCCGCTGTTGAAGATCGAGGCGGACAAGGTCGCTAACGGCGGCGCGCCCATCTTCAACTCCCACATGTGGGACGGCTCGACCGTTCCCATGGAGGAGAACCTCCTGATCTCGGAAGAGCTCCTGGAGCTGTCGCAGGCCGCCAAGACCATCCTCGAGATCGAGATTGGCGTTGTCGGCGGTGAAGAGGACGGACACTCGGCAGAGATCAACGACAAGCTGTACTCGACCCCTGAGGACGGCATCGCGACCATCGAGAAGCTGGGTCTGGGCGAGAAGGGCCGCTACCTGACGGCCATGACGTTCGGCAACGTGCACGGTGCGTACAAGCCCGGCGCCGTGAAGCTGCGTCCCGAGATCCTGGGCGACATCCAGAAGGCTGCTGCCGAGAAGTTCGGCAAGGAAAAGCCCTTCGACCTGGTCTTCCACGGTGGCTCCGGCTCGACCGCTGAAGAGATCGCGACCGCCGTCTCGCACGGTGTCATCAAGATGAACATCGACACGGACACGCAGTACGCCTACACGCGTCCCGTGGTCGACCACATGATGAAGAACTACGACGGCGTCCTCAAGGTCGACGGCGAGTGGGGCAACAAGAAGGCCTACGACCCCCGTGCCTGGGGCAAGCTCGCCGAGGCCGGCATGGCCGCTCGCGTCGTCGAGGCATGCCAGCAGCTCGGTTCCGCGGGCAAGAAGATCTAAGTCCGATATTCGGCGCGTCAGCCCCGGGGAGTCGGACAGACACCCCGGGGCTGACGTACGTCCGGCCTGTGCGCGGAGCGCCTTCCGTATGAAGCGTCGCCGTGTGGTCGGATAAAGACGGTGGGACACGCCCGCCGTACCAAGCCCCCGGCACGTTCCGGGGTGAGGGGAGAGGGCAGATGCCCGGAGTAGTGATCGTCGGAGCCCAGTGGGGTGACGAGGGTAAGGGGAAAGCCACTGACGTGCTCGGTTCGCGCGTCGACTATGTGGTGAAGTTCAACGGGGGCAACAACGCAGGCCACACGGTCGTCATTGGCGACCAGAAGTTCGCACTTCACCTGCTCCCCTCTGGCATCTTGACGCCGGACGTCACGCCCGTGATCGGCAACGGCGTGGTCGTCGACATCTCCGTGTTGTTCACCGAGATCGATGCGCTTATTGAGCGCGGCGTGGACCCGTCGAAGCTGTTAATCTCCAACGCTGCACACGTGATCGCTCCGTATGCGCGCACGCTCGACAATGTCACCGAACGCTTCCTTGGCGCCCGCAAGATTGGCACCACGGGCCGCGGGATTGGTCCCGCCTACGCGGACAAGATCAACCGCCTGGGAATCCGCATGGGCGACCTGTTTGACGAGCAGCTGCTGCGCGACAAGATCGAGGGTGCGCTCGAGCAGAAGAACCACCTGTTGGTGAAGGTCTACAACCGGCGTGCGATCTCCGTCGACGAGGTCGCCGACGAGCTTCTCCAGTACCGCGACCGCCTGGAGCCCATGGTGACGGATACGTCCCTGGTGCTGAACCAGGCGCTTGACCGCGGCGAAACCGTCCTGTTCGAGGGCGGCCAGGCGACCATGCTTGACGTCGACCACGGCACCTACCCGTTTGTGACGTCGTCGTCTGCCACCGCAGGTGGGGCGTCGACGGGATCGGGCGTGGGTCCCACCCGCATCGACTCGGTGATTGGCATCGTGAAGGCGTACACCACCCGCGTGGGTGAGGGGCCGATGCCCACGGAACTGTTCGACGAGTACGGCGAGCACCTCGCGAAGGTGGGCCACGAGTACGGCACCACCACCGGTCGGCCGCGCCGCTGCGGCTGGTACGACGCTGTCATTGCTCGTTACGCCGCGCGCATTAACGGCTTGACGGACCTGGTGCTCACCAAGCTTGACGTGCTTACCGGTCTCAAGGAGATTCCCGTGTGCGTGGCGTACGACGTGGACGGCGTCCGCTACGAGGAACTGCCGCAGGATCAGGCTGCCTTCGCAGCGGCGACGCCGGTGTACGAGTACTTGCCCGGATGGGACGAGGACATCTCCGCGGCGCGCGAGTTCTCTGACCTCCCGCAGACGGCGCAGGACTATGTGCTGGCGCTCGAGAAGATCTCGAACTGCCGCATCTCCGCCATTGGAGTGGGTCCTGGCCGCGACGAGATCATCGTCAACCACGACCTGCTCCACGCCCGCGGCGAGTAGTCCGCAGGCGTCAGCAGCAACTGCCCCCATCCTCAGGCCGCGCGACAGCGGCGAGGCGTGGGGGCACATGCTGCAGTGGCCGCCGCCTGCGGGTGCCACTGGCACCTGTGGCGGTGGCCACGACAGTGGTGATCCACGTGGTGACGGGGTCGAATGCTGGCGCCGCCAGTGTGTAGTGGCGGTGGAGCCCATCGTGCTGGACGGTCACGAGGCCGGCGCGAGCAAGCACCTGCAGGTGGTGCGAGCCGCGCTGCGAAGAGATGCCAAAGGTGTCGGCGGCAGATGCGGCAAGCGACATCGCGCCCGCACCATCGTTCTCGAGGATCTCGAGCAGAAAGCGTCGAACCGGGTGCGCGAGCGCGGGGAACGCCTCGTTGAGAGCCGTCTGTGTGGCAATGCTCTCGTATCCGTCCATGCGCACCCTCCTGGGGGTGGTGCGGTCAGCGCTGGCCGGTGGTCGCTGGCGTGCGATGTCCGCAGCCCCCGCCCCGCGCGCGGGCAGCACCCACTACACCGTTTTTGCCTATTCTCGACTTTCCGAGACTAGGCAAATCGAGTCCGGTCATGGTCGCGCTCGCCGTATCTGTGGATGACGCCCACGCGGGCCATCTCAGGTGGCTTTACCTGCACCACAGACGCGTCACGAAGAGTCCCGGGATCCGCTGCGCGCGCTCCTCGCTAGACTCACACGCGTGAAGGTACTGATTGTCGGCTCGGGAGCCCGCGAGCACGCTATTGCCCGCTCCCTCCACCTCGACCCAGCGGTCACGGAAGTGCACGCCGTTCCCGGCAACCCTGGCATCGGCCAGATTGCTCAGCTGCACACCGCGGACCAGAACGATGGCGCCTCGGTGGCCGCGCTCGCCACGAACCTTCGCGCTGACTTGGTTGTCGTGGGCCCCGAGGCTCCGCTTGTGGCGGGCGTGGCAGACGCGGTGCGCGAGGTCGGCATCCCGTGCTTTGGGCCCACCGCTGCGGCAGCAATGCTCGAAGGCTCCAAGGCGTTCGCGAAGGACGTCATGGCCGCCGCGAAGGTCCCGACAGCGGAGCCGCGCGTGTGCGCGAACCGCGGGGACCTGGACGCTGCCCTCGCCGAGTTCGGCGCGCCCTACGTAGTGAAGGACGACGGGCTCGCGGCCGGCAAGGGCGTGGTCGTGACTGACGACCTCGCGGAGGCGACCGCACACGGCCAGGCGATCCTCGATGCGGGCGGCGCCATCGTCATCGAGGAGTACCTCGACGGGCCTGAGGTCTCCCTGTTCTGCATCTGCGACGGTGCGACGGTGGTTCCTTTGCAGCCCGCGCAGGACTTCAAGCGCGCCTACGACGGTGACGAAGGTCTCAACACCGGTGGCATGGGCGCGTACACGCCCCTGCCGTGGGCGCCCATTGACCTGGTCGACCAGGTGGTCGCCCACGTCGCTCAGCCCACCCTCGACGAGATGGCCCGCCGCGGGACCCCCTTCCAGGGCGTTCTCTACTGCGGGCTCGCGCTGACCAGCAAGGGCATGCGGGTCGTCGAATTCAACGCGCGCTTCGGAGATCCGGAGACGCAGTCCGTGCTGGCCCGCCTCGAGACCCCGCTGGGCGGTGTTCTCTTGGCCGCTGCGGAGGGCCGCCTCCATGAGCTTGACCCGCTGGAGTGGAGCGAGGACGCCTTCGTGACCGTGGTGCTCGCCTCCCACGGCTACCCAGAATCCGCGCGCAAGGGCGATCCCATCACGGGCGCTGACGACGCGGATGCTGTGGATGGCGCCCACGTCTTGCACGCTGGCACGGCGATGGACGACGGCCAGCTCGTGTCCGCAGGCGGGCGTGTGTTGTCCGTCGTTGGACGCGGCTCCACTCTCGCTCACGCGCGGGATGTTGCCTACCGGGCGCTCGGCACGATCGACCTGCCTGGCTCGCACCACCGCAGCGACATTGCGCTGAAGGCCGCCGAGGGCGAAGCCAACGCGCGTGAGGCGCTTGCCTGATGCCCGGCCACGTCGTACCTCCCACCGCCCCGGAACTCGCCGGCTGGCGCCATGTCTACTCGGGCAAGATCCGTGACCTCTACGAGCCGGTCGAGCCCCACCCCCGCGGCGACGTGGTGCTCGTGGTGGCTTCCGACCGCATCAGCGCCTACGACTGGGTTCTTCCCACCGAAATCCCCGGCAAGGGCGGGGTCCTGACGGGGCTCAGCATGTCGTGGTTCGATCAGGTCGCGGACATTGTGCCCAACCATGCGATTGAAGCTCCCGTCCCCGCGGAGGTTGAGGGTCGCGCGATGGTTTGCCAGCGACTCGACATGTTCCAGGTGGAATGCGTGGCGCGTGGTTACCTCACCGGCTCCGGCCTGGCTGAGTATCGCGAGTCCGGCACGGTGTGCGGCATCGAACTGCCCGAGGGGCTTGAGGACGGCTCGCGCCTGCCCGAACCCATCTTCACGCCTGCGACTAAGGCGGAGGTAGGCGAGCACGACGAAAACGTCAGCTTCGAGGCCGTCGTGGCATTGCTGGGCGCAGATGACGCCGAGGAACTGCGCCGGCTCACCATCGAGGTGTACAAGCGCGCACACGAGATCGCGGCCGCGAAGGGCATCATCCTCGCGGACACCAAGTTTGAGTTTGGCCGCGACGGTCAGGGCCGCATCATCCTGGGCGACGAGGTGCTGACCCCTGACTCCAGCCGGTTCTGGCCCGCCGACACCTGGGAGCCCGGCAAGGCGCAGCCCAGTTTCGACAAGCAGTTCGTGCGCGACTGGCTCACCGGACCCGAGTCCGGCTGGGACAAGAAGTCAGACGTCCCGCCGCCGGCGCTGCCCGCTCACGTGGTCGACAAGACCCGCCAGCGCTACCTCGAGGCCTACGACCGGCTCGCGAAGCACTAGGCGCGCTACCAGTCGATTTGCGCCGACTCGTGGAACGCTAGCCCCGCCCGGCGCCACGCCGCTGCGGCCACTGCCACGCGCGCGCGGTAGGACTCCCAGTCCTTGCGCTCAGGTGCTGTCCACGCGACCTCAGCGATCGCGGTCAGGCGCGGCAGCAGCATCGTGAAGAGGTGGTCGTCCGTGGATAGCGTCTCTGTCCAGATCGCGGCCTCGACTCCTCGCACCTGTGAGCCTGGGACTCCGTCGATGACGGTCGCAGGGTCCCATTCGTAGGCGTGGCGCACATCGATGAGTCCCGCCCAATCCTGGCCCAGCGGGAAGCCCTTCGTGTAGTGCATGTCGAGGTACGCGTGGTTGCCCGGGGACATGATGAACTGCGCGCCGCGTTCGGCTGCGGCGACAAACGGTGCGGTGTCCGCACGGGTGTCCCAATACTGCACGAGCGTGCCGGGGCGGGTTGGTGCCGAGGCGGCCTCCTGCCACATGATGACCTGCTTGCCGGTGTCCGCGACCACGTCCTCCAGCAAAGTGATGAACTTCGCGTACTCCTCGGCACCGAGCGTGAGAGCCTCGTCGCCGCCCACGTGCAGGTACTGGCCGTCGGTGATGCCGGCCATGTCGCCCAGCACGTCACGGATGAACGGCTCCGTCGTGGGCAGGTCGAACGTGAGTTGTGAGAAGCCCACCTCCATGCCCTCGTACTTGTCGGTCGCCTTGCCGTCGGGGCGGAGGTCGCCGTAGATCGCGGTCGCGGCGTTGGTGTGCCCCGGCATGTCGATCTCGGGCACGACCGTGATGAACCGCTCCGCCGCGTAGTCCTGCAGCTGGCGGAAGTCCGCGAGCGTGAGATAGCCGCCCGCCTTCCCGCTGTTCGACGTGTCGGAGGACAACTTCGCCAGCTCGGGGCGCGAGGGGCTCTCGATGCGCCACCCCTGGTCATCGGTGAGGTGGAGGTGGAGGACGTTGAACTTGTACGACGCGAGCACGTCGATAACCCGCTCCAGCGACGCGAGCGGGAAGAAGTTGCGCGCGATGTCGAGGGTGAGCCCGCGCCAGGAATAGCGCGGCGCGTCAGACACCTGCGCCGCCTCGACGACCGCTTCTCCCTCGGCGGCGACGATGAGCTGGCGGAGCGTCTGCACCGCAGAAAACAGTCCGGCCGCGCTGGAGCCCGCCACACGCATCGGCCGCACCGACGTGTCCACCTCATACCCGTCGGCAGCGCCCTCCGGGCCCGCAGCAGAGTCCAGCCGCACGTCAATCACGGTGACCCCGGGCTCGGGGGCGTCGGTCAGCGGCACGGTGACCCCGGCATCGGCCTGCAAGAAGGCCGATGCCTGCAGGGCGATCCGCTGTTCCGTGGCACTGGGGCCGGCGACGAGGACAGTGCCAGCGAGCGCCGTGACGGTCGCGTCCGCCGGAACGGAGAGGTGGAGGGGCTGGGGGATGATGGCGGGCATCGCGTACCTCGTTGTGCGTGGGGTGGCCGGGCTGCCGGTACACGCTGACCGGCGGTGGATAAGCGCGTGAATGGCGAGAATATCTCACCTTCAGCGGTGCTACCCGCCGTAGTGGCCCACGTTCGGGTGCCCGTGCGGCGCATCGACATCGACCCGCTTGCCGCCGACCGTTGGCACTCCCCAGCCAAACTTGATGGACGCCAGGCGCATCGCGAGGATCACGACCATGGGCACCCAGAACACGACGGTGCGGGGGACATCCGCCCACAACAACACCGCATAGACGGCCGCACCGGCAAGCGCCGCCGTCGCATAGAACTGGCCGTTGCGCAGCACGTCGGGGACGTCGTTGGCAAGCATGTCGCGAATGATGCCGCCGCCCACGCCTGTGAGCACCCCCATGACCGCCGCGATCAGCAAGGGTGCGCCAGCGTCGATCGCGACGCCCGTGCCCACGACCACAAAGACCGCGAGGCCAATGGCATCCGAGGCCTGCACAATCCTGAACCGCCCCAAACGGTCCGGCGGGTGCCAGCGCGCCAGCAGCGCCACCGCCAGCCCTGTCACGGCACCCACGATCAGGAAGCTCGGGCTCTCAATCCAGAACACAGGAACATCGAGAATGACGTCGCGGACCGTGCCGCCGCCAATGGCCACCATGCACGCGAGCACCACCGCGCCCACGAGGTCCATGCGCTTGCGGCCCGCGGCGACCGCGCCGGAGATCGCGAATGCGACCGTGCCGATGTATTCGAGCACGGTGCGCAGCGTGCCCAACGCGGAGTCGATGAGATCCGGGGCGGTGGCGAGATCCAGTAAAGCGGGCATGGCGGAGGCCGTTCGTTGGGCGTCGTTCTGAGTCGAGGGGCGAACCCATGGTAGTCAGCGCGCGCTCCGGCACAGTACTTGCTACGTTGAGCGTGCTGAGACCGAGCCGCTGAGGGCCCGCAACGGGATGCCGGCTGAGACATGACCCGAGGAACGTGCCATGAAAAAGGTGGGAGTGGTGGTGGCTGCGCTCGCGGTCGCCGCATTGTCGGGATGCTCGCTGTGGCAGAGCACAGACGTGAGCTCATTCGAGATGGCCGTAGGTGAGTGTGTGATCGCTCCTTCCATCACGTCTGACACGGAAACCGAGGTGGGTGCACTACCCGTCGTCGACTGTGCTGAGCCCCACCATGGCGAAGTGTTTTATGCAGAGATACTGAACGCACCCATCTATCCGCAGGACACCGCGGAAACCCTCCAAGAGGCATGCCTGGGGGCCTATGCGGACTACGTGGGTGTCGAGTACACGGACTCGCGCTACCGCATCTCTCTTGTGTACCCATCGGAGCTGACCTGGGACGAGGGCGACCGGCAATCCGCGTGCCTCGTCACGGGCGAGGCCGAGGAGGAACTGACGGGGTCCGTGAGGGGCTCAGGGGAGTAGCCGCCTCGCGGTAGACTTCGGCGCATGGCCACGATTGTCGTTCACGTCATGCCCAAGCCCGAGATTCTTGACCCTCAGGGCAAGGCAGTGGGAAACGCGCTTCCGCGACTCGGATTCGAAGGCTTTGCCTCCGTGCGCCAGGGCAAGCGCTTTGAGCTCACTGTTGACGGCGACGTGACAGAAGAACTGCTCGCGCAGGCGCGGGAAGCTGCGGAGACCATGCTGTCCAACCCGGTCATCGAAGACGTGGTTGCCGTGGAGGTTGTGAACTAATGGCACGCATCGGCGTCGTCACCTTCCCCGGGACGCTGGACGATCGCGACGCGGCCCGTGCCGTGCGCCTGGCTGGCGGCGAGCCCGTCAACCTCTTCCACGCCGATCACGACCTGCAGGGCGTTGACGCGGTCGTGCTGCCCGGAGGCTTCTCCTATGGCGACTACCTGCGCGCCGGCGCCATCTCCCGCTTCTCTCCGATCATGGAGCAGGTCGTCGACGCCGCCAACGGCGGCATGCCCGTTCTGGGTATTTGCAACGGCTTCCAGGTGCTGACCGAGGTGCACCTGCTGCCCGGATCGATGATCAAGAACAACCACCTGCACTTCATCTGCCGTGACCAGGTGCTGCGTGTCGAAAACAACGACACCGCGTGGACCAACGCCTACGAGCTGGGTGAAGAGATCACCATCCCGCTCAAGAACCAGGATGGTCAGTACGTCGCGGACGAGCGCACGCTCGACGAGCTCGAGGCCGAGGGCCGCGTGGCGTTCCGCTACGTCGACGTGAACCCCAACGGGTCGCGCCGCAACATTGCCGGCATCACGAACGAACGCGGCAACGTGGTGGGCCTCATGCCGCACCCCGAGCACGCCGTTGAGGCCGGCTTTGGCCCCGACTCTCGCGAGGCCGGCCGCGGCGGCACCGATGGCTTGGGCTTCTTCGCCTCGGCGCTGAACGCCCTCCTCGCCTCCGCCTAACCCTTTCCCGCCAAATGGCTCCATTTGGCTGTTTTAGCGCCCTATAACAGGCGTTTTGTGCCACTTCAGCCGTGGCGCAACTGACCCAGCCCGGGCATCGGCCCTCTGACGTGTCCGTTAGCGGAACCGGCGGCCCTCGTCGCGGCGGTACAGCCATGCCGCCAAAGCCCCAAGCAGGACAGTCCACGCGAGGATCCCCAGGATCGCCCACGGAGGTATGGCCTCTCCCAAGGCCGTGTTGACGACGATCTCCCGCGCCTGCCGGACGGGGAGGAACGATGACGCGGTGTTGAGCCAGTCGGCAAACATTTGGGGCGGCAGGAACAGTCCGCCACCGAACGCGAGCAGGAACATGGCGACCTGGGTGACAGCGATCGCGGCCTTGGGTCCGCTCACGGTCCCGATCACGAAGCCGATGAGCATAGAGGGAACAGCGGTCAGGATGGCCAACCCCATCGCGGCCACCAGGTCCGTGACCGCCGGTGCAGCCGCAGTGAACAGGGCACCCACGATGAGCAGCGGGACCATCGCAAGCGTGCCGATCGCCAGGGTTGCGAGGAGCATGCCGCCGATGCGTGCTCCGGGTTGAGCGGGAAGCGTCCGCAAGAACGGGACCCAGGGCTTCGCACGTTGCTCGGCGAGGTCGATGCCGATCGAAAACAGGCCCGACGCCATGAACGCGAACACCACCATCGATGCGACCGATGCGGTGGCCATCGCAGGGTCTTGTGTCACGTAGGACTGCGGTAGAACAAACAGGCAGAACGCAAGAGTCGGGAAGACCATCGAGCCGATGACCGCGATGGGCACGCGGGCCGTCTCGATGAGGTTGTACCGGGCGTGAGTCAGCGCGAGCTGGGCGGTGGACATCAGACTGCCTCCTTGGTGAGCGCGAGGAAAGCCTCCTCGAGCGTGGCTCCACGCACGGTGAGTTGTGAGAACGGTTCGCCTGCCTGAACGAGGCTTCGCACGAGGGAATCGGCGTCGGCGACGACGGCCTCGACAGTGCCACCGTCCTCGGTGACGGCGGCCGTGGGGTCGAGCTCCGCGATGCGCTGGGCGGGCACTCCGCTGAGAGTGACCCGGCGACGTGCCACCGAGGCGACAATGCTGCTCAGGGTGCCGTCTGCGCGTACGGCCCCCTGGTCGATGACCACCACCCGCTGAGCCAACTGCTCGATCTCCTCCAAGTGGTGGCTCGTGACGACGACCGCGCATCCTGCTGCGTGGCGTGCGCGAACCGCGTCCCACAGAGCGCGCCGCGCATCGACGTCCAGGCCGGTCGTGGGCTCGTCAAGGAGGACAAGCTCGGGGTTTCCAATGAAGGCGAGTGCGACCGCCACGCGCCGCTGCTGTCCTCCGGACAAGGCGCCACATTGCTTGCGCAGCAGCGGCTCCAGGCCGAACTCGTCGATGATCTGGTCGCGTGGCGACGGCTCGTCGTAGTGCGCGGCTACGAACTCAAGGACCTCTCCCACTCGCAATGCCTCTGGTAAGCCAGTGGTTTGCGGAGTGGAACCGAGCCTTTGCCGATTGGCGGCGTCGAGCGGGTCGCCGCCAAAGATCTGGACCGAGCCGGTCGTGGGGCGGCGAAGTCCTTGCGCTAGGCTGAGCAGGGTGGTCTTGCCGGCGCCGTTGGGGCCGAGAAGTCCCACGCATTCACCTGCGTCGATGTCGAGGGTGACGGAGTCGAGCGCCGTCACGTCGCCGAAGACCTTGGTCAGGTCCCGGGCACTGAGCAGGGTAGTCATGAGGCTCCTCCCAAGAGGTCGAGTAGGTCCTTGCGGTAGGTGTGAAAGGCGTCGCGTCCCGCATGGGTGAGGGCGATGTAGGTGACGGGCTTGCGTCCAGCAAAGGCCTTGGTGACTTCGACATAGCCGGCCGCTTCGAGCTTTGCCAAGTGGGTGGTGAGGTTTCCGGCGGTCATCCCTAGGAGCTTCTGCACGCTGGGAAAGGTGACTTGGTCGCCGTCCGCGAGGCTCTCATCGAGGGTGGTCATGATCCTGAGCCGTGCCGGGGCGTGGATCACCGGGTTGAGGTCGCTCACTGTGACTCCTCAACTAGCGCCGGAAGGACACCGCGAAGCTGGAGCGCTGCGACAGCGAGCATCGCGACGGGGCCTGCCGTTGCGTAGATTAGATAATGCGTGGGAGTTCCCACGTAGGTCGCGATGACGACGATGAGGATCATGACGCATCCCAACGCGAACTGTGCGGGGGAGCGCTGCAGTGCCGCACCCGTGAGATACAGCACCCCCACGAGGGTCACAAAGAGCCCCGGGTAGAGCAGCGCAGCGAGTTCGTCGCTCATGCCCTCGCGCTGGAGGCCGGCTGTGAAGAGGCCAGCCCCCATCATTGAGACGGACCACGACCATCCGTACAGCGCGCCCGACAGCCGCGAGACCCCACGGAACCCGCGCCCGCTCAGGATGCCAGTGACGATTGACCATACGATGCCGGCCACCATCACGCTGCCGAAAATCAGCCAGGCGGTCAGTTCCGGGATCCGGAACAGGGGATTGCCCCCAATGCGCTCACCGCTCCACAGCGCGAAGAAGCCGATGGCCCACGCTGCGGCCCACACCACGAGGAGCACGCTGAAGCGGCGGTCGAGTTTGGCTCGGACGGACCGGCGCTGGCCCTCCATGAGGGCGAGCATGTCTGCCGCGGAGGCCTGGGAGTCGTCGGCGGAGCGGGATTCTACGTTCATGCAAAGTAGTTTGCATTGCAAACTAGATGCTGTCAACAGATGCGGAGGTTTCCGTGGCACCATGCCCCCATGACAGATGAAGGAGTGTCACGCTTCTGGGCCGCGCGGCGCGCTGCCGACCCTTCCCTGCCCGAGCGGGTGCCGGAGGCCTGGGCCTTCGGCGCCACCGAAGCCCACGCCGACGAGCTTCTCTCCCTGGTGACTCAGGGAGTCAAAACTGCCACGGCATCGGCCCTATGGGACCACGAGGAAACGGGAGAGCCGGTACCCAAACCGGGCAACTTCAGCATCATCCTTGACGGCCGTGGAGTGCCACGCGCCGTCATCGAGACCACCCACGTGACCGTGGTGCCGTTCAACCAGGTGAGCGCCGACCACGCAGCCGCGGAGGGCGAAGGTGACCGCAGCCTCGCCGCATGGCGCGACATCCACGAGCGCTACTGGCGCGAGCACTCGGAGAACCCTCGTGGTTACGCGCCGGATATGCCAGTCGTATGCGAGCGGTTCCGCCTGGTGTATTCACAGGACGCGGACCGCTAACTGCCGTCCTCACGCTCGAACGTGAAGTGAGTGACGCCGCTGTCCGCAGACTCGGCGGTCACGCGGTAGCCGGACTCGAGCCCCCGGAGGTCGTCCCACAGGTTGATGCCGCGGCCTAGGACGACGGGCACCACGGCCACATGCAGGCTGTCGACAAGTCCCGCCCGCAGGTAGTGACGCACCGTGGTCGGGCCGCCGCCGATCCGCACGTCTGCGCCGCCCGCAGATTCGCGCGCGAGCAGCAGGGCCTCCTCAGGGCTGGCGTTGAGAAACTCGAAGCGCGTGCCGTTGGCGAACTCAAGCGGCTCGCGTTCGCTGTGGGTGAGGACGTAGACCGTGAACCCGAACGGCGGAGTGTCGCCCCACCAGCCGCGCCAATCCGGGTCATCACGGTGGTCCGTGAGCCCGAACATTCCCGCGCCCATGACCTCCGCGCCCACACCCTCGAAGTACTGGGCTGCGTAGTTGTCATCGACACCGGTCGTGCCGGAGCCATCGGCCTTGCCCAGCACGCGCTCGCGGAAGGTGCGGGTGCCGACGTAGGCCGCCGTGAGCCGGGCCCAGTCCTCTCCGAACGGGTCGTGGGGCCCGTCTCCGACGGTGCTGGCGTAGCCGTCGAGCGAGATGTTCAGATCAACGCGGACACGAGTCATGGATCCTCCCTGGGACGTGAGGGTGCCAGGCTCTCACCTTTAGCGGGCCGATGCCCGGGGAACGTGGGCGGCATCCGCTGACCGGGCGGCGGGGCCTGGCCGGGCATACGATCGGCCAAAGGGAAAAAGGGAGGGCGCCATGCGTCGTGTCACCTATTCGATGGGCCTGTCTGTTGACGGTTATGTGATGGACGCGCAAGGCAATTTCGACTGGGCGGAACCTTCGCCAGAGGTGTTCGCGTTCCACATCGAGCGAGTTCGCGAGGCGGACGTGCAGGTGATGGGCCGGCGGCTCTACGAGGCGATGGTCTACTGGGATGACCCTGCCAACGCCGAGTCCTTCGACGCCGCCGAGCGCGAATGGGCTGACCTATGGAACGCATTGCCCAAGGTGGTGTTCTCGAGGACCCTGACCGAGGTCGACGCGAGTGCCCGGCTGGCACAGGGGAGCCTTGCGGAGGAGATTGCGCGCCTGCGGGCCGAGCCGGGCGACGGCGAGATCGCGATCGGCGGAGCACAGCTCGCTCACCAGGCAGCGACCCTGGATCTCATCGACGAGTATCAACTGTTCGTCGACCCGGTGCTGTTGGGCGCGGGCACCACGTTTTTTGCGCACGACGAGCGCCGGCACAACATGGAACTGCTCGAAAGCCGAACGTTCGCATCGGGAACGGTCTTCTTGCGCTACGGGGTTCGGCGCTAGCCCACCGCACCCCCGCGTTTGCGCCAAATGGCTCCATTTGACTGTCATGGCGGCCTATAAAGGGCATTCTGTGCCACTCCAGGCCGGCTCCTCCTGTACGGGTGGGTGCTGCAACGCGGAACTGGAGCGCGCCGATGCCAGGGTCACCCGGGCATCGGCCCTCGCGAAGTGGCACTTTCTGGCTGTTACGCGTGGCTATAACGGCGAAATGGAGCCACTTGGCGGGAGGGGTTAGGTGGTGGTGGGGCGGGGGCCCGTGTGATGTGGAGCCAGGCGGTTCCGGAGCTCGACAAGGGCGTCAAAGGTGGTGCGATTGAAGTCCGCTCCGAGCTGGTTGGGGATCGTCACGAGCACGGTGTCGGCGCTCATCACGGCCTCGTCATCGCGCAGTTCCGCCTCAATCTTGTCCAGGTCGCCCACGTAGGTCTTGCCGAACGTCGCGATGAAGTTGTCGATCTTGCCCACCTGGTCCCGGTTCGCGCCCATGCGATCGCGCTCAAGGGTGGTGCCAAAGTAGGTGCGCGTCGCGGCGTCGAAGATAGGCATGATCGAGCGCGAGACGGACACACGCGGCGTGCCCTCGTGCCCGGCCGCGTCCCACGCGCTGCGGTAGGCGTCAATCTGACGTTGTTGGACGACCCCGAGCGGCTCGCCCGACCCACCCTCGACAAGGGTCGAGGACATCAGGTGCATGCCTAGTGAGCCAACTCGCTTTGCGGACTCCTCGCCGCCGGCGCCGTACCAAATGCGGTCGCTCAACCCGGGCGACTGGGGCTGTATCGCAAGCTTCTGCCCCGCTCTCACATGCGCATTCGCGCCTGGCGTGGCGATCTCGGCACCGGAGATGGCCTCGCGAAACTGAGCGATGCGCTGAGCCGCGTCCTCCGCAGGCGTCATACCCACGGGCAGTGGGTAGCCGAACTCACCGGGGCCGTCGGCCGCCGGCTCAGGTGACCCGCGGCTCACGCCCAACTGCAAGCGCCCACCAGAGATCAGGTCCGCAGTCGCAGCCGCCTCCGCCATATACAGCGGGTTCTCGTACCGCATGTTGATGACGCCGGTGCCCAGTTCCACGCGGGACGTGCGAGCGCCCATGGCGGCAAGGAGCGGAAACGGCGACGACGTGTTCTGTTCGAAGTGGTGGATGCGGATCCACGCGCCGTCCATGCCGGCGTCTTCTGCGCCCTCGGCGAGCGCGATGGTGTCGTGCATCAGGTCGCTCGCCGTCCGCACGTGCGAGCCGGGTGCGCCGGAGAACCAGCCAAAGGAGAGGAAGCCGATGTTGAGCATGCTCAAGGAACACTAGGGAGCAGGCGAAGATTCCTCCGCCAGGGCCTCCGTGGGACGCGTGACGCGATACGCGCGGACGTACATGTCGACCCAGCTAGCGGCGACCAAGGCAAACAAGGCGTACCCCAGCGGCATCATCGCCTGCTCTGCCCAGGAGGGCGGGTCCTCCAGGCTGAACCAGATGGCGGCCAACGCGACAACCACGCAGGCTATTAGCGGTAGCGCGACAAACCAGTACCACCGCCGCGGGCGCTCCCTCAGCCAGAACTGCCCCTGGGCCCGCTTGTGCCGGTTCCAATCCATGACGACCCCCCTGTCGCACGTGCGTTCGTGATTCCACGTGCGCCCACCATAGCGAGCCGGGGGACGCGGCGGCGAGGCGTACGCCAGGATGGGGGGATGAGGGAGGACGGGCTGCCTCGCGGCTCGTGGTCCGGTCATGCGATCCGGCCGCGCTCGAGAACCACCCGCGGCTGACGAAGCCGATCCTCTCCGCGGGCTCGAAGCGCGCTGGGCACGGGTGACATTCCACAGGGCCAGCGATTCCGCGAGAGCTTCTCGCCTGCATGACGATGACCTGGCGCCACGAGAAGTATTGACGTGGGTCCAGGCGCGCCCTACGATTCGAGCCAGCCGAGCGCGGAGTCCCGCATTCCTGGACAGACCTCGGGGACGTTTGAGTTCACAGGGGGAATGCCATGGAGGCACGCGCTAGTACTGCTCGTCGAGTCGCATCAGCGGTTCTCATTGCTGCCATTGTCGAGGTCGCTCTCGCCGGCAGCGGCGCGGCACTTTCCGAGTCGGATGATGCGGCCCACACCGCTGCTCCGCGTGCCGATGCGGTCGGAACGGTCGGAGAGGGCGAGATCGAGGCTCGGGCCACTGCCGGGGGTGAGGTCGAGCTGTCATTCGTGAGCGACGTGGACCAGGAACTGGCGTCGGAGCGCGCAGTCGCCGCATCGGCTGGCGACACAGTGTCTGCGGATGACGTGTGGTTCGAGTGGAACGTGTCCTCGACCGGCGCCGTTGAGCTCACCTGGAGTGAGGTGGCAGGTGCGATCAGCCAGCAGGTCTTCCGTGACGGCGTTCTGCAAGGCCACGTTCGTGACGAGAGCTGGGCCGATGACACGGCAGTTCCCGGTGCTGTTCACGAGTACAGAGTGGAGATGGAGGTCGACGGCGGCAGTGAGCTGGTCCGCGACCCCTTCACGGGTGAGGAGGTGCTCGCGCCGCAGCGCTCCAGCGTCACGATCGTGACCTCGGTGCCCGTGCCTGCACCGCACCGCGCGTCGCGCTCCGGCCTCGCGCAGGTCGAACTCGCGGCGGAGGCGACCGCGGCAGCTCGAGTGGCAGCGACGGGCAACTCGAAGTTTCGGTATCTGACGTTCATCGCCCCCGCCACAGCGCCCGGGTTCCCCTGCGTCGCGTTCCCCACCAACACGTACTTCGGCGGCGACAACAGGAGTTACTCGGCGACGTCGACGAAGTACCGGACTCGAGCGACGATCACCATGAACTGGTCTACCGGCAAGCTCACGCAGTCCCGCGGTATCGGCACCACCATCAACTACAACAACAACGGTACGGAGCGCAGTCGAAAGAGGGCGTCCGCCTCGGAGATGGTCATGTCGAACACGTCCGTCTCGTCGACGCGCGCCTCGTTCCGCCTTAACCACCGCGCGTCGAACCCCTACTGCTCAGGCGCGCAGGCGATTCGCTACGACGTCTCGGTCTCGCTCTACAAGTCCGGCAGCTACATCATCTCGGGCTATCGCCGTCCTGTGCCGAACCACGAGGCATACGTGCAGTCCGACTCAGGGGCGTGGCGAACGGTCTTCCGGCTTCCGAACGAGGGCTTTCACTGCCTGACGGGCGTGTGCGGCACAGACTCACTGTCCTACTCCAACTGACAGAGACGGGGTCCCAACATGACAGAGAACGAGGGCGTCGCGGGTCCGAGTCGCATTGCAACAGCGGCGGAGCGGCCGAGCGAGGTGCGCGGTGCAGGCCTCACAAACCCCGTGCACGTGCTCCATCTCCTCGCCGTGGGAATGCTGCTGGCACTCGTGGTCGGACTGGCGCTCATGCCGATCGCCGGGCAGGCGTGGGCGCTTCCCGTGATCGCCGCCGTGCCGATCCTGTGCGGCGTTGGTCT
Source organism: Demequina globuliformis (assembly GCF_000975155.1). Classification (GTDB taxonomy): domain Bacteria; phylum Actinomycetota; class Actinomycetes; order Actinomycetales; family Demequinaceae; genus Demequina; species Demequina globuliformis. The sequence goes on from NZ_BBRG01000001.1 coordinate 1,318,927, forward strand.
CGTCGGCTTGCTGTACCGGGTGCATCCGTGGTGGGCGCGTCACCGCGTCGTCGCGGCCGTTCTGGTCGCGACGGTGGTCGGGCTGATTGCGGGCCTCGTCATCTTTCCTCCGTGGAACTTCGGCGCATTCGGCGTCCTCATCTGCGTACCGATCGCCATCGTCGCCGCGCTTCTCGGAGCGCTTGCGAGTGCGTTGATCTCCAGGTTGCCGGCAGTCGGCGCCATTGCCATTGTCGCAGGCTCGCTCTTCCTTTCTGCCTGCATCGTTCTCTCGTTCATCCTGTATTAGCAAGAGCTCTTTCCGCGAACAGCAACAACCACCTCTGAAGACGGGTCGACAATGCACAGGAATGTGATCTCCCGGCAGTTCGACATCGCTGTTGCGCCGCGCCGTGCCGTGGTGGTGACGGCGATGGTGCTGGCGCTGTGCCTCATCGTGGCCGAGCCTGCCTCCGCTGCCGACGGGCCCGGTTCCGAAGGAGCGTCGCCATCCGAGGTGCAGTCCGTCCTTGCGACGCTTGCGAGCGGTGAATCGGGTGACGCCCTCTCCGACCGGGAGCAGTACGTGCTCGAGAATCACATGCTCGTCGAGCACGTCGAGATCGTCGACCTGGCGCCCTTCGAGGCTCCAGCGACTCTGCGTCTGGCACCCCAGGCTGCCGTGGCCGCCGCCGCGAGCTCAGGATGCGAGACCAAGCGCGTCCTCGCGAGGTTCCGAGCTGCAGCGGGCAACGTTCTCGGTACGGCGTTCACGGAGGGAACGTGGTGCTACAGCGGAGGTCGCATCACGAGCAGGAACTTTGAGTGGGACGGTGGCGAGACTGGTACGCCTGGATGGTCCTACGAGGGGCGCACGCTCCGGAGGATGGACACCAAAAACAATGTTGCGAGGTTCCAGACACGTCACAAGTTCGTCCTCAAGGCCGGCCCCGTGACGGTTCAGACCGTGAACCTCTGTCCCACGCTCCTCGGGCGCGCCAACGGCACGCACACGTCGAGCGCCAGCTGCTCGTACGCGTGGTGAGCTGCCGACTCACTCGGGGACGTCGCTCGTGACGCGGGGGTGACGGCCCCGGCGGACCGGTGCGGTCCTCCTGCTTCAGTCCGGGCACGGTTGCTCGACGCGGTCTGCGAGGTCCATGCGCCAGGATGGGGGGATGAGTGAGTCCGACCCCGTGCCTGACCCTAGGACCGCGCGCCGTGCGCCGGAGGACCTCGACGAGTTCCAACTGGCGGAGTCGCAACCGGACTTCCGGGTGGACATTGAGCGCATTCGTTTCTCCCCGTACTTCTCCCGCCTGTCTGCGGTCACGCAAGTGATTTCGCAGTCGGGCGCGGGACTAGCGGTGCACAACCGGCTCACGCACTCGGTCAAGGTGGCGGCCGTCGCACGAGCGATCGCGATGCATCTGCACCGGGACACCGGCCCCACCGGCGCGCTCGTCGCGGAGCTGGGAGGCTGCGATCCGGTCGTGGTGCAGGCCGCCGCCAGTGCCCACGACGTGGGCCACCCGCCGTTTGGCCACCTGGGCGAGCGCGCGCTGGACCGCCTCGCGCGCGACCGCTTCCGCCTGCGCGAGGGATTCGAGGGCAACGCCCAGACCTTCCGCATCCTCACCCGCCTGGACGAGCACGACACCCAAGGGGTGGGGCTGAACCTCACCCGCGCCGTTCGTGCCGGTGTCCTCAAGTACCCGTGGCTACGGGGGGACGGCGGCGACCGCAGGGGGGCGACGAGCCACAAGTTCTCGATGTACGTGGTGGATGTGGACGATGCCCGTGACACCCTGGCGGCCTACCCCCAGATTGAGCGGGGTCAGCAGACTCTCGAGTGTTCCGTGATGGACATTGCGGATGACATCGCGTATTCGCTCCACGACCTGGACGACTTCTACCGGGCGGGTCTGCTCAATCAAGCCACGATCGCGGGCGAGTTCCGCGAGTGGCGACGGGACCTGGCCGAGCTGCGCTCCCTGGATGTGGAGGCGCTCGCGGAGACGAGCCGCTCACCGGGGCACTCGCTCGAGTTGCTGTGGCGGCGCCTCGCTGAGCGTGACCCGTGGATCGCGGACTCCGACGCCTTCGACGCTGCGGTCGCGCTCGTCACGGAAGAGGTTGTCGAGGGCCTGCTGACGGTTCCATTCGACGGCTCGCTCGCCGCCGACCGGTCGCTAGCGCGTTTCACGACCGACTGGATCCGCCATCTGCAGTCGTCGGTGGAGGTGCACCGCAACCCGGCTCACCGCTCGGGGCATGTGGCTCTCAACCGCAAGGCCTGGCACGAGGTTGCCGTGCTGAAGTTCCTGCATGAGCGCTTCATTCTGGACCGCCCGGACTTGGCCGTTTACCAGCGGGGACAGGCCAGCCTCATCGAACGACTGGTGGATGGCTTCGCCGACTGGCTCGACGACCCGCACGACGCTCGCCGTGCCCCGCGCCGACTCATCGACCTCGTGGACATGGCCACCGAGGACTACATGCGTGTCCTCCACGAGGAGCCTCAGTTGCTTCCCACGGTCGACGAGACGGAACTGCGCCGCCGCGCCGCCGGGCGCGGCATCATCGACTATGTGGCGGCGCTGACCGATGCCCAGGCAACCCACCTCGATGCCATGCTCGCCGGCCGCACCGAGCGGCTCTGGGACGCGGGGCAGGGACTGTAGTGAGCATCGGCCCGCTCCACGCGTGACCGATACTGGCAGAGTGAACGCCAGTCCCACCCCACCCCCTGCTCCTGTCACGGTCCACCGCCTCGATGCGCCCGACGACGAGGTGCGCAGGTTGTGGCGCGACCAGGAACGTGATTTGGGGCGCCGCTACGGCGACCCCACGCTCACGCTCGAGGATGACTTCCCGACCGGGGTCGGTGTCTGGGTGGCGCGCAATCGCGACCACATGGCCGTGGGTGCCATCGCTGCTCGGTGGCCTACGCGGCACGAACTTTTGCCGGGGGACATGGAACTCAAGCGCCTATGGGTCTCCGAGTCCGCGCGGGGAGTGGGCGCGGCGAAGGCACTCATGCGGGCGGGTGAAGCCGCCGCGCGGCGGGCTGGCGCCACGCGCCTTGTTCTTGAGACTGGACACCAGCAGCCAGAGGCGATTGGGCTCTACCAGCAGCTCGGGTATCACCGGATGGACAATTACGGCGACTGGGCAGACGACCCACAAACCGTCTGCATGGCCCTCGATCTCGCCACGCGGGTGCTTGTCGTCAACGGCACTATGGGCGCCGGCAAGACCACGACCGCCGCGGCCGTTCACGACCTGTGGCGTGAGCGCGGTGCCCGGTCAGCCTTCATCGACGCCGATAGCCTCTGCCAGGCCTCGCCCGCACCCGCCGACGACCCATTCCGCCAGCGCCTCCTCTTCGACGCTCTCAGCGGAGCCGCCCCCGCCTACCGTCACCACGGCATCGGCCTGATTGTGGTGGCCCGGGTCGTCGAGGACCCTGCGGACCGTGAGCGCTACGCAAGTGCCTTCGGGACGGCCGATGCTGGCCCGGCTTCCGTAGTGATCGTGCGGGTGACGGCGAGTGAGGCCGAGCGCATGGGCCGGCTCGCTGCGCGCGAACCGGAGGGGTATTGGCGGGACTTCGCGCACGCGCGAACGGTCGAGTTGGAGGCGTCGCTGGACGCGCTGGCGCTGGACGATGCTGTGGTGCGCACAGACGATGCCGACCGGTTGGCCGTCGCTGCTGAGGTGCTTGACGCAGCGGCTTGGTAGGCGGTGTGAGGCCCGTCCGGGCTACGAGAAACGACGGCCAGGACGAATGTGAACGCTCAGGCCCGCCGAGTATGTTCGGCCAGGGCTAGTTGAGGGCGAAACGTAGTGCCGCGTCGACGTGCAGCGCCATCGAGTCAAAGTACGGCTCGTCCACGTCGGCCGCTGTCAACACCATGGGGATCTCTGTGCAGCCGGAGATGACCCCCTGCGCGCCGCGCTCCTTGAGCCCCTCGTAAATGCCGCGGGTCCAAGCCGGCGCGTGCTCGGGGACCAATCCTCGGGCGAGCGAGCCATAAATGAGGTCGTGGACCTCCTGCAGGTAGGGCTCCTGCGGAACGATCGTGGTAATGCCGCGAGCCGCCATGTGATCGCAGTAGAACGGGTCGCGCATGGTGTAGCCGGTCCCGAGCAAAGCGACGGTGTCGAGCCCCGCCGCGAGGATGGCGTCCGCCGTTGCGTCCAGCATGTGAATGACGGGGATGTCGATGGCCTCGGCGACCGCGGGCGCGACCTTGTGCATGGTGTTGGCGCAAATGAGGATCGCCTCCGCGCCCGCGTCTTGGAGTCGCCGTGCATCCTGCCCGAACGTGAACCCCAAACCGTCCCAGTCCCCGGCGGCCTGTGCATCCGCGATCTGCTGGAAGTTGTAGCTGCGGACCAGGAGGTCGGCAGCGCTCGAACCGCCGAGTGCGGCGTTGACGCCCTCGTTGAGGAGGCGCTCGAACTCCAGCGAACTGTGCCAGGTGATGCCGCCCAACAGTCCAAGCCGGCGGGGTGTAGAACGAGTGGCGGCAATCGCGGTCATGCCTCCGACTGTACGGCCCGGCGCCTGGCCGGCGTCCACCGCCACCTCCCCGCCAAGTGGCTCCATTTCATTGTTATGGCCCGTCAAGGCAGCGAAATGGTTCCATTTGGCACAGGGGTTGGCGGCGGTGGGCCGATGCCGGGGTTACAGTGGAATGGAAGGTTGCGCCTGGGCGGCCGCCGGGAAGTGACGGCCACGACGGGGCCGGCGGCGAATCCCCGCCGAGTATGTTCGGCCAGGGGACAAGGGAGTGGAGCGGACAGATGCGAATTGGCGAGCTTGCGGATAAGGCCGGTGTGACCGCCAAGACGGTCAGGTACTACGAGTCGATCGGTCTGCTCGCTGACCCGGGGCGCACTGCATCGGGCTACCGCGAGTACGACGACGAGGTGCTCAAGCGCCTCACCTTCGTCCGGGACGCTCAAGCCGCCGGCCTGACGCTCAAGGAGTCCGGCCAGATTCTCGACATGAAGTCCGCTGGGCACGGCACCTGCGAACATACGAGCGCCATGCTCGATAGGCACCTGGCGGACATCGAGCAGCAGATCGCGTCCCTCGAGGCTGCCCGAGCAGAACTCCAGACCCTGCGCGCGCGGGCAGACGTCTTGGATCCAGCGTCCTGTACTGACCCCCACCGGTGCCAAGTCGTGGGAGACCACGCCCCGGCCTAAACCGTCCGCTACCAGGGGGTCCGCTCCCGTGTCCCGGGACCCTCGTCCCGCCGCCAGGGACCGCATCCGCACTAGAGTCAGCCTCAGAGGCCGCGCCCGCGCACCAGCGGGCCGCGAGGGCGAGAGGCACTGCACATGAAGATCGGCATTCCGCACCAGAGCGTGGACGGCTCCACCCTGGTCGCCGCGACCCCCAAGACGGTCGAGGCGCTCACCGCACTTGGCTACGACGTTCTGGTCGAGACGGGCGCCGGTCAGGCCGCCACGCTAGGGGACGAGGCCTACCTCGTGGCGGGTGCCGCGATTACGGACGCCGCCAGCGTGTGGGGTGCCGACATCGTGGCGGCGTACCAAGCGCCCACGGCGTCCCAGCGCGACCTGCTCGCGCCCGGCGCCGTGCTGATCTGCACCTTGGCGCCGCACACCAGCGGCGCACTCATCGCGGACCTTGCCGCCCGAGGCGTCACGGCGATGGCCCTGGACGCTGTGCCCCGCATCTCGCGCGCACAGTCCATGGATGTGCTGTCGACCATGTCGAACGTGTCCGGCTACCGCGCGGTCATCGAGGCCGCGCAGGCCTACGGGGCGATGTTCGCCGGCCAGGTGACGGCCGCCGGCAAGACCAACCCTGCGACGGTGTTCGTGATCGGCGCCGGTGTGGCAGGACTAGCCTCTTTGGGGGCGGCGGTGTCGCTGGGAGCCCAGGTGCGCGCCTTTGACGTGCGGCCAGAGGTCGCTGAGCAGATCGAGTCCATGGGAGCGCGCTTTGTGCATGCGCCGGCCGCGCAGCAGGAAGTCTCGGCGGACGGGTACGCGAAGCCCCTCACTGAGGCGCAGCTCGCCGCCGCGCTCGACGTGTACGCGCAGGAGTCCGCCCGGGCAGACGTGGTGATCACCACGGCGCTGGTACGGGGGAGCGCCCCGACGACGATCACCGCACAGATGGTGGCCGCAATGAAGCCAGGCTCCGTGATCGTGGACCTCGCGGCAAGCGGTGGCGGCAACTGTGAACTGACTGTTCCCGGCGAGGCCGTCCTCACCGACAACGGCGTGCACATCATCGGCTACACCGACCTTCCGAGCCGCATGCCGCAACACACGTCGCAACTGCTCGGCACCAATATTGTCAATCTGGTCAAGTTGCTGACCCCCGCGAAGGACGGCGCCGCCGTGCTCGACATGGAGGATCCGATTGTGCGCGGAATGACCGTCGCGCACGCCGGCGAGGTGACGTGGCCGCCACCTCCGGTGTCGGTGTCAGCCGACGCGGGCTCGGGTGCCGTAGGCAACCCCTCGGAGACCGAGGGGCCCCAGGAGCGCGAGGCGCGCCTGGCCGCGGAAGCCGAGCGGGCATCGGCCCTCGAAGCTGCACGCAAGAAGCGCAACGCGTGGTCCATCGGGATCGCCGGTGGCGCACTCGCGATCGCGCTGTGCTTCGCCAACCCGGCGTTCCTGATGATGATGACGGTGTTCATCCTCGCGGTGTTCATTGGCTACTACGTGATCTCCAGCGTGTCTCACTCGCTCCACACGCCGCTCATGAGCCAGACCAACGCGATCAGCGGGATCATCCTCATTGGCGCACTCTTGCAGCTGGGGTCGTCATCCCTTGTGGTGACCGTCCTGGCGTTCATTGCCGCCGCGGTCGCCTCGATCAACGTGTTCGGTGGCTTCCTCGTGACCTACCGCATGCTCGGCATGTTCCAGAAGGGGGCGTGACCGCCATGACTCTCACCAGTGTTGCCCAGGTGGCCTACCTCGTGGCCGCCGTGTTGTTCATTTTGTCTCTCGCGGGACTGTCCAAGCAGACCACCGCCCGTCGCGGCAATCTGCTCGGTATGGTGGGGATGGGAATCGCGATCGCCGCGACCATCGCCCTCGCGCTCGACCAATCGGAGCGCGCATGGGGCGCCACCGCGCTGCTGATCGCGTGCGTGCTCCTCATTGGCGCCGGCGTGGGAATCTACCGCGCCCGGACCGTCGAGATGACCCAGATGCCGGAGCTCATTGCGCTCCTGCACTCGTTCGTGGGACTTGCCGCGGTGCTGATTGGCTACAACTCCTTCCTCACCGAAGGCCACGATGCCATGCACCTCGTGGAGGTCTTCCTGGGCGTCCTGATTGGAGCGGTCACCTTCACCGGCTCCATCGTCGCGTTCCTCAAACTGTCCGCGCGGATGCCGTCAGCGCCGCTCACCCTGCCGGGCAGGCACGCGCTCAACGCCGGCATCTTGGTCGCCTCGGCCGGCCTCATGGTGTGGTTCCTCGCGGCGCCCTCGGTGTGGCCGCTCATCCTCATGACCGTTCTGGCGCTCGCCTTGGGGTACCACCTGGTCGCCGCGATCGGAGGCGGGGACATGCCGGTGGTCGTGTCGATGCTCAACTCGTACTCCGGGTGGGCGGCAGCGGCGGCGGGCTTCATGCTCGGTAACGACCTATTGATCGTCACCGGTGCCCTCGTGGGAGCCTCGGGCGCCATCTTGTCTTACCTCATGTGCAAGGCCATGAACCGGAAGTTCCTCGCGGTGATCTTGGGCGGCTTTGGTGGTGAGACGGCATCCTCGGGCGCCGAGGTCACGGGATCGCACCAAGAGGTCACCGCCGCAGCGACGGCGCAGATGCTCGTCGATGCGCGCTCCGTGGTCATCGCTCCCGGGTACGGCATGGCGGTGGCCAAAGCGCAGTACCCCGTGGCAGACCTCGTGTCCCGGCTCCGCGACCAGGGAGTCCAGGTGCGCTTCGCCGTGCACCCCGTAGCGGGCCGCCTCCCAGGGCACATGAACGTGCTGCTAGCGGAGGCGCGGGTGCCCTATGACATCGTGCTCGAGCTTGACGAGATCAACAGCGACTTCGCCGACACCGACGTGGTCCTCGTCATTGGTGCGAACGACACCGTCAACCCGGCGGCGCTGGACGACCCTGGTTCGCCCATCGCCGGAATGCCCGTGCTCGAGGTATGGAATGCCGGCCAGGTCGTGGTCTTCAAGCGGTCGATGGCTACCGGCTACGCAGGGGTGCAAAACCCCCTGTTCTTCAAGGACAACACCGCCATGCTGTTCGGTGACGCGAAGGCGCAGGTCGAGGCGATCCTCGCCGCGCTTCCCGCCCGCGTCTGACGGTGACGCCTCGCACGGCTGCGTCTGCATCGGGACTTGACCTTCCACCTGGGTGGAAGGTTTACGGTGAAGTCATGGTTCCTACACCGGAGGTTTCTCATGACTGATCAACCCATCATTACCGTGACCGTCACCGGCATGACCTGCGGCGGATGCGCCGCGAACGTCCGCACCGCTCTAGAGCAGGCGGACGGCATCGCCGCAGCACACGTCGATCACGAGTCCGGGCGCGTGGATGTCACCCCTGACGGGACCGTGCCCGCAGACGACCTCGAGTTCACGATTGACGAGGCCGTGGCTGGCGCCGGCTACGCGGTGAAGTCATGACCGAGGCCATCCGCACCGAGTCCATTTCGCTCGCCGTCGATGGCATGACGTGCTCGAGCTGCGCGGCGACCATTCAGGGAGGCCTAGAAAAGCTCCCTGGTGTGGGAGACGCGGTCGTGAACTACGCGACGCGGCGCGCCACGGTGCGCACCGACGGCACGATCGACCCTGACGACCTGGATGCGGCAATGCGCCAGACCATCGAGGGGTTCGGGTACGCCGTCCTGACCAAGCCGCGACACACGTCCGCCGGCGTCACTGGTCGCGCTGCGGGCGGCCGGGACGCCGGCGGCGCCGACGAGCCCCACGGAGACCACAGCGGCCATGATCGCGACCACGACGGTCACGGTGATGACCACACCGGTCATGACGAGGACGAGCACGCCGCTCACATGAAGGCGGACGCGTCCCGCATCGCCGACTACAAGAAGCGCTTCCTTGTCGCGGCTGCCCTCACCCTGCCGCTCACCCTCATCTCCATGATCCCCGCCTGGCAGTTCTCCGGCTGGGAGTGGGTGGCGGCGGCACTGGCGACGCCAGTCGTGTGGTGGTCGGCGTGGCCCTTCCACCGCTCGGCGCTGATGAGTGCGCGTCACCGCAGCACCAACATGGACACGCTGGTCACGCTGGGCACCGTAGCGGCGTGGACCTGGTCCACGGTCGTGGTCGTTGCCCACGCATTCGACGCGATGCCCGGCGCCCACGTGTACTACGAGACCGCCGGTGTGATCGTGTCGCTCATCTTGTTGGGCAAGTGGCTCGAGGTGCGCTCGACCGCGAAGGCGGGAGACGCGATTCGCGCCCTGAGTTCACGCCAGTCCAAGACCGCCCGGTTGGAGGACGGCACGGTCATTGACCGCGACCAGCTTGAGGTCGGCATGCGATTTGTGGTGCGACCAGGTGAAACCATCGCCACCGACGGCACGGTCGTTGAAGGCGGTGCCGCGGTGGATGCCTCGATGGTGACGGGCGAGTCAGTGCCCGTGCGCGCGGAAGAAGGCGCCGAGGTAGTTGGCGGAACCATCGCGACGGACGGCTCCATCACGGTGGAAGCGACCAAGGTGGGGTCGGAGACCATGCTCGCGCAGATTGCGCAGATGGTCGACGACGCGCAGTCGGGCCGCGCGCGCGTCCAGCGCCTCGCCGACCGGATCTCGCGCATCTTTGTGCCAATCGTCATCGCGATTTCCTTGCTCACGTTGGTGCTCTGGCTTGCGATCACTGGCGACGCGAATGCCGCATTCACCGCAGCCGTGGCCGTGCTCATCATCAGCTGCCCCTGCGCGCTTGGCCTCGCGACGCCACTGGCGATCATGGTCGGGACCGGTCGCGGCGCCCAGCTCGGTGTCTTGGTCAGGGGTCCCGAGGCGCTCGAGGACACGCGTGACGTGACCACGATCGTGTTGGACAAGACGGGCACGGTGACCGAGGGTCGCATGGCGCTCGTCGACACCTTCGCCCCTGCAGTTGAGAGGGAACACGGGGCCGATGCCGTGGAGGCTCTTCTGGACGCCGTCGCCTCAGTCGAGGCTCGCTCGGAGCACCCCATCGCGCAGGCGATTGCGGATTCACGCGACGGTCGCGCCAAGCTCAAGGGCTTCCGGTCTATCGCGGGTCACGGCGTGGCTGCGACCGTCCAGCATGCGGGACCCGATGGTGCGAACGCGGACGTCATGGTGGGTGCCAGGCGCATGTTCGATCACATCCCGGACGACCTCGAGGCATGGGCCGTCCGTGCCGAGGAGCGGGGCCAAACCGCCGTGTTTGCCGGTCGTATCCCGCCTCTCGAGGCGAGCGGCTCAGGCCTGGCGACCCGGGCATCGGCCCGTGCCGAAGTGGTGCTTGCTGTGAGCGATACGGTCAAGCCCTCGTCAGCGGAGGCCATCCGCGCCTTCCGCGAACTGGGTCTGGACGTGGTGCTCCTGACCGGTGACAACGAGCGCGCCGCCCAGGCCGTCGCCCGTGAGGTGGGCATCGACCGTGTGATCGCGGAGGTGCTGCCAGGGGACAAGGCCGACGTGATCCGTGAATTGCAGGCCGACGGCGCCAGGGTCGCCATGGTGGGTGACGGCGTGAATGACGCGCCAGCGCTCGCGCAGGCGGACCTTGGACTCGCCGTAGGCACGGGCACGGACGTGGCGCGCGAGGCGTCAGACCTCACCATTGTCTCCGGTGACCTGAGGGCGGCGGCCGATGCGATCGCGCTGTCGCGCAGGACGCTCGGCACCATCAAGGGGAATCTGTTCTGGGCCTTCGCCTACAACACGGCGGCGATCCCGCTCGCGGCGTTTGGCATCCTCAACCCCATGGTCGCGGCCGGAGCGATGGGAGCGTCGAGCCTGTTCGTCGTCGGCAACTCGCTCCGGCTTCGCGGCTTCGCGGGATACCGGGCGTCGCGCTAGTTTGCGGCGCAGGTCTTGACTCCAGCGTCTGTCGAGTCGTGGATTAAGGCCGTGACGTCGTCCCAGTCCGTGTCCTCGGGAATGTCAATCCCGAGGGCACGGACACACGCGACGCGAGCCTCTCGGCGAGTGTCGAGGAAGACGGCCTGAGCTTCGGCGTACGCGGGCTGGGTTTGATAGAGCATCAGCGCCCAAAACGACTCGAGTTGATCGCAGCCATCGAGGACTGCATCGATGTCCTCAAAGTCGCGAGTGTCGCCGCCAATCGTGAAGGAAGGTATAGAGAAGTCGAGGGCCACATGCTCGACGAAGTACTCGCCCGTGCCGCCCGCGTCCTCCACGCACTCGACAGTTCGCATTGCGGCCTGCTGGGCATCTTCAAACGAAACCTCGCCAGACTCCTGGGCTCGGACGAGCACGTCGATCTGCTCTTGGGAGGCGCCGGCGTTTTGCGCCTCGTCGATCGCCGTGGCGACCTCGCGACTAAACTCGTCTGCGCGCTCGGGCGAGGGTGAGTCGCCGTCGGTGCTGCAACTCGACGTGACCACGATGGCCGCGACCATCGCCACGCCCCGAAGGCGGATTTTGGCGAGGGTCAATGCTGCGCCTGGTGCGAGATCACGCCCGACGCTGAGCCCACGGTGATGACGGCACTGAGCGAGTGGTACTGCCACCGGGTCGTCGTGACCGAGTGTCCGTTGGCGACCCGTGCGCGGACCCCCACTCGACCCGTACACGGGTCGTGCGGGTTCTCATCCGCGAATGCGAGGCGAGTGCTGTTGCCGGAGCTGACGACACAACCGCTGAGTGTCTTGGTCTGACTGCCATTGACCCAGCCTGTGGTGGCGGCATTCGCTGGTGTGCTTGCCGCGAAGGTCAGCGCCGTGACCAATGTTGCGACGGCGACAATTTTTCTCATGAGTTGGTTCCCCCCTGTGTTCTCGCGCGGCGCCTCGGCGGGAGCGACTGCTTCCCTTACTTACCGAGCGACGGTTGATATTTGTGAAAACTACTGAGGGTCGTGGTCGCTGTCAAGAGAGGGGCTGTGATTGTCCTCCGGCGATGGTGGTGTCGGTGGAGGTGCCGGTGAGGCGGCGACCGTGCGGCCTGGTCGGGGGATCTTCCTCACGGCAATCTGGCCAGTAGTGCGAGCCACCTGGCGAATGCCCTCGGTGTCGATGCGTTCGCGCGTCTCGCCAGCCCACCGTTGCCAGGCACGTGCAGACACCTCGGTCCCCGGTGGCGCAATCCACCCAAGCCCCGGCCCGCGGGTCACCCCGGCATCGGCGTAAATGTCGATGAGGTCACGGCGTAGTTCCGCGACGTCTTCCGACAGCTCGACGGTGCGCGGTGAACCCCAGCCGTCCTCGTGGGTTGCGGTGAGGAGGCTGAGCTGAGCACCTTGGAGGTACTTGAGCGCGCGGGCCGCGCCTCGGCCAGCAGCGCGCTTGGCGTCGCGACGCACCTCGCGGCGGGTGCGACGGGTCGCCAGCAGCCGGAAGTGGGCCGGGCTCACCAGGTCATCCGGGACCACCTCGGCTGCCAGTCCCGCGAAGGTACGACGCTCGCGCAGGTGGGCCCAACGCAGTACGAACAGGAACAGGATCAGGACGGGCACGCCCTTGGTGAGGGAACTGATCCAGACGTTCGTATTCACGATCGGAGTGTTGAAGAAGCCGTGCACCACAATGGCCAGCGCAAGGGTGCCGATCATGACAGCCCAGCGCCTCGCGGCGGACGCAGAGGCGTTGAAGAAGTAGCCGACGCCCGCACCCGCCATCGCGGAGTAGGTGGGGTGGTTCCACAGCCCACCCACCACGCCGCGCAGCATGAGCATCGCGAAGACGGTCCCAGCAGTGCCATCTGCGCTCACCACGGCCGTGTACAGGAACGACTCGGAGATCTGGAATCCCAGCCCAATGACGGCGCCGTAAAACAAGCCGTCAGCAGCTGAACGCAGGCGCGCACCGGGTATGAGCGCGAGCGCGACGATCCCGAGCCACTTCAACGGCTCCTCCACCAGCGGGGCGGCGAACGATGGCACCCACGGCTCGCTGAGCGGAAGCGTCGCGGCGATCACGTCGTGCATCGCGGGTGCGGCGACGGCGGCGAGGCCGGGCGCGGCGATCGCGCCCCACGCGAGCGCCCCGAGCACCGTGACGGGTGACCTGCGCTCGAACAGCTCCATCCGGTACAGGATCACGATGAAGACAAATCCATACAGCAGCCACACCATCGCAGACATGACGCCCGTGGCGGGGTGGCTCTGGAGCCTCGTCAACACCAGTGGCATCCACGTGATGAGGCCAAACAGCGTCACAGCGACGCCGGCCCAGAACACGAGCGAGCGTGTATCGACAAAGGTAGGGGTGCGTGGCAGGCGCCGCTTCACGGTCGCAATCGCGACCGTGGTGGGTGCGGGCTCCCTGCCGGGGACAGCGCCGGCGCTCATGGGCTCGCCTCGCCGAACGTTGCCGATCGCACCATGTCCTCGGCTCCCCGTTGGAGAGCGGGCCATGTGGAGGTGGTCGACTCAACCACGAAGGTCGCGTAGGAGCCGCTGTGAGCAACCACGCAGGTGAACTCGACGTCGGTCACCGTGGAGGCTGTCACGCAGTCGGCGGGGTCGCCAGCGGCGGTCTCGAACTCCATGGGGTCGGAGATCACCCAGCCGCTGTCGGGGTCCATCGCGTAGTCCTCGATTGCGCTGTCGGTGACGGACGCGAGGTCTTCACCGTTAGCAAATGCGCGGGGCGGAGTCACTGCGAACGTGGTGCCTGCGTTGACCAGGGTGAGCGACGTGGCGTTCGGGCCGTTGGTGGAGTCATCGGCGATGCTCCACCCGTCGGCCAGCGTGATCGTCACCGATGGACCTCCGGGAGTGTCCACGGTCAACGTCGCGGCCGGAGGCGGGGTTGCGAGGTCGTCGGCGGGAAGTGCGGAGGCAAGCCACGGCAGTCCGTAGACGAATGCTGCCGCGCACGCGAGCACAAAGAGAGCACCGGGCCAACTGGGCCGGCCGATGAGGCGCAGCGACAGGGGCAGTCGCGGATTGGGAGCGATGCTCGGGACTTCCCCTTGAGCGTGACGGGCCGATGCTCGGGGCTGGGGTGCACTGACCACGTGCGTGGACGTGGTGGGCGGGAATGGGTCGTCCGCCGGGGGCGTCAATGGGCGCTCGCGATCGGAGCCGCGGGGCGCCTGGTCGCTCATGAACGCGAAACTAGCACGCAAGGCGCGAGCGGTCCGGACCCCCGCCGCCGCCCGCTCTTTCTCCTCTTTTTCCGCGAAAGTGGGTGGGGCATGGGTGTCGGTCTGTGAGTAGAGTGACGGCGGTGGCGGCGCAGGCCACGGGGGAGAGCAACAGGGGGCAACGATGCGTATCCATGTGAGTTTCGACGGACTGGTCGACGTGATCAGCAAACGTGAACGTGCGGCAGAGGCACTGCCTCGCGACTGAGAAGCACCGTGGGTGAGCGGCGCCGTGTTTGGGGCCGCATGACCACAGCTGACGGGGCCCGACCGTCGCGGCGTGCCCGATGGATTGCGGCGGGGACGGGCGCGATCGCTTGCTTGGTCGTGGTGGCAGGGCTCATCGTCTGGCTTGCCAACCACGACGGCGACGCAGCCGAAGAGTCGGTGATGTCGGTCACATGTGACCAGCCGGAGACGAGCGACAACATCGCAGCATCCTGGGATCGTGGCGGAGCGCCGCAGTACTTCCGGGACGAACTGTTCTTGGAAGTCTCAGCGCCCAGCAATGTTGGCGGCGACACATTCGTGACGGTGACGTGGGCACAGAAATCCCTGGAGCAAGGGAGTGCTGCCGACGGATTCTGGTTGGCAGAAGAGGAGGTGGTGATGCCTTTATGTGGGGAGGCGACGCTGGGCGACTACGGCACCCTCACAATGATCTCCTACACCAATCCTCCGGAAGTGACGAGCGACGACGATGGGCTTGCAAGGGGCGCGTACGCCACGTTTGAGGTGTCCCCCTCTCACGCTGCGCCAGCTCCCGACCCCACACCCTCACCAAATGGAACTTTCTCACTGTCGTGATGCATCAGAACAGCGAGATGGCTCCACTGCGCGGGGTGGGGTGGGGCGCCGTTTCCGGACGGTCACGATGGATCGCGTAGAGCGTCGCTGCTGCGGTCGTGATCATCGCCGCAGGCGCGCTCGCCTGGTGGCTGGTGACTCGCTCCACGGATTCCGGAGACTCGCAGGCAATGTCGATCACCTGCGATCCGCCGCATGACAGCGAGAACGTGTGGACGTCCTACCAAGAGGGCGGCGTTCCCCCCGAGTACTTCCAGGGTGAGTTGTTCCTCAGCGTCGGTACGGCACGCGTCGTGGACGGTGAAACGTTCATTCCTGTGGCGTGGTCCGCTGAGGGCGAGGACCACCGCTTTGGCGAGGAGCAGGAGATCGACATGCCTGCGTGTGGCGAGGCGACCTTGGGCGACTACGGCACCATCACGATGATTTCCTACACCGACCCGGGCGAGCGTCCAGCCGAGGACGATCCTGAGGTGGGCACAAGTGGGGGTCCCGTCGCGACGTTCGAGGTCTTCCCCCACAACCCGTCCACCAGCGCGAGCCCCTAGACGCCCGCTCCCTGACAAGATGTCGCCGTAAGCGCCGCACTACGGTGTTGCGCTTACGGCGTCACACTGCGGCGAGCGCCTGGTCCAGGTCAGCGCGCAGGTCTTCGACGTCCTCGAGCCCAATCGACAGGCGCACGGTCGTCTCGTAAATGCCGACCTCAGCGCGCCCCTCGACGCTCAGTTTGTTGTGCGTCGTGGTTGCCGGGTGCGTCGAGATTGACTTGGCGTCCCCCAAGTTGTTGGACGGGGTGAACAGCTTCAACGCATTGACGAACCTGAACGCGGCGGCCTGAGCCTCCGCGCCTCCACGGTCAACGTCCTCGCCCACCGCCAGGTCGAGCGTGACGAGCGTGCCGCCCACCGTCATCTGCTCGAGAGCGCGCTCGTGCTGCGGGTGTGAGGGCAGCAGCGGGTAGCGCACGGATGCCACGCCGGGGTGGTGTTCGAGCCAGGCCGCGAGGTTGAGGGCATTCGCCGCCTGATGGCGTACGCGCACCGGGAGCGTCTCGAGGCCCTTGAGTAGCACCCACGCGTTGAAGGGGGAGATCGTGGCGCCCATGTTGCGCACCATGAGTTTGACGGGTCCGTCGATGTAGTCCGCCGAGCCCAAAATGGCCCCGCCCAAGACGCGGCCCTGACCATCAATGTGCTTGGTCGCGGAGTAGACCACGGCATCGGCCCCCAACTCCAAGGGCTTTTGGCCAATGACGGTCGCGAACACGTTGTCGACAATGAACGTGGCGCCGGCCTTCTTGGACAGCGCGGCGACGAACGGGATGTCGACAACATCCTGCATGGGGTTGGTGGGGGACTCGATGAAGACGGCCTTGGCCGGAGTGGCGAGCGCACGCTCCCAGTCGGCGTTGTCGGTCGCGTCGACGTAGTCGATCTGGATGCCCCACTTCTCGAAGAAGTTGGTGAAGGTCTGGAGCGTGGAGCCGAACAGCGCCTTCGCAGCGACCAGGCGGTCGCCAGCGGCGAGGATCGAGCCCAGCGACACGAACACGGCGCTCATGCCAGTGGAGGTGGCGAAGCAGCGTTCGGCGCCCTCCATCGCCGCCAGGCGCTCCTCAAAGGCGGTGACGGTGGGGTTGGCGTACCGCGAGTACATGTAGATGTCGATGTCCCCAGCAAACGCATCGCGTGCCTGTTCGGCACTGTCATACGCGTACCCCTGGGTAAGGAACAGGCCTTCCGACATCTCGTTGGCCTCTGACCGGTGAATACCGGTGTGGAGGGCGAGGGTGTCGGCGCTCACGTTGTCAGGCAGTTCCTTCATGGGTTCAGACTAGCGGCGCTGCCCAGGGCCGATGCCGTGGGAGCACGAGTTGGGGGCGTAGACGACGGCGGGGGCAGGCAGCGAACGCTGCCTGCCCC
>NZ_BBRG01000001.1:1336023-1533390 GCF_000975155.1 Demequina globuliformis
AACGCTGCCTGCCCCCGCCGTCGTCGAGCGTTATGCGCGGCCGCGGCTACCGTGGCGGCGGCGCACTGCCAGGACCATGACCGTTCCTAGCGAGATCAGCAGTAGTGCCCCGGCGACCAGCCGTCCAGCTTCGGGTCCGGTGGTCGCCAGCGTGAGGGTGCCGCCGGAGTTGGCCTGTACGGTCACCCCGCCTCCTGTGGTGACGGGCGTCGCGGTGCCCGCCTCGTTCACCGTGATGGCCGTCGAGCCCAGCACCGTGCCGTCGGCAGATTGCACCTCGATGGTGTGGTCGCCGGCGGGAAGGTCCTCGGGAATCGTGACGGTCACGGTGCCGTCGGCCCCCACAGTGAACGTGCCCAACACCGTGGGCTCGGAGTACATCACGACCGTCACCGACAGGTTCGCGCACTCGTCGCTCAGACGCAGCGTCAGGGACTCACCCTGGTCGCCCTCAGCGGGGGCGGACACGGTGCAGGCCGTGGGAGCGCCAGAGTCCGTGTCGTCGCCGTCGGTCTGCCCGGCGTTGCCGCCGTCGCCGCCGTCGCCGCCGGGGGTCTCGGGGTCAACCGGCGTGGGGGCCTCCGGGCAGGTCGCGCTGAGCGATCCCGTGCGCAAAGAGAAGCCGTCGGTGTCGGCATCGTCGGCGTAGAACGTCGGTACGGCACCGTCGACGCACAGGTCGCGCGCCACCGCGAAGCCTTCGTTTGCGATGTTCGCCATCCCGGCCGGGCGCTCGTAGAGCTGGCCTGCCTCCCATGCGCCGCCGATCACGCTGAGCGTGCCAACGCGGCCATCGCAGGCCTCATCGCACACCACCCACAGTTGGCCTCCGTCCCACTGGACGTCGGCAATCAGGTCAAAGCCGAAGACGTCGGTCGGTAGCGTCTCCACCAAGGTCACCTCGCCGGCGGAGCCCAGCTGCACCAGGTACGCGCTGGCCGTGCCCTCGACGGCCACGGCGAACGCGCCCTCTGACGTGCCCAGAGCATCGGCTGGAATCCAGGTGATGCCCTCGAGACCCCCATTGGCCGGTAGCGCCGCCAGCGCCTCGATCGAGGACAGGTTCCACTCGTGCGTGGCGATGAGCTCGCCCGTTCCAGCGACCTCGTAGCGAAGCACGGAGGGGCGGCTCACGGAGCCGGCGTCATTGTTGCGTTCGGAAGAGACGTAGACGACGCCGGGCTCACCGTCACGAACAGTGACGCCCTCGGAGTCCACGGTTCCCGTGCCGTCGGGGTACCGCAAGCGGCGCCCGTCTTCGTAGCCAGGAGCCAGTGACCACGTGCCCGCGGCATCGGCCGTCATCTTGTACAGCAGTCCGTCACCGTTGTGGACGGCCCACAGTGCGCCGGTCGAGGCGTCGTAGTCGAGGCCGCTCAGGTCTCCGTCGAACCAGTCCTCGCCGTCGACGGTCTCCACCGCCGAGGCGCCGGGCCAGGCAAGCGCCCGCACGTAGCCTTCGCAGTCGTTCAGTTCGCCAGGGGTGGCGGTCGCGGTGTTGGCGAACTCGCCGGTGCCGTCGGGGCAGCGACCCCACGTCACGCCGGCGTGCGCGGGCTGGGTGAACGAGTCAAGCAGGTCGCCCACAGCGTCGAACAAGCGGGCGGTGTCATCGCCGCCGAGCCCAAAGTCAAAGTCGGTGCCCTCTTCGAGGACCGCGAGTTCTCCGGGCGCGAGCACCGTGGTGGGGAACACGAACGCTTCGTCCCCGCGGTCCTTGTCATCCATGAATGTCACGCCCGCGAGGTCAACCTCGGTGGAGCCAATGTTGATGACCTCAACCCAGTCAGCACCGTCGCCAGGAGCGGATGACTCGATCTCGTTGAGGCGCACCGGCAGCGAGCAGTCGTTGGGCTCGCCCTTGGTGGACACGGTCGCGTCGCTCCACGGCCCAGTGCCGTCGGGGCAGCGCGCCCAGCTGACCGCGGCGTGCGCGTCCCAGGTGTACTTCGCGACCAAGTCGCCGTCCTGGTTGTAGAGGCGGGCCGCATCTCCATCTCCCAGGCCAAAGTCGAAGCCGTAGGGGTTGGTGGTGGTCAACTCATCGAGGACGAGGAGCCCGTGTGCGGGGACCACCGATCCGTTCGGAACCAGGTCAGGGCGCGAGTCATCGTTGTCCTTGATGGCGTAGCCGGAGATGTCGATGTCCTCATCGGTGAGGTTGGCGACCTCGATCCAGTCAGTGTCGTCACCGTTGGACTCCACCTCGTTGATCGCGAGGGTGGTGCTGAGTTCGCTGGGCTCCTCGACGGGAACCTCGATCTCGCCCTCGATGCAGTCGTTCGCAGCGCCGGGCGTCGAGGATGCGGTCAGCCAATAGTCGCCAAGCTCGCTGGGGCACAGGCCCCACGAGGGAACGGGGTGCTCGCTCGGCAGGGTCGTCTGCGAGAACGGGACGCTCGCGGGCTCCACGAGGCCGCCCTGCTCGGTGAGGGCCGTGCCGGGCGCGAACAGGCGCACCATGTCAGCTTTGCCAAGGCCAAAGGGAAAATCGACCTCATTGACGAGGACGAGGTAGCCGCCCGCTGCGATGGGCTGGTATCCCTCCAGGGTGATGCCCTCTTCATCCTTGGCGTCCATGACGACAACGCCATTGATGTCGAGCGGAGCATCCGAGGCGTTGTGCAGTTCGATCCAGTCGGCGCCGCCGAACTCCGTTTCCGGTGCTTTCGACTGCACCTCGGAAATCACGAGGGCCTCCTGGACGGCGACGCCCTGTGCAGGAGCCGGGAGCTCATCCGCCACTGCGGGTGCGGCAAAGGCCAGCGATGCTCCCGCCATTGTCAATGCGGACGCCCAGGCGCTCGCCGTGTACACACGCTTCATTGCTCTCCCTTGAGGGCTCAGTTTTCTCGATGCTGGGAGCAACGTATCCACGCAGGTAGAACGCGAGATGAACGATGCGTGGACGGCAGGTGACGGTTGCAATGGGTACCGCGAGAGCCGCCGCCAGGCTACGTTCGTCAGTGACGTAAGAAAGGGGGGTGCATGAAGAGGCATGCGGGAGGGTTCGTTGTCGCGACCGCCGCCGTGGCGGCGGTGACGGGGTGCGCGAGCGCTGCAACGGCACCGGCCGGCGCGAGCGGGTCGCTCATTCCGGCCGATGCCCTGGTAGGGATCAGGGTGGAAGGTTCCGTCACGCTGGATGCTGTTGACGGGGCGCGGTGCTGGCAGGCTACCTACGACGGTGGCGCGGGATTCGTCGAGTCGCCGTTCCTGGTTCCCGAGGGCTACACGAAGCAGGACATCGTGATGGCGGATCCGATGAACCCCGGGTCCGACCTACCCAATCCCGCGCTGATGAATGCCGACGGTGACCCCGTGGGCTTCTCCAGTACACGGTCGATCGTGAGCGCCCAGTATTGGGCCAGTGACGACCCCGCGATTGCGGATGCGGCAACAGAGTGCGGCTTCACGGGGACGGTCTTGGTTGCGGACGCACCCCACGGGGTCACGATGGATCCGGACGGGATCGAGTCCGCGGTGCGCATCTGCGATGGGACCGATGGCACCGTCGGAATGGAGACCGACCCCGTCCCGCTTCCAGATCTGAGCTCCTGCACCACGTCGCCGCTCCCGCATCCAGTGGCGAGCGTCGGCTAACCCGTTACCCCTGGCGCCAGGGCAGTCCGGCGGCCTTCCAGCCCTCGGCGCCACGGTGGCCGTTCTCGTCGAGCGCGCCTTCGAATCCTTCTGTGATGTTGTAGCAGGGGCCAAAGCCGGCGGCAGTCGCGGCCGTGGCACTGCCGATGGACCGCTGCCCGGAGCGGCATAGGAACACGAGAGGCGCGTCGGTTGGCACTCCCGACTCGCGGAGTTGGTCCACGAAGTCCACATTCCGCGACATCGACGGATAGGAGACCCACTCGATGAGGACGGGCTCGTGGCCGAGCGCGGACGTGTCTGGCAGGCCTACCCATTGCCATTCTGCGGCGGTGCGCACGTCGACGAGGCGCGCGTCAGGGTTGGCTTGGAGGAGGTCCCAGGCCTCGGTGGGCGTCAGGTGGCCAGCAAATTCCGACATGGTGAGTCCTTCCGGCAGGCGTCGATCGTCAGTGTAGGGGCGTAGCCCTCGTCTCGATAGGCAAGAGATCACTTGCATGCAAGCGACGACTTGCCTATCATCGAAGGGTGACCGATGTGTACGAAGCGCTCGCGGCCCCCACCCGCCGCGCGATTCTCGATGCGCTCGCCGCGAGCAGTACCGAGCAGACGCTCTTTGAACTTCTCAACCGCCTGCGCTACGACCACCAGGTCACTCTGACGCGGCAGGCGATCTCCCAGCACCTCCAGGTGCTTGAGGAGGCCGGCCTGGTGCATCGGCGCCGTTCCGGCAGAACTGTCCTGCACCACTATGACCCCACGCCACTGGTGCAGATCGCGCGCCGCTGGCCCGTTTCCCAGGAGGAATCATGATCCGCATTCACCTCGCATCCGTGTTCGTCACCGACCAACTGCGGGCCCGCGACTTCTACACGTCCGTGCTCGGCTTTGAGCTGCGTCAGGACGTGGACATGGGAGACGGCAGCCGCTGGCTCACTGTTGGCAACCCGGGCGACGAGCCATTCGAGCTGCTGCTCGAGCCTGCCGGGCACCCCGTTGTGGGCCCCTACCAGGCCGGCCTCGTCGCGGACGGCATCCCCGCGACGTCCTTCGCCGTGGATGACTGCCAGGCCGAGTATGAGCGGCTCGTGGGCTTGGGTGTGGAGTTCACCCAGCCGCCGACTGCGATGGGACCGGTGACGACGGCCGTACTCGACGACACGTGTGGCAACCTCATCCAGATCGCTCAGATGAACGCACCCGTGTAGACGGGCGGCCCGGCGCTAACGCGGTTGCGTTTCCTTGGCGCGCGCGACGAACCTGTCGCGCTCCAGGCTTCGGTTGCTATCCCGTTTGCTCAAGAGCCACGGTGCGCTCGTCATCGCGATGATCGCCAGATTGGCCGCCGTCATGACTGCGACAATTCCGCCGCCCGTGAGCAGATAGACGCCTATTTGGCTTGGCTGCACCCACACGGACAGCCAGGTGTCTGCGACGAGGAAGATGGCACTGCCGGACAGAAGGCCGAATGCCGCGCCCACGACCGCTCCGAGCGCTTGCGGCAGTGCGACGCGCAGGGCTGTCGCGGCGCGCACCGACGTGCGGTCGAGGCCTAGGGCCTGGATTGTCGAGGAGTCCACACGCGACATGCGCTGGGTGCCCGCGAAGACTGTCGCGCATAGTGCCGCCGCGATCACGAGCACGACTGCGACGACCTCAATGTTGCGCCACAAGAAGATTCCCGCTTCGGTCGAGCCCGCGAACGTCAGGTAATTGGGGTCGGAGTTGGCCGCATAGATGGCGGTCACGGTGCTGGCTGCGCCAAAGCCCGCGACTCCGGTCATGGTGACCATCTGCACCACCATGAGGGCGGCCGCCTGGCGCGGATGGCCCAGCATGTCCAGCCCCGCCCTGATCGCGGCAGGGGAGCGCCGCCCCAGCAAGCGCTGCCCGATCCAGCCCGTCAACCGGCGTGACCCCTCCACCATGAGGGAGAAGGTCAGGATGCCGAAAATGATCGCGGCGATCCAAAACGGCGTCAGTTGGTCCTGGGAGTAGTGGGAGAGAATCCACGCGACGGTCGCGCCCGCCGCCACCCAACCGACGGCGACTGGCCAGACGGGCACCCGCCGGCTGAACTCCGCTTCGTCCACACCTTTGGTGTCCTGTAGCGCGGCGGCGGGCGAAATGCGTGAGGCGAGCAGCGCGGGGAGGCCAGTGACGAACAGGCCCAGCACCACTGCAAGGGCTGTAATGGTCGCGACC
This sequence comes from Demequina globuliformis, assembly GCF_000975155.1. Classification (GTDB taxonomy): domain Bacteria; phylum Actinomycetota; class Actinomycetes; order Actinomycetales; family Demequinaceae; genus Demequina; species Demequina globuliformis. The sequence continues at coordinate 1,341,832 of NZ_BBRG01000001.1, forward strand.
TCGACCAGTGAGACGTTGAGCGCGACCGGTGGTGGCGCCGCCAGCGCGCTGTACACGTTATTGAGATGCACTTGGGCGGCGAAGATGCCTGCGATGATGCCGAGCCCCGCTGAGGCAAGTCCCATGACCGCGCCCTCAAGAATCGTCGCGACTGCGATAGTGCCGCGCGTGGCTCCCAGTGCCCGTGCGGTTGCCGTCCACTGTGCGCGTTGCTGGGCCTGCGAGCGCCCCGTCGCCGTTGCTGTAATGAGGACCCCGCCCACCATGATGATGCACAGCCACACCTGCAGCAGCGGAAGTGAACCCGCGATCGCTCCGCCGCCCGGCCCAACGGCCTCCGGGAAGGTGTTGGCCATGGTGGGCGTGGCGTGGTCCCATGTGACCGTTCCGATCTCCGGATGGAGGAACATGGCGGCTGCGTCAGCCGCGTTCGGGTTGAAGCCGTCTGTGACATGCGGATCGTCCAGTGAGAAGTAGAACGCAGGCTCAAACCACGCCGCGTGCGATCCCCATGTGGCGTCGTCAAATGTCAGTCCCACGAGCGTGACGCGCGCTCGCTCCGTAACGATCTCGACATCGTCGCCGTAGGGGTCGTTCGTCGTTGGCGTGTCGGGATGGAAGTAGATCGTCGTGCTGACAGCGACGGTATCTCCCAATCCAATGCCGTGGGTTCGCGCAAAGCTTGCTGGCATCGCGACCTCACCTGACGCGGGTGCATCGCCCTCCGCGATGACCGGAGCCCACGCGTCTTCTCCTGTGAGCGCGAGACTCGTCACGGACCATGACTCGTTGTTCGAAGTTCCATTCGTGAGTTCTGCCGTGGCCGTACCCAATTGCACTACCGCCGCAGCGTGCGCACCCTCAGAGTTTCCTGAGTCGAGGACATCCGTGAGCTGCCGAAGGCTCATGGGGGTTGCTTCAAGGTCCATTGAGGGGCCTTGTGATCCCTCAGGCACGATCTCAACCGGGGCCGTGTACCCACGGGCATAGTGCTCTCCACCGGCGTGACGAGCGTAAAGATCACCATCCGTAGCCGCGGCGCTCCACGCATACGTCGCGAGTCCGCACGCGGCGGCAAGCAGCACCGTTGTCCAGGCCACATAGGCCCGCTGCGCCTTGAGTTGCTGCGCGAGGAGCGTGCGAATCACGAGACACCTGCCTTCTGCGCCTCAGCGAGCTGCTGTGCCGGGGACAGCCGGTCCATGCGGATGCGAATGGTCAAGGCACCGAGCATCGCCAACGCCACCGCGGCCACAGCCAAGGCAGCCAACGTGAGCCACGGCACGTGAGCCAGGACAAAGCCCGCGTTCCACACCATGAGTGGGACCAGGGCGACGTTGAGTGGCGTCCCGAAGAGCAGGTCCAGGACGGTTGCCAGGATCGCACCGGTCGCGAGCCCGCTGAGGGTCGCCGCGGCGGTGGTGACGCCGGCCTCGATCGCGGCGGCCCCGCGCAGGGCCGATGCCTGGGCTCCGAGCGCGATCAGGGTGGCGTGGTCTTTGGCTCGGGTGCGTTGGGTAGCCCACGCGAGCGCGACCACCACACACACGGCGATCGCGAGGAACGGCGCGGTGATGCCCGCCAGGATTCGTGGATTGAGGGTGTCAAGGGTGACAGGTTGGAGGTCGTCGTGGGTCGTAAACAGGCCATCCGTGTCATAGTCGCTCATGACCCCCGCGACACTGACGCCTTCGCTCGCGGGGTACAGCAAGACGGCCGAGGTGGGCGTGGGGCCAAAGTGTTCCTCGGCCCAGTCGCGGTCGACTCCAGCGAAGGGCGTCATGTGCCACGACTTGGTGACGTCGACAGACAGGCCATTGACGGTGACGGACGGTCGAGAACCTTCGGGTGTTTCTTGCGCGACGCCCACGCGGCCATCCCCTGACCACTCGATGCCGGGCGCAAAGTACAGGGCATTCGCCGCTTCTGGAGCGGCGGCACGGAGGGCGTCGCGGGTCGGGGCGAGCAGCACGTCGAACGTCGTCACCGTAGAGCCAGTGTCATCCCACCTCGATTCAAAGGTGCGCTCGTCGGTGACGAGGACCCCGGCCCGCACCACTTCAAGCCGGTCGTCTGCCTCAAGTGCGTCGAGAAGGTTCGCAGGGAGTGCTTGCTGCCACCCAGGTGTGCCGGGGAGCGAGTCGTAGACCATGGAGATATCCACCGTGCTGATGGAGCCATAAGGCATGGCCGCATCACTCAGTTCAAAGCGTGCTTCCGATGTGGAGACCATCGACGCGAACAGCGTGCTGAGAGCGAGGACCGCCGCGACAGCCAGCAACGCGGCTGCGCGCATCGAGGTGTGGCGGAGTAGACCGTCGGAGGCGATCGAGCGCGCGCTTGCACCGTGTGCTCCGCGCCGCAGCAGCGTTGCCGCCCACGCGACCAGGTGCGCACCCCCAATGGCGCCGGCGTAGAGCAGCAGCGCGGGAAGGGCGAGGTAGATGCCGACTGCCACGAGGATGCCCAGGGCGAGGGCGCCAAACCCGGACACTGGCGCGCCGTCGACCAGGCGGACGCACGCGATGGCAGCGACCACGAGCCCGATCGCGCTCCACAACACCCACGGCCGCTTGCGCCGACTCTTCGGAGAAGGGCTTCCCTGTGCCGTCCGGTGGGCCCGCGCCGCGCGCGCGGCGGGCGCCTGTGCGCTCAACCCGGTGCTGACCTCGCGCACCGAGCCACGGGTCATCCATGTGGCGGCGAGCCAATAGCCGGCGGTCGAGCACGCCACCGACAGCAGCAAGATGGCGCACCAGTCGGACAGCGCCCCCACGTCGAGGTACGTGCCCGTGAAGCCCGTGAGCCCCTGACGGACTCCCGCACCTACGGCCAGTCCAACGGCGCCTGCGATCGCGCCGTCACGCAGCCCCGTGAGGGCCTCGCTGGTCAGCAGGCTGCGCCGGGTGGCGCCCATGGCCATGCGCGAGGAGAGCTCCGCGCGCTGGGTCGACAGCCAGATGCCACGAAAGGCCGCGACTGCGCCGCCAATGACGGTCAGCAAAAATGGACCGTAAATCGACATGGCGAAGAATCCCATGCCAATCGCCACCATGCCATCGGGGCCGTGGTCCGCCAATAACGACCTGCTCGCAAACCCCAGAGCTGCGGCTACCAGCCCAACGATGACCGCACCCAGCCTGCTCACCGCTGCACTCCTGACAGGGCGTCGAGCCCGGCGAGCACGGCGTCGGGAGTGGGATCGGTGATGTGGCCGTCCACACGTCCATTGGCGAACAGCAGCACCTTGCCGGCATAGGACGCCGCAGTCGGGTCGTGCGTCACCATGACCACGGACTGCCCCAGTTCCCGGCACGACGTACGCAAGTGCGACAGGATCTGCGCGCTGGCGTGGGTGTCGAGGTTGCCGGTGGGCTCGTCGGCGAGCACCACGCGTGGCCGGGTGATCAGCGCGCGGGCGATGGCTACCCGCTGCTGCTGACCACCCGACATCTCATAGGGCCGGCGGTCCAACTCACGCTCGATGCCCAACATGTCGATGAGTGTCGCCAGCCATTCTCTGTCCTGGGGCAGCCGGTTGAGGCGCAGAGGAAGTTCAATGTTGTCGCGCCCACTCATGGTCTGGATGAGGTTGAAACCTTGGAACACGAAGCCGACCACCCGGCCCCGCACCCTGGCCAGCTTCTTGTCGCTCAAGGACGTGAGTTCGTCGTCGCCGACCCACACCTGGCCCGAGTCGGCCCGGTCGAGCCCCGCGAGGAGGTGCACCAACGTGGTCTTGCCCGACCCGGAGGGCCCCATGACCGCAGTGAGCGTACCGCCAGGAATGTCGAGATCGACGTGGTCGACCGCGGTGACAGCAGCGTCGCCGGACCCGTAGGTCTTGGTGAGCCCGCGAGCGGTGAGCGCGACCGGCGCAGTGTCAGAGTGTTCCCCCATGACAGGCACGCTACTCGCGGACCGGTTCCCGAGGCATCGTCCCCCAGTCCCCACTTATTGCCGGGGCGCTCATACCCAGGTATTACGGCCTGACTAGCCCGCACTCATAGGCGATCACAACAGCTTGTACGCGGTCGCGAGCGCCCAACTTCGCCAGCACGCGCCCCACGTGCGTCTTGACGGTGGGTTCCGCGAGGAACAGGTCGGCGCAGATTTCCTGGTTGGAGCGGCCCTTGGCCATCAGCACCAGCACCTCGCGCTCGCGGTCAGTGAGTCCGGATAGGGCCGATGCATCGGCGGCTTCCGTATCCAGCTCAGCGACTTTGGCGAGCAGTCTGCGCGTGGATGAGGGGGCGATGACCGCGTCGCCCGCCGCGACGGTACGGATCGCCGCGAGGAGGTCCTCGGGTGGTGCGTCCTTGAGGAGGAAGCCACTCGCGCCCGCCTTGATCGCCGCAAGGACGTACTCATCGAGATCGAAGGTCGTCAGCATCACGACTCGAGCGTCCGAACGCGCGGTGAGAGCCGCGCACGCCTCGATGCCGTCCATGCCCGGCATGCGCACGTCCATCAGCACCACGTCTGCGGCCGGTTCGAGCGCACCCAAGGTGACCAGGGCATCGGCCCCATCCCCGGCCTCCGCCACGACCGTCATGTCTTCTTGAGAGTCCACGACCATGCGAAAGCCCGCACGGATGAGTTGCTGGTCGTCGACCAGCGCCACCCGGATGCTCATGCACCGAGTTCCGGGTGCGGCTTCCCGGCAGTGACAGGAGGCAGGGCCGACCACGGGAAGGTGATCCAGTCGTCGGTGTGCTTCCACACGTAGTCGGGGTTGATCACTGAGCGTGGCTTGGCGTACAGCACCACCGTGCGGACCTCCGCAGCATGCTGCTCCATCAACGCCTTCACGAGTGCGAGGGTCTCGCCCGTGTCTGCGACGTCATCCGCGACCAACACCTTGAGGCCGGACATGGCGTCGGTGTCCAGCAGGGGTGGGAGGAGGACGGGTTCGGGGAGGCGCTCGTCGATGCCCGTGTAGAACTCAACGTTGAGCGTGCCGACGCCCTTGGTGCCAAGCGCGTAGGACAGTGCACCGCCAATGGGGAGGCCGCCACGCGCGACCGCCACCACGGCATCCGGCTCGAACCCACTGTCCGCGACCGTCTGTGCCAACTCGCGGGAGGCGTCGCCGAAACCCTGCCAGGTCAGTACTTCTCGAGGGACCGTCACTACTGTGCTCCTTGGTTGGTGGCGCTCGCGGGCGCCGGTGATGCGAGGTCAGTATCGATACGTGCCGCGCCCAGGCTGGACAGCGGTAGGTGGGCACGCACAGCAAAGCCGCCGCCTGCACGCGGCCCCGCCGTCAGCGTTCCGCCAAAGACCGTGGCGCGCTCCTTCATGCCGGCAATGCCGTGGCCGTCGCCGTCGTCGCGCGCACCCGCGCCGCGGCCGTCGTCCCAGATGTGAAGCTCCACGGCATCGGCCTTCCATACCAACTGCACGTAGGCGATCGCTTTGGGGCCCGCGTGCTTGAGGACGTTGGTGAGGCCTTCTTGCGTGATGCGGTACAGCGCCAGTCCCGCGCCGATGGGGAGGGTGCGTGGCGTACCGGTGGTGACGAAGCTGCACTCCAGGCCGCCGTCACGCGTCGCCGAGACAAGGGTGGGGATGTCGTCGAGGCTGGGCTGCGGGCCCAGCGCGGCGTCGTCGTCGCCAATGCGCAGCAAGCCCAACAGCGCGCGCATCTCCGTCAACGCGGCGCGGCTGACTTCAGCGATGGTCTCGAGGCTCTTGGCAGCCTGCTCGGGGCAAGATTTCGCGGCAAACCGCCCGCCGTCCGCCTGAGCAACCACCACTGAGAGCGTGTGGGCGACGACATCGTGCATCTCGCGGGCAATCCGAGCACGCTCCTCGGTGACGGCGAGTTGACGTTCTGCTTCCCGTTCGAGCCCTAGCTGGTGCTCGAGCCGGTAGACGCGGCGGCGACTCGCCTGAAGATTGATCGCGAGCACGGCTGCGCCCAGCAACGCTAGTCCCAGCGCGACGCTGACGAGCCACATCATGGACTCACCTTACGGGCGCGCCACCGAGGTTCCGGTCCCGCGCAATGTGAGCCGGCGCGCAGACATCCCCGCCACGAGATATCCGGCGCCCTGGCCGAGCGCGACAATGATCGCGATCATCCCGTATGCCATGAGCGTGCCGGGGTTGAGGTCTCCCGTCCATGAGCCGGACGCTATTTGCGCCACCAGCCCGCCTACAACGAAGCCAGCAGCGGCTGCGGCGAGGCCGTGGGCGGCGCCCAACCCACAGTCGCTCACGGCGGTGCTGGGCTGCGCTGGCGCCGGCTCGGTGACCAGGTACCAGCGCCGGAGCGAGCCCGCGATGAGCGCTGTGAGCAACACGCTCAGCGGCGTCGACAACATCACCATCAGCGTTGCCCAGGCGCCTGCCGTCAGGTCGCTGTCGTCGCCCACCAGTGGCGGCAGCAGTGCCGCGGCGAGTCCCACGATTGCTGCCGTCACGGCGACGGGTATCCATGCGCGCTTCATTGGTGCCCCCTCGTGTACGCGTTGGTGTCGCTCACTGTAGTGGGGAGGCGTGACACTCTTCCCATATCCGTGCATTTGCGATTCGATGGAACATACACCTTATGTAGTGAGGTGGATGCGTCGATGAGGCAGGTATGGCAATGGTGCGAGAACGACACGAGAACCCCGAGGTACTCGGCCAGGTCGCCCGCGGCCTAGGCGAGGGACAGGAGTTCGCGCCCGACGTGCGCGCTGATGACGACGGGCTGCCGGGCCGGCGTAGGCGCGGCGATACCGACACCCCACCAGCGCCGCCCATCGACGATGCCGGGGTGCTCGACTGCGGCACCTCTCGCAGGGATGGCTTCACGCATGTGCTGTGGATCGATCGAGGCTCCGTGCCCGAGTCGCTTGCGCAGGCCCTTGGTAATTCCGCGCTCGTGGCGCGTGCCGAGTGGGAGGGCACGGAACTGTTGCACCTCGAGGCGCCAGGGGCGTCGCACGCGGATCTCCTCACGGAAGCGCGCAGGCTCGCGCGGTCGATCTAGCGCCCACGCCGCGCGGCGAACACTTGCCGCCTGATGGTTCGTCTCGCGCGGATATGCCATGGTGGAGGCCAGCGGCACGCAGCGACAAGGGGGTAGGGCCGATGGTGGGACGACCACGTGTGATGGGGGCAGTGGCCGCTTTGGGCCTCGCGACTGTGGTGGGGTGCGGCCAGTCTGCGGCCACCGGCGGCACAGGGCTGACAGACAGCACAGCCCCTGAGGCCACTGCGGCCGCCACCGCAGCCTCAGCCGTTGACGACTCATCGGCCTCGCCGTCTCCGGTTCCTTCCGATGACGCCAACGCGGGCGTCGCGACTGACTGGGAGTCGTGGAACGGGGCCCTGACCACGGCCACGGTTGCCAACCCCGAGGGCCTCTGGTGGCCGGAGGGGCCGTACGAGGCTTCATGGGCGGGCGAGACCAGTGGCCTCCCGGTGCCGTTCGCGGCTCCCGGATGGGCGGGATACCAGGGAGAACTGCGCTGGCCGCTGATGGGTGATGAGGCGGAGTCTCCCGACGAGTTCGACCCGCTGGCGCTTGTCGCGACCGGCGTCGCGCCTCCGTACTTCGAAGAGATGCCACCCATCGACCTGGGAGGCGGTGACGTTCAGACGCTCGGCAGCGGCGGTACCCAACTCGACGTCCACCTCATCGAGGGCGGTGTGATGCCATTCGAGACGCAGGGCGGTGCGCTCGGCGCCTGGATAGTCGTGGCGGTCGAGTCTGATCAATACTCGGAAGTACCCGATTGGGCGTTGTGCCGGTTCCGCGTTTCTCCCGAGTCCCTGCCGCACGCGGAAGAGGTCTACTGCAATGCCGCGGACGATCCGTGGGTGATGCGCGATGGCGGGCGCATCCCCTACCGCTTCTTCTGGGACGTCGAAGATGACGGTTCGCTCGTTGAGGGTGCGGTGGAGCGCGATGCAGACTCTCCCGACGCTATTGCCGACCTCCCTGCCACGGAACTGGTCGCATACCCCGCGGTCGCGAGCCCGTATCGGTGGGACTCGACCCCCATCGAGGCCGTGCCGCCTCGCTCCTCGATCCAGATTGAACTGTCGACCGATGAGCTCCTTGCGGAATTCGACAAATGGCCCGCCACCTGGGACCTGCCCGCTGACCCAGACTTCACCACCCCCTAGCCGCGTGCTGGCCCGCGCGCAGCGGCGCAGGGTGATCGGGCATCGGCCCTCAGCGGCCCGGTGCGCCGGTAGGATTCGTGCGTACCGGCCACACACCCAAGGGATGACATGACCGACGCAGCCGCTCACCAGAACCTCGACACCGTTGAGGACGCCGCCGCCACGCCTGACCAGGAGATGCCCTACGCGGAACTGGGCCTGAAGCCCGACGAGTACGCGCGCATTGTCGACCTGCTGGGTCGCCGCCCCACGGCCGCCGAGCTCGCGATGTACTCCGTGATGTGGTCGGAGCACTGCTCGTACAAGTCCTCCAAGGTGCACCTCAAGCAGTTCGGCGAGAAGACCACGCCGGAGATGAAGGAACGCCTGATGGTGGGCATGGGGGAGAACGCTGGTGTGGTCGACGTGGGCGACGGCTGGGCCGTGACGTTCAAGGTCGAGTCCCACAACCACCCGTCCTACGTGGAGCCGCACCAGGGCGCTGCTACCGGAGTGGGCGGCATTGTGCGCGACATCCTCGCCATGGGCGCGCGCCCCGTGGCCGGCATGGACGAGCTTCGCTTTGGCGACATTGACCACCCCGACACCTCGCGCGTGGTGCACGGCGTGGTCAGCGGCGTCGGCAGTTACGGCAACTCGCTGGGCCTGCCCAACATTGGCGGCGGCTCGCTCTTTGACCCCTCGTACCAGGGCAACCCGCTCGTCAACGCGTTGTGTGTTGGCGTGATGAAGCACGAGGACATTCACTTGGCCTCCGCGCACGGCCCGGGCAACAAGGTCGTGCTCTTCGGTGCACGCACCGGCGGCGACGGTATTGGCGGCGCCTCGATCCTGGCCTCCGAGACGTTCGAGGACGGCGTGCCGGCCAAGCGCCCGTCGGTCCAGGTGGGCGACCCCTTCATGGAGAAGGTCCTCATCGAGTGCTGCTTGGAACTGTTCCGCGCGGACGTGGTGGAAGGCATCCAGGACCTTGGAGCCGCAGGTATCTCCTGCGCAACGTCGGAGCTCGCCTCCAACGGCACCGGCGGCATGCACGTGTGGCTGGACGACGTGCTGCTGCGCGACCCGACCCTGAACGCCGGCGAGATCCTGATGTCGGAGTCGCAGGAACGCATGATGGCGGTCGTGGCGCCTGAGAAGTTGGATGCCTTCATGGCGATCACCGGCAAGTGGGACGTCGAGTCCTCCGTGGTCGGTGAGGTCAACGACTCCGGCCGCCTCACGATCGACCACCACGGCGTCCGTATTGTCGATGTGGACCCGCGCACCGTCGCGCACGAGGGCCCCACGTACGACCGCCCATACGCGCGCCCCACCTGGATGGACGAGCTGCAGGCGGATGCGTTCCCGGCAGACCTGCCGGCTGACGGTGACGCGCTGCGCGCCGCGGTGCTCGAGCTGATGTCCTCGCCCAACATGGCTGACCGCTCGTGGATCACGAACCAGTACGACCGCTACGTCCAGGGCAACACGGCGATGGCCCGCCCAGACACGGTGGGCGTGGTCCGCGTCGACGAGGAGACGGGCCGCGGCGTCGCGATCGCCACGCGCTCCAATGACCGCTTCACCAAGCTGGACCCGTACGAGGGTGCGCGTCAGTCTGTGGTCGCCGCGTACCGCGCGGTCGCGGTCGCGGGCGCGACGCCGACCGCCATCACCGACGGCTTGAACTTTGGCTCGCCCGAGGACCCCGACGCGATGTGGCAGTTCGTGGAGGCCATTCGTGGCCTCGCGGACGTATGCCAGGAGCTCGGTGTGCCCGTCACTGGCGGCAACGTGTCGCTGTACAACGGCACGGGAGAGCCCGGACGCATCGACAGTTCGATTAACCCGAACGCCATTGTTGGCATGCTCGGCATCTTCGATGACGTCGAGCGCGTGACCCCCGCCGGTTGGCGCCAGGACGGCCTCATTCTGTACGTCCTCGGAACCACAGGCGCCGACCTCAACGGCTCGCGCTACTCGCAGGTCCACGGCCACCTTGGGGGACTGCCCCCGGCGGTCGACGTCGAGGCGGAGAAGACGCTTGCCGAGGTCATGGTCGCCTCATCGCGTGACGGTCTGGCCGATGCTGCGCGTGAGATCGGTGACGGCGGTCTTGCGGCCGCCCTCGCTCAGGCGTCGCTCCGCTACGGCGTGGGTGCGCGCGTGGTGCTCGACGAGCTGTGTGAGCGCGACGGCGTCACGCCTGCCCAAGCATTGTTCTCGGAGACGCAGGGCCGCGTGCTCGTGGGCATCATCCGCGAGGACGAGCCCCGCTTCACCGCCATGCTTGAGGCGCGTGGAGTGCCTGCCGTGCGCATCGGCTACACGGTTCCGGAGGCCTCCATCGAGGTCCAGGGCCAGTTCGATCTGCCCCTCGCAGAGCTCAAGGAGGCGTGGGAAGCGCCGCTTCCCCAGCGCTTCGCGTAACCGCCGCCTGGGGTGCGGTCGCGTATGCGGCTGTACCCAAGCATCGGCCCTGGTCGCGACCCTCTTGACGTGCGTGGAGGACGTCACTACGGTGACGCTCGGGTGCGCCGGAGGGGCCGATGCGCCGAGGGGGGTGAGGTGCATGCGCACCTGGGTAGTGACGGTCGTGGCGTTGGCCGGCTTCGCGCTTGCGGGCTGCGAGTCTCCGGATCGCGACCCCGGGGAGCAGGCGGATCAGGCAGCAGCCGTCAGTGAGCCAAGCGTGTCCCCGGCTGTGCGCAGTTCGTTCGCGGGGGAGGCGCTGACGGAGGACTCCGACGGTGACGGTCTTCCGGACGCCCAGGAGGCGGACGTCGGCACCGATCCGCACCTCGCTGACACCGACGGCGACGGGCTCGAAGACCTGTTCGAAATCGTCGAGAGCGTCACCGATCCTCTCTTGCCCCAGACCTACGACGGCGTTCCCGACGCGCAGTCTGATGTGGACGGCGACGGGTTGTCGCTGATGGACGAACGCGAGCGCGGCACCGACTGGATGAAAACTGACACCGACGCAGATGGCGTGAGCGACGGGGACGAGGTCTCCGACGGAACGGACCCCCTGGACGCCCAATCCGTCATGGCCGCGCCGGCTGCGGACGTGGTCCTGTACGACGGCGGCACCGCCCAGCCGACGGTGACGGTTCTCGACACGACCGCAACGGACCGTGACATCGACGGCGGCATCGCGGAGGGCAGCTATGCCTGGGCGGGCGTCCCGGCCGCCATTGGCCCGACGCTGAGCGCGTACACCCGCGTGGACCCGGTGACGGTCGAGCTTCGCTTCCCCGTGAGCATGGTCGACGGACGCACTGCGGACCTCCTGGTTGTGGGCGTCAGTGACTTCACCGCGGACGGTGGGAACGAATACCTCGACCTAGAGCTGGACGCGGCGTCGGACGCGTTTGTGGCGCGCCACGAGGTCAAACCGGACGAGCAGCCGCAGTTCCAACTGCTCGATCGCGAGGTCTTCGCGGCGGCCTTCGAGTAGCGGCGGCCTTCGAGGAAATTCCACGCGGAGCGTCCGCGCGACGCCGGCCCCAGCATCGGCCCGTCTGAGCCGCCTCGTACTCTGGTGCCATGCCTTCTCGCCGCCGAATCAACCTCGACGCCGGCCGCGCCGCCGTGCGGGCGTGGACCGTGTCGAACCGCGAACCTGACCTTCATGCGCCCGCAGCCGCGACGGCGCCAGACGCCGCGCCCGCCGTGGACCGGGCGACCCTCGCCACCGCCGTCCGGTTCTCGCTTGAGGAGCTGGCCGCGCGTGCGCCAGGCAATGCCCTTGAGGTGCGCGTGCCGCCCTTTGGGGCGACGCAGTGCATCGAGGGACCGACGCACCGTCGAGGCACCCCACCTGCTGTGGTGGAGGTGCGCGCGGAGGTATGGCTGGGCCTGGTGACGGGCAGGGTGCAATGGGCCGATGCCGTGGCTGACGGGGACGTGGACGCTTCGGGGGAGCGCTCTGACCTGTCCGCGCTGTTGCCGCTGGTGCCGTAACCCGGGCCGCGTGCAGGCTGGCGACTTTTCCGACAGCTGTGCACGTCGGCCCTGCAATTGTCACGATTCGGTGACATCCGGGTGCAAATGTAGACACACCCGCGAAACTCTTCCTAGGTTGAATGTAAGCGTTTGCGCAACGAAGCGAACCGTGTGATGTGTAGACGCCGCCGTGACCCGGCTACGGTGTTACGGCCCAGCTCAATGAAGAGAAGGGGTGCTTCCACATGAAGCGAAAGATCATTGGCCCGGTGGCTGCCATTGCGGCCGCCGGACTCGTGTTGGCCGGGTGCTCGAGCGACGGCTCCGACGAGGAGCCCACCTCCGGAGCCACCGGCGGCGAGACCTCGGAAGGCGGCGGCGAGATGGCCGCCGGTTGTGAGGACTTCGCCGACTACGGCACCTTCGATGGCGCCGCGGTCGAGCTGTACGGCACCATCTCCGGCGTCGAGGCAGAGCAACTGACCGAGTCGATTGTCCCGTTCGAGGAGTGCACGGGCGTCGACGTCACCTACAACGGCTCGGACGAATTCGAGACGGAGATCAATGTGCGCGTGGAGGGCGGCAACCCGCCGGACCTCGCGATCATTCCTCAGCCCGGTCTGCTCCAGCGCGTCGTGGGTACCGGAGCCGTCGTTGCTGCCCCCGAGGCGGTCGCGGCGAACGTCGACGAGTTCTGGTCCGAGGACTGGAAGAACTACGGCACCGTCGGCACCACGTTCTACGCGGCACCGCTGATGGCCTCCGTCAAGGGCTGGGTCTGGTACTCACCGGCCGAGTTCATGGACAACGGCTACGAGGTTCCGACCACCTGGGATGAGCTCATGACGCTCACCCAGACCATGGCGGACAACGGCGGCGCAGGCGACGCCTACGAGCCGTGGTGCATTGGCTTCGAGTCCGGCACCGCGACAGGCTGGCCGGGCACTGACTGGATCGAGGACCTGGTCCTGCGCCAGCAGGGTCCCGAGGCCTACGACCAGTGGGTCGCCGGTGAACTCACGTTCCAGTCGGACGAGATCACGCAGGCCTTTGAGTCCTTTGGCGAGATCGCGACCAACCCTGACTACATCAACGGTGGTCTGGGCGATGCCGCGTCCATCGTGGACACCTCCTTCCAGGAGGCCGGCCTGCAGATCCTCGAGGGCAACTGCTCGCTGCACCACCAGGCTTCGTTCTACGAGGCACAGTGGCCAGAGGGCACGACCGTTGCCGAGGACGGCGACATCTGGGCGTTCCTGACGCCCAACGTCAACGCGGATGACGGCGCAGCCGTGACCGGCGGTGGTGAGTTCGTGGCCGCGTTCAACGAGAACCCCGAGACTGCGGCGCTGCAGGCGTACCTGTCGTCTGACACGTGGGCAAACGAGCGCGTGTCGATCGGTGGTGTGATCTCCGCCAACAAGGGCCTCGACCCCGCCAACGCGTCCAGCCCCATTGGACAGGCGTCGATCGAGATCCTCCAGGGCGAGGACACGATCTTCCGCTTCGACGCCTCTGACCTCATGCCAGCCGAGGTCGGAGCCTCCGCCTTCTGGACGGGGATGAACGATTACGTCAGTGGGACCGACTTGTCGACGGTTCTGTCGAACATCGACAACGCTTGGCCGTAATCTCGCAGTAGCTGAACCCTGGCGGGGCCGCACGCTCACGGTGTGGCCCCGCCAGGCTCACCTCCCACTCCTGAGGGTGAAAGGAGTCGACGATGGGGTCGACGGAAGTACTGCCTGAGTCCGCGTTGCGGAGCGCGACGGACTTGGGCCCGGATTTTTGGGCCTCGCAAGGCCAGAACCTGCTGTTCGGGGCGATCGCGATTGTGGCCTTCATCGCGATCATCGCGATCGTCATGTTCGGCGCAGACCTGATCAAGGGGCGTGCTCGCGACAAGGTGCAGCTCGTGGTCCTGGTGGCGCCTGTCCTGGTGCTGTTGGGTGTGGGCCTGGTGTACCCGGCCATCGACACCACGTGGTTGTCGTTCAACGAGATCACCAACGAGCCCGACCCTGACACCGGCATCTTCACCACGACCATGCAGTTCGTGGGCCTCGACAATTACCGGTTCGCGTTCTCCGACCCCTCTACCTTGCGCACCATCCTCAACACCTTTGTGTGGATGATCCTGGTGCCGCTGCTGTCGACTGGATTTGGCCTCGCCTACGCGGTCTTCATTGACCGTGCGAAGGGCGAGAAGGCCCTGAAGTCCCTGGTGTTCATGCCCATGGCGATCTCCCTCGTCGGCGCCTCGGTGATCTGGGGCAACATCATGTACGACTACAACCAGGTGGGCGAGCAGACCGGCATGCTGAATGCTCTGCGAGAGCTCGTGGGGCTGGACCCCTACAACTTCCTGCGTGACGACCCCTGGAACACCTTCTGGCTCATCGTCATCCTGGTGTGGATTCAGACAGGATTCGCCATGGTGATCCTGTCCGCCGCCATCAAGGGCGTGCCGGCGGAGATGAACGAGGCCGCCTCGCTCGACGGCGCGAACGCGTGGCAGCGCTTCTGGCGCATCACGGTTCCGTCCATTCGCAGCACCATCGTGGTGGTGCTGACGACGATCACGATCATGGCGCTGAAGGTGTACGACATTGTGCGCACGGTGACCCAGGGACGTGACAACACTGACGTGGTCGCGAACCGCATGTACGTCCTGAGCTTCGTGGAGGGCCGCGAGGCGCTCGGCGCTGCGCTGGCGGTGATCTTGTTCGTGTTTGTGATTCCGGTGGTCATCTACAACGTCAGATCCCTCAACAAGGTGAAGGAGGCCCGCTGATGAGTGTCACCATGCCTCCCCAGCATCCCGTCGACGACACGACGCCCACCGAGGGCAAGAACCTCACGGCCGCGAGCCGCGCCAAGAAGTCCCTCACCAGTCCGTGGGCGACGGCGGCGGCAATCATCATCGCGGTCGCGTGGACCATCCCCACCGTCGCGCTCTTCATGACCTCGTTGATCCCTGGCGACCGGTACCGCACCGACGCTTGGTGGACCGTCTTGATGGACGGCGGCCTCACCTTCGAGAACTTCAACCAGGTGCTCTTCGACTCCTTCGGGGACAACTCCACCGCGCCGCCCCTGATCGAGTACGTGTTCAACTCGATTGTGGTCACCGTGCCTGCGGTGGTGTTCCCGGTGGTGTTGGGCCTCATGGCGGCGTACGCGTTCGCCTGGATCCCGTTCCGTGGCTCCAACTTCTTGTTCGTGTTGATCTTCGCGCTGCAGGTGGTGCCGCTGCAGTTGGCCCTGATCCCGTTGCTGCGGCTCTTGGGCCCGGAAAACCTGGGCCTCGCCGGGGAGTTCTCTGGCGTGTGGATAGCGCACACTATCTTCGCGCTGCCGCTGTCGGTGTTCCTGTTGCACAACTTCGTGTCCAACATCCCGCGAGAGGTGCTGGAGGCGGCTCGCGTCGACGGCGCCAGCCACACGCAGATGTTCTTCCGCATCATCATCCCGCTGTCATTGCCGGCAGTCGCTTCGCTGGCGATCTTCCAGTTCTTGTGGGTGTGGAACGACCTGCTGGTCTCCGCGGTATTCGGTAGTGCAAACACGTACCCGTTGACCTACCCGATCTCCAACCTCGCGGGCGATTACGGTCAGTACGCGTATTTGGTGCCTCCGGCCGCATTCATCTCGATGATCATCCCGCTGATCGTGTTCTTCTCCCTGCAACGGTACTTTGTGCGGGGCCTGCTCGCGGGCTCGACCAAGGGCTAGGGCGGGCTCGTACACTGGGACCGTGACCGAACACACCAGCCCCGAGAACGACCGCGTGCCTGAGTCCGCTCGTGAGGACGCGGTGCCCGCGCAATTCCGGCTAGCGCCGCGCTTTGGACGAGTGGTCGGCACCGGCGTGGTGCTGGGGTTCATCGCGGGAGCGCTCGCGTCACTGATCCTGCCCAACACCACGGGCGTGGGCACCTTCACGGTCGCGCTCCTGGTGGGAGCGGGTTTCGCGTTGCTGGGCGCCGTCATCGCTGGACTCATTGCGGTGAGCTTGGATCGTGGGACGGCCTCGCGCCACAAGGCCGCGAAGCAGGCGCACGGTACCGAGGGCTCCTCCGGGGCCGATGCCGCCACGGGCGACGCCTAACCGCACCACTTCGTGGGGCCGGGTCTGCACCCGCCTGCCGGTGTGGTGGGTGTCGCGCGTCGATGCTGGCCCGCACCCCTCGCTGGCCCGCACCCCCCCGCTAGCTCGCACCGCCGCTGGCCCGCACCCCCGCTGGCCCACACCGCCCGCAGGCCCTCATCTCGCCGTTCGGCGTGCGAAAGTGACTGAGCTTTGAAGACTGCCCCGTGTCGTTGTGCTGCGCGGCGCGGGGGCATGCGGGAATCTCAGTCACTTCGGTACACCCGCGCGTGCCTGTGTGCCGGTGTGCGCTTGAGAGCACCAGCGCCTCCCGGCTGAACCCGGGCATCGGCCCTCGCCCTTCGACGGTGAACTATCTCGGCCCACCCGTCCCGTGCCCCCGTGCCTACTGCCGGAGCGACCCCGCGGCTGGCGCTCATCGCGCCGCCGGCGCCCTCCGTGCCCCCTGCCGGAGCGACCCCGCGGCTGGCCCGCACCCCCGCTGGCCCTCACCGCCCGCCCGTCGGCCCTCATCTCGCCGTTCGGCGTGCGAAAGTGACTGAGGTTCCGACACTGCCCCGTGTCGTTGTGCTGCGCGGCGCGGAGGAGTGCGGGAATCTCAGTCACTTCGGTGCACCCGCGCGTGCCTGTGTCCCTGCGTGCTTTTGTGCCCGCGTGCCGGTGTGCGCTTGAGAGCACCAGCGCCTCCCGGCTGAACCCGGGCATCGGCCCTCGCCGCCCACCCCGAAGGTGGCGCTGCGGCCCGCCATTTCTGCGCGAAACGCGGCAGTAAAGGCCGCTCGCGACGCGCGGATTGCATTTCGCGAAAAGTCCAACAAATCAACCACGGTGCCATTGTGAGGCGTGGTCAATTTGTGGCATTGCCCAACGAATACCAGGCGGGACTACTCTCAGGCGTGAGATTGCTGCAGTCGAAACGTCACGATGTCTCAGTTTTATTACGGACCTTGCGTGGCTCTCAGAATGGGTGCGTAAAGTCACGCCCAGTGCCTGACCACTCGGGCTGGCGCTAGCACACACAGTCGTGTGACGGAGTTGTCACTCGGCGACCTTCCGAAAGGACCAATGATGATCCGAACCATGGGACGCAAGCGTGCGATCGCTGCTGCCTCGATGGTGGCGGGCCTCTCGCTGATTGTGGCGGGTTGCTCCGACTCCGACGAGACGGGTGACGAGACCAGCGCAGACCCCACGACCGAAGCCACGTCATCGAGCGGTGACTCGGCTACCGGCACCGCGACCGACCGTGAGCTTGTGGTCTGGGCGGGTGCTACCACCCCCATCAACCAGACCTTCAACCCCTACGTTCCCGAAGTCCAGCACCTGGCGCTGGGCGGCGTGTACGAGCCGCTGTTCTACTACAACAAGGCCGGGTCGGGGGACCCGATGCCCCTGTTGGGTGAGTCGTTCGAGTGGAACGAGGACGGCACGCAGCTGACCATCACCCTCCGCGAAGGCGTGACGTGGAACGACGGTGAGGCGTTCACGGCTGACGACGTGATCTACACGTTCACGGAGGCCCCTTCGGCTCCTGGCTACATCACCAGCGCCGAGGCCACGGATGACACCACCGTGGTGCTGACCTTCGACGAGCCGCAGTACACCAACGAACTGTCGCTGCTGGGCCTGTCGTGGATGGTGCCCGAGCACGTGTGGACCTCCCTCGACGAGGACCCGCTGACGTTCCCCAACCTGGAGCCCGTCGGCACCGGCCCCTACGTGATCACCGGCATCTCCGACGCGAACTACACCGCAGAGGCCAACCCCAGCTACTGGGGCGGCGAGGCGAACGTCAAGAACGTCCGCTACATCGGTGTCGACAACAACCAGGCTGCACAGGACCTGCTGCAGACCGGTCAGATCGACTGGGTCGGCATGTTCATCCCGGAGCCGCAGCCCATCCTGGACGCGGGCCTCGGCTACATCAACACCCCGCAGGACCCCACGGTGCTGTACACCTGCTCGAACGCCGACCTCGGCTGTGAGGGTGACCAGACTGACGTCGCAGTGCGTCAGGCGTTGAACCTGGCGATCGACCGCACCGCGATCAAGGACAAGGCGTTCGTCGGGCTCACCGGCACGTCTTCCCCGACCTTCGCGCTCCTGGGCCGTGACGACAAGTGGATCTCGCCCGACGTCGAGGCGGAGTCCCCCCAGTCGCCCAACGTCGAAGAGGCTCAGGCCATCCTCGAGGAGGCCGGCTACACCCAGGGTGACGACGGCTTCTACGGCAAGGACGGCGACCCGATCGAAATGTCGCTGACCTCCGTGGACGGCTGGACGGACTACAACAACGCCGCTCAGCTCATCCAGGAGCAGGCTGCTGAGGCTGGCATCAAGGTCACCGCAGCCACCGTGTCGTGGAACGAGTTCGCCGATGGCCGCACCAACGGTGACTTCGAGCTGATCATGGGTGGTGTCATCGGCACCTCCGTCCCCGACCCGTTCCAGATCTACAAGGACTGGTTCGGCGGCGACTCGACGACCCCGGCTGGCACCGCGCTTGAGCCTGGCCAGTGGAACTTCTCGCGCTACGACAACGACATCGTTGACGAGCAGATCCAGGTGGCAGCGTCCACCGTCGACGAGGCGACCAAGATGGACGCCTACGCCACGATTCAGGAAGAAATCACCCGGGACCTGCCGTACATCCCGATCGTGATCAACGCCACGCAGACCTTCTACAACCAGACCGACTACACCGGCTGGCCCACGGAAGACGACCTGTACGCGTTCCCGCCGTCATGGGGCGCGGGCGCCGCGGGCGTGGTGCTGCACAGCCTCGGCGGCACCGAGTAATTAACGGTTGACATGGAGAGGCGCCTGATGGAACGAACGCGCACCTGTGCGTGGCCGCAAGCTAAGGAGACTGGACGATGAGGTATGTCGGCCGTCGACTAGTGATCTACGCAGTCACACTCTGGGCGGCGATATCACTGAACTTCCTGCTACCGCGCATGTTGCCTGGCGATCCCGCCAGCATCATGATCGCGAAGATGAGCAGGAACGGTGATGTCACCGAAGCGCAGTTGGAATCCATCAGGCGCCTCTTCGGCAACCCTGACACTTCCCTGTGGGACCAGTACCTGCAGTACTGGCAGCAGCTGTTTAAAGGAGACCTTGGTGTCTCCGTGTCGTTCTACCCCACGCCGGTGGTGGAACTGATCGGTTCCGCACTGCCGTGGTCCATTGGCCTGGTGGGAATGGCAACCATCATTTCCTTCACGGTCGGCGTAGGCGCCGGAATGTTCGCCGGGTGGAAGCGCGGCACGTGGGTGGACCACATTGTCCCCTCGACGACGCTGCTGCAGTCGCTGCCGTACTTCTGGGTCGCGATGGTGCTGATCTACTTCTTCGCTGTTCAGAACCAGTGGTTCCCGATCATCGGCGGATACAACGTCTTTATGTTTGGCGGCCCCGAGTGGAGCTGGGCGTTCGTTGGGTCCGTGCTCTACCACGCGATCCTGCCCGCGACCACGATCGTGATCTCCTCGGTCGGTGGATGGCTGCTCGGCATGCGCAACATGATGGTCTCCACCATGGGCGAGGACTACGTCACCACGGCCGAGGCCAAGGGCCTCAAGAAGCGCCGGATCATGACAACCTACGCGGCTCGCAACGCGGTGCTTCCCTCCGTCGCCGGCTTTGGCGTCGCGCTCGGCTTTGTCGTGGGTGGGTTCGTCGTGATGGAGACCGTCTTCAGCTATCCCGGGATCGGCAAACTCATGATTACCGCCGTGCGAGGCAACGACTACGCACTCATGCAGGGCGTGTTCCTCGTCATCACCCTGACGGTGCTGGTGGCGATGTTCATCACCGACATGATCTACGGACTCATCGACCCGAGGGCGCGCCAGAATGTCTAATCCCGCAACCGAGGCGCCCGTCGAGGACGCCGCACCCGTCCAGACGCACAAGGTCTTCAAGCACAAGCGGCATGTGAACGGCAAGTTCGTCATCGGCGCCACCATGCTGTCGCTGATCATCCTGTTTGCGATCTTTGGCCCCATGATCGCCGAGTTTGAACCTCGCGATTCCGATAACCCCGTGCTCATCCCGCCGGACTCCACGTACTGGCTCGGCACCACCTCGCTGGGCTACGACATGTTCTCCCAGCTGGCCACCGGCGCACGCACCTCCCTCATGGTGGGAGCGGTCGCTGGACTGATTGCGGTCGTGCTGTCAATCATGTTCGGTGTTGTCGCCGGCTACGTGGGTGGCGTCACCGACGAGCTCTTGACGCTGGCCATTGGTGTGATGCTCGTCATCCCCGGACTGCCCCTGACGATCGTGATCTCGTCGCTGGTTCCCGGACGTTCCGGCCTCCTCGTGGCGGTGATCCTGGGCATCACCGGATGGGCGGGCTCCGCCGTGGTGCTGAGAGCCCAGGCGCAATCGCTGCGCAACCGCGATTACGTGTCCGCGTCTCGCATCGCGGGCGAGAACCCGTTCCGCGTCATCGGCGTCGAGATCTTGCCGAACCTCCTTCCCCTCCTGACCGGCCAGTTCCTGTTTGGCGTGATCCTCGCGATCCTGGGCGAGGCCGGCCTGTCCTACCTGGGCCTTGGCCCCACCGGCTCTATCTCGTGGGGCACCATCTTGAACGAGGCGCAAGCCGGCGGCGCGCTCACCCGAGGCGCCTGGTGGTGGTTTGTGCCGCCTGGCTTGATGGTCGCGTTGGTGGGCTGTTCTCTGGCCCTCATCAACTTCGCGGTTGACGAGATCATTAACCCCAAGCTCCGTTCGGCACCGCTCGAAGCGCGCCGGCTGCGCAAGGCCAAGAAGGCCGCGAAGGCGGAGAAGAAGGCAGCCAAGGCTCACAAGAAGACGGAGGTCAACGCATGAGCGAGACCACCACAGACACCGCTTCCGCGGTGACGGCCGATGCCACGGTGACCACGGACTCGGCTCTCCCCGAGCCCGTGGTCACCGCCCGCAACGTCCACATCGAGTACGAGGTCGAACCCGTCGTGAAGGCGGTACGTGGCGTGGACCTCACCGTGTATCGCGGCGAGATCCTGGGCCTGGCGGGCGAGTCCGGCTGTGGCAAGACCACTCTTGCCTACGGCCTGAACCGGCTGTTGAAGGCGCCCGCGCTCATGACCGAGGGCTCCGTAACGTTCCACGATCGCCAAGGCGACACCGTGACGGACATCAACGTGCTCGCGCTCGACGGCGACGGGCTCCGTGCGTTCCGGTGGGACAAGATCTCCATGGTGTTCCAGGGCGCGATGAACTCGCTCAACCCTGTCATCAAGATCCGCAAGCAGCTGTTCGACGTCTTCACGACTCACCGGCCGGGGATGTCTAAGGATGACATGGAGGCGCGCGCCCGGGAGCTCCTCGAGTTGGTCGGGGTCGACGCGGATCGCGTGAACTCCTACCCGCACGAACTGTCGGGCGGTATGCGTCAACGTGTGATGATCGCGATGGCTCTCGCGCTCGAACCACAGCTGATGATCATGGATGAGCCAACGACCGCGCTCGACGTTGTGGTTCAGCGCGACATCATCCGCGAGATCATGCGCCTGCGAGAGATCTTCGGATTCGCCGTCATCTTCATCACTCACGACCTTCCCATGCTCCTCGAGATCTCCGACCGCGTCGCAGTGATGCTCGAGGGTCAGATTGTGGAGCGTGGCACCGCGAGTGAGATTTACGAGAACGCCCAACACGAGTACACCAAGCGACTCCTCAGCTCCTTCCCGAGCCTGACGGGCGAGCGCGGTGCATTCCTGCGCGGCGGGGAGGACCAGTAATGTCCCACGCAAGCACGAGCGCCCAGTCTCCCGAGCATCGGCCCCAAAGCGGTGGCGGCAGCCTTGAGTTCCGCAACGTCGTGAAGGAATACAAGGTCCGCGGCGCGCAGCGCACCATCAGAGCCGTCAACGACGTGTCCTTCACACTCTCGCCGGGCAAGACCATCGCGCTCGTGGGGGAGTCGGGTTCGGGAAAGTCCACGATTGCGAAGACGATCCTCCAACTCGAACGACCCACGTCCGGGGAGGTGCTGATCGACGGCAAGGCCGTCCCGCGGCGCGGCAGCGCCCTGAAGCGCTACCGCAAGGACGTGCAGATGGTGTTCCAGGACCCCTTCGCGTCACTCAATCCGTTCCACACCATCGAGCACCACCTCGAGCGACCCATCAGGCTCCACGGCGCCACGTCACCCGGACAGAGCGTCCATGAGCGCGTCCTCGAACTGCTCGAACGCGTCAACCTCAAGCCAGCGGAGGACATCGTTGGCCGGCGCCCCCACGAACTCTCCGGTGGTCAGCGCCAACGCGTCGCCATCGCGCGAGCCTTGGCGCCCGGCAGCCGCTTCCTCATCGCGGATGAGCCAGTGTCCATGCTCGACGTGTCCATTCGACTCGGCGTGCTTAACCTCCTCGCACGGCTACAGCGCGAGGAGAACCTGGGCGTGCTGTACATCACCCACGACCTCGCGACCGCGCGCCACTTCTCCGACGAAATCATGGTGATGTACCGCGGAGACGTCGTGGAGCGCGGGCCCTCCGACGAGGTCATTTTGAACCCCCAGCACGAGTACACCAAGACGCTGCTGGCGGCCGCGCCGGATCCCGACAAGTTGGGCTCCATGCGCGACGAGGTCAGGGCCTCGCTGGCGGCCTCTGACAGTTAAGACTTCCACATGGCCGATGCCCGCCGTAGAGAAGGGCGGCGCGGCATCGGCCGTGTGGGACACTAGTCGCGTGACACCCCCTTCATCCCAGGAGGATCGCTGATGCCCCGCGGCGACGGCAGGCTGACCCACGAACTTGACCCCCACGATCGGGGACCGCAGGATGCCTGCGGCGTCTTCGGCATCTTCGCTCCCCAGGAAGAGGTCGCCAAGCTGACCTACTTTGGTCTCTACGCGCTGCAGCACCGCGGCCAGGAGTCCGCAGGAATCGCCACCTCAAACGGCGACAAGATCCTGGTGTACAAGGACATGGGGCTCGTCTCACAGGTCTTTGACGAGGGCGCGTTGTCCGCATTGCAGGGCCACATTGCCGTGGGTCACGCACGCTACTCGACCACCGGAGCTTCCACCTGGGCGAATGCCCAGCCCACCCTTGGTCCCACTAAGCACGGAACGGTTGCGCTGGGGCACAACGGCAACCTCACCAACACTCACCGCCTGCTCGAACTCGTCGCGGAGCGCCTCGGAACGGAGCGCCGCGACGCGATGCACGGCGGCGGCTGCACCGACACCGCAATTCTCACGGCGCTGCTCGGATGGGACCGCTACGAGACCCTTACCGAGACCGCGCTGGAACTTCTGCCGCACGTGGAAGGCGCATTCTGCCTCGCCTTCATGGACGAGGACACCTTGTACGCCGCGCGCGACCCCCAGGGCGTGAGGCCGCTCGTGCTCGGCCGCGTGCCATCCGGTGGCTGGGTCGTCGCCTCGGAGACCGCCGCACTCGACATCGTTGGTGCGGTCTTGGAGCGCGAGGTCGAGCCCGGCGAGTTCCTCACCATCAACGCCGACGGCGTGCACTCGCAGCACTTCGCCAAGGCCGATCCCAAGGGGTGCGTGTTCGAGTACGTGTACCTTGCTCGACCTGACACCACCATCAACGGACGGTCGCTGCAGGCCGCTCGCGTCGAGATGGGCCGCCAACTTGCGCGCGAAGCTCCCGTCGAGGCAGACATGGTGATGCCGACCCCGGAATCCGGTACCCCCGCCGCGGTAGGCTACGCGCAAGGTTCCGGGATCCCGTTTGGGCAGGGCCTCGTGAAGAACGCCTATGTTGGCCGTACCTTTATCCAGCCGTCGCAGACGCTGCGCCAACTCGGCATTCGCCTCAAACTCAACCCCCTGCGCGAGCAGATCGAAGGCAAGCGCCTGGTGGTTGTCGACGACTCGATCGTGCGCGGAAACACCCAGCGCGCGGTGGTCGCGATGCTGCGCGAGGCCGGCGCCGCGGAGGTCCACCTGCGCATCTCCTCGCCACCCATCCAGTGGCCGTGCTTCTACGGAATCGACTTTCCCACGCGCGAGGAACTCATCGGCGTGAAGATGTCCGTCGACGAGATCCGTGACCACCTGGGCGCGGACTCGCTGGCCTACATTTCCGTCGAGGGCATGATCGACGCGACGCAGCAGTCCCAGGACCGCCTGTGCACTGCGTGCTTTACCGGCGAGTACCCCATCGAGCCACCCATCAACGCCAAGCACCTACTGGTCAGCCAGCCCGTGGAGGTCTCTTCGTGACGCAGCCCAGCGAGCCCATCACCTACGCCGGAGCGGGCGTCGACACCGAAGCGGGCGACCGTGCGGTTGAGTTGATGAAGGACGCCGTGGCGCGTACCCATGGGCCTGAGGTGCTCGGGGGAGTGGGCGCGTTCGCTGGGCTCTTCGACGCATCTGCGTTGAAGGCCTTCAACCGCCCCCTGCTGGCGTCCTCCACCGATGGCGTGGGCACCAAGATCGTCATCGCGCGCGCAATGGACATTCACGACACCATTGGCCAGGACCTGGTCGCCATGGTCGTCGACGACATCGTGGTGTGCGGCGCTAAGCCCCTGGTCATGACGGACTACATCGCGTGTGGCAAGGTCGTGCCCGAGCGAATCGCGGACATTGTGCGCGGTATCGCCGAAGGGTGCGAGATGGCCGGGACTGCCCTCGTTGGCGGCGAAACGGCCGAGCATCCAGGCGTGATGGACGCCGACGACTATGACGTGGCCGGCGCAGCCGTGGGCGTCGTCGAGGCGGACGCCGTGTTGGGCGCCGAGCGCGTTCAGTCCGGTGACGTGGTGGTCGCCATGGCATCCTCCGGGTTGCACTCCAACGGCTACTCGCTGGTGCGTCGCGTGGTGTCTCACGCGGGCTGGTCGCTCAACTCCACCGTCGAAGAGTTGGGCCGCACTGTCGGCGAAGAACTCCTTGAACCCACCCGCATCTACGCTCAGCTGTGCGTGGCACTTGCCGAGAAGACCGCCGGATTGCGCGCCTTCTCGCACGTTACAGGCGGGGGGCTGGCGGCCAACGTGGCGCGCGTCCTGCCGCAGGGTCTGGCCGCGACCGTCGCGCGCGACGCGTGGGACCTGCCCGCGGTCTTCTCGACCGTGCAGGCCGCCGGCTCTGTGCCGTGGAACGACCTCGAGTCCACGCTCAACATGGGCGTGGGCATGGTCGCAGTGGTGTCGCCCGACGACGCCGACTCGCTGATCGCCGCCTCCACGGCCGCAGGTGTACCCGCGTGGACGCTCGGCGAGATTGTGAGCGACGACGGTCGCGCGACCAGCGCCGACGTGGTGCGCGGGTCCAAGGGCGTCGACGGCGGGGCCGTCTACCTGTCGGGCGCCTACCGGGCCTGACTGGGGCTGGGCTCTCCGCGGTCGTCGTCCCGGCCCAGCCCGGCTCAGCCCGGCCCGGCCCGCGCATCGTCCCGGCTCGCGCCGGCCCGGCCCGCGCATCGTCCCGGCTCACTCCGGCTCACCACCGCTCAAGTCAGCCGCCGCGCCGGGCCGCCCCGCGCATCGTCCCGACTCACCGCCACTCAGCGTGCGAAAGTGACGGCGGATTCCGTGTGCCACCGTATCGGCCTGCGGCGCGACACGCACCTGAGCGCGAATGTCAGTCACTTTGCGACACGGATCCGCGGCCACCACGTGAGCGCGAGGTCTCTACAACGGACGAGCGAGATGGCGACGCAGCGCCGCGACCACCTGCTGCACCATCATCTCCCGGCGCAGCTCAACGTCGTAGCGGGTAAAACGCATGGTGCGGAGGCCCCATTCGGCGAGAGCAACGCGGTCGCGATCACGGTCGCCCTGGAATGAGCGTTCGTCCATGTGGTACGTCTGACCGTCTACCTCGACGATGAGTGCATCGTTGACGACCATGTCTACCCGACCGACGCCAGGGAGCAAGACCTGTGTCGAGACGCGCAGGCCGGCCCTCACGAGCGCGAGCCGCGCCAGCGTTTCAGGTGGGGACTGCGCGCCGGAGTCACAGTAGCGCCGCAACCAATCCAGGCGCCGGCCCTCTGTGTAGCAAAAGGTCTCGAGGGCGCCGCGGGCGATGAGGTCGCGGTTGAGCGCAGCGTCGATCGCCACCAGTTGCCGCAAGGGAGACAGGCACCTTGATGACGTGTCGATCGCGTCGATGACTGACAACTCAGGCACACGAGTGAAGTAGTGCGGGTGCGTTCCCGGCGGCAATGGCCGATGCCCGTGACCTGTCGATTGAGATCTGGAGACCGCAACATGCGCGCCCCTGGCGACATGCTGTTGGGGGAGTTCGAAGTGGCGCAATGCGGTGACACAGGTGGGCACCACGTGCCAGGCATGCTGGAGTTCATGGAGGTAGGACGTGCCGGGCAGTACATAGGTGCCGCGCCGCACGCGCCGGACGCGCCCGTGCTGCACGGCCTTGCTCAGTGCGCGGTGCTTCACGCCCACCGCGACAAGTTGCCCTGCGCTTGCCACCCCACCGAGTTGCCTCAACGCACTCACGGGGTCCACATCTCCACAATTCCGCCTTTGGGTGTGGCGTAGGGCTTTTCCACAAGGGAAGTTGGGGCGGCGCTCGGCGGTGAGGGCGGTGCGGCCCGCTGTCCGATGGCGCTCCGCGGTGTGGGCCTTCCGGATGACGCCGCGCGCCGCGACGCCCGCCGTCGTTGGAGTCCCTCAGTGGAGCAGGTCGGTGCCGAAGTGACTGAGAATCGTGCGCCGTGCCGTGTCGCCGTGTGGCGCGACACGCACGCGTGCGCAAATCTCAGTCAGTTGAAGACGCTGCCGACCGAAGTGACGCGCACGACCACTCGCCAGGCTACGCCTGCGACCACTCGCGAGAAAGCGGACACGTGAGCACGCGCGCCGGTCCCCACAGCCCCCACAGAGCACCCAGGCACGCAGAAAAGGGCCCCATCGGGGCCACTCACATCTGGAAGCGTGCGACCGGTTTAGCGGTCGTCGTCGGACCAGCGGTCGACGTACTCTTCGGTCTCCTCGGAGGCGGCGGAGTCCGGCGTGCGCTGACGGGATTCAGAGCCACCGATCAACTCACGCTCAAGGTCGCGCAGATCTGCGCCGTGGTTCGAGTACTTCAGCTGACGCGCGATCTTCGCGTCCTTAGCCTTCTGACGGCCACGCCCCATGAACGCCGTCCCTTCTACTCGTCGCGGGCACACGCCTAAGCGGGCCCGGCGTGCTGAGTCTTAAGCGGTACTTTACAACGCGGGAGCACCATCTCGCGACCCCCGCTCAGCGGAGAAAATCGGAAAGTTCACCTGAAACCGCGTCATAGCTTGAATAAGTGTCCCTCTCAACCATCGTAGGGAGGCCCAACGCCGGGCCTGGGAGAGACCTAAAGGACAGACGATGACCGCAAATGTTGTGCACGAACCCGAGAAGCTGCTGACCCCTAGCGAGGTGGCGGCGATTTTCCGGGTTGACCCCAAGACTGTGACGCGCTGGGCCAAGGTGGGCAAGCTGTCTTCGATCCGGACGCTTGGCGGCCACCGACGTTTCCGCGAGGCGGAGGTGCAGGCGCTCCTGGCTGAGGCCGAGGAGCAGCCCACTCCGTAGTCGCGAGGCTAGTTGGCCTCGAGGACGTCCACGACAAAGACGAGCGTGGATCCGGCGGGGATGGGGCCCATGTCCTGGAACCCGTACCCGGATTCCGGGGGCACCACGAGCAGCAACTTCGAGCCCACGGGCTGACCGACGATGCCGTCGACCCAGCCGTCAATGAGCATGCCGTGGGCGATGGGGAATGAGATGGGTTCGCCGCGGTCCCACGAGGAGTCAAACTGGGCGCCGTCCCATAGCCATCCGGTGTAGTGGACGGAGATGTTCTGACCCTCGGCAACGGGCGCTCCGGTTCCGGCGTCGAGGACCTCGACGACGAGGCCTTCACCCTGCTGTGCTCCGGTGAAGTCCACGGACGGCGCGCCGGTGGCGTCGCGGGTGACGGTGGGGTTTTGAACGGTGCTCACGGGTGCTCCTTGGGTTGGTGGTGTGTGTCCAGCGTAGGGGACTGCCCGGACACAGGGCCGATGCCGCCGTGCGTCACAGAGCGGCCCTACGCTTGGGTGCCATGAGCGTTGAGCCTTGGGTGGCAGCCACGTACGAGAGCCCGGTGGGCGACCTCGCGGTCCTGACGGACCTTGAGGGGACGGTGTGGGCTGCGGGCATGGGCTCCGTCGCGGATGTGGCGCGACAGCTACCGGCCGATGCTGGGGATCGGGGCTGGGAGAAGGGCTCTCAGCCGGAGGTGGCGCTGGCCGTTGCCGCCTGGCTGGAAGGCGACGCCGACGCGATCACCGCAGTACCTGTGCACCTGGAAGGTTCGTCGTTCACTGTGGATGTCTGGACGTACATGCGTGAGATTCCTGGCGGCGCCGTCGCGTCGTATGCGGAACTCGCGGAGATGGCTGGCCGGCCCCGTGCGTCGCGCGCGGTCGGGACCGCCTGCGCCCGCAACAGGGTGGGCATCTTTGTCCCCTGTCACCGGGTGGTGCAGGCGGGTGGACGGCTGGGCTCATACGGCTTTGGCGGCACCGGAATCAAGGCACAACTGTTGCGGCTGGAGGGCGTCACGGTGGACGGCGTGGGGACGAC
This sequence comes from Demequina globuliformis, assembly GCF_000975155.1. Taxonomy (GTDB): domain Bacteria; phylum Actinomycetota; class Actinomycetes; order Actinomycetales; family Demequinaceae; genus Demequina; species Demequina globuliformis. The sequence goes on from NZ_BBRG01000001.1 coordinate 1,370,576, forward strand.
CGCGCGGCTGACGGAGACTGACCGGTGGAGGCGCCCATGACGACGATCGCCGACGCCCCGCTGCGCAGTTGGTTGCCTTATTTCCTGGGGGTATCCGCTGCGTGGGGATGCAGCTTTCTGTTCATCGAGGTTGCGCTGCGTGAGTTCGCTCCGACTCAGGTGGCGTTTGGTCGCGTGTTCTTTGGCGCGATCACGCTCGTCGTGATGGTGCTCGTGACGGGCAATCGTCCGGCGCTGACGTGGCGGAAAGTCGGCGCCGTAGCTGTTGTCGCGGCATTCATGTCGGCCGTTCCCCTGGTGCTGATTCCCGCGGCTCAGCAGCACATCTCCTCCATCCTCGCGAGCCTGCTCAACGCCACCACGCCGCTGTGGACGGCGCTGTTCGTTGCGCTGCTGATTCCGACTGAGCGGGTGAGTCGCATTCAGCTCGCAGGTCTGGTCCTGGGTGCGGGAGGCATCGCGATCCTGTTGGGCGCCTGGCGGGTGGATGATTTCCCGCTCCTGGGCGCCGTCCTCATGCTGGGGGCGACGGCCTGCTACGGAATCGGGTCAACGTTGTCGCGGGTAATGCTGAGCCGGGTGAAGGATTCACCCATGGCACTGTCGAGCCTTCAGATCACTGTGTCGGCCTTCATGCTCGCTCCCGTCGCACTTGCTGCTCCGCAGCCGCAGGAGGGCGCTCTGGCGCTTGATTCCGTGCCGCTGTGGGCGGTGATCGCATTGGGAGTGACGGGCACGTCGTTCGCCTACGTGTGGTTTTGGAAGGTGGTGCAGGCGGCCGGCGCCACGACGGCTGCCTCCGTGACGTACTGCGTTCCGGTGGTGGCGACTGCGCTGGGCGTACTCGTCTTGGGGGAGAAGCTTGCGTGGTACGAACTTGTGGGTGCCGCCGTGGTGTTCGCGGGGGTGTGGCTCGCGCAACGCAAACCTAAGCCTAGGCCCGAGCGACTTCCCGAAATCAAGGGCTCCGCCGCCTAACCCACCCCCCTCTACGCCAAATGGCTCCATTTCGCTGTTATGGGAACCCATAACAGCGAAATGGAGCCATTTGGCGGGATGGTGAGTCCCGCATCGGCCCGTTCTAGAACGAGTTCTTGATGCGCTCAATCGACGCGGTGGGAACAAGGTCCTTGTTCTTCTTGATCTTGCGGATGCCAACAAGGGCGAAGATCAGCATGAAGAACAGCATCACGCCCGCCACGACCAGCGCCGACAGCCACACGGGCCACACCACGGACAGGCCAGCGATCGCTGCGACCAAGAGAACGAAGGTGAGGAAGAAGGCGAGCACGGCGGTCACGGCCAGGAAGGCCGCACCCTTGCCAAGTTCGCGGGTCTTGACCTTCAGCTCGACCTTGATGACCTCGGTCTCGGCCTTGATGGTGGCGATCCACTGGCCGGCGATCGCGCCGAGCAGAGTGTTGATCAGCGTCTTGGCGAAACCTGAGCTGGACATGGGGCCTCCTTAAGCCGTTTCCCCTAGTGAACCGTTTATCGGCATCCGCGCGCAAACGCTTGACGGTGGTGTGGGGCCAGCGCACGAGGTGCGGGGGCGGCAGACGGCGCCAGACGGGCGCGGAAGGAGCGGCCGGGCTGGCCCAGAAATGACGAAAGCCCCCGGTTTCCCGAGGGCCTCGTGGCAGTGGCTCCGACCGGCGTCGATCCGGTGACCTTTCGATTTTCAGTCGAACGCTCTACCAACTGAGCTACAGAGCCGTGCGAGCCTGAGCCCGCTAGCGAGAAAGCCCCTCCAGAAAGAAGGGGCAGTCGCACCGCGACCCTGACGGGACTTGAACCCGCGACCTCCGCCGTGACAGGGCGGCGCGCTAACCAACTGCGCTACAGGGCCTTGCTGTGTCCCTCTCGTAAGAGGGCCGAGTAGTAGTGTAGACCATTTTCTGGCCTACCCAGTACCCCCAACGGGATTCGAACCCGTGCTACCGCCGTGAAAGGGCGGCGTCCTAGGCCGCTAGACGATGAGGGCGCCGTCCGCGACCCTCACGAGAGCCGTTGACGCGACTATCTTACGGGGTGTTTGGGGGTGCTCCAACCGCGCGGCTCGATTGGTCCCAGATTCCGGCTGCGGTGGGACACAATGGCGCCCATGGTTGAGATGAGCGATGAGGACTTCGAGGCAGCCGTTGACGACGCGCTCGACGCGATCCCGGAGGACCTGCTGGCGATGGTGGACAACGTCGTGGTGCTGATCGAAGACGAGCCCGAGAACGGCGAGGACCTGCTGGGTCTCTACGACGGCGTCGCTCTCACCGACCGGGGCACTGACTGGGGCATGGCAGATCTACCCGACCGCATCTTCATCTTCCGCGGTCCCACGCTCCGCCATTGTGACGACGCGGACCACGTGCGCGAGGAGGTCGCGATCACCGTGGTGCACGAGATCGCGCATCACTTCGGCATCGACGATGAGCGCCTGCATGCCCTCGGGTGGGGCTAGACGGCCGCGACGCGTTACGCGGGGGCCTCGTCGAGCTCCCAGCCCTGGCGCTGCAGGTCAAACACGAACTTGTTGAGCACCGCGGTCGACTCTTCCTCGTTCTCGCACTGCTCGTAGGCGACCTGTGCGGGGCGCTCGGGGTAGGCGGTGTCCGTCGTGGTGACGACGACGGTGCTGCCGTTGTCCTCGACGTGGAAGACCTTGACTTCGGTGGCACGGGACATGCTGAACGGCTCCATGGCTCCAGCCTAGGTAACGTGAGGGCATGCGACAGAACATCGACTCAGGCGGCCAGTGGGAGGACTCTCACGGATACTCGCGTGCGGTGCGCGTGGGGTCGATGGTGTGGGTGGCGGGCACCATCGCCGGTCCCGCCGCCCTAGAGGAGGGGCCGGAGGGGCAGACGGCCGATGCTTTGGCTCGGATCGAGCGCGCCCTTGAGGAGGCGGGTGCGAGTCTGCACCACGTGGTGCGCACCGTCGTCTACGTCGTAGACATCGAGGAGACGCCCGCGATCTCGCGCGCGCATCGACGCGCGTTTGGCGGTATCCGGCCGGTGTCGACGCTTGTCGAGGTGTCTGCGCTCGCCGACCCGCGGGCCGTGGTGGAGATTCAGGCGGACGCCGTCATCGCCTGAGTTGGCCTGCGCCAGTGGACCCTGCGCCCTCCTTGGGGCGCGGGGAAGAAGCCCGTACGCCGGCCGTGGCACGGGTCTCAAAGTGACTGCGATTTCCGCGTGGTCTCGTGTCGTTGTGCTCGGTGACACGGGCCGATGCCGGAATTTCAGTCACTTTCATACGCGGCAGTAGAGCGTGGGCTTGGGGCGCGGGGAAGAAGCCTGTACGCCGCCCGGAGCCCGCAGGCCGCCCTTGGTCCGTGTCTCAAAGTGACTGCGATTTCCGCGTGGTCTCGTGTCGTTGTGCTGGGTGACACGGGCCGATGCCGGAATTTCAGTCACTTTCACACGCGGCAGTCACGCGCAGGGCATGGGGCAGAGAAAAACGGGCAGCGAGAAGCGGGGAAACGGGCAGCACGAGCCCTGCGAGCGCGGGGCTAGGCCTCTGGCGCCGCCCTCCACGCTGACGATGCCATCTCCTCGATCGTGTGGGCCATCTTCCATTCGATGTCATCGGCGGCCTTCTCGCCGCGCGCGACAATCCGGTCGGGGTCGCCCGGGCGGCGCTCCTTGACGACCGGTTCGAGGTCGGAGCCAGCGGCCTCCAGCAGAGAGCCCACGATCTCCCGCACCGAGGTGCCATCGCCGGAGCCGAGGTTGTAGACGGGCTCGAGCGGTCGGCCGGCATCGAGCATCCTGGCCGCGGCGACGTGCGAGTGGGCGAGGTCTTGGACATGAACGTAGTCGCGCACGCAGGTGCCGTCGGGGGTGTCGTAGTCGTCGCCGAAGATCAGCGGCGCGTCGCCGGCCTTGATCGCGCGGATGACCTTGGGGAACAGGTTGTGGGGCGAGGCGTCGTAGACCTCGTCCGTGCCGGAGCCCACGACGTTGAAGTAGCGCAGCGAGGTGGCGCGCAGGGGAGCGTCGGAGCCTGCCGTGGCGGTCACCTGGTCACGGATCAGCCACTCGCCGATGAGCTTGGACTCCCCATAGGGGGATTCCGGCGTGGTCGCGGTGTCTTCCGTGACGACCTCCGCATCTGGCGTGCCATAGACACCGGCGGAGGAGGAGAACACCAGCTGCGTGACGCCTGCGCCTGCCATCGCCTCGAGGAGACACACCGTTCCCTCGACGTTCTGGCGGTAGGTGTGCAGGGGGTTCTTCACGGACTCGCCGGCGTACTTGTAGCCCGCGCAGTGAATGACGCCGCGCACACCGTGCTCGGTCAGTGCAGCCTGGACCTTCTCGGTTTCCAGGATCGAGGCCTTCACGAACGGCACTCCCTGAGGCACAAAGTCCTCAAAGCCACTCGACAGGTCGTCGAGCACCACGGCGTCGATTCCACCGTCGCGCAGGGCCCGCACTACGTGCGCGCCAATGTATCCGGCTCCGCCGGTCACCATCCAGCTCATCGTTGCCTCTTTTCGGTCAAGGGCATCGATGAGGGCCGATGCCGGGTTCAGGTGGTCGAGTTGCTCGCCCCAGGAGGGTTAGCTGTCGCGTCGCGCGCCTTCCGAGGGCACCACGGGGAAGATCGTGGGCTCGCGCAGCCCGGCCTGAGCCAGCGCGGCCCGCACGGCATCGGCGATGGCGTCGGCCTTATCCAGCGGCACGAGCGCGATGGACGAACCTCCAAAGCCGCCCCCTGTCATGCGGGCGCCAATGGCTCCCCCGGCGACAGCCGCCTCGCAGGCCAGGTCGATCTCCCGCACCGTGATTTCGAAGTCGTCGCGCATGGATTCCTGCGAGGCATCGAGCAGCGGGCCCAGCGCACGGGGGCCGTGTTCCTCGAGCGTGTCGACGGTGGCCAGCACCCGCTCGTTCTCCGTGACGACGTGGCGCACGCGCCGCAGGGTCTCCGCGTCGAGGACCTCAAGCGCGCGCTCCAGGCCGTCGCGGTCGACCTCTCGCAGTGATTCCACGCCCAGTTCTTTGGCGCCACGTTCGCAGGAGCGGAACCGGTCGCCGTAGCCGCCGGTCGCGTGCTCGTGCTCCACGTTCGAGTTCATGACGAGGATGCCCAGGCCCTCTTCGCGCAGGTGGAGCGGGACCGGGCGGGCCTCCTCGGTCAGGCAATCGAGGAACACGACGTGGTCCTCCTTGCCCAGCATCGAGGCGGCCTGGTCCAGCAGTCCGGTAGGTGCGCCAACGGCGGTGTTTTCCGCGACTCGGCCCAGCCGGGCGATCGCGAGCTTGTCCAGGTCCCAGCCCCACAGGTCGTTAAAGGCCACACCAGCGGCGCACTCCAGCGCCGCTGACGAACTCAAGCCCGCGCCCACGGGAACCCGCGAGTCAATCAGAATGTCCAGGCCGAACGCGCCTTCCATGCTGACCCCGGCATCGGCCGCAGCCCAGGCCACGCCGAGCACATACGCAGACCAGCCGTCCATCGTCGCCGGGTCCAGCGCGTCCAGCGAGGCGACAACCTCGCCGTCGGCAAAGGTGGACCGGAGGTGAATTTCGCGGTCCTCACGCCGGGCGATCGCGGCCTGCGTCCGGTAGTCGATCGCGAACGGCAGCACAAAGCCGTTGTTGTAATCGGTGTGTTCGCCGATGAGGTTCACCCGGCCTGGCGCGGACCACACGCCCTCAGGGGCGCGGCCATAGGCGGCGGCAAATGCGTCAGCGATGGTGGTCATCGGTTGCTCCAATTCTCGTCAGCGAGCGTGAGCGCGTCGCGCAGCGCGGCGGCCGAGTTCTCCGGTACCAGGTCGCCTACCCAGGCTCCCATGGCGGCCTCGGATCCGGCCAAGAACTTCATTTTGTCAGCCCCGCGGCGCGGGCTGGTGATCTGTAGCATCAGGCGAATCCCCTCGCGGGCTTGCACGGGCGCCTGGTGCCACGCAGAAATGTACGGGGTGGGTGTGCTGTACAGCGAATCCAGCATGCGGAGCAAGCGCGGGTGAATCTGCGCCAGCTCGTCGCGCTCCGCCAATGTCGTATGCGCCAGATCCGGGATGTCACGGTGGGGCAGCAGGTGTACCTCGATGGGCCAGCGTGCGGCGTAGGGCACAAATGCCGTCCAGTGCTCGCCGGCGATCAGGACGCGGGGGCCAGAGCGTTCGCGGTCAAGAATGTCTGCCATGAGCGATGGCCCGTACGCGGCGACCGATGCTTGCAGGCGCTGCGTGCGCGGCGTCACGTAGGGGTACGAGTAGATCTGCCCATGCGGGTGGTGCAGCGTGACGCCAATGGCCTCGCCGCGGTTCTCGAAGGGAAACACCTGTTGCACGCCGGGTATCTGACTCAGTTCGTGGGTGCGGTGAGCCCAGGCTTCGATGACCGTCCGGGCGCGTGCGTCGCCCAGTGTCGCGTACGAGCCGTCGTGGTGGGGCGAGAAGCAGACCACTTCGCAGCGGCCCACTGACACCTGGGCGCGTTCGAGGCCGATTCCCGTCGCGGGTCCGTCTCCCGGCTCGCCAATGGCGGGCCCGAAGGAGGGCGAGCGGTTCTCGAACACTGCCACGTCGTAGGTGTCCGGGACCTCCGACGGGTTGGTGGGGGTTTGCGGTGCTAGCGGGTCGAGGTGGGCCGGCGGGAGCATCACGCGGTTCTGGCGCGACTTCGCGATGGTGATCCACTCGCCGGTCAGGGGGTCCTGGCGCAGCTCCGCGGTATCGGGGCGCGGGTCGAGGATGCGTTCGTCCGCTTTTCGCTGCGCGGGGAGGGTGGTGGCGGCGTCGTCGAAATAGATCAGCTCGCGACCGTCTGCGAGCTGGTCGCGGATGACCCGGATGGAGGGGTCGGCGACGGGGGACGACGGCGACGGTGCCGGCGTTGGTACAGGGGCTGGCGAACTCACGGGGAGCCTCTCTCGTGGGGATGCGGGCAGCCATCAGTGGCGCCGCTTTCCGGACTGGGACCGGTCCCAGGCTAGCAGTCTGGAGTGCGTGCTGGTGGGGTTCACGGTGCTCCCGCACCGCGCCCGCTACAGTGTGAGGCGCGAGAGGGGGCAGGTCATGCCAAAGCAGGTTCGTGGGCCGAGTATGCACGACGTCGCTGCGCGCGCAGGGGTGTCGCACCAGACGGTCTCTCGTGTGCTCAACCACCACCCGAGCCTGCGCCCTGAGACCCGCGACCGTGTCCTCGCGGCCATTACCGAGCTCGGCTACCGGCGCAACCTTGCGGCGCGCGCTCTCGTCACCGGCCGCACGCAGACCATCGGCATGGTGGGCCCTGACACCGCGGACATTGGGCCATTGTCGACCTTGCATGCGATCGAGAAGGCTGCCCGGGAGGCGGGCATGTCCACCCTCATGACCAGCGCGGAACCGGCCCGCGCACAGGTCCTGGAGACCGTCGAGTTCTTGCTGGGCCGCGGCGTGGACGCGCTCGCGGTCGCCGCTCAGCAGTCTGAAATCACGATGGCGATCGACCAGCTCAACCTCGATGTGCCCGTGGTGCACCTCTTGGCGGGCGACCAGGATGTGACGCTGGCCGCTTCCGTTGATCAGCAGGCCGGCGTGCGGATGGCGCTCGGCCACCTGCGTGACCTGGGGCACGAGCGCATCCAGCACATTTCTGGTCCGCTGACCTTTGGCGAGGCGCGCTCGCGTCGCGCGACCTTTGAGGCGTTCATCGCGAGCGAAGGACTGGAGCTGTTGCCCATCCTCGAGGGCGACTGGACGGCGGACTCCGGATACGCCGCTGGCCGCGATGTAGCGGCAGAGGCGACCGCGGTGTTGTGCGGCAACGATCAGATGGCCTTTGGCCTCATCCATGCCCTACATGACCGGGGTGTGTCCGTGCCCCGAGAGGTGTCCGTCGTGGGATTCGACGACACCGCGGAGGCGCGCCACAGCCTGCCTCCGCTCACCACCGTCAGTCAGGACTTTGCGGCGGTGGGGCGCGCGGCTGTGGGCCTCATCGTCGCTCGCCTTGCGGGGAGCGATGACGCGGCGCCGCTGATCCAACCCGAGTTGCTCGTCCGGGAGTCGACAGCGCCCGCCCGGGGGTAGGCCCAGCCCCTCGCGAGACCCTCCCGGCGCGTGCTCCCGCGGCGCTCAGTCGCGCGCACAGCACGGCCCACCACGCGCACCACGTGGTAGCGTTAACGCAGCATGTGAACGTGAACAAGACGGGGCAAAGACACCGACGTCGCCCCGTGTTCCCGCCCACTGGCTGCCGACGAGATGGAGCGCCCAGGCGCGTCGCAAGGAGACTCACCGATGACCGACCACGACATCGAAGCCATTGAGGAAGCAGTCCTGCACCTGCGCCAGCAGGTCAGCGACCTCCACGGAGAGCTGACCCGCAACAACCTGGTGGCGTGGACCGCCGGCAACGTCTCCGGACGCGTCCCCGGCCACGACCTGTTTGTCATCAAGCCCTCCGGAGTGGGCTACGACGACCTCACCGCTGACGCCATGGTGGTGTGCGACCTCGAAGGCAACGTGATTCCCGGCACGTGCGGCTCGGAGCGCTCGCCGAGTTCCGACACCGCCGCCCACGCCTACGTGTACCGGCACATGGCCCACGTAGGGGGAGTGGTCCACACTCATTCGACGTATGCGACGGCGTGGGCCGCCCGCAACGAGCCCATCCCGTGCGTGATCACGGCCATGGCAGACGAGTTTGGCGGCGACATCCCCGTCGGGCCGTTCGCGATCATTGGCGACGACTCGATTGGGCGCGGCATTGTCGCGACCCTGGACGGGCACCGGTCGCGCGCCGTGCTGATGGCCAACCACGGCGTGTTCACCATCGGCTCCGACGCGAAGGACGCCGTGAAGGCCGCGGTCATGTGTGAGGACGTGGCGCGCACCGTCCACATTGCCCGCGCAGGCGGCGACCTGGTGCCCATCGCTCCTGACGCCATCGACGCGCTGTTTGACCGCTACCAACATGTCTACGGCCAGCCCGGCAACGACGCCTCAGCCCAAGGAGAGACCGCATGACCACCTCGATCGTTCCCGACCTCGCCACCTATGAGGTGTGGTTCCTCACGGGAAGTCAGGACCTCTATGGCGAGGAGGTGCTCGCTCAGGTAGCGCAGCAGTCCCAGCAGGTGGTCGCCCACCTGGACGGTGCGGACGCGGTGCCAGTGACCGTCACGTGGAAGCCGGTGCTCAAGGACCGCGCCAGCATTGAGCAGGTGATGCTCGAGGCGAATGCCGCGCCCCACGTCGTGGGCGTCATCACCTGGATGCACACCTTTAGCCCGGCCAAGATGTGGATCGCGGGCCTGCAGGCGCTGACCAAGCCGCTGCTGCACCTGCACACGCAGGCCAACGTGGAACTGCCGTGGGACAGAATCGACTTCGACTTCATGAACCTCAACCAGGCCGCCCACGGCGACCGCGAGTACGCGTACATCGAGACCCGGCTCGACGTCCCCCGCACCACCGTGGTGGGCCACGCTTCCCATGCCGCCGTTCAGGAACGCATTGGTGAGTGGTCGCGTGCTGCCGCCGGCCGTTTGGCGGCCAAGACCATGAAGGTGGCTCGCTTTGGCGACAACATGCGCTTTGTGGCGGTGACCGAGGGCGACAAGACGGAGGCGGAAGCGGTCTTTGGCGCTCAAGTCAACACCTGGGGCATCAACGAGCTCGTAGCGAAGGTCGACGAGGTGACCGAGTCCCAGGTGGACGCCCTGATCGAGGAGTACATCGACCTCTACGACGTCTCCTCGGATCTGCTTCCCGACGGGCAGCGGCACCAGAGCCTGCGCGACGCTGCTGCCATCGAGGCGGGATTGCGCGCCTTCTTGGTCGAGGGCGGCTTCCATGCGTTTACCGACAGCTTTGAGGACCTCGGCGGACTTAAGCAGCTTCCTGGACTCGCGGTGCAGCGCCTCATGGCCGACGGCTACGGTTTTGGGGCTGAGGGTGACTGGAAGACCGCGATGCTGGTGCGCATTGCCGCTGTGATGGGCGCCGGGCGCGATGGTGGTGCCAGCCTCATGGAGGACTACACGTACCACCTGGTGGAAGGCGAGGAGCTCTCACTCGGAGCGCACATGCTGGAGGTCAGCCCCTCGCTGACGACCTCGCGGCCCCGGCTTGAGGTGCACCCGCTCGGCATTGGCGGCAAGGATGACCCGGCTCGCCTGGTCTTCACGGCCGATGCCGGACCAGCCGTCGTTGTCGCGCTGTCCGACATGCGTGACCGGTTCCGCATGGTTGCGGCGGACGTGGAACGAGTCGGCCTGCCAGCCCCCATGCCGAAGTTGCCTGTCGGCCACGCCGTGTGGCGCTCCAAGCCGGACTTCCGTACCGCGACGACGGCGTGGATGGCTGCGGGCGGCGCACACCACACCGTGATGTCGTCGCAAACCTCCCTGACGACCTGGCGCGATTTCGCGCGCATGACCGGGGTGGAACTGGTGTCCATTGACGACTCGACCACCATCGAGGGCGTGGAGCGCGACCTCGCGTTGGGTGGGGCGTTCTGGCGCGGCCGCTAGCCGCGTCCGGCGCTGCAGCAGCGCCCTAGTGAGGGCCGATGCCAGGGTTACCCAGGCATCGGCCCTTGGGCTGTGTGGCGCAAGCCGGGGTGCCACCCACGCCGAAGCCGCACAGCACCAGGACGGCACACATCGTCTGGAGCTGCACGGCTTCGGACATCAAAACCGTACCGTGGCTCTAGCATTGGGGGCCAGGGCAAAGGCCCTGATAGTCGAAACGTTGTGGGAGGAACATGTCTATCGCCGACGAGTTGATCGAGAACAACAAGGGGTACGCCGAGCAGTACACGCCTGACCGCCCCCTGCCTCCGCGCCGCAAGCTTGCCGTCGTGGCATGCATGGACTCACGCCTGGACGTGTTTGCGCTCCTGGGACTTGAGGTCGGAGACGCGCACATCATGCGCAACGCCGGCGGAGTCATCACGGACGACATGATCCGCTCGCTCGTGATCTCGCAGCGCAAGCTCGGCACGCGCGAGATCATCCTGATCCACCACACCGACTGCGGCGCTCTGACCTTCACGGATGACGAGCTGCGCAACCAACTCCTTGACGAGACTGGCCTCAAGCCGGCGTGGTCGCCCGAGTCCTTCCGCGACCTCGACGCCGACCTGCGCCAGTCAATGGAGCGCCTGCGTCGCTCGCCCTTCCTTGTCGAGACCGAGCAGGTGCGCGGGTTCGTGTTCGACGTGCACTCGGGACTGCTGCGCGAGGTCGTCTAACCTACGCTGGCGTCGGCCGGAATGAGACCGGCCGATGCCAGTGTTACTTCACGTGAGAGAAGGCGCCGCCCCGGGGGCGGCCTAGGGGAGGTGGCCGAGATGTCCTGGTGGAAGTTCTTCCAAGCGGTCCGTTGGGGCGAGCACAAGGTGAGCCCCATGACCTGGTTCACGGCGATCGCGACCGTGATTTACACGATCTCCCCCATTGATCTGTTTCCCGAACTGCTCTTCCCGATCATCGGCTTCGCCGACGACCTCGGACTGTGGGGCGTGACCTACATGCTTCTGGGGCGCGAGAAGGCCGCCTGGGAGGCCTCGCGTATGCGCGCTCCAGGCGTCGTGGACGTCGACTAGCCGCTGAGCTGTCCCGGGCCGGGGTCGTAGCCGCTGCGGGAATACATTCACGCCGGTGCGTGTCCTCCTGACCACAGGAGGTATCACCGATGACCGCACCACAGCACGACTTTTCCGGCCTCACGGCTGCCTACGTGAACTGCACGCTGAAGCCTTCCCCGGAGACCAGCCACACCCAGGGTCTGATGGATAACTCCATCTCCATCATGGAATCTCAGGGCGTCACCGTTGATCGCATTCGGGCGGTGGACCACGTGATCGCGCCGGGCGTGTACCCCGACATGACCCAGGACGTCCCTGGCGGAAACCAGGAGCGCGACGACTGGCCCGCGCTGGCCGAGCGCATCCTCGCCGCCGACATCCTGGTGCTCGGCACGCCGGTGTGGTTGGGCGAGCGCTCCTCCGTTGCCTCACGAGTGATTGAGCGGCTCTACGGCCTGAGCGGCGAGCAGAACGACCGCGGGCAGTACCTGTACTACGGGCGGGCTGCCGGAGTGATCGTGACGGGTAACGAGGACGGCGCCAAGCACATCGCGATGAACACGTTGTATTCACTGCAGCACCTGGGCTATGTGATCCCGCCGCAGGCGGACGCCGCGTGGCTAGGCGCGATTGGGCCCGGTCCTTCCTACCTCGATGAGGGCTCGGGCGGCCAAGAGAGCGACTTCACCCGGCGCAACACGACCTTTATGGCGTGGAACCTGATGCACACGGCCGCGTGGCTCAAGAGCGGCGGGGGTTTCCCTGAGGGCGGCAACTCCACCAAGGAATGGAACGACGGAGCGACATTCGACCATCCCAACCCCGAGTACCGCTAACCCCGGCGATTGCGCGCACCTGCACTGCCTCAGGTGTCTCCCCAGGCGAGGCTGAGCGCCCGTCACTAAGTTGGGGTTGTGGCTGAGTTTCATGTCGAACAGCGGGAGCCGTTGCGGGTGATCGGCGCGTCCGTCGAGGTCACCCTGGACACCATTGGGGAGCGAGTCGGCGAAGTCTTCGACGACGTTGAGGCGCGCCTGCGGGATGCCCACGTTGACGTCACGGGTGCAGGCCTCCTTCGCTACACGACGGTGTCGCGACATGAGACGTTCGTCGTTGACGTGGCATTCGAGGTCCCCGTGGAGACGGCCGTCCCGCCGGGCCTGCGTGCCCACACCTTGCCGGGAGGGTTGTACGCGGTCGCGCGGCAGTATGGCGCCTACTCGTGGATTGGTGGGCTCACCAAGGAATTGATGGATTGGGGTGACCACCAGGGCCTCGACTACGCCATGGTGCCGAGCCCAGCAGGCGATGCGTGGGAGTCATGGTTTGAGGCTTACCCCGACCCTCCCATCATGGGACCCGAGGGACTCGAGGGCCCTGTGGAGATTGGCCTCAAGCTCGCGGACTAAGTTGGGCGTATGAGCACCGTCGCCATTGACCTGAACGCGGACCTCGGCGAGGGGTTCGGTCGCTGGAGCCTGACTGACGACTCTGGCCTGCTCGACGTCGTGACCAGCGCGAACGTTGCCTGCGGCTTCCATGCGGGGGACCCCGAGACCATGCGCAGGGTGTGCGAGATTGCCGCCGAACGCGACGTCGCGATTGGCGCGCACGTCGCTTACCGGGACCTCGCTGGCTTTGGGCGCCGGGCCATGGACGTTCCGGCTCGGCAACTCGCAGGGGAGGTCGCCTACCAAGTAGGAGCTCTCGAGGCCTTCGCGCGCGCGGCCGGCACCGTGGTGTCCTATGTGAAGCCGCACGGCGCGCTGTACAACCGCACCGTTCACGATCAGGAACAGGCGCAGGCGGTGGTGGATGGTGTGGTGCTCGCAGGAGCGCGTCCCATTCTTGGCTTGCCTGGCTCGCGGTTGTTGGCGGCAGCGGAGGCCGCGGGTTGCGAGCCCGTGCCAGAGGCGTTTGCGGACCGCGCATACCTCGCGGACGGCACACTTGCGCCACGTGGGCGTGAGGGTGCCGTGGTGGAGGAGGCCGATGCCGTGGTGTCGCGGTCCGTGCAGATCGCGCACGGGCGACCGCTCGCCACCCTCGATGGTGATCCCCTCACGGTGAGCGCGCGTTCACTATGTGTGCATGGCGACACTGCCGGCGCCGTCGATCTCGCGGTGCGGGTGCGCGCTGCGCTCGAGGAGGCGGATGTGGACGTGCGGAGCTTCCTGTCATGACCACGCGGGTGCTGCCGCTCGGGGCACACGCCGTGGTGATCGAGGTAGACGACCCGCGCCAGGTGGCGGACCTTGCCGCGCGGCTCAGGGCCGCGAGGGAGGAAGGTGAGCTGGCATGCGAGGAGGTAGTCCCGGCCGCACGCACCGTCATGGTCAGCGGCCTCAGTGCCGTTGACCTCTCGCAGTTGATGCAGGACGCCCCCGCATGGGACCTCGCTCACACGGATCCCGAGCCGGGGCCGCTCGTGGAGATCCCCGTCACGTTTGACGGTCCCGACCTGAGCGCGGTCGCCGCGCAGTGGGCGGTGAGCGTCCCCCACGTCATCGACACGGTCATCGCCACGGAGTTCACTGCGGCCTTCAGTGGCTTCGCACCCGGATTCGCCTATCTCACTGGCTTGCCGGAGTCGCGGACCGTCGCCAGGCGACCCCAGCCCCGGCCCTCCGTCCCGGCGGGCGCGCTGGCGCTGGCGGGCCCCTATGCCGGTGTGTACCCGCGATCGTCGCCGGGTGGCTGGCAAATCATTGGTGTCGCGCGCGAGGCCGTCCTGTGGGACCCCGCGCGCCGGCCGCCTGCACTCCTGGAGCCCGGGGCGAGGGTGAGGTTTGTCCAGTGATCGAGGTCGTGGACCCGGGCGCGCTCCTGACCGTGCAGGACAACGGGCGGCGCGGCTACGCCCATGTGGGCGTGTCCCCATCGGGCTGGTGTGATCCGCTAGCGGCGCGAGCCGCCAACGCGGCCGTCGGCAATCCACGCGGATCAGCGGTGTTGGAAGCGACGCTCACCGGCACCGTACTCCGGACCCGCGAGCCTGCCGTCGTCGCAGTCACCGGAGCGCGCGCCGGAGTGTATGTGGGCGACGTGCCGGCACCTCTGGGCCGCCCCTTGCGCCTGCGATCAGGCCAGACGCTCGAGGTGACGCCTGCAGAGGCGGGCCTTCGCAGTTACATTGCCGTCCGCGGCGGCATTGCGGTGCCTCCCGTGCTCGGCAGTCGCTCGACCGATGTGCTGTCGGGACTAGGGCCTGCGCCTCTCAAAGCGGGGGACCGCGTGCCAGTAGGGGAGGCGTCGCCAGCCCCCGCAGATCTCTTTGGCGCCGGCGAGACGCCTCCGCATGTCGCGGGCCCGCACGAGCAGGTGACGCTCGTGCTGGACCCCGGACCGCGCCCAGACTGGGTGCGTGAGTGGGGCGAGTGGGCCGCTCAGGTCTTCACGGCATCGGCCCATTCCAACCGGATAGGCCTGCGCCTGGAAGGCGCCACCGTCCCATGGGCGCGCGAGGGCGAACTGGCTAGCGAAGGGCTCGTCGCCGGAGCAGTTCAGGTGCCGCCGTCAGGCGAGCCCGTCGTCTTCCTCGCCGACCACCCCACGACGGGCGGGTACCCCGTCATCGGCGTGCTCGACGCTGCCTCGTTGTCACTCGCCGCGCAGGTGCGTCCCGGGCAGCCGGTCATTCTGCGTCGCTCGCACTGAGACGACGCGCGCTCCGGACAACCTGCGCAGGCGAGCGTCGCTCAGTGGCTGACGGCGGCGAGCGAAGACGCCGTCAGCGTTCCGGCGGCCGGAAGGTGGGCCAGACTCGCCGGCTCCACGCCAAGGTCCGCGTACGCCAGGTGTAGAGCCGCGACGACCGCGCCAGACGCGCCGGCAAAATCCCCCAGCACTGTGTAGGCGAGGTGTGGCGCCACATGCAGGGTTTCGCGCAGTCGTCGCTGGTATGTGGGCAGCGCGTCACGCAGGGACTTGGCGATACCGCCACCAATCACGATCACGTCAGGGTCGCACGCGACTGATACAGACGCCAGCGCCATCAGCAGCGCTTGGTCGAACCGCGCGCGCACTCGATCCGCCGCAGCGTTCCCGTGGAGCGAGAACAGTGCGGCGGGGCCATCGAGCTCCAGGCCAAACTCGGCCGCACGCTCGACGATTGCAGGGCCCGTGACCATAGTCTCGAGCCGGGCGCCGTGCGGGCCCGTAGGGAGTTGGCCGAACTCTCCCACGAGGCCCCGCCGCCCCTGCAAGATGCGGCCGTTGACCGCCAGCCCTACGCCCAGCCCGGCGCCGAGCGTGACCATCGCCGCACTCGCCAGGCCTGCGGCCGCGCCAAAGCGCTGCTCGCCAAGGAGCGCCGCATTCGCGTCATTGTCGATCGCCAGCGGGCGTCCAAGCGCTTCCTCGCACGCGGTGACGAAACCGGGGTGCTCGACCTGGGGCAGGTTGGGGGCATTGGAGATGGTCCGGTCATGGCCGACCGCTCCTGGGAGGCCGATGGCTACCGCTCTGACGTGGGGCCAGCGGTGCGCGGTGGCGGTGCGGGCGAGGTCGGCCACCCAGTGCGCGAGTTCGGGTGCGGTGAGGTCAGTCGGCGTCGCGACGTCCATGGTGGCAAGGGGGCTGGCAGTCATGTCCGCCACGACGCAGCGGGTGCGAGACGCGCCCAGGTCGAGGCCCACCACCACACGGTCGTCCGTCGCGATGTCGAGCAGCACCTGGCGGCGGCCACGCCGTTCCTCCACAATGGCGGGGCCCTCGTGGACCAGCCCTTCGGCGATGAGATTGTCGACAGTGCGCGAGACGGTCGCGGCGGAGATGCCTGTCGCCTCAGCGAGTTGCTTACGGCTTGCAGGACGGGAGCGCAGCAGCGCAGCCAGCACGGTTCCGCGGGTGTTTTCTCGCATGAGGCCCTCCTCGAGGTGTCCGCAGTGGTGCGTGCACCTTCCAACATCAAGCACGGCGCTGCGGGGCATGAACCTGAGCGCACCCGATGAGCATGAGCCCTGAGGGCGTCCTCGGACCAGCCTTTTGAGTTCACCGTGCCATCAAAGTCTAGCCCGCGGGCGTCGGTTCGGGCGTATTTGTGGGAGAAAAGGTCACAAAACCGTGATCAAAGCATCCCTTGACTTTTATTGCACCGTGAAAGCAAACTATTCCCGACATCGCAGTCCCGCGGATCCCCCGCACCGCAGAGAAGAGGTCCCCCATGTACTCTCCGTTCACCCGCCGCGGCACCGCAGCCGCTGGCCTGCTGGCGCTCACACTCGCTGTCGCGGGCTGTAGTGCCGACTCGGCCGACGATGAGGCGGAGTCCGCCCCGTCCGCAGACGCCACCTCCGCCGCCGCTCAGGCCGACTCTGGCGCGAGCGAGGGCACGCAGCCGAGCCTCGAGTTCGCGGGGCCCAACGGTGAGGTGCCCGGGACCCTTGACGAGTTGACCCTCACGGACGACGAAGCCGCGACGATCGCGGACGGAGGCCACACCGCGGCCTTTGTGTGGCACACCTCCTCCGAGTTCGTCTCTGCAGTAGAGCAGGGCGCAGTGGCGTCCTTCGAAGAGCTCGGCATTGACGTGGTGGCCTCAACCGAGGCCGGCTTCGACGCCGCCACGCAAGCCAACAACGTGGAATCCGTCATGGCCCTCGACCCCGACATTGTGGTGGGGATCGCCGTTGACCCCACGTCTGCGGCGCAGTCCTTCCAGCCCATCGTTGACGCGGGCAAGACACTCGTCATCATGACCACGCCACCGGCTGGCTACGAGGCAGGCGACCAGTTCGTCTCGATCGTGACCGAGTCGCTCACCGACGCTGGTCGCGCCAACGCTGAGTTGCTTGGCGACGCCCTGGGTGGCACGGGCCAGGTTGCCTACCTCTACCACGACGCCGATTTCTGGTTCACGAACCAGCGTGACGAGGCCTTCAAGGCGTGGCTCGAGTACGAGTACCCGGACATGGACATTGTCGCTGAGCAGGGCTTCACCGATGAGGCACGCACGGAAGAGATCGCGGCTGCAACACTCCTCCAGAACCCCGACGTCACCGGAATCTATGTGCCCTGGGCAACCGCTGCGCAGGGCGTGCTGGCTGCGGTGAAGGCGGCAGGGCGCACCGACGTCGCGATCGTCACGAACGACCTCGACACCACCCTCGCGGCGGACATGGCGGCAGAGGGCAACGTCGTGGGGCTCGTCGGCAACGGTTCGCTCGACATTGGCCACGGGCTCGCCGTCGCGGGAGCCTACGGGCTCCTCGGGAAGGAAGCGCCGGCCCTGGTCGCTTCGCCTCCCGTCAAGGTCACCCCCGACAACCTCGTCGACGGGTGGATGGCGGACTACGGAACCGAGCCGCCCGCTTCTGTCACTGGCAACTGACACGGCACCGTCCGTCCCGCCCGTGCCGTCGCGGGACGGACGGCGCCGCGTCCCCATCTCCACCCCCACACCAGGAAGGATCAGGCCATGAGTTCCATGCACACCGTTCACGGGCCAATCGACATCGCCGACGCAGGCAAGGTGATGATGCATGAGCACCCGCTGTCGCTGACGCCGGGTCCGTGGATGACGGCGGGCCAGAACCGTGATGCTGACCAGGTGTCGCTGGCCGTGCGCGCCCTCGCGCCTTTGCGCGACCTCGGCTATGGCACCGTGGTTGACCTGAGCCCATACGGCGTCGTGGGGCGCTCAGACGATGGTGCCAACGTGGCCCTGCTGCGTGAAATCTCCGAACGCTCAGGCCTCCACATTGTCGCCGGAACGTCCGTGTACCTGGAGGCCTACAGTCCGGAGTGGGCGCGCGACGCGTCGCTCGATCAACTGACAGCCACCTTGATCGCGGACCTGACCCGCGGCATCGGCGACAGCGGAGTGCGCGCAGGGATCCTCGGCGAGCAAGCGACGGGTTTTGACGAGATTACTGCCCACGAGGAAAAGGCGCTTCGTGCGGCCGCGCGCGCTCAGCGTGCCACCGGCGTAGCGCTCATGACCCACACCACCCATGCGACCATGGCGATGGAACAACTGGCAGTCCTCCAGGACGAGGGAGTCGATCCTTCTCGCGTGGTGGTGGGTCACATGGACATTCACCCCGACCCCGGGGCGGTCTTCGCAGTCCTCGACGCCGGTGCAGCGATCGCGATCGACACCATCGGCAAACAGCATTGGGATTTCTTCCTGGCGCCCCCGCCGGCAGAACGCGTGGAAGGCGAGTACGCGAAGCGCGCGTACTTCCGCTCTGACCGCTCACGCGCTCAACTCCTCGTCGACATCGCCGCGCGGGGCCAGATCGACCAGGTGGTACTCGCGCAGGACCTCACCGGCGCAGAGGTATACATGAACCCCCACACCCACGGACAGGCGGGATACGCCTACCTCAGTGAGGTGTTTATCCCCATGGCGTGCGAGCTTGGCCTCGATCCCCACCACGTCGACACCCTCCTGCGTGCTAACCCCGCACGCCTGCTGACCCCGGCGGCCGCGGCATGACGGCGACCGTGAATCGCGCCGTCTCCGTGGGGCTGCTGCTAGGAGTGGATCTGGGCGGGACCAAGATCCGCGCCGGGCTCGCTGATCAGTTTGGCAATCTTCTGGCGGAGCGCGAGGAACCCACGCAATCCGCGGGCGGCGGCCTCGGCGCGCAGATCAGCCACCTCGCCGAGGAGCTCCGCGGCGCATGCGAGATCGACAACGTCGGATTTGATGCCATCGCCGTGGGCGGGGCGGGAGTCGCGTTGTCCGACGGATCCCTGGGACTTGCGCCGAACTTGAGCGAGCTGGCCGGCGTCGACGTGGTCGGCGAATTGTCGCGCGCCCTAGGAGCCCCCGTGATCCTCGACAACGACGTGAATTTGGCGGCGCTTGGCGAAGTTCACGCCGGCACCGCCGGTGACACGTTCTGCTTTGTCTCCTTCGGCACTGGCGTGGGCATGGGCATCGTGGTCGAGGGCGAGCTTCTCACAGGTGCGCGCGGCGCGGCCGGCGAGATTGGTTACTTGCCCGTCGGTGCCGATCCGTGGGACCCCAGCCACCAGGTCAACGGCGCTTTCGAAGAGGTCGTCGCAGGCCAGAGCGTCAGTGCTCGGTACGCGCGGGAGACGGGCCGGGCAGCCACAGTTCCAGAGATCTTCGACGCTGCTGCCAGCGGCGACTCGAGCGCTTGCCGCGTCATCGACGACTTCGCACGCTGGGCTGCGGTGGGACTCGCATCTGTCATCGCGGTGCTGGACCCGCCCCGCATCATTCTGGGAGGCGGGATTGGCCGCCGCCCTGAGCTCGCACCCCGCATCTGCGACCAGCTCACGCTCTTGGGCCACGGCGACGTGGCCGTTGCCCCTAGTTCCCTCGGCCCCACAGGACCCGTGTTGGGTGCCATCCGGCGTGCACAGCAGCACGTCGTGCAGAAAGGACAACGTCCATGACGGACACCGCAGTGCGCCACGAGGCGCCCACCATTCTTGACACAGTGCGACGCGTGCCATGGCGCGCGGCCGTGGTGTACATCGGTTTCGCGCTCGTCTTCGCCTTCTTTGCCATCACCCAAGGCGAGTACTTCCTCACCGCGACCAACCTCACCAACATCGTGGTCCAAGCGGCGCCCATCACAGTGATGGCGATGGGCGCCGTCCTGGTACTTGCGATTGGCGCTATAGACCTGTCCATTGGCTCAACGGTCGCGCTGGCCGCATTGGCCACAGCGGTGGCGCTCGAGTCCACCGGGTCGTGGTGGATCGCAGCCCTGGTGGGCCTGGCCGTTGGAGCCCTCGTGGGCGCCATGAATGGCTTCTTCATCACCGCCCTGAGGCTGCCGTCGTTTCTCGTGACACTTGCCTCGATGGGCCTGATCGCGGGGCTCGCCCGGCAGCTCACCGACCTGCAGTCCGTCCCCGTCCTCGACTCGACCTTCACCTGGTTGTTCGGCTCAGGGACGCTACTGGGCTTGCCCATCCTGATCTGGTGGACGGCCGTCGTGGTTCTGGTCGGCTGGCACGTGTTGCGCCAGCGCAAGTTCGGTGCCCACGTCCTGGCCGTCGGCAACAACGAGCGAGCTGCCCGGGTGTCGGGAATCAAGGTCAACCGGGTGAAGATGGCGGTGTTTACCGTGTCAGGGATGACGGCGGCGCTCGCGGGAATCCTCTACGACGGGCGGCTCGGCGGTGCACGCTACACGCTGGGTGAAGCGGATCTCATGACGGTACTGGCGGCGGTCATCGTCGGTGGAACCGCGCTGACGGGCGGCAAGGCATCGATCGCCGGGGCCCTCGTCGGCTCACTCCTCATGTCCATGATCAACAACGGTCTGATCCTCGCGGGACTGAGTGTGTCGCAGCAAATGATCGTCCGAGGAGCCATCATTCTCCTCGCCGTCTCCTTGTCCCTACGGGGCAAGAAGAGCCAGTAAGGAGGCACAACGATGTTTCTTGACCTGACCCGTCGTCGCAACCCCGCTCTCATTGCGGATGCCGTCGCGCTCCACCGCAGTGGTGCCATTCCACCGAACACTTCCGTGATCGACCTCGATGCGGTGCGCCGCAATGCCGCTGCGTTTGTCGCCGTGGCGCGGGCACACGGGCTCGTGCCGTTCGCGATGACCAAGCAGATTGGCCGCAATCCCGATGTGTCCGGCGCGCTCGTTGCCGAGGGCATCACTCACGCCGTCGGAGTGGACTTGGAGTGCGCCATCGCCGCACGGGCTGGAGGCCTCAAGACCGGCCACCTTGGCCACCTGGTTCAGATACCCCGCCACAGCGCAGGAACGGCCGCGAGCCTCGAGCCCCTCTTCTGGACAGTGTTCAGCGAAGCCAAAGCTCGTGAGGCGGCAGCCGCGGCGCGGGCACGCGGACGCGAGCAGCCGGTGCTCCTGCGCATCGCAGGTACAGGGGACCGCTTTTACCGCGGCCATGAAGGCGGCTTTGACGCCGACGCCATCGTGGAGACGGCGGCGGCCATCGACGCCATTGAGGGGCTCCGGTTCGCAGGCGTCACATCGTTCCCCGCCACGCTCTTCGACGCGCACACCGGAACCGCGAAGTCGACTCCGAACCTCGCGACGTTGGCGCGAGCCAAGGAGGCCCTGCTCGCAGCTGGCTGGGACCACGTCGAGCTCAACGCGCCCGGCACCACCTCGGCGTCAGTTCTGCCCACGCTTGCTGCCGCGGGTGCGACCCAAGTCGAGCCCGGCCACGGACTCACGGGGACGACGCCCCTGCATGCAGTGCAGGACCTCGTGGAGGAGCCTGCCATCGTGTATGTGTCCGAGGTCTCGCACCTGCACCAGGGAGAAGCGTTTGTCTTTGGAGGCGGGCTCTACGTCGATCCGGTCCTCGGCGACACCCCCACCGCCGCCCTTGTCGTCGGCGATGGCATAGATCCCGCCGAGGTGAACCCCACACCCGTCGACATGCCCGCAGCAAACGCCATCGATTACTACGCGACCGTCAACGCCAATGACTGCGCAGCCGCGCCGGGGGACACCGTGGTGTTTGGGTTCCGGCCCCAGGTCTTCGTCACCCGCGGGCTGACCGCGGCCGTGAGCGGGATCGGCACGGGGTCGCCCCGCGTCCACGGAATCTGGTCCGCGGACGGCTCCGCCCCCATCACCGTCGAGCTCGCGCTCGCCAACGGAAGGTCGCACGCATGAGCACCGCAACATCGACCCGCACGCCGCTCAAACTCGACGGCATCGTCAAACGCTTCGGAGCGGTCACCGCGATCCAGCGGTTCGACCTCGAGATTGCACCAGGAGAGATCGTCGCGCTCGTGGGCGACAACGGCGCCGGGAAGTCGACGCTCGTGAAGATCATCTCGGGTCTGTACCAGCCAACCGAGGGTGAGATTTGGATCAACGGCGACCGCGCCGAGTTCTCCGACCCCTCGGACGCCAGAGCGCGCGGCGTCGAGGTGGTCTATCAGGACCTGGCGCTCGCGGACCTGCAGCCCGTCTACATGAACCTCTTCCTCGGACGGGAACTGACGCGTGGGCCGCTGCGCATCTTGGATCGCTCCAGGATGGCGCGGGAGACCCAACAACTCGTCGACGACCTCGACATCCGCATCCCGTCCGCCAAGGCGCAACTGTCTGACCTCTCCGGCGGTCAGCGCCAGGGCATCGCGATTGCTCGCGCTACCCACTGGGCGTCCGGCCTGGTGTTGATGGATGAGCCGACGGCTGCGCTGGGCGTCGCCGAGACCGCGAAGGTCGAGGAAACCATCCTCAAGCTGAAGGAGCGTGGCGCGGCTGTGCTCATCGTGAGCCACAACATGGAGCAGGTGTTCCGTGTCGCTGACCGCGTGACTGTGCTCAGGCGCGGAACCCAAGTCGGGACGCGGTCCGTCGCGGAGACCACGCACAACGAACTGGTCGCGATGATCACGGGTCTGGCCTCGTAGCCGCCATCACGAAAGCCCCCGGCCTCTCGCAGTGGCCGGGGGCTTTCGTGTCGGGCTACTTCTTCGGGTCCGGGCTGTCCCCGGTCGCCTCGCCCTGGGGGTCGATCTCTTCGAGCGGCAGGATTAACTCATCGGTGTGATGCTGCTCGAAGTCCGGCGCCTCGTCGTCGGCGGCTGTCGCTACCGGTGCAAAGCTCGGCGGGGTGTCGTGGCGCTTGTGGCGACGCGTTCCCCTCACCGGCTTGTCGGTGTACCGATGCTCGGGGCCCATGCGGGTCCACTTGGGCCAGCGGGTGCGTGCACCTTCGATGTCCACCTCAGCGTCCGTGGGCTCAAGCCCGTACTCACCGGAGATGGTGTCACGGACGTGGTCCATGAACTCGGCCCGGTTATTCGCCAAGTACAGCCGGTGCTCGCGGCGGAACGCCTTGATGGTGGACAAACAGATCCCGATCATGACGATCGAGAACGGCAAGGCCGTAATGATCGCGGCCGTCTGAAGGGCGGACAAGCCGCCAGACAGCAGCAGCGCGATCGCGACCAGGGCCGTGGTGCACGCCCAGAAAATGCGGATCCACCGCTTGGGGGACTCGTCGCCGCCGGTCGTGATCATGGACAGCACCAACGATCCGGAGTCGGAACTAGTGACGAAGAACACCGCGATCAGGACCACAGCGCCCAGGACCAACGCGGTGGAGCCGGGCAGGGTTTCCAGCATCGAGAACAGCGAGCCGTTGTAGTCGACCTCGCCGTTGGGCCCCACAAGACCGCCGCCGCCATAGAGCTCCTGGTACAGCGCCGTGCCGCCCATGACGGAGAACCACAGGAAGGTGATGACGGTCGGCACCAGCAGGACGCCCCACACGAACTCGCGCACCGTGCGGCCCTTGGACACGCGGGCGATGAACACGCCAACGAACGGCGCCCACGAGATCCACCAGCCCCAATAGAACGTGGTCCACGCGGCCTGCCACTCTTCGCCGGCCGTGCCTTGGAAGGCGGAGACGTTGAAACTGAGCCCAATGAACTGCTGGATGTAGACGCCGATGGACTGCACGAACTCGCGCATCAGGAACTCGGTGGGCCCGGCGAACAGGACAAAGAGGAGGAGGAAGAGCGCGATGCCCAGGTTGATGTTGGACAGCCACTTCATGCCGCGCTGCAGCCCGGTGACGAGCGAGAAGATGGTGACGATGGTGATTGCGACAATCAGCCAAATCTGAGTGCTGGTGGACGGCTCCGCGATGTCAACCGAGGCCAGGCCGGAGGAGATCTGCATCACGCCTAGGCCCAGCGACGTCGCGACACCAAACAGGGTGCCGACCACGGCGGTGACGTCGATGAGGTTGCCCCAGAAGCCGTTGACGCGCTTGCCGAGCAGCGGCTCGAGCGCGTAGCGGATGGACACCGGCCGGTTGCGGCGGTGGACGGCGTACGCGATGCCCAGCCCCACGACGATGTAGATGGCCCACGCGTGGATGCCCCAGTGCAGGAACGTTTGCGCCATGGATTGTTGTGCCAGCTGTTCCGGGGTGCCGGTCACGCCGGGTCGCGGTTCAGCGAAGTGAGCGAGCGGCTCCGCGACGCCGTAGAAAACCAAGCCAATGCCCATGCCCGCGGCAAACAACAGCGCGAACCAGGAGAACATCGAGAACTGCGGTTTGTCGGAGTCTTTGCCGAGCACGATGTTGCCGAACCGGCTAAATCCCATGACAAGCGCGAAGCCCACGAACACGGCGGCGATCAGCACGTAGTACCAGCCGAACGCGTTGATGATGGTCGACTGGATCGCGTCAAAGACGTTTTCCGCGACGGTAGGCCAGATGATGGCGAACACCACGAAGGCCAAGATCAATATGGCGGAGGGCCAGAACACCCAGGTTGCGAGGGCCTGGCGGGACATACGGTGGGGTTGCTCGTCCGTTTGCGGATGAGCGATGACTTCGTCAGACATCACACGCGCTGCGGGGGTTGGGCCGCGACGCTCGCCTCCTCTTAGGGGTTAACGCTAGTGGACGCGGGCGCCACAGGGGCTGCGTTGCGCGACGGCGACACGGCGCGCCATCGCGTGAGGCGCGACAGCAGGACCCCCAACGCGAGTCCGGCGAGCAAAATGGTGCCGGTGGTGACGGCGACGGGGCCGTATCCGCGCGCCGGGTCTAGGAAGAAATACGGCACCCAGCCGTCGGTTGCGCCGCGCACCACGGTGACTGCGATCCACACAGCGGGGTACACCAGTGGAATCCACATGGAGCGCAGCCTCAAGGTCGATCGCGGTCCCTCCAGCACCCAGTCGATCACGATCGTGACGCATGCCAGGCCGTGCAATGTGTAGTCCGCGAGCGGGTTGGCCGGCGGCCCCGACTGGGGAAACAGCAGGCCCCAGTACACGATCCCGACAATGACCAGGTAGGTCGTTGCGGACAGTCGCGCCCATTCAAGCCACGCTGGTCGGTCGGCTCCGGTCCAGCGTGCGGCAGCCACCAGAACGGCCGCCCCGATGAGGTTGCTTTGGATCGTGAAGTAGCCAAAGAAGTCCACCGGCACAAAATCGCCTGCGCGCACTCCGTCGCGCACGAGGGCCCCGACGGCGAGCACCATCGCGATCGCCAGAACCACGCGGATTCCTATGGCCACGCTGACTCGATTCACAGGCGCCAATCTAGTGCGATGGCGAATCGACGTCCGCATCCTTCTCGTCAGTCTCGTCGGTCTCGTCGCCGGGATGGCGCCTCAGATATGCGCGCTGCGCTGCGAAAACTGCCACGACGGCTCCCACCGCACCCGCGATGAGCCACGGCGAGTCCTGACCACGCAAGGCAACGAAGGCGGTCAGCACCACGGCATCGGCCGCCATTGCTGCCCACACCACCCACACCCGTGCCTGGACCTCAGTACGCAACCGGCGCGCGACGCCCCACTGCACAACGAGATCCATGACGAGGTAGAAGATGATTCCGACGGCGGCGATTTGCGACATATCCAGCGCTACCGCCAGCACCGCAGCGATGACCCCGATGTACACGAGGAGGTGGTGACGCACGGTGCCCGGCATTGCGAAGTGCCGGTGCGGAATCATGTCCATGTCCGTCACCATCGCGAGCATGCGCGACACGGCGAACATCGAGCTCACAAGGCCGGTCAGGCAGGCCACGACGGCGACGACGACTGTGGCGCCCACGCCCCATGCGCCGAGTGCGGGCCTTGCAGCCTCCGCCAGTGCGTAGTCCTGGGCGGCAACGATGTCCTCGACGCTGAGTGAGGAGCCAGCAGCAAACGCCACGGTGGTGTAGATAACCGCGCAGATGGCTAGGGAGATCACGATTGCTCGCCCCACATTTCGCTTGGGGTTGACGAGTTCAGCCCCGTCGTTGGTGATCGTCGTGAACCCCTTGTAGGCCAACACGCCAAGGCCAGTGGCGGCGATAAACCCGGCCAGCGAGGTGCCCGCGGTCAGCCCTTCCTCGCCGGCGGTATACGTGCCTCCACCGACGGCAATTGCGGCGACGGCCAGGAGGCCGAGCCCTCCGACTTTGATGATCGCTCCCGCAGTCTGAACCCAACTGAGGCTCTCATTGCGCATCAGGTTGATGCCCACCGCGGCTGCCACGGACCCGACCGCCAGTACGGGGACGAGCCACGTGGGCCAGCCCAGTGGCTCGCTGAGGTACGTGCCAAACGTGCGGGCTACCAATGCCTGGTTGAGCACCATGGACAGTGCCATCAGCATGGAGGATCCGGCCGCCACCGTTGAGCGCCCATAGGCCTGAGTCAGAATCATCGCGATTCCGCCGGAGGACGGGTGTGTGCGAGTGACACGGATGTACGAATACGAGCCCAGGCCCGCGACGCCGGCCGCCGCAAGCAGGGCGAGGGGGAAGAGCGGGCCAGCGAGCCCCGCGACTTGCCCGGTCAGCGCGAAAATGCCGGCCCCGACCATGACGCCGGTGCCCATGGCCACCGCACCGCGCAAGGACAGCGAACCGTCTCGGAGATCGTTTGCCATACGTCTACTCTCACACCTTCTGCGTGGGCCCTCATCCCAGGCGCGGGCGGCAGCGCGCAGCGGCTTCACACCGACCGCGCAACACGCTACGGTGAGTAGACCGCATGACACGGGGTGCCCCTTGGGGCTGAGAACACACCCGTTGAACCTGATCTAGCTCGTACTAGCGAAGGGATGTCGCGCATGACGCGTACGCCTATTGACCTGCCCATTCCGTCCGCGGACGTCCTGGAAGCCGTGCGCTCCCAGGTCCCGCTGATTCAGTCGATCACCAATGCCGTCACGGTTGAGTTGGTCGCGAACGTCACCATTGCATTGGGCGCGACGCCCGCCATGGTGGACATTGTCGGTGAGGCGGGGCCGTTCGCGTCCGTCGCCTCCGCCGTGCATATCAACATTGGCACCCCGCACGCTGAGCAGCGCCAGGCCATGGTGGAGGCGGCCGATGCCGCAGTCGCCTCGGCAACGCCATGGGTCTTGGACCCGGTGGCGGTGGGCATGCTGCCGGTGCGAACGGCCTTGGCCCAGGACCTTTTGTCGCGGCGCCCGTCCATCATTCGGGGCAACGCCTCGGAGATCATTGCGCTCGCGGGTGTGGGGGCCGGGGGTCGCGGGGTCGATTCAGAGGACGCCGTTGAGGATGCGGAGGCCGCCGCGCGCGCGTTGGCGCGGGCGACCGGCGGCGCAGTAGCGGTGTCGGGCCCTGTGGACCTCATCGTGGACGCTGATCGCACCGCAAGGATCGCGGGCGGACACATCCTGCTGACCCGCATCACGGGCGGCGGCTGCGCGTTGGGCGCGGTCATGGCGGCGTGTGTCGCCGTGCACCCAGAGCCGTTTGAGGCGGCCGCGGCTGCGAGCGACATTTACGGCCAGGCGGCCGAACGTGCGGCGGTTGTGGCGGCCGGTCCCGGGGATTTCCGGACGCGGTTGCTCGACTCGCTGGCGTCCATCCCGGCCGCCCAGCTGCGCGCGCAGGAGGCGGCCGCATGAGCCTCGACCTGTCCGTCTACCTGGTGACCGACGTGGCCCAGTCCGCTGGCTGCGGGCGGGACATCGTCACGACGGTGCGCGAGGCGGTCGACGGGGGAGTCACGACAGTCCAGATCCGCCGCAAGGACGCCCCCGCGCGCGCCATGCTGGGACTGACCCGATCCGTGGCAGACGCCCTCCCTGATCACGTTGCGCTGGTGATCAACGACCGCGTCGACGTGGCGCTGGCCGCCCGGCGCAGCGGGATCAGGGTGGACGGTGTGCACCTGGGGCAGCAAGACATTCCGGTGGCCATTGCCCGCACACTGCTGGGGGATGACTGCGTGATCGGGGTCTCCGCCTCCACCGAAGCACAGATCGCTGCCGCTGGCGCGGACGGCGCGGATTACATCGGCATTGGCGCGGTGCGGGCCACCCAGTCCAAGGTGGATGCTCCGCCGCCGCTGGGCATCGCGCGGGCATGCGAGTTGGCGCGTCTGTGCACAGTGCCGGCCGTTGCGATTGGGGGAGTGCGCGCGGACGACGTGGGGGACCTCCGCCGGGGTGGGTTCGCGGGTGCCGCGGTGGTGTCGTGGATTTGCGCGGCGCCAGATCCCCGCGCGGCTGCGTCAATGCTGTCGCGGGTGTGGGAGGCGGCAGCATGACGGCCGGGCGCACGCGCATCCCGCGAGTGCTGTCCATCGCCGGTACCGACCCCACCGGGGGCGCGGGGATCCAGGCGGATCTGAAGTCGATTGCCGCGAACGGCGGCTATGGAATGGCTGCGGTCACGGCGCTTGTGGCGCAGAACACCCAGGGCGTGCGCGCCGTTCACGCACCGCCAGCGTCGTTTCTTGCCGCGCAGCTCGACGCGGTCAGCGATGACGTGGACATTGATGCCGTCAAGATCGGGATGTTGTTCGACACCGACGTCATTGACGTGGTCAGGGCCTGGCTCGAGCGCACCCGCCCTCCCGTGGTGGTGCTGGACCCCGTCATGGTCGCCACGAGTGGGGACCGCCTGTTGACGGCCGATGCCGAGGATGCCCTGCGTGCGCTGCTCCCACTTGCGGACCTGGTCACCCCGAACGTGCCGGAGCTCGCCGTGCTGGCGGGCGAGCCGCCCGCGCGCACGTGGGAGGCGCTGCTGGACCAGGCGGCGCGGCTTGCCTGTGACGCCGGCGTGAGCGTGCTTGCCAAGGGTGGCCATCTCGCGGGCGACGTGGTGCGCGATGCCCTGGTCCCGCCGTGTGAGCTTGAGCCCATCGTGTTCTCCTCTCCCCGGGTCGACACCACCGCCACTCACGGCACGGGCTGTTCGCTGTCCTCGGCCGTGGCAACGCTGCGTGCCCGCACGGGCCGGTGGGATACGGCTGTAGCAGAGGCCAAGGAGTGGCTGACGCGGTCCTTGACCCAGGCATCGGCCCTCAAGGTGGGGCGCGGTCACGGACCTATCTCCCACTTTGCCGACCTGTGGGAGCGGGCCGATGCTCGCGTCAGTGACGCTCCGGCGCTCGCTCAGCAATGGTGGGACAGCACGCGGGATGTGCGCGAGGAGACCGACCGGTTGGACTTTGTGGTGCAGCTGGGCTCGGGGGAGCTCAACCGGGATGCGTTCGACTGGTACGTCGCGCAGGATGCGCTGTACTTGCGGGACTATTCGCGGGCGCTGTCGGCCGCTGCGGCGCTTGCCCCTACCGCGCGTGAGCAGGCGTTCTGGGCTCGAGGGGCGCACACGTGCGTGGCGATCGAGATTGAGCTGCATGGCAGTTATCTGCCGCCCGCAGAGCTGTTCGCCGCGGAGCCCTCGCCCGTGACGACTGCCTACACCGATCACCTGCTCGCGGCCGCCGCTCGCGGTGACTACGCGGTGCTGTGTGCCGCGATCTTGCCGTGCTACTGGGTGTATCACGACGTCGGCACCAGGCTTGCGGACCAACGCACCGCCGACCATCCCTACGGTGCCTGGCTGGATACGTACTCGGATGAGACGTTCGCGGAGGCCACCCGAGAAGCCGTGCGAATTGCGTCGCAGGCGGTTGCGGCGGCGGACGAGCGCACGCGGGTCGCGGCGGCGAGGGCCTTTGAGTTGTCGACGCGGCACGAGCGGGACTTTTTCGCGGCCCCGTCGTCCTTGCTGGAGTGGAACAAAGTGGCCGCTACAGCCCCCTAAAACACCCGAATGGCTCCATTTGGCTGTTTTAGGGGTGCATGGCAGGCCCTTTGTGCCACTCCAGGAGCGGCGCTATGCCTCGCCGTGGTCCGATGAATCCACGGCCGAGGCCTCGCGGTGCCGGGCCGACGGGGTGATCCACCCCACCGTGCTCAGCACGGCGACCGTCAGGATGATCGCGACCGTGGCGTCGACCTGCGGCAGCCACCACGCGGCCACGACAAAGAACGCTGCCGTGCCCGCGAGCCACTGCCACGTTCCACCGGCCACGCGCATCAGCACCGCGCAGGTCCCGGCAAACACTGCGGCGCCCACCGCGAGGAACACCGACGCCCCGCCGGAGGCCTGCTCCTCCTCGAGGGCCACGACCGCCTCCTCGATGCCGGCCGCGACCAGGATGATGCCCATGATCAACGGCAAGTGCAGGTAGGAGTAGACATCGCGCGCGAGGTCGGGTTTGCGGTCAGCAGGGGCGTCGTCGAGTGCGTCCTCGAGCGCCGGCCCTACCGCCTTGAAGTACGGCCACCACAGCGAGATCGCGACCAAGACACCGAGCAGGCCAATGCCCAACAGCTCGCCACTGAAATCCAACTTAGCGGCCGTGATGCCGACCGCGAGCACGGACTCGCCCAGCGCCAAGATCACGACCAGGTCGAACCGCTCCGCGAAGTGCTGTCCTGAGGAGACCTTCCATCCCGGGCCACGCACGGACAGGAGCCACGTCGCGACTACCTCGAGCACCACGGTGGCGCCCCACCAGTACAGGCGCTGCTCAGGTGCCTGGAGCGCGCCAACGATCAGCGTCACGGCCGCGGGCACCCACGCCGCCGTCGACAGCCACACTTGCCGCTGCAGTTGGTCGTCGCCGCGCACTCCGTGCAGGTACACCGCCGTGTGGACGGCGCGGACCAGCGTGTAGAGCACCGCGAAGGCGACCGGTGCCACCGCGCCGCCCTCCGCATCCCAGATGCCTTGGATGGTGAGCGCAATGCCGAACGTGGCCACCATCGCGACAATGAATCCCGCGAGCGGCAGCCCGCGATCCGCGCGCATGACGTTCCCCAGCCACGCCCACGTCACCCACACCCACCACAGGATGGCGAGCATGACGAGCCCCTCTGCGGTCGCGCGCAGCGTGTGCTCCTGTGCGATCCAGGTAGTGACCTGGATGAACGCGAACACGTACACCAGGTCGAACAGGAGCTCCATGGTCGTGACGCGGTGGTTCTCGTCGGTCCGGTGCGCGCCCAGGCTCCAGCGGGGGGTTCTCATGGAGCGATTGTCTCCTGCACGAGCCGTCCGGGACGTGGGCGCGCCGCACGAGGTCGCCTAGGCTCGCTGGCATGAGTGAGTGGACGCCGCGCGTGATGAGGGCCCTTGCGTGCCCGGTGTGCGGCACAGGTGTGCAGTGGGCCGATGCCTCGTTGACGTGCGCTGCCGGGCACCGGTTTGACCGCGCTCGCCAGGGGTACGTCACGTTGAGGGCCGGGCATGGGCGGTCCCTCAATGCTGACACGGCTGAGATGGTGGCGGCGCGTGAGCGTCTGCAAAGCGATGGCTGGTACGCCCCGGTGGCACAGGCGGTCGCGGAGGCCGTCGGTAGTGCCGCGCGGGCAGCGGAAGCTGGGCTGCTGCTGGACCTTGCCGGCGGCACGGGGTACTACGCGGCGGCCGCCCTGGACGCGCCGGAGCTGCGGTCGTGGGACGGAATCTGCATGGACCTGTCCACCCCCGCGCTCAAGCGTGCGGCGCGCGCGCATGGCAGGTGCGTGGCCGTGGGCGCCGATGCCCTCCGGCCGCTGCCGCTGGTCGATGGCGAGGTGGACGTGGTCCTGTCGGTGTTCGGGCCGCGGGTGCCGAGCGAAATTGCCCGCGTGGTGCGTCCCGGTGGTGCGCTGGTGGTCGTGACGCCCTTGCCGCAGCATCTCGCCGAACTCGTGGACGCCGTCGACGGTGTCCACATCCACGAGGGCAAGTCGGAGCGTCTCGCCGCGCAGTTTCCCGGGTGGGCCAGCGGTGGCCGCGTGGACGTTGTCCAACGGCTCGAGCTCACCGCGCAGGCAGCGCACGATGCTCTCGCGATGGGACCCAACGCGCACCATGTGCCTAGCGGGGATCTCGCAGCGTTGGGCGACCGGGAAGCCACACTAGCGGTGCGGGTGGAGACGCTGACCGCCCCTGCCGCCCCCGTCGCCCCCTAACCCACCCACCCGCCAAATGGCTCCATTTGGCTGTTTTGGCGGCCTATAACAGCCATTTTGTGCCACTTCAGGGGAGTTGAGTGAGCGGCCAGCCGCGGCATCGGCCCGCTGCAGACCCGGCCTCGCGGCGCATCGCAGGCCAGTGCCAGGTATTTACGCAACGCCTGAGTTCTTTATACTGGCCGTGATGACTACTCCGGCCCGTCCCCCTCGCCCCGTCCGCACTGTCTCCGTGGTCCGCACCGAGCGCCTCTCACCCGCAATGGTGCGCGTGGTGCTCGGCGGAGACGTCCTCGCCGAGCTCCCGGACCTGACCCTCACCGACCACTACGTGAAGCTCAAGTTCGGCGACGTGACGCGCACGTACACCGTCCGCTGGTTCGACCGCGAGGCGCGCGAGATCGCGATCGACTTCGTCATCCACGGCGACGAAGGCCTGGCGGGCCCCTGGGCTGCGGGGGCGCAGCCAGGCGACGAGATCAGCTTCGTGGGCCCAGGCGGAGGGTGGGCACCGCGTGCCGATGCCGACATTCACCTTCTTGTGGGCGATGAGTCCGCGCTCCCCGCCGTGGCGGCCGCGCTCGACGCCTTGCCAGTGGGCGCGCGTGCCGAGGTTTTCCTCGAGGTGGGTTCCGCCGCCGACCAGCAGCACTTGCGCCTCACGGACGCTACCCAGGTGCACTGGATTCGACGCGATGAGCACGGCATGGGCTACGGAGAGGCGCTGACGTACGCGGTCCAGACCGCGACCCTACCCACGGGAGACATCGAGGCGTTTGTGCACGGCAACGCCGACATGATCAAGCCGCTGCGTCACCACCTCTTCAATGAGATGGGCGTGCCGCGCGAGCACGTCTCGATCTCCGGGTACTGGCGCACGGGCCTCAACGAGGATGGCTGGCAGTCCTCGAAGCACGAGTTTGTCGCGCAAATGGAAGCCGAGCAGGACGGGCTCTAGGCTCCGCAGCCGGGGAACTCGGCCAGGAGGCAAGGCGTTGCTTGGTTGTGACTGACGAGAGTGTGCCCGAACCCTCCGTAGGCGAACTGGAGCGTGCACGCGATCTGCGTCGCGACCTGTCGCGACTGATGATGGAGTACCGCTTCGCGGTTGACGAGGTGCTCACCAAGGTCACCATCTTGCGCGAGGAGTTCTTGCACCTTCACCGGTATAACCCCATTGAGCACGTGAGTTCGCGAGTGAAGTCCGCGCCCAGCATTGTCGCGAAGATGGCGCGCAAGGCGGTCGCGCCGGACGCTGACGCCATTCGCGCAGCTATTACGGACATTGCGGGGGTGAGGATTACCTGCAGCTTTATTGAGGACACGTACCGGGTTCTCGAGACGTTGGTGAGTCAAGATGACGTCCGGGTGATGCAGATCAAGGACTACATCGCTCACCCCAAGCCCAACGGCTACAAGTCGATCCACGCCATCATCGAGATCCCCGTGTTCCTGTCGACGGGGGCGGTGCAGGTTCCCGTCGAGCTCCAAATCCGCACCATCGCGATGGACTTCTGGGCGTCGCTGGAGCACAAGATTCACTACAAGTTTGATGGCGAGGTGCCCGATCATCTCGCGGAGAGCCTCTCAGATGCGGCCGTGATCGCCGAGCGCCTGGACGTCCGCATGGAAGAACTGCACCGCGAGGTCCACGGCACGGCGGGCGTGCGCGAAGAGTCCCCGTCGGACGCCCTCGACGATGCCGTCCTTGCGCAGCTGTGGAAGCAGCTCAACGCGCGCCAGGCCTAGGCGGCCTGCGCACAGCTGGGCACGGGCCGATGCTTGGACTCAGTAGCGCTCGGTGCCCGCCTACATTTCCTCGTGGGTCGTGGGGTCGCCGTCGAAGAGACGGCCGTCCGCGCGGGTGAGCGCGTTGATGGCACCCATCTCTATGCCGGTGAGCTCGAAGCCGAATACGTCGAGGTTCTCCACCTGGCGCGACGGCGTCGCGGACTTGGGCAGCGGCACGTTGCCCAACTGCACCTGCCAGCGCAGCACAACCTGTGCGGGGGTGACGCCGTGGGACCGCGCGGCCGCGACCACGGCAGGCTCTGAGTACGGCGCCTCGCGCTTACCCAGGGGGCTCCACGACTGGGTCAGGATTCCGCGGTCCGCGTTCGCGGCGCGCATGGCCTCCTGGTTGAAGTAGGGGTGCAGTTCGATCTGGTTGATCGCAGGCGTGACGCCCGAGTCGTCCACAATCTGCGTGAGGTGGTCGGCGGTGAAATTGGAGACGCCAATGGTACGCACGTAGTCGCGCTTGCGTGCCTCGATGAGCCCGCGCCAGGCCTCGCGGAACTTGCCGGTGACGGGGTTGGGCCAGTGGATCAGCACAACGTCGAGCGTGCCGAGCTGCATCTTGTCGAAGGACTCCTCGATGGAGCGTACGGCCGCGTCCGTCTCGTGGTGGCGTCCTGGCAGCTTGGTTTGCACGGTGATGTCCTCGCGAGGGGTGCCCGTGTCCTCAATAAACCCGCGGATGGCCTCGCCGACCTCGACCTCGTTGCCGTAGTTCACGGCGGAATCGATGAGCCGGTAGCCGTTGTCGAGTGCGGCGCGCACCGCGGTCACGCACTCGTCGCCCTTGAGGGGGTAGGTGCCGAACCCCAGCGCGGGGATCGAGTAGCCGTCGTTCAGGGTGTGGGAAGGAATCGCATCAACCATTCCTCCACGCTACGCCTGCGAGCGACGCGTGAAAAGGCCGGCCCGGACTCCTGCCATCGGAGGCCGGACCGGCCAGGTTTCCCCACGGGCCGCACACTGCCGGCGAGGAACTGCGCTTCGTGGCCAACGGATGCGAGGACGCTGGCCACAAAGAGAGAGTCAGGCGGGGAACTCCTCGCGCAGTGCCGCCGCCTCGGTGTCCACGACGGCGGCGTCGATCAGGTTGCCTGCGTCCCCCGTCAGGAGTGCGGACCAGGCGTCGAGCGAGGCGTCAGCCAGGCCGGAGTCAAAGAGTTCGGCTTGGAGGCGCTCCACTTCGGCGTCAATCTGCGCCGCGTATTCGTCGACTGCGCGGAAGCGCTCGGCCAGGATGTTGCTGCCCTGCGTACCTGCGCCCTGCATGCCGCCGCCGGGGGCCTCGCCACCGGGCATGCCGCCGCCGGGGGCCTCGCCGCCGGGCATGTCGCCGCCGGGGGCCTCGCCGCCGGGCATGTCACCGTCGGCAGCGCCGCCGCCTGGCGCGCGCTCACCGGGGACCGGGCGCTCGGCACCGTCTAGGCCGCCCTGTGCCTCACCCGTAGCGGGGCCACCTGCGCCGCCGCCCATCTGGTCACCGCCGCCCATCTGGTCGCCGTTGGTCGCGCCGAACGCGAGATTGAGGTCCCAGTTCACGACGGTCATCTGCTCGTCCTCGATGTCCCAGTAGAGGTAGGCGTTGTTGCCGGGACCGTCAATGTCGTCAAAGTTGTTGACGACTTGTTGATACGCGAGGTACGTGGCGAACGCGTCGACGTCAAGCCACTGGGAGAGGTCGGCCTCGAACGTGGCATCGTCGGCGTTATTGATGAAGTCAAGGAAGTCAATCAGGGGTGCGTAGTTGTCCTCGCCGCCTTCTTGGTCAAAGGAGTCGACGTAGTCGGCCTCATCTTCCCCCACGTAGTCCCACGTGCCGCCGGACTCGGCCTTCCACATGTAGCCGTCGCCCAACTCGCGCTCCATCCAATCCGTGTTGGGGTTTTCGACCACGAGCCGGAGCGTCTCCTCGGACCCGTTCATCGACACTGCCGCCGCGATGGCTTCTTCTGCCGCCAGGCCGGTCTGGTCGAGCAGGTCGAGCGCTACGGCCTCGTTCAGCGCGGTCTCGGAGGTGTTGGAGCGGATGACGAACTCTTCTGCGCCGTCGTGGTCTTGGCCGTCGACGAATTTGTCGAGGTTGATGATCCACGGCAAGTCCTCGGGACTGGCGGCGTCTTCTTCGGTGACGCCACGGAGAGAAGAGTTGCCCTTGAGTTTGAGGCCCACGTTCTCGTATGCCTCTCCATCGATGGTGACATCCGCGGAGATCCACTCCTTGTCCCCTGTGTCGAGGTAGGTCGCGATCATCGCGTCGTAGTCGTCTTGGTCGTAGGTAATGGAGAACTCGTGCAGTTCGCTCGCGTCCCACACCTCGGGGGTGTCGCCCACGGTGGCCGCGCCTACTTGAACGGTGTCCGATGCCGCGCTCGCGGACGCGGTCGACGACTCGGCGGGTGCGGTGCACGCGGTGACGAACGCCAGCGACGCTGCGACAGCGGTGATCTTGAGGGTGCGGGAGAGGTTCATGTCTCCATTTGACGGGCCGATGCTGGGAGCGGCCTGGGAACCGGCTCAGAGTTAGGTGCGGGGTTCTAGTCCGGTCAAGAGCACGTCGAGGGAGTCTTCGAGGGACGGGCCGGTGCCGAGCGCTGACCCGAAGACCTGGGTCATGATGACGAGGGCGGTGGTCACGGGGTCGACGGTTGCCGTGACTCGTCCCAGCGATTGTTCGGCGGCCAAGTACTCGGCGAGGTGGCGAGGAGGGCCGTCTGGCAGTCCGCGTTCGATGGCTTGCGAACGTGCCTGGGACAGTTCGGGGTCGGTGGCGATTGCGAGTTCCAAGGGGGCCATGTCCGCGCGCACGCTCGCCATGTGGCCCATCACGTCCAGCAAGTTGGCGCGAACCGTGGAGGACCCCGCACGTGGGGGGAGTTCCTGGGTGACTGCGCTGACCTGCGCGGCGGTGTCGCTTGCTGCGGCGTGTATGAGGCTGAACTTGTCGGGGAAGTGGCGGTAGATCGTGGCCTCTGACACGCCCGCTTGCTCCGCCACAGCACGGGTGGTCGTGTGGGCATAGCCCCGCGTGCGCGCGACGTGGACGGCGGCTTGGATGAGCCGCTGCTTGGTGTCGTGGCGTCGTGGCACGCGTGCCCCCTAGTCCGTGATGTCCCGCTTCTGATAGACCGCTAGTGTCCCACCTAGGCACAACGCGAGGTAGACCGCTCCGAGGCTCAACGCCGCCCCATAGCTCAAGGCGTCAGTGCCCCCACTGGCAATAGCGGCGATGGTGCTGCCGGGGAGCCAGTCTGCGATGTCGGGAACAATGACGGCGAGAACTCCTTCGACAATGAGGACCCAGCCGGCTCCGATGGAGATGGCGACAGCTGCGGAGCGAGTGATCGTGGCGAGGACCATACC
Source organism: Demequina globuliformis (assembly GCF_000975155.1). Taxonomy (GTDB): domain Bacteria; phylum Actinomycetota; class Actinomycetes; order Actinomycetales; family Demequinaceae; genus Demequina; species Demequina globuliformis. The sequence continues at coordinate 1,407,960 of NZ_BBRG01000001.1, forward strand.
GATGGCACCCCAGATGGTCATGGAGACACACACGTTCACCCACGCCTGGGCAACTATGGCGACGGTGACGTCCTGCCACGCGGAGATATCCAGTGACGTTGAGGCGCTCGCGGCGGGCGCGACGATGAATGTGGCGAGCAGCGCCACGGTCGCTGCGACTGCGGTCCACATGAGCAGCGCGAGGACCTTGCCGACCACGAGTTTCCAGCGGGTGGGTTGCGCGGCTGCGAGGAGCCGAATCATGCCCGTGGAGTAGTCGGACGCGGTGAACAGCGCCCAGAATGCGAGCGCGATGATGCCGAACATGCTGGATGCGGAGGCCAGTGGCGCGACGATGCCCTCGGGTGAGGTCAGCGTCTCCACCGAGGGGAACGTGACTCCCGGACCGCGTTCCGGAGCACCTTCTGCTGAGTCCACGAAGGTGAAAAAGGCGAAGAACATCATCACGGCAAAGAGCGCGGTGAGGCCGAACCAGGCGGCCACTGCGCCCTTGCGCCGGGTGCGGACAATTTCTGAGCGAGTGGCGTTGAGCATCATGATTCCTGGTCGTTGGTCTGTGCGGCGCGGTCACGTGAGACGTCACCGTCGGAGCGGCCGGTCATGTCGAGGAAGACCTCCTCGAGCGAGCGCGTGTGGGTGGTGATGGCGGCGAGGGTGATGCCCGCGGCGAATGCGGTGCGATTGATGTCGGCGCCGGAGACGCCGGGCTGCGTGATCCGCACCGACCCGTCCGCTGTGGCCTCAGCGGCCACGGCGCCGCGTGTCAAGGCGTCGATGAGCGCGCTCGCGTCATCGGGATTCTCGGGCGCGACCACGATCGAGGTCGCCGCGGACCCGAGGAGATCGTTCACGGTGCCGTTGTAGAGGACGTTTCCGAACTTGATGATGATGAGGTGATCGCAGATTGCCTCAAGCTCGCTCATGAGGTGAGACGACACGACGACGGTGCGACCGTCGTTCGCCAAGGCCGACAGCAAGGCCCTGATTTCAACGATCCCTGAGGGGTCGAGTCCATTGGTGGGTTCGTCCAGGATCAGCAGCGCAGGGTCTGGCAGAAGCGCAGCAGCGATCCCGAGGCGCTGTTTCATGCCGAGGCTGAACTGCTTCACCGGCTCCGTGTCCCGGCCGGTCAGGCCAACGATGTCCAGGACCTCGCCCACGCGGCTCATGGGGAGGTTGCGGAGGCGTGCGAGCGAGGCGAGGTTGGCGCGGGCTGACAGCCCCGGGATGAAGGCAGGGCTCTCCACGAGTGCGCCCACGCGGTCCAGGTAGGAGGAGGGCTGGTCGATGCGTCCGTCGAGCACGACCGCGCTGCCGGAGCTGGGGCGGATGAGTCCGAGCAGGATCCGAATGAGGGTCGACTTTCCCGAGCCGTTGGGACCGACGAGGCCCACGACTCCGCCGCTGGGAACGGTGATCGAGACATCGTTCAGTGCGCGGACGTCACCAAAGGTGCGGGTGAGAGAGTCGGTGGTGAGGGCAGCCATGCGGACCTCCAATGGTGGTGGGTCCAGGACGGGCCCTACGTAAGTGAGTGTTCACTCACATTAGCACGCGCGTGCGAGAGCGCACGTGTCATAGAGGCGAGCGGCGGTCACCGCTAGAGGCGTCGGCCTTGTGCGATGGCATCCCGGATCGAGGGGACCACGACGCCGGCCTCGGCCATGACCAGGCGCGTGCGTCGGCGCTGCCACAGGATGCCGGCAATCCCCATCGCAAACGGCAGTGCCAATGAGGCGAGGGCAATGCGGTAGTCGTCCAACGTGTAGTCCGAGGTGCCGGGGGCCACCCACTGGAGCACGGCGCCCACGAGGGCGACCGAGAGTACCGTCGCGGCGAAGCCGCCGACGTTCGCGAACCCAGTCGCGGTGCCCAGCCGCCGCGGCATCCCGAAGGTCCGCGCAAAGTCCATGGCCACCAGTGCCACTGGGCCGCCGAACCCCAGGACCATGATCCAGATGAGCAACTGCCACAGGGGGCGTGGAGTGGAGGGGGTGAGGACCGCGGCCCATGCCGTGATCGCGACGCCCGCGTAGGCCAACACCAGCCAACTGCGTCGCAGGGGGTGCCGCGAGGTCAATGTGCCGACGATGGGGCCGGCGGCCAAGTTGGTGATCACCAGGGCGGTGAGGAGTCCACTGGCCTGCGCGGCGCTCAACCCCTGGCCCTGAATGAGGAACGGGACGCCCCACAGCAGCGCCACAGTGTTGGCGGAGAACAGGCCCGTCCAGTGCGCCCAAAAAGCCAGGCGCACGCCAGGTGGACGCAAGGACTCGCGCAGCGACGGCGCAGGCACGGCGGGATCGGGCTCAGGATGCGCGACCGCGTAGGGAAGCTCGCCGGGATGCGGCATGCGGATGCGGACCATCGCGAGCCCGGCCGCCACAAGGCCTAGCGTCGCCAGTACGGTGAACGTGGTGCTCCATCCCGCCTCGTGCAGCAGGAGTGCCACCGGCACGGCGGTCGCCAGCTGACCCAATTGGCCCAGCAGGCCCGTGATTTGGACCATGACGGGAGCCTGGCGGGGAGGGAACCATTCCGACGCAAGCCGGGTGGCGGCGATGAAGATCGGGGCATCGCCCGCGCCAATCAGGATGCGCGCAGCGAGGGCCCACGCAAGCGTGTCGGCGTACGCGAGCAGGAGTTGGCCCGCCCCCATGATGAGGGACCCGGCCGCGAGCATGGCCTTGGGCCCAATGCGGTCCAGCAAAATGCCCGCCGGGATTTGGAGCGCGGCGTACACGCTGATCTGCACCACGGACAGCGAAGCGAGCCCCAGCGCCTCCACGCCGAACCGGTCGAGCGCCTCGACGCCCGCGACGCCGAGCGCCGTGCGCTGCACTACCGCGACAAAGTAGATGAACGCCGCGCAGGCAAACACCACCCAGGCGAGCGCCGGTGGGCGCACGCGGACGGAAGCGGTCGCGGACATGCCTCTCAGGCTAGTGCGCGCGAAGGTGCGCTCTGGCCGCTCCTGACTCCGGCATCGGCCCCATGCAGTACCGGGCCCAGCGGGTAGAGCGAGCCGTGCTCGCTAGACGTCCGTCACGCCCTCGTACAGTCCCATGATGTTGCCGTCGGGGTCGCGGAACACGGCCCACCAGCTGGTGGCGGTGATCTCTTCCTTTCCGCGCACGATGGTGCCGCCGCGCTCCTGGATCTGCGCGAGCGTGTCATCGATGGAGTCCACCTCGACGTAGGAGCGGGGTTGGGTGAAGCCCTCCGAGCGTGGCGCGAGGCCTCCGCCGCTGACTTCATTGGGCGCCTGCCACATGGGGTAACCCGCAAACCCAGGCGGGGCGGTGATGGTCCAGCCGAACAGTGCCTCGTAAAACTCCGTCGCGGCGCCAAGGTCGGCGACTGGAATATCGATGTGGGTGATGTCTCCGTGGGGCATATGGGTCTCCTGCGGCAGTGGTGGAAATCCCAGTGTGCGCCACAGCGGCGCGGTTTTCCTGGCGAGGCGCTAGGTGCGCTGGCGTGAGCGCACCGCTGTCACGATGCTCGCCGCAGTCGCCCCCACGAACGCGCCCACGAGCGCCCCAACGCTGTTGAGAATGATGTCGTCGATGTCGGCAACCCGCCCCATCCCGAACTGAAGAAACTCGATGCCCCCGGTCAGCACCACGCCGGTGCCGGTCGCAAGGACGAGCCGGCGCCAGAACCCGCCAGGGATCAGGGCCGCGACCACCAGGCCTAACGGGATGAACATCGCGATGTTGCCCACGAGGTTGAACCAGGAGGCGCTGCCGGGGTTGTCGAGGCCACGCTCGATCTCTTGACCCGGAGTGAGGTTCGCATAGCGGCCGCCGGGATAGTCCGAGGTCCCCGGGATCACGAGGGTGACGATCGCGATGATCCCCACCACGACCGCGAGGGTCGTCCAGAGCGCGTATCGCGTTCCCTTCCCGCGCCGCCGCCCCAGCACGAAGGCCACGGCAACGCCCACGAGTCCCACGACGGCGAGCAGCGCGAGCTCGACGCTCGTGGTGCCGTCGACAGGGGGCATGGAAAAGACTCCGGGTTCGTGTGGGCCGTGTGGGCCGTGTGGGTTGTGTGAGCCGCCACTCTATCCGTGCCGGTCGCGCGCAGGTGCTGGGGAAACGCGCTGGTGCGGGCGGGCGTTCCCAGTGCTGGGTGGGCTCAGTGGACAAAATCGGTCATAGGGCCGATGCCGCGGCTGGGCGAACCGTGTCAGGATCAGACAATGACGGCATACGTTCCTGACCAGCCCACTATCGCAGCGGACCTGATGCTGCTGCTGTTCAATCCCCGCAACGGCACCATTGCGGGCGAGGGCATGCTGTACTACCCGCTGGGTGGCGCCGTGCTCGCGGAACTCGCCCTGGCGGACCACGTGGAGATCGAGCCGGGCGGCACCTTGTCGCCGGGGAAGGTCTCTGCGGTGGGCGCCGGCCCCACTGACCCGTTGCTGCGGGAGGCGTGGGAGCGGCTGCAGAAGAAGCCCATGACCACTCAGTCTTTCCTCACGGCCGCAGGGCCCACCCTGCGCGGGCCCGTCCTGGACCGCATTGTCTCCCGCGGCGACATTGTGCGCACCAAGCGCAAGGTGCTCGGCATTTTCCCCAGCACCAAGATGACTGACGGCGGCACTGCCCGCAGGCCCGAGCTCGTCTCGCAGATGGAGGCCGTGCTGATCCATGGCATCGAGCCAGCGCCGCGCACGGCCGTGTTGGGTGCGCTCTTGTCGGCATCGGGCCAGTTGCATTCACTCCACCGGGACATTCCGTGGTCGGGGGCGGTCGCCAAGCGCGGCAAGGAACTGGAGAAGGGTGACTGGGCGGCCGAGGGTGTGAGCAAGGCCGTCAGTGCAGCGGCCGCCGCGGTCGCCAGCAGCGTGGTGCTGACGTCCGCCGTGTTGGTGAGCACGAACAACTGACGGAATCGCTCGGCGCGTGCGGTCGCGGCCGGATGTCGCGAGCCCTGTGCGCGCGACATCCCGGCATTCCGACGCCGCGCAGGTAATGTCCCTCTGTGAAGATTTTTCTGATTGTCCTGCTCGTCGCGGCCATCGTGCTTGGCATCTTGGGTGCGATCATCGAGGCACTGCTGTGGCTCGCGTTCCTTGGGCTCATCCTGTTCGGCGTGACCGCCGCCTACTGGTGGTTCCGCTTCCGTCGCTCGCGCGGCACTGACGTCGAGTCCGCCTCCTAGCGCGTTCCCAGGGGCGGCATCGCCTGCGGTGCCGCGCGACCCCCTTGGTGGTGCAGTGGCGCTGCTCGGACGGTGCGTGTCGGTGGCGTCGACTACGGTGGTGAGTGGATCAAGAAGTGCGACCACAGGCCCTCCGGCCGGTCGCCTGGCAACCGCGTTCCGCACACGGTGCCCCCGGAGGAAGATCCGCCCCGCGCGAACCCGTGCGGGGAAGAACGGATGAACAGGACTGCCTCTATGTCTCTTTCCACGCCCCAGCACCGCGTGCGCGTCGACCAGCCCGGGACCCGCCGGTGGCTGCCGGGACCGCGCCGCATCACCGCTGTGCGGTCCGACGGCACCGCGGTCGTCAAAGCGCCGTATGCCCGCCCTCTGTTCTGGATCGGGGTACCGCCCGGCCTCGACCTGCATGAAGGCAATGTTGTCTTTGGCCTCTGGCACGACCGCCTAATCGCGGGCTCTTACCCGGGAACGTCGCTGTTGTGCGTGGATCCTGGTTGCCCGGCCACAGTGGTCTGCGAGAGCGACGACGGCCACACCTGGGAAGACCCGTATGTCGTTGACGGTCACTTCGCTTTGTGGGGCGCCATGGAGCTTCCGGGGGCCTGACGGTCGAGGCACTGGCTCGCCCCGGTCGAGGCCGGGCGAGCCAGTGCTACCCGCGTGGACACGTCACGCGGTGCGCTCCTTCGTCACCGCCTCGATGATGACCGATGCGGGGGTGTCGAGGTGCTGCGTTGCTTGCTTGCGAACGCGGGCTTTGCCTGCTGGGCTGGTCTCGCGGAACGCGAGCGCGTCGGCCTGGAGCGCCTTGCGGGGAAGGAACTCCACCGTGGTCCACTCCCGCCTGAACGTCACCGCGCGACGCTGAATGCCGCGAGCTCCTGGCACCTCCATGGCCGGAAACTCGATCGTGGAGGGAGTGATCGTCAGCGCGACTTCCGGCAAGCGCGGCACGTGCCGCCATGCGCGGGCTGCGCTCCAGGTGAGAACCGCAGGCACGGCAAGCAATGCGATCGCGAGCGCCGTCCCTGTGGCGGTTGCGGGCTCGGCGGCGACGCCCGTGAGCCAGCCTGCGATGAGGAGGCCGGAGGGCAGCGCACACAGACCCCCAACTAACACCGCGAGGATGAGCGTGGTGCGAGCGTTGGCCCGCTGCAATTTAGGCATGGTCGACTCAAACTCCGCCCGAGCATCGGCCGTAAAACGGATCTCAAGCACTGCCCGGTCGTTACGCACACTGGACCGTCCCAGGTTCGGCGGCGTGCAGCAATGCGACGAGGACCTCGTGGGGGATCGGGCGCGTGGCGGTAAACGTCACGCCTGTCTTCGTGTGCTTGAGACCAGCCTCGGTGAGGAGGTCCTCACACGCGGCAATCGCCTCAGCTGGCAGGTACAGGCCGCATTGCTTGGTGAAGGCGGCATACCCCACCACGGTGCCGTCGCTCAGAAGAAACCCGGGCATCTTGTACTGCACCACTTCATCGGCGTCAGGGAAGGTCGCGGCAATGGTCGCGCGCAACTCTCGCAGGACGTCGTGAAACGCCGCAGGTGCGGATTCGATGTAGTCGTCGTGTGTGCGTGGGGTCGCCATGGCCACCATTGTGGTGTGTGGGTCGGGCCGGGGCGACTGCGGTGACGTGTCGCGCGCGGCTTCGCCCGCGCTCCGTTTGCTTGTTGCCTCCACACGGACACGGAGGCCGTTCACGGCGCTCACGCGTGATCAATGTGCCCTAGGTCCACTTCTTCAACGGTGGCGGCTCGCTTGCTGTTGAGGTTGCGAGTGCGGGTCGGCTGGCGTGGGCGCCACGTCGTCACCACTGTCCGAATCAGGCGCTGGGCGCTTCTTCTTGTCGTCGGGAAAAGCGAGTACTAGAAATACGAAGGCGGCAAGGAAATAGGTGAATGGTGGCGTAATCAAGACATGGCGAATGAGCATGATGATGTCACCTGCACCCGGCACGTGAATCACCGCTTTGCCGAGCACTTCGTCGCCGGTGGTCTCCCACATGTCGATGCGGTCGTTGTTGTCACCTTGGGTGATGAATCCGCTGTCGCCGTCTCCGTCGACGATCCGATGGATGACGTTCGCTGATCCGGTGGTGAACACGACGACGTCGCCGACGGCGTAGGAGTCTTGCTTGCGCGCGGCAACAAAATCACCGCTTTCATACAAAGGTTCCATGCTTGGCCCGGACACCGTGATGTATGTCATCGACCCGCCCATAGTCTCGGGCCACACAAAAAGCCACGCTGCGATGGCGACCGCTGCAGTGAGGGCGATGTTAATGGCGCGGCGGTAGGTCACGGTGCCAGGTCATCTTCAGGCTTGGGAGCTACGGGCTCGTCAACGTGTGTCTCGGATAGTGCCGGTGGCGCTGCCGGCTCGACACACTCGACCACCTCATCTGCAATCGGGTCGTCAACCGCAGTTGTGTCTTCAGTCTCGGTGCTGCTGATGGGCTGTTCGTCTTGCTCGGGCACGGCTGAAGGTGATGGGCTCGGCGCGGTCTCGTTGGGCGTTTCCCGGTCATCGCTCGGTTCCGCCTGGGAAGGGGCCGATGGAGGGGCAACCGGCGCCATTTGCTGCGCTTGCTTGGTATCGCAAGGATTGACAACGTCCCAGCCGATGGTGACATCTGATCCGGAGCCCGCGGGAGCGCACTCTTCGATGAAAACGTCGAAGCTGGTAATGGTGGGGCGGGCGCTGCTCGTGAGAGTGGCCGCGCTCGCGGAGCCCACGGCGATCACGACTGCGCCGAAAGCGGCCGTGACAACGTGCGCGGCTCGGATCACGGAACGCTCCGATCTGTGTCTGCTGGAGTATTGCAAGTTGGCGGGATGCCTGCGCGACGCCCGGCCGAATCAATGGCGAACGGCCGGGCGTCGCACGTGCAGTGGCGTTTAGCCGGAGTACACGTTCAGGTTCAGGCCACCGAGATCCTTCGCGAGGAACTTCTTGGAGGAGATGTCGATGGTGAGGACGCCGTTGGCGTCGGTGGTGAAGTTCGCGGGGTCGTTGAGTGCGTCCGGCCCGAAGTATCCGGCCCAACCACCGTTGGTCTTCAAGAGGCCGCCCTCGACGACCAGGCCGGCGTCATCCGCGCCAAAGTCGAAGGTGATGGTCTGAATCGCGGGCGCGGTCTGCTGAGGGCTAGTGCCGTTGTTCAGGCCGATCCAGGTGGTGTCGAACGAGACGTCTTCAAGGCTAGCGCCGGAGACCTCGACCACACCGGCAGCGAGGGTCTCATCCGGAGTCGAAAGCTGGGCCGCGGAAGCGGCACCAGCGACGACGAGAGCGGCGCCACACGCGCCAATGACGATCTTCTTGATCATGTTTGTCCCTTTTCTGCCGCGTCAGCGGCTGTCAATGCCCGCGCGAAAATAAAGGGAGGCGACAATGCCCATTTTCAACGATGCGATATGGCTCGCGTCGTCATTTCCCCTCAGTCTGACGAGCTGCCAAAGTTGCGATTTTCGCCCCCCCAGCAATGTCAACGTAGCGGTGATCCCTGGATTGGGCAATAGGGAAAGTGCACCTTCATGGAAAGTTTACGGGGATGGTGCAGATTAATGTCCCTTAAGTCCAATTTCTGCCTCCCGTCGAGGGCGGTCACCACTAACGCTGCCCGAAGATCTCGCGCTGTCACAAACTAAAACGTCGGGACACACTCATGCGCGCGAGGCGTGCGTGTGCTTGCCGTCGCAGTCGACCATTGGCGTCAGGGGGGGGAGTCTCTACGGTGGCGGGAGGACGGGACCAGAGGGAATTCCGGCCGATGCTCTCACCGAGGCCGGCATCGACTACGTAGTGTGGCTGCCGTGAGCCGTTTCGACTTTGACGAGGGCGCCGACCAGGTTGCGCCAGTTCGTGCGTGGCTTCGCGCGGAGCCGATCAGCGTTGTTGTCATGCAGAGCGTATGGATGTCGGAGTACGGCACCGCGTATGCACCGACCACAGGGAACTACAGGCGAGCGGTAGCGGCAGTGGCGTTACATCTGTGGGACCGTGGCGACGTGCCCGCGCCCTTGTGGTTCGGGCGTCGAGGCTGGGACAGCGGGGATGTGACTCCGTGGGGTGCACGTCTGGCTGACGCGCTCGCGTTCCATGTCGCGCACATGTATGGAATCGACAGTGCGGGCTGGGCGGTAGTGCTCGATCGCCGATACGCGTCGTACGGTGCCCCGGTCCTGGCCTCCCACTCCTACGTGCAACCGCTGATCGCGGTGCGTGCGTTGCTGAGGGTGGTGCGGGGTGACGAGCCTGTTTCTGCCATGGCGTTCCCGTTCACCACGATGCCTGAGTTGCTTAAAGGCGTCGCCCCGGACCCACGCCCCACCGACGCGGATGTCGACGTAGCCAAGGCGCGACGCGCCGCGAAGCCGCGCTTGGGAGGGCTGCTGGGCAAGGGTGCGCCTACGTGGCACATCGACGTGCCTCCCCTGCTCGCGGAGGCGCCGCCGGTCGCGGAGATCGTGAAGATCAAGACCCGTGAACTCTCGGTTGAGGAACTGATTCAGGATGTCGAGCCTTCGGACCGGAAGGAGTTCACCTTTCTGGTTTCGGTGCACGAGGCAGCCCTGCATCAATGGGGCGAGGCCGCTTACGGGAGGTACGAGGCGGCGCTGGCGGCTCAGCCCGGCATCGAGGCTGTGGAGGGCGAGGATAGAGAGCAGTTCTACGTACTCGCGCCTTCCCTCACGGCTGAGCAGGTCTTGGCGGCCGCGAGGGCGGCTGCACCGCGGCGCTGACAACCCGCCTAGCCGCGCCGCGAGAGCGTCGGGTGCCAGCCTGGCGCTCTTCCCAAAAGTGGGCCCCGTGGGGCTCGAACCCACGACCTACGGATTAAAAGTCCGCTGCTCTACCAACTGAGCTAGAGGCCCTCGGCCACCCATACTACGAGGCCCTGACCACTCCCAGTGCCGCGAGCCCGCGCCAGGCCATGATGGTGTTGGCTTCGCGACCAAGTGTCGCCCACCGCAAGCACTTCGCGAGCGCAACGCCGCGCGCCCGGTCAACGAGCCCGGGGTCCTCGCATCCGGTGGCGGCAACGTAGGCCTCGACAGCATCGGCTATCCCGTTCGCCTCAAGCACCGTGTACACAAACCCTAGGTCCACCGCCCGGTCACAGGCCGCCGCCTTGCCCCAGTCGATGATCCCGCCGAGCGTCCCGCGCCGCTCCAGCACGTTGGACCCGTGCAGGTCCGCGTGTGACCACACCGCCTCGGTGGGCGGGGGAGCATTGAGCGCCCGGCGCCACAGCGCATGCACCCCGTCAAGGTCCAGCGGCGCGGACTGGCCACTCGCGGCCAGCGTGGCGAGAGCGTCCCCGACGTCGGCGGTGCGCTCGGCCATCGCCAGGGATTGCTCGGGGTTGTAGGGGGCGTCGGCCGTCGCGGGGCGGTGAATCTGCGCAATCGCCCGCCCCAGGGCTGGTGCGGCGCGGGCGGGCAAAGGCTCAGCGTCCGTGGTCCGGCCAGGCAGCCACGCGACAATGCTCCACGCCCACGGATAGCCATGCTGGGACCGGCCCATGCGCACCACGTGGGGATGCGGGAAGCCCCAACCCGCACCATGGTTCGCGATGAGCCGTGTCTCCAGCTCAAGCGGCCCCACCGCAGCCTCGACACGCGGGAGCCGGATGCTCAGGTCTGGCCCCAGTCGGAACACCGCCATGTCCCACCCGTCGAACCGTTCGCCCAGGTCCAGGTGGGCGAGGTCGGGGTGCTGCGACGCGACCAGCGCATGGGCCAGCTCACGCGAGATGGACGAGTGCGCCGCGGGCGGCCCGGAATCCAGGACCCCGGGGGCTGCGCCGCTGCTCATACGGCGACCGTATCAGCGCGCCGCCCGCAAGGAATGCCGCGCCGGGCGGGCCTGTTGACGTGAGTGACCGCACCCATGGAAGGGAGTTCATGATCATGACTGCTCACGAACCGCGCGACCAGGACAAGCCCATCGACGTCGACAACGCCGCCGACCACCGGCCTCCAGAGCCGGGTGATCCCGGCCAACCCCCGGAGACGGACACGACCAATCAGAATCCGCAGGCGAAGGAGCCCAATCCTTCGCAGATTCACAAGCAGCAACGCAGCCAGGGCATGAACCACGCCGACTAAGCCCTGAACAATGCCCGATGCCGGGGTGAGAACCGTACGGTTCTCACCCCGGCATCGGGCATTTATGCGTCAGGTCGCCCGCCGAGCGTGGGGTTTACGGGGTGACGATCGCGAACCAGAGGTTGAAGTCGTCGAGGAGCTTCGTGAACGCGATGAAGGAATCCGCATTCCCGTCGATCGTCACGTCGCCGGAATCGAGCGCGGCCTCCAACGTCGTTTCTCCCAGCACAATGGCGTCGAGAACCGATCGAGGGAAGCTGACGGTGGCATCGGCCCCCTCCTTGTTTCCCTCACTGTGGTTCAGCACGCCGTTGCCCAGTTCAAGCACGTAGTCCTCGCCGATGTCTGGCAGCGTGAGGTTGAACACCGCCTGCAGGTCGCCCACCTCGGGGCCGCGCAGCCGCATCGCCAAGTAGTCGAGGAACATCTCCACGGACATGGCCTGCACGGAATCTGCGGAGGCGGTGACCGTGACGATTTGCTCCTGCACGCCGCGGCGAAGTTCAAGTGCGCCGGTGAGGTAGAAGTTGCGCCAGGTGCCGTTCTCGCTTTGGTAGCCCAACTGCTCAAAGGTGTCGGCGAGGAGTTCGCGTGCCTGAGTGTTTGAGTCGTCCGCGTACACGACGTGCTTCAGGGCCTGTGCGACCCACCGGTACTCGCCCTTGTCGAAGTCCTCCTGAGCCTTGGCGATCACGGCGTCAGCGCCGCCCATGTATTCGACGGTCTTGAGGGCGGTCTTCACAGGAGGCAGCGGGTTCAGGTTGGCCGGGTTGGCGTCGAACCACCCCAGGTAGTAGACGTACGTGGACTTGGTGTTGTGCGACACCGAGCCGTAGTAGCCGCGGTTGGCGAAGCGCTGATCCGTGCGCGTGGGCAGGGTGATTTGCTCGGCGATCTCGTCCGGAGTGAAGCCAGCATTGGCCAGGCGCACGGTCTCGTCGTGGATGTACCGGTACAGGTCCCGCTGCCCCTTGATGAGGTCGACAATGTTGTCGTTACCCCAGGTGGGCCAGTGGTGGGACGCGAACTCCACCTCGGCATCGCCAAACAGGGTGAGCATCTCGTTCAGGTGCTTGGACCACACCAGCGAGTCGCGGATTTTTGCGCCGCGCAACGTGTACACGTTGTGAAGCACGTGCGTGAGGATTTCCGCGCCGCACAGCGCCTTGAAGTCCGGCAGGTAGAAGCACAGTTCGGCTGGCGCCTCGGCACCGGGAGTGTTCTGGAAGACCACCCGCACGCCGTCGACGTCGAGCTCCTGCCCGGTCTCCGTGATGATGTCCGTCGGGGCCAACAGCGTCACGCGGCCGGCGGACGTCATGGGGCCAAGCCCGGCGCCCACGGATCCCTGTGGGCCGTAGCCGACCAGTTCTCCATACATGTACATCTTGCGCCGCGACATGGCGTTGCCGAGCATCACGTTTTCGCTCACGGACTCCTCGAGGAACCCCTCGGGTGCGATGACGCGCTGCTCACCAGCGGCGACCTTGGCGTCATCGATCACGGCGCGGACGCCGCCAAAGTGGTCGATGTGGCTGTGGGTGTGGATCACGGCCACGACGGGCAGGTCCTCAACGTGCTCGCGCAGCATCTTGTATTCGAGCTCCATGGGCTCGCAGGAGATGGGCGGGTCCACGACGATCCAGCCGTTGTCCGAGCGGATGAAGCTCTGAACGGAAAGGTCAAAGCCGCGTGCCTGGTAGATGCCGTCGGCAACCTTGTAAATTCCCGCCATGGTGATGAGTTGTGCTTGGCGCCACAGCGAGGGATTCACGGTGTCAGGCGCCTCCCCCTGGAGGAAGGTCCAGCGGTCGATGTCCCAGACCACCTCGCCCTTGTCGTTGGTGATCTGCCCAGTGGCCTCCACCACGAGGCCCTTGCGGGCGTTGTCGAAATCGGTGGTGTCATCGAAGGGCAGCTGGTCCCGGACCGCCTTGTTGGCGGCGATGGTGGCTGGGGTGGCCGGCTTGGGGTAGTTCATGGTGCTGCTCCTTTACTGCGATTGCTGTGGCTGTATGGCGGTGGTGCTGTGGGCGCGCGAGGAGTGCGTCACTCTCACGCTACGGGTCAGTGACGGTTGCCGCATGGCGCTGTGGGTAGGGCGCGTCACAGGCTGCCCTTCTCATTGAGTAGGGCAGCGACGACCGTGAGGTCGCTATTGAGTCGCTGAGTGTCGATGTGCGCCGCGCGCGGGTCGTCGAAGATGCTGGCGAGCCGCTGTTCGAGGTCGGCCGCAGCGACCTCGACCAACGCGCGCGAACGGTCTGTGAGAGATAGGACCACGCGACGGGCGTTCGCCGGATCCGTCCCGGTCGCCAGCCAGCCAGACGCGACCATTGGTGCCACGCGCTTGCTGACGGCCGCCTTGGACACGGCCATGCGGTGCGCAAGCCGCGTAACGTCGCAGGGCTCAATTTCTGAGCAGTTCGCGAGAAAGACGAACTGGCTGAGGCTGAGTCCGTGCTCGCGTACCAAGAGGGCTTCGACGGCGTTGTCGAGCGCCGTGGTGGCCTCGTGGAGGGAGAAGCTCAGCTTGTCGGACATGCCTACATGTTAACTCGTTAACACGTAGGTTGTCAACTGGTTAACACGTAGCTTGGGCCGATGCTCGGGTGAGGTGCGTACGGGCCTCACCCGGGCATCGGCCAGGTGCGCTTAGGCGCCGACCGGCGCAGGCCTGAGCGCTGGGGTGAGTGCGGCGTCGGCGCGCCCCTGCCGTGCCGAACGCTCGAGCGCCGCCTCTCGCTGACCCGGGGTGCTTCTGCGCACCTCCGCCACGCGCGTGACGCCCACGGTCTTGATGCCCACAAACCACAAGGTCGCGGTCTTCAGCGTGCGAATCGCCGCATCGCGGTACGCGAACCGATTCCACGACAGCGGTGAATCCATGGTCATGACGATCCGCGCCGTCCTGCCGGTCAACAGCTTGTCCCAGCCCTGCCCCTTGGGGCGGTAGCGGAAGGACTCGCCCGCCACAATGACGCGGTCCAGCCAGGCCGTCAGTGCCGCGGGGTACGTGCCCCACCACTGCGGGAAGAAGATCGCGACGTGATCGGCGGCGCGCACGCGAGCGACGTAGTCCGCCACCTCTGGGCTGAGCGCGGGCGCGTCCTCCGAACGGGGCGTTTGCAGTTGATACATCGAGGTGGGGTGGTCGGGGATGGGGTCCGATGCCAGGTCAACCACGTCGACCTCCGCGCCCGCACCGCGCGCGGCGTCGACGTAGCGCTGAGCCAGGGCGTGGTTGAGGCTGTCGGCAACAGGGTGGCCAATGACCACCAAAATGCGTGGGGTTGTCACGAGGAGGCTCCGTTCTGTCGCATGAGCGCAACGAGGGTGTTGAGGTCGGCATTGAGTGCATCGAGGTCGATCCCTTGCGCGCGGGAGGCTGCGACCAGGCGGGCGAGGTTGTCGTCGAGGGCGCGTCCCGCCCGCGCCACGAGGTCGCGGGCCGTTGGCGTGAGCTCGAGCAGCACCCTCCGGCCCGGCCCCGGCGGCGTCGAGGTCGAGATCCAGCCCGCCTCCACAAAGGCGGGCACGCGCTTGCTGACGGCCGCCTTGCTGGTGCCAAGGCAGTGCGCGAGCCCCGTCATATCCGTGGGCTCAACATCCAGCAGGGTCGCGAGGAAGATGAACTGGCTGCCGGTGATGTCGAAGTGCTCGCGCAAGTGCTGGTCGGCAGCGTGGTCGAGTTCCCACACGAGCTCGTGGAGGGTGAAGGTGATCTTGTCGGACATGCCTTGAAGTCAACCAGTTGACTTAGGTTGATGTCAACCCGTTGACTTCGCGGCTGCCGGCAAGGTGCGGCTACAGGCCGGCGACGAGGAGCAGCGCGAATGCGGTCGCGCCCGCGACGAGCGTCCAGCCCATCGACCGCTTCCACAGCGCGACGCCCACGGCGACCAATGCCGCGAGGTGCCAGGCGCCAAAGTCGCGCCATGCTCCCTGGTCGAGGAACAGCGAGTTCGCGATGATGGCCGCCATTGCCGCGGGCGCGACCAGGGTCAACGCCTTGCGCACTCGTGGGCTCAGTTGCTTGCCATCTCCCAAGAGTGCGATGCCGGACAGCCTGATCAGGTACGTGCCTATGGCCGCGAGGGTGAACACGATGAACGCCGTCATCATGATTCTTCACCCGCTGAGCGGCCCTCGGGAGTGGCCTTGTCGGGAACGAAGGCGCCCAGCGCAATCCCCAGCAGCGCCCCACTCAGCACGTTGAGGCCGTACGGGAGATCCTTGAGCAGCAGCACCACGGCGATCGCCACGCCGGCTGCCGCCACGGACGGCCAAGTGCGCAGCGCGGGGACCATGACCGCGATGAACATCAGCGGCACAATGAAGCCAATCTGCCAGGCCTCCGGAATGACGGGGCCGAGCAGCGCGCCCGCGGCGGTGCCAGCAATCCACACGCCCACGAAGGGCCCGGAGACGCCCAGGATGAACCACCGGCGACGGACCGGGTCAGGCCAGCGCGGGGCCTCGAGCACGGACACCGCCGCGGACTGGTCCGTCATCAAATACGCCAGCGCGAGCTTCCACCGGCGGGGGAACGCCGCGAACACGGGCGCCAAGGACGCGGAGTACAGGGCGAGCCGCGCGTTGATCACCAGCGCCGTGGCGACCGCGATCAGCAGGGGCGCGTTCTGGCGCAGGGCCTCGACAATGGCGATCTGGCTCGCGCCAGCGGTGACGGTTGACGATGCGTAGGGGGCGAGCCACGCCGGCAGGCCCGCCTCGACAATGAGCGCGCCGAAGGCCAGGCCAAAAACGATTGAGCCGGGCATGAGTGGGGCGATGGCCCTGGAGCCCGTCCAGAAGTCTCGCCATTGTTGGCGGCCGATGCCCCAGAAGGTTCCGCGTGCAGGCTCGCCGTGGGTGCGCGACGGCTTAGGGGACTCTGTCACGCCGCCAGTGTGTCACGAGGGCGCAGGGGGCAAAGGCGGTCCGAGTGGGGAGCCGATGCTGCATCCGGGGGCTCGCCGCCTTCCCAGGGCATCCCCCGCCCGCCCGCCCCCCCCGCCCGCCGCGTGCATGTGGTTGCCGAGAATCGCTCGATTGTCGGCAACCACATGCACGAGAGAGTGGAGAGAGTGGGGGAGGGTGAAGGGGGCTGCGCCTAGCGTGCCTCGAAGGTGAGGCAGTCGGCGGTGTCGAACGATGCGCCCACCTCGATGGCTTCTGCGGTGCAGGCCATGTCGTTGTTGAACTTGCATTCGGTGCGCATGCAGGCACCCACGCCGGCAATGTCTGCGTGGCCGGCCTTCGAGTCCGAATCAACGAAGGTCGAGCAGTGTGCGTGGTCGCCGGACACGTTGATGGCGCCGGCGCGGCAGCCGTCGTGGTTGAAGCCGCAGGACTCCACCGAACACGACGAGACGATGGGCAGGTTGATGATCGTGGCCATGATTCCTCCTAGGCATCAGTGTCAATGCCTCCACTGTAGGACGAGAAATGCCACTTTTCTACATTTATGAATATATTGACAATGCCGTTTCTTAATCATTTACGAAACGGCATTGTTGCGAATAGGTGAGCCTTAGATGCTGTTTACCAGGCATGATGCTCGCCCCGGGTGGTGCCCGTTCGATTTAGCCAACACGGGAGCAGATTTAACGAACATCATGAGGCGTGCGCAGTGGCGGCCCGTTCTTCCGCGACCTCTGCCCGCCGCGCCGCGGCGATTTCCTCACGCTTGGCCTCGAACGCAGCCGCGATCGCGGCGTCGTCCCACGTCATGGCCAGGCCCTCCTTGGCGGCAAACTTTTCCAGGTGGCCCCCCACAATGCCCATGGATCGGTAGACGTCCTCGTCCGCCGCACCCGTGATGGCCACCTCCAGGGAGCCTGGCAGCACGGTCAGCGTGCTCGTCGCGCTCTGGAAGACAACGGTCCCCGAGCCCTCGTCGTGCGTTGCCTCGATCTTTTGGCTCAGGTGCGAGCACAGTTGCTTGAGGTAGCGCGCGGGACGGTCGGTGGTAAACCGACCGGTGATGGAAAGGGTCATGACTGCTCCTGACATCCACGGTGACGGCACGTGCGGGGGTCACCCGGGCATCGACCCTCACCGACTGATCGCTAACGGAAGTAGGCGGCGATCCGGTCGCCGCCTACGGTGTGCACGGAGAACTCCATGCCGTACACGTCGCCCAGGGCGTGCTCGCTGATCACGGCCTCCGGTGGGCCATCGTGAACGACCTCACCGTCGCGCATCGCGATGATCCTGTCGGAGTACACGGACGCGTAGTTCACGTCGTGCAGCACCAGGACAATCGACTTGCCCTTGTCATCCGCCAAGCGCCTCAGCAGCCGCATCAGCCCGGTCGCGTGGACCATGTCGAGGTTGTTCAGTGGCTCATCCAGCAGCACGTAGCGGGTGTCCTGCGCGAGCACCATGGCGACGTAGGCGCGCTGACGCTGACCGCCAGAGAGCTGATGAATGGGGCGCTGCGCGAGATCCACGAGGTCGCAATACTCCAGGGCCTCTGCGACGGCAGCATGGCACTCGGGCGTGAGGCGACCGTGCGAGTGGGGGTAGCGCCCAAACTCGACAAGCTCCTGCACCGTGATGCGAGCGGTGGTGTGGGCGTCCTGGCGCAGAATCGAGAGTTTCTTTGCGACCTGCTTGCTGGGGGCCTTGAAGACGTCCACGCCCTCCACGGAGACGTGCCCGGCATCCGCGCCCAGGATGCGCGACACCATGGACAGCAGCGTGGATTTGCCCGCGCCGTTGGGCCCGATGAGCGACGTCACACCCGAGTCTGGGAGCTGCAGATCAACGTGGTTGACGACGGTGGTGTCGCCGTACGTCTTCGTCAAGGAGTCAATAGTGATCATGAGCGTGCCTCCTTCAGCAGCAGACCAATAAAGTACAGACCGCCCACCACGTTGATGATCGAGCCCAGGGTGCCGTTGTGATCCAGGACGTGCTCCAGGATTGCTTGGCCGGCCACGAGTGCGACGATCGCCACGAGCGAGGCCACCGCGAGGTTGATGACGTGGCGATGGGTGCGGGTGAGTTGGTAGGCAAGGTTGGCCACCAGGAGGCCAAGGAACGTGATGGGGCCCACGAGCGCGGTGGAGACGGACACCAGCAGCGCGATGATGAGCAACAACCACGTCACGGTGCGGTGGTAGTCGAGCCCAAGGGTGATGGCGCGCTCGCGGCCCAGACTGAGGACGTCTAGCTTTCCGGCCATGCGGAACACCGCGACGATGCCGACCATCAGCATCGCGCCACCGATCCCTAGCAGGGTGGTATCGATCGCGTTGAACGAGGCAAACAGCGTCGACATCAGCGAGTCGAACTCGTTGGGGTCCATGGTGCGGAACATGAAGTTCGTCAGCGAGCTGAAGAACGTTCCTGCGACAACGCCAACCAAGATGAGGGTGTAGAGCCCTCGCTCGCCGTTGCCCAGAATCCACCGGTACAGCGCGGTCGCGCAGCCCATCATGAGAACCGTGTTGGCGGCGAACATCACGAGCGGGTCGATCCGCGCCACGGTGGCGGATCCCAGGAGGAATACCAGGGCCGTCGCGACCAGAACGTAGAGGGCGTCGAAGCCCATGATCGACGGCGTCAGGATGCGGTTCGCCGTGAGGGTCTGGAACACCACCGTTGAGGTCGCGATCGCGATTCCGACGACTGTGAGCGCGACGACCTGCTCGCTGCGGCGGGGGAGCGCGAAGTCCCAGTGGCCGTTGACGTCCCAGGTGAGGAACAACGCCAGCGCGGCGAGCAGGAGGAGTGCCAGGCCCGCGAAGACGCGCTTTTGCCGGGTGGTGAGGTGGCGTGTGGAGTGGGCCGATGCCCGGGCCGCCGGGTCGGAGACCTCGGCCTCCGTGGGGAGGGCGAGGGTGGGCTGCTTACGCTGTGGCATAGCGGTTGCTCCGTCGCAGGATGAGGGTGAGGAAGACGGCGGAGCCGATAGTGCCGACGATCACGCCAACGGCGATCTCGTAGGGGAAGATCACGACGCGTCCCACGATGTCGCACACCAGCACGAGTGCTGCGCCCAGGAGCGCGGTCGTGGGCAGGACGCGGCGAATGTTGTCGCCAAGCATCATGGTGACGATGTTGGGGACGATCAGCCCCAGGAAGGGGATAGCGCCCACGGTGGTGACGACGACGGCCGTGACAAGCGCGGCGATGGTGAGGCCCCCGGCCATCGCGAGCCGGTAGTTCACGCCAATGTTCGTGGCGAACTCTTCTCCCATGCCAGCGGCGGTGAACCAGTTCGCGAAGACGTACGCGAGCACGGCGACGCCGCCCGCGAGCCACAGGGTCTCGTAGCGGCCCTGGATGATTCCGGAGAAGTCGCCGTTCATCCACACGCTCATGGTTTGCGTGAGGTTGGTGCGGTAGGCGAAGAACTCGCCAATGGCCGCGTACACGCCTCCGAGCACAATGCCCACGAGGGGGACAAACACGACGTCCTTGAACTGGACGCGTTGGATGAGCGCAATAAAGAGGGCGGTGCCGGCGAGTGCGAAGACGCAAGCAATGGCGATCTTGCCCATGATCGCGGTCCCCGGGGCAATGATCGTGACGGCCAGCAGTCCCAGGGCGGCCGCATCCACGGTGCCGGCGGTGGACGGTGCCACGAACCGGTTGCGCGCGAGGTGTTGCATGATGAGGCCGGCGACGGCGAGCGCCGCACCCGCCAGAATGATCGCGAAGGTGCGGGGCAGGCGCGATTGCACCAGGACCTGGCGCGCAGCTGGGTCGGACCATATGGCGCTGAAGTCAACCTGGGCGACTCCGATGAACACGGAGACCACGCCGAGGACAAGCACCGCCGCGGCCGCTACCCAGGGGGCAGCGGCCGCGACGCTAGAGCGTGAAGGTGCCAAGGCCTTACTCGACGATCGAGGCAACCTCATCGATGATGCTGTTCACCGACGTCAGGCCGCCGAAGGACAGGTACCACTTGGCGGTGTCCGCGTACACGACGTCGTCGTTCGCGACGGCGGTGGTGCCGTTCACGAGGTCGTTGTCGAGGATGGCCTGTGCGGCCTCAGCGCCCTCGGTGCCGATGGCAGCGTCGCGGTCGAGCACAATCAGCAGTTCGGGGTCGAGCTCGGCGAGGTACTCGAAGGAGATGGCGTCACCGTGCGAGTCGATCGCGATCTGCTCAGCAGCGGGCTCGACGCCCAGCAGGTTGTAGACGAAGTCGAAGCGACCCTCTTCTGAGGGGCCGTAGGCGGACAGCTCTCCGCCGGAAGTCATGACGACCAGGCCAGCGCCAGCGTCTGCGGCCTGGGCGGCCGTGGCCTGGACCTTCGCGGTTACCTCGTCGACGGCGGCCTGGGCCTCTTCCTCGGCGCCGAAGATTTGGCCAATGGTCGTGGTGTTGCGGATGAAGGACTCTTGGAACGGAGCGCTGCCCCAGCCGAAGGACAGGTCGATGGTCGGGGCGATCGCCTCCATGTCTGCCATGGTCGCGGCGGAACGGCCGCCCACGATGATCAGGTCAGGCTCCACGGCGTTAATGGCCTCGTAGTCGGGCTCGAAGAGGGTGCCAGTGTTCTCGGTCGAGGTCTCGAAGTCCGTGGCGAGGTAGTCGGGAAGGGCGTGGTGAGGGATGCCTGCCACGTTCTCCGAGGCGCCCAGCGCCTGAATGGTGTCGAGGATGCCGTGCTCGAAGACAACGACCGTCTGCGGGTCGAAGGGCACGGTGACGTCACCCTGCGCGGTCGCCACGGTGACCTCGGTGGGAGCCTCTGCGGCCGCGTCTGCGGTGGCGGTTGCCTCCGTGGTGGCGCCGGCGGCGGCGGTCGTGGAGGTCTCGGCCTCCTCGGCGGCGTCGGTTGCGCACGCGGCGAGAGCAATTGCGGCAACGGCGGCGAGCGCCGGAAGGCGCAGCGTCTTGACAGCAGACATGATTCTCCTGAGGTGGGATGAGTGAGGTGACTTCGACGTCGAATGGGGCCTAACCAGGCCCGGCGCGATTTACGGTAGCGGAATATTGCGAAAATAGGAATCCGTCACTGTGATGTTGCGTAAATGTGACATCGCCCCCTCCTCGGCGAGGTGCTCGTGCCGTCTCTGAGGCATCGGCTCACAAGAATTTTGGCCACCGGGGAACAAACCAAGGCCTAAGTGCGTAGAAGTAAGTGAACCCGCCACGGCGTGAGCCGCATGGGCTCCACTGGCGACGCGCCTGCTGGGCTGAATACCCCCCCCTCAGCCAGTCCAGCATGGCGCGTCGCTTGGCACGTACCCTTGAGATGAGTCCACAAGACCCTCGGGCGTGCCGCCGTGGCGGGTTCCTCTACACGGGGTCCGCGCGAACGCGGGCCAGACAAGGAGAAAGCCATGTCCCCCAAGGTTGAGCGCACTGACGCCGAGTGGCGCGAAATCCTGTCCGACCAGGAGTACCAGGTGCTTCGCGAGTCGGGTACGGAGCGCGCTTTCACCGGCGAGCTCCTCGACAACACCCGCGAAGGCGTGTATCGCTGCCGCGCGTGCAACGCCGAGTTGTTCCGCTCAGACACCAAGTTCGACTCGCACTGTGGCTGGCCGTCCTTCTTTACTGCAGAGAACGACGCCGTGGTCCTCAGCGAGGACGCATCGCTTGGCATGATCCGCACCGAGGTTCGCTGCGCTACCTGCGACTCGCACCTGGGCCACGTTTTCCCGGACGCGCCGCAGACGCCCACCGGTGACCGCTTTTGCATCAACTCTGTGTGCCTCACCTTCGAGGACGCTGACGGAACTCAGGGCGCCTGAGTTGGCCGTCCCGCGCTTCAGGCGCCCCGCCATGCTGGACATGGAAGAGGCTGAGCAGATCGAAGGCGACATTGACCCCGCTGACCGCGGTCTCATTGCGCACGAAACTGCGCTGGCGCTCGTGTCGCAAGCCCGAGCGTCGCAGGACCCGTCGCTGACTGAGCGTCTGGTGCGGCTGGTCGACGAGGAGGGCATCGATACCGTTGCCATGATGTGGTCCAAGGCCGGCGCGACCACGCTCCCCGGCGCGTTGTGGCGCATCTACATGCTGCGCGAGTGGGTGAAGTTTGATGCGCCCTCCGTTGCACGTTCGTATCACCATGGAGTGCACGCCGCTCACGTGCGGCATGCCATCGCCGGAGTCGAGGACCCGCCCGGGCCTACGGAAGTGAAGGCGCTCGCGGACTCTGTGCTGTCGGGCGTGTTCTCGGGAGACCTCGCGGTCGCACTCGAGCGGGCCGGCGCATTCTGCCGCGTCGTGGCCACCGGCGCCGCGTATGAGGCCGAGTCAGACGACGGTCACAACGACAGGCGTGCCCACGAGACGTCGCTGCGCGCCGCGCAGTTGTTGCGCACCGGCGAAGAGCTGGAGAAGTGCGCATCCATGTGGCGCGAGGACCGCCTGGACTAGGCGCTGGCGCTACGCAGAGTCGCGCCACACCACGGGCGTGTCAAGAAGGACGCCGCTCGTGGGTCCGTCCTCTCCAGCGATGGCAGCAAGCACAGCTGCGGCCGCTGCCTCTCCCAGACCACGCGCTGGCTGATGCACGGTGGACAGCGCGGGACTGGTGCGGTGCGCCCACGCGCTGTCGTCAAAACCCACGACGCCAATATCCTCTGGCACCCGCCGGCCCATGTCCTGGAGCGCCTGCATGGCTCCCGCAGCGAGCGAGTCGGATGCGGCGAAGACGCCGTCCAGGTCCGGTGCGCGCTCAAGCAGCGCACGCATGGCGTCCGCTCCGCCGCGGAACGTATAGAGCGGCGTTTCCTCGACCAGCACAGGGTCAAAGCGGTCGCCCAGGGCGTCGGTGAAGCCCGCGAGCCGGTCGGCACCGGAGTCGCGGTCGAGCGCCGCGGCGATCATGCCAATGCGTGACCGGCCGGTCGCCATGAGTCGCTCAATGAGCTCGCGAGTGGAGCCGCGATTGTCGATCCCCACCCAGGGGGCCGTGAGGCCAGGGGGGTGGCCCACAAAGACGGCGGGCACTTGCACGCGTTCAATGGCGCGGGTGATGGGGTCATCGACGCGGGCGGACACCACGATGGCCCCGTCGACAAAGCCGCCGGCAAGGTAGCGAGCGACGCGAGAGGTGTCGCGCGCGGAGTCGACGATGAGGAAAACTAGCTGGTAGTCGGCCTCTGACAGAGCGGCGTTTGCGCCCAAGGTAATCGCGCCGATGTTGGGGTCTTCGAGGAACAAATGGTGCGGTTCGTGCACGATGAGGGCGACGGCCTGGGTGCGTTGACGCACCAGGTTTTGCGCTGCCGTGTTGGGGGAGTAGCCGACCTCAGCGATGGCTTGCTCGATGGCGCTGCGGGCTGCCGCAGAGACGTAGCGTTCGCCGTTGAGAAAGCGGCTCACCGTGCCGCGGGAGACTCCGGCCGTGCGTGCGACGTCGTGGACCGTTGCACGCTTGCGACTCTGCCCACCCTGACTCATGGGGACACCCTACTCACCCGGGGGGCTTGACGAGAACTGCCGATCGTGAATAGTGTGTGCACGTGCACAGAAACGGCGGTGCCACCATCGCCGCCCATTCTGTGCACGTGCACACATCGCTGTGGGCCTAGCGCTGACGCGGAGTGTGCACGTGCACACTTAGCGACTACTCAGGCGAGGTCCCATGTCTCACTCGACGCCACCCAGCGCTCCCGCTGGTGCGCCCTGGCGCGGCGCCATCGCGTACGGCTGCGACTACAACCCCGAGCAGTGGCCACGCGAGGTGTGGGAGCTCGATGCCGACCTGATGGTGGAGGCGGGCGTCACCATGGTCGCCGTCAACATCTTTGGCTGGGCACACATCAACCCCGCAGACGGCGTGTGGGACTTCGAGGGCCTGGACGCCGTGCTGGACCTGCTGCACTCCCGCGGTATCGCGGTCAATCTGGGCACCGGAACCGCGTCAACCCCGCCGTGGCTCACCACCGCCCACCCCGAGATCCTTCCCGTGATGGAAGATGGCACGCGTCGCTTCCCTGGCGGGCGACAGGCGTGGTGCCCCAGCTCCCCTGAGTACCGCGCGCGGTCGCTCGACCTCGTCGCACGGGTGGCCGATCGCTACGGCGACCACCCCGCGGTAGCCCTGTGGCATGTCTCGAACGAGCTCGGTTGCCACAACGCGCTGTGCTACTGCGACCACAGCGCCGCGGCCTTCCGCGAGTGGCTTCGGGAGCGCTACGCAACGATCGACGCCGTGAACGACGCCTGGGGCACCTCGTTTTGGAGCCAGCGCTACGGAGCCTTTGACGAGATCCTCCCGCCGCTCGCGACAGTGTCTTCCCGCAACCCAAGCCAGGTCCTCGACTTCCACCGTTTCAGTTCCGACGCGTTGCTGGCGCAGTACCGCGCCGAGCAGGACGTGCTGCGGAAGAAGTCCTCAGTGCCCGTGACCACCAACTTCATGGTCACGGCGCACATCCGGAATCTCGACTACGCACAGTGGGCCCCACACATGGACGTGATCGCCAACGATCACTACCTGGACCACCGCCTTGCTGACTCGGAAGCGGAGATGCACTTCAGCGCGGACCTCACGCGTGGCCTCGCCGGCGGCGAGCCGTGGTTGTTGATGGAGACCGCAGTGGGTGCGGTCAACTGGCAGCCACTGAACTCCACGCGCGCCCCGGGCGAACTGCGGCGCCACGTCTTCTCCCACGTGGCTCGCGGTGCAGATGGCATTCACTTCTTTCAATGGCGTGCCTCCCTGCAGGGAAGCGAGAAGTTCCACTCGGCGATGCTGCCGCACGCCGGCACCCAGTCCCGCGCGTGGGAGGAGGCGCGAGACCTGGGCTCCGAGCTCGCCGCGGTCGGCGAACTGGCCGGCACGCGCACCGAGGCGCACGCAGCCATCATTTTTGACTGGCCCTCCTGGTGGGCCGTGGATGGCGAGAGCGTGCCGAGCTCACACGTGCGCTACCTCGAGCAAGTACACGCCGCCCACGCTGCCATGAGCGCGGCGGGAGTCACGGTCGACGTGGTCCCGGCCACGGCCGACCTGAGCCGCTACTCACTGGTGATCGCGCCCGCGTGGCACGTGGTCAGCGACGCCGCAGCCGGCGCGCTCGACGAGTATGTGCAGGGCGGAGGTCACGCTCTGGTGACGTTCTTCAGCGGAGTCGTCGACACGCACGACCGGGTACGCGCCGGGGGTTACCCTGGAGCCTTTCGCGATCTCCTTGGGGTAGTAGTGGACGAGTTTGCGCCCCTGCCTCAGGGCGACACCGTGACGCTTGAGTCCGGTGCACAGGCGACCTTGTGGTCAGAGCGAGTGACGCTGCGCGGTGCGATGGCGCAGGACTCCTTCGTGGACGGTCCCATGGCCGGCGGCGCCGCACTTACGCGCCACTCGTACGGGGCTGGCACGGCGTGGTACTGCGCCACCGCATTGGGCCCTGCCGCCTACGCCGACCTGGCCCGCCAGCTCGCCGATCAGGCGCAGATCCCGCGCATTGGTGGCGCCAACGCGCGCGTGACCGCGGTGCGGCGCTCCGGCGAGAACGGGTCCTACGTCGTGATCGCGAACAGTTCCAGCCAGCCCGCATGCGTGGATGTGCGCGGCACCAACCTGCTCACGGGCCAGCCGTGGCAGCCAGACACGGCGCTCGCCTCGGGTGACGTCGCAGTTGTACGAGAGGAGGCGGCATGAGTGCCGCACCAGCATTGGCGAGCGTGGCATCGACGCCACCGCGCCGTACCCCGCTGAAGGTGCAACACAAGGGCGCCATCGCTGCGCTCACCATTCCCTTCTGCACGCTGTTCGTGTTGTTCTACCTGATCCCCATCGGCTACGCGTTTTGGCAGTCGCTGCTCGTCGTCGAGCGCGATGGCACCTACGGCGAAGCGACCAAGGTGTTCGGCGGTTTCCAGCAGTACGCCCTGGTGTTCCAGAACGAGGCCTTCTGGGACTCCATGGGCAGGATGTTCCTGTTCGGCATTGTGCAGGTGCCGGTGATGCTGGGCCTAGCGCTGCTGTTCGCGCTGCTCCTGGACTCGTCACTCCTGAAAGGCCGGCGCTTCTTCCGCCTCGCCTTCTTTGTGCCCTACGCCGTCCCCGGGGTGATCGCGGCGATCATGTGGGGCAACCTGCTGTCGCCCAACCTCTCGCCGTTCACATCGCTGACCAGTTCCGTCGACCTCCTGGGCCCAGAGCTCGTGTTGTGGTCCATCGCGAACGTCGTGACGTGGGTGTTCGTGGGCTACAACATGCTGATCATCTACTCGTCCTTGCTGTCGATCCCGAGCGACCTCTACGAGGCTGCCCGGCTGGACGGCGCGGGTCAGCTGCGCATCGCGTGGTCCATCAAGATCCCGCTGGTGCGGCCCGCGATCATCATGACCGCGGTCTTCTCGATCATCGGAACGCTGCAGTTGCTCGCTGAGCCGCAGGTATTCCAGTCCTTCAGCTCCGCGGTGACCTCCACGTTCACACCCAACATGACCGTCTATGCCACGGCATCGGTCCCCAACACGAACCTGGCCGCCGCAATGTCAGTGGTGCTCGCCCTCGTCACCTTCGTGTTGTCGTTCAGCTTCTTGAAGTTCACCCAGCGAAAGGGCATCTCGTGACCACCACGGCTGTACGCACCCGCGGCACCGCTCGCGGTCCGCGCGATTCCCTCATGTCCCGCACCACCGCCATGATCATCATGAGCGTGTTCACGGTGTACTTCCTGTTGCCCATCTGGTGGCTGTTCGTCGCCTCGACCAAGTCCACCGGAGACATCCTTACCTCCGACCCGCTGTGGTTCGCCGACCCCCAATTGCTGTCGAACCTCGGGGACCTCTTCGCCTACCGCGACGGCGTCTACCTCCGCTGGCTAGGCAACTCGGTCTTGTACGCGGGGCTCGGTGGCCTGGTGGCGACTCTGTTGGCTGGCATGTGCGGCTACGCCTTGGCCAAGTACCACTTCCGTGGCCGCGAGTTCATGTTCTCGGTGGTCCTGGGTGGCGTGCTGGTGCCGGCCACGGCCCTCGCACTGCCGCTGTTCCTGCTGTTCAGCCAGGTGGAACTGACCAACACGTTCTGGGCGGTGTTCCTGCCGTCCATCGTGAGCCCCTTCGGCGTGTACCTGACGCGCATCTTCGCGGCAGGCTCCGTACCGGACGAGCTCCTGGAGGCCGCCCGCTTGGACGGCTCCGGAGAGCTGCGGACCTTCTTCACCGTGAGCCTGCGCCTGATGTCCCCCGCGCTGGTCACCGTGTTCTTGTTCCAGTTCGTCACGATCTGGAACAACTTCTTCCTGCCCCTGATCATGCTGCGGGACGAGGCTCTGTTCCCCGTCACGTTCGGGCTGTACGGCTGGAACACCCAACTCAACCAGATCCCGGAACTGCGCATGTTGGTGCTGGTCGGGGCTTTGGTGTCGATTATCCCGCTCGTCGTGACGTTCCTGTCGCTGCAGCGGTTCTGGCGCAGCGGCCTTGGTGCCGGCGCCGTCAAGTAGCAACCCCGGCGCAGCGCCCGGCTGCGCCGTTCAAAGAGAGAAAGCAGGCATTGCAATGAAGCACATGAGAAAGGCGGCCGTGGTCGCCCTGCTGTCATCCTTCGCGCTCGCAGCGTGTTCCAGCGGTGACGAGGGATCTGAGGCCGCCGCCTCGGGTTCGGGTGCGGACGCCGCTGGCGGCGCCTGCGCCCCTGCCGGTGAGGACGTCACGCTGAGCTTCACGACGTGGATCCCCGGCATCGAGGGTGTCGTCGACATCTGGAACGAGCAGAACCCTGACATTCAGGTCGAGGTCCAGACTGGCCCCAACGGCCTGGGTGGCACGTACCAGAACTTCTTCAACCAGATCGAGGCGGGCAACGCTCCTGACCTGGGTCAGATCGAGTACGACGCCCTGCCCAACTTCCGCGTCCAGGGTGGACTCGAAGACCTGAGCGCCTGCGAAGACGTGGTCGCGGCCGAGTCGGAGTTCGTGGAGTGGACCTGGAGCCAGGTGACGCTCGGCGAGGAGTCCAGCATCTACGGCATCCCGCAGGACTCGGGCCCCATGGCGATGTTCTACCGCAAGGACCTGTTCGAGGAAAACGGCATCGAGATCCCGACCACGTGGGATGAGTACGCTGAGGCCGCCGCGCAGGTGCGCGAGGCCGGTGGCTACATCACCAACTTCTCGCAGACGGACATCAACCAGTTCGCTGGCTTTGTGTGGCAGGCAGACGGTCAGTGGTTCTCCACCGAGGGCGACGAGTGGACCGTTGAGCTCGACTCCGACCCGTCGCTGGCGGTCGCCGATTACTGGCAGGGCCTGCTCGACGAGGACCTCGTCGCGACCTACCCTGCCTGGACCGACGAGTGGAACAACGCGTACAACTCGAGCGAGGTGTGGACCTGGGTCTCGGCCGTCTGGGGCGCCAACTCCATCGCCTCGGGTGCGCCTGACACCGCTGGCAACTGGGCCGTCGCTCCCGCACCGCAGTGGGAAGAGGGCGGTACGGACGCCGGTAACTGGGGTGGATCCTCGACCGCAGTCCTGAAGGGCAGCGAGCACATGTACGAGGCCACCAAGTTCGCGCTGTGGCTCAACACGTCGGAAGAGGCACTGACGGCTCTCAACGAGGCCGCCAACCTTTACCCGGCAACCATCGCAGGCCTGGAGCTTCCGGTGCTCAAGGAGGGCGTCGAGTTCTACGACGACCAGCCCATCTACGACGTGTTCGCCGAGGCCGCCAAGCAGGTCGTGCCCGACTTCACGTGGGGCCCCACCATGACCCAGGTCTACGCGGACGCCTCTGACGGCTTCAAGGCTGCGGCGACCGGTTCCGGCACGCTGGCTGAGGCCCTGACGACCGGCAACCAGAAGACCATCGACGCGCTCAACGCACAGTCGATCCCGGTGGCCGAGTAACCGCCAGGTCTCATAACACCACGCAAGAAATATCGTGGGGGTGGGTGACAACCGTCGCCCACCCCCACGACTGTGTGAAAGTGGGAACACCATGAACGACCACCAGGTGTGGCACCTGAACGCCGCAGGCGTCAGCTTTGCCGTCGCGGCAGATTCTCGCGGCGCGCGCATAGTCCACTGGGGCGCCGAACTCACAGACGCGGACGTCGAGGCGCTCGCAGCGAGTGACCTGCCGGCAGTCACGTTCAGCTCTTTCGATGAGCCCCGCGTATTCCCCGTGCTGCCGGTGGAAAGCACGGGCTGGTCGGGTACGCCCGCGCTCGCATGGCACCGCGCCGGCGCCTTGCCGGCGCCGCACCTTCGCTTTGACGGCGCCGACCGTGCCGGGAACCGGCTCGTACTTCGGTGGGACGATGCCTCGGCGGGGGCCTCAGTGCAGGTCACCTACGGCTTGGACGAGTGGGGCGTGCTCTCCGTGGCGACGACTGTCGAGGCGGCTGAGCATGCGGCTGGCCCCCTCGATGTACTCGGCGTCCGCGCTGTGCTGCCGCTGCCTGCACGCGCGAGCGAGATCATCGACCAGACCGGACGCTGGACGCGCGAGCGCGCTCCGCAGCGCACGCCGGTGCGCGACGGTGCTCACGTGCGCGCGTCGCGTCGCGGCCGCCCGGGGCACGACGCCCCGTATCTCACCATGGTCGCGGAAGCCGGCTGCGGTTTCCGCGAGGCAGAGGTGTGGGCCGCCCACGTGGCGTTCAGCGGCAACCACGAGGTCATCGTGGAACGCCTGCCGGAGGGCGCCGGTGTGCATCAGTCCGCCCTCGTGGCGGGTGAACTGCTCCTGCCAGGCGAGGTGCGGCTGGATGCCGGCGAGGTGTACGAGTCCCCGGTCGTGCTGTGTGCGTGGTCGGGAGAGGGGATCGACGGGCTCAGCGCGCGCCTGCATGGACACGTGCGCGGCCGCGCGGCTCACCCGCGCTCACCCCGGCCCCTCACCCTCAACACGTGGGAAGCGGTGTACTTTGACCACGATCCGGCCGCGATCGAAGAACTCGCGCGCGTTGCCGCAAGCGTGGGGGTGGAGCGCTTCGTCCTGGACGACGGGTGGTTTACCCGGCGGCACAGTGACTCAGCGGGGCTGGGTGACTGGCGCGTGGACCAGGCCAAGTGGCCCCACGGCCTAGGGGTTCTCGCTGACGCCGTGCACGGGCTCGGCATGCAGTGCGGCCTGTGGGTTGAGCCAGAGATGGTCAACCTCGACTCGGACATTGCTCGCGCCCACCCTGAGTGGATCCTTGGCGGTCCCGACGCGCCCACGTGGCGCCACCAGCTGCCCCTCGACCTCACGGTCCCTGAGGTGCGCGCCCACCTTCTTGACCGCATCGGCTCCCTGGTCAGTGACCACGGCATCGACTACCTCAAGTGGGATCACAACCGCGAACTTCACGCTGCGGTGACCCACGCGCAGGGCCGAGCCGCCGTGCGTGCGCAGACCCTCGCCGCGTACAGCGTGATGGACCAGTTGGGGGAGCGCTTCCCGGAGTTGGAGATTGAAAGCTGCGCGTCCGGGGGCGCGCGCGTCGACCTCGGTGTGCTCGAGCGCACCCACCGGGTGTGGCCATCGGACGTCAATGACCCGGTGGAGCGTCAACGCGTCCAGCGCTGGACCGGAGTCCTGCTGCCGCCAGAGCTCGTGGGCACCCACGTGGGGCCAGCAACCGCCCACACCACGCACCGGACCACCGACCTGTCGTTCCGGATGCTGACCGCATTGTTCGGGCATGCCGGTATTGAGTGGGACCTCACGCAGTGCGATGAGGACGAGCGGGCCGCCTTGCGTGCCTGGACGGCGACGTACCGCGAGTTCCGGTCCCTGCTGCACGGCGGCATCACCGTGCGCGCTGAGCTCGCCGACCCCGGTGCCATCCTCCACGGCGTGGTCGCTCCGGATGCCTCCCGTGCACTGCTGTGTTGGGCCCGGCTTGAGACATCCGGGCCCGCGTCCACGCCGCGCGTGCCCATCCCGGGGCTCGACGACCCCACGCAGTACCGCGTGACCGTCCGGGAGCCGTTCGGCGCTGCCCATCGGCACCAAGTGGCCGACCCCGCGTGGGTCGCCACGGGCGTCACGATGAGCGGGCGAGCACTCCGCACGGCCGGCCTCCCGCTGCCGCTGCTGGACCCCGCGCAAGGCCTCTTGCTCGAGTGCGTGCGCGTTCCAGCGTGACTGAATCGGGGCATCGGCCCGCTTGCGTGGGAGCATCGCCTCCCTGGTAGTGCGCCGCTCGCCCGCGCAGGTGTGGACAGCGGGAACAAATGCGCGGCAAGAGACGTAGAGTAGAGACAGGACATCGGGCCGCGGTAGCCCCGGGCTCCAACATCAGCCGCCACGAGCGGCCTTCGCGCCGACTGGCGCTCCCGGCCCGGTGTCCGTCTTCTTCCATCAAATGGCTCCATTTCGCTGTTCTAACTACCCAAAACAGCGAAATGGAGCCATTTGGTGTGGGGCTAGGGATGCACCTGCAGCAGATGGGTTTCGATCGCCGTCACGATGGGTCCGCCGTCCGTGTCCGTGACATGCGCGACGAGCACGCCGCCGGCAGGCAGGAACGGGTTTTTCCGCGGCAGCGCCCCGCGCGTATACGAGCGCGTCGCCGCCCGCAGCATCTCGACAATGGTGGGAAGCGTGGGCCGGTGGGCTGACACCGTCCGCGACGACTTTTTGCGCAGCAGCTTCACGAAGGTGTTGGCGGTCGCGAGCGGCCGCTCGGCGTGCGCGGGCTCCGTGAGGGCGTCATGCTCCTTGATCGTGATGCCCGTGGCCTCCGCGTAGGGGCGCACGGTTGCCATGCAGCGCTCGGCCGGCGACGAGTCGATCTTGGTCACCCCAAAGGCCGCGAACAGGGGCACCAGTTGGCGGGCACGTTCGGCCCCGGCCTTGGTGATGGGTCGCTTGATGTCCGCCCGCTTCCACGCCTTGCGGCGCTTGGCCCGGGCGTGGCGAGTCAGCACAAAAGCCCTGGTATCCAGCCTGTCACGCTCCCAGGCGTCGACCAGCACCTCGAGTGGGCGTAGGTCCTCGCGGAAGGTAATGCGGTCACGGGCTTCCTCGATCGAGAGCCAGCGCACGTGGTCAATCTCGTTCTTGGATGCGGACTTCACGGCCGGGCGCGCCGCGACCGCAACGGATGACCCAGATGCCACCTGCGCTGCCCAATACTTGACGACCTTGGTCTTCTCCCCGGTGGGGTACCGCAGGGTGGGCAGGGGCTGGCCCAGGATGACCTGCTTGCCCGTCTCCTCCGCTACCTCGCGGATCGCGCAGGCAGGCAGCGTCTCCCCGTGGTCCAGTTTGCCTTTGGGCCACGACCAGTCGTTGTACCGAGGCCGGTGCACAGCGAGCACCTGCAGCTCGCCCGAGCGCACTCGCCACACGAGCGCGCCCGCAGCAACGACGGTGCCTGGCGGGTACGGTGTCACTTCCGCTTGGCCCTGCGCTTGGGCTGGCGCTTGATATAGGTGTCCTGGACGTCCCGCAAGCGCTCGCCGTCCTCGCCCACCACCGTGCGGGTATACACGCCATCGCTGTCGAGTTCCCAAGCTGAGAAGTCGGAGGACATGACCATGTCGATGTTCTCGATGAGCAACTCGCGCTGCTGCTCCACCTCGATCGAGATCAGCGCCTCGATGCGGCGGTCAAGGTTGCGGTGCATCAGATCCGCAGAGCCGATGAACACCTCCGGCTCGCCCTCATTGCAGAACGCGTAGATGCGCGAGTGCTCCAGGAAGCGTCCCAGCACGGAGCGCACGCGAATGTTCTCGCTGAGACCCGGCACGCCCGGTCGCAGAGCGCAGATGCCGCGCACCACCAGGTCCACCTTCACCCCCGCCTGCGACGCCCGGTACAGGGCGTCGATGGTCTTTTCATCCACGATGGAATTGACCTTGATCTTCACCCAGCCGGGCTTGCCGTCGCGCGCCCGGTCCGCCTCCGCGTTGATGCGTTCGATGAGGCCCACGCGCACGCTGGTGGGAGCGACAATCAGGCGTCGGAACTTTGCCTTGGGCGCGTACCCGGAGAGTTGGTTGAACAACTTAGTGAGGTCGGAACCCACCTGAGGGTCGTTGGTGAGGAGGCCGTAGTCCTCGTACAAGCGCGCGGTCTTGGGGTGGTAGTTGCCAGTGCCGACGTGGCAGTAGCGCACCAGGCCCGTCTCTTCCTGACGCACCACGAGCGAAAGCTTGCAGTGTGTCTTGAGGCCCACGAGGCCGTACACGACGTGGACGCCCGCCTGCTCAAGCTTGCGTGCCCACGAGATGTTGCGTTGCTCGTCAAAGCGGGCCTTGATCTCCACCAACGCCACCACCTGCTTGCCGTTGCGCGCGGCCTCGATCAGGGAGTCGACGATGGGGGAGTCGCCCGAGGTCCGGTACAGGGTCTGCTTGATGGCCAGCACCTTGGGGTCAACGGCGGCCTGAGCGAGGAACGCCTGGACCGAGGTGGAGAACGAGTCGTATGGGTGGTGCAGCAAGACGTCGCCGCGGCGGATGGCTCGGAAGATGTCCTGCTCGTCGGCCGTTTCCACGGGAGCCAACTGGTGGTGCGTGGTGGGTCGGAAGGGCGAGAACTGTAGGCGCGGGCGGTCAAGGTCGGCGATGACGTTGAGGCCCGTCAGGTCCAGTGGCGCGCGCAGCGAGAACACGTCGTGGTCCACGACGCCAAGCTCGCGCACCAGGCGCTCGCGGATCGACGTGGGAAGGTCGTCGACGACCTCG
Organism: Demequina globuliformis; assembly: GCF_000975155.1. Taxonomy (GTDB): domain Bacteria; phylum Actinomycetota; class Actinomycetes; order Actinomycetales; family Demequinaceae; genus Demequina; species Demequina globuliformis. Next base: position 1,441,828 of record NZ_BBRG01000001.1, read on the forward strand.
AGGCGCACGGCGGGCCCAAAACGACGCCGCAGCAGCTCCTTTTCCATGGCCTTGAGAAGGTTCTCCGCGTCGTCTTCCTCGACCTCGACGTCCTCATTGCGGGTCACGCGGAACGTGTAGTGGCTGACCACTTCCATGCCGGGGAACAGGTAGTCCAGGTGCGCCGCGATGACGTCCTCGAGCGGTACGAATGAGCGCGGCTCGTCACTGAGGGCGGAGGCGTCGGTGACCTGCGCGGCGTGGCCGCTGGAGTCGACGGAGAGGAAGCGCGGCAGGGTCTCCGGCACCTTCACGCGGGCAAAGAGGTCCTTACCTGTGTCAGGGTCACGCAGTTCGACGGCGAGGTTAAGGGACAGGCCGGAGATGTAGGGGAACGGGTGCGCCGGGTCGACCGCCAGTGGCGTGAGCACGGGGAAAATGTCCGAACGGAACAGCTTGCGCAGGCGTTCCTGCTCGGCGCCGTCGAGGTCGTCGTGGCGCACCAGCCAGATTCCCTGGTCGGACAGCGCCGGGGCGACGTGGTCCTGGAACACGCTGGCGTGCCGGTCCATCAACTGGTGGGCCTTGTCCGTCAGCACCTCCACGAGGCGGGTGGCGCTCATGCCGGTGGCCGAGGGCAGCGCGAAGCCGGCGGCGATGCGGCGCTTGAGTCCGGCCACGCGGACCATGAAGAACTCGTCCAGGTTGGACGCGAAGATCGCGAGGAACCGGGCTCGCTCGAGCAGCGGCGTGCCGTCGTCTTCGGCCAGTTCGAGCACGCGCTCGTTAAACGCCAGCCATGATAGTTCGCGGTCCAGGAAGCGCTCCTCAGGGAGGTCCTGGGGCTCCGGGTCAACCTCGTCCAGGTCAGCGGAGATGGTCGGCACCGGGTAGGTCTCCTCCGAGTCGGAGAACGCGCCTTGGGCGTCCGCGGGGGTGGCTGGCGTCTGGGTCATGGACCCCATCGTGGCACGGCTCGCGCGCGGCGCACTAGTGGGACATCGAAGAGGGCGGCGGAGTTCACAAAAACGCAACATCGCTGGTGGTCGCCGGCTCCGAGACGGGTTGCGAGTTTCAGTAGTTTCAGATAGAACTGAAACATGATGTCGAGGGCCGATGCTGCACAGCCAGTGGGGGAGGGCGCGTCCAGGGGGCCCGGGGGCCGGGGAGGTGCCGCCGCAGCGGCGCGCCGCGACTTCGTCGCACGCGTAGCCGCTTACTGGGAGCGCGGCGGGCTGACCCACGCTGCCGGAACGATCCTGGGGCACCTCATGGTGTGCGAGCCCGCTGACCCTACCCAGGCGGAACTTGCCGACGCCCTAGGACTGTCGGCGGGATCGGTCTCAACCCAACTCAGCCAGCTGCAGGCCATCGGCATGGTGGAGCGCGTCCGCGTGCCCGGTGAGAGGGCGGCTCACTATCAACTTCCGCGGGACATGTGGACGGAGATCTTGATGTCAGAGCAGGAGCGCATCGCCGGCCTGCGTTCACTGGCCACTGCCGCCGAAGCCGTGCGTCCAGCGGAACGGCCCGACCGCATCGGCTCCCTCGACGCCATGGTGCGCTTTTGGGAACAGGAGTGGCCCGGCACCCAGCGCCGCCTTGACGAGTTCTTGCGAAAGGAGCGGTCATGACCGCAAGCCCGTCCATCGAGGTGGATCGCCTCACCAAGCGCTACGGCGACTTCACCGCCGTCGATGACGTCAGCTTCGAGATCCACCCGGGAGAGATCTTCGGATTCCTCGGTCCCAACGGCGCCGGAAAGTCGACCACCATTCGTGCGATCCTGGACCTGATCCGGCCCACCGCGGGCGCGTGCCGCGTGCTCGGCCTCGACAGCCGCACAGACGCCGTCGAAATCCACCGGCGCACAGGGTTTTTGCCCGCGGACCTCGCGCTGTGGCCCAACCTCACCGGCAAGCAGACCTTGCAGTACCTCGCGAACCTGCGTGGGGGTGTGGACTGGGGCTTTGTCGACGAACTCACGCAGCGCCTGGACGCTGACCTGTCCAAGAAGGTAGGCGAGTACTCGTCGGGCAACAGGCAGAAGATCGGCATAATTCAGGCCTTCATGCACATGCCCGAGGTGCTGATTTTGGACGAACCCATCACGGGCCTTGACCCGCTTGTCCAACTCGAGTTCCACACCCTGCTCCGGGAGACGGCGCAGGCTGGCCGCACCGTGTTTTTGTCGTCACACACCATTTCTGAGGTGGAGCGGGTGGCGGACAAGGTGGCGTTTATTCGGCGCGGCCACCTGATTGCGGTCGAGCAGATGAGCGACCTGCAAGACAAGGCGCTGCGCCGCATCACCCTCGAGTTCGCCGCACCCGTCGCGCCCGAGGCCTTCCGAGGCGTGGAAGGTGTCCACGAGGTGTCCGTCGAGGGTGCCACGGTGACCGCGCAGTACGAAGGCTCCATGGCGCCCCTGCTCAGTGTCGCCACCCGTCACGACGTGGTGTCGGTCGCCTCCGCCAGCGTGGACCTCGACGAGATCTTCCTCGAGTTCTACCGCGACGAGGTGGCCGCCGCGGGCGGCGACCCCTCGCGCGAGCCGGACACGTCCTCCCCGGTGGCGTGATGCTGCGCTCGGTCTACCTCAAGACGGTGCGCGACCGGTGGGTCGGAGCATTGGTCGGAGTTGTGGCGCTGTTCCTGGTCGCATGGATGGGAATCGCGGCGTTCGCCGGCATGGGCGATGACGCCACCGCGTTCATCGAGGCAATGCCCCCGGCGTACCTGTCACTCACGGGAATCTCCGCAGAAGCAGGCGTAGTCGGCATGATGCTCGGCAACATGTTCAACTTCATGGGCCCCTTCGTGATCGCCGGCATAGGGGTGTCCATGGCAGCCGCGGCGATCGCCGGTGAAGAGGCGGACGGCACCATGGAAATCCTCGGGACCATGCCCCGCTCGCGCACGCGTCTCACCGTGTCCAAGGTGACGGCCGCTGTGACCGTCGTCGCGGCATCGGCCCTTACCGCCTCAGTGAGTTACGCGCTCGCCGCGGTGATGTCCGGCGAGGACGTCGCAGGCGTGAACCTCGCGGCCGCGACCGTGCACCTGGTCGTCGTCGCCGTGTTCTTTGTCGCGTTCGCGGTGATGCTGGGCGCGATCACCGGCAACCGGGGACTCGCCTCTGGTGCGACGGTGGGACTCATCGTGGTGTCCTTCCTCGTGTCAGGCATGGCGCCGCTGGTACCCGGATGGGACTGGCTCGCGAAGTGGTCGCCGTGGTACTGGCTGCAAGGCCCCCAGCCCATGGCGAATGGAATCGATGCCGGACCGCTCGCCGTGCTACTGGTGCTCGCGGTTGTCATGGTCGCGGTCGCCGCATGGGGCGTGAACCGTCGCGATCTGAGCGCCGGGCACGGGCGCGTATCCATGCTCGACAAGCTGCGCCGCGACCCGCGCGTTGGTCGGTGGGTCACGAGGATCGCGGGGTCAGGGTCCACGCGGTCGGTGACGGCAAAGGCGTTCTCCGACATCCGTCCGCTCATCCTCATCGGAGGCGCATTTGTGGCCTTCCAGTCGGTGGTGGTCGGCGTGCTCTACAACGCCATCGGAGCGGACATCACGGGCCTGGTGGACTCGATGCCTGACGCGATTCTCGCGATGGTGGGCTTCGCCGACATGTCCACCGCGGAGGGCTTTTACTTCGCGGAGGTCCTGTCGATCGTCGCTCCCCTTGTCGTGGCCGTCGTCGCCATCAACGCCGGTGCCGCGTTGGCAAAGGAAGAGAAGCGCCGCACGGTCGCCATCCTTGCGACTGCACCCGTGACGCGAACCCAGATTGCGGCCAGTAAGGCGACCACGATGGTCCTAGGGTCCGTGCTTGTCGGGTTCCTGGTCGCTGCCGGGCTCGCGCTGGGCAACGCGGTCGCGGGATTGGGTATGGACTGGGTCAAGGTGGCCGCGTCCGGGCTCATGGTGGCCGGGCTGGGAGTGTTCATCGGAGCCGTGGCCTTGGTGATCGCAGCGGCGACGGGACGCTCCCAGTGGGCCGTCGCCGGCGCAGGGGGACTGACGGCCCTGTGGTGGGGGATCAACTCATTTGTGCCGGTCAACCCTGACTACGCGGACTGGGCCAGGATCTCCCCCTTCTACTACTACGGGCATGACAACCCGCTCGAGGTCGGAGCGGACTGGAGCGGCCTCGCCGTACTGATGGGCGCCGCCGCCGTGCTCGTGGCATGCGGCCTTGCCGCGTACCGCGCCCGTGACCTCAGAGGTTGAGTCCCACGTAATCTAGGTCGATGCGAGATTTCTGGCTCAAGCTACCGCCGTGGCTTCGCGCTGTCCTGCCCGGGCTGCTCCTGTGTGCCGTCACCGCCGTGGCGTTCGCTCAGATCCTCGAAGAAGTGGTCGAACGGGAAGCGTTTGTCTCCTGGGACGAGCCCCTCATCGAGTGGATGGCGGATCACCGCACCGCGTGGCTGACCTCTGTGATGACCTTCATCACCAATGTGTTTGGGCCGGTGGTGTTGCCCATCCTCCTGGTGATCGGAGCAGGCCTGTGGGGCTGGCGCACCAAGTCGTGGCGTGACCCCTTGCTCCTGGTGGGCGCCATGATCTTCTCGACTGCAGCGACCAGCATCGCGAAGAACGTGGTCGGCCGCGCGCGCCCCAGCGAAGAGATTCAAGCCGTTCCAGGCGTAGAGCATTCCTTCTCGTTCCCCTCCGGACACACCACCGGCGCGGCCACCCTTGTTCTTGTGACCGGATACCTGCTGTGGCGCCACAGCAGGAGCCGGCGCGCGCTCGTAGTGTGGGCAGTGGCATCCGTTCTCATCACCGGGCTCGTGGCGCTCACCCGCATGTACTTGGGCTATCACTTCTTGTCCGACGTCCTCGCGGGTGCGCTCGTGGGCCTGTTTACGCTGGGGCTCGTGATGTGTGTGGACCGGCTGTTGGATGTGCGGCGTGGATAAAGCGCAAGCGATGAAGGCCCTGGCGTGGGTCGTAGGCGCCGCTGGTGTGATGCTGGGTGGCGCGCTGGCGTGGCGCGTCATCACCTATTGGGGAACCACGCCGGGTGCGACCGCCGAGTACTGGCTGCTCCTGGGTAGTGGCGTGGGTATCGCTTGCCTGGGGCTCATCGTGGCGCGCGGCCTCGTGAAGGGTCAGCAATGGGCGGTGGCAACCACCCTTGTCCTCGGCATCATGCTCGCCATCGTCGCAGTGACATGGCTGGCCTCCCTCGCTGTGGGGTTGTAGCCGACAGGCGCCGCCGGGCTTACCTGAGTGTGCTGCTCGGGGTCGGGCGGTAGTGCGCGATCTCGAGTCCTCGCAGCACTCCCTTGTAGCGCTCGGGGAAGCATGTGGCGAGGACCGCGATGGATGACAACCACTGAGGCGATGCTCCCCGTAGCGCGAGACGTGTCGATAACCCGCGTCGCCGTTGACACTTCCTCATGTGTCTGTGCTCTCAGGATCGCTATCGGATCGTGTTCGAGCCCGTCCGCGTCGATCAGGGCCAGGTGCGGGATCCCGCTTGGACGGCTTCGGCGGAGGAACCCCGCGGGCTGTCAACGAAGATCGTTGTGGCGTGTAGGTCGTGCATGTGTTGCCCCCTTTGTATGCGGGCGCCGCAGTCGCGTTGCTCGGCTCGCCCGTGGCATGACTCTAGAGCCACGCAGCCCCCGGCAGTCGTCGAGTGTCGAGAATCGCCGATGTTCGGCGCTCAGCGACTGCTGGGCCCAGATTCTGCGCCGGAGCCGCGTGACTAGGCCGCCCTCTCGCGCACCACTCTGGCGATGTCGACCCGCCGGATGGCGCGCGCCGCCGGCCACTGCGAGACGGCCGCTGCGAGGAGAACTCCCAGGGCGGCTGCCGGTAGCGTCCACCAGCCCCATTGAAGCTCCAGTGTGAACAGGTCGTCATTGAAGGAAGCGAGGAAGGCACCTGCTGACCAGGCACCGATTGCGAGCCCAAACGGGATGCCCAGCACGGTCGCTACGAGGTTCTCGGTGGCGACGGCCCCGGCGACTTTCCGCAACGGGGCTCCCGCGGCGCGCAGGGTGGCGAGTTCACCTGTGCGCTCGACGACGTTGACGGACATCGTGACGTACATCACGGCCAGCGCGAGCACCGTGCCCATCACAATCATGATGCCAATGAACGCCCAGAACAGTCCCAGGTACTGATTGAGCTGGCCAACGATGGCTCTGACGTCCTGATACGCGACTACGCCTTCAAGCTGTGTGACGGTGTCGCGGATCTGGTCGCGAGCTGTCTCCGTCGTGGACTCCGCAGTGAACGCAAGCGCGTAACTCTCGGTCCCTTCGTTGGGCAGGAGCGAGCGGGCGGTGTCGTTGGTCGCGTACACGGACGTGCCAATGGGCTCGTCGAGGAACCCCACGACGGTGACCTCGTTCTGCCCCGCATCGGAGGTGATGGTGATGGTGTCCCCGGCCGCAATGCCAATCTCTTCCGAGAGGAACTGGCCGGCAAGCACGCCGTCGTCAGGCAACGTGACGGCTGTCCCGTCTGTCCCGATGAAGCCATGCATCTGCGTGTCAGGTTCAAACCCCGTCAGGGTGGTCTGGTAGGTCCCATCCGGACCCTTGAGGGTGACTTGCCCAAGCGTGGTGGCTTCGACGCGCTCCACGCCGTCTACATCGGCGAGCGCGTCGCCAACGCCGGCTTCTGACTGGGCCACCACGGACGCATCTTCGAGTTCGATGTCCTCGAACTGCGTCGTGATCGCGGCCAGGATCGAGGTCATCATCCCCACCGAGGTCAGGACGAGGACCAGCGCCAACACGGTGCCGAGCATGGTGGCGAGAGTGCGCCGCTTGGACCGCACTACGTCGCGCAGCGCCATCCGGCCGCTCACGGGGAGCCACCGCTGCCGCGCGACCCACCTGCTCCACCCGCCAGGCGCCTTCGCATCGGATGCCGGGCGCATTGCCTGCGCCGGCGCGATCCGGGAGGCGCTGACTGCGGGCCCGAGCGCGCCAAGCACTCCCACCACAACGCCAAAGACGAGGCCGATCACGAGCATCCACGGGTAGTTGCGCACCACGGTGTCGGGGACCCCGATGAACCCGGTGTAGGCGGACGTGATCGCGGCATTGGCCGGCACACCCAGCGCGACGCCGAGGAGTGCTCCCACCCCGCCCATGAGCAGCCCCTGAAGCACGTAGTGACGCAGTACGCGTCCACGCCTGGCGCCGGCGGCCATCATGGTGCCGATCACCGGCGTCTCCTGCAGGATTCTGCGCGTCAAGAGCACCCACGACGCCACGCCGGCCGCGATCAGGAACAGGGCGGGGAACGCGACGGACATCTGGTCAAAGCCTTGGAGGTCTTCACTCAAGGTGGCGTTGGACGGCTGGTCGGCCTGACTTTGAAGGGCCGATGCCCCAGCATCCGTCATCGCTTGGGCGACAGCAATGCCGGTGTCCGTCTCCCAAGGCTCGCGTTTCTCCGAGGCGACCCGGGCATCGGCCGTATCCGGCAGCAGCACCTGGGTCTGGTTGGCGGGTATCTCAAACCAGCCCTGAACCGACTCTTCCGGGGCGAAGGCCACGGCGAAAGAGTTGGGATCAGACAAAATCTCTTGGCGCGAGCGCGCGGGCCAGAGGTACTCGGGGGAGTCGACCACGCCCTGCACGGTGACGTCGACCCAGCCGGTCGTGGAGAAGATCTGCAGCGTGTCTCCTGGACCCACCCCGAAGGTGTCCGCGGCGTGGGTCTCAAGCAAGATCTGGTCGGTGGCGCCCTCGTCGAAGTAGTCGCCGTCAATCACGTCGACCTGGTTGACCGCCGGCTGCGCGTCGGTGGGCATGCCAATCACGCGTCCCACGAGCTTGGTGTCCTCGATCAGCATCGGGGGATCCACTTGCGTGCGTGTGATCGCCGCGCTCGCACCGGCGTCGAGCGCGTCTTGTGCGACCGCGTCCAAGTCGCCGCCCGTGGCCGTCAGATCCGCAAAGTGCAGGCGTTCGTAAGTCTGGTCGTAGGACGCGGAGAGGTTCTGGAACGCACCTGCGGTGGCGATGTAGATCATCACGCCAAGCATGATGGTGACGGCGACTGCAATGACCTGCGCTTTGGAGCGCCACAGGTCCCTGAAAGCCTTCTTGGTGGTGGCGTTCATGCGGGCTACCAGGTGACATCCGCGGCGGCCGCGGGGGAGTCGTTGGACTCGATGGACTTGATCTGGCCGTCGACCACGGTGATGACACGGTCCGCAATCTGCCCCACGGAGAGGTTGTGGGTGACGATGATGATGGTTTTTCCCTGGCGATTGAGTTCCTGCAGTAGTTCGAGGATCTGGCGCCCGGTGGGCAGGTCAAGTGCGCCCGTCGGCTCGTCGGCGAGCAGGATGTCGGGGTCGGTCGCGAGGGCGCGGGCCACGGCGACACGCTGCTGCTGGCCGCCGGACAGTTGCGCCGGGAAGCTGTCGAGTTTGTCGCCTAGCCCCACAGCTTCCAGGTGAGCGGGAACCTGGGCTTTGTCGCCCCGGCCGGTCATCTCGACAATCATCTCGACGTTCTCGCGTGCGGTGAGGGTGGGGATGAGGTTGAAGAACTGGAAGATGAAGCCCACGTGGTCACGGCGGAAGTCGCTGAGCTTGGCCGGCTTGGTGCGGGAGATGTCCTCGCCTGCGACCATGACCGTGCCGCTCGTCGCTGTCTCGATTCCGCCAATGATGTTGCACAGCGTGGTCTTTCCCGACCCGGAGGGGCCGATGACCACCACGAACTCGCCTGAGGAGATCTCCAGGTCAACGCCCTTGAGGGCATGGACGGCGGCATCGCCTTCGCCAAAGACTTTGGTCAGCCCGGTGAGGTGGACTCCTCGAGCGGTGGTGGTGGCGGTCATGAGTCCTCCTTGACGGTGGGCGCGGTGAAGATTCCGTGGGTGTAGGCATGGGTCGCTGCGGTCGCTAGGCGCGTCATGCCTGGTTCCGTCAGTGGATCAGTGCCAAGTGCGTCGCCGATGTGCTCGTGCAGGAGCAGTAGGGAGAGGTCGTTGGCGAGGACAAAGGCCGCGCGCGCGGGCGGGTCGGGCGTGGAGCGTGTGGCGCCAGCGGCGTCCATCTGAGCGAGCAACTCCTGCGTCATGGTGAACCACTGTCGGAACAGGCTGCGGCCGGCGTCAGATCCATCGAGTAGCGCTCGCCTGAGGTAGGCAAAGACGGGGGACGCCTGGGGAAGGTGGCGCGCCATGGCGGCCGCGAGTCCGCTGGCTTGGGCGTCCACGTCCGCGGTACCCGGTGCGGTCGCGGGGTCGAGAAGCACGTCGCGCAGCGCGTCGAAAACTCCCACGACCGTGGCGTCGACCGCCTCAATGAGCCCGGCCTTGGATCCAAAGTGATGCGGGATGAGGGCGGGCGAGACGCCCACCGCGGCGGCGATGTCGCGAATCGACACCGCCTCGCTGCCGCGCTCGGCGAACAGGCGCAGGGCGGCGTCGATGATCCGGTCGCGGGCCTGGGACGTGGTCACGCCTTCACCGTACTGAACAGTTGTTCAGTCTGCAATGGCACGGCGGTGCGGCCCATGGAAGCCGCCCGACGGTCGGCGGTCGGCGCCCGCTTACAGGGTTACGGTGGAGTATGAGCTCGTACTCCAGCCTCACCGACATCATCGCCGTCCCACGAGTCGAGGGCCTTGCTCTCGCGCCCGACGGCACCTACGCGGTGCTCACCGTCGCCACGCTCGCCAAGGACCAGACCTCGTATGAGCGCGCCCTGTGGAAAGTGCCCACCTCTGGTGACGGCGCGCCCGTGCGCCTGACCCGCTCCGCGAAGGGCGAAGGCGGCGCGGCGTTCCTGTCCACCGGAGACCTCGTGTTCACCTCTGCGCGCCCAGGGGGCGGCGACGAGGACGCGTCGCAATTGTGGCTCCTGCCCGCAAACGGGGGAGAGGCGCGGCCTGTGACGGGCTTCGCGGGTGGCGCAGGTGGCGTGGCGGCGACGGCGGCCGATGCCCCGGTGGCGGCATTCACCGCGGGTCAGCTTCCTGCCGCGAAAGACCTCGACGAGGACACTGCGTTGCGTGGCATCCGGTCCAAGCGCAAGGTCAACGCCATCTGGCACAGCACCTATCCCATCCGCCACTGGGACCACGACCTAGGGCCCGACCACACCCACCTCTTCGCGCTGGATGCATCCGAGATCCCCGCAGAGACGGCCACCGCCCCGGCCGCGCCGAGCGCAGCGGAAGGCGACGAAGAATCCGAGGGGTCAGAAGTGCCCGCCCCCACGGTGTACCCGCGCCACATGGCGCGCCCGCAGGACCTCACGCCCGGCGCTCGCCGGTGGAGCGACGCCCCGGCGGCGGCCGTCAGCCCCGACGGCTCCGCGGTGCTCGCGACGCTCGAGGTCCCCGAGGGACGGAGCAAGCGCAAGGACCTGGTGCGCATCGTCCGCGCCACCGGAGCACACACCGTGGTGCGCAGCGATGCAGGCGTCGACATCGGCGCCCCGACCTACAGCCTCGATGGCAACGCGATCGCCTACCTTCGCCAGGCCCATTCCGATCCCAGCGGGCCCACACAGGTCGAGACGTGGGTGGCGGACGCCGACGGCGGCAACCCGCGACGCGTTGCCGAGCACTGGGACAGGTGGCCCAGTTCGCTGCAGTTCTCGCACGACTCAGCGGCGCTGGTCGCGACGGCGGACAGCGACGGGCGCGGACCCATCTTCCGCATCGACCTCGCGACGGATGAGGTCACCCAGATCACCACTGACGATGCTCACTACAGCGCAGTCCGCGTCGATCGCGGCACGGGCGACCTGGTCGCGCTGCGCACCACGATGCTGCGCCCCGCGCACCCGGTGCGCGTGAACGCCGCCGGGACCGTCACGGAACTGGCGACCCCGGCCCCGGCAGAAGAAGCCGAGGCGACGCTCACGGATGTCGAGACCCTCGCCGAGGACGGTGCGCGCGTTCGCGGCTGGCTGCTCACCCCGCCTGACGCGTCGGAGGACAACCCGGCGCCGCTCCTACTGTGGATTCACGGCGGCCCGCTCAACTCATGGAACGCCTGGTCGTGGCGGTGGACACCCGCGCTCGCCGTCGCCCGCGGCTACGCCGTGCTGCTCCCCGACCCCGCGCTGTCGACTGGCTACGGGCTGGAGTTCATCGCGCGCGGCTGGAACTCATGGGGCCACAAGCCGTTCACCGACCTCCTGGCAATCACCGACGCCGTTGAGGACCGTCCCGAGATCGACTCCACCCGCACCGCCGCGATGGGTGGATCCTTTGGCGGATACATGGCGAACTGGGTGGCTGGCCACACCGATCGCTTTGACGCGATCGTCACCCACGCGAGCCTGTGGGCGCTCGACCAGTTTGGGCCCACCACGGACCACGCGGACTACTGGCAGTCGATCTTCACGCCCGAGGCCATGGTGGAGCACTCGCCGCACCGAGCGGTGAAGGACATCTCGACCCCCATGCTCGTCATCCACGGCGACAAGGACTACCGCGTGCCCATCGGGGAGGGTCTGCGCCTGTGGGCCGAGCTCGCTGAGCACTTCGCCGCCGACGACGGCACCATGGTGCACCGCTACTTGTACTTCCCGGATGAGAACCACTGGATTCTCAAGCCGCAGCACACCGTGGTCTGGTACGAGGGCGTGTTCGCATTCCTCGCCCAGCACGTACTGGGCCAGGAGGAGGGAGCACCCGAGTCGTTGCGGATCTCCGGCGCGTGACGGTGCACGCCGCGCGGCTGGCGCGGCGGTGGTTATCGTTTCTGCGAATGACCGCTAGGTTGCTCGCATGACTGGCATCGATTCATGGCTACTCATCGTCGGCATCGTTGCCATCGTGGGCCTCGTCGCGTACGTCGCGTGGCGCCGCCACTCCTGGCCGACCGCGATCTTCGTGGGGCTTGGGCTAGCCGCGATCCTGTTCGGCCTGGAGTGGTCCGTCGACCAATTGGTCGCCTAACTGCTCAGTCACCCTGGCATCGGCCCTCACCCGATGCCTTCCGCACGCAACAGCGCCGGCGCCCTCTGGGGAAGAGCGCCGGCGCTGCGGTGTGTGGTGTGACGATTAGTCGTCGTCGGCCTGACCGGACTCCATGCCGTCACGGATGGCCGCCATCACCGTGGCATCAGCCAGGGTGGTGACGTCGCCCACCTCGCGGTGCTCTGCCACATCACGGAGCAGGCGCCGCATGATCTTGCCCGAACGCGTCTTCGGGACCTCCTTCACCACCAGCACGGTGCGCGGCTTAGCCAGGGCGCCAATCTCGCGCTTGACCTGCTCGCGCAGCTCGGCCGCGATCTCGTGGTTGCTGTGGTTCGCGCCGTCGGAGTCGTCACCGATTACGACGAACGCCACGACTGCCTGCCCCGTGGTCTCGTCCTTGGCGCCCACCACCGCGGCCTCGACTACCCACGGGTGCGCCACCAGGGCGGACTCGATCTCGGTCGTCGACAGGCGGTGGCCGGACACGTTCATGACGTCATCCACGCGGCCCATCAGCCAGATGTCGCCGTCAGCGTCGCGCTTGGCGCCGTCGCCGGCGAAGTACAGGCCCTTGAAGCGGCTCCAGTACGTCTCCTCGTAACGCTCACGGTCGCCCCACACGCCGCGCAGCATCGACGGCCATGGCTGGTCGAGCACCAGGTAGCCACCGCGGCCGGGCCCGACCTCGCTGGCGTCGTCGTCCACCACCGCCGCGGACACACCAGGCAGCGGCACCTGCGCTGATCCCGGCTTGGTGGCCGTCACACCTGGTAGCGGAGCGATCATGATGGATCCGGTCTCCGTCTGCCACCAGGTGTCCACGATCGGGCAGCGGTCGCCGCCAATCACGCGGCGGTACCACATCCACGCCTCAGGGTTGATGGGTTCGCCGACGGATCCCAGCAGGCGCAGCGAGGACAGGTCGAACTTGTTCGGGATCGCCTCTCCCCACTTCATGAACATGCGGATCGCTGTGGGGGCGGTGTAGAAGATCGAGACCTTGTACTTCTCGATGATCTCCCACCAGCGGCCCTCGTGCGGGGCGTTCGGGACGCCCTCGTACAGGACCTGCGTGGCCCCATTGATCATGGGGCCGTACACGATGTACGAGTGGCCCGTGATCCAGCCCACGTCCGCCGAGCACCAGTAGACGTCGGTCTCCGGCTTGAGGTCGAACACCACACGGTGGGTGTAGCTCACGCCGGTGAGGTAGCCACCGGTGGTGTGGAACAGACCCTTGGGAGTGCCGGTGGTGCCGGAGGTGTACAGGATGAACAACGGGTGTTCCGCCTCGACCATCACGGGGGAGTGCTGGTCGGAGGCCGGCTCGACAACGTCGTGCCACCACACGTCACGACCCTCGGTCCAGTCGGTGTCCTGGCCCGTGCGCTTGACGGTGAGGACGTGCTCGACGGTGGCTGCTTCCGTGGGGTTCGCCTCCGAGGGCGCCAGTGCGGCGTCCACGAGCGGCTTGAGTGCGAGGTGCGAACCGCGGCGGTTGCCGCCGTCCGCCGTGATGACCAGCTTGGCCTGGGCATCGTCGATGCGCTGGCGCAGGCTGTCAGAAGAGAAGCCGCCGAACACCACGGAGTGGATCGCTCCAATGCGCGCGCACGCGAGCATGGAGATGACGGCCTCAGGGATCTGAGGCAGGTAGATGGCGACGCGGTCGCCCTTGGTCAGGCCGAGGGACTCGAGGGCGTTAGCCGCCTTCGAAACCTCGCGCTGCATGTCGGCATAGGTGAGGGTGCGGGTGTCGCCCGGCTCTCCCTCGAAGAAGAAGGCGACGCGGTCGCCGCGTCCCTCGCGCACGTGGCGGTCCACGGCGTTGTCGCAGGCGTTAAGGGTGCCGTCTGCGAACCAGCGCGCCACGGGCGCGTCGGACCAGTCGAGGGTTTCAGTAAACGGTGTGTCCCAGTGCAGTTGTTCTGCCTGTTCACGCCAGAATCCGAGGCGGTCGGCCGCGGCCTGGTTGTACAGCTCGGCCCGGGCGTTTGCCTGGGCCGCGAAGTCGGGAGACGGCGCAAAGGAGCGCGTCTCGTTGTACAGGTTCTCAAGAGTTTGGGCATCGTTGACCATGGTGGCCACTCTAGTTTGTTAGGAAAGTTTCGTAAACCACCGACCGCGGGTTTGTTAGGGTGCCTGGTAAATCCTGCATCCACCCCCGCCTTCCTCGCCAAATGGCTCCATTTGGCTGTTTTACGGGGGCAAGACGAGCGAAAAGTGCCACTTCAGCGGGGGTGTGCGGAGGCATCGGGCCGATGCCCGGGAAGAGCCCGCTCCGCACTCACCGAGCGTGTTTGGTCACCACGTGTGACGATGAGGAGATGACTGCACCAGAGGGATACGACTACCGGACCCGCTCCAACGGCGAAGTGGCGATCTTCCACCACGGCAAGCTCTCGACCTTGATGCGGGGGGACGACGCCGCGGGGTTCCTGGAGGCGCTGAGCGACGGCGAGCCCCAAGAGGTCATGGCCCGCTTTGCTGGCAACGACGGGCAGAACGAGCATCCAGGAGGAGGCGCTGGAGCGCCTGGCGTGGGCCTTCACGGCAACGGCGAGGCGCACGCGCACCAGGACTTCCGGCGCAAGACGGGCTAGGCCTGCGGCGCTGTTCTCCGTGGCGGCCGACGCGCGGAGTTCAGGCACGAAGTGGCACGTTTTGCCTGTTATGCGCCCCTAAACAGCCAAATGGAGCCATTCGGCGGGTTTTAGGAGACGGTGAAGGAGAACGCTTCCGAGATCGCGACGGTCGGTTCGTTGTCGACGATGTAGGACTCGGGGACGTCGCGCTCCAGGACCTCAAGCAGGACCTCTTGCGGGACATCACACAGGAGTTCCGTGGTGCCCTCGGGCGTCTCGTTCTCTTCGCAGTACGGCTGAATGCGCTCATCCTGAGCGATAGGCGAGTACCCGGCGGTGTACTGCAGGAGTGCGAGGTCGGTGATGCCTTCCTCAGCGAGCTTGCGCGCGACCGCGGCCTGCTCGCCCATGATGATGGGGCTCCACGCGTACACCTTGTACTCGCCAGCGGGCAGGTCGGCATTGTCTTGCTCGAACTGGGCGGCCTTCTCGTATTGAGCGTTGATCTCGTCCTCGGTCGCGTTCTCCCAATCGAAGTCGCTGAGGATCGAGTCAAGCTCGCTGGCAACGTCACACAGCGAGGCGCCGGACATATCGAGTTGCGCGCCAGGGGCTGCCGTGACCTCGTCCGTCGTAATAAACAGCTCGGGCGCGAACTCGCTGCCCCAGTCAGGGGTGACGACCACGTCATCGCGCGTGACGACGACCTGGCCCTCCTGAGCGAGAAAGGCCGTGATGCCCTCGCTCTGTGAGGTGAAGGCCACCCGGGCAGATGCGCCCGAGTCGTTTTGCGTGACCTCCACCACGGGCATGACGCCATTTCCGGGCGTGGGCTCGGCGGACCACGTCTCTCCACATGCGGGCGGCGTGAACAGGCCGTCGCCGTGCTCGACGACCTGGGCGAGGTCGAAGGTCAGCGGCACGGTGGCTCCGGAGGGAGCGTCGGAACCCTCAGCGGCGGTGTCGGAACTCTCGGGTGCGAAGAGAAACTGGACGCCGAACCAGCCCACGGCAGCAGAGGCTCCAGCGAGGGCGACGGCGCCAACCGCCATGAGGCCCTTGTTCATTGCTGCCTATCCTCCCGGCGCATGCGCGCGCCCCGCGTTTCAGGTGGTGTGGGGCATCAGGATACGGGTCGGATATGTCCGTTGTGTATCCCACGCGCCCAGGACCACTGGTGCCCTCCGGTACTTAGACGCGCACCAGGCCAGAAGCGTTGCGTGGAATCCGTCACTCCTCTTCGGGGTCTGGGGCGCTGCGTGCAAGCAGCGCGACGCCCACCACGATCACTGCGACCGCAACCACCCCAATGAGGACCGACCTGGTCTGCGGTCCCGAGTGCAGCCCCACGGGCTTCTTGAAGTACAGATTGCCCCAGCCATGGTCGATGGCGGCCCGGCGCAGAGCCCGATCCGCGTTGACGGTGAAGCCATGACCGACCACGTCGAGCATGGGGGCGTCAGTGATCGAGTCGGAGTACGCGTAGGAGCGGTGCAGGTCGTAGCCGCGCTTCGCAGCCAGGTCCCGAATCGCTTCCGCCTTTGCCTCGCCGTACGCATAGAAGGTGACCTCACCGGTGTAGAAGCCCTTCTTGACCTCCAGTTCCGACGCAATCACGGCGTCGGCCCCCAGCAACTGGGCAATGGGCTCCACGATGTCGCGCGCGGAGGCGGACACAATGACCACCTCGCGGCCGTTTGCCTGGTGCCGCTTGATGAGTTCGAGGGCTTCCGCGTAGACGACGGGGTCAATGTGCTCGTGAACCGTCTCATTGACGATCTGCTTGACCTTCGCGACCTCCCACCCCTTGATGAGATCGGACAGCGCGTCTCGCAAGCGGGTGGTCTGGCGCTCATCTGCTGCACCGACCAGGAAGAGGAACTGTGAATAGGCCGTGCGCACCGCGTCCGAACGCGTGATCAAGCCACCGTTGTAGAACGGGCGCGAAAACGCCATCGATGAGCTTGTCGCGATGATCGTCTTGTCCAGGTCGAAGAACGCGGCTGACCGCGGAACGGACTTCTTGCGGGGCATGTGACCTCCTTGTGGCTCAAGCCTATCTGCCCGCTGTGACATCGACGAGGCCCGTGTCGCCGCGAGCACAAGCGTTGTCCCCAGGTATTCGGGTAGACGACTCAGCACCACAGATTGTTCCTCTGCACTGGAGAGACCGGACCCGTCGCCTCGACAGTCGTGACATGAGCGACGAACCGCCTCCATGGGGAGGGCCCTTGGCATCACTGTTGGCGTTGCCCGGTGTGACGGATGTCCTCATTCACGAGCCCGGCCGCGCGTGGATTGACCGGGGTCGTGGGCTCGAGCCGCGACCGGTGGATCTGGCCGACGCCGCAGCAGTGCGCGCTCTCGCCGTCACGATGGCCAGCGCCGGCGGCCGGAGGCTCGATGACGCCTGTCCGCTTGTCGACGCTCGCCTTCCCGATGGCACCCGACTGCACGCCGCCCTGCCTCCGCTGTCCCCGGAGTGCACCGCGATTTCGTTGCGCCGGGTGCGGGCTACGGCCTTGACGCTTGACGACCTCGCCGTGGGAGGCATGTTGAGTGGTCCCTCGGTGCCGCTCGTTCGGGAGCTGGTGCGCCGACGCTGCTCGGGGTTGATCACCGGTGCTACCGGCTCCGGCAAGACCACGTTGCTGGCGTCGCTCCTGTCTGAGGTCGACCCGAGCGAGCGGATCCTCATCATTGAAGAGGCCGGCGAACTTCAACCGACGCATCCGCACGTAGTCCGCCTCGTCGAACGACGCGCGAATATCGAGGGCACCGGCGCCATCGGGATGCCGATGCTGGTGCGGGAGGCGTTGCGCATGCGGCCCGATCGCGTGGTGCTCGGCGAGTGCCGAGGCCCGGAGGTGCGGGACGTGCTGACCGCATTCAATACCGGGCACCGAGGCGGCTTCGCGACCCTGCATGCGAACTCGCCGCAGGACGCGCCGGCACGCCTTGTCGCCTTGGGCGCGCTCGCGGGCATGGACCAGCGCACGGTCGAGGCGCAGGCGGCGATCGCCTTTGACGTGGTGCTGCATGTGGAACGCGTGCGGGGCGCGCGGCGGCTCGGCAGCATCGCGGTCTTTGAACGCGGCGACGATGGGTTGCGCGCCATCGAGGCCGTGGGGTGGACGGCGCGGGGATGGCGCGAAGGGCCAGGGTGGGGCTCGCTCGTCCGCGCCATGGGAGGAGAGGAACGGGCCGATGCTGCGTAAGGGGGCCGCACACAAGGAAGACGTGACTGATGCCGCGATGGCCGATGCGGTGGCGCTGCTGGAGTCGGGACTCCCGCCGGCGACGGCGTGGGCGGAGGCGGGCATCGAAACGGACGAGAGCGGAGTGCCTTGCGAGGGCGCAGGTCAGGCAGTCGCGGTGCGTGCCGCGGCCCGCCTGTCGCACGCTGGTGGCGTGCCGCTGGCGGCCGTGTTGCGCCGGGTCTTGGAGGTCGAACGCGACCGCGAGGAAGCGGCGGCCCAATGCGAGGCGGCGTTGGCGGGTCCGCAGATGAGCGCGCGCGTGCTGGCGTGGTTGCCGCTGGCGGGCGTGGGGCTCACGGCGTTGCTGGATCCTCGCGCGATTACTGTGCTTGTTACCACGCCTGTGGGGTGGGTGTTGCTGGTGCTGGCTGGGGCGCTGACATGGACAGGACGCAGGTGGACACGGTCATTGCTGGCGGGAGCCTCAGTCCCGTCCGGTGGCATTCCCGCGCCTTTGGCCCTTGCCATGGTGGAGGCGGCACTGACGAGCGGCATGGACGTCGCGGGCGCGGTCATGGCGGTGGGTCGCGTGGTGGGCGGGCCCGACGGCGAGGCGATGGAGCAGGCGGGTGCAGCGCTGGCCCGCGGGGCGCCGTGGGCCGAGGCGTGGGAACCTCCAGGCGCGCCCTTACGGCCGCGACGCACCCGGACCCGCGCGCGAGCGCCTGGCGTGTGCAGGCAAGTCGAGCGTGCGCTGCGCGCGCCGTATCGGTGCGGCGCCTCCGCGCTACCGGCGCTGCGTTCGGCCACCGAGTTGTCGTTACGCAATGCGCGGCGCGAGGCTCAACGTGCCGCGGGCCAGTTGGGCGTGACGCTCGCGCTTCCCCTCACGCTGTGCTTGCTGCCCGCCTTCATTCTCGTGGGCATCGTCCCCATGGTTCTCGCGGTTCTGGCGACGGTCCAGATGCCGGATGTGCCCGGGGTTACTGGCTAGAAGCGGGTGGGGAGGAGGTCAACGATCGTCGCATCGAGACCGAGGCTGAGGTCGTCCACGATGGGCACGAGCCGCCACTTGTCCGTCATGGTGCACGGGTGCGACAGGCCCAGTTCGATGATGTCGCCCACGTCAACGGCCAGGCCCTCGCCACGGAGGAACGTGTGTTGATCGTTGAGGGCCTCGACTCGTGCGCGTCCGTCGAGGCTCGTGACTGTGCCATCCGCTTTGAGCGCCCGGCGCACGGTCGGTAGGCCCTCGTCGTACGGGACATCTCGCTTGCCGGCGTCAAGCAAGGCGAGGCCGGGTTCCGGAGTCGAGGTCACGCGCGCAAAGCCGCGGGCCGCCGGCCGCAGCCCACCCGGCACACGGGTGTGGTCGAACGGCGAGACCTCGAGATAGTGGCCCTCATCGTGAAGCACGTATGCGCCGCACCGCACCACGCCGCGCAGGCCCACGTCGACCGCATGCTGGAGCCCCTCTGCCACGGCGTCGGGATACGCCGACCCGCCTGCGGTGACGATGAGTGGCTCCTGGCCTTCACGTGCCTCGACGGCGAGGCGCGTCAGATCAGCGACGTAGTCGCGCACGGTCGCAAGAGCGTCGGGGTGACGACCATGAGTGATGGCGCCCTCGTAGCCGGCGATTCCCGCCAGCCGCACTCCAGGGCTGCGCCGCACCAGCGCGATGAGTGCGCGCGCTGCATCCAGAGTGCGCGCGCCGGTACGGCCCTGCGGCCGACCCAGTTCCACGAGCACGGGCACCTCGACGCCACACGCCTGTCCGGCAGTGGCCATGATCGCTATCGCCTGAGCGTCATCTACCCAAGAGATGATCTCCGCGCCTGCCGCAATGCTGGCTGCGACCCACGCCGCAGCGTCCTTGCTCGCCACCTGATGAGCGAGCATCACCGTCCGAATCCCGGACTCGACCGCTACCCGGGCCTGCCATGGCGTGGCGACAGTGATACCCGTGGCCCCGGCGGCCAGCTGCCGGTGCCACAGCGGCGGCGACATGGAGGTCTTGCCGTGTGGCATGAGTTCGAGGCCATGGTCCGCTACCCAACCAGCGAGAAAATCGATGTTGTGCTGGAGGGCTACGGAGTCGATCGCGAGCACAGGAGTCCAGCAGTCCCGCAGGCGCGGTGCGCGCGCGAGGGCCTGCGCCGCCGTGATGCCATGCGCCCACGGCGGCAGGGACTTGTCGGCGCCCAGCACGGTGTGGGGGTCAATGAGCGTCACGGCGGCGGACCAGCTACTTGTCGCCGATGTAGGCGACGACGTCGATCTCGACGAGGATGTTTGCGAGGTCAGAGCCCACGGTGGTGCGCACGGGGTAGGGCTCGTTGAAGCGTTCTCCGTATGCCCGGTTGTACTCGGCGAAGTCCCGGTCCAGACGCTCAAGGTGGGTCGTGACCTTCACGACGTCGTCAAGCGTGGCGCCGTGAGCTGCCAGGACGGCCTCAACGTTGGTGAGGACCTGGTGGGTCTGCTCATACACGCCGCCAGCCACGACCTCGCCAGTGGCGGGGTCCTGCGGGCCAAAACCCGCGGTGTAAAGGAAACCGCCGGCAACGACGCCGTGGCTGTACGGGCCAGCGGGCTTGGGGGCGTTCTCGATCAGCACGGCCTTCTTGGCCATAGGGGTCCTCCTTAGGACGGTAGTGGGGGATGGTTTACAGCGTGGAGCCAATGCGCGCGGCAGCGGCGGTCAGAGCGGGACGGTGGCGTTGCAGGGCAGCGACGGCCTCGGCGTCCCTCCCCGTCGTGATCGACAGCGCGCCTACGACGCCGTGCGAGGCGACGATGGGCACCGCGAGGCACGTGACGAAGGACTCGAACTCACCGTCGTCGATGGCCCAACCCTGGCGCGCGATGATCTCTAGTTGTTCGTCGAGTCGCCGGCGCGAGGTCAACGTCGTGGCCGTGTAGGCGCGCCAGGTGACGTCCGCAAGGATGCGGTCGCGCGCGTCGGGGCTCAGGCGGGACAGGATGGCCTTCCCGGATGCCGTGCAATACGGGATGACGGGGCGGCCCACCTGCGAGTACAGGCGGATTCCACGGGAGTCTTCGCGCTTGTCGACGTACACGATCGCGTGGTCCATGAGCGCGGCAACGTGCACTGTCCCGCCCACCTTGGCGTGAAGCGCTTCGATGGTGGAGCGTGCAGCGTCGCGCACGTCGATCTGTTCGAGCGCCGCCTGTGCGAGCGAGATCAGTCGCATGCCTAGGCGGTAGTCGCCGTTGGCGCCGCGCCTGAGGAAGCCGGCCTCCTCGAGCGACTTGAGCTCGCGATACATGGTGGTGCGGTGAACACCGAACTCCTCGGCGAGGACGGAAATGGGGCGGGGGCCCTGGGAGATCTTCGCGAGGATCTCGGCGCCGCGCATCACGCTCTGGGTCATCGTGCGGCCGCCGTTCTGCGCAGGCCGCGCCCTGGACGTTCTTGGGTCAGCGCCCCGCCAGCGAGCACGTGTGTGCCCGCGACAAAGACGTCGTCGATGCCGGTGGCGAGCTGGCGCGGGCGGTCATAGGTCGCCTCGTCGCGCACGTGGGCGGGGGACACGATCGCGAGATCCGCGATCCACCCTGGTCGCACCGCGCCTCGATCTCCTAGGCCAAAGCGCGCCGCCGTGCGCCCGGACAGGTGCATCGCGGCGCCTGCCCACGTGAAGGAGCGACCCACAAAAGTCGTGAGCAAACGCGCGAAGGCGCCAAAGGCGCGAGGGTGAGGGGAGCCGCCCAGGACAATCCCGTCGGAGCCCGCCAGGTACGCATCGTGGGAGAAGAGCTTTGCCAAGTCGGCATCGGGCCGTTGGTCACGTACCGCCATGACCGCGGACACCTCGAGCCGCAGTTCGATCAGCAGGTCGAGGACGGTGTTGACGACGGTCGAGCCCATCCGGCGCGCGACATCCTCGAGTGTGAGGCCTTCCGCCCACATCCAGTCCAGGTGGGGCGCGTGCGCGATCGTGATCATCGATGGCCACGCGGGCCCCAAGCTTGCCTTCTGCGCGACCTGGGGGAACCACTCGCTCATGAGGCGCTGTCGCTCGCGCGTGTCCTGGAGACGCGCTACGGCATCGTCGACGCTGAGCGCCGAGTACTCCGGCGGGAGCAGCGCCATCGCCAGGAGGGTGCAGCCGCGCGTGTAGGGGTACATGTCAAAGGTGACGTCGTGCCCCGCGGCGGTGAGGTCGCTCAGGAGGCGCCGGCCCTCCGCAGCGGGGAGGTGGAAGTGCGAGATGTGGCCGCGCACGCCGGTGCGCTCGAGGATGCGCGCCACCTCGCGGACGCCAAACTCGGAGTTGGCCTCATAGCCGCCACGCATGTGGGTCACGTACACGGCGCCGGCGGCTGCGACGGGCTCGCACAACCTGGCGATCTCCTCGGCGTCCGCAAAGAGTCCCGGCACGTAGTCGAGCCCCGTCGACAAGCCCAGGGCGCCATCGGCGAGGCCGTCCTTCACCATGCGCTTCATCTGCGTCAGCTGGCGCGCTGAGGCCCTGCCGGTGTCCATCCCCATCACCGCGTGGCGCACGTTGCCGGCGGGGACCAGAAGCCCCACGTTGACGGCTGTGGCGTTGTCGTAGGAGGCAAGCGCGTCGCGCACACGTGGCCCGGCAAGGGTGGGGTGGGGGCCGTTGATCGCGGCAAAGTACTGGCTTGCCCACCCAGTGTCGCCGGGAACGTAGGAGACGCCGTCTTGGCCGCAAATCACGCTCGTGATGCCCTGGCGCAGCATGGCGTGCTGGACGTCGGGGTCGAAGACGGCGCCTTCGAGGTGGGCGTGGGCGTCGATGAAGCCGGGCATGATGAGCCGGCCCGTGCAGTCGATCACGGTGTCTCTGGGGTGATCATCGACAGTGCCGACAATGGTGATGCGCTCGCCTTCGATCGCGACGTCAGCGGCGCGTGTGCGTTGGCGTTGGCCGTCGACGACGGTTCCACCCCGTAAGACGGTGCGTCTGCTGTGTGCCACGTATCCCCCCGAGTAAGTCTCACGCAGGTGTGCATCTATTGCACGCATTGTGCGTTCGTCGCACAGCGTCACCTTAGCCGCTTCGCGCAGGCCTGCAAACCGCGGGTCAGGCGCCGCAGCTGAGCGAAGCGACTCGTGTCCCGAGGCAACGCCCAGCACTGACCTCTTCCACAGATTGCCACGAGTGCGGCGCCGTTGCCGGCCCGCTCGATGAACCTGGAGGTGCCCGGACGTTCCGGGGCGAGAGGAGAGGACATGGACAGGTGGAGCAGGTGGAAGCGGTTCCGCGACGACGAGGGCATGGCGACCACGGAGTATGCGCTCGTGACGGTCGCAGCCGCGGCATTCGCGGGGTTGCTGATCGCGATCATCAAGTCGGAGGAGGTGCGTGGAATGCTGCTGGGGGTCATCCGCTCGGCATTCGGCTGAGCGGTGCAGGGGGCGGTGATCGTGGCTCGGTGACGGCAGAGTTTGCGCTGGTGCTGCCGGCAGTCGTCGTGGTGCTGGGCCTTGTCCTCGCGACGGTGGCGTGGGCCGGCCACCACCTTCGAGCAGGTGACCTGGCTTCCCTCGCGGCGCGCACGGCCGCCGTGGAAGGGGACTCTGCGGCGCAGGCGGCCGTGGCCGGGGCAGATGCCAGGGCGAGTCTCGCGCTGTCGCGCTCGGGGACGTGGGTGACAGCGACGGTGAGCGTGGAGGCCGCGTCGTGGCTGCCGACTGCTCGGAACCAGGTGACGGCGCGTGTGGAGCCGTGAACGGGACAGGGCCGATGCCGGCTCGGCCGCCGTAGTCATGGTCGCCGTGATCTGTGTCGCACTCGCGGCCGCCTCCGTGGCATTGGCAGGCTCCCAGATGCTGATCGCACGATTCCATGCAAGAGTGGGAGCCGATCAGGCGGCGCTCGCGGGCGCGATGGTGGCCCGCGAGCACGCCGCCGCCGGAATGACCGATCCCGGCGCTGTCTGCGCGGAGGTCGTCACAGGTGCCACCTCCAACGACGCCACCGTGACCTCATGCACCGTGGACGGTGCCGTCGTCACCGTCCACACGGCCTCCGGGGAAGGTGTCGTGCGAGCGACGGCGTGGGCCGTGGCCGGCCCCGCAGACTCCGGGTGAGCGCCCTTACCGCGCGGTCACCGTCACCGTTCCCAGCGACGTCCACAGTTGCAAGTCCACCCACTCATACTCGCTCGTGGTGACTGGGTCGATCGCGACGCCGGGTTCGACGGCATCCGCCGTGTCGCCAAACGGGAGGAGGCTTGTCGCACCGTCCGCCTCGTCGAGCAAGCTGAGGTTGTCGGGAGCGGAGTCGTCCATGATCCGGACCTCCTCCTCGTAGTGCTGGTTCGAGACGGAGAGCCCGGACGAGGCCAGCAGGGTGTACGTCCCGGACTGGACGCCCTCGCCGCCTGACTCACCGTCGCAGCGCGTGACGTCCCGCCACAATGACGTGCCGGTCAGCGACGCTCCCGCTGCCAAGCTCTGGCTCTCAGGGGCAGGCCAGATGAGCGCTTCGGCCGCGCCATCTGCGCTGCGCGCGGTCGTGTCTCCGAGGTCCTGCGGATAGCCCTCAGCAACGACCCTGCCGTCCCTAACCAGGAACAACTGTGGTTCCGTGGAGCCCCAGTAGTCCTGGATGTCGTACTCAGAGACGTTGGTGAGGGTGGTGGTGATGGCGGGATTGCCATCGACGACGAACCCATAGCTGACGGACAGCGAACGCGGCACGTCGACCTGCATGTCAAGCACATCCATGGTGGACGTCGTCGAAGGGAACGTCGCACCCTCCTGGCCTCCCCAGGTGCAGCCAAAGTACGCGTACTCGCCGGTTGTCGCGTCGTTCATCACCCACCGGTGGGTCCCGGCGGCCATGTCCCATGCGCCAGACGCCTGGTCCGCGGCGAAGAGTTCGCGCACAATGTCCGGCGTCAGGGACCCTTCAGGTAGCGGCTTGGGTTCGAGCGGGTCGGGAAGCCCAGGCTCTGGCAACGGCGCAGGCTCGCCGGGCTCCGGCGCCGCAGTCGGCTGCGCAGGGCTGAGATACTGTCCAAAGGGGTCGTCGACCTTGTCCCCGTCGACGCTCAATGTGACGGGCCCACCGGCCACGCGCACCAGCTCGTGACTGAGGTCGGTCCCCGGCAAGTCCTCCTCGACAGCGAGGTCCTCCGTGGGCACGCTGCTCGCGTCAGCCCCGGAGGCCGCCGCGCTAGGGGAGGGGGCCGGTGATGCGGAGGGCGCCGAATCAGGCGATTCGGGTGCCTCGGCGGGGTACGCGAGCGTATGCGCGAGGTAGACCTCGTAGTCGCCACCGGGCAAGGCGGCGCCATCCCAGCAGTTGACAGGCTGCAACCCAATCCATTGTTCAACCGAGCCGAACTCGGTGTCCGGGTCTAGGCGCTCGTACACCTCTCCGGCAGGCAGGGATGGCTCGTCGGCCGGCCCGTAGACCACGGGCGAGGGGTTCACGAGCCGGCCCACGACAAGCCCGTCCCACACAATCACGTAGTCAGCGGATGCCACCAGGTCGACCGGGCGCTTCGCCGTGATCGTTTCCGGCACCCAGTACTCGTTGCCATCGACCTCGATGTCTCCCACGCTGTACTCGACACCGGAGGCGTCGCCAAAGCTCCACGCGGGATCGTCGGCGGCAAATTCTGAGCCGCACATCCACTGCTCGGCCAGCATGGCATCCGCCCCTGAGCCTGCGAGTCCCTCATCGCGGTAGCCGTCGGCGGCGTCGCCTGCACTCGTATCCATCTGGGACTCTTCCGTCGCCTCGCTGCCGCTGGACTCCATGGCGCTATCGGTGTCTCCGGCACTTGTGGGAACGCCAATGCCCAATGCCACGACGGCTACGGCGCCCACGCCGACAAGCCCATTCGCGGCGCCGTGGAGCCTGCGGTTGCGGCGCACGGCACGTGCGGCCGCGGCGGTCGACACCGTGGCGTCCTCGATGGGTGCGTTTTCCGCTGCGCCCCGCATCGCGTCTGACAGCCTCATGACTGGCTCCTTTCCGTCACGTCAGCCGGGGCAGCCGTAGCGGCCTCGGCATCCTCCAGCGGTCCCAGGGCAAGCTGCAACTGGCCCATCGCGTCGCTGAGGTACCTCTTCACCGTGCCTTCCGCGATCCCCAGCTGGCGCGCAATCTGCGGCACCGTGAGGTCGTCGAAGAATCGCAACACCACGCATGCGCGCACCCGTGGAGGCAACGTCGCGAGTGCCTGCGAGATGTCGGAACCGGCCTCCACCTGGCCAAAGCCGTCGGGCATCACCGCGTCAGGACTGAACAGGTGTTGGACTCGCTTCCAGCGCTGTTGGCGCCGGTACTGGTCCACGAAGGAGGACGTGATGGCGCGTCGCACGTAGCCCTCAGCCTTCCCCGCCGTGAGCCCACGGCGTTCCCGGCTGAAGGTGCGCACCAGGGCGTCCTGGACAAGGTCCTGGGCCTGCACTGGGTCGCCGCACACCAGGTACGCGTAGGACAGCAGGGCGCGTTCGCGGTCGCGCACCAACTGTTCCATCGTGTCCTGCCACGGGGCCATGACTTCCTCCACACGCCATTGGGTTGGTCGGTTCACAGTGTCGACGCACAACTGGGCAGAAACGTTGGGTCCCACCCAGCCACGCGTCCCATGGTCCCCTAGAGTGGCGTCATACCCGGTAGGGGGCACAGCGTGGTGTCTCCCCGTGAGCGTCGTCAAGGAGGACGAATGCACACACTGGCCAACTCCGGAGTCGACGTCGGCTCGGACAATCTCCTCATTGTGGGCGTCATTGCCGCCATCGCGGTGGCCGCCCTGATCTTTTCCTTCGTGCTGCGTCAACAGGTCCTGAAGGCCCCTGACGGCTCGGAACGGATGCGCGATATCGCCGGAGCTGTGCAGGAGGGCGCATCCGCATACCTGAGCCGGCAGTTCCGCACGCTGGTGCTGTTCGCGGTCGTCGTGTTCGCGTTGCTGTTCTTGTTGCCGGGCGATGCGGGCGTGCGTGTGGGCCGGTCCGTGTTCTTCCTGGTGGGGGCGGGGTTCTCTGCGGCGATCGGCTACATGGGCATGTGGCTCGCGGTGCGGGCCAACGTGAGGGTCGCCTCGGCGGCCACCCGGCCTGGCGGGCGCGCGGAGGGGGCGCGGATCGCTTTCCGCACCGGAGGCGCGGTGGGGATGTCTGTGGTGGGCCTTGGATTGCTGGGCGCCGCGGGCGTGGTGCTGGTCTTCCGGGGAGACGCTGCCGCAGTCCTGGAGGGCTTTGGGTTTGGGGCCGCGCTCCTGGCGATGTTCATGCGGGTGGGCGGCGGTATCTTCACCAAGGCGGCCGATGTTGGGGCTGACTTGGTAGGAAAAGTCGAGCAGCACATTCCTGAGGATGACCCACGCAACGCCGCGACCATCGCGGACAACGTGGGCGACAACGTGGGCGACTGCGCCGGCATGGCGGCCGACCTCTTTGAGTCCTACGCCGTGACGCTGGTCGCGGCGCTGATTCTGGGCAAGGCGGCCATGGGGGAGCAGGGCCTGGTATTCCCCCTGATTGTGACCGCGGTGGGTGCCTTTGTTGCCGCGATCGGTGTCTTCATTACCCGCGTACGCAAGGGCGAATCCGGCCTGGCGGCCATCAATCGCGGCTTTTACTCCGCGGCGGCTATTGGCGCGGTGCTCTCCGCCATCGCCGCCTTCGTCTACCTGCCGGACAGCTTCTCGGAGTTCACCGGTTCTACGATCGCTGACGAGTCTGGGGACCCGCGCGTCATGGCCACTGTGGCCGTATTTGTGGGGATCGGTCTCGCGGGGCTCATCCTGTGGCTCACCGGCTTCTTCACTGACACCGGCAAAAAGCCCACCAAGCGTGTGGCGGCCACCTCAAGAACGGGAGCCGCGACTGTGGTTCTCTCCGGCATCGGCCTGGGGCTCGAGTCTGCCGTCTATACGGCGACCGTGATCGCCGGCGCCGTGGTGGTGCTGTTCTTTGTCGCGGGCGGGTCCGTGGCGATGGCGCTGTTCTTGGTGGCGCTCGCGGGGTGCGGACTGCTGACGACCGTGGGCGTGATTGTCGCGATGGACACGTTCGGGCCGGTCTCCGACAACGCCCAGGGCATTGCGGAAATGAGCGGCGAGGTCGACGAGGAGGCTGCCCAGATCCTGACCGACCTCGACGCCGTGGGCAACACCACCAAGGCGATCACCAAGGGCATCGCGATCGCGACGGCGGTCCTGGCCGCGACGGCGCTGTTCGGGTCGTACTCGGACGCGGTGACCCAAGCCCTCGCGCAGGCCGGTGCAGCTGTGGCGGACTTCTCGTATGAGGTCATCAACCCCCTGACCCTGGTGGGCATCATCATTGGCGGCGCCACCGTGTTCCTGTTCTCGGGGCTTGCGATCGATGCCGTGACGCGCGCGGCGGGCGCGATCGTCTTCGAGGTGCGCCGTCAGTTCCGCGACCACCCCGGCATCATGACAGGGGAGGTCCGGCCGGAGTACGGACGCGTGGTGGACATCTGCACGCGTGACTCGTTGCGGGAACTCGCGACCCCTGGGCTACTCGCTGCGATGGCGCCCGTCTTCGTGGGCTTCGCGCTGGGGCCCGGCGCGCTTGCCGGGTTCCTCGCGGGCTCGATCGGCACCGGAGTGCTGATGGCGGTGTTCCTCGCCAACTCCGGCGGAGCGTGGGACAACGCCAAGAAAATCGTGGAGGACGGCCACCACGGCGGCAAGTACTCCCCTGCGCATGAGGCAACGGTGATTGGCGACACCATTGGCGACCCCTTCAAGGACACCGCCGGCCCAGCCATCAACCCCCTCATCAAGGTGATGAACCTGGTGGCGTTGCTGATCGCGCCCGCGGTGGTGATGTTGACATACGGCGATGACGCTAATCCGGTGCTGCGGTGGACCATCGCGATTATCGCCGGCGCGATCGCGGTCGTGACCGTGGGGATCTCCTCACGCCGCGCCCATGCGGCCGGCATTGAGGATGAGGCGGACGAGGTCGCCGCGGAAGCACAGTAGGGCTCTCGGCCGCCTATCTCACAGGCTCAAATGGAGCGCGAGCCGCCATCGATGGGCGTTCGTGGCGGTTGCTGCTCCATTCCAGGCCAGGTCGTGGGCCGCGGGTCACGGTGCGGCAACGAAGTACACGCGTGCAACCTGCCGGACACACCGCGCCGCCATACTTGCCGTGTGATGGCAAGCAAAGGTGCCCTCGCCGGCGGCGTTGTCGGCGCGCTCGTGGTGGTCGAAGCCACGTCCGGAGTCCTCCAGGGGTATTACACGCCCCTGTTCACCGACATCGCCCGGCACTTGGGGATTCACGATGCGGACATCAACTGGTTTGAGGCCGCGCAACTGCTGCTAAGCGCCATCGTGGTGCCGGTCCTGGCGCGCCTAGGCGACATGTTCGGCCATCGCAAGATCCTCATTGCGTCGTTGATTGTCACCATGATCGCGAGCTATCTGATTGCCTTCGCCCCCACGTTTCCGCTGTTCGTGGCCGCGTGGGCGTTGCAGGGCTTCTACGTGGTGTGGCTGCCCCTCAACGTGGCGATCATCTTCGCGCGCGCTCGCCAGCAACCCCATACGGCCGCGCTCACGCGCAAAGGCGCGGGTGTGATCGTGGTCGCGCTCCAGGCGGGCGCGATCGGTGGAGCGCTCGCAGGCGGTCAAGCGGGCGCGCTCTTGCCGCTGTGGGGCGCGCTGCTGATTCCCGCAGTGATGGTCACGATCGCGCTCGCGGTGGTGGTGCTCAAGGTTCCGGACACGGGGGTGCGTGGCGGCGGAAGATTGGACTCGCTGGGCACCTCCATCATGACGATTGGCCTGCTCGCGATCATGGGCGGCCTGTCACTGGTGCGTCTGGACGGAGTCACGCTTTGGGTGGTGGGCATGGTTGCCCTGGGTGTCGCGTTGCTGGCGGTCTTCGTCAAGGTTGAACAGCGCCAGGAGCACCCGCTTGTGGACATGACCATGCTTCGCAGTCCAGCCTTGTGGCCGGTCATCGCCACGTCCGCGCTGTTTGGCGTGAGCGTGTTGGGTGCCCAGGGGCCGCTGTCGACTTTTGCCCGCACTGATCCCGACGAGGTCGGCTATGGCCTGGGGCTCACCTCAGCGACCGCGTCCTACGTGATCGGCGCGTACGTGTTCTCGCTCCTCGTAGGAGCGGGCCTGTTCGCGCGGATCTCTGCGCGGTTGACTCCTCGCACAGTGCTCATCGGGGCGTCCACGCTGGTGGCGGTGGGCTATTTGGCCCTGATCCCGTTCCACGGAGGGGTGGTCGCGGTGGTCTCTTGCATGGTGGTCGCGGGCTTGGGGTCCGGCGCGCTCGTCGCCGCCTTGCCCGCTGCGGCGGCCGCAGCAGCACCGCCCGAACACACCGGGGTCGCGACGGGCCTGACGAACACGACCAAGACCATTGGCGGCGCCTTCGCGTCCTCTGCCTTCGCGATCGCGTTGGTCACGGGCGCCGGCACGGCGCTGGACGGCAGCGCGACGGAGGCGGGCTCGCTGAGCGGCTACATGACGGTGTGGGCCATCTGCGGCGGCACAGCCATTGTTGCCACCATCTTCTTGTTTGTGGTGCCCAAGGTCGCGTTCACCTCCGGAGGCGACGCACTTGTGGCGGAGGCAGGAATTGACCTGGCTGACGTGAGAGCCAATCCCAGTAGCGCAGCCCCGGCCGAGCCCAGCGCCGCTCAGGACCCGCGCCGTACGGAAGGGGAGTGACCCGTGAAACTCAAGCGAGCATCGGCCCAGGGCAGTGCTAGCGAGCCCTCTGAGCGCGCCCAGCGCGTCGCCGAGCACCTCAGCGCCGCGGTGCGCATCCCCACGGTTGCGCCAGACGGTCCGCGAGAGATGACGGAGGACGAGTCCGCGACGTTCGCGGCGCTGCACGCCCTGTTGCGCGAGACCTACCCGGCCGTGTTTGCCGCGTGCGAGCTCGACCACGTGGGGCGCGCCGGCCTGCTGATGCGCCTTCCTGGTGAGACGGCGGAGCGCCCCCTGATGCTCATGGCTCATCAGGATGTGGTGCCCGTGCCGCAGGACTGGCAGGCGGAAGGCTGGGAGCACCCGCCCTTTGACGGCGTGATCGCCGATGGTCGCGTGCATGGTCGGGGCACGCTCGACGACAAGGGCGCGTTGGTCGTCATGCTCGAGGCGCTTGAGGAGCTCCTCGCCGGTGGCTGGTCGCCGGCGCGCGACGTGTGGCTCTTGATGGGTGGCGACGAGGAGCAGCATGGCGCGTCCGCCGTCGCGGCTGTCGACCTCCTCCGAGAGCGGGGCGTGGAGCCCTGGATGGTGCTCGACGAGGGCGGAGCGGTCGCATCGGAGGCCTTTCCGGGGCTGAAGCAGCCCATGGCAGTGGTAGGGGCGTCGGAAAAGGGAATCGCGACGCTGTCGCTGACGGTGGAAGGCCTGGGCGGGCATGCCTCCACCCCGCCGCGCCAGTCCGCGCCCGGAATCCTTGCGCGCGCGCTCGCGGCCGTGGAGGACAACCCCTTCCCGGTCTCGCTGCACGACGTTTCGGTCGAGATGTTCGAGGGGGTGGCGCCGCAATTACGAGGGCCGATGCGCGCCGTCCTTGGCCGTGCGGGTCGCCTTCGCGGCCCGTTGGCTCGGGTGCTTCCGCGCTTGGGGCCGGAAATGGCGGCCATGGTGCGCACCACCGCGGCCATCACCATGTTGGAAGGCTCGCCAGCGCAGAACGTTCTGGCCACGCGAGCCACGGCGACGCTCAACTGTCGCATCGCCGTGGGATCGACGGTCGTCGCCACCATCGCTCACCTCGAGCAAGCGATCGGCGACGAACGGGTGCAGGTAGACGTCGTGGAATCCTCGGAGCCCTCGCCGGTGTCGCCGACGGGCCTGGACCCGCGGTGGCTTGCTATTGGTGATGCCGTCGAGGCGTCCTATCCCGGCACGGTGACGGTGCCCTACGTGATGATGGCGGCGTCCGATGCACGGCACGTCGCTGCCATCGCTCCGGCCGTGTACCGGTTCTCCCCGCTGGCGATGGACAAGAAGCAGCGCGAAGCGATCCACGGTCCAAACGAGTACGTGGAAATCGCCTCACTCGAGCGGGGCGTCGACTTCTACCGAGCGCTGCTCACCGGGTCCGCTCTGGGGCCTGCCGGCTTAGCCACGGATTGTTCGCGTAGGCGAGCGGTGCCGTGATGGGGCGTAGCCGCTAGGGCAGGTGGTTTTGGCCGAAGTCGCCGGGGTGGTGAGGGATGCGCTTGTTGGCTTTTCGACCGGTGGGGGCTGCCTGCCACGAGCGGGGTTTGGTCTCATACAGGTGGTGACGTTGACTCACCCACCGGCTGTACCAGTCATAGAGGCGGGTCGGTTCGGGATGGGCGATATCTGGGCTTAGTTCTCGCTGGTTGATCGCACGTACAACGCCCACGTTGCCGATTTGGAGGACGTCCCATGGGTCAGTTGCGAGGCCTTGGTCGAGCACGAAGCGGGCGTTCTTGATATGGATGGGGTGGTCACCGCGCCAGCAGACCCATTGGAGGGTGGGGTCCTGTGCGAGGCACATGTCCGCGAAGTAGATTCCGGTGAGTTCCCAGCGGCGGTAGACCTTGTCTGGCACGGGCATGGTTCGTTTCTGGGCTTGTTCCTCAGGCGTCATGCGGTACAGCCACAGTGGCCACCAGTCCATGGCGTCGTCCTGGTCGGAGAGTCCGAACTCGATTGCCCAGTCATTGAGTTGCTGGAGGCTGGCTGGTGTCCCGTCGAGCTCGGGTCCGCCGGTAGCAGCCATGAGAGTCCGTAACTGTTCGCGCCGCTTAGGGATGGACGCGACAAACTCCTCGAACTTGGCGTCCGCCTCGGCCCACGAAGCGTGGAAGTCAGGTCTCATTCTCATGGGAGGTGGTTTTGGCCGAAGTCGCCGGGGTGGTGAGGGATGCGCTTGTTGGCTTTTCTGCCGGTGGGTGCTGCCTGCCACGAGCGGGGTTTGGTCTCGTACAGGTGGTGGCGTTGGTTGACCCAGCGGCTGTACCAGTTGTAGAGCTGGTCACGATTGGGTGGTGCTGGGTTCGGGTTGAGCGCGGTGGGGTCGTGGACCCGGATGTACTCTCTGATGATGCCGATATTGCCGAGGGTTATCGGGTCTAATGGCTCGCGGAGTAGTCCTTGGTCAAGTATGAATTTCGCGTTCTTGATGTCGATGCGGTGATCGCCTCGCCAGCAGACCCACTGCAGTGTGGGGTCGTGGGCGAGGTACATGTCGGCCAGGTAGATGCCGGTGAGTTCCCACAAGCGGTACAAGTAGTCAGGTAGGGGCGGGTTGTGCTTGCGTGCCAGTTCCTCGGCGGTAGGCCAGTATCGCCACAAGGGCCGCCAGTCCATTCCGTCGTCCTCATTCGAGAACGCGAACTCGATGGACCAGTCGCTTAGGTCAAGCAGGCTCTGCGGCGTCCCATCAAGTTCCGGTCCGCCCGTCGCGGCCATCAGGTCACGGAGTTGCTGACGGCGCTCAGGAATCGTCGTCAGGAACTGCTCGAACGCAGCGTCCGCCGCATCCCACGATTCATGAAAACCAGGGCGCAATCTCATGGCAGGTGGTTGTGGCCGAAGTCGCCGGGGTGGTGAGGGATGCGTTTGTTAGCTTTTCGATCGGTGGGGGCTGCTTGCCAGGAGCGAGGTTGTTCGGCGAACCATTGGGGCTGGCGAGCACGCCACACGTCGAACGCGCGTGCGAGGGCTGTGGGTTTGGGGTGTGCTAAGTCGGGGCGCAACTCGCGCTGACTTATTGTCGTGCCGATGCCGACGTTGCCGATGCTTAGCGGATCCATTGGACGGTAGGCCAATCCCTGGTCGAGGTAAAACTGGGCGTTATGAATGTCGATCGGGTGGTCACCTCGCCAGCACACCCACTGCATGGTGGGGTCGTGTGTGAGGCACATGTCTGCGAAGTAGATTCCGGTGAGTTCCCAGAGGCGGTAGGCCTTGTCGGGGACTGGGATGGTTCGTTTCTTGGCTCGTTCCTCTGAAGTCATGCGGTACAGCCACAGTGGCCACCAGTCCATGCCGTCGTCCTGGTCCGACAGGCCGAACTCGATGACCCAGTCGTTGAGAAGTTGCAAGCTGGCTGGTGTGCCGTCCAACTCGGGGCCGCCTGTAGCTGCCATCAGGTCACGCAACTGCTGACGCCGCTCAGGTATGGACGCGACAAACCCGTCGAACTTCGCGTCCGCGTCCTTCCAGGAATCGTAGATGTAGGGCCTGCGCTTCATGGGAGGTGGTTGTGGCCGAAGGCGCCGGGGTGGTGGGGGATGCGTTTGTTGGCGTTTCTGCCGGTGGGGGCGGCTTGCCAGGAGCGGGGTTTGGTCTCATACAGGTGGTGACGCTGGTTGACCCAGCGGCTGTACCAGTCGTAGAGCCACGTCCGGTCGGGATGCGCCAAGTCTGGGCGTAGTTCACGTTGGCTGATGGTTGCGATGATGCCGACGTTGGCGATTTGGAGTACGTCCCACGGGTCGGATGCGAGGCCTTGGTCGAGCACAAACCGTGCGTTCTTGATGTGGATGGGGTGGTCGCCGCGCCAGCACACCCACTGCAGTGTGGGGTCGTGTGTGAGGCACATGTCGGCGAAGTAGATGCCGGTGAGTTCCCACAGCCGGTAGACCTTGTCTGGCACGGGTATTGTTCGTTTCTTGGCTCGTTCCTCTGGACTCATGCGGTAGCGCCACAGTGGCCACCAGTCCATGCCATCGTCCTGGTCGGACAGTCCAAACTCGATCACCCAGTCATTGAGTAGTTGCAAACTGGCCGGTGTGCCGTCGAGCTCAGGGCCCCCGGTGGCGGCCATGAGTGCTCTCAACTGTTCGCGCCGGTCAGGGATGGACGCGACAAACTCCTCGAACTTGGCGTCCGCCTCGGCCCACGAAGCGTGGAAGTCAGGTCTCAGTCTCACGTGCTCCCCCTCTTAATCGACGCCTCATTGCGCACCCAAGCGTGGACTATAGCGAAGGGCGCTTCGATAGCCTGGTGATCGTGACAACCGCGCCCCCGCACTTGAGCCCCAACGCCGCTGACCGCCTGCGTTCCGACGTGTCTGAATGGACCGTCGACGCCGTCCAGGATGTCGTGGGGGAGCGTGCCATGCGGGCCTTTGGCCGCGAGCAAGTGCTGCCCGGCCGGCTCGCTGCGCGCGCCGCGGGCGAGGATCGCGTTGCGTTGCTGAGTCGACTGTTCCTCTTTGGCGATTCCCTCACCCGCGCACAGGCGGATGCGGCCCTTCCCCAGCTGGGTGCCCAGGGTGGCATCGAAGCGGGACTCATCGCAGCATCGGGCGCCAGCGCGGACGATGAGGTGCGGGCCACGGTCGACCTGCGCCCTACGAGCGCCATGACCGAGGATGGCGAACTTGCGTGGTGGATCGCGCACGATCACGGCGAGGCCGTGACCGGACGCGCCGTTCGCGAGGACCATGTGTTGGGAGTCGGGGGCGCCTCGACCACTCTCGCCTCGATCACGATGCGTGCGCCCGTGCAGCGCACACTGGATCTGGGTACGGGGTGCGGGATTCAGGCCCTGCACGCATCGCAGCATTCGCAGCAGGTCGTGGCGACGGACATTTCGCGCCGAGCCCTTGCCTTTGCACGGTTCAACGAGGCCCTCAACCGCCCCGACGGTGCCCCGTGGGACGTCCGGGAAGGACACCTGTTGGAGCCGGTTGCGGGGGAGCAGTTCGACCTCGTGGTCTCGAACCCACCGTTCGTCATCAGTCCTCCCGGCACCCCGCGGTTCGAGTACCGCGATGGGGGCCTCGCGTGGGACGGCGTTGTGGGGGCGCTCGCGAGCGGCGTAGGCGCCTGCCTCAACCCCGGCGGGGTGGCGCAGTTCTTGGGTAACTGGCTGATCCGCGACGACTGGACGGAGCGCTGGGAGCAGTGGTTGGCGGAGTCGTCAGTGCCGGTAGACGCGTGGGTGATCCAGCGCGACGTCCTGGACCCCGCCGAGTACGCGGAGACATGGCTGCGCGACGCCGGCGTGACCCGCGAGCGTGACGAGGCCCGCTTCTATGCGGCCTACGAGGCGTACATGGCGGGCTTTGACGCGGCCGGTGCCCAGGGAATCGGGTTTGGGGCAGTGCTGCTGAGGCGGCCGATGCACGGGTCGCCCACACTGCGGCGTCTCGAAGAGCATGAGGGCACCTTGCAGTCGCCGCTGGGCCCGCACCTGATCTCCGTACTGGCCGCGCACGATTGGCTGGCGAGCGCGAGCGACGACGATCTCCTGGGCGCCGCGTACACGGTGGCGCCTGACGTGACCAAGGAGACCTATGGCCGCCCTCTGCAGTACGAGCCAGAGCACATCCTTATTCGTCAAGGAGGCGGGCTGGGGCGGTCCATCAAAGCAGACACCGCCCTCGCGGGCCTGGTGGGTGCGTGCGACGGGGAACTGACGGCCGGGCAGATCGCGCACGCCCTGGCGGCCCTGCTGGACGTGCCCGCGAGCGACATGGTGGCCGGCCTGGCACCCGCGCTGCGGGAACTGGTGAGGGACGGGTTCCTCCTGCCCCAGTGAGGGTGTGTGAAACCTCTCACGTGAGCCTTGTCTCACGCGTATTGGGACGCGGGTCCCCGCTGTGGGCGTAGACCAGGGGTTTTCATGGGGTCAGACCCAAGAACGTGCACGCGGATCGACCGCGCCCCGGAGGTACCTCATGCCCACAGCCAGCGCCCGAGCGCTCCGTGCGCTCGCCATGCCCGTCACGCGGACCTTCGTGCCCGACGACACCACGCATCCCGACGGTGACGCGCCCTCGTTGGAAGTCGCTGAGTTTGTCCCCTTCTCCACCGCGGACTGGCCGGGACACATTGTCGCCACGGTGTACCTGCAGGGGTGCTCATGGCGCTGCACGTACTGCTACAACCCAGGATGGCAGGCGCCCCGCTCGGACTCCCTGTGGAAGTGGGCGGACGTAGCCGCGTGGATGCGCGAACGCCAAGGAGTGCTGCACGGACTGGTGTTCTCCGGAGGCGAGCCCACGCGCCATGCCGCCCTCGCGCAGGCCCTCAGCCAGGCCCGCGGCCTAGGGTTCGCGACCGCTCTTCACACGGCGGGCCCGTATCCCGCACGGCTGGAGAAGGTGCTTCCCCTGCTGGATTGGGTGGCCATCGACATCAAAGGCACGCCTGCGGACTATGCCGCCATCACCGGCGTGCCCATGGCGGGCGAGGCCGCGTGGCGCTCGCTTGAGCTCCTTCAGAATTCCGGCGTGGACTATGAGGTGCGCATCACAGTGGACCCCACCGTCCACACGCGGGAGGGCATCCTCGACCTCGTGGGCACGCTCACCGCGCGCGGAATGACGCGGGTGGTGATTCAAGAGGCACGCGCCGCACTCGCCAACCCGCACTACGCGGAAGAGCTGGGAGAACGCGGCCTCACCGACGTGCTGACCCACGGCGATCTGCACCGCCTGCACGTCAGAACGGTGTGAGCGAACTACGGTGCGCCCAACGCCTCGACAATGACCTCCCATTCGCCGGGGCGTGCCACCAAGAACGGCCGGCCGGGCAGACCCGGCCGGTAGGTAGCGCCGTCATTGATGTAACGGACCTCGAAGCCGGCGGCAGTGCAGATCGCGGCACCGGGAGCGTGGTCCCAGGGCTTGGCGCGCGAATACACCAAGAAGTCGACGTCGCCGGTGAGCAGGTCCCAGTAGTCCCAGCCCGCACACATGCGCGGGGTCGTGTGCCCGCCCAGACCGGGCAGCATCGCCTCGACGCGTTCCTTCAGTTCCGGCGGGGTGAACCGTGTGACGACCATGCCGCGCAGCTTGTTCAGGGGCCGCACCGGACCCGTGGGAGCGCTCAGCGCGCGGGTGTGGCCCGCACGGCTGGTGACCTGCGCGCCGCCGCCTACCACGCCATCAATCAGATCGCCCGTCTCCGGTTGCAGAATCCACCCCGCGTGCGTGTCGCCCTCCACCACGTGAGCCACCATCACCGCATAGTCCGCGCGGCCGTGGGCAAAGTTCCAGGTGCCGTCCACGGGGTCGACCGTCCATGCCGCATCGGCTTCACCCAGAACGTCCGGAAGCGTGGGGTCCTCAGCCGTCGCCTCTTCACCCACCACGGGAATGTCCTCGATCTCACGAAGCAAGGGCGTGAGCGCGTGCTCGGCCTCGATATCCGCGATCGTCACCAGGTCCCCTGGACCGTCCTTCTCCGACACTTGGCCCTCCGACAAGGCGCGGAATCGAGGGCGGATGTACTCGTCGGCAATGCGGCGCATGAGCGGGGATACGGCGTCAGAAGTCACCCGCCCATCGTGGCACGCTTGGCTGGCCGGCGGGTAAACACCCGCGCCTACAACAATGGACCCGGCCTACGGCCGGCGCCGACATCCCGATGGACACCGCCGTGCACCTATGTATTCTGTGAGCGTCTCGGCCCAACCAATCCGGCAGGCCGCATCCCCTCACTTGACCCGAAGGTAGGACTTCCATATGGCCCACAAGCTCGTCATCGTCGAGTCGCCCACCAAGGCAGGCACGATCGGCGGCTACCTGGGGGACGAGTATGAGGTCGTGTCCTCTGTGGGACACATCCGCGACATCCCCGAACCCCGGGACATGCCTGCCGAGGTCAAGAAGGGGCCGTTTGGCAAGTACGGCGTGGACGTCGACAACGACTTCGAGGCCTACTACCAAGTCTCGCCGCGCGCCAAGAAGACGGTCGCTGACATTAAGCGCAAGCTCAAGGACGCCGACGAGCTCTACCTGGCAACAGATGAAGACCGCGAGGGAGAGGCCATCGCGTGGCACTTGCTTGAGGTTCTCAAGCCCAAGGTGCCCGTGAAGCGCCTGGCTTTCCACGAGATCACCCGCGAGGGCATTGACCGCGCATTGGCATCGCCGCGCGAGGTCGACATGGAGATGGTGGAGGCGCAAGAGACCCGCCGTGTTCTGGACCGCCTGTACGGCTGGGACATGTCGGACGTGATGCGTCGCAAGGTGGGCCAGGGGTCCTCTGCCGGGCGCGTTCAGTCGGTCGCGCTGCGCCTGGTCGTGGACCGCGAGCGCGAGCGTATGGCCTTCCAGGTCGCGGAGTACTGGGACCTCACGGCCCGCTTCGCCGCCGTGACGGGGGCCGATGCCGGCGTGGGTTTCGTGGCTCGCCTCGCCAAGGTCGACGGCAAACGCGTCGCAACCGGTAAGGACTTCGACGACCGCGGCGTGATGACGAACGCCAAGGCGCACCACGTGACGGCCGCTGAGGCCGGCGCGCTGGCCTCGGGGCTCGCTCACGCCGACTTCTCCGTGGTCGACGTCACCTCCAAGCCGTACAAGAAGCGCCCAGCTGCGCCGTTCATCACGTCTTCCCTCATTCAGGAGGCCTCGCGCAAGTTGGGTCTTGGCGCGCGTCAGGCCATGGGTGTGGCGCAGGCGCTGTACCAGCAGGGTTTCATCACCTATATGCGTTCGGACTCGCCCGCGCTGTCCGCTGAGGCCACCAAGGCTGCGCGTTCGCAGGCGATCGAACTCTTCGGCTCTGATGCCGTCCCGACCTCGCCGCGCGTGTATGCGTCGGGCGACTCCAACGCCCAAGAGGCGCACGAGGCGATCCGCCCTGCGGGAGACCGCTTCCGCACGCCGGAGTCGCTGCGCAGTCAACTGCGCGGTGACGAGTTCCGTATGTACGAGATGATCTGGAAGCGCACCTTGGCTTCACAGATGGCCGATGCCGTGGGCACCACCTCCACGATCACGGTGGGCGCTACCTCCTCCGCTGGGCACGCCGTTGAGTTCTCGAAGTCCGGCACGATCCTGACGTCGCCGGGATTCCGCGCGCTGTACATCGAGTCCACCGACAAGTCGCGGTACGAGGACGAGGACGGCAAGCAGCCCTCTGACGGCGACGCGCGCCTGCCTCAGGTCGCCACAGGGGACGCCATGGAGGCCTCCGACCTTGAACCGCTGATCCACGCGACCAACCCCCCGCCGCGGTTCACCCAGGGCTCCATGATTAAGGAGCTCGAGGACCGCAAGCTCGGCCGCCCGTCCACCTACGCGGCCACGGTAGACGTCATCATTGACCGCGGCTACGTGAATGTGGATAAGAAGGTGCTGGTCCCCACCTGGCTGGCGTTCAACATCATCACCTTGCTTGAGCAGCACTTCCCCACGCTCGTGGACTACGGATTTACCGCGGACATGGAGGCGGGCCTGGACCGTATTGCCGCCGGCGAGCGGTCAATGCGGGACTGGCTGCACGAGTTCTACTTTGGCGGAGCCGACGCGCCTCAACAGGGGTTGCGAGAACTTCTCGACAACATGGGCGAGATCAACGCCCGCGCCGTGAACACCTTTGAGATTGGCAACGGCATCACCGCCCACAACGGCCGGTATGGCCCCTTCGTGGAGCGGGTGGTAGATGACGAGAAGCAGACGGCATCGATCCCGGATGAGCTGGCGCCGGGCGACCTCACCGTTGCCAAGGCCGAGGAACTGTTCGCGAACCAGGGAGGCGACGAGCGCGTCCTGGGCGAGCACCCCACGCTCGGCACCACGATCGTCGCGAAGGCCGGTCGCTTTGGTCCCTACGTGACGGAACAGTTGCCGGAGGACGCGAAGGGTAAGCCCAAGACAGCGTCGCTGTTCAAGTCGATGTCGCTGGAGACCGTGACTCTTGACGACGCGGTGAGGCTCATGTCGCTGCCGCGTGTGGTGGGAGAGGACCCGGAGTCGGGTGAGGCCATTACCGCGCAGAACGGTCGTTATGGCCCGTACCTGAAGAAGGGCACGGACTCGCGCACCATCGAGTCCGAGGAGCAGCTGCTGTCCATCACGCTGGACGAGGCGCTGGCCATTTACGCGCAGCCCAAGCGTGGGCGCGGACGCACGGCGGCACCGCCGCTGAAGGAGTTTGGCGCGGACCCGGTGTCCGGCAAGCCCGTGGTGGTCAAGGACGGCCGCTTTGGCCCGTACGTCACCGACGGCGAGGTCAATGCGACCATCCCGAAGGCGGAGAACGTCGAGGCGCTGACGGAGGAGCGTGCCTTCGAGCTCATCGCGGACAAGCGAGCCAAGGGTCCGGCGAAGAAGCGCTCGACGGCCCGCAAACCCGCCGCGAAGAAGACCGCCAAGAAGGCCGCGCCCAAGAAGAAGTCCTAGGACCACCCCCACCCCAGCGGTGGGAGTATCCGTCTTATGGGTATGAGCAGCACGCCGCAGGGAGCCGGACAAGGCCATGGCGTGCCTTCACGGCGCGCCTCTCACGACGAGGTTGTCGCCGAGGTACTCAGGGAAGCTGGTGCGCGACTGGCCTCATACGGCTGGATTCTTACCGGTTCCGAGCATGCGGGCGAGGAACTGGTGCAAGCGGCGATCGTGAAGACGTTTGTCCGCAAGCGCCGCCTGACCGATGTCCGTGCCGCAGAGGCGTACGTGCGCGCGGCCATGCGAACTGTCCACGTTGACGGCCTGCGGCGGCATTCCACGTGGGGACGCGTGAAATCGCGGGTGGTGCCCACGCAGGTCCTGGCCGACCCCGCTGAGGACATTGGCGCCAAAGACGAGGTGTCGCGTGCACTGGCGACACTCGCACCGCGCGTGCGCACCGCGATCGCGTTGCGCTACTACGACGACCTGACCGTCGAGGATGTGGCGCAGGCCATGGGTCTATCCGCCGGGACCGTGAAGAAGTACCTCGCTGATGGTCGTGCCGCGCTGGCGCCCCTGCTTGGGGTGGCAGACGATGAGCCCGAGTCCGTGCCCGTGAAGGGAGCGAAGCGATGAACGACATGTTCGATGGCCTGCACCGCAGTGCCGCGCGCCACGGAGAGACGATGGCCGCGCGGATGGATCCCGACGCGGTGGCCGAGCGCACGCACGACGCCATTGCTGCTGGACGCCGCCGCCGCACCCAGGGACACGCGGCGCTCGCGATCGCCGCGGTCGGCCTGGTCGGCGCAGGTGTGTGGGCGGTCCAGCCGCACCACCCAGAGCCGGCCGACGAGCTTGTGGACGCCCGTGTTGGCACGGTGGACGTTGTTCCCGGGGACTTCGGGGACATGGGCTGCTTCCGCGATGGTGCGCCCGCCTATGTGCCCTGGACGGAACCCGGCGTGACGATCGCCTCCGAGGACGTCCTGCGTTTGGGTCTCCAGGTGGAAGCGACCTTCTACCGATGGGGCGAAGGGGACAACGTCGAAGCCTTCGACCCCGGTCCTCACTTCGACGCTTCCCGGTCGGCACATGGCGACGTCGATCCTGTCGGGTGGGGTGCTCAGTTCACGGTGTCGTGGGAAGGTGATGCCCCCTACACGGTGGAGGCGGCGGCGTTTCTGGTGTCGGAAGGGCGGGTGGTGAGCGACTTCTACGCGTGGGATTCGCCCATCGTGGGGGATGTCGCCCCGCAGGACTGGAAGGGATACGCGGCGCCGTCGAACACGACGACCACGTACGTGGGTGCGGATGTCAACACCGCCAATTGTTTGCGCGGCGATGGCGATGATCCCGTGGGGCTGGTGCCGGCGGAGCAGGCCGTCGTGCACACCTTGGTGCAGGTCCAAGACGAAGCGGGCGTGCCGTTGGCCACCTATGTCGACGCCAATGGCATCGACGGACTTACGGTCTCCTACCCTGATGCCGTCGAGGCTGGACTCGGGGTCGACATTGAGCCGGTGACGGACGACGAGGTTGTGGCCGAGCGCGCGCGGCGTGCGGACATCGGCCCCACCGCTCCAGCTGAGGTGGCGCTCGCGGAAGCGCTGGCGAGCGACGGGCAACCGTTGGAGCAGGCCGGCGCGGGCCTGTCGGGGCCGTCTAAGTGCGGCGTGCCCGTCGCGGAGCCGGTGGCTCAGGCAGTGCTGCCTGTCGATGTTGACGTGCCACCGGCCCCAGCGACAGTGTCGCTGTCGGAACTGCACGCTGATCCGGCAGCCGCTGCTGAAGTAACCGAGCCCACATTCGGCACACCCGGCGTGC
This sequence comes from Demequina globuliformis, assembly GCF_000975155.1. Classification (GTDB taxonomy): domain Bacteria; phylum Actinomycetota; class Actinomycetes; order Actinomycetales; family Demequinaceae; genus Demequina; species Demequina globuliformis. The sequence goes on from NZ_BBRG01000001.1 coordinate 1,484,441, forward strand.
TGCACTTTATTGATCAGGATGGCGATCAGGTGGGTCACATGCCCGCCACCTTTGGCCCAGATGGGGACGCGTGGGTCATTGACGTGACTCCCGCCCTGTGCGCCGAGGTCCAGGGAATCGTTCCCGGGACGTACACCGTGGTCGCGGAGGTAGGCGAGGTCGCCAGTGTGATTGGCCAGCAGACCTGGAACACCTTCTGGGAGATCAATCACGCGGACCCCGTGGCGTGGGCCGTGATCGGCACCACCGTGGTGGAAGACGAGTGAGGTCCGTCACCCCCCGGTAGATTTTCGGCACGCGGGGTCCGTAGGATGCGACGCAACGCCCTCCCAGTGGCACTTTTTGGCTGTTATGCCCTCGCTCACCAGCCAAATGGAGCCATCTGGTTGTTATGGGGGCGTAAAACAGCGAAATCTTGCCACCAGGGGGATCCATGGGTGACCGGACGCACCTCATCGAGGAGGTGCTCGCCGAGTCAGGCGCGCGGCTGGGCGCTTACGGGTGGCTCCTCGCCGGCTCCGAGTCCGCCGCCGCGGACCTTGTTCAGTCAGCAATGGTCGAGGCGCTCAGCCGGGCGCGCCGCCCGCGCGATGCCGAGGCGACCGAGGATGCCGTCCGTGCGCAGATGCGGCGCCTCGCCGCGCGTGACGCCAAGCGGGCACAACGTGGCCGCGACCATGAAGAGCTTGGCGAGGCCGCGGCCGCGATACCCGCGGACCGGGCCTCATTGGCGGCAGGTGAGCCGGGTCGGGAAAGCGACTCTGCTGGGGCCGATGCCGTGGACCTGTCCGCATGGGAGTACCGGCCACACCAAGAGGCCAGTCCCGCGCCCGCGTCCACAGCGAGCGGGGCGGGCGCGGACGACGTGTCCGGGCCAGCGCTGACGTACGACGCGTCGCTGTGGGAACCGCCGGCTCCGGGGCAGGGGTCCGATGCCGTCAAGGGCGGCAGTGGCGAGGAGCCGCAGGCGGCACCTGAGGATGACCGCCACGACGTTCGCGAAGGAGACGACGCCGTGCTGGCGGACCTCGACGGGTCGGTTCCAGAGCTCCGCGACGAGCAGGGTCGCCACGCGGACGCCCCCGGCGCCGTCGCCCTCGCACGAGCCCTGAGTGGCCTCGAGCCCCGCGTACGGGTGGCAGTGGTGATGGCAGAGATTGACCACTTGGAGACCGAGCAGATCGCGCGGGCTATGCGACTACCCGCGCACGCCGTCGAGGCGGATGTGGCGTTTGGCCGGTCAGAGTTGGCGCGCGCGCTCGGCATCGCCCATGCGCACCACGCCGAGCACGTGGACCTGGTGCCTGGAGGTGCGAGGTGAGCCGCATCGGAGATGAACTTCGCTCGAGCGCCGGCCCACACGGCGACGCCGTCGCTGCCACGCTGGCCAGCACTGCCGTACCCGCTGACCTCGCCCGGGCGGCCCGCACCCGCAGGCGCACGCGCGGGGTGCGGGCGGCGCTCGTGGGCACGGCTGGGGTTGCCGTGGTCGCGACTGGCGCGTGGATGCTCGCGCCCGAGCCCCCACTACCGGCTATGCAGGTCGCTGATGGCACCGTGGCACCCGACGTAGCGCCTATGCCTCCAGACTTTGGCATGGATGTCTGTTCTTCTTCGATGGAGCCGTACGTGCCGTGGGCCGAGCCCGGAGTCGCCCTCGCGTCTGATGAGGTACGAGACTTAGGGATCTTGATCGACGCCCACCTGTTCTCGATGGACGCCGACGCGTGGAACGGACCGGAGTCCGTCACTGAGCACGAGCAGGGCGAGGCCGTGATGCTGGAGCATGCGCCGTCGGATTCTTCGAGCGGCGACATGGTCGGGGTTCAGTTCGAGTTCACGTGGCCGGGCGACCAGCTCTACGAGGTGGAGGCGCTCGCCTTCCTGGTGTCCCAGGACCGGGTGCACAGCCCCATGATGTCCTGGCCCATGAACGTCCTCACCGAGGAGCCGCTGTGGGTATCGGGGGACGGAGCCGACTACGACAGCGGCGCGGACCGCTCCTCACTGGCGCTGGTCTCTCTCATCCAACCAGGCGTGTGTCACTACCAGTCCACCGCCGCCACGCGGCCCATCCCGCCCGGTCCTGCCGAGTTGCACACCCTTGTCCAGGTGAAGGACGAGTCCGGCGAACCGTTGGTGACTTTCGTCGACGCCCAAGGTCTGGACGGCACCACCGTCGACTACGCCCCTCAACCCGGCGACCCCACCACGCCTGAACCCACGGCATCGGCCTCACCCGTGACGCAAGCCCAGATCGACGCCGTGCTCGACACACGCGCCAACCTTGAGCCCGTGCCCTCGGTGCAAGCGGTCATCCGTGACGCTATCGCGCAGCAGGGGGCGCCACTGAGCGAGGCTGGCGACGGCATCATTCAGAGACGCCCAGGGGAGATCCTGGGGGCCACTCCCCTCGACGACCGTGTGCTGACCTTTGACTACGGGGAGGACCCCGAGCGATCGCTGCTGCCTCCCGCACCCTCCACGGTGTCCATGGAGGTGCTTGAGAGTGGCGGTAGCGCGTCCTTCGACCAAAGTTGGGACGGCCGCGCGGTCGCGACTGACGGCACGTTGATGTTCCTCGATAGCGATGGTGTGGTCGTGGGGCGGGTCGACGCGTACTTCGAGGCACCCGCGGACATCGACGGGGACGGTGACGTTGATAGTGAGGGCGCCACTGGCGGTTGGATGATCTGGAACGACGGTACTGACATCGAGGGCACCGTCGGGTCGCTTGAGGAGGGCGAGACCTACACCGTGGTGGGGCAGACCATGCTCTACGATCCCGCAGCGATGCCCGAGGAGGTCGCTGCGACGGGAGTCAACGAGGTATGGGCATGGGGCCTCATGGGGGAGACCACGATCGAGTGAGCGGCGGCCCATTTGTCGCAGGCTCCAGCAAGCCCACTAGGCTGGCGCCATGAGCGACGCCACGACCGAGACACCCCTGGCCCCCGCGACTGCGCCCGACCCCATGGAGGCGCCAGGGTACCGCTGGGGAATCCTGGGCGCCGGCGGCATTGCCCGCAAGCTCACCGACGCGGTCCAGCAGTTCACGCAGTCAGAGGTGGTGGCCGTGGCATCCGCATCTAGCCTCGCCAACGCGCAGGCATTCGCGGAAGAAAAGGGCATCCCGACTGCCTACGGTTCCTACGCGGAACTCGTGGCGGACCCCAACGTGGACATCGTTTACGTTGCCACTCCTCACTCGAACCATCACGAGCCCGCGCTGCTGGCGATCAACGCCGGCAAGCACCTGCTCGTCGAGAAGCCCTTCACGCAGAACGTGGCGCAGGCCCAGCAGGTCATCGACGCTGCACGCGAGCGTGGTGTCTTCATGATGGAGGCGATGTGGGCGCCGCACTTGCCCCACATGTATGCCGTGCGGGACCTCATCGCGCGCGGTGAGATCGGCGACGTGGTGGCCGTGCAGGCGGACCACGGCCAGTTGCTCACCCACGTTGAGCGCCTGGTCAAGCCAGAACTCGCCGGGGGCGCTCTTCTGGATCTCGGGGTCTACCCGGTCTCGTTCGCCCACCACATGCTCGGCGCGCCCCAGGCGATCACTGCCCGCGGTCGGCTCACGGACCTGGGAGTGGACGCACAGGTGGCGGCCATCTTCGAGTACGACGGGGCGGTCGCGACCGTGAACACGACTCTCGAAGCACGGACCGCGAACACCGCACAGATCGCGGGCACCGAGGGCATGATCCGCCTCGACGGGACGTTCTACAGCCCCACCACCTTCACGCTGGACCGCAACGACGGCACGGTCATCGAGTTCGACGGGCAGGTCGACAACGGCTTCCAGTTCGAGGTTGCCGAAGTGGCGAGGTGCATCGCCGCTGGCCGTACTGAGTCAGAGCTCCACTCCCTCGACACCACGCTAGACATCATGCGTAGCCTCGACGAGATCCGCGCGCAGATTGGGCTGGTCTACCCGAACGAGCGTTGAGCGTCAGTCGCCGGCGATCACGTTGGAGGTGAGCTCGGCGATGACGTGGTGGCCGGCCGCGTTGGGGTGGAAGCCGTCGATCGCAAGCAGGTCGGGCCGGTCCTGAAGCGGCTCGCCAATGTCCACGAACACGGCGCCAATCTCGCTGGCAGCGGCGGCGACGGCGTCGTTGACCGTCGTGAGGGCCGATGCCGCGGTGGCGTTGGGTGCCACGCCGGAAACGGCGTAGATGGTGGCGTCTGGGTACGTCTCGCGTACGGACAGGTACGTTGCGCGCACGGCCGCGCGAATGTGCTCGGGTGTCGAGGCGAGGTCGTTGAGTCCCCCTGACAGCACAATGATGTCGGGGTCTGCCTCAATGTGTGTGGGCAGTTGCTCGCGGAACGTCGTGGTGCACACGGCGCCTTGTCGCGTGTAACCCGCGCCCGCGCACCCAGCGTTGATTTCTTCCCAGCCCAGTTCCTGGGCGAGCAGGCTAGGCCAGCGCTCGTCGGCATCGGCCGTGGAAAGGGCGTAGCCCTCCGTGAAGGAGTCCCCGACAAAGACAGCGGTGGGGGCGTCAGGCGGTGCGGTGCATGCCGACAAGAGCGCTGCGGCCACCGCTAGCGCTCCCATGACCTTCGTTGGCACCGGCATCGCCCACTCCTCGGTCACTAGTGTGCTCCCGGAACGGTCGGCCATGGAAGAGGCGTGTGGTGTGTTGCACGTCTTGATCGGATGGTGCCGGCCTCTGCGGAGGATTTCGCGTGTCTGGGGGCGCGGGTAGGTTGGTCGCATGAGCGGGTTCTTTGTGGTGTTCGAGGGCGGCGACGGCGTGGGCAAAACCACCCAGATCGACCGGCTGGCCCAGGCCATGCGCGGCGATCGCGAGGTGGTCGTCACACGCGAGCCTGGCGGGACCCCGCTAGGGCAGCAGCTGCGCCAAGCGATCATGCACGGCGACCACGTGGCGCCCCGTGCCGAGGCGCTCCTTTACGCCGCCGATCGCGCGCATCACATCGCGACCAAGGTTCGTCCGGCACTCGAGCGCGGCGCCGTTGTCGTCCAGGACCGGTACATCGACTCGTCGATCGTGTATCAAGGCGGTGCGCGCGGGCTTGGAGAGGAAGTCGAGCGGATCTCCACATGGGGGACCGAGGGCTTGCTCCCTGACCTCACGGTGCTGCTCGACATGGAGCCAGGTGAGGGCAGGCTTGACCGTGAACTGGACCGTGTGGAGCGCGAAACCGGCGAGTACAAGGCGTTGATCCGGCAGGCGTTCCTCGACCTCGCTCGTCGTGAACCCGAGCGGTACGTGGTGATCGACGCCGCGCAGAGCATCGACGCGGTTGCGGGGCACGTGCGCGAGGCGGTCAACGTCGCACTGGGCGCGAAGGGCCTGCCGGGCGTCGCCGGCGGCAACCTCGCCGTCGAGCCCTGGGGGACGCCGTGACTGTATGGGACGACCTCGTGGGACAGGCCGACGCGATTGCGCCCCTGCGAGCAGCGGTTGAGCGCCCCGAGGCAATGACGCATGCGTGGCTTGTGACGGGACCGCCCGGTTCCGGTCGGTCCGTCGCGGGCCGGGCCTTTGCCGCGGCGCTCCAGTGCGAGGCGGGCGGTTGCGGGCAGTGCCGTGCGTGCGTCACCTCCATGAGCGGAACCCATGCGGATGTCACGGTGCTGGCGACTGACAAAGTCACCATCTCAATCGATGAAGTTCGCGACCTCGTCGCCACGGCTCAGTCCGCCCCAAGCGCGGGTCGGTGGCGCGTGATGCTCGTTGAGGACGCGGACCGTATGACCGAGCGCACGTCGAACTTGTTGCTCAAGTCGATCGAGGAACCGCCGCCGCGCACCGTCTGGGTGTTGTGCGCGCCCTCGGCGCACGACGTCATGGTGACCATCCGGTCGCGGTCCAGGCACGTGAGCCTGCACATTCCGGATCCCGAGGCGGTCGCGCAGTTGCTGGTCGACCGTGACGGCGTCGACGCGGAACTCGCGCGCGAGTGCGCCTACGCCTCCCAAAGCCATATTGGGGTTGCGCGGCGCCTCGCCCGCGATCCCGAGGCCCGCGCGAGGCGTGCACAGGTGCTCGCGTTGGCGACAGAGATCAGGGGAGTGGGCGACGCCGTCCTGGCAGCGGCGGACCTCGTCAAGGTCGCAGAGGAGGATGCCGCCGCAGCCACGGCCGAACGCGATGTCGAAGAACGCAACGCGCTGCTGAAGACTCTGGGCGCAGACGACGGCGGGCGTCTTCCGCCCGCTTTGCGCTCCCAGGTGAAGCAGCTCGAAGACGACCAAAAGCGGCGCGCCACCCGCCACAAGCGCGACGTCCTCGACCGCGCCATCGTGGACCTGCTGTCGCTGTATCGCGACGTCGCCTGCGTCCAAGTGGGGGCTGACCTGCCCCTGGTGAACGCGTCCCACCGCAGCCACATCGCGCAGTTGGCACAGCGGACTGCCCTGGCTGACACCATGCGGTGTCTCGATGCGCTCGCGCTGACCAGGGAGCGCCTTGCCGGCAACGTCGCGCCGCTGCTCGCGCTTGAGGCAATGACACTCGCACTGCGGCCGCGGACTGCCGCGTAGGGTAGGCGCCATGACAACTCGCGTTGCCTCCGTGCTTGCCCTCGCCGCGGCATCGGCCCTGGTGCTCACCGCCTGTACGCCTGACAAAGAGCAGGTGACGCCTGACGGCGGCGCCAGCGATGGCGCTACGGGTGACAGCACCGGTCCGGTCGACATCTACACCCAAGACATTGCCTGGGAAGAGTGCGGATCGCTCGAGTGTGCCACCGTCAAGGTCCCCGTCGACTGGTCCGAGCCAGAAGGCGAACTCATGGACCTCGCCATCAACCGATCTGGGGCCCGCGGGGGCGCAGAGCGCATGGGGTCGTTGCTCATCAACCCCGGAGGGCCAGGCGGCTCGGGGCTGGACTTCACCGAGTACTTTGTGACGACCGCGGGCGACGACCTCCTGGCCGCGTATGACGTCGTGGGATTCGACCCGAGAGGCGTAGGCCAATCGACGCCCGTCATGTGCGGCGACGACGACGTGATCGATCAGTACTACATCCCCGACTACCCGCTCGAGTCGCAAGAGGACATGGACGCGTCTGTTGCGCGCACCGAGGCCTTTGCTGCCGAGTGTGCCAACAGTTCCGGAGCCGTCGTGGAGAACGTCGACACGGCCTCAGCCGCGCGCGACATGGATCTGCTGCGCACGATCCTGGGTGACGAGGAGTTGTACTACCTGGGATTCTCGTACGGCACCCAGCTGGGAGCGACGTACGCCGAGCTTTTCCCTGACAACGTCGGCAGGCTCGCGCTCGATGGCGCAGTCGACTTCCTGCTGCCCGGCGAGGAACAGTCGATTGGCCAGGCTGAGGGATTTGAGCAGGCGCTCACCAACTTCTTGGTGTGGTGCGGTGAGCAAGAGGACTGCGCGCTCGACGGCACCGTTGACGAGATGCGCGCGCAAATCTCTTCGCTGATGGACCGCGCTCGCCAGGAGCCCTTCGAAACCGGCGAGGCCTGGCAGCTCAACGGCAACCTCATGGTCTACGGCATTGTCGTCACGTTGTACGACGAGGGCTCGTGGGGGTTGCTCAACACCGCGCTGACCGAGCTCACTGCCTCGGGAACCGGTGGCGTCATGTATACGCTCGCCAACTTCTACCTGGACCGCGACGGCACCTCCGGCACGTACTCCGCGAACGCGACGTGGGCGTTCACAGCGATCGGCTGCCTCGACGCGGGCGAGGAGGACCCGTGGGACTACAGCGACGTCGAGGACTTCCGTGCGCTGATGAACGAGGCGTCGCCGACCTTCGGCTGGTGGTTCGCCGGGTCGACCGGCTGCGAGGGGTGGCCGTGGGTCGCCGATGACATCGTGACGTCCCTGGACAACGCCGCTACGGCCCCGCAGATGCTTGTGATCGGCACCACCAACGACCCCGCAACGCCACTGGCGTGGTCGGAGTCGCTTGCCGACCGCCTGGGCGCCGAACTCCTCGTCTACGACGGCGAAGGCCACACCGCCTACGGGCGTTCAAACCAGTGCATCATCGACAACGTCGACGGGTTCCTCGTGGACGGTGTGATGCCCGATTCGGGAACTGAGTGTTGACGCGCTAGTATGTCTACTCGCAGCCCTCGGGTTGCACGCCGCCTTAGCTCAGTCGGCAGAGCGATTCACTCGTAATGAATAGGTCAAGGGTTCGATTCCCTTAGGCGGCTCCGATAAATCCCCCGGTAATCGTGAAGATGCCGGGGGATTCTCATTTCACTGAACCTGCCCCTGCTGGCCATCGTGCTAGCCATTCGGCTATCGCCCCACTCAACCCGCGAGACGCCCCGCCTCGACTCCGACGAGTGAGACGGGGCGCTGTTCCACTTTGCGCCACATCCTTGAATAAGGGTGGGTGCTATTCCAACATGCGGGACTCGGCCCGTGCGCGGCGGCGTGGTCTCGCGCGGGGGTGCGACATTGACACTCGCGCTACCCTGTCCCCAAACGAGAGGGGCAATCGTGAGTGAAGAGGCATCAAAGCCGGACAGCGTGGAGCGCAAGATATGGATCGGCGTGGGAGTTGTGGCGTCCGTCGTCGTTGCATTCGTCGTCTGGATGCTCGCCAGCATCTCGAGCGACAACGACTACAAGGCCGAAGCGCAGGCCGCGTGCGAGGCCGATGTGCTGGCGAAGTATCACGGCGATGAGGACGTGTGGGTGTTCAGCGAGCTCGAGGGCCGCGATGGTGACCGACTTGAGTTCACGGTTCACGACTCGATTCCCGAGTTTGAGTGGACTTGCTTCGCTTCACCTGGTGACGACGGCGAGATTGTGGTCGATTCCTTCAAGTAGGGACTCCCTAGAAACACCAAAAGCGCCCCGCCTCGACTCCGAAGAGTGAGACGGGGCGCGAGGCAGGGGGGTGTGCGACTACTCAGCAGGCCCACTCGTGTCGGTGTTGCCCTGAGCCATTGCCGTAGCGGTGGCTGATGCGATGGCGATTGCGAACTGGCCCCAATCGCCCTGGGATGCCTCCCAGATTGACCACACAGCCAGCGCAAGAGTGATGGTGCCGTAGACGTGCCAGCGAACTCGTGCGGGCAGGATGTCGTGCAGATACTTCATGGCTTCCTCCTAGAACTTGCCGGTGGCATTGAGGCGACGCTGCATCGCCTTGATGGTCATGGATGGGCCGTCCAGGTGTCCGTCACCTTTGATGCCGTAGCGCTTAGACAGGGCGTTGATCGTGTCCGGCCCAATGCGTCCGTCATCTTCGATGCCCATTTCCCGCTGCATGGAAGCGATGAGTTGCGACCCGAGTGCCTTCGCCGATGCAACCCACTCCCAGCCGCTCGTCAGGCCAGGGTTAGCGGTCTTCCAGAAGTTCGACTGTCTCGACACCTTGCGATCTACGGGCGTTCCTTGCGACCGCTGTAGCGCCTCAGTTGTGTCGCCGCCCCAGTAGCCGTCCTCGTCAATGCCGGTCGGCTTGGGTTCAGGCTTCGGATCCGGCTTCACGTCAGGCTTCGAGTTGCCGCCACCTGAGACTTCACCTTCAAGAATGATGGCGGCGCGAGAGAACACGGCGGGAACCTGCTTGATCTTCGCATCGCCGGGACAAATCTTGCCGCGCGACCGTGAGTAGTACATGCCGCCGCCACGCTGCAAACGTCCGGCGCGAATGTCGGGCAGGTCAGGGAAGTTGCCGTCGATGCCGAGACGATGCCAGGACAGTCCGCGCGATTCATCCCCGAGCTTCGATGAGGTCGCCATGCGCAATGAGACGCCGTGAGTCTTGACGCACCAAGCGTAGAACTCTGCCAGCGCTTCAACCTGCGCGTCAGTCCAGGGTTCGCCGTTCGCATTCTTCACGCCACCCTGAGTCTCGACGCTGATCGTCGCATCGTTGCCCTCGAGGTCGGCCTCTGCCATGTAGTCGGTGTCCACGTACTGCTCGAACACGCCATCTTTGCGCAGGTACATGTGCGACGAGGGCTTGCCGGGTCCGTTGAAGTAGCCATGAAGTGACGACGCTTCCGAGACGGCAACATGCAGGTTCACGCGGTTGTGCGTCACGAGTTTGCGACCGGGCAGATACTTCGCGTCGATGGGCTTCCAGATTGCGCCGGGATAGCGGGCCATGATTCCTCCAAAGGGTTAGCGGCATGGCGGGGAAGAGGTCGGTCACGCTTCCGTCGAAACGGCCCCTAGGAGGTGCCCCGGCGCGACCACGCAGGGCAGGCGATGTCACCGAACGGTGACAACAGGTGAGATGTCACCGAACGGTGACATTGGGGAATGTCGCGTAGTCACGACACGGCACAACGGGCCGCGTTATCTCAGCGCACGGTTCGCAACAGCGTGCGGGCCTTGACGAAGTTGCGTCGCTGGAATGCGCCACACGCCTTGCACTTCACCAGCGCATAGTTCGTGAGCGCGGTCATTGCCGACCTGCCCTCTACAAGTGCGAGCTCGGACTTGCCGCAGTTGCAGCAGACCTCGACGGGGTTGCCGGACTCATCATGCCCGGCCCACAGGTTGAGGTTCGGATGGTCTTTGATCCAGGGGCGCATGGCATCCATCGCGCGCTCAGTCTGAATCACGTCCCCGATGTTGTATTCCTCCATGAGCGCGTGAGCCTCAGTGTCGCCGCGCAGGAAGTCCGTCCACAACGCGAACCCCTGGTGAGCAACCTTGCCACCCAGTCCGAAAGCATCCAGCGTCTCGGCCAACGATGCGTAGTCCCAGCCCATGCGCTTGCTTGTGCGCATGAGGTCAAGCGAGCGATACGGCGACGGCTCAGGGATGCCCATGCGTGCAAACTCGCCGCGCAACTTGGCCTCATCGAACCTGATCGAGTTGTACCCGACCACGATGTCTGCCTGGTCCATGAGGTCGCGGATCGAAACGAGCATGTCACGGTAGCCGGGAACGTCCTCGGGCTGCATGAACATGGAGTCGACCGGATCAATGGCGCGATACGTGACATCGGGGTCGCCGTACCATTTGGCCGCGAACGAGATAGTGGACGAGCGAATGAGTTGCTTCTCGCGGCCCATGTACTTCACGCGCGGACCCCATGAGAGGTACACGCCGGGGCGACGCTCGATATCGAACGTCAGCACCTTTGCGCGGGTGGTCATTGTGTGCTGGCGTGCGGCCTCAGCGATCCCCACAGGAGCACCCTCCCTTGAGGTGGCTCGCAAAGGCGTTGTACCTGAGCGTAAGGCCATCGTCCAGAACCTCGCGATACAACTTCGCCATGTTCCATCCACCCGCATGAGCGAGAGCGAGTTGCTTCAGTGATGCCAATGCCTCGCGAAGGTCGGGCGAAAGGGACTGCTCCCAATCGCCCACGCCGCATCGTGTGCGGGGGTCGGCTTTCGGCCCCGACTCCAGTGCTTGTGCTAGTCCCATTGCGCCCTCCTAGCGTCGTTGGGTTAGTTGAAGATCGTTGCCAGCGTCGTCACCACTGAGCCGACCAGCAGCACGCCGCCGGATACGGCTGTCCACAGTTGCCACGGCGCAATCGTCTTGCGTGCTTCAACAGCGCGCAGCCGGTCCTCGTGGTCGTGATAGCGGGCATCGTTCAGCGCCCGGTCCTCGTATCGCTGTTGCTCCGATGAATCCTGCTTTGCGATCAGGGTGTCCAACTTGCCGCCCAGGTCAGCAAAGCCCTCTTTCATCTGCCCCTCCAACTTGGCGATTTCGACTGCCTCTATGGAGTGCGTCTTGTCGGGTGTCATGACCGCTACCCCGCACCGCTTGTGGGTGTCACCTGAATCGCGTGCCAGTGCCACGCGACGGATGTGCCCGCCTCGGGGCGCAGGTCAAAGCCAGATGTAGTGACGTTGAGGATGAGCGCGGATGCGCCAATGGCAGAGCCCGACGCGGACGTCACCTGAGCGGTGACGATCGGGGGGTGTGTGAAGCGTCCTGAAGGAAAGGTGACCGCACGGAAGCCACCCGGCGTGAGGTTAGGAGTCACACCGGCGGCGACCGCAAAGGGGCCGTTCGCATAGTGCGTCACCCACGCACTCCCATCCACGCTCGACTGCAACTGCGCACCCACTGGTTGAGCCTTGTTGTGGACATACAGCGGGTTATCGGCACTCGGCGCTTCCATGCCCTTCGTCGCCAGCCACGGCACCAGAACATCATCGCGCTCAGTGTTGTCCGCGACGGGGAAGATGGAACGGCGCGATAGCGTGTTCCAAATGTCCTGGAACGGCTGCATCTGGTCGCCGGGGACGAGTGACGGCCATGTGTCCTGTGTGGTCATGGGGTTTCCTCCGTGGGTTCAGGCTCGGGGTCAGGGTCAACGGGCGGTTCGGGCGTAGGCATGGGGTGGGCGTCGTGGAAGGTGGCGTGCGCAGCCGCATCGCCCACGACCACGCCGCATTTGCAGACGGTCCACATGTCACACGGCCTTCACGTAGGTGATTTCGATGGACATTGAGCCGCCTGTGCCGTAGAAGCCCGCGTCGCCAGGGCCAACGAGCGCCAGGCCTTTGATCGACCCGGTGCGCAATCCCTCGCGCATGGCCGATGAGAGCGCGACGGTCCGTGTGGACCCCTTACCCATTGACGGCGCCGTGACGGTCGCGCCGGTCAACGAAGGTGCGCCACCGGGGATCGAGCCGTTGGTGGAGCCTCGAACGACGGCAGATTCAGCGCCCGCTCCGGCATAGTCGTTGCGCTTGAGCTTGAGGGTCGCTTTGGTGATTTCTACGGCGCCCAAGTTGGCGATACGGCTCCCGTAGACAGCGAGGCCGGTCATGTCGCCAGACCCGTAGGCGTTGCCCTGGTACAGGGCGCGGGGGAAGTCCCAGCGGCCACGATTCCAATCGTTCCAACGGTTTACGCTGTTGCGGTACGTGCCAGAGTCGGAGGGCTGAATGGTCGTCGTGAACGTCTTGTACTTCACGGCAGCGTCGCGAGATATGGCCTGCGATCCACTCCACCCCGACGAGCCGCCAGTGTTGTTGGCCTGAATCGCCACAGTGAGTGTCTGGCCCTGGGCTAGTCCAAAGGTCGCCACCGGCACATCGTTCGACACATACGACCAGGCGCCGCCATAGTTGAAGCGGAACCGGTATCCCGTCGCGCCGCTCGATGGGTTGGCGGTGGCGGTGACGGTGTTGCCGTCGAGCGACAGGGACAGGCCTGTTGGCGTCGCGGGCGCAGATGCGGCCACGCCTACCTCGCCGACGACCCACGCCTTGCCATTGTCGTCCCACTGGATCAGCACCTTGTCGTTGACGCTAATCACGGCAGACACAATCGACCCGGCGACCACCGTGCCTGCCGTAGTCGAGATGGTGACAGTCGAGCCGCTGATCGCAGTCACGGTGCCCGTCGAAGGGCGCGACAGAGGCGTGCGAGCAATGCCGATGCTCCCCAGCGCCACCGGTCCAGCGGGATCGCGAGTGATGTAGGCGGTCTGCCCCGGCGCATAGTCGCCAATGAATCCCACCGCGGGAATCACTATCGTTGACTCACCAGCGGCGACTTCGATGCGACGTGCATCCTCGTCAACCGACACAACCTCAGCCCGCCAATATGGGTCATTGTCGCCGTGGGCGCGCTTGACTGACTGCAAGGCGTTTGCGAGCTTGTCTGACACGCTCACACCTCGCTTTCAGACACGACAGAGACAGTCAGCCGCATATCGCCGGGGCCGGTGGGGAATGTGCCTGCGATGACGTAGCCGAGGTAGCGCACGCCCTCGCGGATCACCTCGACCGGCTCATATGGCTCGACACGCGGATCGACAGCGGCGGTGGCTTCGACGGTGCGTGCCGGACGCATGGACGTCTTGAGAATCGACGCCGCAGCCGACTCGCACTGTGACTTCGAGGTCAGCGTGGGCGACGTATAGAAACGGGTCACGCGACCGTACGGACCATCGACAGCGAACGGGCCGGACGTGACGAACGCCTCGCCCTGAATCAGCGGCGCGTCAGACTCGGTGGACTGCGCGCGCGCGATCACATGGTTGTAGCGGCCCGAGCGCGTGTCTGAGCGTGGGGCAGAGACGACAGTGCCGCCCTCGCCGTCCGTGAATGTCATGGTGGGCGTCACGGTGTCGGGCAAGTCGGGGATCAGTCGCACGCCGCCGAACCCGTCCGGCACGATCAGCGCGGGCCACGTGTCGGCAATGTCGTACAGTGCCGCGAGTCGATCCTCGGGCCACTCAAACGAAGATGGGCACGCGCGATCCACGAGCGCCGGGTCAATGTCCACAGGGATTCCAGCGGGCATGATGCGCCGGAACTCGCTGGCGAGCGTGCCGCCTCGACGGGGAACCTGGGGCGTTGAGAATCGGTCCTCGGCAACACGGCCTAGTACGCCGTGAGCCTGCACTTCAATGTCGCCGCCGCCGTCCGTCCATTCGGCATTGACGACGCGCGCAAGTTCCGTCACCCAGCGCTCGTCACCCAAGTGCATGATGGCGTTGAGGGTGAGTTCTTGCCCGTAGTTCGCCAGCGCGGCCTGCGTGTTGCTTCCTGGGGTCCAGTTGCGACCAGCGGCCACGGCGGGGAATGCGAGTGTCGCTGACTCGATATCCTCGCGTGTTGTGTCGAAGGTGTACGAGCCGCCCGAGGGTCGCACATCCTCAGCGAGTGTGGACGCGCCCAGGTAGGAATCAACGCGCACCCGATACCCGACCGCCGCCGCCTGAATTACGGTGGGAGCACCCGCGCGCATCAGGCAACCTCGGAGGCAAAGTCAAAGCGGTTGAAGTCAGCGACCGTGCCGCCCTGACTGAGCATCCACGTGTTGAAGTCAGCAACCGTGCCGCCCTGCGTCAGAATGAAGGCGTTGAAGTCAGCGACCGTGGAGTTTGTCACCGCGACCGTCGCGTAGGGGTCTTCTGTTTCGACCCACGACAGGGACCACACACGCTGCTTCGACGTGCCGCCATCGCCCGCCCACAGTTGAGACGGGGCGGCGGCAACCGACACCACCTGGACGGCAGGCACGTCGCGAATGTCGCCATTGGTGCGCAGGATCATTGGCGCGGACTTGCCCAGCTCGGCACGCAACAGCCGTGAGTTCACGAAACTGGTGCGCGCGGCAATCTCCCCAGACTCACCGCCCGCCTCCGAGAAGCGCACGACAGTACTACGGCGACCGGGTACTCGCGAGAAATGCTGGTCAATGGCAATCTCGCGCGGGTCGGCGTTGTCCAACCACGTGAAGTCCACCACCGTCTCCCCGTCCAGTGACGTGAGCAGGTAGTCGCCGTCGTATGTGACCGTGATTGGCGCGGTCTGGTAGTCAGCACCATCGACGCGCACCGTGTAGACGACCGGCGCATTCACGGCCCCGGTGTTGTCAATGCGAATCAACTGCGACGACGACGCGACGGCAGGGGATGCACCACGCACGTACCACGACCACGGGCCAGTTGACCCGGTAATCGTCACCTCGTCGCCGATGGTCAGACCATTGACCTCGATCTGCACCATGCGCGGGGTTGTTGCACCCACGAGCGATGCCGAAACGGTGACGGCCATTAGCGCACACCCCCTGCAACGCGGCGACCGGTCATATCAATCTCCCCACGCGCCAAACGCTGAGATGCGGCAATCATGTAGTCGCCCAGCGCCGCGATGTCGCCACTCGACATGGGCGACGTAGACACGGACGGGCTCACGGTCACGGACGGGCCAGTGTTCATGGCCGCGCCCACTGCATTGAAGTTGCCGCCGTTGGCGAATCCGGCACGAGCCATCGCGCGCATCTCGGCGACCGCAGCGTGACCACCCATCCCGCGAACCTCTTGCGCCGACAACACGTGCTCGTTGTGGGACAGCAGTGCCGGGATTGAGTCGGACGTTTCCGAGCCAGGGCCGAACACGGGGCCACCGGTCGCGAACGTCCCGTAGGCGATTGGCCCCGAGACGGTGCCGCCCATCGATGCAATCTTGGTCTTGAGCGCGTTAAGCCGGGCCGTCGCGTTTGACGTATCCACAGAAACTGTGGTCGTGATGTTGCGGGGCACGCGAGCGTAGTTGCCCATTAGGGTTCGGCGCTCACGCTCTGCGGGCCGGCTGTCAAAGTCCGCGCGAGTTGAAACTTCATCTGGAATCAGGCCGAGGTCGTCGGCCAGGCCTTCGGCCTCTTCAGCCGTGAGTCCCATCTGGGTTGCCGTTAGGACAAACGCCTCGCGGGCACTCCCCATCGTCGCATCAATATCCTCAGCGGCGGCATCCGCTTCTCGCATCGCATCGCGCTGATCCAGGGCGGCTCGAGCGAGGTCATCGAGAGCGGATTCGTTTGCGCGTCCCTTCGCCGTGTTGCGGTCCAGGGTCGCGCCATTCTCTTCCAGCGCCTCGGCTGCGTCGTCAAGCGCCTGCTCGTACTGCCTCGCCGCCGAGCGGGCGTCCAGAGCGATGCCTGCGGCTTCGCGCTGCGCGTCGATCAGGTCTTCCAGCGATTCTGTTGCATCATCCGCAGCGTCAGCAGTGTCACCCCATGCGTCGTTTGCCACGGCGGCAGAATCGGCGGCGTCTCCCTGTGCAATGTCGGCAGCCGCTAGGGCGTCGCGGTACTCCGGCAATTGAGCCTCAAGGCGCTCTACTTCGAGGCCGGTGTCGGCGAGCAGGTTCTTTGCCGTCTCAATGTTGCCACTCTGCACGAGGCCGCTGAGGGCACTGTCGAGCGAGCGGAAGATCTCGGCCGCCTGCTCTTCGTCGGCCTGCGAGAATGCGCCAGTGCCAGGGCCGTTGAGTTGGCCCCAGAAGCCCTTTGCGCTGTACTCGGCTGCCTCAAGCGCCTCCTCGAGACTGCCTAGGTCCTTGGCCGCAAATGACCACGGGCTGTCGTTCTGCTCGAACTGGCCGAGCGCGAACAGGGCATCCTCGAGACCGCCGCCAGCGTCCTTTGCGTCGAGCATCGCCTTGGTGACCTCGGCCACGCCTCCCGCTGCGTTCACGGAAGATTTGGCCGCTGCGGTCAGCGCCTCGTTGAGTCCCCAAGTGACGCCTGCCGCGATACCCACTGCGCCGCCGACGCGCGTTGCGCCACCTGCGATCCGTCCGATGCCACTTGCAACACGCGGCGAGATTGCGCCAATGTCCCTGAGTGCGCGCCCTGTTTCGATCATGCGCGGGAACATCAGCAGGAAGCCGCCCGCCGCGAGCGACGTGACCGTAGCTACACCGCCCAGGCCGGTAATCGCCCGCTGCACGCCGGGGTCCAGGTCGGCAAACCACTGAGATACGTTCGCCACACCGCCCGCAAGGTCCGCGAGCATCGGCAGCAGGTTCTCGCCAATGACAATCGCGGCCTCGTTGAGCGAGTTGCGCGCGATGGCAATCTTGGCTTCGGTCGTGTCGTAGCGCTTCTCAGCCTCGGCAACAAGCGCCTCGTTGGACTCCCATGCACCGTTGGCAATCTCCAACTGGTCATTGAGCAAGCCCTGAGCCGAGCCCAGCGACAGCACAGAGCGCTTGAGGCGTTCATCTGCGAGACCCAGGTCATCGAACACCTGCGTGGTCGACTCGCCGGACTGAGCCATCCGGCCCATGCCCTCAACGAACATGCCGATAGCCGTCGCCGCGTCGTCCTCGAATGCCGAGCGGAAGTCCTCGACCGACACTCCCGCGACCCTTGCGAACGTCTCGAGATCAGCGCCACCGTCACGCACCGCGTCGCCAATGGACGTGAACACCTTCGACATCGCCGTGCCGCCAGCCTCGGCCTCAACGCCCACAGACGTGAGGGCCGATGCGAACGCGAACACGTCGGCCTCGGATAGTCCGGCCTGACTTCCAGCCGCCGCGAGACGTGTGCCCAGGGCCACAATCTCGGCCTCGGTCGTGGCGGCATTGTTTCCGAGGTCAACGATGGTCGCGCCCATGCGGTCAACGTCTGTGGCGGACGTGCCCATGATGTTGGAGATTCGGGCCAAGGCGGTCGCGGCCTCATCCGCGGTGAGATTCGTCGTCTCGCCCAGGTCAATCATGACCCGCGTGAATGCGGCCACGTTCGGCGTTGCAACACCCAACTGACCGGCAGCCTCAGCAACCGCAGCGATTTCCTCGTGCGTCGCAGGCAGTTCCGTCGCCATCTGACGCAGATCCGCTTCAAGCTGGGACAGTTGCTCGTCGGTGCCCTCAACGGTCTTGAGAACGCCAGTCCAGGCCGTCTCCCAGTCCATCGCGGCCTTCGCAGACAGGCCGAACGCCACGGCTCCTGCGGCACCAAAAGCCGTGATCGACGCGCCCGCCGTCGTCCACGACTCGCGGTTGACCTCAGCCGAGCGGACCATTCGACCCGCGACCGTGTCGATGCGCTTGCCGTCACGGTCAACCGATGCGGCGAACTTGTCCGTGGAGTCCTGCGCCGCCTTCATCGCGGCCTGGTAGCCGGCAATCTGGGCGTTCAACTTAACGCTGATGGTCCTGGTGTTGCTCACGCCATTGCCTCCACGACCTTGTTGGACTTGCGGATGTTGCAGCCGTTGTGAGCGGCCTGTGCATTTGCAGGCGAGTGCTCACCGCCGCGAGACAGCGGGATAATGTGATCCACGACGGGGCTTGCGAGCGACGGCCACTCCTCGCCCTTGTCGATTGGTCCGTGGCAGATGCCGCACGTCCACTCGTCGCGCTCGAAGATGTCCTCGCGGCGATATGGCTCGACCGTTGCCGCGCGCACCCTTGCGCGGCGAGCTGTTACGTGCTTCCAGTTCGCCTTATGGCGGTACGACTCGAAGCATTCGCGGGAGCAGTACGAGTAGTTCTTGCCATTGCCTCGGAACTCAGTGCCGCACGCGCGGCATGTGCAATCCCGGTCCCTCTTGGGCGGAGCGGGCACGAACACTGAGCGAATCCGCTTGCGCCTCGCCATGCACGCTTTGCACGGGCCGCCCTTGTTTGCGGTGAATGCGGTCAGCGTCTTGTCGACGCCGCATGCTGGGCACACGCGACACCCGTTGACCACCTCGCCCGCCCGCCGCGTCGTCGGGGAGCCTGTGCGCTGCCAGCGCGAGTAGTGGGTGCCGCACCAGCCGCGCGACCACACCTTTTGCTCGCATCCGTCAACGTCACACTCGGCTACGCCAACCACGACTGGGCGCACATACTCCGGATCGCCGTGCCGCCACCACCGCTTCCAGTGCATGGAGCACATGCCACGCCCGTAAGGCTTGACCAACTCACGCCCACAGCCATCAATCCGGCAGGTTCGCAGCGCCATGCGGCCACCTTCGGCGATGTTGAGTTGTGGCGCGCGGGCCTACTTCGATGGACGGCGCGGCTTGTAATCGGGGTCGAGCGTCACGACAGGGAACTCGTGTGCCTCGGGCTTGTGGCCCGTGTCCTTAATGGCCTTGACCGTGTAGTCGGTGCGCCACTCGACGGTCCACCAGCCCTCGAACTCGGGGTCGGACGCCTTGACGGCATCGATGCCCAGCGAGTTCGTGGACTTGTCGTAAAGGGTGAGCGCCTGCATGAGCGTTCGATCACGGGCAGATAGCGCCTCATATTCAGACGGCGACTTGCCCCAGTCCCGCGCTGTCTCAAGTTGGACGCGCAGGCCGTCGCGCTCACGTAGGGCGCTGACTATTTTGGGAGCGGGGGAGCGACCTCACCCTTAGTGGCCTGAATTGCGGCATCTAACAGGCGGTTAAACTGAGGGATACCACCGGGACGCGAACGCAACCGGCGCACATGCTCAGCCGTGACGCTCGTTGTCGTCTTGTCGCCTTGAGTGACCGACAGCACGGATGCGGCGACGGTGGCGATGTCCACTGTCAAGCGGCGTTCCTTGTCGCGCTTTTGCCACTCGCGGAAGTCCTCGAGGTACTTCTTGGCAACCGGAGCGGGCGCACCTACAGGCGGCTTTGTGGGCTGAGGCTCGCGAGGGTGCGCATCCTCGATCGCGTCCCACTCGTCGCCCGAAACTGCACCCATCGTCCACGTCGATAGGGACGCCTCGAAGAGTTCGGAGACGGCCTCAATGCGCGCGTCAATGTCCGCGAATGGGTCGGTGTCGGTCAGCGACTTTTCGCCGCTGTCATCCTTGAGTGCGGCCTCGATCTCGGCACGCTCAACCCGTAGCGCCTCAGCCTCAGCCGCTACAGCCGGGTCGTTGTAGATCGGCACGTCAACACGCGCCACGGTGCCAGTTGCCAGCCAGTCGTCAAGGTCGAGTTCGTCACTCATGGTTACTCCCGTCGCAGTGGTCGCAGATGTTGGATTCGTTCCCCGTGGGGCCTTCCCCGCACCGCCGCTGCGACGCCAACGATGCGGGGAAGGGGTCTAGTTACGCGCCGGCGACCAGCAGCGTGTCGAGCGAGGCCGTACCCGCGTAGCCCAGGGCCGAGATGAACTTGGAGTAGCCCTCGGTGTTGTCGGCTTCCTGCGGGTCGTCAACGGTGTACTCGATGTAGCGCACCTCATCGCTCTCAGCGAAGTCCTCAGTGGACGCCTTGCCGCCCTTGCGGTACAGGCAGCGGATGAGGGTGCCCTTGGTCTTCATGGCTTCCCACGCGAGGTCCGTCGCAGCATCGGGCTGCAACGTGGTGTCGTCGTAGGACCGGTAGCCGGTGATCGTGCGCCCCGAGTAGTTGGAAGCACCGAACGCCTGAGCATTGCCCTGGTCGCACAGTGCCTTCTCGTCAACGGTGTCGGAACCGGACGGGCCGATGTTCAGCGGGTCCATGATGAGGCACGAAACGTCCGTGCCCGCGTTCGCCTCAGTCGCGGTAATCGCGGCGATGTCAGCGGGGCGAGAGTCGAGCAGCACGAGCTTGGTCGTGCCATCGGCGAGCATCTTAGGCATCGGGGGTCACTCCTTGTGTGTCTTCCCCCTGTGCCGGGGGTTCGATAGGTGGAGTCGCAGTTTTCGGAGCCTCAACGGGCTCCGACTTCTTGCCGCTCTTCTTGGCGCGGGCTTTGGGCGTGAGGCGATAGCGGCCTTCGAACGCGGGGGATGTGAGGTAGTGCTCGGGAACGCGCACCTTTGCTCCATTGCGGGTGGCATATGCGTCTACAAACTTGCTCACTAGTCCGTCTCCCCTCGTGAATCGCAGATCGCGTCGTGGTCGCGCTCGCACTCGTCGGCGCAATGGCCGGGCTTGCAGGCGCAGGTTTCAGGGCAGGGCATAGCGACGCACCTCCGTGCGTTGTGGGGCGGGGATTGCTAAGCGGTGGGGGTTGCGCGGTACAGGTAGGTGTCTGTCGCGTAGATCGGGTGACCCGAGCCGGGGAGCGTCACTTCACGGTCAGCGGCGAGGATGCCGGTGGCAGTGCGCCGAATGTCCGTGCGGTATCCGGTGACGATGGGCGACTTGCGGTCCAGGGCCGCGTACGCCTTTTCTTGCACCCACCGGGCCTGTTCGCGGCCAGTCCCCGCGCCCGTGACCTTCACGCTCGGCTCGTGAAAGTCGCGCGGAACATCATCAATGGACGCGGCGATGCGCGTGAAGGATGGCGCGGCGACCACGACGTAGGGGAAGCTCGGAGACTCTTCGGCCTCAGTGTCGTAGGCCGTGATCCCCGCGTCCGTCAGCAGCGCGAGAATGCCGTCGATGTGCGCCTGAGTCATCCCAGCGCCTTAATCGCGGCGGCTTCCATGAACCGCTCGAATGCGGGGAGCTCTTCCATCAGGTCCACTTCGGGGTCGCGGATTGTGCCGCCACCACCACGCGATGAGCCGTTGTACGCGATGAACGCCAGCGAGCCCTGGTGCCCGCGACCGCTGCGGCCAATCTCAGGGCCAATCTCAGCCGACACGCCATCAACGTCCGGCTCAATGTCGAACGTTATGTCACCCGCGACCGCATGCCAGTGCTTGCGCTCACGAGCTTGAGCCCGCATCGATTTCTTGATGTTCTGCGCCGACTTGAACATGACCGACGTGACATTGCGCGAGATGCGGGCGGGCGCGTTGCCAAAGTCAGCGGCAACCGCACGAACCTGGGAAGTGTCGAACGATGCGTACTTGCGCGTCATGCTTGCACCTCCGAAACGGGGAAGCGGCGGGCGGTTCGGTACGTCTTGGACGATTCGGCGGCAATCCGCAGCCGCGCCCCCACGTTGTCGGGGTCCATGCGCGAGGTCATGCACTCGGCAATGTCGTCGGGGCGCACGCCCGCACTTTCGTCAGTGAACGGCAGGTGCAGGTGCGAGCGAGTGACGACGAACGTGTGCCCGGCGGCAGCGGGGGATTGCTCGTATGCCTCGAACGTCTGCCACTTGCCCGGCCCCTCATAGACCGTCGCGAACGTCGGCTCATATTGGCCTGTCACGTCGTTGAACGCCTGGCCTGTCTCGCGCTCCACTCGCCACGTGTCTGTCATTTGGCGAGCGGCGGCACGACGGCCAGCATCGGCGGCACTAACCGCAGACATCAGGCACCAGCCGACGTGGAGTAGTTCGGCGGCGACCACTTGCCAGAGAGGTCGCGCATGCCGCGCGGGTGAATCGAGAAAGCGTCCTGCGAACCCGACGACGGAAGCAGCAACTCCCACTCATCGTCAGTCAGGAACAGATCACCGCGCGCATAGTCGGAGTTGAGTCCGTACGAGTAGTCGTCAATGCGCTCGTTTTGCTTGCCGTCAGGGTTCTTGACCTTGCGGACAACCGCATTGGCCTCGACCATGACGACCACGGCTTCGGCAGGGTTGCCGTCCGTTACGCGGTCGTCAAGGTCGGGGACACGGGCGCGAATGATCGCCTCAACGTCAGATAGCCAGGCCTCAACCTGGGCCACCTCGTCCGCGTCAGAGATGGCGCGCCCGAGTCGCGTGGATACATCGGTAAGCACGGCGTAAGTCACGGGCGCACCATCCCTTCAGCGTTGAGGTCGATCAGCTCGTGATGCTTAAACCGGGTCGGTGCCGGTCAAGCGAACGAACTTGGAGGTGTCGGCAATGAACCCGACGTGAATCTCGGCGCGAACCGAGATCATGTTGTCCTGCCAGCCAGCGGAGATGAGGTCGCCGTTGGCTGCATAGACGGGGTTGTCCGAGATGTCGATGGACACGCCCTCGACCTGGCCCCAGACAGCCTTTGACCAGTCGCCCGCGATGCCGACCGTGTGAGGGTCGGTCGTCTCGGTGCCAGCATTGGCAGAGCGGAACACGGGGCGCGCCAGGATCGACCCGACCGAACCCTCGGTCTGCACGTTCTGGGTGATGATGGGCGAACCAGACGTGTCGCGGTTGCCCAGTGCCAGAATCTCGCCAGCAGGGGCCAGTGCCCATGCCGAGAGGTTCGGAACAGCGCCCAGCGCGGCGAGGAATCCTGCATATGCGTCGTCCGAGCCGGGGGTGGTGTTCAGGATCGACACGCCGGAAGCGCCCGACAGGTCATCGAAGTTCGACGCAGGCGCGCCGATGCCGTGAATCGCGGCGTTGTCAAACGTCTTGCCGAGCGCGCCGGGGAGGCGGCTCACGAGGGCATTGAACAGGCCGGGAAGGTCGCGACGGAACTCGTCCGAGTATGTCTGCACGACCGCGATCTTGTGCGGCACGAGGGTCTTGTTGCCAACAGTGGCATTCGAGACAGGCTTACGCTCGGTCTCGCCAACGAAGGCGGGCTCGGAGTCCGTCAGAACCTCGTGGTAGACGGTTCCAGCGCCGGACAGCGACACGCGACGAGCAAGGCCCATCACGACAGATGCGTCCTGAATGTCCTGCCAGATTTCCTGAGAAACCTCGGGGGGAAGGTTCACGCCCGTGGTTCCGCGGTTGATGTCAACCATGTGTTGCTCCTTGGGTATTGCCCACGCGGGGCGTTTTAGACGTTCCCGCCCAATGCGGCGGCGAACATTTCAGCGGTGGAGGTCTTGCCCGCCGAAGTCGCCCCTTGGGACGTGTCCGGTAGTACCTCCGTCTTGCCGCCTCGCGCGGCCAGGTGAGGCTTCCGTTCGATCAGGTCCGCAATCGCTGCGGACACTGCGGCAGAATCAATCTCGCCGTCGTCGGATACCTCAAAGTCAGTGGGGTCGATGAACGCGAGGGCATCCATCGGGTCTGCAAGCTTGCCCGTGGCGGCGGCTCGGAGTTCAGCACTCACGATGCGCTGATTGGCCTTCGCCAGTGCCTCGTCGCGCACCTTTGCGGCCTCTAGTTCCGCAGCGTGCTCGGCTTCGCGGCCTTGCTCCTTGGCCTCAAGCGCGGCAATGCGCTCCTTGGCCTCGCGTGCGGCCTTCTCTGCGGCCTTGCGAGCCTCGCGCTCTGCCTGAATCGCCTTCTTGCCAGCGTCGCCCAGGTCGGGTGCGGCACTAGCGTTCTCTACGACCTCTTGAGTCGAGTCGGGCGCGGCTGCGGTGGCTTCTGTCGCGTCTGCGGCGGGTGCTTCTGTGGTCATGGGAACCTCCATCGCGGGGGTCGGTGCCAGCACGTCGCGTGCGGGCGTGGATTAGGGGCGCGTATACCCGAGCCAGCCGAAATCGCGGAGCATGTCGCGCGTGCGCTCTTGGCTCAATCCGAGTCCGATAATCGTCTCGGGCATGAGTCGCGGCGCAGTCAGTTGGCGGTATCGCGAGCCGGGAGATTTCGACAGTGCAGATAGGGCACGGACGCGGGACATTTGCTGGTAGGCGACACCGCGAACCGTCGTGCCCTCGGTCGTGTAGGTGATGTTGCGCCCGTACTGTTGGGCCTTCTTCACGCCCGATGAATATGCGTTCACGATTTGATACGGGTCTGCATCGAACTCTGCATATGCGAGGGCGTTTGCCTTCGAGCCGAGCGCCTTCGCAAGCCCCTGCTCGTCAAGCGATCCGAGATATTCCCCGACGTCTGTCGTCAGGTCGCCGGCCACGTTCTCGGCAGCAGGGATATGCACGCAGTCGCACCCTGGATGCCGTTGGAATCCCTGGCTCTTGCGGTAGTGCTTGCCCGCGAGAATCACACAACGTCCACATGACGGCGGCGTGAGTTGTCGCACCCATCCCGAAACCGGGCGGGCGTAGGACTCGAACCCCTCCATGCCGCGATGCGTGTCGGACAGGATCGTGCCAACAGCACCCGCAATCCACTCGCCTGCACGATGAAGTGCAACCGACTCAGATGCGCCCGCCTTGACCTGCTTCTTGGCCTCCGTGACAGCGCCGTACATGAGGACCTCAGTCGGGCGACCGTCGCCAGCGGTGCCAACGTATGCGCCGGGGTCAATGTCAAACCGAGGCCGGTCGGCCTTCGCTTGGTCGGTAGCCTCAAGAATGGCCGGGATGTACGCCTGCGCCTGCCCGGAGATGCGAGCCTGAGCGGTGTTGGAAACCTCAATCAAGTCCGGCGCGATGGCTAGAAACGACGCATCGAAGTCGCTGCCCATGCGCCGCCACAGACGCTTAACTGCGGCAACGGCGGCCCCGTTTTCGGCGCGCTGGTCACGCGCGTAGTCAGACGCAACGCGGGGCAGCGACTGAATCGCCACGGGCTAGTCCTTGTCGCTCAGTCGAGACAGGTACGGGTCGGTGTTCTCAGCCTCACGCAAGGCCAGGGCGCGCGTCACCTTCTGCGGCGACCAGCCCAGCTCCTCATATGCCATCTCGGTCGGCAGCAGTCCGCGCCCGCTCTGGTCAGATGCGGCCCACATCTTCACGACCGCATCGGCGCGCGAGGCGTAGGTCGGCGTGCCCGCGTCGTACCACAGGCACTCCATCGCCTCGAGTTCGGGGTCGCGCTTGCCGGTCTTGATCTGCATGGCGATACGCATTGCTTCCTCGCGAGCGTTGCCCAAGACGACCTGATCGCGCTCGGCGCGCTTCACGAGGCGGGCCTCGCGCGAACGAATCGCATCGGCACTTGCCGCGTCATCCGAGGAAAGTCCGAAGTAGTTCGGGGGCAGGCCGGTGACAGCCGAAGCCTGACGCGCGTACAACGTCTGCATCGTGTCGAAGTTGCGCATGTCTGACGATGCGTACTGACCGAACTTGGTGTCGCTATTCGTCGCCGCATTAATGACGCCGAAGTAGGATTCCCAAACCGGAAGCGGCTTGCCATTTTCGTCGGCAAAGTCATTCTTGGACACGCCGGCCACCCATCGAGCAGGAACGGCGTGCGTCTCCTGCGCGACCTGAACGTTCGTGATGTTGCGCGCCGCTGCATCCGTCACCGGGATCACATCTGCCATAGCCGAAACGCCCTGATAGGTGCGGCCTGCCGGGATTGTCGAGCGACGGCCACGGAACGATGGCACCACGGGCACGCGACCCAAGTTGTGATCGTTCTTGCTGACGATTTCCCAGATGCCGCCGTCGAGAGACAGCCAGTAGGTCACGTTCGGCAGATACAGCGTCGCCCGGTCGTCAGATTGCGAATCCGGCGTGCCCTTGTACAGTCGCAGCGCCGCCGTCACCTTGCGCGTGCGGGGGTCGCGGTCGGTAATGACCTGACGCGGCGACTCCACCGTAATCAGCGGCTCGCCCTCGCGCTCGTTCGCACCGACACAATGGAACGAGCGCCCGTACACCTGATAGTCGAGCCGGGCGATGATGTCCTGCTCGTCCATGTCGTTTGCCTGCCACGTACGCCACAAGTCCGCGTCGCCCGTGTCGTTGCCAGGGAGTCGAAATCCCTTAACGTCCAGGCGGTCCGCAATCGCATCGGCAACCACTCGCGGCCAGTTCACGATCACGCGGAAGTTCTGCACCTCGGGAGGGATTGCAAGTCCGAGCTGGTCAAAGCGCTGCATGCCGTCGTAGTACCGGTCGAGCAGGTCCAGGTGACTGCGGACGGCGACTAGATCGCCCTTGAGCCGGTCGAAGATTGCCTGATCCTCGGTCGTTAGTCGCGCCACGTTGAGGCCTCCTAACGTCGAAATACGATGACCTTGTTGTCAGTGGGTGCGCCCAGTGCGCGAATGTCCGCAGCGGCCTCATGCGCGAGCACGTCGGCCATGAGAATGTCGATCTTCTGCGTCTCAGCAGGCTTGCCGAGGATGTACTTGTCGCCGGGCTTGGCGACCTTGCGGGCCGCGAGTGCGTGGACCTTTGCCGTGGGGTCGCCGTCGTGAGACGTAAGCCCCTCGTGCGAGTCCTCCAAGTAGCGGGTGAGCGCCTGAAACATGCGCTCGATGCGGTTCGTTGGCCACATGACCACGACATCCTCGCCGAACTCCGATGCCCACTGGTCGGCTTGCGTCTCCCAATGGCGCGGGTCGATATAGAGTCGCTCGACCTTGTACCGGTCGAACATCTCGCGAACCGCGGCATCGACCTCGCCGCGTGGGATTCGCTCATTGGGCCACTCGGCAGGATTCCAGTGCGTCGGGCGAGAGTCAGGGCCGTACGTTGGCGTGAACCTGTAGCCGTCGATAGTCTCGGCGCGCAATGCAGTGTGGTCGCCCGAGCGGCTGCCGTCGAAGCCCAGCGAAATCCTGCGATCCGTTGATGGTGACTTAGCGCGCGTCTTGTCCCACAGTGCCTCGGGCATGAATGCGCCCAGGCCTTGTACGAGCTTGTTGCCAAAGAACCGCTCGGCCTGCGTCGGGTCCGTCTCCAATAGTTCCGCAGCCTCGGCCTCGATTGCGTCGAGGTCTACCCACGGCGCGCCCTCGTACACAAACTCGTGAATCTTGCGACGGTCGCGCTTGAGCCGGTAATTCAGGCCCGATGGCGGTCGCCGGTAGAACTTGTAGATGTCCTCGCGGCGCGACTCTTGCGTTTGCTGAGCGCGCGAATCGTCCATCGGGTCCCACGCATTCGTGGTTTCGATGGATCGGCCACCCATGCCGCCCAGGTTTCGGCCCATCGTCTGAGCAACCTTGAGCAGCCGGTTCCGCGCCGTATATAGGCCCGTCTCATCCATCACCGCAAAGTTGATCGGTGCGCCCAGCTTCGAGTTGGCCGAAGCCGTCACCGCATCAATGCGACCCTCGTTCGGAAGCCGAATGAACCCCTCGCGCACGAGCATCTGGTCAGCAAGCGGGCCGCGACGGATCATCTGCTGCAAGGGACGGTAGATGTTGTCCACCTGGTCCTCGCTCGTGGCGAGCAACTGAATCAACGACGTGACGCGCGGCATGCCCATCGGCTCGCCGGGAAGGTACTCGTACTCGAAGTCGCACGGGCATCCGTGTTCCTGGCAGATGTACCATTCACCGCCCGTGGCATACCCGGCAAACAGGCATGGCCCGACTGCCTCGAACGCGGTGATCGACGCAGCCCACGGCCCCTTGCCGAGCTTCTGCGGCCCGACCACCTGAGATCGGCGATACTCGAACGCCTGAGAAAGCAACGGCCTCGCGGGATTGAACGCGAGGTCCGGCTTCACGCGGTAGTGATTCACCGCACACTCGACCTGCCAGCCACGCCATTCGAGCGGCTTGCCAAGGTCGAAGCCGTCAGGGACTACACAGTGATGGCTAACCCACTTGGCTGCAAGGAATCCGAGCGTCGGGAAGTCATCTTCCATCGCTCACAGTCCGCAACTCGGCGCGCGGGTCATACCCGGCCATTGGCGCTTCCGGCGTGCGCTCAGTGCGCTTGGCGGCAACCTCATCGGCGACGATCCGATAGCCAGCCTCGACCAGTCCAGCGTTCGAGAACATGCACTTGTCGTCTAGCCGAAACTTCGCGGCCCACAAGGCGGCCTTGGCGTCAGGATCCTCGAGCATCGACTTGACGCGGCACCACTCGGCCACATGCGGGATGCGCCACGACTCCTGCGGCGTAATCCAAGCGGCAGCCTGGGGAGTGGTCCAAGCCCACGCCCACCAGTGCCGCTCGCGTGCGGTCGGGTTCGGGGCAGGGAATTCGGGAACATCGCCGCCGTAGCCCTCAGCGGGCAGCGGGGAGAACGACAGCCCGCGTGCGTCCGAGCGCCCAGAGCGCGGGTCGGCGGGAGGGCCAGAACGGTTGCGTGCGCCACCAGAGGGCATGAAGATCACCTGTCTCTCGCCGCATCGCGCGGTCGGACCCCTCGCGTCGCGCGAGGGGCTAGGCAGTGAGCGCTAGGCTCGTAAGGTGCGAAATCTTGGGGTGGAGTGAACGCAAGGGAAGCCCCCGACGCCTGCGATCTGCCGCCCACTCCGACATGGACAGTTCGCGTTTGTCGCCGTTGCACTTCTGGCAGGACGGAACGATGTTGTGAATCGAGTTCGAGCCGCCAACGCTCAGTGCAACTACGTGATCCGGCTCAATGTCGGCAAGGGGAAAGTATTCGTGGCAGTAGGCGCACACTCGACCAATGTCGCGGTAGACGCTCGCGACCTCGGACCACGTGTACGTGCCGGGCGCTGCATACTCTCGTGCCCGGCGGCGCATGTTCTTGGCGGCGCGCTTGCATGGCATTGAACACACGATGGCGTCGTGGCGCTTGGTCCAGAACTGCTCGCCGCACCACCCGCAGTCGATGTATCGCCACCTCATGACGGCATCCATCTCCGCGTCGATTGCATCAGGAAGATCGTTCGTCACGGCGGCAATCTCGCGAACCTCCGCGCGCTTTGCCTTGAGCTCGGCGTTTCGGCGCGCACTCCGCTCGCGCTCTTTGGCCACCTTCGCCGGGTCGAGCCTGTCGCGTTCGCGAGCAGCACGGCGACGGGCTGCATCTTCGGCGGGATCGCCGTGGCGCTCGGGGCAGTACGCCCGGTTGTAGTGCGCGGCGCATAGTCCACGGGCGCGAAACGGCTTGTCACAATCGGGCAGCGAGCAGGTACGCTTACTCACGTCGAACTCCTTCATAGTTCGGCCATGCCCCCGGTCTGTTAGCGCAGATGCGGGGGTCTGATATTTACTTTTGCTTTACCTTTGGAACAATCTGAACCCTGTTTTTGGGCGAGACGCCTGCCCGGCGGGCTAGAGTGCGACCGGGGGGTCGGGGTTGGCCCCTGGGCCTTTGCCTTCGCTTTACTCGTGAAGTTGCGTTCGCGAAGCAAGTTCGAGCGTCGAAACTCAATCGACCTTGGCGTTGGACGCAGCCGCGCCTCGCCTGCCACCGTCGCTGGTGTTGCATGCCACGTGTGCCGGGCCTCGGTACGCCATGCGGTCGGGCGTGTGGTCGAGGTGCCAGTTAGTGCCAGTCACGCGCAGTCCGCACAGCGAGCAGCGAATGATCTCGCCAGCGTCGATGCGTGCCTGCCATGACCTCCGGGCCTTCTGGTGCCGGTATCCGTACCCGCGCTGGGTACTGGTGCCCCGTCGCAGCTCGTACTCACGGGCATGCTTGGGGCAGTAGCGTTCGCCGCCCGTCAAGACCACAGGGCAACGCTCGCCGGGACAGCGACGACCAGCAGGCATCGCACCCTCCCAGGGTCCACGCCCGCGCACTCGCCAGCCTGTCTCGTGTTGGTGGGCGCTGGGTGCCGGGCGGGAAGTCTGACGCACAGCAACCGCGCCCCTGCCGCGTAGACCGAGGTCATTCGCTGGAGTGGTGGCGCAGGGGCCGCGGTGCTGGCTGGCTCAATCGACCACGCACGGAGATTGAGCGTCCGTCGCCAACCACGACGGAAGCCTGTGGGGTTGATGTCAGCCCATCAACGTTGAGGGCTAGATACACGAAAGCCCCGACCGGTTGGGCCAGGGCTTTCGTTCGGCGGGGTGTAGAGACACCTCTGCCACTGCACCTAAGCGTGACACATGGGCGCGGGCGTGCGCAAGCGACACGCGCCGAGCACTTCAACGCAATCGCTTGACCATTGTGTCGACCTCACGCAGGTGATCAAGGAGGAACTGCCCGAGCGCGGCGCGGCGCGCCATGTTTTCGAGGTAGTCGTTTCCGGGATCGAGGTCGCGCTTCGTGCCCCGGGTCCGCTTTGAGAGCTCTCGTGCGAATCGCGCGACTTCGTCGTCGGCCTTGCCGTCTTCGCCGGTCATGCCACCACCTCGATTCCGGCCAAGTCGAGCGCATCGCTCAATCGGAACATCTCGGGCTCTCGGATCACAGGCACCAGCCTCTCACGCTGGATCCACTTTCGGAACAGTGCTGGCGCGAGGCGTTTCATGCCGTGGGGCCGTGCCATGTTGACGGCGACGCGTAGTTCGTCGCGGCGCATGAGTCGGGTGGACATGGCGCGCACGACCTGTTCGCGGAGGTCGCGGGCGTCGTGGCCTTGGTCGCATTCGACGCATCGTGCCACCTTGTCGCTGCTGGCGAGGTAGACGTCGCCCTGGCAGTCGAATGCCATGCATGGGCCCATGAAGCGTGGCGGGGTGGGGCGGACGATGAGCCCGACGACTTTGCGCCTGACCTTGTCGGCGGTGTCGCAGTAGTCGAGTGCTACTCGCTGCCAGTGACCCTCCGGCATGCCCTCGATTTGCTTGCGATGCTGCACCCATCGTTCGTCGTCGTCGCTGGTCCAGTGTCCGTGGCGTTGGGCGATGTCTCGGAGTCGGCTCTCGGTGTCGGCGGGTGGCGTGTAGTCAGGCGTTTCGTCCATGAGTGCCGATGCGTAGAACCAGGCCCAGTCTTCGATTTCGGCGATCAGGTCGGATGCGATGAGCGAGATGGGCGGCTTTGACCCTGGTGCGGTGCGCACGCCGTCACCACCGCCCGATGTGGGGGCCAGGTATGCCTTGAGTGCTGGGTATGCGGCGGCGATGTCGAGCCATTCGTCTCGGGCGTGCTCAGCCATTGTCAGGCAGGGCGCGGGGATGTTGCAGGTTTCGCAGATCCCGTTCTTCGCGTAGTGCTTGGCCTCGGTCACCACGAGACTCCTTTCGTGCGCTTCTTGGTGGGCTTGGTGTTCTTGGTGGTGTGCCAGGCGTCGCAGTAGGGGCACTGGTATGGCCTGAGTCGTGGCGCGCGCTTGGGCTTGGTGGATCGCCATTGGTGGATGTGCTCGTCGACCTCTTGGCGGGTGCGCATGGCTTTGAGCGTGATGGGGCAGCGGGGGAGCGGGTCGGTCATTGGCGGGGCTCCTTCGCGGCGCTGAACGCCTCTCGCACGTGAGCCGGCATGCCCACCGACTCAACGTGGTGGCAGGTGCGTCCGTTGTCGAGTCGTCCGTTCGGGCCGCACATGTCGCAGGCGTCGATGGCTTCCTGCTTGAGTGCGGCATCACGTCGCGCTGCGGACGATGCGGCTTGGGACTTCTCGCGGGCATCCTCCGCCTGGGCCTTCTCGATTGCGACGGCACATCCTCGGCACGGACGCGCAGCGTCGTGCTTCCGTCCACATGGCTGAATGTCGGGGGCGGTCGATTCCTCGCGCGTTACGGAAGTCTCTTTCCCTACGAAAGGTGAGTTAGTAGTAGGGGGACGGGACGGGTCGGGACGGGTCGGGACGGGAGAGGCGTACGGGTCCGTACGTACGCCGGTGTCATGCTGTTCGTACGTTGTTACAGGTGCGGTATCTACCTGGGGTTTCTTGCCGCTCTTGCGTGCGCGCCACTCGGCCACGCGCGCTCTCTCGTCCTCGCGTTTCTGCTCAACATCAGCCTTGGTCGGCTGATACTTCGCCCAGTTGATGAACTGGTAGCCGGCTTTCGTGCGCTTCCACATGCGCGCATCGACCAGCGTTTCGGCCCCGTCAAGGGTGCCGACGAACGACTCGACGATGCCGCGCGGGATCTTGCCGTCGGTGAGGTGTTGCGTGCTCCATGTTCCGCACGCGACCCATGTTCCGAGCGCGAGTCCTCTCTCGCTCAGCAGCATCATGAGCACCTTTTCGTCGCTCATGAGCGTGTCCGTCACTTTGAACCACGGCATCAGTCGCTCACCTCCTGCATCTCTAGTCGCACGGTGTGGTGTCCTTTCGGGGCCTTGACCGAATCGCGGCGCATGTCGGGGCCGATTACCCACTCGTGGCTGTCCTCAACGAGCAGTCCAGCGGCCACGAGCCCATCGATTGCCGCCTTGACGGTCGGGTACGCATTCGCGGGATCTGCCTTGCCGTTGGCGGCGTATCCGACGTGGGCGACGATGCGCACTGGCTTTGCATAGGGCCTGAAGCAGCGCCCTTCCGACCATGCGAGTTCGCGGATCCATGCCGTGCGCTTGGCTTTGGGGGCCCAGTGGAGGCGTTGGTTCGAGCTGAGCCATTGGGTGTTGGGGATGAGCAGGGTGATGGTCGTCATGGGCGTCACCTTTGGATCCCAAACAGTCGATCCGCCTGCTTCTGTCGGCAGGCGAGGCAGAGTCCGTTTGCAACGAACCTGGACGCGTGGCCACACCGGTTGCAGTGGCTCATGATTGCGGAGTGTTTCCAGCCGCACAGTGAGCAGTCGATGATGGGGACGCCGGTGGGGGTGGTGGTCACTGGTCGGCCCCTTCGTGTTGCTCGCGTCCGTCGAGGCTGTGGTGGAGGATGTGCCAGTTCATCTCGCCCGTCTCGGCCTTGATCGGTTCGATGGTTGGACCGCATGCGCAGTCGTCGCCCTCCGTCTCGTGTTCGATGAGGTCGTTCACGGGGTAGGTGTGAACGATGCCGGGGTGCGCGCTCACTGGTCGACCTCCTGCTCGTTGTGGGCGCCGTCTCCGATGTCGAGAGCAGCGGCCCTGAGTGCGTCGTGGGCGACCCATGCGGCTGAGCGCTCTTCGTCACTGTCGTCGGTGCCTTGCGCGTCATCGCGGTATCGGTTCGCCTTGGCGTTGAGGTGCGCGATGACGGCGTTGCGCTCCAGCGCGACAGCATGGGCCAAATCGCGCTGGATTGCGGCGTCGAACTCGGCATGCATCGCCTCGTTGGTCAGCAGTGCCATCGGGTCGCTGTGGTTGATCCAGAGCTCTCGGATGTCGTCGATTGTGGTCATGCGCCCTCACCTGCCTCGATGCGGCGCGCTCGTGCGCTCAAGATGAGGCGGACGGGTTCCCACTCGATGGGAAGCGACTCGACGGCCTCCCGCAACGCCTCAACCTTCGCGGCCTTGGCAAAGTCGGCGATAGCCCTGTCGAACTCTTCGGAGCAGGCCTGGCGCTCGTTGCCTCGGTCTACGGGAACGTTCTCCAGTTCCGCTTTGATCCATGCCTCGCGCAAGTCCTCGAGGCTGGGCGTGAACACCAGGTCGTGCCCTGGGTCCGGCGTGTACTCACTCATGCCCCTACCTCCATTGCTTCCTCGATGGCGCGGAACTCATCGCAGGGCCACGTTCGACTGCACGTCACGCACACGTCCGGGAACTCGGCCTGCCCGTGCGTCACGAGGTCGCGCATCGGGTCGAACTTGACGCGAGCGTGCAGGTCCACCACCGCCTGCAAAGCGCGGGCCATAATCGTGGGGGAGCAGGGCCAGTGCTCCTCGCATTGGGGGCACCAGGCTTCCTCGCCGTGGCTTTCGTGAACGGCGATTACCTCGCGCTGGTGCCGCCCCTGGATCGCGGCCAGTTCGTCGTGGATGGTCATGACTGGTCCTTTCCGGTCAGGTGGGTGATGATTGCGTCCACGATGTCCTCGGGCTTTCCGTAGTGCAGTGGCTCGGGGCAGGCAAGGCACGCGCCGGTACGCGGGTCGTGCGACTCCATCGGCCCGTGCTCTGGGCGCATCATCAGTTCAATCAGCTGGTCGCGGTCGATGGACTCGAAGACGGCTCGGGCAATGTCTGGCGCGTCCTCGGGGAACAGGGAGTAGTCGAGAAGGGGCCTAACCGCCTCGGCGGCCCGGTCGATTGGCGTGGTCATGCGTCACCGCCCATCGCGCGAACCATCTGAGCCGCTTGTCGGTACGCCTGAATGGTCGTCTCGGGCACGTACGCGAAGCCCTCGTCCGTCTCTTGGCGCAGGAATGTGGCGCGCCGTTCGAGTGCGTCTGCGGCACGGTCGAAGTCGCGTGATCGGGCCAGGCTTACAGGTCCGTCCAGGAATCGCAGGCAGTCCTCGCATTGCAGGCGGCGACCTTTAGGCGTGTGGTTCGCCTCGTCGCCGTAGATGCCTCGGAGGTTGGCGTGGGGGCAGTGCTTGCTCATCACTCACCACCCACCTTCGCGGCGGCAGAGATGGCGGCACGGACGATCTCGTGCCAGTGGGATTCGGACTGTAGGCGCGAGCCGTCGCCAGCGACCTCAAACGCCGCCGTGACCCCGGCCTCCACCTGCGCGTCGGTAGGGTCGCTCGCAACACTCCCGCGCATGAACTCGATCAGCGCCTCCATCGCCGTCACGTCAATCCGGCTGAGTCCTATTGCGCTGATCGTGGCGAGCAACTCCGCGGCCTGCTTCGCAATCTCGCTCGTGGTGGGCAGGGTGGCGGGCGTGAGGACCGTGAGTGGGAACTGTGGCCCCAGTGCCCGAAAGCCTGGCATCGGCGGTTTGACCACAATGGGGCTACCGCTGTCCTCTTCGCCCTCAACGGGGTAGGACTGCGCAATTGCGTCGCCGTCCTCTGTCTCCCAAACGAGCCACAGCACCCCCTCCCGGTCACGCGCGGCAAACGGCACGAGTCCATCCTCGAAAGGCGGGGTCAACTCCGCCACCGTCTCCACGGTGTGCGGCTTGGGCTGGCGGGTGAGTGTCGACTCAAGCGCCGCTGCTGTCGCCATCCAGATGCCGATGATGGAGCCGGGGTCAATCTCGGATGCCCCGACGCCCTCGCGAAATGCAACTGCCTTGGCGACTAGTTCACGGGCCTTCGCCTCACGGTCGTTCGTGTTGGTCATGGTTTCCTCTCTAGAAAGGCGGCTCTGTGGTGGCAGGTGCAGCGCCCCACGGATCGTTGGATGCCTGTGCGGCCGGCGCGGTCTGGCTCTTGCCGGTTCGCGTGACCTTGGCTGTCGCGTTCTTGAGCGACGGCCCGACCTCGATGACTTGCATTTCCACGACGGATCGCTTCTCGCCGTTTGACTCAAATGACCGCTGCATGAGGTTGCCGGTGACGATGACGCGCGTCCCTTTGGTCAAGCTCTCGGCCGCGTGCTCTGCGGCCTCACGCCACAGTGCGCACCGCATCCAAAGGGTGTCGCCGTCCTTCCACTCGTTCGTCTGCTTGTCGAACGTGCGGGGCGTGCTGGCAACGGTGAAGTTGACGACAGCGACGCCGGACTGGATGAAGCGCAATTCGGGATCGGCTGACAGATTGCCGACGATGGTGATGGGGGTTTCGCCACTCACTGGTGGTCCTTTCGTTCGACGACGCGGGCTTCCCATTCGGTGGGCTTGTGGGTACGTCCGGTGTTGGGGTGGAGTCGGTAGACCTGCATTTGCAGGTGGAGGTATCCGTGGGTTGCGAGCCACCGGTTGCCGGCGTCACGAATGTTCGCGGCACTGGTGCGGGTTTCACGGAACCGGATCGTGGAGTAGCGGGGCATGGTCGCGAGGGCTTGCGCGGCGGCTGCTCCTGGACGTAGGGGCGTGACGGTGGCGGGGCTAGTCATCCCAGCCGCCCATCCATCGCCGCAGTGTCGTGGCGCTCGTGCCTACTGCGGCGGCGGCTTCGGCTTTGGTGTAGCCGCGTCGCATGAGGGCTTTGGCTCGCTTGACTCGCTGGCCCTGGTTGGCGTTCGGGTGAATGTCCTGCTTGCGACGTGTGCGCCGGATTGCCTGGCGGTCCTTGTATGACGCGCCGCCCCAGATGCCCTCAAGCTCGGGCCGGTCGAGTGCATATTCGAGGCATGCGGCTCGCACTGGGCATTCGGCGCATATCTCCTTGACTGCAGTGTTGCTCGTGCTGGGCGCGGGGAACCACGTGTCGGGGTCGATTTCACCCTTCGCGCAGGTGCCTTGGCTGAGGTCGGCGCTCAACATGGCGTCTCCATCGGCTCAAGTGCGGGCTCCCTGGCGTGTGCGCATGAGCACAGGTCGGGGTCGCAGTCGCGGCAGTCGGTGAGTTCACATGCGGCGCACAGCCTCACGCGCTCCCTGTACGTCTCCCATGCGGCGTCTTGGTCGCATCGGCAGTCGAACGTCGCGCCGTCCTCTTCCTTCACCTGCCCACAGTCGGGGCACAGGATCGTGGTCACTTCGCACCCCCAATCCCGAGCATGCCCATGAGGCCGGCTGCGTCTCGTGGGTTGCGGGCGTTGTTGTCGATGTACCTGCGGGCCGCGTCCAACTGTTCGGGCGTTCCGAGCGGTGTCACGGTTGACGGCAGTGAGGTGAGGGTTGCCGTGTTCCCGGCTGCATTTGCCTCGTGGCTGTGCTGCAAGTCCGAGGGCTTCGATACGGTGCGGTGGGTGGTCATGCCGCGTCCTCCAAGGGTTCGATGTAGCCGTCGTCGTCCAGGTCCAGGGGAGCGGGCCAGGCGTTGCGTTCGGCGGTTCGTGTCGTGCGTGTGGCGGCCGATTTCGCGTGCCAGGTTTCCGGCGTGTTCGGCGTTGCCCACAGTCGGGAGAACAGGGCGCGCATGGCGTTGTGGGTGCGAACCGTGGTCATCGGAGCGCCGCCCCACAGGCGGTGGATCGCCTGATGCTCAATGCCTGCGAGTGCGGCTTGCATGCTGGCGCTGTATCCCATGCGCGCCAGGGCATGCACTCGGTTCACGCTCGGCGTGCTGTCGATCGACCTGCCCGCTTCGAGCTCTTCGATGGCGGGCACCGGTACGGCCAGCAGGGCATCGCGGGTCGCAGGTCGGCACTTGGTTCGCGGCTTGCCCCCGTTGCGGTCTGCGCGCCCGTATAGCAGGGGATAGACGGTGGAGGGATCGATGCCTGCGCGGCGTGCGATCTTCTTCCAGCCGAGGCCCGCGGCCATGAGCGTGCGGACATGGGCGACGGCTGGCGTTGCGTCGACGTATGGCGCCTCGCGCACTCCCCACCGGGCCTGTGCACGGTGCTCGCGCCGCAGGCGTTCGGCCATTACCGCGGCCATGGTGCATAGCGCGCACCGGCACTTGTCGAGCGTGTACGACGCCTGCGTTCCGTGCATGTGGGTGACGCGCTTGTGGTCGCACGCGGCGTTGAGGTGTCGGGCGATCATGCTGCGGCCCCCCACACGATGCGCTCGGTGTTGGGAAGTGCGTCGCCGGTGAGCAGGTCGCGGATGCCGAGCCACCGGGCGTAGACGGATAGCCAGGCGTCAAGCTCGCCAATGCGGTGTTCCCACGCCCTGCGCGCCTTGGTGATGAAGTGCGCCGCGTTGCGCAGGTCGGCTTCCTCGTTTCGGACGATCACGCCGCCTTTGCATCGCTGCCCGTACGCCAGTCCGCGCATCCAGATTCCAGCGATTTCGAGGGCCGATTGCATGGGTCCGCAGATCGGGTCAGCGATTCCGGCGACGTAGCGTGCCTCGTGTGAGAACTCGAGGCCAGGTTCGATGTCGTGGCCGCACAGTCCGCAGACGGGGATGCTGGCCGGCTCGAACAGGTCGAGTTCGGGTTGCGTGATCGTGGTCATCGCGCCACATCCCCACGCAGGTCAACAATCCCGGCGACGCCCCAAACGCAGGCGACGGCGAGCATGGCGACGGTGATGACGGTTCCAGCGGCGATGCTGGCGAGTTTGAGGGGGGTCATTGGTCGCCCCTGTTCACGACATCCCACCCGCCGGACTCCTCGACGTCCTCGAGAATGTCTTCCACGAGGCTTGAGTCGACGTTGTGCCCGAGGGCCTCGTGATGCGCCATGTGTTCGCGCAACTCATCCTCGGAGTGGATGCGGGTGTACGTGCAGGGGTCGTCGCTCGAATCGCCAGCCGCGCCCATGCAGGTGATGCCGCCTCGGACGTCCATGTAGACGTAGAGCGCACCTTCGAAACTCCATCGCGAATAGGCCATCACCCGGCCCTCCAAACGAGCGCCGCCACGATCACGAACGCCAGACCGACCGCGATCCACGACGGCCAGGTGTTGCGCGGGGTGCGGCTTGCGTGCTTCATCGCTGCCACCCCTCGAAGGTCTCGACTGCGCTGTCAGGGACAGGACCGCCAACCCACTCTTGCGATTGAAGTTCGAGCCAGCCGGTCTCCGCGCCACAAGAGCTGCAGTAGCGCGTCACGCCGTCGTCCCAAGAGTCCGTGGCAGGGTGCTTGCAAGGGGCGTCGCTCATGACTCGACTCCCGTGGACAGGACGGTGACGGGGCCGCGCTGGGTGAGTTCGGACCAGCTGAAGAACAGGCCGTTCGTGTAGCGCCAGTACTCGTCGTCGTGGTCGTGCGCCTTGACGTTGCGCACGTACTTGCGGCCCTCGACCTCAACCACGGCACCCAACCCGGTCGGCTCTTCCGGCTGCTGCTGAGCATTGCTCCAATCGAGAAACGACTGGAACACGGCCCCAACATCCATCCGATGCGGGTCGCCAGGGTGCCAGCACGTGTCGGAAAAGTCGGCGTGTGCCAGCGTCCACTCGGCGCTATACGTGTTGGACTCGCCGTTTGAGTCGGTGAGAATCATGGACCAACGCCCCTTGCGCGCCTCCGCCTTGTCGGCGTTGGTCCAGTGCCACTCGTTGCGCTCGGCTTCGATGAAGGCGACAATCTCGTACCCAGTTGTGCCCTGGACAGTGAGCCAAGGCCCGCCATTGCGGACAAGGATGTTGCCGGCGGCGCTTCGGCAATACTGCCGACCCATGAACACAAACGGCGATTCCTTAGTGAACTTGCTCATGACTTCCTCTCCTCATGCATGGATGCGCCCAGGGCGACGGTGAATGCGCGCAGCTGGTTGTACTCGCGCGCTTGGGTGCGAGTCGTGCGCAGGTAGTGGTTGGCGCGCAGACGCTGACGGTCCGCTTCGCCAAGGGCTTGGAGCCAGGACCAGCACAGGGCCAGGGCCGCGAGGACGATGGCGGCGATGTGCAACCATGCGGACGCGCCGCCATCGGTGAACAGGCCAGCGACCGTGAGGCCGAACGCGAACGCGAACAGGGCGAACGTGATCAGGACGTCGCGCTTCATGACGCCACCGCCCGCATTGGGTCGCGCAACTGTTCACGCGACACCTGGAATCCGGCGAGATAGTTGTGGACAAACTCGCGGCGCTTGGCATCGTCAAGGTCGTGCGCGGGAACAGTCGTGTAGCCATCCGTGACCGCAAAGCCGCCCCCGTGATGCACGACATATGCGGAACGGTCACGGTCGAGCTGACGACGCTCGGTGGGGGTGAAGGTGGTCATGATTGGGCCGCCTCGTCATCTCCAATGCGGAACACGTCGACCCTGGTTGGCTTGCGCTTTTGGTCAGGGTGCATCGTCCCTAGGTGATCGCTAAGTTCGGGGAAGTCTCGGTCCTCGTCAACGACAACCTCGACAACCTCGAAGCTGTGCCACTGGTCGGAGTCAGCGTCTAGCGAGACTGCCCTGGCGGTGGCTAGCCCCTCGCTTGAGTAGACGCCGACAATCTCTGCCGCGTGGACGCCACGAGTGTTTACTGCCCAAAGTGACTTGCTCATGACTGGGCCGCCTCAATCTCGGCCTTGCGTGCGCCGATCAGCGCCGACACCTCGTCCGACTTGTTCGACGACTCCCACAGCGCCTTGAGTTCTGCCAGGTCGTCACACGCGGCGATCTGCTCGGGGGTGACGGTGGGCAACTTGTCAGGATTACTTACAGGTTCGGTGAGGGGCTGGACGGTCATCGGCCCCTTCTTGCCTCGCGACACCGTGACATGTGCCGTGAACGGCTTGCCCCCAGGAAGGTCGCTCATGTGCGAGACGCGAACCCCGCCAAGCTGCTCCTTGCCGAACCTCACGGCAGGGTCGCGGTACAGGGTGACGCGGCGACCCTTCCAAGTGGATGTCTCGTCGGTCCATGCCTCGATCAGCAGCGTCAGGACACCGTTTGGCGGCCTCCATGCCTTGCCCTCGCCGTCTGAGAAGTGGATGTCGTACGGCTGCTCGGCCACGCCCTCCACGACGTGCGAGACAGTGAAGGTTCGCGGGCCTCCAATGAAGTCGTCTGCGTTCCACTGGTCCGAACGCGGCTTTACCTTGATCCTCATAGCTTCAACTCCGGCGTTTCGAAATGGTCGATCAGTTCGGTGGCTGGCATACCTTCAGTTGCCAGCGAGTAGGCGCGCTCCATTTCTTGTGCGCGCTCTTCGAAGGTGTCGACGGCGGCAAGAATCGCGCCGTGCCAGTCGGGGTCAGCCTCGATGCGCTTGACGTGCAGTGGCATGCCACCGGAGTACGAAACGAAGTCGCACCACTTGCGGCCCGTGACGAGCATCCCGGCCTGCATCTGCGCCATGTAGGCGTGCTCGACGGGCGCTCCCAGTGCGCGGGCAATCTGCGTCTTGGGCGTCGTGGTCGCGGACTTGATTTCAACCAGCCCGTCGCCACCCACGAGGCCGTCAGGGGAGTAGCCCAACTTCGCGCCATTACCAAGGTCACGGACAAAGAATCCGAACTCACGGACTGGGTTGAAGTGCTCGCGGTAGATGTCGCGGGCGATTGGCTCGTCAAGGATGCCGGTCAACATCGCGTCCGTCTGGCGCGTCTCGATGATGCGTCCGGTGATGCGTTCGGCTACGAGGGTGCGCAGGTATGAGCGCGACGTTTCGTTGTCGGCAACCTTGAGTGTCGTGGTCAGCAGCGATCCGACAGCCGATGCGGTCACGATGCCGCGACGGGCATCGAACCACTCGAGTGAGCGCTGTTCCAGCTCGGGGTAGGTCGTGAGGTCGCTCATGACTGCGGCCTCGCGTAGCCACGGAATGCGCGATCCACGGCCTCTAGGTCCGGCTGACTACTGCCCGCCCACTCGCGGGCCTTCCGTTCTGCATCTGAGACTGCTGCGACCGGCTCGAAGTCGATGTGGTCAGCCGTATCCCACGGGGAGTTGCAGGAGCATCCCGCGTCCGTCGCCGTGAAGTAGCGACCACTGGCGTCAACGAATACGCCAAACACGGACCAGTCGTAACCCCCGCCAGGATCGACCTCGATCACGAGTTCCTTGCCGTCGATGTTCAGGTTGTCGCTCATCACGCCACCAGCCCGAACATCAGGGACAGCGCGGCCATGCCAATCGCGGTGATCGCAAACCGGGTGGCGCGTGCATCCTGGACCTCGCCGTGGATCGTCAGGCCGCGTGCGTGGAGTTTGCGACCCTTGAGCATCGTCACGACGGACCACGCGGCGAACACGGCGCCGGCGACGATGAACGCCCAGCCGATGATGTCGGCGGCGGTCATGAGGCCACCGCCTGACGCAGCCACTTCGCGAACTGCACCTGCTGGTGGTGCGTGGTCCAGGCGCGGTCGGAATCGAGGCCCAGGCTGTCGCGCTCGGTGGCAATGTCGGCGTTCTCGTTGGCGAACTTCTCCAGCTCGTCAGCCTTCGCGAGCATCTGCTCGTCACGGACGCGCTTGCCTGCGGCGAATGCGGCGGCTCCCTGGGCCGGAGCGGCGTGCGCTGTGGTGCTCATCACGCCACCTGCGCCTTCAGGCGGTCCCAGTCGAGGACGATGCGCTCGGGGAGGCGGCGGCGGGAGTTCCTGTTGCGGGCGTCTCCACTGCGCAACATGCGGCCCGTCTCGCCAAGAATCCCGGCCTTCGCGAGGTGGCTGATGACGTTGCCCACGAGGTGGTCGTTGACGCCCTCGGGAAGCAAGGGGCGCAACGTGGAGGCGTGCACCCGGTCGTCGTTCTCGATAGCGCACGCGATCACAGCCATGACGACGGCGCGACGGTGCAGGGATGCGAGCGGGGCAGGGTCGTCGTGGACCTGGTTGACAAGCGACCAGTCCTCGACGGCGGCGGCTTTCGCCGCCTCGGGCCTTCTCCTGTCACTACGATTAAGCACAGCGGTACTCATTTCTGCTCCTTCAAGGGGTAGATGCGGTGGGTTTCGCTAGGCCGTCGCGGGTTCTTGGCGGGATGCGCGACGGCCGACACTTAGGGGGCCTACGTGAGGGCCAGGACGATCAACAGCCAGATCACAGAGCCCCACAGCAACAGCGCCGTGGCGAACAGTGCGGCGGTCAGTGCCTTACGACTGGTCATCTGAATCTCCTTCACGTAGGTGTGGGTCAGGTCGGCGGCCTTCTCGGCACGCCCTTCGGGTGATCCGCGGGGGTCATGACAGCGGCCCCGCAATGGCATCGTGGAAAGACTTCATGTCGGCGGCGATCTGGACTTGCAGCGCCTCTTCGCGAATGGCCGCATGGCGCTGGTGGCGCTCGGCCTCGTCAAGCGTGAGCGACTGTGGGGCGAGCCCGGCCCGGTAGAGGTAGTGCCACCCGAAAATCGCGCACGGATTCAGGCCGCCCCGCCACATGGCGAAGGTGTGGTTCGGCTGCCAGCCCTCTTGGAGGTTGCACCCGGTGCAGAGAAGGCCGCGTACTAGGCCCGTCTCGTGGTCGTGGTCGAGCGCGTGGCGCTTCGACGCCTGGCGTTCGTGCGTGCCGCAGATTCCGCACCTGCCGGCCTGCCATAGGTGAGCCTCGGTCTTGCCTGAGGGCAGGTCCGGCTTGATCTCGTCGAAGCCCGGGATGCCCCACTCGAGGAACTTGGGTGCGAGTTCCCGTAGCGTCAGGCGACTCATCGCGCGACCCCTGCCAGCCACGCCTTGAGGTCTGCTGGGTCGATTGAGTCCTTCGCGACCTCGCGGCCCTCGATGCGTGGCCTTGTCGTCTTGAGGTCGCCCGAGCGGATGGCCCTCTTGATCGTGTCCTCGCTGTAGCCCGTCGCTTCCGCTGCGGTCTTGGGCGTGTACGAGATCGGCGCGGTCACTTCTCGGACTCTTTCAACCAGGGGCCGAGAAGTGACCCGCGCTCGATGTCCAGGGCAGTCGCGATCCGAGCAAGTTCGCCAAGGCGAAACGTGTCGGGGTCGTTGAGGCGCCCCTGAAGTGTCTTGTCGCTCATTTCAGCCGCTGCTGCAAGGCGCCCGGCTGCGAGCCTTCTCCTGCCGAGCTCGCCCCGAATCGTGGGGGTCGGCTCCTTCTCCGTGATGTCCATGGTCTGAACCTAGCAGACGAAAAAGTAAGTCGTCAAGACGAAAACATCCGCGTGTCCTACCAATTTTGCCCCGCGCACTACATAAACGGGGTGGCCGCCATTACTGTGGTAGCCATGACGAACGACCGGAAGGCCCGCGAGAAGGCCGAGAACGAACACTTCATGAAGGTGCTAGACGACGCGATCTATCAGGCGCGCCTCAAGTACACCGACGTTGATGCGCTCATCGGTGCATCCGAGGGCACAACCGGGCGCTGGATCCGCAACGTGCAGGTGATGCGCGCGCCGACGTTCGTGAAGATTGCGGTGGCCATCGGGTCCGACCCGTCGAAGTTGATGGCCGAAGCGGTAGCCCGCATGGAAGCCGCTGGGCTACTCGACAACGTTGAGACTCTGCCGACCGTCGAGGCCGAGCAGGCGGGCAAGTAGGGTCCACGGCTCGACATCCAGAGCGGCTGCCCATCTAGCAACCTCTCCCATGCTGGGCATGTGATCGCCTTGCGGCATGCTCGCGACTTCATTGTCGGTCAACTGCTGTTCCAATGCTCCCCCAGGGTGTTTCTGTTTCACTCTTGGGAATGTTCTACCCCGGGGCACTGACACTCAAAGCCGGGGACTGCGCGCCCTCGCAAGTGCCACTCTGCCGCGCTCGACATCGCCGTGAAGGTAGGCCTGCGTTGACGCGATGGTGGAGTGGCCCATGATCGCGGCAGTGTCCATGTCGGCGGCACCGGATGCCTTGAGCGCA
Source organism: Demequina globuliformis (assembly GCF_000975155.1). Taxonomy (GTDB): domain Bacteria; phylum Actinomycetota; class Actinomycetes; order Actinomycetales; family Demequinaceae; genus Demequina; species Demequina globuliformis. The sequence goes on from NZ_BBRG01000001.1 coordinate 1,528,798, forward strand.
ACGGCGGCGGTGTGTCGGGCCGTGTAGAGCGCCCGGCGCGGCAGTCCGGCGAGGTCGAGCTTGGCCCACCACGCGGCGCGGTCGATCTTGTCGTCGAGTGCCCTGCCGCCCTTGCCGGGGAACACAAGGTCATAGTCGGACGTGGGCGCAACCTCGCGCCACCTGCTCATTGCGGCCCAGAGTTCGTCGTCAAGTGGCACGACCCGCCATCCGCTGCGAGTCTTGGGGCGCACGAGATGGAATGAGTCGTGCAGTCTGATCGCCTCGTAGTCGCGCGGGACGCGGAAGCCGCTGGATCGGTCACGCGCCACCTTGTAGGGCAGGGGCTTGAGTTGCCAGTCCAGCACGATGAGCCCGCGTTCGAGGTCCACGCTCGACCAGCGCAGGCCGCGCGCCTCAGCGGGTCGCACACCGGCGCGGAGTGCGAGTAGCCACCGCGCCCGGTCGTCAGCGGTGGCGAGCGTGGCAATGAGCGCGTCCATCTCTGCCGCTGGGATCGCGTCGCGTGTGCTGACGGCAACGGCCTTGCCGCCCCTCCCGAACTCCACGCCGCGGGCGCGGTCGGGAACGTGGTGCCCGTCAGCATGGGCGTCTTTGAGCATGCGGATCAGTTCACCGTGTGCACGCCGGATGCTTGAGGTCGCCTTGCCCTTTGAGTCCATCGCGGTCGAGACTGAGCGCACGTCGGCGGGGGAGAGCCGGTCGAGGCGCTTGTGGCCGATGGTCGGCACGATCCAGTTAACGACCTGGGACCGCGTCGCGTTGAATGCCGAGGGTCTGAGGTCGCGCTCCTGGCGCGGAATCCACCTGTCGGCCCACGCCTTCACGGTGAGCCCTGCGCGCGTGCCCTCTTCTGGTGCGCCCGACATGAGGACTTCGCGCTCTTTGTCCTTGAGCTTGGCCTTGGCCTCGCGTTCGGTGCGCGCGCTCACGGTGAGGCGCCGGCGCGTGCCACGCTCGGTCCAGCCCGCCTCGAGCGTTCCGATCCAGCGCTTTCGGCGCTCGTCATAATGGACCGATCCGGTGCCTTTTGCCCTGGGGTTGCCCTTGCTCATTCTCGCCGCCTCTCTGCTAGCCATCCTGCTAGCCATTGATAGCCATAGTAGGCTATCGCTAGCCACACGAAAGCGCAGGTAAATCGCCGCTGTGGCACTCTCCAAGCATAGCGTTCTATTCACTCGTAATGAATAGGTCAAGGGTTCGATTCCCTTAGGCGGCTCCACCGAGACGTCCCGGCAGTTGAGAGACTGCCGGGACGTTTCTCTTTTGCCAGACGTCTTCCTATCCGCCGTCGTCGCCCTCCCGCTGCACGGCCCGCCCCCTCGCCCGCCCGGCGCATCGGTCCGACTCACGATCGTGGACCTGCGGTCCGTTATGTCCCATTTGTGACACTAAGGCGAGTGCATTATCGAGCTGCCCGAATGGGATTTAGCTTTTATTCACCCAGCGCAATTTAGCGTCGACGGGCACGCGATTTCCGCTCCCGCCAATCGCCGGTGAGCGTCTGGCGGCGTCGCCTTTGCGCACGCGGAATCCGTCGGCAGTTCTACGTGGCGGGGCGCCGATGGCCGCGGGGGCGTGAAGTCAAGCCAGGCTCGCGTGAGGGTCGGACGGCCATGCCCGGGGCAGCGGAGCGTCGGCGCGCGGCCGGACTCCGCCAGGTGTCGCAACGCGAGTGTTTTCCCTGTTCAGGGCCCATGTTTCCGGCGTTGCGCCGCTTCTGCCTTGGCTCAATTCCCCGGCGCTTCTGTGTCCACGTGGCCGTCGTCGAGTAGTCACTGCGCCGCTGCCGCGCGTACCGGAGAGCGCCCGCGACCAGCGGTGTCGAGCTTGCCGAAAGCACGGGACTGTGCCGTCCATCAATACCCGTGGAAGCGCTGCGCTCGTATTTCGCTGCATTCTGTGCGACCCGCCGGGCTATTTTCTGCACCAACCATGACTGCCGTCTGTGCGGCCCCGCAGTCGGTTTTCAGCGACCCCTTCCGCAGGTCAGATAATTTGTTGGAAGTTTCCCTTGATATCCCGCGACACGGTGCGCTACTGTGACGAAAGTCACAGCGTCTGTGACTTTCGTCACACGTATGACCGAGTGTCGGCGGCGCAGTTTATTTGCCGTCAAGAGGGTGGTTCGGCCCGGAAGCTTCGGTAGTTCCTGGCTGGCAACCCTGGTGCTGTGGAGATTTACACGAGGCGACCGAGGGGTGCTTGACATGGGGTACAGCGACGTGAACCGGGCGGCAAAACGCGATTCCAGGCGGGGGAGGTTCGCGCTGTCTGCAGGCGCTACGGCAGCAGCCGCAGCGTTGCTGGTGACCGCAGTGGTCCCCTCCGCATCCGCGCACGAGTACGACTATTCCGACGACGTCTCGACGTGGCCGTCCGTCTACTCGCCATTGCCGACGGGGCAACTCGTGGCGGACAACACCGTGGCGTTGTCGTTTGACGGCGCCACCGACGGCCTCCATGACGGCGCGGGCGAAGACACCGGGTTCACGCTCGTGCAACCCTCGACCACCGAGTTCCCGGCGTCCGAGACGCCCCACTACTTCCTCCCCGAACGCCTCTCCGTCGGATCAGGTGCGCTGACGATCGACGCCACCAAGGGCATCGCGTTCGATGTCTATGGCTCCAGCGGCACCAATGTGTCGAAGAACGCTCAAGACAACACTCTCGGTGTGCCCCTGGCGTCCGCGGACGCCAAGCTTGAGTTGAGCACCACGGTTCGCGTTCCTGGCGGCGCTCAGGGCTTCGCGCAGGGCGGGCTCTGGTTGGGTCCGAACGACGACAACTACCTGAAGCTCGTGGTGATTGGCGACACCGGTACTACCAGGCAAATTCAGCTGTCGCGAGAGGTGGGTGGCGCGACCAACACGGCGAGCGGTAGCCCGGATCAGCGCACCGTCACCGGCCTCACCATCGCCGGCGGCACTGCAGTGACGCTCGGGCTCACGATCGACGCGAACAGTGGCACCGCATCCGCTACCTACAAGGTCGGCGACGGCCCCGTCACCGACCTTGGAGAGGTGCCTCTGCCCGCCAACTTCGTCGACGGCAGCTTGCTTCCGCCCGTGCTTACTGACGCGGGCGTGACCGGCATGGCCGGAGTGTTCGCCACGCGACGCAACATGAGCGACACCGGCAGTGTGTTGTTCGCATTCGACGACTTCTCAGTGACGGAGCTTGATGCGACGCCGCCGGCCGCCCCCGGATCGCTCACCGCGGACGCGACTACCTCACAGACAGCCTTGACGTGGACAGCCCCAGGCGACAGCGATGTGGCCGGCTACCGCGTGTACCGTGCCGGATCGGCGCCAGAGCCTACCTCCGCCAACTTGGTCAGCGGCTCAGACTTGTTGACCGAGCCGGCGTTCACCGACTCCCGCGTCTTTGTGGGACAACAGTGGGAGTACGCCGTGCACGCGGTGGACTCTGCTGGCAACGTGTCCGCCGCGGCCACGACGGGTGCGACGACCCCGCCACCTGCAGGCGACGTGGTGGACAAGTTTGACTTCACGAACGGCGACGCCGCCGAGGGGTACACAAAGGATGACGGCTCTGCATTCGCAGACGGCGTTGGCTGGGTGAACCTCGATGGCGGGGAGCCCGTCGACCTCTCCACCAATAGCCGCGTGCGGACCACCCTGGACGGCATCACGGATGCCCGCCTGACCTCCCTGATGCACATGCAGTACGGCCAATCGACGGAGGACGTGGCGCCGGGCACCAACGGTGTGGTCGGCGTAGAGGGCGCTTGGGAACTCGAGGTACCGGACGGCCGCTATCACGTGGTGGTCGCCAGCGGTGACACGAGCAACGGCAACTTTGACAGCCTGCACAGCGTGCTCGTCGAGGACACCGTGGCCATCGATGAGTTTGATGGAGAGGCACCGTTGTACTTCGAGCAAGGCGTGGTCGAGGTTGAGGTGTCCGATGGGCGCCTGACCGTGGCGCCTGCAGGCATCAACACCAAGATCTCGTTTGTCGAGGTTTACGAACTCGAGCCGGCGCCGCTGGACGCACCGGCGGGCTTTGCCGCGCAGCTGGGTGCCGACAACGCGTCGGTAGAGCTCGCGTGGGACTCGGTGGCCGATGCCGACGGCTACAACGTCTACCGCGGTACCAGCGAAGATGTTGATACCTCAGCGACTCCGCTCAATGGGGCCACGCCGCTTGAGGACACGGCATTTGTCGACTCCACGGTTGAGGCAGGGCAGACGTACTTCTACACGGTCGTGGCCGTCGCGGAAGACATGACGTCCTCCGCGGGTGCACCGGTACAGCAAGTGGAGGTTCCGGAGCCTGTGCAGTTGGACGCGCCCACGGGCTTGTCGGCGGTGCTGGGTGCCGATGGTGTCTCCGTAGACCTGTCGTGGGATGCCGTTGCTGGTGCCGACGGGTACCTGGTGTTCCGTGGTGATTCGGCGGAGGTGTCGACGAGCGGGGTTGCGCTCAGCGGGGAGACGGCGCTGACGCAGACGGAGTTCACGGATGCCTCGGTTGAGGCGGGTCAGACGTACTTCTACACGGTGATTGCGGTCGGCGCCGACGCGGTTGACTCCGCGGCGGCCGAGGCTATCGACATCGAGGTGCCCG
>NZ_BBRG01000001.1:1533646-1829653 GCF_000975155.1 Demequina globuliformis
GGATTGGTCGTTCGCGCACCGTGAGGCTCCGATGGAGGGTGTGCCGGACAAGAACTACTCGGCGCGTTTTGAGCGCACGGTGAGTGTGGATGCGGGGACGTATGTGTTCTCGCTGGTGCACGATGACGGTGCGCGGTTGTTGATTGACGGTGTGGTCGTCTATGACGGGTTTGCGCGGTCCTCGGGTGACGAGGGTAAGTCCGTGGCGGTGCCGCTGACGGCGGGCGACCACGAGGTCGAAGTGGAGTACTTCCAGCAGTATTACGGCGCGAAGTTGTCGGTTGAGTGGGAGCTGCTGCCGCCGCAGGAGTGTGCGGCCGATGCGTGGTCGGTGTCGTATTTTGCGGGTACTGCGTTGCAGGGGTCACCGATTGCGCGGGATTGCCTGACGGATCTGGACTGGCAGTTGGCTACTGGTGAGGCTCCGGTTGCGGGGGTCGCGGCGAAGAACTACTCGGCTCGGTTCAAGCAGACCATTGATGTTCCTGCAGGAATCTATGAGTTCTCGTTGTCGCATGACGACGGTGCGCGCCTGTTGGTTGATGGTGTGGTGGCGTATGACGCGTTCGTGCCCTCAAGTGGCAACGATGTCAACACCGTCGCGGTGGCGTTGACCGGTGGCGAGCACGAGATCGAGGTGGAGTACTTCCAGCAGTTCTACGGCGCAAAACTGTCCCTCGACTACGAGGCGGTCAGCCTGTCGGACACCACCGCACCCCCCATTCCGGTGGCGGTGTCCGCCACCGCGACGGGCGAGGGCATCGACATCACCTGGGATCCCGTGGTGGCCGATGATCTTGCCGGGTACAACATCTACCGTGGGGCAGATGCGGGGGTCGCCCCGGACTCTGCCACCAAGGTCAACGACGCGATCCTGACGGCAACGTCGTTCACCGACCCGACCGCGCTGGCTGGCACCGAGTACTTCTATGTGGTGACGTCGGTGGACCACACCGGCAACGAGTCCAACGCGTCGAGCGCGGCCTCAGCTGAGTTGGACGGCACCGCGCCGCCTGCCCCGGCGAGCGCGAACGCCTTTGCGGGGGAGACGAGCATCGCCTTGTTGTGGGGCTCCGTGAGCGCGGACGACCTCGAGGGGTACAACGTGTACCGGGGGACAGCGGCCGGGGTGTCCGTCTCACCTGGGAACAAGCTCAACTCGATTCCGACGACCAGCACGAGCCTGATTGACGCTGACGTCGTGGCGGGCGTGACGTACTACTACGTCGTGACCGCAGTCGATTCCAGCGGCAACGAGTCTGCTCCGTCGAACGAAGTTTCCGGTGCTCTACCGAACGACGATGAGCCTCCTGCGGCACCACAGAACGTGACCGCGGTAGCAGCGGACGCGGAAGTGGTCTTGTCGTGGGACGCCGTCGACGCGGGCGACCTCGCGGGCTACCGCGTGTACCGCTCGCTTGAGACGGGTGCGTACACGGGTGCGGTGGCCGTGACCGGGGAGGAGCTGCTTGACTCCCCGACCTTCACGGACACCAACGTCGACAACAACACGACGTACTTCTATCAAGTAGTCGCGGTCGATGGCAGCGGCAACGAGTCAGATCCGTCGAACGAGGTCATCGCCACCCCGCGTGTGCCGAACACGACGGACATCAGCGTCGACTTCACCGCCACGGACGCGGCGCCCGAAGACGGCTTTGTCGCAGACTGGGGCCAGCCATACGGAGCGCGGACTAGCCCGGGGCAGGGTTCTGGGCTCACCTATGGGTGGGTCGACGCCGACGGCCACGAGCTGTCGCTCGTGGGCAACGGGCGCGACCGCGCGCGGCCAGCGGTGGACTCCAACCTCAACACGATCATTCACATGCAGTATGGGGATGTCGACGGGGGCAATGGCACCAACGGTGTGAAGACGCCTGGTGCGTGGGAGATCGCCGTTCCCGGCGGACTCTATGAGGTCACGGTCGCCGTCGGCGACCAGATGGGTGCCGATTCTTACGACTCGGAGCACACCGTCAATGTTGAGGGGTCTGTGGCAATCAACGAGTTCCAGGGCACCGCTGCCCAGGAGTTTGAGACTTACACGGCGACAGTGGGCGTATGGGACGGCAAGCTCACGCTTGACGCTCTTGGTGGCGTCAACACCAAGCCCGCGTACGTGGAGATCCGCGGCATCGAGTTTGACCGTCCGCACGTCGACACGGTGAACCCGCTCAACCGTGCGCTCGACGCTGACACCACCGGGGGCGTGGCCGCCACGTTCGCGCGAGTTCACTCCGGCGGCGGCGTGAACGACCAAACCATGCCGGGCAATGTCAAGGTCTTTAACGTCGCCACGGGCGCGGAGGTGCCCGGCTCGGTCAACACTTCTGGCGGAAACGACACCATCAACTTCGATCCTGATGGAGAGTTTGCCCCGAATACGACGTACCGCTTTGAGGTGTCGTCGGAGGTCGAGGACCTGTTCGGCAACCCGTTCGTGCCGTTTACGTCGATCTTCAGGACCGGCGACGGAGTCATTGTTGGTGGCGAGGAGTTCACCCCACTGACGAACATCGCTTTCGAGAAGGTGCAGATCGATCTTCCTGAGGTCGACAAGTACTGGGCGTCGTTCGCGTTCGGACCGGACGAGCGCCTGTATGGCACCACGATTGGGCAAGGCCTGTTCCGGTTCGACGTCGACGAGCAGACCGGTGAACTGTCCAACATGACGGACCTGGGCTACCAGGGCTACGCGATGATCGGCATCCTGTTCGATGAGTCGAGCACCGCGAGCGACCTCAAGGTGTGGGTCACCAAGACCTCCGCGAACGTGGGCAATGAGCAGAACCAGTTCATCAGTGCCATTAGTTTGCTGACCGGCGACGAGCTTCAGAACGAGAAGCAGGTCTTCACAGGCCTGCCGCGGTCTCAGTCCGACCACCTGACCAACTCGATGGTGTACGGCCCCGAGGGTGACATCTATGTCCTCCAAGGCTCGAACCAGGCCGCAGGCGACCTCGACAACTCGTGGGGACAGCGAGGCGAACAACTGCTCACCGCGGCGTTGTTGAACTTCGACCCCGACCACGCCCGTATCCAGGCGTCGCTCAACGACGCTCAGGGTGACAACCCCTTGCTGGTGCAGACTGCGCCGTCCGGTAACACCGGCGAGGATGTGCGAAATGGCTTTAACGCTGCCTCTCCGTACAACCCCTTCGCGGCCGGCGCGCCGCTTGAGATCTACGCCACCGGCATCCGCAACGCGTACGACCTCACCTACCACTCCAACGGGCACATTTACGTGGCGACCAACGGCACCGCTGGCGGCGGGAACTCGCCCGGCGTGAACTACAACGCCGCGAATGACACATGGACCCGCGTCGCGGCCCCCGGCATTCCTGGCTTTAGCAGTGTGAACGGGCAGGACCTCACCCAGGCCTGCCGCGCGCGCGAGCAGTGGGACCCCACGTTCGTGCCACGGTCTGTGCCGGCCATCAGCAACCACCCGACCCAGCGTGACCACCTCTACGACGTGGTGAAGGGTGGCTACTACGGTCACCCGAACCCCACCCGGTGTGAGTTCGTACTGCATGAGGGCAATGACCCCGCCAACCCGCCGCAGTGGGCGGGCCAAGGCGGAAGCAAGTACGCCTCGGGCGTGCTGCCCGAGTCGCACTACGACGGTGTCGCGTACGACTTTGAGTACAACAAGAGCCCGAACGGCACCATCGAGTACACGAGCAAGACCTTTGGTGGCGCCCTCGAGGGGCGGATCATTGTGGTGCGCTTCTCTAACAACAACGACCTGATCTTCCTCCAGGCCGATGCCGTGACGGGCAAGATCCTGGGAGGTCAGACAGAGGTGGGCATCACCGGCGTGCCCAACAGCACCATCGCGGGCGTGGGCGGCTTCAACGATCCGCTCGAGGTCGTCGAGGATGTCCGTAACGGCAACCTCTATGTCAACCAGTACGACCGCGCCGGTAGCAACCAGGCGCTGTACCTGCTGCGTGTGCCCGCCAGCCAGCGGGCGGCGAAGGTCACGGCTGATCGCGATGAACTGGTGTACTCCGCGGTGACCAGCAACGGCGCGCTGGTCGATTCGACTGCGGCGCACCGCACGGATGTCGAGGAGCTCACCATTACCAACGAGTCCTCCGAGCCGCAGTCCCTCACGCTCGACATCGCCGGCGCTCACGCGGCCGAGTTCTCGATTGACGGCACGGTGCCAGCGAGTCTCGCGTCCGGGGCGTCGGTCACGCTCAGTGTCCGGTTTACGCCAGGGACCACGGCCGGCCAGCGACAAGCGGAGCTGAACATCGCCGGTGGAGACTCGAACGTGGTGGTGCCGCTATACGGCCTTGCGATGGCAGGCATCCAAGGCGGCAACGAACCCACCTTCGCCGAGGTGATGGGCACGCTGGGCTACGGCGTCGACGTTGGCTGGACCAACCTCGCTGGCGGGATGAGCCCTGCAGCGAAGGGCGACGAGGTCCTCGAGCCGCTCTTTGTGAAGGCCGGGACTGCTCCGGTCACGTGGACGCCGCTCGCGCACTACGCCCCCGGCGATCTGGTGAGTTTTGGCTGGTACACCGGTGAGGGCACACAGAGCGAACGCTCGGTGCTTGGCACCATGGACGGCCGCGTCAACGTGGGCGGGTACCAGTCCCTGTTGCCGCCTTACGGGGAAGGGTCGACGCCGACCTTTGACCCTGCGGGCGAGACCTTCGGCTTCTACTACTACTCGCCGTTCTTTACCCGCTACGGCTTCACTGAGGACCGCTTGAACTCCCCAGCGTCCGAGGCGCACAGGGCTCGCATCTACCCCGCCAAGAACCGCAACGGGGTGACGATTCCGAACGCGTACCTGATTGCCTTCGAGGACGCTGCGAACGGCGATTACCAGGACTACGTGTTCCTTGTGAGCGGCATCAAGCCGGTGACCGACACAGGCTCGGGCGGCTCCGCGATCAAGGTGGACTTCACGACCGCCACGGGAGACCTGGCTCCGGGATACCTGCGTGACTACGGTCAGGCGTTCGGTCCAAAGACCCGCGCGGACCAAGGCAGTGGATTGGTGTATGGCTGGAAGGGACAGACCACCGAAGACGACCTCGACATCTCCGTGGGCGGTACTACCCCCGGCAACGGGCGCGATCGAGGCACCGCGCAGGCAGACATGAGGCTAGACAGCATCATGCACATGCAGCCGTCGGGACTGCCTAACTTCAACGGCACGCCGCTGGACGCGTACTGGGAGTTGCAGGTGCCTAACGGTGAGTATGAGATCACGGTCGGCGTGGGCGATGCCCAGCCGGGCAACGACCCCGAGAACCACGTCATCAACGCGGAGGGCGAGACCATCATCAGTGGCTTTGTCCCCAGCGGAGCCAACGGTCAGAACTCGCGCCACACCATTGCCAGCGGCACGGTCGAGGTCACTGACGGTTTCTTGACCATCGACCCGGTCGGCGGCACCAACACCAAGATCGCTTTCGTTGACGTGGTGCCCGTGGGTGACACGGGTTCCGACCCGTCGGACGGTGCTCAAGTGAAGATCAACTTCCAGCCCGCGACGGCTCCAGTGCCAGACGGCTGGACCGCGGAGATTGGTGAAGCGTTCTCGACCGAGCGTGGCTTTGGGTGGATGGATGAGGCCACCGACGAGCCTGTGGCTCGCATTGCGGCGACACGCTACCGTGCCGGCGCGCTGTCGGGCATCGCGTACCCCAGCGACGAGCGCCTGAAGACCTATGCGTTCCTCGACAACTCGACGCAGCCCGACTACACCAGCGGCTACTGGGAGTACCTGGTTCCGAATGGCACGTACCAGGTCGCCCTGTCCGTCGGTGACGCCAACTACATTGACTCAACGCACAGCGTGACGGTCGAAGGACAACCGGTCATCAACGGCTTTGTGCCGACCGAGCAGACGCCTTTCCAGACGGGAATCCGGACGGTCACCGTGACAGATGGGCGCCTCACCGTGGCCAATAGCGGGGACAACTCGAAGATCAACTGGATCTCGATCAAGGGCGACGGACTCGATGGTGGCCCCACCGAGGAGGCCCAGGTGAAGGTGAACTTCCAGCCCGCGGCGGCGCCCGTGCCTGACGGGTGGACCGCAGAGACCGGCCTTGCCTTCACGTCTGACCGTGGCTTCGGCTGGTTCAATGCGGCGAACGACCAGGCTGTCGAGCGCAGCATCGCGACGCGGTACCGGACCGCGCCACTGTCCGGCATCGCGTACCCCGCGGACCCGACACTTCAGACATACGCGTTCCTCGACAACGTGACTCAACCCGCGTACACCGACGGGTACTGGGAGTACGCCCTCCCCAACGGAACCTACGAGGTCGAGCTGTCTGTCGGTGACGCCAACTACCTGGATTCCGTTCACCAGGTCTACGTCGAGGGCGATGTCGTCATCGACGGATTTGTGCCGACAGCGGGCGAGCCGTTCCAGACCGGGAGCGCCACGGTCGAGGTCACGGACGGGCGCCTCACCTTGTCGACCGACTACAGCGCAGTCGTCGACAATCTCATTGAGGGCAATACCAAAGTCAACTGGATCACGATCTCGGGAGAGGGCCTTGAGCCGAGCGTCCCCACCACGACGGCGCATGTGACCTTCCAGCCAGCAGCGGCACCCGTGCCCCAGGGGTGGACGGCGGACACGGGCGCGGCCTATAGCGCCGCTGCAGGTCAGGGCTGGCTCGTTAGCGGGCAGCCCGCGGACCGTTCAGCGCAGACACGGTTGCGTGCCGCACCGGCGGGAGACCCCTTACGTCAAGGGCTCATCCTCATGCAAAACGTCACGACGACCGGCAGCACCATCACTGGCGGCAGCGTGGGTCACTGGGAGTACGACCTCGCCAATGGCGTGTACACCGTGACGGCGTCAGTGGGTGACGGCGAATACGACGACTCGATCCACGGCCTCGAAGCTGAGGGAGTGGCGCTCGTGACCGGCTTCGAGCCGACCGCAGCGACCCCGTTCGCTACAGGCACGGCGCAAGTCGTCGTCACCGACGGCAAGCTAACGCTCGTCCCCACGGGCGTGAACACCAAGATGAACTGGATCACGATCACGGGGCAGGCACTCGCTGACCCCAGCATCGTCGTCGAAGTCAATAACGAGCCCGTCAACGACACGTACGAGGGCGGTGTGGCCGTGGTCGCAGCGACCGCCGTGCCCGCATCCGGATCGACAGTCGAGTCGTTCACCTATTCGATCAACGGTGGCGAGGAGATCGACGTCGACGGTGACTTTGAACTGTCAACGCCGGGAGAGTACGAGGTCGTGTTCTCGGTGACGGACTCCGAGGACCGGACCGCGCAGCGCACCGTTGATTTCACCGTGCTGAACATTGGCGGCACGGTGGAACTGACGAGCGCTCAGGCGCCACGCCAACCCAATGGCGAACCCCTGGCGGGCATGCGCGATGACCTGCTGGTGATGCACCGCATGAACGGCGGAACGACCAACGGCTCGGGGACGCTGCTGTACCGCTCCTACGACTCCGCGACAGTCGAGGTGGCGAACACCGGCACGCGCGACCTGCGCATTACCGAGCTCAGCATCAGCGGACCGCAGGCGGGGCAGTTCCAGCTTGTGGATCCGCCAGCACTGCCGCTGTTCATTGAGCCCGGCGATTCCGTCGACCTTACCGCCCAGTTCATCGGATCCGGCGGCGCGAAGGGCATGAGGACGGCAACGCTGAACATCGCGTCGAGCAACGTTGGAGCCGCGACGACGCAGATCGACCTGCATGCCGGATACATGTCCGGGCCGGAGGGAGGCAGCGAGCTGACCCTGGGCCAAGTGATCGACATCTTCGACAGCCAAACATTCGTGGGAACGGATGGCTCAAACTTGCCGTACGGCTCGGAGAACCACGGCTCCGCCCTCAATGGCGAAGAGGTGCGTTCCGCACTATGGAAGCGGCTGGATGCCTCCAAGCCTGTGCAGGCTGTGCAACTCGCTGCATTCCACGGGCAAGGCGGGTCGGAGACATTGAGGATCGCGAACTCGTCGGTCTCCATGGCTGGGCTTGATGCTCAGTCGCTGTTCCCGAAGACCGGCGGCGGCAACCCGGTGACTTTGTCGCTGAATCCGACGGGCAACTTCGACATCGCGATCAGCGGCCAGACGACCAACCGCACCGACTACATGGCGGTCAAGACTTGGCCGTTCAAGGATGCGGCAGGTGACATCGTGCCCGGCTCGTGGTGGGTTGGCCATGACTACATCGCCAGCCTCAACCAGTGCGGCGTGGGCCCCACGAACTGTGACTTCCAGGACAACATCTACCTGGTGACAAACGTGGTGCCAGTGACGACCGATGCCTCCGCACCGGCCGCTCCCGCCGCCCCAGTGGGTGTCGCCGATGAGGCCGGCGTTGACCTCACCTGGGCCGCTTCAGCAGAGTCTGACCTCATGGGTTACCGTGTCGAGCGCGCGAGCGCTGCGGCCGGCCCGTGGGCGGTGGTCTCGGGTAGCGGAATCGTCACCGGCACCTCGTTCCGAGACACGGCTGTGGGCGCCGCAGCCCAGACGCACTACCGGATCGTTGCCGTGGATGCCACGGGTAATGCCACGCCGGGACCTGGCACAGCGGTCGACACGTCGATGATCGAAGCGGCACCCATCCGCATCAATGCCGGCGGACCGCAGGTGACTGCGGGTGGGGTGACTTGGCTCGAGGACCAGTTCTTTGTGGGAGGTAAGTCGTTCTCGAACACGTCAATCGCAAACATCGGAGGCACCACCAGCGATGTCCTCTTCCTGACTGAGCGCAGTGCGGTCAACAACAACACGCCGTTCTCGTACGCGATCCCGGTCTCTGGAAACGGCAGCTACCAGGTGATCCTGCACTATGCGGAGATCTATCACAACGCCACTGGCGGCGGCACGGGCGGCTCGCGCGTCTTCTCCGTGAACTTCGAGGGCGGTCCAGTCGAGATCGTCAACCTCAACTTGAACATGCTGGTAGGCCCCATGAATGCGTACTCCACGACCAACACCGTGAACGTGACGGACGGGGTCCTGAACATCAGCTTTACGTCCACGGTGGACCAGCCGAAGGTCTCCGCGATCGAGGTTGTCAAGAACTAGCGAGCACCACGGGGGGTGCGGCATGACTGAGCAGTCGGTGAGGGCGCGGACTCCCGCACGTCCAGGCGGTTCCGCGTTCGCGGTCGCGATGCCTGCTCCGACACTGTCTCCCGTGTCGCTAGGCGGTGTGCGTGCGAGCGAGCCCCGGCCAGTTGCTGATGCCGCGTCCCCCGTGCGCCGGCAGAGCATGCGGGGCCCGCGCGGTTGGGCCAAGAAGTACCAGCGCCGTCTCGCCATGACCGACGCGTTCGTCGTGGCGTTGACCATGATGATCGCGCACGGCGTGAGGTTTGGGTGGGAGCCGCTTGTCCCCGTGTCCGGCGTGAACGCGCCGGCGTACATTCTCGTGACGGTAGTGATTGCCGCTGCCTGGGTAGTGATGCTGGGGTGGACAAAATCGCGTGATCCGTCCGTACTGGGCCACGGCCCGCAGGAATTCCAGCGCGTTGTTCATGCATCGTGGCTCATTTTCGCCAGTGTCGCGCTGGTGGGATTTATGACGCAGTGGCAAATAAGCCGGGGATATCTTCTGGTGGCACTTCCGGTCGGGATTGTTTCGCTGCTCGGATACCGCGCCGCGTGGCGCTACTTTGTTCATTCTCAAAGGGACCGAGGCGAGTTGCGGGCGCAGTGTGTGGTCGTCGGCTCTCCCAGCGGCGCGCGTCAGATGATCGCTCGCCTCAACGCTGTGCCCCGCGCAGGGTACGCCGTCGTGGGGGCGTGCCTGACATTTCCTGACACCACGACCGTGGACCAGGTCGCGGGCGTCCCCGTGCTGGGCGGAACAGAGTCGGTCGCCTCCGAGGCCGAGCGGGTAGGAGCCGAGTACGTCATCGTCTCCGGCGCGGACGCACTGAACGCTGCGGCAACCAAAGACCTCAGCTATCAACTGGAGCGTGCGGACATCGGCCTTATTGTCGTGCCGGCGATCGTGGACGTGGCTGGACCCCGGGTGTCGTTTACCCCCGTCGAGGGTCTTCCCTTGATGCACGTGGATGCTCCTCGATTCACGGGTGGAAAGTATGCGCTCAAGGGCGCACTTGATCGCATCGCAGCCCTGGTCGCGCTGGTGGTGCTCGCGCTGCCCATGATGGTCGTGGCGTTCGCAGTTGTGCTCGACTCCCGTGGCCCCGTGGTCTTCAGGCAGGAACGTGTGGGGGTGGGCAGGCGCCCGTTCGTGATGTACAAGTTCAGAACTATGCACGTGGGCGCGGAACGCCAGGTTGCTGAGATGGAGCGAGAGCGCGGCTCCCAGGTGCCGAACGCCGTGTTGTTCAAATTGAAGCGAGATCCGCGCGTGACGCGGGTTGGCCGGTTCCTGCGCCGGTTTTCCATCGACGAGTTGCCGCAACTAGTGAACGTCGTCAAGGGCGACATGTCCTTGGTGGGACCTCGTCCACCGTTGGATCGGGAGGTGCGTCGCTGGGAGAAGAACGTTGACCGGCGCCAACTCGTGAAGCCAGGTTTGACCGGGTTGTGGCAGGTCTCCGGGCGCTCAGACCTCGACTGGGAACAGTCAGTCAGGCTGGACCTGTACTACGCGGAAAACTGGTCGATTGCTGGCGACTTCGTGATTGTCTGTCGCACGGTGTGGGCGGTCGTGGCGGGCCGTGGCGCGTATTAGACCCATGGCCGCGCCACGACAGCGGCCCCGCGCACCGGATGTCCGTGGGCGCCTGGGGTACGGCCGCCATGCTTGGTGGGCGGTAATGGGCGCGGTCGCACTGGGTGTGGGGGCGAGCGCGTGCGACGGCGTTGACCCTGGTTCCGCCGCGCAGGCGCAGGACTTTGCGCAAGAAGTCTTCGCGGCTACCAACACCGCGCGGGAGACGGGCGGGCTCGCTCCGCTCGCATGGAGCGACTGTTTGGCCGATGCTGCGTCGCAGCGCGCGGAAGGTGTCAAGGACCAGCCAGTACTCGAGCACGCGCCCTTAGCGGTGCAGTGCACGGATGCCGACACGGCCGGTGAGAACCTCTCGCGAGTCGAGGGGGATGCGTACACCGTGGTGGAGCGCTGGATGGGCTCTCCCACCCATGAGGCCAACGTGATGTCTCCTGCGTACGAGGTCGCAGGGGTCGCTTGCGTCCCGGTGCAACGAGCATTCGCGTGTTCGTGGTTGGCGGAAGGGACGGCGAATGATGCGTCGGTTATTTCGTAGCTGGGCCGCCGGGGTCGTTGTCCCCGCGCAGCCAACTGGCGATGGCCGCGCAACCGCTGGCGATGAGGTCAAAGGCGGCGGCGTACTCCTTGCGACTGCGACGGTAGGGATCGGGGACATCGGTGGCCGGGGTGCTCGCGAGCTGGGGGCGGAACCGCGTCACTGCGAGCGGGATTCGGGTCACCCTCTCGGCAACCGTCGACCCTTCCAGCGGGACGTTGCCCCGCGCCGTCCGGACCAGTTCATCGAAGGTAAACGTTGTGCGGAGATGCGACGGCGCGCACTGTGCGATCTGAGCCCGGTGAGCGACCGTCATCCCCACCGCGATGGTCGCGCTGTTGGCGAGGTCAGGTGTCAGCGGTCGCGACCGGTGGGACGTGGCGTCGAACCCGGCTTGAGCGAGGAGCGTGAGCATCTCGTGTGGGATCGGCTGCCCCTCCATGGCTCGCACCCCCGCGCTGTGCACGCTGACGTGGTCGCCCACGTAGGCGTCGAGCAGCATTTCAGCGGCGGGCGACCGGCAGATGTTGCCGGTGCATACAACGATGATGCTTGTCACGCCTTGTCCCTTGCTCAGCGGGATTGGGAAGGGGGTCGCTAGCCATGGCTACCGTAGCAACCCAGGATGGGCCGCGACGCCGAGTGTGGCTTCGCTGGGTTCTTGTCGCCGTGCCGGTCGCGTTCTTGGTGCCGGTGGGGCTCCTGGCGTGGGACGGGTATGCGCTCGTCTCCTCGGTCGATGAGCTGCAAGCGAGCGCGACCGATGCTCAGGTCGCATTAAGCGAGCGCGACGCGGAAGGGCTGTCCACCGCAGTGAGCGCACTGAACAGCTCCGCGGATCATTTCGCGGCTCACACCGAGGGCTGGCACTGGAGCCTGGCCGCGCACATCCCGTGGGTGCGCGACCAGACAGTCCCGCTGCAGCAGGCCGGCTCGTCAGTGCGCGCTGTGTCCAGCGGCGCGCTCCAACCGCTTGCGCAGGCGGGTAACCTCACTGCGCTCGAGGCGCCGCCTATGGAGAACGGCCGGGTAGATCCTTATTTTCTGGCGGACTTTGAGCAGCCGCTGTCCCAGGCATCTGCGGTACTCGCATCTGAGTCGCAGGCCCTGCGCACGGTGGACCTGAGCGGCACCGTGCCCGCGATCCAGGACCCGTTCGGTGGGCTGGAAGCTGACATCTCGCACTTGGCAGACGTGGTGCGTTCCGCTGACATCGCGGCGCGGCTCCTGCCGTCAATGCTGGGGGGTGAAGGTCAGCGAACCTACGCCGTGATGGTGCAAAACAATGCGGAGCCGCGCACCTCAGGCGGGATCCCGGGCGCGGTAATTGAACTGACCGTCGAGGATGGGCGGTTCCACCTGGGTGAGTACATGTCCGCGGGCGCTCTCAACACGGGGACCGTCGCGGCCGACCTCACCGCGGACGAGCAGCGAATCTTCACCGACAAGATGGCGACGTACGTGCAAGATGTGAACTTCACGCCCGAGTTTCCCCGCGCGGCGCAGGTCATGCGGTCCTTCTGGCAGCGGGGGACGGGCGCCGACGTCGACGGTGTGGTGTCGATCGATCCCGTAGCGATGGGGTACCTGCTCAACGGGATGGAGCCCATCGAGATCGACGGGGTCACCGTCACGAGCGAGAACTTGGCTCAGGTGTTGCTGTCTGACGTGTACTGGAAATATGACGACCCCGCGCAGTCGGACGCGTTCTTCGCGCTCGCGGCGACCGAGCTGTTTGCGCAATTGGTCGATGGCGGGACTGACGTCGTTGGCGGTGTGGAGACCGCAGTCGCGCACCGTCGCTTGGCGGTGTGGTCGGCGGATCCCCGCGAACAGGAACTTCTGTCACAAACGTCGTTGGCGGGTGAGTTCGTCACTGACGGCGCCGCGGCTGGGGTGTTCTTGAACGACGCGAGTGGCTCGAAGATTGGCTACTACGTCGACCAACAGGTCAAGGTCTGGCCCGCGCGTTGTGTCGATGGGCGGGTCGGGGCACGCGATGTCGAGGTGACGCTCACGCACACCTACGACGGCCAGGTGGCTGACTTGCCGTGGTACGTCTCGGGCGGCGGAGTGCACGTGCCCGAGGGTCAATTTGTCTCGAACGTGCTTTTCTATGCGCCCACCGGTGCGGTCGTCACGGGTGTGAAGGTCAACGATGAGCCAGCTCTCTACAGCGCAGATACCCACCAGGGGAGATCGCTCGCCCGTATTCGCGCTGACCTGAGCCCAGGAGATTCCACCACCTTCGTTTTTTCCACGGAACAGCAGGCTGTGCCGGAAGGAAACGCGGGCCTTGTGTGGACGCCACTCGCGCGTGATATTGCCGTCGATCGCGAAGAAATTTCTCGTGCATTTGACAATTCCACCTGTTAGGGTTTGACCTAATCGTCATTCATTTTTTCGTTTGAGGGGAACTCGATGAATCGCTCAGTTATTGCCGCAATCCTCGCCGGATTTCTGATGCTTTTCGGGGCCCCAGCCGCCAGCGCCTACACGCCTGATGCCCCTGCCGGCGACACCATCACCGCCGTGCCGCGGGAGGCGTTCACGGTGTCGTTCACCGGCTTCCGCGAGGGTGACGTGCTGTTCACCCTTGAAGGGGTCAATGCTGAGGGCGCGGACTTGGCCGGCGTGCAGACGTTCATCAAGCCGGCGAACGCCCAGGGCAACGTCGATGTCACAGTGACATTGCCGGCGAACGCAGAGGGCAGGTACACCCTGACCGGTGAACAAGACGGGGTCGACGCCGTTGCCGTTGCCATCAACGTTGCATCGTCAGCGCCGACAGGCAATGAGGGAACGGGCGCGAGCGCAGGCGGCGGCGCCGACGACCTGCCGGTGACCGGTGGGACACACAACAGCGCGCTCGTCGCGAGCGCTGCTGCACTCTTGGTCGCAGGCGCCATCGCGTTGGTTCTCTCGGCGAGGCGGCGAAGCAACGTTTCGCCTCGCGACTGATCCCTGGCGCGGGCAAGACGTGCGCACTGTGGGAATGGGGTTCGCCGGGCCCAGGACGCTCGCCGTCCGATGGCTGCTGGCCGCTGCGGTGGCGTGCGCGTGGTGCGTGGCCGTTCCCATGACCACAGCTGCCTACACACCTGATGGTGACGCCCTCACGGTCTCCTCGACCTCCGCCACCGCTGGGGACACCGTCGTGATGTCGGTCGTGGGTGAGCCCGGAGTCGTGGCGACGCTCATGGTCGACTTGCCGAACACGGAGTCGGCCGCGTCGATTGCTGGACAGTCTGCGCTTGATAAGACCATCGCATCCGACGGCTCAGCGACCTACCGGGTGACCTTTCCCCGCGATTGGAGCGGCACCGCAGCGGTCTCGGCGTACCTCAATGGCGCTTTGGTCGACACCCAGTCAATAGCGGTGCGGCCCGCGGCAGTAGCCGGCGAGACGGCGTCGCCCCTTCCTGGCACGGGTGCTCGAGACTTGACCGCCATTATTGGCGCGTCTGCGGCCATCCTGGTCGCGGGTGTCGTGACGGTGGTGATCGTCGTCAACAGTCGGCGAGCCGGCGCCGGTCGCTAGGCGTCGCGCTCCGAGTAGACATAGCCGTACCGCCCGTACCCGTACGCATCCGGGCCTTTGGTAGGGAGCATGGTTAACGCGATCCCGGAGGCGTGGGCGCCCACGTTGTCGAGCGCCCCCAACGCGCCCCGCAGTTGCTGCGCGCGGGTTTTGCCGGCCTGGCACAACACGATCGCACCTCCCACACTGCGCGCGAGGATCGCAGAGTCGGTGACGGGAAGCAAGGGTGCGCCGTCGAACAGGACCACGTCGTACCTGGCTTGGAGGGTCTCGACGAGCGCGGCCATCGACGCTGACCCCAACAACTCAGACGGGTTGGGTGGGATCGCTCCAGACGGGAGGATGTCCAGGGCCGTCTCGCCCCAGCGCTGCGTGGCGTCCTCCAGAGTGACGCGTTTGACGAGGACGTCGGTAAGCCCCACCGTTCCTTCTATGCCCATGTACCCCGCGATGCGGGGCTTGCGAAGGTCCGCGCCCACGAGCATCACGGAGGCCCCGGAGTCTGCGAGGGCCAGGGCCAGGTTGGCGGCCGTGGTGGTCTTGCCTTCGCCTGGGAGCGCGCTGGTGATCACGAAACTTCGGTGACGCTCGGTGTCGAGAAACTGGATGTTGCTCCGCATGGTTCTGAAACTCTCCGCGCGGGGGCTGCGAGGGTCGGCGTGGACCACGAGAGCGCGTTCGCGCGCTTTGGGGTCAAAAACGATGCCGCCGACGATCGGTACATCGGTGAGCGCCTCGACGTCTCTTTCGCCGTGCACGCGGTTGTCGGCGGCTTGGCGTACGAGCGCCCCGCCAATGCCGAGTGCCACGCCCAACGCGCATCCGAGCGCGATGGCAAGCGGGCGGTTGGGAGAGGTGGGTGAGCCGGGGACTTCCGCTTCTTCGACGAGGGACAGGCTAATGGGAGACGTTCCGTCTTGATCAGAGGATTCGACGTCTTCGACGACGTCGATGAGCGCCGTGGCCGTCTGAGTAGCGACCGATGCGGCAAAGACGGGGTCGGCGTGTGTGGCAGTGATGTTGATGACGGAGGTGTTGACGGGGGCCGATGCCGTGATCAGCTCTCGTAGGCCCGACGACGACACGGTGATGCCCAGGGCCTCGGCAGTGGGGCGGAGGACAGCGGTGGTGTTGACGAGGTCGATATAGGTGTTGACTCGCTGCGTGGTGAAGCTGTTGCCCTGTTGCAGGTCGGAGGCAGACTCAGCCCCAGACGTAGAGACGAACACCTTGGCGGACGCGGTGTAGGCAGGTGTGGCCAAGAGTGCGTAGGCGATGCCGACTGCGGTGCCGACGACCGCGCAGACGGCAACCAGGATCCAGTTCTTTCTCAAGACGTGCAGGTAGTCCCGTAATTCCACGGCCTTACTCCCCTCGTCGGGCGCACGGTTCCCCAGCGCCCCGTGTGTCAGTCAATCTATCTGAAGCATCGCGCGCCACACGGTCCCTTGACGCGCCCGCCGCACGTGCTTCCCAAGCCCTGCCCCGCGCACCGTGGCTGCGGGGCGCCTTGCCCCTACGCATCTGTGGTGCCCATCGCTTGAGTGAGAACCGCCTCAATCGCGGTGGTGGTGTGCTCGCGGTCATAGCGGTGCGGGAGCACCGACTCTGTCTTCCTTGTGCAGGCCGCCCACACCAGCGCGACGTCGCGCGGATCGGTTCGCGTCACGGTCACCACGTCGGCAAGATCAGCGGGCGGTGTCGCACCCTCAGAGGTGATGACTGGGAGGCCGTTCGCCAGGGCTTCCAGGATCGCGACGGGGAGGCCTTCACGTCGCCGGGTCGGCAGTAGGAGGGCATCGGAGGCGGACAGCGCGCCGCTGAGGCGGCCGCGGTCAACGTGCCCCAAGAAGTGCACCCTGGCCGTCAAGCCCAGTTCACCCGCCAGGCGGTGGAGCCGGTCGCGGTCGGGGCCTTCGCCGCAAATGAGCAGGTGGGCGTCGTGCTCGCCGGAGGCCACGACGTGCCCGAGCGCGCGCACCGCGATGTCGACGCCCTTTTGAGGGTGCAGGCGGGACGCGGTGGTCGCTACATGAGCCCCCGTACTGATCCCGAGTGTGCCTCGCACCGCCATGCGGGCGTCGGCGCTAAAGGAGAAATGTCCCGCGTGGATGCCATTGGGCACCACATGCACGGAACCGGAGCCCACGCGCACCGGGAAGTCGTAGAGCTGCGTCGCGACCGCTTGGCTGACGGCAATCACTGCATCTGCGCCGCGGTAGAAACGCCGTTCGCGGAGAGAACGGGCACCGTTGAGGGGCACCTTCAGCAACTCGCGCGGCGTGCGTGTCGCGAGCGAGCTCCTGACCTCAGCACGGGCGGTGCCGTGACACTGAGCGACGAGCGCCACCCCTCGGGGCGTCGCGAGCCCGTCGGCCGCCCGGCTGACGCTCACCGTCACCTCCGGCTCCCACGCCCACCACGCGGCACGTGGATCCTTCATCGCGCGCCACCACACTCGTGAGTAGCGCCCCGGAGTCGCTGAGCTCACGTGCCACACCCGGTCGTAGGGCAAGGCTGCGTCCGGCGCCACGCCGGGCGTGGTGACGAGCGACACCTGATGGCCGCGGTCGCGCAGACCGCGAGACACGTCGTCGAGCGCCTGCTCCATCCCTCCCGCCCCGGCGTGTGCGAGCGTTGAACGGGCGATCACGAGAACCCTCATAGCGCGCTCCGCGCAATGTCCACCAGGGCGGAGAAGTGATGGTCGGCGGAGAACTGCTCGGCCCAAGCCGCCGCCTCGGCTCGGTCAGTGGATCGCGCTGCTGTGATTGCTTGCGCGAGAGAGGCGGCGGTGTCTGACGCGGCCCTCGCGCCATTGCGTCCGTCCACGACAGTCTCGCGGTACCCGCCATAGTCGATGGTCGCCGCTGGCGTCCCCTCAAGATTGGCTTCCAGCACCGTGAGGCCAAAATCCTCGTGCGCGCTCGCGACCACAACCGCCGCGTGGCGATACAGCCACTTCAACTCCGCATCCGCCACTCGTCCCAGCCCTATGACCTGGCGGTCAGGGTCAGTGTGGATCTCGCTGCCCGTTCCCACGACCACGCACGGGAGGTGCGCTGCCACTGATGCTGCGACGGCGAGGTCGACGTTCTTGTACCCGCGATTGCGGCTCACGACGATGGAAAAGTCGTCGTATGCCAGGGAAGCGGGACGTTCGGCCTTGCCGGGAAGGCGGCTCACAGGCGGGTGAACGACGGGGCAAGTGATCCCGTACGCATCGTGAATGCGCGCCTGAGAAACGCGAGAGTTGGCCACGACTGCGGACATGCGGGACATCGCTCGCTTGTCCGCGGCTCGTAGGCGAGGGGCGAGTGCGCGCAGCGCGCCGCGCTTGGCATGGCCGAGTCCCAGACGGAAGTCATCGACCGCGTACAGCCAGCGCGCGGGGCTGTGGACGTAGGCGAGGGTGGGGACCTGAAAGTCAAAGTGGTGCGCCCACCCGCTCGTCGACACGAGGGCAAGGTCGGCATCGCCCACGTGAAGCCGGCGTGCGACCAAAGGCAGCGCGGGAAGGAGGTAGTCGAGGTGCCTCGCCATCGCTTTCCCACGGATCGCTCGGTGCACGTCGCGACCCGCAAAAGTTCCGAAGGTGGCGGCGGGAGCGTATGCAAGCGTGTAGATGGGAGAGTCGGGGAACTGGCTCGCCCATGTGGCGGCAACGCGTTCCGCCCCGCCGCACTGCACCAAATAGTCGTGCGCAATCGCAATGGTGGCCACGTCAGCGCCCCCGTGCCTCAGCCGCGGTCGACCGAGCGCTCGCCGTCGGCTCGAGCGTGAAGGTTCTGGCGGTCGACGTTCCTGGCCGTCGCGACGCCTCGAAGAGCCGCACGAGGGCGAGCGGGGGGATGAGGGTCACGCACAGAAAGAGCGCGTAGTACAGATCGAAGCTGGACCCGCCCAGCAGAAACCGCACCTGCGCCACGAGCACGAACACGAGCCCAAGGGAGGTCGCGTATGCGCGCGCGAGCAGACTCATGGCGAGGCTGAAGGCAAAAAGCGCGAGCAGTGCGGCCGGGTACGAGCCCAGCACCAGGGTCAAGTACCCCGCAGGGGACAGGTACTGCCCGCTTGTCCCGTAGCCCAGGTACTTGGCGCTCATGTCGACAGCAAGCGACGTCGGTTTGTCCGGCCACAGCGACCGGGGGATGAACGTGAGCACCACATTTGCGAGGTCCTCAGGCCGGGCCTCTTCGCGGTCGTGGATCGAGTCAGAGAACCGGTAGCCGTCGAGGGTGTCGAGCCCGGCCTCATAGGGCGCCACCCACGGGTGGGAGAGCGACTCCTGGATGACCTCGCTCGTCGAGTAGCCGTAGTCGCGCGTGGTGTTGGCGCGCAGGCCAGACATGACCGACCCCGCAAGTGCGAACGTGAGGACAAGGGCGACCAGCAGTGCGACCCGCCGCGTGCGCGCGAGCCGTCCCAGCGTGGCTTCCGAGGCAATAAAGGCGCAGACGAGGACCAACAAGGGGCTGCGCACGTTGCCTGCGATCAGCACCGCGACTCCCGCCACCACGACCAACCAGCCGAGCGGTCGGCCAAAGGCCCGGAAGTAGATCATTACTGCAAGCCCGGTGACAAGGCACGTCTTGAGCAGAATCTCGAAACCTTGGCCGCCCGCTCCGCGGTCCTCGAGCGCAGTCTGTGGCAGCACGACCATGGCGAGCGTCCCCACGATGACGAGCAGATACGCGACCCGTTCCCAGCGTGCCGCCTTGTCGACAATGGGGGCGACTTGTGGTGTCGCACGGCCTTTGCGAGTGCGCCAGCCAAGGAATTCTCCCGCCCCCAGGACCAGTAGCTCGATGCTCCAGCGCAGGCTGTACCAAGCGATTTCGGAACTCGTGATGGGGTTCGCGAATCCTGCGTCGACGAGTTTGCTGTCGGTGAGGCCTGCGAGCTGGAGTCGCGCAGGCACCCACAGGCACAGCACGTAAATGGCCGTCGACGCGAGCGTGAGGAGCACGGAGGTGGGGCGCCCCGAGGCGACCTGACGCACGCCGTACGTGCCCAGCACCACGGCGACGGCGAGGAAGAGCAGTTCTCCGGCGCTCATAGTCGCCCGCCTGTGTTTGCGCGGCTCGACTGGGTGCCTGTGGTTACGGGGCCGGCCCGGCGACGGCCGACGGCTATCACCAGAACCGCACCTACGGCCAGGCTCAGCGCCTGGCTCGCGACCGTGATGATGGCCGCGCTGCGAGCGTCTACCGCACCCCACGAGAGCGCAAAGAGAAGTGCCGTACTGCTGAAGCCGGCCAGTGGCACAAGCGAGGCGAGTCCTGGGCGCTTGACGCCCTGGAGAATGGCCGCTGCCGCAACCGCGCCGATCGCTAGCACCGTGGCTGCGCTGAGGATTTGAACGGCGGAGATGCTCGGTCGGAATGCCGCCCCAAAGATCCACGGCACATACGCGGGCGCGAAGATGCCCAGCACCGTGGCGACCGCGATACCGCCCGCGAGGTACAGCCGCACCGCGACCAGGGCGGCGCCAATGCGGACGCCGCTCGCGGTGAGTTTCAGTGTGTCACGCGCTGCGAGCGTGGCGAAGATGAGGGGTACTTCTGCGACGGTCACGGCGATCGCGTAGTAGCCCAATTGCGCGGTCGTGGTTTGGAGCGGCATCAGAACCTGATCGATTCGACTGCTGCACACCAGAGCGATGGTCCCCGTGGACGCTGCGAGTGAGTACGCCGCGAACTCGTTGGCCGATGCCCGCTTGGCGGTGGCGTCTTGAGCGGGGGCTGGTGGAAGCCACAGGATGATGGCCGCGAGGGCGAACGCGGCGAGTGCTGCAGCGACGTAGGCCATCGCCGCAGTGACTCCCAGCAGTGCTAGTGCGCACACAGCGAGAAAGCGGGTCACGGCAAAGCACAACCGCTCGGCGTCGAGGCGGCGCCAGTCCCCTAAGCCAGTGAAGGCGGCGCGCCTGACTTGGATCACGACGGACGCGATCACGAGAGTCCATGCCGTCAGCACGGCCCACGTGTCGAGGCCGTGGTTCGCGGAAATGCGCGTCGCGTACCAGGCCAAGGCGGTCAGCACGAGGGCCGTGAAGGGCGCCGCGATTGCCAGCGCTAGCCGTTGTGCCGACTTCACGTCGCGCGACCGCGAGGCGACAAAGTAGGTGACGGCGGTCGGCACCCCGATCGCCGCGATGGCTGAACCGAGCGTGAGTGGCTGCATGACGGCCGCGAACTGTCCACGACCGTCCGGTCCCAAAGCTCGCGCCAGAACGGGGCCGCTGAGCAGGCCGAGCGCTGGGCCCGCGCCGTAAGCAAGCACGCTGCGCCACTGGTGACGGCGCGCGGGGGAGTGAATGCGCGGCGTCATGACGCGTCATCTGTCGGGAGGTCTTTCACGCGGCGAGCGGGAGTTCCCGCATACAGGCCGTGGGGCTCGCAGTCGCGATTGACCAGGGCGCCAGCAGCGACGACCGCTCCCTCGCCAATGGTCACTCCCGACAGAATGATCGCGCCGCTTCCGATTGAAGCGCCGTCGCGCACGGTGATAGGCGCTGACTTTCCGGTGCCCGAGCGCTGCCGGGGGTTGGCCCGCACGTGGTCTGTCGTGATGAACATCGCGCCAATGCCGATCCCCACGCGTGCACCGACCTCAACGTCGGTGCGGTTATCGAAGACGCACTTGCCATTGATGGTCGAGTGGGCACCTACCGTCAAATGCCTATCGCGAATGCTGGCGCCTGGCCGCACGAGGACTGAGCGATGCAGGTGCAGGCCCATCATCCGGTACCCCACGGTGCGTAGCCGAGCGGGGACGCAGGTGCTGGCGAGGACACCGTTGACGACCCAGTGCCAGATGATGGGGCGCTTCTCGCCTGGATCCGTCCACAGTTGCGTCCAGGCACGTCGCGCCTGCTGAAGAGCGGTCATGCCGCACGCTCGCGCGGCCGTGAGCTCAGGGCGTCAAGGAGTTCTTCTGCCTCGGCAACGCGCCTGGTCCACGAGTGCGGAGCCGCGGAAGCCACATTCGCGGCCGCTTGTGCCTCGGTCCACGCGGCGAGCGCCCGCTCAACTGCGTCTGTGAAATGAGAGGTAGTCGCCAGGTGGACGCCTTCAATCTGCGAGTCCGCGAGTGCGGGCAGGGCCGTCGAGACAACGGTGAGGCCCGCTGACAGATACTCGTAGACCTTCATGGGGAAGACGCCCTGCGTGTATCCGTTGAGCTCATAGGGGATGAGGCCCACTGTGCAGCCGGCGAAGAGTTGAGCGAGCGCCGCAAGGTCGAGGTTGCCGTGATGGGTCACGAGCGGTTCGTCGAGCAGTGCTCGAAGCTCGCGGTCCGCGGAGGTGCCATCCGTGTGGGAAGGACCCGCAAGCTCAAGCGGGATTCCGCGGTCAACGATTTCGTGAAGCAGTGCGAAGTCGACTTTGCTTGGAGTGAGGTTGCCGGCGAAGACGGCGCGGTTGCCTCGGCGTGGCGGGTGCGCCGGGGCAGAGAAGGTGTCGGTATGGGCGACGTTCTCCCACAGGACAGGACTGCGGTGATGCTGGCGGGCGAGGTGCGCGCACACGCTCGTGGAACTAGCGATCAGGACGTCCGCCCGCGCACAGAGGTCCGCCTCCGAGGAGAGCACAAGCTGCCGCGGCACGCGCGGAACTTCGTGCAGCAGGTCAACGCAGTGGTACACCGTGCGATGGAAAAGTGCGCCTAGCCCGTAGTCGAGGGGCGAGAAGGTCCACAGGATGGCCGACCCGGCGTCTGGGACTCGACGGAGCACCTGCCGGCGCAGGAGCCGCCTATTGATCGCGCGGACCAGTCGCGACCGGTGGAACGGGATGACGTGGGGCGACACCACCGTGAGATCTGGTGGTGCCTCGCGTCCCGCCACCGGGGAATCTCGGGACCGCGTGAGTCGAGCCCAGGCCCGGCGCAGGTCGGAGGGTGACAGTCGGGGGCGGCGAAGTCCAAGCGACTCGATGTACACGACGCGTCGGGAGCGCGCGAGGCCGACGGCGAGATGTTGCTTGTTTGTCCATACCGCGCTGGTGAAGTCCGCCGTGGAGAGGATGACCACTTGCCGAGGCTCGGGCGAGTCTGCCGCTGATCCCGTCACCTCGCGCCTCCCCAAGCTATGCGCCGCCTGGGTGTCCCCGTGCCACGGTCCTTGCTCTCACCGGCTGGCGATGCGTGCCTTCAGGCTATGGGATTTACCGGTCACGGTCTATAGATTTCTTCGACGATCGCGCCCGCGCTTTTGGGGCACCTACCAATGCCGACCTTCAGGACCGGTCAGAAGGGACAAAGCGGGCGACTGATTCAAGGTCGATATCGAAGTGCCGCACTACGGCCGCAAATTGCCGGTCATTGGCTCCGCCCTCGACGTTTACTTGCCGCAGGGAGTGCTTTTGTGACCGCCGGACAGTTGAGTAGTCTTGCCTCCCGCTGGCGGCCATTCGTACTGGTACTGAGGATGCTTGCGCTGCGGCCCAGAACCATAGATCGTCTGCAGTGGGGCAAATCCGCAGGGCGGTCTCCGTGTCGGCAAAAGCAGGTCCAATGGTGCCGCGCGGATAGAGAATTCCGCCGTTGCCCTTGAGCAATGGATGGGCAGATTGTGTGGTCGCTCGCGGCCACTCGGCGTAAGCGCGCGCCCCGTGTTCATCTCGCAGTATTTCCGTGCCGCGATTTCCGACAATCGCTCCGGGGTGCTGGGCTCCGGCGGCCACCAGCGAAGCGAGCCATTGGCTCGGATAGATGGTGTCGTCATCGACGGTCACGATGGTGCTGTCGGGGATGGCGTGGACGACCGGAATGAGCTTCTTGTAGCTGCGCGCATTGCCGTTCACCCACACGACGTCGACGCCTGCCTCCGTCACGGACGCGGGTAGTCGCCGGCTAGGGAACTCTTCCTCGGCCAGCACCAGGCATACGCGGCGCGCACGGACAGATTGGCGACGGAGGGACTCCAGCGTGACCCACACGTCATGAATTCGAGCGGGAAAACTCGTGAGCGCGACCGTGACGTCGACGTTCGGCCGGGAGGGCAGGTCTCGTGCGCGAAGCGCTCGGAGCCGTGCCTCAGCGGCGGCGCTGCGTGCGCGGTTGGCCACTCCGCTGAGCGATGGCATGATGCGAGCGTATCAGCGCGCATTCGCGGGGTGCCTGCCGCCCCGAGCGCCCCTTCTTATGCCGCGACGCGGGCGCTGCGTCCCGCGAAGGTCACCACGTCGCCAATCTGGAGCTGACGGCCGCGGCGCAGGTCCACTTCGCCGTTGACGCTGACTTCTCCCGACACAATGGCTTCCTTCGCGTTACCGCCGGTGTCCAACAGGCCCGCCAGTTGGAGGAACTGGCCAAGGCGGATCCCGCGGTCGCCAATCGAGACGTCGTCCGTGTGTGAAGCCATGTCCGCATGCTATCCGACGCGCTAAACGCGGGTCGGGTGCACGGCCGCTGGGTGCCCGGCCCCGGCACCTTCCGCCTCTTCACAGGAGCCCCGGTCCGTGCCACGATGCGCATGAGGGCATCGTGCCTGCCAGGAGGTGGCTCATGGATACGCGACACGACCCGGGTGCGCTTACGCGCGCCGCAGCAGTGAAAGCCGCGGGGCAGTTGTCCGCCGCTTCATGGGACAGCGTCGAGGCTCTTGCAGTCCTGGCGCTGTCGGCCCAAGGCACTCCCGACGCGCAAGTGCTGCTGGAGCGTGCGAACACCGCGGCTCAAGGCTTGCCTGCACAGACGTGGGACAGCGTGCGCGCGTTGGGCTGGCTGTCGCACGCCCAGACCGAGTTGCGCGGCTAGGGCGGCATCCATGGACGTGAGCATGCGGTCGTCCGCCCAAGCCCTGCGTCGGACGGTGAAGACCCTCGCGGCGACGCGGCGACCGGCCGGCTATCACGGGGATTACCAGGGCAGCGCCGGCTTTTTCGAGGGGTGGTACGTCAAGTTGGTCTCGGCGGACCGCTCGAGCCGGCTCGCGGTGATCCCTGGAATCTTTAAGGGTGAGGGCGATGCCCAGGATGAGGCCTTCGTGCAGGTCCTTGACGGGGTGACCGGCGAGTCCTGGTACGAGCAGTTTCCTGCATCTCAGTTCACTGCGGACTCCAAGGTCTTCAATGCGGCGGTCGCCGGCAATCGCTTCAGCGAAGAGGGCATCGCGCTGGACCTGGACGGGCCCGACCTTCGCGGGGCAGTGGCCTTTACCGACCCCATGGACCCCTGGCCCGTAACGCTGACGGAGCCAGGAATCATGGGCCGCTACGCGTGGGTCCCGGTCATGGAGTGCTATCACGGCCTGGTGTCGTTCGGGCATGGACTGCAGGGGAGCCTCACGTTGGGCGGCCGCGAGCTGAACTTCGACGGTGGGTACGGGTACATCGAGAAGGACTGGGGGCGCGCGTTCCCCTCGGCGTACGTGTGGATGCAGACCAATCACTTTCCGCACCCAGGCGTGAGCCTGTCTGCGTCGATCGCCACCATTCCGTGGGGCAGGCGTAGCTTCCGCGGGTTCATTGTTGGTCTTCGCATCCCGGGCGCGGACGGGGGTGAACTCCACCGCTTCGCGACCTACACGGGGGCGCGGTCCGACCTGGACATTGACGATGCCGAGGTCAGGTGGAGCCTGCGGAGCAAGGCAGGCGAGCGGCTGACCCTGCGCGCGGAGCGCCGACGGGGCGGGCTTCTCCACGCTCCGGTGCGGACACAGATGCACAGGCGGGTCGAGGAAACTCTGGATGCGCGTGTGCATGTGCACCTTCAGGACCGCGACGGGCGCACGGTGTTCGAGGGTGCCGGTGAGGCCGCAGGGCTTGAGGTGCACGGCGATCTCGACGCGCTCCTTGCGATGCAGGGCAGGTGACGCGCCGGTCGGCCTAGTCGTCGACGGCGTCCTTGAGTTCGTCCTTGGTCATGGTGGAGCGGCCGTCCACGCCCTTGCGTTTGGCCTCTTCGTACAGTTGGTCTTTGGTGCGGCCCTTGGCGCCGCTGTGGGAACGCTTGCCGCCGCGCTCGCCGCTGGACATGTCCTCGGTCGACGTGCGCGAGGCTTGCTCGGACTCGCCCGCGCGGGCCCGCTCCTTGTTGACGGTGCGGGCGGCGATTTCTTTGGCGGTGTCTTCGCTCTCGCCCCGCTCCATCGCGGAGTCCTTGATGTGCGCGTACTGACGTTCGCGTTTGTCTGACCATTCCTGGGGTGCCATAGGTGCCTCCTGTGGTGGGTGACGACTGCGTCAACGCGCCGGGGTCGCGCTTGCTTCCCTGGGGGCCGATGCCTGGGTGACGCGGGCGGGAGGGTGACCGGGGGACAGGCCCTCGGCTCGCTGTGGTTGCGCGCGCGGCAGCACCGTGTGACGATAGCAACGTATCGTTCACTATCGTTCGCTATCGCTCAGCCGCCCGTGGGCGGCGTGGCAAGGAGGTCGCCATGACCAGTGGATTCCGTTCAGCGGGCCGTCACTCGAACCCCGGTGAGGCCGTCTGGGAGGCCGTGCAGCAGATGCGCGCCGGCGTAGAGAAGAAGGTTGGCACCCGCATGGGCCGCGGCGATGTGCGCGCGGCCGTCCTCGCGCTCTTGTCGGAGGACCCCATGCACGGCTACCAAATCATCCGCGAGATCGAAGAGCGCACCGACGGCAGGTGGAAGCCCTCCGCTGGCTCGGTGTATCCCACGCTCCAGCTGCTTGCTGACGAGGGCTTGGTGACGGCAGAAACCGTTCAAGACCGCAAGGTGTACACCCTGACCCCAGAGGCGACGGAGCAAGCGGCAGCCGCCGCGGCATCGGCCCCTTGGGCTGCATCAGACGAGCCCGAGGCTGGCCAATTCAGCGCACTGTCAAAGGCTGGCTTTGACCTCGCGCAGGCCGCGGGCCAAGTCGCCACTTCCGGAACCAAGGAGCAGCAGCGCCGCGTGACCGAGGTCCTCAACGAGTCGCGACGTAAGATTTACTCGATCCTCGCTGAGGACTGACGGGTCCTCGTCGGTCCCGGTGGGACCGAGGAGAGTTGATGTCTGACACCCCCCACGGGCGGGCCCGTTACCGACGCATTGTGCGCTTCGCCGCGCGTCACCTCGCGTCGATCTGGTGGTTCGATCTTGTGCTCCCGCGCATTGGCCTGGGAGGCATCGCAGACCGCACGCGCGCGGAGCGCATGGAGACGTTTGCGCGACGCTTCCGCGTGCTCGCGGTCGAGCTTGGCGGGCTCATGATCAAACTGGGGCAGTTCCTGTCCTCGCGGCTCGACGTACTGCCGCCGCAGATCACCAAGGAGCTCGAGGGCCTCCAAGACGAGGTGCCACCCGTCGAGTTCGACCAGATGAGCGCTCTGGCACTGGAGGAGTTCGGGGCGCCCCTCGAATCGGTGTACGCGCATGTCGATCCGGTGCCGGTCGCGGCCGCGTCCCTAGGCCAGGCCTACCGAGCCAGACTCAAGGACGCGGACGTCGCGGAGATGGGCTTTGCCGACGTCGTGATCAAGATCCAGCGCCCGAACATAGGCGAGATCGTCGACATCGACCTCGCTGCGCTGCGGCGCGTGGGCGGCTGGTTGCGGCGGTTCCGCGTAGTCAACAAGCGCACCGACATGCCCGCCCTGATTGAGGAGTTCGCCCGCACCAGCCGTGCGGAGATCGACTACCTCCACGAGGCCGCCGCTTCCGAACGCTTCGCGGCTGACTTTGCGGACAACCCGCGCGTGCGCGTTCCCACCGTGGCATGGGAGCGCACCACCAGGCGGGTACTCACGCTTGAAGACGTCTCCGCCATCAAGATCTCCGATGTCGCGACACTGCGCAAGGCCGGCATTGCCCCAGCGGATGTGGCGAACGCCTTCGCGTCCGTGATGTACGACCAGTTCTTCACCCACGGCTACTTCCACGCGGACCCTCACCCGGGCAACCTCTTTGTGACACCCGGCGAGGGCGATGCCGGGGACTGGACCCTGACCTTCATCGACTTCGGGATGATGGGCGAGGTGCCGGAGCACCTGCGCGGTGCGCTCCGGGCGCTCTTGGTTGCCTCCGCGGCCCGCGACGGCCGCGGCATGGTCTCCGCGATGCAGGAGGCCGGCGTGCTGCTCGACAGCGCCGACACCTACGAACTTGAGCGCGTCATGACCAAGGTGTTCGCACGCTTTGGAGGCATGGCGGTCACCGAACTTCGCGATGCCGACCCGCAGATGCTGCAGGACTTCGCTCTCGAGTTTGCCGACGTGCTGGTGGAGATGCCTTTCCAGTTGCCTGAGGACTACCTGCTCCTGATTAGAGCGGTGTCGCTCACCTCAGGCGTATGTAGTGGGCTCAATCCCGCATTCAACGTATGGGACTCCATCGAGCCATACGCTGCGCAACTCCTGCGCGAGGAGTCCAGCCAACTGGTGGGCGACATTGCGAGAGAGGCCGTCGACCTGGTGGGCATCGCCTGGCGCCTGCCCCGCCGCCTCGACTCCGCCTTGGAGCGTGTCGAAGAGGGCCGCATCGGGGTAGTGGCGCCCAAGGTTGAGCGAGCAATGACCCGGCTGGAGTGGACCGGGCGGCGACTGATCTCAGCAATGGTGTTTGGCGCGCTCCTTGTCTCCGGAGCATTGGTCCACTCCAGTAGTCCGGCGCTGGGAAACCTGCTCATGATCGGCTCCCTGGTGCCGCTTCTGCACGTGGTCTTTGGGCGCCGCAACCCTTCGTAGCCGCTACGGGGTCATCGTGTACTTGGTCTCCAGATACTCCTGGATTCCTGCCGCGCCACCCTCGCGGCCCAGCCCCGACTGCTTCCAGCCGCCAAAGGGTGCGGACGCGTTGGACACGACTCCCACATTGAGCCCCATCATGCCCGTCTCCAACCGGTCAATCATGCGCTGACCACGCGCGAGGGACTCCGTGAAGACGTAGGACACGAGGCCAAACTCGGTGTCATTGGCCATCGCGACCGCCTGGTCTTCATCGCTGAACGTCGCGATCGCCAGGACTGGCCCAAAGATCTCCTCGCGCAACAGGCGTGACCCCGGCTGCACATCGGCCAGCACGGTCGGCGCATAAAACGTGCCGTCGCCCTCAAGCGGGGCCCCGCCGGTGAGCACGCGCGCGCCGCGCTCGCGTGCGTCCGTCACCAGTGCATCGGCCTTCTCCACGGCGTCACGGTCGATCAAAGGGCCGATGCTCACGCCCTCTTCCGTACCCCGGCCCACCTTCATCGTGCTGACGGCGTCGGTCACCCGTGCGGCGAACTCTTCAGCGACGTCCTGGTGCACCAAGAACCGGTTCGCCGCGGTACACGCCTGGCCAATATTGCGGAACTTCGCGGCGAGCGCCCCATCCACGGCGGCGTCCATGTTGGCGTCGTCAAACACCACGAAGGGGGCATTCCCTCCGAGCTCCATCGAGGTGCGCAGCACGTGAGTCGCGGCCTGCTCAAGCAGCGAGACCCCCACAGGTGTGGAGCCGGTGAAGGACAACTTTCGCAGGCGGGGGTCGCGGATCAGGGGCTCCGAGACTGCCTGAGAGTGCGCCGTGGTGATGACGTTAACGACGCCGTCGGGAACGCCGGCCTCATGGAGCACCGAGGCGAACAACAAGGTCGTCAGCGGAGTGGCGCCCGCAGGCTTGACGACCATGGTGCAGCCCGCGGCAAGCGCGGGAGCAATCTTGCGGGTCGCCATGGCCAGCGGAAAGTTCCACGGCGTGATGAGGTAGCACGGGCCCACCGGGTGACGGCTGATGATGGCTCGCCCCGACCCCTCCGGATGGGCGCCGTAGGTGCCTGCTGAACGCACCGCTTCCTCGGCAAACCACCGCAGAAACTCTGCTCCATAGGTGACCTCACCGCGGGACTCGGCGAGGGGCTTGCCCATCTCCAACGTCATGAGGAGCGCAAACTCCTCTGCGCGTTCCGTCACGAGCGTGAACGCCCGGCGCAGAATCTCCGAGCGTTCCCGTGCGGGCGTGCGCGCCCACGCTGGCGCGGCATCGACTGCCGCATCAAGCGCCGAGGTGCCATCGGCCACCGTCGCTGACGCGACCGAAGCGAGGACCGCGCCCGTGGACGGGTCGGTGACGTCAAGGGTGGCGCCGTCGGCCGCCGGGCGCCACGAGCCGCCGATGAACAGCTCTTGGGGTACGCGCGAGATCAGCGCGGTTTCACGTGTGGCGGGCATGGCTCCTCCTGGGGTCGGGACCCTTCCACGGTGCTACGGATCGGTCACAGATGCGAATTCTCTACCGTTAGTTCGAGGGAGCCTCGACAGTCGTGACGGTCACAGGTGTGAACTCGATGGTGACGCTCACCGCCCGCCCCAGTTCCTCGGTGAACTCCTGCTGCAAGGCCAGCGCGGATGGCGGTTCGCCTTCTCCGGCGAGGGCGACCGTGACGCCGTCCGCAGCCACAGAAATGTCCTGTACCTGCACAGGTGTGTCCTCGCCCAGCCACTCGTCGACAATCCCTTGCGCCTTTGACTGGATCGCCGCGGTCGCGAGGAGGCCCTGCGAGGTAAACATGAGCGGCACCAGGATCACCATGGCGAGCGCGACAAACGGGATGACCGTGGTGAGGATGCCTGACGTGCGGGACTTGAGCACCGCAGGCCGGGCAAAACCGGTGAGCACAAAGACCGCACACGCCGACAGCACAATGGCGACAAAGTTGGTGAGGAACAGCAAAAGTGCGCCCGAGGCATCGGCCCACCGCGTCGCCCCCAGCGAGATGCCCACCACCGACAATGGCGGCACGAGCGCAACCGCGATAGCGACGCCAGCGATGGACGCGGAGACGCGCTTGTCGACGGTCGCGAACGCCCCGGCCGCACCCGCAGCGATCGCGATGAGCATGTCCAGCAAGGTGGGATTGACGCGAGAGACAATCTGCGTGTTCGTGTCGAATGCGACGGCGACCGGAGCCCACGCGGCAAGGCCGTAGGACAGCAGGATCGAGACCGTTACACCCATGCCCACCATGAGCAGGGAGTCGATGGCTCGGCGCCTCCACCCGTTGATGATTGCTCCCGCCAGCCCCAGGATGGGGCCCATGAGCGGCGCCACCAGCATCGCGCCAATGACCACAGCGGTCGAGTCTGCGAGCACCGCGAAGGTCGCAATGGCGACGGACAGGACGAGCATGACCCAAAAGGCGGTCCGTTTTGCCAGCCGGGCGGGTGATTCGTAATACAGGCCCTCAGCGAGCTCCTCCCGGCGCTCGCGGCCAATGTCGGAGTTCTTGATCGAGTCCCACAACACGGTCGCGACGCCGTCGCGGTACGGGTCCGCTTGCGACGGCACGAGTCCCTCCGCGCGGCGCAGGCCCCACGTGACCAGCACGAGGCCCAGAACAAGCGCGACCACGGCAATGCCGGAGATCATCGAGGACGTAACGGTGCCGGGCGAGATGACGGCCAGAACCCCGACGGCGGTGACGGTGACGCCCGCCGTCAACTTGAGTGCACGGTGGGAAACGCGCCGGCGAACCGCATTTCCGATCACATACACGGTCCCCCGGAAGATCACGTAAAGGCCGGTGAGCCACACCACGAGATCGAGGCCGAGCTCTGCACCGACCGCGCCCTGAAACGCAAAGAAGGCCATGACCGCGGCGAGCAGCAGCGCCCCGAGCCCGCGAATGAACGCGAGTACTCGGTTGGAGCGGCGGCGGAGGCGGTGCTTGCCGGTGAAGGTGGACACGAGATCGAGGACCCCTGAGGCCGCGATCGCGGCGCCCACCGCCACGGATACGGCCGTCGTGGAGAACCCGGGGAACAGGAGCACGACGGCCCCACCGATGGCCGCGATGAGGCCCTTGACGGAAGCGGGATTCGCGATCGCCCGCAGCCCCTCGCGCAACTTGACCCAGACGCGGTCAGAGTCGCGCACCATAGTCTCGGACATGCTCTCTCCTCTTGCAGGTGCGCTCATCGTACGGCCGCGCGCGCACGCGTGCGCGCCCTCGCGCGACGCGTCGATGCTCACTAGACTCGAGAGATATCCGATGAGGGGCGGAAGCGGCGATGAGGACGTGGACACGGTCAATGCGCGTGCTTGCTTTGTCGAGCGTCGCCGCGGTGGCGTTGGTCGGCTGCACCGGCGACTCTGGGCTGGAGGAGACCACCGACGCTTCCCCCCAGCCGGCGGTGTCGGCCTCCGGCCCCACCGCCTCGCCCGACCTCGCCATTCCGCAGGTGATTCAGCAGTCGAGTATCGCGACGGCGCCAAGTGCG
This sequence comes from Demequina globuliformis, assembly GCF_000975155.1. Taxonomy (GTDB): domain Bacteria; phylum Actinomycetota; class Actinomycetes; order Actinomycetales; family Demequinaceae; genus Demequina; species Demequina globuliformis. Next base: position 1,565,562 of record NZ_BBRG01000001.1, read on the forward strand.
ACCGTCACCGTCTACGACGCTCCCGACGGCGACGTTCAGCAAGAAATCGATGCGAACGACGTGCTGTCCGTGCCGGAGTCGACGCCCCTGACCTTCCTGGTGAAGGAGGCGACCGACGGCTGGCTTGAGGTGTACCTACCGGTCCGCCCTAACGGATCCACCGGCTGGATTCCCGCGAGCGATGTCACCCTCAGCAGCACTGACTACCGCGTTGAGGTAGGGCTGGATGACTTCACCTTGACGGTCTATCAGGGGGCGGATGCCGTCGTGACAACGCCGATTGGCGTGGGGACGGATGACCGGCCCACACCAGGCGGGGTGTACTACATTCGCGAGCTATTGCAGCCGGAAACGCCCGACGGCCCCTACGGCACCTACGCATACGGACTATCCGGGTACTCCCCAGTGCTCGAGACCTTTAACGGCGGTGAGGCCATCATCGGCATGCACGGCACTAATGAGCCCGACTCCCTGGGCGAATACGTGTCCTCTGGATGTATCCGCATGGCCAACGATGTCATCACCGAGCTCGTCACGGACTACGGCCTGCCATTGGGGACGCCGGTGTACATCTCCGAGGACGCTGCTCCCGTCACGACCGCCTAGTGCGGCTCACGGTGCACACAGCCTGACTGAGGTGAGGTCCCGCGTGCCCGCCCGCGGCTGTGATTCAGTCGCCGGGCGAGTGCTGCTGCGCGGCCGCACGCCAGCCATGAGGTGAGCCATCGGGAAGCCCGGTCACGCGTGGATCGGGAAGCCCGGTCACGCGTGGATCGACGATGGGCGTGGGGCGGTCACGCGGCCAGTGCAGCCTGGCCATGACGAACGCCCGCCCTGCACAACTGAGGTGTGCAGGACGGGCGTCCTTGGAGCGGCTGAGGGGGGATCAGCCGGTGTAGGTGATCACCGCCGCACTCACCGGCGTGGCTGCCGGGGCGTTGGTGCTCACGGTCTGCACGGTCGGCGCCGTCACGCAGGTGGGCGTGGGCGGCGGGTAGTTGACCGTCAGCGAGGTGGTCGGGTTGACGTCCAGCCGAACTTCGATGCCGTGACGAGTCCACCCGTAGTTATTGGTGCCGACCTCGACCCATGCGCCCGTGGCGTCCTGAGCCCAACCGGGCCAGCCGGTCGGTACAAACGTTGCCGGGTTCGTGGGATCGATCTGGTCCGCGGTGTAGCCGGCTGCCGGGGCAACGCTGGCTCCTGGCCACAGGACGTACCCGTCGCCAATTGCCACCTGCACCTCGACGTTCTGGCTCTCATCCGTGGGGTGGACGAACGTGATGGTCGCCGTGCCGTCGTCCGTGGACCTGTTCTGCGGGTCCGTCAGTTCGACGTTGTAGGTGAGCCACGGCGAGTCTGCGACGCACAGACTGCTGAGTAGCGAGCCGGCGAGCGTGGGATCGATGGGCTCTGGGCAGCCGTTGTTCGCGGCTTCCTCATCCCACAGGTCGTACGCGTCGCGGTTGGCGTCGTACTCATCGGCCGTAATGGTCGACATCTCGCCAGTGCCGTCGTCAGCAGCCACACAGATCTCGACGGGCGGAACATCGCAGTCGTCGGTCGCCGCAGGGTAGGCGACCGAGTCGATCGTCACCTCAGGGTTGACGCTGACGTTGATGCTGACGCCGTTGCGAGTCCATCCGAAGTTGCCGTCGCCGACGTTCTCATACGTGCCATCGGCGAGGGTCTCGTAACCAGGCCACTCGACCACGACGCCGTCAACGAAAGCCGTGCCGGGCCAGGGGACCACACCGGTCCAGCGCAGCCATCCGGTCTCGTCCGCGTCCGTCTCGGGATCGTCGGCGAGCACCTCAGCGAGTGCCTGGTCCAGCACCACTGGGATGGAGTAGTTCTGAGAATCGTCGGTGGGGTGCAGGAAGGTCAGCTGCGCCTCAGCCGTGCCATCCTCGCCGAACTCGACCTCGGTGTACTCGTCCTCGAGCACCACAGTCCACTGGAGGTAAGGGGCATTGGCGTCACAGATGCCGCCGAGCACGCTCGGGTCAATGGTGGCGCATCCCTCCGGCACCGGAATGGTGAACTCAGTGGTGAAGAGCTCATCCACGACCTCGCTTCCTGGGCTCCGCGCAGTGATCGTGTAGGTCCCGGGGGAGAGGTCCCCGAGGTTCATGACCTGTTCCACTCCACCGCGGGTGGCGGTGCCGAGAACCCTGGCAGGCACGTCGTTGCCGTGGAATGTCGTGCCCTCGAGCGTGAACTCGAGTTGCGCAGAACGCGCGGACCCGACCGTCACGGTATAGGTGGCGGCAACATTCGGGTCCTCACACGTGGGCGTTTCATAATCCACGGCTGACACCGGCGGAACCGGGTTGCAATCGAACCCGACGAGCAAGTAGAGAAGGTCCGTGTTGCGGCCCTCAAAGCTCATCAGTTCGGTGCCGAGGTTCTCGATGGTGACGGCCGGAATGATGTCGCCAGCGTGGTTGTCGCCGTCACCGCTGTGGCGTTCCCAGCGGTCGGGATGGACGAAGGAAAGCTCGTCGCCCACGGCGCTCCAGCGGATTGCGACCTTGCGGTAGCCGTCCTCATCGTCAGGCGTGCCAGCGTGGCACAGGTAGAAGGTGCCGTTGATCGGAGCGCACTCGTCATCGCCGTTCACTGGCTGCGGGTAGTCGCTGTAGTAGTCCGCGAACTCCTGCTCGGTGACGGTCATCCGCACATATCCGCGGTCGGTGATGGCCATCGCGCGGGCATCATTGTCGGTCTCCCCGCCAGCAGGCACGCAGATGTCGACGTTGCCCTGGCAGCCGTTGTCGTAGAACTCGGCGAACGGGCCTTCTGAGGTCCAGGTCGCTGCGACCGCGCTGTGGACCTCGGCCGGCTCCTCGTGAGTCAGGACTTCGAACCCTGCATGGAGATAGCCGGTCAGATCGGTCGGGTCGATGGTGACCGTCTCCGTGCCATCGGGCGCCTTGGTGTAGGTCCACGTCACGGTCCCGGTCGAGTACCCAGAGGCCGCGTTGTCATCTGGCACACAGACGTCCACAGTGCCGGAGTTCACGCACGGGTCGCTGACCTGCTTGATGATGAGGTGGTCCTTGTACAGTGCGTGGTCGGCATACTTGGAGCCGTCCATACCGAGGCCGTTGGCGATCAGCTCCATCAGCGTGTTGTAGTGGCCGGTGGAAGCGATCTTGTACTTGTCGAGTTGGAACGCGGTCACCTCGCCGCAGACTGGCTCAGGCGCGCAGTCCTCGAGCGCCTTGAGGGCATCGAAGCTGTCGCCCCAACCCACATAGGTCTGCTTGTCGGGCGTGAAGTTGGCCTTGAAGACGCCGGTCTTGGCGCCGGCGGGACCAGTGGTGGCGAGAAGATCCACGCCGCCGTTGATCTCCCAGCAGACGAAGACCTCAAACTCGCAGAAGCCCTTCTTGTTGGGCGCAAACGCGTTCGGGTACATGTCCTTGGCCTGTTGCTCGGTCACGGTGATGACCATCCAGGGGTTCGTGGGCCCTGTGGGGCCTTCGGCGATGGCCGCAGTGAGTTGCTGCTGTCCATCGACCGGCACACAGATGTCCACGTCGTCCTGGCAGCCGTTGTCGTAGAACGCCTGGTTCCACTCGGGGTGCTGAGCAACGTCTTCGAACAATTCATCGAGGTGGTTCTTCACCGTGAACGCCGGGTGTGGGCCCGTGAAGTCGGTGGTGAAGCCTTCGCCTTCAAGGGTTTGGGTGTAGGTCCAGGTCAGGAGCCCCTGGATGTAGCCGGATGCAGACCCCTCATCCGGGACACATACCGGCACGGTGCCCGTGTTGGTGCAGTCCTGCCCTGACCGCTTCACGAACACGTGGTCGGTGTAGATCTGCGCGTCCTCTGGGCCGCCGTTGTAGCCCAGTTCGCCAGTCGACAACAGGTGGTCGAGTAGTGCGTGATCGGACTCGCTGTCGATCGTGTACAGGTCGAGCTGGTACCACGTGTCGTCGCCGCAGCGCGGCGTGTCGTCGTAGCAGTCGGTGAGGCTAGAGAAGTCCACTGACCCGTCTGCGTCTTGGTACACGTACTGCACTAGCTGCTGCTCGGGGTCGAACAGGTACGCCGCTCCGTCGGTCGGAGTGCCGTCGACGTCGGCTTGGATCTCCCAGCACACGTAAACCTGGTACTCGCAGAAGCCCCTCTTGTTGGGCGCAAACGCGTTGGGGTACATGTCCTTGGCCTGTTGCTCGGTCACAGTGATGACCATCCAGGGGTTCGTTGCGCCGGTGGGGGACTCCACTGCAGCGAGTGTCAGCTCTTGCTGTCCATCGACGGGAACGCAGAGGTCCACGTCGTCTTGGCAGCCGTTGTCGTAGAACGCTTGGTTCCACTCGGCGTGCTGAGCGACATTCTCAAACACGTCGTCGAGGTGGTTGGTCACTGTGTACGCCGGGTGAGGCCCTGCGTAGTCAGTGGTGTAGCCCTCGCCGTCTGAGTTCTTGGTGTATGTCCACGTCATGAGCCCCTGCACCAGGCCAGATGCGCTGTCGCCTGGCAGGCACACCGGCACGGTGCCGGTTTGGACGCATTCGTCTGCCTGTTGCTTGATGATGAGGTGGTCGCCACCGTAGATCGTGTGGTCGCCGTAGCTTCCGCCATCCATGCCAAGGCCATTGGCGATGAGGGAGAGCAGCGTGTCCCAGTCTTCCGTTGAGGCAATGTCGTACAGGTCGAGCTGGAACGCGGTGACGTCACCACAGATTGGCTCTGGCGCACAGTTCTCGAGGTCCTTGAGGTCCTCGAAGCTGGTGCCCCAACCGACGTACTCCTGGGGCGTCGGGCTGAAGTTGGCGACATAGACGGGGTTCTTTGCGCCCGCTGCGTCGGTCCAGGCCAGGAGGTCGATACCGCCCTTGATCTCCCAGCAGATGTAGATCTCAAACTCGCAGAAGCCCTGCGCGTTGGGCTCCGGCGCGTTGGGATAGTCGTCCACGCGCTCTTGCTGCGTGACGGTCATGAGGGTCCATGGGTTGGTGGGTCCGGCTGGGCCCGCAGAACGTTCCTGTTGATTGTCGACGGGAACGCAGATATCGACATCCGTTTGGCAGCCGTTCTCGCGGAACAGGGCGAAACTACCCGCACCGTCCCAGGTGCTTGCCACGGTGCTGTGTTCCTCAGCAGGCTCGTGGTGAGTGAGGATAGTGAAGCCGTCGTGAATCACGCCGGTGAGGTCCGCAGGGTCGGTGGTAACCGTCACGGTGCCGTTGGCGTTCTTGGTGTACGACCACGAGATGGTTCCTGGAGCCAGGCCGGACGCTCGGGAGTCGTCGGGCAAGCACACGTCGACGGTGCCGCTGTTGGTGCAGTCCGTGCCGTTGCGCTGGACAAAGACGTGAGTCTTGTAGATGCTGGCGTCTTCCGGACCGTTGTCCCACCCGAGTTCGCCGGCCTCAAGCAGGCGATCAATGAGGTTCCGGTCTCGGTTGCTGTCGATCACATAGTGATCGAGTTGGAACCACGTGGTGGTGCCGCACTCGGGCACGTAGTCCCAGCAGTCCTCAAGCGAGTACAGCGTCACCGTGCCTTCTGCGTTCTGGAAGAGGTGTTGCTTGAGTTGCTGCTTGGGGTCGAACAGGTTGGCCGCGCCTTCGGAGGGCTGACCGGTCACGTTGGCCTTGATTTCCCAGCATACGAAGACGTCGTAGGCGCAGTCGCCATTGTTCTTGACGTACCAGCCAGCGGGGAGTTCGGCCTGCACTCCCTCAAAGTTTTCACAAAGATCGGTGACGGGCGGCTCGCAGTTGTTGGCGATGTACGCCGCGATGTCGCCGTCGAAGTCGGAGGCTTCAATGGTCCGGAACACCGCACCGTTGTGGTCACGAACCTCGATGGCGGGGTGCACCGCGCCGTCAGCGATCTGCGGAGAAAGCGTGACGGTCGGCTCGCTACCGTGGCTCTTGACGTAGTTCCAGGTAATGGTCTGCAGCGTGTGGCCTCCTTGGCCGGTGGGCTGGCAGATGTCCACCTGTCCCGTCGCTGTGCAGTCAACTCCTGTCTTGTGGACGAAGGCCGCGGTGCGGTAGTCGTTCCAGATCTCGTAGTCCTCGGCGTTCCCGTCGCCGTCGACCCCGCCGAGCCCGTCGCGCTTGAGGCGCTCCAACAGCTCTTCGTCTTCCGTCGACGCGATCTTGTACTTGTCGAGCTGGAACCAGGTCTCCGTGCCGCACTCGGGCACGTAGTTCAGGCACTCCTTGAGCCCGGCCTTGGAGCCGGCTTGTTGGATGAATTTTTGCTTCGGTGTGAACCATGCGTCATTGATGATCGGCTCGCCCGCGTCGTTAAGGTCAAAGTCGTCGGACAGCACCTCCCAGCACACCCATACGTCGTACCAGCAGTTGCCCTTGCCGTCGCTTTGCATGCCTTCGGGAACGGTGGTTTGCGTGCCGTCCCAGTTCTTGCACACATCGGTTTGGGTGGGAGTCTTGCTCTTGCACACGATCCAGTGCGAGACGTCGGGGTTCTTCTTCCCGTCGCGGTCGGGTGTTTGGTACAGGACTCCAGTGGTCGGGTTCTGGTACACGACATAGGCGTTGTCACCCTTGACCGCGAGTACCTCGTACTCATACCCCTGAGGCGCTGGCTTGAGCTGAACCGAGTCCCACTCAGCCTGGGAGGTGCTCTTCACCACCGTTCCGTGGGGGCTGCTCTTGCGACCTTCAGTCGCATAGCAGGAGAGGTTGGGGTATTGACGCTGCATGTCCTTGAGCCGGATGTTGCCGGAGTACGTCGTTCCCTCGCCTAGCGGAAGCGAGGGGACCTCGGCGGCGCTGCGCTGCGCGGGGGCCTCGCTCTTGTCCTCTGCCGCGGGCTCTTCCTCCGCTGCGGGCTCCGATGACTTTTCGGTCTCAGCGGGCTGCTCTTCTTGCGCGGCGGGTGCCTCTTTCTTCGCCGGCGCCTCTTCCTTTGCGGGGGCGTCCTTCTTTGCGGGCGGCTCCTCTTCCTTCTTGGCGGGCTCCTCGGCCGCGGGCGCGGGAGCATCCTCCGTCGACTCTTCTTTCGCGTCGCCGGAGGACTTCTGCGCCTCGGGTTCGTCAGCCGGAGGGCTGGACTCATCCGGAGGTGGGTCTTGGCTGGCGGCGCCGTCCGCCTCGTCGACATCGTCGGGTGAGGTGAGGTCATTCACCTCCTTTTGCACGGCTTGGAGTACACGCATGCCCGTGTACTCGCCGGCGTTAGCTGGGATAGCCCAACCAACAATGGAAAGCGCCACTGCGGAAGCAACCGCAGCGAACTTGACCCTCAGCTTCATCACTGCCTCCTCGTCGAGGCGGGTACCCCCCTGCGGTACCCCTCAGCACCCCGACACGACTTCAACGCTAGTGACATTTCTCACACGCGCAACGGCAGAGTGTGACAGAAGTGAAGGAAGTGACAAGGTGTGAGCCAGTGTGACAAAAGTCACACTGTTATCTTCGCAGTGGCTGCAACACTATCGAAAGCGATAAGGAGCCACGGCGACACTACTGGCGCTGTCCAGCACCCGGCGGGACCCGAACGGTCGTGGCGCGTCGATCGGACTAGAGGCCATCGCGTGTGGCATCCGGCGCGCGCATCAGTGGAACAATGACGGACGTGACGATCGCTCCAGAACAGACGGCCCTCGCGGCGCATCTGCGTGCAGCGGTGGCCGGCGAGGTGGACGACTCGCCCCGCCGCCGAGCGGAGTACTCAACGGACGCCTCGAATTACCGGGTCCCGCCGCAGGTGGTGGTCTTCCCCCGCGACGCCGAGGACCTGATGGCAGCCCTCAGCGCGGCGCGCGAGGCAGGCGCCCCCGTCACTATGCGTGGAGGCGGCACTTCGGTCGCCGGCAACAGCATCGGCCCATCCGTGGTGATCGACACCAGCCGCCACATGAATGCGGTGCTCGAGCTCGACCCGCAAACGCGCACAGCGCGCGTGCAGCCCGGCCTGATTCTGGGAGACCTGCAGGCGGCGGCCACGCCTCACGGACTGCGGTTCGGGCCCGATCCCTCCACGACTTCGCGCGCGACGCTGGGCGGGCTGATCGGTAACAACGCCTGCGGACCCCACGCGGTCGCGTACGGAAAGACGTCTGACAACGTCATCAGTCTTGAAGCCATCACGGGCGACGGCCGTCAGATCTCTGCGACGCGCAAAGGCACCCACGCGATCGCAGGACTCGATGAACTCATCCGCGCCAACCTCGCGCTCATCCGACAGGAGTTCGGGCGGTTCGAGCGCCAGGTGTCCGGCTACTCGCTTCAGCACCTGTTGCCGGAACTAGGAGGGGATCTCGCCAAGTTCCTGGTCGGCACGGAGGGGACCCTCGCGACCACGGTTGAGGCCACGGTCGCGCTTGTGCCGATTGCGCCAGTGCGCCTCACCGTCGCCTTTGGGTACGACGACATGCCCAGCGCCGCGGACGCCGTGATGCCGATCATGGCCCATGGTCCGCACGCGGTGGAGGGGCTCGACGCCCGGCTCGTGGATCGCATCCGCGCGGCCAAGGGTGACGCGGCTATTCCCGCCCTGCCCGCTGGAGCCGGGTGGCTCTTCGTTGAAGTAGGTGCTGACACGGAGGATGAGGCGCGCGAGATACTCGGGCGCATCCGAGCCTCCGCCGGCACCACCTCGGTGACAGTGGTCGAGGACCCCCGCGAAGCTGCGCAACTGTGGGCGATCCGCGCGGACGGTGCGGGCTTGGCGGGGCGCAGTGCTGACAACAAAGAGTGCTGGCCCGGCTGGGAGGACGCCGCGGTGCCCCCGGAGAAGCTCGGCACTTACCTACGGGACTTTGACGACCTCATGGAGCGCCACGGGGTGACAGGCCAGCCCTTTGGCCACTTTGGCGATGGCTGTATTCACGTTCGCCTCGACATTCCTTTGCAGCAGGACGGAAAGCCCCTGCGCGCGTTCATGGAGGATGCCGCCGCGCTCGTCACGAGTCATGGCGGGTCGCTGTCGGGCGAGCACGGCGACGGCCGTGCCCGCGGTGAACTGCTCCACCACATGTACTCTCCTGACGCGATCGACCTCTTCGGTCAGGTGAAGGCTCTCTTCGATCCCGCCAACGCCCTCAACCCAGGGATCGTGGTCGACCCTGCGCCCCTCGACCTCGACTTGCGGCGCCCAGCCGCGCCAGCGACACCGGCCACCACGGGGTTCGCGTTCCTGCACGATCACGGGGATATGACCGAGGCACTGCACCGCTGCACCGGGGTGGGCAAGTGCCGGGCGGACGCCATTGGCTCGGGCAGTGGCTTCATGTGTCCCTCGTATACGGCGACCAAGGATGAAAAGGACGTCACCCGCGGGCGCGCGCGCGTGTTGCAAGAGGCCATCAACGGACAGCTCATTGGTGGGCTAGCGGCCCCAGAGGTGAGGGAGAGCCTCGACCTGTGCCTGAGCTGCAAGGCGTGCTCCACCGACTGCCCCTCCGGCATCGACATGGCGGCGTACAAGTCGGAAGCGCTGCACCGCACCTACCAGGGCAAGATTCGCCCGGTCACTCATTACAGCATCGGCTGGCTTCCGCGCTGGCTGAAGGTCATTGGTCTTGCCCCGCGCCTCATCAACACTCTGCTGAAGCCGGCGTGGATCCAGAAGGCCGCCGTCTCGATGGCAGGCATGGACACCCGGCGTCATCTACCCACCTTCTCGGCGACCCCGTTCCGCCGGAGCGCGGTAGCCAAGGCTCGCCGCGCATCGGCCACCACCCCACAAGCGGGGGAGCGGCGGGTCGTGTTGTGGGCAGACTCCTTCACAGATGGTTTGGACTCCGAGGTTCCCGCCGCGATCGTGGACGTGCTTGAGGACGCGGGCTTCGAAGTCGTGGTGCCCGAGCAGTCCGCGTGCTGCGGCGTGACCATGATCTCCACTGGCCAGTTGGATGCGGCGCGCAAGACTCTGGGCAACCTACTGCAGGTGTTGGGGCCCGTCGCCGTCAACGGCATCCCGATCGTGGGCGTCGAGCCGTCATGTACGGCAGTGCTGCGCTCGGACCTCGTGGAGCTGTTGCCGGATGACCCTCGCGCTCGCGCCGTCGCCGGCGGCACCTACTCGCTGGCCGAGGTCCTCACCGGCCGTGCCCCCGTGAAGCCACGCGAAGGGTGGGTGCCACCCCGGCTGGACGATGTCACGGCCGTGGTCCAGCCGCACTGTCACCAGTACTCGGTGACGGGATTCGGTGCGGACCGTGAACTCCTCGCGCAGGCAGGGGCGACGGTGACGGAGACCGCAGGGTGCTGCGGCCTGGCGGGCAACTGGGGCACCGAGAAGGGCCACTATGACACTTCCGTAGCGGTCGCGGAGAACTCGCTGCTGCCCGCGTTGCGCAGCGCCCCTGAAGGCAGTGTGTACCTGGCGGACGGGATCAGTTGCCGCACGCAGGCCGAGGACCTCGCGGGAGAGCGCGGCCTCCACCTGGCGCAGCTCCTCGCTCAACGGCTGGGCGGCACACGGCAGTAGCGACAGTGGAGGGCCGATGCTCGGGCCACCTTCACCGGGGGCCTACCCTGGGTACGTGCTTGCTCGCCGTCTTGTTCCCGTGTTCGTCGTCGTCGCCGTGCTAGCCGGCTGTACCCAGAGTTCCTCGAGCGTCGAGCTCCCGCCCGCGGATGATTTCGCTCAGGACGTGTTTGACGCCGTCAATGCCTTGAGGCTCGACGAGGGCATAGACCGGCTCGACGACTCGGGCTGCCTGGCGGACTACGCCGTTGCCCGAGCATCGCTCCTGCCCGGTGCGGTCGACGTGCCTCGTCAGGACCTGCCGGCGGACTGCGGCGACTACGACTATGCAGGTGAGAACGTCTCACGCTCCGACCAGACGGCAGTGGAGGTCGTTGATACTTGGGCAGCCAACGACACTCAATACCCCAACCTGGTCGACCCCGCCTTTGACGTCGCGGGCGTGGGGTGTGTGCCGGTCTCCGCGGCAAACAACTCTGAGGTCGCGGCTGCAGGCGAGGAGATTGGCGGGATGGCCTGCTCGATGATCTTCCTCGGACACGCGCCCTAAGTCCTGGGCGCGCACCTTACGCGACGTGACGGGCTCGGGTGGCTACAGGCCCTGCTCAAACTCCGCCATGAAGGCGTTGAGTTGACCGGACTCCACCAGGAAGCCGTCGTGGCCCACGGGTGAATGCACCACCTTCACGCCAAGCGACCCTGACAGCGCAGCGTCCAGCCGCTGCGAGTTCTTCAGTGGGTAGAGGCGATCGGAATCCACGGCCACCACCAATGCTGGGCTGGTGAACCGGGCGAGCGCAGTTTCGACGCCGCCGCGGTCACGTCCGACGTCGTGCGACTGGATCGCCTGTGCCAAACGCACGTAGGTGTTGGCGTCGAAACGGCGCGCGAGCTTACGGGCGTGGTGCTGAAGGTAACTCTGAATGGCGAACAGGCCGCCCTTGCCGAGCGGATCGCCGCCTTCTTGATACGTGCGCCCAAAGCGTTCCTGGAGTTCGCTCTCCGAGCGGTACGTGGTGTGCGCGATCATGCGTGCCACACCCATGCCCACATGGGGCCCGTCGCCGTCGGCCGCTGCATAGTAGTCGCCACCGCGGAACTTGGGGTCGGCGGTGATGGCGGCCAACTGTGCGGTCGACCATGCGATCTGATCGGCGCTGGTGGCGGCTGTCGAGCCCACTGGCGCGATGGCACCTACCCGCTCAGGTGCCATGACGGTCCACTCGATGGCGCGCATGCCGCCCATCGATGGCCCCGCGATGAGGCGCCAGCGGTCAATGCCAAGATGGTCAGCAAGTCGAATTTCCGCGTTCACCATGTCGCGCATGGTCACGTACGGAAAGCGGGAGCCCCACGGCTCGCCGTCGTCGGGATGGGCGGAGGACGGGCCCGTGGTGCCTTGGCAGCCGCCCACCACGTTGGCGGACACGACGAAGTGACGCTCGGGGTCGATCGGCTTGCCTGGGCCGACCATCGCGTTCCACCACCCGCCGGTGTGGTGGCCGGGTTCAGCAGGACCAAAGACGTGGCTGTCACCGGTCAACGCGTGTGCAATGTAGACCGCGTTGTCTTTGGCTGCGTTCAGCTCGCCCCAGGTCTCGTAGGCCATCCGCGCCTGTGGCAGGACGCCGATCGGGTCCGCCTCGAGCGGGAGGTCGCCTAGGTCGAAGAACTGGCGGCGCCCGGGGTGGTCACCCTCGCGCCAGGCCGCGGTCGCGGGAATGGGCGTGCCAGGGCCGGGACCCTGTTCAGCGGCCCATGCGTCTGATTCGATGCCGTCGTCATCCATACCGGAAACCACACTAGGGCACGTTCGCGCGCCCGACGCGCCGGAATGGGCTTGTCGAACCCGTCACAGGGGGTAGCGCTATCCGGTGACTCATGTTTATGCTTTGACAGATGAGTCGCATGTGACACATGTGACAAGTGCAGTCTGGGGTGGCGACGCCCGCTACGAGAGTGAGTCTGATGGCTTCTGAACGTCTAGCGCGCAGCATGGCCGCGCGCATTGCCGCACCCGTTCTCGCCACAGCGCTTGCAGTCGGCACGCTCACCGCCTTCCCCACCCAGTCTGCGATCGCCGCGGAGTACCCCGGCGAAAACGAGATTGCCGCCGCGCGTGCCGCTGCCGACGACGCCGCGACCTCCGTCGCTCAACTTGACGCCGCAGTCGCGAGCCTCGAGGACGCCCTGTCAGAGGCCGAGGTAGCCGCGCTGATCGCGCAGGAGGACTACTTGGTCGCGCAAGAAGACGCTGCGACCGCCCAGGAAGAGTTGACTGCCGCTGAAAAGGCCGCAGATGAGGCCGATGCCGCTCTCGCTTTGGCGCGACGCGGCCTCGCCGGCGCAGCGATGGCGTCGTACCGCAACGCGGGGTCCATGACCGAGCTCGAAGCCATCACGCAGGCAAACGGATTCTCCGACGTGGTGTCACGCCATGAGGCGATTGATCGCGCAAGCGCCGAGGCGGACGTCACTGTCCAGGAAGTTCGTGCAGCGGAACTTGTCGCTCAGACCATGCGCGAGCGTGCTGAAGCCGCCGCGGCCAAGGCAGAGGCTGCCGAGCAGCTCGCCCTGGACAAGTCGGAGGATGCCGAAGCCACGCGCTCTGCCGCCGACCAAGCCGTTCAGGACGCCGCCAGCGCGAGGTCCGCCGCCATCACTCGGTTGGCGCAGATGCGCGGAGTCACGGAGCAGCTGGAGCAGGAACGCCAGGACGGCCTCGCAGCTGAGCGCGCGCGCCAAGCACAGGAGGCCTTCGAGGCCGAGCAGGAGCGGCTGGCGCAGGAGGCGGCGACTGGCGCGGAAGAGACCTCAAACGAGGTGGGCTCCACGTCGACCCCCAAGCCGACCTCGAGCTCCAAGCCCGACTCGACGTCGACCCCCAAGCCAACCACGACATCGTCTCCCAAGCCTACGAAGACCTCGGAGCCGGAGCCCACGCAGACGCAGACCTCGCAGCCTGAGCCCACCGAGACTCGGACGCCTGAGCCGGAGCCCACGCAGACGCAGACCTCGCAGCCTGAGCCCAAGCCGACCAAGACCAGCACGCCGGAGCCCACGAAGGACCCCGAGCCCGGCGGCTCGTGGAGTTCATCTGCTTCGCAGGGTGCATCGGCCGCAGCGTGGGCACAGACCAAGATTGGTGCGATGTACCAGCTGGGCGGTGTGGGCCCGCGGTACGACTGCTCCGGACTCACGATGATGGCGTGGTCGCAGGCGGGCGAGTACATTAGCCGCACCTCGCGCTCGCAGTACCAGGCCGTGACGCATGTGCCGTACTCGCAGATTCGACCGGGCGACCTCGTGTTCTGGGGCTCGGGCAAGAACGCCTCAGCGATCTATCACGTGGCGATCTACATTGGCTCCGGCCGTGTCATGGAAGCGACGGTGCCGGGAAAGACGGCGCGCACGCGATCGATGTACAACTGGGCCGTGGGCGACATGATGCCCTACGTCGGCCGCCCGTAGGCCTCCAACGACCGCCCACCACCCAGCGGTGCGCCCGCCCCACGCCACATGGCACCATTTCGCTGTTTTAGCTATGCATAACAGCGAAATGGTGCCATCTGGCGTTGAGGGAAGGGGCGCTCGCCCCTAGTGCTGCGGCGGGTACAGCGGGTTCATGTGAGCGAACGGCGTGCCCTTGGCGCGCTCGAACGACTCCTGAATCTCCTGCTCGGCCTCCTCGCGGGAGACCCAGTGCGCACCTTCAACGGACTTGCCCGGCTCAAGGTCCTTGTAGACCTCGAAGAAGTGCTGCACCTCAAGGCGGTGGAAGTCGGAGACGTCGTCAAGCTCGCGGCGCCAGGTCTGGCGCTGGTCGCCCACAGGCACGCACAGCACCTTGTCGTCGCCGCCGGCCTCATCGCGCATGCGGAACATTCCTAGTGCGCGGCAACGGATCTGGCAGCCGGGGAACGTGGGCTCTTCGAGGAGGACCAACGCGTCCAACGGGTCGCCGTCCTCGCCGAGGGTGCCGTCAATAAAGCCGTAGTCGTCGGGGTAACGAGTCGACGTGAAGAGCATGCGGTCGAGCATGATGCGCCCCGTGTGGTGGTCCACCTCGTACTTGTTCCGCGAGCCCTTGGGGATCTCGATGGTGACGTCGAATTCCATAGCATTCCTAGCGTCGTTGATCAGTGTGCTGGGTACTAGTGTGGCCCATGTCGAAGGGTTCACGTGTGCGCGGAAGAGTAACAGCCGGGATTATGGTGCCGGCGGTGATCATTGCCGGAGTCGGCGGATACGCCGTCGCTGACGCATACGACCTGGTCCCCGGGTGGATCACCAATCAGCCTCTTCCCGTGGAGCCAGCGCCGTTCCTCACGGCCTCCGCCGTCGAGGTGCAGGCCCCCCGAGCATCGGCTGTGACGGAGGTCACCGAGACCGCACCGTTGCCCTCCCGGCAGGCCGTCCAAGCGCTTGCTCAAGAGTTGCGCGATGACGACCGCACCGGCGACTCCACGAACGTGTCTGTCGTGGACCTGCTCACGGGCGAGGTGATCGCTGACCTGGGCGCGGATGACCCCCAGGTGCCCGCGTCCACGACCAAGTTGCTGACCTCGGTTGCGGCCGTGTCGGCGCTCGGGCCCGACTACGCGATGAGCACCTCGGTCCGGTGGGATGAGGCGTCGCGCACGCTGACGCTGGTCGCCGGGGGAGACATGATGCTGGCGGCCGATGCCGGCCACGGCGGCGCTGAGGACTCGCCTAACGGTTGGGCCGGGATGGGGGACCTGGCCGATGTCGCAGTGGCGCAGGTAGGCGTGGACGCCTTGGCCTCGGGTCCCGTCCGCGTCACTGTCGACGACTCCGCTTTCGAGGGGCCGGCGGTCAATCCAGAATGGCCGCAGTACGCGTTGGATGTGGGCTATGTCGCGGCGGCCTCGGGGCTTGCCGTCGACGTCGCGCGGATGACGGACGAGCACTACGCGCCGCGCTTCGAAGACCCTTCCCTGGCTGCAGGGGACGTGTTCGTGGACCGCCTCGCCGAGCGCGGCGTGGAGGCGGGGGACGTCACCCGGGCCCGTGCGGAGGGCACCGCCGAAGAAGTGGCCGTGGTGCACGGCGCGCCGCTGTCTGCGGTGTCGACGTTGCTGCTGCAGGAGTCCGACAACACGATCGCGGAGATCGTGTCCCTCGTTCACGCCCGTGAGGTGGGCGAAGACACGACCGCCGAGGGCGCCGCGAAGGCCACGATCGGCGAGTTGGCCGCGATGGGGGTCGACACGTCCGGGCTTGAGCTCTTTGACGGCGCGGGATTCTCCGAGAACAACAGGATCTCGCCCCACCACCTCACGAGCGCGACCCGCGCCGCCGTGGCGAGCGACAACGTGGCTGACCTGCTCGATTGGCTGCCCATTGCTGCCATGGAAGGCACGCTCGACGGCCGCTACTTGGACAGCGACGCTGCGGGCCAAATGCGCGCGAAGACTGGTTCGCTCACTGGCGTCACGACCCTGGCTGGCGCGGTGCAGACTGCGGACGGGCGTTGGCTCGCGTTCGCGACCCTCGCCGACGGCATGCCCTACGGGCAGGAACGCCCCAAGGCTGCTTTGGACGAGTTCGTCACTGCTTTGGCACAATGTGGCTGTGAAGGTTGAGGCGGCGCCCGCGGCGCGGGGCGAAGCATGACGGGGCCGCACCCCTCCGTCGCCGCCGTACGTAATGCCGTGCGTGAAGCGCTGGACATCTGCGACATCGGCACCCGCATCTGGGTGGCCTGTTCCGGTGGCCCCGACTCGCTCGCGCTCGCGGCGGCGGCCGGCTACGCGGGACGCAAGGACGGGTACCTCACGGGCGCGATCATCGTGGACCACGGCCTCCAGCCAGACTCCGCGCTCGTGGCTGAACGTGCCGCCGCGCAGGTGCGCCGCGCCGGCGTGCACACCGTGTTCGTGGAGCGGGTCACGGTGGGCCGTGAAGGGGGCCTCGAATCAGCCGCCCGCAACGCCCGCTATCAAGCGCTCAACGAGCGGATCGATGCCGAGGGCGGGCTCAATCCCCAACTCTTGACCGGCCACACCATGGACGACCAAGCCGAGACGGTGCTCCTGGCGCTGGCCCGCGGCTCAGGCGCGCGTGCGTTGTCGGGCATCCCCGCCCGCCGAGGCCGCATTGTGCGACCGTTCTTGTCGCTGCGGCGCAAGGACACGTTGGCGGCCTGCCAGGCCCTTGGTCTCGATCCGTGGCATGACCCCACCAACACCGTGTCCGACGGTCCGCGTCGCTCCGCGCTGCGCACGCAGGTGATGCCTGCTCTCGTTGAGGTGCTCGGCCCGGGCGTGGTCTCGGGGTTGGCGCGGTCCGCGGCACTTCTGCAGGCCGATGCCGACGAGCTCGACCGCCAAACTCGCTCCGCCATGGGCACCGCGCCCGGTGGCGGTGAGCAGTGGACGTGCGACTCCCTCGCGGCGCTACCTGACGCGATCCGCTCCAGGATGATCAAGATGATGGCGGAGAGCCGTGGGGTGGGGCCCCTCACCGCCGCGCACGTGGGCGCGATCGATCAGCTCGTGATTGGCTACCGCGGCCAAGGGGCAGTCTCGCTGCCGGGAGGCTACGAGGCCCGCCGTGAATATGGCAGGCTTGTGATCTCGCACCCGACGCAACGTTCTCACGGCCGCCCATAACGGCATCGGCCCCCGTCACACCTGGAGGAAGCCCAGTGGATGCCCAGTTCGATATGGATGACTTCACCAAGGTGATCGTTAGCGAGAACGACATCTCGCGCAAGCTTGACGACATCGCGGAGCAGATCCGTACCGACTACGCGGGCAAGGACGTCCTGCTCGTTGGCGTGCTCAAAGGTGCAGTGATGGTGATGGCTGACCTCGCGCGGCGCCTCCCGCCGTCGTTCCAGATGGACTGGATGGCGGTGTCCTCCTACGGTTCCGGCACCAAGTCCTCCGGCGTAGTGCGGATCCTTAAGGACCTCGACACTGACCTCACAGGGCGTGATGTGCTGATCGTCGAGGACATCATCGACTCCGGCATCACGCTGCACTGGCTGTTGAACAACCTGCGTTCGCGCGGCGCCAACTCGGTTGAGGTGGCGGCGTTGCTGCGTAAGCCGGAGGCCGTGCAGGTGGACATCGATGTTCAGTACGTGGGCTTCGACATTCCCTCCGACTTCGTGGTCGGCTACGGCCTCGACTATGCGGAGAAGTACCGGACGTTGCCGTTCGTCGCGATCCTCAAGCCCGAGGTCTACGGCGGCTAGCCCAATGGCGTGAATCGCAGCCGGGCCCGCACTAGCGCGGCAACTGGCCTGGTGATGCGCCCTCGTACGCGAACGCCCTCAGCGAAACGTCTCCAGGCCCGCGCCACACTCGCGTAGGCTTCTCACCACCATGAAGAATGCCTTCAGTCTGCGCCGAATCATCCCTCTGGTCCTGCTTGCGGTCCTTTTGGGATGGCTGATCTCTGGCCTCTTCGCCCCGAGCGTGGAGCGCATCGACACCTCGCAGGGCCTCGCGGTCCTCGACACGGGCCTGGTTGACCAGGCGAAGATCGTCGACGGCGATCAACGTGTGGAACTGGTCCTCAGCGAGAGCTGGGTCGACGAGTTGCCAGAGGACGCCCCCAAGGAGTGGGCCGATTACCCGGCGCGCGTGGAGTTCTTCTATGTGGGGCCACAGGGAGAAGCGGTCGTCGATGCGATCACCGCCGCTGACCCGCCCCAGGGCTACAACTCCGAGGTTCCGCAGACCTCCATTTGGAGCACCCTTCTCTTCACCTTCTTGCCCATCCTGTTGCTCGTGGGACTGTTCTGGTTCCTGATGTCGTCCATGCAGGGCGGCGGCGGCAAGATCATGCAGTTTGGCAAGTCCAAGGCATCGATGGTGACGCCGGACACCCCGACGGTGAAGTTCGACGATGTCGCAGGCGTGGAGGAAGCCGTCGACGAGCTGCGAGAGATTCAGGAGTTCCTCGAGAACCCCGAGAAGTTCCAGTCAGTCGGCGCGAAGATCCCCAAGGGCGTGTTGCTGTACGGCCCTCCCGGCACAGGTAAGACCCTGCTTGCCCGCGCGGTCGCAGGCGAGGCAGGCGTGCCGTTCTTCCACATCTCCGGTTCCGACTTCGTGGAAATGTTTGTCGGTGTGGGCGCCAGCCGTGTCCGCGACCTCTTTGAACAGGCCAAGAAGAACGCGCCCGCGATCATCTTCGTGGACGAGATCGACGCCGTGGGTCGTCACCGCGGCGCCGGTATGGGCGGCGGACACGACGAGCGCGAGCAGACGCTGAACCAGATGCTGGTGGAGATGGACGGCTTTGGCGGCACCACCAACGTCATCATCATCGCGGCCACGAACCGCCCTGACATCCTCGACCCCGCGCTGCTGCGTCCGGGACGCTTCGACCGCCAGGTGGGCGTGGACGGCCCCGACCTCAAGGGCCGCCGCAAGGTGCTCGAGGTTCACGCCAAGGGCAAGCCGATGGCGCCAGACGTCGACCTCGACATGATCGCGCGCCGTACGCCCGGCTTCACTGGTGCCGACCTCGCGAACGTCCTCAACGAGGCGGCATTGCTGACGGCACGTCGCGATGCTCAACTGATCGGGCCCCACGAGCTTGATGAGGCGATTGACCGCGTCATCGCTGGCCCACAAAAGCGCACGCGGGTCATGAACGATCACGACAAGGTGGTCACCGCCTACCACGAGGGTGGCCACGCGCTCGTGGCAGCCGCGATGAACTTCACCGACCCGGTCACCAAGGTGACGATCCTGCCGCGCGGACGTGCACTCGGGTACACGATGGTGATGCCACAGGAGGACCGCTACTCCAAGACGCGCAACCAGTTGCTCGACAACCTCGCCTACGCGATGGGCGGGCGTATCGCTGAGGAGCTGGTGTTCGGAGACCCCTCCACCGGCGCAAGCAACGACATCCAGCAGGCGACGGAGACCGCGCGCCAGATGGTCACCGAGTACGGCATGTCGACGGACGTGGGTTCCGTGCGCCTTGCCTCGGGCTCGGGCGAGGTGTTTATGGGCCGCGACATGGGCCATAGCCGCGATTACTCGGACGTGACCGCTGCCGTCATCGACGCCGAGGTCCGTACCCTGATGGACAACGCCATGCAAGAGGCGACCAAGGCACTGCAAAACAACCGGGCGTTGCTCGACACCCTGGCGCAGGAGCTCCTCGACAAGGAGACGCTCAATGAGACGGAGTTGGCGGAGATCTTCGCCAACGTGAAGAAGGCGCCCAAGCGCAAGCACTGGGTCTCCGGCGAGTGGGCCCCCAAGTCCGCTCCTCGCAAGAAGCCGGTCGCTGCACCGGTGCCGCCCAAGGAAGAGCCCAAGGACACGATCGGGACCGAGGACGTGCCGGTTGACGTCGCGCCGGATGCCGTCGTGGCGCCGGATGGCCCCGGATCGCGTGCCGCAGGTCGGGACGGACATGAGGCCCCTGACGCTGACGGCGAGGGTGCCTCGAAGTGACGGGCGGAACTTTCGACAGCGGTCACGAGCCGGTGGACGCGGAGCCCGTCGTCTCTTCCGCGCACGGGGTGAACCACGACCGTGCCCGCAACGCGGTCCGTGAATTGTTGCTCGCGATCGGGGAGGACCCCGATCGTGACGGTTTGAAGGACACCCCTGCGCGAGTGGCGCGCGCCTATGAGGAGTTCTTTGGTGGCCTCCAGTTGGACGCCGCTGACATCTTGAGCACGGTCTTCGAGTTGGGGCACGAGGAAATGATCCTCGTCAAGGACATCGAGGTGTACTCGATGTGCGAGCACCACCTGGTGCCCTTCCACGGGGTAGCGCACGTGGCGTACATCCCGGGCGAGGACGGCCGCATTACTGGATTGAGCAAGTTGGCTCGCTTGGTAGACATGTACGCCCGCCGGCCGCAGGTCCAGGAACGCCTGACGACCCAGGTCGCGGACGCGCTCGTGAAGCACATCGGCGCGCGCGGCGTGATCGTCGTGGTTGAGGCAGAGCACCTATGCATGTCGATGCGCGGGGTCCGCAAGCCTGGCTCGCGTACCGTGACGTCCGCTGTGCGGGGGATCATGCGCGACGCTGCGACCCGTGCGGAGGCGATGAGCCTCATCGTCGGAAAGTAGGCCATCGTGACGCTCGTCATGGGCATCCTCAACGTCACCCCTGACTCCTTCAGCGACGGGGGGCGGTGGAACACGACCGATGCCGCGGTGGCCCAGGGTCTCGACCTCGCTCGGGACGGCGCGCGGGTGATTGACGTGGGTGGGGAGTCGACTCGCCCTGGCGCGGACCGAGTGAGCATCGAGGAAGAGCAAGCGCGCGTGCTGCCCGTCGTTGCTGCGCTCGCGCAGGAGGGCCTCGCCGTGTCGGTGGACACCATGCGCGCGGAGACGGCGAAAGCAGCGGTGGAGGCCGGAGCGGCCATTGTGAACGACGTCTCCGGCGGGCTCGCGGACCCCCTCATGCCCCACGTGGTGGCTGACCTCGACTGCGACTACGTCGCCATGCACTGGCGTGCTCACTCAACCCGCATGGACGCGCTGGACCGCTACCACGATGTGGTCGCGGAGGTCCGTGACGAACTCGCGTCCCGCGTCGATGTCTTGCAGGCCGCCGGCGTGAGCACCGAGCGCATCATTCTTGACCCTGGCCTGGGGTTTTCCAAGGTCGCGGAAAGCAATTGGCCGCTCCTCGCTGACATCGCTGGCTGGGCGGGCGACGCCCGAGTGTTGATCGGGGCCTCGCGCAAACGCTTTCTGGCGGCCGCGATCCAGCCTGACGAGATTGAGCGCTTTGGCGAAGACTTGCCTGCTCCACCGCCTGCGCCGCTTGAACGCGAGCACGCCACCACCGCGATCACCACCTTGTGCGCGCGCGCAGGGGTATGGGGGGTGCGTGTCCACAACGCGAGGGCCGCTCACGACGCAATCGCGGTCGTGTCTACTTGGCAGAACGCCGCGAAGGCGCAAGACTCAGGGGCATGACAGTGCACACGCGTCCGTACGTCAAAGACGGCATCGAATTGGATCAGGTAGCGGTCAAGGGGATCCGCGTCACGGGGCACCACGGTGTCTTCGACGCGGAACGTGAGACCGGCCAGCTCTTCTTCGCTGATGTCGTCGCGCACGTCAATACCCGCGCCGCTGGCGCCGGTGATGACCTCGCGCGCACCGTGAACTACTCGGACCTCGCGGACCGTACGGCAGACGTGCTGGCTGGCGAGCCCATCCAGTTGCTGGAGGCTGTCGCCGAGCGCATCGCGCGCGCCGCGCTGGAGTTCGACGGTGTGCAGTGTGTGGACGTCACGGTGCACAAGCCTCAGGCGCCGTTGCACGTGGAGTTCCAGGACGTGTCGGTGCAGATTCGCCGCGACCTTCGCGACGGCGGTCTGTGGGCAGACAAGCGCATTGGCTCGTCGGCGGGAGCGTCTGACGACCCTTTTGACACGGGCGCCGGCCCTGTCAGGGATGTGTTGGACCAGCGGCCCGCGCAGCCCGTCCCTGCCCTCATTGCGCTCGGCGGCAACCTCGGCGACGTCGAGCCCACCCTGCGTCAAGCCGTGTCCGATCTCCACCGTGTGAACGGCATTGAGGTGCGCGCCGCGTCCCCCTTGGTACGTTCGCAGCCTGAGGGAGGCAAAGATCAGCCCGAGTACCTCAACGCGGTGGTCCGCATCCACACCGCGCTTGCACCGAGGGAACTCCTGGCGGCGTGCCAGGGGATCGAGTTGGTGCACGGACGCGACCGCTCCGATGCCTCTGGCAACCGCACCGTCGATCTCGACATCGTGGACTACGACGGCATCCAAGCGGACTCCGCAGACCTCACCCTGCCGCACCCGCGTGCGCACCAGCGCGCCTTCGTGTTGCTGCCGTGGTCGTCGATGGAGCCAGACGCGCAGCTCGCGCAGCACGGCGCCATTGCCGATCTCGCACGTGGTGTCGGCACCGACGGCGTCGCGCTGGTGGATGACCGGTGGCCCCGCCCCTCGGCGCCGCAGACCCCACCTAGCCCGTAAGGCACTGTGATGTCCACCCTGACGTGGCAGCGCCTCACCATCGTGGGGCTCGTCTCGCTCACGCTGGTGTGGCTCCTGGTGCGCACGATGGACCAGTCTGGCGCCACCCCGCCCCACGTGCCGTGGTCCGCGTGGCTCATCTCGCTCGTCGTGGCGGGCTGCGCGTTGGTGTTCGGGTGGCAGGTGCGGTCCTTCCTCAAGGGCAAACGTCCCAACCTGTCGCCCTTGCGCGCCGCACGGACCGCCGTCTTCGCGCAGGCCACGGGATACGTGGGCGCGATCTTGATGGGGGCCTACGGAGGCTACGCGCTTGGCCTGTTGGATGGGTGGTCGCACGGACCTCGCCGTGAGGTGATCATCTCCGCGCTCATCGCGCTTGCTGCGGCCGCCACGATGGTGGTCGCTGGCCTCATCGCGGAACACTGGTGCCGTCACAGTGACGACGACGAGGACCGCGGTGAGGCTTCGCCTGCGTAGAAGCGCGACGCAGACGACCGCGCACAGGTCACCTGGCAGACTGTTCCCATGACGTGGGAACCCTCTGACGACGCCGCGTGGACGTACGTGTCCCGCACCCTCATTCCCGCCCGCCTCATTACGTTGTGGATATGGGTCGCGGTCCCAGCGATCATCGTGTCGGTGGTGGGTTCGTTGACAAGCCGCTGGGTCTTTGCCGGGCTCATCGCGTTGGCGGTGATTGGCCTGTGGGGAACGTGGCTGGTGTTCCGGCAGGTGACGGCGCACGCGTGGATTGAGCGCGAGGACGACCTCATCATCAAGCGTGGGCGCATGTGGCGTACGGTGACAGTGGTGCCGTACGGCCGTATGCAGTACGTCGAAGTCGAGTCCGGCCCCATTGATCGCGCGTTCGGGATCGCGAAGGTGCAGTTGCACACGGCGTCGCCTGGCTCGGATGCCCAGATCGCTGGGGTCCCCACGGCGGAAGCCGAGCGCTTGCGCGACCGCCTCGCCTCCCGCGGCGAGGCCCAACTGGCGGGCCTGTGACCGCGCCGCAGGTCCCCGCGGTGTACCGGGCGCCCCGCGAGTGGACGCGCCTGCACCCCGTCTCGCCCCTCCTGGGCGGCTGGGCCGTCTTTGGTGTCATCGGATCCATCGCGTTGTATAACTACGCGCCACAGTGGACCGGGGTGGACCCCGAGTTGCAGGCGAGTGCGCATTGGCTCATGGGCTCTCTTGGCTGGGTGGTCGCGGCGGTGGCGCTCATCGTGGGCGCCTCGATAGGGCTGGGGTTTCTCCAATGGCGCGTCAACCAGTACCGACTGTCCGACGAGGCGATCGAGCAGCGCAAGGGGATGGTGTTTAAGCAGCACAAGCAGGCCCGCCTCGACAGGGTGCAGGCGGTTGATGTGGTGCAACCGCTGCTGGCGCGCATCTTCGGGTTCGCAGCTCTCAAGATTGAGGTGGCCGGCGGCGAGAACTCGGGCGTGAGCCTCGAGTTTGTGCGGCTGGGGGATGCGGAGGCGCTGCGCAATGAGTTACTTGCGCTCGCTGCAGGGGTCAAGCGTGCGAAGGCGGAAGGCAGGGAAGCCACCGTCGATGCGATCGTGGAGGAGGCCAGCACAGCGCAGGGGGCCGATGCTGGGGCGGGGCACGTCGCGGACGGCTCGTTGCGTGACCTGATATCGCAGCCCGCGGGGTACTCGGAGACTGCCGCGGCACCGGAGCAGGAGATTTACCGCGTACCGCTCAATCGGCTCCTGATGTCGATCGTGCTGTCGTGGCCGTTCCTGTGGATCCTTGCGATCCCTGTCCTGGCGGGCGTCGCGGTCTTTGCTTTGAACCTGGACGTCGGTCGCATCCTCAGCGCCGCCGGCGCCAGTTTGTTTACGGTCGTGCCAGCGGCCTTTGCGCTCTTTGGCTTCTTCTGGAACGAGTTGTCGCGCGGTTTCGGATTTATTGCCGCGTTGTCGGAGGATGGGATTCGCCTGCGGCACGGGATGCTGGAGACCCGCCGTCAGACGGTGCCGCCCGGGCGTGTGCAGGCCGTTCAGCTGCGCCAGTCCTTGTTATGGCGCAAGCATGACTGGTGGCGCGTGTCCATTAATGTCGCGGGCTACCAGGATGACCAAGAGGCCGTGTCGACGTTGCTTCCCGTGGGTTCCCGTCAAGAGGCGCTCACTGCGCTATGGCTTGTGCTCCCCGATCTTGGCGACCCCGACCCTGCAGGCACGGTCTCGCGGGCGCTCTCGGGGACGGGCGCGGACGGTGGCTTCACGCCCGCGACCACGCGGGCACGGCTGTTCGACCCATGGCAGTGGCGACACCGCGGCGTGCGCGCGACTGACCGGGCGCTGCTCATCCGGCGTGGCTGGCTTGTGCGCGACGTATTCGTCGTGCCTCACGAGCGCACCCAGTCGCTCGCCATGACTCAGGGGCCTTTGCAACGCGTTCGCGGGGTGGCGGACGTCACCGTGCATTCCACCAACGGGCCCGTGAAACCCGTGGCGCGGCACCTCGATAGGGCCGATGCCGAGGCGCTGTTGGCGAGCCAGGCCCAGCGGGCGGCAGAGGGGCGCAAGCGGCAGACGCCCGAACAGTGGATGACGGCGGTTGGGTTACGAGAGGCCACGCATGAGTAGGCCGGGCCGCCTCAAGGTCGGGGTCATTGGAGCCGGTCGCGTGGGGGCGGTGCTCGGGGCCGCGCTCCGGGCTGCGGAACACGACATCGTGGGTGCCACGGGGGTTTCCGAGGAGTCGCTGTCTCGCATTGATGCGCTCCTGCCTGGTGTTCCCGTCATGGACCCACAGGAGGTGGCCCAGGCGGCGGACTTGGTACTCATGACGGTGCCGGATGATTCGATTGCAGCGGTGACGGCGGGGCTCGCTTCACTAGGGGCGTGGCGTCCCGGCCAGATCGTCATTCACGCGTCGGGACGGTGGGGAACGGAGGCGCTCGCAGATGCGGCGTCCAAGGGGGCAATGCCGCTGGCGATTCATCCGGCGATGACGTTCACCGGCACGTCCCTTGACCTCACCCGCATGACGGGAGCAGCGTTCGCGGTGAGCGCGGCCGCGCCGCTGTTGCCCATCGCGCAGGCCCTTGCGGTGGAGATGGGCGGTGAACCGATCGTGATCGACGACGCGGACCGGGCCGCGTACCACGCGGCATTGGTTCATGGGGCAAACCATGTGGTGACCGCCGTAAGCCAGGCCGCCGGTCTTCTCGCACGCATCGGTGTGGAGCGGCCGGATCGCGTCTTGGGGCCGCTCGTGCACGCTTCAGTTGACGGCGCGCTCGGCGACGCACCCGGTGCCGTGAGCACCCTGACCGGTCCCGTGGTGCGCGGAGACGCCGGCACCGTTGCGGCGCACTTGGCTACCTTGATCGACCAGCCCGAGGCTCTGCACGCCTACCGCGCCATGGCGCGCGCCACCGCAGACCTCGCGTTGCACGGCGGGCGCATCGGCCCAGCCGCCTATGCGGACATCATCGCGACCCTGGGAGTCGACCCGTGATCATTGCACACACACTTGCCGAGCTCGCCGCCATTGACCGCGGCACCCGCCGTGCGGTGGTGATGACCATGGGCGCGCTGCATGAGGGGCACCTCGCGCTCGTGCGGCGCGCGCGCGAGGTGGCGGACCAGGTCATCGTGACGGTCTACGTCAATCCGCTGCAGTTCGACGAGCGCGCCGACTACGACCGCTATCCCCGCACCCTTGAGGCGGACTGTGCCTTGCTCGAGCCGCTCGGGGTGGAAGCGGTGTTCGCGCCCGCGGATCACACGATGTACCCGGCGGGGGAACCGACGGTGTCCGTGAGTGCCGGGGTGATCGGCCGGGTGCTCGAGGGCGCAGCACGCCCGGGGCACTTTGACGGCGTCGTGACGGTCGTGGCGAAGCTGCTGCACCTGACGCAGCCAGATGTCGCCGTGTTTGGCGCCAAGGACGCGCAGCAGGTGATTGCGGTGCGGGCGCTAGTGCGCGACCTTAATTTCCCGGTCGAGATCGCGACGGCCGCCACGGTGCGCGATGACGACGGACTGGCGCGCTCGTCGCGCAACGTTTTCCTGTCGGACGCCGAACGCACTCAGGCGCTCGCCCTGTCGCGCGCCCTGGCGGCGTCGCAAAGCGCGGCGCACCGCGGTGCGGCCCTCGACGACGCCGTGTTCGCCGGCCGCGCGATCCTCGATGCTGCTGAGGGGGTGGTGCTCGATTACTATTCAGCGCTGGACCCCGCAGACGCGACCGAGGTCCAAGGCGACTACCGTGGAGACGTGGTGATCGCCGTCGCGGCCCGAGTGGGACGCACGCGACTCATCGACAACGTCACCACGCGCATCGGCCCTCCCGATGCCGCGGAAGGAGAACTGCCGTGACTTCCCTACAGCGGCCCATGATGATCTCGAAGATCCACCGGGCCACCGTGACCCAAGCGGACCTGCACTACGTGGGCTCCATCACGATCGATGCGACGCTGATGGAGCGCGCCGACCTGCTGCCCGGGCAGCAGGTTGACGTCGTGGATGTCACCAATGGGGCCCGCCTCACGACCTACGCAATTCCCGGTGAGCCCGGGAGCGGCCAGATCTGCATCAACGGCGCCGCGGCGCACCTCGTGAACCCGGGGGACCTCGTCATCATCATCGGCTACGGAATGCTCGCCGACGAGGAGGCCCGTGCCTTCGAGCCTCACGTGGTGTTCGTGGACGGCGAGAACCGGATCCTGCAGGAGTGTGACGATCCGGGCTCGGTGCCGGACGGCTACGGCCTCGAGCGTTCGGGCGTGCCGGTGCACGATTTCCACGACAAGGGATGGGACGCCTTCAAGTCCTAGGGGACCTGTGTCCCGGAGCGGGGCCGCTAGGTTGTTCGCATGACCTCGTTTGTTCGCCGCCTGGCTGCTCCCGAGCCCGGCTGGACCATCTCCGCTGACGTCATTGTCGTGGGGTCGGGAATCGCCGGGCTGACCGCAGCCTTGGAACTGCGATCCAAGGTCGACCACGTTCTGGTGGTGACCAAGGGCATCCTGAGTTCCGGCTCGACCGTGTGGGCCCAAGGTGGAATCGCAGCGGCGCTCGACCCAGAGGACACCCCGGACGAGCACTTCGCTGACACCCTGACCGCCGGGGTGGGACTGTGTTCCGAGGAGTCCGTGCGCATTCTCGTGGACGAAGGGCCCGACCGCGTGCGCGACTTGGTGGCCCGCGGCGCGAACTTTGATACCGGGCCCGACGGCGGCATCACGCTCACTCGGGAGGGCGGGCATCACCGCGACCGCATCGCGCATGCGGGTGGCGATGCGACCGGCGCGGAGATTTCCCGCGCGCTCATCGCGCAGCTGGAGGCCGTCCGCAACGATCCCGGCATTGAAGTCATCGAGCACGCCATGGTGGTCGACCTGCTCACCGCGGCGCCCGACTCCAACGGGCGGCCAGGACCCGTCTGCGGCGTCACCCTGCACATCATCGGCGAGGGTTCGCGCGACGGCGTCGGCGCGGCCTTGGCGAAATCGGTGATCATGGCCACCGGCGGCATTGGCCAGGTGTTCCGCTCCTCCACGAACCCGACCTCCGCCACCGGGGATGGCCTCGCGGCGGCCCTGCGGGCGGGTGCGGCCGTCGCTGACCTCGAGTTTGTCCAGTTCCACCCCACTGTCCTGTGGCAGGGGGCCGCGGCTCGCGGGCAGCAGACGCTCATCTCGGAGGCCGTGCGCGGCGAGGGCGCGTACCTTCTCAATGCCGATGGCAAACGCTTTATGGTCGACCGTCACGAGATGGCAGAGCTGGCACCGCGCGACGTCGTCAGCCGCGGCATTGTCGCGATGATGGAGGAAGAGGATTCCGAGAGCGCCTTCCTGGACTGCCGCCACCTGGGAGGGGCGTTCCTGCGTGAGCGGTTCCCCACCATCTGGGAGCGGCTTGCCGAGCAAGGTGTCGATATGGCGCACGACCTCATTCCCGTCGCGCCGGCGCAGCACTATCACTCGGGGGGAATCCTGACGGACCTGCGCGGCCGCTCCACACAGGCGGGCCTGTACGCGGTGGGCGAGGCCGCGTGCACGGGGGTTCACGGCGCGAACAGGCTGGCGTCGAACTCGCTCTTGGAAGGTCTCGTGTTCGCGCACCGGGCGGCTGCCGATGCCGCGGCGACGGTGGCAGAAGGAACGGTGCGCCAGCACGAGCCGGTTGACCGGCCCGGGCCCACCGCTTTGCTTCCCGCGACCATGCGCCCGCAGGTGCAAAAGGCCGTGCAACAAGGCGCGGGCCCCATCCGCGACGCCGAGGGACTGACCCGAGCCGCGGACCGGCTCGCCCGGATTCGCCAGCGGTACCACCGCGAAGGCGCGCTGTCCGGCGAGCCGCAAATCGCGGAGTGGGAGACCTCGAATGTGCTGGCCTGTGGCTCGGCGTTGGTGGCGACCGCGCTGGAGCGTCGAGAGACGCGCGGTGGTCACGTTCGTGACGACTTCCCTGATAGGGACGATGCCCGGTGGAGGGTCCGCGTGGCCGCGCACCTGGACGCCGATGGCACGCTGGCACTGCTCCATGCGCCGCTGGACGTGGGATAGGGAGACCTTGGCAGCGCGCTAGCCGTACGCTGGTGGCCGTGATGCATCCTGAGGACCTGCCGCAAGACCGCCCACTGTCCGCCTCGTGGCTTGCCGGCGCCGTCGCGCAAGCCTTAGACGAGGACCTGGGCGCGGAGCCTGGCCGCGATGTCACCACGCAGTCGACCATTGGGGCGGACTCGTGGGTAGCGGGCCGCATCGTGATGCGGGAGCCGGGTGTGGCGGCGGGAGTGCCGGTCATCGCGGAGACCCTGGCCCAGGTGGCTGACCGATTGGGCCTGCGCCGGCCGCGCGTCGACGTCGCCGTCGCGGATGGTGACCGCCTCCAGGGTGGTGCCACGGTGGCGTCGATTGAGGGTGCGGGGCACGTGGTGCTGATCGCCGAGCGCACCATGCTGAATTTCTTGTCGCGGGCGTGTGGCATCGCTACTCATACGCGCCGGTGGGCAGACGCCTTGGA
This sequence comes from Demequina globuliformis, assembly GCF_000975155.1. Lineage (GTDB taxonomy): Bacteria > Actinomycetota > Actinomycetes > Actinomycetales > Demequinaceae > Demequina > Demequina globuliformis. The sequence goes on from NZ_BBRG01000001.1 coordinate 1,594,958, forward strand.
GGGGACAGGGGCTGCGGTGCTCGATACGCGCAAGACCACCCCTGGTCTACGCGAACTGGAGAAGTACGCGGTGCGGTGCGGTGGGGGAGTCAACAAGCGCGTGGGGCTCTATGACTGCGCGATGGTGAAGGACAACCACATCGCGGCAGCTGGGACGGTGAGTGGGGCCATCGCAGCCATCGCTTCTCGTTACCCCGACGTGCCGGTGCAGGTTGAGGTGGAGACGCCCGAGCAGGCGTGGGAGGCGATTGATGCCGGGGCCCGCTTCCTGATGATCGACAACATGCCACCGGTGGAGATGGCGCCGCTCGTGGCCGCAATCCGCGCGCGGGAGGCCGACCTTGGCCGCGTGCGCCTCGAGGCCACAGGCGGCCTCACCCTCGACAACGTTCGGGACGTAGCCCTGACGGGCGTGGATTACATGTCCGTGGGCGCACTGACGCACTCGAGTCCCATCATCGATCTGGCGCTCGACCTCGACGCTTGACCCGCTGACGCACGCCCGCCATGCGCGCCGGTAACCTAGAAGGCGTGACTGACGAGACTCCCACGCCCGAACAGGACCTCCCCGAGCAGATGCGCGTGCGCCGCGAGAAGCGCGACCGCCTCATTGCGCAGGGTGGCCAGGCCTACCCGGTGTCCGTCCCGCGTACTCATGAGATTGCCGACGTCAAGGCGGAGTACGACCGCCTTGAGACGGGCGAGGAGACAGATGACGTGGTCGGTGTCGCCGGCCGTGTCGTGTTCATTCGCAACACCGGCAAACTGTGCTTCGCGGCCGTCCAGGACGGCGCGGGTGAGCGCTTGCAGGTGATGTTGTCGCTCGCTGAGGTTGGTGAGGACTCCCTCGCGGCGTTCAAGGCTGATGTCGACTTGGGCGATCACCTCTTCGCCAAGGGCCGGGCCATCAAGTCGCGTCGCGGCGAGGTGTCCGTGTTTGCCTCCGAGTGGGAGATTGCCGCGAAGGCGTTGCGACCGCTGCCGGTATTGCACAAGGAACTGTCTGAAGAATCGCGAGTGCGTCAGCGCTACGTCGACCTCATTTCGCGGCCGTTGGCGCGCGACACCGTGCGCCACCGCGCGCACGTCATGCGTTCGCTGCGTGAATCGCTACACGGGCGCGGATTTATTGAGATCGAGACCCCCATGTTGCAGACCCAGCATGGAGGCGCGGCGGCCCGCCCGTTCGTGACCCACATGAACGCATATGACATCGATTTGTACATGCGTATTGCGCCCGAACTGTTCTTGAAGCGCGCAGTCGTGGGCGGGATCGAAAAGGTCTTCGAGATCAATCGCAATTTCCGCAACGAGGGCGCGGACTCCTCGCACTCGCCGGAGTTTTCGATGCTCGAGGCGTACGAGGCTTACGGCGATTACAACACCATGGCTGCACTCACGCGCGACCTGATCCAGGGGGCCGCGACGGACGTCTTTGGTTCCACCACGGTCACGCTGGCTGACGGCGAAGAGTACGACCTTGGCGGGCAGTGGGACGAGCTCACGATGTACGGCTCGCTTTCGGAGGCCATGGGCGAGGAAGTCACGCCGGCGACCTCCGTTGAGCAGTTGCTGGCGTGGTGCGACAAGGCGGAAGTCTCGGTTGATCCCAAGCGGGCCAATCACGGCAAGCTTGTCGAGGAGCTGTGGGAGCACTTCGTCGGGGATGCCTTGACGGCGCCCACCTTCGTACGCGACTTTCCCGTAGAGACCAGCCCGTTGACGCGCGATCACCGCAGCCAGGACGGCATTGTCGAGAAATGGGACCTGTATGTGCGCGGCTTCGAGTTGGCGACCGCTTACTCGGAACTGGTGGACCCGGTCATTCAGCGTGAGCGCTTTGAGCAGCAGGCGCGCATGGCCGCGCTAGGCGATGATGAGGCGATGAAGCTCGACGAGGACTTCTTGACGGCCATGGAGTATGCGATGCCTCCTGCCGGTGGAATGGGAATGGGCATGGACCGGCTGCTGATGGCCATGACGGGGCTCGGCATTCGCGAGACCATCACCTTCCCGCTCGTGAAGCCGAGCGAGGACTAATGCCTACGTGGCAGGCCGTCGCGATCGGCATCATTCCATCCATTGGCGTAGGGCTCGTTTTCTGGTTCGCGATGCGCGCTGTGGTGCGGGCAGACCGCAACGAGCGCGCGGCATTGGCGAGGGCCGATGCCGAGGCGGCTACGGTGGCAGATGTGGCACCTTCGCGCGGGGCCTCTGAGGCCGACTCCGAATCTTCCGCGCCACGCTAATCTGGCTTTCGTATTCCCGCACATCTGGTGGGGAATGAATCCCCGGCAGAATTTGTCTTATTGACGAATTCGGTAGCGGCATGTGACGCTATTGCCAGTCCCTACAGAAAAGGAAAGCAGATGGCGCAGAAGGTACAGGTCGTTCTCGTTGATGATATTGATGGTGGCGATGCATCGCAGACCGTCAGTTTCGCCATTGACGGAACCTCCTACGAGATTGATCTGAATGACGCCCACGCCGCTGAGTTGCGCGATGCGCTGCAGCCGTGGATTGCGGTCGCGCGCAAGACGTCCACCCGCCGCGCCGCTAGCCGTGGCCGCCGCGAGGACACCGGCAAGATCCGCGCGTGGGCGAAGGCCAACGGCTTCGACGTTTCCGAGCGCGGCCGCATTTCTGCTCAGGTGCGCGAGGCATACGCCAAGGCACACTAAGGCCGCGTGCGCGGCCTGCGCACACCCCAGATGTGAGACGCAGACGGCTCCGCACCCTCAGGTGCGGGGCCGTCTGCATGAGTCAGGAGAAGGACCATGAGCGAGACGGTCGAGCAAGCAGCGGTGTGGTGGGGCACGTACCCCGAGGCCGGACTGGGCACCCCCACAGGGACGGGGGAGGGCCTGTGGCGTCAAAGTGCAGCTGACGCGAAGCAGGTGCTCGAGCTGCCGGCGCCGTCCTTTATGGTCCCGCACCCCTCCCTTCCCCTGATCTATGCGGCAAGCGAAGAGGAGTACTCGGTTCTCCATGTGCTCGACGTGAGCGACCCTGACTCGCCGCGGATTGTGGGCTCCGTGGGAACGCGCAGCGCGGGCGCCTGCCACGTCCTATTGGCCCCGGACGCCCGCACCCTCTACGTCAGCCACTACACCTCCGGAACTCTCGTCGTCGTGTCCGTCGGCGAGGACGGCCACTTCTTGTCGGATGAGCCCACTCAGGTCTTTGGGCACGAGGGATCCGGACCGCGCACCGACCGCCAGGACGCCCCTCACGCGCACTTCGCGGGTCTGGGGCCGGGCGGACACCACGTCCTGGTTGCCGATTTGGGCACGGACGAGCTCCGCCGCTACGCGCTGCGCCCCGACGGTCTGCTCGACGACCATGGCGTCGCCGCGACGCTCCCCGGGGGCTCGGGCCCACGGCACTTCGTTGTCGACGGGTCCATGCTGTACGTCGCCTGCGAACTCACGGGCGCCGTCGCGACCCTGAGATGGGACGGCGCGAGCGGCACCGCAGAGGTGATCGCGCAGGTTCCCGCCACGACCGCCCTGCCCCGCACGGCCGACGAGAACTATCCGTCCCACATTCTCCTCCACGCGGGCACCGTGCTTGTGGGGGTCCGCGGGGCGGACGTGATCGCCGTCCACGACCTCAGCCCCGAGGGCGAACTGCGCTACCGCAACGCCATCGATGCCGGACACTGGCCGCGCCACTTCGCAGTGATCGAGGACCGCGTTCACGTGGGCGCGGAGCGTGGTCACGAGGTGCGCACCCTTGCCCTGGCGGATGTGCTGAGCGTCGCGCCCGAGTCCCAGGTTGGCGAGATCGTGAATCTTCCCCATGCATCGGCCCCGCTGCCAAGTCCGGCGTTCGTCATGGCGCCGGTGCCCGCCCACTAGAGCGAGCATCGTCCCTCCCAGGCCAGTGCCAAGGTCCCACTCGCCGCGCGGGCGAACGGCGATAGGCTGAAGCCATGACCTACACACTGATCCTGCTCCGCCACGGCGAGAGCGAGTGGAACGCGAAGAACCTGTTCACCGGCTGGGTGGACGTCGAGCTCAACGAAAAGGGTTGGGGTGAGGCCAAGCGCGGCGGCGAGTTGCTCAAGGCCGAAGGCGTCCTGCCTGACGTCGTCCACACGTCCCTGCTGCGCCGCGCGATCATGACCGCGAACCTGGCGCTCGACGCCGCGGACCGTCACTGGATCCCCGTCAAGCGCGACTGGCGTCTCAACGAGCGTCACTACGGCGACCTGCAGGGCAAGAACAAGGCAGAGACCCTCGAGCAGTTCGGCGAGGAGCAGTTCATGACGTGGCGCCGCTCATACGACGTGCCACCGCCCGTCATCTCCGACGACAACCAGTACTCGCAGGAAGGTGACCCGCGCTACGCGGGCGAGCCAACCCCCAAGACTGAGTGCCTCAAGGACGTGCTTGAGCGCGCGCTGCCGTACTGGGAGTCGGACGTGGTGCCGGACCTCAAGGCAGGAAAGACCGTCATGGTCGCCGCTCACGGTAACTCGCTGCGCGCGATCATCAAGCATCTCGACGGCATTGCCGACGACGACATCGTTGGCGTCAATGTGCCCACCGGTATTCCGCTTGTGTACGAACTCGACGAGGAGACCCTCAAGCCCATCAAGGCCGGCGGAACCTACCTCGACGCGGACGCTGCGGCTGCCGCCATCCAGGCTGTCGCGAACCAGGGCAAGAAGTAGCCCCACGCGCACCAAGGGCGCCCATCTCCTGCGTGGAGATGGGCGCCCTTGCGCGTCAGGTGAGGCCGGTCTGAGGCGTCAGAAGCGCGCTCGAGAGCCCGTGTGGTCGCCGGTCACCAAGTAGACAATCTGGCGTGAAACCGCCACGGCGTGGTCGCCAAAGCGCTCGAAGAAGCGAGCGAGCAAGGCGATGTCGAGCGTCTCCTGGACCGAGCCGGAGTAGCCCGACTCCAGGAGCGTCTTGTACGACGCGGAGTGCAGATCGTCGAGTTCGTCGTCGTCGGAGACGATGCCAGCGGCGACGTTGAGGTCGCGGTTCTCGAGCAGCGAGGCCACCTCACCAGCGGCGCGCTTGGCCGCCTCCGTCATCCCAGTGATGATCTCGCGGTGGCCCTCGGGAATGGCGCTGTCCGGGTAGGCACGGCGCGCGGCCTCGGCAATGTGCTGCGCAAGGTCACCCATGCGCTCAAGCGAAGCGGAGATGCGTAGCGACGAGATGATGGTGCGCAGGTCCAGGCCAACGGGCTGCTGTTGGGCAATGAGCAGGACGCAGCGCTCGTCCACGGTGGCCTCGAGCTCGTCGAGCTTCACGTCGTCGGCAATGACCTTTTGGGCCAATTCGACGTTCTGCTCCAGCAGGGCTTGAGAGGCGCGGGTGATCGCGGACTCGACGTGGTGGCTCATGGTGATGAGATCGCCGGCAAGTTCCGACATCTCTGCGGTGAAAATCGTGCGCATGACTCTCCTCTAAGGCTGTTGCGTCGTCCCTAGTGTGGCACCGCTCATCGCTTTGCACCCAAGTAAGCGGCACACAATCGGTAAACATCGAGTGACCAATGGGAAACTTTGGGTGAACTCGCGCCAGCGTCGATACTGTGACCACATGACCCCCGAGATCTGGCTAGCCGCCGCCATCGGACTAGCGGTGGGCGCCACGGTGGCTGCCGTGGTGATGTACTCGCGCCGCGACGCGCAGGACAGTTCGGGAACTCTCATTCCGCACCGCACCCGCGAGGTGCTATCCGCGCTGCAGTCGGGAACCATGGTCGTGCGGCGGGACCGGCGATCGGGTTTCTCGAACCCCACGGCCGCTGCGCTCGGCGTAGCGCGTCCTGACGGTGCGCTCCACCCGGGAGTGGCGGATCTCGCGGAGGCGGCATGGGCAGCCGGCAGGCCCGTCGAAGACGAGGTCGTGGTGAACCGCGGAGTGCTGGGAGTGTCGACGATCGTTCACGTGCGCGTCACCCCCTTGGGCGATGAACTTGCCCTCGCGATCGCGAACGACAACACCGAGCAGCGCGCGGCCGAACAGACCCGGCGCGAGTTCGCCGTCAACGTGTCGCACGAGCTCAAGACGCCTGTGGGCGCGTTGTCCCTCCTCGCGGAGACCATCCAGGACAACGCCGAAGACACGGAGATGGTCAGAGACTTCTCCAAGAAGATCCGCAAGGAGACGCGGCGCTTGGCCAAGCTGATCCAGGAAATCATCGAGATTTCCCGCATCCAGGGCGGCGAGTCCGTGCTCGAATACGAGGTGGTCCCGCTTGAGGGCGTGGTCGCCGAGGTCGTCGAGGGAGCCCAGATCGCTGCGGAGGCACGCAGTCTCACGCTCGTGGCAGATGTCGCTGCTACGCCGTCGGTCATGGGCGACCGCGATCTGCTGGTCATGGCCCTGCGCAACTTGGTCGACAACGCGATCAACTACTCGGATACCGGCTCGCACGTGACGGTGTCGCTCACGGCCGAGGGCGAGGTCGCTGAACTCAAGGTAATCGACGCCGGCATCGGCATCTCGAAAGAAAACCAAGAGCGCATCTTTGAGCGCTTCTACCGGGCAGATCCCGCGCGGTCGCGTGAGACCGGTGGCACCGGTTTGGGTCTGTCGATCGTCAAGCACGTGGTCTTGCAACATTCGGGGGTCGTGGACGTGTGGTCCAAGCCCACCGTGGGATCCACCTTCACCGTTCGTCTCACCACTCACCAGGAGGAGCAATGACCGAGGCGCGCATTCTCGTCGTCGAGGACGAGGAGTCGTACCGCGACTCCCTGAAGTATCTGCTGCGGCGCGAGGGATTTGACGTCCTGCTCGCGGAGAACGGTCAGCAGGGCGTTGAGGCCTTTGCCAGGGATGGGGCAGATGTGGTGCTACTCGACCTCATGCTGCCGCGGATGTCGGGCACCGAGGTATTCCGGGAGATTCGCGAACGTTCCAACGTGCCCATCATCATGGTGACCGCAAAGGACGACCAGGTCGACAAGATCATCGGCCTGGAACTGGGAGCCGACGACTATGTCACCAAGCCGTATAGCGCCCGGGAGCTGGTGGCCCGCATCCGTGCCGTCCTGCGCCGCCACGGCGCTGGGGCAACGGACATGCCTGATGAGCCCGAGCGACTCACGGTGGCGGGAATCACGATGGACCCCGAGCGGCTGTCGGTGGCGCGCGGCGATGACGTGCAGAACCTGCCGCCCAAGGAGTTCGCGCTGCTGCACCTGCTGGCTCAGAACGCGGGCCGCGTCCTGCCCCGTCAGGTCATCATCGACCGCGTCTGGGGAGCGGACTACTTTGGCGACACGAAGACGCTCGACGTGCACATTAAGCGCTTGCGCGGACGCATCGAGGAAGACCCCTCACACCCCGTCCTCATCCAGACGGTGCGCGGCGTCGGCTACACGTTCGAGGCCTAGCCCCCGCCCCTTCCCGCCACATGGCTCCATTTCGCTGTCATAGCTAGCTATCACAGCGAAATGGAGCCATGTGGCGTGGGTGGGCGAGCCCAAACTGGGGCTGTGATGCCCCGGTGACCCGGGCATCGGCCCGATGCGCCCGTCCAGTACCGCTGCCGTGTTTACCTAACGTTCACCCCATATTCAGTTATCCCCCTTGGTGGCGTTACCTGCCGTCCCTACGTTGGAACACGTCCGGCAGACAGCCGGCAGTCCCTGAATCTTCTTTGATCTACAAGTGAGGACCATCACTGTGAAGCTCATGAACCGCACCGGAGCCGTTGTCTCGGCCGCCGCGCTGACCTTCGCCCTGGCCGCTTGCTCGCCTTCCAACGAGCAGACCGACGAGCCGGCCGAGTCGACCGCAGGCGCAACCTCCGCTGAGGAGACCACCGAGGCCGCATCGCTCTCGGGCAACCTGCAGGGCGCCGGCGCCTCATCGCAGGAGTCCGGCATGGACGCCTGGCGCGCCGAGTTCCAGAACGCCAACCCCGACGTCACCGTGGGCTACGACCCGGTCGGCTCCGGCGGTGGCATTGAGCAGTTCCTGTCGGGCGCCGTGCCCTTCGCCGGCTCCGACGGCCTGCTGGACGACTCCGAGTACGCGCAGGCAGTCGAGCGTTGCGCCGGTGAGGGTGGCGCTTACCACCTGCCCATGTACATCTCGCCTGTCGCGGTGATGTTCAACCTCGAGGGCGTCGAGACGCTGAACATGGACGCGGCCACGATCGCGAACATCTTCGACGGCAAGATCACCACCTGGGACGACGAGGCCATCGCGTCGCAGAACGAGGGCGTCGAGCTCCCCTCCGACACCATCACGGTCGTCTACCGCTCCGACTCCTCGGGCACCTCCGAGAACTTCACGGACTACCTTGAGCAGGCAGCGGACGGCGCATGGCCGTACGAGGCTTCCAAGGAGTTCCAGACCGCAGCCAACCAGTCCGTTGGCTCGGACGGTACGTCCGCAGTGGTGGACACGGTGACCTCGACCTCCGGCGCCATTGGCTACGCTGACGCCTCGCGCGCTGCCGGTCTCGGTACCGTCGCCGTGAAGGTCGGCGAAGAGTACGTGCCCTTCTCGCCGGAGGCCGCCGCGAACATCGTCGCCGCATCGCCCCTGGCAGACAACGCCAACGGTGAGAACGACCTCGCATACGCGATCGACCGCACCACCACCGACTCGTCGGCCTACCCGCTGACCCTGGTCTCGTACCACATCGTCTGCTCGCAGTACGAGGACGAGGCCGAGCGCATGCTGGTCACCGAGTTCGAGAAGTTCGTTGCTTCCCCCGAGGGCCAGCAGGCCGCAGCCGGCGCCGCCGGTTCCGCCCCGCTGACCGCGGAGCTGTCGGAGCAGATCACGTCGATCCTCGACGGAATCGCCTCCAACGCCTAAGTCCACGGCACACCACAGTGGTGGGCTCGCCCGGTAGGGTGGGCCCACCACTTGCCATGACAGTGATCACAGAATTAAGGGAGACCTACGCGTGACCACGACCCCGCCGTCTACTGCCTCCGAGTCGGAGACCAGCGACTACGGCACCCACCCCGGAGCACGCGCGAACAGCGTGTTCAAGGGCTTGTCCACCGGCGCGGGTGCGCTGATTCTCGTCACGCTCGCAGCTGTCGCGACGTTCCTTCTCGCCGAGGCCTGGCCTGCGGTGCAGGCGGCGTCTGGCGATCACCTGGGCGACGAAGTCTCCTTCATCAAGCCTGAAGACGGTCAGTCGCTGATGGAGATCATCGGCTATCTGATCTACGGCACGTTGATCATGTCGATCATCGCGTTGGTTATCGCGACCCCGGTCTCCATCGGCATCGCGCTGTTTATTTCGCACTACGCGCCGCGTCGGCTCGCGCAGACGCTGGGCTATTTGATCGACCTGCTCGCCGCCGTCCCGTCCGTGGTCTACGGCCTGTGGGGCGTCGCCGTCTTGGTACCTTTCCTGACGCCGTTCTACCAGTTCCTCGCGGACTACCTCGGGTTCATCCCGCTGTTCGCGGCACCCGAGTCCGGGGAGATCTTCACCGGTCGCGTCGCGATGTCAGCCGGCATTGTGCTGGCGATCATGATTCTCCCGATCATCACCGCCGTGTCTCGCGAGGTCTTCCTGCAGACGCCCGTCCTCCACGAGGAGGCGGCGCTGGCCATGGGCGCCACCCGGTGGGAAATGATCAAGATGGCCGTGTTCCCGTTCGGCCGCTCCGGCATGATCGGTGCCACCATGCTGGGTCTGGGCCGCGCGCTCGGCGAGACCATGGCCGTGCTGATGATCATCAGCCCCGGACTGACGTTCTCGCCCTACCTGCTGCAGCCCAACCAGCACAACACCGTCGCCGGATACATCGCGCTGCAGTTCCCTGAGGCCAACTCCATGGGCGTCAACTCGCTCATCGCGATGGGCCTGGCGCTGTTCGTGATTACCTTGCTCGTCAACATGCTCGCGCGCTGGATCGTGTCGCGCCGCAGCGAATTCTCTGGAGCGAACTGATGGCGACCACCACCCTCAGCCCCTTTGGGGAGATCTCCCGCTCACGTCGCGTGAAGGACCGCGCGATGTCCTTCCTGATCTACGGCGCCTTCGCGCTCGCGATCATTCCGCTCGTGTGGCTGTTGGCCACCGTGGTGGTCAAGGGTGTCGACCGCTTCATGATCTCGGATACGTACCCAGACAGCGGGTTCAACCTCGAGTTCTTGAACCAGACCATGCGTGGCGTCTTCGGTTCCGAGGCTCCCTTTGGCGGTATTTCCCACGCGATCGTCGGATCCGTGATGATGACGCTCACCGCGACGGTCATTTCGGTGCCGGTCGGCCTGCTGACGGCGATCTACCTCGTGGAGTATGGCAGCGGCAAGTTGCAAAAGGGCATCCGCTTCTTTGTCGACGTCATGACGGGTATCCCGTCCATCGTTGCCGGTCTGTTCGCCTACTCCCTGTTCGCGATCACGATTGGCCCGGGCACCAAACTCGGCATTGTGGGCGCTGTCGCGTTGTCCGTGCTGATGATCCCGGTCGTGGTCCGCTCGAGCGAGGAGATGCTGCAGCTCGTGCCAAACGAACTGCGCGAGGCCTCCTACGCCCTGGGCGTGCCCAAGTGGCTCACGATCATCAAGGTCGTGCTGCGCACGTCCGTGGCTGGTATCACCACCGGTATCACCCTGGCGATCGCACGTGTCATCGGAGAGACAGCCCCCCTCTTGGTCGCGGTCGGCGTCGCTGACTCGCTGAACTGGAACCTCTTCGAGGGCCGCATGATGTCGCTTCCCGTGTACATCATCTCTGAGTACGAGAAGGGTCCGCTGCCGTGTGCCACCGACACCTGTGTGTCGGAGATCACGGAGTACCGGGCATGGGCCGCAGCGCTCGTGCTGATCCTCATCGTGATGGCCCTCAACCTCATCGCCCGCCTCATCGCCAAATACTTCTCCCCGAAGAGCGGCCGCTAGGCCCCCAGAAACGGAGCACCGCAGTGTCTAAGCGCATCGACATCAACAACTTGAACGTCTACTACAGCCAGTTCTTGGCAGTAGAGGACGTCTCGCTGTCGATCGAGCCCCAGTCCGTGACTGCCTTCATTGGCCCCTCGGGCTGTGGCAAGTCGACCTTCCTCCGCACGCTTAACCGTATGCACGAGGTCATCCCAGGCGCCCGCGTCGAGGGCGAGGTCCTCATTGACGGCGTTGACTTGTACGGCAAGGACGTGGACCCCGTGACGGTCCGCCGCCACGTCGGCATGGTCTTCCAGCGCCCTAACCCGTTCCCCACGATGTCCATCGCGGAGAACGTGCTTGCCGGCTTTCGCCTCAACAACAAGCGTGTCTCGCGTTCCGAGGCAGACGAGATCGTCGAGTCCTCCCTGCGCGGCGCGAACCTGTGGGATGAGGTCAAGGACCGTCTCGACAAGCCGGGTTCATCGCTCTCTGGCGGTCAGCAGCAGCGTCTGTGCATTGCGCGGGCCATCGCGATCAAGCCGGATGTCCTGCTGATGGATGAGCCATGCTCCGCGCTGGACCCGATCTCGACGCTCGCGATTGAAGACCTCATCGCCGAGCTCAAGGATCAGTACACGATCGTGATCGTGACTCACAACATGCAGCAGGCTGCGCGCGTGTCAGACACCACCGCGTTCTTCAACATTGCGGGCACGGGCAAGCCGGGCAAGCTGATTGAGATGAACGACACCACGACGATGTTCTCTACGCCCGCGGAGAAGGCCACCGAGGACTACATTTCCGGTCGCTTCGGGTAACCCGCACAAGTGTGAATCCCGCTGGTGCGCTTCGGCGCACCGGCGGGATTCTGCGTTCCGGGGGCCGATGCCAGGTGGGGGCGCATACGCAGGGTGCCCGGGGCATCGGCCCGCTTTGCTGCTGTGCTCCACAGTGATGCGGAGTCGCGCTGAGTTGCGACGCGCGCTTGAGTTGCGACGCGCGCTTGACGTGTGACGCTCGCCGTGAAGTGGCACAAAACGCCCGTTATGCGGCGCTAAAACAGCCAAATGGAGCCATTTGGCGTGGGGGGAGAGCGTAGGGGGTGGGGAGCTGCGACGCGAGGCTAGCCGATCGCGTCGACGATGCCCTCATACTCGGGAAGGGTGCCGTCCATGACGGGGATGATCGTCGAGTAGCGGTTGACGTCGCCCTCGGCAAACGAGCCGGTGGCGAGGAGGCCGGGCTGCACGGGAGAGGTGCCGCTGACCTCGGTGTCGTCGGCCTCCGGGCCCAACTTGACGGTCGCGCCGGCAGGAACCATGACGTCGGTCACCGTCGCGTTGTCGAACGTGATCTGCAGATTCGCGTCCTCGTCGCCGCCGTTGTACAACGTGCCGATCATCGTGGCCGGGCTGTCGACGGCCTCCGTGATGACCAGCAGGTTCAGTGCCTCGACCTCGCCCATGACGAGCTGCGTGCCGTCTGACGCCGCGTAGTTCTTGTGCGTCGTGATGGGGTTCACGTAGGAGCACCCGGCGAGGGCTGCGACGGCCACAGTGGCGACTGCGATGCGGGCGGGGACGGTGTGCTTCACTGCGCTTCAAGCCTTTCGCGAGAACGGGGGTCGCGACCAGGATACTGGTCATGTGCGTGTGGCACGAACGGCGCGTCGTTACCGCAAGGTGAACAAGGCCCCTGTTAATGGAATCGCCGTGCTGGTAGAATCGTCCCTGACACGAAGGGGCCCACTCCACATGAACTTTAGCGTCGGCGAGACCGTCGTCTACCCGCACCACGGTGCGGCGAAGATCCAGGACATCAAGAAGCGCACTATCAAGGGCGAGGAGAAGACCTACCTCAAGCTCAAGGTGGCGCAGGGTGACCTGACCATTGAAGTGCCAGCAGAGAACGTCGACTTGGTCGGCGTCCGGGACGTGGTGGACAAGGCGGGTCTGGAGAAGGTCTTCGACGTCCTCCGCGAGCCGTACGTCGAGGAGCCCACCAACTGGTCCCGTCGCTACAAGGCCAACGTCGAGAAGCTCGCGTCCGGTGACGTGATCCGGGTGGCAGAGGTTGTCCGCGACCTGTCGCGTCGCGACACCGACAAGGGCCTGTCCGCTGGTGAGAAGCGTATGCTGCACAAGGCACGTCAGATCCTCGTGAGCGAGCTCGCTCTTGCTGAGAAGTGCGATGAGGACACGGCCGAGGCTCGCCTGGACGAGGTCCTCGCCTCGTGACCATCGCGGCCGTGATTACGGCCGCCGGATCGGGCACCCGCCTGGGCGCTGACGTGCCCAAAGCGTTGGTGCCCGTCCATGGGCGTTCCCTCGTGGAATGGGCTGTCGCAGAAGCCTCTACCGTTGCCACGGACATCGTGGTCACCGCGCCGCGCTCCCACCTCGAGGCCTTCCGCGCCGCGCTCCCCGGTGTCACCGTGGTCGCGGGCGGTGCCGACCGTCAATCTTCCGTCGCGGCCGGGCTTGATGCCTTGCCCGCAGGCGCGAGCATCGTCCTGATCCACGATGCGGCCCGAGCCTTTCAGCCCGCCGCCGTCATGCGTGCCACCGTTGACGCGGTCCGGGGCGGCGCGGACGGCGCCATCCCCGTCGTGGACGTGATCGACACGCTCGTTACGGCCCCCGGGCGCGACGGCGAGGTCGGTGATCCCGTTGACCGCGCCCAGTTCCGCGCCGTGCAGACGCCGCAGACGTTCCGCGTTGCGGCGATCCTCGATGCCCACCACCGCGGCAAGCCTGGCGCCACGGACGACGCGACGTTGGCGCGTGAACTCGGGTACCGGGTGCTTGCGGTCCCCGGCCACGAGGACGGATTCAAGGTCACGCGTCCTGCTGACCTGTCGCTCGCCAAGGATTGCGCCACGAGGCGTCAGGCGGAACACGAGATCGAGTCCGGTGCGGCTCGCTTGTCTAGGGAGGACTCATGACTATCCCTCGCATTGGCCAAGGCGTCGACGTGCACGCGTTCGGCGGCGACGGTGAACTGGCGCTCGCGGGACTGACGTGGCCAGGGGAGACGCCTTTGTCCGGGCATTCCGATGGCGATGTGGCCGCCCACGCGGCGTGCGACGCATTGCTGAGCGCTGCCGGACTGGGCGATCTCGGCTCCAACTTTGGCACGGACCGTCCCGAGTGGGCGGGGGCAGCCGGCACGGCGTTGCTGCAGGAGACCGCGTACCGCGTGCGCGCGGCTGGTTTCGAGATCGGGAACGTCGCCATCCAGGTGCTTGGCAACCGGCCCAAGTTGGCTCCGCGCCGGGCGGAAGCGGAGGCGGTGCTGTCGGAGGCCGTCGGGGCTCCGGTGACGGTGTCGGCCACCACGACCGACGGCCTGGGGCTGACCGGGCGAGGCGAAGGCGTGGCCGCGATTGCGACGGCGCTGGTCGCGCACACATAAGCCCGGTAGCCTGACACGCGTGACTCTCCACCTGTTCGACACGGCCACCCGTACCGATCGCGCCTTTGAGCCGCTCGAGCCCGGGAAGGTGGGGATCTACCTGTGTGGTCCCACCGTGCAGAGCTCCCCGCACGTGGGCCACTTGCGCAGCGCGGTCGCTTTCGATGTGCTGCAGCGCTGGCTCGAACGTGGCGGCCTCGACGTGACCCTCGTGCGCAACGTCACCGACATCGACGACAAGACCCTGGCCAAGGCGGCCGATGCCGGGGTTGAGTGGTGGGCGTGGGCGCTTCGCCACGAGCGTGAGTTTCAGCAGGCCTACGCGGCTGTGGGCGTGAAGCCGCCCGCCGCCGAGCCACGCGCCACTGGACACATCCCGGAGATCCTCGCGCTCATTGAGCGCCTCATCGAACGCGGCCACGCGTACGAACTTGCGGGCTCCGTGTACTTCGATGTGCGTTCCTACGACGAGTACGGCGCTCTCACCCGTCAGGCGCTGGACGACCTGACGCCTGCGCCGGACGCGCCCGAGGACGACAAGCGCGACCCGCGCGATTTCGCGCTGTGGAAGGCGACCAAGGCAGGCGACCCCGACACCGCCGCCTGGGCGTCTCCCTGGGGCAAGGGCCGGCCCGGCTGGCACATCGAGTGCTCCGCCATGGCGCGCCGCTTCCTGGGTGACACGTTCGACATCCACGGTGGCGGACTGGACCTGCGGTTTCCGCACCACGAGAACGAGCAGGCGCAGTCCCGCGGCGCGGGCTACGGCTTCGCGAACCTGTGGATGCACTCAGCCTGGGTGACCCAGTCAGGCGCCAAGATGTCCAAGTCCCTCGGCAACGGCCTGTTGGTGTCGGAGGTGCTGTCGCGTTACCCCGCAGCCGCCCTCCGGCTCGCGCTCGCGCAGGTGCACTATCGCTCCATGTTGGAGTACTCCGAGAAGACGCTCGAGGATGCCACCGCAACCTGGGGCCGGCTCGCTGGGTTTGTGCAGCGGGCCTCTGACCGCGTGGGCGCTCTTACTGATGCGCAGGTGCGCGCGGCAGAGCTGCCAGAGCCATTCGTCGCGGCGATGGACGACGACCTGTCGATCCCGCGCGCGCTCGCCCACGTGCATGAGACGGTGCGCTCCGGAAACGCCGCGCTGACGCAGGACGACGACGCCGCTGTAGCCGCGTCGCTGCTCTCGGTTCGCGCGATGCTGGACGTGCTCGGGCTGGACCCGGCGTCGGAGTGCTGGGCACAGACGGACACAGGCGCATCCGCGGCCATGACGGCACTGGATTCGCTGGTGAGGGCAGACATCGACGCCCGCGCGGCCGCCCGCGCAGCGAAGGATTGGGCGACCGCGGATGAGATCCGCGACCGCCTGGGCGCGGCCGGCATCGTGATCGAAGACGGCGCGGACGGCGCGCGCTGGTCGCTGCAGGACTAATCGGGCCCACAGCCCTCGCCCTCGTCCGGCGAACCCGCTCTCACCCGTGCCCACCTTCCGCGCCTGAACGGCACGTTCGCGCGCGCTTGCGGCGAGTGGACGGCACAGGCCGATGCGCGGCGCACGTGGCCGCGCGACTACCCTGGTGCCATGGCAGGAAACTCCAAGCGCCGCGGCGCCACTCGCAAGCCCACGTCGAAGAAGGGCGCCTCCGTCGGTACCGGTGGCCACGGCCGCCGGGCGCTCGAGGGCAAGGGCCCCACGCCTAAGGCGGAGGACCGCCCCAATCACAAGGCGTACAAGGCGAAGCAGCGCGCTGAGGCGGAGGCCGCCAAGCGACCGCAGAAGGGCCGCTCGGGACCGCGGGACCGCACGTCGACGTCACACGAGGTGGTGGTGGGCCGCAACAGCGTGCTCGAGGCGCTCCGGTCGGGTATCCAGGCCGAGACCTTGTTGGTGTACAACCGCATTGACTCCGACGACCGCATCACAGAGATCGTGAGCCTCGCCGTGGAGCACGAGGTGACCGTCCGTGAGGTGACCAAGACGGTGCTGGACGGTTACGCGGGGGGAAGCCCCCACCAGGGCGTCGCGCTTGAAGTCGCACCCTATTCGTACGCCGACCCCGACGACTTCCTCGACGGCGATGGTCGCACGCTCATTGTCGCGCTGGACGGCATTCAGGACCCGCGCAACTTGGGTGCCATCATGCGCTCCGCCGCCGCCTTTGGCGCGACCGGAGTAGTGGTGCCCGAGCGCCGTGCTGCGGGCGTGACCGTTGCGGCGTGGAAGGTATCCGCGGGCGCCGCCGCGCGCGTGCCCGTGGCGCGTGCCACCAACCTCACACGCGCCATCGAGGGCTACAAGAAGGCCGGCATCTTTGTCATCGGCCTGGACGCAGATGCGGACGTGATGATCCGCGACTCCGAACTCATCGACGGCCCGCTCGTGATCGTCGCAGGCGCGGAGGGCTCCGGGCTGTCGCGACTGGTGCGTGAAGCATGCGACCAGATTGTGTCGATCCCCATTGACGGTGCCACCGAGTCGCTCAACGCCTCCGTGGCGGCGTCGATCGCGCTGTACGAAGCCGGCGCGCACCGAGCACGCTAGGCGGCTCAGCGCGGGTGGTTGTCGCGGGCCTGTGTCCCTGTGCGGGTGCGCGGCAACGACTGCCAGGCACGGATCGCTCGCGTCTCCGTTGGCGCCTCTGACTCGTCGGAAGGCACCGTGCCAATGATCTGACCAAGCACGGCCTCCTCGTCGGGCCGTTCGGGGAGCACGTTCTTGACGTAGGAGGCCGCAGCCTCCGGCATGGTGACGTCGGGCCTCTTTTCCGCCAGGAACCACCGGTGGTCGAGCACCTCGTGGAACACCTGCGCGGGCTCGAGCTTGCGCCGGAACTCCCGCGGCACGGCACGCACCGTGGGTTCAAAGACGCGTGCAAGCCACTCGTGGGCCACGAGGACCTCGTCCTCGTCGGGTGAAAACACGGCGCGGAACTCGTCGAGGTCGTTGAGCAGGCGGCGCGCTTGGTTCTCTTGCACGTCCAGGCCGGTCAGTCGGAGTAGGCGCCGCGAGTGGTGACCGGCATCGACCACCTTGGGACGGATCGAGAGTTCCTTGCCGTCGGAGGTTTGCGTCATGTCGAGTTCGGCGACATCGAACCCTAGTTCATTGAGCGCCTTGACCCGTTCGGCGAGGTGATAGCGAACGTTCTCGCTGAAGGTTTCCTTGCCGGTGAGCGCCGACCATAGTTCGCGGTAGCGCTCCTCGATGCGGTCGCCCAGCTCGAGCGGGTCAACCGCGTTGTCGAGTTCTTCTGCGGCCTGGAGGTCGAACATCTCGCCAATGATGTTGGTGCGCGCCAGATCGATGTCGTAGCGGCGCTGGCCCTCGGTGAGGGCGTGGTGCAGGTCGCCCGTCTCGGCGTCGACCAGGTAGGCGGAGAAGGCCTCGGCATCGCGCCGGAACAGGGCGTTGGACAGCGACACGTCTCCCCAGTAGAAACCCAGCAGGTGCAGGCGCACCAGCAGCACGGCCAGCGCATCAATGAGGCGGTCGAGAGTGTCGTCGCGTAGCGCCTGACTGAACAGCGCACGGTACGGCAGCGAGAACTGCAGGTGTTCGGTCACCAAGGCGGCGGCGAGCTCTTCGCCGTCGGCATCCTGGCGGCCGTCCACGACAGCGAACGGCACCACGCACGGAGCGCCCATGCGCCCCAGCTCGCGGAGCATGTCGAATTCGCGGTGGGCCATAGGGGACACGGTCTCTTTGACCGCGAGCACTCGCCCGTGGAACCGCACAAAGCGCACCACGTGGCGCGAGATGCCGCGAGGGAGCGCGGCGAGGGTGTCCTGGGGCCAGGTCTCCAGGGGCACGGACCACGGCAGGTCGAGCAACGCGGGGTCGACCACGCCGGTGATTTTGAGGGCCATGCCTCCATCGTAGGCGTAGCCCTGGCTGTCACCCACGGACCGCGTCCGTTGCGGGAAGGTGCGGGCTCATCAGACGCAGCGAGGGCGGCCCAGGAATCCCTGGACCGCCCTCGCTGAGAATGACGTCAGCGGCGATGAAGCCGTGAGTGTGTGAGTTACAGAGCCTTGTCCGTCTGCACGGCGGCCGAGAGGCGGTCACCGCTTGCGGAGGAGAACACGTGCTGCTCGCCCTCGCGGATCTTGACCCACACCGAGTCGCCCTTCTTGGGGACATCGCGGGGGTCAATGCGGACAATGACCTCGGAGTCGCCTGCGTCGAAGTGGATCTCGCCGGCGCCGGGGGCGTCGGTGGGGATCGAGCCGTAGACGTATGCGTCCGAGCCCAGCTCCTCGACCACATCCACCTGGATGGGGAAGGCGCCGTCGGAGTTGGGGGCAACACGGTCGAGCGACTCGGGGCGGAAGCCCACGACCACGCGGTTGTTGTCCTCAGCCTTGAGGCCGGCGAGGGCCTGACGGCTCAGGGCCACCTGGCTGTTGCCGATCTGGGCGAAGTCGCCGTTGACCGAGTAGGTGCCGATGTTCATGGCGGGGGAGCCGATGAAGCCGGCGACGAACACGTTCGCGGGGGCGTCGTACATGTCGCGAGGCGAGCCCACCTGCTGGAGCAGGCCATCCTTGAGGACCGCGATGCGGTCACCCATGGTCAGTGCCTCGACCTGGTCGTGCGTGACGTAGACGGTGGTGGTGCCCAGGCGGCGCTGCAGTGCGGCGATCTGGGTACGGGTCTGGACACGCAGCTTCGCGTCAAGGTTCGACAGCGGCTCGTCCATGAGGAACACCTGGGGCTGACGGACAATGGCGCGGCCCATGGCCACACGCTGACGCTGACCACCGGACAGTGCCTTGGGCTTGCGGTCCAGGTACTCGGTGAGGTCCAGGATCTTCGCGGCGGCCTCGACACGCTCGCGGATCTCCGACTTGTCGACCTTGGCAATCTTGAGCGCGAAGCCCATGTTGTCTGCCACCGTCATGTGGGGGTACAGCGCGTAGGACTGGAACACCATCGCGATGTCGCGGTCCTTGGGCTGAACGTGAGTCACGTCGCGGTCGCCAACCCAGATGGATCCGGCGTCGATGTCCTCGAGGCCTGCGAGCATGCGCAGGGAGGTCGACTTACCGCAACCGGAGGGGCCAACGAGGACGAGGAACTCGCCGTCGGCAATGTCGAGCTCAAGCGCGTCAACGGCCGGGCGCTCCGTGCCCGGGTAGATGCGCGAAGCCTTGTCGTATGTAACGGTGGCCATGAAAGGTCCCTTCACTGGCAGGTACGTGCCAGACGATCCGTGGTGAAGAGTGCCGGTGTGGTGTCCACAATGACACTAACCACAACAAGGTTTGCTGCGGTTAGGGGCCATCATTCCATACGCAATAGTTCAGAACCAACCTCCCTGGCTGTAGCGTGAGTGCCATGGCAGGCGTGGTTCGCGAGACGGGCGAAGAGATAGGCGGCTACCGCATTGTCGACCAGTTGGGTCGCGGTGGTTCAGGCGCGGTCTACAAGGTCGTCGACGGTGGCGGAGCCGAGGCCGCCTTGAAGCTCGTGGACGCTCGTGCCGACACCGTTGCCGCGGAACGACTCGCTCGAGAGGTCCGCGCTCTTCAATCCCTGGAGCACCCCGCCGTGCCGGCCGTGCTTGACGCTGAGCTCGACGGCGACGAGACGTTTGTGGTCTTTGAGTACATCCCTGGCGTCAGCTTGTGGGACTACATCCAGCGAGAAGGGCCGATGCGCGGGGACCAGTTGGCGCACTTCGCTGACAGAACTGCGTCTGCTTTGGAGGCGGTGCACGCCACTGGGGCCGTTCACCGTGATGTCACGCCCTCGAACATCATGATGGGGCCTGATGGCCCGGTGCTGATCGACTTTGGCTTGGCTCACAAGACGACCGACCACCGCCTGACGCAGGAGGGGCTGGTGTCTGGCACCGCGGGGTACGTGGCGCCAGAGGTGATTGACGGCATGGAGCCAGGCGCGGACGCAGACCGGTGGGCCTGGGCGGCAACAGTGGCGTTCGCGATGACGGGCAAGGCGCCGTTCGGCTCGGGCACTGGCGCGATTTCCCGCACGCTTGAGACCACTGTTGACCTTCCCGACGAGCCGGGGGCCGATGCTCTCAGGGCCGCGCTCGGTCGCGACGTGTCCGTGCGACCTGGGCCGCGTGACGTCGTGGCGGCGCTGCGCGGCGCGACCGTGGTCTTGCCGGTCGCCGAGGCGGCGCCGACCGCCGTCGCGGCCGTCGCGCCCACCGCCGTGATGGGCGCGAACGCCACGGCAAGTCCCGAGACATTCGACGCCGCGGCTTTCGGTGCGACCACCGGAGGAGACGCCCAGGACGACCTCGATGAAGACCAGACCTACGAGGACGAGCAGTGGACTGACTCTGATGAGGTCGAGGTCGATGACCTTCTCGCGGCCGCTCCACGGCGCAAACTGATGATCGCCGCACTGACTGTTGCCACGGCATCGGCCGCAGCGCTGGCGCCGTTTATCGCGTTCTTCGTGATGGTACTGACGACCATCGTGGTCCGCGCCGTGCAGCGGCGCGCGCTCGCGCTCGCGACCGCGCGCGCCAGGCGAGGGCAACGTCGCGGAGACGCGGCCCTGCATACGATTGGCCTGCCATGGCACCTGTTGCGCGCGGCAGGGGAGGCGCTGCCGTCGATCCTCTTGGCCGCCGCAGTCGGCGTAGGCGTCGGCACTTTGGGATGGTGGCTCGTCAGCGCTGAGTACGTAGCCGGCGCCAGCAATGAGGCGCAGGTATGGGGACACGGAGTCGCGCTGTTCGCCGGGGGGCTCGCGGCTGCTGCCACGATGTGGTGGGGGCCGTGGAGCGAACTGTCTCGCGAGGGTGCGCACCGCCTGGCCGCCGCCGTCGCGCCGTCTCGCGGCCCCATCGTCGCCTGGGTGATTGTGTCCGCGGTTGCCATCGCTGTCGTGGTGTTGTCTGTCTATCTTTTGACGGAACCAGTGTGGTGGCCGGCTCCCGGCCAGCCGATTGCGTAACCCCGGCATCGGCCCTGCTAAACGGAACGCGTATGGGGAACCAATTCCACAACCTGTACGTTGGGGCGTCAACGGTGGCCTCACGCGAGGCCGCGACTCAGACTGAGGGAGTAACACGATGACGTTTGCGGACCGGTTCCGATCCGTGCAACCGTGGCTGTCGTTGCTCGTCCGCTTGTCGATGGCGGGCATCCTCATCTTCGCGGCGATTCCCAAGATTCAGGACATCCCGCAATCCATCATCGCCGTGCGCGCCTACCGGCTCCTTCCCGAGGAGATCGTTCCCTTTGTGGGCACTCTCCTTCCCTTCTTCGAGCTTGCGCTCGCCCTATGGCTCATCCTGGGCCTGTGGACGCGCTGGGCTGCGGGTGCGTGGCTCGTGATGATGGCTGCCTTCACCATTGGAGTGATCTGGGCGTGGACCCAGGGGCTATCGATCGACTGCGGCTGCTTTGGCGGCGGTGGCGAGGTGGAAGAAGGCGCCACGCAGTACCCACTTCACTTGCTAGAGCGAGCAGGATTCATTGCCCTAGGGCTGTTCCTGTTCATCTGGCCCCGTTCCCGGTTCTCGCTCGACTCGTGGATGGCGCCTGCACCCGCCACGGACGAGCCCGTCGAGATCGACAACTGACCCTGAGGTAAGGAATCCCCATGGCCAAGAACAAGCCCCAACCCAGCAACACCAAGGCAGCCCAGGCTCGCGCTAAGGCGCAGGCTCAGGTGAAGGCAGAGGAGCGCCGGACCGGCATCATCATTGCGGCCGTGTCCGCAGTCGTGATCCTGGTCTTCGGAGGCATTGTCTGGTTCATCGTTGAGTCTGGCAAGGTCCCCTCGCTTGACTCCGACGACCTCGCCAAGCCCGCCGCGTCCGACGTTTACGGCGGCATCCCCGTCGATGCGACCGGTTCGGTGAGCGCCGACGTCCCCGCCGATCAGCCGCGTGTCGACATCTACCTCGACTTCATGTGCCCCATCTGCAACCAGTTCGAGCAGGTCAACGCCGAGGACCTCGACGCATTGCGCGAGGAGGGCGAGGTGCAGTTGTACTACCACCCCATCTCCATCCTCGACCGTTACTCCTCCGGCACCGAGTACTCGACCCGCGCAGCGAACGCCGTTGCCACCGTCGCCGACCAGGCGCCGGACGCGTTCCTCGACTTCTCCGCCGCGCTGTTCGCTAACCAGCCCACCGAGGGCGGCGAAGGACTGAGCGACGAGCAGATTGAGCAGATCGCCATCGCTGCCGGCGTTCCCGAGGATGTTGCCGCGCAGTTCGAGAGCCAGGACTTCCGGGCCTGGGTGAAGGCCGCCACGGACCAGTCGTCGCAGAACTACGTGCAGGGCACCCCGACGGTGCGAGTCGTAGGCCCCGGCGAGGAGTTCTCCGACGTTGACGACCAGGACGCGATTCTGCAGCAGTCTGAGGTTCCTTACTTCGAGCCCGGCCAGCTGCGTGCCTACATCGAGGGCCTCTAGCGCGCCCTCTTGATCAGCACGGCGGAGCACCGCCTGCGCTGACGCTGTTTCCGTTGACCCCCGGCGCCCTCGTGGCGTCGGGGGTCAACGTGCGTTGGGGGCCGGTGAGGTGGCTCGCCGTGTGTGAGGCGGCTCGTTGATTCGCGTGTGCACCGCACCCCTGCGGATCGGTATCCTGATGCGGCGGCGCGAACGCTCCGCATGCTGGCATGGCGCAATTGGTAGCGCACCGTACTTGTAATACGGGGGTTGCGGGTTCGAGTCCCGCTGTCAGCTCTGACCCTGTCGACGCCCACGTGGGTTCACCGTGCGTCCTGCGGCGCGTTCTGCGCGCATCACGCGCCCGCGTCCTCGCCCCTCCTTTGTTGCCGCACCCTTAGCTGGTAGAGGCGTGGCGTGCCCGCGCTGGCGGCCCGGCGAGCGCTTACCACACGGTCAGCAGGGGGGTGCCGAGAAGGTCCCTCATGGGCGCGGTCGCGGGCCGAGTGTGGGCTATCTCATACTTTGTGGTGCTGTGTTTCAGATTGATATACCTGGTAAAAGCGACTTTGAGTGAGCGTTGGCGAAGTTCGTGAAATTTCTCACATAAACTGCGTCATAGTCCGCAACGCCGGCCGTCTCTATGTGAGGTAGGTCATAGATCGACCGCCGGCAGGACAACGAAACAGCGCCTGGATTCCCCATCCCGGGGGTCATTCACGTGCGCCCACACAAGAAAGCAGAAAGACCCCATGGCTAAGACCAAGAACTCCGCTCGCAAGTACGCCGCCGTGGCCCTGGGCCTGGTGGGTATCGCCG
This sequence comes from Demequina globuliformis, assembly GCF_000975155.1. Lineage (GTDB taxonomy): Bacteria > Actinomycetota > Actinomycetes > Actinomycetales > Demequinaceae > Demequina > Demequina globuliformis. The sequence continues at coordinate 1,618,424 of NZ_BBRG01000001.1, forward strand.
GCCTGTCGCTCGCCTCCGCAGCCCAGCTCACCGTCAACGAGGACTCTCCGCTCGTGGGCGTGAGCACCGGCGCTGAGTGCGACACCGCCGTAAACGTGGACTACACGACCACCTACGCTGGCGGCGTGTTCTCGGCCGCCACCGTAGAGGTGTCGGACATCAACGTCGCGAGCCCCGGCGGCTGTGTTGGGCGCGAGCTCATCGTGTACGTGCTCGACGTTTCCGGTGCGACCCTCGCGGAAGTAAAGACGACCATTGACGCAGCATCCGAGTCGATCAACCTGCCCACGGGTGTGAACGCTGCAGCGGTACGCAACGCCGCAGTCGCGATCAACTAACGACATCACCCACCCGAGCACCGATGGCACGCGAGCTGAGCGCACCGGAGACCGGCGGTTCTAGCGACCGCCGGCGCTTCGGCGCGCTCGGCGCCGTGCTCGGGTGGGTCGTCATTGCGGTCCTCGCGTACTTCATCTGGCCGGCGTCGCTCGGTGGCGGCACCACCGCCATTGTGGTGAACGGGCATTCGATGGAGCCCACGTACTACACGGGCGACATCGTCGTGGCGCGCGCCGCGGAGCCGCAGGTGGGCGACGTCATCGTCTATAGCACACTTGACCTTGACGGGTCCAAGATTGTTCACCGCATCATTGGTGGAGACGGCGTCAACGGGTGGCAGGTCCAGGGGGACAACAACGACTACGTCGACCCCTTCTATCCCACGAACGAAGACGTGCTCGGCGTCGCGAAGCTCCACATCCCCAAGCTGGGATTGTGGGCCGCGATCCTGCGCAGCCCCCTGGTGTGGGGCAGCATCCTGCTCATCGCCGTGGGCTTCACCATGTGGCCGTCGCGGCCTGAAGAACTCGACGTATCTGACGATGTGTCTGACGACGAGGACGGCTCGTCAGCCGGCATTGCCGAGCCCTCTGGTGCGGAGGTGTCTCGATGACGACCCTCGTCGCCACCGGCGCCGCGCGGCGCGTGGCGCTCCTTGCTGCCCTCGTCGCACTCGTGGCGACCGTCGCCTTCTGGGTCACCCCGGCATCGGCCGCACACCTCACTGTCACGCACGCTCGGATTGCCACTTTCACGGCATCGGCCTGCACTACTCAGACCATCGGCTTCACCGCACCAAGTGCCTCATCCGCTCAGACGTCGGTAACTGTCACCGGCATCCCCGCCTCGTGTGCGGGTAAAACGGGCCGCGCCGTTCTGGTGAACAGCCAGGGCGCAAAGGTCGCCGACCTGACGTGGACCATGGCGTCCGGTTCACAGACCGTCAGCGTTCCCGGCTTTCCGACCGCGAACGTGACTGGTGCGAAGCTCGTTGCGAATGGGTGGTGGGTGCCCGCGTCGTGGACCGCTCCCGAACCTCCTCCCAACCCGCCCGCGGGTCAGTGCTGGGGCATGCTTCACTCCAATGGCCAGCGCGTGCAAGGCACCACGTGTGTGCCAACCTTCACGGCCCAACGCCTTCAGAACCTCGCAGTAGCGAATGGCGGCCCCGGAACCTATCGTGACGTCTCGATCCGGACGGATTTCACCCCTGCTGGCTACGTCGTCAACGGTACCTACGTCGGTGAGTATCAGGCGCTTACGAAGTGGCGTGCCACCGTGGACCTGACCTCGGCAGCTATCAGCAGCGGCATCAACCTCACCGGACCGGTGTACATCTACTCCGGGCAGAACACGGTGCTAGCGCCAGGCGAAACCTGCTCGAACTTGGCCGCTGTCACGTTCCAGGAGTCGGTCCAGGGCAACAACCCGACCGGTGACTTCACCATCAGCAGCGCGCCTATCCCGTGGATGTCGGCGTCGAGACTCCTGTGCTCGCGTTAGCGGTGCCACTGCTGTGCTGGCCCCAGCGGATGGGGTTCGCGCCTTGCTTCTCGAGTAGCGCGTTGACCTGAGAGAACGGCCGCGAGCCAAAGAACCCTCGCCGCGCGCTGAGCGGGCTTGGGTGAGCGCTCGTGACCACCGGCACGTCGCCCAGCAAGGCACCCGCGGCTTGCGCATCTTTGCCCCACAAGACGGCCACGAGTGGTCCGCCGCGCGCACCCAGGGTGCGCAGGGCCTGAGCGGTCACCTCTTCCCAGCCGCGGCCCCGATGCGAACCGGCCTCGCCCGCGCTCACAGTAAGGACGCGGTTGAGCAACATCACGCCTTGGCGCGCCCAGTGGCTGAGGTCGCCGTCGCTCAGCGTCTCCCCGGTGTCCTGCATCAGTTCGGTGGCGATGTTGCGCAGTGACCGCGGCATGGGGTGGCCAGGTGCGACTGAGAAGCTCAGCCCCACCGCATCGCCGGGTGTGGGATAGGGGTCCTGGCCCACGATCACCACGCGCACCGCGTCGAGCGGCACCTGAAAGGCCCGCATGACGCGCGCGCGTTCAGGCAGCCACGTCCGTCCAGCCCGCGCCTCGGCATCGAGGAACGCGGCCGCGGCGGCGAGGTCCGTGTGGGCGGGCGCGAGCGCGTCGGCCCACTGCGCGCCCAGGTTCGCGGTCCATTGGTCCGTCATGCGGCCCACCCTAGTGTTGGAGACCGGGGCCGATGCCACAGCGGAGCGGGCCCGCATCTCACCTCAGCGCGGTGCGGCTGCGTAGTCGCAGGCCCAGCGCCGTTTAGGCTGGAAACTATCGAGGAAACGACGCGGGCCGCGGTGCGCGCGAGAGTGGAAATGAGGTGACCGTGACCGACGTGACCCACCTGGAGGCCGCGGCCGACGACCGCTCATCGCTGTCCGAGCGAGACCGAGCGGTGCTGGAGTTCGAGCGTCGCTGGTGGGCACACGCAGGCGCCAAGGAAGAGGCGATCCGGTCAGAGTTCTCGTTGTCCGTCACTCAGTACTACCAGGTATTGGGGTCCTTGTTGGAGTCGCATGCGGCCGTGGAGTTTGACCCCATGCTCGTCACCCGACTGCGACGCCTACGTGCGACGCGGGAACACGACCGGTCGAGCCGCGCTTGGATTGCGCCCGGCGCGCGTTAGGGTGTGACCCGTGGCGAAGGATGCGCAGACGTACGAGCCCGACGAGTTTGACGAACTCGCGGCACAGACCGGACCGGTGGGTGTTCACCGTGCGCCACGGCCGTGGTGGAGCAGGGTGTTGCCCCCCGTGCTTGCCTTCCTTATCGCTGGCGCCGTCGCCTACCTCATCGCATTCCTGCTGTGGAACGCCGGCGGCAACAACGACGACGATCCCGCTCCCGCCACCACGGTGACCACGAGTCCCACGTCCTCTCCCGAGACCTCGCCGACTACCTCGCCTAGTGCGGAGCCGTCGGCCACGCCGAGCGAGAGCGCCAGCCCGTCGCCGACGCCCACACCAACGGAGACCGAGGAGCCGGAACCGGTCATCGTTTACGACGCACAGGTGCAGGTCCGCAATGGATCCGGCATCCAGGGTCTCGCGGGCGAGCAGCAAAGTGCGCTGAACGACGCTGGCTACTCAAACGTGGACGCGAATAACATCGCTTCCAACCTGATTCCCAACGGCGTCAACACCGTCACCTACGCCGACGAGTCGCTGGCCGACACGGCCCAAGACATCGCGGACACACTCGGTATCGACGCCGTTGACGGCAGCGGCACTCCCGGCGGGGCGGAGATTGAAGTCCTCCTCGCAAGCGACCCGGGCTAGCCGCTCGTCGCTGGCCGAGCAGCCTCTCGGCTCGGCCTCCCTCCGCCAGATGGCTCCATTTCGCTGTTTTGCAGCGCCAAAGCAGCCAGAATTTGCCACTCCAGCCGGGACTGTCGCGCACTCCCGTGTGCGCCGTCGGTGAACATGAGTGAACATCGCGCAACATCGGTTTGCACTCGGCAGGGGAGAGTGCCAGAATCGGCTTAGCACTCCCTACCCGAGAGTGCTAAAAAGTTTGGCTTCGCAGTCGAGGTGTGCGGCCCTGGCGTGACGTGAACGTCTGGGCCGGCATCGTCCGTCGCGGGCGGCTCGGAGCCACCGTCATCGAAAGAGGACTTACACCCATGGCAAAGCAGATTGCCTTCGATGAGGAGGCCCGTCGCGGCATGGAGCGGGGCATGAACGCCCTCGCTGATGCCGTCAAGGTCACCCTCGGCCCCAAGGGCCGCAACGTTGTGCTCGAGAAGAAGTGGGGCGCCCCCACGATCACCAACGATGGCGTGTCCATCGCCAAGGAGATCGAGCTGTCGGAGCCGTTCGAGAAGATCGGCGCAGAGCTCGTCAAGGAAGTTGCCAAGAAGACCGACGACGTCGCCGGTGACGGAACCACCACCGCGACTGTCCTCGCTCAGGCGCTGGTCCGTGAGGGCCTGCGCAACGTCTCCGCTGGCGCTAACCCGATCGCTCTGAAGAAGGGCATCGAGAAGGCCGTGGCCGCCGTGACCGAGCAGCTGCTCGCACAGGCCAAGGAAGTGGAGACCAAGGAGCAGATCGCCGCTACCGCTGCCATCTCGGCAGGCGAGCAGGAGATCGGCGACAAGATCGCTGAGGCGATGGACAAGGTCGGCAAGGAAGGTGTCATCACCGTCGAGGAGGCTTACCAGCTAGGTATCGAGCTGGAGCTCACCGAGGGTATGCGCTTCGACAAGGGCTACCTGAACCCCTACTTCGTCACCGACGGAGAGCGCCAGGAAGCAGTGCTCGAGGACGCCTACGTGCTACTCGTCGAGTCCAAGATCTCCTCGCTCAAGGACCTGCTGCCCATCCTCGAGAAGATCATGCAGGCGGGCAAGCCCCTGGCGATCATCTCCGAGGACGTCGACGGTGAGGCTTTGGCCGCACTGGTCGTCAACAAGCTGCGTGGCAACCTCAAGGTCGTCGCCGTCAAGGCTCCCGGCTTTGGCGACCGCCGCAAGGCGATGCTGCAGGACATGGCCGTTCTCACCGGTGGCCAGGTCATCTCCGAGTCCGTCGGTCTGTCGCTGGAGACCGCTGGTCTCGAGCTGCTCGGCCAGGCGCGCAAGGTCGTTGTCACCAAGGACGACACCACCATCGTCGATGGCGCCGGTGCCGAGGAGCAGGTCGAGGGTCGCGTCAAGCAGATCCGCGCTGAGATCGAGAACTCCGACTCCGACTACGACCGCGAGAAGCTCCAGGAGCGCCTCGCCAAGTTGGCCGGCGGCGTTGCCGTCATCAAGGCCGGCGCGGCAACCGAGGTCGAGCTCAAGGAGCGCAAGCACCGCATTGAGGACGCCGTCCGCAACGCGAAGGCTGCTGTCGAAGAGGGCATCGTCGCCGGTGGTGGCGTGGCACTGATCCAGGCCGGCAACGCCGTGCTCGGGTCGCTGCAGCTCGAGGGTGACGAGGCCACTGGTGCTCGCATCGTCGAGGCCGCTATCTCCGCTCCGCTGCGCCAGATCGCGATCAACGCTGGCCTCGAAGGCGGCGTTGTTGTCGAGAAGGTCAAGGGTCTCGAGGTGGGTCACGGTCTGAACGCCGCGACCGGCGTCTACGAGGACCTGCTGGCTGCTGGCGTCAACGACCCGGTCAAGGTGACGCGCTCGGCGCTGCAGAACGCTGCCTCGATCGCGGCTCTGTTCCTCACCACCGAGGCTGTGGTGGCGGACATCCCTGAGCCCGAGCCGGCCATGCCGGCCGGTGGCGGGGACATGGGCGGCATGGGCTTCTAAGCTCTCCCGCGCCAGCGCTCAACGCTGATACAGCGAAGGCCCCAGGGGAAACCCTGGGGCCTTCGTCGTATGTGTGCAGGCTTGGCACGCGGACTGCCGCTGGCGGCTTTCTGTCCCGGCAGGTGATTTCCAGCGGTCTAGCGTGGGGGAGCGGCGCGGCGCTGAGCCGACGTGACCCGCAGCCCGGATGCCCGGAGCCGGCGCACGAGTTCACGCCCGTCGACCAGTACCGCCCCACGTGCGATGAGGTCCGCGTGCATGTCCTGAGGCACGTCGTAGTGGTCGCGATCAAAGGCGCGCGCAGGAAGCCCCGCTGCGCGGGCAAACTCATGCAGTTCCTCAAGCGACTGATCCGAGACCATGTGCCCCCACACCCGGCCGTGGCGAGGCCACAGCGGCGGATCAATGAGCACTGTCACCTGGCCGAGCATACTTGAGGCGCGACGGCCCACCCCGCAAAGGATTCACCGTGGGACGCCACCGTCCCCATAGTGCGATCCCGCACGGCCGCCGCGCCTCACGGCTCGCGTTAGCGCGCGCTGAACAGCTGCGCCGCAGCGTCCTCAGCGCCCGCGTAGTGCTCGGCAGCTTGGTTGAGCGCGCCGGAGAGCGAGTTGAGGGCCATCTCGACCTGCGCCTGCGCGGCTCGCCACTGGTCCAGCACCCCTGCGAACGCAGTCGCGGCGCCACCCTGCCACGTGCCTTCGAGCGAGGTGAGGTGGGCCATCATCGCTGTGACTTCTGTGCGGATGGCCTCGCCCGACGTGTGGGCCTGAGCGGCGGCGGTCGCGACCTCGGCCGCATCAACGTTGTACTGCGTCATGGTGTCTCCTAGCTGTGTCGTGAAGTGGACACCTCGACGCTAGAGATTGCCGCCGTGCGGCGGCACCGGAGCGGTGACATCTGTGGATGCGGCCTGGGTGAGCGGCGCGCTGGGGACCGCGCTTAACGAAGGGCCCGCAGCATCGGCCCTTTTGCTAGGCCGCCGTGGCGGCCGCAATGTCCCGCTTGAGGCGAGAGAGCTCGGCAGTGACGTTCTCGCGCGCCTGCCGCTCCCAATCGCGGGCGAGCGGAGAAATGTAAATGCGATCGCGCGACAGCAGCTTCTGCAGAATGCGCTGGCGCGTCTCCAGGTACTCAAGCGGATCGACGTGGGCGTATTCCTCGCGCACCTGCGCGACGTACGTGCGATAGCGCTGGGGTTCCGTGGCGAGGACAGCCAGGTCGGCATCCGACAGCACACCGGCGTCAGAGTCGCGCCCTGCGGGCTTGTGGCGTTCCAGGCCGTGCACCAGGTTGACCACGATCGCCACGGTGTCCTCGTTGACCCCCAGCGCCGTCAACTGCTCGCGGGCATACTCGGCGCTCGCGGCCTCGTTCTCACCCGGGTGGTGCAGGTTCGCGGCCTTGTCCACGGCGTCAAAGATGGCGCCGTGATACCACGCGGCTAGACGCACCAGATGGGGGCGGGCAGCCTCCTGCTGGAGTTCGTCGACGCGCTGCAACAGATCGATCAGGTGGCCGATGCTGTGGTACCGCCGTTCGGGTGCCGTCCAGCGCTCAATGAGGCGGTCGGCAGCACGGTCGATAAGGACCGGCTCGACACTTGCGCCTGCGGAGACTGCGCTGCGGTGGAAAGCAGGCACCAGCCACTCGGGAACCGGCACGTCGCACCTCACTTCGGGGCCATCGGGGACTCGTGCTGACTCCAGTGTGGCCCCGCGCGCGCACCCGTGGCAAACCGCGGGCCGTCCGCTGAAGGCTACGTCGGGGGTGACGGCTAGACTGGAGGGGCGTCGAACACGCGGCGCCCCAAGATTCAGCGAGGTAGATGTGCCCACCGGTCGTGTGAAGTTCTTTGACACTGACAAGGGTTTCGGTTTCATCGCAGGCGACGATGGTGCCGAGGTCTTTCTGCACGCGTCGGCGCTGCCTGACGGGGTGACCGCGCCCCGCCAGGGCACCCGCGTCGAGTACTCCGTTGCCGATGGCCGTCGCGGCCCATCCGCTCTCTCGGTTCAGCTTCTCGAGCCCGTCAAGACGGTATCCCAGGGGCTGCGCAAGAAGCCCGACGAGATGACTGTCATCGTCGAGGACCTCATCAAGATGCTCGACGGAGTATCGAACTCGCTCCGCAAGGGGCACTACCCGGACGCCGCGCGCGGCAAGAAGGTCGCTTCTGTGCTGCGCGCCGTCGCCGATCAGCTGGAGGCGTGAGCCCATTCCCATGGACGCAGTGCTGGACAAGGCCGTAGACCTCGCGCGCGAAGTCGCCATTGAGGTAGCCGACGGTGAAGAGTGGGTGGGCGAGCACCTGAGCGCCAACCGCGTTGAGGACCGACTCGTGACGCACCTGTTCGCGTGCACCATGCCCGGCTATCGCGGCTGGGTGTGGGCCGTGACCGTGTCGCGCGCGCCCCGCGGGCGCGAGGCCGCGGTGTGCGAGGCGCACCTGGTTCCTGCCGACGACGCGCTCCTGGCGCCTGCGTGGATTCCGTGGGCCGACCGCATCCGCCCCGGTGACCTCGAGCCCTCGATGGTGCTTCCCAAGATTGAGGAAGACCCTCGCTTGGAGCCCGGCTACGAGTCTCACGACGCCGACGAGGACATCGCCGAACTCTGGGAACTGGGACTCGGACGCGAGCGCGTCATGGCACCCCGGGGACGTGACGCGGCGGCCGAGCGTTGGTATCGCGGCTCGCACGGGCCCACGGCGTCAAGCGCAGTCGCGTCTGCCTCGCCGTGCTCGACGTGCGCGTTCTTTGTGCCGCTCACCGGGTCATTTCGCACGACCTTTGGCGCGTGCGCGAACGAATGGTCGCCCTCGGACGGCAAGGTCGTCTCCGTGGATCACGGTTGCGGTGCGCATTCGCAGACCGACGTGGAACGCCAGAGCACGCGTTGGCCTGACGCCGAGCCGATCTTTGAAAACGACGGGGTGACTCCCGTTGACATGTCGAAGCCCGATCCGGAGCCGCAGCCCGAGCCGGTCGCCGAGCCGGTGGCCGAGCCTGCCGCTGAGCTCGCGGCGGACGCTCAGGCAGACGCGACATCCGAGAACGCAGCTGCGGGAGCCGCGGCGGCAACCGGGGTCGAGGCCCAGCAAGGTGAGTCCTCTGCGGCATCGGCCCCCAGCGCGGAAGGTCAGTCGGCGTCCCCAGCGAGTGCCGGCGAAGCGGTGACGGAACCTTCACAGGAGGCCGATGCCCCGGCTGAGTCGCGTACTGAGGAGCCCAAAGTAGTGGCCCCGGAGGGCACCACTGACTGACGGGCCACCGCCCGTACCGGCGGTGGGGAGGGACATCCTTCGCGCCGCCGCTCGCACGACGTACGCACCGACCTTCCTCGCCGAGATAGGGCTGGGAGCCATGCTCCCGCTCTTCGCGCTCTCGGTGGTGGGTTTTGATCACTCCGCTGCAGTAGCTGCAGGCGTCGTGGCGCTGTACTCCGCGGGGCGCATCGCCGGCTCCTATGTGGGTGGACGGCTGAGCGCTACGCTCGGGTACGCCCGCGCAGCCATGGTGGGGCTGGCGCTCTTGGCCGCCGGCGCACTGGTGTGCGGCGTCTCGGAAGGGCTCGCTAGCCTGACGGCGGGCGTGATGCTCGTGGGCCTGGGTCACGCGACTTATCACGTGGCGCGCCAAGGCCAAGTGACGGGAATGGTGCCACCCACCCACCACGGCCGGGCGCTCACCACCCTCGCCGGGACGTGGCGCATCTCGAACTTCATTGGTCCGCTCCTGGGATCGGCATTCATCGCCGTCTGGGGATTGCCGTCCGCCTACCTGTTCGCGGCCTCAACTGTCCTTGTCGCGATGGTCGCGGTGGCGACCTCGCCGGCATGGAAAGACCGCTCGCGCCCGCACGCCCACCCTCATGCGCCCGCCCTGACGGTGGCTCGCGCGAACGTTCGCATCTTGAGCACGCTGGGAGTGGCCGTGCTGATGACTGGCGCGGTGCGGTCCGTGCGGATCCTCGTGATCCCGTTGTGGGCGGAGCACATTGGCGCCTCAGATGAGGTGGTGTCCCTGATCTTCGCGCTGTCGGCGGGCGTCGACATGCTTCTGTTTTTCCCGGCGGGCCTTGTCGCCGACCGGTGGGGCCGGGCATGGACGGCGGTGCCTTCCACGCTCTTGCTCGCGGTCGGCTTCATCGCACTGCCCTTCACCGATTCGCCCGCCGCGGTGGCGCTTGCTGCGATGGTCATTGGTCTGGGAAATGGGTGGGGATCAGGGGTGCTCATGACGCTGGGCAACGATGTCGCGCCCGCCGTTGGCAGGGACATGTTCATCGGGATCTGGATGAGCTTCCAAGACGTGGGCGGACTGGTCGGTCCAGCGGTGGTCTCAGGACTCGCCGTGGTCTCGATGCCGGGGAGCCTGTGGGCAATCGGAGCCGTGGGACTCGCGACTTCCGGGGCGCTGGCGGCATGGATTCCGCGCCGTCGCTAGTGCGCCGTCTTCACCGCGTCATTGAAAGTTTGCTGTCGAGTACCAGGTTGTACCGTCGTCGGTGACAGCCATTCCCGCACCCATCACCGCATACTGAGGATTCAGCATGTTCATGCAGTGGCCGAACGAGAAGACCCAGCCGGAGTGCGCGCTGGCCGCTGCTGCTCCCTGTGACTGGCCCGCTGATGAGTAACTGACCGCGACGTTCTCCCCACCTGCTGGACGCGATGGGTTGTGTGCGAGAGCATCCATGGTGGCTGCTGTCGCCGAATCCTGTGCCGCCATCGACGACGACCAGGCCATGGCGGCCGAGGCCAACGTCGTTGACCAACTCAGCGGGGCCGCTCCGATGCGCGCGCGTTCCACGTTGGCCGCGGACAGCATGCTCTGGGCGCTCGAGGCTCCCGCCGCACCGTCAGGTGATGCGCAGTACTCGTCTCGCGACCGAGCCGACGGGGCTGGCTTCGCTGCCTCTGGTAGGACCTCAGCATCTGGAGCGGAGCCGGGGCCAGCGGAGGCGTCACCCTCTGCCGCCTCTGGCGGCACGCCACCAGCGGACCCGTCGCCGGCGGCGCCCGTCGGAGCGGTAGGCGCAGGCGACGGGCTCGGATTGGGCGGCAGCGACACGGAGATGCGCGGCATCATCCCGGACAGGTCCCAGGACGCATCCCCGCCGCTCACGGCAGCCGTCGTGACCTGTGCGTCGTCAACGCTTGCGCGCGATGGGGCCTCAGATACCGTCGGAGCACCGGCGGCGACGGGGTCCGGTGCCCACAGGCCGGCCGCCGCCCCAGTGGTGGACGCAACCGCGACCGGGATCGCGACGAGCGCCGCGACGGCCAGGCGCGAATGGCGCTGGCGTCGCGGCGAAGGCGCGTCCGGGGGAGGGGTCACGGTGCCAGTTTCTCCAGGAGCCAGTCGATCGACGCGGTCAGGGCTGAGACGTCATCGGGATCCACCGCAGGGAACATCCCGACGCGGAGCTGATTGCGGCCCAGTTTCCTGTACGGGTCAATGTCGACCACGCCGTGAGCGCGTAGAGCGGCCGCGATGGCGCCAGCATCGATCGCCTCGTCGACGTCGATCGTTGCCACCACCTGTGAGCGGTACCGAGCGTCGGTGACGAACGGGGTGAGCAGGGACGAGTCGTCAGCCCACGCATAGATGCGGCGCGCGGATTCGGCGGTGCGACCCGTGGCGAAGTCCATGCCGCCCCCGGCGAGCATCCACTCCAGCTGGTTGCGCATCATGACCAGTGGCGTGAGCGCGGGAGTGTTGTACGTCTGGTCCTTGCGTGAGTTCTCGACTGCGGTCGCCAGTTCCAGCGTGGCGGGGATGTAGCGATCGGTCGCCGCGATGCGGCCAATGCGCTCGATGGCTGCCGGCGACATGAGCGCGAACCAGATGCCGCCGTCGGAGCCGAAGCTCTTCTGCGGTGCAAAGTAATAGACGTCCGTGTGCTGGACATCCAGGTCGAGCCCTCCGGCCGCTGACGTGCCATCGATGACGGTGAGGGCCCCGCCGGTGTCGCTGGGCCGCACGACCGGGGCCATTGCACCGGTCGAGGTCTCGTTGTGTGGCCAGGCGTAGACGTCGATGCCGTCGGTCGCCTGCGGCACTGCCACCGAACCTGCGGGCGCCTCGCGCACGTCGGGGGATTCGAGGTACGGTGCGGCGGCCGTAACCTGCGCGAACTTGCTGCCGAACTCACCGAACACGCCGTGCTGGGCACGGCGCTCCACGAGCGAGAAGGCCGCGGCATCCCAAAACGAAGTGGAGCCGCCATTGCCAAGAAGGACCTCGTAGCCGTCCGGCAACGCGTAGAGCTCCGCGAGCATGCGTCGAACATCGCCGACCAGGTTGCGCACAGGTGCCTGCCTGTGGCTGGTGCCAAGGATGGCGGGCTGGGCATCCACGATCGCCTGAATCTGGGCGTCGCGCACCCGCGATGGCCCGGACCCAAAGCGCCCGTCGCGGGGCAGAAGTTGCGCGGGAATCGTCAGTTCGGTCGACATGGCACCAGCGTAGTGCGAGCACACCTGGCAGACTTGCGCCTGTGCATCTGATCAGCCCCGTTCTCCGCGACTATGCGTGGGGCACCCACGACGACATCCCGTTGCTCCTGGGAGTCACCCCTCCCGGCGGGCCCGTTGCGGAGGCCTGGTGGGGTGCGCACACCTCCGCGCCATCGCCGAGCACCCTCGCCGGTGGCGAGCCGCTAGACGAACGCATCGCGCAGGATCCTGAGTCGACACTTGGCCATGAAGCCGCCAAGCGCTGGGGCGCGCGTCTTCCGTACCTCTTGAAGGTCTTGGCGATCGACAAGCCGCTGTCGATTCAGGTGCACCCCACCTTGGCCCAGGCTCGGCACGGGTTTGCCCTTGAGCAGCGGGGTACTGGCGGGTTGCCGCATGCCTTCGTCGACCCGTACCACAAACCGGAAATGGTGGTGGCGGTCACCGAAATGCGCGTGCTCGCGGGTGTGCGTGAGGTGGTGGACACCGCTGCGGACTTGCGCTCGCTGGGGACCGGCAGGGCGCAGGGGCTCGCGGAGGCGCTTGAACAGGCCGGGGACGTGCGCGACTTCATTCGGGGTGCGCTGTCGGGCGGGGTCGACGATGAGACGCTCGCTGCGCTCGCTGACCTTGGCTCTAGGGCCGATGCGGAAAGTTCCATGGCGGCGGCGGCGCGCGCTCTCGCACATTTCCCTGGGGATGCGGGAGCGATTGTGGCGCTCGCCATGCATGCCGTTCGATTGCGCCCAGGTGACGCTCTGTTCGTGGGCGCGGGCGTGCTTCACTCGTATCAGTCGGGCATGGGCCTTGAGATCATGGCCAACTCCGACAACGTGGTCCGCGCCGGTCTGACCCCCAAAAACGTCAATGTGCCCTTGCTGCTCAAGCTGCTCGACCCCAAGCCCAGTGAGCCACAGGCGCCGGTTGTGAAGACCGCCGGAGCCGCCCGCCACCTCGTGACGACCTCGGAGGAGTTCGCGCTCACTCTCGTCAACGACGGCTCGGTGTCGCTGCCCACTGCTCCACGCATCGTCCTGTGCTTCCGCGGTACGGCCACGCTGACGGCAGCCGGCCGCACCCTTGAGCTGCGCCGGGGCCAAGCCGCTTTTGTGCCCTTCGAAGACGGCGAACTCACGGTCGCCGCGGACGGCGGCGCGGTGATTGCCCGCACCCCTTCCGACGGTGAACGGGTGCTGACCCATCCGCACTAGGGTGGCGATATGAGTGAACGCATCTCGGTTTTTGGAACTGGGTACCTTGGCGCCACGCACGCCGCCGGCATGGCTGAGTTGGGCCACGAGGTCATCGGGGTGGACATCGATCCGGCCAAGATCGCGCGGTTGTCAGCCGGTGAAGTTCCCTTCTATGAGCCCGGCCTCCCCGAGCTCCTGAAGCGCCACGTAGATTCCGGTCGCCTGCGCTTCACCACCGACGTTCACGACGCCGCTGAGTTCGCCGATGTGCACTTCATCGGGGTAGGAACACCACAGGTCAGGGGCGGGTACGCGGCCGACGTCAGCCAAGTGGAATCCGTGATCGAGGAACTCGGGCCGCTGCTGACACGGCCGGCGACGATCCTGGGCAAATCGACGGTCCCGGTCGGCACAGCTGAACGCCTTGCGGCGCGACTGCGAGAGATTGCACCCGCCGGCGACGAGGTGGACCTGGGCTGGAATCCCGAGTTCCTCCGCGAAGGCTTCGCGGTCCAGGACACCCTGCGGCCCGACCGCCTGGTCTTGGGGATCGATCGGGACCGTCCCGGGCGCGTCGAACAGGTGGCGCGGCGCGTCTACGCTGCCATGCTCGAGCGCGACACCCCTTTCCTCGTGACGGACTACGCCACGTCAGAACTCGTCAAGGTCAGCGCGAACGCCTTCCTTGCGACCAAGATCTCCTTCATCAATGCGATCGCGGAAGTGTGCGAGGCCACTGGTGCAGATGTGCGCGACTTGGCTGACGCCATTGGCCACGACGAGCGGATTGGCCGCAAGTTCCTCGGCGCCGGACTCGGGTTCGGAGGCGGTTGTCTGCCTAAGGACATCCGCGCCTTCATGGCCCGTGCGGGCGAGCTTGGCGTGGACCAGGCGCTCGCATTCTTGCGCGAGGTCGACGGCGTCAACATGCGCCGTCGTGAGCACGCGGTTACCCTCGCTGAGCGCATGCTCGGCGGGCTCGACGGTGCCCGCATTGCAGTCCTGGGTGCGGCGTTCAAGCCCGACAGTGATGACATCCGCGACTCGCCCGCGCTTGACGTCGCAGGCGGCCTGCACCTGCGCGGAGCCAAGGTCGTGGTCCACGACCCCGAGGCCAATGCGAACGCCGCACGCATCTGGCCCACGCTCACATATGCGGATGATGCGCTCGAGGCCTGCCGCGACGCGGAACTGGTGATCGTGGCGACCGAGTGGAAGCAATTCCGGACTCTCGATCCGCAGGCGCTGACGAGTATTGTGGCGTCACCGCGCGTGATCGATGGGCGGAACTGCCTTCCGTCCGAGGACTGGATCGAGGCAGGCTGGGAATACAGAGGAATGGGGCGTCTCGCCGGATGAGCGATCTGATCGACACCACGGAGATGTATCTGCGGACCATCTACGAGCTGATCGAAGACGGCGTGGTGCCCATGAGAGCGCGTATTGCCGAGCAGCTCGATCACTCGGGGCCCACGGTTTCGCAGACGGTCGCTCGCATGGAGCGTGACGGCCTGGTCGTTGTCGCACCCGACCGTCACCTGGAACTGACCGAGCACGGTCAGGAACTCGCCGTGCGCGTGATGCGCAAGCATCGGCTCGCAGAGCGCCTCCTGACCGACGTGATCGGTCTTGACCTCCCTCACGTTCACGAGGAGGCCTGCCGGTGGGAGCACGTGATGAGCGATCGCGTCGAGCGCCGTCTGGTGGAAATGCTGGGCGAGCCCACGGTCTCGCCCTACGGAAATCCCATCCCCGGACTGGACGAGTTGGGGCTGACTCCCGTGAGCCCCGAGGCGCCCGGAATCTCACTTGAAGCGGCCGCCGAGCAAGATTTGTCGAATCTCACAATTGGCCGTATTGGCGAAGGCCCGCAGGCGGCCGCAGGCTTCCTCGACGAGGCCGTCCGGACCGGGCTCGTGCCAGGGGCGACGGTAGCTGTCGAGGTGGTCGGTGACGCCATCGCTGTCACCGTTGACGGGCACACCCTTGAGATCAGTCGAGAGGCTGCGCGGCACGTGTTCGCGGTCCAGGACTTGGAGAATCGTCACGATTAGGTAACATGGGCGACTAGCAACAGGAGGACGAGACCTCGTCAGGTCCCTGCCGGATGGCTCTTGGGGTACCCCCCGGGACGGCAGGAGAGCCAGGAACATCGACGCGCTTGAAATAGCGACGCGCGGAAGGAACACAGCATCTTGAGGTACGGATACATGCGCGCCAAGACGCGTGCAGTGGCAGCTACGGCAGCCGCAGCACTCGTCGTAGTGCCGCTCACGGGCGCCGCAGCAGCGGCACTCGTCACGCAAGACATCACCACTCCTGCCAACACGTCCGCTGAGGCAGACTCCTTGGCAGAGACCGCAGCCGCCGCAGATATTGCGGCCACGGTGACCGCCGCTGACGACGCTGACTACAGCGTCGCGACGCCTGACGTGGAGTACTCGGCCAACCCCGAGCCCATCGTCACTCCCGAGCCGGTTCAGGCTCCGTCCACGACTTCCAACTCGGGCACGAGCTCCTCTTCGGAGTCCAGCTCCAGCTCGAACTCCGCTCGCACCGTGTCGAACTCGGCATCCGTGTCGGCCGCGATCTCCGGATCCGCCGTCATCGCTGAGGCCTCGAAGTACGTGGGAGTGCCGTACGTCTCCGGCGGTTCGTCGCCGTCCGGCTTCGACTGCTCCGGCTTCACCTCGTACGTATACGGCCAGCTGGGAATCTCGCTGCCGCGCTCGTCTGGCGCCTACTACAACGTGGGTACCGTCGTCTCGAGCCCGCAGCCTGGAGACATCATCGTGACCCCCGGTCACGTCGGCATCTACGCCGGACCGAACCTGCAGATCGACGCGCCGCGCCCCGGCAAGTCGATCCAGTTCCGGCCGATCTGGCAGTCGAACCCCACCTACGTTCGCGTGACGGGCTAACGCCTTCGCGCTTCACTGAGGCCGCCGCTTCCGCAAGGAGGCGGCGGCCTCAGTCGTTTTCGGGCACATGAGTGGTCGCTCTGGCAGGCCGGCAGGTGGGCCCCGTCGATGTCGCGTGCCTGGGTGTGGCGGGACGACGACGCGAAGGACGCGAAACGGTTCGATTTTTCGGTTACCACTCGGTAGGGTGAAGGCATGCGTACCAACGACGTTTCCCGCTTGAACCGCAGTGTCTCCGTGGTTGGCCAGGGCTGCTGGCAGCTTGGCGCCGACTGGGGCGATGTCGCCGACGACACCGCGCAGGAGATCCTCGCCGCTGCCGCCGATGCGGGGGTGACGTTCTTCGACACCGCGGACGTGTACGGCGATGGGCGTTCCGAGCGTGCTGTCGGGCGCTTTGTCGCACAGCGCGGCGACTCCTCGATCACGGTGGCGACCAAGATGGGGCGCCGCGCGGATCCGCACGTGCCCTCCGAGTACCACCTGGACAATTACCGCCGTTGGATCGACCGATCGCGCGAGAACCTGGGAGTCGACACCCTCGACCTCGTTCAGTTGCACTGCCCTCCAACGGAGGTCTTCGAGGACCCTCAGACGTACGACGACCTGCGCACGTTGGTCGACGAAGGACGTATTGCGCGTTGGGGAGTGTCGGTGGAGACGTGCGACCAGGCGCTGCGCGCGCTTGAGGAGCCGGACCTCGCGAGCATCCAGATCATTCTCAACATCTTCCGCCGCAAGCCGCTCGATGAAGTGGTGCCAGCCGCGAAGGAGGCCGGGGTCGGCATCATCGCCCGCGTCCCGCTCGCCTCAGGGTTGCTGTCCGGCAAGTACGACGAACACACGACCTTCGCTGACAGCGACCACCGCACCTTCAACCGCGAGGGCAAGGCCTTTGACATTGGCGAGACCTTCGCGGGAGTTCCGTATGAGGTGGGGGTCCAGGCCGCGCGTGAAGTAGCGCAGTTGACGCCCGAGGGCTGGACCACCGCACAGTTGGCGCTCGCGTGGATCGCGACCGTCGGCGCAGACACGATCATCCCCGGTGCCTCGACGCCGCAGCAGGCGACCGCGAACGCCGCCGCAGGTGACCTGCCCGCGCTCGACGATGCCACGCTTGAGGCACTTAAGGGCATTTACGACTCCTCGATCGCGCAGCACGTCGCCCACCGGTGGTGACCCGCTCCTGAGTGTCCCCCGTGCGGGGCTCTGCGCGGTCGATGGCGGCGCGTGGATTCACGCAAGGGGGCGTAGCGGGTACCCTGTCTTGTGCCCCGCGCCTGTAGCTCAGGGGATAGAGCACCGCTCTCCTAAAGCGGGTGTCGGCAGTTCGAATCTGCCCAGGCGCACCAATGAAACAGCCCCGCGCCGTGCCTCAAAAGGGAACGAAAGCGTCCGGTTTGACGAGAGGCCGGGAGCGGTCCCACAATTTCCTTCAACGGTGCGCGTCGGCTGATCAAGTGGGCGCGCACTGTGTCGTTTCCGGGCCCGCCGGCTGCCCCGCGTGGCACCGCACGCGAGCGGCCCGGCGTGGTGGCCGCATCTGAGAGTCAGGGATGGGTACCGTAGGACAGTGGTGGACTACATCGGGCGTTCCCTCGTGGCGGACGCACTTCAGGAGTGGCGAGAACAGCTTCAGGCTCGCGCGACGGTGTCCCCTCTCCGCGACGTCGTCGCCACGCAGGCCGAGCTCATCGACCTGCGCCACTCTCACCCCTCAGGGCTGGCCCAGCTCTTCGCTTCGCGTCCCACCGCGCTGACGTCCCTTGTGCGCGAGGACCAGGCGCTCGACGCCGCCCTCACGAAGGGCCGCGCGATTCTCACAGAGGCGGAGCGAGTCAAGGCCGCCACCGGTGCCTGGACCGCCGCGATGGCGGTGGGAACGGCCTGCTGGCGCGAGGCCAGCCACGACGTCGAAATGCCGGTGCTGTTGCGTGCGGTCGAACTCGATCGGTACCGCGAACGCGACCTCCACATCACGTTGCGTGACGAGGTCTGGATCAACCCGGTGATGGTCTCGCTGCTACGGGAACGCGCCGCGCAGGCCGGCCGGGAGACGGCACCGGCGCTGCCGACCATCCACCCCGGCCGGGACTTTGACCCGCGTCCACTGTGGGACGCGCTCGAGGAGCACAAGGACCTCCTTGGCGAAACCTTTGAAGTGCGCAATCGCCTCATCCTGGGTGCGTACGACGACCCGGAGCAGCGCCTGCTTGACGACTTGGACGACCTCGACGCGGTCATCGGCGCATCGCCCATCCTCGCTGCGGCCGCAGGCGACCGTGACGCGCTCGCAACCCTGGGCGAGCCCCTTCCTGCGTTCCCCCGCGGTGATCGTGACCCCTTCGGCGAGCGCGGCCTCGGTGACCTTGACGACGTCACGTTCGC
The DNA here is from genome assembly GCF_000975155.1 of Demequina globuliformis. Lineage (GTDB taxonomy): Bacteria > Actinomycetota > Actinomycetes > Actinomycetales > Demequinaceae > Demequina > Demequina globuliformis. The sequence goes on from NZ_BBRG01000001.1 coordinate 1,637,005, forward strand.
CGCATTGGACTTGATTGCCACGGGCCGCGACGTCTTCCTCCAGACTCCGCCCGGCGCGGACTCCGTTGGCATTGCCGCCGCGATAGGCGCCGACGGTGCCGCATCCGGGCGGACCGTCGCCATCGTGGGTGGGCAGGATGACGCCCTCAAGGCGATCGGTCGCCGCATGGCTGACCTGGGCGCCGGCGACGTCGTTGTCGATGGCACGGAGGCTGCGTGGAACATGAGGGCGCGCTCGCGCCTGCTTGAAGCGATCACGATGGGCACGCCCCACGTCGATGACGCGCAGTTGCGTGCGTCCGGCGAGGCCCTCGTGACGGCACGCGCTTCGCTGCACCGGCGATTCGACGCCCTCCACCGCACCTACCGCCCTTGGGGTGTGAGCGCCTTCGAAGCGGTCCAGGCGATTGTGCGCATTACGACGTCCACTCCGCCGCCGGAGACGACGGCGCGGTTGGGGGCCGACGCCGGAGCAGTAGTCGTGGACAACGGCTTCGCGTCCGTCTCGGCTGCGCTCGCACGGGCTCTCGCTCCCGAAGGGGCCGATGAGGCCGCGGTGGCGAAGCAGGCGGATGCCGCGGCGGCATTGTCGATCGACGAGGGCGCAGAGCCGTGGTGGTCAGGGCACGCTCTAAGTGAGGATGGCCCTCGCCTTGACGAAGCCCTCGCGTCGTTGCTGGGTCGCTCCCTTCCGAAGCTCCGCTCTGAGGCAGCGATGGCCGCGCACGAGACCGGTGTCGACGAGGCCCCTAGCTTCGCAGTATGGGCAGATCAGGTCGACATGTTCGACCAGTTGCGTCAGGTCCTCGAGATCTTCTCTCCCGCGGTGTTCCACCGGTCGCTGCATGACCTCGTGTCCGCCACGGCTCCGCATGGATCCTCTCGCCATGTCGACATCCCGCGACGGGACCGACGTGCGCTCATGCGCCGGGCGGTGGAACTACTGCGACCTGGCCGCGGCAAGGAGACCTTGCACGCCGACTTGGTACGCGCGCATGACCTGGCCTTGCGGTGGCGCTCGCACTGCTCCGCTGGCGGCTGGCCAGTGGTCCCCGATGACTACGACCTCTACATGGACCGCGTTGAACGTGCGCGAGGCGAGTGGGAGACCATCGCCAGCGTCGTGACGGCCGTCACGGGAGCGCAGGACGCGATCGCGGAACCGTGGGACGAGCTCGTCGACCGGCTCGACCGCCTGGCGCTCGGAGTTCCGGGTTCGCTCGAGTCCTCCGACGTCACTGACGTGGATGTCGACATCGACTCCGGCGGGTTCGCGACCCTCGTGGCCGACCTCCGCGAACGCGGTGCGACGGGAGCGCAGATCCGGCGTGACCTGGAGTTTGCGTGGTGGGCTGCAGCCTTCGACGCGATTGTCGCGACTGACCCATCGCTCACGGAGTACGGCGCGATTGGCGCCGCCGTCGAGGAGTTCCAGGCCCGCGACGCAGAATTCTCTGCAGCGCGCATTGGCCCCTTGATGCGTGCGGCTGCGGAAAGGCGGCGCAGCGCGATCGCTCGTCACCCGGATATGGCGCGTGACCTCTTCGCTGCCCTGGTGGAGGGCCGCGACGCGTCCTACCAGGACCTGTGGCGCGACTTCACGCCGCTCGTCACGGCATTGCGTCCAGTGGTGTTGGCGAAGGCGGAGCAGGTATCGCACCTCGCGCCGCCGTCGTTGTCGATCGACATCGCCGTGGTGGTGGCAAGCGAGTCTCTTGCGCTGGCGGAGCTGGTTCCCACGCTGGCGCGCGCCAAGCAGGTCGTCGTCGTAGGTGACGCGCACGCCGCGACCCGTTCGGCGGTCGCGGCTTTGGCCACCTTGCTGCCCCAGGTGACCATGCACGCCACCGGTCAGCCTCGCGACCCGCGCGTCAGTGCGCTGCTCAGCGAGGCCGCCTACGGCCGCGCACTGCCGACCCAGCCCGCGGCCCGCGCCCAGGGCAGGCTCGCAGTGACCTACGTCGAGGCATCGGCCCCCATCCCGGACGAGCGCCAGCAGGTCGAGACGACGGAGGCCGAGGTGCGGGCGGTCGCCGACTACGTGGAGGACGCCTTCTCCCGCGATATTCACCGCGCCCGGCTCGTCGTGGCGGGTTCGCTCGCCCACGCCGAGGCCCTGCGCACTGAACTGGTGGCACGCTCCGCGCGCGTGGCGGCAGCGACACGCATCGAGGCACTCGGTGAGGCCGCGGGCATCCGTTGCGATGAGGTCATCCTGTCGCTGGGATTCGCTCCGGACGAGCACGGCAACGCGCCCACCTCGCTCGGCGCGCTGTCGGAGCCATGGGGACGGCAGGCGCTCGTGCAGGCGCTCGTCGCCTCTCGCTGTGACGTCACCGTCGTGTCCGCGCTCGATGCAGACGCCCTCACGGCCAGCGCCGGCGATGACGCTCCCGGTGTCGACGATCTGCGCGAACTGTTGCGTGCGGCACAGACCGAGCCCGTGTCGCCCGAGCGGCCAGAGCCGGCTCCCAGCGACTGGCTCCTCGCGGACGTGGCGCAGCGCCTACGGCATGACGGCTACCCGGTCCACGTGCGTTACGGCAAGGCAGCAGACGCCATCCCCATGGTCGTGGGCGGCAAGCGCGACCCCGAGTTCTCGGTGGCGATCGTGACCGACGAGGCCTCGACGGCGGGCTCGGTCTCCCTGCGCGACCGAGTCCGGTGGCAGCGCTCGCAGCTGGAGCGCCTGGGATGGGTTGTCGTTCCGCTGTGGACCCTTGACGTCTTCATGGACCCGGATTCCGCGGCGGCACAGGTGCGCGCGGCGCTGCCGGAGAACGCCCCCGCGCCCGTCATCGTGCAGGATGCCCTCGACATCGACGTGCCCGCCGCTGCCGAACCCGACGCCGCACCCGAGGTCCAGGAGGACGTGCGGCGGCCCGAGCCCGAGCCGATGACCCTGGGCCTGTCCACACTCATGGTCGAGTCCGCGATCGATGCGGCCACGGGGCAGCGAGCCGAGGCCGCTTCCGATACCACCCCCGGGGCGAGCCCCACGGGCGTGCCGGCAGCAGCGGTGCCGGAACGAGACGACGCTGAGCCCGCTCCGGAGCCGGAGCCAGAGCCGGAACCCGCCACGGCTGCGGTCGCGACACCGACCCCGCGGTCGAAGCCCGAGATCATCTCCGTGGAACTGGACTTCGAGATCCCCGAGCAGCCAGGTGACAAGGCAGGCGCCGACGCCGCCGAGGCTGCGCAAGCGCATGAGGCGTCAGAAGCGGATGAGGCGTCAGAAGCGGAGGAGGCTGCCGACGTGGACGAGGACTCTGACGACGCAGCCCCGGACGAGGCCGCCGACGAGGACGACCACCTTCCCACCCCGGCACGCCCGCAGGGTGCCGACCGTCCGCTCATTCCTACCCGAGCGTGGGAGGACGAGGACGCCGGCTGGGGCGATGGCTATTCGGGTTCACGCGAGGACGACATCCTGCGCGAAAAGCCCCCGCACTGGTAAATCCAGACGCGGGGGAGGGTGCGCAGTGCGCTAGTTCGAGGCCTTGGCGTCTGAGCGGGAGTCCGTGCGGTAGAAGCCCGATCCCTTGAAGGTCACGCCCACGTTGCCAAAGACACGGCGGAGCTGGCCGGAGCATGCAGGGCAGGTGACGAGAGCGTCGTCGTGGATCGACTGCACCTCGTCAAAGCGGTGGTCGCAAGCGCGACAGGCATACGAGTACGTGGGCATGTCGAGCATTCTACGCGGGAAGTGACGTAATCCCTTGCGGCGTGATAACGGCGTTGACGGGCCGGTCGTGAGACTCGCGCGGAAGCAGCGCACCATCCACGTGGAATTCCGACGTGAAGGTGAGGGCCACGACGGGAGCGTCGGGGCGTGCGAGGGTAAGAGCGCGGTCGTACCAACCGCCGCCTTGGCCTAGGCGAGTGCCGGCCACGTCCACGGCCAGGGCCGGGACCACCACGACATCGGCCCGTTCGAGTGCCTCCCCCGGCAAAAAGGTGCCGGACGGCTCGGGAGGGCGCCCCGGCGCACGTTCCACGAGGTCGTCGGCGCCACGATATTCAGCCCAGCCGCGCTGAAGCCCGTCGCCCAGGCACGGGATCAGCACGCTCACCCCGCGGTCGTGCAGGGCAGAGATGAGGGGAAGGGTGCCAGGCTCGTGGGGGCGAGACGCGTAGACGGACACGCACTGGGCGCGCTCGACCGCCGGCAGTTGCAGGACATGGTCGCGAAGTGCGACCGCGAGCTCCTCGTTACGCCGCTCGGAGCGGTGCAGGCGAGCCTTCCTGACGGATGCCCGCAGGTGAGCTTTCGCGTCTTCGGGCGCCTCTGTTCGGGCATGGCTCGGCTGCGAGGTCATGTGTCCCATTGTGTCAGTAATTCGTGAACGCCTCGTGACGTGTTCCTCACATTGCACCCCCACCAGCGCGGCACTTGCCGTGGTGGCGCGTCGGCGGCGACAATGCGTGACGTGACTGTCCACAGCCTCGCCGACTACAAGCGCGTAGTCAGCGCTGCGCTCGGCCGCAACCCCGCCCTCGACGTGCTGATCGCGGATGCGGTCGGCGGCACCCTCGCCGAAGATGTCGTGGCGGCGCGTGACCTGCCAGCGGCGCCGGTGTCCGCCTGCGATGGCTACGCCGTTGCCGCCGCCGACGTCACGGCGGATCACGCGTTGGTGGTGTCGCACGACGTGTCATTCGACGACAGGTCGCCGCGCACGCACGTCCCGGGCACGGCGGCGCGCGTGCCCTCGGGCGGGCCGCTGCCGCGGGGCGCCGATGCCGTGGTTCCGTCTGACCGCACCGACGGCGGCGTGGCGAGGGTCATCATCGATGGTCACGTCACGCCGGGGCAGAACGTGCGCCCGGAGGGCTCCGATGTACGGGCCGGCGAAATGCTGGTGGCGGCAGGGACGCGGCTGGGCCCGCGCCAGGTTGCCGCGGCGGCCGCGATGGGCAGGCCCCGCCTGCGCGTGCATCCCGTGCCGCGCGTGGTCATCGTTGCCGTGGGTGATGAGCTGATTGATCCAGGCGCGCGCCGTCCCGGCGGGGGAGTGCCGGACGCGAACTCCCATCTGCTCGCTGGCCTGGTGCGTGACGCGGGCGCGCAGGCGTACCGGGTGGGGCCGGTTCCGGACGAGCCGCTCGCGCTACGCGCAGCGCTCGAAGATCAACTGGTGAGGGCCGATGTCCTGCTCACCACAGGCGGTCTGTCCCAGGGGACGCGTGACACGGTGGCCTCGGTGATGGCGCGGCTGGGGAACTTCGAACTGTCGGACGTCGCCCTGTATCCGGGGCGCCGCATGGGCCTTGGCGCGATCGATATGGGGCCGCGGCACATTCCCGTCGTGGCGCTGCCGGGTTCACCGGCCGCTGCGGCAGTGATGTTTGAGGCCTGTGTGCGCCCGGCTTTGCGTGACATGTGCGGATTCCACCAGCGTGAACGCGACGCCATGGTCGCGACGGTGGGTCAGGGCTGGAGCGCGCGCGAGGGCCACGTGAACGCCGTCCCGGTCGCGCTGCGACGCACCGACGAGGGTCGCGTGGCGACACCCATTGGGGACGGGACGCTGTCACTGGCCTCGCTGGCAAAGGCGGACGCACTGGCGTGGACGGGTCCAGAGACGGCCGAGGTCGAACCCGGTATGCGGGTTCACTGTTCGCGCTGGTGAGACTGTGCGCCCTGTCACGCTGACCCGCGGACCGGTGACGGTGCGCGCCTTGCGACGGTCCGACGAGGCCGCGTGGCTGGACTTGAGGGCCAGGAATCGGCGGTGGCTCCAGCCGTGGGAGGCGACGACTCCGCCAGGGGCAAAGCCTCCGGGGGCGACCTTTGGGCAGATGGTCAGACGAGACCGCAAACAGTGGCGCGAGGATGCGGGGTATCCGGCCATTGTGGAGTTCGAGGGCGCGCTCGTCGCGCGCGTGACGATCTTTGGCGTGCAATGGGGTGCTGAACGCGGCGGCTCCATTGGCTATTGGATCGACGAAGCGCACGCGGGGCGGGGGATTGTGCCCACCGCGGTCGCCATGCTGGCGGGGTTGGCGTTCGACCGCGGACTGCACCGTCTCGAAATAGCGGTACGCCCAGAAAATGACCGCTCGATCGCGGTGGCGCAGAAGCTGGGCTTTCGCGATGAGGGGCTGCGGCTGTCCTATCTCTACATCGACGGCAACTGGCGCGACCACCGTATTTATGCCTGCACTCAAGATCAGCCGCGAAGTGGCCGATATTGGGGGCAACAGAACTGACACGCCGCGCGCCTCACGCTCCTGAGCGCCGCCCGGCCGTACCGTCGTGCCCATGGTGCCAGTCGGACTGCTCGCGATCATCGCGTTGGGGCTCGTGGTCGCCTACCTTCTTCCCCAGCGGATCAAGGAACGCGGCGACTACGCCCTTGTACGAACCGAGGATCGCTACAGCGCGCAGATGCGCGTCGTGAAGTCCTCCGCCGAGCGCCTCGAGAAGGCGGCCGCTCGCCCCTCGACGGACTCCGGTCAGGTGCCGTTGCTGGCCACCGGAGCCACGCGCGCCGAGCGAGTCTCCGAACGTGCCGAGACGCAGTCGCGGCCCGTGGGTCCACTTGATCAGGCCGCCGTTTTCGCCCAGCGTGAGCGTTTGCGCGTGCGCCGAGACCGCGCCGCCATCCTTGCGGAGCGTGCCGCGCAGGCTCGCCGTCGCCTGGTGGTGGCTGGCGGTGCATTGGTGATCGCCGTGATCTCGTGGGGATTCGTCGCCTTTGCTGGCACCTCCGGTTTTGTGGGCGCAGTGGCGACCGCTGCGGTCGTGGGTGTCGTAACCGCGGGAGCGCGAGCAGCTGCGGCGCAGCGCAAGGCCGATGAGCGTCTGCTGCTGGTCGCCCGCGAGGTCGAAGCGGCAGCGACCGCAACCCAGGCCCTACGAGTGGTCTCGCGTGAGCGTGCCGCTGGCCACGAGGCCGAGCCGTCGGACGTGGCGACCCAGGCCATTCGTATTGTCACCTCCGAAGACCTGGCGCCCTTGGCCGCGCCCGCACCAGTGCCGGCGCCCGAGCTTCCCGAGCGGGTGCAGACGGAGACGTCCGCTCCTGAGGAGTCCGCGGCGTGGTCACCGCGCGAGATGCCCGCCCCGTCCTACACGCTCAAGCCGACAGTGCGTCAGCGTGAGGCGCGCCCCATTAGCGCCGAGGACTACGACGCCGCGCTGGCTCGTGCCAAGCGTTGGGGCCAGAGCCAGGAGCAGCCTGCAACGGTCGTGGCTTCCACAGGCACCGACTCCGTGCAGCCCGAGCCCGCCAGCACCACGGCGGCGCTTGATGCGATCCTCGCCCGCCGTCGCCGCGCAGGCTAGAAACCCAACGCCGGCCCGCTCGCCCGCCCGCCACCCCTTCCCGCCAAATGGCTCCATTTGGCTGTTTTACGGTCGTATAACAGCCAGTTTGTGCCACTTCAGCGGATGCAAGCGCGCGCGTGGGCGCCGCGGCACCCGCATGTCAGCACTCGCGTGCCCGCCGGTCGGCTAGCGCGCGCTCACACGACCAGATGGCTCCATCTGGGGCATGGGGGCAGCGGAAGCGGACAGCCGCGACATCAGGGCATCGAAGACGCGCTCGCGGTCGCACATCATCGCGTGCTCCCTGGCGCGTCGCCGGTGAGCGTCCTTGTGGGCGTCGGTCATCCCCAGGATCGCCTCGTCAAGCGCGCCAGCGATCGCGTGCGGGTCGTCGGTTGGCACCAATAGTGCGGTGCTGCCGACCGCCTCGGGGATCCCCCCGGTCGCGCAGGTGATCACGGGCCCGCCGCCCGCCAGCATCTCTTCCACCAGCGCGATTCCAAACGTCTCCGTGAACTCGGGGCGGGGTTTGGACGGCAGCACGTAGGCGGCGCACGCGGCCATCAGGTGAGGCTTTTCTTCGTCGCCAACGTCGTCGAGGAATCGGATGCGATGCGCAGCTGGTGAGGACGCCGCATGTGCCTGCAGCGCCGCGGCGTCGGGGCCCCGGCCAGCGATCACGAGCGTCCGCGAGTGATGAGTCATGGACGCGGCAAAGCCATCGATCAGGTCGTCGACTCCCTTGGCGGTGCCCAGGCGAGAAAGGAACAGCACGTATCCGTCGCGCGTGAGTCCCCGCCGCCGCACCACGGCGTCCGTCACCGCAGGGTCAAGATCCAGGTAGGCCGATGTGTCGATCGCCGGGTAGGAGATGCCCACCCGCCGTTCACATTGAGTGGCGAAGTCAGTGCCGTACCGGGCGTCGATGGCAGCAGCCGCCTCGACGATGACCTCCTTCGTGTAGTCGGACACCGCGACACAGTGGTCCTGGGCCAGGTAGCTCGACAGCACGTGGGCGGCCGCGCCAAACCGGTCGGCCTCGACGCAGGCGCGCACCACGTCCGTGACGTCGGAACCCACCGCCTCCGCGATAGTCGTGACGTTGACCGGCAGTCCCGTGGCTCGGGCGGCGCTCACTGCCTCCTGCACCGCGAGGGTGTGGGGGGACAGGTAGAGGGAGAGACACACGGTCGGCACGCCGTCGGTGAAGAGTTCGATCAGCCTGCCGGTGATGCCCGCTTGGAAGCGCCCGTCCGGAATCTTGTAGCCGCCCACGGGAGCGGGCCGTTCCACGGTGATTCCCGGCGAGTACGGCATCACGGTAGCCAGCGGCTTGAGCGGCAGACCCGTCTCTTCCAGCCGGTCAAGGGGCCAGGTCACGATCCTGACGTCGTCGAAGCCGCGAGTCAGGGCAACCTCGGCGAGGTTGCGCGCCTCTCCGGAGTGGCCGCAAATGACGGGATCAGCGCGCACAACAATCACGAGCCGACGGTCGGGGCGAGTGGTCATGACAACACCTCCGGTGAGGTCCATGAGGGAGGGCGATGGTCGGTGCCCCAGCCGGAAGGCTCGGGGCCAAGTGTGAGGTGCAGGCGGCCACCGGCGTGAACGCGCGAGGCGGGAATCCATGCGCCCGGGAGAGGTTCGCCGTTGAAACTTGCGGATTGGATGTACTGAACGGCGCCGTCGCGGTGGGGCTCGCGAAATCCAGAGGTGTCGATGCTGAGCATCCCGCCTGCGACCGCGACGGTCGAGTAGTGAAACGCCGGGGGATGGAGGAGGAACAGCGCTTGCCCGGCGACGGGGAACAGGCCTAGCGACGCCCACACGTACCAACTGGACAGGCCGCCGGAGTCGTCATTGCCGGGCAGTCCGCCTCGCCCGGTGCCGAACTGCTGGTGGACGATGGCGTGCACGATCTCCGCGGTGCGGTCCGGGCGTCCCGCATAGTGATAGGCCCACGGAGCATCCATGTCCGGCTCATTGTTGAGCCCTTCGAACCTTCCGAGCGAGTATCCGGCGACCATTTCCTCGACCGACGGCCGCACGCCCGGCTGGACAACGGCGTCGGCCCCTTGCCCAAAGAAGCTGTCGAGCGCGTCCACGAAGCCGTTGTCGCCGCCGCTGAGTCCCACCCGGGAAGCCATGTCATGCATGAGTCGGAACGAGTAGTTCGCGCGGGTGCCCTCGTAGAACGTCGAGTCAATGAGCAAGCCATCTGGCCCGAACGCCGCCGGCCAGTGCTCGGCCAACTTCTCCAACTCGCTCGCCAGGTCCATGTCGCCCACTAGCCGCGCCACATGCGCCGTGCACCAGTAACCGTAGGACAAGTCCAGTGTGTGACTGATGGGGTGGGTGATGCCGCGCAGCAGGTAGTCCTCGCCGTAGGTGCGCCGCAGGTCAGCGGTGAGATGCACGAGCGCCCACTCCCAGTCGATCCCGGGCAGGCCCAGTTGTGCGAGGTCTGCCAGGAACGTGTGGGCCAGCGCGGAGCCTTGGCGCCCAAAGCGGTCGGAGCCTCGCGCCATGCGGTAGCCGATGGGGAGGTTGCCCTCCTGTTCACAGATGGTCAGCAGCGCGTTGGCGAGTTCGACCGCGCGGTCCGGCGCGAGCGTGGTCAGGAGCGGCAACTGTGTGCGATAGATGTCCCACATCGTGGAAACGTCGAAGACCCACGGGCCCTTCGACGGCCAGAACGGGCTCTCGTCCTTCGCGAACGACGGCTTGATGAGTGAGTGGTACATCGATGTCGCGAAGACCTCGCGGCGCTCGCGGTTGTCGGTGTCGATCCGTACCTTGGCGAGCATGCCGTCCCATGCCTGGCGCGTGGCGGCGACGCGGCGGTCGAAGGCCGGGGCCTCGTGCGCCTCGTCGCGCTTGAGGTTGGCGCGCGCCTGCTCAACGCCGCGCAGCGAAAAGCCCATGCGGACCTCGACCTGTTGGCCCTCCGTCGTGGGTCCCGCCCACATGAATCCGAACGGGCGCAAGGTCGTGGGGCGGATGTGGTCGAAGGCCAACGAGGACCCGCCCGGCATGAGCCTGCGGTCGTACCACAGCAGCTGCCGCCACCCCTCGACGTCGCACTCGATGTGCACGGCGAGCGGCGCACCTTCGACCACGATTTCCCCTTGGACGACCCCGGGCTCGACCGTCTCGAGATGGGCGCGCAGCGGCACGGTCGCGCCATACGGAATGGCGAGCCCACCCATGGACATGTCGATGACGACGCGCGCGTCTGCGTGAGCGGGGAACGTGTACCGGTGGACGGCGCTCTTGGGGCCGACCGTGAGTTCCGCCGTGATGCCTGAGTCCAGCCGGGTGCGGTACCAGCCGGGCCTGGCGTCCTCGTCGTGGAGGCCCCATGTTTGCCCTAGGGCGTCAAGCGGTTCCAGCATGGGCGTGACGCGCATGTAGTTGTAGTACTTGCGAATGGCACCCGTGCCTGACTGTTGAAAGTGCGTGAAGCCGGAGGCGACGAGGTCCTCGTGGAGGGCCGTCGGGACTCCCTCCGTGGACAGGTCGTAGCGGCCGTAGCCGGTGGGATAGGCACCGGAGTAGGCGCATGCACTCACCATGCCGAGCGGGTGTGTGGCTCCCGGATGCGTGTTGCCGATCAGCGGCTTGGGTGCCCACCACGTGGCGGCGAGCCCGGACTGTGCGGGCAGGTCCGTTGGCTCCACGCCGATGAACGGGTCCACGTGGTCGAGCATGGTGCCCCTTCCGCCGCGGCGGCGCCGCAACTGCAGGGGCCGCCTGTAGCGCTCACGCTACGGCGCGGCGGTTGAGGAGGCATTGCGGGAATGAGTCGGTTGTGTGAACTCTGCCGCGACCGTCTCCACCGCCTCCACCACCGCCAGATGGCACCATTTCGCTGTTTTGGCTGCGCTAGACAGCCAAATGGAGCCATTTCGCGTCAAAAAAGGTGAGGGCCGATGCCAGGGTTGCCCCGGCATCGGCCCTCACCTTGAGTGTGTCGTTAGCCGTCGATGACGGTGTGCTTCTCGGCTTCCGCCTCGGTCGGCAGGTGACGGCCGAGCGCGAAGGCCTGCACCACGCCTACGATGCCGATGAGCAGGAAGGTGATGCCGGTCATGAGGACCAGGGCGAGGGCACTCCAGGTGGGCACCACGATGAGCACAATGCCGGCGACCAGACCAATCACGCCGCGCACGTAAGCCATCGAGGAGGACTTGGCACGGCCAGCCTGCGCGAGAGTCGCGACGCCCTCGATCACCCAGCCCAGGCCAATCAAGATGACAGTGATCACGGTCAGCACGCCCGCGGCGGCCGTCAAGTTCTTCAGCATGACAATGCCGCCCAGTAGCAAGAGCAGGCCAACGATCATGTTCAGGATGCGGGCACCGGTCGCCACGTCGCGGCTGAAGATGCCGACCGCAGTGCGCACGGCACCTGAGATGACGAAGAAGATTCCGGCGAACACCGCGACGACCTCAAGGGACTTCCCTGGCCACACCAACAGGGCAATACCGATGGCGATGCCCACCGCGCCCAACACGCCCATCGTGACGCGGGCAACGTTGATGGCATTGCGCGTCATCTGAGCGGGATCGAATCCCAGTTCATCGGTGTAGCGCGGCTGGTTCATGGTTCCTCCTGTGCGAATGGGGCCGTCACGGTCATGCTAGCGGCGGGGTCGCGCCGAGAGCTCGCGCCTCGACGGCGACTGCGCATCTGAGGATGCCGGTTGCCGGACCGACTGCGGCAGGTGGTATTCTCGTGAAGCCTTGGGGCTGTGGCGCAGTTGGTAGCGCGTCTCGTTCGCAATGAGAAGGTCAGGGGTTCGATTCCCCTCAGCTCCACCAAGTAATCAGGGTCGCACCGGTCACGGTGCGGCCCTTTTTGTCGCCACTGCGGGGGCGGTCGGGTGGCGCTGCGGTTGCCGCGCCGGATCAGGGCAAGGAGCCGGGCACACCCAGTTCGCGCGCCAGGCTCGCCAGCGTCTCGCTGGTGCCCGCGTCGATTTTGACGGTGGCGCGACGGTCCCCTTTGGTGGCGCCGCGGTTGATGATCACCACCGGTGCGCCGCTGCGGTGCGCCCGCTCAATCAAGCGCGACCCCGAGTTCACCGCGAGTGACGAGCCCGCCACGAGCAGCGCGTTCGCGCGGTCCACGATGGCCTCTGCGGCCCGGGTCCTGAGTGCCGGCACCAACTCTCCAAAGAAAACGACGTTGGGCTTGAGGAACCCGCCGCATACGCTGCACTCCGGCACGCTGAAGCCCTCCCACGTCGCAGGTGCGACGTCGCCGTCGGGGCCGAGCTCGACCGCGTCGGGCATCGCCAAATACGCGTTGTCCCGTTCGATGCGTGCCGCGATCTCCTCGCGCGCAAACTCTGAGTGGCAACGCAGGCATGTCACTGTGCGCATGTCGCCGTGCAGTTCGACGACGGCGCGCGACCCGGCGCGCAGGTGGAGCCCGTCGACGTTCTGGGTGACGAGCCCCGCCACGGTTCCCGCAGACTCGAGCGCCGCCAGAGCCTCGTGCCCTGCGTTGGGCCGGGTGCCCGCAAACGCCTTCCACCCCAGGTGCGAGCCCACCCAGTAGCGACGCCGGAAGGCCTCGTCTCCCAGGAACTCCTGGATGGTCATGGGGGTGCGCCGTCGTGAGGTGGCGCCCCGATAGTCCGGGATACCGGAGTCGGTGGAGACGCCGGCACCTGTCACGACCGCGATGCGGCGCCCGGCGAGCACGTCCACGGCGCGGTCAAGAAGAGCGGCGTCTGGGGTGGTGGCTTCCTCTGTGGTCACGCGGGTCCTCCCGGCTGATCGTGCACGCGCGTTGCTCTTCGATGGTCGCACGCGCGGCGGCGTCGCTGGGTGGGGACGTGCAGCCGCATGGCCACTCAGACGAAACCTGACAGAATGCTAGGAGTCTTCCGAGCCGGGGAACTCTTCGAGCCCCCCATCGGTTGTTCGACTATGACCGATGCCGGTGTGTGCCGGCGCCCCCACACCCCTTTCGCGAGGGGACGCAAGGAGTAGCCCCTTGAGGACCACCCGCACTACCACCGCCGTCGCTATGGGAGCTATCGCGCTCCTGGGGCTCACGGCATGCTCATCGGACGCTGGGGACGAGGCCGACCCGACCGCGTCGGCGAACACCTCCACTGAGGCCAACGCGGATCCTTCGGCCGCGGCCGTCGCTGAGCCGACGGAAGAGGACATCGCGGCCGTCGACTCGATTGAGTGGACGGAGGGCGAGGACGGAGTGCCGGCTCTCGAATTCGAGCAGCCCCTCACGGTCTCCACCACGGTGGACCGGGTCGTCACCGAGGGTGACGGTGAGACCCTCGAGGACGGCGCGTACGTCAACCTCAACTACATCGGCTTTGACGGCGCTGACGGAGCGGTGTTGTACGACACCTACTCCACCGGATCCACTCAGGCCTACCAGCTCACAGAAGGTGCGATCGCGCCTTCGCTGTATGACGCACTGATTGGCCAGCAGGTCGGCGCACAGATTTTGATTGGCGAGACGTACGAGGCCCCGGATGAGGCCGGCGAGCCGATCGACGTGTCCTCGTTCACTGCGGTGACCGTCGAGTCGATCACCACCCCGTTGGAGCGCGCGGAGGGCACCGCCGTAGACCCAGTCGATGGCCTGCCTGTCGTGACGCTCGACGACGCCGGCAAGCCCAGCGTCGAGATTCCCGACGGTGACGCGCCCACGGACCTCGTGGCGCAGCCACTCATTGAGGGCGACGGTGCGACGGTTGAAGAGGACAACGTTCTGATCGTGAACTACAGCGGTTGGCTGTGGGAAGACGGTAGCCAGTTCGACTCCTCGTGGGAGCGTGGCGAACCCTCGCAGTTCTCGCTTCAGGGCGTGATCCCCGGTTGGACCCAGGGCCTGGCAGGGCAGACTGTTGGCAGCCAGGTGTTGCTCGTGGTGCCGTCCGAGCTCGGCTATGGCGATGAGGACCGCGACGGCATTCCCGCGGGATCGACCCTCGTGTTCGTCGTCGACATCCTCGCGGCGCTGTAGGGCTCTACGCGACGACGCTGTTCCACGCTACGACGCTGAAGGCGCCGGTCCCCACGGTGGGGCCGGCGCCTTCAGCGTTGCTAGGGTCAATCCTGCGCGTTGGGAGCGGGACTAGCCGGAAGGCTTGGCGTCGAGATCCACGGTGTCGCCGTCCACGACCGTGTCGGTTGCCTCAAGTTGTGCGACCACGTCATAGGTGCGGCCTGTGTTCTTCGCGATGGCGGTGATGAGCGCCGCGACGGGCAGCGCCATGAACGCACCCATGGGGCCCGCGATCGCGCCGCCGGCCATGGCGCCGCCAAAGGCCACGGCGCCGTTCAGTTCCATCGTTTTCGAGGACAGCCGCGGGTTGAGGACGTAGTTCTCGATCTGCTGGTAGACCAGCACGTAGCCGACCAGGATGAGCGTGGGCACCCAGCCCTCGACGGCGAGCATCACCAGCGAGGGGATGATGGCGCCCAGGTATGTTCCGATGAACGGAATGAACTCCGACACGAATCCCATAAACAGCGCCATGGGCAGTGCGTACACGAGCGGCATGCCGACCAAGATCATCGTGAAGAACGCGCCGGTGCCGCAGACGATCATGAGCAGCAGGCGCGAGTAGAAGTAGCCACCGGTTTGCTCGATCGAGGTGCGCGCGATCCAGGACACCACTTCCTGGCGCTCCGGAGGCATGCGGCGCATGATTGTGCGCATGAGGCGGGGGAAGTCGGCCGCGAAGTAGAACGTGAACGTCAGGATCGTGAACACGTCGAAGACGAGGCCCAGCCCGGAAGACACGAGGCCCAGCACGTTGTCGCCCCATTGTTGGACGGCGTGCAATAGCGGCGCAGTGGCGTTTTCGGCGGCTTGCGGGTCGACGAAGTCGCTACCAAAACGGTCCGCAGCCCACGCATTGAGGTTCGTCATCCAGGCCGTCAGGTTTTCGCTGACGGCGCTCGCGAACTGCACGATCGCGGGGATCAGGAAGGACACCATCAGGATCAGGGCGACGAGCGCTGACAGGAAGATGATGCCAACGGCGGCGCCGCGAGGCATGGTGAATCGACGGGTCAGCGCCTCGACGCCAGGGATGATCGCCAGCGCAAAGAACAGCGAGATCAACAGGATCCCGATCAGGTGGCGAAGTTCCAGCACGATGGCAACGCCGAGCGCAGCGGCAGCAATCACCACCACGAACTTCCACGAGCTCATCCATACAAAACGGTTTGCCCACGCGGGTGCCGTCGAGTGTGGCCGATCACCTTTGACGGTTTGGGCGGCTTGCGCCACCTCCGAGGGCACCGTGGCTGGCGCGTGCTTCTTGGCGTTCATGGGGACCATCGTGCCAGGCGAGGGCCGATGCCGGTAGGCGCCACTGGGCCGCCGACCGGCAGGAGCGTGCGGGTACGGGGGACGCTAGCGCGAGCTGGGCACGGAAGCGGGAGAGACCACCATGCCGAACAAGTCTCGCGGGTCGGCAGGGGAGGCGACGAGGTCGATCTCTCCGGCAAACTCCGTCCCCTGTACGGCATCAGCCACGTGGGCCAGGGCCGTGAGGTCTTCAAGCGCGAACCCCACTGAGTCAAAGACGGTGATCTGTGCAGGAGACGTGCGCCCCGTGGCCTGCCCAGTGATGACTGTCCACAGTTCCGTCACCGGGTGGTCCGCGGGAAGGTGCTGGATCTCGCCTTCGATGCGCGTCTGAGGTTCGTACTCCACGAAGACATCCGCGCGACGCAGAATGTCGGTGTCGAGCTCGGTCTTACCGGGGCAGTCGCCGCCGATCGCATTGAGGTGCATGCCGGGCTCCACCCAGTCGTTGGCAACGATCTGCGCGAGCGCCTTGTCTGCGGTTGCGGTCGTGATGATGTCCGCCCCGCGGCATGCGTCTCGTGCGCTCGTGGCCCGGTAGACGGTGAATCCGTGGGGCTCAAGGTTTCGTTGGAGCTTGTCCATCGCGGCCGGATCGGTGTCCCAGATGCGCAGCGACGTGATGCCGAGCGCCCCACGCATGCCCAGGGCCTGGAATTCGCTTTGCGAGCCGTTGCCGATGATCGCCATGACCTCGCTGTCAGCGCGAGCCAGGTGTCGCGCGGCCATTGCAGAGGTCGCCGCCGTGCGCAGCGCGGTCAGCAGTGTCATCTCGGCGATCAGGATGGGATAGCCAGTGTGGACGTCCGCGTAGGCGCCAAACGCGGTCACGGTCTGCAGGCCGCGCGCGGGGTTCGCGGGGTGCCCGTTGACGTACTTGAAGCCGTAGCGGTCTGCATCAGCGATAGGCATGAGTTCGATCACGCCAATGGGCGAATGCGCTGCGATGCGTTCCACCTTGTCGAACTGGGGCCAACGCGCATAGTCAGTCTCGAGGCGGGCGGCGATGTCAGCGATGATCCGCTCGGCGCCGGTGTGGCGGATCCAGGCAGTCATCCGGGGAACGTCGACAAGCATGACCATGGTGTTGCTCCTTCTCGTGTCGGTGGGTCACCTCCTGGTTCCAGGATCGCAAGGAATGCGAGCACTTTCCTGGCCTTTGGCGCGTGAAACGTGCGAGTATCAAAAGAACCGCGACGGAAACGCGCGTTCGGCGCAAGGAGGGTGCACGCATGGATGCCTTAGACCGCAAGCTGCTCGATCTGTTGAGCGACGACGGCCGCGCGCCCTACGCGGAACTGGGGGAGCGCATCGGCCTGTCAGCCTCCGCCGTGAAGCGGCGAGTGGACCGGATGATCGCCGATGGCGTGATCCGTGGCTTCACCGTGTTGACCGACCCGGAGGCGGTGGGGCACGGCACGGAGGCGTATGTCGAGTTGTTCTGCCGCGGCATCGTGGGACCCGCGGAGCTCAGGCGCATTCTGGAGAAGGTTCCTGAGGTCATCGAGGCCACCACGGTGACGGGTCAGGCCGATGCCATGGTCACGCTCCGTGCCAAAGACACCCAGGACCTCGAGAGGGCGCTCGAGCAGGTGCGCGCACCCAATCAGGTGGACTCCACCCGGTCAGCGATTGTGCTGTCGCGACTCATCGAACGTCGCGTTCACTAGCGGCGCTAGACCCACGATGGCAGCCACATGTGCAGTTGCCAGTAGCGGAAGGGGACGGGCTCGCCGGTCCACAGCGGAGTGAAGAAGCCCGCCACGATGAGGACAGCGGCCACGTAAACCAGACAGATCACCACGCCGGGTTTCCACCACGCGCCGCGGAGGCGGTCCGGTTGCGCGAGTCTCTTCATCGCCCACACCACCATCAGGACCAGGAACGGCGCCATGGTCACGGTGTAGAAGGTGAAGATGGTGCGGTGGGCGAACGGCAGCCACGGCAGCCAGGCCGCGAGGTACCCCGTCGTCACCGTCAGCGCGAGCATGTCGCGGTGGCGGACAATGCGCCACAGTGCGTACAGCAGGACGGCGGCGCCAACCCACCAGATGAGTGGGTGGCCGATGCTGTGGATCGCTGACACGCACCGCTCGGCGCCGCAATCGACATCGGTGACGTCCTCAAAGTAGAACGCGGTTGGCCTGATCTGCAGCGGCCAACCCCAGGGATTGGACTCGTAGTTGTGGGGCGAGTCGAGGCCGCGGTGGAACTCCCACATTTGCGAGTGATAGTGCACCAGGGAGTTCAGCGAGTCGGGGAGCCACGTGAGGCCCTCGCCGGGGTTGTCCTCTGCCCAATGGCGGCCCCATGAGTTGTCCGAGCGGAACCACGGGATCCACGACGCGAGGTAGACCAGGGGCATGATGACGATGGTCGCGAGGAAGGCGGGGATGGCGCGCACGAGGCCTGCCCCGAACCAGTTTTCCCACCCGAGCATGCGCCGTTCGTACCAGTCCCAGATGACGGACAACACCAAGAAGGCGGCCGCGAAGTACAGGCCATTCCACTTGACGGAAATCGACAGGCCAAAGGTGGCGATCGCGGCGAGGCGCCACCACCGGATTCCCAGGGACGGGCCCCGCCCAGGGATGAGCGAACCTTCGCCAAGGCCTAGCCTCTCGCGTTCGGCTACCGACTGCCTGACGAGCGTGCGGCGCGTCACATGGTGATCGACGACGAGCAGGCCCATCGCGGCGACCACAAAGAACGTGAGGAAGATGTCGAGCAGGGCCGTCCGCGACAACACAATGTGTTCGCCTTCGACCGCCAAGAACAGGCCGGCGACCGCGCCCCACAGCGTGGAACGCAGCAGGTGTCGGGCGATGAAGGCGATCATCAGCACCGTGAGGACGCCGACCACGGCCGACATAAAGCGCCACCCGTAGGCGGAGGGGCCGAACATTTCCATGCCCCAACTGATCATCAGTTTGCCGACGTTGGGATGCACCACGTAGTCGGCGTCGGTAGACAGCTGGGACACGTCGCCGTTGGCGAAGTCCTGGTTATCGCCGCCCCAGTCGCCTTCGTAGCCCAGCGTCATCAGCGAGTAAGCACCGCGCGCGTAGAAGACCTCGTCGAAGACCAGCGCCTGCGGGTAGCCCAGGCTTGAGAAGCGCATGATCGCCGCAACGACGCCCACGATCGACGCCATCAGCGTCACCCGCCAACGCCACACGAATTCCGTCACAAGGGGGAGCCTAGTGGGTGGCGTTTCTCAGACGACTCTCGCCGCTGTGCGACGCTGGTGGCATGACCGGTCGCCTCAGCCTTGCCGCCACTCCGATTGGCAACGTGGGCGACGCGTCCGCCCGATTGCGAGCGGCTTTGACGGAAGCGGACGTGATCGCGGCGGAAGACACTAGGCGCCTGAAGGACCTCGCACGCAGGCTCGACCTGAGCGTGAGCGCGGAAGTCATCGCACTGCACGATCACAATGAGCGTGACCGCGCAGGCGACCTCGTACAGCGGGCGGTTGGCGGTCAGTGGGTCGTGGTGGTGTCCGATGCCGGCATGCCAACCGTCTCCGACCCCGGTTTCCGCGTGGTCGAGGCCGCGGTCGCAGCCGGGGTCGTCGTGGACGTGCTGCCGGGGCCGAGCGCGGTGCTGACCGCGCTGGCGCTGTCAGGGCTGCCCACCGACCGCTTTTGTTTTGAAGGCTTTCTTCCGCGCAAGGAAGGAGAGCGTGCCCGAGCGCTCGCCGGACTGGCGGCCGAGCAGCGCACCATGGTGTTCTTCGAGGCCCCTCACCGCCTTGCCGCGACCCTTCGCGCCATGGTGGAGGCGTGGGGCGGGGAGCGCGAGGCGGCCGTCTCGCGAGAGCTCACGAAGACCTATGAGGAGACGCGGCGCGGACCGCTCGTTGAACTAGCCGAGTGGGCGGTCGCCGGTGAACCACGCGGAGAGATCGTGGTGACCGTCGCGGGCCGTAGCGCTCAAGCCCCCACCCTCGAGGCCCTCGTGTCCGAGGCACTCGCGCGCGTCGCCGCGGGCGAACGCGCGAAGGACGCTGTCGCGGACCTCGCCACCACGTCAGGAGTGCCCCGCCGCGACCTGTACGCCGCCGTGCTGGCTGCGCGGGAGGACGCCAGGCGATGAGCCTCCGGCCGCAGCACGCGCGACGCCGGCCACGCGGCGCCGGGCTGCCGGGCACTGTCATAGCGTCGATCGCGGGCGTGGCGGGAGCGTGGGCGGTGGTCGCGTTCGGGCCAGCGAACGCCGCAACACCCTTCGCCGACGATTCCCCTCTTGCCTCAGCGGTCGCGGCCGATCCCGGTGCCCAGTCCGGTCCCGCTACGGAAGACACCGCGAGCATCGGCCCCATCACCGCGCCCAGCGTCGACGCAAACATCGGCGCCGCTCCTGAGCTCAGCGTCGACCTGTGGAGTCGACACTCGATCGACGAGCCCGAGTCGCCGTGGGTCGTGACCAACAAAACCCGCCCCGTGAACCCGATCGACTACGCGCCACCCGAGTTGGACACGGTCGCCGGGGTGTCGATGGTCCCGGAGGCCGCCGCTGCCATGACCCGCATGCGCGCCGCCGCAGCCGACGCCGGGGCTGCCTTTTCTTTGTCGAATGCGTACCGGTCCTATGGCAAGCAGTCGGGCCTGTACTCAACGTATGTGGCAAACCTGGGGCGCGCCCTCGCTGACCGCGGCTCCATGCGCCCGGGCTACTCGGAGCACCAGACGGGCTGGTCGGCCGACGCCTATTCCTCTGCGGCCTGCCGCATCAAAGCGTGCTTCGCCGACGAACCCGCCGGCAGATGGCTTGCTGAGCACGCCCACGAGTTTGGATTCATTGTGCGTTACCCCAGCGATGCGCAGGACATCACGGGCATCCGCTACGAGCCGTGGCACGTGCGGTACGTGGGCGAGGACCTCGCCGCGGAACTGGTCACGACCGGCCTCACCATGGAAGAGTTCTTCGACCTCCCCGCTGCTCCCGACTACGAGTAGGCAGTCCCGTCCGCGCCACCGCGCGGCTTCACTAGGATGGGGCCCATGTCACGCATCCTCTCTGCTGTCGCCTGGCCGTACGCCAACGGACCCCGCCACATCGGCCACGTCGCCGGGTTCGGAGTCCCCTCGGACGTCTTCAGTCGCTACATGCGTATGGAGGGACACGACGTCCTCATGGTGTCCGGCACGGACGAGCACGGTACGCCCATTTTGGTGCAGGCCGACCAGGAGGGCGTGAGCGCGCAGGAGCTTGCTGACCGCTACAACCGCGTGATCGTGGAGGACCTGGTTTCGCTGGGCCTGTCCTACGACCTCTTCACCCGCACGACCACCGGCAACCACTACAAGGTCGCGCAGGCCCTCTTCAAGGCCGTGCACTCAAACGGCTACATGATCGAGCAGACGACCCGTGGCGCCATCTCGCCGTCGACCGGCCGCACCCTGCCAGACCGTTACATCGAGGGCACCTGTCCCATCTGTGGTTCCGACGGCGCTCGCGGCGACCAGTGTGACAACTGCGGCAACCAGCTGGATGCGGCGGAGTTGAAGAACCCTGTGAGCCGGATCAACGGCGAGAAGCCGCAGTTCGTGGAAACGGAGCACTTCTTCCTCGACCTGCCCGCGCTCGCCCAGCCGCTGTCCGACTGGTTGGGCACCCGCCACGGGTGGCGCCCCAATGTTATGAACTTCTCCCGCAACTTGCTCGCGGACGTGCGCCCGCGCGCCATGACCCGCGACATCGACTGGGGTATCCCCGTGCCGCTTGAGGGCTGGGAGTCCAACCCGAACAAGCGCTTGTACGTGTGGTTCGACGCCGTGATCGGCTACCTCTCCGCCTCGATCGAGTGGGCGCGTCGCGAAGGTGAGCCGGACGCATGGCGCCAGTGGTGGAACGACCCGGAGACGCTGTCCTACTACTTCATGGGCAAGGACAACATCACGTTCCACAGCCAGATCTGGCCCGGTGAACTGCTCGCCGCCAACGGTCGCGGCGACAAGGGCGGCTCGCTCAGCGAGTTCGGTGACCTGCAGCTCCCCACCGAGGTGGTCTCCAGCGAGTTCCTCACCATGGAGTCCTCCAAGTTCTCCTCAAGCCGCGGGCACGTGATCTACGTGCGCGACATGCTGGCCCGCTACCAGCCCGACGCCCTGCGCTACTTCATCGCGACGGCCGGTCCGGAGTCCCAGGACGCGGACTTCACGTGGTCCGAGTTCAAGAACCGCACCAACAACGAGCTCGTCGCTGGCTGGGGCAATCTCGTGAACCGCACGGCCTCGCTGCTTCACAAGAACGTGGGAGAGATCCCGCAGCTCACTGATCTTCAGGACGTTGACCGTGCCGCGCTCGAGCACTCCGAGGCATCCTTTGGTCGCGTGGGCGAGCTCATTGGCGCACACCGTCAGCGCGCTGCAATCGCCGAGGCCATGCGAGTGGTGGGCGAGGCCAACAAGTACTTGGCTGACACCGCCCCGTGGAAGCTCAAGACGGACAATCCCGAGCGTATGAAGACCGTGCTGGGCGTGGCGGCGCAGTTGGTCTCCGATGCCAACACACTGCTCGCGCCGTTCCTGCCGCACTCGGCGCAGAAGGTTCACGAGGCCTTGGGCGGCACCGGCACGTTTGCGCCCATGCCGCAGATGAACGAGGTCGAGGACCTGGACCTGCCCGACCGCCACTACCCCGTGATCCAGGGAGACTACTCCGCGGTCGCGAACACATGGTCGCGCAACGAGGTCGTGCCAGGCACGCCGGTGGCTCAGCCATCGCCCATCTTCGTCAAGCTTGATGACTCGATTGTTGAGGACGAGCTGGCGCGTATGCGAGGCGACGACGAGTGACCCGCGCGGGCCAGTGGCCGCCGGTTCCTGAGGCGCTTCCGGCGCCCATCGTCGACAACCATTGCCACCTTGAGTACCCGGCAGGGGATGAGCCGCGCTCTGTTGAGCGGCGCCTCGAGGATGCCGCCGCCGCTGGCGTGACCCGCGTGGTTCAGGTGGGCTGCGAGGTCGACTCTGCGATCTGGACGGCCGATGCCGTCACGAGGTTCCCGCAGATGCTCGGGGGAGTGGCCATCCACCCCAACGAGGCGGCTGTGCTTGCTGCCGCGGGCACGTATGACGAGGCTTTTGCGACCATCGCGGACTTGGCTCGTGGCGAACGCATCCGCGTGGTGTCCGAGACGGGGCTGGACTACTTCAGGACGGGCCCGGAGGGCCGGGACGCGCAGGTGGCCGCGTTCCGCGATCACATCGCGCTCGCGAAGGAGCTCGACCTCCCTCTCCAGATCCATGACCGTGACGCGCACGCTGACGTCGTCGAGGTCCTTGACCGGGACGGCGCGCCCGAGCGCACGGTTTTCCATTGCTTCTCTGGCGATGCCGGATTGGCGCGGCTGGCGGCCCAACGTGGCTGGTATTTGTCCTTTGCGGGCACGGTCACGTTCAAGAACGCCGGGGCGTTGCGTGCTGCTCTCGCGGTCACGCCGTTGGACCACGTCTTGGTCGAGACTGACTCCCCGTTTCTGACGGCGCACCCCCACCGCGGCACGCCGAATCATCCCGCCTTGGCGGCGCTCACCGCGCGCACGGTGGCGGACGTTCTTGAGGCTGATCTGCGCGTTGTCTGCGAGACCGTGAGTGCCACATCGGAGTCGCTGTACGGGCCGTGGTAGGTCCCTCTCGGGGCCACCGCATGCCTGTGACTGTCGTCACGTGGGGTGGCGCATGTGGGGCCAGCTGTGAGATAAAGGACCATTCGCCGTTACGGTTTCGTTATTTGGATGGCACCTCCGTGACGCGCACGAAAGGACCGCAAACTTGAGTTACCGACGCACGACCCCTGCGCCCGGTGGGCGCCGTGAGACCCGCACCAAGACCCGCTTCCGTCGCCGCACCGTCGGCACCGTGACGGTCGGCGTGGCACTGTCGGCCTTCGCCGTCGGCTCGTTCGCCTCTGCTGGCGTCAACGCCTTCGCGAGCCCGCAGACGGATAAGGACGTCGCCGCCGCCGAGGCCACCCTCGCGCCAGTCGAGGCTGCGTCCACCGACATCGAGGTCGTCACCACGACTGAGGAAGTCAAGCTCGAGCACGGCTCGGTGCAAGAGGATGACCCCAACACGGACAAGGGGACGGAGAAGGTCGTCACCGAGGGAGAGGACGGCACCGCGCTGGTCTCCTACGAGGTGACCCTGAAGGACGGCGTCGAGGTGGAACGCTCCGAGGGGCTGACCGTCGTGGTCGATGAGCCCGTCGACGAGGTCGTCGCCATCGGCACCAAGACCAAGCCCGCCATCCCCACCGGCGTCTCTAACGCTGGCACCAACCGCGCGATCGGCAAGGAGATGGCCGCCTCCAAGGGCTGGACCGGGGATCAGTGGAGCTGCCTCAACGCGCTGTGGACCAAGGAATCCAACTGGAACTCCAACGCCCACAACAGTTCGTCAGGCGCCCACGGCATTCCGCAGTCCTTGCCCGGCTCCAAGATGGCCTCGCACGGTAGCGACTGGGCGACCAACCCGGCGACCCAGATCAGCTGGGGTCTGTCCTACATCTCGGGCCGCTACGGCAGCCCCTGTGCCGCATGGGGCCACTCGCAGAGCGTCGGCTGGTACTAAACGCGTGGCCGAACTCCTCGGCCCGTCGGACATCCGGTCACTCGCGGAGTCCCTCGGCACCGCTCCCACGAAAAAGTGGGGCCAGAACTTCGTCGTGGACGCCGGCACTGTGCGTCGCATTGTCCGTATCGCGGGCGTGGGCGCGTCCGACCACGTCGTCGAGGTGGGCCCTGGCCTGGGCTCACTGACCCTTGCCTTGCTGGAATCCGGCGCCCACGTCACCGCCGTCGAGATCGATCCTCTTCTCGCGGGAGCGTTGGGGGACACCGTCGCCCAACGTGCACCCGAGGAAGCCCAGCGGCTCACCGTCATGCACAGCGACGCGCTCAAGGTGACCTCGCTGGAGGCCGCGCCGACAGCGCTGGTCGCCAACCTGCCCTACAACGTGTCCGTACCGGTCATTTTGCACTTCTTGGAGACGTTTCCGACCCTCGAGCGCGTCCTCGTCATGGTCCAGGCCGAGGTCGCTGACCGCCTCGCGGCCGGGCCGGGCTCGCGCACGTACGGCATTCCGTCAGCGAAGGCGGCGTGGTACTGCTCGGTGCGACGCGCCGGGGACGTGGGACGTGCCGTGTTCTGGCCGGTGCCGCGCGTGGATTCCGCGCTCGTGCTCATGGAGCGGCGCGAGGTCCCCACCACGGACGCGAGCCGCCAAGATGTGTTCGCAGTGATCGATGCGGCCTTCGCTCAGCGACGCAAGGGCCTGCGTGGCGCGCTGGCCGGGATCGCCGGTTCCGGGGCGGCCGCGGAGGACGCACTGGTGAGCGTCGGGATTGCGCCGCTGACTCGCGGTGAACAACTCGACATCGGTGACTTTGTGCGCATCAGTGAGGCGCTCGCTGCGCAACGCTCCGCCTAGAAGCCTGCCCGTTTCTCGCCGGGCGGGGATATCTGGGAGAGTGAGCGGCATGAGCCCCTCCGTGACTGTCCGTGCGCCGGGCAAGATCAACCTTCAGCTCGCCGTGGGACCGCTGGGTGCAGACGGTTATCACCCGCTCGCGACAGTGTTTCAAGCCGTCGACCTCTACGAGACGGTGCGGGCGACCGTGCGTGATGACGACGAGATTCGTGTCACGGTCGAGGCGCCGCGCACGCTCGGCATCGACACTGCTGCCGTCCCCACCGACGCCTCCAACCTGGCGGTGAAGGCCGCGTATGCGCTGCGTGCGGCGTACGGCATGGATTTGGGCGTAGACCTTCATATCGTGAAGGGAGTGCCGGTCGCAGGCGGCATGGCTGGCGGAAGCGCGGACGCCGCCGCCGCGCTCGTTGCCTGTGCCGAGGCGTGGGGCATGGCGGTGTCGCGCCAGGAACTCGACACGATCGCCGCCTCATTGGGGGCTGACGTGCCCTTCTCTTTGCACGGCCACACTGCGGTGGGCCTGGGACGTGGCAGCGATCTGTCCCCAGCGATGTCTCGGGGCGAGTTCCACTGGACGTTGGCGACGCAGCGCGCGGGTCTATCGACGCCAGCGGTGTACGGCCGCTTCGACGAGCAGGTGGCAGACGGCGCCCCGGTCGAAGCGGACCCGCAGATTAGCCAGGAACTGATGGCGGCCCTGATGTCAGGCGACCCCCACCGTGTAGGTGCGGCGCTGTCGAATGACCTGCAGGCGGCGGCGCTCGACCTCGCGCCGCACCTGTCCAGGGTGATGGACGCCGCGCGGGAGGCGGAGGCGTTGGGGGTCATGGTCTCCGGCTCGGGCCCCACCGTGGCGGCTCTGGGCAGGTCGCGGCAGCATGCGCTCGCGATCGCCGCTCACATTAGCGCTGCCGATGTGGCCGACTCGGTGCTGACCGCCTCTGGCCCGGCGCCGGGCGCCACGATCGTCAACTAACCCCCGCCCCCGAGACCACACTTCACGCCAAATGGCTCCATTTGGCTGGTTTAGCGGCGCTAGACAGCGAAATGGAGCCATTTGGCGGGAGGAGGTCAGCGCTTGGCGAGCGCGTCGCGAATCTCCATGAGGAGCTCGACCTCGGTGGGGCCCTCCTCCTCCACGACCTCGTCCGCCTTCTTGCGGCGAGCAGCGAGCTTGTTCATGGGCACCACGACCACGAAGTAGATCGCCGCAGCGATGGTCACGAACTTGAAGAGTGCGTCAAGCACCAACCCGATGCTGAAAACAGCGTTGTTGATCGTGAACGTCATGACCTGCGTCAGGTCAGGCTCACCAAAGATCATGGCGATGATCGGAGTGAGGATGCCGTCCACGACCGACGTAATCACGGCCGCAAAAGCCGTGCCGATCACGATGCCGACAGCGAGGTCAACGACGTTGCCGCGAGTGATGAATTCCTTGAAGCCCTGAATCATGGGAAGTCCAATCCGGGAAGGGACACGTGCACTGACGACTGTATTGCAGCCGTCAGTTGCATGCGCGGGGTGACCCACGCATCGGCCCTGGTCCGTACCGGTCTGTCGCCCTTTCAGCGCTACTCAACCGGTGGCATCACCGGGTCGCGCTCAAAGTTGCTCAGGCCGTTCCAGGCAAGGTTCACGAGGTGTGCGGCGACCTCGTCCTTGCTGGGTTCGCGCACCTCTGCCCAGTGCTGGCCGGCAAGCGCGACCATGCCCACCAGCATCTGCGAGTAAATGGGCGCCGTCACGGGATCCAGGCCCCGCTTGGAGAACTGGTGGGCGAGCAGATGCTCCACCTGCGTGGCGACATCGCCAA
Source organism: Demequina globuliformis (assembly GCF_000975155.1). GTDB lineage: Bacteria > Actinomycetota > Actinomycetes > Actinomycetales > Demequinaceae > Demequina > Demequina globuliformis. The sequence continues at coordinate 1,663,896 of NZ_BBRG01000001.1, forward strand.
TGAGCGACGAGAACGTGCCAGAGGCCTGGGCGACCGGAGAATCACGGACAAGGATGCGGAAGCCGTCAGGGGAGGACTCGATGTAATCCAGGAGCGCGCGGGCGGCGCGTTCCACGAGTTGGCGGGGGTGCCCGCGCTCAGACAGGGCACCTGTGAGCGCGCCCAGCAGAGCCTCGACTTCGCGGTCAACAATGACCGCGTAGACGCCTTCTTTTCCACCAAAGTGCTCGTAGACGACGGGCTTCGACACATCCGCCCGGGCCGCAATTTCCTCGACTGATGTACCGTCGAAACCACGCTCGGCGAACAGGCCGCGCGCGACGATCAGCAGCTGCTCGCGACGGTCGCGAGCGGTCATGCGGGCACGGGGAGCCTTGCGGTTTTCATCAGTCACGGTTCCTAGTGTGCCGCGAATCCTGGCAGACTGGTCCCTCGTAGCACCGCCAGTCACGCATTCCGCCCTGGTGTAACGGCAGCACGCAGGCCTTTGGAGCCTCGCAGTACAGGTTCGAATCCTGTGGGCGGAGCGGGGTGCGCGGGGAACCGCGCACAGTGAGGTGACCCGGGCCGATGCTCGGGACGCCTCTGCCCTCGCACGGCAGGTAGAGTGGTGCTCACCATCGTTCACAGCCACCCGAAGGGGGTCCGGTGAGTCGGATTCGACCCGCCGCCGTGATGATTCTCGCGGCCGGGGCAGGTACCCGGATGAAGTCCGCTACCCCGAAGGTCTTGCACTCCATCGCAGGCCGATCACTCGTAGGACACGCACTCTCGGCAGCAGCCGAACTCGACCCAGAGCGGATCGTGGTCGTGGTCCGCCACGAGCGAGAGCAGGTCGCGGAGCACATCACCCAGATCGCCCCCCACGCGTTGCTTGCCGATCAAGACGAGATCCCCGGCACAGGTCGCGCCGTGTACTGCGGCCTGTCCGCGCTGGACACCACCGCGATCGCCGCTCAGGTGGCCGCCGGTGCCGTGGGTGATACGTCCGTGTTGGAGACGCAGGTTGAGGGCGCCATCGTGGTCACCAGCGGCGACGTGCCGCTCGTGGACGCGGAGCTCCTGGGCGCGTTGCTTGACTCGCATGCCGACGCGGGCGCTGCAGTCACCGTGTTGACGGCGCGGGTGGAGGACCCCACGGGCTACGGGCGGATTGTGCGTGACGCCGGAACCGACGAGGTTGTCGAGATTGTCGAGCACAAGGACGCCTCTGACGACGTGCGCGAGATCGACGAGATCAACTCCGGCATCTACATCTTCGATGCCGCCGCTCTGCGCGGCGCCGTCGCGCAATTGGACCAGGACAACGCTCAGGGCGAGATGTACTTGCCAGACGTCATCGCCATTGCCCGCCGCGAGGGTGGCCGCGCACACGCGTTCGTCGCGCCCGACGCCGGTGCCGTCGAGGGCGTGAACGACCGGGTCCAACTCGCACAGCTGGGCCGCGCGCTCAACGACCGGATCGTGGAGCGCTGGATGCGTGAAGGCGTGACCGTCGTGGACCCGGCAACGACCTGGATCGACGCGGACGTCGAGCTCGCGCCAGACGTCACGATTTTGCCCGGCACGCAGTTGCACGGCGCAACCCAGATTGCCTCGGGCGCCACGGTGGGCCCCGACACCACTCTCACGGACGTGCAGGTCGGCGCTGGCGCCACCGTCACCCGTACCCACGGCTCGGCTTCCGTCATCGATGAAGACGCGACGGTCGGGCCGTTTTCGTATCTGCGACCCGGCACTCACTTGGGTGCCAGCGGCAAGATTGGCGCGTTTGTCGAGACCAAGAACGCGTCCATTGGCGATCACTCCAAGGTTCCGCACCTGAGCTACGTGGGCGACGCCAGTATTGGCCGCTACACGAACATCGGTGCGGCGACCATCTTCGTGAACTTCGACGGTGTCACGAAGCACCGCTCGACCATTGGCGACCACGTGCGGGTGGGATCAGACAACTCCCTGATCGCGCCCATCACGATTGGCGACGGCGCCTACACCGGAGCGGGCGCGGTGATCCGCCGCGATGTGCCCCCGGGTGCGCTCGGTCGCAACAGTTCGCCCCAGCAAGTCGTTGAGGGATGGGTGCTGGAGCGCCGTCCAGGAACGCCCTCAGCCTCAGCAGCCCACGAGGCGCTGCGCAGCAACGATGATGGACTGTCGGAGGGTGCTCGAGCAGAGCGAGCCGCCGCGACAGAGACTGAAGGAGAGTCATGAGCTCAGATATCTCGCACGCGAGCGAGAAGCGGATGGTCCTGGCCGGCGGCCGGGCACACCCCGAGCTCGCCACGGCCGTCGCCGAGGAGATGGGGATCGAGCTGCTCCCCACCACCGCGTACACCTTCGCTAACGGCGAGTTGTATGTGCGCTTCGGCGAGTCGGTGCGCGGCGCTGACGCCTTTGTCCTGCAGTCCCACGCGGCGCCCATCAATGAGTCGATCATGGAGCAGCTCATCATGGTGGACGCGCTCAAGCGTGCCTCCGCTAAGCGCGTCACCGTGATCATGCCGTGCTACGGCTACGCCCGTCAGGACAAGAAGCACAAGGGACGCGAGCCCATCTCCGCTCGCCTCATGGCTGACCTCTTCAAGACCGCCGGCGCAGACCGCATCATGTCGGTCGATCTTCACACCTCGCAGATCCAGGGCTTTTTCGATGGCCCCGTCGACCACCTGTGGGCCATGCCGCTGCTCGCGCAGTACGTGCGGACCCGCGTCGCCCCTGACAACCTCACCATCGTGTCTCCCGACGCTGGCCGCGTGCGGTTGGCCGATCAGTGGTCCGACTTCCTGGGTGCTCCGCTGGCGATCATCCACAAGCGCCGTGACCCGTCCGTCCCGAACCAGGTCAAGGTGCACGAACTTGTCGGTGAGGTCGAGGGCCGCACCTGCGTGCTCGTGGACGACATGATCGACACCGGCGGCACCATTGTCCAGGCCGCGGAGGCGCTGTTCGAGAACGGCGCTAAGGACGTTATCGTGACGTCCACGCACGGCCTGCTGTCCGGACCCGCGGTGGAGCGCCTACGCGACTCCGGCGTGACCGAGGTCGTTGTGACCGACACCTTGCCAATCTCCGACGACAAGCGCTTCGACAAGCTGACCGTCCTGTCGATCGCCCCGCTGCTGGCACGCGCCATCCGCGAGGTCTTCGACGACGGCTCCGTCACCAGCCTTTTTCAGGGCAACGTCTAAGCCCAGCTCTTGACGCGGCGAATGCCGCGACATACGTGAGGGCCGATGCCGGGGTCACCCCGGCATCGGCCCTCACGTATGTGGGTGGTTCCCTATGTCGCCGAGGTGTGCATCGCGGACGCAGCCACCACGCGCTCCGCGCTGTCGCGCAGCGGCACCCAGTTCCAGGCGATGAGCGCGCACGTGGTGCCGACCACGAATCCCGCGATCACGTCGGTGGGGTGGTGCATCCCGCGGTACACCCGCGATAGCCCTACGCCGATGGGGATGATGACGCACACGACCTGCACTGTCACGCGCAGACCGGTGTGGCGGATTCTCGACGCGCACAAGGCGAACGCGAGGTACACGGCCGTGGAGGCACCCGTGTGCCCGCTGGGAAAGCTCGACGTGGGTGGCGCATGATCAAGCTGGTCGACCTCAGGGCGCGGCCGGCCCACGACAAGCGAGGCGGTCAGAAAGACCAGCGCCTCCACCGCGAGAGCGATGGCTGGCACGATTGCGAACCACCATTGCTTTGACTGCCACCAGATGAAGGCGACGCCGACTACGCAGGTGGCCATCAACACTTGCGTGTTGCCGAGCTCGGACACGACCGCTGTGACGGAGTCGAGCGTTGCTGTGCGCAGGTCGACAGCTGCCTGATTGATCGCCTGCTCATCAATGCCGATGACGTCGACGAGCAAGAAGCCGGTGCCGACGACTGCGCCCCACAGGATCGCTGCGGGTAGGAGCACGCGAAAGACGATGCCGCGGCCCACCTGGCCGCGCGTGGGCGCGGCAAAACCTGGTCCTGGTCCCATCATCGCGTCACATCCGTGCGTAGCGAGCGCGGACAAACGAGTACAGCCCGTAGGCGGCGAACCCGATGCCGACGATGACCACGATCACGGGCCCGCCCGGCAGATCGAGCAGGCTCTTCACTGCACCGTCGAGTCCCTCCGCATCGTCGGGGTCGGCGGTCACGGCCGCGTAAGTGAACAGGCCGCCAACGACGCCGAGCGCCACACCCTTGGCGATGTAGCCGGTCGCGCCCAAGGCACGGACGGTTTTTCCAGAACGGGGAGGTACGGCGCGGAGGTCCTCCATGAACTTCTTGCGGGCGCCCTTCACGATGTGGAACAGGCCAGCGCCAAGGACGCCGATGCCGATGGCACCCACAATGAACTGGCCGCCGGGCCAGCCGAGGATGGTCGCGACGATGCCCTGCGCCTGCGAGTCGCCGCCGCCCCCGGACGATCCCATGGCGATCGATGCCGCGGTGAATGCGAGCACGAGGTACACGCCGGCCTTGCCGAGTGACTTGACGCGATCCTTCGCGCTGTCGCGGGAGCGCAACCCATCAGCGAGTTGCCATAGCCCCAAAGCGGCGAACGCCACGACCGCGATCCACAGGATCACGGCGCCCAGCGTGGTGCTTCCGATCTCGGAGAGCGCTTGGCTTGAACTGGCTTCCTCGCCACTGCCAAATGCGATCCTGGCGATCAGGAATCCGAGCATGATGTGGAGGGCGCCGGATACGGCGTAGCCCGCTCGGGCGCCTTTCTCCCAGATGTCACCGGTACTGCCTTGCCTCATTGACTGCGCAGGTGTGCTCATACTGGTGAGCAACGCGCCGTGGGGTGTTCTGATTCCTCACCGGGCTGGTACATCTTGCCGAAAAGCAGGCGCGATGACCGCGCACACTGCCCGAGCCCCGCGCGATCACGCATCACGCATGCGCGTCCGGTAGACTGATGCGGTTCCTCGGCGAGGCTGGTCACCATGGGTGCCGGCGTGATCGACGCGGCGGTGTGCTGTTGACGCCTGCCTTGCCTGGCTCCACATACCGAATCCCTCAAGGAGAACCTCATGGCTGACAAGCTGCTGCTCGCCGCTCAGGCGCGTACCGAATTCGGCAAGGGTGCGGCCCGCCGCGCTCGCGTCGCCGACCTCATTCCCGCCGTCCTCTACGGCCACGGTGAAGCCCCCACGCACCTGCTGCTGCCGGGTCACGACACGATGATGGCGCTCAAGAACCCCAACGCCCTGCTCACCATCGCGGTTGACGGCGACGAGCAGCTTGCCGTTGCCAAGGACGTTCAGCGCAACCCCATCAAGCGCACGATCACGCACGTTGACCTGCTGCTGGTCAAGAAGGGCGAGAAGATCACCGTTGACGTGCCCGTGCACGTCGAGGGCGAGTCCGCTCCCGGCACCATCCACGTTCTCGAGAACGCCTCGCTGCAGATCCTGGCCGAGGCCACGCACCTGCCCGAGTACCTCACCGTCAACATCGAGGGCATGGAAGAGGGCGACAAGAAGGTCGCCAGCGACCTCGAGCTGCCTAAGGGTTCGGAGCTGGCCGGCGACGCTGACCAGCTGATCATCCACATCTCTGTGCCGCGCACCGCGGCCGAGGAGCCTGAGGCTGACGCCGAGGCCGAGGGTGACGCCGCTGAGGCTGCCGCCGAGGGCGACGAGTCCTAACTCGCACCGCCGTTGCGACGCGCCCGTCACCTGTGGTGGCGGGCGCGTCGCGTTTCGCGGGACACTGGTGCCGCACACATTGACCTGCGCACGGCCAACCGCCTCGCAGACGGAAGGACACGGACGTGAGCGGACTCATCGTGGGGCTTGGCAATCCTGGTGACACGTATGCGGGGACCCGCCACAACATCGGCCAGATGGTCATCGATGAACTCGCCGCAAGATCCGGTTCCAAGCTGAGCGTGCACAAGAAGTCGCGCACCAGGGCGGCGACGGTCCGCATCGGGGGCGAACCCGTGGTGGTTGCGGTGCCGATGTCCTACATGAACGTGTCCGGCGGTCCGGTGTCCTCGCTCGCGGCGTACCAGTCCGTCGCCCCCGCGGACGTCATCGTGGTGCACGACGAACTCGATCTGCCTTTCGGGCAGGTCAAGCTCAAGCGCGGTGGTGGATCCGGTGGCCACAACGGACTCAAGGACATTACCAAGGCCCTTGGTACGCCCGACTACGTGCGGGTCCGGGTCGGCATCGGCCGTCCTCCGGGCAGCATGGACGCGGCGACCTTTGTGTTGAAGCCTTTCTCTGGCGCCGAGCGCAAAGAGCTCGACTTGCTCATCGCCCTGGCCGCTGATGCCGCGGAAGGCGTCGTCACCGACGGGCTTGAGGCGGCGCAGCAATACTTCCACTCGCCGCGCCCCTAGCGTTTCGCTCGCGCCGAGTCACACGGCCACCCAGCGCCCTCTCCACGCCGAATGGAACCATTTCGCTGTTGAGTGCCCGCTAGACGTGCATTTCCTGCCACCTCACGAGGGACTTCGGCCGGCGGGGAATGGACAACCCCCCTGGGAGCGTCACTACTATCGAAGCAGGCAGTGCCGCGGGAGTTCCTACCCGCACCCGACCGTGCCCGTCCCCGACCGAGGGAGTACGCATGACCTCGACCTGGACCATCCCGCCCGCCCCCGGCCGCACCTACCGCGCGGCGCTCTTTGACCTGGACGGGGTGCTGACCCCGACCGCCGAGGTCCACATGAAGGCGTGGGCGGCGATGTTTACCGAGTACTTTTTGCGACACGGCATTACGCCGGCGTATACGGATGCCGATTACTTCGCCTACGTCGACGGCAAGCCACGCTACGACGGTGTCGATGCGTGCCTACGCTCGCGAGGCGTCGAACTACCGTGGGGCGACCCGAGCGACCCTCCCGGAGCGGAGACGGTGTGCGGGATCGGTAACGTGAAGAACGACGCGTTCATGGCGGTGCTGCGCGCAGAGGGTGTGGCGCCGTATCCCGGTTCCGCGAAGCTCGTCCATCACCTGCGCGCTACGGGAGTCCCGGTCGCAGTGGTGTCGAGTTCGCGCAACGCGACTGAGGTGCTGGCCGCTGCGGGCCTCTCGCCCGAGTTCGAGGTGGTCGTGGACGGCAACACTGTTGCCACCGAGGGCATCGCGGGCAAGCCAGCGCCTGACATGTTTGAGTTGGCCGCGCGCCGATTGGGCGTGGCAACGGCCGATGCCGTGGTGATCGAGGACGCCTTCAGCGGCGTGCAAGCGGGGGCGGCGGGTGACTTTGCCCTCGTCGTGGGTGTGGACCGTGGCGCGGGCGCGCAGGCGCTGCTCGACAACGGAGCCGACATTGTGGTGAACGACCTTGAGGAGCTGATGGGATGAAGGCCGCACGGCACAATGACCCGGACAACGCGACGCCGGACTACATGGACCGGCTCCGGTTCCCGGTGGACCCATGGCGGCTTGTCGAAACCGAGTTCTCGAAGGACGACCTCGGGGTCACCGAGACTCTCTTCGCGGTCGGTAATGGCTATTTGGGGTTGCGCGGCAACGTTGAGGATGGGCATGACGCGCACGCGCATGGCACGTTCATCAATGGGTTTCACGAGACGTGGGACATTCAGCACGCGGAAGAGGCATACGGCTTCGCCCGCACCGGCCAGACCATTGTCAACGTGCCGGACTCGAAGATCATGCGTTTGTACGTCAATGATGAGCCACTCCTGCTGTCCGCCGCGGACCTGATCGAGTACGAGCGGGTGCTCGACATGCGCGACGGCGTTCTCACCCGTGAGTTGCTGTGGCGCACGCCCTCGGGGAACCGGGTTCGGGTCAAGTCCCGCCGGATGGTGTCGTTCGCCCAGCGCCACCTCGCGTTGATGACGTACGAGGTGGAACTGCTCGACGAGGCCGCGCCCATCGCGATCTCCTCGCAGTTGCTGAACCGGCAGGCCGGACTCGATGAGTACCGTGCCACTCCGGTCCACACCGGCATGGCCGACCCGCGCAAGGCGAACCGCCTGGACGACCGGGTCCTCGAGCCGCGCGTGCAGCACGCCGAAGGCTCCCGTGTGGTGTTGGGCTACAAGGCCAAGGACTCGGGCATGACGCTGGCGGCGGCGATGCAGCATCACGTCGAGTTCGACGGAGAGTACGACCGGATTGACGAGGTTGATCCCGACTACGCCAAGCACGTGTTCCGCGCGCGCGCCGAGCCCGGCCAGGTGTTCACCCTGACCAAGGTCGTCAGCTACCACACGTCGCGTCTGGTCCCTGCGCGCGAGCTCGCCGACCGCTGCCACCGCACGCTCGACCGAGTGCAGCAGGAGGGCATCGACACCCAGTACCAGCAACAGTTGGCGTGGATGAAGAGCTTCTGGGACCGGTCGGACGTCGAGATCGAGGGACACGACAACATCCAGCAGGCAGTGCGGTGGAACCTGTTCCAGCTGGCACAGGCTGCCGCGCGCGGCGACGGCCTAGGGGTGCCGGCGAAGGGCCTCACGGGTTCCGGCTATGGCGGCCACTACTTCTGGGACTCAGAGATCTACGTGATGCCGTTCTTCACGTACACGTCCCCGATTATCGCCCGCAATGCGCTGCGGTATCGCTATCAGATGCTGCCGGCGGCGCGCCGACGCGCGGGGGAGTTGGCCCAGCACGGTGCGCTGTACCCCTGGCGCACCATCAACGGGGAGGAGGCGTCTGCGTACTACGCGGCCGGCACCGCTCAGTATCACATTGACGCTGACATCTCCTATGCGATCGACAAGTACGTGCGCGCCACCGGCGATGACGAGTTCCTGGCCCGCAACGGCATCGACATTCTGGTCGAAACCGCGCGCATGTGGGCGGACCTGGGCTTTTGGCGCAAAGTCGAGGGCAAGGGTGAGTCCTTCCGCATCCACGGGGTGACGGGCCCGGACGAGTACACGACTGTCGTGAACGACAATCTCTATACGAACGTGATGGCGCGCTTTAACCTTCGTTGCGCGGCTCAGGCAGTTCGGAAGCTCAAGGACCGCTGGCCCGAGCAGCACGACAAGATGGTCGCGCGCCTGGGACTCACCGAGGATGAGGTCACCGAGTGGACGCGTGCGGCCGACGGCATGGCGGTGCTGTGGGACGAGCTCCTGGGCATTCACCCGCAGGACGCACTCTTCAATGAGCGCGAGGTCTGGGACCTGGCCAACACTCCGCCGGAGCAGCGCCCGTTGTTGCTGCACTTCCACCCGCTGGTGATCTACCGTTTCCAGATTTTGAAGCAGGCCGATGTGGTCTTGGCTTTGTTCCTCCAAGGTGAGCACTTCACGCTCGAGGAAAAGCGCAAGGACTTCGAGTACTACGACCCGATCACCACGGGCGATTCCACGCTGTCAGGCGTGGTGCAGTCGATCATCGCGGCCGAGGTGGGCTATCACGAACTGGCGCTGAAGTACTTCTGGAACAGTCTCTTCGTTGACTTGGGCGACCTGCACTCGAATGCAGCGGACGGCGTGCACACGGCGTCCACAGGCGGGGTGTGGTCGGCGCTCGTGTACGGCTTTGGTGGGTTCCGTGACCACGGCGAGGTGCTGCGTTTTGACCCGCGCCTACCGGAGGGGTGGCCCTCGCTGACCTTCCGCCTGACCCAGCGCGGCACCCGCGTCAAGGTGACCGTGCGCGAGGCCTCGATCTCCTTTGCTATCGAGGAGGGGCCAGGCCTCACGATCGACGTGCGCGGTGAACGCCACAGCCTCACTCAGTTGGCAGAGCTTGAGGTTCCACTCGACGGCCAGGGTGAACGCATTCCTGGCGCGCCCGACGCGGAAGCGTTCCACGGCACCGTCCGTGCCGACGGCACAGTGATTAGGCCGTCGCTGCCGACGAACGTGGCGGAGACCGCTGAGATGGAACTGCCCGACGAGGGCCAATTGCGAACCCACGGAAGCTGACTGGGCGACCCAAGCATCGGCCCGCGCTCCCCACGCCAAATGGCTCCATTTCGCTGTTATGCAGTCCTAAAACAGCCAAATGGAGCCATTTGGCGAAAGAGGCGGGGGTGCGGGGGCGGGTGCAGAGTTAGTGGTGCGTGACCCGCGCGAGGAACTCGCGCGTCTCCGGCTGCTGCGGCGCGTCGAAAATCTGCTCCGGCGGTCCCGCCTCAAGAATGCGGCCGCCATGCATGAAGACCACGCGGTCGGCGACGGAACGCGCAAAGGCCATCTCGTGGGTTGCCATCAAGATGGTTGACCCCTGCTCCTTGAGCCCACGCACCAGGTCGAGCACCTCGCCCACGAGCATGGGATCCAACGCGGACGTGATCTCGTCCAACAAGAGCAATTCCGGGTTGGTGAGGATGGCGCGCACAATGGCGACGCGCTGTTGTTGACCGCCGGAGAGCCGGTCGGGGTAGTCGCTCAGTTTGTCGCCCAAGCCAAACTGCTCCAGCAAGGCGGCACCGCGCTCGCGAGCAGTCGCGGCATTTTCGCCGTGCACCTTGCGGGCGGCGAGCGTCACATTGTCGATGACGCGCATGTGAGGAAAGAGGTTGAACTGCTGGAACACCACGCCAATGCGGGCCCGGACCTTGTCCATGTCCACGGCGGGATCGGAGATGTCGTCACCGCTGAGGAGCAGCTGCCCGTCATCGATGCGCTCGATCAGGTTGATGGTGCGCAGCAACGTGGACTTGCCGGAGCCTGACGCCCCGATCAGTACCACGACGTCGTGCTCGTCGAGCGTGAGGTCAACGCCTTTGAGGACGGTGTTGTCGCCAAAGCTCTTCCAGACGTCACGGACCTCGAGGACGCTCATACGACTCCTCCGATCTGCTCGCGGCTGTTCATGCGCGCCGCGACATAGTCCGTGAGGCGCGTCAGCGGTAGGGAGATCGCGATGAACAGCAGCGCGGCGATCACGTAGGGCGTCATGTTGTAGGTCAGAGCGACGTCGATCTGTGCGGCGCGGATCGCATCGACGGCTCCCAGGACGGAGATCAGCCCCACGTCCTTCTGCATCGACACAAAGTCGTTCATGAGCGCAGGGATGACCTTGCGGACACCCTGCGGGATCACGACCATGCGCAGGGTCTTGGCATGGCTGAGGCCAAGGGACCGCGCCGCGATGCGCTGGGAGGGGTGCACGGCCTCCATGCCGGCGCGCAGGACTTCGGCCACGTAGGCCGAGTAGCACAGCCCAATCGCGATGGTTCCCCAGACCGCGGCGCTCATGGGAGGGAAGATGTCCAGCGCGGGGATGCCAAAGCCCACGAGGTACAGCACGATCAGCACTGGCACACCGCGGAACAGATCGACGTACACGGTCGCGAGCATGCGTAGCGGGAAGAACACTGGCCCGCGCAGGGACCGGATGACGGCCAACACGGTGCCGAAGATCGCCACGCCGATTCCCGCAAAGAACAGCGCCCGGATGTTGAGCCACAGGCCCTCAAGGATGTCCGGGAAGCTCTCGCGCCCAATCTCCCAGTTGAAGAAGGTCTGCTTGACGGCGTCCCAGCCAGGGGTGTTGACGACGACCAGGACGGCGACAAGCGCGAATGCGACCGTGGAAGCGGCTGCGATGAGGACGGAGCGCCACGTGGCCTGTCGACGGTACTCCCGTCGTTGCAGCTCAAGTGCACTTGGCTCGTGCACCGGTGGCGCTCCGTCACTCATCGGCGGTCATCCTTAGTTCAGAACGGGCACGTCGACCGCGTCGGACAGCCACTCGGTCTCGAGGGCCTGCAGGGTGCCGTCCTCAGCGAGGGCGTCCACTGCTGCGGAAACGGTCTCCGTGTTGGGTGAGCCCTTGGGCAGCAGGAACGCGAACTGGTCGCCCTCGGCGCCGTCCTCGGTCGGGAACTGGCCCACGATGGCGCCGTTGTCGAGCTCCACTGCGGACAGGTAGAACGCGGAGGGCAGGTCGGTGATGAAAGCGTCGATCTGGCCCGCATTGAACGCGGCGACGGTGTCCTCGGCGGAGTTGAACACTGCGAGGTCGTCCTCGCCGATCATCTCTGCGGCGACGATGTAGCTGGTGGTGCCGGAGGGCACGCCAATGCGCGAGCCAGCGAGTTCAGCGACCGAGGTGGCGCCAGCGAGGTCGGAGTCCGCGTCGGCCACGACAGCCTGAGAGGTCGTGTAGTACGGCGAGGAGAAGTCGACGGCGTTGCGGCGCTCTTCGGTAATGGAGAACTGCTGAATGTTGAGGTCCCAGTCCTTGGCGCCGGGGGCGATGGCGGTCTCGAACGAGGTCCGGACCCACTCGACGTCCTCGGGCAGGTAGCCAAGCTCGGTCGCGACGGCGTACGCCACGGCGGACTCGAAGCCTTCGCCGTTGGTCGGGTCGTCCTCGACCATCCAGGGCTCGTAGGCGGGCTCACCGGTGGCGATGGTCAGCTTGCCCTCGGTCACGGTGTCGAGGGTCGCGGCTGCCTCGGTGGTCGACGCAGCAGTGGGGGTGTCGCTTGCGGCGGGGGTCGCGGAGGTCTCGGCCTCGTTCGAGGACGAGCAGCCGGCTAGCGCCAGTGCGGACAGGGCGACGGCAGCAATGCCGGCGCGGGTCAGGGGGCGAACAGTCATGCGATCTCCATATGAAACGGGGGGAAGGGTATGGAGCGGGGTCGACGCTGATCGCTCCCTCGTGCGCGGGCCATTCTACGTGGGCTCAGCCAGTGCCCAGTCGGCGAAGTCGAATCCTGGGCTCACGACGCAACTCACGAGAGCCTCCGTGTGGCCCGCCAGGTCCGCTGCCTGCCATACGCCCGCCGGCACCACGGCCATGGGTCGGTGCCCCGCGGCCAGGTCTGGTCCGAGCGTGACGGTCTCCACGGCATCGGCCGGTTGGTCGCCGTTGCCGCCCAGGCTGAGCGTGAGCGTGCCGGGACCGTGCCATAGCCACAACTCATCCGAGGTGACGACGTGCCAGGCGGAACGTTCACCCGGCGGCAACAAGTAGTGAATGCAGGTGGCCGCCGGGCGCGTTCCGCCGGGAGTGTCGACCGGCACGGTGCCGGTCCAGACGCGCTTGAACCACCCGCCTTCCGGGTGGGGCTCGAGGGAGAGGGCCGATGCCGTGGCAGGGACAGCGGTCATCGCGCAACTCCGTGCGGTGTGGGGGCGCTCAGGCCGGTCTCCGTGCGGAAGCGCTCTGTGGTGTGCCGCACCCGGCCAGCGGTGACGGTGGCAGCGGCGCGCCCGTCGCCTGACTCAGCGAGCGTGACGATGGTGGCCTCGATCGACGTCACAGGAGTGTCAAAGAAAGCGAGGTCTGCCATGGCGCCCACCGCCAAGTAGCCAGTGCGTCGCGGCCCTTCGTCGATGCCCATGGCGTGCGCGCCCCCCAGCGTCGCGGCGGTGAGCAGCCGCTCGGCGAGGTCGTCTTTGGAGTAGCCCTGGCCGCGTGCGATGCGCATCAATGCCGCGATCTCGCCCATGGGATCGAGGGAAGGCGAAGAGGACAGCGAGTCCGTGCCGATCGCGATGGGGCTGCCCTCGCGCAGGTAGGCCGCGACTGGGGGCGCGTCGAGTCCGATGATCTCGTTGGAGCGCGGGCACAGCGCCACGGTGGTGCCGCGTGCACGGAGGATGGCCCGGTCGCGCTCGGACATGTACACGCCGTGAGCGACGTGGCAGTCGGGCCCGAGCACGCCCAGGTGGTCAACGTAGTCCGTCGCTGACGTGCCGAATCCTGCCTGCCTCAACTCCCTCAAGCTCCCGAGCCCCTGGGACTGCCACGGCCCCAAGTGAGCGGCCTCAAACTCACGTTCGATACCTGACTCGCCCAGGTGAATATGGATGCGCCTGCCGCGCTCGCGAACGATGTCCGGGATCTCCAGCAGCGGGACAATCTCAAGTGAATAGGGCGCGTGCGGGCTCAGCCCCGAGCCGGGGCGGTCGGGCATGGAATCCAGCGCCGCCTCGACCTCGGCGCGACCGTGCTCGCGCCAGTCCTCGTTGGACCAGTCGATGACCTCCCAGTAGGCGATGCCCGCGAGCCCTGCATCGTGGAGGGCCGTCGCGGCCTCGGGATCGGTGACGATGTCTGCGGCTGCCGTGACGCCTGCGACGATCATCTGGCGCGCTCCATCCGCCGCCGCTGCCGCCCAGTCGTGGCCTCGCTGGTAGACGGGATTGAAGCCCGTGACCCAGTCCTCGAAGCCGTTGTATGTGCGGCTCGCGACCTCCGCCATGCCGGTGTACTGCAGGTGGGTGTGGGCGTTGACGAGGCCGGGCATCAGGACCCCTGGCCACCGGACATGGTTGACCGGGAGGCCGCGTTCTTCCAACGAGGCCTCGACCCACGCGCGCTCGCCCACGTGCAGAATGCGCTCGCCGCGCACCGCGATCGCGCCGTCGAGGATGGGTGGCGCCGTGATGGGCAGGACGAGGTCCGCCGAGTACAGCGTGACGGGGAACGAGGTCATGAGGTCTCCGAGGGGTCGGGGCGCACGGCGTAGCGCGGCGAGCGCCAGTCCGAGTGAAGGGCCGATGCCGGGGTGGGTTGCGGCGCAAGGGTCACCCCGCGTACGCGGGCTGCGGTCGCGGCGACGTGGTCAACGGCGGTGGGGCTCAGCGCGTGGACGCCGATGCTGGGGCGAGTGCCGACGACCTCCGCAATGGCCGCGAGTTGGGTGGCGAAGGACAGGTCCATGATTTCGATCGGGTTGCCCTCGGCAGCGGTGACGTTGATGCAGCCGCCGCGGTCAAGAATGAGGGTGCCGGTCGTGGTGCGGTCCACGTGCGGTGCGACGGCGATGAGGCCGCCGTGCCACGAGATCTCGTGCGGTACGCCGCCCGCGACTGCCACAGCAGCCGCAGCGTCCACGAGGTCAGGTCCGACCGTCCCCGGCCATCCCGTGGCGGACACCACGAGCGCGTCCTTGCCCAGGGCATCGGCCGGTCCCACCTCGTAGCCATCGTGGAGAGCGAGCAGCGCGCGAGCCGGGTCGATCTCACTGACGCGCACGTCCGCGCCCAGCGCCCGCAGGTGCGCGGCGACGCCCACTCCCACCGGGCCGTAGCCGATCACGAGTGCAGGTTGATCGCGCACGCTCGCACCCGCGGTGTCCAGTAGGTCGGCGATCGCGAGCACGCAGCTCTGTCCGGTGCCGTAGCGGTTGTCGAAGCCCGTCTTGGTGACCGCGTCGTTGACCGCGACCACGCCGGTAGCCAGCGCGCCGCCGGCGTGCATCGCACGCAGGGGCGTGAGGCCGCTCGTGGTCTCCTCGGTGGCGCCCAGCCAGCGGCGGACCTGGTCGGGGCGCTGGTCGTGCGCCAAGCGGGTGACGTGCGAGCCGTCGTCGACCAGCACGTCGAAGCCACGGTCAATAAACGCCAGCGCGCCAGCGAGTTCTTGATCGGGGGTTGCGTCCGCGTCTGCATCGACGGGCACGCCACGCTCGCGGAGGGCGGCGGCTACCTCCGGGTCCGTCTCGTCTGGATGGGCGTACACCGCGACGGAGGCACCCGCGCTCGCGAGCAGCAGGGCAAGGTTGGCGGTCTTGGGTTCGAGGGTCATCGACACACCCACCGACAATCCGGCCAGCGTGCCCGCGCTCGCGAGTTCGGCGGCGATCGCCGTGGAGACTGGCATGTGCGCGGCGGCGAAGTCGAGCCGGCCCGCGGCGTCGCCGCGTCCGCCCGTCGGGTTGCCGCCGAGCGTGATCGCCCCGGTGTCGGTATCGAACACGACCCTGTCGGCTGCGGTGCTGTCAGCGTCCTGGCCCGATTGCCCCCCATCCACACGAGCGCCCATGCCGCGCAGCATGTCGCTGAGGTATGCGGCGACCACGCCCTCGCCGAGCACGGTCATGGGGCGCCCCGCGATGAGGAGGTTGGTGTCTGAGGCGAAGCGACGCAGCAGCCGCTCCGCTTCTGCGCGCGCATCGGTCATGCAGTCAAGTTTAGGTTCACCGCGCTGCTGGGGTCCCACCCGTTCGCGCCGCGGGCCGTAGCTGCACGTCGATATGGTCACCCCGCGGTCAACCGTGACGCATGTCTCACGGCGTCCGTAGGATAGTGGAGCCGGAGATCCCGGTTTATTGGCATGCCTGGAGAAGCGTGAACCAGCCCCTCAACGCCCTGCTGAGCCACCTGTCTGTACCCGCGCTGGCGGACGGCGCGCACCTGATCGCTGCGGCATCGGCCGCTCCCGCGATCGTGGGTGGCGCTGATGCCGATGGTCCGCTGCTTGTTGTGACAGCCTCGGGAGGCGATGCGGACACGCTTGCCGCGGCCATTGGCGCCTACCGCGACCCGGCGACGATTTCGGTGCTGCCCGCGTGGGAGACGCTGCCGCACGAGCGCCTGAGCCCCCGCTCCGACACGGTCGCGCGGCGCCTCGCGACGCTGCGCAGGCTGGCGCACCCCGCCGAGGTTGAGAAGGAAGCAGGGCTCCCGGCGCTCGAGGTCGTGGTCGCCCCCATTCGCGCCTTGCTCCAGCCCCTGGTAGCCGGCCTGGCTGACCTTGAGCCGGTGCACGTGGCGGTGGGGGAGAGCCACGACCTGACGGCGCTCACGGAGTCTCTCAGCGCGGCTGCGTACACCCGCGTGGACATGGTGGAGCGGCGCGGCGAGTTTGCAGTGCGCGGCGGCATTGTGGACGTCTTTGCACCCACGGATGCGCACCCCGTGCGCATCGAGTTCTTTGGCGATGAGGTTGACGCGATCCGCTCATTCTCCATTGCCGACCAGCGCTCGCTTGAGTCCGTTGGCCGACTATGGGCACCGCCGTGCCGCGAACTCTTGCTTACCGAGGATGTGCGCAGCCGGGCAGCGAGCCTCGTGGAGCAGATTCCGGCCGCCTCGGAGATGCTGACCCGCGTCGCAGACGGACAGGCAGTCGAGGGCATGGAGTCGCTCATCCCGCTGCTCGTGGACCGCCTACAGGCGTTGCCAGAGGTGCTCCCGCGCAATACAACGGTGGTGTTGGTCGAGCCAGAGCGCCTCGCCCGACGCGCGGAGGACTTGGCGCGCACGGCAGACGAGTTCCTCGCTGCGGCGTGGGTGTCCGCGGCCGCCGGCGCCGACTCCCCGCTTGAGCCCACCGAAGGCTCGTTCCTCACCCTGGAACAGTTGCGCGAGGCCGCCCAGGACCGTGGGCTCGCTGTCGCGACGCTTGGCCCCTTTGGTGGCGCCGATGCCACCGTCACCGCGTTGCGCGACCTTGAGGACCATCGTGGTCGCCTGCGCGAAGCGCTCGCCTTGCTGAAGGATCGCTTGGCTCAGGGATGGAGCGTCCTCGTGACCGCGGCCGGCTCTGGCTCGGCGCACCGACTCGCGGAGCAACTGAACGAAGCCGAGATCCCCGCGCGCGTGCAGGAATCGTACGAGCCGCTCGACGGCGCCATCGCCGTGATACCGCACATCACCGGCGCGGGCTTTAGTTCTGAGGACGACCGCGTGCTGGTGATGCACGAGTCCGACCTCACGGGACGCGCCGCCGTCGCTGCGGGCCCCAAGGTCAAGGTGCCCAGCCGACGCCGCAACGCGGTCGACCCGCTGCAATTGCGACCCGGGGACTTCGTTGTCCACGAGGCCCACGGCGTAGGCCGGTTCGTGGAACTCACCAAGCGCAGCGTGCGCGGGATCGAGCGCGAATACCTCGTAATCGAGTACGCGCCGTCCAAGCGCAACGGCCCTGCGGACCGCCTGTCAGTCCCCACCGACCAACTCGATCAGGTCACCAAGTACGTGGGCGGCGAAGCCCCCAGCGTCAACAAGATGGGCGGCTCCGACTGGGCCAAGACCAAGACGCGCGCACGCAAGGCAGTCAAGGAAATCGCCGCGGAGCTGATCCGCCTGTACAGCGCGCGCATGGCCACGACCGGCCGCGAGTTTGGGCCCGACACCCCATGGCAGCGTGAGCTTGAGGAGTCGTTCGCGTTCGTCGAGACCCCTGATCAGTTGTCGACCATTGACGAGGTCAAGCAGGACATGGAGCGCTCCGTGCCGATGGACCGGCTCGTCTGCGGCGACGTGGGCTTCGGCAAGACGGAGGTTGCCGTCCGTGCCGCGTTCAAGGCCATCCAGGACGGCACCCAGGTAGCAGTCCTGTGTCCCACGACCCTGCTCGTGAAGCAGCACGTCGACACGTTCACCGAGCGCTTCGCGCAGTTCCCCGTGACTGTGAAGGCACTGTCGCGCTTCCAGAGTGACAAGGAAGCCAAGGAGATCATCGACGGCCTCGCGGACGGGAGCGTCGACCTCGTGATCGGCACGCACCGCCTCGTCACCGGTCAGGTGCGCTTCAAGAACCTGGGGCTCGTGATCGTCGACGAGGAGCAGCGCTTTGGCGTGGAGCACAAGGAAACCTTGAAGGCCATGCGCACCGACGTGGACGTGCTCGCGATGTCCGCGACCCCTATCCCGCGCACGTTGGAAATGGCCGTCACCGGCATCCGTGAAATGTCCACCCTGGCGACCCCGCCGGAGGAGCGGCACCCGATCCTTACCTACGTGGGGCCACAGGAAAATCCGCAGGTGGCCGCCGCGATCCGTCGCGAGCTGCTGCGCGACGGACAAGTCTTCTACATCCACAACTCTGTAAAGACCATTAATGCAGAGGCCCGCCGCCTGAGCGAGCTGGTGCCGGAGGCGCGGATCGCCGTCGCTCACGGTCAGATGAGCGAGAAGCAACTTGAGCAGGTCATCGTCGATTATTACGACAAGCAGTACGACGTGCTGGTGTGCACCACCATCGTGGAAACGGGCCTCGACATCTCGAACGCGAACACCCTCATCGTGGAGCGTGCGGACAAGTTTGGGCTGAGCCAACTGCACCAGTTGCGAGGTCGCGTGGGCCGCGGCCGCGAACGCGCATACGCCTACTTCCTGTACCCGCCGGACCGCACGCTGACGGAGACGGCGCACGACCGCCTGCAGACCATCGCCGCCAACACCGACCTGGGCGCCGGCATGGCCGTCGCCATGAAGGACCTGGAGATTCGCGGTGCGGGCAACCTGCTGGGCGCAGAGCAGTCTGGTCACATCGAAGGTGTGGGCTTTGACCTCTACATCCGCATGGTCGGCGAGGCCGTAGCTTCCTTCCGCGGCGAGGGCGGCGAGGAGCGCGCGCCCATGACGATCGACCTGCCCATCGACGCCCACATTCCGACGCAATACATCGAGCACGAACGGCTGCGCCTTGAGGCGTACCGGAAGATCGCGGAGGCGAACTCCGCTGAGGAACTCGAGGCCGTCGCCGAGGAACTGCGCGATCGCTACGGAAACCTCCCTGAGCCCGTGGAGAACTTGTTCGCCGTGGCGCGATTGCGCTGCGAGGTGCGCGAGACGGGAGTGACCGACGTGGTTGCGCAGGGCAAGTTCGTGCGGTTCAGCCCGCTCGAGTTGCCGGACTCCGCCGCGATGCGGATCTCGCGCCTGTACCCGGGCACGCTCGTCAAGCCAGCGGTGCGCCAGGTGCTCGTGCCGGCTCCGCTGACCCAGCGCGTGGGAGGCAAGCCCATCGAGGGACCCGAGGTGCTCGACTGGGTTCGCCAGGTCATCACGGCCACGTCCGTGGCACCAGTAGGATGAGGCCCATGACGATCCCCCGACGCCGACGTGCCCTGGCCGCCGCCCTCGCGGGCACGGCCGTTGTTCTGACCGGGTGTGCAGTACCCGGCCAGGATGGCTCCCCGTCAACCGCGGTGTCCTACCAGGACACGGACATCTCGAACGAGCGAGTGTCTGACCTGTACACCGCGTGGACCAGCCAGGGTCACGTGTCCGTCACGCGCCGCGGCGTGCTGACGCTCGAAGTGATGCGCGAGCCAATGCTCGACAACCTCGAGCGCCTTGGCATTCAGTACTCCCGCGACTACATGGAGGACCTGGCGGCCGAACTGATGCGGTCAGAGGCTGTCGAAGGCCAGCCCACCGAGGAACTCGTCGATGGTGTCGAGGCGGCCTACCTCATGGGCGCCTATGGCCTGGCTGACACCACGGGCACCTTGCTGCCGGAGATCGCGCAATCCGTCGAGGACGAGGCCGTGACCTCAACCCGCACCGGAGACTTCTCCGAGGCGGAACTGATCACGACGCTTAATCTCGTGATGCCGTCCGCGAGCAACCGCCTCAACATGAGCGACCCACTGTGGATCACTGAGTTCACGGGCGTGAATGCCTTCGTCGAGCCCGACGAGGACTGGATCGCCAGTGAGTGATGGCCTCACCCGTCTGGTCGAGGTCATGGACCGCCTCAGGTCCCCCGGCGGCTGTCCTTGGGACGCCGAGCAAACGCACGAAACGCTGATCAAGCACGCCCTCGAGGAAGCCTACGAACTGGCCGAGGCCGTCGAGTCTGGTAGCCGCGCTGACCTGCGCGAAGAGTTGGGCGACGTGCTCCTCCAGGTCGTCTTCCACGCGCGCGTTGCGCAGGAACACGCCAGCGACCCCTTCGACATCGACGACGTCGCTGACGGCGTCGCAGACAAGTTGATTGAACGCCACCCGCACGTCTTTGGTGGGGCCGATGCCGGTACGGCCGAGGACGTTCACGCCCGGTGGGAGCGGATCAAGAACGAGACGAAGGGACGACAGTCCGTCATGGACGGCGTCCCGGCCCAGCAGCCCGCCTTGGCGCGGGCGCAAAAGATCATCAGCCGCGCTTCCAAGGCGGGGCTGCAGGTGAACGACCCCGCCGGCGTCGACATCGGCCACCAACTCCTGGAACTGGTCGCCCGCGCGCAGGCAGAGGGCGTGGACGCCGAGGGCGCGCTGCGCGCGGCCGTGAGGGAGTACGAGGCTGCCGCCCGGGAGGCCGAGCGTGCCGCCCAGGCGAGCGCCCCGACTGGGCCGCGCGCCCCAGCGGTTGCCTCCCCAGCATCGGCCGCCACTGAAGGTTCACCCACGTAGGACGTTTGTCAGGGCGCACCCCATGCGGGCCATCGCTAGACTCACGAAGAGAACACCACACACACAACTGAAGGAGCATCATGGCGAGCATTGAGGCCGTTGGCGCACGCGAGATTCTTGACTCGCGCGGCAACCCCACCGTCGAGGTCGAGGTCGCGCTGGAGGACGGCACGTTCGCACGTGCAGCCGTTCCGTCGGGCGCATCGACCGGAGCCTTCGAAGCCGTCGAGCGTCGTGACGGCGACAAGGGCCGCTACTTGGGCAAGGGTGTCGAGGAGGCCGTGGACGCGGTCATCGACGACATCGCACCCGAGATCGTTGGCCTGGACGCTACCGAGCAGCGCCTGATCGACCAGACCATGCTGGACCTGGACGGCACGGACAACAAGGGCAAGCTGGGCGCGAACGCCATCCTCGGCGTCTCGCTCGCCGTGGCCAAGGCCGCTGCGGACTCCGCTGACCTCGCGCTGTTCCGCTACATCGGTGGCCCGAACGCACACGTGCTGCCTGTGCCGATGATGAACATCCTCAACGGTGGCTCGCACGCCGACTCCAACGTTGACATCCAGGAGTTCATGATCGCTCCCGTGGGCGCGCCCACGTTCCGCGAGGCCTACCGCTACGGTGCCGAGGTCTACCACGCTCTCAAGTCCGTGCTCAAGGAGCGCGGTCTGGCGACCGGCCTGGGCGACGAGGGCGGCTTCGCGCCCAACCTTGAGTCCAACCGCGCGGCGCTGGACCTGATCCTGGTCGCCATCGAGAAGGCCGGCCTGACGCCCGGTGAGGATGTCGCGCTCGCGCTCGACGTCGCAGCCACCGAGTTCTTCAAGGATGGTGCCTACCAGTTCGAGGGCACCGCGAAGTCCGGCGAAGAAATGTCCGCCTACTACGAGCAGCTCGTCAACGACTACCCGCTGGTGTCGATCGAGGACCCCCTGTCCGAGGACGAGTGGAGCGACTGGTCGCACCTGGTCGCCACCATTGGCGACAAGACCCAGATCGTGGGCGACGACCTGTTCGTCACCAACCCCACCCGCCTGCAGCGCGGCATCGACGAGAAGGCCGCCAACGCCCTGCTCGTGAAGCTCAACCAGATCGGCACCCTCACCGAGACCATCGACGCCGTGTCGCTCGCGACCCGCGCCGGCTTCACCTCCATGGTGTCGCACCGCTCCGGTGAGACCGAGGACGTCACGATCGCTGACCTCGTGGTCGCGCTCAACACGGGCCAGATCAAGACCGGTGCACCCGCCCGCGGCGAGCGCATCGCGAAGTACAACCAGCTGCTGCGCATCGAAGAGGAGCTGGACGACGCCGCGAAGTACGCCGGCAAGTCCGCCTTCCCGCGCAAGTACTCGGCGTAAGCCACGGCTGGCGGGCTCACGCTCGCCGCTGCCACACAGGGCCGCGAACCTTCGGGTTCGCGGCCCTGTTGCGTGCTTGGGCGCATGCGTCGTCGGGCCCGGGTGTGCGGGCCGCACGTGGGTGAGGGAGATCACGCGACTCGCGGCACCCTGCTGGACAGAAGTCATGGGCGCGGCTGGGACAATGGTCCGGTGAGTTCTCCCCGTCGCCCTGGCACGCCGCGCAGCTCCGCGCGCCCTGCTGGCGATGGCACCCGCCGCACGGGCGGCGCACCCGCGAGCCGCACGGCGCGGCCCGCCGCGCGCAGTTCGCAGCGCCCCGCGCCGCGCTCGTCGCAACGCGCATCGAGCCGCGGCTCCACCGGCCCGGGGCGCTCCACCACACCACAGGCCCCGCGCATCGACGCCAGTAGCCCGCAGGGCTCGATCGCGAGCATGCTGACCTGGCGCACGGCGGTGATTGTCGGCATGCTCATCTTGGCGTTCGCCGTAGTCGCGCCTGCCGTGCGTGCCTACCTGGACCAGCAGGTGATGCTCGAAGGGCTCCGCGCAGACGCTGAGGTCGCCCAGGCCGAGGTCGACGACCTGAACGCAGAGGTCGCTCGCTGGGATGACCCTGCGTATCTCGAAGCACAGGCGCGGGAGCGGCTCGCCTACGTCTTTCCCGGTGAGACTCCGTACCGCGTCGTTGACCCCGAGACGGCGGTTGACCCCGAGGCTGGGGCCGATGCCGAGGCTGGCGAGACCGCGAAGACCGGGTTGGAGCCCTGGTATGACACGCTGTGGGAGTCGATGACGAGGGACGACTCGGCTGCGGCGGACGACTCCGCTCAGACCGACTCGGCGCCGCAGCCCGAGCCGACGCAGGGTGAGAAGGAACCGCTGACCGACGTAGACTTCGGAGGGTGACCGACTCTGCCGTGACCGATGCCGACATCGCCGCATTGCGCCAGCAATTGGGCCGTGAACCGAGAGGCGTGGTCGCCATCGCCGCCCGCTGCGTATGTGGCAAACCCACAGTCGTGCACACCGCTCCACGACTCCCAGACGGCACTCCCTTTCCGACTCAGTACTACTTGACCCACCCCGAGGCGGTCTCTGCGGTCTCGACGCTTGAGGCCAACGGCGTGATGAAGGACATGACTGAGCGCCTTGGGCAGGACGAGGCCCTCGCGGAGGCGTACCGCGCCGCGCACGAGCGCTACTTGGCCGAGCGCTACGTGCTTGAGGACGTTCCAGAGATCCATGGCATCAGCGCGGGAGGCATGCCGGACCGCGTCAAGTGCCTTCACGTCTTGGTGGGCTACTCCCTCGCCGCCGGCAGGGGAGTGAACCCCCTGGGCGATGAGGCGCTCGACATGATCGCGCACGCCTGGACACCTGACCGTTGCACCTGCCCCGCCCTGGAGGAAACTGCATGACCCGCGTGGCCGCCATCGACTGTGGCACTAACTCGATCCGCCTTCTCATTGCCGACGTGGCCGCCGACGGCGCGTCGTTGACGGATGTGGTCCGCCTGATGAAGGTGGTGCGTCTGGGACAGGGAGTGGATCGCACGGGGCAGTTCGCGCCCGAGGCCCTGGCCAGGACGCTTGACGCCACCGCGGAGTACGCGGCCTTGTGCCGCGAGCACCAGGTCGAGGCCATCCGCTTTGTCGCGACCTCCGCTACGCGCGACGCGTCCAACCGCGACGAGTTCGTCGCTGGCGTGCACGCCCGCCTGGGTGTGGTGCCGGAGGTGGTGTCGGGTGAGGAGGAGGCCGCTCTGAGCTTCAGGGGCGCGGTCTCGGTCGTCGCCGAGGACCTGGTGCCGCCCTATCTCGTGGTTGATCTTGGTGGTGGCTCGACGGAAATGGTGCTGGGCGAGAATGCCCCCGCGGGAGCGCACTCCATGGACGTGGGCTGCGTGCGTATGACCGAGCGGCACCTGCAGGCCGACCCGCCCACCGAGGCCCAGGTGGCGGCGGCCGTCGCGGACGTCCACGCAGCCCTCGACGCCGCGATGAAAGATGTGCCCCTCGCCCAAACTCGCACCCTCGTGGGGCTCGCCGGATCCATTACGACCGTCACGGCCAAGGCGCTGGACCTCGGCGAATATGACCGCGAGGCCATCAACGGTGCGCGGCTGAGCGTCGACGAGGCCCTCGAGGCCTGCGATGCCTTGCTGCACGCCACACGCGCTGAGCGCGAGGCGATGCCCTTCATGCACCCCGGTCGCGTCGACGTGATCGGCGCGGGCGCGCTGGTGTGGCGCGAGGTCATCCGCCGTGTTCAGGCTGAGGTTCGCGCGGCCGGCGGCGAGTTGGAGGAGGTCGTCACAAGCGAGCACGACATTTTGGACGGCATCGCGTTCTCTGCCGTCTCAAGGGCCTGAGCGTCCCCGTCACGCCTAGCCCCGCCCCCGTAGCCCAACTGGCAGAGGCAGCCGACTTAAAATCGGCCCAGTGCGGGTTCGAACCCCGCCGGGGGCACCATCGTTGAGCCGGGAGCGCCCGGTGCCGCTCACACGTTGAGGGCACATATCCCCCGCAAGGAGGATGCCCCAGCCGCCCGCGTCACTTGTATGCTGAAGCGGACTTTTTACGTTGCGGATCCAGACCGTCCGAGGAGGACCGATGTCCAGCCCCGTGTTCAGCACATCCAACAGTGCGTTCAAGCCAGGCGCCACGATCAACCCAGACGGCTCTGCGGTCTCCGCGGCCGACCTCAACCAGCAGTTCAACGCGCCGTCAGCGACCCCGCAGGACACCGGCCGCATGAGCTACGAGGGCGTCACCACCAAGACGGCCGCAATGATCGTGCTCGCCTTCATCTGTGCGGCACCCGGGTACATGTTCTTCTCCTTCCCAGGCCTCATGATCTCCGCAATCGCGGGCATGGTCCTGGGCCTCGTGCTGGCGTTCAAGAAGACCACGCCGCCGCTCATGGCGATTGCCTACGCAGCGATTGAGGGGTACTTCCTCGGTTCGCTCTCGTATTACGTCGAGACCGCCTTCGAGGCGCCTGGCGCTGGTCTGCAGGCGCTCCTGGCGACCGGCATCACGTTTGGCGTCTGCCTTGCGCTGTACCGCTCTGGCAAGGTGCGCTACACCCGCAAGATGCAGAAGTTCCTCCTCATCGGAGGCATCTCATACCTGCTGTTCTCGCTGGTCAACGTGGGCCTCATGATCTTTGGCGCGACCGACTCCCCCTGGGGCGTGCGCTCGGAGTACGAGATCCTTGGCCTCCCGCTCGGCGTCTTCATTGGCGCCTTCGCGATCATCCTGGCGTGCGTCTCGCTCATCGGCGACTTCGACTTCATCGAAAACGGCGTGAAGAAGGGCCTGCCTGCCAAGTACGAGTGGACCGCCGCGTTCGGTCTCGTCGTCACGCTCGTGTGGATGTATACCGAGTTCCTGCGCATCATCGCGTTGCTGCAGGGCCGCGAGTAGCGTCCCGCGCACCGTCCACAAGGGCTCCACGGCATCTGTGCCGTGGAGCCCTTGTCGTTGTAGCGTGTCCTCGTGTTGCTCGCCCGTGTGGGGCTGGCAGCGATGTCCGTGTCACCGAGCAGCCCGAGGCGACGATGCCCCAGTTTGATCTCCCCCTGTCCGAGCTTGAGAACTACCGCCCGGATGTGCGTGAACCGCAGTATTTTGACGAGTTCTGGAAGCAGACCTTGGCGCAGGCGCGCGAGGCCGGCTCCGAGGTCATGGTGGCCGACGCCGGCTGGAACCTGCCGCAGGTGAGCATCCGGGACGTGATCTTCCCCGGCTACGGCGGGCACCCGATCCGCGGGTGGTACGTGCGACCGCGAGGCGTGAGCGAACCATTGCCGTGCATCGTGCAGGTTGCGGGCTACGGCGGGGGCCGAGGCCATGCGCTCGAGCACACGTTCTGGGCCAGCGCGGGGTTCGCGCACTTCTACATGGACACGCGCGGCCAAGGCAGCGGTTGGGGCAACGGCGGGCACACGCCGGACCCCGCGGGCACCGGACCCAGCACGGCCGGTTTCATGACGCGCGGCATTGAGGACCCGGTCGAGTACTTCTACCGTCGCGTCTACACGGACGCCGTGCGCGCGGTCGATGCCGCTCGCTCCCTGTCCGGTGTGGACGGATCCCGGGTGTTCTTTGCCGGGATCTCCCAGGGCGGGGGCATCGCCCTGGCGGTCGCTGGCCTCGCTGAAGGGCTAGCGGGAGTGATGGCCGACGTCCCGTTCCTCGCACACTTCGAGCGAGCCGTAGCGATCACGGACGAGGCCCCGTACAGCGAGATTGTCACGTACCTGTCCGTGCATCGCGGCGAGCGCTCGCGAGTCTTTGAGACGCTGTCCTACTTCGATGCCGTCAACCATGCCAAGCGAGCGACGGCTCCGCTGCTGAGCTCCGTCGCCCTGCGCGACCTGGTGTGCCCGCCATCGACGGGCTACGCCGCGTTCAACTGGTACGGCGCGCATGCGGCTCAGGCGCCGGCGAAGCACATGGAGGTGTGGCACGACAACGGTCACGAGGGCGGCGCGGTGCATCAGCTTGCCCGCCAACTGCAGTTCGTCCGCTCGGTCCTGAACTAGGCCGCGATACAGGTGAGGGCCGATGCCAGGGCAACCCTGGCATCGGCCCTCACCGCGCGGCGCGATTAGGCGTCGGCGTAACTTACCTGGCAGAAGCCGTGGTTGCAGTAGCCTCCCGGGTTCTTGTGCAGATAACCCTGGTGGTAGTCCTCGGCGTAGTAGAAGTTGCCGTCACCGGCGACCTGAGCGTGATCGATCTGGGTCGAGATGGTGCCAAAGCCCTTGTCGGTCAATGCGGCCTGGTACCGGTCCCTCGATGCCTGTGCGGCCACGTGCTGGGCCTCATTGGTCGTGAAGATCGCGCTGCGGTACTGCGTACCGATGTCCCCGCCCTGGCGGTTGGGAGTCGTGGGGTCGTGGTTCTCCCAAAACGCCTGCAACAGCGTGTCGAGGTCGACCTCAGCCGGGTCGTACACCACTTGCACGGTCTCAGCGTGGCCGGTGCGCGCGGTACAGGTTTCCTCATAGGTCGGGTTCTTTGTCCAGCCGCCCATGTACCCGGCAGCCGTGGAGTGCACCCCGGGAATCTGCCAGAAAATGCGCTCCGAGCCCCAGAAACACCCCATGCCAAAGTAGATCACTTCGAGGTGCTCGGGCCACGGGCCCTTCAAAGGCGTGCCGAGGACCACGTGCCGGTCAGTGACGTCGAGTGCCGTCTCACGGCCAGGCAGCGCCTCGTCCGGCGCGATCATGTGTGTCTTGTCGAATCCAAAAAGCATGGTGCCTCCTTCTGTCCAGCATCAACGCCGCCGCGTCCCAGTCTGTTCCTCCCGAGCGTCCCACTACTGAACCGCAGGTACGCGCGTTAGGCTCACGTCATGGCCGAACCAACGAAGACCGCGAGCGACCTGCCGTCGTACAGTCGCGGCGAGGCGGATATTGCCCCGCGGGTGCCCTTTGTTTTGCGTGTGACGGCGGCATGGTCGTGGCGCATCATCATCGTGGCCGTCATCGTTGGCGGCCTGTTCTGGATCTTCACGTCACTGGCGACCCTGTTCATTCCGCTCATCATCGCGCTGCTGATCGCCGCGCCATTGGAGCGGGCAGTCTTCCACATGAACAAATGGGGTGTGCCCCGCGGGCTCGGCGCGCTTCTGACCCTCCTGGCACTGCTGGGCGTCGTCGGATTCCTGCTGGGAGCAGCGTCCACCTCCATCATCTCCGGCTTTGGAGACCTGCAAGAGGCCGCGGTGGAGGGCTTCGAGACCTTCATCACGTGGTTGGCAGAGGGGCCGCTGCACATCAGTCAGGAGCAGCTCGACGGAGTGGTCGCGCAGGTCCAAGACTGGCTGACCTCGAACGCGGGCGGCTTGGCGTCGGGCGCACTTGGTGCCGCGTCCACGATCGGCGGCGTCGTGGCCGGCGCGGTCATCGCCCTGTTCGCCCTGTTCTTCTTCCTGCGCGATGGCCGCAAGCTGTGGTTGTGGGGCGTGGGCCTGCTGCCGGATGAGGCCGAGCAGCGCGTGGATGTGGCCGGATCGCACGCGTGGTCGACGCTGCGCCGCTACACCCAGACCACCGTCTTTGTGGCGTTCGTCGACGCCGTGGGTATTGGCATGGCAGCGTGGATTCTGGGTGTGCCACTGGCGCTGCCCATCGCGATCTTGGTCTTCCTTTTCTCCTTCATCCCCATGTTTGGTGCGACGCTCTCGGGTGCGATTGCCTCCCTGGTTGCCCTGGTGGATGGCGGATGGACCACGGCCCTCCTGATGCTCGGTGCCGTGCTCCTGGTGCAGCAGCTCGAGGGAAACGTGCTGTACCCGTGGCTGTTCGGCAAGGCGTTGTCGTTGCACCCGCTCGTGGTCCTGCTCACCATCACCGCGGGAACCATCACTCTGGGCCTTGTGGGCGCGATCATCGCCGTCCCGATCGTGTCCTTCGTGTACGCCTTTGGGCGCGGGTTGAGCAAGACGTACGCGCCAGACGAGGAGGAGGTCCCTCCCATCACGTCGCAAGTGCCCGTGTTTGCGGAGCGCTCGCGGGACGCGGTCCGCCGGGCCCGCTCCAAGATGTCCCGCACAGGGGAGATCCGCGTGCGGCAGTCGGATGCCATGACGGACGGGCAACACCGCGGTGCGGATGAGTCGCTCACCGCTGGCCCCACCTCCGCGGAGTCGGCGCCGGGTGCCACTGACGCGACCGCGACGGAGGAACGGCGTCCCACCACGGGGACCATCCGCATTCGCGGTGGCGCTGCGGACAACGAGGACGGAGCCGGTGATGGCTCCGACGCGGCGGTCCGCGGCACCGACGGCTCCGACGACCCGCAGGACGAGCCCGGCCGCGGGGACCAGCCGCCCCGCTGACATGCAGTGTGACTACTGGGATGCCGGCCGCTGCCGCTCCTGCGCGCTCATCGAAACCCCGTACGCGCGCCAACTGGCCGACAAGGACGCTCGCGCGCGCCAGGCGCTGATGGAGCGAGCGCCGGACGTGCGCTGGCACCCGCCCTGCCCGAGCGCGGAATCTGCCTTTCGCAACAAGGCAAAGATGGTCGTGGCAGGTAGCGCGGCCGCGCCCACGCTCGGCATCCTGGACCCAGTGGGGGAGGGGATCGACCTTCGAGAGTGTGGCCTGTACCCGCCCGTCATCACGCAAGCCCTCGAGGCGCTCGCGGCGTTTGTCGCGCGCGTCGGTTGGGAGCCGTACTCGGTGGCGAGGCGGTCAGGGGAACTGAAGCACGTGTTGGTCACCGCCGCGGCTGACGGTGCGCTCATGGTGCGGTTCGTCGCGCGGTCCACGGAAGCCGAGGCGCGGGTGCGCAAGCACCTGGGGTGGCTCTTGCGCACGCTCCCTCACCTTCGCGTCGTCACGCTCAACGTGCTGCCCGAGCACAAAGCGGTGCTGGAGGGGGACAGGGAGATAGTCCTGACGGAGTCAGACACCCTCACCATGCCACTGGGTGAGATCGAGTTGCACCTAGGACCGCGCGCGTTCTTTCAAACGAATACTGAGGTGGCGACGGCCCTCTACGCGCAGGTCGCGACGTGGATCGATGGTGCAGCGCCGGCATCCCTGTGGGATCTCTACTGCGGGGTGGGTGGTTTCGCGCTGCACTGCGCAGCGCCGGGTCGCGACGTGGTGGGCATCGAAATCAGTGCGCCCGCCATCGCGGCGGCGGTCCGCTCGCGGGATGAGGCAGCCACGCGTGGTGTGCCCGGCATGGGCTCGGTGTCCTTCGCTGCGGCCGATGCCGTGGCGTGGGCCGGCGAGCAGGGCTCGCCTCCCGCGGCGGTGATCGTCAACCCGCCGCGTCGGGGCTTGGGGCCGCAGCTGTCGTCATGGCTCAACGACTGCGGGGCGGACACGGTCGTGTATTCGAGCTGTCACCTGGAGTCCCTCGCGAAGGACCTCGCGGCCATGCCGGCCTACACCGTGCGCGAGGCGCGTGTTTTCGACATGTTCCCCCACACCGGCCATATGGAGATCGCGGTGCTTGCTGACCGGAGCTGACGGCTCCAGGTGCGGCGGCGCGGATTGTGCAGTCGCCACCTGCATCGCCGCTGGCCTTCATTAATGCGCTCGACGTGGCGAACGGCCTCGTCGCGACCGCGACCGGCGAGCAATCGGTGCTATGCAACACCCGTGTGGGGGATGAATCGCCAGGTCATAGCCGGCACACGCACCGCGGCCCGCCTGGCAGTCAATGCCAGGCGGGCCGCGGGAAGCGTGGTCAGTGCTTTAGCCGTTGAAGGGTTCCACCTTGACGACCTTGACGGCGATGTCATTGCCGTTGGGGGCGGTGTAGCTCGTCGAGTCGCCCTCGGACTTGCCAAGCAGCGCCTCTCCCAACGGGGACTGAGCAGAAAAGACGTCGAGGTCCGTTCCGCCGGCTACCTCGCGCGAGCCCACAAGGAAGCGCATTTCACGTCCGGCGACCTCAGCTGTCACCACCGTCCCTGACGTGATGGTGCCGCCGGTGTTGGCCTCGCCCACGGTCGCGTTGTCCAGGATGTGGCGCAGCTGCTCGATGCGTGCCTCCTGCTTCGCCTGCTCCTCACGCGCGGCGTGGTAACCGCCGTTTTCCTTGAGGTCGCCCTCTTGGCGGCGCTCGTCGATCTCCTTGGCGATCGTGGCACGGCCCTCGGTGACAAGGTGGTCGTACTCCGCCTGCAGGCGGTCATAGGCCTCCTGGGTCAGCCAGGTGCCGGTCGTCTCGGTCACGAGATCCTCCTTAGTGGACGTGACAGGCCAGGATAACAACAGGTGACGGAAAAGGTAAACGTGCCCGGTGCGCCGCTACGGCACCTCGTCGCAATAGTTCACTTCAACGGTGGTCGCTTCCTCAACCGTGGTGATCGGGACGGTGAGACGCCGCTCGCGGCCGTCAGCAGGGTCGAGCTCAACCTCGGCGACGCCTACCTCGGCAAAGCTCGTCGACATCGCACGCACCACGCACTCGACAGGCTCATCGGTGTAGATGTAGACGTCGAACGTGATCTCCGCCTCGGTTGGCGAATCTATCGCGAACCCCACCGTGTTCCACCGTGCCGCCTGGTCTGCTTGGTCCAACCCAAACCACGCGGCGACCACGGTCAATGCGGCGATGCCAGCGATGACTCCCGCCCATGCCGTTTTGCTGAGCCGGGGGACTGCTCCCGACGAGTTCTCCTCTGGACCTTCGTGGTGCGGCGCATCGCTCATGATGAGGCAGGATAGTTCACGGAAAGGGGCACGATTGTGACGAGCTTTACCGGTGGGCCCGGGTTCTTGGCCTTTGTAGCGACGTTCCTGCTGGTGGGAGCCGTGGTTTTGCTGATGCTGTCCCTGTCAAAGCACCTACGCAAAGTTCGCACGCGTCCTCCCGTCGAGGAGCGCGCAGGCGATGCGGAGGAGGCGACCGCCGGCGTCAGCGACGGATCGGTCGTGTCAGCGGAGCCTGCCGGAGGTGCGCAGCCAGCTAGCGCCACGTCAGCTGGAGAAGACGACGATGGCGATGGCGGCGTAGTGACACAGGAACCCCACAATCGTTAGCGCGTGAAAGATCTCGTGGAACCCGAAGTACTTCGTGGAGCCGCGGGGCCACTTGGTGCCGTAGATCACTGCGCCCACGGTGTATGACAGTCCACCAATGATGATGAGCGTCACGACGGCCGCGCCGCCGGCCTCGTAGAACGGGCCGATGAAGCCGACCGCGACCCACCCAAGCGCGACGTACAGCGGTACGTAGAGCCAACGGGGCGCGTTGAGCCAAAAGATGCGTAACAGCAAGCCAACGAGCGCGCCCGACCACACCACTGCGAGCACGACGATGCGTGTGGTGCCGTCGAGCAGCAGGACGGTCAGCGGCGTGTACGTACCCGCGATGATGAGGAAGATGTTGGCGTGGTCCATCCGCCTCAGCACCGCTGTGGTGGTGGGGGACCAGTTGCCACGGTGATAGACCGCAGACGTCCCAAACAGCATGACTGCCGTGAGCGTGAAAATGGCGGTGGAGGCGCGTCCCGCGAGGGTGGGAGCGAACACCACGAGGATCATTCCGGCGACCAGCGCGATGGGCGCGGCACCGAGGTGGAGCCATCCGCGCATCAGCGGCTTTGCCGGGTCGGGGAGGTTCTCTGCCATGAACCTACGATACCGTAGGTTACGGCGTGGGGGTACCGTTGTGTCACCTTGTTGGGGAGACGGAAGGAACGGGACGTGGGCCTGCGGGATCTGCTGTACCGCACGTATGAACGCGACATCGAGCGGGATCTGCGCGCGCACGGCAACGTCCCCCGGCACATAGGCGTCATCCTCGACGGAAACCGCCGGTGGGCAAAGCAGTCGGGCGCATCCCCGGCCGACGGGCACCGCCGTGGCGCGGACAAGATCTCGGATCTCCTTGAATGGTCGGCCGACGCCGGCGTCGAAGTCGTCACGTTGTGGATGCTGTCCACCGACAACCTGGAGCGCCCTGCAGCCGAGCTCGAGCCGCTGCTGGACATCATTTGCACTGCCATTGAGCGCCTCGCCGCAGATGGAAGGTGGCGAGTCCAGCACGTCGGCTCCGTGGAACTGCTTCCCGAGCCGACGGCAGCCCGTATCCGCGCAGCGGTCGAGTCCTCGGCTGGCGCGACCGGGCTACACGTGAATGTGGCCGTGGGGTACGGCGGTCGCCACGAGATTGCCGATGCCGTACGCGCCTACCTGCGTCAAGGTCATGCCGACGGTGCATCGCTTGAGCAGCTCGCGGACTCGTTCTCCGTTGAGCACATTGCTGAGCACCTGTACACCAAGGGTCAACCCGATCCCGACCTTGTGATTCGGACCTCAGGTGAGCAGCGCCTGTCAGGCTTCCTCATGTGGCAGTCCGCGCACACCGAGTTCTACTTCTGCGACGCCTACTGGCCCGACTTCCGCCACGTAGATTTCTTGCGCGCCCTGCGCGCCTTCTCCCAACGAGAGCGGCGGCGCGGAAAGTAGGCCAGCATCGGCCCGTACCCCTGTACCCCCGTATCCGGGCGTGTGACGAACATGTGACACCTGGCGTGTCGCGCTCGACAAGGCCCAGCGCGGGCGTAGCGTCGCACTCGTGGGAAACCTCTACACCCGCACAGATCCGATGCGGGACTGACACCGATCGCCGTGGAGCGATCGGCGCTTCACGGCCTGACCCCGGGAGCGCCACGTGACCATCATCGAGACCGACACCACCCCGTCGATCAATGCCGAGACCAAGACGGAGTTGCGCACGTTTGTGCTCGACACTTCTGTGCTCTTGTCTGATCCGCGAGCCCTCAAGCGGTTCGCCGAACACGCGGTGGTCCTTCCCGTCGTGGTCATTACCGAACTCGAAGGCAAACGCCACCACCCAGAACTGGGGTACTTTGCGCGGTCGGCGCTACGCGCGCTCGACGAGCTGCGAGTGCACCACGGCAAGTTGGACCAGCCGGTTCCAGCGAACGAGGCTGGCGGCACGCTGCGCGTGGAACTCAACCACACTGACCAGTCGGTCCTGCCCAGCGGATTCCGGCTCGGGGACAACGACACCCGCATTTTGGCGGTCGCCGCCAACCTCAAGGCCGAGGGTCATTCCGTGGTGGTGGTCTCCAAGGACCTGCCGATGCGCGTGAAGGCCTCAGCGCTCGGTATTGAGGCAGAGGAGTACAAGGCGGAACTCGCCGTCGACTCTGGATGGACCGGCATGCGGGAGATCCAGCTCGACGACGTTCGCATGAGCGAGTTGTATGACGCGGAGACCATCAGTGGAGTGCCCGCCGCCGAATGCGGCGAGGACTTGGCGACTTTGCCGGTGCATACCGGACTGGTCATTCAGTCGCCGCGTGGGTCAGCGCTGGGACGCGTGACCGACAGCGGCGCCGTCCAACTGGTGCGCGGGGACCAGGAAGTGTTTGGGGTACACGGGCGAAGTGCTGAGCAGCGCATCGCGATCGATCTGCTGCTGGACGAGACCGTGGGGATCGTCTCCATGGGCGGGCGCGCAGGCACCGGCAAGAGCGCGCTAGCCCTGTGCGCTGGCCTTGAAGCGGTCATGGAACGTCGCCAGCACAAGAAGATCATGGTCTTCCGGCCGCTATATGCGGTGGGTGGCCAGGATCTGGGCTACCTCCCTGGGTCCGAGGCAGAGAAGATGAATCCCTGGGCGCAAGCGGTGTTCGACACCCTGGGCGCGATGGTGTCATCCGAGGTCGTCGAAGAGGTCATGGCCAGGGGCATGTTGGAGGTGCTGCCGCTCACGCACATCCGCGGACGCTCGCTGCACGACGCGTTCGTCATTGTCGATGAGGCGCAGTCACTCGAGCGCAATGTGCTGCTGACGATGCTCAGCCGCATCGGCCAGGACTCGCGAGTGGTGCTCACCCACGACGTGGCGCAGCGCGACAACCTCCGCGTGGGGCGTCACGACGGCATCGCGGCCGTCATCGAGGCGCTGAAGGGGCACTCGCTGTTCGCCCACATCACGCTGGAGCGGTCAGAGCGTTCGGCGGTGGCCGCCCTCGTGACGGACATGCTGGAACGCCTGGACCTCTAGCCTCCCGGGTGGGGGCGACGTCCGGACCCCACCCCCTCTCACGCGAAATGGCTCCATTTGCCTGTCTAGCGAAGCTAAAACAGGCAAATGGAGCCATTCGGCGTTGGGTGGGGCTTAGAGGCCCACTTCCTGGAGGAAGGGCTCAAGCTCAATCCAGTTGACCTCATCGGGGCGCGACTCGTCCCAAATCTCCGCGTAGCGCGCCTGCTGCTCTGGCGTAAGCGCGAGCCACCGCTTCAGGCGCTCTTCCTGCTCAAAGTGCCAGTAGCCCACAATGCGGTAGAGCGTGTGGTGACGCATCCAGTAGGTACGCACGTGCTTGCGGGCCTCGCGCGACGCCTTGGTCTCGCATGCGACCCAAATGTACGTGTCGTCGCTCAGTTCATCGAGCGTGGCCATGGTCGGCACCAGCTCAGACAGCGCACGGCCGTTGCCGGCGATCAGCCACTGCACATCCACGTCTGCGGGCGAGGGCAGCGCAATCTTGTCTGCCTCATCCAAGAGTTCCACGATGACCTGGAACGTTTCCTCTGGCGACGCCTCCTCAAGGATGCGGGCGACAGCAGGCAGTCCGGTGGCATCCGCGAGCAGCAGGCGCTTGGTGCTGTGCTCGGGGGCGCCGTAATAGCCGTGCGGTGCGCTGATCGCGACCACGTCACCCGGCTGGCAAGTGCGAGCCCACGTGGAGCCGCGGCCATGTCCGTGAGTCACGATGTCCACCACGATGGTCTGCGCGGCCTTGTCCCAGCGGCGGATCGTGTAGTGGCGCGCAATGTCGTGGTCGTCCTCCCAGCCCTCGGCGGAATCCGCGTCGGGGATGTGGATGTGGACAAACTCATCGGGCTGGCCGGTGCTTTCCCAAGCGGACAAGGAGTCGCCTGCGAGGGTGACGCGGCGCAGGTTGGGGGTGAGCTCAATCGAGTCAACGACGTTCACACGGAAGGAGTCAGTCATGGTGTCTCCAGACTAAGTCGGGGAAGGCCCTGAGGCCTGGGGTGGGGCGGGAGGCCCTGATGGGCGGCACGCCCGAGTGAAGGGGAGACGCCGGCCGTGAAGCGCCGGCGCCTCCCTCAGGTGTTACTCGCTTGCGGCGGGCTCGGTGGCGGGGTCGCCGTCGAGCGCGGCCTCGAGCAGGGGCACAAAGCCCTCGATCGAGTAGGTGATGGACGAGGGGGAGTTCGCGAAGAAGGCGCCCTCGAGGACCGGGTCAGCCAGCCACACGTTGCCGCCGGTTTCTGTGGACGTCAGCGACGGGAACAGGGGCAGCGCCTCAAGCTCGCCACGAGCATCGGGGGTCGTCGCTACCTGCCACACCACGGAGTCGAGTTCTCCGAGGGTGGTGTCCAGCTGCTCCGCAGAGATCTGCACCCAGGCAGCTTCCGAGCCTTCGACGGCCGAGACGTCGAGGCCAAGGTTGGACAGGAACTGGTTGCGGGTGTCGTTCACCGCGTACACGAAGGCCTGGCCCTCGTAGTAGCCGCCCACCTGCGAGGTCATGCCCTCCCACTCGGGGTGAGCTTCGCGGACGGCAGCGAACTGTGCGTCGAGGTCAGCAATGATCTCCTCGGCCTTATCCGTGGTGCCGGTGGCCTCAGCGAGGAGCGTCAACTCGTCAGCGAGGGACACGCCCCACTCGACGGTCTCGTTGCCCTCGGAGTCGGTGGCCGGGCGGGTCACGACGGGAGCGATCCCTGACAGCAGGTCGTACTCTTCCTGCGTCATCTCGTGGTTCGGGTAGGTCGCGACAATGAGGTCGGGCGCGAAGGCGGCGATGGCCTCAGCGTCGTACGTCGTGGTGCCGGGCTCGAACAGTTCAGGCTCGGCGCCAGCGGCGATGCGGTCCTCGTCAGCCCAGGGGCCGGTGCCGTTGTCATAACCCTGCCAGGACACGGGCACCGCGACGGGGGCGACACCCAGCGCGTACAGGTACTCGTGCTCGTGCGAGCCGAGCGTCACGATGGACTGTGGCTCTGATTCGATGGTGACCTCGCCCATGGCGGTGTCGAGGGTGACGGGGAACTCGCCCGCGGCCGATTCTTCTGCGGGAGTCGCGGACGCGGTCGACTCGGCGGTCTCCTCGCCGTCCGTCGACGAGCACGCCGTGATGGTCAGTGCCGCGACTGCAGTCATCGAGACGGCAGCGAGGCGGCGCGCGGTGCGCTGCTTCATGGGATTCTCCTGTGTGTTGGGGTCGTGAGGGGTCATGACGTCGTGGTGAGTAGCAAGTGTTCGACGAGGCACGCGCCGTAGGCGGCCGTGGCCGCCTCGTCGAGTGCAGCGGCGCTGCTGGCGCCGGATTGGTCGCGGATCGCGACCACGGATAGGCCAAGTTCAGCGTCGTCTCGCACGAGCGCCTGCAGGGGAGCGGCGGTGTGGCCGGAGGCCCGCAGGCACGCGACGGTGGGCTTGGCGGGCATGGGGGAGACAAACCATCGCACTCCGTCGCGGCGCGCAAGGCCGGTGGCGGGGTCGACGCCGTCGAGCACGAGCGCAGTGGCGAAGGACTCTGCGGCCGTGTGGCGGGCGAGGACCAACGCACGGAAGCGGTCGCCGCATAACTGGGCCTGCTCGTCTTCCCCGGCGATCAGCGTCTCGCCGTCTGCCGTCGTGACCCGGGCAACGAGGCCTGGCACAGCTGCCAGCAGGGCGGCCGCCGACCGTAGTTGAGGGGAGGTGACAGTCACTGGGTGCCTCCCGGTCCGTGGGCCGGGACCACGATCGGCGTGCCGGTGATGGGGTCAGGGAGCACGCGGGCTTCGAGGTCGAACACGTCGCGGATGAGCGATTCGGTGAACACGGTCGTGGGATCTCCTGCCGCGGCCACCTCGCCGTCGCACATCGCTATGACGTGGTGCGCGTAGCGGGCGGCTTGGTGGAGGTCGTGCACCACCATGACGATGGTGCGGCCCTGTCGTTCATTCAGGCGGTGCAGGAGGTCGAGGACCTCGTACTGGTGGGAGATGTCGAGGTACGTGGTCGGTTCGTCGAGGAGCATCAGGGGGGTGTCCTGTGCGAGTGCCATCGCGATCCACGCCCGCTGGCGCTGTCCGCCGGAGAGCTCGTCAACGACGGAGTCCTGAATTGACGTGAGGTTCGTGGAGTGCAGGGCGCTCATGACTGAGGTCTCGTCGGTGCTTGACCACGGCCGCAGCACCTTCTGGTGAGGAGTACGGCCGCGCGCGACCAGTTCCTTCACGGTGATGCCTGCCGGGGCGATGGGCGACTGGGGGAGCAGGCCGATGCGCCGGGCCACTTCGCGGGTGGGGATGCGGTGGATGTTCTCGCCGTCGAGGGCAACCGCACCTTCCGTGGGCTCGAGCAGGCGCACGAGGGCGCGCAGCAGGGTGGATTTGCCGCAGCCGTTTGGCCCCACGATCGCGGTGATCTTGCCATCCGGGATGGTGACATCCACTCCGCGCACAATGGGCTTGTCGCCGTAGCCGATGACGGCGTGCTGTGCCTCGAGTCTGCTCATGAGGGACCTCCTCGGGATGCGCGCCACACCAGCCACAGCAGGTAGGGGGCGCCAATGACGGCGGTGAAGATGCCCACCGGGAACTGCAGGTCGGCAGGCATGAGCTGGGACATTTGGTCGGCTGTCAGCAGCAGCAGGGCGCCCATGAGGGCGGAGGGGATGAGCGTGACGCCCGCGTTGCGGGTCAGGCGCAACGCGAGCGCTGGCGCGACGAGCGCGATGAAGCCGATGGGGCCGGTCACAGCTGTCGCTGCTGCGGCCAACAGCACCGAGCTGATCGCGAGAATGGCCCGCGAGCGGCCGACTGTGATGCCGAGCGCGCGGGCAGTGTCTTCGCCCATCTCCATGGTGCGCAACGCCCGGGCGTGCCACAAGACGATGGGCAGGAGGACCGCCAGGACGGTGGCTGCGACCGTGACGTGGGTCCAGGTGCGGCCCGTGACGGAGCCGACAAGCCAGCCCAGCGCGGTCCCGGCGTCGTGGACATCCATGCGAGTAAGGAGGTATTGCGTGGTGGACTGGGCCACGAAGCCGATGCCGATTCCGGCGAGGATCAGGCGCAACGGAACAATGCCGCGGCGCCACGACAACGCGAGGATGAGCCCCGCGGTGATGAGTGCGCCCACAGTCGCGCCGGCGGCGGTGATCCACAGAGACGTCGCGCTCACGAGCGACATGGTCAGCACGGCGCCGGTGCCCGCGCCCATGGTGATGCCGATGAAGTCCGGTGAGGCGAGCGCGTTGCGGGTGAGCGACTGAAGGATCGCCCCGGACAGTCCGAGCGTTGCGCCCACCAAGATGGCGGTCAGAGCGCGCGGTGCACGCACTTGACCCACAATGAAGTCTCCTGGAGCGCCCACGGGGATTCCGACTACGGCCTTGAGGGAGTCGAGCACCGTAATGTCCGCCTTGCCCATCGTGAGGGCAAAGATGAAGACGGCCGTGAGCACGGCGAGGAAGATGAGGCCAACGGCGAAGGTGCGGCGGTGGGTTGTGATCCCCAAGGCGCCGATGCGCAGGATCTTCACAGCTCCACCACCTTCATGCGGCGAGCCATGAGGGCGAAGATGAGCCCGCCGATGAACGCGGTCGTGATCCCGACGCCGATCTCGGACGGGCGAGCGATCACGCGGCCAAGGACGTCGCAGACGAGGACGAGCGCGGCGCCTCCGAGCCCGCTGACCACGAGCAGCCAGGGCAGCGAGGCCCCGACGAGAGCGCGGGCGAGGTGAGGCACGGCGAGGCCCACGAAGACGATGGGGCCAGCGGCGGCGGTGGCCGAAGCCGCCAACAGGGTGACGATCACGATGATGATGGCGCGTACTGCGGAGATATTGATGCCGAGGGCGCGAGCGGCATCCTCGCCGAGGCCCACCGCCTGCAACTGGCGCGACACCAGCAGGGCGGCGGCGACGGCGACTAGCACGATGGGGACAAGCGTGGCCACGTCGTCGCTTTGCCGGCCAGTGAGCGAGCCCGCGACCCACAGGCGGTATTGGTCGAGCGTGGCGTCATCGACGAGCAGCACAGCGTTGATGACGGACGTGATCAACGCGGTGAGCGCGACGCCGGCCAAGGCGAGGCGCACGGGTGCACCCGCAGCCGCGCCGCGGGCGCCGATGCCGTAGACCAGCATGGCCGCGAGGCCGGCGCCTACGAAGGCGAGCGGTACCTGGGCGGCGAAGCCGGTCAGTCCGAGCGTGAGCCCGATGACCACGGCGAGCGAGGCACCGGCGTTGATGCCGAGCAGGCCGGGGTCAGCGAACGGGTTGCGGGTGAGAGCCTGCATGAGCGCGCCAGCGATGCCGAGGGCCGCGCCAGCGATGATCCCGATTACCGTGCGGGACATGCGTAGGTCGCGCACGATGAGCTGTTCAGGGTCCTCCGGGTCGAGGTCGACCAAGGCCTGCCACACCGTTCCCAGGTCAATGGACCGCGAGCCAATCGCCAGCGACAACGCAATCGCGATCACGAGTGCTGCTGCTGCAGCGATCGCGATGAGGGCGCGCCGGGGCATCGTGCTCCTACTAGTGGGTGGTGTCCAGGCACGTCGTGGTGCGCTGGTGAGGCTCACCTAACTTAGACCACGCCCGCGCATTAAAGCAACGTCGCTGTCAGGTTAATCACGGGGTACGGAACGGGCCGTCCGATGTGCACGCGCGCGCTACCAGGGCAGATGCTGCCTGCCCTGGAGGTGCCGCCCGTCCTCGGCAGTGAGGATGTTGCTGAACCGTTGCGATGGCGTGTGCGGCTCACACGCGAGGTCGGACGTTCACGGGGCAAAGTTCTGGGCCCGATGGCTGGAGAAAACGCACCTCGATCGGATGCTCGTCGGAAGTATCCGGCAGCGAATAAATCATCGCCACTCTCTCCGGGTTGTTCCGGCCGCCGTCAGGAAAAATGATCATCCGCCTCAGTGTGAGTGCCCCGGCGAACTCCGTCGGGTCCGCAGGGCGCTCGCCACGTGCAGCCGTCCAGGAGGCGTAGGGCTTGGCAGCGCACGTTCCGGTTCGATGCACTCCGGCGGCAATCGTCTGCCGCGCAAGACGGTCGGTGTAGTCGGTGCTGTCGATAGCCGTGTCGATATCCTGAACTACAGATTCGTTCATACGATGGGGAAAGTCGATCTCGATTCGAAGTGGCACTGCGGTGCCAGTGAATCGTATTTGTGACTCCATAGCGCCGCCTCCGATTCCGCCGTCGAGCACGATTGGTCCCACATGGCGGCTCACGAGATCACTCATCCTCTACCTCCCATCTCAGCTATCAGTGCTTCTTGCGACAGCAGGGTGGTGACTTTCAGTTGTGATTCGGCGTCAGTGTTGAAATAGTCCGCTACCGCCGCGTCGAAAAGGCCTCGACCTCTGGTGTATTCGGCGGCTGTGGACTGTAGGCATTGATTCGCATAGTCGTATACGCCACTGGCTGCAAGGTGTGTGCCGGCTAGCCCGACGCCGATGGCATGTGGTCGTGGCGTTGGGTTACTGACGGGGGGAGCCCCGGCTGCCCTCAGCGCCTCGGACAGTGCACCCTCGACCCTCCCCATCGCGGTAGTGATCATGTCGGTGTCAGTACGGTTGATGCTGGAACTTCCGTCGCCCGCCGAGAAGTCGGCCAGTGTGAAAGCATCGAGGTTGTAGTCCGCGAGTTGTGTCGACATCGCATTGAGGGTTTCGTCAAGCCACCTATTGAGTTCCAGTTCTTGCGCTGCGATGGTCTCGTTGAGAGCGCCGAGTGCACCGACGAGGGAGGCGAGAATTTCCGCATAGGTGTCACCGGATACGTGCCCGCCGGACGCATCCAAGCTTGACAGCGTACTGACCGTAGTGCTGGCGAAGGCCCCGACAGCTCCGACTGTCGCCGCGGTGCCGACACCCGCGGTGGCCACTGTCGCCACTGCGCCCGCAACGGCGGCTACCACCGTGAAGGAGTCCTGACGGGCGCCCGCAGCGATTTCCGCAGCGCGGCCTTCCCACGCGGCGGCGGCCGAGGTGCAGATCGCAACGACGTCTTCCCGGGCAGCAGGCCACATCGCTTGTTGAGCGGCGTACTGAGCTTCAAGGATGGTGTAAACGGTCCCGAGGTTCTGAGTCACCGTGAGCAGTTGCGCACAGTACTTGTCATAGACCGGACCTACGAAACTCCCCGCAAGGTCATTGAGTGACGCCATCGCGGTCTCTGTCGCTCTGACGATTTCATCGCTGTCGTTGACCGTGGCGACCGATGCGGCGCCGCCGAGCAACGCCGTCGCGGCGTTGGCACTCGACTGAGGAGCGCGACATAGGGCGCCACTGGGGAGCGTGTCCCAGCCCGTGAGGATGGTGTCGATCGTTGATCTGATCTCGTCGAACCTCGGCGCGACCGAACCTTGCGCTTCCAGAGTCGTCGTCGCTGTCAGTGGGCTTCCGCCGCCTTCTCCGTTCGCATCGGGACGCGCGTAGTGGTGATATGCCCAACCCCACTTCGCGTACTTCTGGTTGTCGTTCCAGTGGGGATTGAAGCCGTCTTCTGCCATGTAGCAGTCGATGGCCGCCTTCTTCATTCGTGCGACGAGACCGCCTAAGTCGTCATAATCTGACATTGCCTTGCCCCCCTTGTGTAAGTGATTGCGTGATTTCTCAATGGCCGATTCTCACAGCGCCCGTCAAGCCTGGGAGTTGTGGCGCTCCGTTCCTGGACGGGCGACGAAGTGAGCACGCGTCAAATCGTCACCATGCCATCCGCGATGTGTACGTACCCCTCAAGCTTGATAGGGCGCAGCGCGTCCATCGGGGCTCCGTCTTCAGGTACGAACTGAGCGCGGCCACCAAAGGCGGAGTACCACGACGCACCGCGGCTCAACTCGACTGCTGGGTACTCGAGTATGTGCCAAGTGCCCTTGGTGTGCTGATCAATCAGAGCGTGCATCGGGCAGCCCTCGTCCACCTCAGCGACTGACGTGCTTGTCACACAGTCGTCCAGTCGAGCGTTGACTTGAGCTTGGACCTCCGCGATGAGCGCGGCGGTCGGGGAAAACGTGGCGGTCCCTTCGTTGGCCTCGCCATCGACCGCAAGTTCGTCCTCCGCCAATGTGACATAGTCTGGCTCGGACGGCTCGATCGGATACACCGCAGGATAAAGGAGCGGCGTGTACCCCAGCGTTTGCGTCGGTAAGCCGGCGACCGAGAAAGTCTGCCAGCCGCTACTCGTGGCGTGACCCTGGAACGCAAAAGGATCTGGCATGAGCCAGGTGTCGAGGAACCACCAGTCAGGTTCGCCACGGCTCATGTGGATGTGCACGGTGTGCCGCTCGCCGGCAAGAGTGTAGGAAACCTCGCTCTGCGAGTCATACGGGTCTAAGGCGTCCTCGTGGAACTCGACCTCGATGTCGCTGATGAGTTCTGTCGCTGCCCCGAGGGCCTCGTCGGTGAGGAGTTGGTAGCGCTCATCCATCACGTCCATATCTCGAGTCAACGTGTTGGCTTTTGTCGCGTCGCCGGTAGCCAAGGCTTCGAAATACTCTTGAGCCGCTGCCTGCGCCGTGCGGGAGTCATTGAGATGCGCCACGAGCAGCACAAGTCCAACGCTTACCAGCGCGAGCGCGCCCAAGGTGGACCAGAACGCGGCCATTCTTGTGAGTCGTCGTTGCCCAGAAGCGGGCAGACGCTGCTCTTGTGCGCGCAGGGCGTCGCTGCTACCCCCGCGTACGTCCCCCATGCGTGAGAATCTAGTGATTGATCCTCTGTCGGGTCAAGCGCGCTCCGAGCGGTGCGCCTCGGCGTCGATCTCGTCGGCCGGGCAGGCATCCTGAGGCATGTCGACATCGATGCCGTAGAGCGCGCGAATGGCGCCGAGGTAGCGGTCTTCCTCGCCCGCTTGAGCCAACTCTCGTGCCCTGACCGTCGGGGTGTGCAGCAGCGTCTTGGCGAACCGGCGCAGGGACTGTTCCGTCGCATCGGCCCGCTCGATGGCCTCCTCGGAGGCCCCGGCGGCTGGGCGCACGCGGCCCAGTTCTTTCTCGAGGATGCCAAACACGTGCTCACGGAGCGCCACCACCGCCGGGTCCAGCGTGCGAGCGCTCTCGCCATCGCCAAACCTGGCCACGGCGTGCGCGACGATCGCGCGGGCTGCCTCAATGGAGGACACCGATTCCTCAGGGGCTTGAGTGCCGACGGACTCCAGGTCGACCACGTGGACCCCGCGCATCTGCGCCACACCGGGCGCCACATCGCGGTGCAGGGCCAAGTCCACGAGCGTGATGTCGGAGCTTGCATGCGCGCGAGCGCTGGAGACCATGGCGGGCGTGAGCACGATGGACTCTCCGCCCGAGCATGCGAGCACCACGTCGACCTCGCCGAGCGCGTCGCGCAGGCCATCACCGTCCAAGGGCCGGATCCCGTGGCGGTCCCCAAACTCCTGGGCGCGGCCCGAGGGCGAGTACACGCCCACGATGTCGACGCCGCGTGACAACAGGGACCCCACACCCGTCTCCGCGAGCGCGCCGGTCCCGATGATGATCGCGCGGGCAC
The DNA here is from genome assembly GCF_000975155.1 of Demequina globuliformis. Lineage (GTDB taxonomy): Bacteria > Actinomycetota > Actinomycetes > Actinomycetales > Demequinaceae > Demequina > Demequina globuliformis. The sequence continues at coordinate 1,708,056 of NZ_BBRG01000001.1, forward strand.
CGTGCCAGTCGACCGTGGCGGAGGCAAGATCGAACGCCACGGACACGACGGAACGGCCCGAGGTGCCCAGGCCGGTCGACGATGCGACGACCCGCGACGTGCGCAGGGCTGACTGGAAGAGGCGGTCAAGCAGGGGGGACACGTGCTGTCCGGCCTGGGCGTCGATGTGTGCGCGCCGAACTTGGCCGGAGATTTCGCGCTCGCCGACAACCATGGACTCGAGCCCAGTGGCCACGGACATCAGGTGGTGAACGGCGTCGTCACCCTCATAGACGGCCAGGGAGCGCTCAATCGCGTCCCGGTCCAACGACGTGGCATCTTCGAGGGCAGAGAACACGGCCTCGCGTCCCGACGCTGCGTCGTCAGCTTCGAGGTACACCTCGAAGCGGTTGCACGTGGGCAAAACCACGGCACCGCTGATGGGGGAATCGCCGGACACGATGGCGGCTCCCAGGGTCTCCGAACCAACGCTGAGTTGCTCGAGGACAGTGAGATCGCGATTGTGGTGACTGGCGACAAGAGACATCAATACCACCCCTCCATTCTGACATGCGCCGCACACAAGGCAGAATCGAAGGCATGACCGGTTCGTCACTTCCGTCCACGCACCCCCTCTCCGCAGGGCTCACCCGCGACAGCGCGCTCGTCCAAGCGCTGGAGGGCCGCGCCTCGTCACACCGCCCGGTGTGGTTCATGCGCCAAGCCGGCAGGTCGCTGCCCGAGTACCTCAAGGTGCGGGAAGGCACCAGCATGCTGGAGTCATGCCTGGACCCGGCGCTCGCCTCGGAGATCACGTTGCAGCCGGTGCGCCGGTATGGCGTTGACGCGGCGATCTTCTTCTCCGACATCGTGGTGCCGATGCGCGTCGCTGGGGTGGGCGTCGATATTGCCCCTGGCGTGGGACCAGTGTTCGACCGCCCCATCCGTTCTATGGCAGATGTGGAAGCGCTGCCCGAGCTCGGCGAGGCCGGGGACGGCGGCGCCTTCGACCAGGCTCTCGAGCCCATCCGCGAGGCAGTGCGGCTGACGGTCGAGCAACTGGGCCAGACCCCGCTCATCGGCTTTGCCGGCGCGCCTTTCACCCTCGCGGCGTACATGGTCCAAGGCCGCCCGTCCCGCGACCACATGGCCGCGCGCGAGCTGATGTGGGCCCAGCCGGAGGTCTGGGAGGCGCTGGTGGCGTGGACGTCGCGGGCAGCGGGCGTGTTCGTGCGCACGCAGGTGCTCGCCGGTGCCTCTGCCGTCCAACTCTTTGACTCGTGGGCTGGCTCGCTGTCGGAGAAGACGTATGTCGAGAAGTGCGCAGGGGGATCGCGCGCGGCCCTCACCGCGGTTGCCGACCTCCCTGTGCCCCGCATTCACTTCGCCGCCAACGCCGGCCACCTGCTGGATCCCATGGGAGCGGCGGGGGCGACCGCTCTTGGCGTTGACTACCGCACGCCTCTCGACGAGGCCGTCGCCGCTACTGGTGGGCGTTTCCCGTTGCAGGGCAACATCGACCCGGCCATGCTCGGGGCTCCCATCGAGGCTCTGGAACGGCACGTCCAGGACGTGCTCGACCGCGGTGCGCAAGCGCCCGGACACGTGGTAAACCTTGGCCACGGGATGCCGCCGCACGCGAACCCTGACGTGGTCAAGCGCGTCGTGGAGCAGGTGCACGAGCGTGGCTGACCCGCGCCGGTGGATCGTCATTGGAGCGGGCCCGGCTGGCCTCTTGGCGGCGCGGCGCCTCGCCGCGGCCGGGCATCAGGTCACGGTTCTCGAAGCTGAGGACGAGGTCGGCGGTCGTGTGTCCCGAATCCGGGTCGACGGCCTCGACATGGACGCCGGCGCGGAGTCCTTCGCGACCCGCGGCGGGTACGTCGAAGCCCTGGCGCGCGAGCTCGGACTCGGTGACCGGCTTGTGACCCCGTCGGGAGACCCGGCCTGGGTCGTCACCGCAGAGCGCTCCTTCCAGATGCCGCGCGCGGGGTGGCTCGGCGTGCCGACCGCGTCGCTCTCGCGTGACGTGGTCAAAGCGCTTGGCTGGGGCGGTGCTTTGCGAGCTGCCGCCGACCGCTTCCTCCCGCCCGAGCCCGTCGATCCCGAGGATTCCCTTGGCGAGGTGGCCCGCAGGCGCCTTGGCGACGTTGCGGTTGACCGCCTGATGCAGCCGGTCGTGAGCGGCATTTTTTCCCGTCCCATCGATGAGCTGCGGATCGATGCTGCAGCCTCCGGCCTCGCTGCAGAGGTTAGCGACGTTGGCCTGGTGAAGGCCGCGAAACGGCGGCGTGCGATCGCGCCTGCAGGCTCCGCGGTGATGGGTATTGACGGGGGAGTGTTCCACCTCACGCAGGCACTGGCGGCCGATGCGACGAGGCGTGGCGTACGGATCGAGACCGGTCAGGTGGTGGCGGCCGTCACCCACAAGCAGCCTGCTCACAAGAAGGCACAGTGGCAGGTGGTGACGGAGCAGTCGAAGTGGAAGGCCGATGAGGTGGTGGTCGCGGCCTCACGCCCTGTGGCCGCCGCGCTCGTGCCACAGATTGAGCGCGCACCCGACAAGCAGGTCGCTCTCGTCACCCTGTCTTTGGACGCCTCGGAACTGAACCGCCACCCGCGTGGCTCCGGTGTCTTGGCAGTAGGCGATGTCACGCGCGCCAAGGCCCTCACGCATGCGAGTGCGAAGTGGGCGTGGGTCGCCAGGGAAGCGCCCAGCCGCCACATGGTGCGGTTGTCCTACAACGTCAACTCGCGCGAGGACCTTTCCGGATATGCGGTCGCAGACGCCTCGCGGTTGCTGGGCGTTGAACTCAAGGACTCACAGGTCCGTGACCTGGTCCAGGTCACGTGGCACGATGCCGCTCCGACGCGTGCGGGAAACCGCGAACCGGCTCCTGGCCTGCACCTGGTGGGCGCCGCTGCGGGCTTCTCGGGCCTTGCCGCCATCGTGGATGACGACTCACGTTCCACTCTGGGAAGCTGACCGGGACCAACGTCCCGGGTGCACCCAGAATCAGGCCCGTAGCCGGGCATCGGCCGTGTGCCATGAACGAAGTCGCCACGCGGCGATTTCCCCCGCGCGCGAGCCCGGGTAACAATGGATGCATGACTGATCAGCCCCACGGCTTCACCCTGTTTTCCGTCCTTGACGGTTTCCTCGATGCGCCCGATGAGGAACTCGCGGAGGTTGTCGAGCACTTCGACGCCGCCGTCGCGGAACTGTCCGACCACGACGTGGTCCTACGCGGCATTTACGACGTGTCAGGCATGCGTGCCGATGGCACGGTGATGCTGTGGCTTCACGGCCCTGACCTGGCGGACCTTCAGCTGGCCCTGCGCGAGTTGCGGGCGACCGAACTCCTCGCCGACACCAAGCTGACCTGGTCGGCTGCCGGCGTGCACCGCCCCGCAGAGTTCAACCGTGCTCACGTGCCCGGCTTCCTGCGCGGCGAGCACGCCCGCGACTGGCTGACGGTCTACCCGTTTGTGCGGTCCTACGACTGGTACCTGCTGAGCGATGAGGAGCGCGGGCAGATGCTCCGCGAGCACGGCATGAAGGGCTCCAAGTTCAAGGGCGTGGTCGCCAACACCGTTGCTGCTTTTGCGCTCGGAGACTACGAGTGGCTGCTGCCCATGGAGGCCGACAATGTGCTGGACCTCGTCGACATGATGCGCGACCTGCGATACACGGAGGCGCGACGCCACGTGCGGGAGGAACTGCCGTTCTACACGGGACGGCGCATCGAGACCGCCGAGGCAGTGGAGGTGCTGGCCTCGTGACCGACGCACCCGCACTCCAGGCAGCCACACGCGCCCTCGACGCGCGCACCTACGACTGCATCCTGCTCGCCGGCTTTGGCGGCCCAGAAGGCCAGGATGACGTCATCCCGTACCTCCGCAATGTCACCGCCGGCCGCGGTGTGCCAGACGAGCGCCTCGAGGAAGTTGCCCACCACTACCGGCACTTTGGTGGCATCAGCCCCATTAACGAGCAGAACCGGGATCTCAAAGCCGCGCTCGAAGAGGAGATCGCCAAGCGCGGCCTCGACCTGCCGGTGTATTGGGGCAACCGCTTCTGGGCGCCCTACTTCTCTGACGCACTCAAGGAACTGCACGCCGACGGCCACCGCAGCGTGCTGGTGCTGGTCACGACGGCTTTCAGCTCCTACTCCGGGTGCCGGGCGTACCGAGAGGATCTCGCCACCGCGCTCGCGGACACCGGACTCACCGACGAACTCCGCCTGGACAAGGTGCGCCAGTACTTTGACCACCCCGGCTTTGTGCAGCCCAACATCGACGCCGTGCGCGCTGGCCTGCGTGAGCTGGCTCAGTCAGGCAAGGGCGCTCAGCCCCACGTGATGTTCGCCACGCACTCCATTCCCTCGGTGGCCGCGGATGGTTCCGGGCCGCGTGAGGCCCGTCCCGACGGCACCCCGGTGCCCACCGGCGGTGGCGACGAGTGGTACGCCGGCGGCGGCTGGTACGTGGAGCAGCAGCGCGCCGTATCCGCGCTGATCATGGACGGCGTGGCCGACGAGTTCCCCGACGTGCCGTGGACCTTGGTGTTCCAGTCCCGCTCGGGCGATCCCCGCGTGCCGTGGCTGGAGCCAGACATCAACGACGCGATTGGAGCGCTCGACGAGTCCGTGAGCGGCCTGGTCGTGTCTCCCGTGGGCTTCGTGTCAGACCACATGGAAGTCGCGTGGGACCTCGACAACGAGGCGCAAGAGACCTGCGACGAGCGTGGGCTGACGATGGTGCGCGTGCCAACGGTGGGCGTCGATCCGCAGTTCGTGTCCGGCCTGATTGACCTCGTGGAGGAGCGTCACGTCGGACCCGACGGCCAGCCTCGCGAGCGTGCCGCCCTGACCGACCTCGGTCCGTGGCAAGATGTGTGCCCCGCTGACTGCTGCCTCACACGCAACCCCAAGCCGACCATCGCGTCAGCAGCGGCAGGCGGAGGAATCGGCGCTTAAAGCCCCCCACCGTCTGAATCACAGCATCGCTCGACACGCCGTCGTCACGTGGCCTCCTGGGTCGTGGCGGCGGCGTGTTGCTGCGTGATGCGGTGCGTCGTCACGCAGCTGTGGGGAGTGCCGCCGGCGGGCCGATGCCCGGACCGGGGTCGCGCTTAGAACTCGAGTTGGCAGTCGGCCAGGATGTCCGCTTGCGTCTCCCGGACGGGCGAGGGGGTCACACTGGGCTCCGGGTCGGCCGCGGTCTCCGAGGCTGCTGCCGACGATGTCGGGGTCGACGCGGGTGCCGAGGCGCTCGTGGTGGGCGTCAGCGTGGGAGAGGCGTCCGGAGTGGGCTTGGCCGCGGCTTCCGTGGCGGCGGCCTCAGCCTCGTCCTCCGCGGTCACGATCGTGAGTGGCTCGTCGGCGACGATCTCCTCCCACATCTGCGTCGCAGCAGGCTCGCTCCACAACACGTCTCCCGAGCCATCGCCCGCGTACTGCCAGGGCACGGTGACGAAGTTGAGGTTCGCGGTGTCGAAGCTGCGCAACGAGTTGGCGAGGCCGACCAGGTTGTCGATTTGTCCCAACTGAGCGTCCATCGATACTGACTCTGCCCCGGCACGCAACAACTGCGTCAGTTGCGGCAGGTCGGTGAGGACGTTACTACCGAGAGTCTTGCGCGCGAGGTTGGTCAGCAACTCTTGCTGTCGGTCGATCCGGGAAAGGTCAGTGCCGTCGCCGCCCAGCCCGGAACCCGTGCGGGCGCGAGCAAAGGCGAGCGCTGTCTCTCCGTCCAGCACGTGGGCGCCGGCCTCGAGGTCGAGCTTGGCCTTGGGGGAGTACATGTCCTCGGGGATACACATGGGGACGCCATCCATGGCATCCACCATGTCTTCGAACCCAGAGAAGTCGACCATCACGAAGTGGCCGTTGAAGTCGACGCCGGTGAGATCGTTGATGGTCCGCATGACGCACGCCGCGCCTTCGCCGCGGTCGCCGTTGATGCCGCCATTGGCGAGAGCAACGTTGAATTTGGCGGTCCAGCCCTTGACGACGGAACCGTCGTACAGCTGGCAGTCAGAGATTTGCACACGGGAGTCGCGCGGGATCGACACCACGTCAATGCGATCGCGATCCGCGGAGATGTGCATGACCATCGTCGTGTCGCCACGCATGCCGTCGGCGACGTCGCCGCCGATCTCGGCGTTCTCATCATTGCGTTCGTCCGTGCCGATCAGCACGATGTTCACTGGCTCACCCGCAGCGAAGTCCGTCGGGACGTAGGCCTCTTCAACTTCGCCGCCGGTGCCGCTGGCGATATCAGCGACGTCATAGCGGTCGATGGCGTTCTGGGTATTAGCGATGAAGGCTGTACCGAACACGACGCCGAATCCCGTGACGGCTGCGACGGAGGATGCGAGACCCACGAGAAAGCCGCGTCGCGGCTTGCGCGCTCCGTGGCGTGCGCGCGACCGTGCGGTGCGAGTGCTCAAGCGGGTCCTCCTGTGGGGCGCGCTCTCGCGCGACATGGTCTGGGTCAACAACGCTTTAGTGGTGGCGACCGTTCCCAGTGTGTGGGCCGAACATTAATTCTACGTGTCGTCGGCGTTCGCGTCAGGTGTGGCGTCCCATTCAGAGGTCGCGTCACCCTTGGCGTCCACCGTCACCGGTTCATCGGCACGCAACTGATCAAACATAAGCGGGGCTTCTTCAGTCGCCACGACGTCGAGCCGGTCCTCGGTATACGCCCACGGCACCGTGGAGAAGTTGACGTCGTCTTCCGACATTGTTCGCAGGCTGTAGGCGAGGGACACAATGACATCGGTCTGGCCAAGCTCGGGATCGGTGGTGAGGGAACCGGAGGCGGCCTTGAGGAACTGCGTCAGCGCGGTGGCGTCGGTGAGCAGGTTCTTGTCAAAGATGGTGTGAACCATGGCCTCAAGCAGTTGCTGCTGACGCTGAATGCGCTGCAGGTCCGAACCCGAGACGTCCCCTACCTCCGCCGTGCGCAGGCGCGCGTACGCGAGCGCTTCCTCGCCGTTGAGGGTTTGCCAGCCTTCCTCAAGCGACAGTCTCGCCTTGGACGACTCGATGTCCTGGGGAATGTAGATCTCGATGCCGTCCAGCGCGTCCACCATGTCGATGAAGCCCGTGAAGTCGATGACGGCCCAGTGATCGATCGGGAGCTGAGCCTCCTGCTGAATGGTGTGAATGGTGCATGCCGCGGCTTCTGCGGGATTGCCGTCGCGGCCGCCATTGGAAAACGCCACATTGAAGTCGCCGTACCCCCCAGGAATGACCTCGCCGTCCAGCATGGTGCAGTCGGGGATCTCCACCTGCATGTCGCGGGGGACCGACACCATATCGATCCGCGAGCGATCGCCGGCCACGTGCGCAATGATCGTCGTGTCATTGCGCATGCCACCGGTCACACGTCCGCCAATGTCACCGTTCTCGCCGTCGCGCACGTCTGAGCCCATGAGCAGGATGTTCAACGCGCCCGTGTCCGCGACCTCGACGTCGAGGTCTGGCACAATCCCGTCCACGTCGTGGGTAGAGATGGCGCCCTCGATCTGGCTGCTGACAGTCACGGCGTACACGACGCCAAACCCTGCGAGAGCCGCGAAGGTGACGGCCAGCACCATGCCCAGGCGTCCGCGGGGAATGCGCGCGGCGTGCCGAGTGGGCACGTGTGCACTCATCGAAGCTCCTTCGCAGCGGCCGACAGCGGGGGTTGAACGCAGTCTAGACGTGTGCGGAGGGCGCGGTGGCGATGTCTGGTGAGGAGGCATCGGCCCTCAGTATGGGGAGCGGGCCAACGCTCGGTCGCGGCGGAGTCGTACGCCGCGGTGCCGCTCGGATACAGTCGGCGGGTGATTGAGTTGAGCCCGTTATCCGCGCGTGTGCCCGTTTCTGTGGTGGTGCCTGTCCTCAACGAGGCAGCGCACCTTGCCAGCGCGGTAGAAGCGATTCTGCACAACGGCTACGACGGCGAGATGCAGGTCGTGCTAGCCGTCGGCCCGTCTGACGACGGTACCGAGCAGGTAGCTGCCCACCTGGCAGACGATCCACGTGTGGTGGTGGTGCCCAATCCTTCAGGGAAGACTCCTGACGGACTCAACGCAGCGATCGCGGCGGCGCGCCACGACCTGATCGTCCGCATGGACGGCCATGCGCAGATGCCGCGAGGGTACGTCGCTCTGGCGGTGGATGCGCTTCGCGAGACGGGCGCGGCCAATGTCGGTGGGCGCATGGTCCCGACGGCGACCGAGCCATTCGCGCGCGCCGTGGCCGTCGCCATGTCCTCGGTGTGGGGACTTGGGGGCGCTGGCCACCGGCAAGGGGGCACCGCTGGGCGGGCGGAGTCGGTCTATCTGGGGGCGTTCCGGCGTGAGGCGCTCGAGGACGTCGGGATGTACGACTCTCATTACGTACGCGCGCAGGATTGGGAGCTCAACTACCGGCTGCGTGAGGCCGGCTACCTGGTGTGGTTTGTGCCGCAGATGCAAGTGCCCTACACGCCCCGCTCCACGTGGAAGGCCCTCGCGCGCCAGTTCTACCTGACTGGCCAATGGCGCAGGGAGGTGATCACCCGACACCCCGACACCCGTTCCGCAAGATATCTTGCCGCGCCCGTCGTCGCCGTCGCGGTCATCGTGGGCGCGCTCGTTGGCCTCCTTGGATTGGCCACAGGAAGCGCGTTCGCGACCGCCTTCCTGATTGCCCCATTCGGGTATCTGGCGGGGGTGTTGGTGGCCACCGCGACACTGTGGCCGCGAACGGGATGGCGTGCGGGATTGCGAATGCCGCTGGTGCTGGGGACCATGCATCTGGGGTGGGGTCTGGGATTCTTGCGGTCAGCACGCTAGTCTCGACTTGACGCAAGGTGATTACAACGGTGTAATTCTTGCAGGCAGACCTATTCTGCCGAGGGATCGGAGGACGGCCTATGTGGAATATCTACGAAGGCTCAGTGCCCTCTGACGCAGGCAGGCCGTCCCCGGCGCTCGCGTCGGTGGTCGACATCTTTGACGGTGTCGATGACGACGGCCCGCTGGCATGGCAGGAGCGCGCTCTATGCGCCCAGACGGACCCTGAAGCCTTTTTCCCCGAAAAGGGCGGCTCAACGCGCGAAGCCAAGAAGGTTTGCGCGTCGTGCGAAGTCCGTACTGAGTGCTTGGACTACGCGCTCGAGAACGACGAGCGATTCGGCATCTGGGGAGGACTGTCGGAGCGCGAGCGGCGCAAGCTCAAGCGCCGCGCTGTCTAGCCAGCCGGACTGCGTGGGAAGGGCATGAGTCCAGCGCGCCTTGCTGTGCGCGCGGTCGTGGTCAGCGATGGGCAGACCGCCCGTCTGCCCACGGTGCTCGATGCGGTCCTGGCTCAAGATCCCGCTCCTGACTCCGTTGAGTTGGTGATGGTGGGCGGAGCGGCCGCCCCCACCCCCTTGCCGTCGGCCTCCGTGACAGTTCACGAGGTCGACGCCCACGACTTCTCTACCGCCGTCAACGCTGCGGTCGCTGCCTACGACGCAGCCCCGGGCGAACTGTTGTGGCTCCTCCACGACGACTCCGCTCCCCAGCCCGGCGCGCTCGCACTGCAGGTGGCCACCGCCCGCAAGCGACACCGCGCCGGCATTGTTGGCGCTGCGCAGGTGCAGTGGGATGACACCACTCGCTTGGTGAGCATTGGCGCGACGAGCACGCGCTTTGGTGCCCGGCGGCTCAACCTGGTTGAGGAAGGCGACGTTGACCAGGGGCAGTACGACTCCTTGGACGACGTCCTGGCCGTGTCCATCGCGGGCGCCTTGGTGCGTCGGGAGCTGTGGGACCACCTGGGTGGGCTCGACCCGGCCTACCGAGGCTGGTCCGACAGCATTGACCTGTGCAGGCGTGCGTGGCGTGCCGAATGGGACGTGGTCGTGGTGCCGCGTGCCCGCATCGCTCACGCCCAGGACCGGCTCCACGGGGTACGCGGCCCGCACTCGAACCGCCGTTCTACGTACGGTCCACGCCGGGCATCAGAGTGGTTCCATGCGCTCGTGTACGCGCCGTGGTGGATGGTGCTGCCGCTGATCTTGGGTTCCATGGTGTCCTCTGCCGGGCGTGTGCTGTTGCGCATTGCGCAAAACGACCCGCGGATGGCTTTCGCGGACGCCGCCGTTCCGGCGCGGCTTCTAGTCCGTCTGCCTCAGGTGGTGAGTTCGCGGCGACGTGTCGCGCGATCAGGGTTGAGGGGCAAGGCCGCTCGCGCCGTCGAGCGGCCGCTGCTGGCGAGCCCACGGCAAGTGCGACACGAGACCAGATCACGCGAGTGGGGTGCGTACGAGAGCTGGCGCGCGTCGACGGTGCCACCGGAACTGATTCGAGGCGAACTCGCCGTGGCGGCCAGGCGCAGGCGCGTGACGCTTGCCGCAGTTCTCGCTGTCACCATCGGGGCGTCGGTCCTGCGCCATCCTGACTGGGTGAGCGGCATCGTCAGCGGACGCATGCTGGCGTCCGGCCAGCTTGGTGTGACGGACACGGGCTGGCACGACTTGTGGGAGCGTGGCCTGGGCGGCTGGACTGAGCAGGCTCTTGGCGCGCCGAGCATTGATGGCGGACTGTCCTTGCTGTTGCTCCCGCTCGCCTTGGTGCCGGGCGGGCTCGCGGTGGGTTTCGCGCTGATCGTAGCCTTCGCACCCGTGTGGAGCGCCCTGGGAGTGTGGGCCGCGGCGGGGACTTTGACCCGCTCCCGCACCGTTCGAGCGCTCGCTGCCGTCACGTACGCGCTGGCGCCTGTCGCGGTCAGTGCGGGGGACGACGCGCGGTTTTCCGCTGTGGTGGTGCACCTTGCGCTGCCGTGGGTGGTGTTTGGTGTGGTGCGCGCGGGAGGATGGCACCTGGGTGAGCGGATCGGCGACGGCGAGGAGTTCCCTGGCCGCCCGTCCGCGTCGCCGAGCGCCGCCGCAGGGGCGGCGGCCATGCTCGCGATCGTGGTGATCGCCGCTCCAGTGCTGCTCATACCGGCATTGCTGGCGGTCGCGGTCGTGGGAGCGTGCGCTGGGCCAATGCGCGTGCGCATGTGGGCCGTGGGCTTGCCGGCGCTGGTGGTCGGGCTGCCCGGCTTGCTGGCGGCGGTCATGCAGGGCACCTTTACCGCTGACGCGTGGAGTGTGCTCACTCGTGAGCCAGGCCCCTCGATCAGTTCGTCTTCCTCCGCGCTCGACACTCTTGTCTCTGGCGTGCCGTCGACCGCACCGGCATGGCTGACCTGGACCAGCTCCGCCGTGATTCCACTCGCCCTTGGCTTTGTGGTCCTCGCAACGGTGGTGGGGCGCAGTTGGGTGCGCTCGACCGTCGGCATGGCGATGGTCATCGGGGGTGTGGTGATTGCCGCTGCCTCGACGTCGACGTCGATGTCCCCAGACGACGGGCTTGGCACAGCGATGGCCAACGGCTGGGCTGGGCCAGGGCTATCGGTGGTGTTGGTGGGTGCAGTCGTGGCGATCGGCGCCGCCTCCCGGGGTGCGTGGGACCGGGGTGCGGGCCGTCCTCGGGCCGCCGGCCGTGCCGTTCAGCTCGTCGCGGCGTGTGCCGCGGGCCTCATCGTTGCGGGCCACACGGTGGCAGTGGCCTGGCCCGACTCCGAGCGCGAGGGCGCCCAATCCGTATCAAAGGACGTCATCCCGCTCGTTGCCGCGCTGGAGATCGAGCAGCCGACGCGCCAGCGCGTCCTCGTCCTGTCGGATTCCGGTGATGCAATCTCCGCGGCACTGATGTCGACGGACGGGACGGAGGTGCTCTCCACTGCGGGTGAACTCGTGGGGCAGGGTCGCCCGGCCGCACGCACGACTGGGGTCCGGGCCGTAGGGTTCGACAGTCTGACGACCGTCATTGCGGGCGTCGTGGGTGGCAGCCCCGAGGCCCCGCAGGGCCTCGCCGACTGGGGCATTGGAGTAGTGGTGGCAGCGCCGGGCGCCGACCGGGCCGTTTCCGCACTGGCGCAGTCGGACGCATTGCAACTGCTGGGATCATCGGATCGCGGAACCACGTGGCGGGTAGCGCGACCCGGGTCCGACGTGCCGGTCTCGCGCGCCTGGGTCGAGGACTCCGAGGGGCCCGTCACCGCAGTCGAGATGGGCCGGTCGGGTGGCTCCGTCGACCTTGAGGAGCCGGTCACCGGAACTGTGGTGCTTGCCAACAGTGCGGACCAGGCGTGGACGGCGACCCTGAACGGGCGTGCGCTCGAGCCCGTCGAGGACGACCTGGGTCGCGCCGCATTTGCCGTGGACGGTTCCGGCACCCTGCGGCTCGCGTACGACGATGCCCCGCACCGGGTGTGGTGGTGGGTGTCGCTGATCGCCGTGGCGTGGGCCTGCATTGGATCGATTCCGCTGCCCACACGACTGTTTAGGGAGACGCGCGCATGAAGTGGACCGCTGCTATCCCCGTGGCATTGGCAGTCGGAGCCGTCGTGGCCGCCTCGACGGTCTCCGTTCCCGCCGCTCACGAGGGATCCGTACCCGTGATCACGACGGTCGCAGTCGAGCCGTCGAACCAGCCCGCCGTGTGCCCTGGGCCGCTTGAGGTGCCCGTAGGTGAGATCTCAAGTGGGGACGATGCCCTTGACTCGTCCTCGGAGGACCGAACGTTGTGGGTGTCGCCTGACCCGTCAGGCGAGGTAGGTGACGGAGACCTCGTCGACGCGACTGTCGCGACGTCGATGGAACGGGTGGGCGGCGGCGACATCGCGTCCCTCGCCGGGACGACCTGCACGCCGCCGCGCCAGGACCAGTGGATCGTTGCAGGGTCGACTGCGGTGGGGTCGTCCGCCCGGCTGGTTCTGAGCAACCCCTCGGAAGCAACGGTGCGCGTCACGGTGTCGCTCTTTGGGCCCGTCAGCGTCGACGGCCGTGAGTCGTTCACCACTGCCGTGGGTGCTGGCGCGCAGGAGACGGTGTTGCTCGAGAGCGTTGAGCCCGAGCTCCCTGCGCTGGCGGTGCGGGTCCAGGCGGGTGGCGTCGGCATCGCGACCGCATTGCAGGACTCACGTTTGGACGGGTTCGTCGCGGCGGGAACGGACTGGGCTACCGCGTCGGCCTCTGGCACCGACCTCCTTGTCCCCATCGCTGGCCCGTCCTCAACGCAACAACCGGCGTCACTGCGGTTGGTCGCCCCTGAGGATGCCCAGGTATCCCTGAGCATGTGGGGAGAATCTGGCACTCGCGAGTGGCTCGACGGGCAGACCCTGGACCTGGAGGCCGGGCTCGTGACTGACGTGACCGTGCCAGCGGGGGAGTGGGGCGCCGTGCGAGTCGAGTCTGATACCCCCGTGAGTGCTGCTGCGCTCACGCGCTCGGGGTACGAGTTGGGGGAGGACGCGCTGCCGGCCGCGGACCTCGCGTGGACGCCCGCGCAGGCCGTGGGGAACGCGACGCCGCGCGCCGTCGTGGTGCCTGAGGGAGACGTGACGGTGGTCGCTACGGCTCCGGAAGGCACCGCACTCACGCTGACTGACACGGCCGGCGATGTCCTCGTGGACGAGACCGTGCACGGTGAGTATGTGCACGCCTTTGCCCTGTCGGTACCGGCCGGCACGGTGCTCCGTAGTGACTCCCATGCCACCTGGGCCCTTCATGTGAGGGACGGCGGTTTCATCACCACGCTCACTCCGCGGCCGGTCGAGCGCGTTGCGCAAGAGGTGGCCATCGAGCCCGGCACCTACGTCAACTAGGGCAGGCTGCGACCTCGAAGAGGCATCGGCCCGTTATGCGCCCCTGCCGTAGTCGGGGTCGATTTCATCGGCTGGCCGGCCGAGCAGATGCGCGACGTTCTCCGTCACCACATCGCGTACCAAGTCCGCGAGGTCCTCCACCGCTGCGCGCTGCTCCAGCGGTCGTCGGTAGAGCACAATGCGCGCGGGGTGACCCATATCCGAAGGGAACAGGCGGGCCAAGGGGACGCCTTCTTCCCAGGGCGTCGGGTCCGACGGCGGCACGTCTTCGGTGCCGAATTCGACCTTGCCCCACGCGCGGCCCCAACGCGGTTCTAGGCGCGCGGCCGCGTCGCGGACGTACTCATCGAAGACCTCCGCGCGCGATCGCCACGCGGGGGCGTCATAGGGCAGCACCGGAGCCCGCAGGCCCCTGCCGTGCCGGTCGCGGCGCACCATGGAATCGAGGCTACCGCGAGGGGTTCGGCGCGCCTGCATCGCACACCCGGGCGGCCCAGATACCGTCCGATGTGTGAAGTCCACCCGTCAATGCTCCCGGACCAGCTGCGCCCTGCCGGCCGCGGCGACGCTTACCTATGTGTACGAGGATTCGACCGTGGTGGTGGGGCAGATGGCGGCTCAGGCCGAGCCGCACAGTTACGACCTGTGCGCGGACCACGCGGAGAGGTTCACGGCGCCCCGTGGGTGGGACGTCGTCCACATCCACCAGGACCTGGTGGACCCCGGCCCCAGTCCGGACGACCTCGATGCTCTGGCCCGAGCAGTGCGCGAGGCGGGCCGCCCTCCAGCCCCCGTCGCCCCTGCACCGCCGTCAGCGCCGGTGGCGTCCGAACCGCGTCGCGGCCACCTGCGCGTCGTCTCCTCGGAAGGTTAAGCCGATACCCTGGGCGCGTGAGTGACGCACCCGACCTGACCGGCCTGATTAAGGCGTACGACGTCCGCGGCATTGTGGGCGAATCCTTGACCGACGATGTCGCGACCGCCATAGGGGCGGCCTTCGCGGACGCCGTGGTGCTCCCCGACGGTGAATCCACGGTCGTCATCGGGCATGACATGCGCGACTCTGGCCCTGGACTGATGGCCGCGATCGCGGTGGGGCTCACCGCCCGCGCCGTGAATGTCGTGAGCATCGGTTTGTGCTCGACGGACGGCCTGTACCACGCATCCGGCGTGCTGGACCTCCCGGGCGTCATGATCACCGCCTCCCATAACCCGGCCGCCTACAACGGTATGAAGTTGTGCCGCTCGCGCGCGCGGGCTGTGGGTGAAAACACGGGCCTGGGCGACGTGCGCACGTTGGCGTCCCGGTACTTGAAGTCGGGGATCGACGAGGCCGAGGAGCGCGGCACGGTCACGAGCCGCGACATGCTCGCCGACTATGCAGCCTTCTTGCGCGACCTGGTGCCGCTCGAGGGGATCCGACCGCTCAAGGTCGTGGTCGATGCCGCCAACGCCATGGCTGGGCACACCGTGCCAGCAGTCCTGGGTACCGAGGCGGGGTTGCCCGCCCTGCCGCTTGAGATCATCCCGTTGTACTTCGACTTGGACGGCACCTTCCCCAACCACGAGGCCAACCCGCTGGACCCTGCCAACCTGGTCGACCTGCAGGCCGCCGTGCGCGAGCACGGCGCGGACATCGGCCTCGCGTTCGACGGAGACGCCGACCGGTGCTTCGCGGTCGACGAGCGCGGTGAGGTGGTGCCGGCGTCCGCCATCACCGCGTTGGTGGGGCTGCGAGAAACAGCCCGCGAGCGTGCACAGGGCCGCGACGCGACGGTCATTCACAATCTGATCTCCTCCCGCGCCGTCCCCGAGCAGCTCGAGGAGGCCGGAGCCACCCCCGTCCGGTCGCGCGTGGGTCACAGCTTCATCAAGGCCCAAATGGCGGAACTCAATGCGGTGTTTGGCGGTGAGCACTCCGCGCACTTTTACTTCCGCGACTTCTTCTTCGCGGACTCGGGCATGCTTGCCGCGATGCACGTGCTCGCCGCGCTCGGCACTCACGACGGGCCGCTCAGCGCGCTGCTGGAGCGTCACAACCCCTACGCGGCATCGGGCGAAATCAACTCGACGGTGGCCGATGCTGCGGCGGCCCGCGCCCGCATCCGCGCCGCCTTCGACGGCGACGGCGTGAGCGTGGACGAGCTGGATGGGCTGACGCTCAGCCACTGGGACAGCGAGCCGCGCTGGTGGGCGAACGTGCGCGCCTCCAATACTGAGCCGTTGCTACGCCTCAACGTCGAAGCCGCGGATCCGGCCACCATGGAGCGCCAACGCGACGCCCTCCTGAGCGTGATTCGCGAGGTCTGACATGAGCGCTGAGGGCACCGTGACGCAGAGCCACGCCGCCGAGGGCGGCACCAAGGCGATCATGGCTGCGCTCAGCGCCAACCTGGGCATCGGCGTGACGAAGTTCGGCGCGTGGGCTCTCACAGGAGCCTCGTCGATGCTTGCCGAAGCGATCCACTCGGTGGTCGACTCCGGCAACCAGATCCTGTTGCTCGTGGGCAAACGTCAGGCCCTCAAGGCTGCCGACACGACCCACCCCTTCGGGTACGCCCGCAACCGCTATTACTACGCGTTCCTGGTGGCGGTCATGCTCTTCACGGCCGGGGGACTGTTCTCGTTGTTCGAGGCCTGGGAGAAGTTCCAGGATCCCGAACCCATTGACAGTTGGGTCTGGGTGCCTGTGGTGGTGCTGCTCGTCGCGATGGCGATGGAGACTGCATCGCTGCGGACTGCGATTCGCGAGGCCAACGAGGTGCGCGGCGATCTGGGGTGGTTCGAGTACATTCGCCGCTCGCGGTCGCCCGAGATCCCGGTGATCTTGCTCGAGGACTCCGCGGCGTTGGCCGGTCTGGTGTTCGCGTTGTTCGGCATCTCCATGACCATCGTGACCGGCGACGGCATGTGGGACGCGGTCGGGACGGCGCTGAT
Organism: Demequina globuliformis; assembly: GCF_000975155.1. Taxonomy (GTDB): domain Bacteria; phylum Actinomycetota; class Actinomycetes; order Actinomycetales; family Demequinaceae; genus Demequina; species Demequina globuliformis. The sequence continues at coordinate 1,724,648 of NZ_BBRG01000001.1, forward strand.
TGGCCTCCTGCTCCTGACCAACGCCATCATCCTTGCGCGCGAGACCAAGTCGCTGCTGATGGGTGAGTCCGTCACGGAAGAAGACCTCGCCAAGATTCGCGGTGCTTTCGCAGCCTCGCCCCTGAGCGACGTCATCCACCTGCGGACCATGCACCTGGGGCCGGATGACGTGATGATCGCCGCTAAGGTGGGGGTCGCTCCGGGCGCCACGATTGATGATGTCGCGGCGCACATCGATGATGCGGAGCGCCGCATCCGGGCCGCCGTGCCCGCCGCCCGCCTGATCTACATCGAACCCGACCTGCGACATGCCCTCAAGGAGCCAGACGCGTGACTGACCTCGACTACACCATCGCCGACCTCGCCCTCGCGGAGGCCGGCCGCCACCAGATTCGCTTGGCTGAGATCGAGATGCCGGGCCTCATGGGCCTGCGCGCGGAGTATGGCGACGCTCAGCCACTCAAGGGCGCTCGCATCGCGGGATCGCTGCACATGACCACCCAGACGGCGGTGTTGATCGAGACTCTGACCGCCTTGGGCGCCGAGGTGCGCTGGGCGTCGTGCAACATCTTCTCCACGCAGGACGACGCCGCCGCGGCGATCGTGGTGGGCGACGGCACCTACTCTGCCCCCGCCGGCGTACCGGTGTTCGCCATCAAGGGCGAGACGATCGAGGAGTATTGGCAGTACACGGACCAGATCCTCACCTGGGCGGGGCACGACGGCCCCACGATCATCCTTGACGACGGTGGCGACGCCACGCTGTTGGTCCATGAAGGCGTGAAGGCCGAGCGCGAGGGCGCGGTCCCGGCTCCGGTGGACGAGGACGACCCCGCGTACAACGCTGAAGTGGAGGGGATGCGGAAGGTCCTGCGTCGCTCGCTCGCGGCGGACCCGACCCGCTTCACGCGCATGGCTGCCGGCATCGTTGGCGTGAGCGAGGAGACCACCACGGGTGTGCACCGCCTGGATCAGATGCACGCGCGCGGCGAACTGCTGTTCCCAGCGATCAACGTCAACGACTCGGTCACCAAGTCCAAGTTCGACAACCGCTATGGCATTCGCCACTCGCTCCCTGACGGCATCAACCGCGCGACCGATGTGCTGATGGGCGGCAAGGTCGCCTTTGTCGCCGGTTACGGCGACGTTGGAAAGGGCGCGGCCGAGGCGTTGCGTGGCCAGGGCGCCCGCGTCATCGTGTCCGAGGTCGACCCCATCTGCGCATTGCAGGCCGTGATGGACGGGTACGAAGTTGCGCGCATTGAGGACGTCGTTGAACGCGCGGACTTCTTCATCACCACCACCGGCAACAAGGACATCATTCGCGTCGAGCACATGGCGGCGATGAAGGACAAGGCCATCGTGGGCAATGTGGGCCACTTCGACAACGAGATCGACATGGCGGGCCTCGCACGCTCTGGCGCCAAGCACCAGCCCATCAAGCCGCAGGTAGACGAGTGGACGTTCGCAGACGGTCACAGCGTCATCATCCTGTCGGAAGGCCGCCTGCTGAATCTCGGCAATGCGACTGGCCACCCCAGCTTTGTGATGAGCACCTCGTTCGCGAACCAGGTCCTCGCGCAAATTGAACTGTGGAACAACCTCGACGCGTACCCGCTGGGTGTGCACCGCCTTCCCAAGGTGCTCGACGAGAAGGTGGCGCGGACGCACCTGGATGCGCTGGGCGTCCGTCTGTCAGAGCTCACCGAGGATCAGGCCAGCTACCTGGGTGTCCCGCAGCACGGCCCCTTCAAGCCCGAGCACTACCGGTACTGAGGCGGCGGTACTGAGCAGGCTGTACTGGGCCGGGCCGACGCGAGCGTCGCCTAGCGGTTCCTGGGTGTCTGGGGGATGCTGGCATCGGGCCGATGCCCACTGGCCGGGGCAGCGCCGCCCGGCTGGGCGACCCCACCGGAAGGCGTGCTGTCAGGCGTCCGGTAGCCCGTACGGCAGGGCCGTCACCCGTGCGTCCTCCGACGCGCGGCGTTCCTGGCGCCTCATCTCTATTGCGTACTCGCGTGAGCCGCGGGCGGCGAGGACTGCCGCGATGACGTACTCAGGATGCGCGTCTGCGGGCGGGGGCGGTGACACGTACTCGAGCACGCGCGCAGTGATGTCGGTGCCCAGGCGAGCACGGGAGTCGGGACGCAATTGCGGCGCACGCATCAAGAAGGTGCGGCTCGTGAGCGCAAGCCCGTCCGGGAGGCGGCGAATGTCCGCGGATGTGGCCCACGGAGCAAGGTGGGCCGGCATGGGCACCGGCGGTTGCGGTTTGGGGGCGCCGCGCGTCCGCATGGCGAAGGTCCCCGCGAGCATGTCGCCCACCCGCTTGCCGCGCGCGGACAGCATCGATGCGGTGATAGCGATCATGCCGAGCGTGACGTAGATCTCGATCAGGCCCACAAAGGCGCGGATGAACGCGTGCCTAAACGAGATGGGGCCACCGTCGTCGCGCACGGTGCGTACTCCGACCGCGAGGTGACCCAGCGAGCGGCCCCGGCTCAGTGTCTCCACGAGTGCGGGAACCAAGACCAACAACGACACGATCATGATGATGGTCAGCGCAGCAGCCGCTGCGCCGTTGAGATACTGCGCGACGGTATTGTCGACGACCGTCATCACGGCAATGGCAGCGGCGCCGTACACCAGCACGTCGATGACGCCAGAGAGCATGCGCATCGGCACCGGAGCCGCGCCCGTGCTAAGCGCGACGCCTTCTCCAATGAGGATCTCGTCTTCGTCCACAGTTATGCCCCCTGATAGGCCGGTTGTATGGCATCGTAGCGGCGTGGACGTCGATGCCTTCTCTCAAGCACGCGCAGGTCGTTGGGCGCGCCTCAAGGAACTGTCAGGCCAGCGTCGCCTCACGGGAGCGGAAGCGGACGAGCTGACGCGGCTGTACCAATCCACCGCCGGGGACCTCGCGGCGGTGCGCTCCGCGGCCCCCGACCCCGCCGTGGTCTCGCGGCTATCGATGTTGTTGGCGTCTGCCCGCGTGTGGCTCACCGGCGGCCACGAATCCTCCACTCGCTCTATCCGTCACTTTGTGCTGCTGTCACTGCCGGCAGCGCTGTATCGCGTGCGCTGGTGGGGCGTCGCGGTGACGTTCGTGGTGATCATTGGCGGGGCGCTCAGCGCCTGGTACCTCCTCACGCACCCCGAGGCCATGGACGCGCTCGCCTCTCCGGCCGAACGCGCGCAGTACGCCAGCTACGAGTTCGCGAACTACTACGTCGAGTACGACTCGACATCCTTCGCTGCCCGCGTGTGGACCAATAACTGGTTCATCGCGGCCCAGTGCATTGCGCTGGGGATCACAGGCATCTACCCAGCTTTCCTCATGTTCAACACGATCTTGCAGTTGGGAACTGCCGCGGCCATCATGGCGGAGGCTGGCTACTTCTCGATCTTCCTGCAACTGATCAGCCCCCACGGCCTCCTCGAACTGTCCGCCGTGTTTGTGGCCGCCGGGGCTGGCCTGAGGCTGTTCTGGACACTCCTGTCGCCCGGGCCTCGCACCAGAGGCACCGCCCTAGCTCAGGAGGGACGCACGGCGTTTGGGGTGGCCGTGGGACTCGCAGTCGTCCTGCTGATCTCCGGGCTGATCGAGGGCTACATCACGGGCTCAGGCCTGCCGTGGTCAGTCAAGGTCGTCATCGGCGTCATCGCCGTCGCAGCTTTCTGGATCTACATCTTCGTGGTCGGACGCTACGCGACGGCGCTCAACGCTACGGGTGACGTGGACGGCGACTTCGCGACCGCGAAGGTCCAGGTGGCCGCTTGACCGGGTTGGTTAAAGCCGTCCGGATGCCTTGAGCGCCAGGTAGCGGTCTGCCACGTCCGGCGCGAGTTCGTCTGGCGCGGCAGAGAGAACCTCGGCCCCCATCTGGCGCAGGCGTGACACCACGGCGTCGCGTTCCAGGCCGGCGCGCGCTGCCGCCGCCGCGCCGTACACCTCCGCCGCGTCCTCGCGTCCAGCGAGCATCTCCACCTCCGTCGGGTCCTCGACGGACGCCACCAGGACCAGGTGGTGGGCGCTGAGCGCTTCAACGGCCTCCACGAGGCCTGAGTCCACCGAACTCACGTCCACAGTCGTGAGGAGCACCACCAGCGCGCGGTTGCTGTTGCGGGACAGAACCAAGCGCACCACCGCCGGCCAGTCTGGCTCGACGAGAACGGGGTCGACGGTGGCCAGCGCCTCCGCCAACTGCGGCATCACGGCCGGTCCCGAGACACCCATGGCTCGTGCACGCTCGGTCCTGTCGAACGCACTGACCTGGACCCGGTCGCCCGCGTTCGTCGCGAGCGCCGTGAGGAGCAAACTCGCCTCCATGGCGGCGTCGAGACGTGGCGCCTCGCCTACGCGCACGGCACTCGTACGCCCCGTCTCCAGCACCACCATCACGCGGCGGTCGCGCTCGGGGCGGAAGGTCTTCACCATGACGTCGGCCCGGCGTGCAGTAGCGCGCCAGTCGATAGTCCTGACGTCATCACCCACGACGTACTCACGCAACGAGTCGAACTCACTGCCGGCACCCTTGAGCTGGACAGCGGTGTCGCCGTCGAGCTCCCTCAACCGTGCCAACCGTGACGGCAGGTGGCGACGGGAGGCGAACTCCGGCAGCACGCGCACCGTGCCCGGCAGGTCGATCGAGCGCTGGCGCCCCGCGAGGCGCAGCGGTCCACCACTGCGGATCGTGACCCGGTCGGCATGCCTATCGCCGCGGCGGGTGGGCGTCAGCACCGTGGTGAGCCGCACGGTGTCGCCTGCGCGCAGGCGTACGCGGTGACGGTTGTCATGAGTGCCGGCCGAGGGCTGCCACGCGTCCCTGATGGCCCCCCGCACCGTGCGCCGCGACAGGTTCGCGACCTCGAGCTCGGACGCGGTTGACTCCGTCAGACGAACCGACCCGCGCGGGAGCCGGCGCACGCCCAATGACCGTGTGCGCGGGGCCATCCACGCGTCGAGCAACGCAAGCGTGACGACCGCCAGCACCCATAGCCACGCAAAGGTGCGCGTGTGGATCCACAGCGCGGGAATGGTTCCCAGTGCTGTGATCGCCACCGTCCAGCCGGTGATGTACATGCGCTAGCGCGGGACCGGGACGGCGGCCAGCACGGTGCCTAGAACCGTCTCAGCGGTCACACCCTCGAGCTCGGCCTCCGCACGCAGCTGCATGCGGTGCCCCAGTGTCCACGGAGCAAGGGCCTTGACGTCGTCGGGCGTCACGAAAGTCCCGCCGCGCATCCAGGCCCATGCGCGGGCCGTCTTCATGAGCGCGGTCGCACCGCGAGGAGAAACGCCGACGGCGACGGAGGCGGCCTCGCGCGTGGCTCGGCAGACGTCCACGATGTACCCCGCGACCTCATCGGACAACGTGACCTCACGCATCGCCTCGCGCGCCGACTCAAGGTCGGCCACCGAGGCAGCGGCATTGACGCCGGCGGCGGCGAGGTCGCGCGGGTCAAAGCCGCCCGCGTGGCGGCGCACAATGTCGATCTCGGCGTCCCGCTCGGGCAGGCCCACCGGGAGCTTGAGCAAAAAGCGGTCGAGCTGCGCCTCGGGCAACGGGTACGTGCCGGAGTACTCGATCGGGTTTTGCGTGGCGATCACCAGGAACGGGTCGGGCAGTGTGCGTGGCTCGCCGTCGACGGTCACCTGACGCTCCTCCATGGCCTCCAGAAGTGCCGACTGAGTCTTGGGCGGCGTGCGGTTGATCTCATCCGCGAGCATCAGGTTCGTGAAGATCGGTCCTTCGCGGAAGGAGAACGCTGCAGTGCGGGCGTCGTAGATCAGTGATCCGGTGACGTCTCCCGGCATGAGGTCTGGAGTGAACTGGACACGCGAGAAGTCGACGTCGAGCGTGCGGCTCAGGGTGCGCACCAACAAGGTCTTGGCGACGCCGGGGACGCCCTCGAGGAGAACGTGTCCGCGGCACAGCAGCGCGATGATCAGGCCGGTGACGACCTGGTCCTGGCCCACGACCGCGCGACCGACCTCGGTGCGCACGTTGCCGAGTGCCTGGCGAGCATCGGCGCCGGGGGCGGCGATCGGGGGCGTGGCAGCCGCGGGAGTCGCCGACGCGGGGGTTGCAGACGCCTGGATTGGCGCGGTACCAGAGGCGGGTGCCGCTGGCGCAGCCTCGGTGGGTGCGGCGCCGGACGCGGGCATGGAGCTCGAGTGGGCCGCGGAGTGGTCGGTGGGCTCGGAGGGGGTGGTCACGGTCGGTGAACCTCTCTTTCCAGGGAATCGAGCTCGGCGATGAGGGCCATCATGTCAGGGGACGAGGTGGGCAGGGGGCCGGCGAGGAGGGAGGCAACGTTCTGCCTGGACCGACCTGTGGCTCGGTGGGTGGCGTCAATGATGGCGTCCGGTCCGGCAGACCTGGGAATACCGAGGCGACGGCCGATGCGCACTGCTGCCTGGGCGCGCAGTGCGGCGCCCGCGTGCGCGGTGTCGCCCGATGAGCGGTACAGGCGAGCCCGCCCGCGTACAGCCTCCGCTCCGGGGACGACGACGGGTAGCGGCTCTGGCACCAAGCGGCCAAAGCGCCGGCCCCGCCAAACCCCGGCCATGACGACCGTCAGGGCAAGCATGAACAGGGCGGGCCCCACCCACGACGGGAGCACTCCGGCGGTGACGTTCGGGTCCTCCGGCGGAACTGGGCTGTCGACGTCGCTAAAGGGTGGGACCGAGCCGTCGGCGCCGTCGGCGGCGTACCAGACCAGTGTGGGGTGATGGCCAAGCGCCCGCAGCGTCAGGGCCGCATGCCCGTACTGATCCAGGTAGTCGTTCATGGCGAGCTGGTCGGAGGCGAGCACACGCACGGTGCGCCCATCCACCTCCGTCACGAGGTACGCGCTTGCGCCGTCAGCGGTCGTGAAGCACACCTCGACATCTGGCCCTGAGGCTCCGGAAACGGCGCTCCCTTGCACCTCGACGGTGCCGGCAGCCATGGCATCCGGGTCGTTGCAGGCAGCATCCGCCTGGCTCGCTTCAACGTACGTGTCGATCTCATTGGTGCCGAGCTCCGCCAGCTGCGCGACGGCGCGAGATGCGCCGAGAAAAACAATGTCCCCTGGGTAGTCCATGATCGCCTCGACCTGATACCGCTCCAGGGCATCCGGATTGGCGATGGCGAGCGTCGTGGACGACGGGTCCTCGACGTGCGCGGCGCCGAGCGCGTTGATGTGGTCGATGCTCACGCCCTGGTCGTCCAGAATCTGCGCCGCGGCCTTGGCCCCGTTGCCGCGGTCGTTACCGGGCGACAAGCGCGTCTCATCCTCGGGCTGGGATCCCCACACCATGAGCGCCACGACCACCACGAAGAGCACCGCTGCGATCGCGACCAGGGGGTGTTGCCGTAGCGATCGCGCGAATCCCTTGCCTTGTGCCGTGCGCGCGTAGTCACCACCTGGCGTTGCGGGGGTGTCTCGAGTGGTCGTCTCCTCCTGGGTGGAGGCGGGTGCAGGAGTGGTCGTCATGGGGCGGCCACCTCAACGCGGTGAGCGGATCGCACCGCGCCTGCCGCCGCGAGCGCGCGCTCCCACGCGGCCCGAGTGAGGCCACCCGTGCCGTACCGCGCCGTCTCGAAGTCGTGCGCGACGGGCACAATCGCGCCGCCGCCGTCGAGCACTGCGGCGAGGTCGGCCGCTGCCTCGTTGGCTGTCACGCCGGGGGACAACTCGATCACGCCGCGTTCGTGGGCGCCGCGCACCGTCGACCGGAACATCTCCATGACGGCCAGGTCCCAATTCTCGGCGGCGCCCGCGTCATGCGCGGCGGCGGCCATCTGCGCGGACGAGCGTGAATCGTCGGGGTTAAGTGCGGCGCCAGCGGCGCCGACTGGGCTGCGGCGCATCGGCCCCACGATGAGCCACACCACGAGCGTGACGAGCGCCACCACGGCGAGGATCCCGATAACGACCAGCCAGTTGGGGAGGCCCATGCCGAGCCCGTCGGCCGAACTCAAAAGGTCCTCGATCCACCGCATCACGGATTCGATCCACGACTCTGGGGTCTCGCCGTACTCAGGCTTGGACAGCTCGTCTTCGGCCCAGCGGCGCGCTTCATCAGCGTCCGGGTCGACGATCGCCCCCCACAGCATCGACTACCTACCTTGGGCGGCGCGGGCCTCTGCGGCACGCGCCAGGTCGATGTCGAAGCCCTCGTGTCGCATCCGCAGGTCCACGTAGATCAACGTGTACACCGAACCCATGTAGGCGTATGTCACGACGATGGTCACGACGTACAAGAAGCCGAAGATGAGGGCGAAGACGATTCCGGCGATCAGCGCCGCCTCGGGCGCCAGGAAACTGCCCATCACCGCTACAAGCTGGGCGGCATATTGCACCACGGACGTCGCGAGACCGATCAGCAGGGAGGTGACAAAGACGATCAAGACCGACCACCACAGCCGGCCCTTGATCAACGGTGGGATGCGCTTCACGGCCGCGGCGAACGAGACGTTCTCCAACACGATCACGGCGCGAGCGAGGCCTTGAAACATGGTCACGGCAAAGAAGACGGGAACCAGCGCCAGGCACAAAATGATCCCGACGATCACGCCAGTCACGCCGAGTCCCGGCTCTCCGGTCGCGAGCAAGAAGAACGGCGCGATCGCGATGGCGACCGCAACAATCATCGTGAGCGTCGCGACAAAGAACAGCCCGATCAGCGAACCGAGGCGTCGCCGCACCAACGGCCACGCTTTCGCGATCGTGAGTCGCTCGCCGAGAACCGCCCGGGCCACGCCAGGCGCGATGAAACCCGTCGACAGCACATCAGCCGCGAGGAACGAGACAAACGTCAGGATGAGCAAGACCACGGGGAGGACGCCTGACGGCGAGGCGGAGTCGATCACGCCATACATCGCGAGCGACGGGTCGCGGAACATCGCGAAGACGGTGCCGACCATCAGGATGACGGACGCGAGCGCGCACAGGAACGGCACACCCAACACGGTTGCGCGCGCGAAGCGCATCGCCTTGAACGGTGCCGCGAGGAAGTCGCCGAATGTCAAGGGTCGCAGTGGGATGATTCCCGGCTGCCACGACCGGTAGGTGGGCTGCGATGGGCTCGGGGCTCCACCGGAGTATCCAGGCGGCGCCGTGCCGGAGGGCTGATAGGACGGCGCAGGACCGGCCGTGCCGGGGGCAGGCGGTACGCCGGGCGCCGCCCACGCGCTCGGGGGTGTGGGCGTGTGCCCTGGTGTAGCGCCCACATGAGGCTGGGACGACGGCTGAGACGGGTCTACCCCCGCGGCCGGATCGTGCTGATTGCCCTCGGTCACATCCCCCTCCTTCACGTCGTCGCGCCCCCATCCTGCCATGCGCCGCCCACATCGCGACTGCGCGTCCCCAATGTGCCGCGCCGAGCATGGCAAGATGACTGTATGACGGCACGCATCCTGGTGGTCGATGACGATCCTGCAGTGGCGGAGATGACGGGAATCGTCCTCCGTGGCGACGGCTTTGATCCCGTGTTCTGTGACCACGGCGACAAAGCGGTGCAGGTATTCCGCGAGACCAACCCCGAGGTCATCTTGCTTGACCTGATGTTGCCCGGCCGCTCTGGCATCGACATTTGCCGCGAGATCCGGGCTGAGTCTGGCGTCCCCATCATCATGCTCACCGCCAAGTCGGACACGGTGGACGTGGTCCTCGGGCTCGAGTCGGGCGCGGACGACTACATTCCTAAGCCGTTCAAGCCGCGCGAACTCATTGCACGGGTACGCGCCCGGCTGCGCCGCAACGACAGTTCTGCTCCTGCAGTCGTGCGCATCGGTGACCTCGAGATCGATGTCACGGGACACCGCGTGACGCGTGACGGGTCTGTCATCCCGCTCACGCCTCTTGAGTTCGACGTCCTCGTCACCCTCGCGCGCGCCCCAGGTCAGGTGTTCACCCGTGAGGTCCTGCTTGAGGATGTCTGGGGCTACCGGCACGCGGCTGACACGCGCTTGGTGAATGTCCACATTCAGAGGTTGCGGGCCAAGATCGAGAAGGACCCCGAGCACCCTGAGATCATTCAGACGGTGCGCGGAGTCGGATACAAAGCCGGCGCGCACCAATCGTGACTGCGCCCACGTCATCCGTGGGCGGTGCGGTCCTCGCGCCGCTGCGGGTGGCGGCTCGGCGCTGGTCGCGGTCACTGTCGCTGCGCATCGTGTCGTCGACGCTCATTGTGGGAATCGGCACGGTGATCGCGCTCGGTGCCTACGTCACGGATGAGATTCGAGACGGACTCGTCGAGGACCGTGTCGAGCGCGTGCTGTCCGAAAGCGCGAGGGATGCCACCATCGCGCAAGAGCGCGCGGACACCACGACGGCAGCCAACCCCGCGGAGATGCAGCAGTTTGTGCTGCAACTGATCACGGAGCTGCGCTCGCTGGGAGGCGGCGACCGAGGCCTCGTCATGCAACGTAGCCCCGACAACACCTCCTCCGTGCCGCTGACGGTGGGAGAGTCGACCACAGGCCTGCGTGAAGCGATCTCGGATGAGATGCGTGCCGCCGTTGAAGGTGACATGACCCAGCCGTGGCAGTTCGTCGAACTCCCCGACAGCGACATCCCCGGCATCGTCGTCGGCAGCGGACTAGATCTGGGCGTCGCCGGCCCCTACGAGATGTACTTCGTGTACTCCATGGCAGACGAGCAAGACACGCTGGCGCTTATTCAACGAGTGCTGGCGCTCGGCGCCGTGGTGCTGGTGGGGCTCGTCGTCGCCATGACGTGGTTCGTGACAGCGCAGGCAGTGCGCCCAGTCCGTCGCGCGTCTCGCGTCGCCTCGCGCCTGGCTGAGGGTCGTTTGAGTGAGCGCATGACGGTGCGCGGCCACGACGAGATGGCGACTCTCGCGCAGACCTTCAATGACATGGCTGAGTCGCTCCAGCGTCAAATCACCCGCATGGAGCGCATGTCGCGACTGCAGCGCCGCTTTGTGTCCGACGTGTCGCACGAGCTCCGCACTCCGCTGACCACGATTCGCATGGCATCCGACGTGCTGTACGACGCCCGCGCGGACTTCCCGCCGGCGGTGGCGCGTTCTTCCGAACTGCTGAGCACGCAGCTGGATCGGTTCGAGGCGTTGCTGGCGGACTTGTTGGAGATCTCCCGCATCGATGCCGGGTCCGCTCAACTCGAGTTCGAGTCCATGGACGTAGCCGACGTGGTGCGCGACGAGGTCGAGGCCATGCTTCCGGTGGCCTCGGACATGGGAGTGCCGATCCGCCTGCGCGTGGCGCCGGGCGGCCACACCGCGTCGATCGACCGTCCCCGCGTGGGGCGCATCGTCCGCAACTTGCTTTCCAACGCGGTCGAGCACGCGCAGGACACTCACGTGGATGTCTCCGTGCGGTCCGACCGGCGCTCGACGGCAGTGGTGGTGCGCGACTACGGCGTGGGGCTCACCCCCCAGCAGGTCGACCGGGTCTTCGACCGCTTTTGGCGTGCCGACTCCGCTCGCGCAAGAACCATGGGCGGCACCGGCCTTGGCTTGTCGATTGCGCATGAGGACGCCGACCTCCACGGCGGCGAATTGTCTGTGTGGGGCTCTCCTGGGCAGGGTGCGAGCTTCCGGCTGTTGTTGCCACGTACGCACGAGGGGGTGGGCCAGAACCAGCCGCTCCCGCTGGTGATGCGCCAGGGGGCATTCGAGGAGGTGGGTCCGCTGGTGGTGTTCCCTGGTGTGGCGCACGACCCCGATGAGTCCCGCGTGGAGCCCTATTCCGAGGAGGAGACCTCATGAGGAAGACATGGGCTGCGTTGGCGTGCGTGAGCGCGCTGACACTGGGCGCGTGCGCCTCGATTCCCACCGAGGGTCCCGTGACGGAGGGCAACGGTGAAGTCTCGCCGATCGACCCCTTTGAGCCGATCGTGCAGGGCCCCGCGCCCGAGGATGACCCCGCAGCGATCGTCACGGGGTTCCTGACGGCCTCCGCCGGCGGAATCACGACTGACTTCTCCACCGCCAGAGAGTTCTTGACGGACGAGGCCGCGGCGACCTGGGATCCAGGGGCGACTGTCACGGTCTACGACTCGGGTGCGGTGGCGCCCGAGTGGGACCCGGACGCGGGCACCGTGTCGTACCAGGTGCCGCTCGGGTCAACCGTGGATGACTCGGGTCGCCGGGTGGATTCGACTGCTGGCGAAGTCGCGCAACTGGAGTTCCAGTTCGTCCAGGAAGACGGCCAGTGGCGCATTTCCGAGCTCGCCGATGGCGTCGTGATTTCGCGTGCGAACTTCGAGAGTTTCTTCCGTCCGGTGCCGCTGACGTTTGCCACGCCAGACCTCTCCACGGCGGCCTCTGAACTGCGGTGGCTGCCGGACAACAACGTCGCGACCGCCGCCGCGCGCGAGCTCATCGAGGGCCCCTCGGCATGGCTCGCGGACGCCGTGGTCACAGGGTTCCCGGCCACGGCCGCATTGGCGGTGGAGTCCGTCGTGGTCACAGACGGCGTCGCGACCGTCGACCTCACAGCGCAATCGGCTGGCACGCTCACGGAACGTGCGCTCGCGGATGAGCAGTTGAGTTTGACGCTGAAGTCGTTGCCTGACGTCACTGACGTGGACGTCCAGATTGGCGGCCTGCCCATATCCGATGAGGTCGACGTGACGCTTGACCCGCCCCCTGTGCCGGACGCGTATGCCGCGATCATCGTCGACCGACGTTTGGGCCTATGGAATGGGGCCGATGTCCGGGTCACCCCGGGCTCCCTGGGACTTCTGCCGGAGACGGCCAGAGATCTTGCTCGCTCATATGACGGCGCGGACGTCGCGTTCGCGGCGGCCGACGGCATCCGAACAACGGGCGCGCTCTCGGGCGGCTGGGACGCCCTCGTGGACCCCGCCGTGGCCGAGGACTCGGGAGAGCTGGTGCAGTCGGAGGTTGCGCTCACGATGGACGACCCGATCGACCCCAGTTACGACCGCTTTGGTTATCTGTGGGGCGCGTCCGCTTCCGGCGGACCATTGCAGGTTGCCGTCGACAACGGTGAGATCGTCGAACTGGGCGACGAGTGGCTGTCAGCGCGCGCGATCAACGCGATCGCTGTCTCCCGCTCGGGAACCATGATCGCCGTGCAGTCTCGCTCGGGTGGGCAGCCCATTCTCGAGGTCGCCGCCATTGTCCGTGATGACTCCGGTGTTCCCATTTCCCTGGGCGAGCCCTTGCCCGTGGGGCCAGGCGTGGGCGTGGGAGTCGACATTGCCTGGGTGGACGCGCTCTCGTTCGCGGTGCTGGGTGAGCCAGTGGACGGGACCGCCTCGCCGCTGTGGACCGTGGGAGTGGGGGGAGCGACCACCACTCTGGCGACGCTGCGCGAGGCGACCGGTGTCTCCGCGCGTTCGGGCGTCAGTTCGCTCGTGGTGACGGGGGCCGACGGGACGGTGGAGGAGCGCTCGGGCACCTCGTGGTCCGTGGCGCTTGAGGGCGTCGCTGACCTCGCGTACGCGGGCTAAACCCCCGTCCCCAGGCGACGTCACCTGCGCTGCGCGTCCACGCATCTGCCCTCTCCGGTGGTGGTTCCTACGGTTGCCGTGAAGACCATGGCTCCATGGAAGCGATCGCACGGCCACGCGGCCGACTCCGCCAGGCCGTCGTGGACGTCGCGCGCTGCGTGGCCCCGGTGGAATGCGCCGGCTGCGGCATGCCGGACGTGCCACTGTGCCAGGACTGCGCGTCCGCGTGGTGGGAGCCGCCGTTGCGTTGCGAGGAGGGAGCCCCGCGCCTCATGGTGGGGGACGAGGCGCTCCTGCCTGTGTGGGCCATCGCACCGCTGACGGGGGAGGTTCACGAGGTCATCGCCGCATGGAAAGACGCGGGCAGGCGCGACCTGGACCGCGTCATGCAGGCGGGGATGGAGCGCCTCGCTGGGGCCGTCGCGCCCGCGGCTGACCTGGTTGTGCCGGTGCCCTCGCGCCCTGGCGCCTCACGCCGCCGCGGTGCCGACCTCACCTGGGCACTGGCACGAGGTGCCGCGCGTGCGCTGCCAGGTGCCAGGCCGATGCGCGGGCTCAGGCTCGGTGCTGGAGAGTCGAGGGGCGCGTCGGCGCGGCAACGGTGGAGGGCCGCCCAAGGTGCCATCGGTGTGCGCGGCGAACTGAAAGGTCGAGTCCTGTTGGTGGATGACGTGGTGACCACCGGGGCGACGCTGGCGGCGTGTTCCTTGGCCCTCAGCGAACACCATGCGGAGGTCGTGGGGGCGCTCGTGTTGGCATGTGCCTAAGGTCCTCGCACCGGACGCCAGAGCGGGCTAGGCTGGCGTCAGACGGCACAGCAGGTGCCGCACCTTCGAGCAGGGGAGGTGATGCCCACAGGCGCGGAAGGCGCCGAAGCGATATCACCCCGAGCCGCGCGGCGGGAGGCCGCCGGCCGTCAAGCACTGCGAAGGAGCTGCACCATGGACATCGCCATCGTCGGACGCCACACCAAGGTCACCGAGGACATGCGCACCACCATCTTCGAGAAGATGGAGAAGGTTGAGGAAGTGGCGCCCCGCGTCACCCGGGCCGAGGTGCACGTGGTCCATGAACGCAATCCCCACCTGAGTGGGAACCGTGAACGCGTCGAGATCACCTTGCATGGGCCCCGTGGAATCTTGCGCGCAGAGGCGGACGCCGACGACCGCCTTGTTGCCCTCGATCGTGCACAGGCGCGCATTCTCGAACAGTTGCGCAAGCGCCGGGAGCGCCACGCCAAGCGCCACAACCACAAGCCCTCGCTTCATGAAGTTGTTGCCGCGGATCTGGCAAGCGTTGAGTCTGCCCCCTCGGCGCCTGACCCCGACCCCATTGAGTCGGTCCAAGAGTGGGAGGGAGCGCCGGAGGGCGCCACCCGCGAGGTGGCCATCGACGACACTCCGATCGTGATTCGCTCCAAGACTCACACAGGGTCGCCCATGAGCGTGTCTGAGGCCATTGACCAGATGGAACTCGTGGGTCACGACTTCTACTTGTTCCACGACGCGGAGTCCAACCTCCCCTCCGCCGTGTACCGCCGCCGTGGATGGACCTACGGCGTCATCCACCTCGAGACGAACTCCGCAGAGGTCACCGTCTGACCTGCTCACGTGGCGCCGCATGACTCGCGGTGCTCCGTGAACCCGGGCCCGCGTTCGCCACCTGTCAGGTCGCGAACGCGGGCTTCGGTCTGTGCGGCGCCACGGTTGCGCCCTCAGCGAGACGCGAACCACCGCCCGCGAGTCACGCCCTACGATGGGATGCGGATCCGACCTGAGACTTGAGGAGTCACGACGTGTCTGTCATCGATCGCATCGTCCGGATGGGCGAGGGACGCACCCTCCGCCGCCTCGAAAAGGTGGTCACGCTCACGAACGCTCTCGAGAGCGCGTACGAGGAGCTGTCCGACGACGAGTTGCGCGGGCTGACCGCCGAGTTCAAGGAGCGCGTCGAGCAGGGCGAACCGCTTGACTCTCTGATGCCCGAGGCCTTCGCGGCCGTTCGCGAGGCATCGCGGCGCACCCTCGGCATGCGTCACTTCGACGTCCAGATCATGGGCGGCGCTGCCCTTCACCGGGGTGACATTGCGGAGATGAAGACCGGTGAAGGAAAGACCCTTGTGGCGACCTTGCCGGCGTACCTCAACGCTCTTGATGGCAACGGCGTGCACATCGTGACCGTGAACGACTACCTCGCCTCCTACCAGTCCGACCTGATGGGCCGCGTGTTCCGGTTCTTGGGGATGGAGACTGGCTGCATCTTGTCCGGAATGCCGGCTGAAGACCGCCGCAAGCAGTACGCCGCTGACATCACCTACGGCACCAACAATGAGTTTGGCTTTGACCACCTGCGCGACAACATGGCTCTCGACCCAAGCCAGTTGGTGCACCGCGGCTACCACTTCGCGATCGTGGATGAGGTGGACTCGATCCTGATCGATGAGGCTCGTACCCCGCTCATCATCTCCGGCCCCTCGAGCGCCGACCATGGCCGCTGGTACACCGA
Organism: Demequina globuliformis; assembly: GCF_000975155.1. Classification (GTDB taxonomy): domain Bacteria; phylum Actinomycetota; class Actinomycetes; order Actinomycetales; family Demequinaceae; genus Demequina; species Demequina globuliformis. Next base: position 1,740,614 of record NZ_BBRG01000001.1, read on the forward strand.
GTTCGCGCGCCTTGCCCGGGAGCTCGTCGTCGACGAGGACTACGAAGTCGAGGAGAAGAAGCGCACCGTCGGCATGCTCGAGCCCGGCATCGAGAAGGTGGAGAAGGCGCTCGGCATCGAGAACCTCTACGAACCCGCCAACACCCCGCTGATTGGGTTCCTGAACAACGCCGTCAAGGCAAAGGAACTGTTCAAGCGCGACCGCGACTATGTGGTGCAGGACGGCGACGTCGACATCGTGGACGAGCACACCGGCCGCCTGCTGAAGGGCCGTCGCTACTCCGAGGGTCTGCACCAGGCCATCGAGGCCAAGGAAGGCGTGCAGATCAAGGCGGAGAACCAGACCTACGCCTCGATCACCTTGCAGAACTACTTCCGTCAGTACACCAAGTTGTCCGGCATGACCGGTACCGCGCAGACGGAAGCGGCTGAGCTGCACTCGACCTACGGCATGGGTGTCATCCCCATCCCGACCAACAAGGCGATGGTGCGCCAGGACAAGGCCGACCTCCTGTACAAGACGGAGCAGGCCAAGTTTGACGCGGTGATCGATGACATCCTCGAGCGCAATGCCAAGGGCCAGCCGGTCCTCGTGGGCACCGTGTCGGTTGAGAAGTCAGAGCGCCTGTCGAAGGAACTGCGCAAGCGCGGCATTCAGCACTCCGTCCTGAACGCCAAGCAGCACGCGAAGGAAGCGGAAGTGGTCGCTGAGGCTGGTCGCAAGGGGGCCGTAACCGTCGCGACGAACATGGCCGGCCGCGGCACCGACATCATGCTCGGCGGCAACCCCGAGTTCCGCGCCGTCCAGGAGATGGCCGCGCGCGGCCTCGACCCCAACGACAACCCCGAGGAGTACGAGCGGGTGTGGGACGAGGTCCTGCAGCAGGCGAAGGACGACGTCGGGACCGAGCACGACGAGGTTCTCGAGGCCGGCGGCCTCTACGTATTGGGCACTGAGCGCCACGAGTCACGCCGCATCGACAACCAGCTCCGGGGCCGTTCCGGCCGCCAGGGCGACCCGGGCGAGTCGCGCTTCTACCTCTCGCTCCAAGACGATCTGATGCGAATGTTCCAGTCCGGTCTGGCTGCGAACATGATGAACTCGTCGGCGATCCCCGACGACATGCCGATCGAGTCGAAGGTGTTGACCCGCGGCGTGCGCAGTGCGCAGGCGCAGCTCGAGGGACGTAACGCGGAGATCCGCAAGAACATCCTGAAGTACGACGACGTGATGAGCTCGCAGCGCACCGTCATCTATGCCGAGCGCCGTCGCGTGCTCGACGGCGAGGACTTTGGCGACCAGATCCCCGTGTTCATCGAGGACGTGATCGGCGCCTACGTTCGCTCGACCACGACCGTAGGCAACCCGGACGAGTGGGACCTCGAGGCGCTGTGGAAGGACCTGCGCACGATTTACCCCACATCCGTTTCCGCCGAGGAACTGATCGAGGAAGCTGGCGGCATCGACCAGCTCACGCCGGGCTTCATGGAGCGCGAACTCATCGCTGATGCCAAAGTTCAGTACCAGGCGGTCGAAGAGCGTCTGGGTGAGGAGATCGCGCGCAAGGCGGAGCGTCAGGTCGTGCTTCAGGTCCTGGACGCCAAGTGGCGCGAGCACCTGTACGAGATGGACTATCTCAAGGAGGGCATTGGCCTGCGCTCGATGGGTCAGCGCGATCCCCTCACCGAGTATCAGCGCGAGGGTTACCAACTCTTCCAGGCCATGCTGGACGGCGTGAAGGAGCAGGCACTGCAGGTGCTGTACCGCGTGGAAAAGCGCGAACCGGCGCAGCCCGGCCCCCAGGTCAACGCGGCATCGGCCGCCCAGACGGCGGCCGGCGCACAGGCTCAGCAGCAGCGGCGCTCGGTTTCCACGGCGACCGGCACCCCAGGCGCCATGATGCAGTCGTCGATGGGTGCCCTGACCTACTCCGGCCCGTCGGAGGACGGGTCTGCGACGGTCAAGAAGCCTGACGGCGCCGCGGCCAAGCCCGAGGGCGACGGGGCCACCTTCCCAGGGACGGCGAAGAATGCGCCGTGCCCGTGCGGATCCGGCAAAAAGTACAAGATGTGCCACGGTAAGAACGAAGACTGATCTCACACGCGAACGCCCGCCATCCCCACAAGGGGTGGCGGGCGTTCGCGCGTGGTGGGGCTAAATGAGGTCCAGCAACGTGGTGATCCACCGCCCGTGCGCGACTTCCATGCGCATCGCGACTGCGCGGGTCCGCGCAGGGGTGGCAACGACGATTGCCACCTCGGACGTGAAGGCGTCAATGCGGTCCACCCGTGAGCGCAAGACTCGCACCTGGCCTCCCGTTTGACCGGCACGCTTGGCCAGCGAGCGCTGGCGCTCCAGCTTCTTGCGCAGTTCCGGCTCGAGCCATCGGTGAACGGGGGTCAGATCGGGGCCTCCCAGGATGGCTTCGACGACCGCCTTCGCGACGGTGCAGGCCAAGGGCGCGGGGTTGCCCAGCTGCTTCCCAGAGTGGCGCACCGCCGGTGCGGTCAGGCTGACGCCGGTGAGTGCGGCGGCGCTCATGCGGTCCACCCCTTCGGAATCTCGAGCACCATGCCAGGGTGAATCATGTCGGGGTCCTCTCCGATGAGGCCTTTGTTCTGGTCGTACAACTCGGGCCAGTGCGTGGCCACGTCGGTGGGGGTGGCACCGTCGCCAAGGGCGTCGGCGGTCAGCGTCCAGAGGCTGTCGCCGGGCGTGACCGTGAGTCCAGTCGCGGCACCGCCCTGGGCATCACCTCCGGCGGTGTCGTTGGCGCCGTCTGAGGAGACCGCGCTGCTGGCCTCCGGAGCGGAGGTCACTGCTGGAGGCGCGGACGTCGCCTGCTCGTGGCTCGCGACTTCGGATGGTCGCGGGATGTGCGGGCGTTCGCGTGGAGCAGGTGGAGCGTGATCGACGCTCGCGGTCGGCTGGGCTAGCCAGCCTGCCTGATCGGGGGCCTCGTCGACGGTGGCGAAGCCGGGAGCCGCGACGCCTGCGCTGAGCCCAACTCCGAGTGCCGCGCTGACCACCCGGCGCCACGCTTGGGGCGTCACCTTCGCCACCGCGGCGCGCAGCCGCTCCGAGCCGGTGCTCGCGGCGATCGCGAGGGCCGCCACTGTGAGATAGGTGCCGATCGCGGCACAGACGGCGCAGGCTGCGAGCACCACGAGATCCGCCATGGCGAGGGGTCTTCCGGCGACGTCCGCCCAGAGTGCTCTGCCCGCGGCTGCCGCGAAGACGACGGCGGCGGGAGCGCCCGCCAGTGTCAGGACTGCTCCTGTGCGCCCCAGGCCGGGGCGCGGGTAACCCGTGGTGGGGGGCGCCATTGACGAAGTGCTTCGCTGCGACATGTGGTCATTCTTTCTTGTTTAATGTCGTTTGATGTCTTTAGGTATATCCCGCATGGTCATGGGTGTCCACCGGTAGGCAAGATCTGTGGACAGCGCTAGCGTGTCGGCATGCGATGGGAGCAGCTCTTTGCCGACCTCGAGGCGCAGGCGCGCGCGAGCGAGGAGGCGCAATGGCGCGGTGATGTCGCCGATCGCACGCGGTCCGAACGCGCGTCGATCGCGTGGGGCGAGCGCTTATTGGCGTCCGTGGGTCGCGCCGTGACGGTGACCTGCACCGACGGCGAGCGCGTGTCCGGCACGGTGATCGAGGCAGGCTCCCTGTGGTGCCTGCTTGAGGACGGCGCTGGCCGGTCCGTCGTGATCCCTGCGCCCGCGGTCGTCGCTATTTCTGGGCTTGCGCCGAGCGCCGCGCAGGCACGTGTGGTCGACTCGCGGCTGACGTTCGCAACCCTGGTGCGCGGCATCTCTCGCGACCGGTCGCGCGTGGCACTTGCGCTTGGTTCCGGTGATGTCCAGGGCGTGATCGCGGTGGTGGGAGCGGACTATTGCGATGTCCGCACCGACGTGGGCGAGACGCTCACGATTCCTCTCGCCAGGATTGTGCGCTGCACTGCGGTGTGAGCGGCGCGCCGGTGGGACTAAGCGTCCTCGGTGGCCTTGGCCTTGGCGGCGTCGTACTGACGCTGGATGTAGGCCTCGAGTTCTGACGCCTCGACGCGCCAGATTCCGCGCCCGCCTACCTGGATGGCGGGCAGGTCGCCGGAACGTACCAATGAGTACGCCTGCTGTGAGGAGATGTTGAGGACTTCCTGGACATCTTCCAACTTCAAGAACCGTGCTGCCATGACCGTCATTGTTGCACGCGCCCCGGCCGCCGCGGCCTTATCCACAGGGTCTTGTCGCCGGACGTCTGCCCGGGCATGCTGGGCTCACTGAAGGCGATTAAGGGGGGCATATGCCAAGCGACTCGCCCGTTGCGGGGCGGCTCAAGCGGCCGTCGTGGACCGATCCGCGCCTGCTCATCGGGATTGCACTGATCGCGTTGTCGCTGGTCGCAGTCGCGATGACGGTGCGGGCAGCGGATTCGACCGTGGCGCACTACTCGGCGCGGGACACGCTCACTCCCGGGTCCACATTGACCGAGCAAGACGTGGTCGTTTCTGCGGTCAAGGTTCCCGACGGCGAGTACTTGGAGACCTCCGCCGAGCCGCGCTGGGGTGCGGTCGTCACACGGACGGTCGGCGCTGGTGAACTCGTTCCAGTCGACGCGCTGACCGATGCGGACGACGCAGGGGTGCGGCCCATTGCGGTCACGACCTCGCTGCCTTTGGCCGAAGGGCTGCAGGCCGGGTCCGTTGTCGACGTGTGGCTCACCACCGAGGACGACGCGGGCGCCCGTTCGACGGTGCTGATCGGCGAGGGGCTCACCGTCACGGCGGTAGAGCGGGCCGACGGCGCCTTTGCTAGTGGCGGCGATACCGTGCACGTGGGCGTCGACACGGCTGGGGTGGCTGCTTTCCTCGACGCGGTGGCCTCGGGAGGCGCGCTCGCCGTCGTCGGGCCGGGGAGCAACTAGCGTGGCGACCACCGGTGTGGTGGTGGCAGTTCGCCACCGTGCTGAGGCGGAGCTGACCGCCGCAATCGACGCTCACCCGGCTTTGGCCGTTGCTCGGCGATGCGCCGATCTCGCGGAGGCAGTCGCGGCCGTGCAGGCGGGCGCCGGTGCGGTCATGGTGGTGTCTGACCAGCCACGCCTCACGCGGGACGTCCTCGCTGACCTTGCACGCTCCGGGGTTGCCCTCGTGGGCGTCGCCGCGACCGACGACGAGGGTCAACACTTGCGGACCCTCGGCATCCATGACGTGTGGGCCGCGCCGAGCGCGCCTGCCTTGGCGCAGCACCTCGCATCGCTCGCCGACCAAGCGACCCCTGGCGTGGTCGAGCGCGTGACGAAGCACGCTCATGCGGGCCAAGGGCAGGCCGGCCATGTGTACGCCGTGTGGGGCCCGGCGGGCGCACCCGGTCGCACCACCGTAGCGGTGGGGCTGGCGGCCGAGTTCGCCGCACGTGGCTACCGGACGTGTGTCGTGGACGCGGACACCTATGGCGGCGCGGTAGCTCAGGCGACCGGAATGCTAGACGAGGCACCGGGCCTCGCGGGCGTGGCGCGAGCCGCGAGCACAGGGCGGGTCGACGGTGACGTGCTCGCTCGCCATGCCGTGCGGCTGAATTCGCGGCTGAGCGTCCTGAGTGGCATTAGCCGGCCCAGTCGTTGGCCCGAGCTGCCGGCGCCCGCGCTGGACGCCGTGTGGGATGCCCTGCGTGACTGGGCGGACATCACCGTCATTGACACGGGATTCAGCCTCGAGCATGACGAGGACTTGACCTACGACACCCGGGCGCCACAGCGCAATGGCGCGACGCTCAGTGCACTGACGGCCGCCGACACCGTGGTCGCGGTGGGGAGCGCGGAACCGCTGGGGGTTCAGCGGCTCATCCATGCCTGGGAGTCCCTCACGGCGCTCGCGCCCCAACCTGTGGTGGCGATGAATCGCGTGCGTGCGGAGGTCGCGGGGCCCCAGCCCACCCAGGCTCTCGCCGACGCCTTGACCCGCTACGCGGGCGTGGACGAGGCATGGATGCTGCCGTGGGATCCGCGCAGCGCAGACGCCGCCACGTTGGCGGGCCAGACGCTGCGAGAACGCGCACCTCGCGGCAAGTTGACGAAGGCAATGGGTGCGCTCGCGGGCGGGGTGCTTGGCGCGGCAATGGTGGGCGCCCCCGCGCGCATATCCGACGTTGCTGTGCCAGCGCTGGGACAATAACTGCATGCGCGTATACATCCCGGCCTCGTTCGACGACCTCGACGCGTGCCTGCGCGGAGACTTCACCGCCGAGCGCGCCTACGCCGTGACCCCACGGCTGCTCGAGATTTCATCGCTCGAGGACGAGGAAGAACTTGCCGAGCAGGTGCGTGACGAGGCGGCGTACGCTTCCATTCTTGCGGTGGGGTCGCCCGCGCGCGTGGTCATCGTCGCCGACCAGGTGCGGGCGGATGTGCGGGAGATTGCCGGGGACCATCCCGCAGCCGTGTCGATCGGCGGCCGCGTCGCCACCGAGGACATCGTGTGCGCCTTCGTCGACGAGGTGGATGCGGTAGACGACGCGGCGGCTGCCGTCGCTGGCGACGACGACGCCGCTGAAGTCCTCGCCGAGCGTGACCTGCTGTGGTGGGACGTCAGCGAGTTTCCTGCTATCCCACGCCCAGCCGCGTAGCCTGTCCCGCTCGACAAGCGCGCAGTGGTGCCCGTGTTGCACAGCCCGTCGAGCATCGGCCCGCGCCCGCGCCCGGCCTAGTGCCGAGCGTGAAGCGCGCCCAGGATCGTCTCGTGCAGGAGCCCGTTCGTCGCGAGGGCATCTCCGCCGTAGGGGCCCGGCTCGCCTGCGAGCGACGTGAACGTGCCGCCCGCCTCAGTCACAATCGGCACAAGGGCTGCCATGTCGTGGAGCGCTAGTTCCGGCTCGCAGGCCGCGTCCACGGCGCCCTCCGCGACCATCATGTAGCTCCAAAAGTCACCGAAGGCGCGGGTGCGCCACACCGTGAGGGCGAGGTCAAGGAACGCTGGCAACATGCCGCGCTCCTGCCATCCCGTGAGTGAGGAGTACGACAACGACGTGTGGGCGAGCGAGTCAACGCCGGAGACCGACAGGCGCGTCGCGTCCGCGGGTGACGAGCCACGCCAGGCTCCGTCACCGAGCGCAGCAAACCAGCGCCGTTGTAGGGCGGGCGCGCTGACCACGCCGACCACGGGCTGGCCGTCGACGACAAGCGCGATCAGGGTGGCCCACGCGGGCACCTCCCGAATGTAGTTCTTGGTGCCGTCAATGGGGTCGACAATCCACTGGCGTGTAGCGTCTCCCACGGCGCCAAACTCCTCGCCCAGGATCGCGTCCTGGGGGCGCTCGTTGGCGAGCATGTCGCGCACGAGTTGCTCGGCGGCGCGGTCGACCGCCGTCACCGGGGTGTCGTCGGCCTTGGTCTCGACCGTCAGAGACTCAGACGCGAAGTTTGCGAGGGTGAGGCGGTCGGCCGCGTCCGCGATGCGAAGGGCGAGCGCGAGGTCGTCTGCGTAAGCGCCGGTGGGGGTCATGTCTCGAGGATAGTCCCGAGCGCGAACCGCTCATGCGGCGGTGCGGCGGGCCGATGCCGGGCCCCCTGGCAGCGTGGAGTGGCACGTTTTGGCTGGTGAACGGCCGTAAAACAGCCGAATGGCTCCATTTGGCGGAGAGGGGGAGGTGCTTGACGTGGCGCGAGGAATGCGCTTACCGTGGCAGGGAACCGGATGTGAAACCGGTTTCTCGCTCGTCTCAACGGAGAGGCGGCGCGAGCCTTCGATTCTCAATGGGGAGATTCATGAAGCTGATATCACGCAGTATCCGCTTGACGACAGCCGCGCTCGCCACCGCTGCACTCGCCGCGGTCGTCGCTGTGCCGGCTGGGGCCGCAGGGCCCGAGGGCGCTCTGAACGCCAATAACCTCGCCGCCGGCGAATACACCTCGAACTTCGCGGCCGGCGACTTCACGGTCCACGCGGCGCCAGGTAAGGACGTCGACGTCGACGGCAGCGACCGCACCTCTGATCGCGGTGACGAGTACACCCAACGTCTCAAACTGAACGGCTCGGGTTCCGCGGCGAACCGCTCCCTCTCGTTCACCGTCGACGACGCGACGCAGGTCATCGTCCATGCGCGCAGCGGCAGCGGCAGCTCTGACCGCGCCCTGGGACTGTATGACGAGGCATGGAGCCTGCTCGACGAGGCCCCGGCTCTTGCAGACGACTCCGGCTCACCCATCACGACTGAGGTCTTGGAGGTTCCTGCCGCCGGCACCTATTGGATCGCGTCGACGGGCTCAGGCGTCAACGTTTACCACGCGCAGATCGGCCTCGACGAGCCGCAAGAGCGGCCCGCCTGGGACACCGTCAGCGCGCCCACCGTTGACTCCCTCAGCGTCAACGCCGACGACCCCTCGCGCATCGATGTCACTTACTCAGGACTCGTGGGCGATGACGGCGCTGACCTCGCGCACGCCGCGCTCATGGACGCCTCCGGAGCGGTCGTTGACCGCGACTTCACCGCCACCGAAGGAGCCAGCGGCAGTCTGTCGTTGACGCCGCCGGGCTCGGGCACCTACACCGTGGAGGTCTCGCTCACGCGGGCCGGTGAGGACGCGGCGCTCGTCTCCGCGCCGGCGGCGCTCGAGGACTTCTCGCTTCCCCTCGCGGGACCGTCGATCACAGGTTCGCTGACGACCGCGGTGTCAGGCGGCACAGCCACCGTCACCCTCGAGTGGGGTGCGGTCGCCGAAGCGGAGTCGTACTCCATTGAGACCGCGCGCGGCGGCGACTTTGCCACTGTGCTGGATGGGATCACGGACACAACGACCGCAGTGCCGGGACTTGAGCCCGGCTCGACCTACCAGATGCGCGTGGTCGCGCACCGGGGCTCGGATGTCGCGGTAGGTGAAAGCACTGACATCGACGTGGCTGCGTCCGTTGAGCGGTGGCAAGTGGCGGACGTGGGCTCGAACGCGAGTTCCTCCACGGGCGCCGTCGACAACGGAGACGGCACCGTGACGTTCGACGCCACAGGCAGCTCGACCAAGTTCGCGTCCTCCGAGGACGGCTTCCAGTACTTCTACACGCAAGTGGACCCCGACACCGAGAACTTCACGTTGACGGCGACCTTTCGTGTCGATGACGCCTCTCGCAAGGACAATCAGTCCGGCTTTGGCATCATTGCGGTCGACGACCTGGTGGCCGGCGAGTCCTCGCACCGGTACTTCAACTCTGCCGGTGCGCTGGTGACCCGCTACAACGAAGGCACAGACCAGATCGTCGACGGCTCGCCCGGAGCCCGGTTCGTGACTGGATACACCGGCGCGACCAACGACGCCACGGCAGGCGCGCGCGACTCGAGCGGTTCGCGTGACTTTGATCCCGAGTACCGACCGGAGATCACGACTGGCCCCAAGTTCGGCGACGGCGACGTCTACGAGTTCACGCTCCGCCGCTCCAACACGGGCTTCCACGCGATCTGGCACCGCGAGGGCAGCGACGACATCGAGGTCATCGAATACGACCCCGACATGCTGCTCGCGCAAAACCCCGAGCACTTCTATGTGGGCCTCGCGACCGCGCGCAAGATCGCGGTCACGGTGACGGACTGGGAGTTCACAACCGTTCACCCGGACAACGATGAGGAGGCGCAGGAGCGCCCCATCGAGCAGATCCCCACGTCCCTGACGGTGGACGTCACCCGAACTACGGCGGCCACCAGCCTCGATGTTCCGCTCGTCGCTGACTTCTACGGCACCGGGCAGATCCTGGACGCGGACGGAGCTGTCGTGGTCGACGGCCTTGAGCTGGTCCCCGGCGAGAGGGTATCCGGCAGCGTGGACCTCGTCAGCGGTGACAACCAGTTCACCGCGCGAGCGATCCCCGCGGCCGAGCAGCCACAGTTGGGGGAGTACGAGGCACTGGAGTCGCTGGACCCCGTCGACGTGGCCCTCACGATCACGGTGGACGCCATCGGGTATCCGGGCCAGTCCGTGTGGGTGGCCCCCGAGGCAGCAGCAGATGGCGCCGGCACTCAGGCCGACCCGGTCGATATCTACACGGCCGTGGCGTTCGCTCAGCCGGGCCAGCAGGTGGTGCTCACCGACGGCACCTATGCGCTCAACCGGGCTGTCGTGGTCGAGCGGGGCCGCGACGGCACCGAGAATGCGCCGATCACACTCATGTCAGAGCCGGGCGCTCGAGCGGTGCTCGACCTGAGCGACTCGGTCAGCGGCGGCCTGCACCTGCGCGCCGACTGGTGGCATGTATACAACCTGGAGATCACCGGTTCAGGCGACAAGCTCAAACCCATGCTGATCCAGGGCAACCACAACATCGTCGAGCGCGTGGAGTCTCACCACAACCAGGACACCGGCATCCAGATCTCAGGCTCGTCGAGCGAGCCGCCGGCGCTGTGGCCGTCCCACAACCTGGTCGTCTCCTCGGTGGCACACCACAATGCCGATGCGGGCGGTAACGACGCGGATGGCTTCGCGGCCAAGCTCACCGTCGGTGAGGGCAACGTGTTCCGCCACAACATCGCGCACCACAACATCGATGACGGCTGGGACCTGTACGCCAAGTCCACGACCGGCCCCATCGGCACCGTGGTGATCGAGGATTCCGTCGCCTACAACAATGGCTGGCTGTCCGACGACCCAAGCCGCACGGGTGAAGGCAATGGCTTCAAGCTCGGCGGCGAGTCCATGCCGGGTGACCATCTGCTGCGCAACTCGGTCAGTTACGGGAACCTCGGCACGGGTGTGACCTCGAACTCCGGCCCTGATGTGCGGCTCGATCGCGTCACCTCGGTGGACAACGACCGTGGTGTGCGCCTCGAAACCAACGCGTCAGCAACCGACTATGTGGCAGGCGGTGTGCTGTCGTGGCGCAACCCCAGTGCCGACGTTCTGGGCCTCAAGCAGGATGACGAGTCCTTGATCGCCGCCCAAGACAACTACTTCGACGGTGCGACGGCGAATGCGTCCGACGGCCGTCCCGCGGAAGTCACGGCCGACTGGTTCATCCTCGACGATCCCTCGGGTGTGACGCCTGAGATTGCCTCTGACGGCAGCGTCGATATGTCCGGGCTGTTTGCCCTCACCGACGTGGCGCCCGAGGACACGGGTGCACGCCTGACGGTGGGTGACGGCTCGACTGACATTGAGGTCCTGCCCGAAGTCCAGGGTCCATCCGCATGGTTCGCGACGACCGTGTACACGGCGGGCGACCGAGTCCAGCACGAGGGCTACGAGTACGAGGCTCGCTGGTGGACCCGAAACAACGAGCCCGGCGCGCACGCGTGGGGTCCCTGGGTCAAGGTGGGCGAGGTCCACGCCCCGGCTGCTGTGGCTGAGTGCGCGGTCGCCTGGGACCCCTCTCACGTGTACACCGGCGGCGAGCTCGTTTCGGTCGACGGCGTGAACTACCGCGCCCAGTGGTGGACCCGTGCACAGGAACCCGGCGGATCTGTGTGGGGTCCCTGGGCTGCAGTAGGGACCTGCGCGGCGTAGACCTGGCGTCTCAGGGCGAGGGCTGGTGCGGCTACCAGCTCTCGCCCTCGGCGCGAGTGGCGAGGAGCCTCCGGATGGACTCGACGCGGGCGCGCTGAGCCTCGGTGTGTGCCCAGGCGTCCAGTTCGCAGCCGGCTTCGGCGGACTCGTGCGTGCAGCCTCGTGGGCATCGCTCCGCTGCCGCCTCCGCGACGTCGGGAAAGGCCGCGATGAAGTGGTCGGGGTCCACGTGGGCAAGTCCGAATGTCCTGACCCCAGGGGTGTCGATGATGCGCCCGCCATCGGGAAGGTCAAGTGCGACGGCGGACGTCGAGGTGTGGCGGCCACGCCCGGTCACGTCGTTGACGTGCCCCACTGCTCGCGCGGCATCGGGCACGAGCGCATTCACCAGCGTCGACTTGCCCACGCCCGAGTACCCCACCAGGACGCTTTCGCGTCCGGTGAGAAGAGACCGCAGCGGGCCGATGCCGTCGACACGTCGCGTACCGTCAGCGTCGGTTGACATGGTGGTCACCAGCACGGTGACGCCGAGCGGCTCGTAGGCAGCGCGGAGTTCGTCGGCGCTGCCAAGGTCGCCCTTGGTGAGGATCAGCAGGGCGTCCATGCCGGCGTCGAGCGCCGCGACAAGGCAGCGATCGATCATCCGCGGGTTCGGGTCAGGATCAGCGAGGGCCGTAACAATGCCGAGTTGGTGCGCGTTCGCGACCACGACCCGCTCGGTGGGGTCAGTGTCGTCCGCGGTGCGGCGCAACTCTGTCTGTCGAGGCTGCCGCTTCACGATCCTGGCAAGCGTGCCATCGGCCCCCGAAACGTCCCCCACGAGGGCCACGCGGTCGCCCACGACCAGACCGCGGCGCCCGAGTTCACGGGCCTTCACTGCCGTCACCGCGGTGCCGTCGTCCAGGACTGCGGAGAAGCGGCCGCGATCCACGCCGATGACCACGCCCGCGACTGCGTCGTCGTGGCTGGGCCTGCGCTTCGAGCGCGGACGGGATCCCTTGCCGGGCCTAACCCTGGCATCGGACTCGTCGTAGCGGCTCCAGTCGCTCACGCGCTCAACATGTCCTTCCACATCTGCGGGAAGTCAGGCATGGTCTTGGCGGTGGTGCCGACGTGCAGCACGTCCACGCTGTCGGCGGCAAGGCCGATCACCGCCGCAAACGTTGCCATGCGGTGGTCGTGGTACGTCTCCATCGTGGCGCCGGTGAGCCCGCCCAGCGGCATCCCGTCGAACTTCAGTGAGTCGTCACCCGCGAGGCAGCGGCCGCCTAGGCGATCCACTTCCGTGGAGATGGCTTTGAGCCTGTCAGTTTCGTGTCCACGCAGGTGGCCGATCCCGCTGATCACGGACGGTGATGCTGCCAGTGCACACAGGGCCGCGATCGTTGGCGTGATCTCGCCAGCGGGGGACAGGTCGGCGTCGATCCCAGCGATCTCGCCATTCGCCAGGCCGGGGGCGGTGACGCTGAGCACGTCCCCGTCCAGGGAGCAGGTGGCGCCCATGGACTCAAGGATCTCGGGAAACAGCGCGCCCGGCTGGGTCGTGGATGCTGGCCAACCGGGAATCCGCACCGTGCCTCCGGCGACCAGCGGCGCAGCGATGAAGGGGCCGGCGTTGGACAGGTCGGGCTCGACCCGAACATTGCCGAGGGCAATGGGGCCGGGGTGCACCGTCCACGTGCGCTCATTGGGCTGATCCACCCGGACGCCCGCTTCGCGCAAGGTCTGGCAGGTCATGTCGATGTGCGGCAGGCTCGGCAGCGTCGCGCCGGTGTGACGGATCGTGAGGCCCTGCGGCAGGCGGGGGGCGACCATCAGGAGCGCCGTGACGAACTGCGAACTTGCAGAGGCATCAACGTCGACGTCCGCGGGAATCTCCGCTGGCGGGGTGACCGTGAAGGGCAGGGTTCCCGTGCCGTCGTCTGCCACCGCAGCGCCCAAGGCGCGCAACGCGTCGAGCAATGGACCCATGGGCCGTACGCGTGCTTCCGCGTCTCCGTCAAAGGTGACCGGGCCATCGGCCAGCAGCACCAGGGGTGGCACGAATCGCATGACCGTGCCCGCGAGCCCCGTGAAGACGTGCCCGCCACCGCGCAGCGGGCCAGGGGTGACAGTCCACTCAGGCCCGTCGTCATCCACGGTGACCCCGAGCTCGCGGAGCGCCTCGATCATGAGGTCGGAGTCACGCGACCGAAGCCCGCCCCGGATAGTCACCGGCGCATCGGCCAACGCCGCGAGCGGCAGAAAACGATTGGTCAGCGACTTGCTACCGGGCACCTCAACGGTGGCGTCGAGAGAATGCATGGCGCGCGGCGCGCGCCAGATCTGACCGGGACCGGTGCCAAGCGGTGGGGAGCCCGTCACTTCTTTGTGGCCGTGACGGCTGCACCGCGGCGGGTCTTCTTTGCCTCAACCGTGGTCTTGCCCGACTTCTTGGCTTCCTTGGCCTCAGCCTTGGCCTTCTTCTCCTGAGCCTTCGCCTTCTTTGCCTTGGCCTTTTCCTTGCGGCGGGGGTTGTGGCCCGCGGTGGCTGCCAGCAGAGTTCCACCCAGAAGGGAGACGTTGCGCAGGAACAGTTCGAGTTCCTGCTCCTTCTTTTCTTCGTCGGTCTCCAACCAGAACGGGCGCCCGGCGACGACGGTCGCCGCGGTCAGTCCCGCAAGCACGAGGCCGGCGGTACGCGGCGTGCGCGACAACGCGAGCACAGAAGCGGCGGCCACCGTGGCCACGCCGTGAACCTTCACGATGTCCGTCGTCGAGACGCCCTCGACGCCCACCTCTGCCAGGGCGGGCTCCACCACCGGCGCGGCGCGCTCGGCTCGCTTGGCGGGCTCCAGATACGACTGGACGCCTCCGTACACGAACCAGGTAGCGAGCAGGGGGCGGGCGATGTGTCGAAGCATGATCCCAACCTACCAAGTAGCTGCAGAGCACGACAGGTACAACAGACAAGGAATGTCTCGACATAGTTGAGCGTTCCACCTCGCATGACATCGACAGCAGTGGCACCCACGCCCACCGCACCTTCACCTGCGGAGGGTCGAGTAGGCTCGTCAGCCATGAGCGATACCGCGCTGGAGTTCGAGGTCGAGGCACTGTCCTACATGGATCAGCTGTATGCGGCCGCACTGCGCATGACGCGAAACGGTGCAGACGCTGAGGACCTTGTGCAGGAGACCTACGCCAAGGCATTCGCCGCTCAGGACAAGTTCAAGCCCGGCACCAACCTCAAAGCATGGTTGTACCGGATCCAAACGAACGCGTTCATCAACACGTATCGCAAGAAGCAGCGCGAGCCCAAGCGTTCCGACGCCGAGCAGGTCGAGGACTGGCAGCTCGCAGCAGCGGCCGAGCACACCAGCTCCGGCCTGGCCTCAGCAGAGCAGCAGGCGCTCGATGGCCTCGGCGACGAGGAAGTACGCGAGGCGCTCGCTGACTTGCCGGAAGATTTCAGGATGGCGGTGTACCTGTCCGATGTGGAGGGGTTCGCCTACAAGGAGATCGCGCAGATCATGGACACCCCCGTGGGCACCGTGATGTCGCGCCTTCACCGAGGAAGGAAGCTTCTGCGGGAGAAGCTCGCAAGTTATGGGGCAGAGCGTGGTTTCCGCGACAAGCGCGCCGCCAGCACTACAGGTAAGGAGGTGTGACATGGCTGGAGCAGAATGCACCGAGGCCCTCGACCGGCTCTTCGAGTACATCGACCACGAGCTTCCCGAGGACGAAGTACAGCGAATCGGCACTCACTTGAAGTCGTGTCCGCCATGCGAGGCTGAGCACCAGATCAAAGAAAAGATCAAGGCGCTCACCGCTCGCACGGGTGGCGAGAAGGCTCCCGAGGAACTGCGCAACCGCATCCTCGAGTCTCTTCGGGCTGTCCGCGAGGACGCCTAAGCCACACCGGGGCACGAGCGCCACGCATCGGCCCCCTACAACGACAAAGCCCGCATCGGTCCAGGACCGATGCGGGCTTTCCCCTATGCGGGAACGTCTTATGCGTTGGGACGCTTGCCGTGGTTTGCGGCGCCCTTGGCACGCGACTTGCGCTTGCGGCCTCGCTTGCTCATCGGCTTCCCCTTTCTTGACCGGGTGACATCGTGACCCCCTATCTTCCCACACTCGTGTTCCGGTACGTGCCGCAGGGCGCTACGCTCGCCTCAAGACACGCCCGCATAGTGCCGATGGAGTTTCCGTGAGCGATCAGCCAGTTTCCGTCATCCCGTTCCTGCACGCCCTCGCCAGCACCGGCGGATCCGACCTCCATGTGAAGGTGGGCTCTGCGCCACGAGTGCGTGTTGATGGCCGTTTGCGCAAGCTTCAGGTGCCGCCGCTGACTCCCGCGGACACCCGCAACATGGTCGCGCAGGTGCTGCCAGAGGACCTGGTCGCGTCCTTCCGTGACACCCACGAGGCGGACTTTGCGTTCTCGCTGTCTGGTGTGGGCCGCTTCCGCGTCAACGCCTACGTTGCCCGCGGCACCGACTGTCTGGTGTTCCGCCGCGTCGCCGTGGGTGCGCAGCCGTGGGAAGACTTGGGGCTGCCTCAGGTGATCGCCGACCTCGCGCTTGAGCCCCGCGGTCTGGTGCTGGTCACCGGCCCCACGGGGTCGGGAAAGACCACCACGCTCGCATCGATGATTGACCTCATCAACACGTACCGCGAGGTCAACATCATCACGATCGAGGACCCCATCGAGGTCCTCCACCAGGACAAGAAGGCGATCATCTCGCAGCGCGAGGTGCGCTCCGACACCCTGGACTTCACGAACGCGCTGCGCGGAGCCATGCGCCAGGACCCCGACGTCATCATGGTCGGCGAGATGCGTGACATCGAGACCGTCCGTGCCGCGCTGTCCGCCGCCGAGACAGGCCACCTGGTGCTCGCGACCCTGCACACTGTCGACGCGCAGGACACGATCAACCGCATCGTGGACTTCTTCACGCCGCACGAGCAGAGCCAGGTCCGTGCGACCCTTGCGCAGACCCTGCGTGGAATCGTGTCCCAGCGCCTGGTGCGCCGCGCGGATGGCACCGGCCGTACGCTCGCCGCCGAGGTCATGGTCAACCACGGACGTACCGCTGAGGCGATCATTGAGCCCTCGAGCCAGCCTCCCATCACTGACCTCATCGCTGAGGGTGAGTACTACAAGATGCAGACCTTTGACCAGCACCTGTTCGCGCTCGTGCGCGATGGTTTGGTGTCGGTGGACGACGCTGTCGCGATCGCGTCGCGTCCGCACGATCTCACGGTGACGCTCAAGAACGCGGGTGTGATCGCCTAACCCGCCCTCCGCCCCGCCAAATGGCTCCATTTGGCTGTTTTTGGGGCGCATAACAGGCATTTTGTTCCACTTCAGCGTCAGGCACGCGGGAGTAGCGGCAGTGGGACCGTCTTGCGCGGCGCGCCTGCGGCTGCCGGAGTTTGGCAGTCGGCGGTCGCGTGAAACGGGTCGGGCCGTGTGCGGGCGTAGCGGCCGCAGAGCCCTCGCGGGCGTACCTCAGAGAGAACAACGCCGCGCGGAACGTACGCCGGTCGGGTCGATGCTGCAGTCGGCTTCGGTACGGAGCCGTGCCCCGGCATCGGCGGCTCCGAGGCTGTGGTGAAGTGGCACTTTTTCGCTGTTATGGCCACCTAAAACAGCCAAATGGAGCCATTTGGCGAAGGAGGGGGAGGCGGCGGGGCTAGGTGGATGCCGGCTGGAGGCCCAGCCACTCGTGCCACGTCGAGTGCAGCACCAGCCACGCCATGAGCCCGTAGCCAGCCTGCAACGGCACCTCGCCACCGGTGGTGGCCATGTCTGTCGCCCACTGGTCGTGGCGCGCAAGAGGACCGTACATGTCGATGTACGGCACCGAGCGACGGGTGGCCGCCTCGTCGCACAGCGCGGCATACTCGGCGACTGCGCGGTTGTCGACAGCGGTGATGGGCGGCGGGCCGGCCATCATGGTGCGAAAACCCAGAGCCGCCGCACGGTCCAAGGTGTTGGCGAGGTGCAAGCGCGTCATCGTGGGGGAGACGCGCTTGCTCAGGTCGTGACGACCGATCGCGAACAACACGTAGTTGTCCGCCTCCTTGAGGCCTGCCGGCCCCACGCGGCGGAGCGCTTCCTCATCCCAGCGGCTCGACAGTTCCGCGGTGGTTTCCCCTGGGACCGCGAGCGTGTGAAAACGCAGATCCGGTCCCAGGGGAAGGGTGCGGGCTGCGACGCGGCCCGACCACCCCAATGCCTTGGGATCGCCGTGGCCAGCGACGAGCTCGTCACCGACGAAGAAGATGTTCTTCATCGCTCGAATGCCCGGTCGACCAGGTCTGCCTGCTCTTCCTTGTGGCGCGAGCTCAGGCCCGATGCCGGGGAGGCGGACGCGGTACGGGTCACACCCCGTACCTCACGGCCCACCACACGCGGGAACGCGTGAGCAAGGTACGACCATGCGCCCTGGTTGCGCGGCTCCTCCTGGACCCAGACCAGCTCGGCGTCGCCGTAGGTGGACAGCACCGCGTTGATCTTCTCTGCGTCCAGCGGGTAGAGCTGCTCAAGGCGGACAATCGCTGTGGACGTGTCGCCGGACTTCTCGCGCGCCGCGGCAAGGTCGTAGTAGACCTTGCCCGCGCAGATCAGCACCCGGTTGACGCCCGAGGGATCGAGCGTGTCCGGCAGGATCGGCTCAAACGTGCCCTGAGTGAAGTCCTCGACGCTGGATTGCGCAGCACGCAGGCGCAGCATCGACTTGGGGGTGAACACCACCATGGGGCGGCGCGGGCGGTCGTAGGCCTGGCGGCGCAGCAGGTGGAAGTAGCTGGCCGGCGTTGACGGCATCGCCGCGACCATGTTGTCCTCCGCGCACAGCTGGAGGAAGCGTTCCACTCGGGCAGAGGAGTGGTCCGGTCCCTGGCCCTCGTAGCCGTGCGGCAGCAGCAGCACGACGGAGGAGGACTGGCCCCACTTCTGCTCGGCGGACGAGATGAACTCGTCGATGATCGTCTGCGCGCCGTTGACGAAGTCACCGAACTGCGCTTCCCACAGCACCAGCGCATCGGGCCGCTCAACCGAGTAGCCGTACTCAAAGCCCAGGCACGCGTACTCGCTCAGTGACGAGTCGAAGATGTGCAGGCGGGCCTGATCCGAGCTCAGGTACAGCAGCGGGGTCCACTCGGCGCCAGTGGCGCGGTCGTGGAACACTGCGTGGCGCTGCACGAAGGTGCCGCGACGGGCGTCCTGACCTGCCAGGCGCACCGGGGTGCCTTCCTGCAGGAGAGAACCGAACGCAAGTAGCTCGCCGTAGCCCCAGTCGATTCCGCCCTCGCGGCTCATCGCCTCACGGCGCTCGAGCAGCTTGGCGAGCTTGGAGTGGACGGAGAAGCCCTCTGGCGGGCGCGTGTGGGCGCGCCCGATGCGCTCGACCTGGCCCTTGGACACTGCGGTCTGCCATCCGACCATGACGCCGGCGTCCGAGGACTGGCTCGACGGCAACTCGAGGCCGGAGATGGACTCCGTGTCCGTGCCCTGGAAGCCCTCGCGGGTTTCCAGGAACACCCGCTCGAGCTGAGCGAGGTAGTCCTGCGAAACGGCCTCGGCCTCCTCGGTGGTGATGTCTCCACGGCGGATCAGCGATTCGGTGTAGAGGTGGCGAACCGAGCGCTTGGCCTCGATGAGGTCGTACATGCGCGGCTGCGTCATCGAGGGGTCGTCACCCTCGTTGTGACCGCGGCGGCGGTAGCAGACCATGTCGATGATGACGTCGCGACCGAACTCTTCGCGGTACTCGAACGCCAGGCGCGCCGTGCGGGCACAGGCCTCCGGGTCGTCGCCATTCACGTGGAAGATGGGGATCTGGTAGCCCTTGGCGATGTCCGTGCAGTAGCGCGTGGACCGCGAGTCGCCGGGGCCGGTGGTGAAGCCCACCTGGTTGTTGATGATGACGTGGACGGTGCCGCCGGTCTTGTAGCCGCGCAGGCCGGACAGGTTCAGCGTCTCCATGACGATGCCCTGGCCAGCGAACGCCGCGTCGCCGTGCACGAGCACGGGCAGCACGGGGTAGCCGTCGGTGGCGGGGTCAGCGCCCAGGGCGTCGAGCTTGGCGCGCACGATGCCCTCGAGGACCGGGTTCACGGCCTCAAGGTGCGACGGGTTGGCCGCGAGGTACACATCGGTCGTGGCACCGGACTCCGAGGTGAAGACGCCCTCGGTGCCGAGGTGGTACTTCACGTCACCGGATCCCTGAACCGAGCCGGGAACGGCCGTGCCGTCGAACTCGGAAAAGATCTGGGAGTAGGACTTGCCGGCGAGGTTTGCGAGCACGTTGAGGCGACCGCGGTGGGCCATGCCGATGCACACTTCCTGGATGCCGGACTCGGCAGCCGAGGACATGACAGCGTCCAGCAGCGGGATGAGCGATTCGCCGCCCTCGAGCGAGAAGCGCTTCTGGCCCACGTACTTGGTCTGGAGGAAAGCCTCGAAGGCCTCGGCAGCGTTGAGGCGGCGCAGGATGCGCAGGTGCTCTTCGCGGCTGGGCTTGGTGTAGTCCACCTCAAGGCGTTCCTGAAGCCAGGCACGCTGCTTGCGGTCGGCGATGTGCATGTACTCGACGCCCACGGTGCGGCAGTACGCGTCGCGAAGGCGCCCGAGCACCTCGCGCATGCGCCAGCTATCGCGTCCACCAAACTCGGCGGTGGCGTAGACCCGGTCGAGGTCCCACAGCGTCAGGCCGTGGGTCTGGACATCGAGGTCGGGGTGCTTGCGCAGGCGGGTCGACAGCGGGTCAACGTCTGCCATGAGGTGCCCGCGCGAACGGTACGCGTGAATCAGCTCGGCGATGCGGGCGGGCTTGGCGGCCTCCGCGGCCTCGTTGGTCGCGGCGTCCTGAACCCACCGGACGGGCTCGTAGGGCACGCGCAGCGCGGTGAAGACGCGGTCGAAGAACCCGTCCAGGCCCAACAGCTTGCGGTGCACGAGTGCGAGGAACTCGCCGGACTGGGCGCCCTGGATCACGCGGTGGTCGTACGTCGAGGTCAGCGTCATGACCTTCGAGATGCCCAGGCGCGCGACGGTCTCAGCCGAGGCACCCTGGTACTCCGCCGGGTAGTCCATGGCGCCGACGCCGATGATCGAGCCTTGGCCCTTCATGAGGCGCGGCACCGAGTGAACTGTGCCAATGGTGCCGGGGTTGGTCAGCGTGATGGTGGTGTCTTGGAAGTCGCTGGCCTGCAACGCTCCCGAGCGGGCGCGCTTGACGACGTCCTCATATGCGGACCAGAACGACGCGAAGTTCATGTCGTCCGCGCCCTTGATGTTGGGCACCAAGAGCTGACGGGAGCCGTCATCCTTGGCGAGGTCGATCGCGAGGCCAAAGTTCACATGTGCAGGGGTCTGCACGGCAGGCTTGCCGTCGTCCTGGACGTAAGCCACGTTCATCGCGGGCAGCTGCGCGAGCGCCTCGACGATCGCGTAGCCGATGAGGTGCGTGAAACTCACCTTGCCGCCGCGGGTGCGGGTGAGGTGGTTGTTGATGACGGTGCGGTTGTCCATGAGGAGCTTGGCCGGGATGGTGCGGACCGACGTCGCGGTCGGAACTTCCAGGCTCGCTTCCATGTTGGTCACGACACGCGCCGCGGGTCCGCGCAGGCGCGTCATGCCCTGCTCGACGTCCTTTGCCGCGAGCGCCTCGTGGTCATCCTTTTGCAGGTACGCCGCGGTGGGGGCCTGCGCGGTGGCGATGGGCTGGGTCGGCATCTGCTCGATCGCTTCCTTCGAGGCCGCCTCAGCGACCTCGGCTGCTGACGGGGCGGACTCGCCTGGCTCAGGCGTGGGCGCCTCGTTGACGGCGGCGGGTTCCGGCGACGCCGTGGTGTGGGCCGATGCCGCTGCTGGGGTGGCATCGGGGGCTCCAACGACGGACGGAGCCGCAGGCGCAGAGCTGGCTGCGGACTCATCCCGTTTGGCGGATGCGGCGGACACATCCGTGGAAGCGGGGGCGATCATGGGGCGGTCCGGCCGGTGACTTGTCTCATGCGAGCCGGGGCTAGGGGCGGCATCCTCGACCTGAGCCGGGGGCTCATCACTGCCGCCGGAGGCGGAGCCTGAGGATGCCGACGCCGCGGCGTCGGGGGAGTGACCGTTCAGAATGAGCGAAGCCACGCTGGGCGCTCCCTCATTGCGGTTGACAGTCATGCGGTCGGCGTCAGTTGCGCTGGTGTCGGTGGACACGTCGAGGCCGCTCACTTTCTTGGCGCCAGTGCGTCAGATACGTCAGTGTTCTTGGTGCACCAGCCTAGACGCTTCTGGACGGCTCTAGTGACGTCCTCGCAAGGCTTTGCCGAGGTTGTGCAGACCTTTACTCGGCCCTTGCCCAACCCTTGGTTATGACACGTCGCGACGGGTCATCCGCACCCACCCAACGGCGCTCGCGATGAGTCCATAAGTGAGGAGGACAGCGAAGCCAGCCCACGGCGCGAGCAGGTCCCCCGAGTCCATGGCGGAGTAGAAGCTCGCACCCACCATCGCGTCGCCGGCGGCGCCGGGCAGGTACGCCGACGCCCCCTGCAGCGGCTCGATGAACCCGAAGGCCAGTCGCAGGATGGGCTCGACTAACTGGGTCCACCCCACGAGGATCACGATGACGATGACCTGGTTGGGCAGGGCCGCTCCCAGCCCGACGCCCACGACGGCCCACACGGTGAGCGCGACGACTCCCATGGCAATGGACCCCCACATGGATGGGTCGTCAAGGAACGTTTCCTCGCCCGCAAGCGCCAAGCCTCCGGCGCCCACGAGCACCCCGGTCACCATGGCGACAAGGCCGTACGCCAATCCGAACGGCACGATCGCAATGAGTTTGGCGGCGATGAGGCGGCTGCGGCGCGGCTCCATCAGCAAGGTCGTGTCAATGGTGCGGTGACGGTACTCGCCGGTGATCGCAATGGCGCCCAGGATCGCGGGAAAAACGTAGCCAAAGGACACCGGCAGGCTGTAGACCATGGTCGCGAGCGTGCGGGGGTCAAAGCCACTGGCCTCGACATCGCTGGAACCGCTCATGCCAAGTTCATCCGCGAAGGTGAAGCTGAACACGATGACCGCCACCATGAAGGCGACGGCGACCGCGAGCGAGGCTCCCAGAACCCACCACAGACGGGTGGTGCTGAGTTTGCGGACCTCGGCGGTGATGGCGGCGATCATGCTGCGGCCTCCTGCGAGGTGAGGCGGAGGAAGACGGTCTCGAGACTGTCCGCCGACTCGGCGAGTTCATGGAGTTCGAGGCCATCAGCGAAGGCCGCGGCGCCTACCTGCGCGGCCGTCACACCAGGCACGGTTGCAGCGGTGGCAGACAGTGCCTGAGCGGCAGGGAAGCGGTCGCGCAGGAACGCGGTCAACTTGTCACCGTCCGGGCTCGCGATGCGCACCTGCGCACTGGCTTCCTCGCGTAGATCAGTGATGGCGCACGCGCGCCGAAGGCGACCGCCGGCGACGATGACCACGTCGTCCACCGTCAACTCCACCTCGGACAACAGGTGCGAACTCAGCAGCACAGTGCCGCCGCGGGCCGCGAACGCCTTCAGGAAACTGCGCAACCACTGCACCCCGGCGGGATCGAGCCCGTTTGCGGACTCGTCGAGCACCAGCACCTGAGGATCGCCCAGGAGAGCGGTCGCCAGGCCCAACCGCTGACGCATGCCCATGGAAAAGCCGCGTACGCGGCGCCCCGCAGCCTCGGTGAGCCCCACCATGGCCAGCACCTCGTCGCATCGGCCCGTATCCACTTTGGCCTGGGAGGCGTAGACGCGGAGGTGGTCGCGCGCACTGCGCCCTGGATGAAAGGCACCCTCAAAGTGCGCTCCCACCACCTGGGCAGGATGCTCAAGTGCCCCGTAGGGGCGGCCGCCAATCAATGCCTCGCCCGACGTCGCCGTCACCAGGCCCACCAGCGCCCGCAACGTTGTCGACTTGCCGGCACCATTGGGGCCAAGGAAGCCCGTGACTCTGCCAGGCCCTGCGGTGAACGACAGGTCATTGACCGCGTGCACTGATCCGAAGGTCTTGGTGAGCGAACGAATCTCGATCGCGGGAGCATCCATGCACATTCTCCAAGTCGGGGGACCTGTCCGATGCTAGCGCCCGTCGCTATGCTGGCGACATTATGGATGACGACAGGCGTCCCTGGTGTTGACCGCGTGGCTACTGGTGGGGGCTGGAGTGCTCCTCACCGTCGGCACCGCCATCTTTGTTGCCGCAGAGTTCTCGTTGGTCGCGCTTGACCCCTCCCACATTGACTGCGACAACCCCCGCAACCGCCGCGTGTCCCGCGCGCTCAAGCGGCTGTCGACGCAGTTGTCTGGCGCCCAGGTGGGAATCACCCTCACCACGATCCTGTTGGGTTACACGGCGCAGCCGGCACTGGTGGAGCTCTTGTCGATCCCGCTCGAGTCCACCGCGCTGGGACGCGCGACCGTGGCCGTGATCGCGGGTGCCGTGTCGCTTGTCCTGGTGAATGCCTTTTCCATGGTGTTCGGCGAACTTGTGCCCAAGAACGCCGCGCTCGCGGACCCGATGCGCACCGCAAGGTTGGTGACCCCGGCACAGATGGGCTTCACCACGGCGCTGGCGCCCATCATCACGGTGCTGAACAAGTCCGCGAACGCCATCCTGCGTGTGCTTGGCATCGAGCCGCGCGAGGAACTGTCAGGCGGGAGGTCGCCGCAGGAACTCGCCGCGCTGGTGCGCCGCTCCGCGGAGGCTGGCACGCTCGCCCCGTCAACCGCGCTCCTTCTGAAGAACACGATCGACCTCGACGCACTGACGGCCATTGACGTGATGACCGACCGGACCCGGATGAGCACGCTCGAACGTGACGCGACCGCCGCGGACGTCCTGACGGTGGCGCGCGCGACGGGCCATTCGCGGTTTCCGGTGGTGGGTGACAGCACTGACGACGTCTTGGGGCTGGTTCACCTCCGTGCGGCGATCGCCGTAGCGCATCCGCAGCGGGACTCCACTGCCGTGACAACCTTGATGGATGACGCTCCGCGCGTGCCCGAGACGCTGCAAATGCGGCCTTTGCTCTTGGAGCTCCGCGAGCACGGCCAGCAGTGCGCGATCGTCGTTGATGAGTACGGCGGCACCGCTGGACTCGTGACGCTTGAGGACGTCGTGGAGGAGCTCGTGGGCGAGGTCGCCGATGAACACGACCGCCGCCGCGTGTCCTCTCACCGCATGCCGACCGGAGCATGGGTGGTGCCTGGCGAGTTGCGTCCAGACGAGGTGATGGAAGTGACCGGCCTCGACATTCCTGAGTCGCCGGCGTATGAGACCCTTGGCGGCTTCATCATGGCGGAGTTGGGGCGCATTGCTCAGGTGGGTGACCGGGTGGCTGCCCCCGACTGCGAGATCCGTGTGGAACGCATGGCGGGACGCCGGATCGACCGCGTGCGACTGGACCCCGCCGTCGCCTCCGGCCCCGAGGCGGGTGACGTGCCGTGAGCCTTGGCATGGTGATGCTGGTCATTGGCCTGCTGTTGGCCAACGCGTTCTTTGTGGGCGCTGAATTTGCGATCATCTCCGCGCGCCGGTCCTCGATCGAGCCACGAGCTGAGGCGGGGTCCCGCGCAGCAAAGACGGTGCTGTGGGCCATGGAAAACGTGTCCGACATGCTGGCGTGTGCGCAACTGGGCGTCACCGTCTGTTCCGTGTCGCTTGGCGTCGTTGCGGAGCCAGCGTTGGCGCATGCGCTTGAGGGGCCGATGCACGCCCTGGGCGTCCCCGACGCCGCCGTGCACCCGATCGCGATGGTGATTGCGCTCATCATCATTGTGGGCTTGCACGTGGTGGTGGGGGAGATGGTCCCCAAGAACGCCTCCGTCTCTGCGCCAGACAGGGCCGCGATGGTGTTGGGGCCGCCGCTGGTGTGGCTCTCGCGGGTGCTGCACCCAGTGATTGTGGCGCTCAACTGGTTGGCCAACGGTGTACTGCGGATGGTCGGCATTGAGCCCCGCGACGAGGTCACCAGCGCCTTCACGGCGGACGAGGTGCACTCGATCGTGGAGCGATCGAGTGAAGAGGGCACGCTCCACGACGCCGAGGGCCTGCTGGCGGGCGCGATCGAGTTCTCTGACCGGACCGCCTCCGAGGCCATGATCCCGATCGATCAGGTGCGCGCCGTTAGCCCGGGAGTGAGCGTCGAGGAGTTCGAGGCGATCGTGGCGGAAACGGGGTTCTCGCGCCTCCCGGTCCGCGACGGCGATGCGTTCGTGGGCTACCTCCATATGAAGGACACCTTGTTCGCCCGGCCGGGGGAGCGAGAAGAGCCCATTCAGGACTGGCGCATCCGTGCCCTCCCGACCGTCGCTGCGGACGCTGAGGTGGAGGCAGTGATGGCCCTGATGCAACGCGGTGGGACCCACATTGCGCTGGTAGAGCGCGATGACGAGGCGCTGGGGCTGGTGCACCTTGAGGACATCATCGAGATCCTCGTGGGCGAGGTCCGCGATGCGGTGGCTCGTGAAAGTCACGGCGACATCGCGGGCGACGCGGCACGGTAGCGCTGCCCCGTCGGCGGGCCCTTGGCGGCTGACGCGTGTGGCATAGGCATGTGACGGATGTGACAAATCGCTCTCCACAGCGGGGTAGCCAAGTTGGTAACGACTTGGTTACACTCGTGGCAACCTCGACCCGGGTGGGGTGGTTGAGGACGATGGCAATCGACTTGTGTGGAGGCTCGTGTGAGCAAACGTGACGGCGCGTCCGCGACCCATCATCGCTCCCGACGCTCCCGCCGCATCGAGGAGACCGCAGCCACTCAGGTACGCACTACTCACCGCCGCCGCAAGTTCCTCGCTCGCTCGTCGGTTCTTGCCGGCTTTGCGTTGACGATGGTCGTCTACCCCGCGGTGGGCACTATCTCTCCTTATGCCGGTGCAACCGAAGCGACCACCGAGATTTCCGCTGCAAAGACGGACCAGGCCGTCTCGTCGCGCGTGATCATTGGTGCCCAAAACTTGGAGGAGCGCCAACTGCCACTTCCTGAGGTCGACGGCAACGGCGCGGCGCTCGCGGTCTCCGACAGCTACGCGGCCAGCGCGTATCTTCCTGACTGCAACCCCGCCGACGGTGCCGAGGGCTACAACGGACAATTGTCGGAGGACTCGTTGTGCACCATTGGCGGCATTCAGCTACGCAACGACGCTGCTGTCGCGCTTGCGGAGCTCAACGCAGCCTTCAAGCTGGAGTTCGGGCGTGACCTGTGCCTGGGCAGCGGTTACCGCACCTTGTCGCAGCAGTACTCGACCAAGGCGAGCCGGGGCTTCATGGCCGCGACGCCGGGCAAGTCGGTGCACGGCTGGGGACTTGCGATTGACCTGTGCGGCAGCGATGACACCGGGTACTCCAAGGCATGGCTGGAGGCCAATGGCCGCACGTGGGGTTGGGTCAACCCGTCGTGGGCCAAGTCGTCCAAGTGGGAGCCGTGGCACTGGGAGTACGAGCCCGGCACGGACGATCTGGGTGTCTACGGCGCCAACTACTGGAGCAGCAAGCCTTATCTCAACACTCGCGACTAGCGTCGCACCACATGCGTGAGGGCCGCACCCCAAGCACGGGGCGCGGCCCTCACGCGTTGGGGGTAGTTATAGCCACCGCGACTGGATCGCGAACGTGGACGCGACAGATGAGATCTCTTCGCGTGTGAGTCCCTCCGCGAGACCGCCGGCGACAATGTCCATGTACTCGTACTTGGCGGCCGTTTCCGCATACTCGACGCGGTCGACGGCGCGGTAGACGGACACGTCAGAGCGAGACATGGTGCCGTGCTTGGACCACAGGGTGATCTCGTGTGCGCGCAAGCCCTCGACGTTGGCTGCTCCCATCTCAGCGGAGCCTGGGATCATGAACTCAAGCACGCCGATTCCCTGTGACAGGGACACGATGGTCTCCGGTTCCCACCGCAAGATGGCGCGGTTCATGCGGTCGGTGTCGCGGTAGGCGGGGATGTGGCTCAGGTAGGTCAAGTGCGGCGGCTGGGCGTGCACGACGGCTTGGAAGTCGATGCCGCGGCGCTCGACGTGATCCTGGTGCACCGCGAGGTGGGAGTTGAACTCTGACGTCAAGCGCTCAAAGCGACGGACATTGGAGGTGTACAGCGTGCCGGTGAGTCCGTCTTCGTGGACGCGCACGGCGCCGATGGACGCGAGGGGCTCGTCCTTGATTTGCCGTAGCCTGCGGCCGGAGCCGGTGGCGAGGACGGTCCCTCCGGCCAGGGCAGGCGCGGGATCCGGAAGGCTGATCTCCTCCGCGTGCGGGAAGTGGCGACGGACCTCGGCTTCCCAGCCCAGGTACACAGAGATGTTGCCGGCCCCGGCCTCGGAGGCGTCGATGTCGCAGATGCGTGCGCCCGCTTCACCGATTTGGGCGATGAGCTCGTCGAGAGTGGGCTTGGGTTGATCGTGGGTCATGGGTGCGCTCCAGCACAGACGCGCGCAGCGCCGGATACGCTGCGACTTGAATCGATTCAACTCTAACCCCGCATGGGGTCGACGAGCAGAGGACAAAGGTCCCGCTTGGTGCCCCGCGAGATAGGCGGCGCGCGACGCGCCTAGGAGGCGGCGCGGGCCTAAGTGCGGCAGGCTGGGATCAGGGCGCAGGTGCTGACCAGGTGCTTTTGTGCCTCGACACCAGGAGGTGGGACATGCGCATTGGCGTACCCCGGGAGGTCAAGAACCGCGAGACCCGCGTTGCCTTGACCGCCCAAGCCGTCCAGGCACTGACTGCCCGCGGGCACGAGGTGCGAATCCAGGCTGGAGCGGGGGAGGGCGCTGCCATACCTGACTCCGCGTTCGAGGCGGCCGGCGCCGTGCTCGTCGCGACCGCGCAAGAGGCGTGGGATGCCGAGCTGGTCCTCAAGGTGAAGGAGCCGCAGGCGAGCGAATACGAGTTGCTCGGCAGCGGCATGCTCTTCACCTTCTTGCACCTCGCCGCGAACGAGGACCTCGCCAAGGCGCTGATCGCGGCACGCACCACAGCGTTGTCGTATGACACCGTGCAGGCCGCCGACGGCTCGCTGCCGATCCTGACGCCAATGAGCGCGATCGCCGGTGCAGTGGGGGTGCTCGAGGGAGCCCACCACCTTCTCAGCCCGCATGGCGGCCCAGGCAAGTTACTGGGCGGCGCAATGGGAGTGGGCGGCGCGCGTGTGGTCGTGATCGGGGCCGGAGTGGCAGGCTCCGCTGCGTTGGCAGAAGCGGTGCGGGCGGGGGCCGATGCCGTGGTGCTGGACGTCGACAAGGACCGGTTGCGGGCGCTGGAGCAACGCTACGGTGACGCGGTCAGGGTGGAGGAGTCCACTCCAGGCGCCGTCGAGCGGGAGGTGGCGGAGGCCGATGTCGTGGTGGGCGCTGTGCTCGTGCCGGGACGGCCTGCGCCTGTGGTCGTCACGCGCCGCATGGTGACGGCTATGCGGCCGGGCTCCGTGATCGTGGATATCGCGATTGACCAGGGCGGCTGCACCGAGGTCTCGCGCCCCACGACGCACGACGACCCCGTCTTTCTTGTCGGTGACACCCAGCTGTACTGCGTCGCGAACATGCCTGCAGCGGTCGGCGCCACCGCGACATCGGCCCTTGTGCACGCGTCGTATCCCTACATCGAGGCGCTCGCTGACGGCGGGCGCGCAGGCATCGCCACCGATGCGGCGCTACGTCACGGACTCAACGTCGATGAAGGAAAGGTCCAAGCCCCCACGGTCCATGCCGCGTTTCCTCACCTTCGGGCTGCGGCGCATCTGACGCGGTAGGCGCGTCGGGGTCTCCCGGGAGTGGGCCGGAGTCCCGCGGTGCGGGCTCCGGTCGTGGGTTGAGGATGGGGTACTCGCCAAACTCGCGTTCTGCCGCTTCGCGCCCCAGTTGCACGGTGCTGGCGAGGTCACGCACCTGCCACTGCGAGCGGTGCTCCAGGTGTGGCTCGATGACGGTGACATCGTTGCGGATTTCAAACTCGTGGACGGAGAAGGTGGTTTCGAAGCCGGGCAGCTCCCATTCGGGGGACACGCGCACGGCGATCACGTGATCCGCGCCCAGTCCAATGGCAGCCTCGATGGGCAGGTTCTGCACCAGGCCGCCGTCGACAAGATGCCGGCCCTCGATCTCCACGGGCCGGAACACGCCGGGCACCGCGATCGAGGCCGACACTGCCGTGGAGAGAGACCCGTGGTCGAGCACCACGGCCGCGCGCGTGGTCACATCCGTGGCGACGGCGCCAAAACGCACCGGGAGGTCCTCGATGAGCGGGTCGCCACCGGTGATGCGCCGCACGCGTGCATGCAGGTTGTCGGCGGTGAGAATGCCGAGCCCTGGCCTGGGCGTCCACCGGCCAAAGGTAGTCCAGCCCCACCGCAAGACGCGCTGCTCGAGGTCATAGGGGTCGATCCCAATAGCCGTGGCCCCACCCGCGATGGCGCCAGCGGATGTCCCGGTGATGATGCTGGGCATGAGCCCGCGCTCGTGAAGTACCTGTATCACGCCCACGTGAGCGGCGCCAAGCGCCCCGCCCCCGCCTAGCGCGAGACCGAGGTGCGGCGTATAGCGGAGGTCCTCCGGAATCGACATAGCCACAATCGTAGGGAAAACGACTCCGCTGTGCGCCCGTAGGCTGGGACAATGAGTGATCAGCCCTCACCAGCCTCTACCCCCGCCGAACCGCCGCGCAGCTGGGGGCCCATCATGGGTGCATTCGGAGTCGCCTTGCTCGTGGTGATTGGCGCCGTGGTGTGGTTCTTTGTGGGTGCGGACGTGTCCGCCGAGGAGCAGCAGGCGATTCAGGTGTGCGAGGAACTCGCCCTCGAGGAGGGCTTGCCTCCCATTGTCCGCGGCGACGTAGCACCAGCCGACGAGGACGGAGTCATCTCGGTCGCGTGGGAGTTCGAGGATGGCACGCTTGGCGGCTGTGACGCCGTCCAGGACGACGAGGGGCGCTGGGAAGCGACCATCGTGGGGGACATTGCCGACACGCTCTAGGGGCCCGCGAGGGGAGCGAGTTTGAGCTGAGCGACGCGCCCGGGTACGTTCGCATGTGGGCGAGAACGTAGGGAGTGGCCATGGAGCAGCGCCGGCTGGGCAAACGAACGGTGGGAGCAATCGGCCTGGGCGGAATGCCCATGTCGATCGAAGGCCGGCCAGATGAGGCCCGCTCGATCGCCACGATCCACGCCGCCATTGATGCTGGCGTGACCCTGATCGACACGGCCGACGCGTACCACCTTCACCCTGGCGAGGCCGGACACAACGAGGCGCTCATCGCACGGGCGCTGGTGTCCTATCCCGGGGCAACCTCGCAGGTGCTGGTCGCGTCGAAGTCAGGCCACGTGCGCCCGGGCGACGGAACCTGGACCGTCAACGGCGACCCCGCCTACCTGAAGCACGCAGCCAAGGCGAGTGCCCAGCGCCTTGGTGGCGACAGCATCGGCCTTCATCAGTTCCACCGGCCCGATCCCCGCGTGCCGTATGCGGACTCGGTCGGCGCGTTCGCAGAGCTGCTCGATGAAGGCGTGATCGAGATGGCTGGCATCTCCAACGCGAACGTTGACCAGATCCGTGAGGCGCACAAGATTCTGGGTGGCCGGCTGGCGAGCGTGCAGAACCAGTTCTCGCCGGCCTTCGTGTCGAGCTACGACGAACTCACTCTGTGCGCCGAGCTCGGCGTCGCCTTCATCCCGTGGAGCCCGCTGGGCGGCATCGGGAAAGCCGGAGACGTCGGCACGCGCTTTTTGCCGTTCCAACTGATCGCGGACGCTCGCGGGGTGTCCGCGCAGCAGGTCGTCTTGGCGTGGGAGCTGGCACTCGGAGAACACGTCATTCCGATCCCTGGTGCCTCCCGTCCCAGTTCGATCCTCGATTCCGCGGGCGCAAGCGAACTTGTGCTGACGGAGGAGGAACTGGGCCAGCTGAGGCCCTCGCTTGAGGGCGCTTCCGCGTAAGGGCGCCTCGTCGCCGATGCTGGCGCAGGCGGGTTACCCCTGCGACACTTGCAGCATGAACGCATCTCGATTGGTCGTGGGCGCTACACGTGGCGCCGGGTTGGCACTGGTGTCCGACGGTGTGGTGGGTTTGGCCGTGCCGGGGCAGCGGCAGCAGACCTGGGCGACGCCGCGAGGGCTCTGGCGCAAGGGCGCGAGGAAGGCCTTTGGTGACGTGGTGTCGAGCCCGGCCTTCGCGGTCGCGGAACTCGCCGTGGGGCTCGCGATCATCGCGATTGTGCCGCGGGCAATCGACCGCTCCTGACACGACAAAGCCGGAGGGAGCCACACCTTTCAGTGTGCCCTCCGGCTTATGTGTCGCGAGCATGCAACGTGCCCCCGACAGGAATCGAACCTGCGACCTTCGGTACCGGAAACCGGCGCTCTATCCGCTGAGCTACGGGGGCAATGCAGGCGAGCCTGCGAGGCTCAAGGTTACCAGCAGGCTGGGTCAGGGACGACGCCCCGTGCGCCGCGGCACTCCCGCACCGCAGACGGGCTATGCCAGGAGCGCAGAAATCGCGATCAGGACGGGCCCGCAGCACAGCGTCGTGACGAGGCACGCGCGTGACGCCACGTCAATGGCACACCGGTAGCGGGTCGCGAACACCACGACGTTTTGCGCCGTCGGCAGAGCAGCCATCGCGACGACGATAGCGAGAGCTTCTCCCGTCAGGCCCGCCGCAGAGCCGATGGCCCACGCTAGCGCCGGGTGAATGACCGTGCGTGCGACGGTGGCGACGATGACGGGAACTATCACGGGTGCGAGGGCCGTGCCCCCCGGCACCGTGGCGTCTTCCGGGTTGCGTCGCTCGCCCGTCTGCGGTGTCGCTGCCGCCGTCCCCCCGGCATCGGCGCTCGTGGTGGTGACGAGCGCCATGCCGAGCGTCAGCAGCGCTAGGGGAGGAGCGGCAGCGCCCACCAGTTCGAAGGGTGCGAGGGCCTGCGGGGGGATCTGCCAGGGCAGCAACGCCAGGGCGAGTCCTAGCAACGTGGCGATGGTGAGGGGGTTGCCGAGAACGGTGCGCGCGAGGCTTCGCCTCCCGGGAGCCGCGCTCGCCAGCCCGCCCGCGTCCGCGGCGCGGTCAAGGATCGCGAAAGACACGGGGCCCATCAGGAGCAGTTGGACCAGCATGGTCGGCACAACGGCCAACGCATCCCCAAACATGTAGACGGCGAGCGGGATGCCAAGGTTGCCCGCGTTGACGTACGCGCCGCTCAAGACTGTGACGGTTGCGCGCCCCGCCGCTAAGCGCATGCCCCACCGAGCGGCCACTGCCAACAGGATCGCCATGACGAGGGTGGTGCCCCAGGTGACCGCCGCGCCGGTCGAGGCCAGACGCGCGAGGTCAGCCTGCGCGACGGTCGCCAGCAGCAGGCTCGGACCGGCGATCGTGAAGACCACGGTGGCGAGGAGCTCGCGGGACCCAGCCGGGAGCCAGCGCCGCGCCTGGATGAGCCAGCCGGCCACAGCGACCGCCGCCATAGTGGCGATCGCCACCACAACATCGATCAAGTGCGCGTCCAGGGGGCGTGCAGCTCGGCAAACGTCCGAGCGTGAAGCGCGACGTCCTCGCACCAGCGTTCGATGTCACCCACCACGGGGTGGCGGTCATCGCCCTCACCCACCCACTCAATGTGGGACTCAGCGATGGGCCGGGGGTCGGGCGCCGTGCGCACGGCCTCCATGACGCGCATGAATGCGCCGGTGTCTCTGACGTCGCACGCCAGGGCGCGCCCGGGAGTGCGACGGCTCGCCAGGAGGTCTTCCAGCAGGTCCATGCGGCCGTAGTGCTTCTCGACATCCATGGTGGGCGTGACGACGCGCACCCGGTCGGTCTCGTACGCGAGCTCGATGCGGCCGCGGGTGCCGTGGATGATGACGCGGGCCGGCGTGCGCTCGGCCGCGCACAGGGTGAGACCAAAGCCGCACCGCACCCCGTCCGCGGTCAGAACCCGCACCGCAGACGTGTCATCTGCCTCAATGTCATTGGCATGGTAGAGGTCAACGACCACATCCTGGACATCGTGGTTCCGTGTCGCGCCCGCCAGCCGCAGGCCCGTCGCAACCGCGTGCGCGAGCGGGTTCGTGACGACTCCGTCCACCACGTCGCGGCCATCGAGTTGGCGCCGCCCGGCCCACGGCGCCCGGGCCCAATAGCCCACGGTGCGCACCCACAGCCCCACCGCGCCCACGCCGGTGACCTCGCCAATCTCATCGTCCGCGACGAGTCGTTCAATAGCGCCGATGGCGTGAGAGCCGAACGTTTGAAAGCCCACCTGGCAAAGGCGCCCGGTTTCCTCTGCGACGGCCGCCAGCGCCGTGTGCTCCGCGAGGGACGCGGTGGTCGGCTTCTCGAGCAACACGTCGACTCCGGCGCGCATGGCGACAGTGGCGAGGGGGAGGTGGGTCGGGATTGGGGTGGACAGAATGACGACGTCGGGACGAAGATCCGGCTCGGGCGCTGACAACAGGTCCCCAAGCGTTGGGAACCACGCGACGCCGGAGCCGTCCGCATCCGCGCCGTGGCGGGGGCCACTCGCGCCGCCGGTCGCCGGCGCGTCCTGGTCGGCGAGGGGGCGTGGATCCACCAGGGCGCACAGGGTGACGGCGCCGGTGGCCGCAAGCTCGCGAACGCGGCGGACGTGGGACCCGCCGTGCCCATGAATTCCGACGACCGCGACGCGAGGAACGCGGGTGGCGTCCGTGTCAGTCATCTCAGTTGTGCGGCTTCCTGGGCGAGCGCGTGAGCGCGTTCGAGCGTGACGGCACCATCGACGAGCACTGTGGTGATCGCGACCTCGACTGTTCCCCCGTCCGGCACCGACAGCGGCGTCTGCCACGCGAGCGCTGGTCCCGCGCCGGGGTACTCGGCTGCGCGCACGAACCACTCGCGAGGAGTGCCGTGTTGGACCGCGATCCACGTGCTCGTCACCCCGTCCTGGCTCTGCACAAAGGCCAGCCAGCCGGAGTCGGAGCCGTGCGCGCGCTCTTCACCTTCGCCGCGCTCGGATAGCACGGTCGTCGAGTCCGCCTTTGGCAGTCGCCAGAACCATCCCCCGTAGCCGGCACCCGGTCGCCCGTTGGTCGCAGGAGAGCCAATTGTGAGGGGGCCGTGGTCCGCGCGCAGAACGGTGCGCCACGACAGGGCCCACGCGCCGGCGCCGCCCGGGCGCTCGCCCGCGAACGCGTCGTCGGAGAGGAGGTGAGCGCTCAGCGTGCGGGACTCCTCCGCCTGCGGGAGCCCGTCCTCGTCGCGCCAGTGCACGACTTCGTGCAGGACATGCGGGTCGACGTCGTCGATGCGCGCTCCGTCGCTCACCTGGGAGCCATGGTTGTGCAGCAGGGTTGGCCCCACGTCACGCACAAAGGTGCGACCTCCCCAGTAGCTGGTGCCATTGACGTCCGGTACCGCCATCGACGCGCCGTAGTGGTGGCGGTGATCCACCGGACCCGAGTCGGTCATGGCAGCGCCTGCCAACGTGTAGACGGGGTGCAGGTAGGGTCGCGGCGCGTGCACCTCGGGGATGGACTCGCCGGACTCGTACTGTGCCAACCGCGTGCCGGCGAGTTCAAGGATCGCGCCACCGGGCTGTGCGCGCCATTGGGGGCGAAGCGGAGCGGGCGCTATGGCCGGCGCGGCGCTCGCGGCCGGGGCATTTTCCGACTCCGACGTTTCTGGTGCCGCCGGCGCCAGCCCACCCTGCGCCACGGTGCGAGGCACGGGGCCAGAGCTCGCCCGCACCACCAGGCGCGGCTCGAACTCGGTTGCGGTCGAGGCGTACCGGTCCTGATTCTCGATCACTGCGTGAAGCTCCTGCCATGCGTGGCGACCAAGGTCGTGCTGAGGCACGGCGGCGGTCGTAAGGGATGGGGTCGAGTACTGGGCAAGTTCAATGTCGTCGAATCCGGTCACGGAGATGTCGCCCGGCACCGCGACGCCAGCCTGGTTGAGGGCGGCGAGAAGCCCGAACGCGACCAAGTCGTTGAACGCGACCACGGCGGTGGCCCGCGCGGCAAGCACGGCGTCGCGCGACTCGTAGCCGTCTGACACGGTCGCGCCGCCTGCGACGTCGATGAGCTCCACCTGGGGGTGAAGCGCGAGGGCGTCCTTGAGGCCAGCCCTGCGGCGCACATCTGACGTGCTGAGCGGTGGGCCGGCAAGGTAAACGATCCGAGTGTGACCCAGCCCAATGAGGTGCGTGAGGACCGCTGCCGCTCCGGCACGGTAGTTGACGGTGACGGCGGGTGTGGTCGGGTCAGGGCTATCGCGGTTGACGAGCACCGCAGGCGCCGCCTGGGTAAGCAGGGCCGCGAGTTGCGTGTGGGCCATGCGCGGCGAGACCAGCGCGAGTGCGTCGCAGCGCATGCGTGCCTCCATCGCGATGGCGGCCTCTTCATCCGGGTTCTGGCCCGTATCTGCGACCAGCACGCGATAGCCGTGATGGGCTGCCGCCTCCGTCATGCCAGCGAGAACGTGCTGAAACATGGGGTTGGCGAGCTCAGGAACGACGAGGGCGACAGTCTCCGTGCGGCCGAGCGAGAGACTCCTGGCGACGTTGGAGGGTCGGTACTGGAGCTGGGAGGCGACCTCACGGACGCGCTCGCTGATTTCGGCTCCCACACTCACGCGACCGTTCATGACGCGCGACACGGTGGCGCGCGACACGCCGGCTGCCTCGGCAACGTCGCCGATGGTGGCAGTCGCCCGCTTGGGGCTGACCTTGGGCATGAACCCTCCAGGTATTTCTCAGCTGTGTGGCACTTCTTTGTGCCCGCACCGCCGTCCGAGTGGCTGTGTCAATAATGTGACCGTACACCATTCCGAAACCGGTTGCTCGTATGCTACGTTGCTAATCGGAAAGCGGTTTCACCGGCACTGGCGCCGGTGAAGTAGACCAGATCAACGACGATCCGGAGGGTTCCATGAAGGAGCACCAGAACCGACGCCGCTCAGGCGTCGCAACAGTGGGGGTGGCGTGTGTCCGTCGTCACTGAGCTCGGCAAGAAGAAGAAGGGGCCATCGGCGTACCGCAAGGGTGACGCGAAGGCTGCTGCGTTCTTCTTGGCGCCATGGTTTGTAGGCCTGTTCCTCATCACCATCGGCCCTATGGCCGCGTCTGCCTACCTGTCCTTCACGGACTACAGCCTGCTGGAGGCGCCCAACTGGATTGGGTTCGAGAACTACACCCGCATGTTCGAGGACCCGCGCCTACTGAACGCGCTGAAGGTCACGTTCCTCTATGTGTTCATCTCGGTGCCACTGCAGCTCGCTGCCGCACTCGCGCTAGCGCTGGTCCTGGACCGCGGCTTGCGCGGCCTCGCGATCTACCGGTCCGTGTACTACCTGCCCTCCCTCCTGGGTGGCTCCGTGGCCATCGCGCTGCTGTGGCGTCAGGTGTTTGGCGCAGACGGACTGGTGAATGGCTTCCTGGGCCTGTTCGGCATCCAGGGCGAAGGCTGGGTCTCTCATCCCGACTACGCGCTCGGCACGCTGATGATCCTCAACGTGTGGACCTTCGGTGCACCCATGATCATCTTCCTCGCTGGTCTGCGGCAGATTCCTCAGATGTACTACGAGGCGGCCTCGATTGACGGTGCCGGCAAGTGGCGCCAGTTCACGTCCGTCACGCTGCCGCTGCTGACCCCGATCATCTTCTTCAACCTGGTGCTGCAGGTGATCAACGCGTTCCAGACCTTCACCCAGGCCTATGTGGTCAGTGGCGGTACTGGTGGCCCGGCGGATTCCACGATGTTCTACACGCTGTACCTGTACCAAAAGGGCTTCGCGTCACTCGACATGGGCTACGCATCCGCCATGGCCTGGCTGCTCCTGGCCATCGTCGCGGGCATGACCGCGGTCAACTTCCTCGCCTCTAAGTATTGGGTTTTCTACAATGACTAATACCCCCGTGCGCGACGACGCGCCTCCCACGACGCCCACGCTCCAACAGCTGGCCGCGCAGATGCCTGAGTCAGAGAGCCCCACAAAGCGGGCCTGGCGCGGACGCACCCGGTCTATCCTCAAGCACGCTGGCCTGATTCTGTTTGGCCTGATCATGCTGTACCCGCTGCTGTGGATGATCGCGAGCTCGTTCAAGCCGGATGCGCTGATCTTCCGCGACCCCAGCCTGTGGCCAAGTGAAGTCACCCTCGACAACTACACCGAGGGCTGGAACGCGCTTCTCCACCCTTTCCACCACTACTTGCTGAACTCGGCGATCATTGTGCTGGGGTCACTCATCGGCAACCTGGTGGCCTGCTCCATGGCGGCCTACGCCTTCGCCCGCCTGAAGTTTCGGGGCCGGAACCTGTGGTTCGCGATCATGCTGATGTCGATCATGCTCCCCATCCACGTGATCATCGTGCCGCAGTACATCCTGTTCTCTGAGCTCAACTGGATCAATACGTTCCTGCCGCTCATCGTCCCCAAGCTCCTGGCCACGGACGCGTTCTTCATCTTCCTCATGGTGCAGTTCTTCCGCGGAATCCCCACCGAGCTTGATGAGGCAGCTCGCCTCGATGGGTGTGGCCACGGTCGCATCTACTTCCGCATCATGCTGCCGCTGTCGTTGCCGGCCTTGGCTACCACTGCGATCTTCACCTTCATCTGGACGTGGAACGACTTCTTCAGCCAGCTGATCTTCCTGACTCGGCCTGACATGTACACCATGCCCATCGCCCTGCGCACCTTTATCGACGCCACGAGCGAGAGCTCGTGGGGCGCACTGTTCGCCATGTCGATTGTGTCGCTCATCCCGATCTTTCTGGTCTTCCTGTTTGGCCAGAAGTACCTCGTCAAGGGCATTGCCACGACGGGGCTCAAGTAGCACGACTCCAACTGGCCGGAAACCCCGACCGTCGAACAACGAAGTTCCCAGTAAAAGGAGAAAAAAATGCACAGTTCACTCAAGGGCCCGGGGGGCTCCACGAAGATGTGGTGGCGCACCAGCGCTGTCCTCGCCATCGGTGTCCTGACTCTCGCCGCATGCAACGGAGACAGCGGAGCCGGCGGCACCGATGAGGAGCCCACTGACGCGGCCACCTCCGACACGGCGTCGAGCGAGGGCGGCGGCGCGGAAGGCGCAGCCGAGATCCGCTTCTCGTGGTGGGGCTCGGATGAGCGCCACACGGTGACGCAGGAAGTCATCGACCTGTTCATGGAGAAGAACCCCGACATCACCGTGGTTCCCGACTACACCGACTGGGGCGGCTACTGGGACAAGCTGGCGACCACCGTTGCCGGTGGTGACACCCCCGACGTCATGACGCAGGAGGAGCGTTACCTCACCGACTATGCCAACCGTGGTGTGACAGCTGACCTGGCCGCACTTGGAGTTGACACGTCGATGGTCGATGCCTCCGTGCTGGACTCCGGGACCATTGATGGCGAGCTCGCGGGCGTGGCGACCGGTGTGAACGCCTACACGATCGTCGCCGACCCGCAGATGTTCGAAGAAGCGGGCGTGGAATGGCCCGACGACACCACGTGGACGTGGGAAGACTTCATGAACATCGCGACGGAAATCTCCGATGCGCTGGGTGACGGCGTCTACGGCGTCCAGGACTTTGGTGGCAACGAGGCCGGCTTCAACATCTACGCGCGCCAGCAGGGCGAGTCCCTCTACGCGGAAGATGGCTCGCTGGGTTACTCAGACGAGACGCTGGAGGAGTGGTACCAGATGCTCGTCGACCTGCGTGAGTCAGGCGCCATGCCCGACGGTGCTCGCAGCGTGGAGATCGCCGAGGGTGGCCCGGAGCAGTCGCTCCTGGGCACCAACTCCGGCGCCATGGGCTTCTGGTGGTCGAACCAGCTGGGTGCGATCTCGAGCGCAGCCGGCCGCGACCTCGAACTCCTCCGCGTGCCCGGTGAATCCAGCGGCGAGCGCACCGGCATGTACTACAAGCCGGCGATGTTCTACTCGATCGCAGCCGACTCCGAGTACCCGGACGCGGCAGCCGCGTTCGTTGACTTCCTGATCAACGACCCCGACGCGGGCGCCTTGATTCTGTCTGACCGCGGTCTGAACGCCAACACCGAGGTTCGCGACTCGGTCTCCGGCATGCTTGACCCGCTGGAGGTTCAGGCCTCCGAGTTCCTGGGCGCGCTGTCGACGGAGATCGTTGACGGACCTCCCGCACCTCCGACCGGCGCCGCGGATGTTCCCGAGATCGCCGGCCGCATCAACGAGCAGCTGCTGTTCGACACGGTGTCCCCGGCTGACGCCGCGGCCCAGTTCACGTCAGAGGCGAACGCCGCGATCGGCCAGTAACCCCCACGGCTTTCCCGGGCGCTCTACCGCCCGGGAAAGCCCGGGCTCGTGTGTGTGGCACGTGTGCCCCCACGGTGGACCGTCCTCATCCACTGTGGGGGCACACGTGTGTCTGGGCCTGGTCGGATTGGTTGGACTGGCGGGAAAGGGCTTTCCGCTCTAGGCTCTCCACGCAATAGTCGACTGGTAGCCAGGAGGGCGCGTGACGCACACGAGGGCCGATGCTCGGCTAACGCTGACGGTCGGGGTGTTCGTCGTCCTGGGGCTCATTCAGGCAGTGTGGCCACTGTCGATGGACCTCTACCTGCCCGCGTTTCCCGCGATGGCCGTCGACCTGTCTGTGCCTGCCCAGACCGTTCAGGCCACCTTGACTGCCGCTTTCATTGGCATGGCGATTGGCCAGTTGGCGACAGGGCCCTGGTCCGACAGGGTGGGCCGGCTGCGGCCCATGGTGACCGCGTTGGTGGTCTATAGCGCCGGTTCAGTTGCGTGCGCTGTCGCGGCGACCGCTCCGGTGTTGGTGGGAGCGCGGTTCGTCCAAGGCTTGGGGGCGGCGGGCGCCTCGGTGATCACGATCGCGATCGTGCGCGACGCTGCCGAGGGCAGCGCCATGGTCCGGGCGCTCGCCCGGCTTCAGATGGTCAACGGGATCTTCGTCGTCCTCGCTCCGTCGATGGGTGCATACCTCCTGATCGTGATGCCGTGGCGGGGCCTTTTCTGGGTGCTCGCGGCGGCCGGTGTGGTGCTCATCGTGCTCACTTTGGCGGTGCTCGCGCGGCGGCTTCCGCCCGTCCCTACCGGTCAGGAGCGCCCCCGTGTCGCCCTTTATGGTCCACTCGCACGGGACCCGCGGTATCTGCTGCTGGCGGCTGCCTCCGGGATGCTCTTCGCGTCGATGATGGCCTACATGGCGTCGTCCGCATTCATCTTTCAGGGGACGTTTGGGCTAACGGAGGCGTCCTACGCTGTGATCTTTGGCGGTCACGGACTGCTCATGATTGCAGGCGCGCAGACCAGTGCGGCCTTGTCTTCGCGGCTCGCGCCCATGCGCGTCGCTACCGTCGGCGTTGGTGTCCTGATCGTCGCGGCCGGAGCCACGATCGTGCTCGGCGTCGCTACTGGTCAGTCGCAGTTGTGGGCCTTCGTCGCGCCGTTGTTGGTGTTCACGACGGCGTTTGGGTTCGTGGGGCCAGCGCTGGCGACCAGCGTGCTGCGCGATCACCGCGACCGGGCAGGTGCAGCTGCCTCGATCGAAGGTGCGGCGCGCATGGTTTTCGGGGCAGTGGCCGCGCCGGTAGCCGGGGCGCTCGGGGCAACGAGTTCAGTCGCGATTGGCTCCGTGATGCTGGTGCTTGTCCTGGCGGCAGCAGGTTTGGTGACTGCGGCATCGGCCCGGGACAGGCGCACTCTGCGTGACGCGCGAGTCTCGGCTAGCTCTGCGGCTTGAGCCTCCGGCTCGCCCGCGGTTCCGGCGATCGCGCTCATGATCGGGGCCAAGGCGGACACGTGCCAGCAGGTGTGTCCGGTATGTCACCAATCCTTGCTTTTGAACGATTCAGGCGGTAGCGTCCTCGCTACACGGAAAGCGTTTCCCACGGCGGGATCTCCTGCCTGTCCCCGAGGGCTTGACGCCCAGAAAAGGATTCAACGATGAATCTTTTGACACCACCTGCCCGCGCCATCGCAGCCGCCTGTGCTGCGGGAGCCTTGCTCGTAGGCGCTACTACAACGACAGCAGTTGCTGCAGGCCCACCCCACAGCCCGCGCGATGCCACGCCCGAACTCGAGGCTCTCGACCGAGGCCTCGTGGTGGTCGACACGACCGAGGGCATCTTCATGAGTTGGAGGCTGCTCGCGACAGAAGCTGGCCCTGCCACGGATACCGGCGTGGGCGGGCCGTCCTTCGCCGTGTTTCGGGATGGCGAGCGCATTGCGACGGTCGAGGACTCGACCAACTTTGTCGACCGCGAAGGCGATGCGACAGCCGTGTACACGGTCGCTCCTGCGTGGCACGACGTCGTCGGCGATCACAGCGCCGGGGTCTCGGCCTGGGAGGACGGCTACCTCGACGTCCCTCTGACCAAGCCAGCTGGAGGCGTCACCCCTCCCAGCACGACGTTCCCCGATGGCGACACCTTCACCTACAGCGCGAACGATGCGTCAGTCGGCGATGTGGACGGCGACGGTGAACTCGAACTCGTCGTCAAGTGGGACCCTTCAAATTCCAAGGACGTATCCCAGAAGGGGTACACGGGCACCGTGTATGTGGACACATACGAACTCGACGGCACGCTCTTGAACCGGCTTGATCTGGGTGTCAACATCCGCGCCGGCGCCCATTACACGCAGTTCATGACATATGACTTTGACGGAGACGGTCGAGCGGAGACCATGCTCAAGACTGCTCCGGGAACGAAGTCGATCAGGTATGACGACGCTGGCAATGTGATTGCCGAGGAGTATGTCACCATGCCGCGCGAAGACATCCGGGCCGGATTCTCGCATGCTGACGACTACCGCATGAGCGCTGCGGACTACCGGGACCACCTCATTGAGGTGTTCCTCGACTGGCATCAGCATCCGGAAGTGGTCGCAGGCAACTGGCCCGCGACGCTTGAGGAAGCGTGGGACATTCCCGTCGAGCACGAGTACCCCCTCAACAAAGAGTCCGCTACGGATCTCGCCGACTTCTTCATCAATACCTGGGCGCCAGGGCGCAGCGGACGAAACGACCTCACCACCTTCGACGGATTCGTGGTCACAGGTCCCGAGTACCTGACA
Organism: Demequina globuliformis; assembly: GCF_000975155.1. Classification (GTDB taxonomy): domain Bacteria; phylum Actinomycetota; class Actinomycetes; order Actinomycetales; family Demequinaceae; genus Demequina; species Demequina globuliformis. Next base: position 1,783,142 of record NZ_BBRG01000001.1, read on the forward strand.
GTGTTCGACGGTGAGACGGGCGCGGAGCTCGATACCGTGAGGTACGAACCTGGCCGCGGAGACGATGGCCTGCTGTGGGGCGACTACGCCTATTCGCGCATTGAGCCTGGCAACCGAGTCGACCGGTTTCTCGCCGGCGTCGCCTACCTCGACGGTCAGCGGCCGTCGGCGATCTTTGCTCGCGGGTATTACACGCGAGCCGCGATCGCAGCATACGACTGGAACGGCAAGAACCTGGATCAGCGCTGGTTCGTCGACAGCGGCCACGTACCGTTGAGCAATCCTTTCAACGACAGCCCGCACGGGCGCGAAGGAACCGACCCGGAGTTCGCCACGTTGACGACGCAGGGCTTCCACTCGCTGAGTTCTGCTGATGTGGACGGCGACGGCAAGCACGAGATCGTCTACGGCGCCGCGACCATCGACGACGATGGCAGTCTGCTGTACAGCTCGTACGGCACACTCCCGGCGGGCAGTGGTGACCCGGGCGCTCAGGCGAAACTCGGGCACGGTGACGCGATGCACGTGGCAGACATCGACCCTGACCGCCCGGGCCTCGAGATCTGGACTGTTCACGAGTCTGGCGCGTGGGCCCCGTATGGCTCAGTGCTGCGCGACGGCGCGACGGGCAGCGTGATTCACGGCGAGTACTCCGGTCGCGACACGGGCCGCGGCATGGTGGGCGATGTGCGCGCCGATGTAGCCGGCGTTGAGGTGTGGGCGAGCATGCCAGGGGGGTCAGATGGCTCGGGCCTCCTGAGTGCGCACGGCGACAGGATTGAGAGCGCAACACCCGGAAACAACCAGTCAATTCGCTGGGCCGCCGACTTGACGACCCAAATCGTCAATGGGTATCAGGCGGATTCATACCGGGTGCCGACCATTGACGACTGGACCCGTGGCACCATGCTGACCGCCGACGGAACGGCGGTCAACAACTGGACCAAGGGCAACCCCTCCCTCGTCGCGGACATCTTGGGCGACTGGCGCGAAGAGTTCGTGACCCGGACCTTGGACTCGAGCGCCATGCGCATCTACGTCAGTACTGAGGTCACCGAGCACAAGCTCCCCACCCTCTTGCACGACACGCAGTATCGCGCCGAGGTCGCGCGTCAGAACACCACCTACAACCAGCCCTCGTACACGTCCTACTACCTTGCCAGTGACATGGACTTCGGTAACGTCCCGGTGCTCACTGAACCTCACGAGCCCGCCCAGCCGCGCTTCCGTGAGGCGGGACGGTCGTTTCCCGCGGTCTGGATTCCGAACGACCGGCACTTCACCTACTTCATTGACGGGGTCGAGGCTCGTCAAGGAACTCAGCGAGCCTCACGTGCAGACGTGACGGTCACCGCCGTTCCGGAAGCGGGCGTGTCCATCGCGGCGAACGCAGACTCGACCTGGAGTCACGCTTTCAGCGAGCAGGAGTGACGCTCGACTGATGTAGACCCCGTCCCGGGTGCCCTTGCTTTCCGTGTTGGCACCCGGGGCGGCCCGCATCGCGCGAGCGGCATACCGGCCCCCGTGGCCGGTGGGTGCGTGAAAGTGCCCTGGGCCGCTGTGTGGGGCCAGTCAGGTGACCGTGCCCAACTGCCAGGGAACGAACTCATCTGAGCCCAAATCGAGCTCTTCCGAGACCGTCTGTTCGCCTGAAGCGACCGAGAGAATCTTCTCGAAGATCTCTTCGCCCACCTCCTCAAGCGTGGCGGTGCCGTCCACGATGCGGCCCGCGTTGAGGTCCATGTCCTCGCGCATGCGGTCAAACGTCTCGGTGTTGGTGGCGACCTTGATCGACGGAGAGGGCTTGCAGCCCAGCACGGAACCGCGACCAGTCGTGAAGACCACGACCGTCGCGCCGCCAGCGACCAGTCCCGTGACGGACACGGGGTCGTAGCCGGGCGTGTCCATGAAGGTCAGGCCGGGAAGGTCAATCTTTTCCGCATACTCGCGCACCGCGACAAGCTCGGAGGACCCGGACTTCGCCACGGCGCCCAGCGACTTCTCCAGGATCGTGGTGAGGCCGCCGGCCTTGTTGCCGGGGGAGGGGTTGTTGTCGAGCGTGCCACCCCCGTCTGCCGCGTACTTTTCCCACCATGCGAGCCGCTCCAGGAGTGTGTCTGCGACCTCTTGCGACACTGCGCGCCGTAGCAACAGATGCTCTGCGCCGTACACCTCCGGTGTCTCGGCGAGCGCGGAACGGCCCCCCATGGAGATGAGCTTGTCTCCGGCGTAGCCGAGCGCGGGGTTGGCGGTGATGCCCGAGTAGCCGTCGGAACCCCCGCAGTTGGTGCCCAGGACCAGGGCAGATGCTGGCGCGGTTTCGCGCCGTAGCAGTTCGATTCCAGGAAGCATCGCTTCGATGGCCGCCACCCCGGCACGGACCGTGGCGCGAATCCCGCCCGTGTCCTGGATAGTCAGTTCCTTGACTGGGAGGTCCTCGCGTAGGTCGAGCCCACTGAGGATGGTGGCGGCGGGCATCATCTCGCAGCCCAGGCCGAGCACCAGCAACCCCGCCATGTTCGGGTGAGAGGCATAGCCCTGAAGTGTGCGTCTGGTGACCTGCGCGCCTTCGCTTGTGGGCACCAGGCCGCAGCCCGTGTCGTGAGTCAGCGCGATGACGCCGTCGACGTGTGGATACGCATCCAGCACGGGCCCGCGGAACTGGTCCGCGATCATGCGGGCCGTGGACGCGGAGCAGTTGACCGACGTGACGATGCCCACGTAGTTGCGGGTGCCCCACGTGCCGTCTGAGCGCCTGTACCCCTGAAATGTGCGGACCTCACGTGCAGGCACCGTGTCGCGGCGGTCAACGCCGACCTCGACCTCACGTGCGCCATCGTCCATGCCCAGATTGTGTGCGTGGACGTGGGCGCCGGGCTTGATGTCGACAGTCGCGCGCCCAATGACCTGGCTGTACTTCCGCACGGGCTCGCCTGCGGCGATGGCGCGCAGCGCGATCTTGTGGCCCCTGGCGACCGTTGAGCCGACCGTGAGGTCGCCATGCGGAGCGTCCGTGAGCGTCATGCCACCCGGAAGGTCCCGGGTGGCGACGGCAACATCGTCGCCGCGAGAAAGGATGATGCTGACGTCGCCGAGTGCGGCACTACCTGGGATGGCGGTCATCGTAGGGCTCCCATCGCAGGTGCCTCACTCCACGACGACACCTCACGAAGCCCGGCGCGGACGGCGTCGCGCCAGCGGGGGTCCTCGGCAAGGTGCGCCGGGAAGATTGCGTCCATGGCGAGTAGCCGGTCCGCGAGCGAGTCAAGGGGGCCGCGGGCGGCATCGGCGAGGGGGGTAGCCAGCGGATCGTCGAGCTCCACACGCGTGCCACCGACCTCGAGCGAGTCCTGCGTCGTGGTGTAGACGTACAGCATCCACGCTGCGACGGCACGGGCGATCGCATGAGGAACGGCGCCGGCCGCGAGCCGGTCGGCCGCCGTTCCGAGGAACCGGATCGGAAGCTTTTGTGAGCCGTCCATGGCTATCTGCACCGTGGTGTGGCCGATCGCTCCATTGGCGAAACGCTCGAGCACGGATTCGCGGTAGCCCTCGACGTCGATCTCGTCGACCTTCTCGAGCGACGGGATGGCGTCGGAGTCGATCAGTTCGCGGGCAAGGGCGTTGAGCTCGGGATCCGCCACGGCGTCGGCGATCAGGGCATGCCCGCGCAAGGCGCCCGCGTAGGCGAGGAAGGAGTGGGTGCCATTGAGAACCCGCAGCTTGGTGTGCTCGTATGGCGTCACGTTGTCGGTCAGGGTCGCGCCGCCGTCTTCCCATGCGGGACGGGGTCCCGCGAAGCGGTCCTCGATGACCCACTGGAGGAAGGGCTCGGCCACGACCAGTCCAGCGTCGCGCAGGCCCAGGAGGTGTTCGGCCGTGGCCCGGTGGGCATCCGTGGTGGCGGGGACAATCCTGTCGACCATTGACGCAGGAAACGCCACTGACTCCCGCAACCATGAGCCGAACGCTTCCGCGCTCTTGGCCGGGGAGGAATCGACGATCCTGTGGACGAGTTGTGCGACCTGCGGACCGTTGTCGAGGAGGTTGTCGCACACCACCACAGTGAGCGGCGCTCCCGAGGTCGCCCAACGGTGGGCAAGCCCGCGCAGCAGTGTGCCGATCGCGCTACGCGATGGGGTCGCGAGCGCGTCTCGCTTGCCGCCCAGTTCGCGCGCGAGGAGGTCGAGGTCGTGCCCGAGCGCGGGGTCGGCGAAGTCGGGTCCGCCCTGCGGGTGGCGTCGGTAGCCCTTTTCTGTGACGGTGAGCGACACAATGCGCGTCGGTGTCGCAGCGATCGCTTCCATGACCTTGGCGGTGTCCTCGCCCGGGAAGAGCACGTCCCGCACGCTACCGATGAGGTCGAGCGCAGTCCGGGGGGTGCCATCCGGCTCTTGCGACAGTTCCAGCACGCCGTACAGTCCGCCTTGGGGGGCGAGTTGGTCCCGCACGCTGGCGCTGCGCTGCGTGACGCCCACAATGCCCCAGCGAGAGTCATTGTGTGCGGCGCCGGCACGTTCGGTCACGACCGCCTGGTGTGCACGGTGGAAGGCGCCGATGCCCAGGTGAACAATGCCGGGCGGCGCGCTGCGGTCGAGCGGTGCCGGCGGGCGTACCTGGTCAGGAAGGCCGTGGACACGGTGTGCATCCAGGGCAGCGGGGGACAGGCGGTCGAGCGACGTCATTGTCGTCCTTTCGGTGGGGTCACGCGGGAGCGGGGCCGGACGAGTCGCGCACGACCAACTCCACGGGTAGGCGGACGGGCGTGCCATCTGCGGAGGTGTCGCGCACCTGCGACAACAGGGAAGTCGCTTCCTGCCCTGCACGGGTGAGGGGGATGGCCACGGTGGTCAGGGTGGGCGCTACGTAGGTCGCCGCGCCAATGTCGTCGAATCCCACGACGGATATGTCGTTCGGGACGTCGACCCCGCGAGTGCGCAGGCGGGACAGCACGCCCAAGGCGATGAGGTCGTTGTAGCACAGGATGGCGGTGGCGCCGGTGCCCAGTGCAAGGTCCGCGGCTGCTACCCCGCCCGTGTGGATGGGGCGGTGCGCGCCTACGTCGACAACGTCGACCCCCTCGACCGTTCCAAGCGCCCGCCGTCGGTGGGCATCCGACCACGATGCTTCCGGTCCGCCTACGTAGGCAACTCGGTGGTGGCCGAGCGCGCGGAGGTGCTGGAGTGCCTGGGTTACGCCGGCGGCGGAGTCAAACGTCACCGACGGCAGGCCATCGACCTCGCGATTGACCAACACCAGTGGGCCAGCCGCGGCGCACTCGCGGATCTCTTCTTCCGGCATGCGCGGTGAACACAGGACGAGGCCGTCCACGCTGGTCTGGAGATCGCGCACGATGGCGCGCTCCGCACGCGGGTCCTCATCGGTGTCAGCTACCAGCACGGAGTAGCGCGTGCCGCGCGCCTGGGCCTGCACGCCCTTGGCAATGGCTGCGAATGACGGGTTGGCGAGGTCAGGCAGGACGAGGCCGATGTGTCTGCTCTGGCCGGAGGCGAGGGCTTGCGCGGACCGGTTGGGCTTGTAGTTGAGGCGCTCAGCGGCCTCGATGACTTGGTGACGTTTGGCCATCGATACGGTGTCGGGGGCGCTGAGGGCGCGCGATGCCGTGGCGGGCGAGACCCCTGCGGCGCTCGCCACATCGCGAAGCGTGGCCATGCGCACTCCCTTCCTCGGTGTCAGCGGCGGTGCTGCCGCGGTGCATGCATCGCGACGGATAGTGATCACCGTGACTGCGTTTTCATTGTTTCATGATCGAGCGCTACTCGCGTCGCGCAAGACGCCGGTGTCCATCCTGCCACATTTCGGTTCGTTTGAACAGAAAACTTGCCCCAGGTGACGTGTCATGCGATAGTGGTTGGGCGCAATGAAAGCGCATTCAAAAGTTTCACACGATCTGGACAAGGAGGTCCGCGTGACTACATCGCCCGGCCTGCGATCCGCGCTGCACGAGGACCGCCTGCTGCCCACGCAGCCCGACGAGCGCGGCATTGCCCGCGAGATCTTCTCGCACGTGCGTGATCTGCCCCTGGTGTCGATGCACGGCCACGTGGATGCCGGTCTGCTGGCTTCTGACGCACCCTTCGGAGACCCCGCGAGTCTGCTCGTGGTGCCGGACCACTACCTGGTGCGCATGCTCATCTCTCAAGGCGTTTCGCACGACGCCCTGGGCGTGCCGCGCCGTGACGGCCAGCCGGTCGAGACTGACCCACGCGAAATTTGGCGAGCGTTCGCGAGCAACTGGAAGCTCTTCCGCGGTACCCCCACGCGCATCTGGATGGAACACGTCCTGGAAGAGGTGCTCGGTGTGTCATCGAACCTCTCCGGGGACTCGGCGGACTCGTCCTACGACGCCATCGCGGCACGCCTGGAGGAGCCTGGGTTGAGGCCTCTGGCACTGCTGGATTCGCTCAACATCGAGATCCTGGCCACGACGGATGCTGCCGACGACCCGCTGTCCAGCCACGCAGACCTCGCTTCCCGCGGCTACGGCGACCGGGTGGTGCCCACCTTCCGCCCGGACGCCGTCGTCAACCTTGACCGTCCTGACTGGCGCGAGTCTGTGCGGGCCATGGGGGAGCGAGCGGGCGTCGACATCGTCAACTACGCCACCTACATCGAGGCGATCGAGTCACGCCGCGCGGCTTTCGTCGCCGCTGGCGCGCGCGCCACCGATCACGGTCACCTCTATGCGGACACCGCCCCGCTCACCCCCACCCAAGCCGACCGCATTCTCCAGTCCGCGCTAGCGGGCAGCGTCGACCCGGCATCGGCCCGCATCTTTGCCGGCCACATGCTCACGGAAATGGCCAGGATGTCGTGCGAAGACGGCATGGTTATGCAGCTTCACCCTGGCGTGCTGCGCAATTACGACGACCGCGTCTACGCGGAACGCGGGCCCGACGTGGGCTACGACATCCCCGTGCCCATTGACCACGCCCGGGCTTTGCGGCCGTTGCTCAATCGCTACGGCCACGACCCTCGCCTGACCCTGGTGCTGTTCACCGTCGACGAGGACGTGTTCGGCCGGGAGCTCGCTCCACTGGCGGGCGTGTATCCCGCCGTACGGCTGGGTGCGCCGTGGTGGTTCCTTGACACGCCCGACGCCATGCGCCGGTTCCGCGACACCGTCACCGACAACGCGGGCTTCTACAACACCGCCGGATTTGTGGATGACACCCGCGCCTTCCTCTCCATCCCCGCTCGCCATGACGTCGCACGGCGCATTGACGCCGGCCACCTTGCGCGCCTTGTGGCCGAACACCGACTCAGCCTCGATGAGGCCACGGAGACCGCGATCGACCTCGCCTACGAGATTCCGCGCGCCGTGTACCCGCCGCTGGCACGTTGACTTTGATTGGACCCTGTAATGACCTCTGTTGCTGACCAGAATCCCACCGCGCCGCCGCGCCACGAACCCGCCGGTGGCCCGAGCCCGCTGGTGATGCCCACGTTCGACGAGCCCGCCGCGGACCGACCCCGGACCCGCTACGCCGTGATCGGCACCGGACACCGTGCGGGGATGTACGTCGACGCGATCACAGGCGACCATGCAGACGTCGCCGAGATCGTGGCGTGGCTGGATCGCAATCCCGGAAGGATCGACTACTACGACGAACTCGTGGGTTCTGTTGCCGGTGGGGCGCCCGCGGGACTGCCGCGCTATGACGCGGATGGTCTCGAGGACATGATCGCGACGGAGCGAGTCGACACTGTGATTGTCACGACGATCGACGCCACCCACGCGCAGATGATCGACCGCGCCATGCGGGCCGGCGCCAACGTTGTTGTCGAAAAGCCTCTGACGACCACGGAGGAGGGCTGCAGAGCCATCACCACGGCGGTCGGGGACACCGGCCGCGACCTCGTGATGACCTTCAACTACCGCTATGCACCTCGCAACTCGACGCTGCGTGAGGTGATTGCCTCAGGCCGCATCGGCCAGGTGACGTCGGTGCACTTTGAGTGGGCGCTCGACACCGTTCACGGGGCGGACTATTTTCGCCGTTGGCACCGCAACAAGGACAACTCCGGTGGCTTGCTCATTCACAAGTCGAGCCACCACTTTGACCTCGTCAACTGGTGGCTGGGCGACGTGCCCGAGCGTGTCTACGCCCGCGGAGGACTCAAGTTCTACGGCGCAGACAACGCCCGCACGCGCGGACTGGGAGACCGGCCCGAGCGCGGCACGGGGGCCGACGGCGACCCCTTCTCGCTTGACCTGCGCGAGGATCCGCGCCTAGAAGCCCTCTACCTTAAAGCCGAGCATCACGACGGCTACCTGCGTGACCGGGACGTCTTCGATGACGACATCGACATTGAAGACAACCTTGCCCTCGTGGTCGACTACCGCTCCGGCGCCGTCATGACGTACTCGCTCAACGCCCACGCGCCTTGGGAGGGCTACCGCGTGACGGTGAACGGCACTGAGGGCCGCGCGGAACTTGAGGTCGTAGAACGCGGTGCCGTGATTGCCGGTGAGGACGGCACGGTCACGCTCGACCCCTCCGCCACCCCAGAAGGACTTGCAGCGGATGCGCTCCGGCCGCACGGCGAACGCCTCGTGGTGCAGCGGCACTGGGAGGCGCCCGTTGAGGTGGAGATCCCGGCGGGCATTGGCGGCCATGGCGGCGGCGACGCGATTTTGCTCATGGAAGTGTTCCGTCGCGACCTGCGCGTGGGGGAAGACCCCCTTGCCAGGGCTGCTGGCTACCGCGACGGACTTCGCGCAGTCTCTGTCGGCATCGCTGGCAATCAGTCCTTGGCGACGGGCCAGCCCGTCGACATCGCTTCCCTTGAACTAGGAGAGTCCTTGTGAGTTCCCCGCAATCCGTTCACACGCAGTTGGGTCAGCACCGGCTTGTGCCGGTGGTCGTGCTCGACAATGCGGCCGACGCCGCACCGTTGGCCGACGCTCTCGTCGGCGGCGGGCTGCCAGTAGCTGAGGTGACCTTCCGCACCGCTGCCGCGGTCGAGTCCATCCGCACCATGGCCGCGCGCGGCGACGTGCTGGTAGGCGCGGGAACCGTGGTGACACCCGAACAGGTAGACCAGGCCGTCGACGCGGGCGCGTCATACGTGGTGTCCCCGGGGTTGTCGCGCGCGGTCGTTGAGCGGTGCGTTGAGCGCGGGGTCCTCGCGCTCCCCGGCGCGGTGACGGCATCCGAGGTGATGGCCGCGCTTGAACTGGGCGTCACCACAGTGAAGTTCTTCCCTGCCGGCACCTCGGGCGGAGCGCCCGCCCTCAAGGCCCTTGCCGCACCGTTTGGCGACGTGTCCTTTGTTCCTACCGGAGGCATCGGCCCCGGAAACCTCCACGAGTACTTGTCCATCGCCGCGGTTCACGCGGTTGGAGGGTCATGGATGGTGCCCAGGGATCTGGTTGCGGAAGGCAAGTTCGATGACGTGCAGACGTTGGTGGCTAAGGCCGTCGCGCTGCTGAGCAAGGAGGCATAGCGCCATGACAGTCCTCAAGGTCAAGCCCGCACAAGAGTGCCGCTTCGATGCGGTATCGCTGGGCGAGGTTATGCTCCGACTCGACCCGGGCGAAGGGCGCATCCGCACTGCTCGGTCCTTCACTGCGTGGGAGGGCGGCGGCGAGTACAACGTGTCGCGCGGCCTCGCCCGTGCCTTTGGCTACCGCACCGGGATCGTGACCGCGCTCGCGGACAACGAGGTGGGCCATCTGGTCGAGAACCTCATCCTCGCCGGTGGCGTCGACACCTCCCACGTGGTGTGGAAGGACTACGACGGCATTGGCCGCTCGGTGCGCAACGGGCTCAACTTCACCGAACGCGGCTTCGGTGTGCGTGGTGCCGTGGGTGTGTCCGATCGCGGGCACACCGCCGCGTCGCAGCTCACTGCTGACGACGTGGACTTTGACCACCTCTTTGGCGAGCTTGGGGTGCGGTGGCTGCACACCGGCGGCATCTACGCAGCCCTGTCTGAGACGGCTGCGGACACCGTCATCGCCGCAGTCGAGGCCGCTCACCGCCACGGCACCGTCGTGTCCTACGACCTCAACTACCGCCCGTCGCTGTGGAAGGCCATTGGCGGCAAGGAGCGCGCGCAGGAAGTCAACCGCGCCATTGCTCCACACGTGGACGTCATGATCGGCAACGAGGAGGACTTCACCGCTTCCTTGGGATTCGAGGTTCCAGGCGTGGATGAGTCGCTTGAGGAGCTGGACGTGTCCGGCTTTGCGCAGATGATCGAGACCGCTGCGAACGCCTTCCCGAACTTCCAGGTCATCGCCACGACCATGCGCGGAGTGAAGACAGCGACGGTCAATGATTGGGGTGCATTGGCCTGGTCCCGCGACACGGGAGTGGTCCGCGCGACCCAACGTGGCGGGCTTGAGATCCTCGACCGCGTGGGCGGCGGCGACTCCTTTGCCTCCGGCCTCATCCACGGACTTCTTGAGGGCGAGACCCTTGAGCGGGCCGTGAACCTGGGAGCGGCCCACGGCGCCCTCGCCATGACGACTCCTGGTGACACCACCATGGCCACCAAGGCCGAGGTGCACAAGCTCGCCGCCGGTGGGGGAGCGCGCGTCGACCGCTAGGGGGATCAAGGCTCTCCCTCCCTCCCTCACCCGCCGCGCTGGCAGTCGCTGAGTGCCGAGAATCCGCCGATTCCGGCACTGAGTGACTGCCAGTGTGCGAGCGCGTGGCGGGGCAGGCGAGCGCGTAGCGATCGCCGGGCACCCTTGCCTTATTCGTGTTACTGTACCGGCTGGACGGTTAAGTAACTCGAAAGGTCTCAGCCATGTCAGCCATCCGCCGCTGGGCAGCACTTGCCGTGCTCGTCAGCGCCGTACTGCTTCTCGCGATCGACAGCACGGTGCTGTATCTCGCCGTGCCATCACTCACCGCGGATCTCCAGGCAAGCGCCACCCAGGTCCTGTGGATTGGCGACATTTATTCGCTCGCCATCGCCGGCCTCCTGGTCACGATGGGCAACGTGGCCGACCGGGTGGGACGCAAGAAGCTGCTCCTGATCGGTGCCGCTGGGTTTGGAATGGCGTCGGTGCTGGCGGCCTCTGCGACCACGCCGGAGATGCTGATCGCCGCGAGGCTCCTCCTGGGAGTCACCGGCGCCACGCTCATGCCGTCGACGCTGTCCCTCATCCGCACCGTGTTTCCTGACCCGACCGAGCGCACGCGTGCCATCGCGATCTGGTCTGCAGCAGCCGCGAGCGGGCTCGCGATTGGGCCGCTCGTGGGAGGCGTCCTGCTCGAGCACTTCTGGTGGGGATCGGTGTTTCTCATCAATGTGCCCGTGGTCCTCGCTCTCGTCGCTGCCGGCGCATGGCTCCTGCCGGAGTCGCGCTCCACCGCCACCGCACGGTTCGACCTCCTGTCCGCAGGCTTGTCGATGGCCGCGATCATTCCGTTCGTCTATGTCGTGAAGAAGGCCTTTGGTGCGGACGTGAACGCCATGGTCATTGCCGCGGCCGCATTGTCTGCCGCTTCCGCCGTGGCTTTCGTGAAGCGCCAGCGCACCTCGCCCGCACCCATGGTGGACGTGAAGCTCTTCCGCGTCCCCGAGTTCGCGGGGGCCGTCGCAGTGAACTTCATCTCGGTGTTCGCCCTCAGTGGCGTGCTGTTCTTCTTCGCCCAGTACCTGCAGCTCGCGCGCGGCATGAGTCCGCTCGAGGCCGGCGTAGCGCAGCTGCCGCTTGCGCTGGCGAGCATGGCCGTGGCCCTCGTCGTGTCCGCCGCCCTGCGCGCGTGGGGGCGCGGACCCGCGATCGCCGCAGGGTTGTCCGTGGCGGCGTCCGGACTCCTGCTCCTCGCATTCGTCGAGAGCGCTGAGTCGTACTGGTGGATTGCGCTCGCGCTCATCCCAGTGGGACTGGGAGTCGGAATGTCGGAGACGCTCAGCGTGGATGCCGTCGTCTCTGCGGTGGAGCCGGACAAGGCCGGCGCGGCGTCGTCGATCTCGGAGACCGCGTACGAACTCGGCGTGGCGATGGGCATTGCCGTGCTCGGTTCCGTGGCGACGCTCGCCTACCGCCTGAGCCTCGATGTGCCCCCTTCCGCCTCACCCGAGACCGCGGCGACGGTCGAGGACTCCCTTGCCGGGGCATCGGCCGTCCTAGAACCGGGCGACCCGCTCCTCATCCATGCCCAAGGCGCGTTCACTCAGGCCATGCAGATCGCGACCGTCGCCGCCGCCGTGGTGCTGCTCCTGGGAGCCGTGGTCGCGTGGCGTAGGATTCCGGCCAAGCGCGCCGCAGTACTGGTCGACCACTAAGGGAGCACGCCACACCATGGGACGAGTCGAGGGACGGACCGCGGAAGACACCCGGCAACTCATACTGGACGCCGCCCACCGCGTGGTCCTCCGCGATGGCCTTGCAGCGAGCCTTGAGTCCGTGGCCGCAGAAGCGGGGGTGTCCAAGGGCGGCCTGCTGTACCACTTCTCGTCCAAGGCGGTCCTGACGGAGGCGCTCGCGAAGGAGCTCTACGAGTCGTTCCGCCGCTCAGTGTTTGCTGCCATCGAGCCGGACGACGACGCTCCGGGACGCCTCTTGCGTGCGTACGTGCGCGCCTCGATCCACGATGCGCACGACGCCGCTGGTCTCCACGACAGCGTCGCGCTTGCCGCCCACGTGATGGGCGAGTCGTCATTGCAGCAGATCGCGCAGGACGATGCCCGGCAGTGGCGCGAGGACCTGGCGGCCGACGGGCTCCCGCCGCGCGTGGTCCGGCTCGTGGTCGCCGCAAGCGACGGCGTGAGCGTGGCGCCGCTGTGGGGCACCTCGCTCTCCGCCGACGATCTTCACGCCCTCGAGGCGGAGCTCCTAGACCTCACCCGGCAGCCCGACGGCACGCCCTATTAGGAGGGGATGTCATGCACGACGCTCAGATCGCCGTCATCGCCACAGGCGGCACCATCGACAAGGTCTACCAGCTCACCGGCGACCTCGCCGTGGGCGAGCCGGCAGCGGCGCGGGTGCTCGGGACGCTCGTGCCCTCGGTCGCGATCCGGGTCACGGGCGCGCTCGCGCTCGATAGTCAGGACATGACCGACGCCGATCGGGACGTGCTCGCTCGCGCCGTCGCAGACGCGGGTGTGACCTCGATCGTCGTCACTCACGGCACGGACACCATGGCGGACACGGCGGCCTACCTGAGTGGACGCGTGCCGCCCGAGGCCACCGTGGTGCTCACGGGAGCGCTGCGACCGGAAACCGTGGAGGGCTCCGATGCGCACGTGAACCTTGGCTTTGCACTCGCGGCCGCGCAACTCGCTGCGCCAGGGGTGTACGTCGCGATGGGCGCCCGCCTCTTTGCCGCGGGAACCGTGCGCAAAGAGACTGCGACAGGTGCGTTCGTCGAGACGAGGCCGGACCCCCACCCGTCGGCGTAACTCAGCCTCGTGGGGTGAGGCGTTGGAGTTGGGTGACGTGGTCGGGGGTGAGGTCTGCGGTGGTGGCGACGCCGAGGAGTTTCATGGTGCGGGTGATTTCGGTGCGCAGGATGTGGATGGTGCGGTCGACGCCTTCGCGGCCGCCGGCCATGAGTCCGTAGAGGTAGGCGCGGCCGATGAGGGTGAAGTCGGCTCCCATGGCCAGGGCTGCGACGATGTCGGCTCCTGACATGATGCCGGTGTCGAGGATGATTTGTGCGTCGTTGCCGAGGTCTTTGCGTACTGCGGGCAGGAGGTGGAAGGGGATGGGGGCGCGGTCGAGTTGACGGCCTCCGTGGTTGGACAGCACGATGCCATCGACTCCGAGGTCCATGACTTTGCGGGCGTCGGCGACGGTTTGGATGCCTTTGACGAAGACCTGGCCGGGCCATTGGTCGCGGATCCAGGCGAGGTCGTCGAAGTCGACGGTGGGGTCAAAGAGTGCGTCGAGGAGTTCCCCGATGGTGCCTTGCCATTCCGAGAGTGACGCGAACGTGAGGGGTTCGGTGGTGAGGAAGTTGATCCACCATTCGGGTCGGGGTATCGCGTTCAGGACCGTTTTGGGGGTTAGCTGGGGTGGGATCGTGAAGCCGTTGTAGCTGTCACGTAGGCGGGCGCCGGCGACGGGGACGTCGACGGTGACAAGTAGCGTGTCGAAGCCTGAGGCTGCCGCGCGGTTGACGAGGTCCATGGACTTGTCGCGGTCTTTTTGCATGTATAGCTGGAACCAGTTGCGGCCGTCAGGGTTGACCTCGCGCACGCCTTCGGGGGAGGTGGTGCCCACGGTGGACAGGGAGAACGGGATCCCTGCGGTGCGGGCCGCGGAGGCGCCGGCGCGCTCGCCTTCGGCGTGCATCATGCGGGTGAATCCGGTGGGGGCAATACCGAACGGCAATGCCGAGGGGCCGCCGGCGATTTCGACGGATGTGTCGACCGAGGACACGTCGCGCAAGATGGCGGGGTGGAACTCGATGTCCAGGAACGCTTGGCGGGCGCGGGCTAGTGACAGTTCTGCCTCGGCTGCGCCGTCGGTGTAGTCGAATGCGCCTTGAGGGGTGCGGCGTTTGGCGATGGCGCGCAGGTCCGCGATGGTGTGGGCTTTCGCGAGCCTGCGCGCGCGTCCGTTGGGCTCGAACTTCTTGAAACTCATCAACGGTGCCAGCTCCGCGGGCCGCGGAACACGACGCTCCATCTTCATGTGTGTCAGACCCTTCCGGGTTCGTAGGTACGTAGGGTTTGGGTGCGGGCTACAAGGTCTCGCATCGATTCCAGGGTGGCACCGGTGGCGCCCTGCGCGCGAGCCTGGACCAACACGTTCCCCAGGGCCGTGGCCTCGACGGGTCCCGCGACAACCGGCAGCCCTGCCCAGTCCGCGGTGCGTTGGCACAGGAGCGTGTTGAGAGATCCGCCCCCGGTGATGTGGATGGTGGTGGCCTCCTGGCCCGACAGCGCTGAGGCTGTGGCCACGGCCTGCGCGAAGGCCTTCGCGAGGGATTCGACGATGGACCGGACTACCTCGGCACGCGACTGCGGGGCGCGCTCGCCGTGTGCTGTCAGCCAGGTGGCGATGCGTGCGGGCATGTCGCCTGGCGCCAGGAAAGCCTCGTCGGTCGCGTCGAAGACAGGCACGTCCGCGCCTACGGCGGCAGCCTCGGCAAGCAGGCGGTCCAGCGCAATGGTTTCGCCGTCGCGCTCCCACGTGCGAATCGACTCCGACAGCAACCACAGGCCCATCACGTTGTGGAGGAACCGGGTCCGCCCATCCACGCCGCCTTCGTTGGTGAAGTTCGCCTCGCGGGCGGCGTCCGTGAGTACAGGCGCCTCGGTCTCGACGCCCACAAGTCCCCAGGTGCCGCAGGAAATGAAGGCGCCGCCGGTTTCACGCATGGGTGTGGCGACGACGGCTGAAGCGGTGTCGTGGCTACCCACGGCCGTCACTTGGGTGTGTGTGGGCAGACCAGTGGCCTCCGCGACCGGAGCCAGGAGCGAGCCGATGCGCTCGCCTGGGTTGACCAGGTCCGGCAGCAGTGCACGCTGGAGGCCGATGCGGCTGAGCAGATCCGTGTCCCACTCACGGGTGGTGACGGACAGCAACCCGGTGGTGGAGGCGTTGGTGCGTTCCGCGACGGTGGCGCCGGTGAGGTAGTAGGCGATGAGGTCCGGTACCAGCAGGAGACGGTCCGCGAGGGCGAGGACCTCGGGGTCCTCGGCCGCGAGCTGGTACACCGTGTTGAATGGCAGGAACTGAAGTCCGTTGCGGGCGTAGAGCTCTGCGAAGGGGACCTCCGCGTGCACCGCTTCGACGCCGGCCGCGGTGCGCGAGTCGCGGTAGTGAAACGGCTCGCCCAGCACGCGCGACCCGCGCAGCAGTGCGTAGTCCACCGCCCACGAGTCAACTCCGATGGACGCGATGGGGCCCGCCCACGCCGCCGCATCCCGCAAGCCCGACTGGGCCGCGCGTAGCAGTGCTTGCGCGTCCCAGTGCAGGCCGTCGGGTAGGGCCACGGGGCCATTGGGGAAGCGCGCCATCTGGCGAATGCGCAGTTCCTCAGGGCCCACGTGGCCCACCATGACTCGGCCGCTGGTGGCGCCCAGGTCAATGGCGGCGACGGTGACGGACGCGGTCATCGGATGAAGGCTGCGGCGACGCCGGAGTCGACGGGAACGTGCAGTCCGGTGGTGCGGGTGAGTTCGGGGCCGGTGAGGACGTAGACGGCGTCTGCGACATTCTCGGGCACGACTTCGCGCTTGAGGATGGTGCGCTGTGCGTAGAACTTGCCGAGGTCCTTTTCTTCGACGCCGTAGGTGGCGGCGCGGTTGGCGCCCCAGCCGGAGGCGAAGATGCCGGAGCCGCGTACGACGCCGTCGGGGTTGATGCCGTTGACGCGGATGCCGTACTCGCCAAGTTCGACCGCGAGCAGGCGTACCTGGTGTGCTTGGTCTGCCTTGGTAGCGGAGTAGGCGATGTTGTTGGGGCCAGCGAACACGGAGTTCTTGGACGAGATGTAGATGATGTCTCCGCCGAGTTGCTGGTCGATGAGGATTTTCGCGGCCGCTTTGGAGACCATGAAGGAGCCCTTGGCCATGACGTCGTGCTGCAGGTCCCAGTCGGCCTCGGTGGTGTCCAGCAACGGCTTGGACAGTGACAGTCCGGCGTTGTTGACGACGAGGTCTACGCCGCCAAAGGCGAGCACGGCGTCATCGAAGGCGGCCTGGATGGCGTGCGGGTCCGCGACGTTGGCGGCGACGCCGATCGCGACGTCGGCGTTGCCGAGCTCCGCGGCGGCGGCTTGCGCCTTGTCGAGGTCGAGGTCTGCGATCACGACGCAGGCGCCCTCAGCGGCCAGGCGGGTGGCGATGGCCTTGCCGATGCCGGAGGCGGCCCCGGTGACCAGGGCGACGCGGCCCTGGTGGCTCTTGGGGCTCGGCATGCGCTGAAGCTTGGCTTCCTCAAGCGCCCAGTATTCGATGCGGAACTTCTCGGCATCCGAGATAGGGGTGTAGGTGGACAGTGCTTCAGCGCCGCGCATGACGTTGATGGCGTTGATGTAGAACTCACCGGCCACGCGTGCGGTCTGCTTGTTCGCTCCAAACGAGTACATGCCGACGCCAGGCACGAGCACAATGAGCGGGTCCGCGCCGCGGATGGCGGGGGAGTCCTCGGTGGCGTGCGCCCCGTAGTAGGCGGTGTAGTCCGCGCGGTAGGCCTCGTGCAGTTCCTTCAGGCGAGCGATCGTGTCCTCAACGGGAGCGTCTGCGGGCAGGTCCACGATCATGGGCTTGACCTTGGTGCGCAGGAAGTGGTCGGGGCAGCTGGTGCCCAATTCAGCCAATTCGGGCGCGCGCTCCGAGGCAAGGAAGTCGAGGACCACGTCTGCGTCCGTGAAGTGGCCGATCATGGGCTTGTCGGTCGAGGCTAGGCCGCGAATCGTGGGGGCCAGCGCGGCGGCCTTCGCACGACGCTCAGCCTCGGGCAGTGCCTCGAACCCCGAACGCACTGCACCGAAGGGGGCGTCCTTGCCGTTCTCGGCGATGTACTGCGCGGCCGTGTCGATGATCCACAGGCTGTTCTTCTCGCACTCGTCGGAAGTGTCGCCCCACGCGGTGATGCCGTGACCGCCCAGGATGCAGCCGATCGCCTGCGGGTTCTGCGCCTTGATGTCCGCGATGTCCAGGCCGAGCTGGAAGCCGGGCCGGCGCCACGGCACCCACACCACCTTGTCGCCAAAGATCTTGTGGGTCAGTTCTTCACCATCGGCCGCGGTCGCGATCGCGATGCCCGAGTCGGGGTGGAGGTGGTCCACGTGCGCGGCATCGACGAGTCCGTGCATGGCGGTGTCGATCGAGGGTGCGGCGCCTCCCTTGCCGTGGAGGCAGTAGTCGAATGCGGCGACCATCTCGTCTTCGCGGTCCACGCCCGGGTAGACATCGACCAGCGCGCGCATGCGGTCAAGGCGCAGGACCGCTAGGCCCTTCTCCTGAAGCGTTCCCAGGTCGCCACCGGAGCCCTTCACCCACAGCAGCTCGACCGGCTGCCCGGTCACAGGGTCAGTTTCCGAGCCCTTCGCCGACGTATTACCCCCGGCATAGTTCGTGTTCTTAGGGTCCGCGCCCAGACGGTTGGAGCGGTCGATCAGTTCAGCGGCGACGGGATTCGTCATCACTTCGGTCCTTTCCGGGGATGGTCAGTGCAACTCGCCGTGGGCGAGCCAGGTCGTGATCGTGGTCAAGGTGCGCGCTGCGTATGGTTCTTGCGCGCGGTTGAGGTGGCCGTGCATAGCGCCCGGCTCAGAGGTGCAGGTGATGTCAACGCCAGCACGCGCGAGTTCGCGTGCAAAGGTCTCTCCCATGCTGCGCAGGTCGTCACGCTCGGAGTTCACGATGAGGGTGCGCGGCAGGCCCGTCAGGTCGTGGCCGCCAGGGAATGCTCGCGGATCGCCAAGAAGCGCGGAGTCGCCCACATAGTTGAGGTTCATGGCGTCCACCGTTGCCGCCCGGAAGCGGCGTTCTTCGGGCAGGCTCTCGACGGCGTCGGCCGTCTCGTGATCGTGTTCGGGCAGCGTCGCGTGGGTGACGGGGTAGGCCAGCACGAGCCCACGAGGACGCGCCACATGAGGGGTGCGGGCGAGGCGAAGTGCAACGCCGGCGGCGAGGTTGCCGCCCGCGCTCGCGCCGCCAAGGACAAGGGTGCGTGGGTCGATGCCCAGCCGCCCAGCATGAGCCGCCATCCATGAAAACGCGGCACGGACGTCGTCGTGTGCGGCGGGGAAGCGGTCGGTGGCGACGGTAGGGAACTGCCGGGCAGTGATGTCTCCACCACCCACGAGCCTGTAGTCGACCGAGAGCACCGTGTGCCCGGCCGCCGCGGCGTGGCGAGCCACGCCGTCTGCCTCCTCCATGTCCAGGTCGCCGTGGACAAAGCCGCCGCCGTGAACCCACACCAGACCGCACGCGGTACCCGGGGCATCGGCCCGCTGCACTGGCCGGTACAGGCGCGCTGGAACGTCTACCCGGGGCGCACCTGCGTCGACCGACGGGAGGGCCGATGCCGGGATGAGGAGGTCTTCGACGGACATCATGCGGTGAGGCCGGCGTCTTTCAGTTGGGTCTCGAGGTGGAAGACCTCAGGCAGTTGGGGTGCACCTTGGTCGGGGCGGTCGCCGTCGAGCGAGACGAAGAAGCCTGCCATGGTCGCTTCCCACTGTGCGGTGCGGGGATCCGCTGCAAGCGCGGCCGCGGAGGCGGCGTCGTCGTCGGTCTCGTACACCCCGACCAGAAGCCCGTCGGGACGCAGGAACAGCGAATAGTCCCGGCGACCCGCGTCGCGGATCGCCTCCAGCATCTCGGGCCAGACCGCCCGGTGCGCCTCGACATACTCAGTGAGGCGGGCCGGGTCGACCTGGAGGGTGAAGCACACGCGAGGCATGGCGTTACGCGCCCCAGCCTGCCTGCGCACCGCCCACGCGCTCCGCCGCGATCTGGGCGAGGTAGCCGGACTCTGCGAAGGCCTTCATGGGGTCTGCAGGCAAGCCGCGGGACTCGCGCCACGCGGCGAGGTCAGGGCGCACGTCAGTGTAGAAGGCGTCCATCAGGATGCCGTGAGCGCCGAGCACGTCGCCTGCCGACTGGGCGGCGTCGAGGACCTCGCGGTCCACGAGCAATGCGCGTGCGGTCATCTCTTGGACGTTGAGCACCGAGCGGATTTGGCCGGGGATCTTGTCCTCGATGTTGTGGCACTGGTCGAGCATGAAGGCCGTGTCGCCGTCGGTGCCGTACCCGCCGCCGCGGATGACCTCGACGATGATGCGGAACAGCTGGAAGGGGTCTGCGGCGCCCACGATGAGGTCGTCGTCGGCGTAGTTGCGGCTGTTGAAGTCGAAGGACCCGAGCTTGCCCAGGCGCAACAGCTGCATGACGATGAACTCGATGTTGGTGCTCGGGGCGTGGTGGCCGGTGTCGAGGCACACGGTGGCGCGCTCTCCCAGCGCCGCGACCTGGGCGTAGCTCGTACCCCAGTCCGGAACGTCCATGTGATAGAAGGCCGGCTCGAAGATCTTGTACTCGAGCACCAGGCGCTGGTGTTCGCCAATGCGGGCGTAAATCTCCTGGAGCGACTCGTGCATGCGGTCCTGGCGGCCGCGCATGTCGTCCTGACCTGCGTAGTTGGTGCCGTCCGCGAGCCAGATTTTCAGGTCGCGAGAGCCCGTCGCGTCCATGATGTCGATGCACTCAAGGTGGTGATCGATGGCCTTGCGCCGCACTCGGTCTTCGCGGTGGGCGAGCGATCCGAACTTGTAGTCCTCTTCTTGGAAGGTGTTGGAGTTGATCGTGCCTAGCGCCACGCCGAGGTCCTTCGCGTGGCGGCTGAGCTCGGTGTAGTCGTCGACCTTGTCCCACGGGATGTGCAGCGCGACCGTGGGCGCCAAGCCCGTGTACTTGTGCACCTGAGCGGCATCCGCGATCTTCTCGAACGGGTCGCGGGGCGTGCCGGGCGTGCCGAAGACGCGGAAGCGGGTTCCCGAGTTTCCGAACGCCCATGAGGGCAGTTCGATCGCCTGTTCGGCGAGGCGGGGTGCGATGGCGTCAAACGTGGTCATGACGTCCTTGTCCTTCCAGATTGAAACGATTCAACAGTCACTCTAGGTGGCCGCGGGCGGGGTGTCAACGCGGCTTGCCGACTGGGGCACTGCGCACGCGTCGCGCAGGACGCCGCCTGGCCGCGCCCTCACGTCGGGGCGAGGAATGGGGGCGCCGCTGAGGGTTCGTGAGGTGGGCTGTGCGGGGGGCAGTGCGGGGGGCAGTGCGGGGGCAGCCAGTGGCAGCTACCCCCGCACCGATCAAGCGACTTAGAAGTCGAAGTCGCCGATGTTGTCTGCGTCGAAGACATAGGGGTCGCCCAGCAGGACAACGCCGTCGGCTTCAACGGTGTACTCGCCGAGCTTGCCGGCCTCGAAGGTGTCACCCTCTGCGCCGGTGATCTCGCCCTCGATGAGTGCCTTGCTCGCGTAGGCGGCCAGGTAGCCGAGGTCTGCGGGGTTCCACAGGGCGAAGCCCGCAGACGTGCCATCCTCGATGTACGAACGCATCTGGTTCGGGGTGCCGAGTCCGGTGATTGCTACCTCACCCTGGTACTCCGAGGTCGACAGGTAGCGCGCGGCAGCGGCGATGCCCACCGTGGTGGGTGAGACGATTCCCTTGAGGTCAGGGTAGGTCTGCAGCAGTGCCGCGGTCTTGTCGAAGGACGTCTGGTCGTCATCGTCGCCGTATACGACGTCAACGAGTTCGATGTTCGGGTGCTCCTCGGCGAGGATTCCCTCCATCAGCTCGATCCATGCGTTCTGGTTCGTCGCGTTCGCGGTAGCGGAGAGAATCGCGATCTGACCCTCGTCGCCAATCTGCTCAGCGATCAGATCCACCTGGACCTGGGCGATCCCCTCGGAAGTGGCCTGGTTGATGAACACGTCGCGGCAATCAGTGTTGGTGTCAGAGTCGAAGGTGACGACCTTCACGTCGTTGTCGCGTGCCTCATTGAGGGCGTCGCAGATGGCCTCGGGGTCGTTCGCGGAGACCGCGATGGCGCCGACGCCCTGCTGCGTGAGCGTGTTGATGTAGCTCACCTGTGCGTCGGGAGCGGCCTCTGCGGGGCCCACCTCCGCGTAGGTGCCGCCAAACTCCTCGATGGCTTCCGCGCCGCCGGCGTTCGACGTGTCGAAGTAGGCGTTGCCGAGGTTCTTAGGCAGGAAGGTGATGGCGAGGTTGGCGTCGGAGCCACCTTCTGCGCCACCAGTTGCTGACGAGGTGCTCTCCGAGCCGGAGTCGCTCGAGCAGCCCGAGACGACCAGGGCCGCGGTCATCGCGAGGGCGGCAAACGAGCCCTTGCGGAACGTACGTGAAGACATCATTGTTCTTCCTTCTGTTGAGGTGGCGATGGCTGTGCATCGGGGATTGCAGAACCAACCGCGGAAGGCGCTGCGCCGCCTGCGGCCGCTCTTTTCCCGCGTTGGCGCGCCCACGTTGAGCGGGCCCATGCGAGAAGACTGGGGGAGATCACCGAGATCACGAGAAGCGTGCCGGTGATGATGTTGATGACGTCTGAGGTGACGTTTGCGAGGCGCAGTGCCGAGGCGAGAATGCCGATCAGGAACACTCCCGCGATCACGCCATGAAGCGCGCCGCGGCCGCCAAAGATCGACACCCCTCCTAGGAGCACCGCGGCGATGACGCTGAGCTCCAGGCCCGTCGCATTGTCTCCGCGCGCGCTGCCGTAGCGAAGCGTGTAGTAGATGCCTGCGAGAGCCGCGATTGTGCCGGACGCGACGAACAGCATGAGCTTGGTGCGCTCGACTCGCACGCCAGAAAAGCGAGCGGCTTCCGAGGACTGGCCGATGGCGAATACGCCCCGCCCAAACGGAGTTGCGTGGAGCACTAGGGCGAAGATGATGGCCAGCACCACGAAGAGCACCATGATGGTGGGGATAGGCGTGCCGGGGATCTTCGAGGTGGCCAGGTCCGTCCACGAGTCCGGGAAGCCGGTCACCGCTGTGGTGCCCAGAATGCCGACCGCGAGTCCACGGAAAAGCGCCAGGGTGCCGATCGTGACCGCGAGGGAGGGCAGGCCCACGACGGTGACGAGGAAGCCGTTGATAAAGCCTGCGACAGCACCCGCTGCGAGGGCGGCGACCATGGCCAGGGGGATAGGCAAGCCCGCTTGGTACAGGGTTCCAAATGTCACGGAAGACAGGCCCACGACGGACGCCACGGATAAGTCGATCTCGCCCGTGATGATGATCATGGTCATCGGGAGTGCGATCAGCAGAATCGCCGCGATGTCGAGCATCAAGTACGTCAGGGTGATGGGTGCGGCGAAGTTCGGCACCACGGCGGCCGCGACGATGTACACGCCAATCACGGCAGCGATGATCGCCATCTCGCGCGTCAGTAGTACGCGCTGCCAAGCGGGCCGCGAATAGTTCTTATACGTGCGCACGGCAGTGCGCTCTGCGACGGCGTTAGGCATGCTGCGCCTCCTTCTTGGTGTCATCAGACCCCGGTGCCGGGCCTTCGGGAGATTGCTCGGTATCTCGGAGCGCGAGGAGGCGCTTTTCCTGGCGGTTGGCGGCGACCTTGTCAAGCACGATGGCGCCGATGATCAGCACGCCCACGACGGCCCGCTGCCAGAAGTCCTCGACTCCCAGCACGGGCAGTGCGCGGTTAATGGTCAGCAGCAGGTAGGCGCCAATGGCGGCTCCGAAGACCGAGCCCGACCCGCCGAAGATCGCGACGCCGCCGATCACGGCTGCGCCGACGGCTTCCAGCTCGAGGCCCGATCCGACCTGGGAGTTCACCGTCCCGTAGCGTGCGGCGTAGAGCACGCCGGCAAGGCCGGCGAGTGCGCCGGAGACCACGAATGCGGTGAGGACCCTGCGGCGGACCTTGAGCCCATACAGGTTTGCGGCATCCGGGTCGGAGCCGATCGCGTAAAACTCGCGACCGCCGCGCTGGGTGTACATGTACCACCCTGCGATGGCGAGTACCACGAAGGCGATGACGGTAATGACCGGGATCTTGAACCAGGACTGGGTGCCCAGAGCCAGGAAGTCGGCGGGCATGTCGGACGCGTTGACGCGGTCAGAGCCAGTCCACAGGACGTTGATGCCGCGGTACGCGTACAGGGTTCCGAGCGTAATGACGAGCGACGGCACTTTTGCGAAGGCAACGAGGCAGCCGTTAATGAGGCCCAGTAGCGCGCCAAACGCGATGCCGATGATGAAGACGGCGGGCCACGGCAGCCAGGAGAAGTCGATGAATACGCGGCCCGTGAGGTAGGCACTGAGGCCCACGACGGAACCGACGGAGAGGTCGACGTTGCGGGTGATGATGACGATCGCTTGACCGACGGCCACGATCATCAGGATGGCTGGCGTGACCAACAAGTCACGAAAGCCGTCGTTCGAGAATAGAAAGTTCGGGTTCTGGAGGGTCGCGACCAGGATGACGGCGGCGAGTGCGGCAAGCACCCCGACCTCACGTGCCTTGCCGATGCGGCCCAGCCGTGCAAGCACGTTGGATTGCGCGAGAATGCTCGTTGAGCTGCTGTCGCTCATGCGGCGGCCTCCTTGTTGTGGGTGGCCGCGAACATCACGGCTTCCGGCGTGGCGTCGGCACGGTCAATTTCCGCTGTGATGCGGCCCTCGTGGACCACGAGCACCCGGTCAGCCATGCCAAGTACCTCGGGGAGTTCGGAGGAGATCATGATGATCGCGAGCCCTTGCCCGGCCAGGGTGGAAAGGTCACGGTGGACTTCCGACTTGGTGCCAATGTCGATGCCGCGGGTGGGCTCATCGACGATCAGCACCTTGGGGCCGGTCGCCAGCCACTTGGCGAGCACCACCTTCTGCTGGTTTCCGCCGCTGAGCGTTCCCGCCTGGGCGTCGAGCGCGCTTGTCTTGACTTCGAGGCGGGCCGCCCAGTGCGCTGCGGCAGTGTTCTCTGCTTGGGGCCACAGCAGGCCCCAGCGTGTGAGAGTGCGGCGAATCGCGAGTGTGGAGTTGCGAGCAACGCTGGACTCGAGAATGACACCCTGGTTGCGGCGATCCTCGGGGACGAGCGCGATGCCCGCGCGCATTGCGGCGGCGGGGTCGTGCTTGCGCAGGGACTTGCCTTCCACGGTGACCCGGCCGCTGTCGTAGTTGTCGACGCCAAAGATGGCGCGAGCAATCTCGCTCCTTCCGGCACCCACGAGTCCTGCCAAAGCCACGATCTCACCGGCCCGGACGCTAAACGACACATCGTGGAAGAGGCCGCGCGTGTTCAGCCCGTCGACGACAAGGACTTCCTCGCCAATGTCCGCGGGTTCCTTGGGGAACAGCGTGCTGACGTCGCGCCCCACCATCTGCCGTACCAACTCATCCACGGTGGTGTCCTCGATGGCAGTCGTGGCGACGTACTCGCCGTCGCGCATGATCGTGACGGTGTCGCACAGGTCGAAGACTTCGTCGAAGCGATGGGAGATGAAGAGCACTGCACGGCCCTCATCCCGCAGGCCGCGTGCGACCTTGAAGAGCCGTTCGACCTCGACGCCTGAGAGCGCAGCCGTGGGCTCGTCCATGATCAGCACGCGGGCGTCGAGAGAGATGGCCTTCGCAATCTCGATGATCTGCTGGTCCGCGATCGACAGGCCACGGGTGGGGCGGTCGGGGTCAATGTTCACGCCTAGCTGCGAGAAAAGTTCCTTGACCTGAGCCCGCATGGCGCGACGGTCAATGCCTCGGAATCCGCGGGTGGGCTGGCGGCCCATGAAGATGTTCTCGGTGACGGAGAGGTCGGGGAACAGCGTGGGCTCTTGGTAGATCACGGCGATCCCGGCGTCCTTTGACTGCGCGGTGTTGCTGAAGTCGACAGGCTCCCCTGCGAGTTCAAGACGGCCGCCGTCGCGTTGGTGAACACCGGCGATGATCTTGACGAGGGTTGACTTGCCGGCGCCGTTTTCGCCGATGAGCGCGTGAATGCTGTTCGGCTCCATGCGCAGTGAGCCGCTCTTCAGAGCGATGACGGACCCAAAGGACTTAGATACGCCTTCGAGGAGCAAGGCAGGGCTCGCCTTGCTGATGGGGACATGCGTCGACATTGACACTCCGGTTTCAGTCGCCGTTGATGAAACGATTCAAGCAAGACTCAAGGTAGGCCACGTCGAAAGGGCGTGTCAAAGGGTCGCGGTCACGGCTGTATAACGATTCAATCGTTAGGATGAGCGGGACGCCGCGTTCCCCGGGGGTGCCGCCGGCTGTGGGAAGATCGCGTGACATACGGTCAGGAGTATTCATGGGAGTGAGCGTCAAGGAAGTCGCGCAGCGCGCGGGCGTCTCGGTGGGCACCGTCTCGAACGTGCTCAACCGGCCGGGTTCCGTGCGTGCGGAAACGATTGAACGGGTGCAAGCTGCCATCGCAGACCTCGGCTACGTTCCCAATGACGCGGCCCGCCAGTTGCGGGCCGGCCAGTCCACGCAGATCGCCCTCGTCGTCCTCGATATGGGCAACCCCTTCTTCACCGACGTGGCCCGCGGCGCAGAGGAACAGGCCGCGCTGTCGGGGCACACGCTGCTCCTGGCGAACTCAGACGAGTCGCCCGATCGCGAAGCGCTGCACCTCGACCAGTTCGAACGTCAGCGCGTGGCTGGCGTGCTCCTGGTTCCCACCGCTGACGCGGCCGAGCGGGTCGATCGCCTCCGCGAGCGGGGCATTCCCGTGGTGCTCGTCGACCGTGGAGCCTCAGACCGCTCGGTAGCTTCAGTGGCTGTCGACGACGTCGCCGGTGGGCGCATGGCCGCGCAACACCTCTTGGATCAAGGGCGCCGCACTCTGGTGTTTGTGGGAGGGCCCGCCATGCTCGATCAGGTGCGCGACCGTCTGCTCGGTGCCCAGGATGCTGTGGGGAGTGTGCCGGGGGCCAGCCTCGAGGTCGTGCCAACCTCCGGCCTCACGTTGGACGAGGGAGTCGCTGCTGGCGAGCGCGTGCGCGCCCTTGTCGATGTCGGCGAGTGCGACGCAGTCTTCACCGGCAATGACCTGCTCGCGATCGGCGTTCAGCAGGCGCTGCTGTCGGGTCCGCAGCCCATGAAGATCCCTGACGATGTGGCGATGGTGGGCTACGACGACATCAGTTTTGCTGCGGCAGCCGTGGTGCCCATTACGTCGGTGCGCCAGCCTCGTGCTGACATGGGTTCGACCGCCGTCGAACTCCTCCTCAAGGAGCGGGACCTCGCGCCGGACGCGCCCCGGGAACACGTGGTGTTTCAGCCCGAGCTTGCCGTACGGCGCTCGTCCGGGGCATCGGCCTGATTCCTCGAGGTCGCCGTATTCACCCAACGAAACCCGCGTGCCGCTCGTCTTGGCAGCATGAAGCCACTGGTGTGGATTCCTGCGCTCGCGATCCTCGCCGCGTGCGGGTCTCCGCTGCCGCAGGAGGACCCCGCTGCGGTGGGGACGGCCGATGCCGTGGTCACCTCGGGTGACACGGTCGACGTCGCCTTTGTGCCGGACGCAGGGTACGAGTATTTCGAAGGCACCACGTTTGTGCTGGGGTCGGAGATCCCTGTGGGCGGCGTGGTCGACGACGCCGCGCTGATCGCCTCCGGCGACCGCCTGCGCGTATGGACGGACGCATGCGCCGAGTCCTTTCCCGTGCAGTGCATCGTGACGGCCGTCGAGGTGCTTGACTGAGGGGATGGATCCCTCTGTCGCGCTCACCCTCGTGGGTGGTCCCACTGTCGTCATCGAGTACGCAGGCCTGCGCCTGCTCACCGACCCCACCTTCGACCCGCCTGGCGACTACGGAAACCTCACCAAACTCGTGGGCCCCGCGCTCGATCCCGTGAATCTGTGGCCGCTGGATGCGGTGCTTCTCAGCCACGACGAGCACGACGACAACCTGGACCTCTCGGGGCGCGGCATCCTCACCGAAGTGCAGCAGGTGCTTACGACGCCGGGCGGCTCGCAGCGCATTGACCGTGCCCGCGGACTGGAGCCGTGGGAGAGCACGGATCTGTTGGGCGGAGCCGAGGTCGTCACGGTCACCGCGGTGCCCGCTCAGCACGGGCCTGACGACGTCGCCGAGCACCTGGGTGAAGTGACCGGATTTGTGTTGGAGGCGCAGGGGTGGCCCACGGTGTACATCTCTGGTGACAACTCGGAAGTGGCGGTCGTCGAAGCCGTCAAGGAGCGCTATCCGGAGGTGGGTGTCGCGCTGGTCTTTGCCGGCGCCGCGCGAATCTCGCGCCTGGGGGACGCCCTGCTGACGGTGGATGCGGAACGGCTCTTGCGCATTGGCGAGATCTGGCCAGGTGCCGCGCTGGTGCCCGCCCACATTGATGACTGGGCGCACTTCACGCAGCCTCGCGACGAGCTGGTTGCCTGGTTCGCCGACCATGACGCGAGCGGCCGTCTTACGCTCGTGGAGCGCGGCGAGCGCATTTTGGTGTAGCGCCGCGCGCTAGCAGTCGCTGAGTGCCGCACATCGCATGGATTCCGGCACTCAGCGACTGCCAGCGCGGTCAGGCGAGGCGGGGCGAGGTTAGGCGAGGTGGGGTGCGACCGCAGCGCTGAAGGCCTCAGCGGTGCGGCGCGCGACCGCAGCGTACGGCGCTGCCCAGATGTCCTCGTTGAAAATCTCGACTTCAACATCGCCGGTGTAGCCCGCTGCCTCCACGGCGGCGGTGAGGGGGCCAAAGTCGATCACGCCGTCGCCGGTGTGGTGGCGCGACAGCAGCACATCCGCCGGGAGCGGGGTCTTCCAGTCGCACACCTGGTAGCTGGCGATCCGGCCTTCACGGCCGGCGCGCTCAATCTGCGCCACAACCTCCGGATCCCAGAAGATGTGGAACGTGTCGACGGTGGCGCCTACCACGGCCGGGTCAAACGGGGCCGCGAGGTCCAGCGCCTGACCCAGAGTCGACACCACCGCGCGGTCGGTGACGTACATCGGATGCAAGGGCTCAATCGCGAGGGTGACCCCGGCATCGGCCGCTACCGGCGCCAACTCTTCCAGCGCATCCGCGACGCGGCCGCGCGCACCTGCCAAGTCCCGCGAGTCGCCCGGTAGCCCACCCGCGACGAGCACCAACACTGCGCGTGAACCCGGCGCGCCAGCTGCAGCGATCCTCGCGGTCTCTTCGATGGCGACCTTGTTGTCCTCGATCGAGGCGCGGCGCTGCTCACCTTCTGGCAGCGTGAAGAACCCCGCCCGGCAATGAGTCGAGACGCGCAGTCCCGAGTCAGCGATCATGCGCTCGGCCTCGGCGAGTCCCAGGTCCTGGACAGGCTCACGCCAGGTTCCCAGGGCTGGGATGCCCGCTGCCTGGCAAGCCTCGAGGGCCTCGGCGAGCGAGGCCCTCTTGACGGTTGCCTGGTTCAAGGACAGGCGCGGGTGCGCACTCATGGCGCCTCGATTCCATTGACAGCCAGCATGGAGTGCCAGCGCGCGAGCGCGAGTTCAGGATGCTCGAATGCGCCGCAGGCATTCGCGAGTTCCACGATGCGGGATAGGTGCGGAAGGCTGCGGGCGCCGTGAAGGCCGCCGACCATCTGGAACGCGCCTTGGTGTCCATTGAGCCACGACATGAACGCCACACCGGTCTTGTAGTAGAAGGTGGGCGTCGCGAAGATCTGCCGCGACAGCGCCTCGGTCGGTTCGAGGATTTGCCGGTAGCGCTCAATCTCACCTGCGTCGAGGGCCTGGATGGCGGCCGATGCATGGGGTGCGATCGCGGTGAACGCACCCAGGAGGGCGTCCGAATGGCCGTGATCGTCGCCTTCGATGAGCGAGCTGTAGTGGTAGTCGTCGCCCGTGAGCATGCGCACGCCGTCGGGGAGGCGGCGCCGCACCGAGATTTCTGACTCGGTGTCGAGAAGGCTCATCTTCACACCACTGACCGCCTGCGGGTGTGCCTCGATGATGTCGATGAGGACGTTGGCCGCCTCTCGCCAGTCATCGGAGCCAAAGTAGCCCGCGAGGTTGGGGTCAAAGGCCGTGCCGAGCCAGTGCAGGACCACGGGTGTCGCAGAGACGGACAGTACCTCGTTGTACACGCGGCGGTAGTCGTCCGCACTGTTTGCGGCGCGGGCCAGATGGCGGCTGGCCATGAGCACGACGCCGGCACCGGCGTCTTCCGCATGGAAGAGTTGCTCTTTGTAGGCGTCGATCACCTGGTCGAGCGTGATCGCTTCATCCTCGACGTGGTCGGTGTTGACGCCGACCACGAGGCTCGCGCCTGCAGCCGTGGCCTCGGCCGCTGAACGCCGGATGAGCTCTCGGGTCGCGGCGGGGTCCAGGCCCATGTTGCGCTGGGCGGTGTCCATGGCGTCGGCCACACCCAGTCCCCACGAGAACACGTGGTGCCGGTAGGCGAGGGTCGCGTCCCAGTCGATGTCCGCCGGCTGCCCAGGCGTGTTGTCGGCGTGCGGATGGGGAATCACGTGCGCGGCCGCGTAAGCGACGCGGGACGTGAACGGCGCGCTCGGCCTCGTGAAGGCCAGGGCGTCCGCGAGCTCGACACGACGGGTCGAGCCGGTGCCGTCTAGCAGGGTCAGACTCGTCACGCTATGCCTCCGCCGAGACCTCGGGGATGGCCACCCGTGACCCGGTGCTGTGGGACTCGAGGCCCCTTTCCGCGAGCAGCATGCCGCGGGCTCCGGCGAGGAAGTCGTACTCGTGGGGGGCGTCTTCGACGACGTGGCGGATGAACTGCTCCCACTGTGCGCGGAAGCCGTTGACGTTGTCTTCCGTGTCGGGAACCTCGACCCACGTGGAGTCGAAGTCGATCTCGTTCTTGAGGTCAGGGTTCCACACGGGCTTGGGGGTGGCGTTGCGGGGCTGGATCTTGCAGCCAAAGAGGCCAACGACGGCCGAGCCGTGCGTGCCGTCAACCTGGAACTCAACCAGCTCGTCACGGTTGACGCGCGTGGTCCAGCTGGAGTTGATTTGCGCGGTGATGCCACCCGCGAGTTCGAAGATGCCGTACGCAGCGTCATCTGCGGTAGCGGCGTAGCGCTCGCCGCCTTCGTCGACGCGCTCGGGGATTTCCGTCGCGACGTGTGCGTAGACGGACTGCACGGTGCCAAAGAGGTTCTCGAGCACGTAGTTCCAGTGCGGGAACATGTCGACCACAATGCCGCCACCGTCTTCCGAGCGGTAGTTCCATGAGGGGCGCTGGGAGGGGTGCCAGTCACCTTCGAACACCCAGTAGCCAAACTCGCCGCGCACGGACAGGATGCGGCCAAAGAACCCTGAGTCGATCAGGCGGCGCAGCTTCAGGAGCCCCGGGAGGTACAGCTTGTCGTGCACCACGCCGTTCTTGATGCCGGCCTGGGTGGCCAGGCGGGCCAGTTCGAGGGCGTCCTCGAACGTTTCCGCGGTGGGCTTCTCCGTGTAGATGGCCTTGCCGGCGGCGATGGCCTTCTTGATCGCTGCCGAACGGGCCTTCGTCACAAGGAAGTCGGCGTAGATCTGCCAGCGGTCGTCCGCCAGTGCGGCATCGAGGTCGGTCGTGTAGTGCTCAATGCCGTGACGCTGCGCGAGGTCACGGAGCTTGGCCTCTGAACGGCCCACGAGCAGGGGCTCCACCTGCACGCGCGTGCCGTCAGACAGTTCCACGCCGCCCTCGTCGCGGATGGCCAGGATGGAGCGCACCAGGTGCTGGCGGTAGCCCATGCGCCCTGACGCGCCGTTCATGATGATTCCAATGGTGGTGTCGGCCACGATGCCTCTCAATCGGTAGGTCCCCGGCGCGTCGTTGCGCGGGGGATCAGCGGTCTTTGGAAAACGCTTACCGTGAGTGTAGGGCGCAAGTAGGGGTGGGCGCAAGATGGTGGCCGCGCGTCGGCGCGGGTAGGGCGCCGGAGCCGGGTGACGTGTGGGTGGGGGACGATGCCCGAAGGGTTACCGCTGCGGCGTGGACTCGCGGATCACGACCTCAGCCTCGACGACCTCAGCGTCGGCGGCATCGTCGTCGATGGCCAGCGACAAGGCGCGGTGCCCGACCTCGGTCAGCGGCAGTTGCACCGTGGTGAGCCGCGGAGTGACGTCGCGCAAGGTTGGGATGTCGTCAAAGCCAGCGACGGCAAGGTCGCGTCCCGGTTCGATTCCCGCGTCGCGTAGCGCGGACATCGCGCCCACGGCCATGACGTCGTTGACGGCGAAGACCATGTCGAGGTCATCAAGTCCGCTCGCGATCAACTGTTGCATTCCCTCGTAGCCGCCGTCGCGAGTGAATGCCGTCGAGATGATCCGGCGAGACGGAATGGCGTGGCCGGCCGCGGCAAAGCACTCGGCAAACCCAGACAGGCGATCGTCGGACGTCCTCAGCCCCGCGGGCCCCCCGAGCCGATCCGCCGCCTTCGCAGACGGCTCGTCCGAGGTGCCCACCAGCGAGGGGCCGGCGAGCACGGCGGGGGAGCGGTAACCGCGCTCGAGCAGTGCGGCCGCGAGCTTGCGGGCGCCGCCGCTGTTGTCGATCGGGACCGCCCGAAAGTCCTCGCTCGGGGTGCTGATGAAGACCGCGCGCCCACCGTTGGCCTCGTAGGCCTCGAGTTCGCGTTGAAGCTCATCCGCATGCGGGTCGTTCGCGCGGCGAGACGCGGCCAGGATGATGGCTCGCGCGCGCTGGCCGCGCATCGCGCGCACCAGGTCGACCTCGCGCTGGGAGTCGCGTTCAGTTTGTGACATTGCCACGATGAGTGCGCGCTCGGTTGCTGCGCTCACCACTCCAGATGCGATGGAAGAGAAGTACGGGTCGGTCACATCGCCAACGAGCAGGGCCACCGTAGTGGTGGTGCCGCGAGCGACCGCCTGAGCGGAGGCGTTTGCGGCGTAGCCCAGCCTGCGTGCGGCATCGAGAACCAGCGTCCGGTTCGACTCTTTGACGTTGCGGGTGGAGCCATTGATGGCGCGGGAGGCGGTGGCAAGCGACACTCCTGCTTCACGCGCGACATCGTGCAGGGTGGCTGCTGACGTGCGGTCGTGCTCGGTCACGTTGCTCCTCAGGCTCATGGCCGCGAATGCGGCGCGTGTGCGGCACGCGCGCTGGCGGTCGTCGTTGACGCCGTGGCGCGGCTGGCCACGCCGCTAGCCTGGCACGGCGCGCCGGGTATGTCACGTGCGTCGCCCAGCGTGTCCATGTACTGTGGCCACACGGCGGGAAGCGCTTTCCGTCTTGACGGGAGAGCTTTGGCCTGGCTTGAGGCTCGTCGCCCGGCGGGCCGGGCCCCAGCGGTTCCCAGGCTCAATGAAGGACCCTCAAAGGAGAGATGAACCCGTGGTTCACCTGCACGCGTCGGTCAAGGATGACCGAGTTGTCATGTCAGCGGGCGATGTCGAGTTGGCTCACTACGTCACCCGGCCCACTGATGTGCGACTGGAGTCGCCGCGCCCGTACCTCAGCCCTATCCGCACGCTTGCGGGTGACGTCGTATCTCTCTTCCGCCCGCACGACCATGTGTGGCACAAGGGCATCGCGTGGTCGTTGCCGGTCGTGGGGGATGAGAACTTCTGGGGAGGCCCCACCTTTGTGCGGGGCCAGGGTTACGTGCAATTGCCCAACAACGGCGAACAGCGTCACGTGAGCATTGACGTCGCCCGTAAGGGTGAGGCGCTGTCCCTGGTACATCACCTCGATTGGGTGACAGAGGCAGGCGAGCACCTCTTCGCTGAGCGGCGTGAGCTTGGCGCGGCCGTGGTGGACGACCGCACGTGGGAACTGACCTTTGCCACCACCATGACGTCGTTGTGTGACCATGCGGTGAGCCTCGGTTCGCCCACGACCAGGGGCCGCGATAACGCGGGCTACGGCGGACTGTTCTGGCGCGGACCCCGGTCGTTTACGGGCGGCCCCATTCTGGCTCCCGGCGGGGAGGGCGGTGACGAACTGCGTGGCGCGCGGGCGCCGTGGATGGGCTTCCGGGGCACTCACGACGGGTCGGGAGCGGTGTCAACCGTGGTGATGGTCGACGCGCCCACGAATGAGGCTCACCCGCCCCAATGGTTCGCGCGCTCCGAGGACTTTGCTTGCCTGTGCCCGGCGCCGTTCTTCTCCACCGAACGCCTGGTGGAGCCCGGGTCGCTGGTGCGGGAAGAGTACGCGGTGCTCGTCCACGACGGCGGGTGGGACGTCGCGCAAGCGGATGCTGCCGCCACGGCCGCTGCCACGCGACTGATGGCCCGGGCATGAGTGCACCAGCCATGCCCGGGGGGATCTCGGTCAGCGAACTCAAGGTCTATGAGTCGGTGGCGCCTGATGGCCTCCGAGGTGGCAGCCCCCACATGCACCTCGTGGCGAGCGAGGCGTATCTGGTCGTGTCCGGAACCGGCGAGATTCACAGCATCGACGCCGACGGTTGGCGCGTGACGGAGCTGGCGCCCGGCGACACCGTGTGGTTCGAACCTGGCGTGATTCACCGCGCGGTGAACCGCGACCGCCTCCACCTGCGTGTGGTCATGTCACACGCAGGCCTGCCTGAGGCTGGCGACGCCGTCATGACGTTCTCCGACTCGGTCCTCGCCGACCCTGAGCGCTACGCGGCCGCCGCGGTGCTGCCTGGGGCCGATGCCCCTGATAGCGAGCGACTGGCCGCGGCTGAGAGGCGGCGCGACCAGGCAGTGGCGGGCTACCAGGACCTGTTTCAGGCCGGACGGCCGGGCGTGGTGGACGACGTCGCGCTCGCGGCATTCCGTCGCCGCGCAGTGGACCTGGTGGCCGGTCGCGCTGAGGAGTGGCGACGCATCCACGATGCCACGACGGGGCGGGCCGCCTCGACAGCGCTCGGCTACCTCGAGCATCTCGTCAACCGCGATGCCTCCTACCTAGACCACGGCCGCATTGCGCGCGCCGCCACCACCCCCGCCTACGGCATGTGCGGCACCCTGGTGACCGTCACAAAGGAAGGACTGTCATGACCCGCACGATTCGTGCCGCCATTGTGGGAACGGGAGCCATCGCCCACGCTCACGCGGAGGCCATCGCTGTGACCGCGAATGCGACGCTGGTGGCGGTGACCGACCTCAACCGTGCCCCCGCTGAGGCATTTGCTGAGCGCCACGGCGGCGACGTGTACGCGGATCTGGACGCGCTGCTCAGGGATGCGGAGCCGGACGTGGTGCACCTGTGCACGCCCCCGGCCGTGCACGCCCCGCAAGCGCTCGCGGCGTTCGCTGCAGGCGCTCACGTCGTGTGCGAAAAGCCAGCTGCGCTGTCCTTGTCGGAGCTCGACACAATGCTTGAGGCGTCGCGCGAGAGCAACCGGCACTTCGCCGTGGTGTTCCAGCAGCGCACCGGGACCGCCGCGGCCCACGTCAAGGAGCTGCTGTCCTCCGGCGCGCTCGGGAGGCCTCTCGTGGCGGTCTGCCAAACGCTGTGGTTTCGCGATCAGGCGTACTTCGACGTGCCCTGGCGGGGGAAGTGGGAGACCGAGGGTGGTGGCCCCACGCTCGGCCACGCGATTCACCAGATCGACCTGCTGGCATACCTCTTAGGGCCGTGGGAATCTGTGCGGGCTGACTTGTGGCGCGTGGGGCGCGAGACGCTCACGGAAGACACCTCAACGGCGACCGTGACCTTCGAGTCGGGCGCCGTCGCGTCGGTGGTGACGTCTGCTGTCGCGCCCCGTGAGGTGAGCGCGATTCGTATCGACACTGAGCTGGCTACCGTGACGGTGGAACACCTCTACGGGCACGGCCACGACCACTGGCGCATCACGCCCGCTCCAGGAGTGGATCCCACGGTGGTGGAAGGGTGGGCGCTTCCGGATCAGGAGGAACCCAGCGGCCACGTTCCCCTTATCCGCGACATCTATGCCGCCCTCGCGAGCGGCGATGCCCTTCCCGCCGTGGCGGAGGAACCAGCGAGGTCGCTCGAGATCGTGACCGGCATCTATTCGTCAGCAGCGGCGGACGGAGCGCGTGTGACCGCCGCCCAGTTGCGGCTCGACAGTGAACGCACCGCAAGCCTGGAGGCGCCCGTGTTCGAGCGGCGGCCGGGGCTGCCCCGGTGACGGCGCCGCCGGGGGTGACCCTGGCGTGGGCCCCCACCGCGCCGTACCGCGACCCCCTCTATGACGGAGCGACGGATCCGACCGTGGTGTGGGACCGGGGCCGCCGGGAGTGGGTGATGTTCTACACGCAGCGACGCCCCACGGCGGACGAGCCGGGGGTCGCGTGGGTCCACGGCAGCCGGATCGGCGTGGCCCGCGGGACCTCACAGGGCTGGCACTACGCCGGTGTGGTCGAGGGGCTTGACCTCCCGCTGGACGGGCCGGGCCCGCACACTCACTGGGCGCCCGAGGTGATTGACGATGGCACTCACTACCGGATGTATCTCACGTGGATACGCGGCGTTCCGCAGGAGTGGGCAGGGCACGCCAGGGTGATCCGTGAGTATGTCTCGGCAGACCTCACCTCGTGGGAGTACGTGCGCGATCTGGCCTTGTCGAGCGACCGAGTTATCGACGCGTGCGTAGCCCGGTGTCCCGACGGCCGCTGGCGCATGTGGTTCAAGGATGAGGCGGATGGCTCAACGACGTGGAGCGCTTCGACGCCCGCGCTCGACGCGCCGTGGACCATGGAGGGGCGGGTCCTTGGCGGCCGGCCGCACGAGGGACCCAACGTCTTTGAGCTGGGCGGATGGTGGTGGATGCTCACCGATGAGTGGCGGGGGATGGGCGTGTACCGCTCGCCGGATGCGCAGCGGTGGCGTCGCCAGGGCGGGGCTGATGCGGTGATCCTGGGCGAACCAGGCGCTACCGAGTGGGACCGTACGGTCGGCCGGCATGGGGATGTGGTCGTCGTGGGAGAAACGGCGGTGCTGTGGTACTTCACTCATCCCTGGTGGGATGGGGAAGAGGTTGCTGACGCCGGCTCGGTGGAGCACCGGCTCAGCGCTGTCCACGCCGCTCGCCTGAGTGTTGCCGGCGGCCGTCTGGTGTGTCACCGACGGGTATCCTAAGCGTCCATACTGGGACCGATCCCAATGTTGCGAAAAGGTCACGAATTGAAACGTTTTTCAGTTTGGTGTTGACGCTCACATGCCGCACCGGTTACGTTGCGGATAGCGCTTTCCAAAGGAGGGGCGCGGCGGCCCGGTAGGTGCGGGACGCCAACCAAGAGAACGATGAAGTTTTCGAGAGGACAACGATGTTCACAGTTCAGCGTCGCCGCAGTTTGATGGCCGCGGCAGCCATGACCACCGCTAGCGTGCTCGCGCTCGCTGCATGCTCCTCGGACTCTGCCGAGGACCCGGAAACGTCGGCAACCGGCGGCTCCACCGCGGGTGCAGGCGGTTCCGGCGAAGAGGTCACCCTCGACTTTGCCTTCTGGGGCAATGACGTCCGTGCCGACATGTACACGCAGTCCATCGACCTGTTCATGGAGGAGTACCCGAACATCACGGTGAACTCCACCTTCCTGGACTACCCCGCATTCTGGGAGAAGCGCCAGACGGAGGCCGCCGGCGGCGGGCTCCCGGATGTGATGCAGTTCGACTACTCCTACTTGCGTCAGTACTCCGAGAA
Organism: Demequina globuliformis; assembly: GCF_000975155.1. Taxonomy (GTDB): domain Bacteria; phylum Actinomycetota; class Actinomycetes; order Actinomycetales; family Demequinaceae; genus Demequina; species Demequina globuliformis. Next base: position 1,820,126 of record NZ_BBRG01000001.1, read on the forward strand.
CGGCCTCCTCCTCGACCTCGGCCCGCACCTGGGCAACGAGATCAACACGGACGGCTTCACCGAGCAGATTCTCGGCATCGGTGTCGTGGGCGACACCACCACTGCGCTGCCAATCTCCACCAACGCGTGGGGCGTCTACACCAACCCGCAGTTGCTCGAATCCACCGGAGTCGCCGACTTTGCTGGCGGCACGTGGGACGACTACAAGGCGTGGGCTGCCGAGGTCACCGAAGCCTCCGGCGGCGAGATCTTTGGCGGCACCGACTACACCGGCCGCATCCAGAACTTCGAAATCCAGTTGCGTGCCGAGGGCAAGAACCTCTTCAACGAGGACGGTACCCCCGGCTTCGATGAGGCACGCTTGACCGAGTTCTGGGAGTCCGGTGCCGAGATGCGCGGAGACGACGGCTCGGGCATTTCCCAGCAGCGCCTCGAGGAGATCTACCCGACCTCCGGCTTTGGAGCTGGCCTGACCGCTTCCGAACTGACGTGGGACAACTTTGGCGCCGGCTACCTGGGCGAACTTGGTGAGGACTACACCGAGCTAGGCCTGGTGGCGCCGCCCGTGACCGTTGAGGGCGCGAAGGACCTCTACCAGAAGCCCTCGATGCTGCACGCGATCGCCCAGAACACCGAGCACCCTGCCGAGTCCGCCATGCTGGTCGACTTCCTGGTGAACTCGCCCGAGGTCGGCGCGATCTTCGGCACCAACCGCGGCCTGCCGGCCTCGTCCGCCATGCGCGACGGCATCACCTTCGAAGGCCTCGACGAGCAGATCCGGGCGTATGAGGAGTCGATCGCAGACCGCCTCGGCGACGCCCCGCCGGTCCCGCTGGTCGGGTACGGCACCCTCGAGGAGAAGTTCCGCGTGCTCGGCACCGAGCTCGGCTTCGGCACCCTCTCGGTTGAGGACGCCGTCAGCCAGTTCTTCGGTGAGATGGACGTCACCCTGAACTCCTAAGCACCACCCGCCCTGAGGGCCGATGCCACCTCACTCCGGCATCGGCCCTCAGGGCCCCGTCCCCATCTCAATGAGGAGAGGCAGTGACTAGCACCGTGAACCGTGTCGCCGATGCCACGGAAACCTCCACCAGCGCCGCGAGCGCTGGATCCGAGGTCGCCGCACCGGGCAAACGCCCGAAGAAGCCCACCACCCAGCGCACTCGCCACTGGCGCGAGAACATTGCTGGGTACGGTTTTTTGGCCCCCTGGCTCGTGGGATTCCTCGGGCTCACCCTGATCCCCATGCTGTACTCGCTGTACCTGTCGTTCACGCGGTACAACCTGTTCCAGCCTCCTCAGTGGGTCGGGTTCGACAACTACATCCGCATGTTCACGGAGGACCCCAACTACACGCAGTCGGTGAAGATCACCCTCATTTACGTGCTCGTGGGTACCCCCATCAAGCTGGCCGCTGCGCTCGGCGTCGCCATGCTGCTGAACTACCGTGACCGTGGCGCCGGATTCTTCCGGTCCTCGTTCTACGCCCCTTCGCTCATCGGAGCATCCGTCTCCGTCGCGATTGTGTGGCGAGCAATGTTCTCGACGGACGGACCCGTCGACAACACCTTCAGCTTTTTCGGGTTCGAGATAGGCGGCTGGGTCGGCAACGTTGCCCTCGTGGTGCCCATGATGATCCTGTTGGCGGTGTGGCAGTTCGGCGCCCCGATGGTGATCTTCCTCGCGGGACTCAAGCAGGTGCCGCGCGAGCTCTACGAGGCCGCGGACATGGACGGGGCTGGCCCGGTCAAGAAGTTCCGCTCCATCACGATGCCGATGCTGTCCTCGGTCGTCTTCTTCAACCTGCTGCTTGAGATCATTGGCGCCTTCCAGGTCTTCGCCGCCGCCTACATCATCTCCAACGGCACCGGCGGTCCGGCCGGCATGACGAACTTCTACACCCTGTACCTGTACAAGCGAGCGTTCAGCGACGGGCAGATGGGCTACGCGTCCGCGATGGCCTGGACCCTGGTGATCGTGGTCGCGATCATCGCCGCCGTCCTGTTCCGCACGTCGAAGATGTGGGTGCACTACCAGGGAGACAGCAAATGAGCCTCAAGGACTTCCGCGTCAAGGACGACGCGGATCAGGAACGCGTCACCCAGCCGCAGCCGCGATTCACGCGCAAGCAGATCACGACCGCTATCTGGTTCGTGGCGCTGATGTCGCTGACCGCGATCATCCTGTACCCGCTGCTGTGGCTGTTCTTGTCCACATTCAAGGACAACAGCGAGTTCGGCTCCAATCAGGGCCTGCTGCCAGAGGACCCCACGTTCGACAACTACCTCAAGGTCTTCGAGGGCATTGCCGGCGTTCCCATGTGGCGCTTCTTCGCCAACTCCGCGTTCATCGCCATCATGGCGACATTTGGCACGCTGCTGAGCTCATCGATGGCCGCGTACGCCTTCGCGCGCATCAAGTTCAAGGGCGTCGGGATCTTCTTTGCCGCGATGATCGGCACGCTGCTGCTGCCGTTCCACGTCGTGATCATTCCCCAGTACATTCTGTTCAACAACCTGGGCATGATCGACACGTATTGGCCGCTCATCCTTCCCAAGTTCCTGGCGACGGAGGCGTTCTTCGTGTTCCTCATCGTCCAGTTCATGCGCGGAATCCCTCGCGAGATGGATGAAGCCGCACGCGTTGACGGGGCAGGTCACGTGCGCACCTTTACGTCGATCATGCTGCCGCTCATTCAGCCAGCCCTCGTGACGTCCGCGATTTTCTCCTTCATTTGGACGTGGAACGACTTCCTCGCCCCGCTGATGTACATCACCAGTCCCGAGAAGTACCCGCTGCCGATCGCACTTCGCCTGTACAACGACCAAACCAGCACCTCCGACTTTGGCGCGACCGTGACGGCCTCCTTCCTGGCGCTCATTCCGATCCTGCTGTTCTTCCTGGTGTTCCAGCGCTTCTTGGTCGCGGGCGTGGCGACCCAAGGGTTGAAGGGATAGCGATGGCCGCCGGTCAACGTCCGTCACCGCGGGCCCAGCGCGCGGCGGAGCGAGCCGCGCACAGGGCGGCTCGGGATGGCATGGGCCCCACCACTGGTGAGTGGCGGCCAATGCTGTGGCCGGGGGCACAGGGCGGGTTCGCTCTGTGGGGTGAGGTCCTCATGACGGGCGTGATGATGACCGTGGCGTCACTGGGCGTGGTCACCATGCCAGCGGCGGTGGCTGCTGGGTCGCGACACCTGAACGCCTACCTGCGTGCCGAGCGCTCCGAGTGGGCGGTGTTTTGGCGGGATGTGCGAGCCGCACTCCCCGGCGGCCTAGGAGTGGGGATCGCGGCGGTCGTGCTCATCGCGATCCTCGCCATCGACATCCAACTCGCGGCGACGGGGCTGTTGCCGGGCGCGTCAGTGATCGCCGCCGTCGGGTGGCTGGGCCTGATCGCCACCGCAGTTGTGCTGCTGACGGCAGCGGGGCAATGGGACCCCGAGGCCGGCTGGCGGGCCGCGCTGATGCGTGCCCTGTCTCAGCTGCGCGGTGACGTGGGGGGCGCGGCGTACTTGGCGGCGACGGTGGGCTTTGTGGGTGTGTGTACGTGGTCTCTGCCGGCCCTGCTCATCCCCGCTTTGGGATGCGCGGTCCTGGCGTTGGTCGCGATCCCTGCACGCCCACGCCGCCCACGCGGCCCCCGCGGCGAGTAGAGGTGACGTGCCTGTCGCGGTCGCACCGCGGATTCGTGAACGTCACCTGCCTCCGCTGAGGCGGGAGGTGGGGGTGTCACGATGGACACACGGCAACCAACAACGGTCAAAGGAGACAGGTAGTGGTGCATTACGGCGGTGACTACAACCCCGAGCAGTGGCCCGAGTCGGTCTGGCCGCAGGACGTTGCGCGCATGCGCGAGGCCGGCGTGACCATGGTGAGCCTGGGCATCTTCTCGTGGAGTCGCATCCAGCCTGCGGAGGGTGAATTCGACTTTGCCTGGTTGGACCGCGTGATCGACCTGCTCCATGAGGGCGGCATCGCGGTGGATCTCGCGACAGCCACCGCCTCGCCGCCGCCGTGGATGCACGAGCACTACCCCGACGTCTTGCCGGTGACGGCGCAGGGAGTCATGCTCGGGCCCGGCAGCCGCCAGCACTACGCCCCGAGTTCCCCCACCTACAGGCGCCTGGCCGGTGACCTCGTCGCTGCCTTGGCGCAGCGCTACGTCGACCACCCTGCCGTCGTGATGTGGCACGTCAACAACGAGTACGGCTGTCACGTACACGAGGACCACTCAGAGAACGCGCAGCGGGCGTTCCGGGAGTGGTTGGAGCGTCGGTATGGCACCGTGGACGCCCTCAACGAGGCCTGGGGTACGGCCTTCTGGTCGCAGCGCTACACGGGCTTTGGGCAGGTCCGCACTCCAGCGGCGGCGCCCTACAGTCACAACCCAGGGCAACTGCTGGACTTCAAACGCTTCACCTCTGACATGCTGCTCGAGTGCTACCTGATGGAGAAGGAGATCCTTCTCGAGGCTGGCGCGAAGCAGCCCATCACCACCAACTTCATGGGCGCCTTCAAGCCTGCGAACTACCGGCAGTGGGTCGCCCACCTCGACGTGGTCACTGACGACTGCTACCCGGACCCCAACGATGCCGAGTCCTTTCGTGACGCAGCCTTCCAGCGCGACCTCGTGCGCTCGCTCAAGCCCCACGTCCCGTGGCTGCTGATGGAGCAGGCGAGCAACGCGCTCAACTGGCGACCGAGCAACGCACCCAAGGCTCCGGGACAGATGGAAGCGTTGTCGTGGCAGGCCGTGGGTCGCGGCGCAGATGGGGTCCTTTTCTTTCAGTGGCGCCAATCGCGCGCCGGCGCGGAGAAGTTCCACTCCGCGATGCTGCCGCACGCAGGGACGGATACACGCACGTGGCGAGAGGTGGTGCGCCTGGGACGCGACCTTGCGACGCTCCCGGAGTTGCCGGCCGGGCAAGCGGGGGCACGCGTCGCCTTGGTCTTCGACTGGGAGGCCTGGTGGGCGATCGAAAGCCCCGACCATCCTCATAACGGCATCGACTACCTCGCGATCATTCAACGCTGGTACCGCGCCCTGCACCGCGCTCACGTCGCCGTCGACATCGTTGGCCCCGACCAGGTCCATGACCGCTACCAGCTGGCATTCGCACCCCTGCTGTATCTCCTCACGGACTCCGGCGCGCAGGCGCTGACGTCATTCGTTGACGGCGGCGGGCACCTCGTCGCCGGGCCATTCACGGACGTCGTTGACGCACGCGACCAGTTCCGCGATGGCGGGTACCTCACGCAGTTGCGCGACACGCTCGGCGTCACCGTGGAGGACTTTGGCGCTTTGGTGTCGCCAGGCGGGGGACCGGGTGAGTCTGAGGCTCGCGCCAGCGGTGCGTGTGGCGACTTCACAGGCGGCTTCCTCGCTGAGGAAGTGCACGCCGGTGGGGCCGATGTCGTGGCGGAGTTCACCACGGGGCGGCGCCACGGCGATGCCGCGCTCACCCGCAACGTGCACGGCGCGGGCGTGGGCTGGTACCTCGCAACAGTGCCGGACGAGGCCGGCGTGGACACCCTGGTGCGCCACTTCCTCGATGACGCTGGGGTCGCGCCTGTGCTGGGTGGAGTGCCCGCCCACGTGGACGTGTCCACGCGTGGTGACGTCGTCACGCTCATCAACTTTGGGTCTGCGGCCGTCACGGTGGATGTGCAAGGGCAGGACCTTCTGGCCGATGCCCCGGTCACCTCGGTGACGCTGGCGCCGTTTGGCGTCGCTGTCGTGAGGCGGCAGCGATGAAGATCGTCCTCGCGCTCGACTCTTTCAAGGGGACCGCGACTGCGGCACAGGCGTGCGCGGCAGTCGCCGAGGGGATCGCTGCAGTAGCGCCCACCGCTGAGGTGGTGCTGGTACCCATGGCCGACGGCGGCGAGGGGACACTCGACGCGCTCTCGACGGCGCACGGCGCGGCACAGCACGAGGTCACTGTGTGTGGCCCAGATGGACGCCCCGTCAGGGCGCGATGGCTCGAGTTGAAGTCCACCGACAGCGACCGCGGCGCCGTTGCCGTCGTGGAACTCGCCGAGTCCTCGGGGATCACGCTCATGGAGCGCCTGTCGCCGCTCGAGGCCCACACCGTGGGGCTCGGCGAGGTGATGCTCGCAGCGCTCGACCACGGCGTGGAAGAGATGCTGATCGCCGTGGGCGGGAGTGCCTCCACCGATGCAGGCGCCGGCGCCCTGGAAGCTCTGGGAGCCCGTTTTCTCGATGCGGACGGCATGGTTGTTGACCCCGGTGGGCGAGGACTCGCGCGGATCCACGACGTTGATACGCGCGGACTACGGCGGCCTCCCGTCCGTGGCGCGACCGTGCTCACCGACGTGACCAACCCCCTATGCGGACCGGACGGCGCTGCAGCAGTGTATGGACCGCAAAAAGGCGCCGAGGCTGCGGACATTGAGCAGCTCGACGCGGGCCTGGCTCACTTCGCGAGCCGCACCGCGCTTGCCATGGCCGCGTGGTCAGGCAGCGAACCGGTGGACCCGTCCGCCCCGGGCACAGGTGCGGCAGGAGGCACCGGCTTTGGGCTCGCCACCTGGGGGGCCCAACTGCGTTCGGGTGCCGCCGCCCTGGCTGACGCCGCCGGTGTAGACGACGCGCTCGTAGGCGCGGACCTCGTCGTGGTCGGAGAGGGACGTTTCGACTCCCAGTCCGCACAGGGAAAGGTCGTGTCCGAGGTCGCGAGGAGAGCCGGGGCCGCGGGCGTGCCGACTGCCCTGATCGCTGGAGCGATCGACGCTCCCACCACTGACTTCACGCACGCATACGCCCTCGGCGACCTCGCGGGGTCGCCGCAGCAAGCCATGGCGGACACCGCCGCCTGGCTGCGCGCCGCAGGCGCCGCTCTCGCCACCGCCTACGAGGAGACCCCGTGACCACTGTCACCATGTCCGTGAGCCCCCACCGTCGCATCGGCCCTGTGCCCCGGCGCCTCTTTGGCGGCTTCGTTGAACACCTGGGGCGGCACATCTACACCGGCATCTTCGAGCCCGACCACCCCACTGCGGACGCCGACGGATTTCGGCAGGACGTCATCGACCTCGTGAAGGAACTCGGAGTCGCGACCATCCGGTACCCGGGAGGCAACTTCGTGTCGGGGTACCGATGGGAGGACGGCGTGGGGCCACGCGAGTCGCGGCCCCGTCGCCTGGATCTCGCCTGGCACTCCATCGAAACTAATGAGGTGGGCCTGCACGAGTTTGCCGCGTGGTTAGAGCGGGTCGGCAGCGACATGATGCTCGCGGTGAACCTGGGCACCCGTGGCACTGCCGAGGCGCTCGATCTTCTTGAGTACGCCAACGTGCCAGGGGGAACCGCGCTGTCTGACCTGCGCCGTGAGCACGGGCGCGAGCGGCCGTTCGCGATCGACATGTGGTGCCTCGGCAATGAGATGGACGGACCCTGGCAACTGGGGCACCTCGACGCCGATGACTACGGCAAAAAGGCGGCGCGCACCGCTCACGCCATGAAGCTCATGGATCCGTCGATCTCGCTCGTCGCGTGCGGCTCGTCTAGCTCAGCGATGCCGACCTTCGGCGACTGGGAGCGCACTGTGCTGCGCCACACGTACGAGTTCGTCGACTACATCTCCTGTCACGCCTACTACGAGGAGCGCGACGGCGACGTCGACAGCTTCCTCGCGTCCGGGGTGAACATGGACCGGTTTATCGATGACGTCGTGGCCGCCGCAGACCACGCCAAGGCGCTCGCTAAGTCCTCCAAGACGGTCAACATCTCGTTCGACGAGTGGAACGTCTGGTACATGAACCGCCCGCCGGAGGGCGCGTTCTCCGGGACCGGAGTCGACGAATTTCAGTACGCTCCCCGGCTGCTCGAGGACCAGTACTCGGTGCTCGACGCCGTGGTCTTTGGGTCCCTGCTGATCTCGCTGCTGCGGCACTGCGACCGGGTCACCAGCGCATCGCTGGCGCAGCTCGTCAACGTCATCGCGCCCATCATGACCGAGCCAGGCGGGCCTGCCTGGCGTCAGGCGACCTTTTTCCCGTTCGCCACGACTTCGAGGCTGGCGCGCGGTGTCGCCGTCGACGTTGACGTCCGCGCGGGCACAGTCGACACCACGCAGCTGGGTCCTGTGCCGGACGCAGATGCCGTCGCGACGGTCGACGAGGACGCGCGCACCGCCAGCGTGTTTGTCGTCAACCGCGCCCGCACAGGCGAGCGCACCATCGAGATCGATGTCAGCCAGCTGGGGGACGTGCAGATCTCGGAGGCACACCTGCTGGCGGATGAGGACCTCCACGCGGCCAACACGGCAGCCGAGCCCAACCGCGTCACCCTGGGTGAACTCGCCGGCGTCACGATCGTGGACGGCATCCTCACGCTACCCATGCCCCGAGTGTCCTGGGCCGCTGTGGCACTGTCATGGTGAGCGTCAAGGACGTCGCCGCCCGGGCAGGGGTCTCGATCGGAACAGTATCGAACGTCATCAACCGACCCGACTACGTCAGGGCGGACACCCTCGCGCGAGTGCAGGCGGCGATCTCGGAGTTGGGGTACGTGCCCAATGCCGCCGCACGTCAACTGCGCGCCGGGCAGTCCACCACGATCGCCTTCGTGGTGCTCGACGTGGGCAACCCATTCTTCACTGACGTGGCGGAGGGAGTTGAGGACGCGGCGCTTGAGGCCGGGTTGACCGTCGTCATCGCTAACTCGCGAGAATCCGTGAACCGCGAGACCTCGCACCTGCAGCAATTCGAGCGCCAACGCGTCGCTGGCGTATTGCTGGCGCAAACCTCTCGGCACCAGCCTCACGTCGCCGCCTTGCGGGCACACGGCGTGCCGGTGGTGCTGGTGGACCGGCGGTCCTCGGATTCGTCGGTGGCGTCCGTCGCCGTCGATGACACGACCGGCGGTGCGCTCGCGGCGCGGCACTTGTTGGACCAGGGGTGCGAGCGCCTCGTGTTCGTGGGGGGACCGTCCGGCCTGACCCAGGTTGAGGACCGGCTAGCCGGCGCGACTGGGGCCGTCGCGGCCGCGCCCGGGGCGACCATCACGCACGTGCCCACCCAGGCCTTGACCCTGGACGACGGCATGCGCGTGGGCGAGCGTGTACGCGAGATGGTCCGGACGGGCCAGTGCGACGCCGTCTTCGCCGCAAACGACCTGTTGGCCATCGGGGTGCAACAGGCGTTGCTGTCTGGCCCCGACCCGGTCTCGATTCCTCATGACGTCGCGCTCGTGGGCTACGACGACATTTCCTTCGCGGCCGCTGCCGTGGTCCCCATCACCTCGGTGCGGCAACCGCGCGCCGTGCTCGGGAGCAAGGCGGTGGAACTCCTGCTGCGCGAATCTACGCTCGGCCCCGACGACGAGCGAGAGCACGTGGAGTTTCAGCCAGAGCTGGTGGTGCGCGACTCAAGTAGGCGAGCAACCCCGCCCCGCGCCTGACCCCCGCCGCGCCTGACCCCCGCCGCGCCCGGCCCCCCTCCGCGCCCCTCGGTCGTGCATGTGAGTGCCGGAAATCCCGCAATTTCCGGCACTCACATGCAC